>CAWCPJ010000003.1:0-128786 GCA_963797435.1 uncultured Verrucomicrobiae bacterium | reverse complement strand
TGCGAATGGTGGCTCGGGTGTGCGTCGCACGTGAGCCGCGGCCGGCTCGGGATAGCCGCAGGGCGGGGCAACTGTCGTGCTGGTTGCTCGTGATCTTTCGGGTTCCTCTTGCGCTCGCGCGGCCAAGCTCTGACGGACGAGAAAGTCCAATCCGCGGCCGGAGGGATGGCGCGGTCGCTCCCTGGGTTCCGTGTTTCCACTGAGTGACTCACGGGCCTTTGCCCGCTGTCGCTCAAAATTGCAGGAGCGAGTTTACCCCGCGATGGCTCGGAGAAATCGCGGGTTAAACCCGCTCCTACAGTTCACATTGAAATCATAATCGCATCCAACCCGCGGACGGAAGCTTCGGAGCGCCTAACGGTTCGGCGTCAGCGCGGACCGAGCGACAATGACTGGGTCGGAGTCTCGGGGAGCGGCGGGTGTTTCGCGAAGTACGCCTGGAGGATCGCCCGGGCGATGGGGGCCGCGTAGGCGCCACCGGCGTACTCCTCGTCCGGCGTGTCACCCGCAACCATTGCCGCGATGGCGATCGTCGGGTTCTCGATCGGGGCAAAGACCGTAATCCAGGCGAAGTTCATCCGGCTCTTCTTTCCGTCGATGTATACATCCTTCTGGGCGGTGCCCGTCTTGGCGGCGAGACGGATGCCGTCAATCGCCAGTCGTCGGGCGGTTCCGCGGGTGACGGCCGCCTCCATGCCCTGGAGGATGGCTGCGCGGTCGCTGGGCGGGAGACCGACGGACTGGTTGCCGGCCAGCGCGGGGCTCGAGTCGGGACGACGCCGCAGGATGGTGGGCGAGGTGATCGTTTCGTTGCGCGCGAAGGATGCGGTAAAGCAGGCCATCTGCAACGGCGTCACCAGCAGAAAACCCTGGCCGATCGCCATGTTGGCGGTATCTCCGCGCACCCACGGCCCGAAGGCTTCGCGCTTCTTCCAATCCGGGTCCGGCACGATCATGTTTTTCGCCTCGTACGGGATCTCGATACCGGTCGGACGATCCAGCGCAAACCGTCGTGCCTCGGCGGCCAACTGCTCCGGGGTGGTGAGCCAGCCGACCTGATAGAAATAGATGTCACAGCTCTGGGCAATGGCGTCGGGGAGCAATACTTCGCCGTGGTGGCCGCGGCCGTTATAGCAGACGAAACGGCGGCCGTACTTGTTCAATACGCCTTCGCAATCGATGATTGGTTGATCCGGCGTGATCGCGCCGCTGCGAAGGCCCGCGATGGCAGAAATGATCTTGAACGTCGAACCGGGGGGATAGAGGCCCTGCGTGGCGCGATTGAGAAAGGCGCCGCGATCCAGAATATCCTTCCAGGTGTCGGAGCTGATGTAGGGCGTCGTGTCATTGAGATCGAAGTCGGGTTTGCTGATCAGTGCCAGCACCTCACCCGTGTGGACGTCGAGCGCGACGCAGGCGCCTTCCATATCGCCGAAGGCCGCCTCGCCGGCGAGTTGCAGGTCGATGTCGAGGCTCGTCGTGAGTGCTTTGCCGGTGACCGGCGGCACGCTTTGCACGAGGTTCACCTGGTAGCCCGCGGGATCGACGACGTAGATTTCGCTGCCCGTCTTGCCCTGGAGCTGGTCGTCGAACTTCAGTTCGAGCCCGGCACGTCCGAAGCTGCCGCGATTGTTGAAGGTCTTGAGGTCGGCCCCCGGCAGGTTTTCCTCGGGCAGCTCGAGCGTCGAGGAAACATAGCCGAGGGTGTGGGCGGCGGCGCGACCATAGGGATAATGGCGGACGGTGGACGAAAAGATCTGCACCGGTGAACTCGCGGGCAGTTGCTCGAGCAGACGCGCGAATTCCGTCGGCTCGAGATCCTCGAGCACGGGAAATGGCAGGAGAGGGTGGGTGATGAAGTGTTTCTGGACACCCGCGATGGAGGCCTTGTCCTGCCGGCCCAGGATGCGGTTGCACTGGTCGAGATAGCGCTGCACGACCCGCGCCCGCGCATACTCCTCGAGGTTCACCTCCGGCGGGATCACGATGTTGCCCTCGCGACGGTCCCGGACGAGGTTGATGTACTCGCGGCGAAACTCGTGGCGCACGCGATCGTCGGAGAAGAACAGCACTGCGGAAAACCGCGAGCGGTTGGCGACGAGCACACGCCCCTCGCGGTCGAGGATCTCGCCGCGCGGGCCCGGAATCAGGATACGACGCTGGTTTTGCAGGCGCTCCCGCTCGAGAAAAGCGTCGTTGCTGAACAGCTGGCGGTACGCCAGACCCGTGAAAAGGACGACGACGATCGTGCCGACGACGCCGTAGAAAAACGTCATGCGCGCGCGCTGTTCCGTGCGGGCGTCGATCATGCTCATGGCTCGACCCGGATCGCGTGGTGAAATCTCGATCGCTTCACGTTCACACCGTTTCGCGCAGTTCGGTGTCGAGGTCGAACCCGAACAACCGCAACAACGCAGTTTGCGCGGCAAAGTACCAACCGGTGAACAGTCCGAGCGCCACCTGGGAGAGGAACAAGTCGACCAGCACGCGGCCAACGGAGACGCCGCCGGACGGGAAAGTCACCAGCGTGACGGCAACGATCATCACGAGGTTGATGATCAGGGCCGCAAACACGGCCGTGGAGGGTTCAAAGCGATTGAAATGCGCGCGGAAGGCGATGGTCATGCACACGCAGGCCGCGGCGGGCAACAGCAGCGTACCGCTGCGCAACGGCAGCACGGCTTCGATGGCCAGCGCGGTGGCCACGGTGGTACCCACGGCCGGCAGGAGGTTCAGCCGCAGCGCCACGAACGCCAGCGGCAGCCCGGGGAGAAACAGGTAGGCCTGTCCGTGCGTGATTCCGAAGAGCGAGACATCGGTCAGGTAATGATTCAACTGCCCGACCAGAAACAGAAATACCAGGTTGCCACCGAAGATCACCAGCCAGCGGTAGTCCGTGCGCATGACGACTAATCCGGCTGGTCGGGCACGAGCACGGCGACTTCCGTGAGATTGCCGAGCCGCTCGTCGAGGATGACGTCGCCGACCTTGAACTGGCCGTCGGGACCGGGAGAGAAAAGAAAGACCCTGCCGATGGGCAGGCCGGGCGGAAAAACGCCGCCGAGCCCCGAGGTCACCAACACCGCCGGCTTGCCCGGCGTCGCCAGCGTGTCCTGGGGCACGAATTCCACGCGACCTCGCGGGCTGGCGAAACTCGGATTCGGTCCGCCCTGATAGGCGACAGGGCGGTTGTCGCCCTCGAAGTTGGCGGCCAGGCGCACGTTGGGGCTGCTAAGCAGGTCCACCGTCGCGGTGTAGAGATTGACCTCGCGCACCCGGCCGACGACGCCGCCGGTGAACACGACGGGGTAACCCACCTTGATCGGGTAGTTGCTGCCTTTGTTGATCGTGAGTTGCTGCCACCATCCGGAGAAATCGCGCCGCACGACCCGGGCGATCTCGTAGCGATAGCCTTCGCGGGCGGGCAGGTTGATCCAGTTCGAGAGCCGGTTGAGTTCGGCATTGAGCGTGTCGATCTCGCGCACCTTGAGTTCATAACGGGCGTTGTTGCGCGCGAGGTCGCGGCCGACCTCGATCAGCTCGTTCTTCGAGTGGACGCGCATGCTCCAGTATTCCTGGAGATCGCGCACGCCGGAGGCCGCGAGGTTGGCCGGCGCCTGGAATTCGTAGAAACTGATTCGAGCCAGCGATTTCAGGGCGAAAGGCACGATCGCCCAGCCGAGCACGACGAGGCCGAGCGCGAGGAAAGGACGGGCGGTCAGGAAACGCTTTTTCGCCAAGGAGAGAGCGGCACCGCAGGGCGGCGCGAAGGACAGGTTTCAGGTAGCAAGTAACAAGTGACCCGTGCCGGACAGACTAAACGATCGCGGAGGCGCGGGAGGTACTGAAGGGACGACCGCTCTCCAGGCTTTCGCGTCCACGGCGCTCCGGCGAGAGACAATCCCCGGGGCAGGCCCCGAACGGTTGAGGGATGTTGCAGGTGCGGGTTTACCCCGCGATCGCTCGTAAGCGTGGCGGGGTAGACCCGCTCCCAAAGCTATCCAGGCCGAAGTGAGTCTCGGGCGATGATCCCACGAGGGATTCAACTCTTCGTGTCCGTGGTCACGTAGTTGAGCAGAAAGTTGAGGTCCGCCAGCACGGCGCCGGTGCCGTTGGCCACCGCGCTGAGCGGGTCGTCCGCCACGGTCACGGGCAATCCCGTCTTCTCGCAAAGCAGGCGGTCGAGCATGCGCAGCAACGCGCCGCCCCCCGCGAGCACGAAACCGCGATCGACCAGATCCGCCGAGAGTTCCGGCGGGCAGCGTTCGAGCGCATTGCGCACGGCCTCGACGATCGCATTGATATTGTCGCTGAGCGCCTCGCGAATTTCCTGCGACGTCACGTGAATCGTTTTCGGCAGGCCGGCGACGGAATCGCGGCCGCGCACCTCCATCGAGAGTTCCTCGTCGAGCGGAAAGGCGGAACCGATCTTGAGCTTGATTTCCTCGGAGGTGCGCTCGCCCACGAGCAGGTTGTAGGCGCGCTTCATGTAATTGATGATGGCCGCGTCGAGTTCATCGCCGCCGACGCGAATGCTCTTTGCGAATACGACACCGGCGAGCGAGATGATGGCGACCTCGGTCGTGCCGCCGCCGATGTCGACGATCATGTTCGCGGCGGGTTCCTCGACCGGCAGACCGACGCCGATCGCCGCCGCCATTGGTTCCTCGAGGAGCATGACCTCGCGTGCGCCCGCATGCATCGCGGATTCCTTCACGGCGCGCTTTTCCACCTCGGTGATGCCGGAGGGAATCGCCACGACGACCCGGGGCGGGATCACCTTGCCGTTGTTCTGCACCTTCTTGATAAAATAGCGCAGCATCTCCTCCGTGATGTCGAAATCCGCGATCACGCCGTCCTTCATCGGACGGATCGCCGTGATGTTGCCGGGGGTACGGCCGAGCATGCGCTTGGCTTCCTCGCCCACGGCGAGCACCTTGCGGGTGGAGGAGTGAATCGCGACGACGGACGGTTCGCGGAGGACAATGCCCTTGTCTTTGACGTAGACCAGGGTGTTGGCAGTGCCGAGGTCGATACCGATGTCGTTCGAGAATACCCCGAAGAGGTTGCGCAACATGGAGTAGGAGGAGGCGGTAGGTTCCTTCGGAATAAGCGGGCTGCCGAGGTGCCTGTCAAAGGTTATCTCCTCGTTCTACCGGGGCTCGAACCCGGCCAGGGCGGTGAACTCCCGCACGAACCCGCTGGCCGTCTCCCTAGTTCTTTGAGGCGACGTCGCTGGCCTTCTTCTTGCGCGTGCCGTTGTTCGGCGCGTCTGCCTCGTGATCGTCATCCTCGTCGTCCTCGTTCTCCGCCTCGGCGGTTGCCTTCTTGAACTCCTTGATCGACTTCCCCATGCCGCGGGCGAGCTCAGGAAGTCGCTTGGCCCCGAACAACAGGACCACGACGAAGAGGATCAAAAGGATTTCTTTCCAGCCGATGCCACCCATGGGATTTGAAGCGTACGCTACGCTGCGGCGGTGCGTTGTAAAGGGGGATCGCCGACCGGGCGCGCTCCCCCGGTCGGTTACTGGGCGCCCTCGACGACTTTCTTGATGAACTGCTGCGGATTGTCCAGCGGCTCGGATTCGAAGAAGCCGTAAAGCTGGCGGATGCGCGTCGGGTGGCGCATCTTGCGCAAGGCCTTGGCCTCGATCTGGCGGATGCGCTCGCGCGTGACCTTGAACTGCTTGCCGACCTCCTCGAGCGTGCGGCTGTAGCCGTCCACGAGGCCGAAGCGCAGCGAGAGCACCTTGCGCTCGCGCTCGGTGAGCGAGTCGAGCACGTCGATGATCTTTTCCCGCAGGAGCGAAAACGCCGTCATGTCGTACGGGTTCTCCGCGCTCTTGTCCTCGATGAAGTCGCCAAAGCTGGTGTCGTCGCCGTCGCCGACGGGCGACTGCAGCGAGATCGGCTGCTGCGCCATCTTCATGATCTGCTGCACGCGCTCGACGGGCATCTGCATCTCCTCGGCGACTTCGTCGGGCGTGGGTTCGTGGCCGTATTCCTGCAGGAGCTGCTTCTGCACCTGCATGACCTTGTTGAGCGTCTCGATCATGTGCACCGGGATGCGGATCGTGCGCGCCTGGTCGGCGATGGAGCGGGTGATGGCCTGGCGGATCCACCACGTGGCGTAGGTCGAGAACTTGTAGCCGCGGCGGTATTCGAATTTCTCGACCGCCTTCATCAGGCCCATGTTGCCCTCCTGGATCAGGTCGAGGAAGGAGAGGCCGCGGTTCGTGTATTTCTTCGCGATCGAGATGACGAGGCGCAGGTTGGCCTCGACCATCTCGGTCTTCGCCTTGTGGGCTTCGCGCACGTGCTTGCGGACGTCGCGCGACGAGGTCGAGCAGCCGGGCGGGCGCGATGCGGTGCTTGATCTCGAAATCATGCAGCTTCTGGGTGAGCGACCTTGGCGTCGAGCTGCGGCGTGCTTCTTCGTCTTCGGGTGCTTCGCGTGCTCGAGATCCGCGAGCACCTTGTGCATCGCGTTGAGCTCGGGCGTGAGCGGCATCGAGGTATTCCTCGAAGACCTTCAGCTTGAAAAAGAATTTCGCGAAGTTCGCGCGCAGCGCATTTTCGTTCTTGCGGAAGCGCGTGAGCGTGCGCTTGCGCGTCGGCGTCATCGCGCGCCTTGTGGTAGTCATCCCACGCGGCCTGGCGTGTTGTGTTCGCCGCGTTCCGTCAGCTCGATCAACCGGGGCAGGTTCTTGAAGTAGGTTTCGCGGTTCTCGACCCGCTTGTCGACGACGACGCGGTCGAAGCGCTCTTCGCCGCCGCATGAGCTTGTTGCCGAGGTCGGCGTGAAAACGACCGGTCAGGCCGATCGAGAACAGTACGTTCTGGGCGTTCTGTTCCGCGGTCTCGATGCGCTTGGAGATTTCGACCTCCTGTTCGCGCGTGAGCAGCGGCACCTGGCCCATCTGCTTGAGATACATCCGGACCGGGTCGTCCAGAATGTCGTGCTGGGAGGAGCGCGACTCCTCCTCCTCGATCTCCTCCTGGCGCTGCTTGTAGGTGTCGACGTCCTCGGGATCGAGGATGTCGATCTCGAGGTTTTGCAGGATCGAGATGACGTTCTCGATGTCCTCGGGATTGTCGACGGTCTCGGGCAGCGCGTCGTTGATGTCCTGGAACGTCAGGTAACCCTGTTCCTTGGACTGGCGGATCAGCAGGCGGATCTTGTCGTTGATCGTGCCCTGGGCGGGATCGCCGTTCTTGTCTTCGGGCAAATCGGCTTCGGCGTTTTTTTCGTCGCGGAGCAGATGAACGGGCGTGCGGGCGGCGGCGGGACGGGTCGACGAAGGGGCGGCTTCCTTCGTGGGCTTGGCTTTACGCGGCATAAAAATAGTCAGGCCGGAACGTGTATCGTTGGCGGATGGGTCCGGAGGTGGCGGAGTTCGGTGAGGAATTGGCGGGCAGAGAGTAAGTCAGAGTCCACGTTCCCCTCTTTAGCGGCGATTTCAAGCTCGATTTTCCTGATTCGCGGCGCGCAAAAGTTCCTGACCATCCGACGGATACCCTCGTTGGCAACCTTGACCGGATCATCAATTTCGGCGGGAGCAAACAACAAGGACGCGAGAAAGTTGCGATCATCAGGGTCCTCGATGTGTTCGTCGCGCTGCGCGGTCCCCGGCCATGCGTCGTGCGCGACGGCATGCAGAATCTGGTCGAGGAGCCTTCCCTCCCGTCGCGCCACGTCGATCCATTCATGATTGATGGTTTCCGCGAGCGGCCGGCCGAGCCCTTCGAACAACAGGATGAGCAACAGCAGGTCATACTCGGCCGTGATGAGGGCGGGACGCGGCGCCGCTTCGGCCCGTTCCGCGGGAGCGGGGGCGAAGTCGGCGTCGTTGCGATGTTCGAGATCTGAGGGCAGGGGAGCGCTGGTGACGGTACGGTGTTCCGGCGAACCGGTCGCGGCATCCGGTTCGGCCGCCGCCGGTCGCGACGGCGCCCGACGCGCGGCCACCGATTGGAACCGACGATAGTCACTTTCGAGCGCGTTGCGATTGACGCGCAGCAATTCCGCGACTTCCGCGAGATATTCGGTCTGCGCGACGGCGGAAGGCGAGTGCGCGATGATCGCAAACAGTTCGCGGGCGACATCCGCCATGTGTTGGGCTGATGCAGTCGACGGCTCCGGGACCAGCGCCTGCACGGCAAAACGCATCGCGCTGATCCGCTGATCGCGCAGGGCCCGGATGGCTTCGGCGCCCTCCTCGCGGACAAGTTCGTCGGGGTCCTTCTGGCCCGAGAGGGGAAGAAAGGTGATCTCGAGTCCCTCCTGCAGCGCGAGCGGCAACAGGCGCAAGGCCGCGCGGCGGCCGGCGGCATCCGCATCGAGCAGCGTTTCCAAGCCGTGTTGATAGCGATGCAGCAGGCGCAGCTGCATCTCGGTCACGCTGGTTCCCTGGGGGGCGATCGCCGTGTCGAGACCCGCGGTCCAGCAGCGGATCGCGTCGAGCTGGCCCTCGACCATGAGAAAAGGCCGGCCGTCGGCGGCGGGCTTGCGCGCGCGGTCGAGGTTGAAGAGCAGCTGGCCCTTGGTGAAGATCGGCGTTTCCGGCGAGTTTACGTACTTCGCCTCGCGCGTCGGATCATCAGCCGGGGTGATCGAAAGCTGCCGGGCCGTGAACGCAACAATGCGGCCCTGGTGGTCGCGGATCGGGATCATCAAGCGACCCCGGAAGCGCGGGGGGAACTGGCCGCCCCGCGAATAGAAAAGCCCGGATTGGGCCAGCGCTGCCGGGGAGAAACCGCGCTTGCGCAGGCGATCCAGCAGGCGACCGCCGTCCGGCTCGGCGAGGCCGATCTTGAAGTCCTCCCCCACGGCAAGGTCGAAGCGACGTTGTTGTGTCCAGTAGTCCCGGATGAACCGACCGCCCTCCGTCGCCGCGAGAAACGCGTCGCGAAAACATTCCGCAGCTTCCTCGTGCAGCTCGAGCAACTCCTGGCGCAGGGAGCGCTCTTCGCGTGAGGGGCCGCCTCCCTCGTATTCGATCGGCACGTTGAAACGTTTCGCAAGCGCCTCGACCGCCTCGGCGAAACCGAGGCGCTCGGTTTCCATGACGAACGTGATGACGTCGCCGGCCTTGCCGCTGCTGAAGCACTTGAACAGACCCTTGTCCGGTGAGACGAAGAACGACGGCGACTTCTCCGCGTTGAACGGACTCAGTCCCTTGAAGCTCGAGCCTGCGCGCTTGAGCGCCACGACCGTCGAGACCACCTCGACAATGTCGACGCGGGCCTTGAGGTTCTGGATGCTGGCGCGGGAAATCGAGGGCATGGATCGGGGAGGGGACCGGACGGGGCGGATCGCGTCCTTCCACTAGTAGCCGCGCACCCGCGCGAGATAGGCGGAGGCTTCCCGCCGGCGCGGATCACCCGGCCTCGCGAGCAGCAGGAAATCCTCGTATGCGCCCACGGCCCGGGCGGTGGCACCGTCCATGGTCGAGAGTTCGTGCGCGAAGAAGTAGGCGAGATTGGCATCGCCGGGAAACTTCTGCCGTGCCTCCTGCACCCGCGCGAAATAGAGGTCACGCGGCTGCGCGTCGCGCGCGACTTCGAGATACGCGATCGTCACCGCGACATCGTCGGGTGCGCGACGCTGCGCCTCGAGCAGGCATGATTCGGCGTCGCCCAGCTTTTGTTCGCTGCGATAACAGCGGCCGAGTTCCATCCACACATCGACGCGTGAATCGTCGTTCGCAATGAGGGTCCACAGGGCGGAGATCGCGTTGTCGGTGCGGCCGGCATCTTCGAGGTCCAGGGCCGCCTGCAGATCGGAGGACAGCGACTTGCCGCCCGCAGGCGTTGCAGGGGCAGGTGGAGACACGGGAGGCGTGGCCGGTGCGCTGGCTGCGGCCGGGGCGGGCTCGGCAACCGCCGACTCACCGGATGGCGGAGCCGAACCGCTTATGGCAGATGGCTCGCCCCGTAGTGGAACCGAAGCTGGCGTCGTCGCGGGCGGGTTTTCCGGAGCCGTGGCGGTGGCGGTCGGCGGGGTCACCGGAGCGGTCGAAACCGCGGCCAGTTCATCTTCTCGCCGCTGCCGCTCCTGCTGGATCTCGCGCGCCGTTCGTTCCTGCGCCGCCTGCGCCGCCGCGAGCGCGTCGTGTTGCTGGCGCCAGGCCGCGATTGCGTCGCGCACATCCTTGAGCGGACTGGCCTCTAGTGTACCGGGATAGTTCTGCTCGAGCAACTTCACGGTTCGCTCCGCCGCGGCATAGTCATGCGAACTCGCCTCGAGTTCGAGCAAGCCAAGCAGGGCGTCGTCGACGTGGGTGCCCGCGTGCTTGATCGTCGTTTCGAGCCATGCCTTGCTCTGCGGTGCGTTGTTCAGGCGGCGGAACACGGTGCCGATGCGGTAGGCGATCTTGCCGCTCGGCCGCAGGCGATAACACTCCAGGAACGCGTCGTTCGCACGCAGCAGATTGCCGCTCTTCTCCTCGGTCTCGCCGAGTTTCTCCCAGCCCGTGTAGTCGCCGGGGAATTCGTTGAGGTAGAGCCGATACTGCTGGGCCGCCTGGTCGAGCTGGCCGGCGGCGAGAAAGGAATCCGCGGCGAGCTGCCGCAGGCTGCCCGAACGCGGATCGATGTCGGCCGCGCGCTGGAAACTGCCGGCCGCGGCGACATTCTGGCTCGCGCGCGAATAGGCGAAACCGAGGGCTTCCAGGACCGAAGGCTGATCGACGTAGGTCTGATTGAGGCGCTCGAGGATCTTGACGGCTTCCTCGACATGCCCGGCGTCGAGATTTTGGTTGGCCTGCGCGAGGCGCCTGCTGATTACCTCTTCCGGTTTGGAACAGCCTGCGATGACCAACGTCAAAACCGCCATGACCAAACGGCAGCCGCCTGGCCACGAATGTCGTTTTCCGACCCGCATCCCGCCAACTTCCCGTTCGCTTTTTGGAGTGTCAAGTTGCCTGTGGGTGACGGTGGCTTCTGTTCCGGCGCGGGGATGCCGCGCATGAGTTTGCGACGATTTTGCCGGGGCTGCATCGCCGGCGGCCTCCTGATGATGGGCGCGGTCGGGGCGAGGGCTGCGGACGATCCGGTCGCGGCGGCTCCCACGGTGGCCACACGACCGCCCGGTTCGAATCGCGTCTACGAGGCCGAGTTGAGCGACTTCACCGGCGCGGTCTATGGCCGGGCGGTCGAGGCGCTGTTGGCGAGGTTCGAGGCGGACAGTGGGCGCAGGCTCGTTCCCGGCGAACACCACCGCGCCGGCTTGAAGGTCTATTCCGATTCGGGGGCCGGCCTTGCGACACCGCTCGGGCTCGTGCGCGCGTTGATCCAGGCGCTCGAGCATCGGGGGTTCACCCGCGATGCGTTGTGCATCGTTGGCCTGAGCGGCAATCGCCTGCGCGAGGCCGGGTTTCTCCCCCCCTTGAGCGTGGGCGGAAGCACGTTCGACGGCGTGCCCGTGTTCGTGCTGGAAAGCGGGAAGTATTATGACCCGGCCTGGTTTTATGACAGCCCGCTGCCCGCCGCACGGGTCAGCCTTTCGCGCGAGGACGACCTCGGCGACGTCGCGGGCTCCGCCCTGTCCGACGCGGAGCGGCGCAGTCTGCTGCCCGTGCCGCTGATGTTCGACGTCGATTTTTGGATCAACCTGCCGTCCTGCAGCGATCATCCGATCCTCGGCGTCAACGGAGCCCTCGTGAACGCCACGCTTTGGAATGCCAGCAACACCCTGCGGTTTTTCCGCAGCCCGGCCAACGGGCCGGCCGCGGCGGCGGAGATTGCGGCCATTCCCGAGCTTCGCGCGACCTGGGCCTGCACGATCATCAGCCTGGAACATTATCAGTTCATCGGCGGCCCGGTGTTCAACTCGCTCTATACATTGTCCGAACCGCGCGTGTGGCTCAGCGACAATCCGGTCATGATCGATGCGCTGCTGCGGCAACGCATCAATGCCGGCCGCGCCGAGGCGGGCTTTCGGGGACTTCCGTCCGACCTTCGCCTGCTGGCCTATGGCGAACAGGTGGGGCTGGGTTCCGGCCAATACCTGCTCGCGGAGATGGTCCCGGTGCGCGTGGACGCAACCGGTCCCTGAAAAATCTGTTCAGCGAACTCTCGGGGGGAGCGGCTTCGGCCGCCCTGCGCGGGCGCGCCGACGTGCGGTTTTCGACGGAGGTCGCGGCGATGCGGCCGGTGTTGCCTTGCCGGGCCCTGGCCTGGTTTCGCGCCGGGGTGCCGCTGAAACATCCTGCCGGGCGGTTGCGTCTCACGCAAGTGACTCCATGACCGGCGCGTTCACCAACTTTCCTCTTGTGTAAACGCGGCGGCGAACGGATTTATTTCGATCATGACCGTGGGGGATTTTGCGCCGATTTTGATTCAGGTGGTGCTGGCGGTGGGGCTCGCCGTCGCCGTGCTGTTCGTGAGCTGGCTCTTGGGGCAGCGCTCGGCGCGGAACAAGATCAAGGATTCCGCCTACGAATGCGGCATTCCGTCCGAGGGCCATTCGCGCACGCGCTTTTCCGTGAAATTCTACGTCACCGCGATGCTCTTCATCCTCTTCGACATCGAAGTCATCTTTCTCATCCCCTGGGCGTTCGTACATCGCGACTTCGTCTCGCAACACCTGCCGATCCTCGGACCGGTGCTTTTCTTCATCGGGGTGCTGATCCTCGGTTTGTTCTACGAGGTGCGCAAGGGCGCGCTCGATTGGGAGAAATAGCCCGCGCGTCTCATGCGCCTCGACCGGTTCCTCACCCGTGATCGTGTCATCGACCTGCAAAGCACGACGCTGCCGCAGGCGCTGCAGGAATTGCTCAAGGTCGCGACCCGCCGCCACAAGGAATTGAACCGTTCCGACCTGCTGCGCGGACTGCTCGAGCGGGAGAACACGATGACGACCTACCTCGGCAACGGGGTGGCGCTGCCGCACCTGCGCGTGAAAATGTCATCGCGCTTCATCTTTGCCGTGGGCCGCAGCCGGGCTGGCGTCGTGCATGACGGCGCGACCGAGCCCACGCGCATGCACCTGATCTTTCTGCTGATCGCGAACGAGGGCGCGCGCGACTATCTCGGCGTGCTTTCCGGGGTCGCCCAGGTCGCCCGCGACCGGGAATTCGTTGACGGGATCGTCAACGCTCCCGACCTCGGTGTGGCCTTCGAACGACTCGCGAGCGGCTTCGGCGGTCTGGGAACGCGTCCGTCACAAGCGCGCCAGAACCGGGCCAACCAGTTGATCTTTCGCTCCGCCGAACGCATCGCCCGCGGCAGCAACTGTTCCGCCATCGCGGTGTTCGCCGATACGCTCACGGCGACGATTGATCCGGGTTTCGACTTCAAGGAAGTGCGCACGCTGCTGGTCACCCGCAACGCGGCCGAGATCGGCATCGATACGCGGCCCTATGCGGCGGTGGTGCAGGTCCGCTCGTTTTCAAAGCGGCGCCTGGCCCAGTTGCGCAGCTTCGTGCTCATCGGGCTGACGCGCGGGCTGCTGCACTTCGACGATCGCATTTGCTGCATCGGCGGGGCCGTGGAAAGCGACCTGTTCGACACCATCGTCGTGGTCGACGTGCAGCGCGAGTTCCAGACCCTGTTGGTCGATCAGACCGACTTCCTGCCCGCGGACGTGAAGCCGGAGGTGTTCGAGCGCGTGCTGGCGATCGCGATGGAACTCTCGGTGGAGGGACGCGAAGGCCGGCCCATCGGCTGCCTTTTCGTGCTCGGCGACACCGCGAAGGTCGAGCGCATGTCCAAGCCGCTCGTCCTAAATCCATTTTTCGGTTACAAGGAGGAGGATCGCAACGTGCTCAATCCCTTCATGGACGAGACGGTGAAGGAGTTCTCCAACCTGGATGGCGCGTTCATTATTCGCGGCGACGGCGTGCTGCAGACGGCCGGCTCGCTGATCTATGCGCCGGATTACCACCATTCGCTGCCGAGTGGGCTTGGCTCCCGTCATGCCGCGGCCGCGGCGATCTCGCTCGCCACGCAGTGCATTTCGATCGTGGTCTCGTCGAGTTCCGGTCAGGTGACTGTGTTTCGCCGCGGCGTGATGCTGCCGATCAGCGAACTTTCCCTCGGCGGTTCGGCGTGACGCGGTCGCCAGCGCGGGGGAGGTGTTGCGAAGGCCTGGTGC
Organism: uncultured Verrucomicrobiae bacterium; assembly: GCA_963797435.1. Taxonomy (GTDB): domain Bacteria; phylum Verrucomicrobiota; class Verrucomicrobiia; order Opitutales; family Opitutaceae; genus CAWCPJ01. Next base: position 114,688 of record CAWCPJ010000003.1, on the reverse strand, counting down.
GTTCTCGAGCCGTGGGCCGGGCCTCGGCGCGCGACCGGCCCCCGTCACCGCGGCCCCGGCAGAAATTCCCTCACCGCCGCCAATAGTGCGTCGCATTCGAACGGCTTGCGGAGCGTCAACCCCGCCCCGAGCATCCGCGCCATGCCGAGGAAGTCGCCGGGAACATGCGGATTGCCACCCGAGATCGCGATGATCGGCAGCTGCGGATGGGAGCGCCGCAAACGCATGATCACGTCGATACCCTCAATCTCCGGCATCACGAGGTCGGTGATGAACAGATCGACCGGATGCGCGGCGAGGTGCTTGAGCGCTTCGCCACCATCGGCCACGGAGGCGACGTCATATCCCGCGCGATCCAGGACGAGGACCACCAGGCGGCGAATCGCGGGATCGTCATCGGCCAGCAAAATGCGCGGCCGGACGCGCCGCTCGGGCGGCGTGGTGTCCGCGTGCACGGCGCACGACGGGTCAGAGGTCGAGGACATCGTATGGACGAGTCGGGACGGCCGGGATCGATGGGCGGAAGCCACCGGAACCGGCGTTCCTTTTAATGAAAACGGCGGGAGCAAACCGAACCTTTTCATCGACCTGCCCGCTGGAAACCGGAGCCGTCCCGGAGGAAATTTTGACGAAGATTTGCGCCCCTTTGCATGGTTTCCGGGAACGACGCGGCGATCCGCAATGCGGGGAGCCGTCGCAGCCGGGTGAACTGCCCTTCGAAAGAGCGCAACCGCTGGATCGAACCCCTTGGTTGCGGGTCCCCCCGCGGTAAATCCAGTGCGCCGTGGCCTGGAAATTCATGGTCCGGGGAAAACCGGTCCACGTTGTCGTTACGCTCCAACGGAGCCACCGGGGGCGATAGAAGAACGCGAGACTTGGAAGACGTATGAGATAGAACGACTCAGTCCAGGATTCTCACGTTCTTGCGTTCTTCCCGGTCTCGCGTTCTTCGATCCCTGTAGCCGTGTTCGAGCTCCGCGTTCCGTGCGAAGCGACAAGACCGGTCGCGAAGTGAACCGGAACAAACATGGCCGAACGGGTGGAATCTCCAGGACTAGCGGGACGGTGCCAGCAGCTCGCCCACGACCTGGATCAGTTGTCGGCAGTCAAACGGTTTGGACAGCGTCCGGTGCGCGCCCAGGAGTCGCGCGATCGCGAGGTATTCCTCCGGTCCGTCCGCGCCTTCGCCGGAGATTGCGATGATCGGCACTTCCGGATGCGACTGGCTCACCCGCATGATAATCTCGATGCCTTCGACGTCCGGCATCACGAGATCGGTGACCACCAGGTCCATCGTGTTGCTCTCGAGAAAAGCCATCGCTTCGCGGGCATGGGAGATCGTGGTGACCTCATGGCCGTCAATTTCGAGGGCCAGCTTGAGCATGCGGCAGACGGCAGGATCATCGTCCACGACCAGAATTGCGGCACGGCGGGACGTCGAGGCCCGTTCCCTGACATCAGGGGCGACGACCGCGGTCGGCGAACTGGAATCGGCGTGCGTATCCATGGACGTAAGGGGGGATGCGTAGGTCCACGCGTCGCGGCGGCCAGTCCTTCGGCATGTCATCCGTTCGACCGAGTCGTCCGTGACGCGGGTATCTTGTCGCTCTCCCTATCGGACTGGGCTTCAAAAACCTTAGCCGGCGTTTTACGTTTCTTGGACAAAAGGGACGGCCCCGCACGTCTCGCGGAGAGGTCCCGCGGCTCTGGTGGATCAGGTCTGGGCGGCTTCGAGGCGCCCGGCGGCCTGTTCCCACGCCTCGGTGGTGGCCTGGATCTGGTCGACGATGCTGCTCAGCTCGCGATTCAGGTGTTGGGCGGTGCCGGCCGTGGTGTAGGATTCCGGAGCCTCGAGTTCGGCAACGATTTCCGCCTGGCGAGCTTCCAGTTTCGCAACCTGTTCCTCGAGCTGGCCGACCTCGGCACGAAGCTTGCGCAGCTCGGCCGCCGAGGGCTGGCGGGGCGGCTTCGGGCGGGACGCCGAGGCAGCAAGCGGGGCCTCGGCCGCCTGCACCGGGCGGGCGTCGCCGAACGGGGCGGTGAGTGCAGCGCGTTCGTTCGTGGCGCGGGATTTGTCCAGGTAGTAGTCGTAATCGCCGGCGTACGGAGTGAGTCGACCGGCATGGATGTGCAGCACGTTTAGCGCGAGCTGACGGATGAAGTAGACGTCGTGGCTGATGAAGATGAGCGTGCCCTCGTATTGCCTGAGCGCATGCACCAGCGCGTCGATCGACGGGATGTCGAGGTGCGTGGTCGGCTCGTCCATCAACAACAGGTTCGGCGGATCGACCAGCAGCCGAGCAAGCGCGAGGCGCGACTTCTCGCCGCCGGACAATACGGAGACCTTCTTGAACACGTCGTCCTTGCGGAAGAGAAACGCGCCGAGAATCGTGCGCGCCTTTTGCTCGCCGAGTTCGTTCGCGGCGGTGCGCAGCTCCATGACGTTCTCGAGGACGGTGGCGTGGACCTCGAGCGTGTCGGTCCGGTTCTGGGCGAAATAACCGACCGTGACATTGCTGCCCACCAGGCGCATGCCCCCCTGGATCGGCACGACGCCAGCGAGGATTTTCAGGAGCGTGGATTTGCCGGCGCCGTTGGGACCGACGAGGACGATGCGCTGCCCGCGTTCCGCGAGGACGTTCAGGTCCTCGTAGACCACGTGGCTGCCATAGGCCTGTTGGACGTGCTCGAGGTTGATCACCTTGAGCCCGGAGCGGGGTGGCTGCGGGAACCGGAAGTTGACCCGCTTCAATTCCTCGATCGGTTCCTCGATTGCCTCTTCCTTGAGGCGACCGATCTGTTTTTCCTTCGATTTCGCGCGCGAGGCGAGAGAGGCCTTGGCTCCGAAACGGTCGACGAAACGCTGGAGGTGCGCGATCTCCCGCTGCTGGTTTTTGTAGAGGGCGAGCTGCTGGTCGCGCCGGGCGTCCTTTTCCGCAAGGTAGTCGTCGTAGTTGCCGGTGTAGCGGTGCAGTTCGCCGCCGCGCAACTCGAGGATGCCATTGCACAGCGCGTTGAGAAAGGCGCGGTCGTGCGAGATGACGAGCAGACCGCCAGGATACCGGGTCAGGTAGTCCTGGAACCAGAGCAGCGATTCGAGATCGAGATGGTTGGTTGGCTCGTCGAGCAGGAGCAGCGCGGGTTCGCTCACGAGCAGGCGCGCGAGGTGGGCTCGCATGACCCAGCCGCCGGAGAACGAATTCGCCGGCTTGTCGTGGTCGCTCTCCCGAAAACCGAGACCGGCGAGGATCTTCTTGGCGCGCGGCTCGAGGGTCCAGTCGATGTCCCAGTCGTGATCATCATCCGCGACGGTCAACCGCTGGCCCTGCGTCGCCACCTCGAGGACGGTTTCATCGCCCACCGGCGTGCTCTCCTGCGGCAGGAAGCCGAAGTCGGCGCCGCGCTCCCATGTGATCGTCCCGCTGTCGGGGGTCTCCTCGTCGAGGATCAGGTTGAACAGGGTCGTCTTGCCCGCGCCGTTCGGGCCCACGAGACCGAAGCGGTCGCTGCGGGCGACAAACAGGGAGACGTCGCGAAACAGCGTGCGCGGACCGTAGGATTTGGTGACGTCGGCCAGGGTGAGCATGGAAACTCGCTACCAAACCGGACGAGGCCGCCGCTCGTCAAGGCCGGGGAAGCGGTCGCTCCCGCCGAAGCCCGGACGGATGGATTGTCGCGATTCATGGAAGTCGAACTCCGTCTCGCCCGCGGCCCATTGGGGGCCACCGATCTCCGCGCCGCAGGGGTTCGCGGTTGATACTGCTTCTACGACCTTTTCCCGCCGGTCGGGTCGTGGTCGGGATCGTCGCTGTCGTCCGCCGGGCGTCTTCCGCCGCCGATCCAACCCTGGCGGACGAAGAAGGTCGTCATGGCTCCGACGATCGTGAGGATTACGAGCCAGAAGAACAGATAGCCATGGGGCCAGTGGATTTCCGGCAGGTCCTCGAAATTCATGCCGTAGACTCCCGCGACAAAGGTGATCGGGATGAAGAACGAGGCCATGATCGTGAGCACCTTCATGATCTCGTTGGTGCGGTTGCTCACCGCCGACATGTAGAGGTCGTTGAGTCCGGCGGCGACTTCCCGGTACGATTCGACGACGTCCATCACCTGCACGGTATGGTCGTAGACGTCGCGCATGTAGGCCTTCACGTCCGGGGCGATCGCATCAGTCTCGGGGCGCTGCAGGAAATTGACCACCTCGCGCATCGGCCAGATCACCCGGCGAATCCGGCCGAGTTCCCGTTTCACCCGGTGGATGCGCTGTTGCAGCAGTGGCGTCGGGCGCGCGACGACCTCGTCCTCCAGCGCATCGAGCACCTGGCCATAGTGCTCGAGAATCGGGAAGCACTGGTCGACCGTGGAATCGAGCAAGGCATACAACAGGTAGGAGGCATCGAGCACGCGCAGCCGGGAGCCGCTTTTTCGCAGGCGCTGGCGCAGGGGATCCCACACATCGCCGATGGTTTCCTGGAAGGTCAGGACGAGCCCGGGAAACAGGAAGAGGCTCACCTGTTCCAGGCAAAGCCGGCCCTCAAGAAGCATCGGCATCCGCGCGACGATGAAGAGATGCCCCTCGAACTCCTCGACCTTGGGCCGCTGCGGGACGCGCAATACGTCCTCTGCGGCAAGCGTGTGGAAATGATATTTCTGCCGCAGGCGATTGGCCACGTGCGGATGGAGTCCGTCGACGTTGAGCCAGCGGACGGCCGCTCCGGACGGCCGGGGCGCCGCGAGGAGGGCATCCACGGTGGCGGGCTCGCTTTCGACGATGAGATCCGGACCGTAGTCGATGCAGCGGATGAACACGGAGCCGGCGGCCGGCGGGTCGTCGAGATTGGCGATCGACTCGATGCCCGGCGTCGAGCCCGGCGGAGCCTTGGGCCGGCGCGGCGTGTGCAAATGCGCGAGGCGGCGGGTCACGGCCCGTGCGATCGCACCGGCGGCGCGATCACGGGGAGGTTGAGGCGGTTCGGAGGATGACGGCATGAGACGCGTCATCCTGCCTAGCGACCACGGGACGGTGGTGCCAGACTCGAGCGCGGGAATTCTGGGGTGGGGGAGTTCACCCGGGCGCAGGTTTCCGTGCGCGCGATCCAACCCCGGGCGACGATGGCGGGTTCAGGGTTTCGCGCCCGGCGTCATCAGGTCCAGTTCCTTGAAGAGGAACGCATACACGTCGGCGCGCTCCTCGAGCCGCGCGCTGCGCGAGCTGCCGATGCCGTGGCCGGACCCGGGATCCGCGCGCAGCAGAACCGGGTGGCGGGACGAGGTCGCGGCCTGCAGGCGCGCGGTCATCTTGAAGGAATGCCAGGGCGCCACGCGGCCATCATGCAGGCCGGTCGTGAGCAGGACGGCGGGATATGGCGTGCGGTCCTTCACGCGATGGTAGGGCGAATAGGCGCGCAGCGCGTCGAACTGCGCGCGATCCTTCACCGATCCGAATTCAAGCGTGTTGAACTCCCCGTTGGGCGCGAGTTCGGCGCGCAGCGAATCATAGATTCCCACGTCGGAGACCGCCGCGCGGAAGAGTTCCGGTGCCTGCGTCAAGGCCGCTCCCATCAACAGCCCGCCGGCACTGCCGCCCTGGATCGCGAGGCGATCGGAGCTGGTGACGCCTTTCTTGACGAGGTAGCGCGCGCAGGCGATGAAATCCGAGAACGTGGTCTGCTTGGTTGTCAGTCGCGCCGCCTGATGCCACGCCTCGCCGAACTCGCCGCCGCCGCGCACGTGGGCAATCGCGATCACGCCGCCGGCATCGAACCAGAGGCGGCGCGCCGCCTGGTAGCCGGGCTCGCTGGCGGCTCCATAGCAGCCGTAGGCGCGCAGCAACACAGGCGCAGCGGATCCCGGGGCGACCCGCTGGGGCGAAAGCAGCGTGATGGGAATCCCGGTACCATCGACGGTGGGTGCGGTCAGACGCTCGACGCGCACATCGTCGAACGCCACCGGAGCCGGAGCGGCGAGGGCGGTCTTGCGCAGCGTGCTGTGGGTCGGGTTGAACAGGTACCAGGCCGGTGGCTCGGTGTAGCGCTCCAGCCGGAGGAGCAGGGTGCCGTCGCGTCGCGGTACCAGGGCGGCGACGCGACAGGCGTCCGGCAGCGGCACCGACCGCGTGGAGGCGCCGTCGGTCGAGAACTCCTGCAGGCGGGACGGACCGCCGACGAGTTCGCTCACGTAAAGTCGGCCGTCGTGCACTGCCAGGCTGCGAATCACGTGATCGGTCTCGGCGACGATCTCGACGCCGGAATCGACGTCGGGATGGGCGATCGGCATGCGCAACACCTCGCCGCGGGGCGCGCCATGAATCGAGAGGACGTAGACAAATCCGTCGTCGCCGAGCACCACCTGCTTCACGCCGTCCCCAAAATCGGCGAACCGGTGCCAGTGGTCGTGATCGATCTTCAGGTAATACGCATATTCGCCGCCGTCGCCCTTCGCGACCCGCGCCATGGCGAAGAGGCCGTCCGGCGTGGTGGCAAGCTGGATCTCCGCGACCCGCGGAAAGTCACGACCCGCTGAATACGCATCCTGCGCCGGATCCGTGCCGAGTTGATGCCGGTAGATCTGTTGGAAGAACCGCTCGTCGCCGGCGGGGCGCTCCCCCGGCGCCGGATAGCGGGTGTAGTAGACGGCGGTCTCGTCGGCGGTCCAGGCGACACTGCCCCCGCCGGTCGGATACTGCACGCGCGGCAGGGCGTCGGGCAGCAACTGCGCGCTGGTGGTGCTGACGAAACGCAGGGTGCCGACCTCGCTGCCGGCGGCGGAGAGGCAGACGGCGATGAGTTTGCCGCTGGGGGATGGCCTCCACCAGTCGATCGCGGTGGCGCCGGTGGGATCGAGCGCGTTGGGGTCGAAGAGGGGGACGACGGCCGCGGCGTCGTCGACCGAAGCGATCCGCGCGAGATAGCGTTGTTGTTTGTCCGGCGCGGCCACGATCCCGAACAGGCCGGCAGGCGTGTCGACGAGCCCGGTGTAGTCGATGCCGGATTGCTGGTCCCACGCGCCCAGGACCTGCTTGATGGCGTCGTGCGCGGTATCCCGGTCCAGCCAGCGCCGGGTGCGCGCATTCTGGGCGGTGACCCATTTCTTCACCGCCGGATTGTTTTCGTCCTCCAGCCACTGGTAGTTGTCCGTGATCGGAATGCCGAAGTAGCTGTCGGTGACCGGGCGCGGCTTCGCGACGCGGAAATGCAGACGATCGGCGCCGAGCGCGGCCGCCGCGGCCAGCACCATCAAGGCGAGGATGGGAATGCGTGGAACCATGGCCGGATTGTACCTTCCTGTCGGCCGGACAACAGGCCACAGGTGCGCGGAACGCGGTTTTCGACGAAACCTCACAGGAGTTTGACGCTTTGCGCCCGGTTCACGTTGCCGCGCCGGCGCGAGTCGGAATTCGCCTCCGAGCCTGTGACAATCGTGGTCCGTCACCGGTTGCGCTGCAGGAAGAGAAGCTCGACCCGCTTCAGTTCGCGCAGGATGCGGTTCGTGTGCAATTCCATCCAGAAATAGATCTTGAGGAAGCCGACGGACAACATGCCGAGCAGGCCCAGGGCGGCCCAGAGCACCTGCTCACGCGGGGTGGTGGCGATGACGCAGTGATAGCCCGCCCAGACGGCCACGCCGAAAAATCCCAACGTGAAGACAAAGGCAAGCCCGTGTAACCAGCGGTGGCGGGCGCGAAACGCGCCGATGAGTTCCTCCGCCATGTTGGGTTCGCGGGCGAGGGCCTCGCCCTCGGTCGTGCCTTGGAGGGCTTCACGGATCTTTTGATCGAGATCGTTCATGATCGTTTCCTTTCCATTTGCTGCCTGAGTTTTTCGCGCAGGTTGTACAGGCGCGACTTGACCGTACCGGCGGGGACGTCGAGGACGTCCGCGATTTCGGCGACGGATAAATCAAGTTCGTAGAAAAGGTGGAGGAGCTCGCGGCTTTCCGGCTCCAGGCGGATGATCGCCTCGCGTAGCGCCACGACATCGTCGGGCTCGGGGCGGGGGCCGGGAGCCGTGTCTCCGGACACCTGCGCGGCAGCCAGCTCCGCGATGTGCCGGCGTTCCGTCTGCCGGCGGCGTATCCAGTCGGAACCGCGCCGGCCCAGAATGCGGAATGCCCAGCGCGGAAAACATGCGGGATCGTCGAGACGCCGAATCCCGCGCGCGATGGCGACCCAGGCGTCCTGGACGACTTCGTCCGCCGCCCCGGCATCGCCCACCTGCACGGACGCAAGACGGTGCAGGTGCGGTGCCCAGAGTGAATAGAGTTCGGCGAAGGCACCCTCGTTGCCGCCCTGGGCCTTGAGCACGAGCAACTCGGTCAAGACCTGTTGTGCGTCCCGGTTCATTCCGTTTCGTCCTAAGGTCGCGCAGAATGTCCGCCGGGTTCAATCAATCTGCCGATCGCTCCGACGGCCCTCGCGCCGGCCTTTTCGTCGCGCCCCCTGGTGGCGGCCTGCGGAACCCCAGCGAGTGCTCATGGTTCGTCGCTGCCCGCCGTTTGACCTTGTTCTCCTTCCGTGGCTGGCTTCCCGTGCACGCATGACCCCAACCCCGCTTGATCACCCTCTCTCGCGCCGCCGGTTCCTCGCGCTTTCCAGCCTCGTTCCGGCCGCCGCGCTCGTGCCTTCGCTCGGCTCGCAGGCGACGGCGGCTCCCCGCGAATCGGCGACCGGCGCGGCCAGGATTCCCATCGGTCTCGAACTCTATTCCGTCCGTGACGAGCTCAAACGCGATCAGTCCCGCACGTTGCGCGAAGTCGCCCGGATCGGCTACGAGGTGGTCGAGTTCTACGCGCCTTACTGCGAGTGGACCCTGCCGGAAGCGAAGGACGTCCGGAGCCTGATGGACGATCTCGGGCTCAGATGTTATTCCACGCACAACCACATCGAATCGTTCACCCCCGGGCCCGGATTCGCAAAGGCGATTGAACTGAACCAGATCCTCGGCGCCCGGCAGATCATCCTCGCTTCCGCGCCCGAAACAAGCGGAGCGGAAGCCTGGAAGCAGCTCTGCGGGCAGCTCGCGACGGCGGTCACCGAACTCCAGCCGCACGGTCTCACCGCCGGCTTTCACAACCACCAGACGGAATGGAAGCCGCTCGCCGACGGCCAGCGCATCATGGATCTGATCGCCGCCAACACGCCGCCCGAGTTCGTGCTGCAGCTCGACGTCGGCACCTGCCTGGAAGCAGGCGCGGATCCGGTCGCGTGGATCAAGTCGCACCCCGGTCGCATCAAAAGCGTTCACCTCAAGGATTGGGCGCCGGGCAAGACTGAGGACGAGAAGGGTTATCGCGTCCTCTTCGGCGAAGGCGTCGCCCCCTGGACGGAGATTCTGTCCACGGTCGAAACGGTCGGCGGTGTCGAATGCTACCTGATGGAGCAGGAGGGCAGCCGCTTCTCCGAATTCGCCACCGCCGAACGCTGTCTCGCCAACTGGAAGCGGCTGCGAAAAGCCGGTTGAGGGCACGCCCGACCCTGTCGGTCTTAGGCGTCAACTTGCAGCCTCAGCTGTAAAAAACAGGTCTTGCGGTGAATGGGAAAAGGCAAATTGCCGGGGGCGCCGCTCCGTCGTCACTGAAGCGGCCATCAGGGAGCATGTGGAACGTTATGGGTTCCTTCCGCCGCCCGCGGCGGACGCCCGCTACGGCTTGAGGCTGGCGAGATACGCGGCGAGGGCGACGATGTCCTCGTTGGAGAGGTCCGATACGACTGGTTGCATGAATGTCACTGCGTCGCCATTGCGTGTGCCATTGCGCAGATCGAAGAGCTGGCGCGCGAGATAACCGGGCGAACGACCGGCCAGCAGCGGGGCCTCCGGTTGGTCGGGCGCCTGCATGCCCTTGAGATCCGGTCCGTGACAGGTTGCGCATTGCAGGGTGCGCCCGTTGCCGCCGGTGTTCGCCAGTTCCTCGCCGCGGGTCAGGCTGCCCACCGGCACGTAGGCGATATAGGGCGTGTGGCTGTCGCGCTTCTCGAAACGCGCGAAGTCCTCCGCAATCTCGATGATGCGGTTGCCCATCGGCTCGGTGCCGCCCCGGGGATCGCGCGCCAGCATCCATCCCGCCACGACGGTCTTCGGCACCCTGTCGGTTTCGATCACTCGCACGAAGGACACCGGCGGCAGGGATGAAAAGTAGGCCGCCGCCGCATCGATCTCGTCCTCGGTCAATGCCTTGGCGAGGGCAATCATCGCGGTTTGCGGCAGGCGCGCGGGTTCCGAGCCCGGCCGTTCGTCGTTTTGGAATGCATGCACCTGCTGCTTGAAGTAGGCCGGCGTGAGGCCGGTGAGGTTGGCGTTCTCCGGTCGCCCCGCGCCGGTGGGCAGATGACAATAGGCGCACGCGTAGACTTCCGGTGCGCGGCCCCGCGCGACGATCGCCGGCATTGGCGGATGCTCGTTGGGTAGCCAGTCCGGCACCTCGCCCGCGATCGCCGCAATCCGGGTTCGGGTCAGGCCGATGGTGCTGCCGGGCACATGCAGGAGGGCGCCATCATCCGGAGGCGGCGGGTCGTTCGCCGGGTTCACCGGATAGGCCCAGGTCGGGGCGGTTTCCGCGGCCTGCGCCGCAACTGCAGACGCGATGATGAGGACGATGGAAAGCAGCGGGGCAGGGAAGGACACGAGCGTATTGCAGCCGATTCCGCGGCCGCGTCACGCCCAACGTGCCGCCGTTTGCGGTTGTCACCGGCCGGACGGCCACGGAACGGAATGCGCTCGGATCGTCTCCCACAAGCTTAGGTTTTCCGGCCGCGAGCCTCTTCCGGCCAAGGTCGGTCCATTCCACGATCGTCGCGGTCATGGGGCCAACGTTTCCTGAAAAGTAACGGTTGCCATTCACGTTCGTCTTTTCCCGGACGGCGTGGAAGACGTGAGGACCCCGAGAACACGGAAACGACATGAACCCCAACCTATCGCGGCGACAATTCGTCCGCACCACCGCCACCGCCACGTTGGCACTCGCCGCCACCGAACTGCTGCCGACCGTGCTCCATGCGCAGGACGCCGGCGGCATGGCCGTCGTCCTTCCGCCCGAGGAATCCCGGCAAAGGCCGGCATTCTGGGCCGCCTCCCGCCTTCGTGACGTGCTCCGGCGTCGGGGTGTCGCGGCGGCGTTGTACGACGACCTCGCCAAGGTGCCGGCCGATTTCGTCTGCGTGCTGGGTGCGCTCGCCACGTCCGTCACCGGCCGGCAGGTGCTGGCGGAAAACAGGATTGCGCAGCCGGAGTCGCCGGAAGCCGTGGGCCTTCAGGATGCGCAGTGGAAAGGCCGGTCGATTTCCCTGGCCTGCGGTTCGGATGTGCGAGGATTGGTTTACGCCTTTCTGGAGCTGGCCGACCGCGTATCCTTTGCCGGTGACCCGATCGCGGCGCTGCGGGTCGGGAAGCCCGTTTGGGAACAACCGGCGAACCGCATCCGCAGCGTCATGCGTTGTTTCGTGAGCGAGCCGGAGGACAAGCCCTGGTTCAACGACCGCGCGATGTGGCCGGCGTATCTCGACCATCTCGCGGCCCAGCGCTTCAACCGCTTCAACCTGAGCCTGGGCATCGGCTACGACTTCCTGCAAAACGTCACCGACGCCTATTTCCTGTTCGCGTATCCGTTCCTGCTTTCCGTGCCGGGATTCGATGTCCGCGTGCCGGAGTTGCCCGATGCGGAGCGGGACCGGAATCTCGCCATGCTTCGCTTCATCAGCGAAGAAACCGCTGCCCGGGGCCTGCAATTCCAGCTGGGCATCTGGATGCATGGCTATCACTGGAACAACAGCCCGCATCCGAACTACACGATCTCCGGCCTCTCGCCGGAAAACCACGGTCGCTACTGCCGCGCCGCGATGCATGCGTTGCTCGCGGCCTGCCCCGCCATCACCGGGGTCACCCTGCGTGTTCACGGCGAGAGCGGCGTGCCCGAGGGCGCCTATGAGTTCTGGAAGATGGTCTTCGCCGGCGTGGCGGATTGCGGACGGCCGGTCGAGATCGACATGCACGCGAAGGGCATCAACCAGACCATGATCGACAACGCACTGGCCACCGGCCTGCCGGTGAACGTCTCGCCGAAATACTGGGGCGAACACCTTGGCCTGCCCTACCATCAGGCCGAGATCCGTCCGGTGGAACGACCCCAACCGGGCAAGAAGGATGGAACCGGCCTCATGGCGCTGAGTGCGGGCTCGCGCAGTTTCACGCGCTACGGTTACGGCGACCTGATGAAGGAGAACCGTCGCCACGGGGTGACGCACCGCATCTGGCCCGGCACCCAGCGGTTGCTGCTCTGGGGCGATCCGCTCACCGGCGCGGAATATGGCCGCGCCTTCCGGTTTTGCGACAGCATGGGCGCGGAGATCATGGAGCCGCTCACCTTCAAGGGTCGCCGCGGGTCCGGCATCGCGGGCGACCGCTGCGCCTACGCCGATGCCTCGCTTCGTCCGCACTGGGACTGGCAGAAATACCGCTACACGCTCACGGTCTGGGGACGTTCGCTCTACAACCCCGACACCGATCCGGCCGTCTGGCAGCGCGGGTGGCGCGAGTCCCTCGGCCCGGGTGCCGATGCCGCCATCGAGGCGTTGGCGACCGCCAGCCGTATCCTTCCGATCATCACCACCGCACATGCTCCCTCCGCCGGTAACAACACCTACTGGCCCGAGATCTACGCCAATCAATCGCTCGTCGATCCGGAAAGCCCGCAACGCTACACCGACACGCCCGCGCCGAAGACCTTTGGCAACGTCAGCCCGTTCGATCCCCAGCTGTTTCAGCGGATCAATGATTGCGCGGCCGGGATGCTTCAGGACACGCGCAACGGCCGGTACACTCCGATCGAGGTCGCCCAATGGCTCGAGGATCTTGCCGCCCGCGCCACTGAACACTGGACCCGTGCCGAGCAGCGGGTGAGGGACAAGTCCAACGTCGAATATCGCCGTCTCGCCGCCGACGTGAAGATCCAGATCGGCCTCGGCCGTTTCTTCGCTGCGAAATTCCGCGCTGGCGTGCTCTTCGCGCTATTCGAGCAAAGCGGGAATCACGCCGCCTTGGCGGAGGCGATCAAGATCTACCGCCGCGCGCGAGCCGCGTGGGCCGAGCTCGCGGACGTCGCGCGCGACGTCTACCAGCCCGACATCACGGTCGGTGAATACCACCTCCTCCGGGGACACTGGCTCGACCGGCTGCCGCTCATCGACGATGACATCGCCCGGCTGGAGCAGAAGCTCACCGGGACCGCCCGGTCCACCGCACCCGACAAGCGTGTGGCCGCCTGCATCCAGGCGGCATTGGGCCGCCCGCAGCGGACGGCCGTCGTCGCCCGCCACGAGCCCCCCTCGGGCTTCCGCCCCGGTGAACCGGTCGCGATCGAGCTGACGCCGGATCAGCCGCAACGCGCCGTGCGGCTGGTCTTTCGTCACGTCGACCACGCGGAGCGTTACGAGACGCTGCCGATGGAGGCGGCCGGCGGGCAATTCCGGGCCGTGATTCCGGCGGCCTACACGGACACGCCCTATCCGCTCGAATACTATTTCGAGGTGGAGGGCGGGTCCGGTGACGCGTCGCTGTATCCCGGCTTCGCACCCGATCTCGCGAACCAGCCCTACTTCGTCGTGCGTCAGGCTTGACCGAATCGTCCGGCGGCGCGTTCCAGCCTCGACCGACGAGCGTGGATCGTTAGGGACGTGCTGGCTTGCCGATGCGCCCGCGATTGAGTTGCCGTTCCCCGATGGGACGCTTCCGGGTTCCGGCGGGCCGAATACCCCCAATGAAAATCCTGCTCCGGTTGCTCGGCCTGCTGCTCGGGTCGTCTCTCGTGACCGCCGGTTTCGGCGCGTCCCATCGGTTTCTCTGCACGGACGCCAACGGCGGATCCGTGTCGGTGGTTTCGACCGACGGAACCATCGAATGGCGCTACGAATGCCGGCACCCGCAGGACTGCTGGTTGCTGCCCAACGGCAATTATCTCTTTTGTCATGCGGGCGGAGTCCTCGAAGTGACGCCGGACAAGCATGTCGCCTGGGAATACCGGGCGCCTGACGGGACGGAGGTGCACGCATGTCAGCCGCTCCCGGATGGTCGCGTGATGGCGGTGGAGTGCGGCACATGTCGCATCATCGAAGTGGATCGCGAGGGACACATCGCGAAGGAGATCAAGTTGCCCGTGCCGCCGGCGTCGATCGCCTTGCACGATCAATTCCGCGGCACGCGCAAGACGAAGGAGGGTCACTATCTCGTCTCCTGCAAGGGGCAGCACCACGTGCTCGAACTCGATGGCGACGGCGGCATCCTGCGGACAATCCCCACTCCCGGGGACGTGCACGAAGTGTTGTTGTTGCCCAACGGCCATCTGCTTGTCTCCTGCGGTGACGGTCACAAGGTCGTCGAACTCGACGAGCACGAGAAGGTGGTCTGGCAGGTCGACGAAAACGAGATACCGGGCAACCCGTTGCGGCTGATGGCCGGCATGCAGCGGCTGCCCAACGGCAACACCGTGTTCTGCAATTATCTCGGGCACGGCCATCTCGGTTCGCAGCCCCACGTTTTCGAGCTCACGCGTGACAAGCGGGTCGTGTGGGAGTTCAGCGATCACGAGCATTTCCAGACGATCAACCAGATCCAGTTGCTGGACGTTCCCGGCGACGTGACCCGGGGCGAGATCCTGCGCTGAGCGCAGACCTGCTGCGGGCTGCGTCCATCGCCCGCGAACGAGGTATGCGAAAGCTGGATATGCGACCGCCCCACACGGTGACCGGGCCGCCAGCGAGCAGGTTCGTGGGGACACCATGGCGGAATCTGGTGTCACCGTGGAGTTGAGCCGGGACTACCCGCGATGATTGGCGATGCCTTGCCTGGTGCTGGTGCAATTCCACCCGGCGACAGGCAACATGCGCATCGGTCCTGACCTGCTTGCGGCGGGTCGTCTCGGAAATGGGATTCGGCGATGCCGGAAGCGGCACGAATCCGCGCGCGAGATTGATGAGCGTCGCTGATCGCACCTGTGCAGAGAAGTTTTTCGCATTCCGCGAGTGTGGGATGAGAAGAGGCGGGAAAACCGGGCATGCCCTGTGCGAATGACGCGATGCGGCCATTGCCAACCTCGGTTCAAACCCATTGCGGCCATGCTCGATTTGCGCAGCGCCTTTCGCTTGACGCCCGGCCGCCCGGCTTCGCCGCCGCGGCGGGGTCGGGCGGCCAACCGGTCCAGCGCAGGGAATGAGGAGAACGCGATTCCTCCCCGACCCGAGCTTTCCGCCTGAAACCGCCAGCCTGGTGCCACTTCCATGACGACCCGTCGTCTCGCCTTCCGCATCCTCGCCCGGAACCCCGGTTTCGCCGCCGTCGCGGTGCTTACGCTTGCGCTCGGCATCGGTTTCAGTGCGGCGTCATTCAGCCTGGCCAATGCCTTCCTGTTGCGGAACGTCCCGTATCCGCACGCCGACAGGCTCGTCCGGATCTTTGCGACGAACAAGCAGTCGGATCGCAGCGGCCACGCACCCGGCAACATTCTCGATGTGCGCGCCGCCGCGACCTCCTTCTCCACGTTCGCGCTCTACAACGGCGATCTCTATTCGTTGAGCGAGCCCGGCCAACCCGCCGAACAGGTCTCGGGCCTGGCCGTCAGCCCGAACTTTTTCGAGCTCCTGGGCGTGCAGCCGTTCCTCGGCCGCGGCTTCACCGCCGAGGACGACCAGACCGATCCGCCGACCGTCGCAATCCTCACCTTTCGCGCCTGGACCAGCCGCTATGCCAGCGACCCGGGTGTGATCGGCCGGACCATCCGGATCAACGCCCAGCCCTACACGATCGTCGGCGTGTTGCCGGCGCGGTTCGAGGCGCCGCTCGTCTGGGGAACCGGCGACGTGATCATGCCGCGGTCCATTCCCACCTCGTTTCCGACCAATCGGCGCGACACGTGGATGCAGGCCGTCGGTCGGCGCAAGCCCGGCGTCACGCTGCAACAGGCGCAAGCGGAACTCTCCACCATCGCGGCCCGCCTCGAACAGGCGCACCCCGACGAGAACAAAGACCGTGGGCTCCGCGTGGTCGGGCTCGCCCAATCCAACATGGACAGCGTCAGCCGGACCCTGCTCTGGCTGATGACCGGCATCGCGGTGGCGATGCTCCTGATCGCCTGCGCGAATCTCGCGAGCCTGCAGGTCGCGCGCGCGTTCGTGCGCACCCGTGAATTCGCCGTGCGGGCCGCGCTGGGTGGCAGCCGTCGGCAATTGATGTCGCCGCTGCTCACCGAGAGCCTGGTGCTGGCGGTCGCAGGCGGGCTGGCGTCGCTGCTCGTGGCTTCGTGGTCGAACGAGATCATCGGCAGTCTGCTGCTGATCAACAACGAGCCCGGCTTCGCGATCCCGTTTGACGGCCGCGTGCTCGCCTTCGCGGGCGCGAGCACGCTGCTCAGCGCTCTGGCCTTCGGCCTCGCCCCTGCGTGGCTGGCCGGCCGCTCGACCGCCGCCGAGGCACTGAAGCAGGGCTCCCGTTCCGCCACCGTCAGCCGGTCGCACCAGCGGCTGAAGCACGCGCTGATCGTCGGCGAACTCGCCACGGCCCTGACGCTTGTGGCCGTCGCCGCTACGTTCGGCATCGGCTCCCGCACGTTCGTGAACCGCCCGGTGGGTTGGGACATGAACGGACTCTTCACCGGCTTCCTGGCCCTGCCCTACACGCCCTACGGGGACAACGTCCGTAACGCCGAGTTCTACCGTCAGCTCGAGCCGAAACTCGCCGCGATTCCGGGGGTGGAAAACGCCGTCATCTGCAAGAGCCTCCCGATGTACGCGCTCGGCCCGACGGTGCCCGTGGCGGTCGAAGGTCAGCCGGTTGAGGAAATCACCAGCCGGCCGATCACGCAGGTGGGCACGATTTCCTCCGACTACTTCAAGGCGCTCCGAATTCCGCTGAAGGCGGGAACGTTCTTCTCCGCGAGCCTCACCGCGCAGGACCCGCCCGTCGCGATCGTCAACGAATCGTTCACCCAGCGCTTCTGGCCGGGCGAAAGCGCGATTGGTCGCCGCCTCAAGCTCGGTGACAGCGACGAGTGGATCGAGATCAGCGGCGTCGTCGCCGACGTCGGCATGCTCGCCCGTAGGCGGTAAGCAGTAGGCGGTAAGCTCTAAAACCCCGACGCCATTCCATGCTGACCAAAGCTTTTCGCCTGGAGCGTGTCCCTGGCCGCGCTCGGCATCGCCGCCGGCCTCGGACTTGCCGTCGCGCTCACGCGCCTGCTCGCGAGCTTCCTCTACGGCGTCAGTCCGTTCGATGCGGCCACGTTCATCGGTGCGTCGCTGTTGCTCGCGGCGGTCGCCCTCCTGTCCTGTTATTTCCCCGCGCGCCAGGCCACGAAGGTCGACCCGATCGAGGCGCTGCGGGCGGAGTGAACGGAGAAGACCATCATGCTCGAAAACGCATTCATTGGACGGACATCAAAGCCCACGGAAGCGGACGTTTCCGCCGCGCTCGGACCCGCAAGGGCGACGTGGGACGAGCTGCTCGCCAGTCTCGCAAGGCAGCACGCCGTGGAGGGACGCGAGTGGAAGTGTCACTCGCCGAAGTGGGGCTGGTCATTGCGCGTCCTGCGCAGGCAGCGCACGATCGTGTGGCTCTCTCCCGCGGTGGGCGGATTCAACGTGCTGTTCATCCTGGGCGACAAGGCCGTGACGGCCGCACGTGCGGCGAAGTTGCCCGCATCCGTCGCCCACGCCCTCGAGACAGCGCCGAAATACCCCGAAGGCACCGGCCTTCGCCTGGTCGTCAAATCGTCGCGGAGCCTCGCCACCTTGAAGAAACTTGCCGCAATCAAAATTGCCAACTGACGGGCTTCCCCATGAAAACCAATCGTCGTACATTCATCCAACGCGGCGCCCTGCTTGGTGCGGGCGCCTGCCTGCTCCCCGCCACCTCGGTCCGCGCCGCCGACTCGGCTGCCGCCGCGGGCTCGCTCCGCAACGCGACGCTGGAAACCATCCACCGCGCTCGCACAACCCACGGCAACTTCACTGCGCAGGAGGTGCCCGAAGACGTGTTGCAGGAAATCATCGGCGCCAGCGTGCGCGCGCCGGGCGCGTCGAACATGCAGTCGTACTCCATCATTGTCGTGCGCGACCGCGCGAAGATGCAACAACTCTGCGGATACGCGGGCAGCCGCACGCTCGTTTATTGCATCGACTACAATCGCCTCATCGCCGAGGCCGAACATCTCGGCCACCGCTACCAGCCCGACGGCGTGGACACGCTTGTCATCGGCTGCATTAACACCAGCCTCGCCGTCCAGACAGATATAAGACAAGCACTACCTCGACTGGCTTTTCACCGCCTGGCTTGGTCGCAACCGTCCCTCCGGCGATGAATCGCAAATGACCCGCCTGCTTCGGCGTGCCGGTTTTGCCGGGACCTCGCGATCGTGAAGCTCGCAGGCGTTCGCGCGCCTCGCCCCCACCGATCGGCTCACGTGAACTCGGGCGACGGAATCCGCCCGAGTGCGGACTCGAGCGCAAAGCCGAGGCCGAGCAGGTCGCGATCGTTCCCCGGCGGACCGTCGAATTCAAGGCCGACCGGCAGGCCGTCCGACGTCATTCCCGCCGGCAGGACGAGCCCGGGCAGGCTGGCACTGTTGCCCGGGGCAACGTTGCGGGATACACCTGCCAGATGTCAATACGGGTGTCACCCCACGTCGTTTGATCATCCTCGCCGATCCGCGTCGCCGGACACATCGCCGACGGGAAGACAATCGCCGCGACGCGATGTTCGCGAAAATAGTGTCGGAGGATCTGCTGCAGTCTCGGCCGGTGCACCGCGACGGCGGCGTCGTAGGCCGCCTGCCAGACATTCGTCGCAGCGTGTGGTGACGGCAGTTTCTCCAACGTGCGGCGGATGCGGGGGCTCGCGCGTTCGACCAGTTGTTCATAGGTGATCCCGGCGTGCTCGGCCCGGAGATAAGTGCTGAGTGCCGTCGGGGCATCGTGGGGTTGAAACACGAAGTTGATCTTGTCGTTGAGTTCGGCGAGTTCCGGCACGTCCGCGGTGATGATGCTCGCTCCCGCCGCGCGCAGGCGTGCCAGCGCGTCCTCGGCGACGCGGGCCGTCTCCGGATGCAGACCAGAGAAGTAGTAGTCCGGCGAGATCGCCAGCCGCACGCCCTGCAGAGAGGAGCGTTTGCGCAACCTTGTGTCGCCGGTGACAATGCCGTCAAGCAGGGCCAGATCCGCCACCGTGCGAGCGTGCGGTCCGACGGTGTCGAAGCGCGGCGTGATGGGAATCACTCCGGCCTGCGGCCAGCGTCCGGTGGTCGGCCGCAGACCGCAGATCCCGCATAATGCGGCGGGAATACGAATCGAGCCGTTCGTATCTTCGGCCAATCCGGCCGGAGCAAGCGCGGCCGCGACAGCGGCCGCCGTGCCCCCGCTGCTGCCCCCGGCGATGCGCTCGCGATTGTAGGGATTGTGAACGGGTCCGAAGGCCTCGTTGTTGCTCGTCCAGCCAAGCGACAATTCGTGGAGGTTGGTCTTGCCGAGAACAAAAGCGCCGGCCGCGCGCAAACGCCGCATGACCACCGCGTCGCTCGCGGGATGAAAGTCCTTCAGACCCGGCGTGCCACCGGTCGTGCGATAGCCGCGCGTATCGATGCTGTCCTTCACGGGCAGCGGGAGCCCATGCAACGCCCCCAGGGCACGGCCGGCGGCGCGGCGGCCATCGGCGGCGCGAGCCTCCGCCAGCACCCGCTCGCGATCCAGCGTAATGAACGCGTTCAACCCGGCCCAGGCCTCACCCCGATCGAGCAACGCGGTCGCATACGTCTCCGCGGTGATGTCCCCGCGGCGCATCGCCGCGACCGCCTCGCTTGCGCTCAGATTCGTCAACGGCCCGACGGACGTTCGGGCATGGGGGATCGCACATCCCGCCCCGACGGCCGCCGCCAGCACGGTGCTCGTGCGGACAAATTCGCGTCGGCTCAACTCCGGATGGGTGCGGGGCTTGATCATGCGGGAAGCGCACGGGAACCGGTGCGATGAACCCTGGGTCGTGGATTACTGGTGACGCCATCCCGACGAGGACGGATCGATCGGCGATGGCATGCTTGACGGGGGGGAAGACGGCGGCAATGCCGAACGGCGTGTCCGGCGGATCCGAGAGACGGGAAAAAGTGCACGAGCGTGTCATTGGGTTTGCCGGTAAACCCGGCACGAACTGATCGCATGTGTGCAGCCCGAAGGTGATGCGCAGGGGTAAATTCCGCCTTCAGTTGTTGAGCTGACGGGCATTCCCATCAACCGTTCGGTACGGCGGGATGCTCCCGGACATGAATAGAACACTACCTCGACTCACCTCAACGGTCGTTCTGGCCGTCTTTGTCTTCACCACTTCCCCCGTCCTGGCGGCGAAGGATTCGGTCGTTACCGCGGTCTTCTCGAACGTCAGCAACGGCTACACGCGAACGCTCGCGGCGGACGGTTCCCCGAAGCCTGAGTACTTTGCGATCGCGAAGGGACGATACATTCCCGGGCTCGGCAAGGATCCGTCGATCGATAAGGTGACGTTTCCCACGATCGGCAGGCACGATCGCCAAATTCCTCGAGAAGGAGAACTACCTCCTGGCCCAGGATAGCAAGTCGGCTGACCTGCTCCTGATGATCACCTGGGGGACGACGGTGCCCTTCAATGACGAAACCTATCGTCGCGGCCTCGACCAGTATCTTTCCGCGGCGAACTCCGCCAGCGAGGCGGCGGCGGCCGTCCCCGAGGGAGAGGGCAGGAGCGCGGATGGCCTGCCCACGGCCGCGGCTTCGGTCGCCGGCGCCGCCCGGGATCAACTCGAGGACCAGTACCAGCAGACGAAGGCGTTTCAGAACATGCGGATGCGGGCCAACGAGCAGAACGCGAAGCTGCTCGGCTACATGCGCGAAATCAAATACCACGACAACATCAGCCGGGTCGCGGGCGGCCGCTCGTATTACGATGACCTCATCAACGACATCGAAAGCGAGCGATATTTCGTGATCATCTCGGCCTACGATTTTCAAGCCCTCTTGAAGGAAAAGAAGCCCAAGCTGCTGTGGGTCACCCGCGTGAGCATCCAGAAGAATAGAAACCGGTTTGATCAGGATCTGGCCACGATGGTGGCTCAGGCTGCCCAGTACTTCGGCCGGGACAGCGGCCGCCTCGTCCGTGAGTATCATGAAGGGAAGGTCATCCTGGGCGACCTCAAGGTCGTCGGCTACGAAGACGAGCCCGCCCCGCCGGACGACTCCGCTCCGTCCGACCAAACCCCCGACGGGAAGAAGTAACCGGGGCGAGACACATTACCCAGAGGATGACGATGTCGGAGCCGCTTGCATGCGATTCTGTCGTCCCCTCGCGAGCAAGCTCGGTGCTACAACCCCTGGGACACAGCTGCTGTCTGCGTCAGGAATAGTCCGGTCGGCCTCGCATTCGAAGACCTTCAATTTCGTGAGGCGTCGTTTCCGGAGTTGCGTCGACATTCGGCCTCGCTTTGAAGATGGGCTGCACGGAGACCGCCAATCCAGGGAGGCCGAATATGAACTCGAGACGTCCGGTAATTGGAATGACAGTTCTGGTCTGCGTTCTGCTTTTCTTGGGCGGGCGGACGGGTTACGGTGCGGCGCCGAGCGACCCGTGTTCGCTCCTCACGCCGGACGAGGTCAAGGCGGTCCTGGGCGTTGAGGTCGATCAAGGCCAGCCCATGGGATCGAAAACCTGCGCTTGGATTCCGCCGGGGCAGCCCAATTCGATGAACGCGAAAAAGGTGGTCGTCACGATGCTTGACGAGCAGGCCTTCAACCTTGCGAAGACGGCGGTTGGCCGGAAGGGAATCACGAAAACGCCCGTGAAGGGAGTTGGCGACGATGCGGTCTACGTCACGGTGGCGCGAATGGCTGCCACCCTCTCGGTCAAACAGGGGAGTTTGGCGTTCACGGTCCACGTCTACGGTTTTCCGCTGGATCAGATCGAACTGAAGGAAAAAGAACTGGCGCTCAAGATACTCGCCCGCCTCTGAACGGCCGTCGGCGAGCGCAACTGCTTGTTTTGGTCCGTAACGTCACGGCCGCGCCTGGAAAACCCGTCTTGCCTGGACGGGAAGACCCGTTGCGGCTCCCTCTTTTGGTCATGGGTCAACGGCCCGATGCTTGATGCCCCGACAGATCCCTCTCCATGGCTTCGGCAAGCAAGAGTCGGCCGGGGCAAGGACTATCGACGGCCTCTTGGGAGGCGAAGCAGGTGCGGCAATACGCCCTCGGAAGTGAGTCGGCCCGGAAACTACAACTTCCACCCGACCTGCAGGGTTGCCACGTCTGCGTGATCCTTTCCCAGCAGGAGGTGAAACGGAAGATAACCGATCAGGATTCGCCATCTTTCTTCGTCACCCAGGGTGAGCGTCGGGATGAGAAGGGGAGACACCACCGGCAGGTCGTCAGGCGTATGGTGGTATCCGGTGACAACGCCGATGCCACACCCTGGTGCAATCATCCAGTGGGATCCGCGGATGAAATCGTAGCGGCCATGAATGGCCCCATACACGGATGTCTTGCCGTAGCTGTTGTCAAACCATCCGAATTTGAGATCGCTCCAGTCGTTGAGGTCGTAGCTAAGACCCAGGCCGAGATTCGTCTGGTTGTAGTGGCGGACCTCGCCCTTCCAGAAATAGCTCGATCGCGAGTGCCACGATGCAAGATTGCCATCGAGCCACCGATCGCCGCGAGCCGCGTCGCAGGTCGGCAGGAGGTGGATCGCGACCCCAAGCAGGCCAAGGCGAAAAGCAAGGCGACATGCACGGGCGGGATGATGCGAGGTCATGGGAGAGGTAGGAATCGAGGTGTTGCCTCAGAAACCGGGATTTTCTTTCGCGGCGCCATCGGGCGCATCATGCACGACTTGCCCGCCGCGGCCCGCCGGTCCAGGCTCGGCGCATGCGCCTTCCGGTCCTTCGTCATTTTGCGCTTTCATTGCCGCACACCACGTGGGTGAAACAATGGGGTGAGTGCCTGGTCTTCAAGGTCGCAGCGAAGATGTTTCTCATCATCGTGCTGGATGGCGAGACGATCGACGGTGTGGTATTCAAGTGCACGCCCGAAGAATTCGACGAGCTGACCGAAATCGATGGCATCACGCAGGCGCCGTACTGCGCCAAGCGGCATTGGGTTCGTGTCGGCGATCTCTTCGCCCTGCCCGCCACGGAACTGGAGCGCCGGATCCGGCGCAGCTACGACCTCGTCGTCGCCAAACTGCCGAAGAAGACGCAAGCCACGCTGAAGTAGGAACCTGCCTGCAGGCGACATCGCCTGTGCAATCGCGAGCAGGACGGGCGCGACGGCAACGCCGGGGGGGAGGCGTGGCGGTTGGAGGGTAATGCCCCATGGCGTCACCGGGAAGCGAGGTGCATACTCGCCGTCGGCTATCACTGTTGGCGTCCACGATGAACACCCGTTTGGGCGGTTTTTTCCAACGCCAGCCGTGAAGACCGATCCACTCGCAAGCCAAGCAACCCTTCCCGTTCCGTATGAGAGACGATTTCCTGCAAGCAGCCCTGAAGATCATCAATGATCCCAACATCCTGGTCAATGTGGTCTCGCTCCGCGTGAAGCAGCTCCGGCGCGGCAGCCGTCCGCTGGTCGAGTCGCTGGAAAAACTCTCCCTCCCGGACACCGCCCTGCGCGAGATTGCCGAGGGGCGGATCAGCTACGAACTGCCGGCAAAGCCCACGGCGGCGTCCGCGCCTTTGTCCTTCCCACTGCCCCTTTCCCAGTCCGCGTCCAGCCGCACCGCCATTGATTTCTGAAAGCAACCTCCCATGACTCCACTCAAGATTCAGCCCGTCGGTGATCGCATCCTCATCCGCTACCGTGAAGACAAGGAACAGGTCCGCGGCGGTGTGATAATTCCGGACAGCGCCCAGGAGAAACCGCAGGAGGCAACAATCATCGCCGTCGGCTCCGGCCACCGGAACAAGGACGGCGCCCTTACCCCGTTTGAGGTGAAGGTCGGCGACACGGTGTTCGTCGGCAAATACAGTGGCGCCGAGGTCAGGCTCGACGACCAGAAATACACCATCGTGCGCGAGGATGATATTCTCGGCATCCTGGCCTGACCCACATCCGATCCTGCACCAACCGAATCCAATCTCATGCCCGCCAAACAACTTCTCTTCGACGAATCTGCTCGTCACAAAATCCTCCGCGGCATCGAGCTGCTCGCCCGCGCGGTCAAGGTGACGCTCGGCCCCCGGGGTCGCAATGTCGTGATCGACAAGAAATACGGCTCACCGACCGTGACCAAGGACGGCGTGACCGTGGCCAAGGAAATCGAACTGCCCGATCCCTACGAAAACATGGGGGCCCAGATGGTGAAGGAAGTCGCTTCGCACACGTCCGATGATGCGGGCGACGGCACGACCACGGCGACGGTGCTGGCGGAGTCGATCTATCGGGAAGGGCTCAAGTCCGTCACGGCGGGAGCGAACCCCATTTACCTGAAGCGCGGCATCGACAAGGCGGTCGAGGCCGCCGTTGCCGAACTCGCGCGGGTTTCCCGCAAGGTCGGCGACCGCGAGGAGATCCGCCAGGTCGCCACCGTGTCGGCCAACTGGGACGAAGGCATCGGCAACATCATCGCCGACGCCATGGACAAGGTCGGCAAGGACGGCACGATCACGGTCGAAGAAGCGAAGTCGATCGATACCACCCTCGAGGTCGTCGAAGGCATGCAGTTCGACAAAGGTTACGTGTCAGCCTACTTCGCGACCAACACCGAGACCCTGGAGACGCTCCTCGAAGACGCCTATCTCCTGATTCACGAAAAGAAACTCTCGAGCCTGCAGGACTTTCTTCCCCTGCTCCAGGCGGTCGCGCAGAGCGGCAAGCCGCTCCTCGTCATCGCCGAGTCCATCGAAGGCGACGCGCTCGCCGGACTCGTGATCAACAAAATACGCGGCACGCTCAAGGTGTGCGCCGTGAAGGCTCCGGGTTTTGGCGACCGGCGCACGTCGCTGCTCGAGGACATCGCGATCCTGACGGGCGGCAAGTGCATCACCGAGGACCTCGGCCTGAAGCTCGAGAATCTGACGCTGGCCGACCTCGGCCGGGCCAAGCGCATCATGGTCGAGAAGGAAACCACGACGATCATCGAGGGTGCCGGCAATGCCGCCGACATCCAGGGCCGCGTGAAGCAAATCCGACGGCAGATCGACGAAACCACGTCCGACTACGACCGCGAGAAGCTCCAGGAACGACTCGCCAAACTCGCCGGTGGCATCGCCGTGATCCAGGTGGGCGCATCGACCGAGACCGAGATGAAGGAAAAGAAGGCGCGGTTCGAAGATGCGTTGCACGCGACCCGGGCCGCCGTCGAAGAAGGCATTGTACCGGGCGGCGGCGTGGCGTTGTTGCGCTGCGTTCCCGTGCTCGACGCCCTCAAGCTGGAAGGTGACGAAGCGATCGGCGCCCAGATCGTCCGCCGCGCCATCGAGTCGCCGATTCACGTGCTGTGCGCCAACGCCGGCGTGGAAGGCGCCGTGGTGGTCAACGCCGTGGCGGCCGGAACCGGCAACTACGGCTACAATGTGACGACGGGCGCCTACGAAGATCTCGTGCAGAGTGGGGTGGTCGATCCGACCAAGGTCACGCGCGCCGCGCTGCAAAACGCCGCGTCCATCGCGGGCCTGTTGCTCACCACCGAGTGCATGATCACCGAGATTCCGGACGCGGACAGCGCTGCGGCGCTTGCCAACGCGGGAGGCATGGACGGATGAAGAACCACACCTGCCCCTCGATGCCGCATCGCGCCCGCGCCATCACGCCGTCACAGCAGGCGATCGACGGTGCCCTGGCCATCTACGCCGAAGGACGGGGCAAGGGCGACGAGCGGCAGATGCTCTTCGGTCTGTCGGTGCTGCGCAGCGCCACCAACGAACAGCTGCGCACTGCGATGCCGGTCCTGCAAACCCACCAGGGGATGTCGACCGCTGACGTCCAAGCTCTGTTTGTGGCGTAGCTGAAAACCGGCCGAGCCGGTGGGCGAAGGTGAGAGGACAGGCTCCCTCGTTCCTTGGGCATGCGATGACAAGCGGGCGGGCGGAACGGCGTATCGACTCATCGTGTGCCTTTGTCACCCTGGCCCCTGGTGACGCTTGAGGCGGAGGTGGCGGAACGCGACAGGATCGTCATGCCCCGCGAAGCCGAACGCGCCCGACGTCCGGTCCTTGCCGGGATGGGAGTGGTTATTCAGGAAGTCGGTGACGGTCGCGAGATCGGCGTCGAGAATCACGGTGCCATTCAGCTCCACCCGGACGGTGGAGCCGCTTACGGTCACCTCCTCGAAGTTCCATTCCCCGGTGGGCCGCTGGTAGCCGCGCGCCGCGGCCACCATGCCATAGGCGGATCCATGGGCCTGGCGCGGGTCCAGGTGGTTTCCCGTCACCTGTTCGTAGCGATCGTCGAGCACCTGGCTCTCACACATACCGGTGTACGCCGGGTCACCGGTGCCCGGATAACGGATCGCGAGACCATTGTTGCCGCCGGGCGGGAGCTTGAACTCGAACCGCACGGCGAAGTCGCCGTAGTCGTCGGCCGTAAAGATCGTGCCCCCGCGCTGCGGCCGGCACCGGAGCGCGCCGTCGACGATTTCGTAACTGGCCACGTCGCCCTTCCAGCCGGTGAAGTCGCGGCCGTTGAAGATCGGCGTGAAGCCCGCCTCTCCCCGGCTCGCCAGCAGGCGATTGGCTTCCTCGGAGCCGATTTCGCGCACGAAGAGGTTGCGCCAGCGGATCTCGCCACCGTGCGTCTGCAACTGGATCGGACCGCGGGCGGGGACGGGCGTGGCCCGATCGAAGTAGTTTTCGAGTATGGCATGGTCGACCACGAGTTGCTCGTTGAGCCACACGCTGACGCGCGCGCCCACCATCAGGATACGGAAATGGTTCCACTCGCCGAACGGACGATCCGCGCGCACGAGCGGATCCTTGCCGGGCGCGCCGGGGGAGTTGTTCCAGAGTCCGCCGGAACCCCGGTCGGCCCCGAGGGGAAATTTCTCCGGATCGGTGAAGTCCCAGATCTGCACCTGTGGACAGCCGCGCAGGTAGATGCCGGAGTCGGCGCGCGCCACCGTCCTGTAGTCCACGAGCAATTCGAAATCGCCGTAGTCCTTGACCGTGGTCGCGTAGGTGCCGGCGCCGTCGTTGACAAGTTCCTCGCCGTCGGCGCGCCAGTGCGCGTGCATGTCCGCCGTCCATGCCGCTTCGCGGGCGGTGCGTTCGGCGTCCGGCAGATGCTGCCATTGGCGATGGTCGAAGGTGTCGCCACCGCGCCACCCGGTGAGGTCGCGACCATTGTAGAGCGCGGTGAATCCAGCGGGCGGCGTGACGGCGGCCGGCGCGCTCGAGGCGAGGGCGGCGGCCAGGCAGAGGGCGGGAAGGCAGGTGCGGGAGTTCATGGAAATCATGAATTTTCCTGGAGCAGAATGGTTCGCCGTTCGCGGATCGACTGATCGGCGGCGAGCACGATCCGAAGGCTGTCGATCGCGCTCTGCCAGTGCTCGCTCAGGTCGGCGTCCTCGCGGATCGCACGGAGAAACACCTCCTGTTCGCGCCGGCAGAGTTCGTCGTGACCAGGTTCGTCGTCGACGTTGATAAGCTCATCGGCGTGGGCGAAGCGGCCCGCGCCGTCGCATCCGGCGCGATGGAGGCGCAGGGATTCCGTCTGCGTGTGCGCGTCGACGTCGGACGACCTGCCCTCCGCCGCGGCGGTGCGCGCGACGATGCTCACGCAACCTTTCGGGCCGATCACGTCCTTCACGAAGAACGCCGTCTCACTCATCATCGGGCCCCAGCCCGCCTCGTACCAGCCGACCGAGCCGTCGTCGAAAGTCACCTGCAGGTGCCCGTAGTTGACCTGGTCGGGCGCGATCTCGTCGCTGAGTCGCGCGCCGATGCCGTGGACGCTCACCGGACGTGCGCCGGTCATGCGGCACATGACATCGACGTAGTGCACGCCGCAATCGACGATGGGCGAGGTGCTGCGCAGGATGTTCTTGTGCGTCTCCCAGTTGGCGCCGGAACTCTGCTGGTTGAGATTCATCCGCATCACCAGCGGTTTGCCGAGCGTCCGGGCGAGCGCGGTGAAGCGTTGCCACGAGGGATGCACCTGCAGGATGTAGCCGACGACGAGCTTGCGCCGGACGCGGCGCGCGGTGGCGATGACGCGCTCGCATTCCGCGCTCGTCGCCGCCACCGGCTTCTCGAGAAACACATGGGCTCCCGCCTCGAGCGCGGCGATCGCGTAGGCGGCGTGCGTGTCCGTGTACGTGCTGATGCAGACCGCGTCGGGGCGCGTCCGCGCCAGGGCGTCGTTGAAATCCCCAAACTCGGCGTAGCGGCCGCCCAATGCGGCATTGAGCGTGTGTCGCGAGGCGGCGCCGCGGGATACGAGGCCGACGATCGCGAACGCGTCGGCCCGGTGATGGTAGGCGCGCGCATGGGAGGTGCCCATGTGACCGCAGCCGACGACGAGAACGCGAAGGGGTGAAGCCATCGGATCCAATTTAAACCGGGCTGTTCACAGAAGAGAACGAAGAGAACAAAGGCATTATCACGATTCGACGATCGGTCGCGAGAATGCTTTCCCGATCCCACCTCAGTGGTCGTTGCACATGAGACGAGAGCTCTCGCGCAAGCTCCGTCGCCTTCGTTTCCTTTGTTACCGACTGTGCCATTTAACTGCTTCTATTTGGCAAAATGATTGCAGGTGAATCGCCGGGCCGCCTGGTGGGCGGTCGGAAGAACAGCGCGAGCAGAACCATTCCGCCGATCGCCATGACGGTGGGCACGAGGAAGAGCCGGCGGTAGTCCACGAACACCGTGCCGGCGGCATCGGTCGCGGTGAACAGCGCGGCCAGCCGCGGGAAGAGCTGGCTGGCGCAGACCATCCCGGCGCCGAGAATCAGGAGGTTGGCCGCGCCCTGCGCGCTCGTCCGGACGTCGGGAGGAAACACGGCATCGACGTAGATGTAGACCGTGGCGAAGAAAAAGGCGTAACAGATCCCGTGCAGCACCTGGATGACGACGATCAACCATTGATACTCCGGCGTGCCGAACAGCACAAAGACGCCATAGCGGATGGCATGGCCGGAGACGCCGAGAATCATCGTCCACTTCCAGCCGAGTTTCTTCACCACCACGCCGAGGACGAGCATCGTGACGATTTCGGCGGCCTGGCCGAGGCTGCTGACGACCATCGTCATCCGCGCGGAAATCCCCATCTGCGTGAGGAACCCGTCGATCACCACGAAGTAGCCGTTGTGGATCGTGGCATCGACGAGGATGACGAGGAAGAGCACCAGCACGTGTGGGACGGCGAGGAGACGTGCGGTGCGCAGCCACGCCAGGCGGTCGAGGCCGACGGCATCCCGCCGCGCCGGCGTGTGCGGCAGCGTGAGGCTGTAGGCGGCGAGGAGGAGGGAGAGAACGCCCGCGCCGATGAACACCGAGCGGGTTTGTTGCGCATCGGCCTGGTCGCCGAGCAGGAAAATGAACGGCCAGCTCACGGCGATCCAGCCGATCGTGCCACCCATGCGCACAAACCCGAATTCACCCGCGGGATCCCGGAGATGCGCAAACGCCAGCGAATTCGCCACCGCGAGCGTGGGGACATAGAGCAGGCCGTAGAGCAGGAACAGGGAGAAGAACGCCCCGAAGCCCGTCACGAAGGCCGTGCCGATCAAGGCGAGGCCGCCGACGAGGTGGCTGAACGCAAGGAAGCGTTCGCCGGAGAAATTGCGATCGGCGAACTGATTGCTGAAAAAGATGCCGATCACCGAGGCGATGCCGAACACGCTGCCGACCCAGGCTTGCTGGGCGGGCGTGAACCCGAGCATGCCCATGTAGGGGAAGATCTTGATCTGCCACGCGCCCCAGATCGCGATTTCGAGCACCATCATCAAGAAGAGTCGACCTTTGCGGGAGGCGGCGGGAGCGCTCATGGGGTGGACCAGCGAGGCGGCGGCGGCGCGGGTGGCACGGCGAAAACCGGAACGTGGCGCCGCGCAGCATGCGGCGATCGTGAGACGGTTCGCGAGCCTGATGTGAGTTGCGTGGGAACCGCGCCGGGTGCAGATCTTCCCCGACCCCCGCCGCTCCATGTCGCGATTCCCCACACTTCCCCGCCGCGGCTTCCTCAAGGCGGTCGGAGCCGCCGCCCTGGCCGCGCCTTCCTTCACGCGCCACCTGCTCTCCGCGCCCCCGAGCGCGATGCTGCGCCACGCCAGTTGCGGGGCTGACGGCATGGCGTGGGCGGATATCCAGGCGATCACCAGCAATCCATTCGTCAAGCTGGTGGCGGTCGCGGAAGTGGATCAAACCCGGCTCGCCAACGTGGTGGCCGCATTCCCGGACGTGAAGATCTATGCGGACTGGCGCGAAATGCTCGACCGCGAACAGCACGAGCTCGATTCCGTCAACGTCTCGACGCCCGACCACACGCACGCGTTGATCGCGCTCGCGGCCATGCAGCTCGGCAAGCACGTGTACTGCCAGAAGCCGCTGACTCACGATCTCCATGAGACGCGCGTCCTCACGGATTTCGCGCGCGGTCACCCGTCCCTCGTCACGCAGATGGGCATCCAGGTGCATGCCCAGAAGCCCTATCGCCAGGCCGTCGCCCTCATCCAGGGCGGGGCGATCGGCAAGGTGAAGGAAGTGCACACCTGGAGCAGCAAGCAATGGGGCGACACGGGCCCGCCGCCCGCCACGGGCGACGCGGTGCCCGCCACGTTCAACTGGGATCTCTGGCTCGGCGGCTGCGCGGAGCGGCCGTTTGTCGGCGACGAGTATTATCATCCGGGCAACTGGCGGAAGCGTCTTGATTTCGGCACCGGCACGTTTGGCGACATGGGTTGCCACCTCTTCGATCCCGTCTTCGAGGCCCTCGCGCTCACGGCTCCATTGACCTTGCGTTCCGAAGGGCCGGCCCCGGACGCCTGGAACTGGGCGATCAACGCCCGCATCCGCTACGTCTTTCCCGGCACCCGTTTCACCGCGAACGAGACGGTTGCGGTGACGTGGTATGACGGCGTCAATCGTCCGCCTCCGGAGATTCAGGCGCTGGTCGCGGATCCGGAGGCGGCGGAGCGCCGGGCCACCGCGCCCGGACAGGAGGAGCCGAACGACGAGGGTTCGATCTTCATCGGCACCGAGGGGGTGATGCACCTGAAGCACGTCGCGACGCCGAAGCTGTTTCCGCTGGAAAAGTTCCAGGACCTTCCCCTGCCGGACGTCGCGGGTTCGCATCACTGGTCGGATTGGGCCGAGGCGTGTGTCGGCGGCCCGGGTCGACCTTCAGCGCCGTTTGCCTACGCGGGTCCGCTGACGGAGACCGTCCTGTTGGGCGGCGTCGCGTCACGCTTTCCCCAGACCACGCTCGAGTGGGATGCAACTGCGCTGGCCTTCACGAACGTGAAGGCGGCGAACGCCTTCGTCCGGCGGCCGTATCGCGCCGGCTGGCAAGTCGCGGGCCTGTAGCGCCGTCGCGCAGGAAACGCCGTCCCTCCGCCGTGGGCGGCCGCTCGCAGGCGGTCGACGAGTCGTCGACGTTTTCATCGCCGGCGAGCAGGCTCCTCAAACCGGCGCTAATCACTCGCCAGCGTGGTGCGGGAAGGGAATGATCCTCGCGTTCCCCTTTCAGGAGTTTCCCCATGAATACGACCTCAACGATGGACCGGCGCGTTTTTCTCAAGCGCAGCGCCGCGGGCGTGGGCCTGATGCTGGCCGCCAGCCAGGTTCCCGCGTTTGCCCAGTCGACCAGTGCCAACAACCGGATTCGCGTCGCGTGCATCGGCGTGGGCACCCAGGGGCACCGCCTGCTTCAGGCGGTGCAACTCGTGCCCGAAACCGAAATCCGCGTCATCTGCGATCTTTACACCGGCAATATCGAGCGCGCAAAAGGCCTCTGCACGAACAAGGACGTGCGCATCGTGAAGGCCTGGGAGGAGGTCATGACCAGCCCGGACATTGACGCGGTCATCATCGCCGTCCCGGATTTCTGGCACGCACCCCTGACCGTTGCCGCGGCGGAGCACAAGAAGGACATCTACGTGGAGAAGGGCTGGTGCATCAAGCTGGAGGAGGCGAAGGCGATGCGGCAGGCGGTGAAGCGGAACAACGTCGTGATGCAGCTCGGGCATCACTACAACAGCCTGCCCCAGTTTCACAAGGCGCGGGAGATCTTCCGTTCCGGCGCCCTCGGCAAGGTCCCGCTCGTTCGCAGCACGATCGACCGCGCCGGCGACCACCCGGAATGGAAATTCTACACCGACTACGCGATCACGAAGATGCCGGCGGACGCCACCCCGGAGAACATCGACTGGAAACGTTTCATCGCGAACTCGCCGCATCCCGACCGGCCGTTCGATGCCGAGCGCTTCTTCACCTGGCGCTGCTATTGGGACTACGGCACCGGCATCGCCGGAGACCTGCTCAGCCACCTTTGGGATGCGACCAACATGGTCGCGGGGATGGGCATTCCCGAGAGTGCCGTCACCCAGGGCGGCCGGTATTTCTGGAAGGACGACCGCGAGGTGCCCGACATGTGGCACGTGCTCTACGACTACCCGAAACAGGACCTCGCGGTCACGTTCGGCTGCAGCTTCCACAACGAACATGCCGGCGAGTCCATCCAGTTCCTCGGTCGCGACATGACGCTGGAGGTCAACTCCGAGACCTGCCGCACCTACATCGGCGAGTGGAAACCGGAATTCAACGACCGTGTCATGGCCGGCCGCAAGCTGGCCGTGGAGACTCGCAAGGCCGCGGAGGCGCTTGGCATTCCGCCGCCGCCCGCCGCGGTCGCGCCCGACTACGCCTACCGCCCGGGCGAACTCCAGGTGACCTCCCACATGCAGAATTTCTTCGATTGCATCCGCTCGCGGGAACGACCGCGCTGCGACGTCGATCGCGCCTTCGAGGAGGCGGTGGCGCTCCTCATGTCACTCGAGTCCTTTCGCCGCGAAACGAAGGTGAAGTGGGACCCGGTCCGGGAATTGATCGTCTAGAGCCAAGGACCACATATGCCCGGGCGTTGAGCCTGGCTGACGCGAAGCGTCCCGAGGTGCTCCTGGCGTTTGCGATGAACGGGCGCCCCCTCGAACCGCCACACGGCTTTCCGCTGCGGTTGATCGTCCCCGGGTGGTACGGCATGACCAGCGTGAAGTGGCTGACGTCGATCGAAGTGCTCGCCGAGCCGTTCACCGGTTTCCAGCAGGCAGTGGCGTATCGATATCAGCGCGACGCCGATGATCCCGGCGAACCGGTGCAGCGCATGCGAGTCCGCGCGCTCATGATTCCGCCCGGCCAGCCCGATTTCTTTTCGCGCCGACGATACGCGGAGCGTGGCCCCACGCTGCTGCAAGGCCGCGCATGGTCGGGAAGCGGCACGATTGAGCGCGTGGAGGTTGGGATCGATGGCGCGTGGTTGGAGGCGAAGCTCGGTGAACCGGCGGGTGCATTTGCCTGGCGCGCCTGGTCCTGCACATGGCATGCCACGCCTGGTGATCACGAACTGGCCTGTCGTGCCACCGACGCCGCCGGCAACTCGCAGCCGCTCGAACCCGCGTGGAACTATCAAGGGATGGGAAACAATGGCGTGCAGCGCGTCCGCGTCAGCGTCGGCTGATGCTCAGGCCAGCCGCGCCAAGTCGGGCACGAACAACAACGAAAGGAGGAACAATGCCGCTGGTTGAAATCAAATCTATCGGTCCGAGCGACAACCGGGCCACGCTGTCTTGCCGAGCGAATCGACAAGACCGATCGCGAAGCGATCCGAGACAAACGTGGCCGAGCAGGTGAGAAAGTTCCGGATTAGTTTCGAGCCTGCGCAACCACGATGCGCTGGCGACAGATCAGCGCGCCGTCCGTCTCCATATCCTGGCATCGTTCGACCACCTCGCGCTCGAGTTTTCGGCGGGCGGCTTCATTCAAGTTCGTCGCGACCGCGGCGAGCGGCGTGCTTTCCACATACTGCCAGAGGAAGTCTCGCGAATTCGGGAGGCGGAGCGTCTTGGTGGTGGCGCCGACTTCGATGTCGCGAAAGCCCGCTTCCGCCATCAGGTCGCGAACCTCGTCGGTATCGTGGAGCACGAATACCTGGCGGACGAAACCGGCCGCCTGGGGGCTCGCATGATTTCCCAAGGCCTCGGCAATGGCTCCGAAAACCGGGGAGGCGGGGCCCGGCACGTTGAGACAGACGCGACCGTTGGCCTTCAGCACGCGATGCATTTCCCGCAAGGCGGCCGTTCGATCCTCGACGAATTGCAGGCTCAGTTGACAAATGGCGGCATCGAATGAATCGGAGGGTAGCGGGAGGTTTTCGATGCTCGCCTGGTGCCACGTGATCGAGGCCTTCGGCGGTGCGGCGATGCGCGCCACGGCGAGCATTCCCGGATTTATGTCCACGCCGACCACCGCGCCGGTGGAGCCGACCTTTTCCGCAGCGAATCGCGCCACGATGCCCGTCCCGCATGCCGCATCCAGCACCCGTTCGCCGGGTTGAAGGCCGGCCAGGTCTATCAGGTCACTCGCGAGCGGCGCACCGATTGCCGGAACAAAGAACTCCTCGTATTTGGCGGGTGCATCGTTCCCCTGGGTCTTGCCGGAATGTTCTGCAGTCATGGTTGAATCCTTTCTTTAGCGGTGGTCACACCAAACGGGGTTCCGCGCGGATGGTGTGGCCGCTGGTGGTTTTGGATGGGCAGCCAGCGCCGGTCAAAGGAAGCGATCGAGCCGGCTGCAGCCCCTGACCGGGAGCGCGCCGCACTCGGCCGGAACTGCCCGGCAGTTTGGGCCGCGACAAGCGTGCTCGCAAGTCCTCAATCCCGCCCCGTAAAAAGGGTCTGCCTCGCGGTCTGGGTCAGCCATCCGTCCCGGTAGCAAGGAAGGGGCATCGCCTGACCGTGCATCAAGCAACGACCATTCCCGTCTCCCCACCGACACTGCCCAACCATGTCGCAACAGTGGCCGGCCATAACCGCGGGCTTTAACCGCCAGGGAGAAGGGATTCAGGCGATTGCCCGAGGTGCAGGTTCGTAGACGGGACCGTGACACGGGCGTCGCGATGCGCCAGCGGACAGCGATAGGAGTTCAGCGGCAAACCGCTCCGCGTCGCTGCGCAAGACATCGTCATCGGCCGCGTGAATCAATATGGCCGGGGAACGATGCAAATCCGCGCCCGGCGGCGTGACCGCGGGATTCTCCGGGCCACTGCGACTACAGCGCACCCAGCCGCGACTGCAGGAACCGTCGTTCGGTCTCCTGAAGGCTCAGCCGGATGGCGGTTTCGTAGGCCGCCCGCGCGTCGGCCACCTTGCCCAGGCGCCGGAAAGGATCCGCCCGCGTGGCGTGGGCAAACTGATAGTCGGTGAGCTCACCGCGGGCGAGGATCTCGTCGACGAGGGTCAATCCTGCCGCCGGTCCGTCACGCATCGCGATCGCCACCGCCCGGTTGAGTTCAATCACCGGTGACGGGTCCGCGCGCAGGAGCAGATCGTAGAGAGCGACGATTCGTTTCCAGTCCGTCGCCGCCGCATCAGGCGCATTGGCGTGCACGCCGGTATTTTTTCGGTTTCATGATGCAGTGGATGGAGACGTTGGGAGGATGGGCGAATCGCCGGTCTTGGGCGCATCGAGGCGGTCAGGATGTCAGGCCGAGACTTCAAAGGCACGGATCGTCGTCACGCCTTCCGGCCCGCGATCGCGTCCGAACAGGCGGCCGCCTTCCGCCAGCGCCAGGCTTCCCATCGCGCAGACGCCGAGAAGGCAGGTCGACCACAACACCGGGGTGACCGTGCCATCGTAGAGTTGGGCCGTGATCGCGCCGAACAGGGCCCCGCCCATCATGGTGACGGCCCCGAATACCGCTGCGGCCGTTCCGGCCACCTCGCCGAGCGGCTCCATCGCCAACGCGCCCGTGGTGGAGAAGGTCGCGATCACCGCCGGGAACAGCAGCAGGAGCATGGCGAAGAAGCTCCAGACGCTCGGGGGGCCGGCGAGACTCTGGAGCGCGGACGTGGCGCTCGCCACGATGATCAACGGCACGGAGGCGTGGGCGGTCCGCCGCAGGCCAAAGCGTCGCGTCACCCAGGGCATGACCAGATTCGCGAGCGCCGCGACGATGGTGGAAAAGGCAAACGCCACCGGGAACCAGGGACCGAGTCCGAAGATGTCGACATAGATCGGTTGCGCGGTGTTGAGCAGGTTGGAGATGATGCCGTACATGAACGCACCGACGATGCCGTGGAAGCACGCATGGCGCTGGCGGAGCACGAGGCGGAAACCCTCGCCGACGGCTCCAACCGCGAAGGAACGGCGATCGGCGGGCCGCAGACTCTCGCCCAATCGCAAAGCCGACCAGACGCCGAAGATTGATCCGACAAGCGCGATGAAAAAAAAGATCAGCTTCCAGGATCCCACCGCGAGCAGGAGTTGACCGACCGTCGGACCGACGATCGGCACCAATAGAAAGATCGCCGCGATCCGCGAACTGACGTCAACCATGGCCTGGCCGGCGAAGTGGTCGCGGACGGCGGCGTTCATGGCCACACGAACCGCGCCGGCGCCGGCGCCCTGCAGGAAACGTGCGCCCAGCTCGCTCGCGGACTTCTTCCCGCGATGGCCCTCCACTCCTCGGGGCTGGTGTCGCGGGCTAAACTAACCTGCAAATTCACCCAGTCCGGGGGAAAATCGAGCCACGTTGTCGTTACACTCCAACGCAGCTACCGGGTGCGATGGAAGAACGCGAGACTTGGAAGACGTATGAGATAGAAAGACTCAGTCAGGGATTCTCACGTTCTCGCGTTCTTTCCTGTCTCGCGTTCTTCAATCCCCGTAGCTGCGTTTGAGCTCCGCGTTCCGAGCGAAGCGACAAGACCGGTCGCGAAGCGAACCGGAACAAACGTGGCCGAACATGTGAAATTTGCGGGCTAACGCCGGGTCGATGTAAACCACGCACAGGAATCGCGTCGATGGGTCCACGGTCCGGCCAAATTCGACATCGCCCGGCAAACTCACGGGAATTTCCTGCCCTGGGGCCCACAAGGGTCAGCCCCTGGTTGGATCGGGGCATTATCGATTGCTCTCGCCCGGGGACGCGCCAGGGAGCGGAGATGTCCGACGGTTGCGAGCTACCGGAGATGGACAATCCCGTGCCGGATGGCCTCGACCGCGGCTCCAGTCCGGTCGCGCACCCGCAACTTCGCGAAGAGTGTCTTGAGATGCGACTTCACCGTGTCCTCGGAAATGCAGAGGCTCGAGGCGATTTCCTTGTTGCTTCGTCCCTTGATCAGGCACTCCAGGACGTCGCGTTCGCGCTCGGTCAACTGTTCCCGGCGGGCCCGCTCGGTCAGGCGGTCGGCCACGGTGCGCGGCAGTGACGCGTCGCCGGCATAGGCGCCGCGAATCGTACCGGCGATTTCCTCAATCGGCATGTCCTTCAGCAGATAGGATTTTGCGCCCGACTGGATCGCCCGGTGAATGTCCTCGTCCAGGTCGTAGGTGGAGAGAACGATCACGCGCGCTTCGGGGTGTTTCTTCCGAATGGCCAGGATCGCTTCCACGCCTCCGATGCCTGGCATGCGGAGATCCATCAGGACGACATCGGGAAGAACGTCGTCGTAGACCTCAATCGCTTCCTCTCCGTCCGATGCCTCGGCGATCACATCCATCCCCGGCTGGCTCTTGATCAGCCCGACCAATCCCATGCGCATGGGAGGATGGTCGTCGACGACCAGAACGCGGATGGTCGGACCGGTTTCGGGTTCTGCCATGGACGGCGCGGTAAACTCGGATTCGGAGCTCATTGTGAAAGCGATTTCGTGCGAATCAAGCCAGCGACAGCTCGAATTCCGGCCAGTTTAGCACGGCGTCCACGACGGTTGCTCTCACCCATTCGAGGGAAATATCTCCGGGGTGAGCCGCGTGCTTTCCACCGAGGATCCGGCCCGCCTGGCAACAACGCGGCGACATCGGGGAGCATTGCCGCCGTGACACGCGCCCGCTCGATCACGACCTGCGTCGTGACCTTTGGTGCGGAGGCTTCGCGCCCACGTTCGACCACGTCAGGTGAGGGGGAGATAGTTTGCCCGGCACCCGCAGCCAGGCGCGCCCCGTGCCGTCGGGCGCAAGCGTCACACGGGAACGGCCACGACCACGCGGGTTCCCTGGCCGGGTGCGCTCTTGATCTCGACCGACGCGCCCAGCAACTCGGCGCGTTCCCGGATACCGACCAGGCCAAAGCTGCGTCGATCGCCCGTCGGCTGCAATCCCGTCACGAACCCCAAGCCGTCGTCCTGCACCGCGAGGCGAACGGTCCGCCCATTGAACGCCAGGGTGACGTCGACGTGCGCCGGCTTCGCGTGCTTGCTGGCGTTGGTGATCGCCTCCTGGCCAATGCGCAGGAGGTTGTTCTCGATCATGGGGGAGAGCCGGCGTCGGTCGCCCTCGACGCGCATGGTGGGCACGACTCCCGTGCCTTCGACCATGCGGGTGAGGATCCCTTCGAGCGCGTCCCCGAGGTCGCCTTTCTCCAGGACGTGCGAGCGCATGTTCCAAATCGAATCCCGGGCCTCGGCCAACGCTGCGCGGGCCAGCTTGTGCGCGGTGCCGATATGACTGCGGGCGGGCGGGCTGATATCCGCGGCGTGCGTGCGCGCGAGCTCGAGCTGGACGGAGATCGCACTCAGGTTCTGCGACAGCGTGTCGTGGATTTCGCGCGCCACGCGATTGCGTTCACTGAGGATGGCGGTGAATTCGGCCTCGGCCATGGCCCGGCGGTGTTCCTGGTCCTTCACGCGCCGCCGCGAGGCCAGCATCACCACGGCGACGGTGCCCAGGGCGAGAGAGAGGAAACCGGAGAGCACCCAGACGACCCGTTCCGCGTTCCACCACGGCGGTGGTTGCATCACGGAGAGATCGGCGGGGGAGCGGAGCAGCAGTTGAAAGGAGTTCGGTTCCCACAAGCCACCGAGCGGGCCGGCTTCGTCGGTGACGACCGAGCACAGGCCGGAAATCCGGACGAGGCTCCCCGGTAACCAATCGTCCGGTACGCGAGCGTCCGGGAGCAGGCGCATTTGGGCCGGGACCGACGTCTGGCCCCAGGCCAGGGTGAGCGACACACTGTCCGCGAACCGGCGGAGCTCGGTGAGGCGGGCGTCCAACTGCACGAGGTCGGCGTCCCGGAGCAGGGCGCCGGCAACGTCGGTCAGCACGTGCGGCCGCGGCGGCGGCTGCACCGAGCGTTTCCGGAAGACCGCATCCTCGAGCAGGGCGCTGTAGTCGCGCACGGCCGCAAAGCCCAGCACATCGACCTCGTCGCCCGCCTGCAGCGCACCTGCTTGCGTGGTCTCCACCCGCAGGCTATGGTCGCCGTCGCGGATCCAAAGCACGGCACCCGGTTGATGATGGATCACCACGCCGCGCACGTGGATCCGGTGCCCCAGCTTTCCCGAGAGTTGGTCGAAGCGGAGCAAGCTGGCGACGAGTCGCGGTTGGCCGTCGAATGGATTCCCGGGCGGCGGCCGTTCGACGACGACCTCGACGCCTCGCGGCACTTGCACGAACGGTCGCACGAATTGGCGAATGTCATTGTGGAGGTTGAAGCAGAGTCCGCGCAGCCGCACTTCGGCGTCGACGTAGTCCTCGGGATTGAACGCGCCGTTCACTTCCACGACCACCCTTGCGCTGCCCGAGGCCAGCTTCATCTTGACCTTCGGGCGCGCTGCCTGAGCGGACCCTTGAAGCGGCGCGGCGTAGCGTGTTCCCGGCGGGGGCGGGGCACTGTCGCTGGGCAATTTCGGTTCGACGCTGCGCACGATGCCGGCGAGCTCGATCCACTTGGCGTCCATCTGCCCGGCATTGAGTTCATCGAGCGTGACGGAAATGGGGGCGGGGATCGGCCGCTGTCCGACCTTGCGCAGAGTCTGCGCCACGACGTAGGGCGCAAAACCGCCGGGATCGCTCACCCCTTGCACCTCGAGCAAATCACCGCGGCACAAGCCGGCCACCAGATCCGCCGGTCCCTGGACGTAAATGCCTTCGGTTTCATCCTGGATGACAAAGGCGATACCCTCGGGATCCGCCTCTCCCATGTAGAC
Organism: uncultured Verrucomicrobiae bacterium; assembly: GCA_963797435.1. Taxonomy (GTDB): domain Bacteria; phylum Verrucomicrobiota; class Verrucomicrobiia; order Opitutales; family Opitutaceae; genus CAWCPJ01. Next base: position 74,561 of record CAWCPJ010000003.1, on the reverse strand, counting down.
GCCTCGCAGGCAGACGGGAATGGCGCGACGCGCCTCCTCCTCCGTCAAGGCACGGACTTGGGACGCCGTGGTCAGGGCGTCCGCTGCTGGCGACGGCGCCGCCGCGGCCGCCGCGGTGCCGGGCGCGCTCGCCAGCAGACATGCCAGCAGCCCCCCGATCGCCCGGAGGTTCGACCGTGACAGAGAAAGATCGATCATCTCGGCGTTACGTCCGGCATCCGATCATGGCCGGCGTCTGCGGTGTGGCAAGCGCACGAACGATGGCAGGCAAGGATGGGTGCAGCTTCCGGTTGCCGGTGACGGCGGGGTCAACCTGGAAAACGCAGTTCACAGAAGGTAACGAAGGAAACAAAGACCTCTCTCACACCTGGTTGTCCTGCCAAATGTGTTAACACACCCCACCGCCCTGGCCCATTCGACAAGCTCAGCGTAGACGGGCGGGTCCCCGCCTCTCGAGAGGAGAACTGATCCGTTCTCTCCTTGAGGTCGGATGCCGCGGCTACTTCGCGCGTCGCAGCCACCTCACGACGTGCTGCACGGCAGGCCTGAGGGGACCGCGCGCACGCATGGTGAGAGGTGTTTCATTCGCCAGAGTGCAGGACACACTCTAGCTAGAATCGAAGCGAGTTTTCGACCGCCCAGGTGGTCCGGCTGGGAATCCGCACCTGCGCGACGGTGCCGTCCGGATTGGCCATGATCGGGATCAGGCTGTCCTTGGCGAACAGGTCGTGGACGTTGAGCTGGATGCCCCAGGTGATACGGTCCGTGAGCTTGCGCTCGTAGCCGATCCAGGCGTCGTAGTTGGTCTCGCTCGGGCCGTAGGTCGGGCTGCTCACGTTCGTGACCCAGATACCGGCATCCGTGTTGTACTGCGGCAGGTAGCCGATCGCGGGCTTGTCCTGCCAGCGCACGGCGCCGCCGACGTTCACGTTTTTCAACCTCCCCTCCGTGAAGGTGTAGTTCGTCACGAAGTTGATCCGCCACTTGCGCAGTTCGCTGACGGCAAGGCCTTCGCCGGAGATCGCATTGACATAGGGCCCGTAGACGTCCTGCAGCATGCGCCCGCCGAAGGTGTCCTGCTCGGACGAGTAGGTGGTCGTGCCGCCCCAGTGACGAAGGTCGGCAAAGCCGTCGATCGTCCAATAGTTCAACTGGCTCGGTCCTCCGGGGTTGTTGTTATACCCGTCAAGCCAGAGGTCCTTGTTCTGCGCGATGAAGGCCGACCAGTCGGGGAGGATATTGCTGCGCACGGCCCTGACGCGGGCGGCATTGAAGGTCATCCGCCAGTTCGGCGTGGGATTGGCAGTAAGCTCGATCTCGACGCCCTTGGAGACGAGATCGTTGGTCAGCTTCTGCCCGGCGGGCGGACTCTCCCCCCAGATGCGATAGTCATCGCCGGAAATCTTCTCGAACTGTTCCGCCGCCACCCACGTGGGATCGACCGGGCGAAACCACTCCGCATCGGTGCGCGCGGCAAACCAGGCTTTGCGATACGCGACTTCGTCCGCGGAGAGGGGCGGAGCCAGGTAGGGCAGGTCGGTGTCGGGATTGGTTGTGCCCTCGGCAACATAAGTGTCGGACCCCGGCACCGCCGCCGCCCGAATGCGCAGGGGCTCGTTGACGAGCGCGCTCATTTGATCCTGCCAATCCGCCGGGAGCGGCTGGCCGGCGACGTCCTTGTCGTAGGTGTCGCCAAAGAACCACTTGTTCACGAGCCATTCGGGCGCCGTTTGACTGCCGTCGGTGCTCCAGGATCCCCAGGTCTCCTGGGCCAGGGTGTTCATGGTCCGGGCGACCCCGGCCTTGACCCAGTAGAGGGACGGGCCGGTGGTCAAGGTGGTGTTCTTCTGGGTGGTCTTGAACCAGTTCACGCGCAACGATACCCGGTCGTTGAGGGCAGTGACGAGGACACCGTAGTCCTTGGTCTCTCCCGAAGGGGCGGGGAACTGGTTGCCATTGATGTCGCGGCCGACCTCCGAGGGCCGGAAGCTGTTCGAGTCGTTGTAGGTCAGGCTGAGATCGAAGCCCTCGGGCAGCTTTTGACCGAACATCTCCAGCAGCTCGTTGGTGTGGAGCACCACCCCCCAACTGCGACGCTGTTCATCGGCGGTGAGCGGCGTGACGCTCGAGTAATTCCAATCGGGGCTATACGGCTCGGGCACGTTGTACTGATCCCGGACGAGAACCGCGGGCTTGTCCCAACGTTCATACTTGTCCCGGCGCCAGCCAAACAGCGGGGCGAGGGCGCCGTTCAGCAGCTTGCCCTGCCAGACGAAGGCGGTCGAATCCGTGTTGTCAAAACCCTGGGCGGCATTCGTGTAAAGGCTGTCGAGATCGTCGTGCCAGTTGAGGATATTGACACTGGCATTGCGCCAGGTGCTCGTGTGGTTGTCCCAGACCAGGGCATTGTTGGCGTCGCCCGGCGTTTGCGCCGTCGTGATGCCCTGGACCGCCGCGGTCGGAAGGGCACCCAGGCTGGGAACATCCACCAGGCTGTCGCCGAGGTAGTGGAGGCCCCACCACGCCTGGTGGTTGGCTGAATCCAGGAGCGGAACCCCGTAGCTCGCCGCATCCCAGGCATAGAGGTTGAAGTCGCGGCTGAGGTTCTCGTAGCGCTGACTGGAGGCAATTCCCGTGAAGGTCTGTTCCCCGAATAGTTTGCTGAGGAGATGCTCCCGCCCGGTGTAGTCGCCGATATCGAACTTGTAATAGGCGGTGACCCGCCACGCCCGGCGGTTCTCCTTGGTCATATTCCCGGAAGTCGGGCTGACAATATAGGGCCGGCCGACATCGGGGTTGGCGGAATTGTCGCGCAGGGTCGCATTGACATCCACGGTGACGCGATCCGAGGAAATCGCATTGGCCCGGCCGAAGCGGTAGCTCTCCTTGTAGTAGCCCGCGTTGAGCCCGAGTCGGCCATCGAGATAGGTCTGCGTGAAGGAGAGGTCGACGGTGTCAAAGTCGTTCCATTCCTGCTTGTTCGGTCCCGCGATGGTCCGATCGACAAAGGCGAGCGGGCCGCCGAGGACCATCTGGGTGGGCCAGAGGGCGGCACCGAAACCACTGAAGGTCTGGCCGGTCGAATTCTCGTAGTCGCTGATGAGCTGCGAAATGACCGGATCGCTGGCGAAGTACGCGGCCGTGTTCTTGTTCCACGCGCCGTCGCCGCCTTCGTCCAGGTTCGGGTTCGTCACGCCGCTGAGCCCGCCCCAGGGGGACCCATCGCGCTGGCGGTAGGCATCGAGACTGCCGTTGCCGATGACGCCGGAGTTCGGGTCCTGATAGATCGTGCCGGGGGAGCTGTTCCACCAGTCCCGCGCCGGCGCCCCCGCGAAGTAATGGGACAGCTCGCGATGCTGCGTTCCGTCCGGCGCCGTGGGAATGCCATTGCTGGTCAAGGGATCATACATCAGGTACTGGTTGAGCGGGCCGAACCAGTTCGAAATAAAGTCGGCGGCGGTGACTGCGACCGGGCGATTGGCTTTGATCCGGCCGGACTCGCCCTTTATATCAATCTGCGTAAACACATGGTCGGCGAGCTTCGGCTGCCAGCGGAGCGCGCCATAGACGCGCTTGTCGTGGTTGAAGGTGAAGTCCTGGTTGTATTTCGTGCGGTCGTTCAGGCCGATCAGGCGGACGCCGAGCTGGTCCTTGATCAGGGGCACGTTCGCATCGACCACCTCGCGATGGGAGCCGTAGCTGCCGAGGCGGAACTGCACCTCCCCGCCGGGCTTTTCCAGGTTCGGATCCTTGAGCGTATTGTTGATGATGCCCGCGGGACTGCCGAGGCCGAAGAGGATGGAATTGGGGCCGCGCTGAATATCGACGCGCGACGTGTTATACGCATCCAACGGGATGCTCGTGACGAAAAAGTTGCGCGTCAGGTCGGCGGTGTTGAGGCCGCGCACCCGGGTGCCGGTCTGCGGATTGGCGAGCAACTGGTTGCGGTAGTTGTTGTCATCGGCGTTGCCACCGTAGAAATTTCCGCTGATCCCCGAGACTTCCGTGCTCGTGGTATAGACGAGCAGTCCTTCCAGGTTGGTGGCTCCGGTATCCTTGAAGAATTCGGGAGTGACCACGGATATCGCCGAGGCCACGTCGCGGAGATCGGTGTTGAGACGGGAGCCGGCCAGGGACGAACTGGCGGCATAGCCCGTGTCGCGGGTGGAAATCACTTCGAAGGGAGAGAGGATGACGGTCTCTTCCGCTTCGTTTTTCGAGGTTTGGGTTTGATCCTGACCCCGCACGGTCGGCGGGATCCACGCCGCGAGCGCGGCAAGCGCGACAACCTCGGACAGGCGCAGGACGCGGGAACGGCTACGTATCGGTCGCTTGGTCTTCATGGTTCGTAGGGGGCAAGAGTTGCGGTTGGGAGTTGGTGTTTTTTGCCGGACGAAATCTGCATCGAGCGTTCGGCGGGCAGTCCAGCGCGCGCGGGACGACGCCGACCGGGTGGTGAAATTCTCAGTGACGCGAGGATGGGGGGAGGGGAGCAACGCGACGCCTCCAGGGACTTCGAGGTCGAACGGAAAGCGGACGTGGTAAGGTACGCGGCTGATCCTAGTCTACGGAAGGTGGGCCCCGCCATCACCCAAACGAGTGAAAAATTGCCGGTGGCGATGCCGTGAACGTCACCCGATTGGGTGATACTGAACCGCGGCCCGGGATGCTAGACTGGCGGCGGCCCCTCCCCGTTGTGCGTCGGCCGCAATCGACCGGCTGCCAGCCCAAGCCACGCCATCCCCGGAGGGTATCGCACCTGTAACCACGGAGCCCGTTTTTCTGTGCACCGCCCCGCCATCCCTTCGCTGTCTCGCCAATCCGCCGCGCTCGTCCTTTTGCTCGGGCTGCTGCAACCGATCGTCCGCGCGTCTCCGGAACTTGATGCGACGGCGGCCCACCGCTTCGAGATTGGCGCGGACGCCTTTCTGCTCGATGGGAAGCCCTTTCAGATCCGCTGCGGCGAATTGCATGCACCGCGGGTTCCGGCCGCCTACTGGCGGCACCGGTTGCGTTTGATCAAGGCGATGGGCCTCAACACCGTTTGCGCCTACCTCTTCTGGAACCTGCAGGAGCCGCGACCGGGTGCATTCAACTGGTCGGGCCAGGCCGACGCCGCCGCCTTCTGCCGCGCAGCGCAGGCGGAAGGGCTCTGGGTGATTCTGCGACCCGGACCGTATGCCTGTGCGGAGTGGGAAATGGGCGGGCTCCCCTGGTGGCTGCTGCGGCACGACGACATCCAACTGCGCACGCGCGATCCTCGCTTCCTCGACGCCGCCCGGCACTACCTGAAGGAAGTCGGACGCGTCCTGGCTCCGCTGCAGATCACCCGGGGCGGGCCGATCCTGATGGTGCAGGTGGAGAACGAATACGGCTTCTACGGCCGGGACGCGGCCTACATGGGCGAACTCCGGCAGGCCTTGCTCGACGCCGGTTTCGACGTGCCGCTGTTTGCCTGCAACCCGAAGGAGCATCTGCGGGATGGATACCGTGATGACCTGTTTCCCGTCGTCAATTTCGGCTCCGATCCGCCGGCGGCCTTTCAGGCCCTGCGCGAGATCCTGCCGCGCGGGCCGCTGATGTGCGGAGAATTTTACCCCGGATGGTTCGACACCTGGGGCGCACCGCATCACACCGGCAACACCGAACGCTACCTGGCGGATCTGCGCTACATGCTCGAGGCGGGGGCCTCGTTCAGCATCTACATGGCGCACGGGGGCACCACCTTCGGATTTTATTCCGGGGCGGACCGCCCCTTCAAACCGGACACCTCGAGCTACGACTACGACGCTCCCATCAGCGAGGCCGGGTGGGTGACGCCGAAATTCGAACAGACCCGCGCCCTGCTGGCCGGGCACCTGCAGCCCGGCGAAACGCTGCCGGACCCGCCCGCCCGCAATCCCGTCATCCCGATCGCGCCGGTCACCGCCACGCACGTCGCGCGGGTGTTCGCGAACCTGCCGCCGCCGCTCGCCGACGAACAGCCGCGGACCATGGAGCACTACGATCAGGGCTTCGGCTGCATCCTTTACCGGACGCAACTGCCGGCCGGCCCGGCCGCCACCCTGGAGGCCGCGGCCATCCACGACGTGGGACAGGTCTTTCTCGACGGCAAGCGGGTCGGATTCACCGATCGCCGGAACCGGAACTACCGGGTGCAGTTGCCGGCGCGGCTCCGGGCCGCGACGCTCGATATCCTCGTCGAGGCGATGGGGCGCGTGAACTTCGGCGTGGAAGTGCACGACCGCAAGGGTATCCACGGACCGGTGACCCTGACCCGGCCCGGCGCGGAAGCGCAGGAACTGCGGGGCTGGCAGATCTTCCGCCTGCCACTCGATGCCGGCATGTTGGCGGGACTGCGGTTCGAGGAGGAGAGCCGCGAACCCGCGGTCGCGCCGCTGGCGCCGGCGTTTTGGCGTGCGACCGTGACGATCGACCAACCCGGCGACTGCTTTCTGGATATGCGTCCGTGGGGAAAGGGGATGGCCTGGGTCAACGGCCACAATCTCGGGCGCTATTGGAACATCGGCCCGCAACAGACCATGTACGTGCCCGGACCATGGTTGCACGCGGGTGACAACGAAGTCGTCATCCTCGACCTGCTCGGTCCCGAAAAACCGGTGGTGGCGGCATTGGGTCGCCCCATCCTGGATCAGTTGCGTCCTCAGCTCGACTTTGCCCGCGCCCGGCGTCATGCGGTGAGGCTGCGTCCCGATTTTGGCGAGCCCGCCGCTGCCGGGAGCTTTGCTCCCGGAGGAGGGCTGCAGGAAGTGCGTCTGCCCACGCCGGCCCACGGCCGGTTCTTCTGCCTCGAGGCGATCGATGCCCAGGATGGGAAGCCGTTTGCCGCCGTGGGGGAGATCACGCTGCTCGACCCGGCGGGTCGACCCTTGAGCACGGAAGGATGGACGGTTGCCTACGTGGATAGCGAGGAGCGTGAACGCGAGGACGGCACGGCGGAGAATGCGATCGACGGCCAGACCGCCAACTTCTGGCATACGCAATGGGGCGCCGCCCAGCCGGGGTTCCCGCATCGCCTGATTCTTGACCTCGCCCGCTCCCGCGCCATCGGCGGCTTTCGCTATGTGCCGCGCCCGGGGCCCACCAACGTTACGGGCCACATCAAGAGCTACCGAATCTTTGTCGCGGACGACTTGGTCCGTGACTAGCAGGCGCACGGTCGGGAACCGCGTGACCGGCAAGTCGTATGGCGCAACCGCGCGTCGCCCTTGATCGTCTGCTGCCACGGTTGCAGCTCCCGATCCGTGGTCGGCGTCCGGCGCCGATCGGGCGTTCACCGTGCTCAATCGATGAAATCCCCCTGGCATCTTTCCCTGTTGTTTTCATGGCTCGTGGCTGCGACCGCGGCGGCGCAATCGCAGCCGATCCGGCTCTGGCCCGGTGCGGCGCCGGATGATCCTCCCGGGATTCCGGCCGAGGTCGCCGAGACTTCGCCCGCCGACCCCGCGACCCGCACCCGACCCGTCACGCGGATCACGAATGTCACGGTGCCGACGATCACCGTCTATTCTCCCGATCCCGTGCACGACACCGGAGCCGCCGTCGTCGTGTGCCCGGGCGGAGCCTACCACCACCTCGCCATCGACAAGGAGGGCACGGAAATCTGCCAGTGGCTGAACGCGATCGGCGTGACCGGCGTGCTCCTCAAGTACCGTGTACCGCAGCGCGAGGGGTTTCCCCGCTGGCGTCTGCCGTTGCAGGATGCGCAACGCGCCTTCGGAATACTGCGCCGGCGCGCCAAGGAATTCGGCATCGATCCCCACCGCATCGGCATCATCGGTTTCTCCGCGGGCGCGAACCTCGCCGCCGTGCTCAGCAACAATCACGAGCAGCGCATCTATCCCCGCGTCGACGAGGCCGACGACCAGAGCTGCCGACCCGATTTCGCGATGGTGATTTATCCCGGCTGGCTGAGCGATGCAGGCCGCGGCTCCCGCGGCGTGGCGCCCGAGCTGCCGGTGTCCGCCGACCGGACGCCGCCGACGTTCCTCGTGCAAGCCGAGGACGACCACGCGAACGTGGAAAACTCGCTCAACTACTATTTCGCGCTGCAGGCCAACCACGTCCCGGCCGAGATGCATCTCTATCCCAGAGGCGGACACGGCTACGGCCTGCGTCAGCATGGAGACCGCGTGAGCACCTGGCCGGATCGCGCCGCCGCATGGTTGCAGGACACCGGCATTCTCGCCCCCGCGGGAAGTAGCGCCAACGGGTACCTTGGTTCAAGGTGTTCCGTCCCGACGGCAAACTCCTCGCCGAGGAACACGAAGCCGGCGACGTGGTGCTCGCAGCGTGGCTGAATTTCTCCTGGCCGGAAGACTGACCAGGGTTTCGGTGATCCGGAATTCACCCTGGCTTCCTGTCCCGCCGATCGCCACGCCGCGCTGATCGCGGCCGGGACCGGGGGCGACGTTGATCGTCGCAATGGCGAATGAGCCCACCAAGTTCGATGGAACCCGGGCGGTGCTCGATCTTTCCGAGGGGTTTGCCCCCGATGGCGGTTGTAACATCCGCCGCCCGGTTTCCGGGCGGCTTTGATGATCTCCCGACGAAAATCCGCTCTTCCCGCAGCCTCGCTCATGGTGCTGACCATGATGGTCCTGGGCGGCTGTGCGACCGCGGTTGGAGACGCCGAACGCAACGCCCGGGCGGAACTGGCGTCGGTTTCGTCGCATTATCGCCCGGACGGCGAGCGACCGGCGTTGCCCGAACTGCGGCCGGATTCTCCGGAGGTCGACTTTCTGCGCTACGCGATCCTTAACCATCCGGCCGTCGAGGCGGCGTTCGATGACTGGCGCGCCGCCGTGGCCGAGATACCCGTGGCGCGGGCGCAACCGGATCCCAAGCTCACGTTCGAGGCCGACATCGCCAGTCGCCTGATGACGTTCATGCCGGGCCTGATGTTCGACTTCATGAACAGCGGCACGCGCGCCGCGATGGCCCGCGAGTCGACGGCGGCCAGCGAGGTTGCCTATCACAAGTACCTCGCGCAAATCCAGGCCACCGCCAGCGAAGTGCGGATGGCGTGGGTCGATGTCGTCTATGCCGAGCAGGCGCTCGAACTCCACACCGCCATGCTCCACGCGTTCGACGAGGCGGCGGAGACGGCCGCGGCGGATTACACGACCGGTCGGGGCATGGCGACCCTCGAGATGCAGGTGCGCCTGCGCAACGAAGCGGGCATGCATCACACCCGGCATCACGCCACCGCCGCGTTGCGCCGGGCCGCGCGGGCCCGCTTCAAGGCCGCGCTCGGCATCCCGGTCGAGGCGCCCAATCCGCCCTGGCCGGTTGCGCAACTCGCGACGACGACGTTGCCCGAGCGCGAGGCACTCTGGCAGGAGATCGCCCGCGCCAATCCCGATCTCGCGCTGATGCGGTCGATGGTCGACATGGCCGTGGCAAAGGTCGACGTCGCGGAGCGCGCGAAGAAGCCGGATTTCTCCCTCGGCGCGATGGTGGATTTGAAAGCGAATCCGCTAATGGTCCGCCCGACCGGCGGCCTTTCCCTGCCGATCTGGCGCGAGAAGATCAACGCCGGCATCGACGCCGCCCGCGCCCGGCACGCCGCTGCGGCGGCGCGCGTCTCGGCGGAGGAACTCACGCTCGCCGCCGCGCTCGCCCAGAAGCTCTACCTGGTGCAGGAGGCGGACGAGATGCTCACGTATATCGACGAGACGGCGCTGCCGAACCTCGACCTCACGATGTCAACGGCCGCCGCGGGCTTCGAAACCGGTATGGCCGGCGCCACTACGGTGGTCGAGACACAGGCCCTGAGACTCGAAATGGAGGGGCGTCGCCTCGATTCCCTGCGCGCCCGCGAAACCGCCGTCGCCGAACTGCAGATGCTGATCGGCGGCGCGGCGCCGGCCGACATTTGAAATCATGCATCGACACCGGCAGAACCAGCAAACCTCCGCGCTCGCCGCCGCCCGGTCCGTGAGGCCGGGGACATCGTCGCGCACCGCCTGGTCCCGCCGCCCGCGCGTCGGGCTGCGGTGCGGGTGCGTCGTTCTGCTCGGTTCCCCTCGCGATCTTCGGCGTGAACCAAATTTCCATGACTAGTCGTCGCATCCTCTTCCTTTTCGCCCTGCCCGGCCTCCTGTTTCCCATCGTGGCGGCGGCGGCGGCAAAGCAACTCTACACCTGCGGCATGCATCCCGAGGTGATCCGCAGCGAGCCCGGCAATTGCCCGATCTGCGGCATGAAGCTCACGCCCATTCCCGAGGATGCGGCCGGAGGCGGAGTGCTGCAGATCGCGATCGATCCGGAAACGATCCAGCGCATGAACCTCAAGACGGCGCCGGTGATCGCGGGCCCGGTGCGGCGCGAGGTTCGCGCCGTGGGCGCGGTGGCGTTCGATGAACGCGGGCGCCGGGACATCACGACGAAGTACGAGGGCTGGCTGGAGAAGCTCTATGTCGACGCCTCCTGGACGGCCGTGGCCGCGGGCGATCCACTCTTCGAGATCTATTCGCCGGATCTCTACAACGCGCAGGTCAACTTCCTCGTCGCCCGCCGCGCCGAAGGCGAATCGCCGGGGCCGTTGACGCGCTCCGCCAGCGAACGCATGCGGTTGTTCGACCTCCCCGATTCCTTCGTCAGCGAGCTCGCGGCTCGCGGCAAGGCGCAGCGCACGTTCACGTTTCGCGCGCCGTCGGCCGGCGTCGTGATCGAAAAGGTCGGCATCCAGGGACAGATGATGCGGCCGGGTGAAGTGATTTACCGCCTTGCTGATCTTTCGACGGTCTGGGTGCTCGCACAGATCTATGAAAGTGACCTGCCGCTCGTGCGCGTGGGGCAGAAGGCGGATGTGCGCATCACCTTCGGACCCGAGCGCAGCCTGACGGGCGAAGTCGCCCTCGTGCTGCCCGAGGTGACGGCGAGCACGCGCACGGCCGTGGCTCGCATCGTGGTGCCGAATCCCGATGGATTTCTTCGTCCCGGCATGTATGCCGACGTGCGTTTCACGACCCTCCTGCACGACGATGCCGTGCTCGTGCCCGACACCGCCGTGCTGCGCACGGGTGAACACAACACGGTCTTCGTCGCGCGCGAGGGGGGCAGGTTCGCGCCGCGCGAGGTCGTGCTCGGCCTGCGGACCGATGACGACCAGTATGAAATCCTGTCCGGACTCAAGGCGGGTGAGCGCGTCGTCGTCTCCGGGCAGTTCATGCTCGATTCGGAGAGCCAGCGCCGCGAGGCGATCCAGAAGATGCTGCGGGCGGAGTCGAGCGAGGGTGGGGCGGGCGCACCGCCGGCTGCCGCCGAAGCAAGCCAGCCGCCCGCCGCGATCGTCGGTTACGTGTGCCCAATGCACGAACACACGCCCACGCCGTTGCCCGAACCCGGCAAGTGCCCCGTCTGCGGCATGACGCTCGAGCCCGTCTATGCCGATGCGCCCGCCGGCCATGCCAGGTGACTTCCATGGCAGCCGAGGTCATGGGGCTGTTCCCGGACTGCCTCCTGACGTCGGCAGCTACAAAGTTCGGCTCTGACTTCTGTCCTTTGATCTCCGGCTTCCGGCCATGCTCCGCGCCATCATTGATTTTTCGTTGAAGAACAAGTTCGTCGTGCTGCTCGGCACGGTGGCCTTGATCGCCGGTGGCACCTACGCCCTGCGGAACATCCCGCTCGACGCCATTCCGGACCTGTCGGACACGCAGGTGATCATCTACACGGAATGGACCGGGCAGGCGCCGCAGATCGTGCAGGATCAGGTCACCTACCCGATCACGACGAAGATGCTCTCCGTGCCCTCGGCCAAGGTGGTCCGCGGGTATTCGTTTTATGGGTTCTCGTTTGTCTACGTGATCTTCGACGACGGCACCGACCCGTACTGGGCGCGGAGCCGCGTGCTCGAATATCTCAACGGTCTGCAGGGATCATTGCCGCGCGGCGTCACGCCGTCGCTCGGTCCGGACGCCACCGGCGTGGGCTGGGCGTTCATGTATGCGCTCAATTCACCGAAGCGCGACCTGGCGGAACTGCGTTCAATGCAGGATTGGTATCTGCGCTACCAGCTCGCGCGAGTCGACGGAGTCGCCGAGGTCGCGTCCGTCGGCGGTTTCGTGAAGCAGTACCAGATCACCGTCGATCCCTTGCGCCTGCGCGCCTACAACCTGTCGTTGCGTGACATCGCCATGGCGGTCGAGCGCAGCAACGGCGAGGTTGGCGGACGCTCGCTCGAGATGGCGGAAAAGGAATTCATCCTGCGGGTGAAGGGATACGTGAGCCACCTCGACGACCTGCGCGAGATTGCCGTCGGTCGCGGTCCGGGAGGCACGCCGATCCGGCTCGGGGAAGTGGCCGACATCCAGTTCGGGCCGGACATGCGGCGCGGCATCGCGGAACTCAATGGCGAGGGCGAAACCGTCGGCGGCGTGGTCGTGGTGCGCTACGGCGCCGACACGCGCACGGTGATCCGCGACGTGCGCAAGCAGCTCGACGCCGCGATGCAGGGCCTGCCGGAGGACGTCACCTACACGCTCGTCTATGATCGCACGGCGCTGATCGACCGGGCGGTCAGCACGCTCGAACACAAGCTCATCGAGGAAAGCATCGTCGTCGCGCTCGTGTGCATCCTGTTTCTCCTGCATTTTCGCAGCGCGCTGGTCGCCATCGTGATCCTGCCGGTGGCGGTGCTCGCCTCGTTTGGCGTGATGTACCTGCAGGGCATCAGCTCGAACATCATGTCGCTCGGCGGCATCGCCATCGCGATCGGCGCGATGGTCGATGCGGTCATCATCATGATCGAGAACGCGCACAAACACCTCGAGCGCGACGGCGGCCGAAAGCCGCACTGGGAGATCATCCGCGACGCGTCCGTGGAAGTCGGGCCGACGCTGTTCTATTCGCTGCTGGTGATCACGGTCTCGTTCCTGCCGGTCTTCGTGCTGCAGGAACAGGCCGGGCGCCTGTTCAAGCCGCTGGCCTTCACCAAGACCTACTCGATGGGGGCCGCGGCCCTGCTGTCGATCACCCTGGCGCCGGTGTTGATGGGCTACTTTGTGCGCGGCCGGATTCCATCCGAGGAGAAGAACCCGATCAACCGCGCGCTCATCTGGGGCTACGACCAGCTCTTCGACGCGGTGCTGCGGTTTCGCTGGGGCGTCATCATCGCCGCCGGGGTGGTGGTCGCGTGGGTGTTCTTTCCGTGGAACCGGATCGTTGATGTCGTGTTGCCGCCGGCACGGGTAGGGGAGGTCACCGACCGGCCTGGCGGGTCAGGGACCCGCCCGACCGAGGGGCGACTGCGGACGTTCGCGCTCAAGTTCGGGAAGCTGTTTCCTTTTCAGAACCTGGGTTCGGAGTTCATGCCCCCGCTCTATGAAGGTGACCTCCTTTACATGCCGACGACGTTTCCTGGCATTGGTCCGACCAAGGCGCGCGAGACGCTCCAGCAAACCGACCAGATCATCCGTTCCTTCCCCGAGGTGGCGCAGGTGTTCGGCAAGGTCGGCCGCGCCGAGACCGCGACCGATCCTGCGCCGATGGACATGATCGAGACGACGATCATGCTCAAACCGGAGGACGAATGGCCGGAGGTCGACATCCTCGATCACGACCGCCACGTGGTCGCGCATCGGCGGCGGAACGTGGAGGAACTCACGGCTGCGCTCGACCACGCCGTCCACATTCCCGGGTTGATCAACGCCTGGACCATGCCGATCCGCACGCGCATCGACATGCTCGCCACCGGCATCAAGACGCCGGTCGGCATCAAGATCGCGGGTCCCGATCTGGCCGTGCTCGACCGCCTTGCCCAACAGGTGGAGGCGCTGGTCAGCACCGTGCCGGGCACGACCAGTGCGATCGCCGAACGCGTGATGGGCGGCAACTACGTGGAGTTCGATCTCAAGCGCGATGCGATCGCCCGCTATGGTCTCACGGTGCGCGACGTGCAGGACGTGCTCCAGGTTGCGCTCGGCGGCATGCCGCTGACGACGACTGTCGAGGGGCTTGAACGTTACGAAGTGATCCTGCGCTACCACCGTGACTACCGCGACAGCATCGAGGCGTTGCGCGAGATCTCAATCCCCGTGCCGACGGAAATGGCCTCCGGCGCGGGCGGGACCAGCGGCATGGGCGGAGGAAATTCCGCCGGGATGCAGACGGCGGCACCGTCGTCGGGCGCCATGACCCAGGTACCGCTGAGTCAACTGGCGGACCTGCGCGTCGTTTCCGCGCCGATGGGCATCAAGAGCGAGGATGCCGTACCCAATGCCTGGGTCTACGTCGACGTGGCGGGCGTCGACGTGGGCAGCTACGTGCACAAGGCGCAGCAGACGATCGCGGATGCCCGGCAGGACGGCGTCCTCTCGCTGCCGCCGGGCTACAGCATCTTCTGGAGCGGGCAGTTCGAGTACATGCAGCGGGCGAACCAGCGCCTCTGGACGGTGATCCCGCTGACGCTGCTGATCATCGTGTTGATCATCCATCTTAACACCAGGTCGTGGATCAAGACCGCCATCGTGATGCTGGCGGTGCCGTTCTCCCTGGTGGGCGCGTTCTGGATGCTGTACCTGTTCCACTACAATCTCAGTGTGGCGGTCTGGGTCGGCATCATCGCGCTCGCCGGCCTCGACGCGGAAACCGGCGTGGTGATGTTGCTGTATCTCGATCTCGCGTATGGCGAGGCGCGCAAGGAAGGCCGGCTCAACACGGCCGCCGACCTGCGCGACGCGATTCATCACGGCGCCGTGAAGCGGGTGCGACCGAAGGCGATGACCGCCGCGGTCATCATCGCCGGCTTGTTGCCGATCCTCTGGAGCCACGGTGCCGGGGCGGACGTCATGAAGCGCATCGCCACGCCGATGGTCGGCGGCGTCGTGACGTCGACCTTGCTGGAATTGCTCGTCTATCCCGCGATTTTTCACGTGTGGCGCTCGCGTGCGCTGAAGCGAACGGCGTGACGTTCGGTGAGACGGGGAAAGTCCCCACCACGGCCCGCGACCGCAATCAAGGTAGGGTGGTCGGCTGTCTCCGGTCGACCGCGGTCGCGTGGGGACCAGCGACCCTACCTCGAGGCCGGCACGAACATGTGCACCGCTTGCATCGGGGTCGGCAGACGTTGCCCATGGCAGCGGACCCGCCACCCCACGACCTTTCGTTTTGAGGTTCCAAATGTCCCGCCAGATTGATGATACGGCCGTATCATCAATCTGGCGGGCGGGACCTGAGTCCGAGGTTCATGCGACGCCAAAACAAAAGGCCGTGCCCGCCACCCAGGGGCCCGATTCTCTGGGATTGGCCAAAGCCGAAAAAGAGAAGAGGATCGGGGCGATGAAAACCTCACGCACGTTGATTGGCATCCCCTGTCTGCTGGGGATCTCCGCGGCTTTGGTCGCTGTCGGCTGTTCCAAGAAGAGTGAAACTCCACCGTCTCCGACTCCGGCTCCAGCCGAGGCACCGGCGACGACCGCTCCTGCGCCGTCGACGACGACGTCCGCCGCTCCCGCGTCCGATCCGATGAAGGCCGCCGGCGATTCCATGAACGCAATGAAGCAGGAGGCGACGAAGACGACCGAGGCGGCGGCGTCCGAGACACCGGCCACGACACCCCCGAAGGCGGACACCGGCGCGGGAGGGACGATGGCCGGAGCGGCGTCGATGGCCTCTGATCAGGCGAACGAGATGAAGGCGACGCTGGAAACCCAGGCGCCGGGCATGTTCGCCCAATACAGTGACGAACTGGCCTCGTTGCAGGAAAAGGTCACCGCACTGAAAGGGATGATCGACAAAAACAGCAGCATGCTTCCCGCCGGCTTGAATGAGAAATACCAGGAGCTCAATGGCCTGTTGCCGGAACTCTCCAGCATGGTGTCCTCGCTCAAGAACTACCAGTCCGCGGATCTCACGACGCTCGTGCCCAAGTTGAAGGACGACTTCGGCAAGGCCCAAAGGCTTTACACCGAGATAAAGGCGATGCTGCCGCAATCCTGATCCGGGATCCGGTCTTCAGGATGTGAGCTGCGGGGAGAATCCATCTCCCCCGGGATCTTGGCGGGCGAAGCCCTCACTTCAGGTCCCTCCTGGAGGAGGGGGGACCGTGCGCCAGCCCCTCGACCGGCTCAGGGCCTCGAGCCCGCCGGGACGGCACGGTGGGAGGTGTTGCATCTTATCTAACAGGCATTGGGTTTCGCAGCGAAACGCTCCGTAGTCCTCTGCCGTCAATTCCATCCCATGCGCATCCTCTTCATCGGCGGCACCGGCATCATTTCCACGGCCTGCACCCATCTCGCGCTCGCCCGCGGATTCGAGGTGCACCTGCTCAACCGCGGGCAACGCGCCACCGCGCCGGCGGGCGCGAAGACGATTGCCGTCGACCTGCATGACGAAAAGGCCGCCGCCGCCGCACTCGGCGACCGCACGTGGGACGTGGTCGTGAACTTCATCGCGTTCACACCGGAAGACGTGGAGCGCGACCTGCGTCTGTTTCGCGGCCGCACCGCGCAATACATCTTCATCAGCTCGGCCAGCGCCTACCAGCGGCCGGCGCTGTCTCCGTTCGTGACGGAATCGACCCCGCTGGTGAATCCGTTCTGGGACTATTCGCGCAACAAGATCGCCTGCGAGGACCGTCTCATGCGCGCGCTGCGCGAGGAGGCATTTCCGGTCACGGTCATCCGGCCGTCGCTGACGTTCGGCGACACCCAGGTCACGATCGCGGTGAACAACTGGCAGAAAAGTTACACCGCGGTTGATCGCCTGCGCCGCGGCCAGCCGATGATCGTGCCGGGCGACGGGAGTTCGCTCTGGACCATCACGCACAACACCGATTTCGCCAAGGGCCTCGTCGGCCTGCTCGGCCACGAACAGGCGATCGGCCACGCGTTTCACATCACGTCCGACGAGGTCCTCACCTGGGATCAGATCTACCGTGATGTCGCCGCCGCCGCCGGGGCGCCGGAGCCGAAGCTGGTGCACATCGCGAGCGACTTTCTCGCCGCCTGCCTGCCGGAGCTGGGGGGCAGCCTGATTGGCGACAAGGCCACGTCGGTCGTCTTCGACAACTCGAAGATCAAGCGCTTCGTGCCGGATTTCGTCGCGACCATGCGTTTTCGCGACGGCATCGCGCGCACGATCGCCTGGTACGACGCCGACCCCGCGCGCCGCGTGATCGACGCCGAGGCGAACGAAAAGTGGGATCGCCTGCTGGCCGCGTATCAGCGCGGTCTCGACGGAGCGAAGCGCGAGTTCGGCCGGTAGCCTGGAGATTTCCCGCTCCCGGGAATCTCGCAGAAGGAGACCGTGCGCCAGCCCTTCGACAGGCTCGGGGCCTCGAGCCCGCCGGAGACGGCACGGTGCGAGGTGTTGCACTTTATCGTACCGGCCTTCCGTCGAGGGCGGGTCAGCGATGCCGCCCTACCAGGCGCGCGTCGCCGCCTCCAGTGCCGTCAGCCGCGCGAGCGCATCGACCGCGCCGGAGCCACACATATCCGGATGCGGACGCAGGCTCACGCAGACCGCCGGCCGATCGGGCCGCCCGAACAGCGCGCAACGGAGATCATCGCGTAGTTGAATGCACGGCACGCCAGCGGGCTTCCCGTGCGGCATGCCCGGAATCGGCGATGAAATCGACGGCGCGATGCAGCACGCGCCGCATCGCGCCCGGCAGGGCATCGCTTCCGGCGGACTCAGCGCTCGGGTGGGTTGACGAATTTGAAGACATACGCGGCCGCAATTGCCGCCGCGAAGTTGCCGACGAGGAAGATCCAGATCGACGCCCACGCCAGCTTGCCCATCAGGATGAGTCCGAACGCGACGGCGGGATTGAACGCGCCGCCGGAAATATTGCCGACGCTGAATGCGCCGATCATCACGGTGAAGCCGATCGCCAGCCCGTAGAACGAATTGCCCGCCGTGCCCTTCGCGGTCGCCACGTGCAGGACGACCCAACACAGGGCGAACGTGAAGAGAAATTCCGCCAGCAGTGCGGGCGCGGGCGCCTCCACCATCGGGCTGAGCGCCGACATCGCGCCCTTGCCCTTGAGGTAGGCCACCGCGGCCGCGGCGAGCGCCGCGCCGATCAGTTGCGCAATCATGTAGAACGGCGCCTCCGAAGTCCCGCATTTGCCCCGCAACGTGACCGCCAGGGTAACCGCGGGATTGTAGTGGCCGCCGGATATGTGGCCTCCGGCGTAGATCATCACCATCAGAGCGGAACCGATCGCGAGTGGAGCCAGGGCGTCGGCTCCCGGGGCGATCACGCTGAGACCGATCGTGAGGACGAAGAAGAACGTCCCGATACATTCAACGAGTGTTTTTTTCATGCGCTGGAGGGGTGAGGGAAGGCCGCGATCGTGCGTCGTGTCGTCCGGCCGGGCGAGCCTGAAACCGGCAGACGGAAGGAGATCCGAGGGGGTCGCGCGCACCCACCGGGACGGGTTGGCAACCTCCGGGCAGGTGCGGGACCAGCACACATTCCATGGAGGCAATTCCTCAGCGGTCGTCGCCGGGTGGGCGGGGGTTTTCCGCAGTTTCCGACACGCCTTTGAAACAAATGCTAAACCCGGGACGGCCAAGTCCGCTTAAACCAACAGGAGCGCTTCCGAACACCCGCAGCTCGTTCGGTTTCGCCAGCCGTTTCTCTCCATGCAACACGACTCCGAGTTGATTTCCCCGCCCCGCGTCTCATCACCCGCGTCTTCCGCCAGTCCGATCGCGTTCGCCATCACGGCGGCGGCCGACGGCCGGATGATCGAGGCCAACGATCGTTTCCTGTGTCTCTTCGGTCTCGAGCGCGAGTGCGCCCTGGGTCACACCTTTGATGATCTGCGTCTGTTTGGGCCGAGCTCGCGTCGTCGCGGAGCCGGCGTGACACACGGACCTTCCGCGCCGCCCCGTCGCATCCGCGTGCATGTGCCCGGGGGCGACTACCGGGAGATTCATTTGTCTGCCTCCCCATTTCAGGTCGCCGGTCACGCGTGTGTGTTGACGCTTTTCGAGGATCTCACGGAACGCCGGCGGACCGAGCGTATCCTGCGTGAAACCATGGAGCGTTTTCGCTGCACGTTCGACCATGCGTTTACCGGAATGGCCGTGATCAGCACGGAAGCGCGCTGGTTGAAGGTGAATCCGGCGCTCTGCCAGATGCTCGGCCGCACGGAAGACGAACTGCTCGACACGCCGGTGGCGGGCGTGTCGCGTCCCGGCGATCGCGAACTTGATGGTGAGGACCTGAGGCGTTTGCTCGCTCGCGACGTGGAGAATGTGCAGATCGAAAAGCAACTGCTGGCTCGCGATGGCCGCGTGGTGCCCGTGATCATGAACCTCGCCTTGCTCTGGGGCGAAAGCGGCGATCCCCGCTACCTCGTTTGTCAGGTGGTCGAGAAGCGGGTCGGCGGTCGTGACGGCGGCGTCGTCGTGGCCGAGAGCGAATCCGCCGCCTTGCCCGCTTTCATCTCTGTTTCCCGCGACTGACGCGGCGGCGCCGAATCGGTCTGACGGAAGATGGTTCCAACCGGCTGCATCGTCCGCGGGACTGGCATGCGCCATCGCCTCGACTTCAGGCGGCTCCCGAACGTCGCCTTGAGCGGTCCTGGCCAGCCGCCCGCGCTGGCGCTCGAGCCAGGCAACGTTTCGGGGACGGATCGCCGGTCGGCCGCGCCGTTCCCGTGAAGCTGATTCATTCCCTGCGCTCCTTGCGGGACGCACACCGCCTCGTTCGCAGTCCCCACCGAGGACCCCTCCGAAACGAATTCGGCCCGGAACTGTTCATGGTTAAGCCTGCTCTTTCCCCTTGCACCAGAACGGCGGCATCCTACACCGTGCCCGTTCGCCGTGGCTTTGGGCCGCGAACGTTCCCGGACGCTTAGCTCAGTTGGTTAGAGCACCTGCATCACACGCAGGGGGTCACTGGTTCGAGTCCAGTAGCGTCCACCACGAGGACGCGGACGCACGCTGGTCACCGGGTTGACGACCGTCGCGCCCTTGTGCTTCGCTTGCCTCGTCGTTGCCGGGTGCGCCCGTCACCCGCGGGGCAGGGTCGTCCAAATCAACGTCGATGGTCAGGAACGCGAGGTTCAACTCGTGAAAGTTGATGCCGACATCTTTGGCGCCGCGGATCTTCGTCCGGTCCTTGGCCGCACGTTCCAAGCCGGTGACTTCTACCAGGAGGCGCCGGACGTGGTGGTGATCAGTCGAGAACTCTGGAAGAGCGCCTTCCATTCCACGGCCACGGTCGTGGGACACTCAATTGAAGTTGCCGGACACCCCTTCGTTATCATCGGCGTCGCACCGGATTCGGGCAAGCTGGCTGCCGGTGAAGTGCTGTGGGCACCGAAACCGGCGATCTGACCGGGCAATGGCACGCACTTGTCCGTGATATGTGGTGACAAGTGCGCGCGGAACGACGGCGTAGGCGGGGACATAAGCTTCAGTCTGGATCGAGTGCCGCTCGCAGAAAAAACTGCCCACCGCGTCCATTGCCGATGCCGATGCGGCTACCGGAACGACACAGTCGGACCCGTTTGCCCGCCACGCGCATATGCGCAGTCCGGCTTAGCGCATGGCGGCGCGAAAAGGGAGTTTCCGTACCCCCGGGTCATCCGCCAGTCCTCGACCGAATGATGATCCACTATCCAACTACGGTCTGATAGCGTTTCGGAACCGCCGGATGCGGCAGGTCGTGCCGCAGCCTCCGGCGAAGGCTGAACCCGCATGTCCGGTGGTGTGGGGGCCGGGGCTAATTACCCCCGGCTACCCGATTGGGTTTAATTCTACTTGTACACGTCGCGCCGATTTCCGATCCGGACCACAATCACGATGAGACGATCGTCGTGAACCTCATACACTATCCGAAAGTCACCGCGCCGAATCCTATAGTATTCTTGGTCCGCGAGCTTTACGCAGCCAGGTGGTCTCGGATCATCCTTTAGTGCCTCAATCTTTCGGAGTATCTTCTCGAGAATGGGCTTTGGTATACCTCTTACGTCTCTTGAAACTGAAGGACGGACCTCAAGTCTATATTTGGCCACGGCTCTTAAGCTGCTTTAGGAATGACTCGTAGCTGATCGGCTTCTCACGCTTTCTCTGTTCGATCGTGGTGAGGTCGTCATGATCCTCGTGCAATGCCGATCGGACCGCATCATTCACGAGGTCGGAAAGTGTACCGATCGGATTCCAGGGCCTTGATTCTCAGTGCCTTGTGGAGCTCTTCGTCGAAGTAGACTGTAGCGCGTCTCATGACCTGGCCAAGGTGGCGCCGAAACGCTTCGACGTCAAGACGTCGATTTTTGCGCAAGGTGACCGATGCCGCCACTACCGGCGATCGAATTCCCGCTGCGGTTCCGCGGCATTCGGTCGGCCGCCTGGTTGCGCTTGTTTTCTCCACGTCAGGGCATTCCGCTCATGCTCTTTGACGAGGTCTGCGAGAAGCCAAGGCAACCGAGGAGCGCAGCGACGACACCTCAAGCGCAGCGAGAATAACAACCCGCGAGGCGACGTACAGTTCCGAGCAAAGCAACAAGACCGGACACGCAGTGAACCGGAACAACGCCGTACAAGGCCCAGTTCCCGGGGCGAACCAAGCTGTTGGGCCATGTCGAAGACCCCGGTGATCCATCAGGCGCTCCCGCTCCAAATTTCCTATCGGGAAGTCTGCTTCTCCAGGTCTTCGGCGAGCCCGATGAGAATCCCTTCGGGACCCCGGATGTAGCATGCAACCGGGGGTTGGGCAGCCCGCAGGTTCTGGTTCAATTCAGAGACTCACACCACGAGCTTCTCGGCCGTGAACTCAACGATCCGGGGCGGGTCGACGTTGTAGTCGCTGTATCGGATCCAGGTCGGCCGTACGCGTACGTACATCAGGCCCGGCCAACTCAACCGACTACGCCCATCCGGATGGACTCCGAAGTACAGTTGTTTGATGTGCTCCAACTCCATACCGGACGGCTCGTCGGCAATGCCCTCGGTACTGCGCCGTTCGTTCGTCTCCTTCGAGCAGGCCACCGATGACCAACGCCAGCTTCGGGTGCCGGCGAAGATTCCCCGCCTTACGCGTGGAATCGAGGGTGTCGAACACGATCTCAAATTGGTCGGACACGGCGATACCGACCACCGCCGCCTGCGCACCCCCGCCCACAGAGACTGATGCCTCCACAGCCAAGCGGTGGCTACGCAAGAACTCAAGCAGGCATTTCGCGTTCATCGTTCGTAGTTCGTTCGTCGTCTGCCATTGCGGTAGGGTCGCCCGTTACCGGGCGACCCCCGCGCAGATCCCGGCGTGCAGTTTTCCCGCCCGCCGGAGTCTGAGCTGGATGTTGTATGATAACTGGACGACTCCTGTTAAGCCTCCGTGTTCTGCTGCCTTTGCCCAAACGCCCGCAGTGATCCACGCCGCACGCGGGACGTTAACCTTCGGACGACCCTCCCGAATCGCGGGGCGCGTCCCCGAGGTTGGATCGACGGGCTGGTGTACGCCCGCCATGGGCAACAACTGACGAGGTGTACCGAACGAAGTGACATCAGCCAGGTCCTCGATGCATGAACCAATGAACTGAACTCAAAACGAAAGTGACGACGAAAGCACATGAAAAGCGTTAGCCAAAGGCAAGGGCGTGGGCGCGAGGCCGGGTCTCAGCGAGACCTATGCCGCGGTTCGTCAACTCGATCCCTGGATCCGCCGGCGGCTGCGCTGCTGTTACTGGTTCCGAGCGCAGCGACAAGACCGGGCGCGCAGCGAACCGGAACGGATGTGGAAGACGCGCGGCAATCGCATCCGGCAGCTCCTGCGCCTCGGCGTGAAGCGCAAGGATGCGATCCTCCACGGGCTGGCCGGTCGTGGCTGTTGGGCCCGCCGGCGCGAAGCGCGGGCCGCCTCGCCAGCTCTTTGTCTGCAAAGAGCGGGAGATGCGCCGCAGGCGTTCCCCCCGGTGATCAATCAGGCGCTCTCGCTCCAGTGGCTGCGCAAACCGGGACTGCCATCGCTCACGGAACAGTGGGGCGAGATCCACTATCCAACTACGGTCCGATAGCGTTTCGGAACCGCCGGATGCGGCCGGTCGCGCCGTAGCCTCCGGCGAAGGCTGAACCCGCATGTCCGGTGGTGTGGGGGGCCGGGGACTAATCACCCTCGGCTACCCGATTGGCCCTGTCTCTATTTTCGCTTCGTTCCGAAGTTCGAGTGTCGTCGATGATGTCTCAACACGAGAATCCGAACCGACCCTATTCGCTCGCGAAACAAGAAGTGATACGGGAAACTCGACATGTTCGCCCGCCGAAGTCCTTCAGCTACGGGGTGAAATGAACTCGGTCGCTGCTCGATGGCAGCGACCAGGGCCGTAACCTCGTCAAAGAACCGATCTGCCAGATTGGTCCCACCGACGGTCTCGTAATACTGAAGAACGATTCCGAGATCGCTCTGAACAAGACGATTGAACGACTTCGCCATCGAGGCGGCTCAACGACCGAGACCTCGCTTCAGCTCATCCCACGAGATACCCTGATCACCGGTCGCTTCCATCTTACCTTCACGACGAAGTGCTTCCGCAACCCCCTCATCGTCATCAGCTAAAACAACGGGTAGTGTCGCCAGAAGTCTGGCGGCAAACTCCGCACGTTCCGCTTCCGTCAATGATTTCGCGTCCCGTTCAAGTTGCTGGAGCCGAGTCATGTAGTAACGCTAGTGAAAGCCGGCTAGATTTCCAGCCTTCTGTCTTGGCGAACATCACGAGTGATCCACTCCGGGCCGATGACGTCAATCTCCCCGATCGCCGGCGTGCGTTCCCCGGAGTTGGATCGACTCGCTTGGGCTCTTCCTTCATGCCCTACAATGCAAACCACTCGAATATCGAGACCGCTCCGACGCAGGCGGGTAACAATACTGCGATGAAGATGGGTATGCGCCGAGCGGCGTAGCGCAGGCACGGCGCGACGGAGAGCACCCGGAAGCAGAGAGCGACCTGCTGGCCGCGATCCTGGAGCAGGGCAACCTGACCCGGGCGTGGCACCAGGTGAAGGCCAACCACGGAGCGGCGGGCGTCGATGGCATCACCATCGATGAGTTCCCGGAGAAGTTCCGTGCGCACTGGCCGCAACTACGCCGTGCGCTGGAGGAGGGCACCTATGTGCCCTCGCCGGTGCGGCGCGTGGAGCGAAGGGAGGTGAGAGGGCAAAGCCCGACGGTGGTATCCGACTGTTGGGTATCCCGACGGTGCTGGATCGTTTGATCCAGCAAGCGATTGCGCAGATCCTCGGGCCGATCTTCGACCCGGGGTTCAGTGCGCACAGCTTCGGCTTCCGGCCGGGGCGGTGCGCGGGTGACGCGGTGCGATCCGTGGCGAAGCACATCGGGACCGGCCGCCGCTACGCGGTGGATCTGGATCTCTCGAAGTTTTTCGACCGGGTCGCGCACGACATCCTGATGAGTCGGCTGGCGCGGAAGGTGAGCGACCGGCGCGTGTTGCGCCTGATCGGTCGTTACCTGCGGGCCGGCGTCGAGGTCGAGGGACGATACGAGCGGACGGTGAGGGGCGTGCCGCAAGGCGGTCCGCTCTCGCCCTTGCTCGCCAACGTCGTGCTCGACGATCTCGACAAGGAACTGGAACAGCGCGGCCACCGCTTCGCTCGCTATGCGGACGACTTCGTGATTCTCGTGAATGTCAGCGCGGGCGGGTGAGCGGGTCATGGGCAGCGTGCGCCGGTTCCTGGAGACGCGACTGAAGTTGGAAGTGAACGCCGGGAAAAGTGCGGTGCGGCCCACGGCCGAACTCACCTTCCTCGGTTTCGCCTTCAAGGGGGTGCGGATCGTCTGGAGCGAACAGTCGCTCCAGCGTTTCCAACACCGCATCCGCGAACTCACGAGCCGCAACTGGGGCGTCAGCATGCAGTATCGCCTGCGCCAACTCGCACTCTACATGCGGGGCTGGATGGGCTACTTCAGCCTCAGTGAAACCTACGGGGCGGTTCGTCAACTCGATCACTGGATCCGCCGGCGGCTGCGCTGCTGTTACTGGTTCCAGCGCAGCGACAAGACCGGGCGCGCAGCGAAGAACAGATGTGGAAGACGCGCGGCAATCGCATCCGGCAGCTCCTGCGCCTCGGCGTGAAGCGCAAGGATGCGATCCTCCACGGGCTGGTCGGTCGTGGCTGTTGGGCCCGCCGGCGCGAAGCGCGGGCCGCCTCGCCAGCTCTTTGTCTGCAAAGAGCGGGAGATGCGCCGCAGGCGTTCCCCCCGGTGATCAATCAGGCGCTCTCGCTCCAGTGGCTGCGCAAACCGGGACTGCCATCGCTCACGGAACAGTGGGGCGAGATCCACTATCCAACTACGGTCCGATAGCGTTTCGGAACCGCCGGATGCGGCCGGTCGCGCCGTAGCCTCCGGCGAAGGCTGAACCCGCATGTCCGGTGGTGTGGGGGGCCGGGGACTAATCACCCTCGGCTACCCGATTGGCCCTGTCTCTATTTTCGCTTCGTTCCGAAGTTCGAGTGTCGTCGATGATGTCTCAACACGAGAATCCGAACCGACCCTATTCGCTCGCGAAACAAGAAGTGATACGGGAAACTCGACATGTTCGCCCGCCGAAGTCCTTCAGCTACGGGGTGAAATGAACTCGGTCGCTGCTCGATGGCAGCGACCAGGGCCGTAACCTCGTCAAAGAACCGATCTGCCAGATTGGTCCCACCGACGGTCTCGTAATACTGAAGAACGATTCCGAGATCGCTCTGAACAAGACGATTGAACGACTTCGCCATCGAGGCGGCTCAACGACCGAGACCTCGCTTCAGCTCATCCCACGAGATACCCTGATCACCGGTCGCTTCCATCTCACCTTCACGACGAAGTGCTTCCGCAACCCCCTCAGCGTCATCAGCTAAAACAACGGGTAGTGTCGCCAGAAGTCTGGCGGCAAACTCCGCACGTTCCGCTTCCGTCAATGATTTCGCGTCCCGTTCAAGTTGCTGGAGCCGAGTCATGTAGTAACGCTAGTGAAAGCCGGCTAGATTTCCAGCCTTCTGTCTTGGCGAACATCACGAGTGATCCACTCCGGGCCGATGACGTCAATCTCCCCGATCGCCGGCGTGCGTTCCCCGGAGTTGGATCGACTCGCTTGGGCTCTTCCTTCATGCCCTACAATGCAAACCACTCGAATATCGAGACCGCTCCGACGCAGGCGGGTAACAATACTGCGATGAAGATGGGTATACGCCGACCGGCGCAGCGCTGGGCGGCGCGAAACGGGGCTCCCAGACTCGGGATGGGACTGCCGGTAACGGCGGTCATCGTCTATCATCCGACCACGGTCCGATGACGTAGCGGAACCGCCGGATGCGGACCCGCATGTCCGGTGGTGTGGGGGCCGGGGGCTAATCACCCCCGGCTACCCGATTCGGCGTTGCGGTCATTTCGGATTTCACCGCTTGTCGAAGTTCTTCATGGTCTCGCTAAAGCGCTTCATAATATCTAGTTGCTTCTTCAACTCGGCGTCCGAAATGGGAGTAACCTTGCCGTCGGGTGCGATGGTGAATGAATCGACCATCTGCTCGTGCGCGTCGCTGATAACGATGCGGTCGTAACGCCCGTCGCCGTCGGAGTCGGATTGCAAGACCGTGAAGCCAGCCTCCGGGTGATAGAAACAAGAACGCTTGCCGAGTAGCGTGACGAAATGAAGAACCTTCTTTCCGTCGTGGAAGATGAGAGTGTCAATCTGATCGAACGTGCCCTTGTGGGTTAGGTCTCGCTCCTCGTGCGTGACAATAATCTTGCCGTCACGAGACGTGTTCCAACGCTTGTAGTTGATTGCCGTGCCACCGTTGACGGCCGCCTCGTAGTATTCGGTTTTGAGCGTGCCTGCATCCTCGGCGTGGCTGCTGTGAGAGATGAGTGCGAAGGCGCAGAGAAGTGCGAGCGTGCGGAAGTGGAGGAACATAGCTGTGGTTTTCAGGATACGCGTAGCGACGCCTAACGTCGAAAGTGATCCACGCCGCACGCGGGACGTCAACCTTCGGGCGATCCTCCCAAGTCTCGGGGCGCGTTCCCAGGCGTTGGATCGGCTGCCTTGTTCGGCATTTTTCGTGTGGCGTTCAATGTCCGAGCGTCGAGAAACGGTAAACGATAATGCCGACGTGAGAAATACACGGCATCACGAGCAGAACTGGCAGTATGACTAGCCACCACGATTTCTTTTCTTTGCCTCGCAGATGAACGATCCAGAACACAAACGAGGCCAAAGCGAGCATGCAGGAGAGAGCAAGGAGCGGCAAAAAAACGGTGAGATTCCACGAAAATATCGAGCCCGCATACTCCGGATTTTTCGGAGCGGTAAGGTATGTCGCCAAGATCGCGAACGCAGACCCAAGCGCCAGCAACATCGAGAGAACCGATCGCTTCATTTCTTTGCCGAACGTCAGAGTGCAGACACCTGGAACGGAGCGCAAGAGCTGCGGTGACGCCTCCCAAGTTCGGGGCGCGCAAACCAGGTTGTCTGGCACGACTGGATGGGCATGGTTCTCACTTCATCCACAATTCGCGAATCGTGACAACTTGCGCTGCGGGATCGAACGTCTTCACAACGACACTGGGAGGCTCCGTCCCATCTTTGAATCGCTTCGGCATGGGCTTCACGACAATCAGCTTCTGGTCCCCCAGAGTCGCCGAGTAGAATACCTCGACATCTCCGTTCCGGTGGACGCGCTTCAGCTTGTACCTTCCGTCTGCAGATTCGGGAGCCGCTTGGCTCAAGGTGAACTCGACCCAGTAGAACTCATGCACGATTTCTGGGAGCTCGACTGTCTCGCCTCGCTGCTGGTCAGCCCCGTCACAGAAAACGGGAAGAATGAACCCGGCTGCCAGGAACGATCGCAACAGCTTCATCGGTCTGCCCATCGCCGCAAGTGATCCACTCCGGGCCGTTGACGTCAATCCTGCGACTGACTTCCCGAACTGCGGGGCGCGTTCCCCGGAGTTGGATCGACTGTCTTGTTCGCCGTTTGATTCTTTGGAATAGGGCTAACCATCACTGACTTTCCAAGCTTGTCATTCCATTCCCACTTCGGGTCGTCAACTAGGCCGAAACGTGACTTCAAAAAGTCGTGCGTCTCCCTGGAGAGAATCGTGTCCCTTCCGTGATTGATCGCATCTCCGCGCAGGAACTCGAGACCGATCAGACTAAACTCCGAGAGAGCATGATCTCCCTGGTAAAATTCGAATACGTAGTCGCCACAGCACACCAGATTTCCGTAATCGATTTCGTCTAGCTCGCCGGTTTCCTCGTCTCTTATGATCGTCATTGGGTGCGGCAAAAAGTGGAAACGCGATATGATCGCCGCGACCTGTGCTCGGCCTTCCACCTCGAAAAGGATCTCTTCAATCGTGTGCTCTCGGTGGCAAAGGCCACCCGTACGGACGACAAGCCGATCAGCCGTTGAGGTCAGCGCTCGTAACTGCTCATTCGGATCGTCCCTTCCCGACGCAGCGACTTGCGTCGCAAGCCCCAGAAGGCAGACAAATACGCAGCTTATTCTCATTGGCGAACGCTGGGGCTGAGGGACCCGGCAACAAAGCGTAAGCGGGCCGGTGTGCGCCAACCGGGTTCCATCGAGCCCCTTGTTCGACAGCTCTTTTTCGACATGAAAACAGGATCACAACTCATCACAGAAGAACGCCAGCGGCAGATCGACGCCGAGGGCTGGACACCGGGACACGACGATCACCACAAAGACGAATCGCTTGCGGCGGCAGCGGTCGCGTATGCCCGCTATGGTGACAACCCGCGCTTTGCTAAACATCCGCCGGGTTGCTGGCCGTGGGATGCTGAATGGTGGAAGCCAGCGAACCGCGTCCGGTCGCTGGTAAAGGCTGGCGCACTCATCGCGGCCGAAATCGACCGGCTCCAGCGTCTGCCGAACGTCAGCAGTGATCCACGCCGCACGCGGGACGTCAACCTTCGGACGACCCTCCCGAGTTTTGGGGCGCGTTCCCAGGCGTTGGATCGACTGCCTTGTTGGGCCATGTCTTCCATACCTCGAAGTCGTGGTTTTCGATCTGCACGTCTGCCGGCAAGAGGCGAACGGCGAAATCGCTCTCCTTGGTCGGGGAGCACTTTGTGGTGAAGTTCGTACCTCGGTAGACGCTGGAGCCGTCGATCGCAAAATGAACGGAGATCCACTCGAGCCAAGTATTCATGGGGAAGCGCATGGTACGCACCTCGCCGGGAGAAACATCAAGCAAAAGGAAGATCTGACCCCCTGCGTCCATGCTTACAATCTCCACTTCCTGCTCAGTGAGATTCTCCACCCTCAGTGAACCCGTCTTGGGCTGAGAGAAACTGTCGGGTGAACCAAGCCTGAGCGTTCTCGAATCCAGCCATTCGTGATCCGAGTAGGTATCGAAATCCGTCCACAAATCTTCAGAATGCACCAAAAGACGTAGCTTCTCTCCGTCAATCCGGCGATACTCTGCGGTAACATCAACGCCCTCGACATAGGGAGGAACGTGCCTCTTCAAAAACGCTATGGTCCGACTGCCATCCGGTGAGATGATTGTTTCGTGGACTTCCTCGCGAATGAAATTCCGCCAGGCCATGGCTACCGCCAAAGCGGTGGTCGCGACTACAATCGAACCGACCAGCAATACTCGCTTCATGGCTTTGCCCAACGCTACCCGTGATCCACCGAGGCGGGCAAACGTGAAAATGCTGCTGACTTCTCGATCGCGGCGTGCGCTCCCGAGGTTGGATCGACGGGCTGGTTCGCCCTCCTCATTTCCCCTTTCTGAAGAAGATATCCATAAAACTCCGATTGGGATGCTCCTTCATTCTTTCATTCATGGCTGGGACCAGCAGGTCTGGAGTAACCCGATCCTTCCTGCACTGCCACAGCAACAAAACGAGGTGGACGCACTGCTTCCCGGTCATGCCAAACGGCGAACTGCTTGCCTTTGCTTCCTCAAGGGCGCGGTCGAATCCCGAATCGCTCCACTCCACGGTGACTTCCGTACCCGTGATCTGGAAATCCGCTACACATCCGTTCGAGGAAAGAGTCGCGAGCACTCCCTGGAAAGGCTCGATGTACGTCGCCGCCGTCGTGAATCGGTCAGCAGGCATGTTTTGTGGCGAACGTCCAAACTCAGACACGAGCGAGGAGAGCGCGAGGCTGAAGTCGACTTCCCGAATTTCGGGGCGCGGGAACGCTCGTTGTCTGGAGTGCCTTGTTGAACGAAGCCGCTGCGCGGGGGAGGAGTGGACGGAAGTGCGGGACGGTCGAGCAAGTGTAGACTGACGGCGGGGGCATGGTGCGGGGCAAGGTAGTGGTGCCATGCATCCACTACGAGAAAAGTTTGAACAGGAATTGCGCATCCGCGGCTATGCGGGGCGGAAAAAGGGTCAAACCCTAATGTCTGTTATCGGGTCCGATCCGGAGAGATAGGTAACACTTAATCCGGGGAGATGGGTTACACATAGGGCGCATGCCCTGGACCCAAACGACCCCGATGGAAGAGATTATTCGATTCGTGATGCTCGCACGCAGCGGCCGTTTCAGCGTGACGGATCTGTGCGAGCAGTTCGGCATCAGCCGCAAGACCGGCTACAAGCATCTGGAGCGGTATGCCGAGAGCGGACTGGCGGGTTTGCAGCCGCGCAGTTGTCGACCGCATCACTCGCCCGAGCGTACGGACGAGGTGGTGACGGCATTGCTGGTGGCCGAGCGGCGCGCGCATCGCACGTGGGGGCCGAAGAAGTTGCGGGTGGTGCTCGCGCGCAAGCACGGGATCGAACGGCCGCCGGCGTGCAGCACGATCGCCGAGTTGCTGCGCCGGCACGGCCTGAGCGTGCGACGCCGGCGACGGCCGGGCGCCTTCGTGCGGGGTAACGACGGGTTGACCCACCCAACCCAGCCCAACCACGTGTGGACGGTGGACTTCAAGGGCTGTTTCGTGCTGGGCGATGGTCGGCGCTGTGATCCGTTGACCGTGTGCGACCGCTACAGCCACTACGTGCTGGCGTGCGATGCGCGGCCCAATCAGCAATTCGGCAGCACGCTGCACGCCTTTCGCGGGTTGATGCGCCATCATGGACTGCCGGAAATCATCCGCTGCGATCTGGGTTCGCCCTTTGCCTCCTTGGGCCTGGGGCGCTTCTCGAGCTTGAGTTTGTGGTGGATCGAACAGGGAATCGAGGTGGAGTTCATGCATCCGGCCTCGCCCCAAGAGAACGGTTCGCACGAGCGCATGCATCACGATCTGAAGGTCGAGGCGACCCAGCCTCCGTCCCCGAACTTCCGGGCCCAGCAACGTCGCTTTGATCGCTGGCAGCACACCTACAATTTCGAACGCCCGCACGAGTCACTCGACCAGCGCCCGCCGGCCGAGTTTTACCACCCCAGTGCCCGGCGCCTGGGCGAAAACGACAAACCGCTGGTCTATCCCTCGGACCAGGAGGTCAAGCTCGTCTCGACCTCCGGCCACCTCGCGCACGAGGGCCGCAACTACCACGTCGGCGAGGCCTTCGCGGGCAAACGCGTCGGGTTGCGGCTCAACCATTCGGGGCAAACCGAGCTGCACTTTGCCAACGTCCATCTCGGTCATCTCGCCTTCGACGCCGAGGGCGGACGCTTCCAACCGGCCGCCTACGTGGCCCCAGTCCGAACCCCGCCGACTCGATCCAAACGGCCGCCTGCGGCGGCAATCAGAGCGGGGAGGGAGCAAGCTCCCTCCCCTGCACCCCTCCCTTGATATAGATTAAGTTCAATCCCCAATCCCCTTGCGATATTCGCAAGAAAACCCTGTACCAAAGTGTCACCCATCTCCCCGGACAGAGTGTCACCTATCTCCGGATCGGACCTCGTAGCAAACAACGGGGCGGAAAAAGGGTCAAACCCTAATGTCTGTTATCGTAGCAAACAACGGGGGCGTCGTGGCAGGCTGGCGTCTTTTTGAGTGAGTCGGTCGGCGCCGATATCAGACATTAGGGTTTGACCCCTTTTTTCGGCCCATTCCTCCGAGTTGGGACAGTCGTGACCTCGCCAAAATGAAGCCAAACATGTCGGCGGCCGCGCCGATGGCTGATAGTCGCAGGCCACGTAGTGGGAGCAACATTTCGCGGTAGGCTTCACTCATCCTTTCTGGCGAGACATTATAGCTGCGTGCAGGTCGCAGCGGAGAAAAAGAGGTGCTTGTCCCCGGCGACGCGGGTTACTCCACGGGAGTGGAGCCTATCCGCATGGATGTGGCGTAAACCGAAACAACCAAATGCGAGGACAAGCACATGAAGATCGATAAGTACGTGGGCCTGGATGTCCACAAAGATGAAACGACCATCGCGATCGCCGAGGGCGATTTGCGCCGGGGCGAACTGCGACTCTACGGCAAGATCTCCAGCGACCTGCACGCCGTGGAAAAGGCCCTGCGCAAGATCCGCGGGGAGCACGGCGTCTTGCACGTCGTTTACGAGGCGGGGCCGACGGGATTCGGATTGCACCGGCGCCTGCTGCAACTGGGCATCGACAGCATGGTGGTCGCACCCTCGAAGATTCCCCAGCCCAAGGGCGGTCGCCAGAAGACCAACCGGCGCGATGCCCTGCAACTGGCGCGCTTGCACCGTGCCGGCGAACTGACCGGCATTCACGTGCCGGAGGCGGTCGATGAAGCCCTGCGCGACATGACCCGCACGCGGTCCTACGCGTCCCGCGATCTCAAGCGCGCGAAACAACAGCGCCTCAAGTCCTTCCTCCTGCGCCACGGTTACCACTACACGGGCAAGGCCAATTGGAGCGAAGCGCACCAACGCTATCTGCGCGAGTTGGAGCTGCCGTTGCCGGCCTTGAAGTCCGTGCTCGAGGAGTACCTGCTCGCGATCACGCAGACCACCGAACGGCTCTCGCGCCTGGACGAATTGATCGCCGCGCAGGTGCCGCAGTGGCGCCTGTATCCGGCCGTGCAGGCGCTGATGTGCTTCCGTGGTTTTCAACTGGTGGCCGCCGCGATCTTGGTCGCCGAGATCAACGACGCGCGGCGTTTCGCGCATCCGCGCGGCCTCATGGCCTATCTCGGCCTGGTGCCCAAGGAGGCGTCCACCGGTGATACCCGCCGGCTGGGCGCCATCACCAAGGCCGGCAACGCGCAGGCCCGTTGGATCCTCGTGGAGGCGGCGCAGCACGCTTCCAAACCGCCCAAGGTCTCCAAGCAACTCGCCCAGCGCCAGGAAGGCCAGCCCGAGTCGTATCGGCGCCTCGCGTGGAAAACGCAGGTGCGTCTGCACAAACGCTTCTGGCATCTCACCCGCCGCGGGTTGCTGCCCGGCAAAGTGAAGATCGCGCTCGCGCGCGAGCTCAGCGGCTTCGTCTGGGATCTGCTCTGCCAGGTGCCGCCGCCGCCGGCACCGCCCCAACCGGCCCCCGCGCGTCGCCCGCAGCGCGCCCCCACCGCGCCGGCCTCGCGCTCCGCGACTCGCCGGAGCGTGGCACCGCGACGCGCGCCCGCCTTGGTGGTTGGTTGAGCAAGCTGACCAACCCAACTCTCGGCTTCTCCCACCACACGATTTTTGTTCTTTGAGTACGCCGCCAGTGGCGGCAGTTGTCAGGGACCGGGCGGCTGGCCCATGCACGAGGTCGTTCCCCGCAAGCGCGGCTTCACCGCCGCGCCCACGCACGCTACCGAGACCCGTGTGGGCATGACGCACCAATGAACTGTGTGCTCCAACCTACGAAGATCAGCACGATCCCGGCTTTCGCCGCGATACGCACCAACGCACGCGTTTATGCCCGGTCCCTGTCTCCTGCCGCCGCTGTCGCGGTCTCTCATCCACCGCATCCCCGCCGTGGACCTGCACCGTATTTTTCTGCTTGATTACACGCAGCTATATCAACGATACCGGTCAGACACGCCGCGGCGAGCGTAAGAAATCGGTGACGGCTCCCGGATTTCGAGGCGCGCAAACGGCGTTGATCTGAACCGGCTTGTTCGGCTCCGTTTCTTTCCGCTTCTGGGTCATGTCTGCGAAGGCCGGAGATCGTTTGGCTGCCTCTTTTGCCTACACCCAAGGACGGCGTACCATGTGAGTCCCGTCGTCCTGAAGCGGCTTCCGGTAGACCAGATGCTCCGATTCCCGAGCGGCTGCGATTCTCCTGGCATCTTCGGTCTCTCGGCGCTCCTTTTCGGCCAGTATTTGAGGAGATCTGAACTCGACAGTGCTTTCCAAGACTGTCGCACGCAGCGCCTGAATAAATACCGCAGATGGGCCACCAAGGTTGATCGTAATGGACGAGATGGAACGAATAACTCGGGGCCTTTTCTGCGCAATCTTGGCCAGCTTCTCGATCTTCGCGATCTGCAGGAGCAGATCACGAAAGCCTCCGCGCTGCATCCACTGACTAACTTCAGGCCGATAGCTCTCAAAGCCATCTATTGTACACCAACAGCAGAGGGCTCCGTCTGACCATCCAAGTCGACGTAACTCAGAAACGGCGTACTTCGCGAGGCGACCGAGCAATTCACTGCGCAACGCTTGGCTATTGGCAGCGAGTGGCGCGGCAATGCGCAACTGGCGATACTCTTCCTGTTTTGGGATCATGTTGCCTGCCGAACGCCGAATAAGGTGACCGATGCCGCCGCTACTGGCGATCAGAATTCGGCGACGGTTCCGCGGCATTCGGTCGGCCGCCTGGTTCGCCAATCCTCTTACAAATCGTCTGGTGCCAGCGCGTCCTGAGCTCCGTGCCAGAACCTGGCCACGCCGACTATCTTCCGGGCCTCGTCGACACGATAGACGATGCGATACGGTGGAAGGACCACCTCGCGGATCGCTGGGTGACCGAATTCAGGAACTTTGCGGCCCGAAAGAGGAAATGCCCCGAGGATCTTGGTCCGCTCGACCAGAGCCATCGCCAGCCGCCTCGCGGCTTCTGGGCGATCCGGTGAGACGTAGAGGACAATGTCCTTGAGATCCTCAATCGCACGCGGAGCGATGACTACTTCGTACTCCATGAGGCGATCAGCTTCTCAACCTCAGCAACGCCAATACCCTCTCCGTGGTCGAGTTGATCGAAGCCTTCACGGACGCCCGCGACGAACTCAATCTCTCGCGCAATCCGCTCCAGAGACACATCCTCTGGCAGGCGCGCAAGCAAATGCGCCACGACCTCCTTATTACTCATGGCGCGACTGTAGCTCTCGGCCGCTCGGCTTCAAGCTTTCCGGCGAACGATTCTCGTCAGACATGGCGGACGGATACCGTCCGGGCAAGACTGACTTCTCGTGAAGTGTGCGCGCTAACCGCCATTGTCTGGACGAGCTGGTGTACGCCCGCCATGGGCAACAACTGACGAGGTGTACCGAACGAAGTGACGTCAGCCAAGTCCTCGATTCATGAACCAATGAACTGAACTCAAAACGAAAGTGACGACGACAGCACATGAAAAGCATTAGCCAAAGGCAAGGGCGTGGTCGCGAGGCCGGGTCTCAGCGAAACCTATGCCGCGGTTCGTCAACTCGATCACTGGATCCGCCGGCGGCTGCGCTGCTGTTACTGGTTCCGAGCGCAGCGACAAGACCGGGCGCGCAGCGAACCGGAACAGATGTGGAAGACGCGCGGCAATCGCATCCGACAACTCCTGCGCCTCGGCGTGAAGCGCAAGGATGCGATCCTCCACGGGCTGGGCGGTCGTGGCTGTTGGGGCCGCCTGCGCGCAGCGCGGGCCGCCTCGCCAGTTGTTTGTCTGCAAAGAGCGGGAGATGCGCCGCAGGCGCTCCTCCCGGTGATCAATCAGGCGCTCTCGCTCAAGTGGCTGCGCCAACAGGGACTGCCATCGCTCACGGAACAGTGGGTCGCGATCCACTATCCAACTACGGTCCGATAGCGTTTCGGAACCGCCGGATGCGACCTGTCGGCCGTAGCCTCCGGCGAAGGCTGAACCCGCATGTCCGGTGGTGTGGGTGCCGGGGACTGATTACCCCCGGCTACCCGATTGGCCTCTTCTCCCATTTCTGAACTATGGGTTGGCCATCGCTTGACGTCTCCAGCCGCTCACGTCTTGAGGGCTTGGAGGCTCCCAAAATCCCTTGTCCAACGGTTGCCACGCGAGCTCAGGCGATGAACTCGGAATAGATCTTCCGAACTCCATGAGCACCCCTGTGATTCGTTCGATGCGCCCGACCGCTGAACTGAGATACCTCTTCGCTCTCGTCTGAACACGGCGACCGTCCACGTCCCGGAGGTGAATGATGGGGCCGCCGAAAAGCTTATCCTCCATGTGCGAGACCTGGAAGAGTGCACCGGCGAGGTCATAGAAGAATACCGCACTTCGCTTCTTGGGCTGACTGGTCTCACGATGAAGCACGGCGTAACACCTTCCAGATTTGTCCCACAAGAGCCCGAAGTACATCTCGTCGAACGAAACAAAAAACGAATCGGGAAGCTGGGACAAATCGAAGTTATCGTCCATGGCCAACGACCCTCGTCAGACATGCCGGACGAAAGGCGTCCGAGCAAGGCTGACTTCCCGTAAACTGGGCGCGCTAACCGCCATTGTCTGGACGAACTTGTTGGGCCTGCCTTTCACTTCGCCTCCTTCCTGCGATATGAATACCCCAAGCCGGAAAGACTTGGACTCACGGTGAATGTGAACCCATACGTCATGTACTCCTGAACGGCGTCACCGACTCTCTCCACGCAGTCCTGCGAAAGCAGGACCTCCACTTCCGAATTCTTAAGCCCCTGCTGGCGGCCGAAATCAAGCGCTCCTGCGTAGATCAAATTTGACAGGCCTTTCGGGCCATACCCTAGGTACTCGATGGCTTCTTTGTAGTGGCGCATGAACGTCTCATGATCCGCACGGAGCTGAAACTGGTACTGTTGGCCATCGGCGCCATACACCCGCATGAGATCGCGATCGTTGGCGACTCCGACTGCAGCCACGTCGACGACCTTCACGCCGGCCACCGAAAGGGCCTTGAGATAGTCAAGTGTCGGACCTACTTCTGGCGGTGTCATAGTCTGCCCAACGCTCACGCTGATCGACGCGGTCGGCGGACTCAAGCCTGTGGTGGACTTCCCGGAATTTCGGGGCGCGCCAACCGCATTCGGTCGCATCAGGTCAGGCCTCCTCATTCATTTTTCGCATCGTCACTCCTAGCGCGGCGGCAATCCCATTGCCAAGCATCGCATACGGCCAGAGCGGATGATCTGTGCCCAAAAGAACAAAAAAGGGCAGCGATATAAAGATCGAGCCGACGAGCCCAATACCCAGGGCGTTCAGCCAGAGACGCGAACCTCGGACGTCTCGAAAGGCGCTACGACCGATCCCTTGGCCGACCGCGAATGCAATACAGACATTCACGATCAAGATAACGAGGCCGAGCGCATCTGATTCTCCATCCATCGATTCCTTGCCCAACGCTACCCGTGATCCGCCGAGGCGGGCGAGCGGGAAAACGCGACTGACCTCCCGATCGCGGGGCGAGTCCCCGAGCTTGGATCGACGGGCTGGTTGGCCTCGGCTCTCATGAATCGAATCCGAGTCCGACTGGCTTCCGGCCCCTGTAATCGCAGCGCCACACGCCGTAGCGCTCGCCGCCTGAAAAATAGATCATGCCGTCGTCAGGACGGTCGGGCCAGGACAGGCATAACGCTTCGATCTCAAGATCGCGCACCGTGTCAGCCTTGTCTCTCAGCGCTCTCGCTTCTCTGTCGAGGAACGCGGTCACCGTAGCGCGAAATGCGGCTGGATCACGAGCGACCGATTCTGCGTGTGCCAGCAGCCGAACATCAGGTGCCGACGCGCCGGCAATCTGGAAACGAAAGCCTAGCGCACCGTGCGAAGGCTCAGTCAGCCACGCATCTTCTTCTTCTGAGAAGGAAATGGGACCAAGGATCGGATGCAAAACAGGCACGCGCTCAATCATGGGCTTCGGAGAGAACAACCGCCTCAGCGCCGTGAATGTGATTCTTGGCCAACGTCGCCCGATTCGGCTCCTTTTTTGACTAGACATGTCGTTTTGCAAACTGCGTGGCGCTGTCGAGATAAAGAAACAAGTGGTCATCGTTCGCGCCTGGAAAATTATGCTCCGGGATTAGCACGAGCCGAAATTCTGATTGAGTGCCGTAGCCCGACAAGTCCTTAGCGAATATTCGATCAATGGCACCGTAAATTCCTATCAACTCTTGCTTCGAAACGTAGTCTACAGCCCTTCGCACGAACCGCCAACGTCCCGTATTCAGCTGCTTCGATACGGCATCTTCGATCATCGCAATCAACTGCGGGAAGTCGAAGAACTCAACCACGGCATCCACGCAAAACTCCTCCAGCATGGAGGGCCGAAACCCCGTCGATAGGCTCCGAAGGAAGTAGGTCGGTAGCTTGCTTGAAAACTCAACTGAGGTAAAGGGGACATCAACCGCGTCAGCAGCGCTCTTTCCTGTCCGCATGCGCACTTCCGACCGATCAAAATGTGCTGTGCGCCTCGCTTCCGAATCCCTCTGAGCGACGGTAAGTTTTTCGTCGTCATAGCGTGAGCAGTGACCGAAATACATATTCCCTGTCGCAAGAAATTCATCGGCATGCATGGCGTTCAGAAACCAGTAGAGCTTCATTTCCAGATCCTCTCTGCCGAACGTCCGTCGTCAGACATGCCGGACGAAAATCGTCCGCGCAAGAGTGACTTCACGTGAAGTGGGCGCGTTGACCGGCATTGTCTGGACGACTTTGTTCGGCTATTTAGTATGTCAATGGCTGAAAAACAGGACCCTCTTCGCTAAAGCCTATGCGGATGACAAATCGACGCGCCGGCTTCACTTCGACTTCGAGCTCCCGTGGAACCTCTTGACCGAATAGATTTGGTCTCTGCAACATCGAGAACTGGTAGATCCCGGGCGACAAATAAATACTCAAGGACTCCGCGGGAGCAAGTTCGGCGAATGCTCGGCCGCTAATCGACAATCGCGCTTTTACTCCTCCGCCCATAAAAAGACCTTTGTCGCGAACAAAGCGCACTTCGCCCTTACCTTCTGCGGGAACTGTAAGCGCAGCGTCAAAAATCCTATCTGGCGGCGGCGTGCTACCGCTCGATGATGGAATGGGTTTGGTGGCACAGCCGACGAGCAACACGATAAGCACAATGGTTCCGATTGCTTTCATAGATCGAAGTTCTGCGCCGAACGACCCCGATCAGACACGGCGGGCTGAGGACGCACGGAAATGAGTGGCTTCCCGCATACGATGTGCGTGCTACCGCCGTTGATCTGGATCGGCTGGTGTACGCCCGCCATGGGCAACAACTGACGAGGTTGAAGTCCTCGATGCATGAACCAATGAACTGAACTCAAAACGAAAGTGATGACGGAAGCACATGAAAAGCATTAGCCAAAGGCAAGGGCGTGGTCGCGAGGCCAGGTCCGAAGGAAGCCGGCGGCAAACCCGCGAGGTGAGTAACACAAACGTCGTAGTAGGCCCAGTTCCCGGGGCGAGCTCCCACCACAGGGCGAAGCCCGCTGGTTCAGGGGACACGGTAGACGGCGCGCTTGCGCGGGGAAGGTTGTTGTTCTTATGCGGGGAGACCTGCGTGGAAAGCGCCCCACAGGGGTGGGGTGAACCGCCGGCGGCAACGTCGGCGGAGAACACGCAGGAGTCAGCCGAGGGCGTAGTAGCGACATGACACGAGCCGGAAGTAACAGTGACCGCCCTGCGCGCGGCACGGTGAAAGCGTCCGGAGGCCTCACCTGTCGCGAAGGCCCGAACCGAGACGAAGCAACCGGGACCCGCCTGCGCGCTGCGCGCAGGCCGCCTCGCCAGCTCTTTGTCTGACAAAGAGCGAGAGATGCGCCGCAGGCGCTCCGCCCGGCTCGTCCTGCGGATATGCGCCGAGCGGCGTAGCGCAGGCACGGCGCGACGGAGAGCACCCGGAAGCAGAGAGCGACCTGCTGGCCGCGATCCTGGAGCAGGGCAACCTGACCCGGGCGTGGCACCAGGTGAAGGCCAACCACGGAGCGGCGGGCGTCGATGGCATCACCATCGATGAGTTCCCGGAGAAGTTCCGTGCGCACTGGCCGCAACTACGCCGTGCGCTGGAGGAGGGCACCTATGTGCCCTCGCCGGTGCGGCGCGTGGAGCGACTGAGGGCGCGGCGCGCCCATCTCTCGCGTTTTCGTCCGAGCACGAAAACGCTGGCGAGGCACCTGCGGTCCAGTAGGTCCGCAGGGGGCCAAGCCCGACGGTGGTATCCGACTGTTGGGTATCCCGACGGTGCTGGATCGTTTGATCCAGCAAGCGATCGCGCAGATCCTCGGGCCGATCTTCGACCCGGGGTTCAGTGCGCACAGCTTCGGCTTCCGGCCGGGGCGGTGCGCGGGTGACGCGGTGCGATCCGTGGCGAAGCACATCGGGACCGGCCGCCGCTACGCGGTGGATCTGGATCTCTCGAAGTTTTTCGACCGGGTCGTCCACGACATCCTGATGAGTCGGCTGGCGCGGAAGGTGAGCGACCGGCGCGTGTTGCGCCTGATCGGTCGTTACCTGCGGGCCGGCGTCGAGGTCGAGGGACGATACGAGCGGACGGTGAGGGGCGTGCCGCAAGGCGGTCCGCTCTCGCCCTTGCTCGCCAACGTCGTGCTCGACGATCTCGACAAGGAACTGGAACAGCGCGGCCACCGCTTCGCTCGTTACGCGGACGACTTCGTGATTCTCGTGAAGTCACCGCGGGCGGGTGAGCGGGTCATGGGCAGCGTGCGCCGGTTCCTGGAGACGCGACTGAAGTTGGAGGTGAACGCCGGGAAAAGTGCGGTGCGGCCCACGGCCGAACTCACCTTCCTCGGTTTCGCCTTCAAGGGGGTGCGGATCGTCTGGAGCGAACAGTCGCTCCAGCGCTTCCAACACCGCATCCGCGAACTCACGAGCCGCAACTGGGGCGTCAGCATGCAGTATCGCCTGCGCCAACTCGCACTCTACATGCGGGGCTGGATGGGCTACTTCGGCCTCAGCGAGACCTATGCCGCGGTTCGTCAACTCGATCACTGGATCCGCCGGCGGCTGCGCTGCTGTTACTGGAAGATGTGGAAGACGCGCGGCAATCGCATCCGGCAGCTCCTGCGCCTCGGCGTGAAGCGCAAGGATGCGATCCTCCACGGGCTGGCCGGTCGTGGCTGTTGGGCCATGTCGAAAACCCCGGTGATCAACCAGGCGCTCTCGCTCAAGTGGCTGCGCAAACAGGGACTGCCATCGCTCACGGAACAGTGGGTCGCAATCCACTATCCAACTACGGTCCGATAGCGTTTCGGAACCGCCGGATGCGGACCCGCATGTCCGGTGGTGTGGGGGCCGGGGGCTAATTACCCCCGGCTACCCGATTCGGCTCCATTTTTCCGCTTCGCATGGCTTCAGGAACCAAAAATATTCAGGAGCAAAAACATCATCGCATAGGTGAACACAACAGTCTCCACGGCCACGATGGCGATCGAAGCTCCGATTCTTCTCTTTCCTTCACGTGCGACCATTGCGTCCGTGAGGAAAAGCATCAGAGGAACGAAAATTGCGACCGCGATGCCGATCGGGCTCAATCCTCTCGGTTCCTTCAGGCGGAAGCCTTCAGCCATATAGTAGAAAGTCGCGGCAAAAATCACGATCGACGTCACTATCGCGACGGGAAGCGGCCAGACCGAGGGTGACGTGCTTTTCAGACTCATTTTCTGCCGAACGTTAAAGATGAGCCACGACTACAGCCGGCGCGACACGTGCGCAAGCACGGGGCGTGACGGATGTAGGCGTTGGCTCTAGCGCCTGGTTGAACGAAGCCGCTGCGCGGGGGAGGAGTGGACGGAAGTGCGGGACGGTCGAGCAAGTGTAGACTGACGGCGGGGGCATGGTGCGGGGCAAGGTAGTGGTGCCATGCATCCACTACGAGAAAAGTTTGAACAGGAATTGCGCATCCGCGGCTATGCGGAGCGCACGATTACGTCGTATGTCGCGCACGTGCGGCAACTGGCGCGCTACTACGGGCGGTCGCCCGACCGGCTGATCGACGAGGAAATCCGGCGCTGGCTGCACCACCTGATCGTGGAGCGGCGGCTGTCCGGCAGCACGCTCAACATCGCGGTGAACGCGGTGCGGGCGTTCTTGCACCTGGTGCTGGGGCGTGACCCGGCGGGCATCGCGCAGGGGGTGCCCCGGGGCAAGCGCGCGATCACACGCGCGCTGGTCTACGCGATCAGCGAGGTACGCACGCTGCTGACCGCGCCGGCGCGGCTGCGGGATCGCGCGCTGCTGGCGGTGGCGTACGCGTGCGGGCTGCGGCTGAGCGAACTGGTCGCGCTGCGGGTGGGTGATCTCGACAGCGCGCGCGGCCAGTTGCGCGTCCGCCGCGGCAAGGGGAACAAACC
Source organism: uncultured Verrucomicrobiae bacterium (assembly GCA_963797435.1). Lineage (GTDB taxonomy): Bacteria > Verrucomicrobiota > Verrucomicrobiia > Opitutales > Opitutaceae > CAWCPJ01. Next base: position 32,235 of record CAWCPJ010000003.1, on the reverse strand, counting down.
GCGCGTCGTCCCGGCCAGCGCGGCATTGCTGGAGTTGCTGCGCGCGTACTGGCGGGCGGAGCGCTGCCGGCGACCGGATCCCGCGGACGTGGCGCCGGCCGAGCGCTGGCTGTTTGTCGGGCAGCGCGTGGGGCAGCCCCTGCACGTGAGCGCGGCGCAACAGATCTATATGCGCGCGGTGCGCGCCGCCCGGATCCCGCGCAAGGGCGGCATCCACACCTTGCGGCACAGTTTCGCGACGCACACGCTGGAGGCGGGTATGGCGATCACGCAGGTGCAGCAGTGGCTCGGGCACACCAGCCTGGTCACCACCGCGCGCTACCTGCACGTGACCGCCGGGCGGATCGATCCCGCGGCCCTGCCGCTGGGACTCATTGACCTGAAGACCGCACGGTGAACGCCGCCGGCTCCGGGCCGCTTCGGCAGGCTCAGGACAGGCCGGCCGGCTGCGCTCCCGCCTCGCCGAATCCCGCCGCGCACGAGCGGCCGGACTTCGGGGCGTTGCTGCGCGCGTTCCTGCCCGGACATCTCCGCACGGCGGCGGTGCCGCCGGCGCACCGTCGCATCCTCGGCCAGCTCGCGCGTTGTGGCACGGGCGAGCTGGGCCACGTCGTGTACGGTTGTCGCGCCTGCGGCGGGGAGCACCACGTGCCCCGCGGCTGCGGCAACCGCCATTGCCCGCACTGTCAGGGCCGGCTCGCGCGCGCGTGGCTCGAGCGCCAGCAGGCGGCGCTGCTGCCGGTGCCGTACTTCCACGTGGTCTTCACGCTGCCGCACGCGTTGCGTCCGCTGGCCGCCGCGTCTCCGACGCTCATCTACAAGCTGCTCTTCGACGCCGCGGCGCAGACGCTGCTGCGCGTCACGCGCGAGCGGCTCGGCGGCGTCCCCGGCATCACGGCGGTGCTGCACACCTGGGGCCAGCAACTCGGGCTGCATCCCCACCTGCACTGCATCGTCACCGGCGGCGCGCTCGCCGCTGACGGCGTTTGGCGGCCGGGACGTTCCCCGGAATATCTGTTCCCGGTCCACGTGCTCGGCGCGATCTTTCGCGGCAAGTTCCTCGCCGGGCTCACCGCGCTCAAGGCGCGCGGCGCGATCGCGCCGCCGCGCACCGGACCTGCCGTGAGCTCGTCGAACGGCTGGCCCGCGCTGTGGCGCGCGCTCGCGCCCCGGAAGCGCTGGGTGGTCTTCGTCAAGCGTCCCTTCGGCGGACCGGAGCAGGTGCTCGCCTACCTCAGCAACTACACCCACCGCGTCGCCATCAGCAGCCGCCGCATCCTCGGCTGGGACGAAGCCGCCCGCACCGTCACCTTCCGCTATCGCGACTACGCCGACCACAGCCGCGTGAAGCCCCTCACGCTTCCCGCGGATGAGTTCCTGCGCCGCTTCCGCCAGCACCTGCTCCCGCGCGGCTTCACCAAGATCCGCCACTACGGCCTGCTCGCCAACCACGCCCGTTCCCGTCTGATCGCGCAGGCGCGCGGGGCACTGGCAGAGTCGTCGCCCGCCGTGCCGGCCCTGCCGGCGTCCGCGCCACCGCCCGATCCCGCGCCACCGCGCTGTCCCCATTGTGGCGACACGCGCCTCTACGTGCGCGGACTACTCCGGCCCGATGGCCGGTTTGTCGCCGTCCGGGCCGCCCGCGTCGTCCCGGCCGCGGTGATCGCCGCGGCCATTCGCGGCCCGCCATGAACGCACGCTGCCGCCTCGTCCACTCCCCCTGTTGCCGCGGTCGCACCCCGCGGCCCGACGCCGCCTTGTCACCTGCCCTCGCCATCCTCATGTGCGCGTCTCGGCGCGATCCCCAGGCCGCTTCACCATCGCGCCCGCACGAGCCGGGAATGGCCGGCGGCCGCTTCGCGGCCGCCGGCCATTCCCGCCCTACCGCTCCGCGCGACCGTCACCGGCGAACTTTCGCTCTGTATTATAAAGCGCCGCCGCCCCGGCTGCTTCGTCCAACCACGAAGTAAGTCGCGCGCCGCTCCCACGTCGCCCGACGTCACTCCAACCCGCGCGACCTACTTCGCATCAGGTTGGGCGATTTCTGACTTTCTGACGTTGGCCAGTAGCCAGTCGGGAGCTTGAGCTAGGATCGATCGAACAACGAAGGCTAGCCGCTTCTTTGGCAAAAAGGCGAAAAGGGCTCCGAGGATGGGAAATATCGTGGCAAAGAGCGCGACACCCGCTCTCGCGGTTACATCGTGCGTTTGAACTCCATTAATCGAAACGGGGATCGACGGAACGAACACGGCACTCAAGGCGCCGAGAAATATAAAGCCTCCCACCAGCATAAACCAGTAGCCGGTCCTCCGATATCCGCGGACCATCCTGTCGACATACTCGTCGATCCATTGATCACTCATCGTTTTGACTATGCCCAACGTTGTATGGGCACACTAAATTGTGGAATAAAAATTTAGCGTACAGAAAATTGGACTTTTTGGTAGGTTAATGGCGCTGGAAGGCGGAAGGACTTGGAAAAGGGGCGGCCGGAGCGCTGCCGGGTCGAGACGGTATTTCAGCGTAAACGCGACCGGGAGGGCGAGTGTCGATCCTCGGAAGCTGTCCGATCATGTCCAACCCGCATGCCGAGTGGCTCGCGCCCTGTCCTCGGGGCATTTCGAGCATGAGGTGGCCCGGCGCGTGGGTGCTATTTTCGTGAACGCGACGCGTCCGCCCCTTCCTTGTGGCGTGCGGCCGTAACCGGTCTTGCGGGAGCCGCCGACCGGCGGTTCGGGAACAGCGTGCGGCAGAGTTCGCAGACGGTGCCGTCGCACCCGCGGGCGGTGCAGTGTTCACGACCGTAGTAGATCATGCGCAGATGCAGCGCGTTCCAGTGGGATTCGGGGAAGAGCTTCTTCAGGTCGCGCTCCGTTTGTTCGACGCTGCGGCCGTCGCTGAGTTGCCAGCGTTGCGCGAGGCGGTGGATGTGGGTGTCGACCGGAAACGCAGGAATGCCAAATGCCTGCGTCATGACAACCGACGCGGTCTTGTGGCCCACGCCGGGCAGCGCCTCGAGTTCCTCGAAGGTCCGGGGAACGGCGCCGCCGTGCTGGTCGATGAGCTGCCGCGAGAGTCCCTGGATCGCCTGGGCCTTGCGCGGCGAAAGTCCGCACGGACGCACGATCGCGTCGATCGTGGCGATGCTCTGGCGCGCCATGTCCGCGGGCGTCGACGCGAGCTTGAAGAGTTGCGGGGTGACCCGGTTGACGAGCTTGTCCGTGCACTGCGCGGAAAGGACCACCGCGACGAGCAGCGTGTAGGCATCGCGATGGTGCAGGGGGATGTCGGGCGCGGGGTAAAGCTCGGCCAGGCGGCGATCAACCCAGGCGGCGCGTTCGGTCTTGGTCATGATGGGGCAAGCAGTATGTTCACGCGGGCAGGATCGCGGGCAAACGCCTCCGGCGTCGCGACGTCCTCGATTCGGACTTTCTCCCAGATGCCATCGGCGTCGCGGAACGTATGCACGCCCGACTCCCGGGAAATCCCGGCGCCGGTGAGGACGACAAGGCGACGAAGACTCGGGGGCGTCGGCATGCGCAGGCCACGACCATGCGCAACTGGGGCCGAAGGGGCGAGGTGTTTGCACCGCAACGACGGGCGAAAACGTCCGGTCTTGCGGCGACGTCGGACGGGCGCCAGTTTTCCCCGCGTTTACCCCCTTGTACCCGAACGTTTCCAATGGGCGGGCCAGCCCGAAACGGGCACCCACTCGCATCGCATCCGGCACCGGTCGTTGCGACGCAGCCACCGTGATCGTGCCGGCCCGCTTCGGATGGGGCGGTTGCCGCTGCCTGGTGGCCCTGCTCTTCGTGCTCGCGGGCGGCTCGTCGACACGCGCCGCCCGGGTTCCCGCGTGGCTGACGCAGGCAGCGGCGCGGCCGACCGACGCCTGCGGGCCGGAGGTGGGCTGGATCGTGCTCGACGACCGGGGTGAATACAACGCCTCCCGGCCGGGACGTATTACCAGGACCGTCCGACATGCCGTTCGCATCCTGACGCGCGACGGCATCAAGCGGGCCGTGGCCAGGTCGGTGTACTATGCCGGCGCCTCGAAGCTGGTTTCATTCAAGGCCTGGTTGATCGATCCGCAGGGCAAGGTGAAGACGTTCGGCCGTTCCGACGTGGTGGATCGGGCCGCCGACGAGGACGCGCTGTTCAGCGAACGACGCTACGCCGTGATTTCCGCGGTCGGCGAGGCGGAGGTTGGCAGTGTCTTTGGCTGGGAAGTCGTGGAAGATCGGCGTACGGATATCGGCGAGCTCTGTTGGCGCTTCCAAAGCGAAGTGCCCGTGCTGCATTCGAGCCTGACCGTGCTCGTCGGAACGGCAACGCGGGCCGAGGGACGGCTGTTCAATCATGCCCCGATCGCTCCGGCGGTGACCGGCAACGCGACCACGTGGGAACTGCGCGACCTGCCGGCGTTTCCGAATGAACCGATGAGCCCTTCGATGGAGCGGCTCGGGGTCAAGCTCAGCGTCAAGTTGCTCGCGCCGGCTCGTGCCGATGGCAGACCCGCATGGCTGGCATTTCCGACCTGGGATGAACTTGTGCATTACGCGTCCGGATTGCACGAGGCGTCGATTGCGCCGACGGCTGAATTGCAAGCCAGGGTGGCCGAGTTGACTCAAGGCTGCGCGTCTCGTCTGGCGAAGATCCGGGCGATCGCGGACTTTGCGCAGAAAACACGCTACGTGGCGATCGCCGTGGATCTCGAGCACGGGGGCGGTTTCCAGCCGCGGCCGGCCGCGGAGGTGTTGCGGTGCGGGTACGGCGACTGCAAGGACAAGACCACGCTGATGCGGGCGATGTTGCGTATCGCCGGGATCGAATCGTATCCCGTCGCCGCGTCCTGGGGTGATCGTTCCGCGGTCGCGGCGGACTGGCCGGCGCTCGGGCAGTTCAACCACTGCATCATTGCGGTGCGGGTGGACGACGAGTTCTCCGCCGCCGGTGTGGTGCCGGTTCCCGGGCTCGGCCATTTGTTGTTTTTCGATCCCACCGATACGTGCACGGCCTTTGGTGATCTGGATTACAGTCATCAGGGCAGCACCGTGCTGGTGCTCGCGCCGGTCGGCGGACGGCTGGTCGAACTGCCGCACGCGTCGCCCGATGCCAACAGGATGGAACGTACCGTCGAGGCGGAATTGCGCGCCGATGGGTCGCTCATCGCCCAGATGAGCGAGCATTCGCGTGGACAGGAGGCGGTGCGCGAACGCCGGCCATTCCGGAGCCGCGATCGCAACGACTACGAACGCGCCGTGCGCGCCTGGATCGGTCGTGGCATTCCCGTGTCCACCGTCCGGGAGATCGAGCCGGCGGATCAGATGGAGAACGGCAGATTCGACCTGCGCGTGGCTTTCGCCGCGCCGCAATACGCGCGCTCGATGCGCGGGCAACTGCTCGTGTTCAAGCCCGTGATGATCGAGCGGCACGACGTGATGGCGCTGGGCAGCGGGGAACGCCGGCTGCCGCTGGTGCTCGAGCCGCGGACGTTTCACGAGGAGATCCGGGTAATCCTCCCGGAGGGATTCGCCGTCGACCAGTTGCCGGCGCCGGTGCGACTCACGACGGATTTCGGTCGCTATGACATGGCCACGCGGGTCGAAGGCAACGTCTTGCACCTCGAGCGCGATCTGCATTTCGAGGGGCGGGAGGTGCCACCGACGCAGTTCGCCGAGGTGCGGAGCTTTCTCGAGCACATCGTGAAGACTGAACAGACGCCGATCGTGCTGGAACGGCAGTGACGGGAAAGCCGTGTTTTCCGGTTTGCACGGCGCCGGGGGCGGGTTTGAGTCGTCCGAATGGACACTCCGCGCGCACCGCGCTTCGGCCTGGGGATCTATTGGCCCGATGACTACACGGACTACCTTGTGCACTTTCACGAGCCGTTCGAGGTGTTCCGGGTGGAGCTCGATCGCGAGGGGCCGATGATCTTCTGGGTGGCGCCGGAGTCGCCGTTCGAGTCGATGCCGGACGAGGATTTCGAGGCGTTCGTGCGCGAAGCCCGCAAGCATCTCGGCGTCGAGGAACTGGTGGAATTGGGAACCAACCGACAGGTCGAGCTGCGCGTGACGGAAGTCCCGTTTCCTCCGCTGCTCATGGTAAGCAACCGGCACGAACACTTTCACGCCGTCGTCGGGCTCGGCGATGAACCGTTCACCGCGCACGTCGGCGCCGACGAAAGCGAACCGCTGATCACGGAGGTTGAACTCGGCTTCGAGTCGCAGTCGCCCGGGATCACGAACGAGCTGAGCGATTTCGCCGAGACCTACTACAATGAGTTCTACGACCGGCAGGACGTGCTCGACAAAAAGAACAAGGAGACCGGCCAGACCGGTCGCGAACGGCGCGGCGGTGAGCACGGCTATTCCCGGAACTGATGGCGCCGGCGCACCGCGGGTGCCGATCGCGGTCACCTGCGCGCTGCTCGAGCGCGACGGACGGCTGCTGGTCGCGCAACGGGCACCCGGCCGCAAGCTCGCGCTCAAGTGGGAGTTCCCCGGGGGCAAGATCGAACCGGGGGAATCCGGTCCGGAAGCGCTCGCGCGTGAGTTGCGCGAGGAGCTCGGCGTCGAGGTCGACGTCGGGCGCGAACTCACGCCGGTGACGCACGATTACGGAAGTCTCGTGATAGCGCTGCGTTCCTTCCTTTGCCGCCTGCGCGCAGGCGAGCCGCACCCGCACGAACATGCAGCGGTGCGGTGGTGCACGCCGGACGAGGTGGCCGCGCTCGATCTGGCCGAGGCCGACCGTCCCGTGCTCGCTCAGTTCACGGCGGATCGCGGAGGCGGGTAGTACGCCGGCACAACAGGAGGCGTCGCTGCCGCGACGGCGACGGAGTGGCGGCGGGAGTTGAAGTGGGAAGTTGAAGTTTAAGTTGGGGTGGTGGAGTTCGCGGGTTGAGAGCATTCGTTGCATTCGTAATCGCGTGTAGCGCGCGGGCGGGATCACCCAGCCTGGCAGAGCCGCAACCGAATCAAGCAATCATGGATTCAACCGTAGATTGCGCAGATGACGCAGATGATCGAAAGTGTCTCTGCCTCTATCCCAGAAATCTGCGAAATCTGCGGTTGTCAGTTCTGGTCGCCGGGCCTGCCTCGAGGGCTGGAATCGATCAGGCCCCCTCGGGTAGCTCGTGACCCGGCGCGTGAGCGCAGGGATCCCGCGCTCACGCGGCGGGATCACCGAGGGGGCGGTTCGCGAGGCGGTCGAGCAGCGCCGCGAGATCGAGTTCCGCCAGCGTGGGCAGGACGACGTCGGCGTGCGCGAAATCCTGCGAGGCGGTCATCGGCGTCGGCACCGCGACGCAACGCACACCGGCGCGAAAGGCGGCGAGCGAACCGTTGTGCGAATCCTCGAAGGCGACGGTCGTCGCGGGCGTGGCGCCGAGGCGGCGGACCGCTTCACAATAGAGGTCGGGCTCCGGTTTTGCGCGGGCGACATCGTCGCGGCACACGACCGCATCGAACCGTTCAAACAGGCCGTGTGACGTGAGATGGCGGTCGACCCAGCGATGCGGCGAACTGGACGCGATGCCGAGGCGCAGGTGCAGCGCGCGCGCCTGCTCGAGCAGGGACGCGACGCCGGGTTGCACAGCGAGGGCGAGGTTCAACCGATCCTCGACTTCGCGGCGGCGCCGTTCCAATGGCGTCCAGTCTGCGGGACGGCCGCAGCGCTGTTCGAACAACGCGCGCGGGTTGCCTTCGCCGCCAAGGATGAGCTGGTATTCTTCGAGGGCGTAGTCCGCACCGTGGTCCTGGAAGAGGGCACGCCAGCCGCCATAGCAGGCGCTTTCCGTTTCGAGGATCAATCCGTCGAAGTCGAGGATGACGGCGGTAAAGGGAGACGGCATCACCGGCCACAACGGCACAAATTCGCTGACGCGAAAACTCTGTTTTCCCCGTCCCCGGCAGTGTGACGATTGTGTATCGAGCTCTCTGATGCCCGCGTCCGGGCTCAATCCGATTCGCGAAATGTCGAAACTCAAGTATATTCAACCCGCTTCGGGAGTTGCTTTCATGCGCCGTTACGCCGTCAACGATTGGGTCATTTACCATCAGCCCGAGTTCTCCACGCACCCGGGACCTGATGCGCATGACGTGCAGCCGGCGGAACGCGGTGAACTTTATTCGTACGTCGTGGATCATTTCTGGCGGGTCGTGCGGGTGCACGAAGACGGCACGATCGAGGCGGTGAGCCGGCGGGGGCGCCGCCACTTGCTGCAACCCGCGGATCCGGGGCTGGAGAAGGCCGGTTGGTGGAAGCGCATGTTCCGGCGGCATCTGTTTCCCGCCGGGTGACACGGTGTTTCCCGCCGGGTGACACGGCAAATCCCGCCACCTCCGTCTCGTCACTGCGTCGCCGCCGGAAGGTTTTCGTGCACGTGGGTCCGCGGTGTACGATACAATCCCGCATGTCCCCGACGGTAGGAGCCTGCTTGCCCCTCGACTGGCTCGGGGCCCTGAGCCAGTCGAGGGGCAAGCAGGCTCCTACACCAAACCAATCGCCGTGGATTTCTGATTCGCATTGGTCTCGCGGGACACCAGTCGGGCAGGGGGATTCCAAATGGATGCGTCAGTCCTCTCGCGGATGCCTTGCCTCGACATTTCCCGCCGCATCGTGCGGCCCTGACAAAGGTAGGGCGGCTGTCCTCAGCCGACCGCGATCGTGTGAGGACCCGCGACCCTGCCTGAACCGCGACGCTATCCGCGCACGGCGGGGACTTCCACCGGTGTGACGGCGATCCGGACGAGGCGCGTGTGTCGGAGCACCTCAAGCGGCACCACCCGATCGATCGTACCGGCCGAAAGGGCGCGGTGGAGTTCATCGACTGAGCGCACGGGTTGCGCGTCGGCCCCCAGAATGTAGTCGCCTTCCTGCAGGCCCGCGTCCGCCGCGGGGCTGTCGGGCTCGACACCCGTGACCAGCACGGCGGTTTCCTGCTCGAGGCGCAGGGAACGCGTGATCGCGCGCACCAACGGCGCCGTCTGCCCGGCCACGCCGAGGAACCCGCGGCGGATGCGCCCGTCCTTGATCAGCCAGCCCGCGACCCAGCGCACGGTGTTGCTCGCGATCGCGAAACAGATGCCCTGCGCGGGCCGAATCACGGCCGTGTTCACGCCGATGACCTCGCCGCGCGAGTTCGAGCAGCGGCCCGCCGGAGTTGCCGGGATTGAGCGCGGCATCGGTTTGGATGATGTTGTCGATCAGGCGACCGGAACGCGCGCGCAGCGAACGACCGAGCGCGCTGACGATGCCGGCGGTGATCGTCTGCTGAAAACCCATCGGACTGCCGATGGCGATCGCGATCTGGCCGGGCGTCACCCCGTCCGAATCAGCCAGGAGGAGCGCGGCAAATCCACTGCCCGCGACGCGCACGACGGCGAGGTCGGTTTCCGGGTCGTCGCCGATCAATTCGGCACCAGCCGTGCGGCCGTCGGCAAGATGCACCCGCAAGTCGGTCGCGCCGTGGACGACGTGGCTGTTCGTCACCAGATAGCCATCGGCGGAGACGAAGAACCCCGAGCCGGAACCGCCGGACTGCTCTGCGCGCGCCCGCACCTCGATATGGGCCACGGCGGCGGCGGTGCGGTCGAAGACATGCGCACGGCCGACGAATAGGCGTCGAGCAGGGGAGCATCGCTGGTGTGGATGAGCGGGAGAAGGTCGGCGTTCATGGTTGGCGTGACCGCACCGTTGCGCGAAATCGCTTTTCCGCAAATCGCGGCCGGTTCATGCATGAGTCCGCGCCGCCATGATCGACCGCCCGAACATCCTTTGGATCGTCACCACCCAGTGGCGCGCGCAGGCGTGCGGCTACGCCGGTGATCCGAATGCATGCACCCCCACGCTGGATGCCTTGGCCGCGAACAGCGTCAACTATGCGCAGGCGGTGACGCCGCATCCGTTCGGCCCGTTTGCGCGAGCGGCGCTGTTGACCGGTGTGCCGTCGCCGGAGAACGGCATCCGTGATTACTTCGATCCGCTTGCCGGCGACCGTGCGGACGATTGCGCACGAGTTGCGCGAGCGCGGTTACCTCACCGCATTTTTCGGCAAATGGCACCTGGGGCGCCGCGATCCGGCCGCGCCCGTCGTCGGCGAGGCCGCATGCGAAGATCATCGTGCCGCCCGGAGAGCGCGGCGGCTTGACTTCTGGGAAGGCTTCGAAAGCGGTTTTCTGCTCAACGATCCCTGGCTGCATGGCACCCGACTGGCGGACCCAGTGCGGTTTTGCGGGTATCAGAGCGACGTCCTCTGCGAGCGCGCGTCCGGGTGGTTTGCGGAATGCGGAGTGCGGAACGCCGGAATCCAAAGCGGAAAGTTGGTTCTGCGTGCTGAGCATGGAGAATCCGCATCCGCCCTACGGCGCACCGCCGGCCGACGCGGAAGCGCCGGATCCGGCGAAGCTCGAGCTTGCCGCCAACGTGCCCGGGGAGGCGACGTGGAGGCGCGGACGCGCCGCGAACTCGCCGGTTATTACGCGCACGTCCGCGCGACCGACCGGGCGATCGGCCGGCTGCTAGGCAACCTGTGCTGCGAGCGGGATCGCGAACGCACGATCGTCGTGTTTACTTCGGTCCACGGTGACATGCATGGCGCGCACGGACTTTTTCGAAAGGGCTGGCCCCATGAGGAATCGGTCCGCGTGCCGCTCCTGGTGTCGCATCCGGCCGAGACGCCCCGACGTAGCGAGGAAACCGTGTCCCTGCTCGATCTTCCGGCGATGACGCGGGCCTGGGCGGACGGTCGCACGTGGCAGTGCCCGCGCGAATACGCGGAGATCTCGATGCCGAGCGCGGTTCCCTTCCCCGACCAGTGCGACCGGGCCTGGCGGGGCGTACCGGACACCCGCGTGGAAAGTCGTGTTCACGCCATCCGCCATTGCACGGGCGCATGGCAAAGACGCCTGGCGGCTCTGGTGGATGAGCGATCTTGTGGCGGATCCTGACGAACGCTTCCCCGCAGTCGAATCCGTCGGCGGAAAAGGAAATTGTGGCGCGCGCGGCGCGCTGGCTGGGGATTTGACCAACGGCGGTCGGGTGGGTGTCCTCAGGCGAACGTTTGTAGGGCCGGACCTTGTGTCCGCGCCGCTTCGCCGAGAGGGAGCGGCACGGACACAAGGTCCGGCCCTACAGATTCGACTGCATGGATCCGGCTTAGCACGGCCGCCAGCCCAGCAGCCGTGCGGGGAGCAACAGGATCGCCTTCAGCGTGGCAAACACCGCGCCGACACACACGCCCACCAGCCAGAATGGAACCGCAAGCAGGGCGACCAATGGCGTCACCAGCAGCACGAGCAGCGCGAGCGGCCAGCACAGAACGAACAGAATGCACCAGACGACGAAGAGGATGAGGGCTTTCATGGAAAGGTTGCTCGAAGACGATAACCCGGCCGCGAAGCAAAAGTTGCAGGAATTGGACGGAAGTCCACGCGCCAGGAAAGCGGTGGCCGTCGACGTGAGGGGCGGACCACTCATGCAGCCCTGCGCATGCGCGCAGGGACCCGCCGCTCACGGGGCGGCCTACGTGACATTCCCGAAACCCGGCCTTTGGGTGTCGGCTGTCCCGCGTCGCGAACGTCGTCGCCGCTCAAGGCGGCGGATTCGCGGCCCGCGAGGCATTTGCTTGGGCGACGTAACGTTCGAGCCGGGCCTGCACGGGTGCGAGCAGCGCGTGTCGGTCGGCCATCGACGGGTCGGATTGCCATGCGCGGACGACGTTAAGGGCCGCCCGGTCCATGCGAGCAAGTTCCGGAATGGGGGTGGGACCGTCGCTGGTCAGCAGGTTGTTCGACAAATGCTTGCTGCGGTCAGGGAAGTATTTCGCCCACGCCTCGAGTTCAGCGGCGGGGGTTTGGGGGTCGTTGAGAAATCGTTCGAGCACCGCCCGGTCGCCCGCCTGGCGCACATCGGCTCGCGCCAACAACCGGCCACGGAAATCCGGGTTGCCGGCAAGCAATGAATGGTCGTCCGCGAGCCGGCCGGCCCCGGTCGGATAGTCGGCGATGACGATGCGTTCCAGCGCCAGTCGGGCGGCGAACTGCACCGCCTGGTCCTGCCCGTCGGCTGCCAGGTGCGCGAGTTGATCGACCATGGCTGGATCGTGCGCGTACACGGCCGCGTCAAACGCCTGCAGAAAACCCGCCGTTGGTGCGGCCAGCCAGGCGGCATCGGTGAGCAGCGCCTGCACCTGGTGGCGGAACGCCTGTCGGGCGCCCGCGTCGTTCGCGGGAGTGGTGTGCGCGACAATGCGCAAGGCGAGCGCCCATTCGTCCGCGCTGTTCGATGCGGCGAACACCGTCTGCGCGGCCTCCCGCGCACTCGCCGCGTCGATGCGCTCCAGCTCGTCCAGCAGCAACGTGCGCAGACTCGGGGCCGTTTCGAGAAACCCGTCCCGAGCAGGACCGAACCTCAGGCCGGTTGGCGCATCGCGCCCGGATTCGAGGAACAACGCCATCGCCTCGGCGCTCGCTTTCTGGCCTGCAGCGCGCAACTCGATCCGAAGCGCGCGAACGACGGCCGCGCGCTCGCGTCCGTCCGTATCGCGTTTTTCCAGAGCCTGAAGCCGGGCGAGCGCATCCTCAATCCGGATGACCATGGCGGCAGCCGGCTCGACGGTGTCGGGATTCCTTGTTGCCACACCGGCGGGCGCCGGTACAGCGGCCGGCGCGGGCGCCAATGCGGTGCCGGGGGTGCTCGCGGGAACCGGTTCGGCAACGTTTCGCGCCTCGCGGTGGCGCGGCCACCACCGGATCGCGACGACGGTGAGCAGGCCGAGGCCTAGCAGGACGGCGGCGAGAAGACGAAGGTGGCGTCGGTTCACGCAGGAATCAACGATCGGCATCGAACGGCACGTCGTACACTTCGCCGAGGGCGGTGCCGCCGGTTGCCCCATCATTGCGAACGACCAGTGTGTAATTGCCGGGCTCGAGCCAGACGAGGAGCGCGGCGTCGCCCGTGCCGCCAGCCGGGTTGTGCGTGAGCGGAAAAGCTCCGACCGAGGCCATCGCCGTTCGCATGTAGTATTCGCCTGCGGCCGGATAGACGGACTCCGGGACGTCCAATTGCGCCCAGCCGCGCTTCTGCAGGAGGGATTGTTGTTCGCGGAACAATTCGATCTGCACTGCCGTGGCCGCATCCCCCACGCCGTAATCGAGCAAGGCAGGTCCGATGCCCCGGAGCAGCACCTCGCGGGGGCCATTGCCCGTGATGCTGAAGCCGGCGATGACCACCGCCCCGCGATTGTCGACCCATCCGCGGGTGGAGATGTTGACGAGCCGGCCGTTGCCGCTGAAGCCGCGATCGAAATACAGTTCCGCCAATGCCGTGCCGCCGCCGGTCGGATCGAGCACGTGAAAGGTGTAGCCGCCCTGATCCAGTTCCGCGATGAAGGCGGAGTCGTCCTCGGCGGGATCGAGCGGGAAGGCGCCGAGTTGACCGCCGATATCCGCGATTTCGTCGTGGCGGGGATCCGTGCTCCACCGCGTGTTTTCGAGCAGCAGCGTGGAACCGCGGAAAAGACGGATGGTGGGATGCGCGGCCGCGTCGGTGACATCATACGGTCGCAGGCCGGGACCGACGCCGCGGGCGACGACGCGCTGCTTGCCCGCGCCCTGCACGACGAAGCCACCGATGGTCACCTGGTTGGCCCCGGGGAGCCAGGCGCGACCGGAAAGGTTCGCGAGCACAATGCCGTCGTCCGTGTTATCCCGCACGCCGCGCAGCGCGCGGTCGGGGTCGCCGGTGCGTGTCCACGTGCCGCTGAACCGGCCGCTCGCTTGGTTGAAGACGAGTTGCACCTGGCCACTGGTGCCGAAATCAAACGTCACGTGCCCGTCGGCCGTGGCCACGGCGTCACCGGAGAGAACGTCGTCGGCGGTCTGGAGTCCCAGCAGGACGTGACCGTCCGGAAGCAGGAGCGCGTCGAGTTCGGCGGCCCGTTCCGCGGGAATGCCGCCGCGGTAGTAGCCCGTCGGCAACGTGCCGCTTACCCGATCGCTGTCGTCCAGGCGAACGTGCGGCCCGACCGTCGGATAGATGAACGAGACGCCGGCATCATCGGTCTGTCGGGTAAGCTCGACCGGGCTGGAGTCGCGTTGGTTGCTGACGATGGTTTCGCTGGCTGCCTTGAAGATGCTTTCGGTCCCGAACAGCGGGGCCTGCCGCAGGTGCTCGAAGCTGCCGGGGATCGTCGCATGGCCGAGCCACGTGATGTTGCCGTCGGGGCGGACCCACGCCGCGGTCGTGCTCGTCGCGTCGTGTTGGAGAAACCATCCGGGTTCGAAGAGTCCGTCGCGGCCGGTCACGCTGTCGCGCGAACGCGTGCCATCAGTGACGCGTACCCACGCTTCCACGATGCCGTCGCCGGACGCGATGGTGAGTTTCGGGCCGGTGGCGCCGGCAATGGGGGAACTCGTGTCGCCGGATGCGCCGCGATACCACTGGTAGGAGAGGTTGCTGCCGCCGGCGGTGGCGTTGATCGTGAGGTTGCCGGACAAACCGGAGACGCGAAACGTGCGCGCCGGCTGCGCGACGACCGCGATCGTGCCGAGGGCGCGCGACACGAGCGGGACGCCGTCACTGCGAATGGCGTAGAGATGGTCCCCGCCGATGCCGACGAGGACGGATGCGCCGTAGGCATCGGTGGGGAGCAGTTCCCACGAGACACCATCGCGCGAAAGCCCGACGCGGTTGCCGGACATGCGCGCGGCGAACCAGCCGTCACCGCCGATGATATGCGTGAAGTTGGTCCACTCTGCGGCCACGACGGGTTGCTCGGTCCAGGTCACTCCGTCGGTGGACACCTCGACCGTGGACGTGCCCATCACGCGCACGAAACGATTGCCGTTGAAGGCGAGATCCTGGTTCGGGTTGACCAATCCATTCGCCGTCGTGCCGGTCCAGGTGTGCCCGTCGGTGGAGTTGATCAGACGGCTGATCTGGTCCAGCGCGACGAAGTGGCCGTTGCCAAACGCGAGGGACAGGCCGAGCCATCCGATCGCCGGGTTCACGCCGGCCCAAGCCATGTCGCCAATATTCCAATGCACACCATCGCTCGAGGACAGCTCGTCCAGCGGCTGGCCCGGGTCCGCCGGCTGCATCGGACCGGCAATGAACACGCCGTTGCCGAACGCGAGATTGCCGGGCGTGAGGCCGCGTGGATGCAGGCTGTGCCAGAGGCTGCCGTCGGTCGAACAACTGACCTGATGGCCGACGCCCGCCACATCGCTGAGCGTCATGAACACGCCGTTGCCCGCGACGAGATTCGTGACATCGCTCGAGCCATACCACACGTCGACATGATCGGGGAGGGTGCCGGCCGTGAAGCTGGTCTTCCAGCGTTCGCCGAACAGGAAGACCTTGCCCGCAGCCACTCCCCCGGAGCGCGCCGGCGTGGCGGCCAGCAGCGGAATCTCGCTCCAGAACGGATCAGCGACGCCGCGCACCGCGATGGCCTTGCTCGTCAAGGTGCCCTGCGGGGTGACTGCCTGCAGGGTGTAGTCGCCCGGGGCGTCGTCCGTCACCGGCGCAAGGTCGAGCGTCGCGCTGGTGGCGCCGGCGATCGGCTGGCCGTCCTTGAGCCACTGATACCCCGTCACGGAACCCGCCCAGAGTTGTCGCCCCAAGCGGATGGAGTCACCGGGCCGCACGTGGCGCATCAGCGCCGGATCGGTGAACGCAGCGCCGGTCGGGGCGCTGATCAGCAAGGGTGACGAAGTCGCGGTGCCGCGCGGATGCGTGGCGACCAGCGTGTAGGAACCCGCATCGCCCGGTCCCATGCGTCCGAGGTCGAGCACGCGATCGGTCGCCCCCGGAATCGCGACGCCATCGCGTTTCCATTGGAACTGCGTGTCCGGTTCGTTGGCCGCACCCGGGCGGATCACGAGGTGGGAATCGCTCGAAGGGGACGTCGTGGTGGCGGCGATCCCGCCGAGGAACGCAGGTCCCATGTCGACCGTGAGCGTCGCGGGATCCGTCCACACCTCACCGAAGGCGTTGGTGAACTTCGCCCGGGTACTGGCCTTCGTCCGCAAAGGTCGCCCTCGTGGAGGAGGCGAATGCGGCGGAGATGGCTCCCGGCATGACCTGGCCGTCGTGGTACCATTGGATCGTGAATGGTGATTCGCCGTGGAATTCGGAGGAAAAAGACCAGTACTCGCCATAGCTCACCGTCACGGGGGTCGGTTGGACCGTGACGACCGGGATGTCGGTGACGACGAGTTCGACATTGTGCGACGTCACCGAACCCGCGCGATTGCTCACATGCACGGAATAGGTTCCCGCCTGCGCCCGGGTGGTGCTCTCGAAGATGAGCAGATTGGAGTTGGGCGCGGTGGTGAGTCGCACGCCGTTCTTGTACCATTCATAGACGAGCGGACCCCATCCGGTGGCCTGAACCTCCAGCTCGACATAGTCACCCACCACGGCGGTGACCTTGGCCGGCAGGTCCTGGGTAAGCGCCGGGGCTTGGGAAAAGTCCGGCACCAGCGGCGTGATCAACGCGCTCACATCGTCCAGACTAAACACACGTACGCCGACCGCACCGGCGTAGTCGGTGGAGCTTATCGGCAGATCAATATCGGCGGACACGACGACGCCGGAGACGCGCCATTCACTGCCGTTTTCCTGCACGAGCAGCGGGCTGCCGCTGCCGCCGGGCGCGGCGATCAGGCGGGTGTTGTCCACGTTGCCGATCACGTGGCGGTAGTTCGGGGTCGAACCACCGGTCGAGTCGAAGCGGTCGCTATCGGGCCGGGTTTCATGCAACAGGTTCGCATCCGGACTGCTCGAGGAGCGTTGCAGGTCCTGATAAAACGAACCGGCGTACCCCACGATGATCTTGTCGCGATTCGACTGCAGCATCGAGAGCGAGTTGTTCGGCACGATCAGTGCGTCGTGGTCGACGATGTCCTCGTAACCATACGTCACTGCGATGTCCTGATTGAACGCGCGATAGGCGTTCGGTCCGTACTGTTGCACCATTGCGGCATAGCCGCTGGAGCCCATATACGCGAAGTGGGTGCGCAGGGTTTTCTCGGGGCCGCTGGAATTGTTGTTTTTCCCGCGCGGCGGCACCCACCACATGCTGCCATCGGGCACGACGTCGTTGCCTCCCGCGTCGAAGAACAGGTGCGCCGCCGTGACGACGACCGCCCGGTCCGACGCGACAAAGCCGGTGCCCAGCTCGGACCAGGTTTCGAGATAGCCGACGCTGTTGTAGGGCGCGACGGTCGCGTCAGCCACCGGGTCAGGCAGCGTGGGCGCGGCGGCGAGTTGATGGAACGCCACCAGTGACGCGAGCACCATGCCGGACCGAAAGGGCAGGGCACCTCGCGCGCGAAGGCGCAGGGAGAAAAGCAAGTGGCCCATGGGCGTGGGGTAGGAAACCCTACTCTATATCCGCTTTGGGCACCCCAACTCAAGAACCGCGCAGGCGTGCGCGCCCCAATCGGGGAATATCCTAGAGCGGTCACGCTTTCCGGAACGTGTGAAACCTCTCGCCATGTTCCCGCGTAGTCCCGAGAGGCCTGCCGTGTAGCACGTCGTGCGATGCACATCGTGCAGTGGCCGCGATGCGCGATGTGGCCGCGACGCGCGAAGTGGCGCGGCATCCGACCTCAGGGAGAGATCTAACCTGGAAATTCCGCACACCCGGCCACGTTGGTTCCGGTTCGCTTCGCGCCCGGTCTTGTCGCTTCGCTCGGAACGCGGAGCTCAAACGCGGCTACACGGACAGCACACAGTGTAGGTGCGTTGGAGTGTAACGACAACGTGGCCCGGTCTTCCCTCGGACTATGAAATTTCCAGGCGGATCAGCTCCTCTCTCGAGAGGGTGGCGGGCAGTACCGGGTGTGTTCGGGGGGTCGGGAAAATTGCCGGCCCGGGCGGTGGATTGTGCAACGATGGATGAAGCGCTCTCGATACAGGATCTTATGAACCATTGCAGACGGCGTTAAAAGTGCGCGAACGGCTGCATTTCGAATGAACGTCTGATGCGCCTGCCACCACGGGATCGCCTGCAAGCAGGCTCTACATACAAAAGACCGGACCTGCGCTTGGGCTGCCGTCTACTTTTCGACCGCGGCGACGTTCGTGTCGGCGCCCTTGTTGATATCGATGCCGCCCGCGCTCGAGCGGAGATGCAGCTCCGGTCCACCGCCATTGATCGTGCCCCGCAGGTGGTCCTTCTTGTGTTCGCCAGTGATGGTGACGGGCAGTTCCGAACTCACGTGGCCCGCACTGGTGGCGGCGTCGATATTCATGGCGACGTTGCCCGGCAGCGTGACCGTGATGCCGCCACCCGACGTATCGAGGCGACAGTCGGCGGTCGGCTGAATCGTGATGTCGGCGCGAATTGAACCGCCGGACGTGTGCGCCTCGACGTTTCCGGCGATGTCGCCAAGTCGAATGCCGCCGCCGCTGGTGACGGCCTTGACGTTGCCGTGATGGGTGTCGATCGTGATGCCACCGCCGGAGGTGTCCACATCGAGCGGGCCTTCGCTGTCCGCGACATCAATGCCGCCGCCGCTGGTGTGGACGACGATCGTGCCCTTGCAGTGATCGAGATCTATCCCGCCCCCGGAGGTGCGGCCGTCGATATCACCGGTGATGGTCTTGAAACCCAGTCCGCCGCCGGACGTGTTTGTCTTCACCGTCCCGGTGAGTTGGGCGACATCGATGCCGCCGCCGGACGTCTTCAAGTCGACATTGAACTTGTCGGGCACGCTGACCTTGAGGTGAAACTTGCGGTTGTTGCTGCCGCCGAAGAGGCTGCTCCACCAGGAGCCGCTGTTGCCGCCGCGGGAATGCTTCGAGCGGATCGTGACCGTGTTGCCGGTCTGCTCGATGGTAACCTCCTGTTCGCGCAGGATGCGCTCCTCTTCCTCCTCTGAACCCGCGCTGACCCGGC
Organism: uncultured Verrucomicrobiae bacterium; assembly: GCA_963797435.1. Taxonomy (GTDB): domain Bacteria; phylum Verrucomicrobiota; class Verrucomicrobiia; order Opitutales; family Opitutaceae; genus CAWCPJ01. The sequence goes on along the minus strand of CAWCPJ010000003.1, from coordinate 13,322 downwards.
GCGTGAAATCGATCACGACCTGTGAACCCGTCGTGCCCTGCACATCGATGCCACCGCTGCCGATGTCGACAACGAGGTTGCCGCCGGGAGCGACGTCGAAGGTCTTGTGGATGCTCTTGTCAGTTTCGGCGGCAAGCGGGGAGACCGCCGCGAATGCGAAGCCGGCCAGCAGCGCGAGGCGCCACGGCCCGGAGGAGGAAGCGAGCGAGGTTTTCATGGGCGAAACGGTTTCGAGGGTGTTGCTATTTGTGGAAACACCGCCACCGGCTCCGAAGTTACACCGAATTTGCGCTTAAGCGATGCTGGCTCGCTTCACCGCCGCGGCCACGAACGCTGCGATCAGGGGATGGTGTTCACCGCGCACGGCGCTGCGTTCGGGCTGAAACAAGGTCGCGGCAAAGAAGGGATGACGTGGCAGTTCCAGCGCCCGGATTTCGCCGTTGGGATCAAAACCGCTGAAGACCAGCCCGGCCTGTTCCAACCGCTCGCGATAGGCGGGATTCACGCCAAAGCGGCAGCGGTATTCCGCCGTGGCCGGCTCTCCGCCGAAGATCGCGTGCAACCGGGTGCCAGGCGTAAAGGTGACCTGGTCACACTGGTCGACCAACTCGCAGGCGAGCGGCGTTATGACCGGTTCGGCCGCGTTCGGGAGCCGTCTCCATATGTTCGGCCGTGGTCAGGCTGGCGACATCGCGCGCAAATTCGAGCACCGCATGCTGGAAGCCTCCGCAGGTGCCCAGAAACGGACACATCGTTTCGCGCGCGAAGCGGATCGCGCCGAGGGCGCCGTCCATGTCTCTGTAGGGACTGCCCGGCACCACCCACACGCCATCGTAGACGCTCAGGTCGCGGCGCGGGTTCTTGATCATCCCGGTTTCGACCCAGCGCCAGACGACCGTGTCTTCGTAGGCATCGCCGGCCAGGCGCAGCGCATGCGGAATCGCGCGATGCGCGGGCTTGCCGGGATCCTGTTCTCCAACCAGGGCGATGGTGCAGCCGATGCCTGACACGGCCGCGTTTTCTGCCGGCCGAATCCCCGGGGCTCAAGTCCGCTTTGCAGACGGGCTGCGGAAATGCCGGGTGGCAGCTCAGCCGGATCCATGCAGCCCCGGCTGCAAAATGCGTCTTGCGGTGGACAGGAAGAAACCTGGAGAGACCGGCTCTGTCCGGTCCGTGGACGACACGAAGGTCGTCCCTCCAAAAGCGCTGTTTCCTTGGAGTCCCGACTGTAGGGCTGGACCTTGTGTCCATGCCGTTACCTCCCGTGGAGCGGCACGGACGCGAGGTCCGGCCCTACAACCGTTCGGTGTCGCGCGCCGCGAGTGAACATTGACGCCGATTGCATGGATACGGCTCAGCCGGAGCGATGCGGTCGAACCCAGGATGCCCTCGAAAGTGCTGCAACGGTCGGTGATCGACGTGGGAGCGGCTTCAGCCGCGATGATCCGCAAGCGAATCGAATCCGCTCCTACCAGTGACAAATCGCGGGGTAAACCCGCTCCTGTCGTTCGAAAAACGCGAGGTGGGCGGTTGCTTCCCGTCCTGTCACCGGACCTCCAGCACGAAGCTCTCGGAGTGGCTGTTGAACTCCGGCGCGTACATGCACTGGATTTCGGCGATGCCCGTCTGGTAGGAACCGCGAAGCTGCACCCGCGTCGAGTATTCGAATACGTAGACGCCCTTGGGCAGGTAATCGATGAAGAAGTGGGAGGCGGTGTCGCGCGTGCTTTCGTAGTAGGCGAGACCGTCCTGGAAGTGGTAACGGCTGATGACGTTCACCGGTTCCGTGCCGCTGCCGCGCTGGTCCTTCAGGTGGACGTATTCCATGTCGCGGTCGGTGCGCAGCTCGATGCGCACCACCAGTTCGTCACCGACCGCCAAAGGTCCCGTGACCGGTTTGAGCACCGGTCCGCGGTTGGTGGTCTCCTTGACGAAGAGTGTCTTCTTGAGCTTCAGCGGCGTGCCTTCGTGGGGCGTGACCTTGTTCATGTCCTCGAGGTATTGCCAGTGGACGCTGCCCCAGCTCACACCGTCGTCGGTCTTGCGGACGGTGATCCGGCCCATCGCCGGCTTGATTTCGTCTCGCACAAGCCTCTGCTCGTAAAACCCGGTGCCGGCCTCGACCTTCTCCGGCTGGATCGTGCGGTTGCCGAGCGTGACTTCGACCAGCGCATCGCTGGCCAGCAGGTTTGCGCCGTGCAGAAGGAGGGCGTAGACCGCGTCGGCCGTGGCCTTCGTGGTCTTCCAGTCCTGGGTCTGCTTTTGTTTCAGCAGCCAGACCTTGCAGTCTTCCACGGCCTGGGCGTCGTGGGTGACCTCGGCGAAGGCTTCGATCATCATCGCCTGCGTTTCGATCGGCGCGCGATACCACCACCAGCTCAATTCGAGGTCGCGCCAGAACATGCCGAGCTCGTCGTCGCGAACGCTGCGCTCCTTGATCGATTTCATGATCGCCGGCGGCGTGTCGTTGTCGCCGAAGCGTTGCAGCGCGATCGCGAGGTGCGCCTGGCTTTGGCGGCAGTCGACCTTCAACCAGTACTTCCGCGACTGCCGAAGATAGAACTCAACCGCCTCCCGGTAGCGCGGGTCCACCGGCTGGTCCGTCAGGAAGAAACTCCGCCCGTAAAGATAGAAGGCGTCGAGGTAGCTGGGAACATAAGTGTCGCGGAAAGTGATGTGCCGGTATTCCTCATCCATCCACGCATCGAGCGCATTGAGTGACTTGACCGCGGGGGCGACGTCGAGGTCGACGCCGAGGTGCCGCAGGCGGCCGAAACCCGTCATGATGTAGAGGCTGATGTATTCGCTCGGCCGCCCGCCCGGAAACCACGCCCACAGGCCGTCGCTGAGTTGCCGATCCGCGAGCTCGCGCAGGCCGCGCGCGGTTTCCTCGTCGAGGCGGTTGGCGTCGAACAACTGGCCGACGTTTCGCCGCGCCGTGCTCTCCGCCATCGCGTCGCGCAGCCACGGCGTTTCCTCGAGCATCACCGCCTTGAGGTCCTGGTTCTTTTCCAGCGGGCTGTCGAGCGCGGGCGTGTTCTTCCACAGGTCAAAGATGCGCCGGATCTTTGGATTGGAGTTCGCGATCTGCCGGGCGAGCGCGTTCGCGTAGATCCGATTGAACAACTGTTCGCTGCATTCGTACGGGTATTCCATCAGGTAGGGCAGCGCGAGCACCGCGTACCAGGCCGGCTGCGACACCATCTGCACCGTGAGCGACTGGTTGCGCAGCGTGGTGGAATTCCCGGACTCGAGAAGTTTCTGTGAACTCGAACTCCCGGGTCCCCTTGCCGCGGATCGGCAGCGGCAGCGATTCCGTCACCAGCATGCGGCGACTCAGCACGGGCAGCATGCCTTCCTCCCCGTCACTCGCGTGGGCGGTGGCGCCGACGGCCTTGTAGGTGAGGAAGCCCATGCCGTCCGGCACGGTGATGCGCCAGGAAAAGCTGCGCGATTGTTTGGCGGGCACGTCGAACGCCTGCTCGGTGGCGTGGTTGCCGAGGGCCTCATCGACCGGATGCAACGTCGCCGCATCGGCCAGGGTGAGCTTGACCGTGCCGGTCTGCGCCTGGTCGGACTGGTTGCTGACCTTGACCGTGAACTCGATCGCGTCGCCCTCGCGCACGAAGCGCGGCGGATTGGGCTCCACCATCAGGTCCTTGGACGTGACGACCGTGTCGCTGAGAAAGCCGGAGCGGAGCTGGCGGTCGTGCGCAAACCCGAGGAATCGCCATTGGGTCAGCGCCTCGGGCATGGTGAAGCGCAGTCGCACCACGCCGTCGTCGTCCGCCACGAGCTGCGGAAAGAAGAATGCGGTCTCGTTGAGATTTTTGCGCGCGCTGACCTTGCTGAGATCGATCTTGGGCCCCGGCTCGCCGGACTCGCCAACCATCGTTGCGTTCACGACGGCCGGGGCGGGCGCGGCGGCTGCCAGATCTTTGAGTTCACTTTGCATTCTCGAGCCGGCGAGGGTCGTGCTGGCCCGGTAGCCTGAACCGCGTCCGGCACTGACCGCGAACGGGCTCAGCATGACTTTATCCTCTTCGAACGATCCGTCGGCGAGGAACTGACGCGTTACGACGCTGGCCGCCTGGTATCCCCAATAGTTGGTGACAAAATCACCGGGGAAGTGACGGTAGTCCCAATGGACGCCGCGGGGCGACTCTCGCCAGTGCCCGTCGATGGTGTCGAAGGCGAGCAGGGTATTCTCGAACTCCGCGTTGGCGCGGTTGAATTCGTGCCGGAAAACGGGAAACGCCTCCGGCCAATGGTGCGGCAGGAATTGGTCGAGCGAGGCATCGTAAAGTGTCGCCACCATCTCGGCCGCGGCCGGTGCGGCATCCGGTCCGGTGAGGACCGCCGTCCAGGTTTCCTTCGCGCCCGGCGTGAGTTTGGAACGGAAGCTCTCCCACTTCACGTCGAGCCGCTTGTTGGACCAGGGCACGTCGACGATGCGCTCATTGAAGTAGGCTCGATTTTCCCGCACGTAGGTGACGCGCAGGGTCAATCCGCCCCGCATGTCCTCGGTGATGTCCTGCCGGATGATCGTCTGCGTGCGATCGCGATCCGTCCAGAAACTCTGCAGCACTTTTCCCGCGCACTCGATCTCCACGAACGCCCGCCCCTGGTCGTAGCCGGTGCCCCAGAGTGCGGTGAAGGTGCCGCCGGGTTCGACCGACCAGGTCGGGGCGGTGAAGACGTTCGCCAGCTTTTCGCTGCAATGGCCGGCGTCCGGGTCGAGCACCCGCACCGTCGTGCGCGCCGTGACGGGCTTGCCGAACCGGTCCTGCGTCTCGATCTGCGCGCGATAAATGCCGGCCGGCAGCGGCACGTCGACCTGCGTCGAGCCGGAGGCATCGGTTTCGAACGGGCGTTGTGCGACGACGGGGCCCGGCTCCCACGAGTCGGGATTCGACGGATCGACCGGTGGCTCGTCGGCCCCCATCGTCCACCAGATGCGCTCCGGCTGCAGGGGCGCTCGCGCCACGGTGTCCGGCTGGTTGAGCGAATGGATCGTCACCGTGCCGGTCGCGGGTTGCGGATCCCCGTCAAGCGATCGGGTGTCGACCGTCAGCGTGACGGGTTTAGCCGGCGTTTGCCATTCGTCCGCGGTGACGGACGCCTGCAGCGCCGTGTAACCGGCGCGCACGATGCGTTCGTCGGACCGCGTTTCACCATTCGTATCCGTTATGTCGGCATGGACGGTGAAGGCGAACACGGGCTCGTTCTTCGCGGGGATCGCATGGTCCGCGGCCGCGGTGAAGGCGACGTCAAACGTGCCGTCCGGTTCCGTCACGGCCGTGCCATGGGCGATGGCCTTCACCGCGGGCGGCGGCCACCACCAGCACCAGGGGGGAAGCTGCACGCCGCGCTCCACGCGCCACTTCACCTTCGCGCCGCCGATCGCCGGCGCCGGAGTAGGCATTTGCCTTGCCCTTGAGCGTGACGGTCCCGTCGAGGCGGGCGGCGTCGACCGGTGCCGCAAGCTCCACCTGGAATTTCGGACGTTTGTATTCCTCGACATTGAACCAGGCGTAACCCGACTGGTCGTCGGCACGAATCGTCATCGAACCCATGAGGCGATCGCGCGGAGCGGTAAAGGAGCCGTGGAACGAGCCAAAGTCGTTCGTCTGGTGCGTGGCGCGGGAGATCTCCTTGCCGTTGGGATCGTTGAAAACGACCGTGACGCGACGACGCGCGACCGTGGAGTATTTGCCGGCCGGCTGGTTGTATCGGATCGAAATGCCCTTGTAGTAGATCGTCTGTCCCGGACGGTAGAGCGACCGGTCGGTGAAGAACACGGTCTGCAAGCCGGTGCCTTCGGGATTGGCGCCGTAGAACGACAAGGGGTGGCTGTTGGCGATCGCCTGACCGTCATGCTCCGCGAGCATGATGAGCTGGGTTCGCTCCGTCCAAAACTCGAAGCGTCCCTTGGCGTCGGTGGTCGTCGGCGCGATCGGATTGAATCGACCTTCGCGATCGCTTTCCCAGAGGCGAACGGTGGCCCCCGTCACCGGCTCGCCCGAATTTGCGTGCAGCACAAGGCCACGGTGGGCGCGGCCATCGTTGTGGATCTGGAGCACCAGCGCGAGGTTGCTGACCCAGACCGCGGTCGCGCTGATCTGGTTGTCAGATACGTTGAACTCCGGATCATGGCTCGCCACGATGTAGTAGAAGCCGGGTTGAAGCGAAGTCGGCGCCGGCAGGTGTTCGGTGCGTTGCTTGAAGTCGGTGGTCGGGGCCAGGTCCGCGCTCCAGGAAAGCGCGGCGACGGCCGTGAGCAGTTGCCGGCGATCATGTTCATGGATGCCGCCAAAGTCCCACCGGCTCAGGCGCACGTATTGCTCGAAGTCGACCGGGATCGCACGAAAGTACACCTTGGTGATGTTGCGGTAGGTGACGTCCAGCGTCGGCCAGGGCGCATTCCAGACGCGTTCGGTCTTCAGTTGCGCCGATTTCGATTCGACCTGCTGGATGAGGTTGAAGCACATCGCGCCACCCGCGCTTTCGGGAAAAGCGTCGAGGCCCCGCTGGGCGAGCGCACGCGCCTTCGTCGGCTCGCCTTGCTCGTTGACCTCGGTGGCAAGCAAGGCGAGCGCGCGGGCGGAAACCTCGTGCCCGTCCGTCGCGGCAATGAAGCGTTCGAGAGCGGCCTGGTAGCGGTTCTCTTTTTCCTCGCCGACCGCGGCATTGTGGCCGAACACGAGCCTCGACAGATCCGCGTCGTAGTAGGCAGAGCGGTCCTGGTCGGCCTGGTGAAAGGCCAGCAGCTTCCGGTAGAGACGAACGGCTCGCCGCGTTGGGGACAACGCATCGCTCGCCGGTGGTTCCCAGGCCGTGAACGTCGCCGCGTCGGCAAATATCGGACTGGTGTTTGCATCCAGCTCGAATTCGTCCTCCACGGTGACCGCGCCCTGTTCTCCGGCCTGGTAGAACGCGAGGGCTTCGTAGGCGAGGAAGTCAAACAGGGTCGGCCGGTACCGGTCGGGCACATTGCCGGCCTCGAGCAGGTCAGCGTAGTCGCCGACGGGCGTCGCCTTCAGGGTCGCTTCATCGTCCAGCGCCGCGGTGAAGTGCCGGTCGATTTCAGCGAGGATGCGGGCGAGATCCCATGTCTGGAGATCCGGCCCGGGCGGCGTCGCGGTCTGCGTGCGCTGGATGAAGCGCCAACGGTTCTGCTGAAAGTATTGCCAGTACCAATGACCGAGAATCGCCTCCATCACCGGCCGCATCGGCTTCGGCGCCCGGTCGAACTCCGCCTGCATCCGGACGATCTTTTCCTCGGGCTTGTTGCCCTGGATGTTGCCTTCGAGCACGAGCTTGCGGCCGATGGCCTTGATTGCCTCGGGATAGGCATGGTCGGCCAGTGCCGCCTGGATGATTGGTTCCAGTTCCTCGATGGCGGTTTGCGGCAGACCCCGCCGCACGGCGTCATCGACCTTGTCCCACTGCGCATCGCGCGGCCCCGCCGCGGCGCGGGAAACGAAAACCAGAGTGAATACCGCCAATACGCCGCAGAGCAGGGATCTCATCGAGGGGTTTCTCCGGAATTTAGGATGCGAAGCGCGAGAATGACAGGCGATCTGAAATCCGACCGGAGGGCACGACGCCGAATCAGCGCTTATCAGCGTCGATTGGCGGTTCAAGAAACCGATGCGCCACCGCTACCGTCCACCACTCATGCCCCCGCTCCGCGTTCATGGGCAATTTTCGTGATTTGGAATCTGCGCTAATCTGCGCCATCTGCGGTCAAAAAGGGATTGGCATTGAGCGGCTTGGAATTGAACCGCAGATTTCGCAGAGAGCGCAGATGAAGGCAGGAGGAGAATACGAGCGGCGAGCCGATCAGTGGCCTGGCAGCGTTCGTCAGGGAGGTCTGCGGCTGATCGCAGCGGCGGGAAACCTTTCGAACAAAAGAGAGCCTCCGCGTGATTGTGTCGACTGCGCAGCCGCAATTGAAGGAGACGAATGTGAGAGACAGAGGACACGGAGAATCGAGCGGAGGTCACAGAGGGGACTGTCCGACGCCATGATCTCACTCTGCTCTCCGTGACGAAAAAAACGAATTTCCAAAGTGATCGAGAACATGGAGCTGGCCGGCATCGGGTTGAGAAGAATCGCGGCATGCCGGAATGACGTTCGACGGCGCATTTTCTTTGCCCGGCCCATGGATTTCGCGTTCCGAACCCATATCGGCCCGCGCGGTTGCATGTCTGCGTGGTGCCGTCTGCGCCGCGCGCGATGGGCCCTACGAATCGTCCTTGGTTGCGGCCTGTGCATTCCGCAATGAATCACGCGAGGGGTGCGTCCGTGCTTCGGCTGTCGCGATCCTGGTCGATGACAGAATTGAACGCGCTTACCCCATGGAAGAACAGCCTTCACCGCAACTCATCGACTTCCTGCATCAGGCGATTGCGTGTTGCCGATCGAATGCGGCATACCCGCACGTGCCGCCTTTTGCTCGTCAGCGCCTGCGGGAGGCGAGCGATAATGTCGCGTTCTTCCTGCGACAAAACGAACACGAACGCGCCTTCGAGGAAGCACGCATCGCGACAAGCATCAATTCCGCGGTGGCCCGCTACATCCAGGCCTCGGCCGCTTCCCTTTCCGAACTGCGGGAAGACATCGGCGAACTTTAGGCTCGAGATTCCCCAGCGCAGGAGGACCTGCGACCCACGGGAATAGGGACTGAATTCGTCCAGAGAGACGCGGAGCAGGGAACAAGCCGCCATCCCCCTGTGGCCTGCCGTCGCAACCAAAGGCAGGGTCGGCTGTCCCCAGCGACCGCGGTCGCGTATGGAGGCGTGACCCTACCTCGAATCCCCTATTCGAGGGATATCGTCGCAGCGCTGCGGTTGCCGCCCCGACTGCACCGTGATGCAAACCGCCGGAAAAACGGCTGGCGAAGAGGCACCCTGCGCTGCGTTCGCGATCGTCGGGCCGGGCCGCGCTCGCCGCTCGCGGGGGATTTCCCTCAGCGTATCCGAGACAGGCGGTGCCGAGATTTTCCCGGTGTTTGGCGAAACACTTAATTTTCCGCGCGCTGGTCCGACACCTGCAGACCAGACCCAAACTTTTCCAGCCATGAACAACACACCTGAGACTTCCACTGAAACCTTCATTCTTGCGGGCAAGAACCCGGACGGACCCTGGCAGAAGATCGAATCCGCGACGCGCGAGGAGGGGGAGACCGCCGATGACGTGAATGCCTTCCTGCAAACGATGGCGCAGGCGAGCACCCGCAACTTTCTCGAGTTGGAGATCATGAGCGAGGCGGAGTTTCTCCGGCGCTCGTCTCCGCCGCCGATGATCGCCGCTTGATCCCCGTATCCGTCAACACCCGGCTGGTGGTGAACAAGCAGAGCGGATCGAGTTTCGTCGCGAACCTCGTTTGCCTTTCGTCAAGACCCCGGTTGGCGGTCTGCGGCGGGCGCTTCCGACCGTTCAAACGGGGCCGAAGCCACCGGATGTTCCAGGAATGAACTAGGGATGCGGATGACAGTTCACGAGCCGGTGGTTTTTTCCGGACGCGGCTTCGATGGCATCAACGATCAACCCCGCCATCAGCGCGTGCACCTGCGTGGTCGGATGCACGTCGTCCCAGTAGAAATAGCCCTCGCCATCCGTGCCGCTGAGCAGCCCCGGGTCGGTCACGTTGGTGAATCCGTAAGTCGCCGGGTCGCTCACCCAGGTGTCGAGGGCCGTAAAGGCGTCCACGTAGACGACGTCGCAGGGAAGTCCGCCCAGCGCCGTTGCGAGCCCGACGTTGAAAGTCGCACACAGTCCGGAAACCGCATCGGCCGTTCCGGGAACGACCGCATCCATCGTGAGAACACGCGGGGTTCGGCCCAGATCAGGCAGGTTGACGACCACGATGTTCTCCGCACCGCGCCGCTGCAGCGTGCCGACGATGGTGGCCAAGTTGATCACGCCGTCGTGTATGACCGGGGTCGGATCGGCACCGTTCAGGATTTGGAAGAAATCGTTCGAGCCGCCGAAGACAACATAGAGCGCGTGCTTGTCCGCACGATGCGAGGGACCGAGTCCCCCCATGTATTCGTCCAACTCGTCCAGCATCCCTGGCAGATCGATCCCGAGCGTGGTTTCCCAGACATTACCCCGCCCGGTCTCGGCTCCGACCCAGGCAAAGTTGTCGAGCGGCTGATAGTCGAGACCCAGCGCCGGCGACACGTATTCCGGCCAAAGCGGTCCGTTGCTGGTGCGGCCATGCCAATACGCAGGAGCGGGGGGAATGCCGACGGCCGCGAAAAGTCTGCCGGTGTCGGAAAGACTGTCGCCCAACACATAGACTGCGCCGAACTCCGGCTTCACTTTGTGCCACGCTTTGTCCTTGGCGTGAGCCGGGCTCGGGAAAGCCAGCCCGGCCGCGAGGCCGGCAGCGACGATGACACGGAGGACTGCCTGGGGAGCGGTTCGGAGGGGAAACAGGTGCAGGTGCATGGGGGGAGGTTTTGGTTGCGCTCATGGAATTCGCACGGCGGCGATTGTCAGCCGTCGGCGGCGGTTCAGCGCGATAGACCTCGTCGAGCGGCGTCTGCGAGAGCGAAACCTGACCTGGAGCAGGACCGCGTGACCATCTGAGGGGATATCGAATGCATCAACCGCGCCGCCACTGTAGGCGGCGCCCGCATCAGGTCAATTCCGCCGGCCATATCATCGTGTTCACCAGGCAGGCTCAGCTCGCACCGGCGCGAAACGCTGGCAGGTGTCGACCAAAACCAACGTGTTCCGAGGTTGAAGAGGTCGCCTCGCGGCGGGACCGATTAAGCGCGCGCAGCGCTCAAGCCAACTCTTTCCTGCAGGAGGCAGGACCATGCGCCAGCGGGGTGGGACGTGTCACTGTTGGCCTGAAGGTGGGGCTACGAACCCGCCGCCGCCGGCACCGGGTCGGGAAAGATGCGATTCGGCGCGATGCACCAGAGACGCTCGTCGCGCGCCAGCCGGTGATTCCATGGCACGCCAGCCGCCCAAGGCGAAAATGCCGGCAGGATCAGGCGGCGTGGACCTTCGACCAGCGCCGGGAGCTTGAGATAGGTGCCGGCACCGTCTTGCCAGGTCGCGGCCGGGTGGTGATGGCCGATGATTTCGAGCGCGCCGTTTGGGATTCGCGGGTTCGCGTCACCGTGGTGGATAAAGAATGCCGCCTCCTGATAGGCGGGAACCGCATTGGTGAAAGACGTGCGCCGGTCGTGATTGCCGGTGACGAGAACCACGCACGTCCGCGCGGCCAGGCGCTCCAGGCTGGCGTATGCGGCGGCGGCACCCGCGGCCGCGTGCACGACGTCGCCTGCGATGATCACGGTGCGCGGCGCGTAGTGGTCGAGCAGCGCGTGCAGACGTGCATCGATGTCATCATCGCCCCAGTGCGGCACGAGCCGGCCGGCGGCGCGCTGGCTGGCAGCGTAACCCCAATGCACGTCCGCGACGACGAGCGCCCGCAGTGCGTTCGATGAACAGCGCCGGCGCGGCGCAAAGGCGCAGGCCTGGGCGGATGTCGATCTCCGTCATCAATGACCCTCGCCTTCGAGCCGCTCGTACATCTCGTGGAACAACCGCTCGATCGCCGCATTCGGGTCCTCGAGCATCAAGGTTTCGCGAATCTTGCTCGCGTAGACACCAAACGAGAACGGACTCACTTCCGGCGTCTCGAGCTGGACAATCGGCAGGCGCGACATCTCCTCCAGAAATTCCAAGGCGCCCGGGAGGTCGAGAAACTTGAGCGTGGCTTCGGCATAGGCCTCGGCGAGCAGGGGATGATCGGGTTCGTGGCGGCGCAGCACGTTGTAGATGATCTCCGTGCTCCATTGCATCTGGCGGACCGGCCGCTTTTCACCCCGGACCTGGCGCGGCACCATCAGCGCGGTCTGGGCGACGCCGCGAAACTGACCCTTGACGAGATCGGACTCCGCGAGCGCGCGGCGCAGGTCCTCCTCCGCCCCGGCGCGCTGGAACAACGGTCGCCATTGCTCGCCGTCGAGCACCTGTTCCGGCCGCACCGCGAGCAGGAAGCCATAGTCGTCGACCGTGGCCAGTGCGTTGCCACCGCGCGCTTCCTTCAGTCGCCACGCGATGATGCGGGAAAGCGCATCGTTGGCCGAGCGGCCGATCAGGGAATGAAAGAACACGTTGCGCACGTCGCCCTCGGGATGCACCTCGACGAGCAGGAAATCGCCGGTGGGAATCCGCGACACGCGCGCCTGCAGCCGAAACTGGCGCACGAGGGCCTCGGCGTTCACCTCGTCGAGGGCGTATTCGCGCGCCAGCCACAGCAGGGCGGCTTCATCGGTCGCATCGTGCTCGAGTTGTCCCGCGAGGCCGCGGCGCAGCGCCACGACCTCGCGCGCGAGACCGGAGGCCAGCGAGATCTTGTTGGCGTTCCAGCGCGGCACGGTCGGCTTGGCGTGCTTCGCGGGCACGACACTGGCCTCGAGCAGGCGCATCTGGACCAGCCGGTAGCAGCGGCCGTTGAGCACGAAGACGTCGCCGGCACGAGACGGCGGGCAAACGACTCCTCCACCTCGCCGACGCGCCGGAAGCGGTGCTTCACGAGGACCATGAGGTCGCTGTTGATCGTCCCGACGTTCTGGTAGAAATCGCGGGCGACCCGTGGAAGCGGCAGCGCGAGCACGCCGTCACGCACGATCACCTTGCCGAAGACTTCCTGGTACTGCTGTTCCAGGCTCGCGCCGCCGCCCGCGAGATAGCGGAGCACGCGATCGAAACTCTCTCGCGCGAGTTCGCGAAAGGGATAGCTCCGCCGCACGAGCGCGAAAGCCTCGTCGGGTGTGAAGCTCGCGAAGATCGCCATCGCGACGAGATGCTGGGCGAGCACGTCGAGCGGGTTCTCCGGGATGCGCGCGGGCTCCAGCTGACGCGAGGTCATCAGGCGCGCGGTGACCGCGCATTCCGCGAGGTCGTTGATGTTGGTCGCGACGAGCACGCCGTGGCTGACCTTGTTGAGCGTGTGCCCGGAGCGACCGAGGCGTTGCAGCGCGCGCGCCACGCCCTTGGGCACCGCGACCATCACGACGGTGTCGATCGAGCCGATGTCGATGCCGAGCTCGAGGCTGCTGGAACAGACGACGGCGCGCAGTTCGCCGCGCTTGAGCCGGTCCTCGACGTCGAGCCGGATGCTGCGGTCGAGCGAGGCGTGATGCACCTCGATCTGTTCGGCCAGCTCGGGCATGACCTGCTTCAGGCGCAAGCCGACGATTTCCGCGCCGCTGCGGACGTTGGTGAAGATGAGCGTCGTCCGGCGGCTGCGAATCAGGTCGCGCAACTCCCCGATCAGCCGCATGCCC
>CAWCPJ010000002.1:382500-1340901 GCA_963797435.1 uncultured Verrucomicrobiae bacterium | reverse complement strand
TGCTGTGCGGACTCGCCGAACGCCGACTCGACCGCGTGCTCGAGGCCGCGGCGCGCACGCCGCGCGACTACCTCGAGGAGTTCAACTACACCGGCCCGAAGGCGCTGTTCACGGGCCTGGCCTACCATCTGGCCGGCAAGGAACAGCTCGCGCGACTGGAATGGGAGGCGGCGGAACGTCTGCTGCGCGAACGCCGGCAGGCCGATCCGCAAAATCTCCAGCACCAGCTGCAACTTGCCATGACCCTCGCCTGGCTTGGCCGCGGCACCGAGGCGGCCCGCGAATTCGAGCCCGTGGAACTCGCGTGGCGCGAGCAGATGACGCCCGGCCGTGCCTCCGATCTCGCACGCTATTACGCGATCGTCGGTGACGCGGCGCACGCCGTGCCGTTGTTAGGTCAAGCCCTCTACGTCGGTGACGGTCGCACCGGTCTGACCATCCCTCGCCTGCGTCTCGACCCACACTGGGACAACGTGCGCGACGCACCGGAGTTTCAGGCCGTGCTGGCCAGCCGGGAACCAAAGTCATGAGCGATGTCGCCAAAGCGGTCTTCCTCTCCTACGCGTCGCAAGACGCGGAAGCGGCGCGGCGCATCTGCGAGGCATTGCGCGCTGCGGGCGTCGAGGTGTGGTTCGACCAGAGCGAACTCGTCGGCGGGGACGCGTGGGACCAGAAGATCCGCAAACAAATCAAAGAGTGCGCGCTGCTGATCCCGATCATCTCCGCGGCGACACAGGCGCGCACCGAGGATACTTTGACTCGAGTGGCGGCTCGCGGATCAGCGCACGCATCTCATGGCGAAGGGCCGGGCGTTCTTGTTGCCGGTCGTGATCGACGCCACGCACGACGGCGACGCGCAGGTGCCGGATTCATTTACCGAGGTGCAGTGGACGCGGCTTCGCCCTTTGGGCTTCGCCGGCGAGGATGAGGACCCTGCTTTGGCGAAGTTTGTCGCACGGGTGAAGACGTTGCTGGGCGGTGACCACGTAGGAGCGGCTTCAGCCGCGATCCGTGAGTCGAGCGGCCAAGCCATCGCGGCTGAAGCCCCTCCTACCCGCAGACCCACGAGGCTCGCGCCGGCGATCCTGACCCTGGTCGCCACACTCGGCGCGCTCGCCATCTGGCAGCCGTGGCGCGGCACGTCGTCATCCTCCAATCCGCCTGAGGCCGCGGCATCCACCGAACTCGCCCGCGTGCGCGCGCGGATCATCCCCGACCGCTGGCAGCAGGGAGACTACGAGGCCGTTGCGCCCGCACTCGATCGGCTCCTGCGCGACAATCCCGACGACGCCGATGCGTGGGCGCTGCGCAGCATCATCAACAGTCTGCAGGTCCTGCGCATCCTAGATCCAGGCACGCAGTCACTGCAGGCGAGCAAGGCCGACGCGGAACACGCGCTACGCCTCGCGCGGGAGTCGCCGCTCCCCAATCTCGCGCTGGGCATGCATCTGGTCGCGATGGTCAGCCGCGGCGGTGATCCGCAGGCCTGTCGGGAACCGATCGACCGCGCCGTGGCCGCGCTGCCGCCCGATGCCCTGACGCGTTTTGCCGAGCTGGTTTCGGTGTGGCTGGGTTACGATCTTGCCGGCACGGAACGCGTGGCCGCGGCATGGCTGGAGGCGGAACCCGGCGCAAGTTATCCCGCATGGATCCTCACTTCGGAAAACGTGACGAAGCGGCAACCCGCCGAAGCCGAAAAATGGGCGGAGCGCGCGGCGGGAGATCCCAACGTGACCGGAGTCCGGGCGATGACGTCGCTGTTCGACTCGCATTTTTATCTCCGCGCCGATCTTGCGGCCAGTCGCGCGACGCTGGAGCGGATTCCCCCGAGCGGACGTTCCGTCAGCCGGGTGATCTTCGCGCGGTGGCTGCTGACCATGGCGGAACAACGCTGGGATCAGGCGTTGCAGGATCTGGCCCAGGTGCCCGACGCGATGCTGTTCGACAATTCCTACAACGGGCCGAAGGCACTGCTGGCCGGCATGGCCCACCAGCGCGCGGGAAGAAACGACGCGGCGCTGGTCCAGTTTTCCGAAGCGGAACGGCTCCTGAAAACGCACCTGGCCAGCGATCCGGACAACGAGGCCCTGCGCGCGGGGCTGGCGGTCACCCTCGCGTGCTCCGGCCGCCTCGCCGAGGCCCGGAGCGAGCTGGCGCTCGTCGAACCGCTCGTCCGGGGCCGCGCTCCGAGCACCTATCGCGGTCGACTCGTGGTGTTGATCGCGCAGACCTACGCCGTGCTCGGGGACCATGCCAGCCTGGCGGTGTGGCTGCGAAAATTGCTGGCCGAACCTTCCAGCATCCCGGTGACCCCGGCGTCGCTGCGATTTGATCCCCGTTTCCGCGGCGCGCTCGACGCGCCGGAAATCCAGACGTTGCTGCAGGAGTTTGCCGGACTTGATCAACCGCTCGTTGCCGCCGTCACTCCAATGGCGGACGACAAATCCGTCGCCGTGCTCGCCTTCGCGAACCTCTCCGACGACAAGGACAACGAATACTTCTCCGATGGCATCAGCGAGGAGTTGCTCAACGTGCTCGCGAAAATCCCGGAGCTGAAGGTCACCGCGCGCACGTCCGCGTTCTTCTTCAAGGACAAGCAGGTGCCGATCGCGGACATCGCCCAGCAACTCGGTGTCGCCTACGTCGTCGAAGGCAGCGTGCGCAAATCCGGCGACCGCGTGCGCATCAGTGCGCAACTCATCAAGGCGAGCGATGGCTTCCAGGTGTGGACTGATCAGTTTGATCGCGACCTCAAGGACATCTTCGCGGTGCAGGATGAGATCGCGGGGCTGATCGCCAGGAACCTCTCGCTGCAACTCGGCGTGACTTCGCCGACCTCGACCACGGCGGTAAATCCGCAGGCCTTCGAACTCTACGTGCAGGCGCGTCAGGCCTGGAATCTGCGGACCGCGGAAGGCTTCACCCAAGCCGGGCAGTTGCTGGACCGCGCGCTTGAACTCCAGCCGAATTTCGCGCGCGCGCTGGCCGCGCAGGCGGGCGTCGTGCTGACGCGCGACGTGGGCTCGACCATCGGCGGTTTCAACCAGCGCTCTGCGGAATCGCTCCGCGGGGCATTGGCCAAGGTGGAGCAAGCGCTCGCCCTTGATCCCGATTCCGCCGAGGCCTACGCCACGCGCGGATTTGGCCGCATCGTTTCCTGGCAACTCGCCGACGCGCAGGCGGACCTGCGCCGGGCTGTCGCGCTGAACCCCAATTATGCCGTCGCCCATCACTGGCTCGGCGACGCGCTGGTGAACGATGGGCAGATGGATGAGGCGCTGGCCGAGTTAAAACTGGCCACCGAGCTCGACCCGCTCTCGCCTCGCACGGCCGAGCGTTACGCGCGCGCCTTGCTGGATGCCGGGCATGCCGCCGAAGCGCTGACGGTGATCGACGGCGCGTTGCGCGTGCAGCCCAACTCAAGCATCTCCCAGTCGAAGGCCGAAGCGCTGCTGCGCCTGGGGCGCATCCCGGAAGCGGTGGCGGTCGCGAACCGGCCGAACGCGCCCTCATCGATCGCGCTCTCCCCGGTCGTGATCCTCGCCCGTGCCGGTCGCCCGGCGGAAGCCGAAGCGGCCTTTCGGGGGATGAAGCCCGATGATCCCAACGCCTTCTTCGACCTCACCGCGCTCGGACGCCGTGAGGAGGCGCTCGCCAGTCTCGACCGCAATGGTCTGCCGGTGCTGATGCTTTCGGTCTTCTACTTTGCTCCGGAGTACGACGCGATCCGCACCGATCCCCGTGTCATCGACTTCCTCGCCCGCACCGGCATGACCGAGGCCCACGCCCGCGCCCAGGCTTGGCGGGTCGCGCAACCGCCGGAGAAGCTGCCATGAGTGCGGCCAACCCGGCGGGTTTCCCGAGCCCTGCCTCGCCCGCCTTCGCCAAGCCTTCGGGACGGCAGGCAGGACGCCGGGGCGCGGTTCGGCGGGGGCAATCAAGGCTTGCCTGCAAAATAGAAAGCGATTTCTAATCTGCAAATGATCGCCCGCGACATGACGGCCCTGGTGCGGGTCCGGCTGAAGGACTACCCGGCGGTGGGCCTCGTCGGGCCCCGGCAGTCCGGCAAGACCACGCTGGCGCGGGCGCTCTCGCCCGTGTATTTCGATCTGGAGCAACCGGCGGAGCGCATCCGTGTCAGCGGCGAGCTGATACTCGCTTAAAAGCGCCGGTTTGAAAACCGCGGATCTTCTTCGGGTCGGTCTGCTTCGCCGGTTCACTATTTATCATCTTCTTCGGTCGGGTTGATTTTCTTCCCCCGTGAACCGGGCGGGGTGACGGCGGTGGAGTTTGTCGCCACCGGCGGCGGCGGGAACGCTGCGCGGCATGCACCATGGAAGGCGGCGTAAGTGCTGCCAATGCAGAGAGTTCTTTCAGCCGGATCCGCGCAATCGCCATCACCAGCGCTATTGCAGCGCCGCGGCGTGTCGGTGCGCCAGTAAACGGGCGAGCCAGCGCCAATGGGAGCGCCGCCCCGAGAACCGCGAGTGTTATCGCGGGCCGGAACGGGTGGCAAAGGTGCGCGCGTGGCGCGCGGCCCATCCGGGTTACTGGAAACGTCAGCGTAAAACCTCGGTTGCGTTGCCAGATGTCTTGAACGCGCAAGTCGCTGCACCAGCAGGAGAAGCACTCCAAGACGCGGGGCGTACGTTACCAGAAGTCTTGACGGCGCAACCGCCGCTGCTGGTGGGGCTTATCGCGCAACTGACCGGGATGGCGTTACCAGAGGACATCGCGGCGGTGGCGAACCGTCTGGTAGTTCGCGGGCAGGCCCTCTTGGGCCGCTCGCATGAAAATCCACAAACGCATCCTCTCCCCCGAGCGCCTGCGCCGCTGTCCGGCGCAGTTCTCGTTTCTTGATCATCGGCTGGTGCGCGACGGCTACCTGCGCCGTGCCGACGCCACGGCCTGGGCGTTGTACCTGGTGCTCGTCACCGTGGGCGACGAACACGGTCTCAGTTATTATGCCGACGCGAGTCTGGCACGACTGTTGTCGCTGACGCCCGCGCAGATCAGCGCGGCGCGGCGCCAACTGCTCGCCGCCGGCCTGATCGCCTACGAGGAGCCGCTTTACCAAGTGCTCGCCCTGGAGCCGGCCGCCGCGTCGGTGAGCGGGCGGGAAGGAGGTATCCCGTGATCGACTACCATACCTTCCAACAGATCCACCACCTGCGTGAGCACGAGAAACTGACCCTGGCGCAAATCGCGCGCCAGCTCGACCTGCACTGGCAGACCGTGCGTAAGTGGGACCAGCGCCCGCGCTACGAACGGCGCGCGGCCGAGCCTGCCGCGCGCCGCGCGAGCAAGCTCGACGCGCACAAAAGCACGATCGTGCGCCTGCTCGAGACGCATCCCTACACCGCCGCCCAACTGCTCGCCCGCCTGCGCGAGCAGGGCTACGTCGGCGGCTACAGCATCCTCAAGGACTTCGTGCGTCGCGTGCGCCCGCGCCACGCGCCGGCGTTTCTCACGCTGCACTTCGCCCCAGGCCAGTGCGCGCAAGTCGATTGGGGTTCTTGGGGCACGTTGCGCGTCGGCTCGACCCGCCGGGCGCTGAGCTTCTTCGTGATGGTCCTGTGCTGGAGCCGGCGGCTGTATCTTGAGTTGACCTACGCTCAGAGTCAGGAGCACTGGCTCGCCTGCCACGCCAACGCCTTCGCCTACTTCGGCGGCGCCACGGCCGAGGTCATGTGCGACAACACCAAAACCGCGGTACTCGCGCATCCCCTGGGCGGCCCGCCGGTCCTGCACCCCGCCTATCTCGATCTGGCCGGCCACTACGGCTTCGTGGTGAAACCCTGTGCGCCACGGCGGGCGAACGAGAAAGGCCGCGTCGAATCGGCCGTCGCCTACGTGAAGAAAAACTTCCTCGCCGGCCAGCCGCTGTCCGACCTCGCCACGCTCAACGCCGCCGCGCGCGTGTGGCTCGACACCGTCGCCAACGTGCGCGTCCACGGCGAAACCCACCGCACGCCCATGGCCATGTTCGCCGAAGAGCAGCCGAAATTGCGACCGCTGCCGGCCCACCCCTTCGACGCGGCCGTCGTCACCACCGTGCGCGCGAGCAACCGCTGCCGCGTCACCGTCGACACCAACCGCTACTCCGTGCCCGCCGCCTACGCCTCGGCCCAGCTCACGCTCAAGCGCTACGCTGATCGCCTGCGTCTCTTCGCTGGCGAGCGTCTCATCGCCGAACACGTGCGCGGCTTCGACCGCCATCAAGACCTCGAGCAACCCGACCACGCGGCCGGCCTCATCCACGATCGTCACCAGGCCCGCTGGCAAAAACTGCTCCTGGCGTTCCTGCGCCTCAGTCCGCAGGCCCAGGCCTACCACGAACAGCTCGGCGAACGCCGCCTCAACGTGCGCCATCACATCCAGAAAATCGTCGCGCTGTCAGAGATCTTCGGCAGCGAGGCGACCGCTCGCGCCCTCGACGACGCCCACCAGCTCGGCGCCTACTCCTGCGAATACATCGCCAACCTCCTCGAACAACGCGGCCGCTTCCTGCCCGAGCCTGGCGCCCTGCACCTCACCCGCCAGAGCGACCTGCTCGACCTCGAACTGCCCGCGCCCGACCTCTCCGCCTACGAACCCAAATCCGACCAGCCATGAATCCCTTGCGCACCGCACTCGACTACCTGCGTCTCAAGTATGTAGCCGATAACTACGAACCGCTCGCCCAACAGGCGGCCGAAAAACACTGGCCGCACGCCGACTACCTGCAGCGCCTGCTCGAAGGCGAATACCTGCGCCGCCTTCAGCGCGCCCTCGAACGCCGCGTGCAGGCCGCCCGCTTCCCCGTGCTCAAAACCCTGGACCGCTTCCGCTGGGACTGGCCCACCAAAATCAACGAAGCGCAGATCAAACACCTCTTCCGGTTGGGCTTCGTCGAGAAAAAGACCAACGCCCTTTTCTTGGGACCGTGTGGTACCGGCAAAACGCACCTCGCCCTCGCCCTCGGCTACGAAGCCTGCCAGCGCGGCCACGCCGTGCTCTTCACCACCGCCGTGGACGCACTCAACAACCTCGTCGCCGCCCAGGCCGCGCATCGCCTCAAAGCCGAACTCAAAAAATACCTCGGCCCGCAACTGCTGGTTTTGGACGAGGTCGGCTACCTGCCCCTGGACAAACTGGGCGCCGACCTGCTCTTCCAAATCATCAGTCAGCGCTACGAACGTGGCTCGATCATCCTCACCACCAACAAAGCCTTCAAGCGCTGGCCCGAGATCTTCAACAACGACGCCGGCATCACCTCCGCCATCCTCGACCGCCTCCTGCACGGCGCCGAAACCGTGCTCATTGAGGGCAAGAGCTTCCGCATGAAAGACCAGATCGACCCGCCCCCGGCCATCTGAGTAGTCGCCCGCCCCATCGTCGCCCCTCCCGCCGGTGATCTCCGCGATCCCCGGCGGTCTCATTTATCACCACGCCCGCCGTCGTGCTTTTCAAACCGGCGCTTTTTGACGACGTTCACGCCGCCGCTAGCACGCATCCGCCTCGATGTGCAGTGGGATGCCCTGATGATGCAGAAGAAACTCGTCGTGCTCGACGAGGCGCAAGCCTGGCCCGAGGTGTTTCCGCGCCTGCGCGGGGCGATCGATGCAGATCGCAAACGCGTTGGCCGTTTCTTGCTGCTGGGCTCGGTGTCGCCGTCGTTGATGCGGCACGTCTCCGAGTCGCTGGCCGGTCGACTGGGTCTGGTCGAACTGGCGCCCCTGCTTTGCTCCGAGTTGCCCGACGTGCCGTTGGCCGACCGGTGGCTTCGGGGCGGTTTTCCCGAGGGCGGAGTGACCGGGGGGCGGCGGTTTCCCCAGTGGCAGTTGGATTATCTCACGTTGCTGGCCCAGCGCGATCTGCCGGTCTGGGGCCTCCCGGCGAAACCGGTGGTGACGGATCGCCTGCTGCGCATGACCGCCGCCGTCCACGGCCAGATTTGGAATGCCAGCCAGGTCGGTCAGAGCCTCGGACTCAGCTACCACACGGTGAACAGCTATCTGGATTTTCTGGAAGGCGCTTTTCTACTGCGCCGGCTTCCGCCGTGGCTGCCCAATCTGAAGAAACGCCTTGTCCGTTCGCCCCGCGTGTACTGGCGTGACAGCGGGCTGCTGCACGCGCTGCTTGGCGTGCGAGATCCCGGTGAGTTGCTCCATCAACCCTGGGTCGGTGCGAGCTGGGAGGGCTTTGTGATCGGGCAGGTGATCGAGATGCTGGCGGCGCACGGTGTCACCGTGGCGCCTCACTACTTCCGCACATCGGACGGCTACGAATTGGATCTTGTTTTCAAACTCGGCCGCCGCTTGTGGGCGGTGGAAGTGAAGCTGACCTCGAGTCCGGCGCAGAATGACTTTGCGCGCTTCAATGCGGCAGCGGACCTCATCGACGCCGATCGCCGGGTGCTGGTGGCGCAGGTGAAGGAGACGGTTTTCAACGGAAAAAGCGGAATCGCCTCGTTGTCCGGTCTGCTGGACCTTCTCGCCAAGGAAGTCCCATGAGAGACGGCATGGAAATTACCGATTGCGGATTGCCGATTGAAGCGAACCAGCCCGAGCAAATGCTCAAAGCCCAAATGACAGAAGACGGAATTCACCTGCGGAGGCCGACACCTTGAGCGTTGAGGGTTCAGCGTTCAGCGTTGAGCGTTCCGGCGCAGCCGGCCGCGCTGTCTTCCTGTCCTACGCCTCGCAAGATGCGGAGGTGGCGAAGCGCATCTGTGAAGCGTTGCGCGCGGCCGGCGTCGAGGTGTGGTTCGATGTCGAGGGCGGACTCGAGCACGGCGACGAGTGGGATGCGAAGATCAGGCGGCAGATCAAGGAGTGCGTGCTGTTCATTCCGCTCGTCTCGGCGAACACCCAGGCGCGGCATGAAGGTTACTTCCGCATCGAGTGGGAACTGGCGGCCCAGCGCGCGCTCGGCATCGCGTCCGGCGTCGCGTTCATCCTGCCGGTCGTGATCGACGACACGCGCGAGCCCGAGGCACTCGTGCCGGATCGCTTTCGCGCGGTGCAATGGACGCGACTCCCCGGCGGCGTGGTGACGCCCGACGTGCAGGCGCGGTTTTTGAAACTCTGGTCGCATCGCACCGGGGCGCTGAAACACGAGGACGCGCGGGCGCATAAACCTGTAGCTGGCCTCGCTGAGGCCGAGAGACCGGGGTCAACGACCCCGGCTACAGCGATCAGAAGCTTTCGGTGGCTGGTTCCCGCCGTTGTCGCTCTCCTCGCCATCGCGGCCCTTGCCATCTGGCAGCCGTGGGCTCGCTCCGATTCCGATCTACTCGCTACTCGCTCCTCGCTACCCGCTACTGTTCACACGTCCGAGTCCCGCCAACTCGTGGCCGAGGCCTGGGTGCTGCTGAACAAACCCGAGATGGCGCGCGCGGAACTCGACGCGGCCGACGACCTGTGCAAACGGGCGGCGGAACTCGACTCGACGGACGCCGAGGTGTGGGCGGCGTGGACTTTCGTGCATACGTGGTTCGTTTTCCACAACCTGGACCGGTCCGCAGAACGACAAGCCGCCGCCCGGGATGCCGCCGCGCGGGCGACACAATTGGATCCCGCCTCATATGATGCGCGGTTGGCCCAGGCCTTCTATTGGACGCGGGGCGTCTTCCAGCTCGGGCCAGCGGTGCGGGTGTTGCGGGAGCTGCTGCGGGAGCAACCCGACGAGCCCCGCGCACTTTTCTGCCTCGGCTTCGCCCTGGCATTTGATCCCGCGACCGTGGACGAGAGTTTATCGACCTTGAAGCATGCGGCCGAGAATCCGGATTTTGCCGCGGTGGTTTGGGACGAGATCGGTTGGGGACATTTTTACCGGGGCCACTTCATCGAAGCGCAGGCCGCCGTGGACCGATCCCAAGCGGCCCAAGTCTATTGGAACAACCTCGGACTCCAAATATCGATTGCGGAAAGGGGTCGGGGTGACATGGGTGCCGCCCGGCAGGCGCTGGCCCGTATGCCCGCCACGGCGTTGCAGGAAGACATGGGGCTCGGATTTACCTGGGAAGTCCGCATGTGGAGTCGCGAGCCGCTGCCGGCGATCGCGGCATTGGAACGCGCCCCGCGCGACTGGATCCGGTATTGGTTCCAGGATTGCCCGAAGGCCTACCTGCTGGGGGAGGCTCGGTTGATGGCCCAACAGGAAAATGCGGCCCGCCGGGATCTTCAACGGGCCCTGGACTTGTTGGACCAACGACTCCGGGATGATGCCAACAATACCGGGATGCTCGCCCTCAAGGCCAAGGTCCTGCTCCGACTTGACGAGCGGGAAGCGGCCGTTGCCATCTATCGGTTGGTCCAGGAATTGGGTGCCCGGCAGGATCTGCAAATCGAATTCGAGCCCCCGGCGGCCGCCATTGCCTACCTCGAAACGCGGGTGAACGAGCCTATCGGATTGCAGAATACTGCGTGGATCAACTTCACGGCTGCTTCCCTTCGGCTGGATCCGCGTTTCGACCGCTTGCGCGGCGAACCGGCTTTTCAGAGACTGGTGGCGCGGGTGGCGGCTCGCGAGGAATCGTCGAGAGCGGTCGACGCATCAAGCCTCGCGACCACCGCACCCGTGACGAAGGCGGACGCGAACTCCGCTCCGGCGGAAAAATCCGTCGCCGTCCTCGCCTTCGCGAATCTCAGCGACGACAAGGGCAACGAGTATTTCTCCGACGGCATCAGTGAGGAGTTGCTCAACGTGCTCGCGAAGGTCCCGGGCCTCACGGTGAAGGGCCGGTCGTCGGGCTTTTTCTTCAAGGGCAAGAACACGCCCGTGCCCGAGATCGCGCAGCAACTCGGCGTCACCTACGTCGTGCAGGGCAGCGTGCGCAAGGCCGGCAATCGCGTGCGCATTTCCGCGCAGTTGATCCGCGCGGCGGCCGACGAACTCGTCTGGTCGTCCGGCTCACTCGATCGCGACTTGCAGGACATCTTCGCGGTGCAGGACGAGATCGCGGGACTCGTCGCGCAACAACTGCAACTCAAGCTCGGCGTGACCGGGCCCGCTCGCGTCGTGAATCCGGAAGCACACCGACTCCTGTTGGAGGCGCGCTACTATTGGTATCAACGCGGGGAGCAAAACTTTGACCGGACGGAAACGTTGTTGCACCGGGCCCTCGCGATCGATCCGGACTTTGCGCCGGCGCACGCCGCGATGGCGGACCTGTGGGTGATGCGCGCGGCCTACCGGGTGATGGAAGGCGCCGGTGACTTGTCGGAGGAGCTGCGCTCACTACGCACCAGCGCAGCGCGCGCCACGGAGCTCGATCCGTCGCTTGTGGCGCCGGTCGCGGCCATGGCCTATGGCCTGTTGATCGAAGGTCGGATGGAGGCAGCGCAGCAGCAGTTCGAGGCCGCCGTGGCACTGAGCCCGAACGATTCCACGGTGCGTTTCTGGCGGGGAGTCTTCCTGATGGAAAACGGCGATTTCGAAGCGGCGGGCCAGGAATTCACCCAAGCCCGCGAACTCGATCCCAAGGCGTGGATCATCACCCATCTCAGCGGCCAAAACGCGCTGCAACTCGGGCGCAGGGAGGAGGCGCTGGCGTTGTTTCGGCAGGCGAATGCCGATCGGCCGGATGGGTTCGCTCCGGCGGTCGGTTATGAGGCGCTCGTGTTATGGCAGACCGGTCGCACGGACGAGGCCGTGGCCGCCGCCCGCGCCGTCCGGCAGTCATGGCCGAGGCAACCACGCTGGCAGGCGGACGCTCATGCGATCTGGGTTCTCCGGCAAGCCGGCATGACGACGGAGGCCGCGGCCTACGCCGACGCGTTGTTTGCCGGCCTGCCCGCGCAAACGTATCAACGCGGATTCGTGCTCGCGGCCCTGGGCCGGTTTGACGAGGCCCTGCCGTATCTGGAGCGCACCACGAACCTGACGCTGGACCCGCTCGCCTCGCTGGTGATCTTCGATCCCTGGCGCGACGATCCCCGCTTCACGGCCTTGATCGAGAAACTGCATTGGACCGAGCAATACGCCCGGGCCCGGGAGGCGATGAAGCGGGCCACGCCCTGACGCGCGGCGAACGTTCAACGGTCAACATTCAACGTTCAACTCTCAATGACCCAACCAAATTCGAACTTCCGGAGGCCTGCTCCTTGAGCGCCCGCCGGGAAAACGCCGAACTCCGAACGCTGAACTTCGAACTCTGAATGACTGAATCGAAATCCGATCCGGAAAACTTCAACGTTCAGCGTTCGGAGTTCAGCGTTCAGCGTTCCGGCCCGTCGGGCCGGCCAGTCTTCCTCAGCTACGCGTCCCAAGACGCGGAGGCCGCACGACGCATTTGCGACGCGCTGCGCGCGAGCGGCGTCGAAGTGTGGTTCGACCAGAGCCAACTCGTCGGTGGGGATGCGTGGAATCTCAAGATCCACCCCATCAAGCGATTCGATCGCACAACGACAGTCTTGAATTCTACCGTGGCGAACCCTACCTTTGCTTTATGTCGCGAGACGAGGAGCCATTGACCGAGGAACGCATCCGGGAGGAGAAGATTCGCTCCCGGATGGAGGATCGCGCGCTTCTCAAGTCAGGCGCCGTGACAGCGGAGGAGTTGCAGCGTCGCAACTCGCTGTTCACCCGCGAAGAGATCGCACGCTTCAGGTTCAACTTTCCCGCATGGCGCAAACACCTGGCCAGGATCCACGCCGCTACCGACTCCACGACTTCCTCCCCGCCCTGAAGTCCGGGGTGCTGGTGGGTGGGCAAGCGGTGAACCTTTGGGCCGAGGTTTATCGTGCGCGCATCCCGGATTTGCTGGAGCCCCTTGCGCCGTTTGTGAGCAAGGACTGCGATCTACATTTTCGCACCCGCCGCGAACCCGAAGCATTGGCGCGCGAGGTCGGCTGGCGTTTTATCGCCACGGAAGGCGTCGGCCAGGTGCTTGGCCGTCTCTTTCACGAGTCGGGAGCGATGATCGAAATCCTCGCGGGAATCCGCACCGCAATCGCTGACCAGATTGAGCGCGAGGCGGTCGAGGGTGGATTGGATGGGCAGGTCGTGCGTGTCCTCAATCCCGCCAGTATGTTGCGAGAAAAGGTCTCGCTGGCGGTGGAAGCCAACCAGACCGGTCGCCAGGACGCCAAGCACGTCGAAATCCTCGCACCCTGTTGCCGATGTTTCTTCGACGACCTGGCCGCAGCCGTGACCGCCCGCGAGCTGACGGGGCGGGACGCGATTTTCTACCTCAACATCGCGCTCGAGGTTCTGCGGGCGAAGACCGCCCGCCACTTCGACGCGCTATGGGGCGCGCAATGGTCCAACGTCATTCCGTGGACCACGCTCAGCGGCACGAGCGATTCAGCGCTCGGTCGCTTTGTCCAACCTCAGCGACCGGCCTGATGTCGCCGTGCCCTATCAGCCCCATGAGCAGCACCGGAGAAACGCTCAACGCTCAACGCTTAACGTTCAAGTGACAGAAATCAGATTTCACTTTCCGAGACCGACACCTTGAGCGTTGAGAGTTCAAAGTTAAGCGTTGAGCGTTCCGGCGCAGCCGGCTGCGCTGTCTTCCTGTCCTATGCGTCTCAGGACGCGGAGGCGGCGCGGCGCATCGCGGACGCACTCCGCATGGCCGGCGTCGAGGTGTGGTTCGACCAGAGCGAACTGCGTGGCGGTGATGCATGGGATCAGAAGATCCGGGATCAGATCCAGACGTGCGCGCTGTTCGTGCCGGTCATCTCGGAAAACACCCAGTCGCGCCCCGAGGGCTACTTCAGGCTGGAATGGAAACTGGCGGTCGATCGATCGCACCTGATGTCCGACGACCATCCGTTTCTCGTGCCGGTGGTGATCGACGAGACGACGGACGCAGCGGCGCGCGCGTGCCTGCGCGATTCCGCGAGCGGCAGTGGACACGTCTGCCCGCGGGCGAGAAGCCTTCGGCATTTGTGGAGCGAATCAAAAGACTGCTTCGAGGCGACACGCCAGCGAAGGCCCATCGAGCACAGGTTCGCACGGAAACTTCACGCGCACGTCCGCGATGGCTGTGGCCTGTGCTCGCGTGTGGAGTCGTCGTCGTCGCGTTGATTGGGTTGGAGTGGATGCAACGGGCGAAGCCTCCAAGGCAGGGATCGCAACCGGCGGCATCGGTCGCAGATGGTGCTTCGCTGGATCGCGCGTGGGAGATCCTGCGCAAGGGCGTCGACATCACGCAGGGCGAGAACAGGGTCGCGTTCAGTCTGGCCGAGACGGCCGCAAGGAAGAATCCGACCGAGGCCGAAGCCTGGATCCTGTTATCGCGCCTCAACAGCTTGTCCTGTCACACCGGCTTCGCGCGGGAAAAGCTGGCGGCGGCAGGGTCGGCGGCGGACACCGCGGCCGCACTCGCGCCGCAAGCCGTCGGCGCCCGGCTGGCCAAGGCGGTCGTGCTCACGCTCACACCGGCGACCTTCGACGCGGGTCTGCGTCAATTGCGGCTGCTGTCCGGCGAATATCCCGACGATGTCGACGTGCTGCGGGAATTCGTCACCGCCTTTCTCTACGCGCCGGCAACGTTCCAGCCGGACCGGGACGAGGTGGTCCGGGTTTGCGACCGGTTGCTTGCTCATGTTTCCGACGACCCGACGGCTTTTGCCGCCAAGGCGGTGGCGCTCGCATTGTCCGGTCATCAGGCTGAGGCCATTGCTGTCTGTGACGCATCCAACCGGCGCACGGGCAGTGCCGCTGCGTTGCTCTACAAGTTCTTTTTCCTGGTTCAATTCGGTGACGATCCCGCCGTCGCCGCGGGAGTCGCGGATCGGTTGCCGGTCGAGCTGGCCTACAACGGCAGCGCCGCCCGGCTGGTCGGATACTTCTGGCTCGGTCAGGGAAAGCCGGAAAAGGCGCTGCACTTTCTTGAAGCCTATCCGGGTGATTTCCTGGAGGACCCCTATGCAACCGTTCCGAAGGGATACCTCGTCGGCAAGGCCTATGCGGCCATGGACCGGCCCGATGCGGCGAAGCTGGAGTGGACGCGGGCGCTCGAGGCGTGCGACCGCCGATTGCGGGAGGAAGCAGCGAACATCCGGGTGCTGGCCTACAAATGCGCACTGCAACACCTGCTGGGCGATCCCGCCGCGGCCCAAAAGTCGCTGGAGCTTGTTCGGCAGCTTGGAGGCGAACCGTCCATGGATGACTCCGGGCTGCTGCTGGAGATCGGGATGACCGATGGTTACATGGCCGGGCTGGAGAAGCGATGGATGGAGGCCATGGCATCGGACGGCGGGGAAAAGGAGCATAAACTGAGGGCGATGCAGTGGCGCATGCAGCGCGCTCCGGTGCTCCATCCGCAGACTAAATTCCCGGATCGTTTCCGTGAACTTGCCGACAAAGTCGCCACCGAACTCAAACGTCTTGAAACTCCCGCCGTTCCCCGTTCGTGAGCGATTCCTGCAAAGCCGTCTTCCTATCCTATGCGTCCCAGGACGCGGAGGTGGCGCATCCCATCGCGGAATCGCTGCGGGCGAGCGGTGTTGAAGTCTGGTTCGATGTCGAAGGCGGGCTCGAGCATGGCGATGAGTGGGACGCGAAGATTCGCCGCCAGATCAAGGAGTGCGCGCTGTTTGTGCCGGTGATGACTTGCCCGGCAGCCGTGTCACGGAATTCGAGTCTTACGCTCAATCCAGAATTCAGGTCGCCGATGTCCGTGTGCGACAGCGAGAATCCAGACCGTTTCGTCAATCACCGCGTAGGCGACGAAATAGCGAAACACCCGCAGGTTCACCCGGCGATAACCCTTCGATCGGAGGCGCGGCAATATCGCATACTCACCGATCCAGGCGATCGCGACGCGGACCTCTTCCTTGAGCCGCAACCCCAGGCCCGGTTCAATTTCTTCGTGGCTGGCAATCGCTTCGGTCAACTCAAGCTCCGCCTCCGCGAGGATGCGGATGTTCATCGCGGAAACCGTCGATCAAGCTCGGCAAAAACTTCCTCCGCACTTCGCGCCTTCGCCGTGCCGTTTTCCACTGCCCGCAGCCGGCGGACAATCTCGTCGTCCCAAACCGCTTCAAGGTCGGGCGAAAAATCGATCGGGTCCTCCGATACTTCGAGAAGAATGCGAGCCAAAGTCCTGCGTTGGGCGGGCGAAAGGTCGAGAGCATCGCGCGCAATTTCGGAAAGCACCTTGGCCATATGCGGCACGATATTTCCTCATTTCTCGACGTCAACCGGCAAGAAAACACCGTCATGAGCGACGCTTCCAAAACCGTTTCCCTGGGTCACGCGTCGCAGGACTCAAAGATCGCACCCGGAATCCTCACAGGAGATAACGGAGGAAACAGAGAGATGCTGTTTCCATCCCCCCACCGCTGTTCTCTCCGTTGCCCACTGTAGAATGTTTGGTCTGGATGAGTCCGAATCAGAACCAACCAAAGCCGTCTTCCTGTCCTACGCGTCGCGGGACGCGGAGGCAGCACGGCGGATCGCCGAATCTCTGCGCTCGGCCGGCGTCGAGGTCTGATTCGACCAGAACGAACTCGTCGGCGGCGATGCGTGGGATCAGAAGATCCGGAAGCAGATCAAAGATTGCGCGCGGTTCGTGCCGGTCATCTCGGCGATCGCCATTTACTTCCTCCATTCCGCCGCCCGATTGTCGGCCATCCGCTGCCGCGCGCAAACGCGCCTGAGCGCGGTCCGATCCGCTCAGCGAAGCACGGCCTGCAGTTGCTCCGGACCCTTCTTCGCAAAAGTCACCTTTGATTCAAGTTTGGCCCCGGTACCGTCCTTCGCCGTGAGCTCATACTCGCCGTAGAACGCCCGGAGCCTGACCATCCCGGATGCGTCGCTCTGCACGACGACGTCGGTGGACCACTTGTGGTGAAAGGCCTCCATGAGCCAGTCGTAGAGCGGCTTCGGGCTCATGTCCTTTCGCAGCAAACCGGACGGCGCCCCGCCCCAACTGTTCCGGTCGGAGAAATCCCACCAGGTGATGGCGTCGACCGCGGGATGGCTGAAGAGGACCGTGTAGAGCTTCCGGCCGTATTCGAGCTGGCGCTGTTCGCCCTCGGGAGTCGAGTCCCAGTCCGTGCGAATCGTGTGCCAGTCGTTGTCGTCCTTCGCCTTGAAGTGGCCCGAGAGGATCGTCAGCTCGGTGAAGTGCAGCGGCCGGCCGAAACGCGCATAGGTTTCGCAGACCGCCCAGAGTTTCTCCACCGGCCACAATTCCTTGTGCATGTGGCTTTGGATGCCGAGCACGTCCAAGGGCGCGTGCTGCTTCAGCAGGTCGGCCACGAGTTGTTCGTAGTCGGCGGATACATTGAAATCGTTGTAGAGCAGTTCCGCCTCCGGGTTCGCCGCGTGCGCGAGTCTCAGGAAATCGGCGGTCAGATTGGCAGCCCCGCGTTCCTTGACCCACCGACCGATGGCGTTGTCGACATTCGCGCTGACGGTCGCCTCATTGATGACGTCGAACCGGTCGATCGTCCCCTTGAAGCGGCGGACGATGTCGGTGATCCGCTCCGTTTGGAGTCGCCGCACCTCGGCATCGGGCAGCGCCTTGGCCCAGGCGGGAAACGTTTCATGCCACGCGAGCGGATGACCCTTTACGTCGATGCCGTGCTCGCGGCACCAAGCCGCCATCTCCCTTACGTCGGCCTCTTTCGTCTGTCCCGGCTCGGGTTCATAGTAGCTCCAATAGAACGGCAGGGTCGCGTAGTTGAGCAGCGCAGCGAAACGTTCCTCGTAGGCCTGCCGCGCCGCCGGGTCCATCCCGGTCTTGACGACATTGCCGAGGCCAAAGCCGTTGCAGCCCAGCTTGAATTCATGGCGGACCAGGCGGACGCGCACCGCCGTATTGGCGAGGGGCTGACCATCCCGGTCCAGCACCCGGATCTCGGCCGGGCCCGTCCGGTATTGTTGGATCCGCGCCTCCGCGGTTTCCAGGATCTGCTTTTCGTCCACAACCCTTGTCGTCCGCCGGACCGACCTTCGAGAGGTCGGCCGCATTTTCTTGAGCCATGGCGGCCAGGGGCAGGGCGAGGAGCACGAGCAACCACTTCATGACCGCAACGATGGCGCGGCGTCAAACCGGAGCAAGCGCACACCGGGAACGAACCAGGGACACGTAGAGGAAGGACGAAACACCGAGTCGATTTTCTCGCGGAGGCGCACAGGCGCCGGCTCGACCGCGTCCTTCGCCGCGGGCTACGTCAGCTTTCGCGGGCGGACGCGTGGCGTCGTGGCCGGTGCGTTGCTCGAGGGCTGAACCTCTCCGGCGAATCGATTTGGCCCTTGCTGCATTCCGGGGCCGCCCGGTCAAGAGTCGAGACCTGACGTGTTTTCAGCTGCCCTGGTCTGGCTCCCTTTCCGCCCTCTTGTCGCGAGCGACGAATCGTGTCATGGGTGACGATTCCCAAATGTAATCAGTCCGGGTCTCGCGCCGTCTTTCTCACCTCCCAACTCCTTCCCATGATTCCTTTTCCTCGTCTGCTGAAACGTGTCCTCATGCTCGCTTCCGTCGCGGCCGGCTCTTTGTCCGCCGCAACGCAACCTGCGCACAAACTTCTGCTGATCACCGGCCAGTCCAATCAATATCACGATTGGACCAAGAGCGCTCCGCTCGTGAGAACCTATCTCGAGCAAACGGGACTCTTTTCCGTCGATGTCGCCACAACGCCGGAACGCGGCGCCGACATGTCAGGTTTCAAACCCGACTTCGCACCGTACGCCGCGGTCGTCGTCGTGTACGAAGGCGACGAATGGCCGGCTGCAACCAAGCAGGCCTTCGTGGACTACATGAAGAGGGGCGGCGGACTCGTGTCGGTCCACGACAGCGACAATGCCTTTCCCTACTGGCCCGAATGGAACGAGATGCTGGGGGTGGGCGGTTGGGGGTTTAAGGCGGATGGGAAGATTGGTGCACGCGATGAAAGCTGGGGCCCGAAAATCCGCTGGCGCGATGGCCGGATGGTGCTCGATGACTCGCCGGGCAAGGCCGGGCATCCGGCGCGGCACGACTTCCTGATCGTCACCCGCAGCCCCGACCATCCCATCATGAAAGGCCTTCCCGCCGAATGGATGCAGGCGAGCGACGAAATCTACAGCCAGCTGCGCGGCCCCGCCAAAAACGTCACCGTCCTCGCCACCGCGCTGGCCGACAAAACGAAATTTCCCACGGCCAGCGGCGAAAACGAACCGATGCTCATGGCGCTCAGTTACGGCCAGGGCCGCGTGTTTCATTCCACGCTCGGACATGTCGGGCCGAAAGAAACTCCACCGTATCCCGCGCTCGCCAGCGTTGGTTACATCGTGACGCTGCAACGCGGTGCCGAGTGGGCGGCAACCGGCAAGGTCACCCAGTCCGTCCCGAGCGACTTTCCCACCGCAGAAAAGCCGTCGATGCGGACCAACCAGGCGCAAGGCCGGTGAAACGGCCATGCTGACCGGCTCCGCTCGTGGAGCAGTTCAGTTCGCACCAGGTGGAGACGTGCGATATTGATGCACGCGATCAGCAGCAAGGGGTCAGGCTGGGCCCTTTGTCTTTGGAGACGATGTTGGGCAATGGTCAAAGCCCGGCTTCTTTGCCTGGAAATTTCACAGTCCGGGGGGAAAACCGGGCCACGTTGTCGTTACACTCCAACGCAGCTACCGTGTGCGTTGTCTCCGTAGCTGCGTTTGAGCTCCGCGTTCCGAACGAAGTGACATGACCGGGCGCGAAGCGAACCGGAACAAACGTGGCCGAACGTGTGAAATTCGCAGGTTAGGATCGCCAGACCTACGACCTGGCGCTTTGACGCGCCTCACGATCATCGACGGGCAGCATGGCCTCGACATCCGATTCCTGATCCGCGGACTCCAGCACCGTGCGTCGCCGCCCAAGCGCGAGAAACGCTGATCCGCTCCGTTTGGAGCCGGCGGACCTCGGCATCGGGCAGCGCCTTGGCCCAGGCGGGAAACGTTTCATGCCACGTGAGTGGATGACCCTTCACCGCAATGCCGTGCTCGCGACACCAAGCCGCCATCGCCCTTACGTCGGCCTCTTTCGTCGCTCCCCGCTCGGGTTCATAGTAGCTCCAATAGAACGGCAGGGTGCGTAATTAAGCGGCGCCGCGAAACGTTCCTCGTAGGTTTGCCGCGCCGCGGGGTCCAACCCGATCTTGACGACCGAGCCGAGGAGAAAGCCGCAACTCGGTCGCGCTACGGCGGCGCGAGGTACGCGCGCGCGTGATCCACGCGGGAGATGCCGGGGTCGCTGTCGACGGCCACGCCCACGACTTGTTCAAAATATTTTCTGGCGGTGGCCGCGTCGCCGCTGCGCTCGGCCGCGAGTCCGGCACCATAGAGCGTGTTCAATCGGTTGGGGCTGGCGGCCTGCACGGCCTCGAACGCGGCCAGCGCCTCCTTGAAATTCCCGGTCTCGAGCAGCATGTCGCCAAGGAGGTCGCCGGCGGGCAGGACTTCGCCCGGAGTCACCGCCTCCTTGTCCACGGTGGCCTCCAGTTCGACGGAGTGCCGCATCAGCGCGAGCGCCTCGTCGGGATGCGCGGGATCGAACAACACCCACGCGCGCACGGCGAGAAGTTGCGTTTCCGCTTGCGCCGCCCAGTACCGAGGCGCGATTCACCGCGGCGATCTGATCCCGGATCCGCTCGAGTTCGCCGATTTCCGCGCGTGCGGCCTCGAGGTCTCCGCTCCGCGCTGCGCCGATGCCACGCGCGAAGTAGACGATCGAGTCGCAATTGAGGAAGGCCTTGCCCCACGGAAATGCCACGGGCTGATGCAGTGGCAGTGCGGCGGCATCCTTCCACGCTTGCCGCTCGAGTGCGCAGCGCGCCGGAATCGCGGCAAACGCGAACGCCATCGCGGTCGGCTGGACTGCCGAATACGGGCCGTTCAACGCGGCGAGTCGCTCGCGGATCGCCATCGCCTCGCGGTACTGGCCGCGCTGGAGGTACGCGTATGTGAGGTAGTCGAGCGCGTGGGGATAGTGGCCGTTGAGTGCCCCGGCGTTTTCACCCAGGGCCCGCGCAGCGGCCGCCGAGCGGAGGTTGAACTCGATGGATTTGTCCCACAAGCCGCGCCGGGTGTAGATGTGCGTCGGCATGTGGAGCGCATGCGGCACTTCCGGCGCGATGCCGCCGTAGGTGTCGCAAAGCTCGAGCGCGCGATCCGCCAGCAGGGGAAAATCGAGCGCGTGGATCTTGTAGTGCTGTGCGCCGGGATGATCCGGAATACGCTCCAGCACCCGATCGGCCGCGCCCGCGGCCTGAAGCTGGATGCGATACGACTTGTCCTTGGGCAGGAAACGCGCCGGTGCGAGATGGAAGAGCGCGCTGAACGCGAGCGCGTCCATGTCGTCGGGTTCGTGCGCGGCCAGTTCCGCCCAGGCGCGGTCGAGCGCCTGCAAGCCGGCGACATAGTCTGCGGGTGCGTCCGTGGCGAAAAAGACCTTGAGCGTTTCCAGGTATGCGCGTTCGCGCGCTGTCGGCGGGGGACAGGCGAGGCCGCGCGCAATGTAGTCGGCTCCGCGCCGGTCATCGTCCGCGCTGGGCGCATCGGGCCAGAGCGGATGGATTAACGTCATCGCGCGTCCCCACCACGCGATCGCGCACGCGGGATCGGCGGACAGCGCCGCGACGAACTCGCGGTCGGCCTCGGGATACATCATGTGGTGCACCAGCAACACGCCGTGCACGACATGCGCCTGCGCCTCCGGCGTACCGCTGGCGGCGAAGTGAATCGTCCCCAGATGGTCGCCGCGCGGGTCGTCCGCCAGACCCGTTCCGGTAAACACCACGGCGGCGCTGGCGAAAACCGCAGTCACGACGAAATTGGGGGACGGCATAAGGCGGCGCTCCTTTCCTGTCTGGTTGCCCGTGATTCAACCACGATCAGACCTGAAAGCGATGGCTTTGTGCCCGCTGCGGTCTGATCAGACCGCAGCACGCTTCGCCAACTTCTTGCATCCGCAAGAAGTGAGAGATGATGCGAAACATCTTCCCCCTACGTTCCGGCCGGACCGCAGCGCGACACCGGGCTTTCTGAGGTCCGCGGTTGCGAGTTCTTCTACCCCTGGTACGACGATCCGCGCTGACGGACCTTCCCGCGCAAGACGGGCGTGGCCCGAAACCGCCCCCACCCCGCCGCCGATCAAAGCTTCACGCGCAGCGGATCGGGAATTGACCCGGGATCGCGCCTCAGTGTTGTCAGTCGCGTGGCCAGTCCGGCGTCGGCGCGGAGCAGACGCTTCACGTCGCGCACCTCGTCGTCCGCAATCGCCGCAAGGAGTCGGTTCATGGCCGTGGGTTCGCTCATGAGGAATTCGCACCGGAGATTCGCAACCAATGAACCAGACTACGGAGTTGGTCCACGAATCACACGAATTGACACGAATGTCGGACGCGAGCCAAGGCCTTGATTGGTGTTGATGGCCGATGTCGCATGCGCTCGGTACGTGCCATTCGTGGAAAAATTCCGGCCCCTTGGGCGGCAGTCATGGTCGAAGGTAACCGTCGAACGAACACCCGCCACGTCCACCACGCCCCGGCGCGGAGCTGGCTGGCGCAGAACGCCCGGGCCACGCTCGCGTTTCTGCGGCACACGACGAACGCGGCGATCATGGGACCCAACGTCCTGACCCAAGGGCAAGCGTGGCGCGAGTACCAGCCGGACCAACCACCCCGCGCACCAAACCTGGACCGAGGACTACCTCGCCGCGTTTGCCCGCAGCCATGGCCTGCACGTGGTGACCTTTGATCAGGGCTTCGAGCGCTACACGGGCACCGACGTGCTGGTGCTGGATAGGGCCGGGAAGTAGACGCAGAACGCCGAACGTAGAACGTAGAACGCTGAACTCTGCATGACTGAACCGAAACCTGATCCGGAGGACTTCAACGTTCAGTGTTCGGAATTCAGCGTTCAGAGTTCCGGCGCAGCCGGCGGGGCCGTCTTCCTTTCCTACGCGCCCCAGGATGCGGAGGCCGCGTGGCGCATCGCGGACGCTTTGCGTGCCGCCGGCGTCGAAGTCTGGTTCGATCAGAGCGAACTGCGCGGCGGCGACGCGTGGGATCACAAGATCCGCCAGCAGATTCAATTCCGGCGGAAGGTTGACAGGTATTACCCAACGGAAATACGGTAAGACTCATGAAAATCACCACGAAAGGCCAGGTGACGATTCCCCAGGATGTGCGCGAGGAATTCGGGTTGCTGCCCAACACCGAGGTCGAGTTCGTGCGCGACGGACGCGGGGGCGTGCGGCTGCAAAAATCGTCCAAGCCCGGCACGCGGGGCGCGGCGCTGATTGCGACCCTCCGCGGCAAGTGGCGCAGCAAGCTCACCACCGATGACGTGATGCGGCAGACCCGCGGCGAGCCATGAGCACCCTCGTCGACAGCAATGTGCTGATCGACGTCCTGAGCGAGGACAAGCGTTGGTTCGAGTGGTCGGCAGCAGCGCTGGCCCGGGCGGTCGAGCGCGGAGCGCTCTGCATCAATCCGATCATTTATGCCGAGCTGGCCGTGGGCTACACGTCGGCTCCAGCACTCGACAAGGCGCTCGCGGCCGAGCAGTTCGAGCGGCTGGCCCTGCCCTTCGCCGCGGGTTTTCTCGCGGGCCGCGCGTTTGTGAACTACCGCCGCCGGGGCGGACAGCGCCAGACGCCGCTGCCGGACTTCTACATCGGGGCGCACGCCCTGGTGGAAAATCACACGCTGCTCACCCGCGATCCCGCGCGCTACCGCACGTATTTTCCCAAGCTCAAGCTCCTGTGTCCCGAATGAACGGTCCGGGCCTCTTCCTGTCCGACGCGTCTCAGGACGTGGAGGCCGCGCGGCCAACCGGCCGCTTCTGCTGTTTCTGGCATCTACAATTCGATCGATGAGCGAACCCACCAAAGCCGTTTTCCTAAGCTACGCGTCCCAAGACGCGGCGGCCGCGCGACGCATCGCCGAGGCACTCCGTGCCGCCGGCATCGAGGTGTGGTTCGATCAGAGCGAACTGCGCGGCGGCGACGCGTGGGATCACAAGATCCGGACCCAGATCCGGGAGTGCGCGCTGTTCCTGCCCGTCATTTCGGCGAACACGCAGGCCCGTCTCGAAGGCTACTTCCGGCTCGAATGGCGGCTGGCCGATCGACGCACGGAGCTCATGGGCAAGTCGAAGGCCTTCCTCCTGCCTGTCTGCGTGGATGACACGAGGGACGTCGAGGCCGACGTGCCGGACTCATTCCTCGCGGTGCAATGGACCCGTCTGCCCGGCGGCGAGGCGGACCCGGTGTTTTGCCGCCGCATCGCGATGCTGCTCGGCGGTGCCACGTCCGCGCCGCCGCCGTCGCCGGACGAGGTGCGCCGCCCCGCCGCCCCGACTCCCTCCGCTCCACTTTCCGAAAGTCGGCAACTGGTCGCCAAGGTCCAGGCCCTGCTGAACAAGGCCAGCCTCGCCCGCCCCGATCTGGAGTCGCCGATGGCTACTGCCAGCGTGCCGCGACGCTCGACCCTTCGGACGCCGCTGTCTGGGCCGCGTGGTCACAAGTCGATTCGTGGTATGTCTATCACACGCTCGACGACTCGCCGGCGCGGCGGGAGGGCGCGCGCACCAAGGCGGCCCGGGCCCTGCAACTCGATCCCGCCTCCTACGATGCCCGGCTGGCCCAGGCGTGTCACCTCGCTCGCAGTGCCGGCCACTGGGCCTCCACGCTTTATGCGGCGGAAGCGGAGAACATCCTGCGCACGTTGCGCGAGGAGCAGCCCGGCGAGCCCGGGCCCTGTTGGTGCGAGGCATCCTGCAGCGCAATGCTGGTGACATTGCCGGAGCACGGGCGACGTGGACCGAACTGGCCGCCAATCCCGATTTCGCCGCGCTGGCCTGGAATGAAATCGGTTGGGCGGAACTCCTGGTCGGCCACGATTACCGGGCGGCCGAGATGCTGGCGGACCGGTCGATTGCGCTCGAACCGTGCTGGCCCAATCTTGTCTTGAAGGAGCTGCTCGCGCAGTTGTGGCGCGGCGATCTCGACGCCGCCCTGACCTCCATCGAACGGCTGCCCACCGCCGTCCGGCTGGAGGATCACGGGGTGACGTCGGCGTGCTTTGTTTTTTACTACCGGCGCGAACCCGAGAACATCCTGCGCGTGCTCGGCGGGGTCGGCCGCGACTGGCTGCGATCCAATTCCTACAACGGACCGAAGGCTTGGTGGGCGGCGCTGGCTCACGAGATGGCCGGGCGGCAGGAATCCGCCCGGCTCATGGCGCAGACGGCGTTGAGTCAGGTCGAGCGGCGCCTGGCCGACCAGCCCGATTCGGTCGCCCTCCTGAAATGGAAGGGACAACTCCTGATCCGCCTGGAGCAACTGCCGGAGGCGGAAACGATTTTGCGACTCGCGAACGAGCTGGGCGGATCCGAAGCCAACCCGAACACCCGCATCAGTGACGCCGTGGCCCAATTCAAACTCGGCCATGTCGAAGCCGCGCTCGATGCGCTCGAGCGCGAAGCCGGTCAGCAGGGAAACATGCTGATGCTGGCCGCCGCCTGTCGACTCAATCCGCTCCTGGACCCGGTGCGCGAACACCCGCGCTTCCGCGCGCTGCAGGCACGACTCGACGCCGATGCCCGCACCTCGCCGACGGCGCAACCGGTCCAGACGACAGTGGACGGAGGACAGAGGACGGTGCAACCATGAGAAGCCCCTGCACCTTCACACCCGGACGAATCCCGATCTGTTCACAGGAGGCAATAGAGGAAACGGAGAACTGCCGCCTTCATTCCCGATCTCCCTTCCCTCCGTTGCCTCCTGTCGATCGTCCGTCCCAACCACGCCTCGCCGAGGCCGGTGCTTGCGGTGTTGTGTGATGGATCGCAGAATCCCCGACCGGTTTGAAATCATCCCGCTAAACACCGGACTCCGCAGCCCCTACGACCGCGTCAGCGGTCCGCCCGCGCTCCAACTCCAGTGGGTGCGCAAGCGGGCAGGACGTCTCCATTGTAGGAGCGTGCTTGTCTTCCCGGACCCTGAGCCCGTCGAATGGGCACGCGATTCCACCGCTGCATCGCCTGCCAGCAGGCTCCCACACCTCGATCGATGCACGCGCTGGTCCGCCTGCGCTCCAGTAAATGCGCAGGCGATCCAGCAGCGCATCATCGAATCCGGCCTGCAGGGCAGGAGCTTCGCTCCATCTCTCCCGCTGCCGCGGCAGCGCGCGTCGCCAGCTATTTGCCGTTGCGACAAATAGCGAGAGACTGGCGAGGCGGCCTGCGCTCCGGTGGGTGCGCAAGCGGGCAAAGGCATCGAAACCTTCTTCGACCTCATCGAATACGACGAAGGTCGAGACCCCGTCGCCACGCAGCCCTGGAAGCGCCGACGGTCCTCCGTCCGTGGCGCGATCCGGAGGTTGGGCGGTGGGGGGTTGCCTGGTCCCGAATGAGCGCTTGCCGCGGAAAGGCACGATGTTAGCCTGTGGACGTCATGACGACGACCGTGAGAGCGATTTACGAGAAGGGCGTGTTGAAGCTGCGCCGCCTGCTGCCGCTGCGCGCGAACAGCGAGGTGCTCGTCACGGTCGAACTGCCGCCTGCGGCAGTGGAGGATGAAGCGGTCGCAGTGGAACCGGTCGTGATGTGGCCGGACATCACGGCGCGGCTGCGCGCGCTTTACGGCGACAAGGTTCTGCCGGGAAATACCGTGCTCGCCGCACGCGCCGACGAACGTTACTAATCGATCCGCGTGGCGCACCACGCCGACACCAGTTTTCTGGCTTCGTTGTATGTGCAGGATGCATTCAGCAGCCGCGCGCACGCGTGGCTGACCGCGCAACAAACTGCGCTGCCCCTTACTGGTTTTGGCCGCACCGAGCTGCACAATGCCATCGCGCGGCTCATGTTTACCGGTGCGTTGACCGCGCCCGAAGGCAGCGCTGCGTGGCAGACAGTGGAGACTGACCTGCAACAAAGCCGCTTGCGGGCCACCGTGCTTTCTTGGGACGACGTCTTCGTCCGCGCGGACCAACTCACGGCTCGACATACGGCGCAACTCGGCACGCGAACGCTGGATATCCTGCATGTGGCTGCGGCTCTGGAGCTAGGCGCCCGCGAGTTCGTCAGCTTTGACACCCGGCAGGCTGACCTGGCGCAAGCCGCGGGACTTGTCTGGTGTCTGCCGTAGCCCAGAGCCAACTTCGCGACACGTCGATCGAAACATTGCGGCAGGAACTCGAGGGACTTCCGCAGGCTGAACGCAGCAAAATCACGGCGTTCCTGGTCGCCTTGCAGGATCGGAACGATGCCGCCTACCGTTCTGAGTTAGCGCGCAAGATCGACGCCGACACTCCGGGCCGCTGACTGAAGGTCGAGGGAGTGGAAAAGCGCTTCGGGATCGGACGACAACTGTCAAAGCATGACCCGGTCGGTTTGCCGCGGTTCGAGTCCTCGCTGTGCGGGACGCTGCCGGACGGCGCGAAGCTCATCGCTCCTTCGACGCCTCGAACAGGCATGCCGCCGTCATTCCCGATGATCTCCCTTCCCTCCGTTGCCTCCTGTAGAACGTCCGGGCGGACTCACGTCAGCCGTGGTTTTTCGGCGGCAACTCCAGTATCGTTCCGGTCTGGCTGCCTTCGACGCTCTGTTCGTAGAGCGCTGCAATCTCGGCCGCGGAACGACCGCCCCCGGGCACCTGCATCTTGTACGCCTCCAGCGTTTCGGTCGCCCAGGGCGGACTCACGACGTTGACCCGGATGCCGCGCGGGGCTTCCAGCGCGGCGGCACGGACGAATCCCTCGAGCCCGGAATTCACCAGACTGATCGCCCCGCTGCCCGGCATCGGCGCCCGGGCGAGGACGCCACTGGTCACGGTGATCGAGCCGCCGTCACGCACCTGCGTGAGCGCGAGTCGGATCAGGTTCACCTGCCCCATGAGTTTGTTTTCGAGGCAGAACTGAAAATCCGCGTCGGTGAGATCCGCCAGCGGCGCGAACTTTGCCTGACCCGCCGCGCTGATCACGGCGTCGACCGGACCGACCGACGCGAGCATCGCCCGGATCGAATCCGGCCTGGCCGAGATCCACGGTTACCTTCGCCTTGCTGTGACTGGCGGCCACGATCTCGTGACGCGTTTGCAGCCGGGCGACGACCGCCCGACCGAGTGTGCCCGTGGCTCCGATGACGAGAATACGCATGATGAGTTCCCTTTCTGCGGGAATCACCAAACGCGAAAACCGTCTCAGGCCAAGTGCCGTTTGAGCCCGCGGCACCGCGACGCGGTCGCCACGACCACGATCCCGGTCCGCCATCGACGATTTGCCACTCGGGTCACCATGCGACATGTCTTTCAACATAACGGCTTTTCCGCCTCGGGAATCTCGGCCACGCTTCCACCCGTGGGTCCATCGCCACGACGAGGGCCGATGTGTTCGTTCCATTGCATGAAAACGTGCTTCTACCTGCTCCTGGCGCTCCTCTGCTTGGGCTGGACGCTCCCCGCACCGGCCCGCGACTCCACATATGTCGTGAAAGATCTTACCGGAAAAGCGGTCCAGGCGGCGATTGATGCGTGCACCGCGGAAGGCGGCGGCGTGGTTCACCTGCCCGCGGGACGCTATGTGACCGGTCCGCTCTGGTTGAAGGACAACGTGGAACTGCGGCTGGATCCGGGCGCCGTGGTGGTCATGAGCCACGAAGCCGCGGATTGGCCGGCCGGTGTCCCTGCCCTCGTGAACGCCACCGCCGCGAAACACATTGCCATTACCGGCGCGGGCACGTTCGACGGCAAGGCGCAGTGGGAACTCCTGCCCGCGCGCAACGACGACCCGGAAATCGCCGCCGAGCAGGAACTCGCGCGGCGCGCCGGCGTGGCGATGAAGCGCTACTACCGCACTGGTGAGGTGCAGAAGTATCTCTTCGTGCTCCAGGACTGCGAAGATATCCGCTTCGAAGGGGTCACGATCAAGGACGCGCCGCTCTGGAACGTCCGCCTCCAGGACTGCAACCGGGTCTGGATTCACGGCGTG
This sequence comes from uncultured Verrucomicrobiae bacterium, assembly GCA_963797435.1. Lineage (GTDB taxonomy): Bacteria > Verrucomicrobiota > Verrucomicrobiia > Opitutales > Opitutaceae > CAWCPJ01. Next base: position 1,311,997 of record CAWCPJ010000002.1, on the reverse strand, counting down.
CACATCACCTCCGATCTCGAGCGCGGCGTGAACTCCGACGGTGTCGACATCGTCTCCACTTCGAACGTGTTCATCTCCGACTCGCTCATCGCGACCGCCGACGACGCGATTGTCCTGAAGACCACGGGCTTTGGCCCGCGCGGCGTCCGCCCCATCGCCCCCGTGGAAAACGTCGTGGTAAACAACTGCGTTCTCGCCTCGTCCTCGACGCCGATGATGATCGGCACGGAAACGCACGCCGACATCCGGCACGTCCTCTTCTCCAACATCGTGGTCCGCGATTCCAACAAGGTTTTCGGCATCAACGTGCAGGATGGCGCCACGGTCAGCGACGTCCGGTTCACCAATGTGACCTTCGACACCCGGCGCCGGCATTGGAACTGGTGGGGCAGCGCGGAAGTGATGAAGTTCGTATTGAAGAAGCGCACCGCCGCATCGCCCCTCGGCCAGATCCGGGACATCACCATCGATGGCGCGCAGGGCACCGCCCGCGGCACGTCGCTCGTGGCGGGTCACGCGGGCCGGCCGCTCCAGAACATCACCGTCGCCAATCTCCGGGTGAAGCTCCTCCCGGAAAACACGCCCGACCAGCGCGCCACCGACGCCCTGATCTTTCAAGATATCGATGGCCTCACGCTGCGGCACCTCGACTTCGCTTGGGACCGCGAGCACCCGGAACCGCAATGGGCGCATGCGCTCGTGCTTCGGAACGTCTCCAATCTCCTGATGCAGGATGTTCACGCACAGGCCGCACCCAACGACCCCGCGCTCCCCGCCATCGTGAAGGACAACGTGGCGGATCGCTGACGCGCCTGCATCACGACTGCGAGAGACTCAAGGTGTTGCCGTCAGGATCCTTGAACCATGTAATCCTGGCCCCGCCCGGTGACTCCCAGATTCCGAGCTCGTTTTGCTCCATGCCGGCGTCGCGCTGGAACGTGACGCCGCCCTCCCCGCAAGCTTCTACCGCGACACCGTTCGACGGCCCACCGATCGCGGTCGCGCACCTGCAGTCATTGTCCGGAGTTGGCGCGTCGTTGTCGAGAACCGCACGACGTTTGGACACCCGGCTTTTGATGCCTTGCGAGGACTCGCGACTTCTCCAAGCTGGCAAAGCGGTGAGGTTCATAATGCCCCCAACTTCCTTGCCCGGACTCCAGAGGCCCGGCCAGCGACCGGACCCGTTCGGACGAGGGTTCAAGATCACCCCAAACTTCTGAATACATGTTCCCCGAACTGCCATTGAAACCAAAGGTCCTGCTGCCACTCCTGGCGATCGCGACATCGCTTGGTCTCTCTCCGTCATCGTTGTGTGCTCAATCCGCCGACCATGCCCGCACCGAGAACGACCTCCTGGCCCAAGCCCGGGCGAACATCGAGCAGTACCGCAAAGGCGACGCCACGATCACGATTCGCAACCGGGACGGGCAATCGCTCGCCGGCGTGCAGCTCGAGATCCACCAGGTCACCCAGGATTTTCTGTTCGGCAACCTCGCCTTCGAGCTGGCGCGAGCAGGGAACTCCGACGATCCAGCCTTTGACGCGTTCAAGGAGCGCTTCAAGGCCCTCTTCAACTACGCGATTCTGCCGTTCTACTGGTCCTACTACGAGACGGAACAAGGCAAGCCGAAGTGGCAGCAAATGCAGCGGGCGATCGATTGGTGCCGCGACAATGGCATCACGCTCAAAGGTCATCCGCTCGGATGGACGCATCCGGCCGGCACGCCCGCCTGGCTGCTGAAGCTTCCCAGGGAAACCACGTTCCGCCTTTTGGAAGCGCGGGTGCGGAACACCGTGGGCGGCTTCAAGGGCATGGTCAATATCTGGGACGTCGTCAACGAACCGGTCAACACCCTCCCCTGGGATCGTGTTTTCGCCACCCCCGCAAACGCCGCTGCGCCAATCGACGTGCACAGCCGCTATGACGTCACCGGCGTGTCCGTCGAAGACATCGTCCCCTGGGTGGAGCAATCCTTCAAGTGGGCCGCCGAAGCGAATCCCGACGGCAACTTCATTCTCAACGAGTACAATCTCATTCCCATACCCGAAAAGCGCGAGCGGTTCCATCAGCTCGTGAAAGCGCTGCTGGCCCGGGGCACGCCTGTCCGCGGACTGGGGATCCAGTCGCACGACCCGAAGGACATGTGGTTCTCCCCCGTCGCGGTCAACGCAACGCTCGACCGGCTGGCGGAGTTTGACCTGCCGCTGCACATCACCGAATTCATTCCCCAGTCCTCCGGCGAACCCATCACCGGCGGCTGGCGCGAAGGCACGTGGACCGCGGAGGCCCAGGCCGAATACGCCGAGCAGTTCTACACTCTCGCCTTCGGCCATCGCGCCGTGGTGACCATCAACTGGTGGGGTCTATCCGATGCGGACATCTGGCGCGCCGGCGGCGGGCTGCTCGATGAACACTACGAACCGAAGCCGGTCTACGACCGACTCATGAAGCTCATCAAACACGACTGGATGACCAAAGACCTCGCCCTCGCCACCGACCAGGCCGGGCAGGCCACCTTCCGCGGCTTCTACGGCAAGTATCAGGTCATCGCCATCCTGCCCGACGGGCGACGCAAGACCCTGACGCTCCACCTCCGCGACAACGAGGAGAACCATTGGAACTTCAAGCTGTAGGGCGTGCCATGCATTCGCGCAATGAAAGACTATTTCGTGAACGGAGGACGGTTTTTGCGGAACGAATTCTTGATCGCGATCCGCCCATCGCGAAACGTGAAAAGATCACATCCATTGACTTCGACTCGCCGACCATCGCGCAGCGTGCCGCTGAACGTCCACTCGGACCAGCCCCGATCGCCGACCACGAAGTGGCGCGCGTTGCCCCAATGCGCATCGGGAAACTGCTCGAATACGGCGGAAAAAGCTCCGCGAACAGCATCCCGCCCGGCGAACCGCTCGCCGGCGATCTGATCGCCGGCCGACGCGTCGAACACGCATTCGTCCGTCATCATGGACATCAAAGCATCGAGATCATGGCGGTTCCACGCCCGGGCGAAGTCATCGAGAAGTTTTAGCATGGTGGTGGGTGATTCAGAATTCTGGCGCGATCGACGGAGTCCGGTCGGCCATCTGTCGACTTAATAACACCACCCACCACGCTGGGCTGCGGTCCCCCCGCCTCGAGGCGGGAACTCATTTGCGCACTGCGCCCTCAGTTCGGGTCCCTCATTGACGCTAGTCCGTGCGCAGCGCCACGATCGGATCGACCCGGGCGGCGCGGCGGGCCGGCACGAGGCAGGCGAGCAACGCAACGCTCCCGAGGATCGTCGCCACCACGAGCAGCGTGAGGCCATCCCACGAACCGACGCCGAACAGGAGGCTCGCCATCAAGCGCGTGAGCGCTGCCGCGCCCGCGATGCCGGCGACCAGCCCGATCGCGGTGAGCACCAGGCCGTGCCGCAGCACGAGGCGCACGATGTTGCCTCGCGTGGCTCCCAGGGCGGTGCGAATGCCGATCTCGCGCGTGCGCTGCGAGACCGCGTAGGCGATGACGCCATAGATGCCGATCGCCGCCAGCAGCAGCGACAGGCCGGCGAAGGTTCCCAGCAGCACGGTGCCCGAGCGGTTGCCGCCCAGCGACTCCTCCTTGATCGCCGCGAGCGTCTTCATTTCCTGGATGACCTGGTCCGCGCTCATCTGCCGGATCAACTGGCGGATCGGTTCGCGCAGCAACGCCGTGTCCATCGAGCCCTTCACCGCCATCGCGAGGTAGGACGCCGGGCTCTGGTCGTTGGCGACGTACATCCCCGGGTTGTTCTCGGGCTTCTGGTCCAACCCGCCGACATACTCGTCGGCCACCACGCCGACGATCTCCCAGGGAATCTCGTCCCCGAGCTGCGTTTTGTTCGGCACGATTTGCTGGACGAGGATGCGCTGCCCGATCGGGTCCTCGTCCTGGAAACACTGTTTCGCCATGCTCTCGTTGATCACGGTCACCGGCGCCGTCCCCTCGTGATCCGTCGGCGCAAGCGCCCGCCCGCGGAGCAGCCGCATCCCGACCGTGCGAAAATAGGTGGGCGTGACCATCTTGAAGAAACAGGCCCGCCGGTTGGCGCGGTCGACTTCCTTCTGTCCGTCGACCTGGTAGGGCATGCCGTAGCCCCACCCCTGCATCGGCAACGCCGACCCCAGCGCCGCGTCCTGCACCCCCGGCAGCGCCGCGATTCGCTCGCGCAGGTCGTTGAGAAAAACGACGCGCGCCTTCATGTCGGGAAAACGCGCATTGCCGATCGGCAGGCCGAAGGTCAGCACGTTGGTCGCATCGAAGCCGGGATCGACGTCGTGCAACTTGTCCAGGCTGCGCACCAGCAGACCGGCTCCCGTCAGGAGGATGAACGCCAGCGCAACCTCCACCACGACCAGCACGTGACGCACCCGCGCGTGCGCCATCACACTCGCGTTGCCGCCCTGCTTCAACGCGTGGGTCAGGTTCGGCCGCGCCGCGTGCAGGGCGGGAAACGCGCCCACGGCGAGTCCACTGAGCGCGGCGATGACGAAGGAAAAGAACATCACCCGCCCGTCGAGACTCACGGCCGCTTCGGACGGCAGTCGATAGGACGGGATGAGCACCTGCAGACCGAGCAGCGCCAGTTTTCCCGTCAGGATGCCCGCGACTCCGCCGAGCAGGGCGACGATCAGGCTCTCGATCAGAAACAGGCGGGCCAGCGCCCAACGCCCCGCACCGAGCGACAGGCGGATAGCAATGTCGCGCTCGCGGCGGATGACGCGCATCAACGCGAGGTTCGCAAGATTGGCGCAGGCAATGAGCAGCACCATCCCGACCGCACCGAGCATCACATACAAGGCCCGGCGCAGTTCGGGCCCGGCGAAGGTTTCCTGGAGCGGGTCGACCGCGACGCCCCAGTCCTTGTTGGAATCGGGAAAATCCTGCGCGATCCGCCGGCCGATCGTATCCATCTCCGCCCGGGCCTGTTCGAGGGTGACGCCCTGCTTGAGCCGGCCGAATGCGCCCATCCAATGGAAATTCCGCGTCATGTTGTCCGGCTCGAAGGCGAGCGGTCGCCACATCCGGGCCCAGTTGCGATCGAAGGGAGAGCCGCGCGGCAGGACCCCGACCACCTCGAATTTCTCGCCATCCAGCTCGATGCTCTGGCCCACGAGCGCGGGGTCGCCGCCAAACTGGCTTTGCCAGAGCGCGTGGCTGAGCACCACGACATGCTCCCGGCCCACCTGGTCCTCGCCGTCGAGAAAGGCACGACCCTGCGCCGCGCGAACCCCAAAGACATCGAAGAAGTGAGCCGACACCCGTGCGCCGGAAATTTCCACGGGCTCGCCGTGACCGGTCAGCGTCGCGGAACCGCCGGTCTGCGCCGCCATGTATTCGAAACACGTGTTCTGGTGCAGCCAGTCGAGAAAGTTCAGCGTCGAGATCCCGTTGCGCCCGCCGCCCGGCGGGGACTCGAGCACCTGCATGATGCGCTCTGGATGATCGTACGGCAGGGGACGCAACAACACGGCATCGACATAGCTGAAGATGGCGGTGTTCGCGCCAATGCTGAGCGCGAACGTCAGCAGACAGACCACGCTATAGCCGGGAGAGCGCCACAGGCTGCGCACGCCGAGGCGAACATCGTCAAACCAGTGGCTCATGACGGATTCCGGGTAAAGTGGACAGCGGGGCGACCCATTTCGGCGCGCGTTCGCGTCACTTCAGCCCGCCGTGTGAAGTGCGCGGAAGGATGGCGATGCATGCAGACGAGTAAACCCCCGAGGACGTCGCCAGGTTACAGAGATTCGCCGCGAGTCCCCCCGCGGCGCAGGCGGGCAGGACGTCTCCTTTGTAGGAGCGTGCTTGTCTTCCCGGACCCTGAGCCCGTCGAATGGGCACGCGATTCCACCGCAGCATCGCCTGCAAGCTGGCTCCTACACCTCAATCGATGCACGCGCTGTGCCGCCCGCGCTCCAGTGGGGGCGCAGGCGGGAAATCACCACCGCGCGCCACGCCTGCGGTCGCCTGTCGGGCCATCGCTGCCTGCCTTTGGGGATGGTTGACATGTCGATCGAAACATTGCGACAGGAACTCGAAGGACTTCCGCCGGCTGAGCGCAGCAAAATCATGGCGTTCCTGGTCGCTTTGCAGGATCGAAACGATGCCGCCTACCGGGCTGAGTTGGCGCGCAAAATTGACGACGACACTCCGGGCCGTTGGCTGAAGATCGAGGAAGCGGAACGGCGCTTCGGGCTTCATGAAGGCCCCAAGGAATGAATCGATTCGAACTGCTCATTGCCTACGACGTCGTAGAGTTCATTACGCGACTGCCCAAGTCGGACCGCATCCGCTTGCGCGACCGATTTCGCGAGATCGCGGGTGCCCCTGGATAACATTCTGACTACACCGAGACGGACGGCAAAGGGCGCCCCGTCGACATCAACATCTGCGGCCCCTTCGCCATCAAGTACTGGACCGACCACGCCGACCGGCAGATCAAGATCCTCGACGTGCACGCGGCCGATCGGAGTCTATGACCACGGTTGCGACCGCCGCCGGCGGTCCTCCTGGGCATCGAAAGCTTTTCGACCTCATCGAATGCGACGAGGGCCGCGATCCCGTCGCAACGCAGACTTGGAAGGACGCTTAAGCCTGACCCGATCGGATCGCTCCACCGGGCACCCGGCATTCCCGCTCCATGATGCCGGTTTCCAGTTCGACGAAGCCGATGGCGCCCCCCCCGCGATGGGGAGACCGGCGATTTCAGTTCGCCCTCCGTTGGGCGGATCAGTTCAGTCGCCGTATGCCGCGCGCGGCAGGCAGGGGTATCAGCAGTGAAGCGAGGAAAGGCAAAGCCCGACCGTTTCCAGCCGACCCTCACCATTGCCACCGAGGACACGCATCACTCCGATCGCAGGACTTCCACAGGATCGACGCGGGCGGCGCGATGCGAGGGAGGGTAGCAGGCGGCGAGGCCCGCGAGGCCCAGCATCAACCCGATGATCCCCTCGCCCACCCAACCCACGGTCGGCAAGGTCGGCATTGCGCGGTGGAGCAAAATGTTCGCGGCGAACGCGCCGGCCGTTCCGATTGCGACGCCGAGTCCCAGCAACCGCCCGCCGTGTCCCAGCATCAGCAGCATGATGTGATCGTAGGTCGCACCCAACGCGATCCGCACGCCGATGTCGCGCCGGCGTTGTTGCGTCAACTGGCTCATCACGCCGTACAGGCCGACCATCGCGATCACGAGCCCGGCCGTCGCAAACGTCACCAGGATCACCATCAGCGGCCGGTTCGACGCATACCGCTCCAGCATCTGCGGTACGTCGCCGATGTCCCGCACGAGAATGTCGGGATCGACCCCGGCCACCGCCGCGCGGATTGACCGCTCGAGCGACGCGGCCGGGGCCGGGGTCTGGAGCACGAAATTATACCAGACCGTCGGCATTTCCTGCACGGGGAAATACGCCTGCAACGCCGCCATCGGGGAACTGAAGCCAACTTCGAAATTCACGTCGGGCACAATGCCGATGATCTCGTGCCACGGCCCATCGCGGGCAAACCGCACCCGTTTCCCGAGCGCGTTCTCGTTGGGCCAGAGCGCGCGGGCCGTGTTCACGCTGACGACGGCCACCGGCGGATCGGCCGGGCGCCAGTCCGCGGCAAACAGCCGTCCTTCGCGCGGGTTGATCCCCAGCGCACGGAAGAAGGCAGGGTTCGCGCCCACGACGGATGCCAGGGGTTCATGGCCGGGAGCCGGCAGCTCGACGCCTTCGGGCAGCAGGGGCATCTCCGGATAGGCACCGTAGAGCGGCACGCTCGCGGCAAACCCGGCTTCGCGCACGCCGGGAATGGCGCCGAGCTTCTGCTCGATCAACTGCGCGAGCCGTGGCTCTTCCTGTTCCTTTGGCACCCAGCCATACGGCACGTGCATGGCCCCCGAGATCAGGCCGTCCGGCTGCCAGCCGCGATCCCGCTGGAGAAACGAGCGCACGCCAAGCACCAGGGAACTCGCCGCGCTCACCAGCACCAACGCCAGCCCGAGCTGGGCGATGATCAACGCCCCCTTCATTCCCGCATGGGCACCGCCGCCCGTGCTGCCGCGCCCGCCGACCTGCATCGCCTTCGCCATCGTGCCACGCGTGATCAGCCACGCCGGCAGGATACCGAAGCAAACCACCGCGAGCAGGCCGGCCCCGGCGGCGAACGCCAGCACGCGCGCATCGATCGGCATCACCGGGCCGGTGAGCCAGCGCGCGATCAACGATCGGGACCAATACGTCAGGAGCACGCCGAGGGCGGTTCCGCCCAGGCCAAGCAGCACGCTCTCGACCGCCAGCGCCCCCATCAAATCTCCCCGCGTCGCGCCGAGCGCCGCGCGCACGGCGAGTTCACCGCGCCGGCCGAACGCCCGCGCCAGTTGCACGCTGCCGAGATTGGCGCAGGCGATCAGCAACACGAAGGCCGCCAGCGCGACCACCAGCCAGTAGATCGTCCGCATTTGTTCGCCGGCAAACGACGACCCCAACGGCACCATGAGCAAACGGTCGGTCCCGAACTTCTCCGGATAATCCTGCGCCAGCTTGGCCGCGAAGGAATCGAGCCGGACGCGGGCCTGGGGCAGGGACACGCCCGGTTTCAGGCGCCCGATTACGTTCATCCACTTGTTGGCTCGTTCCTGGATCCAGTCGTCCCACACGATCATGCCGCGGACGTATTTGGATCCGTACCACAGCAGCGGTTCGTCGAAGTACGGCGGCAGCACGCCGATCACGACGTGGTCGGCCGTGTCGATGCGCAGGACCCGGCCGATGACGCCGGGATCGCTGCCGAAATGGTTCACCCACCACCGGTGGGTCAGCAGCACGACGGCCTGACTCCCGGGTTTGCTCTCGTCCGGAAGAAAGTCGCGACCGAGGACCGGTTGCACGCCGAGCATGCGCAGCCCGCCGGCCTGGATCGACATGCCGCGTTGCTCCTCGGCCGGCTGACCGGGTTCGGCGACATTCTCGCTGCGCGGCTGATACAGCTCAAAATCGCCGATGTCGCCGAGCGCGTCGCGCAGCTCGATGGCATTCCCCGGCGGCAGGGGCAGCCGCGCCCCCTGGCGTGAAACCGTGAACACGGCGACGAGCTGCTCCGGATCCGCCAACGGCAGCGGCCGCAGCAGCGCGCCGTTCGCGATGCCGAACGCCGCCGTGCTCAGCGCAATCCCGAGCCCCAGCATCAACACCGAGAGCAACGTGAACTGCGGCGACTTCGCCAGCCGGCGAAACGCGTACTTGAGCGCGAGGGGCATCACGACCCGGCCACAGTTCGCACACAAACGCGGCCGGAGCAACGGCGTTTCCCTCCACACTGATCCCGATAACCGTTCTCTCCGTTGCCTCCTGTAGAACATCCGTCCAGAGCACGCCTCGCCGTGGCCGGAGCTTGTCGTGTCGTGGGATGGGACTACAGAATCCCCGGCCTCCCTGAAATAATGCCCCTGCGCTCCAGTGGGTGCGCAAGAGGGCGAGCAGGGCTTCATCGAATCGGACCCAGCCTGCGCAAGGACCGACTACCGGCGCCAGGGTTTTGTTCCGGGCGCTGACTTTGCCGGTACTGGATTGCTCGCGGTGGGAAACCGGGTATAGCGCTCTTCATGCGTGAGCGACGCATCGTCGCGTCGGGGCACGGCATCGAAGCGTTTACCACACCCCAGGAAACGGAGGATTGTATGCCCAAGTATCTGATCAAGGCATGTTATAATGCCGAAGGAACCAAGGCCCTGCAGAAGGAAGGCGGAACCGCCCGGCGTGCCGCGGTGGAGAAGGCGATCACAAAGCTCGGCGGCAAGATGGAGGTATTCTACTACGCCTACGGTGATACCGACGTTTACGTCATCGCCGATCTCCCCGATGCTTCCGCGGCCATTGCGATGAGCTTGGCGGTGAATTCGTCCGGAGTCACGACGACCTCCACGGTGCCGTTGATCCAGCCCGAGGAGATTGACGCCGCTCTCAAGAAAAACGTCGCCTACCGCCCTCCGGGGAAGAAGTAGTCCGCCTGCGCCCGGAAGGGCGCAGGCGCTTCGCCAACTTCTTGCGTCCGCATGAAGTGAGAGACGATGCGAAGCATCACGATCGTGCCCGGCGCGACCAACGATTCCGCGGGGGGGGGCTGAAAAGGGGTCATTACTTTATTCTTGCGGTTAGGCGCGCGAAGGCGGCCCGTGCGTTCGGCCGTTCGCCGGCTTGCATTTCGGAGACGTAGCGGCTGACGCCGTATTCCACGCCCATGCGCAGGCGCACACCCAGCCAGGCGTTGGCACAGGCCAGTCGTTGCTTCAGCAATGCCGCCACGGCCACCTTCCAATCCGCCGCCTTGGGTTCTGCGGCAACTTCCTTCGAGCCTTTTTTCATCACCGCGAGCGCTTTCTCGAGCAGCGCCTCCCACGCCAGTTCGCGCGCTTCGCGCGCTTCCGCCTGGTTGCGCTTCACCACCGGGCGCAACTGCCGCTCCTCCTGCACCAGACCCTTGCGGAAGGCTCGGGTTCCGATCGCCCAGCCCCGGCTCATGCGGTCAAACTCCATGCGCTTGCGCGTGGGCTCGTCCTCCACAATCCAGCTCAGGTAGCGTGCATAGCGGTCCCAGCCTGCGCGACGATCGCTCAATCCGCCGGCTTCCTCCAGGCACGTGGACAGCTCCAGGAACTTCGGACGCTGTTTGCGCTGGAACAAATACCAGTAGCTCGACCAGCGATAGCTCCGCAGTCCCTGCAGGTCACAGATCCCGGCGCGAACCGGATTCAGATGGAGGTAGTGGCACAACCAACCGAGCCGCTGCGAGTCCTCCACCGCCAGGCTCTTGAATCGTCCCTGGAACAGCCGCCCGGTTTCCTTCCGCAGCCGGTTGAAGCGGTTGGCGAAGGTTGCCTGAAGCCACCGCATGCCCTCGCTCAGGTTTCCCCGCGGGGTTTCCACCGCGAGGTGAAAATGGTTGCCCATGATGCAATGGGCATGCAGCACCCAGCCGAAGCGATCACAGCACTCGAACAGCGCCTTCTCGAAGCCGATCTTCGCCCCCTCCGACGCGAAGATCCACTTCCGGTAGTTGCCCCGATTGATGACATGGTGCAGCCCGCCCTCCTCCTCCATCCGCAGCTTGCGCGCCATGCCCTCATGCAGGGCAGGCGGATCGCTCCAATGTCAATAATAAAGTAGTGACCCCTTTGCCTCCTCCCCCTTTGCCTCCTCCCCGGATTAAGTGTCACCTATCTCCCCGGGATCGGACTGCCCCCCCTTTGCGACCCCCGCTCGACGACTGCGCATCCCTGACCGGAAGTCTCGCCGGGCATAAGGGTGCAGGTGCGTCGTGCCATCGGAAGCACCTCGACCCAACCGCTGCCTGCCATTCGCGCGGGCTTGCCGGCGAACCCTTTTCCGGGCACGATGCCCAGCCATGAATCCGCTTCTCTCCCGCATTACCGTCGACCCTGGAAAATGTGGCGGCCGGCCCTGTGTCCGCGGCTACCGCCTGCGGGTGAAGGATGTCCTGGAGCTTCTCGCCCACGGTGCGAGTTGGGAGGAAATCCTGAAGGACTATCCGTTTCTTGAAGCTGACGACATCCGCGCCTGCCTGGAGTTTGCCGCCGCGCAAAACGATCACGTGGTGTTGCGCGCGTCGTGAGGCGATTCCTGGTCGACAATCAACTCCCAGCCGCGCTGGCCCGCTGGATCGACATGCACGGTTGCACGGCGGAACACGTGCTCGCGCTCGATCTCGCGCAGTCGTCCGACGCCGCCATCTGGGAACATGCCGCCACGACCGGGGCCATCATCATCTCGAAAGACGAGGACTTCGCCCGACTCACCGTGATGCGACCTGAACCCGTTGCCGTCGTGTGGCTGCGGTTTGGAAACTGCCGTACGACCTCGTTGCTGGACAACATGGAACGGGTTTGGCCTGAAATCATGCGACAGCTCGACGCGGATGCGCGCTTGATCGAAGTGCAGTGACGGTGCAGCGGCGTGTCGGCGGGTGTTGGCGAGCGACACGAAATGGACGGTCGTCCGCGGCAGAGATCGGGAGGACGGAGAAAGCCAGGGCCTTTCCGTCTGGAGCCATCATCATGTCATGTCGGTGACTCCATCTTACCAACACCGCCGTTCAAGTCACAATAGGCCAAGTTCCATAGAAAACTGCAAGGTGAGCGCAATTGCCGTGCCGCAGAGTGTCGCGCATTCGTTGGGTTATGTTCCGCGGATGTTCGGATAGGATATCGAAAGTCATGCCCTCAAGCAACCCCTGTTCCTCGGTCGGCCGTGCCCCGGTGTCGGGACATGGGGTGAGATTCTGTGATTTCGCCAGACCGCTGACGCTGTTTGCATGCGTGATGGCCTGGCCGGTCGCAGGCCTGGCCGCGGCGGCCAGCGCCGTCTCCTTTGCCGGCGGGAATGTCGAACTCGTCGTGAGCAGCATCGGGGACCAGGCGGTGCGCGTTGAACTGCTGCCGCTCGAGGACAACGGCCAACCCATGAGTCCGCCGTCGTCCAATGTGCTGGTTCCTTTCACCTGCCGGGAAGTGCTGCGCACGCGGGCGCTGAACGGCGAAATCGTGCTCATCGCCGGGTCGCTGCGCGTCACCGTTTCCAACCATCCGCTGACGGTGGTCGCGCGGCGTGGGGATGGCAGCGTGGTCCAACGGCTGGTGTTCGACGATGCGGCCGTACACTTTGATACCGCCGCCCCGGTCTTTGGCCTCGGGGAAGGCGCCACGCAGTTTGATCGTCGCGGCGCAAGGTATACGATGGAGCCGACGTGGGGGGAACAAAGGCGTCCCTACCGCGGTTCGGTGGTACCGTCTCCGTATTTGATCGGCACCGACGGCTGGGCGCTGTTCGTCCACCATCCCGAGGGGCAGTTTGATCTGCGCGAAGCCCGGGCGCAGTTCATGCCACACCCGCAACCGGGCGGGAGCGTCGTGGATGTTTTCGTGATCAACCTGGAAAAGCCCCCGGATGCGCTGGCGCAGTACATCGGGTTGACCGGCCGGCCGGCCTTGCCGCCGAAATGGGCGCTGGGTTACATGCAGTCGCACCGCACGCTGGCGGGACCTGATGAGGTGGAGGCGATCGCGCGAACGTTTCGCGCCAAGCATCTCCCCTGTGATGCCTTGATCTACCTCGGCACGGGATACTGCCCGAACGGGTGGAACACGGGTCACGGCTCGCTCGAATTCAACCCCAACGCCTTCGATCAACCGGCCCGGCAGTTGGAAGCGCTGCACGCGATGCACTTCAAGGTCGCACTCCACGTGAACCGGGCGCCGGAGGATTTGTTCGGCCAATCCATGGACGAGGCGTCGGATTCACCCCGGCACATCCGCAACTATTGGGCGCGACATCGGGAGACCTTTGCGCTCGGCGTGGATGGCTGGTGGCCCGACGACGGTGATGAACTGCCGCTGGGGGCGCGCCTGGTCCGCCACCAACTCTACTACGAAGGCGCGTTGCACGACCGGCCGGAGGTGCGTCCCTGGAGCCTGCATCGCACCGGCTATGCGGGAGCGCAGCGTTACGGGGGCTGGATCTGGTCGGGCGACACCGACAGCCGCTGGAGCATCCTGGCCCTGGAAATTCCGGTGGCCCTAAATCACGGACTCAGTCTCACGCCATTCTGGGGTTCCGATACCGGCGGCTTTTTCCCGACGCCGGAATTGACCGGCGAACTCTACGTGCGGTGGTTTCAGTTCTCCGCGTTTTGCGCGTCGTTTCGCTCGCACGGGCGCACGTGGCACCTGCGCCTGCCGTGGGGCTGGAACACGGGGGAGTTCGGACCGAAAGAGGTGCGGGACGAGGACCATCCCGATGCCGCCGAACTGCACAACGCCGCGGTCGAGCCGATCTGCCGGACGTATCTCGAACTCCGCTACCGGATGCTGCCCTACAACTACACCGTGGCGCGCGAAGCGGTGGACACGGGCCTGCCGATGATGCGCGCGTTGTGGCTGCATCATCCCGACGACGCGGAAGCCGTGGCCCTGGAGGACGAGTATCTCTGGGGGCGGGACATCCTGGTCGCGCCCGTGGTCGAAAAGGGCGCGACCCGGCGGCGCGTTTACCTGCCGCGGGGCGCGTGGTGGGATTGGTGGACCGGCGAGGTGGTCGCGGGCGCGCAATGGATCGAACGGCCGGTCGATCTAGCCACGCTGCCGCTCTACGTGCGCGCGGGCGCCATCATTCCGCTCGATCCCGTGCGCGAGTACGTCGATCAGGCCGTCACGGAGCCGACGACGCTGCGCGTGTTTCCCGGGGCGGATGGCGAATTCACGCTCTATGACGACGACGGCGCGAGTCCCCGCTATCGCGACGGCTCCGACCCGCGCGCGGTGTGGATCCGGCTGCGGTGGCAGGACGCCACGCGCACGCTCACGATCGAACCCGATGCGCGGATGCCCACGTGGCCCGACGGCACGCGGGTGTTCACCGTCGAGGCGGCAGATCATCCCGGCCCGTCGCGGCCCATCGAGTTCCGCGGCGAGCGCCTCGACGTGGAGGTTCGCTAATGTCGGCCCCACCCCGCCGAGATCACCTGCTGAAACCGGATTTGGTCCAATTGATCGCTCAGTCATTGAGCCACCGCGGCGCGTGTTGCGGTCCGACGGTAGACGGTAGGACGGTTGCACGGTCGGAGTGCGGGCCAACGGAGAACGGCGTGACTGTTGCCTGCACAACGTCGTCAGGAAGTCCCGCGCGCTCAGCTCGTCCGACGCTTCGTTCCCGCATACCAGTCGAGCACGCGCAACGCCCGAAACGTGAGCCAACGGTTGGGCGCGCCTTCGCCGTCGTCGATTTCGACGGGCATGGTTCCGGATTGGCGGGTTTCGAGCCGCCAGCGGACGTCGCAATCACACTTCGAACTTCCCTACGTTGTACCGCGTATGGCAAAATCTGCGTTTCGCGACATGATCATGCCCGCCCTGTCTCCGGTCCGTGCTACACGCCGCCGGATAATTCCATGCACCGTTGTCGGCTCCAACCTCGATGAACCCTCGAATCTCCCTGCTCGCCTCTCTCCTCCTGGGGGGCTGGTTTCACACCCTCGCCGGTGGCGCCTCAGCCAGCCCCGTCCCACTGCCGACGGGCGCGTACCGCGTCCAGAAGGCCGAGATCATCGACCCCAACGGTTTTGAGCGGCCCATGACCGCGATGACCCTGGTCGTTCCGGCGGGCTGGAGGACCTCAGGCGGCGTGGTCTGGCAGCAAGGCCAGGTCGAGTGCGGCCCGCTCAATACCCACGTTCAATGGCGCGCCGAGTCGCCCGACGGCGTCAGCGCGATTGAAATCCTGCCCGAGGAAATGTGGTCGGGAACCAGTATCCAGATTCCCGGCTATCAACCGAAATGTCCCAACATCTCGATCAACAACGTTCGCGACTACCTGACCTGGCTCGCACAGCGGGTGCGCTCCGGCGCCCGCGTGCTCGACTTCCGGGACCGCCCGGAGTTCGCCGCACCGCTCGCGTTCTTCAACCGGAACGACTCCATGTCCGGCTATGAAACGCGATCCTGGGTCCAGGGGGGCGAACTCCTGCTCGGGTACCAGCTCAACGGCCGGGAAATGCGCGAGACCATCGCCGGCACGGTGCTTTTTTCCCACACCCGCATGGCCGGCGTGATGCCGGGGGAGATCCGGGAGTTCATGTCCCTGACCGCCCTGCCGGCCTACGCGGTGCGTGCTCCTGAGGGCCAGCTGGATTTCCAGCTCGCCGAACTGGTCCGCCGTTCGATCAAGCGCGATCCGCAATGGGGGGCCCGGATGGACGAGCACTTCCGCCGCATCAACGAGGCGAACCGCAAGGGCGCAGCGGATCGGCACCAGATCCGCATGGATACCGCGCGCGAAATCGCCGAGATGAACCAGCAGACCTACGCGAACACCCAGGCCAGCCAGGACCGTTCCGCCGAGCGCTTCAGCCAGACCATCCGTGAGGTGGAAACCTACGTCGACCCCTCGTCGCAGACGCACGTGGAATTGCCGAACAACTACGACCACGTCTGGCGACTGAACGACGACACCTACATCCTGACCAACGACGCCAATTTCCAACCCGGCCGCGACCTCGGGGTCGACGGCCGCCAACTGGAGGTCGCCCGATGAAACTGTCCCTCTCCTGCTTGCGCCTGCTCGCGATCACCGCGCTGGGATCATTCACCCTGTCGGTGTCCGCAATTGCCCAGAACAGTTTCGGCGACGACACGTCCCGCACGATGCCTCCGCCGCCATCCCAGTCCCCACCACCGAATCCGCCGCCGCCATCACCCGATCGGCAGATGCCGGGACCCCAGGTGCAGCCGCCGGTCCAGCCGGTCCCCAGCCCGGGTGCCTCGACCCATACCGATGGTCGCTTTGCGCAGGTGGAGAAGGTCGAGTCCGAGGATTTTGGCATTCCTCCAACGGATCAACTTCACGTCGACCCGATGCATGCGCCGACGCCGACGCGGATTCCCGGCGGACTCGTCATCACGACCGAGGCCTTGAACGGCCTCTATGAAAAGAATGCGGGGCAGTTCATCGTGTTCGACGTGCTCGGCGGCCAGAAGGGACTCCCCGGCGCCCAGAAAGCGCGTCCCGCGGGCAACGCGGGTTCGTTCACCGACCAGAACCAGCGCGATTTTGGCACCTACCTCCAAAGTGTGACGCAGGGCAACAAACAGATGCCCCTCGTCTTCTACTGCCAGAGCAACCACTGCTGGCTTTCGTACAATGCCGCGCTGCGTGCGATCAAGCTCGGCTACACGCAGGTGCTGTGGTACCGCGGCGGCATCGAAGCATGGGAACAAGCCGGTCTGCCGACTTACGGACCCGGCGCCCAATAATCTCGATCACACGACGGACACTTTCTTCATCGTCCGACGGTAGCGCGCGTGGAGCGCTGGCCGCCTCCGCGGAACGCTTCAGTCGTGGGGCACCCTTGCTTCGCCTCCTGCAAACGCATGCGGCGGAGACGCCACGATCTCCGGCGGGGAACCGGGAGGCAGCACCTGCAGCGTGCGCAGAAACTCGATCACGGCGCCGCGCTGATCTTTCGGCAGCGCGAAGTAGGCATCGCGCACCGCGCGCGCTTCGCCACCGTGATAGTAGATCGCCTCGGTCATGGTCGTGAGGTCGCCGCGGTGGCCATACGGCGCGGTGTTGCCGACGTCCCACAACTTGCGCGTCAGAAAATCCGTGCGGGCCCGCGGGGCCGGGGACACGGTGAAGCTGGAGGCGGGCGCGTTGCCCGCCAGCGTGCCCTGCGGCAGCAGTTCGTTGGCGAAGTGGTTCAGCTCCTCGTCGCAGAGGTTGTGCCGCTTGAGGTCGGTGAAGGCGCGGACGATGGCGCGGCCCGCGCGGGCGCGCTCGAGGCGCGGACGTTCGCCTTCGCTCGTGAGATCAAACGAAAAGCTGCGGCGCCCGTCGCCCGGCTGCAGATTGCCCGGCGGGTTGTAGGGATTCGGCTCGGTGAAGTCGCGGTGTTCCAGTTCCATCGCGGGCACGTGGCAGGTGGCGCAGCCGATGGCGTTGAAGATGCGTTCACCAATCACCGCCGCGGCGCGCACGCGCGGATCCGCCGGCCAGACGCGGCCCGGCGTGTTGAGCGCGGCCTGGTAGATCGTCACGGCCGTGATATCGCCGACGGTGAGTTCTTCGACCACGCCATCCTGGTCCGGGTCGCCGTGACCGAATCGCTCCACGGACTGCATGCCGTGGTGGTGATTCATCGCGTTGTTGCTGAATTCGCGCAGCGAGACCACGGCGCCCTTCTGGTGAAACGGCTTCACGACCAGATCCCAGTCGACGCCTTCGATTCCCCTGGGATCGACGCGGCCGTCCGGCAATACCGTGACGGTGCCGAAATGCACGCCCTTCGCCACGAGTTCGCGCGTGACGGGTTGCCCGCGGGCCGCCGCGGCCGCCCGCGCATCGTCACGGATGGCGATCAAGGCCGCCGTCATTTCGCGCGCGAGCATTTCGATCGGTCCCGCGCCCATCATCCCGAGGGTGTTGCGCTCGTTGCTGAATTGCGGATTAACCGACTCGGTGACGGGATCGAGCGTCTGGGCGAGCACAAAGACATTGGCGACAAAATCGCCGGCTCCGCCGGACCGCGGCTGCGCGTGGCAGCCCGCGCACGACGTCGAATCAGGGGCGGACGTCCGGATGAACGACGGTTCCACCGGCGCGCGCGGTGCGCCGCCGCCGGTGCTCGCGGGGCGGCCCTGGCCGTCGAGAATGGTGAAGCGCGCGTCGAACAGCGCGGCGCCGGCGTCGAAGAGTTGGTCGAGGCCGAGATCGAGTCCGTCGCCCGCAATATGATGCTGGATCGCCGGGCGTTCCCCAATGAGGGGCGGCGCATCGTGCGCGGGGTCGGCGCCACCGCCACGAACCGGCGACAGTGCGAAGAACACATTGCCTGCGACCAGCGTGAAAAGACCGGGGACGCGCGCCGACAACGGGCGGAAACGGATGAAGCGTTGCATGACAGGAATCGCACTCGGTTGGAGATGGCGGAATTCGGGCCGGCTCCTCGCCCCTGCAGATCGGGCAAGGAGCCGGCGTGGCGGAGCAGCATCCGCCCCCCCTTCGGGTCGCCTCACGGTCGGCCCAAGAGGGTTTCCGGATGGTTCGCTCAATGGTGCGGACACCCACCATCCACGGTGAGTTTTTCGGCGTGGACGGTACCCTTGTCCTCCACGTCGCCGTCGGGCGTGTGGTACACCGTGTGAAACGTCCCATCATAACTCTTCCCGTTGGCGGCCACCGCCAGCTCCTGCGTCTCCTCGAACGGAATCGCCGGACCATCGGGCGCGAAAAACGCGAAGCCGACGTGCAGCAGCTTGACGCCGCGTTTCCCGACGCCCTTCCACGTGCCCTGGCAGACGGCCCCCGGACCGACGCTGTTCACCTCGAACTCCAGGCCATCGCCGTGCCATTGCTCGTGCGTGTGGAACGACGGCCCGGAGTAGTCGCTGACGTAGTTCGTGTCCCACAAACCGACGATCGGGTGGTCATCGTCGTCCCTCCCGCGGTTGGGACCGGCCGTGGCGGCTGAAGAAAACACCATGCCGGCGAGCGCCAGCAGTGTCGAGGTGAGTGCAATCCTGGGGGTGTTCATGTTTGGATATGGCTTCGTTTTTTTTCGCCGTCGTGACCTCTCACCGTGAGAGGCCCGCTCCGGCTGTCTCGGCCGTATTCCGCATGCACCGGGTCGAGCCCGCGACGCTTTGACGGCCAACTTCTCGCGGCGACGGTAAACGTCTCGTCCGGCCTGACGATCGCGGACGCGATGGCGGCCAACATCTCGCCGAAGCGCCGAACGTCTCGCAAAACGCGTCGACGACATCGCGGCGCCGGTTAGGCTCCTGTCACGGTTTGCCTTCCCCCAGCATGACGCATCGTCTCGTTCGCCGATCATGGTGGTATTTGCTCGTGCCCGTGGTGGCCGTTGCCATCGGCGCCAGCGCGGCGTGGGCCGATTCAATCGCACCGTCGCGCGCATGGTACGTGGCCAGAAATGGTCCCCCCGGCTGGCGCCTGCTCGAGCGCATGGCGGAGTCGATCGAGTTTTCCGAGGTGCGCTCCCAGGTGGGCGACGATCCGCGCTGGGCGCAGGCCGCATTCGACGACAGCGCCTGGCCGGTCATCGCGCGCGGGAAACCGCCCTACGTCCCCACGCATGCCGGCATCATGTGGCTGCGTTTCCGGGTGCGCTGGACCAGTCCCACCGGACATCTGCCCGAAGGTCTGAACCTCCTCTTCCTCACCGCATCCTACGACTTGTATTGGGATGGCGTGCGGATTGGAGAGAATGGCGTTCCCGGCAACAGTCGGGAGGAGGAAGTCGAGGGGCTGATCGAGTGCCAGGCGGCGCTCTCGCCGGCGATGACCGGACCGGGAGAGCATCTGCTGGCGATGCGTCTATCCAGCTATCACACGAGGGATCCCGGAGGTTATTCGCCGCTCGTGACGATTGTGATGGCCCCGTCGGAATTTGAAGCCGGTTTTCGGCGGGACAACGTGCTGCCCATCATGGCGTGCGGCGCGCTGTTCACGATCGCGCTCGCCGCGCTCGTGATGTGGCTGATCGCCGCCCGCCGGCGGGTGCTCCTGTTGTTCTCCGGCATGTGTTTTTGCGGCGGCCTCATGGAGTTGGCTCGGTGGTATGCGCTGGCCTATGTCTACCCGTATTCGTGGCAGTATGACTTCGAACTGGTCGTCGCCGGGGCCGGACTGGCGCTCAGCCTGTGCCTCGCGGCGGTGATGATCGACGAGTGGCGCGTGCCCCGGGGACGCTGGTGGCTGGCGGCCGTGCTGGTCGGAGACGGGATCCTGGCGGTGCACGCTGCTCCGCAGATCTACTATCTGGCCGCGCAGTTTATCGGCGTTTCCATCTGGTTCGTGCTGGGCTGCTGCGTTTGGGCCGCGATGCGTCGCAAGCCCAGCGTCTGGGCGGTGGCGGCGGCAGTCGGAACCAGCGGTGTCCTGCTCTGGGATGATCCCAGTCACTTCGTCGGGCTGGACTTCTTTCAGCGGTTCCTGCCCACGACGCTCGGTGTCCTCCTGGCGATCGCGCTGCGCCTGCGCGCCGAGCGGCGGCAGGTCCAGGAAACCCGGCTCACCGCCGCACGTCTGGAGATCGAACTCCTCAAGAAAAATCTCCAGCCGCATTTTCTCATGAACACCCTGACCGCGCTGGCGCAGACGGTGGAGGAGGAGCCGACGCGCGCGGTGAACCTGATCGACGATCTCGCCCAGGAGTTCCGCACGCTGGCGCGGGTGTCCGGCGAGCGCACCGTCTCGCTCGCGGAGGAACTCGAGTTGTGCCGCGCGCACCTGCGCGTGATGCAGGCGCGCACCGACGTCGCGTGGCGGCTCGATGTCGACGGAGTCGACGTCGCCGCCGGCGTGCCCCCGGCGCTCTTTCTCACCCTGATTGAAAACGGCTTCTCCCATCAGCGCGCCCGCAAGGATGACGCCACGTTCACGCTCCGCGCCGCCGCGCTCGATCGCGGCGTGCGCTATACGTTTCGATCGCCCGGCGAGGTCACGGCCGAGACCAATCGCGTCAAGGGCGGCACCGGCATGCGCTACGTGCGCGCGCGGCTCGAGGAAAGTTTTCCGGGCGCGTGGAGATTGGACCAGGGCGAGGTGGACGGGGGTTGGGAAACCGTGATCGAACTGCGCGATGGCGCGCCCAAACCGGGAGCCGCATGAGAATCCTGATTGTCGAGGACGAGGCGGTCGTGGCGCGTCGGATCGAAAAGTTCTGCCGGACGATCCTGGCCGGCCAACTCGAAGCGGTGCGGGTGTCGGAAACGTTCGATGCGGCCCAGGCCACCCTGGCGGAGGCGCCGATCGATGTCCTGTTGCTCGACCTGAACCTCGGCGGCCAGGATGGCATGGCGCTGCTCGAGTCGAGCGTGGCCGGTTCGTTTCACACCATCATCGTCTCGGCGAACATCGAGCATGCGTTGCGCGCGTTCGATCACGGCGTGATCGATTTCGTCGCGAAACCGTTCACCGGGGAACGGCTGGCCCAGGCCTTGCGCCGGGTCAGCGATCCCGACGGACGATCGCCGTATGCCGCGCGGTGCCTGGCGGTGCGGAAACACGGTCGCATCGAGCTCGTGCCGGTGGACGACGTCCGGTATGTGCAGGGCGCCGGGGACTATTCCGAATTGGTGCTGGCCGACCATCGACGCGAGCTGCACGACAAATCCCTCGAGCGCCTGCAGGCCGTGCTGCCTCCCGTTTTTGAACGCATCCACAAGTCCTTCCTCGTCCGGATGAGCGACGTGGTCTGCATCCACGCCCTCGAAGGCAGCCAGTGGCGCGCCGAGCTGAAAGACGGGATGCAGCTCCCCGTGGGGCGAACCTATTATCGCGACCTCCGGGCCAAATTGCAGTGAGCGGATCCGCGAGAGCGAATGGGAAAAAGGGGCAATGTGTTACTGTTGCAGTCAGGTCGCGGGAAGCGGCCCGCCGAGAACATGTGCCGAGTTCGGATTCCCGACCGATCGATGAGTCAGTTGTCGACCACCAGCAGCGGTGCGAGGTACCGTCAGACGGTAAACGGTAAGACTGTTGGTCGGTGGCGGTGAGGCCGACCGCCTTGCTCGCACTCAACTCTGCTCCCGGCGGCGCGTCATCGGTCATTCGGCTGGGTTCTCAGGGCAGTTGCTTGAAAGGATTGAAAACTTTCAGACCGGGTCGCCGGAAATCCTTCTCGTTGCCGGTGGCAATCGTGAGATTGTAGCGACGGGCCGTGGCCGCGATATAACTGCCTTCGACCGGCATGCGGACTCCCGCGGTGACGAACAGGTGCTGTTGCTCCGCCCACACGTGGGCGACCGCGGCGTTGAAGCCGAGAATGCGGCCGTGCATCGCCTCCGTGAGGCGGGACAGCCACGCCTGGAGATTCCGGCGGGACTTCCCCTCTTTCGTTCGCACCCAATAGGCGAGTTGGGCGATCACCACGGAACTCGTGTAGCAATGGTCCTGCTCGGACTCGATCCAGGCGACGACGCGTGCGTCCCCGGTCTTTTTGGCCGGCTGGCTCAGCACATCCGCATCCAACAGCCAGCTCACCGTTTTCGACGCCGGGGATATTCGCGGCGGCGGGCCGGCACGTCGTCCATGCTGACCGGGCACGCTTTCAGGACCTTGAGCCAGTCGGACTTTTTCGCCACGCGCCGAAAGACGAGCATGTCCTCGTCCGGATCGAACTCGGCGGCGAAATGATCACCCGGTTCGGTCGGCGCGAGGGACGCTGGCAGCGTCAGCCGTCGTTTGGCATCCAAGGTCAGGATCATGGTGGGATTATCCCACCGGGCGTCGGTTTGTCAATCTCACCGATATTTGCCCGTCGCGCTGAGCGGTCGCAGTAAAATGCCCCCTCCGATCGGGTTTATGTTCGGAGTCGTCAGGTGTCCGCTTTCCCGAGCGCGGCCGTCAGCCGTCTGGCGCTGGCTTTGGGCCAGAGCTTGCTTCTCTCATAGTAATCCCGGAATGCCGGCGTTCCTTGCGGCAGGTTGAGCCACTTCACTTTCCAGCGGGTGAAGATGTGCACGTCCGGCTTCAGGGCGCCCGGCTGGTCGAGCGTGCCGACGCGCACAAACCGGATGTTCGGCTTGGGCCCGTAGTCGCTCCAGACGGCGACCTGACACTGGGGGCAGCGGTAGATGTCGTGCACTCCGTCCTCGCGCGGCACCGGCACGGCCACCGGCTTGCCGCGCAAGAGCTTGATCGCCTGGGTTTCGATGATCGCGTTGAGCACGAACGCACTGCCCGTCGATCGCTGGCAGTTTATGCAATGACAGCAGTGGACGAACATCGGCCGGGCGAGGAGTTGATAGCGCACAAACCCGCAGGCGCAACCACCGGTACGTTTCTTTGCCATGGCGGTAAGCGAAACACGAAGCTGCGTGGGCCACAAGAGGCTCGATCGGCGCAGAAGCGGAAAGGAATTTCACCGGAGGCAACGGCGGAAACGAAGTTCGGAGGGAGGGACACGAACTCCGACTGCGTCGCGAGCGAGTCCCGACAAGGTCGGGGGAACTTCCACGAATTGCCATGAAAGGGATGAAGCCAGGGAGGAGCTTCACCGGGTGCGGCGCAATGCGGAGAAAGGGGTCGAGGTGTACTATTGCCGTCATGTCGCTCGCGCGGAATGCCGCCCGCCGGGTGCTGTCGGACGGCAAACGGGAGGACTGTCGGACGGTGGTGGTGAGGCCGGCGGCCTCGCCGGCCGCCTTGGGTCGACAAGATTCTACAGCCAGCCCGTCGCATCGCCCTGCCGCAATAGAAACCAGACGCCGAGTCCGACCAGCAACGCCCCCAGGGCGCGGCCGCTCTGCAGGCCGAATGGCGCGAGCCTTTCCAGGAGCACGACCAGGGTGAGCGCCAGGATTCACCAGAGGTTCATCACGCCGCCGACGAAGAGCAGCAGCATCAACGCCCAGCAGCAACCGAGACATTGCAGGCCGTGGGCAGCCCCGAGGCGCAGGGCGCCCGACACGCCGGGCGGGATCTGACTGGTGCGGAATCGCGCCGGCGACCGGCAGTGCTCAAGACACTTCCGCTTCATCGGCGTGAATTGGAATATCCCCGCCGTGACCAAAAGCGCGCCGCCGAAGATGTGACTCGAGGGCTCCATCATCGGTGTCAGCAGTTGCAGTTGCGCGAGCAGTCGCTGCAGGACCGTGGCGGCCAGGCTGAATGTCGTCCACAGGACCAGATACTCGCCGGCGAATGCATAGGGGTGGGCCGGCACATGGTGGCCGTTGGTCCCGGCACGGTTCACCTCCGCGTACCGCAACACCACGGGAATCGCCGACGGTAACATCATGCCCGCCATCATCACAACCCACATGGCGAACAACAGGACGAGGTGCATGGCGTCCCAGTTCTCCGTCATCATCCACGCCGAGGCGCCCGTCATCGCGCCGTACATATCGCGCGCCATGGGGACGATCCAAGCCCAACACGCCGCCGCGACGGCCAACAATGAAAAGACAATCAGCCGGCGATTGCCTGGTTCGGTCCCGATCTTCGCGGCCTCGGTCATGGGCCGGCTCTCACCCGCCGTCGTATTCGTCGTGGCGGCGATACCAGTCGCTGCCGTGGAGGTCACCCATGCCTTGAAACATCGTCTCGTTCCGTCCCATCGGGGCGCGGTCAAGCCACTGGTACATCCCCCACAGACTGTCCAGCCCGCGAACGTATGCCGAGTAGGTGTGATAGGCGACGCCGTCCTTGAGCGCGAACGCACTCATGCCGGGCGCCTCCCGTATCATCGTCGCGGCATCCGTGCCATAGACGGCCTGGATGTCCTCGTCGCGGAGCGCGCTGTGCGTGTCCATTGCGTGGTAATTGTGCTCGACGACTCCGGACCGCTGCTCCTCTTCGGTAAAGGTCACCCCGTAGTCCTGGTTGAAGTCGGTCCCGAACGATGACGCCCAGGGAAACGTCCATCCCATTCGCCGCTTGAACCCCTGCAGCTTGGCCAGCGGAGCGCGCGACACCGCCCAGAGCATCACGTCGTGGTGGGCCAGATGGACGACGAATCCATTGAAGCCGTCCGCGATCGCCGAGCACGACGGACAGCCGGCCTGGTAATCGGGGCCGAACATGAAGTGGTAGACGAGCAGCTGCGAGCGTCCGCGAAAAAGATCCGGCAGCGAGGCCCTGCCGCCATCGGTGTCGAATCGATACTCCTTTTCGATGCGAACCCACGGCAGCGCCTGGCGTTGTCGCGCCAGTTCGTCGCAGCGCCGGGTCAGTTCCTTTTCGGCCTTCAGCAGTTCGAGGCGGGCGGCAAGCCACTCCTCACGGGTGCCGGTCTTGTGTTTGGTCGGTTGTTCAATGGTGCCTTTGCTCATGGCTGATGGTGGTTGATGTGGTGGGCGCGGTGCCCCGGTTCTTGATCGTGGTGCAAGGTACACGTCACGGATGGGCCGCCCCGGCCGTGAGCGTTTGTCGACAGTCTTCTCCGCGTTGGGACATGACGGCTGCCCAAAAGTGTCGCCGGTCCGCGATGGAGGAACACTTGGTCGCGAATGCTCCCCCGGGTGGCGCCCCATGCGTCAGCCTGCAGTGCTGTGGGACGTCGCTCGCTGAATCGATCGCCCCGGTCAATGTGTTCCAGTCACAAAGCAGGGGGCGAGCGGTGTCTGCCGGCTTGACCGGTTCAGGGTGCCTACGACGTCGCGCACGTCGCTGCAGCTTTGCTGCTCGAATGCGACACGTTTTGGAGCTTCGACGTCAAGGCTTCCGCACTGGCGAAGCTTGAAGGTCTGAAGACGCTGTAGCGCGCCCGGTCAGCTGGCCAAGTTTGCCCGGACCGGGGTCGCGCGCGCGGATCGAACGGCCAATTGGCGAATGCTCGTCACAATCCCGTGGTATTCCCGTCACGGCTGAACGGATAGCAGGCGCAAGCACTCCGGGCGCGATCGTGCGCTTCTCCGCACGATCTCTGTCGGCGGCATGTGGGCCATCGCCGCAATGACGACCCCAGCGGCGTTGCTGGGGATCGGCAGTGCCTGCTTCATGACCGGACACCCGCAGCAGCCTGAACATTTCCCGCTGCCGGAGGACCCACGACCCGAGCCAGGTGTCACGCGAAGGACGCGAAGGGGCGAAGGTCGGTTTCGAATGGTGATTGCCGTTTTCGGTCAGGCGTTGTCGTCGCGCATGATGCGCGGCCAACTCCCGCGGAGCTGGCCGTAGTGGCGTGTGAGCGCGCCAAATCCCGCAGCGTCCGGATCCGGCGTGATCGGACATCCGGCCCCGTCGAGATAGAGGCAACCCACATCAGCAACCGGAAGACTCTCCACCAGCACGTGGGCCGTCCGCAGCATCTCAAGCCACTTTTCCTTTAGGTCCTGCAATGACACCGGTCGGGTCACGCGCACTTCCGCGAGATCGGACGGCTGATACCGGCTGTGCCGGTTGAGTTCGTTCAGGATGCGCAGGGGCGAAAGCCCTGGGTCCTTACCCGTCGCAGCCCAAGCGAGCGCGCCCAGGGTCAGGTAGGAGTCGTGCAGAAAGATCAGGTCGAGATAGTCGCGTATCACCAGCCGGCCGGCGCCGGCCAGAACTTTGTTCACGGCCAGATCCGCGTCATGCAGCCGGTATCCAAGAACCGGGTCGGGTTGCACGGGAAAGAACCGAAACGCGGAATCATAGGCCCATTCGATTTTGATCCTGGCGCCGTCGCGCTCGATCCACGCCCGGCGGAAACCGGTCCGCGGTGACTCCCATGACACCACGAAGCCCTCGGTTTCCAGCACCCGGGCGTCGGCATCGGCATTGTCGTCCACGATCGCCGCGGCGTCGTGAAAGAAGTCGATGTCCTCCGAATAGCGCGGTGACTGCGGATCGCGATTGAGCGCGCTCGCACCGGCTACGTGGCTGTCCGGCTGTCGTCGCGAGCGTAGCGCGGCAAATACCGCTCCTTGTAAAGGGTCGAGGGGCATATTTTTTCCGACAGCAACATCTCGGCCCTTCCGCCGTATTGTCGAAGGGCGTGCGCGACGTTGGGCAGCAAGTCTGGTGTCACCACCGTATCCCGTGGCCAGCTCCAAAAGCACATGGCGTAGCGGCGACCAAACACCTCCTGGGCAAGACGCACGCGCACTTCGAGATCATTCCGGCCATCATCCATCGCGCACCGACCGTGGCGATTCCCACGGCCGTCGTCAAACGCCCAGCCCACCCGCTCTTACGGGCCCCGCTGAAGAGCGACGCTGAGCACAAACAAACACCTGCTGCGGTCAGGACCGCAGGATGTCGGTGGACTCGGTAGCGGGTGGTCGCTCGTTGACCGTGGGCCGCGCTGACATGTCGAGCCTCAACGGCGGCCCGCTGACAGGCGAGAACCGCCTCCGCCAGGGCAGCAGGGATGGCGAGGTGCTCGTCATCTACATCGAAACGGGTCCTTGACGCCCAACCGGATTCGCTTGCCCTGGCGTGGCGCGGGGGCCCTGGTTTTGCGGATTGGGGGCACCACGGCGCGCCGGTCCTGACAGATGCGGGTCCTGCGACCTGCGACACTTGAGCGTTGAGAGTTCAGCGTTGAATGTTGAGCGCTCCGCGCCGAAAGGCGCGGTGTTCCAGTCCTACGCGTCTCACGATGCCGAGACCGCCCGGCGGATTGCCGAAGCGCTTCGTGCCGCCGGCGTCGAGGTCTGTTTCGATCCGGGCGAACTGCCCGGCGGGGGTCCGTGGAATGCGAAGATCAAGGTTGCAGCATCGCCTGCAAGCGGGGCTCCTACATTCCGGCCAAGTCGAGGCAACCCCCGGGGTATCGGAACCGAGGGAAATGAATGCACCCCCGACACCGAAATCACCATGCCCATCCTCTCTCGCGTTTTTCCGGCAATCCCCAACGTCCACCCCGCATTTCGCGCGGCCGGCCGCGCCGTGGTGTTGGGCTTGGCCGCGCTGCTCGGCACCACCACGGCGCGTACCGCGACCACCACCGCCGCGCCGCCGAACATCGTCTTCATCCTCGCCGACGACATGGGTTATGGCGACGTGTCGTGTTACGGCCGGCCCGACTTTCGCACACCGGCGATCGACCGGATTGCGGCGCGCGGGGTGCGCTTCACACAGGCCTACGCCAGTTCGCCGGTCTGCACCGTGGCGCGCACGGCGCTGATGACGGGGCGCTATCCCTGCCGGTTGCGCGTCGGTCTCGAAGAACCGATCGCGAAGGGTCAGAGCGGCGACGTTGGCCTGCCGGCCGAACACCCCACGCTGCCCTCGCTGCTCCGGGAGACCGGCTACCGCACGCTGCTCATCGGCAAGTGGCACCTGGGGCGGCTGCCGCATTTCGGTCCGCTGCAGAGCGGCTACGATCATTTCTACGGGTTTCGTGCGGGCGCGACGGACTATTTCCTTCGCGGCGACGACTTCTGGTCCGACGACACCCCGATTCACCCTGACGGTTACCTCACGGACCTCCTCGGCCAGCGCGCGGTGGCGGCGATCGATGACTTTGCGCAGACCCAGGCGCCGTTTCTGATCAGCCTGCATTTCAACGCGCCGCACTGGCCGTGGGAAGGGCCGGGTGATGAGGCCGAATCGAAACGCCTCCACGACGGCAACCTCCCGCGCTTTCACTACGATGGCGGATCGCAAGAAACCTACCGGGAAATGATCGAAGCGATGGACCGGCAGATCGATCGTGTGCTCGACGCGCTCGAAGTCCACGGACTGACGGAGAACACCATTGTGGTTTTCAGCAGCGACAACGGCGGCGAGCGGTATTCCTACACCTGGCCGTTTACCGGGCTGAAAACCGAGTTGCTCGAGGGCGGACTTCGTATTCCGGCGGTTATTTCCTGGCCGGCAAAGATTCCCGCGGGACGCACGAGCGATCAGGTGATGGTGACGATGGACTGGTTGCCCACGCTCGTGGCCGCGGCGGGTACCGCGCCCGACCCTCGCTACCCGAGCGACGGCATGAACCTGTTGCCGCAGCTCACCTCCGACGCTCCGCCGGTCGCGAGACAGGTCTTCTGGCGCTTCAAGGCCAACGCGCAGCAGGCGGTCCGCGACGGCGACTTGAAATATCTCAAGATTAACGAAAACACGTTTCTGTTCGATCTCGTCGCCGATCCCCGGGAGCGGGCGAATCTGAAGGAGCGGCGCAAGGCCGACTATCGCCGCCTCGCGCACGCGTGGTTCGAATGGCACGCGACGATGCTGCCGTTGATCGACGAAAGCTGTACCGACGCCTTCAGCGCAGACCAACTGGCCGACCATATCCAAGCCACCCCCCCCGGGCGGAAAGCCGAGCAACCCCGGCCGCCGGAAGACTGACTGTTTTGCTCCGACTGCATCGCATGAAGCCGGTCCGCGTGGGCGCTCCGCGGGGTCAAAGTGCGAATGCTGCCGACCGTCGAGCGGAGGAAACGGCTCCGGAACGGCGCAGCAGGGAGACGACGAACATGAGCACCACCTTTGAAATGAAAGAGACCGCGACCGGGATCGCACCGCGGCTGACGGAAAAGTGGCCGCGGCGGCGGGGCCGGTTCGCACGAACAACGGAAGGAACCTGACGATGATCCGAAAACTGAAGTCCGGCAAATACCGGCTCTATTCGCGCAAGCCAGACCCCCGCACGGGCAAACGCCGGAATCTCGGGACATTTCCGTCGCGGGCCGGGGCGGAGAAACACGAGCGCGCCGTGCAGTTTTTCAAGCGCCGGGGTTAGTTTCGTGCGTCGTTGGCCAGACCCGGGACCGCGTGTCCCAAGCGGCCAGGCGGGTGACCGTGAGACCTGGATCATCGCCTGCGAAGTTCGCGCACGACGCGCTTTTCCTTGAACCCAACGTCAGAAGTAATTGCACGCTCCGGGAGGGACGACCTCGCTGTCGTCCTCGGACCGGACAAAGCCCGGCCTCCATAAAACCCGAACGCGAAAGCAGGAATTGATCAGATCATCCGACGGCCGAATCATCGCCGCCGGGTGGACTACGTGTTCGTCGGTCCGTGGCACGCCCACCCCCAAGCATCAGCGACCATCGAGGCCGCGAATCTTGCGTTCGACCAGGCCATCGACGGGATCTGGGCGAGCGACCACTCCGCCGTGGTGGTCGATCTCGATGTCAACAGGCAGGAATCCGGGAGCTGAACTTCCAAGCACTCATGAACACGGAAGAAAACCGAACAAAAAGCGAAGCAGCAATCCGCGAGCTGATCGATCGTTTTGCGAAAGCATTTCGCGCCAGAGACGTCGAGGGGTGCTTCGGTTCCCATTGACTTGGCAAGCGGCAAGGCACTGCTGGATCTTGAGCCGTAACGATCGATTGCTCCGCTGCTCCCGTTGGTCAACCGGCATTCGGCGGAGCGTCGCGTCGGCAGGAGTTTCGCTCCATCTCTCATGTTTTGGGCCGAGCCCCCCAAGAAACATCCTTGAGCTCACCTGCGCCGTCATCAACGCAAGGGGTCGTCAATGGCCGAAGACGCCCGAAACTGACGTCGATCCTTGATGTTGGGAAATGTCGTAGGTGGTGATCTCGAGGAGATACCCGTCCGGATCATTGAAATAAATCGAGTGCGCAATCTCGTGATCGCGAAATTGAAACGAGATCGCTTTCGCTTGAAGTTCGACCTGCGCCGATCGGAAGTCTTCGTAGGTTCCAGCTCGCAAAGCGAGGTGCCACGCTCGACCCGCCGCTAAGATCTGCTCGGTTTCTTTCTCGGGAAAGAGCGTGAGGAATGTCGATCCCAGTCGCAACACGACCGGAACACCGGACCATTGGCCTGGAAATACGTGCTCAAAGCCGAGCGTGTTCATATACCACGCCTTCGTCACCTGGATTGAGGCGCACCGAAGGGCAACATGATCGATTTGTTCTAGGTGCATAATAGATTCAGCGTTGCCTGCCTGACATTGGTTGAATTCCCCCGACGGTCGTTCCCAGCGATCTGACATTTCCTGCGGTACCGAATGTTAGCGGCGTTGAGCGGCAGTCCCGCGACTAATACCCTACCGTGAACGCACCCCGCGAATGCGCTGGATTGCCGACTTCGTCCAGCACTGCCCCGGCGAAGTCCTCCATCGAGAGGTGTGACTGCAACGCGTCACCGCTGTCACGCGATGTCCACGGATCAACGCTTCCTTGACGATGCGGCTGCCAACGTCGCCCGAAGCCCAGAACGGTAATCGTCATGTTCGTGCTCCGTCACTTGATTCCAGTTTGCATGCCGGGGCCTGTTTCCCAGGCGGAGCTTCGCCGGCTCGCTGGCTGAACCATATGCCCGCGAGCACAACGAATATGCCGAGAAGTTGCAGGGCGTTTAGATTTTGCCCCAGAATCGCCCATCCCACGACGACGGCCGTGGCGGGACTTAAGAAGAGGAGTGCGGATACAGCGGCCGGATCCATGCGTGCTACACCACGGAACCAAACGAGATAGGTCAGGGCCGCACCCACCACGCTCAGCCAGATAATGCCCGCGATATTTGCGTAGGTCAGCGACGGCAACCGCGGTTCGAGTAATAGCGCCACCGGCACGAGCAACAACCCTCCCGCGATGAGCTGCCAGGAAGTGAAAGCCAGGACGGGTATCCCCGCGGATCTCCATCGCTTCGCGAGGACATTGCCGGTGGCCATGGAAGCCGCACCCCCGAGGCCGGCCGTCAGCCCGATGGGGTCAAGTGCGGTCTCAGGAGCCAGCACCAGCAGGGCAACGCCGCCGAGTCCCACGACGGCGGCGAACATCGACGAAACCCGCACTGGATTGCCCAAAAAGACGCGGGCCAGAAAAACGGCCATCAAAGGCTGGGTGGCGCTCACGGTTGCCGCCACGCCACCGGGCAGACGATAAGCCGCGACGAAGAGACAAATCAAAAACACCGAAATATTCAGCGCTCCGAGCAAAAAGATCCGTCTCCACCAGCGGCGTTCGGGCCACTTTCGGACGAACAAAAACAACAATAGTCCCGCCGGCAAAGCCCTCAACATCGCTATCGTGATCGGATAACCTTGGGGTAGAAATTCCGTCGTGACGAAATAGGTGGTTCCCCAGATCACCGGGGCGAATCCCGTCACAATCGTGTCGGTGGCGCGAGACATCGGGCGTTTATCTTGAGGTCAAGATACCGTGGGATATCTTGACGTCAAGAGACGCAGGCATTTCCATTCCTCGATGGATCATGTTGACGCTATTCTCGAACAGTGGCGGCAGGAGCGGTCAGATCTCGACGTGACGCCGATGGCAGTCACCGGAAGGATCAACCGGCTATCCAGCCTCTTCGTGCGCGAGATGGAGAAAACGTGGGGTAAGTTTGGTCTCCATCACGCCGCCTTCGACGTTCTAGCCACCTTGCGCCGTTCCGGTCCGCCCTATACGCTCTCGCCCGGCGAACTCATGACGCGCACCATGGTGACGTCGGGAACGATGACCAACCGCATCGATCAGCTTGAAATCGCCCGACTGGTCGCGCGCGTGCAAAGCCAGCAAGATAAACGCAGCTTCCGAGTCGGATTAACTGCCAAGGGGCTCGCGCTCATCGACAAAGCCGTGGAGGAACACGTCAAAACGCTCCATCGGCTAACGAGCACGATTTCCAAGAAGGAAATCAATACGCTGAATTCCATCCTCAGAAAAATGCTTTCAAGTTTCGAGTAAAACGAGGATTCGCCCGGAGGGGCCCCGCCAGTGCTTAAAAGGCGCTAGCGTGCTGGTCCCGGACCGCCCGATGCGAGGGTCTCGTCGAAGAATCCAACGGCAAGTCTGGCGACCGCGGCCAGCTCAGTCGATCTTTGCCCGGATCATTTGTTGGTGCATCGCCTGTTTCTGCGGATCCGAATTCGGACCATAACAGCGCTCTTCGTGCAGCGCCTCGATAGCGACGGATTCCTTGCTCACCTTCGGCAGCACATCGATTTGGAAGTGCTCGACGTCGCGCAGGAAGAGGCGCGCCCGCCTGCCACTTTCGAGGACCTGGACCGAACTGTCGTCCGCTCCCACCACGGGGCCGGAGTTGTCGTTGCGGCGCACGGAAAGATTCAGCCCCAGGAAGAGGACATGATCCTTGGGGGGGGCCTCCCTATCGTCGGCCCGCGCGAGAGTAACAACAAGGGCCGCCCCGGCCCCGATCAGGAGCCACGTCTTCGTCAAGCGTTCGTTCATATGAGGTAATAGTGCGGTCTCTCGGTTTCGGGGCCGACGACAGACCGACGGACATACGTGGGGAACGGGGAATTGGATTGAAACCGGGAACCGACGGACAAGCAAGCTTGCAGACCCGGCCAGGTCGATTCTCGTCCTTTTCGCGATCGGTAGCACGGCCCCGGGTGGTCCCTTGTCCGTGCCGGCGCAGTTCCTGCGGGTGGAACTGATTTCGGCACCCAACCAAACACCGCATGATATCCTCGCCTCAACGAGTGCCATCCGCAGGGTGCCAGTTGCCCACGCCATGCAACTCCCGTCGCTCTCCCGGTTCTTCCATCTCTCCAGGTTCCAACTCCTGATGATTCTGTTCGCGGGCGTCGCCCCGATGAACCGGGGTTTCGCCCAGAACAGGCCGGAGTGGACCGAGCCCTACCCGCCCTTCCACATCGCCGGTCCGCTCTACCATGTCGGAACCAAGGACCTCGCCGTCTACCTGATCGCCACGCCGGCGGGCTGTATCCTGATCAACAGCACGCTCGAGGAAAATGTGCCGCAGATCCGGGCGAATCTGGAGCAGCTCGGCTTTGCGTTCAGCGATGTCAAGATCCTGCTCATCAGCCACGCCCACTGGGATCATTGCGCGGCCAGCGCCCGGATCAAGGAACTCACCGGTGCCGCCTACATGGTGATGGAGGGTGACGTCGACGTCGTGGAATCCGGCGGCCGCACCGACTTCAACTATGGTGACACGGCGTCCACCTACTATCCTCCGACCCGGGTCGACCGCGTCCTGCACGACGGGGACACCGTGACCCTCGGCGGCGTGTCCCTCGTCGCGCACCGGACCGCGGGCCACACGAAGGGCTGCACCACGTGGACGATGAAGGTCTCCGAAGGAGGCAAGGACTTGAACGCCGTCATCGTCGGCAGTCCCAACGTCAACGAAGGCTACCAGCTGGTCGGCAATGCGAACTACCCCGGGATCGCCGAAGACTACCAGCGCGGGTTCGACATCCTGAAGGCATTGCCGTGCGATCTCTTCCTTGGCGCGCACGGCAGCTACTTCGGCATGCTCGACAAGCGCGCCCGCGCCAAGGTCGGCGCCGCGAATCCTCTTCATCGATCCGGATGGCTATCGGAACTTCGTCACCGAAAAGGAAAAAGCCTTCCGCGACGAACTGGCGAAGCAAAGGGCGCCCCGCGCATGAACACCCGATTGCTCGCTTTCGCCATGACCCTTGGATTTGCAGTCTCGCCCGGCCACGCCGCGTCCGAAGCCGAGCTTCGTTCCGCCGTCGCATCACTCGCGCAGGCGCTGCAAACGCCGGATTCGGATGCATGGGTCTATCACTATACGGAAGACGCCATGTTTGTCGCGCCGGCCTCGCCGCCCCTGCAGGGAAGAGCCGCGTTCCTCGAGATGGCGCGAACGATGGGGCCGCTGCGACAAATGAAGATCAACATCGAGCGGATGGAAGTGAACAACAACCTCGGATACACCTACGTTCGCGCGTCGTGGCTGAGTGGCGACGATCCCGCAACGGAGCAACGGGTACGCGTGCGCAGTCTCCTCGTCTGGCGCAAGGATGCCGATGGCCAATGGCGCGTCACCCAGGAGCTCCTGCATGCCGACCCCGAAGCCCAGTGAACGCCCGCCGGATGGATCGGCTTGGGGGATCGGAGTGCCGCCCGATTCAACGTTGGAGGCGCTCCTGCCACGAAGCCGGTTGTGACCGGTGGAGGCTTCACTTCGTTTTGGACGAACGCCCAGCCATCGTACCATTCGAGTCATGCCGGCACCCTTCCACATTCACGAGTTTCTGCACCTGGATTGCGGTGTCACCATTTCCGACGTGCGCTGCCGGGCCCCTCGGCACGCCCCCGGCGCCGAGGAACAGGCGCCGGCCCACCGGATCGTATTCGTTCGGCGCGGCATTTTTCAAAAGCAAGTCGGGTCGCGGGAGGTGGTGGCGGATTCCAACCAGGCGCTGTTTTTCAACCGGAATGAGCCTTACCGCGTGGCGCATCCCGTCGACGGTGGCGATGATTGCACGGTCTTCGAGTTTGAGCCCGCCCTCGTGTGCGAATGCGTCGCCGAGATGCAACCACGGGTGGTGGAGCGACCGGAACGGCCGTTCGAATTCACCCACACCCCAATCGGACCGGCGCTGTATTGGTTGCAGCAACGCTTGCGGACGGCGGCGCAGGCCGGCGGGGGCGACGCGCTGGCCGCGGAGGAACTCGCGCTCGACCTGCTCGCCGGGTTGGTGGGCGCCGCCTACCACGCACGCGGCGTCTCCCGCCCGCGGTCGCGACGCCGCGGCACGTCGATGGCGCACCGGGCTCTCGTCGTGGCGACCCAGACCCGCCTCGCGCAATGCTTCGCGGACAAACTTACCGTCCCGGAACTCGCGAGGCTGGTGCACAGTTCGCCGTTTCATCTCACCCGCGTCTTTCGGGCGGCGACGGGAATGGCCATTCACGAATATCGCAATCACCTGCGTTTGCGTCAGGCCCTGGTGCGCATCACCGACGGCGAGGAGGATCTTGCGAGGCTCGCGCTCGAACTGGGCTACGCCAGCCACAGCCATCTCACCGATGCCTTCCGGCGTGCGTTCGGCGTGTCTCCGTCCGTTTGCCGCCAGCAGGCGAATTCGTCGCAATTGCGCAAAATGAGCAGGAAACTGGAAGTCGGCGCCGGCCTCGCGGGATAGCGTGGGCCCGTGCGGATGCGATGAGCGCATCCGCGGAAAAAAGGAGGACCATGCACATGAAAACGACCAGCCAACCGAAGCTCCCCGCCCGCCTGTTCGATCTCCTGCCGGCGGCCGGACGTTCTCCGGAGATTCCCGCCGACGACGACCTCTACGGCTGGCTCGTGGGCAGCTGGGAACTCGATCTGCGGATCCACGATGCCGACGGTTCGATTCGCGAAAGCCGGGGTGAAGCGCACGCGGCCTGGGTGTTGCAGGGCCGCGCCGTGCAGGACGTCTTCATTCATCCGCGGCGCACGGAGCGCGATCCGGCGCTGCCCAAGCTCGGCACGAATTGGTATGGCTCGACCTTTCGGATGTACGATCCCGCGGTACGGGCCTGGCGTGTGACCTGGTTGAATCCGATCAACGCCAGCAGCGCGGTATTGGTCGCGCGACGACATGGACCCGGGATTGTGCAGGAGGGGACGTATTCTGATGGCGGCGTCATTCGCTGGACGTTCAGCGAAATGACTCCGACTTCCTTTCACTGGCTCGCCGAGCGTCGCGAAGGCGACGGGAAATCCTGGATCGTCCAGGTCGAGTTTCAGGCGCGTCGCATCTGAGCCGACGGCGACGGGAAAACGCGTCGCCGCGAGCCGGGCTGCTGCTCCCGGGATCGCGCTCGGACGGGCATCCCTTCCGCCTGACGACGCACAGGGAAAGTCAGACACCGCCGATCATGAATCGGGAAGCGACCCTGGTGCGTCGACCGCCGCAGGCGGACACCGGGGGCCCTTCGCACCGCGGGACGCTCCCCGTGGTCCTCGCGGGCGTGTTCATGGCGACGCTGGACTTCTTCATCGTCAACGTGGCCCTTCCCGCCATGCAGGCGGATTTTTCCGCCCCGTCGGCCAAGATCGAGTGGATCATCGCCGCCTATGGCCTCACCTACAGCATGGGCCTCATCACGGCGGGACGGCTGGGTGACCTGTGGGGGCGACGACGCATGCTCTCGCTTGGCGTGGGATTCTTCACCGCGACATCGATCGCGTGCGGATTGGCGCCCGGGGTAAATGCGCTGATCCTGTTCCGCGTGTTGCAGGGTCTTTCGGCCGCGTTGTTTGCCCCGCAGGTGCTCGCGATACTCAAGAACACCTACACGGGAGCGGCGCGGGCGCGGGCCTTCAACGCCTATGCATTCGTCATGGGACTCGCGTCGGTGCTCGGCCAGGTGATCGGAGGACTGCTTATCCGCGCCGACCTGTTCGGGATGGGCTGGCGAAGTTGCTTCCTGATCAACGCGCCGGTCGGTCTGACGACGCTGCTGGTGATTCCGCGCTGGGTTTCGGAATCGCGCGGCGCAACGCGCATGCGACCGGACCTCCGTGGCATGGTCCTCGTCGCGCTGGCCCTCGTCTCGCTCGTGTTGCCGTTGATCGACGGTCGCCAGGCGCACTGGCCCCTGTGGTCCTGGATTTGCCTGCTGACGACGGGTCCGCTCTTTCTGGGGTTCGGCCGTCACCTCAAACGGATGCGGGCGCGCGGCGAATGGCCGTTGATTGATCCCGCGCTGTTTCGCGAGCGGCCGTTCACCGTCGGGCTGATCGTGCAGGTGGTCTTCTTCATGGGCCAGGCGGCCTATTTTTTCGTCTTCGCCCTCTACACGCAGCAGGGTCTGGGGCTCAACGCACTTCAAGCCGGACTCATCTTCCTTCCCATTGGAGTCGGCTACATGAGCACGTCGCTCGTGGCGGTTCACCTGGCAAACCGTTGGGGCCGACAGGTGATCGCCGTGGGCGGTTTGCTCCGCGTGGCCGGCTTGGGCCTTCTCGTGTTTCTCCTCGACCAGATCCACCCCGGCGTGTCGCGGGAGTATTTCCGCTTGATCCCGGCACTGTTGATCGATGGGGCGGGAATGGGGCTCGCACTCGCCCCGCTGGCGGCGACTGTGCTCGCGCGGGTGTCGCCGGCGTACGAAGGCGCCGCGGCCGGCGTATTGACGACGGCATTGCAGGCCGGGAATGCCCTCGGCGTCGCGGTGATCGGAATTGTGTTTTACCACGCACTGGAGACAGCCGGGGACGCTCGCGTCGTCCACGCATTCCGGATGAGTCTGCTCTACCTGATTGCCATCGGAATGTTGCTCGCGATCCTGGTGCAGGCCCTACCATCAGCCGGGGAACGCGGGACGTCAGCCGGGACCGCCTCGCGATCCGCGCCGTCCCGACGAGCCACGGAACCTGTTGATTCGGTATGACCTCTGGTGATACAAACCGGCGACAAACGGCGCCGTTAGGGTCGATCGGGTGCAATTCCGGCCTCATCCCACGTTGAGAGTACGGTTGCGCCGCCGGAACGGAGCTGATCTCTCGACTCGCGTATCTTGCCATGAAGCCAGAATTTGCGCACTCGCGCTGGCCGCAACAATGACGCGCCAGGGTGATCCTGTGGGAATGAAGCAACGGGGATATCTGTCGATTTGAGGGATACTCCCGCAATGGACTCTCCCAAAGCGCCAGGGCCTGACCTGGCGAACAAAGCCACCATCCTGGAGGCGACCCACACGGCGCCGCCATGTGCCGACGTCGCCACGTGCGGATGGAACGCACGCGGAGCCTCCTCGAACGCCGGCTTTTGGTGCAGCCTCACCCTGTTTGCAGTCCTGTTCCCCCTGGCATCGCCTCTTCAACCGGCCGGTAACTTGATGCAGCCGACGCCGCCCGGCGTCGTGGAATCGGGAGTCCCACCTTTTGCCGTCTTCTCGCCCCAAGGCGTGGGGCTATCGACCAGTCCCAGCGATCTTCGGATCCTGCCCGACGGACGCACCGTATTGCTGGCAGGCAACGAGATCGCCCTGGGTGACGGCGTTCGCTGGGAGGTGTTCCGGGGCGCGGAAGGGCAAATTGCCGCGGGCGACGCGCAGATGGCGATCGACGCAAGCGGCCACATTTACGTCGGGATCAGCCGCGGCATCGCCCGGATCGATTTTGGGTCAGATGGGCGATGGCAGCTCACCCGGGTCGCCTCTCCCTCCAACGGCGCCGAACTTGGCTCCTCACCGATGTCCCGCTTTTCCGAAAGCGGCGACGCTTGGTACTGGCACACGGGCAGTGGCCAAATCGTGGCTTGGCGACCAGGATCCGAGCCCAAGTTCGTCGGAGCGCTCGACCAAGTCGAGGCAGTGTTTGGGTACGGCGGGAAGGTATTCGGCAGCGATTCAGCGTCGGGCGAATTTTATCAGCTCGGCGTGGATGGGAACACGAGACTTGATCTGGGACATCCGGCGCTCGGCCGGGATTCCGTAAGCTCGACCATCCCGATCCCGTCGGGCGAGGTGTTGGTCGGGACGCGAGGCGCCGGATTGTGTGTATTTGACGGAAAGAACATGCGCCCGTTGGTTGCGCGCGGCTTGCTCGCCAACGGCCGGCGCATCATCGATGTCAAGCGGGTCGGCGACGGGTTGTATGCCGCCGCCGTGGATGCCGTCGGCATTGTTTTCTTCGGTGAAAAGGGCAATACCCTTCAAGTTCTCGATCGACTCTGGGACCACCGTCTCGGCCGGATCCAGAAGATCCAGCCCACCCGCGACGGCGTGATCTGGGCACTGCTGAACGACGGCATCGCACGGGTGCAGTTCCCCGCACAGGTCTCCCAATTGGAGCCGATGATCCCGAGCAGTCTGGTGTACGCCAAGCCCCTGCGCCATGCGCGACACGTGTGGCTGCATGCCGACAGTGAACTGCTCCGCGGCGTCTACGACGAAGGGGGCCGGCTGCAGTACTTTAGGAATGACTCGCCGCCTGAGCGCGTTGTTCACACGGCCTGCGAATGGAACGGCGAATTGGTGGCCAGCACCGACGCCGGAATCTTCCGCCACGAGGCGGACGCTTGGCGCCTGCTCGTTCCCGAGATCGTGAACGCCTACGTCAATCTTGCGACCACTCCGGACGGAAGGAGCCTCTACGCCGCCCGCAACGAAATTGGCTGCCTGGCGCGGCACGGCACGACCATCACCGCGGAACGGATTCCCATTCCGGGTCTCGGGGATGTTTATGGGACGCTGCAGGATGCCCGCGGCTTGGTCTGGCTGGAGATCGGCTCCCAGCGGGCTGCCCGTGTCGATCCACGTGGAGCGCGCCCCACGTTACAGATTTTCGGCGAACCGGACGGTCTCGTCGATGGTTGGGTGCAACTCTTCCTGTTCGAAGGAAACGTCTATGCGAGCGTGTCCCAACAGACCCTGCGCTACGACGAAACAACCCAACGATTTGAGCGCGCGACCGCCCTGCTGGATCGGCTTCCGGAATTGAACCAGTCGGTGGGACACCCGACCGTGGACGCGCACGGAGGAATTTGGATGACGATCAACGGCGAAGCGTGCTACGTGCGCGAGCATCCGCCGCTCGGGCAACCTCGAGTGACTCGATTGTCGGTGGGATTCATCCCCTGGCAGTTCACCATCCAGGAGGACGGGGTCGTTTGGATGTGGGGACGGGGTCGACTCGCACGCTTTGACCCCGCGATGCCGGCCCCGCCGGACATCGTTCCACGGGTCATGATCACGTCGTTGCATTATTCGGGCAGCGGGCGCCTGGTCTTCGCGCCGGGCTCGGAACTCGGCACGCTCGCCTCCGACGACAATTCGTTCGTCGTGAACTACGTCGCGCCGGCCAATCCCTTTGCCGCTGCGGTTTCGTTCGACGTGTCGCTCGAGGGCGCGGGCAGGGAACACATCTCCACGGGAACGACCGGATCAATTTCCTTCAATCGCCTCCGGGAAGGCGCCTACACGCTGCGCGTCGAGCCCCGCGCCGGTGACCGCGCGGGCGAGCCTGCGGTCGTGACCTTCTCGGTCCGCCCGCCCTGGTTCCGCTCGATGCCCGCCTATATTGGTTACGGAACGGCCGCAGTCGCGCTTTTCGCGTTCGCCGCGTGGCTCTCCGCCTACATCGAGCGCCGCGAGACGCTCGCCAAGGCCGAGGCGCTCGCGGCCAGCGAGGAACGAAACCGCGTGCTCAACGCCGATCTCGAGCGCCGCGTCGTGGACCGCACGGCCGAACTTGCTTCCGCCAATCTCGAACTCGCCCGGGCCCGGGACCTGGCGGAGGGAGCCGACCGCGCCAAGAGTGCCTTCCTGGCAAACATGAGCCACGAGATCCGCACGCCGATGAACGGGGTCATTGGCATGGGCCATCTCCTGCTCACGACGCCGCTCAACCACGCGCAGCGGGATTTCGTGGATACGCTGATCGGCAGCAGCGAATGCCTGATGACAATCCTCAACGATGTGCTCGACTTTTCCAAGATCGAGGCCGGCCAGCTCACCCTCGAGCACATCGAGTTCGACCTGCGCGAACAACTGGAGCGGGCGGTGTCGCTGCAGGCGGAGCCCGCGCGCAAAAAGGGGCTGGTGCTTGCCCTCGACATTGATCCCGACGTCCCGGAGCGGGTGCGCGGTGATCCCGTCCGTTTGAGTCAGATCGTGCTCAACCTCATCGGCAATGGCATCAAGTTCACTTCCGCCGGCGAAGTCGTCGTGCACGTGTCCCTCTTGACCGTCACCGCAACCGGCACGCGCCTGTCCTGCGAGGTGCGCGACACGGGGATCGGGATCGCACCCGCGGTCCGCCAGCAACTCTTCCAGCGGTTCATTCAGGCCGACAATTCCACGACGCGGCGCTTCGGCGGCACGGGCCTCGGACTCGCGATCTGCCGCAAGCTGGTGGAAATGTTGGGCGGCGAAATCGGGGTGGACAGTCAGCCGGGTTGTGGGTCGACGTTTCATTTCACCCTCGAGATGGCCGTCGCCGCGACCACACCAACCTCACGCCCGGCCGGGGAGGCGCTGGAGCATCGACGCATTCTCCTGATCGATCATCACCCGACCAGCCGCAAGGTGCTGGACGGGCTCCTGCGCCGTTTCGGTGCGCAGGTCACGAGCGTGGCAAGCGCCCGGGCCGCCGGGAGCGAACTCGCGGATGCGGCGGCCGCGCAACGGCCGTACGAACTGGTCGTGCTCGACCATCATCCACCGGACCTCGACGGACTCGCCCTGGCCCGCGCGATCCGACAGGACCCGACACTGCTCGCGCCGTCGCTGCTCATGCTCAGCTCGCAACACCCGCCCCTCTCCGCTCCTGAGATCATGGAACAGGGCATCTCCGCCTGGGGGATGAAACCCATTCCACTGGCGAACTTCCGTCAACTTCTCCTCCAGGCCCTGGGCCTGGCGATCGCGGTGGATGCACCGGTGGTGCCGGTGCCGTCAGGCCCGGATGACGCGGCCATGGACGATGCGCCACGCATCCTGGTGGCCGAAGACAACATCGTGAATCAAAAGGTCGCAATCCGCCTGCTCGCGACCATGGGCCTGCAGGCGGAC
The DNA here is from genome assembly GCA_963797435.1 of uncultured Verrucomicrobiae bacterium. GTDB lineage: Bacteria > Verrucomicrobiota > Verrucomicrobiia > Opitutales > Opitutaceae > CAWCPJ01. The sequence continues at coordinate 1,269,797 of CAWCPJ010000002.1, read as the reverse complement.
GTGGTCTCCAACGGCCGGGAGGCCGTGGAAGCGTTGCGCAACGGCGCTCATGCGCGCGTGCTCATGGATGTCCAGATGCCCGAGATGGACGGAATCGAGGCCACGCAACAGGTCCGCCGCGCCCAGGCTGCGCACGAGCCGGGATTCGAGCGCGAGATTCGGATCATCGCCATGACCGCGAACGCCATGTCCGGCGATCGCGAGATCTGCCTGGCCGCCGGCATGGACGACTACGTCGCAAAGCCCCTCACGCCCGCAGCCCTCCGTGCCGTCCTGGGGCATTGCGCCACGGGGCAACATCCAACGGACGGGAGCGACATCCCGCCGGATGGCGAACCTCACGCGACCCTGAACGCGCGCACCGAGCTTCGGCGGTAGCGATCGTTCGAAAAGCAGGAGCGGCTTCACGCCGCGATTCATGGGTGCGTGAAGCCCCTCCATCGGTGCGAAGACTTTCGCAACGATCGATGATGTCTTCCCTCCACGGCATGGCCGCCACTGCGCCCGCGGATCCCGCGTGGTTGAGGCAGTGCGTCTGGTTCGCAAAAGGGAAACCGCAGGGCGGACGCCGACAAAGGGTCGCGGTCTGCAACCTGATCACTCGTGCTGCGTCACAGCTTGTGCCCGCGTCATCCCCACCACTACATGAAATTCCTGCGCCTTTCCCGTGTCACACGTTTGGTCGCGCTCGGCCTCGCGTTTTTTGCGCGCATCCCCGCGGCGGCATCCAGTTCCACGTTGCCCGATGGCACCGAGTTTCCCATGTGGGAGCAGCCCCTGAAGTTCACGAAAACCTATTACGTGGATGCGCAGGCCGGGAAAGCCGATGATGCCGGGCCGGGCTCCCAGGAGCGCCCGTTCAAGACCGTCAACCACGCGGCGCAGGTGCTGCAGCCAGGCGAGCGCGTGGTGATCGCGGCGGGCGTGTATCGCGAGTTCGTGCAGCCCGCGCGCGGCGGCACCGGGCCGGAGGCGATGATCAGTTACGAGGCCGCACCCGGCGCGAAGGTCGTCCTCAAGGGCTCGGCCGTCGTCACGGATTGGAAGCCGGGCGAGGGCTGGAACTACGGCATCGACCCAAAGACGAAGAAACCGGTGAAGGCGTGGGAACTGCGCCTCGATCCCAGGCTGTTCCCGAGCGGCTACAATCCGTTCGAGGTCGATAACGTCATCGGCAATCGCTACTGGATCAACTACGCCAGGGACAACATGGCGACCTACTTCCGGCGCCGCGGCCTGGTGTTTGTGGATGGCAGGCCGCTCGAGCCGGTGGAGTCGCCGACGAATCTCGCCGCGCCGTCCACGCGTTCGCTGAACTTCTGGAGCGAGGTGAAATGGTCGCCGCTGTTCGAGGAGTTTTCGCCGTATGCGGGCAAGGTGTGGATCGAACCCAACGGCATGACGCTGCACCTCCGCCTGGCCAACGACGACAATCCCGCCGACCACACGATCGAGATCACGACCCAGGAGCAGATCTTCTCCCCCGCGCAGCGCTACCTCTCCTACATCCGCGTGAAGGGCATCACGTTTGTGCATGCGGGAAACGGGTTCCCGGTGCCGCAGCGCGGCATGGTGTCGACCAATCGCGGCCACCACTTCATTTTCGAGGACGACACCTTCGAATGGGCCAACAGCGTGGGCCTCGACGTCGGCAATGAGGATTGGGCGGCGGCGCGTCCGCCGCAACCGGTGGGCTTCGACATCGTCCGCGGGAACACCTTCCGGTATTGCGGCATCGAGGGCCTGGGCGGCACCGGCGGACCGGAGAACATGCTGGTGGAGAAAAACCTGTTTGAATGGGTCGGCTGGCAGGACGCCGCGCGGATGTCGGAGTCCGGCGGGACCAAGATGCACGTCGCGAAAAATCTGCTCTTCCGCCACAATATCATCCGGCACATTCGCCACGGCAACGGCATCTGGCTCGACATCGGCAACGCCAACGACCGCCTCACGGGCAACGTGTTTGCCGACATTCCGGGCGACGTGAATCCGCACGCGATTCACATCGAGGGCAGCAACGAACTGAACCAGATCGACAACAATATATTCGATCACCTCACCGGCGGGATTCTCATCCGCGACACCAACAACGTAATCATCGCCTACAACCTGTTCCTCGATTGCGCCAATGTGGGCGTGGACACGACCTCGGGGATCAACGGTCCGCGTCCGGTTTTCGGACACACGAACGACGTGCACAACCTGAAGGTGCACGACAATGTCTTCTACGAGATGGGCCGTTCGGCGATCGAGTTCACCAACGCCCGCAACGAAGCCGACGGGAATGTCTACGGCAATGCCTCCGGAAACCCGCTCTTTTCGCAGCCCTTCCTGCGCGTCAAGTTCCCGGAACCGCCGGAATGGCACAACCTCGGGTCGTGGCGCGAGGAGTACGGCTGGGACAAGAACGGAGCCATGGCGGACATCACGGCCGAGCTCGACCCGGACAAGCTGCAGCTTACTCTCACCGTGCAGGGCGACGTGAAGGCATTGCCGCCCTTCAAGGGCATCACCACCGACTTCTACGGTCATCCCGTGCCGGGAGACCGCGTGGCGGGCCCGTTCGCGGACATGATGACCCACGCAGGCGTCCGCAGCATCGATCCGCGATAAGCCCACCTACGCACTCTCCGGTGCGTAGGTCGCCTCGCCAGATGTTTGCGGCTTGGGGCAAACATCGAGAGAGGGAGCGCAGCTCCCGCGAAAACTCAGGTAACGGCGCTGCCTGCGAGACCCTCTAAGGGACTCCCTCCGTAATCTCGGCTCGAATCTCCGTGACCCCTGTGGCCAAAACTTGGGTTGCGGGTCCTCCCGCGGTGGGTCCTTCTCAAGCACGGAAGCGGCGATCGTCACTCGATTTCGTAGACCTCGACGAGCGCGACGCCGGTGGTGTCACCGACACCGGACACCACTGCGGTATAGACCGCGTTGGCGGGAAGCAGGATTTCGAGCGCGGCGTCGAGACTCCCGTCGTCGAGGAGAAACGCACCCACTTGCTGGAAGATCGGCGTGAGTGAACTCGGCCAATTGTCGTTGCTGCCGCGCAGCGTTCCGGAGGCGTCGAAGATTTCGAGCTGGGGATCCGCCAGGACGCCTTCGACATTGTAGTCCGTGAGCTTGGGACCGATCGCCCGGATCAGCAGGTGCTTGTAGCCCGTGCCGGGGATGGAAAACCCCGCGATGAGCTTGTCGCTGCCGGTGCCGACGAAGTTGCGCGCGGAAACGTTCACCAGGTGCGGGGCGTCACCAGGAGCCGCATCGTAAGCTTCGACGAGGGCCACCCCGCGTGCCGCGCCGAGCACGTGGGCGGAGTTGAGACCGGCGAGATGCTGGACGAGCGCGGCGTCGGCGCTACCGTCGGCGAAAGCGAATGCTCCCAGGGAATCGAACGTGGTGGTCAACGCGGAGTCCCAGTCATTGTTCTCCCCGGTGATCATGGCGGCGGAATTGTAGACTTCGATCCGCGGGTCGGGCATGCCCTGCAGGTTGAACGCGTCGAGCGCCGGTCCCGCGGCGCGGACCAGCACGTCCTTCGCGCCTCCCGCGACCACGAACCCGATGATGACGCGCTGGTCGGCCTCGAGCAGTGTGCGCACGGAGACATTGCTGAGCCGGCTGCTCGTAGTGTCGACCGGATCGCCCGCGGCATCGAAGCGCACGTCCACGATGGTGGGATCCGTGACGTCGCGTTCGATGACCTGGGTTTCACCGCCATACGTGACGGTGATGCGGTGCCGACCCTTGAAGACCGTGCCGGTGTATTTTCCCGAGGCGCCGGCGACGCCGTCGAGATGCGTCCACCAGGTGCCCCGGACACGGTCCATCCAGGCCTGACCGGAGGGCTTGAGCACCCAGTGGTCGGGATCGGAGTCATCGTAGAGGATCGCATTGCCCCGCCAGTGCAGGGAGTCGCGCATGCCCCACATCGTGACGCCATCAACCGACGGGTTTTCAAAGGCGCCCTCCAGCACGTTGGCGGTGACCTGCGCCTGCTCGGCCGGGGTGGCCGTCGTCCAGCCCTGGGTGTTGATGTCGAGTTCCGTGACTTCGAGTCGCACGCCGGGCAGACCGTCGGGATGGTTGGCGGTGGGCGCCAGGGGGGCGGCGAGCAGGTCGAGCCGGCGCTTGATCTGTTCCTTGGTGATGAAGCGATCCATGTGGGCCTGCAGACCGATGCCAGCAAGGGGGCCACCCGCATCGCGCACCGCGTCGACGAACTGCTTGTAGGCGATGACGTCGGCGTCGTTCTCCTGCCAGAAATTCAGGATGTTGTATTCGTTGATATAGAGGATCGCGCTCGGGTCGGCGGCCTGCGCGAGCTTGAACCATTCCGCGACCTCCGCCGCCTGTTGCGCCACCGAGCCGCCGGGCACGGCCTTGTCGATGATGTACTGGCGCTCGTGAAAGTGCTCATTGTAGAGATCGAACACCCGCACGCCCGAATCCCGGAGGGCGGTGTGGTAGTCCGTGACGTGATTGCGGATGCGCGTGCGCACCTGGGCCGCGTCGGTCATCGCCTTGAGGTCGTCGGGCAGTTGGTAAGCCGCCCCCCACACGGTGGTGTGACCGCGCAGATGCATCGCCGCGTCGCTGCCAAAGGCGTGCAGGGCATGGACGTCGTCGATCGTGGCCAGCGTCTCCGCCGTCGGCCGGTTCTCGACATACGTCCACTTGAGGTAGTTGCCGAGCGTCACGGAATTGAAATTCTCCTGGAGAATCGCCAGTCCCTGCGCGCTGTACTCGGCAGTGCCGGGATACAATTCGTTCGCGACAATCGCCGTGCCGAAGCGAAACGCCGGATCGACCATCTCGACCTTCACCGTCGCCCCGGAAAGCGGGGCGCCGATGAGATTCTCGACGCGCACGGTGAGGGCGCTCTGGCGATGGGAGAGATCCTGTCCGGGAACGAGGCAGGGAACGAGACAACCGGAGAGGAGGGCGAAAAGGGCAAGGGAGCGGAGTAACATGAATGGGGAATTGTGGCGCCCGACCCTGCCTCCCGTTGCGGCCGCAGGCCGCGGTGGGAAATGTCAAAGCAAGCGATTCGGCTTTGATGATCTTGCAGTGCCGGGCTCGCTCGAATCAGGCCGATTCGAGGATGAGGTTGGCGTAAGGAATCGTGTCGCCCGTGCGAATGAGGCCGATGGCCGCCGGCACGCGACGCTTGAACTCGACGTGCGGCTCAAAGTGCAGCGGCCGGGAACCCAGTCGGCCTTGCAAGGCCTCGATCCGGGCCGGCGGATTGTGGGTGCGGAATTCTTCGGCGGCAAAGACGCGGCCGATGACGAATCCGGGCAGGATCGCATCGAGCACCTGCGCGACGGTTGGGAGATCATCGACCAGGGAGAGGTCGATGGTTTCGATTTGGGGCCAGAAGGGAAAACCGCGATCCGCGATGACGAGCACGTTGGTGTGGCGAACCCGAGCGAGCAAGGAAAGGACAGCGGGGTTGAGAATGCCTGCGTTGAGCATGAGGACGGGGGGAGAGAAGGTTTGAAAAGTATCGTGGCCCGCGGGCACGTCGAACTCGATGTTCGAGGGCGCGTGGGTGCCGGGGCCTGGGACCTCCGGACCGAGCCACGTTGTCGTTACCCTCCAACGCAGCTACCGGGCGCGACAGAAGAACGCGAGACAGGAAAACGCGAGAACGCGAGAATCCGGGACTGAGTCTTTGTATCTCATACGTCTTCGAAGTCTCGCGTTCTTCCACCGACATGACCGGGCGCGAAGCGAACCGGAACAAACGTGGCCGAACGTGTGGAATCTGCCGGCTAGGGCAAGTGTACCCGATCGATCACCACCCCGGGATCGACGGCGTGGACCTTGAGGGTGTGTTTGCCGGCGGCCAGGCCAGGCAGGGGCACCCGAGCACGCACGAAATTGTCCTGCACGCCGAGACTCCGCACCTCGCCGTTTTCATTTTCCGCGCCGCTGGCACCCGGCACCTCCACGACCGCCGGCGCACCGTCATCGACGCTCACGGCGACGCGGAGCTTCATGCCGGGGTACAGGCGAAAGGTCGGCAGGAAGTCCATCCAGGCCTCGGCATCACCGCCGGCGTTCTGGAAATCGAACGCGAGCGCCGGTGCCCGGGGATCGTTCTCCGCCCACGCGGCGTTCAGCTTCACGGGTAGCAACGCGACACCCCGGCCCGAAGGCCCCAGTCCTTCGATGGTGCTCCAACCGGCGTCGCCATCGGTGGTCCGGCGGTCGGCCGCGGCGGCATCGCGCCAGTCTTGCTCCGCGAACGGCGGGCGCACCCCGGCGGTTGGGCCGGCGACCGGTTCGGTCTTTTCGCCCCACGGCCAGCGCACCTGGCTGTTCCACGCCGTGAGATCCCCGGCGGTCACCATGCCGGGCATCATGCGATCCCATTTTCCGCCGGCGACACCTTGGTTGTAGTGGTCGACCTGCGCCTTCAGTTCGTCGCGCAGGCGGGCGATTTTCCGCTCGTTGGCGGAAACGTCCCCACCCTCCTGAATGCTTCGATCATCCATGAAAATCCGGCCGGTCATGCCGAGGACGCGCGCGGGAAAGCCGATCAACTCCGTGTAGGCATCACGCGCCTCGGCGGGAATCGCGGCGGCCAGCGACCGTTCGCGGTCGAGCAGTTGCTCGTAGTCGCGCCCGAGTTGTTGTGCGCGATCCGGCGTCAGCGAGAGCGCCCACTTGCGCTCCATCAACTCCGGTTTGCGCACGGTGCCCAGGCGGTAGTACGCCATGAGCAGGTCGGTCATGGCCGGCGCGAGCCTGGGGCCGAAGTTTGCCGTGGCAAAGTCGTGGAGAAACCGGCGCTGCGCGGCGCCCGGGAACCCGTTGGGCTGCCACGCCAGCCGGGAGAAGTAGTCGATGCCGATTTCCATCGGCTTGATGTCGCCGACGTTGATCACCCAGATCCGGCGCGCGTCATTCTCCCACGCCTTGTGCAATTCCTCCCACATCAGCGCGGGCGCGGTGGTGTTGATCCAGGTGTAGGAGTGCGGTCCGCCGTAGTAGGACATGTGCCAATACACACCCGCTCCGCCCGCCCGGCTCCGCTCGGCGGGCGAGCCCAGGCGCCGGATGTAGCCGAAGTTGTCGTCCACCCAGACGAGCGTGACGTCGTCCGGCACCTGCAATCCCGCGTCGTAGATCGGCAGCACTTCCTTGTAGGGTACGAAACACTGGGCGACCGGCCCCCACGCCTTGCTGACACCGCGGTCCAACAACTCGCGCTGGTCGCGAAACACCCCGGTCATGAGCTTGAGCTTGCCCGGCATGTCCGTCGGCGGCGTTTCCATCCCCCGGTCGTGGATGCCACGAATGCCAAGAGTCCAGACCGCCTCCTCGGCGCCGCGGGCCTTCACGTTGTCCTCCCAATAGGAATGGATCGTGTCGCGGTTGAGGCGGTAGTTCCACGGCCCCTGGACCTTTTCGTCCCAATGGACGTTGTTGCACAGCATCGGCTCGCAATGCGACGAGCCGGCGACCATGGCGTACTTGTCGGCCAACTCGTAGTTCTCCCGCACGGATCCGAACTCGCTGCTGCAGGCGTGCATGGCCGGCCAGAGGTAGTTCAACCGCAAGCGGAGCATCAGTTCGAAAACCTTTTCATAGGTCTTCGGACCGATGTTTTTGAAGCCGGGATCGAAGGTTTCCGCCGCCCACGGATTGAGGCCCCAGTCCTCGTCGTTGATGAAGAACCCGCGATACGGGACGGCCGGTGCATCCACCTGGGGCTCCGTGAGCTTGAGCGCCAGCGCGGCGTGGTGCACGGCCGGCACGTCCGCCCACCAATACCACGGCGAAACGCCGATCGCCCGCGAGAGCTGCATCAAGCCGTAGGCCGTGCCGCGCCGGTCGCTGCCGACAATGACCAGGGCGCGATCCACGCCGGGAAAAGGTCTTGCCACGAATTCCGCAAGCGTGGCTTCCCAGCGGCCCTGGATCTTCGCGACGTTTTTCAGCTTCCCGGCGGCGGCGAGCTGCTGGATCAGGGCACTTTTGCCGAGCGTTCCCACGACGATCAGTTGCGTCGAACCGGCCGGGGTGTGCGTCACCGTCGGGCGCCGTCCCGTCACGCGCTGGACATCATCGGCAAACAAACCGGCTGCCAGTTGGACGACCGGATAGTCCCCAGCGTCGAAGACCACCCGCGCATCACCCTTCCCGCCAGCAATCGTGACGCATCCAACTTCCTCCGACGGCTCGGTCAAGACCGCAATCCCGGGAGCGGCTGATTCGGCGCGCGCGGTCGGGGTCATGTGCAGCGCGATCGTGACAAGCAGCACGAAGCCACTTGGTAGCAGCAAGAAGGCCGGTCGTTTTGGCGCGCCAACTCGCGAACCCTGTTCCGCTTGCGGCGGCGAAAAGGTGCGCGGGCATCCTGCCTGGTTATTCCCTCGGAGCAGGCTGGAAGCCTGCGCTACTTTGTTCGCAGCCATGGTAAAGAATGGTAAGGACAACTCACGATTCATTGTGCGAAATGCACTTCGGCCGCCGTACCCTCGTAGCGGATGCTCCTGATGTTGGTGGCGGGCGCATCGGCGCCCTGACCCGGAGCAACGAGCCTGACCCTTAGTTCGCGAGTGGCAATCATGCCGGGAAACGAGCCCTGACGGGCCCCGACGGTCAGCGTCTTGGTCGCGTCGTTCCACGCCAGTTGGCAGGTCGCGCGCTGGCCTTGCTCGTAGTCGTAGGTCTCGTTGTCGTCCTCGTAGATCGTGAAGGTCGCGTCCGCACCGGGGTAGATGCGAATCGTGTAGGGCGCGTCGGGCCGCTGCGTGGCATACTGCAGATCCGCCGGCCCCATCGGCACGATCGAACCGGCGCGGACATAGAGCGGGAACGTATCGAGCGGGCACTGCATCTCGACGGTCCCGCCTCCCGGGAAGCGCTTGTTCGTTCGGAAATCAAACCAGTCGGCGCCGGCGGGCAGGTAGGTTTCCAAGGTGTTGTCGAGCTCCCTGGCCGCACTCGCGAGCGCGCGGCGTTCGGACGGCGTGCGCCAGGCGAGACGGAAGGAGCGATGCTGGCCCCCTTGGTGAAACTCGGCCTTCACCGCGACGCGTTGTCCCGGGACGAGCGTGATGAACGTACGGCGGTAGCGCCTCGCGCCATAGCTCCAGTCATCGACGACGAGCTTCCCATCGAGATAGAGGCGGCCCCCGTCGTCGTACTCGATGCCGAATTCATACTCGCCGGGCTCCGGCGCGGTCACGGTGCCTTCCCAGCGCGCGGAGAAATTGTCGAAGCCGGAAAGGCCCGGCGGGGGATTCGCGAGCGGCGGGCCGGGCCAGTCGTGGTCGACCGTCTCATCGATGGTCGCGCCGGCGGGCTCGTTGAAATCGACGCCGTCGAAGTACTGGACCGCGAGACCCGGCCGGCCGTCGGGCGTTCGCAGTGCCCTGGTCGGGATCGTGGCCGCCGGCGGATCGCTCTCGTGATACATCGCGCGCGTGACCGGATGGACGAGGAACGCCGGGCCGAACATGAACGCGTCGTCGACCTTGCGCAGTCGTTTCGCGTCGGGGAAGTCCATCGGCAGGCCGCGCATCATGGTGTAGCCATGCGCCGTGCTCTGCCATGCGAGCGAATAGATGTAGGGCAGCAATTCGTAGCGGAGCCGGGCGGCCGCGAGGAGCGATTGATAGAGCTCGGGAGCCAGCGTCTTGAAGATGTAGGGCTCCCGCTCGATACTGGTGCCGTGGATACGGTAGATCGGGTTGAAGATCGCGAACTGGTTCCAGCGGGCAAAGAGTTCCTGGTATTCCGGATTCTTCTCGCCGTTCTCGTAATTGACGAAAAAGCCGCCCGTGTCCTGCGTCCAGTAGGGCAGACCCGCCATCGCGACGTTGATGCCGCCGGCGATCTGGTTGTGCAGCGTCTCCCAGCTCGCCGTCGTGTCGCCCGACCAGGGGAGCGCGGCATAGCGCTGCTGGCCGGCCCACGCTGAACGCGTCAGGGTGAGGACGCGTTTGTTGCTCGTCGCCCGCTGCCCCTCGTAGGTGCCCCTGGTCGTCTCGAGGCTGTAGGGATTCAGGTAGCGCGTGAAGTCGCCGAGGGCGTTGCGACCGAGATTCTTGATGTCGCGCTCGACCTCGGCGGGATCGTGACACGCACCGCCGACCTCGACCTCGGTGCCGTCCATCCACAGGGCATCCACGCCGACGTCGAGCAGGCCCTGCTTGATGTACTTGAAGTAGATCGCGCGGCCCTCGGGGCTGAAGGCATCGTAGACGCGCGCCTGCTTGGAAATCCAGTGCAGCGGCGCGAAACGCAGGCCCTTTGCATCGAGCGCATGGGCCAGCCCGGTGTCGTTGCCGATCGAGGGCCAGATCGAGACCATGAGCTTCACGTGCAGATCGTCGTGCAGGGTCTTCGCCAGACCGACCGGATCGGGATAACGTTCCTTGTCCCAGATCATGCCGCTCCAGGTGCCATCCGCCCCACCCCAGTATTGCCAGTCCTGCACGATGTAATCGAGAGGTAAGCCGGCCTTGCGGAAGTTGCGCACGACTTCGATGAGCCGGTCCTGCGTCTGGTAGCGCTCCTTGCTCATGAAGAGGCCGAACGCCTGCTTCGGTAACATCGGGGCGGCGCCGGTGAGTTCGCGGTAGCCGGCGATCACGCCGTCCATGGTGTCGCTCGCGACCAGGTAATAGTCGACCCCGGCCGGGGCGCTCTCCGCCCACAATGTCGCGCCGTCGGCGTCGTCCTTGAAGGTCATCTTCGAATAGATGTCCCACAGGACGCCATAGCGCTTCGTCGAGACCATGAACGGCACCACGATGCCGATGTTCGTCTGCACGAGGAGCACGTTCTGCCCGCGGTAATCCATGTAGGGCTGGTTGTACTGCCCGAGGCCGTAGATCGATTCATCCGGCGACAGCGTGAAGGTCTGGCTGGCCTCGTAGGTGGGCGCACCGGAGATCGTGACCTGCTTGAGCGTGGCCGGATTTTTCGTTCGCTCGCGCGTGATCTCGCTCCCGTCAGTCCGGAAAAACGCCAGCGCGCCCGTCTGCCTGTCGGCGACGATGCGCACCTTGTCCGAACGAATCGTGAGCGATGCCGGCGAATCCTCCACGGCGAACGTCACCGCTGCCGGCTGGCTCACGATCACGAGGCTCGGCTGCGTGGTGAATGGCTGGCCGAGGTTCGCATTCACGCGGACCGTCTCCGGGCCGTAGAAGATGACGTTCTTGACGACGCCGTTGACGCGAAACTGGACACCGTGGTCGAGCCGGGTGAAGGCAAAGCCCGTGGCGGTCGCAGGGACGACGGCGTGGAGTTGACCGGCTGCATCCAGTCCGGATGCGGCGCGAACGTGCGAACCGAGGGCGAGCAACGCGGCCAGCGTCAGGCCGGCAGGGAGAGAGGAGGATTGGGACACGATCGCACAGGCTAGGAGCTTTTGTGAATTGTGTCAGGGACTAACGACCTGTCGGGATTTCCTATGCCGTTGCATGCGGGGCCGGACCTCATGTCCGGGCTGCAAGGTCCCGGCGAGCGTGGACCGGCCCGGACGCAAGGTCCGGTCCTACAGACGTTCTTCGGACTGGCCCTGAACTGGGAATCATCACCCACCCAAGGAGTAAACACGCGGCCCTGGCCTCCTGTCGTTGCGAGGATCGCCGCGCCCTCGCTTCTCGGACTTTTGATGACACGCCGAGGCGGGGTCTCCGGGCCAGGCCGCGGCCTGGCACCGGCTTCCGATCAGTTCGAAAAATCAATCGTGCCGGCCCAACCGCACGGAGCTGACGCCGCGGAAACGAGTGCGCCCCGTCAACGCCGCCACGACGGCCGCCTGCATCGCCGGCACGGGTGAGTAGGCGTTGATCACGACGGGACAACCCTCGACTTCGCGCACGTGCCAGGGATGTCCGAGCGAAATGAACACCGTCGGCAGTTCGGGCCACGTGCGCACCATGCTCTGCAGGACCCCGCCCAGCATCTGTTCCCAGTGAATGGTGAGCGTGCGCTTGCCCGCCAGGGCCTCTTCGGCCGTCACCCAGACGGCGACATCAAACAACTCGCGGCGCACCTGCGACTCTTCGCGGAAGCGCGTGACTTCGAAGCCGGCCGCGCGCAGCAGGTGTTCAAATTCCAGTGGCGGCAACGGGCCGTACCAGTTGCTGCGGCCTTCCTGTTGGACGAGGAGCAGGCGCCGGTGCCGACGCGGATGCAGCGGCAGCAGGCCGGGGCGGTCGCGCACCAGCGTGACGGCGTCCCGCGCGGTTTCCTTCGCCCAGCGGGTGTGCCGTCGCATCGTCGTGGGCGGCAGGGGTTGCGGCGGTCGCGCCTTTCGATGCAGGCCCAGGGCCGCCTTCAACGCGAGCACGCGCAACACCGCCTCGTCGACGCGCGAGGCTGATAACCGTCGGGCCGCCACGGCGCGCGCGAGGTAGTCGAGATCGAGCTCGGGATCCACGGGGAAGAGGAGCACGTCGCACCCGTGGGCGATTACCTGCGGCACCAGTTGTTCCCGCGGAGCGTGGGCCGCGAGTCCGGCCATCATGGTGGCGTCGGAAATGATAACGCCGTTGAAGCCCAGCTTCCGGCGCAGGAGGTCGAGATTGAGTTCGCGCGACAGGCTCGCGGGCTTCCGACCGGCGCCCGGCCAGGCGGGCAGCGCGATGTGCCCGCACATCACGGACCACACGCCGCCGCGGATCGCGGCGCGAAAGGTACGGCCGTAGGTCAGCTCCCATTCCGCCCGCGGCAACGGATTGATCGACGTGGTGTGGTGTTGATCGAGATCACCCGCGCCATCGCCCGGCCAGTGTTTCGCGCAGGCGGCGAGCCCGCGGCGTTGCAGCACCTCGACGTAGCGCCGCACGCACTGCGCCACGTGCCGGGGATCGTTGCCAAACGAGCGCGTGCTCACCACGGGATTATGGCGGTTGAAGTCGAGATCGGCGACCGGCGTGAAGGACCAGTTGAACCCGGCGGCGCGGCCTTCGATGGCGGCGATGGTGGCCAGGCGCTCGACCGCGCGGATTCCGGCGGCGGACGCGGCCAGCGGATTGGGAAACGCCGTGCCTTCCGCGCCACCAATGGGATTCAATTCGCCGAACTCGAGGTCGCCGCACAGGAATGGCGGCACCGCGCTCGCCGCGCGCAAGCGGATGGCCTCCGCTCGCATGTCTTCCGGCGGGCGATTGAGAAGACGGAATACGCCGCCGAATCCCAGCGCGGCGAAGCGGTCGAGATTGGGCGCACTCGTATCAAGGGCCAGCGGCACGATGAGCTGGGCGAGACGTTCGCGCGTCGAGAGCCGGGCGAAGGTTGTCTCCACCCAGGCGAGATCCCCGGTAATGAGCCGGAAGGGTGCGCGTTGCAGGTGGCGGAGATTCATGTACTGCGCAATGAACACCCGGACGGCAGGTGCCGCTGGAGGAGGTGATAGGCAAGGCCGGTGTCGGCCACGGCATAGGCGCTTTCGCCGAGGCCCGGGACCGCGGCGCCATGTTGTCGCCGGCGCCATTCCGTGGGCGGCATGCCATACTGCTTTTGGAAGGCCTGGTTGTAGCTCTTCACGTTCGCGAAGCCGCAGGCCAGCGCGAGATCGAGCACAGTGATATGGCCGGTCGCGAGATGCGGCAGCGATTGTCGGGCGCGAACCTGGCTCAGGTAACTCGCGAAGGTTGTGCCCAGCCGCTCCTTGAACAGCCGTGCGAGGTAGCTCACGGAGACGTCTTCCGCTTCGGCGATGGCTGCGCTCGTGAGCGGCTCGGCGCTGTGGGCTTCGAGGTGGGCGACAATCCGCGCGAGTCGCTGGCCCAGGGCTTCGTCCGATTCCCCATCCGCCAGCGGCGGTGGCAGCGGTCCCAGCCGGGAGGGAATCCCGCGCACCATGTGGCCGAGCAGGCGAAGTACGGCCGCCTCGGCCATCAGGCGGTAGCCGGGGCGGCGCAACCGCAGTTCCCAGAGAATTTCCGCGAGCAGCGCGCGAACGGTCTGCAGGCGCGGATCGTTCGCGCGGCGACGCGCGAGATCATTGAGGGTGAACTGCCGGCGGGTGAAATCGGGATCCAGCCGCGCGACGAACGCCGCATCCGCCTGCAGCGCGGCGAGGAGATTCCTCCCCGTCGACCAGCGGGTGAGATGGAGTTCGTGCGGATGGATGAAGAACAGGTCGTCGGGCCCGAGCCGCGTTTCCCCCGCGGCCGTGTGCACGACGACCTCGCCCTGCAGGCACAGGAGAAACTCGCAGTCCCGGTGGTGGTGGCTCGCACAATTGCGGACACTGTGCACGAACGCGCGCAGCGGCAGGTTTTCCTGGTGCTCGATGCGCTCGATGGGGCTGTCCAGAGGCCGGGGTCGCACGTCCATGGGAATAGCCGGCGCGACGAACCAGCGGGAGGATATTTTGCAGTGGCGGCGGGAGTCGCGAAAGCAGGGTAGCCGCCGAGGTCACGAGGCGATCCGATCGCGCGAATCAGCCGGTCTGCCTCCTTACGTCGGCAGCTACGTTGGAAGGCATCGTCACGCCTACGGCTGCGTGTTGGCGCGTTCGAGCAGTTCCTGCAGCTTCTCCTCCGTGATCGTGCCGCGGCTCAGGCCCACGAGCTTCCACGCCTGCATCTCCTGGATGAAAACCGTGAGCATCGCGCGGGATTTCTCCTTCGCGGCGATCTCCTCCGGCGTGCCGGTGAGTTCGCCCGCCAGACCGAGACCGGCGAGGGCGTTGTGCAGGATCTCGTCGAACACTACCTTTCCGCCCGGCGTTTCCTTGAAGGTCTTGAGGAGCGAGTCGCGCGTGAGTTTCGGATAGACGACGTGCCGCGCGGTGACATCGAGCGCGACCGTCAGCGGGAGCTCCCGCGACGAACCACCGACCTGCACGTCGAAGGTGCCGGATTGCACGGCCCAGTCGTGAATGCGCACGTCCCAGTAGGCGAAGTCCCGCCGCGCGAGGTTGAACGTGACGGTCCTTTCCTCGCCCGGCGCGAGGCTGACTTTGGAGAAGCCGCGGAGTTGTCGCGCCGGCTGGTAGACGCGCGGCGCGCGCTCGTGGATGTACAACTGCACGATTTCCCGCCCGGCGCGTTTGCCGGTGTTCTTGACGGTGACGTGCACGCGCGCACCGTCCTCGTCGTCCACCGCCGTTGCATCGGCCTTGATCCCTGTGTACGCGAACGACGTGTAGCTGAGTCCGTAGCCGAAGGGGAACAGCGGTTCGATCTCCCGCGTGTCGTACCAGCGATAGCCCATGAAGACGCCTTCGCCATACCGCGCCTCGCCGTCGAGCCCGGGATAGTTCGGGAATGCCGGCGTGTCTTCGATGCGCGCGGGAAAGGTCTCGGAGAGTTTTCCCGAGGGATTGACCGCGCCGGTGAGCACGTCGGCCAGCGCGCCGCCGCCCGCCTGGCCGCCGAGCCAGCCTTCGACGATCGCCGGCACGCCGATCACCCACGGCATCGCGACGGCCGAGCCGTTCATGAGCACGACGGCGCACCGCGGCTGGGCCGCGGCCACCGCCTCGATCAGACGGTTGTGGCCGTCGGGAAGTTCGATGGTCGCGCGATCGTAACCCTCGGATTCCGCCGCGTCGGGCAAACCGGCCGCGACGATCACGACATCGGCCGCTTGCGCCGTCTTCACCGCCTTGGCGAGCAGCTTGTCGGTCGTGGTTCCGTCAGTCTCGTAGCCGGCCGCGTAGGTCAGCTTCGCCTGCGGTCCCGCGAGCTTGCCGAGTTCATCCCACAAATTGGCGAGCTGCGTGGGACGGACCTGCGAACTGCCGGCGCCCTGATACCGCGGTGTCTTCGCGAACGCGCCGATCACCGCCACGCGCACGGACTTTTTCAGATCAAGGGGCAACAGGCCCCCGTCATTCTTGAGCAGCACGATGCTCTCTCCGCCGACGCGTCGCGCCAGCGCGTGATGGGCGGCGGCGTCGAAGGTCGCGTCGGCGCGATGGGCGTCATGCGCGCGCAATGTCACCGCCAGGGTCTGGGTCACGAGCTCGTCCAGTCGTGCCTCGTCGAGCTTTCCCGCCCGGACGGCGGCGACGATCTCGGCGTCGGTGCGCCCCATCGTGCCCGGCATCTCGAGATTGAGTCCGGCTTGGGCGCCTTTCACGCGATGGCTCACCGCGCCCCAGTCGGAAACGACGAGACCCTCGGAAGCCCCACTCCTGGCGCAGGATCTGGTCGAGCAGCAGTTGATTCTGCGACACGGGCGTGCCGTTGAGCTGGTTGTAGGCGCACATCACGGTCCACGGCGCGGCGTCGCGCACGGCGATCTCGAAAGCCCGGAGATAGATTTCGCGCAACGTGCGTTCGTCGACGATCGAATCGCTGAGCATGCGCTCGTACTCCTGGTTGTTCGCGGCGAAATGCTTCAGCGACGTGCCGACCCCGCGGCTCTGCACACCCTTGATCAGCGCCGCTGCCATCTCGCCGGACAACAACGGATCCTCGGAAAAGTACTCGAAGTTTCGGCCGCCGAGCGGCGAGCGCTTCATGTTCACCCCGGGGCCGAGCAGGATCTGCACGTCGTTTGCCTGGCATTCATCACCCAGCGCCACGCCGACTGCGCGCAGCAGGTCGGGATTCCACGAGGACGCCAGTCCCGGCGAGGTCGGGAAGCACGTGGCCGGCACGCTGTCCGAGATCGCGGCGCCGGCGGCCTTGCGCAGACCGTGCGGTCCATCGGTCATCATGATCGACGGCACGCCCAGGCGCTCGACCGGCTTGGTGGTCCAGAAGTCGCGTCCGGATGCGAGCGAGGCCTTTTCCTCGAGCGTCATTTCGGCGACGAGGGCACGGGCGCGGGCGGGATAGTCGACGGCGTCGGCCGCAAACATGCGGGCCGCACTCGTGGACAGGAACATGACGAATGCGAAACGAAGACGGAACGAGGAGAACATGGAAGAGGTGGGCGCGGGTCGCCGATCACGGCGATTGACGACTCCGCGCCTGGTGGGGAGTGGGACTGGCAGTACAAAGTGGCAATTGGGGTGGCGGCGGCTCAGGGGCCGGTGCCGATCCGATCGAGCAACTGGTAGCGTGCCTCGGTCGTGGAGGGCTCCGCGTGTGATTCCACGTCGATCGTCATGACCGGCGGAGCGGGATCATCGGCGCCGGCGGCCGGCCATTCGGGAACGTCCGGGCCGTTGGGGTTGCCGGACTTGATGAAGTTCGCAAAGGCGGCCTGCATCGTCTTCGAGACGGCGTGATCATCCTTCGTCCACGCCACGCCCTTGATGAGATCAAGGTTGCCCAGGCAGTAGGGAATCTCGGCGGCGTGCAGGGCGCCGTTCGGTTTCCACGCTCCCATGATCGGCGGGAGGATTGGCGAGACCCGGGCGTAGCGGTAACGATACGTCGGCTGGCCGCTGTGCCGGCGGTGCAGGTCGAACCACTTCCACGTGCTGTGGGCGATGAAGCGATCCGAGGCGAGGTCGGTGGCGGAGCGCTCAATCACCTCCGGCGAACCGGATGGATAAAGTTCCAGCACGGCCTTGGTGTCGTCGGGATAGGCCTCCTTGACCTTCGCGAGATAAAGCTCCTCCGAATTCACCGGCGAGCGGAGGAACGCGATGCCCGGCATCTCGGCCGAGTTCCAACCCACGAGCAGAGGCACCTTCGCCTGCTCGCCGGCGCGGAAGATCTCCATCGCCGATTTCGGCAGCACATGACCATCGATCGCGGCGGGGAAGCCCCAGCGCTTCGATGCTTGATAGATCTCGAAGATCTCGCGCGTGCTCATCGCGCGGAGCTGCGCGAGCGTGAGGTTTCCCGCCTTCTGCGCGAAATCCGCGCCCTGCTTCTCGGCCTCAGCGAGCGGCACGGCCGCCATGGAGCCGCCGAGCATCGAACCGCTCTCGCCGATCGCGCCGGCGATCAGGTCGCGCGACAGCGGCGACGCCATGTGCAGGCTCACGGAAAGGGAACCGGCCGATTCGCCCGCGATCGTGATGTGCCGGGGATCACCGCCGAACGCCGCGATGTTGTCGCGCACCCAACGCAGCGCCGCGTTCTGGTCGAGAAAACCGTAGTTGCCCGACGCGTGGTACGGCGCCTCCGCGCTCAATTCGGGATGCGCGAACGAGCCGAGGATGTTGAGCCGATAGTTGGTCGTGACGACGACGATGCCCTTGGCCGCCATGCTCGCGCCGTCGTAGCGCGCCTCGGAGCCGTCACCCGCGACGAAGCCGCCGCCGTAGAAATACAGCAGCACCGGCAGCCCGGTCGTGTCCCGGCGCGCGGGCGTCCACACGTTGAGGTAGAGGCAGTCCTCGCTCATCCCGTCGGAGCGGAAGACAATGTCCGGAAAAGCCACGGCCTGCACCGGGCTCGCGCCGAACTCCGTCGCCGCGCGCACGCCGCTCCATGGCGCGACGGGCTGCGGCGCCTTCCACCGCAGCGGACCGACCGGCGGTTGCGCGAACGGGATGCCAAGGTAACGGTGGATGCCGGTCTCCACGTCGTACATCCCCTCGATCACGCCCGGGGCGATCCGGGTCTGGACGGGGAAATGCCGGTTGCCCGGCGCCTGTTGCGCGGTCGCGACCGCGGGACCGATCAGCAGCACGCACAACACCGCGCGACGAAGGCCCGCGGCGGAAATACGATTGGGGGTTAACATGCGCCGATGATAGCTCCGCCACTCCAATTCGACTAGTCGCGGAATGAACCTGGGTTCACGCGAATCGTAGCGCCGGCTTTGGAGGAATGATACTATCGCCACTGAACCCCGGGTCTGCTGACGTGGCCTCCCTGCTCGTGTTGTTTGATTCGCCAGCGTGCCCGCAACCCTGCCCCCCATGATTCCATCCCCCATCCCTATGCGTTCTTTTCTCCTTGCGGGCATGTTCCTCGGATTGCCCGGCCTCGTCGCGGCGGAGCCTCCCCGTGGCACGGTTGTCACCACATCGCTCCGCTCCGCGAATCTGGAGAACACGATGGGCGAGAACGCCACTCGTTCGATCTCTGTTTATCTGCCGCCGGGTTACGAAGGCAGCGACCAGCGTTATCCCGTGATTTACTTCCTGCACGGTTTCACCGGCGACGATCGGATGCTGAAGTATATCTCGCCGATCCTCGATCAGGCGATCGCCACGCACCGCACTCGGCCATTTATCATGGTGATCCCGGACGAGAAGACGACCTACGACGGCAGCTTCTACAGCAACTCCGGTGTCTTCGGGAACTGGGAGGATTTCACGACCTACGATCTGGTCGCCTACGTGGATCGCACCTATCGCACGCTGGCTCGACGGGAGAGCCGCGGCATCACGGGCCACAGCATGGGCGGCTACGGCGCGCTGCTGCTGGCGATGAAGCATCCCGATGTGTTCAGCACCGTCTACGGGCTGAGCCCGGGCTGTCTCGCCATCGTCCACGAGTACGGGCCGAACAGCGACACCTACCGCGGGCTTGTTGGCATCACGACGATGGAGGATCTGGGAAAGACCTACTTCGGCAAGGTCGTCGTCGCCTTCGGCCGGTCGTGGTCGCCCAATCCAGACCAGCCGCCGTTCTACTGCGACCTGCCGTTCGACTTCTCCACCGGCAAACTGGTGGTGAACGAGGACGCGCTGCAGAAGTGGTATGCGAACATGCCGTTCTACATGGTCGACCAGTACCGCGAGAACCTGCTGCAACTGCGCGCGATCAAGTTCGACTGGGGCCGCAACTCCGGGGAGCGATTCACGACCATGTGTTCGATGTTCAGCCAGCGCCTGGAGAACGCCGGCATCACGCACTTCGCCGAAGAATACATCGGCACGCACACCAGCGACATCTTCACACCTGAAGGACGCCTGCCGCAGCAGGTGCTGCCGTTCTTCGACACCTACCTGGACTTCGAGGCGAAATAGCGGATTCGATCCGGCCAAAATGTGCCTTGAAGCGTCGATCATCGAAAGTAGCGCGGTGCTTCAGCCCGCGCTCCCACGCCGCCCCGCGCAGGCTGAAGCACTGCGCTACCTCGCAAGCACCCGGAGAATCATCACGAGCTCTGAATGCTGCTCATCGGCATAGGAATCATCGTCGTTGTCCTTGCTCTGATCCTGAGCAAGCGCACATCCGCCCTGACGGCGTTGATCGTCGTGCCCATTGTGGGCGGGCTGATCGCCGGCTTCGGCCTGGAGACCGCCACGTTCGCCGTCAGCGGGATGAAGAACATCGCCCCGGTCGCGGCGATGTTTGTCTTCGCGATCCTCTTCTTCGGTGTGCTAACCGATGCCGGGATGTTCGACCCGATCATCCGCTTCGTGTTGCGCGCGGTTGGACATCATCCCGCGAAGATCACGGTGGGCGCGGCGGTGCTGGCGATGGTGGTGCACCTCGACGGTTCGGGGGCGGTCACGTTTCTGATCACGATACCGGCAATGCTGCCGTTGTTCGACCGCTTGCAGATGGATCGCCGGGTGCTGGCGGCGGTCGTCGCGCTCGGCGCGGGCACGATGAACCTGGTGCCGTGGGGCGGCCCGACGTTGCGCGCCGCGAGCGCCCTGCACGTCGATATCACGGAGCTGTATCGTCCCCTGATCATTCCGCAGCTCGGCGGTCTCGTCTTCGTGCTGCTCGTGGCGTGGTACCTCGGCTGGAAGGAAGCCAGACGCTTGCACGGTTCCGTTTCGGATGCAGCGGCGATCGCGGAGGAAGCGTCGCCGGTCGCGGACGAGTCCCGCCTGCGTCGACCCCGGTTGTTTTGGTTCAACGTGGGCCTGACTCTCGTGGTGGTCGGAGTCCTGATTTCCGGCCGCATCCCACCGGCGGTGATCTTCATGGTGGGGGCGACGCTCGCGCTGCTGGTGAACTATCCCCGGCTGGCGGACCAGCGCGCGCGCATCGATGCGCACGCGAAGGCCTGCCTGTCGATGGCCGGCCTGCTCTTCGCCGCCGGCGTCTTCACCGGCATCATGCAGGAGTCCGGCATGATCGCTCGCATGGCGGAGGCAGCGACCAAGATCATTCCGTCCGGGGCCGGTGGCTGGCTTCCGCTGGGACTCGCGCTGCTCAGCATGCCGCTGAGTTTGTTTTTCGATCCCGACTCCTTCTACTTCGGCGTTCTGCCCGTGCTCGCGGAAGTTGGATCAGGCCTCGGGCTGCAGCCGGTCACGATGGCCCACGCGGCGCTCCTCGGTCAGATGACCACCGGCTTTCCGCTGAGTCCGCTGACGGCCGCCACGTTTCTGCTCGTCGGTCTAACCAAGGTCGAGCTGGCCGACCATCAACGCTTCACCTTCAAATACGCCTTCCTCACCACCGTGGTGATGACGGTGATCGCCGTCATCGCTGGCGTGTTGCCGCTCTAGGAGACCGCACGAAACGAACCGCATGAAGACCGTCAAAATCGGGTCGGGCGCCGGATACTCCGGGGATCGCATCGAGCCCGCCGTCGAACTGGCGGAGCGCGGTGGCATCGACTATCTGGTTTTCGAGTGCCTGGCCGAGCGCACGATCGCGCTGGCTCAGCAGGCTCGCATGCGCGATCCCGCCACGGGCTACGATCCGCTGCTGGAGGCGCGTCTGCGCGCGGTGCTGCCGATCTGCGCCAGGAAAAGGATTCGCCTCGTCAGCAACATGGGTGCCGCGAATCCGCGCGCGGCGGCGGCGAAAACGGTCGAGGTCGCGCGGCGGCTGAACCTCGCCGGCCTCAAGGTCGCGGCCGTGACTGGTGATGACGTGATGGACGCGGTGGCCCGCGGAGACTTCACCGTGTCCGAAACGTCGCAGCCCGTTCGCGCCCTGGGCGACCGGCTGATCTCCGCGAATGCGTATCTCGGGGCGGCCCCCATCGTGGAGGCGCTCCAGGCCGGCGCCGACATCGTGTTGACCGGGCGCGTGGCCGACCCGGCATTGTTCTGCGCGCCGCTGCTCCATGAGTTTGGTTGGAGCCTCGATGATTGGCCCCGTCTCGGCCACGGCACGCTGGTCGGCCACCTGCTGGAATGCGCGGGACAGATCACTGGCGGTTACTTCGCCGATCCCGGGCACAAGCCGGTGCCGGATCTCGCGCGGCTCGGTTTTCCGATCGCGGAGGTTTCCGCGGATGGCGGCGTGGTCATCACCAAGGTGCCGGGTTCCGGCGGGGCGGTCACGGCGCGCTCGTGCAAGGAACAACTGCTCTACGAGATTCACGATCCGGCGGCATACGTGACATCCGACGTGGTTGCCGATTTTTCCGCGGTGGAGATCCACGAGGTTGGTCCTGATCGCGTCGCGGTGTCCGGTGCAACCGGTCGCGCGCGGCCCGAAAAGCTGAAGGTCTGCCTGGGCTGCCGCGACGGCTTCACGGGCGAGGGCCAGATCTCCTATGCGGGTCCGGGCGCGGTTGCGCGCGGACGCCTCGCCCTCGCCATCGTGCGCGAGCGATTCAAGCTGCTGTCATTCGAGCCCGCCGAACTGCGCGGCGAATTGATCGGGGTGAATTCCGTCTTCGCGTCGCGGGAGGTCGAGGAGGCCGCGACCGTACCCGAGGTGCGGGTGCGCGTGGCGGGGCGGACCGCGACGCGCGAGGACGCGAACCGGATCGGTGACGAGGTGGAGACGCTTTACACCAACGGCCCGGCCGGCGGCGGCGGGGTCACCAAATCCACCCGCGAGGTCATCGCCATTCTCTCCACGCTCTTTCCGCGCGATTGCGTGCGACCTGAGATCCACTACGCCACGACATGAAGCTCCACGACATCGCCCACGCCCGGGCCGGGGACAAGGGCGACATCTCCGACGTGACGTTGTTTGCCTTCGACGCGCGGGACTATCCGCTCCTGGAAGCCGCGGTGACGATCGCGCGCGTGCGCGCGCATTTCGCCGGCCTCGTGCACGGCGAGATCGAGCGCTACGTCCTGCCGCAGCTGGGCGCGATCAAGTTCGTCCTGCACGGCGCGCTGGGCGGCGGGGTCACCCGCTCGCTCGCGCTCGACGCGCACGGCAAGTGTTATTCATCCCTCCTGTTGGACCTGGAAATTCCGGACGATCGCGATGCGGCCATCGCCGCCCCCGATCGCACGAAGCCATGAACAAGGTATACGACTGCGCCCGGGCTGCGCTCGGCGGACTGCTCACGGATGATATGACAATCGCCGCCGGCGGTTTCGGACTCTGCGGCATCCCCGAGAATCTCATCGGCGCACTCCGCGACAGTGGCGTGAAGGGCCTCACGATCGTCGGGAACAACGCCGGCGTGGACGATTTTGGCATGGGCCTGCTGCTCGCCACCCGTCAGGTGCGCCGGGTGCTCGCGTCCTACGTGGGGGAGAACAAGGAATTCGAGCGTCAGGTGCTGGTTGGCGACCTGGAACTCGAACTGGTGCCGCAGGGCACGCTGGCGGAGCGTTTGCGCGCCGGCGGCGCCGGGATCCCGGCCTTCTACACGCCCACGGCGGCGGGAACGTTGCTCGCCGACGGCCGCGAAACGAGGATCTTCCACGGTCGCGAGTACGTGATGGAAACCGCGATCAAGGCCGACGTCGCACTGGTGAAGGCCTGGAAGGGTGACACCCACGGCAACCTCGTCTTTCGCAAGACTGCGCGAAACTTCAACCCGATGATCGCCACGTGCGCAAAGGTCTGCGTGACCGAAGTCGAGATCCTCGTTGAGCCGGGCGAACTCGATCCCGATGAAATTCACACGCCGGGCATCTACGTCGACCGCATCATCGCGGGCGCACGTTACGAGAAGCGGATCGAGTTTCGCACGGTGCAGGGCAGCGCGGCGGCGAAGAAGGCGTCGCCCGTGCGCGAACGGATGGCCCGGCGGGCCGCGCGGGAACTGCGGGACGGCTACTACGTCAATCTCGGCATCGGCATCCCCACGCTCGTCGCCAACTTCATCCCGGCCGGGATGAAGGTCACGCTGCAATCGGAGAACGGCCTGCTCGGTGTCGGCCCGTTTCCCCCGGAGGACGCGGTCGACGCCGACTTGATCAACGCAGGCAAGCAGACGATCTCGGCGCTGCCGGGCGCGGCGTCCTTCTCCAGCGCCGATTCGTTCGCCATGGTCCGCGGCGGCCACCTCGATCTCTCGATCCTCGGTGCGCTCGAAGTGGCCGAGAATGGCGACATCGCGAACTGGATGGTGCCCGGGAAGATGGTGAAGGGCCCGGGTGGCGCAATGGATCTCGTGGCCGGCGTGCGGCGCGTCGTCGTGTTGATGGAGCACTGCGCGAAGGATGGCAGCCCGAAGATCCTGCGGCGGTGCACGCTGCCCCTCACCGGGCGGGGTGTCGTCGATCTCATCATCACCGACCTCTGCGTGTTCGAGGTGCGGGACGGCGGCGGCCTGCACCTGATCGAACTGCACCCTGGCGTCTCGCTCGACGACGTCAGGGCCCGGACCGGCGCGCCATTCACGATCGCGTCTTGCACTCGATGGCTCATGAACCATCGGCGCCGCAGTCACTTTTGTCCCCCCAAAAAACAACCTACAAAAACGTCCCCCGGGAGCGGCGAGTGATGCGCAAGCGCTGCGTTTTCCCTCCCGGGCAACCTCGATAGGATCAAATGCCATGAATATCCCTAACCCCGAATCCGGTTGGTCATCCTGTCTCCGCTGGTCGCTCGCGCTCGTGGCGACAGTGGCGGCGGGCGGACTCGTGGCCGCGGCGCAATCGACCGCCGGCGACTTCACCTTTCAGCGCGGCGTCAACATCAGTCACTGGCTGTCGCAGAACATCCCGGCACGGCCCTACGCCGCGGACTGGTTCGACGAGGAGGATGTCGCGTGGATCGCCGCGCAGGGCTTCGACCATATCCGCTATCCGATCGATGGTCGCCAGTGGTTGCAGGCGGACGGCTCCCTCGACGAGGCGAAGATCGCGCCGTTCGACCACGCGCTCGCGTGGAATCGCGCGCACGGCCTCGGCGCGATTCTCGACATGCACTTCCTGCCGGGCGCCAGTTTCGCGCCGGGCCACCAGGACGTGCAGGTTTTCACCGACGTCGCCTTGCAGGAGAAGGTCGCCGATCTCTGGCGGCGCGTGGCCCAACGATTCGCGAAGGCCGGACCGGAGTTGCGCTTCGAGTTGTTGAACGAACCGGTGGCGAAGGAGAACCAGCAGCTCAACCCATTCAACCGGCGCATGCTCGCCGCCATCCGGGAATCGAATCCCACCCGCGTGGTCTACATCACGTCGAACGTCTACGGCAGTTTCAACACGACGAAGGATCTCGAGGTGCCGGCGGATCCGAACGTGGCCGTCACGCTCCACTACTACCTGCCGTTCATCTTCACGCATCAGCGCGCGAGCTGGGCGCGGATGCCGGCGGACATGCCGCTCGTGCCGTTTCCCGGCACGGTGCCCGATCTGCAGGACATCCTGCCCAAGGATCACTTCGCGTACGGTTCGTCCGGAAAGGAACTGACCGTGGCGAACGTCGACGCCGACTTCGCGAAGGTCGCGGCGTGGGCCCGCGAGCACGCGCCGGGGCACGAGATCCACATCGGGGAATTCGGCGTCTACCAGCCGGCCGACGCGGATTCGAAGCGGAACTACATTTCCGCGGTCGTGCACGCGGCTGGGAGCCACGGCT
The DNA here is from genome assembly GCA_963797435.1 of uncultured Verrucomicrobiae bacterium. Lineage (GTDB taxonomy): Bacteria > Verrucomicrobiota > Verrucomicrobiia > Opitutales > Opitutaceae > CAWCPJ01. The sequence continues at coordinate 1,244,325 of CAWCPJ010000002.1, read as the reverse complement.
TCGGCTGGGCGGTCTGGGACTACCAGGGCGGATTCGCCGTGCGCGACCAGGACGGCAACCCCACGCCGATCCTCGAGGGGTTGTTCCCGTCGAAATCGCGGGCCGGTGAAAGGATATTCGGGTGCGACCCCCTTTCAGCGCCGGTTGTGGTTCAGGAACTGCGTGATTGGCCACGAGGGGAGAACGACGAAACAGCATCCTCCGCATAAGGCTCCGACCAACAGTTTGTAGTCCTCGTTATCTTCAGCAGTTGTCGGTTTCATCATCCATATTCGCCTGAATCGCGCCCTCACCGGCGACGATAGAAGGGGAGCATCGTGGCCTTTCTCCCCAAGTTTCGTCCACGCTCCGGCTGCAGGAGCCGTGCGTCATCGTGCGCCCGCCTGACGACGCTGGGCGTCGCCTGCGCGACGGCGGCACTTGGTCTCACCGTCCGGGCTGCGGGCGGCGATGTCACCGGCCTGCCGATGATGCGTAGTTACAGCTTTGCCGAGATCGGCAACGTCTCCGCCGGCGTGCGTCTGACCACCGACCGTCTCGGGCGGCTCGTCGTCGTGCGGGAGGGGGCCTACATCGTTTTCGACGACAAGAACTGGAACGACATCCTCGACCCCAGGGCCCCTGATCGCAACATGACCACGGTGGCAGCCGGCCCCGACGGCCGGATGTACTGCGGTAACACGGGCGCTTGGGGTTACGTGGAGCACCGACCGGACGCAACCGTAAGCGTGCATTTGCTGCGTCCGTTGAAGCCGCCGGCTTGGACTACGAACGCGACGTTTGATCGGATCGTGTTCGCCGGGGACCTGGTCGTGTTCGGCAGCAACTTCGGTGTGGTTTGCCATGATCGGCTCCGTGCGACCGAGTCGTATTACGAGATTCCTGATGTCGAGGGACTCTTCGCCATCGGGGGCACGGTTTTCATTGCCTCGCGGGCGCATGGTCTCTGCCGGTTTGATGTGGAGACCGGGAGCTTGGACGACCCGGGCGGACGCCGGCCGGGTGATCCGGTGGTGATGGCAAGCGTGCCGTGGGGCAACGGCGAGGTGCTGACGGCGACCAGCGACGCCCAATTGGCCCGCTTCGATGGCCACCGGTTTGCGGCGATGCCCACGGCGCTGGATCCGCTGCTCCCGGCGGGGGTGGCGGCGATGACGGCCCTCGAGGATGGCATCGTGGCGGTCGCGTTGCACGGCGGTGGTCTTTACCTGCTCGATCACGACGGCCGGATCGTGATGCATCCGCAGGGCAGCGCCCTGGCCGGGATCGCGGACCTGTGCGCCGGCGAGCCCGGCGTGCTGTGGATTTCGGGCGCCGAGGGCGTGACGAAGCTCTTCTATCGTTCCCCCGTCTCGATCTTCGATCACCGGCTGGGACTCACGGTGAGCTGGCCCGACGTGATCCGTCATCAAGGCCGTTCCCTGATCGTGTCGGGTGGTGCGCTCTACGCCGGGCGGCCGGGCGCCGGTGGCGAGCCGACCGCATTCGAACCGCTTCCGGTCGGGCTGAATGACGGGGTATGGACCGCCGCGTCGACGGCTCACGGCCTCCTGCTCGGCAAGTATTCCGGATTGTTCCACCGTGACGACGCCGGTGCCGTCACGCAGGTGGTCCAGGGATTCAATGTCAATCGAGTCGTGCTGGTCGATTCTGCCACGCAGACCTGCCTCGCCATCGGCCGCACCATGATCGCCGCGGTGCGCTGGACGGAGAACGGCTGGGAAGAATGTGCGCCGCGGGTGGCCGGGATTGGCGCGCCCTCGCTCGTGGCGCAGGCGGTGCCTCATTCCGTGTGGATCGAGCTGGGCGCGAACCGGGCCGGCCGGATCACCTGGCGGGACGGCGCGATCCACACGCGGGTTTACGAAGACTTCCCGTGGCCCGATCCAATCTGGATCTGCCTCGGCGCGATCGATCGGACGATCGTGCTCTCGCACACCGATACGGAGCGGCTTTACTTCGACGAGGATCAGGATGCCTTCGCCGCGAAGCCGGAGCTGGACCGGCTGCTCGATCAGGCCCCGCTGGGTTCGCAGCGACCGCGGCAGGACCGCGCCGGCAACATCTGGTTCTCCCACGCCAACGGGGTCCATCGCCTCGTGCCCGGTCCCAACGGCTATACGGCCGATACCGGATCGCTCGCGATGGTGCGGGAAAACTATCCGACCGTGCAGATCGTCGACGGCGAGGACGTGTGGATTCGCACGTCCAGCGTGCTGATGCAGGTCCTGGGAAGCCAGCTCGGGCATGCGCCACCGCCGTTGCGACCGGTGCTGACCCGCGTGGTCGACTCCCGCAGCAAGACGGAGATCTTCAGCGGACTGGACGCCGACGCGGGCGTGTTGAAGCGCCTGCCGTTCGCCCGCAACAGCCTCGATTTCCATTTCTTCCCGGGAAGCTACGCGCAGTTTCGTACGCCGTCCTACCAGTTCATGCTTTCGGGCTATTCCGACGAGTGGTCGGCGCCTTCGCCGAACCCGAATGTCAGTTTCACCGGGCTGCCCGAGGGCAGCTACCGGATGAACGTGCGGCTGGTCGACAGCACCGGACCGATCGGACAGACGACCTCCTTCTCCTTCGCCATCGCCCCGCCTTGGTATCGCACCTGGGCGGCATACGCCGCCGGGGCGAGCCTGGTGGCTGCGCTGCTGGTGCTGGCCGCGCGGGCGCTCCTGCGCAGCGCGCGGGCCCGGAACCGACGTCTCGAAGAACTCGTGCAGGAGCGAACGCACGAGCTCGACGAGACCAACGCACGCCTGCGCGTCTCGATGGCCGACGTCCAGCACGCGGCGCAGGCCAAGAGCCGGTTTCTCGCCAACATGTCACACGAGATCCGCACGCCCATGAACGGGGTGATCGGCATGAGCAACCTCCTGCTCGACACGAAACTCGACGCCGAGCAACGCGAGTATGCGGAGACGACGCGCAACAGTGCCGAGGCCCTGCTCAGGGTGCTCAACGACATCCTCGACTTCTCCAAGATCGAGGCCGGCAAGCTGCAGTTTGAGATGCTCGACTTCGATCCGCGCGACGCCGTCGATGAAGCGCTCGAACTGCTCGCGGTCTCCGATGCGGCCCGACACGTGCAACTCGCCGCCCTCGTTGACTCCACGGTGCCTCGCCGGCTGCGCGGTGACCCGGGACGATTGCGTCAGGTCCTGCTCAACCTCCTCGGCAACGCCGTCAAATTCACTTCCGAGGGTGAGGTGCTCATCCGGGTGGGCGCGCACGCCGAAACACCTGCCGCGGAGGGCAGGTCGGTCCTGCGTTTTGAAGTCGCGGACACCGGGATCGGCATTGCGCCGGAGATCCAGGCGCAGCTCTTCCAGCCGTTTCACCAGGCGGACAGCTCGACCACACGTCGCTTCGGCGGCACCGGACTGGGGCTCGCGATCAGCCGCCAGATCGTCGAATTGATGCACGGGACGATCGGGGTCCGCAGTACTTCCGGTAAGGGTTCCACGTTTTGGTTTACCGCGGCATTTGCCCCGCCCGTCGAGCCGGCCCCCGCGGCGCCGTCGGAACCATCGACCGAGCAACTGCAGCACCTGCGCGTGCTGCTCGTCGGCGCCGATGCCACGGATCGGCGGGTCTTCCACCACCATGGCGCAGCGTGGGGACTCCGCCTCGTCGATGCCGCCGACGCCGGGGAGGCTGTGCGCCTCCTCGAGGCCGCCCGCCGGGCGGACGATCCCTTCCGCATCGTGTTCTCCGACGCGAGCGTCGCCGGCGACCTGGCCGCAACCACCGAGGGCGAAGCGTCCGTCGCGCCGGCGTCGCTGGTTGTTTTGTACCGCGCTCGCAGCCTCGGGCGCTCTCGAACGACGTGCCCCGCCACGTGGCCACGACACTCAAACGACCGATCCGCGAACGCGATCTGGCGCGTGTGCTCCTCGATCAGGTCTCGCCCGCCCAAGTTCCCGCGGCTGCGCCAGTGAGCGCGGCGTCCGCGCCGGCGGCGGGGCCGCATCCGCTTTCGCCCCTGCGCATCCTGGTCGCCGAGGACAACAGCGTGAACCGACGCCTCGTCCAGTTGCAGTTGAAGAAGGCGGGATACCGGGCCGACTTTGTGGGCGATGGTCTCCAGGTAATCGAAGCGGTCGCGCGCGCGCACTATGATGTGGTGCTCATGGATTGCCAGATGCCGGAACTCGATGGCTACGGGGCGACGGCACGGTTGCGGGCCGATGCGCGGCATGCGGATGTGTACGTAATCGCCATGACCGCCAATGCCATGACCGGTGACCGCGAGAAATGCCTCGCCGGCGGCATGAACGACTATCTCTCCAAACCCGTGCGTGATGATGCCCTGCGCGCCGCGCTGGAGCGCGCCGCCGCGGAGCGGGCACGCCTCGTCCAGTCCGGCGCGTCCGCTTGAGCGGCGCCGTGCACGGGCACGGCGCAGAAGGCCGGAGAAAGGGGGCCATCAAGTGGTTCGCAAGCGAACAACCGCGGGCCCCCACTCCACCCAATGTCAAAGGGCAAAGCCTGACCCTGTACGGCCGCCCGCAGCGGAGACCGGCGCGCCGACCGCCGGATGCACTTCGAAGAGCACGCACAGCCCGTGGCGGTTTTCCATCGCCGCGTGGCCGGCAAAGCACAGCCGCGCCTCCCGGCCCGGCCCCTTGCGCAGGAGTTTGGCCTCGGGATCGGTGGTCGAGGCGTGCGTGTCGTTGCTGCGCTTTTCGCCCTTGAAGTCGGTCCAGGAGTTGCCCGTGCCCGGGCCATCGTGGTGGCCCTTCGGCTTGAAGCTCTTCATCGAGGCCCAGGCTTCGATCAGGGTCGCGTCCACCGAGAAGTGTTCGTCGCTCACCAAGGCGTGGCGTCGCGCCAGCTACGCGCAGCGCATGATCCGACGCGATCAGCGTCTCGACGTTGATCAGCGAAACAAAATTGCCCTGAGCCGGCACGTATCCACGCATATTCCGCTGACGCGCCCCGGCGCGTTGCGGAGTTTTTCAGCAGCCTGCCAGTCGCCGATCCGTCGTGACCGGTCGAAGTTGTGGTGCCTTGCTCCACCGACGTCTTCCATCCTACCCGAGCGTTTCACAGCTCCGTCCGTTGCCGCGGAATCACGCCAGGGAGATGATACCGCGCTTCAGCGCGATCACCACGGCTTCGGTCCGGTCACCGACGCCCAGCTTTTCATGGATGTTGAGGACGTGGGTCTTCACCGTGCCCTCGCTGATGCCGAGGGCGGTCGCGATCTCCTTGTTGCTGCGGCCGGTGGCGATCAGCGACAGGACCTCGACTTCGCGCGGGGAGAGGCCGCCGCCGGCCCTGGTGCGTTCGGCGAGGCGGGCGGCGGCGCGGGGGGCAATGGGCGCAGCCCCGGCGTGCACGTCACGGATGGCGGCCAGGAGTTCCGTCGTCGCGCAATCCTTGAGCACGTAACCGCGGGCCCCGTGCTGGAGCGCGCGGAAGACGGCTTCATCCTCATCGTGCGTCGTGAGCACGAGGATGCGGGCGTCCGGAAACTGCGTCCGAATCTGGCGGATCGCACTGACTCCATCGAGTTCTGGCATGGCCAGGTCGATCAGCGCGACATCGGGACGCACTTCGCGGAAACGTTCCACCGCTTCGCGGCCGTTTTGGGCGAGCGCCACCACGGTCATGTCGGCCTGAAAGGCCAGGATCGCGGCCAGGCCATCCCGCACGACCGGATGGTCGTCCACGATCAGGATGCGAATGGGATCATTCATGCGGATATGTGACGACCACGCAGGTTCCGCCCCCGCGCCGCCGTCGCCGGTCAGCGACGCGCGCTGCCCGAGCCCGACGAACTGCATTTGCTCCGCATTGCCCAGGAGGCGATGACGAACGCCGCGCGCCATTCCGGCGCGACACGCATCGTCGTGCGCGTGGCCTACGAGGACGGCGCCGTGCGCCTCGAAATCGAGGACAACGGACGCGGCCTGGACATCGGTGTTCCCGCGGGCATGGGAATCCACGGCATGCGGGACCGGGCGCGCCGGATTGGCGGCGAGATCGCCTTCGAGCGGGAGTCGCCCTGCACGCCGCACACCGTCGGATCCGGATAAATCGCGTCAAGGTTCACGAAGGTCATACCGGACGGCTTGCGGAACCGCATCCCCAACGACGGATTTTCGTAGGTGTCACCATCGATCGCATAGGGCTTCGCATCCGGGGCGACGACATGATTTTGGCCGGCGGCCGTGTATTCGACTACCGTCACGTCTATGTGGCTGTAGAGTTGGAGGCCGGCAAAGTTGGCCGCGATGCCTCCGTCCTCGAAGTCGTAGCTGTCGAACTGAAAGCGCGCGGCGTCGGCATAGCCGGCGCGATACGCCGCCGCATCGATCGCCCGCCACTCGCCGCCGATCCAGGCATCGACCCAGGCATGGCCGCCCCAGGCTCCCGCCACGTAGACACAGCCCATCGCGACCCGCGCGGGAATCCCGGCCGCGCGCGTCATGGAGGCCAGGAGAACCGCATAGGCGACACACGTGCCGCGCCGGTTGCGCACGACCTCCGACGCCGGGGTGACCGCCACGCCGGGATCAAACGTCATCGAGCGCGCGACCCATTCCTGCAACCGGCGCACGATGCGATCGGGATCAGTCTCGTCCGCGACGACTTCGCGCGTCACCCGGATGACCTCGGCATCGTCGGCCTGCAGGATCTGGTTGGAGCCGAGTGCCCGCTCCGGTGCGAGGGGATCGGCGCCGGCCGGCGGGGTGACGCCGGAATCCAGCAGGACCATGGTCGCGGACATTTCGAGCACGTGCTGTCGCGGGCCGCGCATCGCGGGCCAGCCGTATTCGGGGCGGCGGTGCGTGATGCGCAGGCGGACGCGCTCGAGGTTGCGTGGGTCTGGCAGGCGGATGTTTGCTCGCGCCAGCGTTTGGGCGTAGGCCTCGGCCGGCAACTCGCCGCCGACCGCGGACTGCCGTGCGCTCGCTTCGTCGGTCGCGGATGCCACCATCGTGCCGAACGGCAGCTCGCGCTGGAGTTGGAGCACCATGCCGTCGGCGTCCAGCCATTCGCCAATGTCACCGGGAACGCCGTCGATGGTGGAGACGACCTGGTTGACCGGCTGGCCTTCGCGGGGGGCGGCGTTCTGCAGCGTCCGGTGCAGCGTATAGAGACCCAGGCTGGGCAGGAACATGTGGCAGGTGACGACGTCACCGGGGGCATGAAGGTTCGCCCGGGATTCTCGGGCCAGCATGGCCGGTCCATAAACCGTTTTGTGCACCGGCACCGCACGATGGTAGATGTTTTCGCCCGACCGCGTGGTGACGTCGATCGCTCCGGCCGCAACATGCGCCTCCATTACGACCGTCTGGGCCGAGCTGCTTGACTCCTCGCGCACCGAGATCAGTTCGCCGCTTGCCGCCTCGCGGGTTTCGGTATGTGTGCGCACCTCGATGCGGCTGCCCATGCGATTCAGGACGATCACCGTGTCGTCCGTGGTGAGGATGGTGCCATCGTCCGATGGCGCAACCGTGACGTGCTGGTAGCCGGCGGGCTGATCGGCGATCCGGATGGCAAACCATTGCGCCGTGTTGGCGGCGAACGCCGTGGCGTGGGCGGTGCCGAGCCAAAGGAAGAACTTCAGGAGTGATTTCATCCCCGGAAGTATGGCGTATTCCATGGTCACGAACCATCGATGCATCGGAGGGTTTTCGGACCCACCGAGAGACAGACCCCCGTTCACCCCGCGCGCGCAAGTCGTCGTTCCTGCGAGCGCTGAAACCACTCTCGTCCCTCGATCGAGCCGGCGAACCGATGGCAAAGAATCCCGGGCTCCGCGCCTGGCTCAGCGGCACGATCCGCGCCCTTGCTCACGCGTGACCAAACGTCAGCCGAAGGGGGCACGGCGACTGGACCTGATCGCAGGCTCGGCGGGCGTTGTTATTCCGCCTGGAAGCGCTCGGCGTCGGTCTTGTTCCACGTGATGATCGCCTCGCCCGAGATGAAATTCGTGTCGAGGTATTTGCCGAAGGAGACCTTCTCCTCGCGGGCCGTGCCGGCCTTGATCTCGCCGATCAGCTTTTGCATATCGACGATATACTGCATCGTGAGCTTTTCCTTTTCGCGCTTCTGCCAGTAGTGGCCGCCGAAGATGAGCAACTTGCTCTCGTCGATCCCGTGGTCCGGGTTGCGGATGTAGGCGATCAGCCGGTCGACGCTCCGGTGATACTGTGCGAAACCCTCGGCCGCGAAGATCCATACACCGTGACCGGAACCGATGGCGTCGCCACTGAAGAGGAGGTTCTTTCCCCGCAGGAAGTAGGCCGTGGAATGTTCGGTGTGGCCGGGTAGCTCCAGCGCATCGACGATGAAGCCGCCGCCGAGGTCCAGCGCGGGTTGGCCGGCGATCGGGATCGTCCGCTCCGCGGGAAAAATCTCCCGTCCCTTGAACTCATCCGTCTGGATCCAGAACGTGACCTTCGGGTCGTCCCGGAAGGCCGGCAGCATGCCGGTGTGATCGCCATGATGGTGGGTGACGGCGATGAGCGTCCGCCCCAGCCGCCCCAGTCGGGTTGTTCCGGGACGCTGAGTCCGTTGGGAATGAGCGACAGGTACGACGGCGTGTCGCCCTCCATCCCATAGGCGACGTCGGGATACATCGCGCCGAGGGGGCCGTGCCCCTGCTGGATGTGCTGCGCGAGCCAGGGGTTGCTGACCGTGGTGTTGTCGATGCCGTCGATCGGACCCGTGATGGCAATCCAGATGCTGGCGCCGTAGCCGCCGGGACTGACGACGTAGAAGACATCCGGGAACTCGCGGCGAATCCACGGGCCCGCGTTGTCCTGATCGGAGATCGTGTAGACGCGGAGGCGGGTGATGAGTTGCTTTGCCTCCTCGGCGGAACACGTCTCGCGGATCGTGTACAGGGCCTGGGCGAGGGTGTTCACGCCACCCCACACCGCAACCCAGAGCGGACGCGGATCGGGCGACCGCAACGCCGCGATGACCGCGTTTGATCCCGGCGAGTCCTTCCCGCTGCCGATCGCATCCACGCCGGCATCGGGCTGGCCCGCGCCAACGACGGAATGCAGGTGTTCCGCCGTCGGAAACCCGGGTTCGTGGAGCAGGAGGTTGGCGCGCACGTTGCCGTAGGCCTCAATGATGCGGCGGATCGATTCCGGATGTACGGCATGCCGCTGGTGCACGGACGTGGTGGCGACGAGCCCCTCGATATCGATTTGATTCGCATAGAGCAGCAAGCGAACCAGCGACTGCGAGTCGTCCGGATCCGCCTCGATGTCGGTGAGCACGATGAGCCGTTGTTTGGAACCGTTGGCGGCATCCGGCGGGGCGGACGCTTGCGTTTGGGCGCGAAGCAATGGGCAACCGAGAATCAGGGCGAGCGAGGCCAGGCGAAACACGAAGGGGTAGCGGGGACGGGAGGGACGCATGCGCATCGTTACCAGCTTTATCGCTCTCGACGGTCGCGCGCGATCTTGTTTGTCCCGCGGATGCACCGGATGGGACGGTCGTGAGGTTAAGGGCTGACGAGGTGGGCCTTTCCCGTTTGGATGATTTCCCGTTCAACCCGCAACCACTCCTCCAAGGAGAGAACCCATGAAGAAAACCCCGTCCCTCCTCGTCCTGATTTCGCTGCTGTGTGCGCAGCCCTTGCTCGCCCAGGACCAGGCTCCGGCCGACGACTGGAAGCCCGCCTCGTCCAACCAGCCCGGCAAAGAGTATCCCAAAGTGAACTCCGAACACCGCGTGAAGTTTCGGATTGAAGCGCCCGAGGCCAAGAGCGTGGGCGTGAGTTTCCGGGACAGCGGTGAATTCACCAAGGGCGACGACGGCGCGTGGTATGGCACCACCCGGCCGCTCGACGAGGGCTTTCACTACTACACCATCAAGATCGACGGCGCCGAGGTGCCGGATCCAAACAGCAAGATGTATTTCGGGGCGTTGCGCTGGGGCAGCGCCGTCGAGGTGCCGGCGCACGACCAGGATTTCTACACGATCAGGAACGTGCCCCACGGCCAGCTGCGGGAAATCTATTTTCACTCCCCGAGCACGGAGTCCGAGCGCCGCGCGTTCGTCTACACACCGCCGGGATATGACCAGCATCCGGATCAGCGTTACCCCGTCCTCTATCTTCAGCACGGCTGGGGCGAGAACGAATACGGCTGGGGCCAACAGGGCCGTGCCCCCGAGATCATGGACAACCTGATCGCCGCGGGTAAGACCAGGCCGTTCCTCATCGTGATGACCTACGGCATGACCAACGACGTCCGGTTTGGCCACATGAACGAGTTCAGCATCGTGCCCTTCGAAACCGTGCTCGTGAAGGAGCTCGTCCCCTACATCGACTCACACTTCCGCACGCTCGCCGACCAGCCGCACCGGGCGATGGCCGGCCTGTCGATGGGGGGCATGGAAACCAAGACGATCACCCTGCGCGACCTCGACACGTTCTCGCACATCGGCCTCTTCAGTGGCGGGAGCATCAAGCCCGACGACATCACCGACATGACGGCCTTCAAGGCGAAGAACAAACTGGTCTTCGTGGGCTTCGGCAGCCGCGAGGTCGAAGGCGGCAAGACGCGTCGCGGGGGCGATCCCAAGGCGGACGTCGCGGCGCTCCAGGCGGCCGGCATCAACGCCCACTACTACGTTTCCCCGGACACCGCCCACGAATGGCTGTCCTGGCGTCGCGACCTGCGCGAGTTCGCGCCGCTGTTGTTCAACGACTGAACGATCGCTCAGGCATCCGAACTCCGCACCTGCTCCCGGCGGATCGCATCGCCCGAGCCGTGCCAACGGGTCCAGCCTCGACTGGCGCCGGGTAACCATGTCCCTCGTAAGGGCCGCTTGGAGACAGCTCCGGACATTTTCTGGCTTCGGCCATGAGGCCACCTACTTGTGGCCGCGCTGGCTGGTGCTGCGCGGGGTCGGCATGATTTACGTGTGCATCTTCGCCGGCATCGTGCAGGAGGGCCGGGCGCTGGTCGGCCCGCACGGGCTGTCTCCGATTACCGGTTACTGCGCACTCGCCGATCAGGTCCTTCCCGATGTTTTCGTGCGCGTCCTGCGCGTGCCGAGTCTCTTCTTGCTCAGCAGCGATCCGATGGTGATTTCGGCGCTCGCGTGGTGCGGGCTCGCCGTCGCTGTCGCCCTGGTCCTGAACGTCTGGCCGCGTCTCGCATTGTTCGCCTGCTGGGCAACCCTCCTCTCCTTCGTCGCCACGTGGGAGGCGTTTTCCTCCACGCTCAACGACCGCCTCATGCTCGAGACCGCGCTGCTCTGCATCCCTTTCGCGCCGGCGGGGCTCCGGCCCGGCCTCGGGGCGGCCTCACCACCACGGCCCATCTCGATCCTCATGATGCGTTGGCTGATCATCCGGATCATGCTCACGGCCGGACTGGCCAAGGTGTTTGGAAGCGATCCGCGCTGGCTGAATTTCACGATGATGGAGCAGATGTATGAGACGAGCCCGGCGCCCACCGTCCTCGGCTATTACGTCTACCACCTGCCGCATGCCTTCCACGTCTTCGCAATCCTGTTCACGTTCGCGGCCGAGCTGCTCGTTCCCTTGCTGGCGATGTTTGGCGGTCGTCGCGGCCGCGCGATCGCGGTGGTGACGTGGACGATCTTCCAGCTCGGCATCCAGCTGACCGGCAACTTCGGTTGGCTCAACACCGCGGCGATCGCACTCGGCCTGCTGTTCCTCGATGACCAGATGATCGCTGCCGGTTTCCGCCGGCTTCGGCTGGGCCAGTGGGCGGAGCGTTTCGCGGCCGTTGGCCGGCCGGCGTCCGCATTGCCCGGACGGCGTTTCATCGTCCTCGGTACCCTGCTTTGGCTGCACTTCGGCCTGACGATCTACTTTTCGATCGTGGTTCTACGCGGGGAGCTGGTGACCGACCTGCCCGATCCGCGCACCAACCCGCTCCAGTTCCTCTTCCGCGATTTCCGCAGCGCCAACTGTTATCCTCTTTACGCCTCGACTTCAACGGTGCGGGAGGATGTCGAATTTGCCGGCTCCAACGACGGCGGCGCAACCTGGCGCGCGTATCCCTTCCGTTACAAACCCCAGTTCGAGGACCGCATGTCGCCCTTCCTCGCCCCGCGCTTCGACCGGTTCGAGGCCACGCTGCAGATCGTGCTCGATAACCGCTGGCCGGTCAGCCTCATCCCCGACGTCGCCCGCGAGTTGGTCCGGGGCAATCCCGACGTGATCGGCCTCTTTGCCCGCAACGCATTCCCCGACGCCCCGCCGACCATCGTGCGGATGGTCGTCTATCGCTACACTTACACCGACCTGAAAACGCACCGCGACACGGGCCGCTACTGGAACAAGGTTTACGTCGGCGACTACGCCCGGCCGGTCACCGCCGCCCGGCGATAGGGGGTCGGACGGACGACCCGGCTGAGAAAGGAAGGGCTAAGGGATAAAACATGAACCCGTTTCGCATCGGCCCTTCTTCCGCCTCTCGGTGACAGGCTTCTTGAAACGCCGGTCGCGACCGGCCGGGCCAGGGGGACCGCCATCCGGCGCCGGTCCGGGGAGCGGTGCGGCAGGTGAGTTGGCGCTGACGCGGGATGACCGGTGCCGGGCGTCAGCGCGGATGCCTCTTGCGTGCGGGAGCCCGGAGATCTACGTCGATCGATCACGAGCGAATGGCGAGGCGGTTCGCCGCCACGACCAGACGTCCCCGAACAAAAGCTCCCCCCATGAATACGCCACGTGTTTTGATTGCCTCCCTGTTGATCGCGGGCCTCGTGCCCGCCGTTGGTTCCGCCGCCGAAACGCCCGCGCAGATGATCGCCGGCGCGAAGTCGCTCGATGCGGCTTTTCTCAAGGCCTTCAATGCCGGTGATGTCGAGGCCGTCTCCGCCACGTACTGGAAGAGTCCCGATGTGGTGAGCATGCCGCCCGACACCATGGTGCTGCGCGGTTGGGAAGCCATCCACGAGGCTTTCCAAAAGATGGTCGAGGAGATGCCCGGGGCGAAGCTCGAATTGACCGAGTCTCACTACATCGTGAACGGCGAACTCGTCCTCACGTGGGGTCGGTGGCGCATGACGATGCCCGGGCCCGATGCGAAACCGCTGACCATGGAGGGCCGTTATACCGACGTGAAGGCGAAGCGTGACGGGAAGTGGGTCTACATTCTCGACCACGCCTCGGCCCCGCTGCCCCCGCCCCCGCCCCCTCCCCCGGCCTGACGGTGCCGGGCGATGCGCCGGGTACCGGTCCCCGAAACGACCGGGCTCGATGCGGAAGCCTTCTGTCGGTCCAAGAGTTCACCATCCGGCCGGGCGCGTAACCCGTCGCGCGACCCTCCGCGGATCGTCTCTCCTGTCCGCTGACCGACCGGTTTCCGGATCGGGTCCGTCGGTGATGCCAGGCACGCCGGTCTTCTGAGGCTCGCGCCGCTCGTGGGCACGGCGGCGGCCGCCTCCCCCCTTTCACCCTCCCCTCAACCGCCAAGCAAGGATCCAACCTCATGACCACTGCTGCCTCCTCCCCCACCCAGCCGATCAAAGTCGGCGTCGTCACCGATCAATCCGGTCCCCTGGCTCCCATGGGAACCGCCAATGCCAACATCGCCCGCCTGGTGATCGATGACCTCAATGCCCAGGGCGGCCTGCTCGGCCGTTCCGTCGAACTCATCGTCGAAGACAGCGCCACGGACGACAAGGCGGCGGAGGCCAGGGCCCGGAAGCTGGTCCAGCAGGACAAGGTCGATGTGATTCTCGGCGGCATCTTCAGTTCCACGCGGCTGGCCATCAAGCAGGCGGCCGTCGTCGAGGGCCGAAAACTCTACATCTATCCGGAGCAGTACGAGGGACAGGAGAGCGATCCATTGATCTTCTGCACGGGCCCGGTGCCCGCCCAGCAGGTGGAGTCGCTCATTCCGTGGCTCATGGAGAAAACCGGGGCCAGGAAATTCTATTGCCCCTCGGCCGACTATATCTGGCCGCGCCTCATGAACGCGAAGCTGCATGAGGTGGTGGAAGCCCGCGGCGGCACGATCCTCGGCGAAGAATACTTCCCGCTCGATCACACCGACTATCGCGCGACGGTCGCCCGGATCATGACCAGCGGCACCGAAGTCGTGTTCAACACGACCGTCCCGCCCGGCGTCACGTCATTCATGGAGCAGCTCCATGCGGCCGGCTTCGCGAAACGTGGTGGCCACATCGTGTGCACCTACCTCGAGGAAAACTTCGTGAGCTTCTTTCCCCCCGCCCATGTGGAAGGTGCCTACGGTTGCCTCGACTACTACCAGGGCGTCAGCGACGCGTTCAGCCAGGAGCTGCTCAGCCAGTACAACAAGCGGTTTCCCGGCGGCGCGAAGTTCACCGCCGGCAGCGCGGCGACCGGCATGTATCGCGGCCTGCGTCTCTGGGCCGCAGCGGTCAGGGAAGCCGGCACGCTTGAGCAGAACGCCGTCATTGCGGCGCTCGACCACGCGAAGATCGCACAGGGGCCGGGTGGCCCGGTCGAAATGGTGCCCGGTCAACATCACGTCCGCATGAACATGTATATCGCGCAGGCGAAGAACGGCTCGATGGAGGTGATCAAGAACCTCGGCGTCATCGATCCTCAAGAGTCCATGGTGGCCTCGGCGTGACTGCGCGGTCTTGCGGCCCCCGCCATCAGCGGCACAACCTCCACCACCCGACCGGCCGGCGCCGACACCCCGGTGAAGGTGGGTCGGGATTGTTTCTCGGCTGCCCAAAGCCCCATTTGGAGGCCAATCGTGCCATTCCATACCGGGCGGTCGCCGGCAAGACCCGCTGACGTTAAGCGTGGAGGTTCGAAAAGAGATTAAAGCATCGACTGCTTGTCGGGAGCTTTCGCCGATCGGCAACCGGAGGGATGTGCCGGCGGTTCTCTTCCCGTGGATCCACCGGACCGCTGGTCGCAGAAGGCCTGGCGCCAGGGAACGTTGACGATGTCCTGGAGCGTTCATGCACTCTGGCGGATGAACGCCTCTCACCACGCTTGCGCGCGGTCCCCTCTGGCCTGCCGTGCAGCACGTCGTGCAGTGGCCGCGACGGGCGAAGTGGCGCGGCATCCGACCTCAAGGAGAGAACTGGTTGCACCGCCCCGCCATTCGCTTGAGCAGGTGATCGCGCAGGGCCGGGTCGTCGGTCAGGCTGGCCGCGCGTTCAAACGCTTGCGCCGCTTCCTCCTTGCGATGGAGCAACTCCAGGATGTGTCCGCGTGCCGCCCAGTATGGCTGGTAGGCAACGACCGCCGTCTGCCGCAGTGCATCGAGCGCGCCGAGTCCGGCGGGGGGATCGCCGGCCTGCGCCAGCGCCACCGCCCGCCCGACCGACGCGCCGATGCCGGGCGCGATTCGGACGAGGCCTTCATAAAGCAACGCGATTTCCCGCCAGTCGATGCTTCCGGTCCGGGCGCGATCCGCATGGATCGACTGGATCGCGGCCTCCAGTTGGTAGTGCCCAGTCCGACCACACGTGGCGGCAGTCCTCAATAGCGCCTCGGCCTCCCCGATCAGTTTTCCCAGCCAGCGCGAGGTGTCCTGCCGGTCGAGCGGTATGAATTCGCCGTCGCTCGAAAAACGCGCCTCGCACCTGGCCTCGCAGTGCAACATCAGGGCGAGCAGGCCCAGGGCCTCCGGTTCTTCGGGCATGAGCTGCACGAGGACGCGCCCGAGCGCGACCGCCTCCGGTGCGAGAGCGCGGTGCGTCGACGCGGCGTCGGGCAGACTGTCCCAGCCGGTCGTGTATGCGGCGTAGATCGCATCGAGCACGAACTCGAGGCGCCCGGCGAGTTCCGGAGGTTCGGGGACGCGGAACGGAATTCCCGCATCGCGAATCTTGTTCTTGGCCCGCACGAGCCGCTGGCTCATGGCCGCCGGCGAAGCCAGAAATGCCGCGGCGATCTTCGCCGCGTCGATCCCAAGCACCACCTGCAGCATGAGCGGCGTGCGCGCGGCCACATCGATGGCCGGGTGCGCGCACACGAAGAGGAGCTTCAAGCGATCGTCCGGAATGGCATCATCCCCGCCCGGCGGCGAACCAGCCTCACCGACGAGCTGTTGCAGCAACGGAGCCGCATTCCGCCGGGTCTGTTCGCGGCGGGACGCATCGATCGCGCGGTTTTTCGCAACGCGCATGAGCCACGCCCCGGGGTTTTCCGGAACGCCTTTCGCCGGCCATGTCTCGATCGCCGCCACCAGCGCCTCACTCAACGCATCCTCGGCCGCCGCCAGGTCGCCGGTGCGCGCGGCGATGTAGGCAACCAGTCGTCCATACGAGTCCCGTGCGACGGCTGCGATCGCATCGTGAGCGGCTGACCCGGACATGAAGCCTGTTCCCGAGAATTCAGACCTTGAGCGCCGCGCGAAATCCGCGGCCGGCGTAGTAGGCGTCGGCGCCATTGTGAAAGAAGAAGACGCGCTCGTAACGCCGGTCGCCAAACAGGGCGCCGCCGCGTTTTCTCATCTCCGCTGGCGTCTTCAGCCAGCTCGACGACTTCGTGTCGAACTCGCCGAGCTTCTGCAGCGCGAGGTATTCCTCCTCGTTCAGCATCTCGACGCCCATCTCCGCGGCCAGGTCCATCGCGCTGGACTTCGGCTTGAAATTCTTCCGGGCTTCAAGCGCCTCGCGGTCGTAGCAGGCGCTCGTGCGCCCCGCGGCACTCTGCGGTGAGCAATCGACAAACGTAGTCACCCCGGACTTCCGGTCGTGGCCGGTCACGTCCGGCTCGCCACCGGTCCGCTCCATCTCCGACAGCGACCAGAGCTTGTCGGGATTCGCTTCGAGGCGCGACTGGACTGCAGCCCAATCAAGGCCCTGGTGACGGGCCATGTTCTTCTCGAACCGGGCCTGCAACGTGGCGAGCAGTTCGGAGGTTTGTTTCGCGGACAACTTCTTCCTGGCGGCGGTCATAATCGGGAGATTTGGGATTCAGATTTGTTCACCACAGAGGCAGGGAGACACAGAGAGAAGTCTGCCGCAAAAAGGCACGAACCATCACACATAATCGAGGCAGATCAGAAAACTCCTCCTCGTGCTTCTTTGTGGCCCCTATCGTTTGACCAGACCTCCATGACTCTGCGCCCCGGTGGTTCAACCTTCCGGGTTCGACCATCATGTGGTCGGCGGCGAGATGACCTTTGCTCTTCGCGCGCGGATGACCTGCCCGATCTTCCAAAGCGCGAACCAGATCATCTGGCTGACGATCGCCGCACCGGTGCCGGTGTACTGAAAGACGCCGAGCCACGTCGCGACGCCGACCACGGCGAACGCCGGCCCCGCATACATCCAGTAACCCGAAAACATCAGCACGGGGACGAAAATGTAGCGCACCGCGGAGGCATACTGTGCGACCTCGGCAGGGTCGCCGTAGATGAAGCCGAGGGTTGGGATGACGACGATGAGATGGATCCAGCGAAGGATCGTGCGTTTCAGACCGCTGTTGATCATGGGGAGGCTCCCAGGACGGGAAATGAAGGGCTGTGGATGTTTTAAGGCGGCTCACGCATAGCCATGGACCGGGCGCACCTCGACCGATGCGTGGGCGGCCGCAGGGTGACGTGCGGCCCACTCCAACGCGGCATCCAGATCGGGCACGTCTATGATCACAAAGCCGCCGAGAAATTCCTTCGTCTCCGCATACGGGCCGTCGTGAATCTGCCGTTTTCCGTCGCGCACGGAGACGATGGTGGTCGTGCGGGGCGGCTGCAGACCGGCCGCCGTGACAATGACTCCCGCGGCGCGTAGCGCCTCACCGTAGGCTCTTCCGGCCGCGGCGCCTTCGGGGTCGTGGCGGTCGAACTGATCCTGCGGCTGGTAGACAAGTAGAGCGTATCTCATGATGATTATCCAGGTTGAGTCGTTTGGGTTGTTCGTTCCGGAGGCGGAGTGATTCCCGCGTCTCCAAACCGATGACGTCCGGGCGGACTGCGTCTCGACAAAAAAGTGCCCACTTTTGCGCCGCAGCCGGTTGAACCGTCTGGCAAAAGTGCACTGCAACCACTGCATCCCCACGACCAGGTTCGGTTTCGGAGTGCTCAGGGCGAGATGGTGGTGATTCGACATCACGCACCATGCGCGAGGACGACCCAGTCAGTTTTCGCCCACCCCTGGTCCGGGCTCCGCAAGAATGCATTCGAGTTTGCCCGGTTTCCAGACCTGTAACAAACTCCAAGGCAAGTCGCGTGCTGCCTCAGTTCCCAGGTCGAACTCCAATCCTTGAAGCGGAACACCTCGCTGATCCCGTGCTTCCTGGGCGGCCTGCTTCTTTCGGCCGTCATGCCGCCGCCGGTGAACGCGGCCCCTGGGACGCTGCCACCGCCCAACATCCTGCTGATCTCTACCGACGACCAGTCCGATCGCAGCCTGCCAGAGGTCGCCGACCTGGATGCCGCCGAGGCACGAGTGGATCACCGAACCCTTGGCCCGGCGTGGTGACGTCCGGCCGGTGGGCGTTCACCCGCGAGAGACGATGTCCAAACCCATTCAATGAACTCATCGAAGCGTCGGGTTTCTTGGCCCCGGGCGGGGCTCATGGTCATAGGCAGCGTGTTGGGGTTGCCGGCTCAAGCCGTGGCGGCCGCCGGCACGGGAGCGTCCACGGACGCCGAGGAGGCGGTCCGCCCCATGGTGCTCGGGTCGCTCTCGTTTCCCACCACGACCAAAGTCGCGGAAGCGCAGGAAGCCTTCACCTCGGGCCTGTTGCTGCTGCATCTCTTCGAATACCGGCTGGCGGCGATTGAGTTTCGCCGCGCGCAGCGGCTCGATTCCGGTTTCGCCCTCGCGTATTGGGGCGAGGCGATGACCTACAATCATCCGATCTGGGACCAGCAGGACGCCGTCGCGGCGCGGGCGGTGTTGCAGCGGTTCGGTCCCGATCGGGCGACGCGACTCGCCCGCATTGCCGACGACCGGGAGCGGGGATTTTTCACCGCGGTCGAGGAACTCTACGGCGCGGGCTCGAAGGCGGAACGCGACCTGGCGCACCTGCGCGCGATGGAGGACCTGGCCGGGCGCTCCCCCGACGACGACGAGGTGCAGTTGTTCCACGCGCTCGCGCTCTTTGGCAAGCAGGCCGGCGTGCGCGATGTGCCGACCTACATGCAGGCCGCGGCCCTCGCGCAGCGGGTGTTTGCCCACAATCCACGACATCCCGGGGCCGCACATTACCTGATTCATGCGGTCGACGATCCGCCCCACGCGATCCTCGGGACCGACGCCGCCCGCGCGCTCTCGAAGATCGCACCGGACTCGCCCCATGCGCTGCACATGACGTCGCACATCTTTCTCATGCTGGGGTTGTGGGATGACGTGATCGCGGCGAACGATGCGTCGGCCGCTTCGACCAACCGCTGGTGCGGCTTGCAGGGCATCGCGCTCCGCCACACCGGCCACGTGAACTTCTGGCTCTTGTACGCGTTGCTGCAACAGGGACGGTACCAAGCCGCGCGCGACCTGCTGCGCATCGCCCACGACGAGGCCATGGCACCGGACGTGCCCACGCCGCCCTCGAGAAACTACGACCCGGACAATGCGGTGCGCGCCTCCTTCGTGCAGATGTGGTCGCGTTACCTGCTGGAGACCGAGGACTGGGCGAGCGAGATGGCCGACTGGGAAGTCCCGCTGGGCGAAACCCCCGAGCCGTCCGCCACCCGGGCATGGACGCTGGGGTTTCGCGCCGCCCAGGTCGGCGATCAGGCGCGTGCGGTGGAGTGGTCGAAGGCGTTCGAATCATACCGCGAGCGCATCGCCGCTGCGGTCAATGCCGACCTCGAGGCCACGCCATCGGACCATATCGTCCTGCGTCGTCTCGAGGTCATGTCGCACGAGTTGCGCTCGGCGATCGCCGACGCCGGCGGCGACGCGGCCCAAGCCCTGAAGGAGGCGCGGCAAGCGGCCGAGCTGGAGTCTTCCATGCCGGATGCCTTTGGTCCGCCGCTTGTGGATGTACCTTCCCGTGAATGGCTGGCACGTCTCGAGTTGAAGCACGGTGACGCCGCCGCGGCGCAAAAGCATTTCCTGGCGCAGCTCGCGGTGACGCGGCTGCGCAGCCGGACGCTATTGGGCCTGGTCATCGCCGGTTCGCGGGTGGGAGATACCGACGTGGCCGACCGCGCCCGCCGTGATCTCGCGGCCAACTGGCACGATGCCGACGCCCCGGTGAAGGTGAGTCTGGATTCCTTCTAGGACCGATTCGCACCTCAGCCGCATCTCGAAAAAGCACGTTTGCCAGGGAGAATCCGAAGAGCGGAAGAGCGATGTTCTTCCAGAGGCTCGAGGATCATCGGTTCGCTTTTTACCAGGTTGACTGGCAATGAAGTTGAAGGACGCGATGCCGCCTGGCTGCCTGTCGTTGGCCGCTCCAACTCTGACCGGCACGAATGCGTGTGCTGCCGTTTAGCCGCCCCGGATTTCGGAATCTCCGCTTTTCACCGCACGCTTGATCGCGCCGTGTTTCGCACGCAACGTTCAACCAAGACCCCGATTTGAAGCCGAAGATGATCGTTCCGATGTTGGTTTGCCGTGATGCCGCGGCGGAAATCGATTTCTCTCGAAGCGTATTGGGTGCGGGCGAGTTGTCCCGTCGCACAGCCGAGGACGGAAGCGTGGTGCATGCGACAGGATTGTCGACCTCGCCTGCCACGTGTGGAATATCGTATGTTGCATCGAAGAAGAAGGAGCCTGACTGGCAGCGCCCACCATCGCTGCTTGCGGAATTTCGCGGCGCCCGGGATCACCTGACTTCGGCGCTGAGCGTGGACGTGGATGTTTTGTCGAACCATCGCAACGGCTGCAACGACGCTCACCGTTCGAATCCCGCATAGACCACCACCCACGTCGCGGCAACGAGTCCAACCACTCCCACAGCGAGCAGCACCCACCACAACCGCACCGCCGCCGGCTTCGGCGCGACAGGATCGCTGGCGACCTCGCCTGACAAGCTCGGGCCTGGCAGCGTTATCACCGAATAATCGCCCGGAGCCGGACTTTGCGGGTGCTTCGAGCAAGGGACATGCATCAAGGTCTCGCCCCGAAGCGTTCCGCGCGCGAGCATCTGCTGCACGAGGCAGACAAAGTCGTCGCTCACGTCGCCCGACGGAAATCGCGTCCAGTGCACATCCACGAACGACCGGGGCACAAGTGCGTCGCGCTCGCGGACCTTGTCTACGACCACCGGCACGAGAAACGGCGTGCCGAGCGCCATGCAGCGCATGCGCTCCTCTGCAAGCCGCCACTCGAGACGGAAGTATCCTTCCCGCCGCCCCTGCGTGTGCGCCGAAATGACCGGCACAAACAGCGTGCATGCGGCAATTTGCCGCTGGATGTGCGCGTCCCAGACATCGCCGCCGCGCAGCTCGCTTCGGTCGAGCCAGACAATGATGCCGGCCGCGCGCAGCGCCTCGGCGATCGCTTTCGCGACGGCGGCGTCCTGGGAAGCGTAGGACAGGAAAACGGCACGAGGATGGGCAGGCATCAGACGCGAGGCGGCATCCCAAATACGAGATTTCGCTGTGCGCGGGATCATGTCCCTGCGTTCTCGCGCAGGGCTACGTCATGGTGCTGGCGATTCGGCCAGTTTCTCTGCCTCGGCCGGAGTGATCGTGAATCCCGGCGCGATCGAGCGCGTGGGAGAGTCGTCGAGAAACCGCCTGCCCCAGGCCACCAGCGGCGCATCATCGGGCAGCGCCGCGAGCTGATGGCGGACCTCGTCGATCGGCGCGACCAGCTCCGGCGCATCGACGCATTGTCCGGCCTCGTCTACCGTTTTCGCGGCGCAGATGCTCGCGAGCTGCAACAGCCACTCGGGGACCGGCGCGCCGTCGGGTAGAGGCAAGGGCACCGACCAAACGAAGTTCCGCCCGTCAACGAGGGGAGTTTGCACAAAGCGTTCGTCCGGGCTGAAGGCTTCCAGGTTCAGGTAGGTGCCGTCGTGCCGCATCGGTTCGGTCAATGGTTGCCCCGTACTCACATCCCAAACGCGCGCAATCCCGTGTCCGTCGAACGTCACAACCCGCGTTCCATCGGGACTGAACTTCAGAATCTCCGCCACCTGACGTACTGGGCTTGCTGATCGGGGAACCCGTTTTGCCGTCCCAGATGGAAACCGTGTGATCACCCCGGTTGCGAACCAGCGCCCGTCGGGTGAGAACAGCGCGTCGGACGCATCCGTGCTTCGGAGAATTGGGCTTCGCGGCTTTCCCGTGAACGCATCCCAGAGGCGCGCTTCGTGGCGCTCGTTGAGCGTGAGCAATCGCGTGCCGTCGGGGCTGTAGAGGACCTTCATCGCGGCCGCATCCGCGCGCATATCGATCACGGTGAGCAGCCGCCCCGTTGCAGCCTCCCAGATCACCACCGTGCTGCTGCCATAGATGCCGCCCGCGAGGCGCTTCCCATCCGGACTAAAATCGATGCCCGGGTAGAGACAGATCTCGCGGTTTTCGAAGGAGCAACCCGGCCCGACGGCCGCGCCGGTGGACAGATCCCAGACGCCGATCAGGCGGCCGCCGAGTTTGCTGCGCGCAACGAGATCGCCGACCCGGCTGAACGCGACTCCGATGGGGCCCGGTGGGCTGCCGGTATCGCTCTGCAGCGGAATGGCCCGGCTGCTGCCATCAGTGAGAATTTCCCAAGCGCGCGACGGATTCTCGCCGCTGGCGTCACGCACAAGCAGGAACTTGAAATCGGGCCGGAAATTGAGCCAGAGATTTGGTTCCTTGGCTCGCGAAAGGGTCTCCGACGGTGGATAGCGGAACCCTCCGTAAGTTTCGCGGCCTGAAGCAAGATCGATGGCGCGCGCGTGATCCTCGCGAAACCACATCACCCGCGCCGGCGCTGTGGGCAACAACGACAACCAGTTCACGGGTGATGTGCGCCTCAGCACGAGAGGCCGGGCGACGCCGTGACCCACGCGCAGCCAGTGGATTTTGCCACTGCCGGTTCCTATCACGACCTGTCCGCCATCCGGAGAAAGCGCGATGCAATATTTATCCTCCTGGTGCAACGCCGGCTCGGCGACGAGCTGACCGTTCGCGGTATTCCACAGGCGCGTGAAGCCGTCCGTCGAGGTGGTCAAAAGCAATCGACCGTCCGCCGTGGCGAGTCGTTGCGCTTGCGCTGCGAAGCCGCATTGAATCGGCAAAGTCGTCGCCTCCTTCGTGTCGAGGTTCAACAAGGCAGCGGCACGGTCATCGGCGACGAACATTCGTCCGTCGGGCAGGTAGCCCGCGGAGGAGGCATCAAACCCGTCAGGGCGGGCCACGAACCCTTGCCTGGCTCCGTTGGCGGCGTCGAAAAAATGGATTCCTGCGAACGGGTCACACACCGCCAGGCGCCTGGCGTCCGGGGAGAAATATGGCAGCAAGTACATCCCCGGGTTGGTGCGGCGTTCGATCGCGATTGGTTCGAGCGCCAGGGCGCATTCGGGCAACGACCACACGCGAATCTTGTCGCCCCACGACAGGACCAGCCGTGTGCCATCAGGGGTGAAGTCGGGAGGGAAGTGCCATTCGGTGAAATGGAGCTTCATGCGACTCTCGCCGGTCGCGGTATCGAAGAGCCAGAAATCCGTACGCTCCTGTTCACGTAACACCAACGCCCGTCGGGGCTGAGTCCCACGGCCGCCCCTCCTCCCAGCGCCGACATCCGATGGCAGTTCAATGTCCGCGTGAATGGGCGGCCAGAGCGGCTGGCCTGACGCGACGTCAAACGGAGCGATCGTATTATCGAAGAACCGGACTGCAAAAATGGCGTCAGTATCCCGCGCGAAAGCCAGGCCGCCGCGCCGCACGTTTTTGCCGAGACGAAATTCCCGGGTGAGCGCGCTCGAAGCCGCGTCGAAGATGCGGAACGTTCCGTCTTCGGTGCCGACGTAGAGCGAGCGCCCATCCTTCGTGAACCGCATTGCCAGCGCGCGCGATCCGCATTCGAAAGGCACACCGTCCGGTATCAGGAAATTCCGCGAGGTAAGCACGGATGCCAGTCGCGGTGCGATGATAGTGTTTCCAGGATCCTTGCGCGCGGCGTGGACAAAATACGCGAGCGCCGTCGGCGGTCTTGCCTTCGTCGAGCAATTGTGATCAGCGAGGTCGAGCGCGGTGCGGGCGGCACGCCTGGTTTCCAGTTCGCGCGCGGTCTCCGCCTCGCGGCGCAAACTCGCCCTCGGCCCTTTCCGCCGACGACGGCGCGGGAGCGCGCCACGCGCTCGCGCAGGAAAAGAAATGACGACACGATCAATCCCACGACGAGCGCCGCCGCGATGCCGGTCACCGCGACGAACGCGGGTTTGTGCCGGCGGATGAATTTGCGCACGCGGTACGCGCTGCTCGGCGGCCGCGCCTCGACCGGCTCGTTGTCGAGATGGCGGCGGATGTCCTGCGCCAGCGCGCTGGCGGTTTCGTAGCGCCGGCGACGATCCTTCTCGAGACAGCGCATGACGATCCAGTCGAGATCGCTGCGCAGCAACAGCGCGAGTTTGCGCGGTATCGACATTGCGGCGCATGGGCGACGCTGGTGCGCTCCTCCAGACCGAGCGAACTCACGCGCGCGGACGGGCGCGGCGGTTCCACCTCGCGGATCTTGCGTCGCATTTCCTCGAAGCCGAGTCGCTCGATCGTCGCCGTGATCGATCGGCTGATGGCCGGTCAGCAATTCGTAGAGCAGCACACCGAGGCTGTAGATGTCGCTGCGCGTATCGACGTCGAGATTGGTGACCTCGGCCTGCTCCGGGCTCGAATACGCCGGCGTGCCGATGAACGCGTGGAAGCGAGTGAAGAGCGTCTTGTCCGTGAGCCGGCCCTGCGTCGCCTTCGCGATGCCGAAGTCGATCACCTTCGGCACGGGCACGCCGTCGTTGACCGCGACGAGAATGTTCGAGGGCTTGATGTCGCGGTGGATGATCCCTTTCTGGTGCGCGTGCTGGATCGCGTGGCAGACCTGGATGAACAGCTCCAGGCGCGCGGGCGGCGGCAGTTTGTTCTCGTCGCAGATACCGCGTGATCGGAATCCCCGCGCACCAGTTCCATCACGAAATACGGCCGGCCCGTGTCGGTCGCGCCGGCATCGAACACGCGCGCGATGTGCGGATGATCCATCAGCGCGAGCGCCTGCCGCTCCGCCTCGAAGCGCGCGATGAAGTCGCGCGTGTCGAGTCCGAGTTTGATCAGCTTGAGCGCGACGCGCCGGCGCACGGGCTGCTCCTGCTCGGCCATGTAGACGATGCCGCACGCGCCCTCGCCGATGTGTTCGAGCAGCTTGTAATGACCGATGCGGTCGCCCGGCACCGGTACGCGCGGCGTTGTACTGTAGCCGGGGTCGATGACCCCGGAGCCCGGACCGGCCTCACCGAGGCCGGCCACAGGAGGCAAATCGGCACCCGCCGGCGGAGCTTCGAGAAATCCACTGTTCTCCTCGTAGCCGCGCAACAACTCCCGGACGTGGGCGGCCAACGCGCGGTCGTCCGCGCACGCGCGATCGACAAACGCTTCGCGCTCACCCAGCGGTTGGGCCAGGGCTTCGACGAAGATCGTTTCCTGCGATGACTTGGGGGCGTCGCTCATGGCGCCGATGGGGGGCGGCTTGGGTAATACGAGATTCGACGCGGACGGGGATCACTCTGGGAGCAGCAGTGTTTCTCGTGATTCCTCTCGTTCGCCTTTTCGGATCCGGCCGCGCATCCAAGCCGGGAACATGCACGATGGCGAGAACGCGCGCGATCACATCACGCACAGGGTTGAATCAGGGTTCGGAGGTTGCGGCCATTTTGTCCGCCTCAGCCGGCGTGATCGTGAACCCCGGGGCGATCGGACGATCGGCGCGATCGTCCAGAATCCATCGGCCCCAATCCGCATACGGCGCGTCGACGGAGAGCGTCGCGAGTTCGCGGCGTACCGCGTCGATCTGACGCATCGCCGTCGGGTCGCTCACGCATTCTTCGGCGTCGTTGACCGTGCGGCCGGCGAGCACCGAGGCGAGTTGCAGCAGCCATTCGGGGATGGACTCGCCGTCCGGCATGTGCGGCGGGATGGAGCGGATGCGAACGACCACGTCCGACGGTGGCTGAGTCTGGTAGCTCAAATAGCGCCCGTCCGGACTGAGCTGTATGTTGCGCACTCCGCCGGGAGCTCCCGACTCATGCGTGCCTTCGGTGACCTGGTCGCCTCCCGGCGCTTCCCATACCCGCAGGTTGGCGTCGGCGACCAGCCGCGTGCCGTCACGACTGAAAGAACCGCTCCCGGAAAGACCTTCCGAAGGCATGATCGCGCCGGCCGGAGCAAAGGTCGTCGCGTCACGCACCGTGACACCGCGCGAGCCATTCGTGGCAATCCACCGTCCATCGGGTGAGAAAACGGCGCCCGCCGTGATGTTGTCTTGGCCTCCGGTGGGGATTTCGATGGGCGGGCTCAGGGGCTTGCCGGTCTGCGCATCCCACACGCGAGCTTCGCCCCAGCCTGTAGAAACAACCAGCCGGCGTCCGTCGGGATTGAAGTAGATTCCGCTCGGACGCGCGCGGGTCGCCTGCGCCAGCGTGGTGACCAGCTGGCCGGTGGCGGTCTCCCAGACGGCCACGGCGCCGCGGCTGTGCCCCGTCGCGAGGCGCGCGCCGGCCGGCCCGAGCTCGAAAGCCGAGGCCACGATTTGGTCGTTTTCGTAGGAAACCATCGGTCCGGCCAATGCGCCCGTGGACAAGTCCCAGACGCCGGCTTCGCGAAAGTCGCGTCCGAGACGGGCGAGAAAGTTTCCGTCGGGATCGAAATCGCTAAGGGGAAAGCTGGACCCGCCCGCGAGCCGGACGACGCGCGGAGCGCCGCTGCCATAGTCCCACGCGTCCCAAGGATTTTCCTGCGGCCGCAAAACCAGGAATCGCGCCCCGGGGGAAAAGTCGGGCAAGTGTCGCGAAAAGGAGAGCGGTGCTGGATTGGGGACGCTGCCCGCGATCGCGCGGCCCGACGCCACATCGATCAGGCGCATGCGATCCGAATCGACGCACCGGATCCGGGTCGGCGCATCCCGCGTGAACGCCGCGGCGATCGCCGGAATCTCGAGCGGCCTGGCCGCGCCCCGGCCGGCCCGCAGCCAGCGCAGGTCTCCGCTGCCCGTGCCCACGGCGATTTGTCCGCCGTCGGGTGACAATGCTGCGACCATGTCGCCGCTCTCGTGCAAGGACGTCTCTTCCGCGAGCAGTTCGCCCGTAGCCGTGCTCACCAAGAGCCCGAGGCCGGCGGAAGTCGTCAACAACAGCCTCGCGCCCAGGCGATCGGAGGCACACACGCGCAATTGATTCCAGCCGGGAAAGGGGAGTTTCCCGGAAAGTCCCGAGTCCGGATCCCACAGTTCGGTCGCACCGGCGCAGTCGGCGAACAGCCGCCCATCCGGCAGGATCTGGAGATGACCCGGGTCAATCCAATCGACGTGGGGCCATGAGTGCAGGGGCGTGCCGTCGGCCGCGTCGAACACGTGGATCGCCTCATAGGGGTCCACCACCACGAGCTGCCGGCCGTCGCCGGAGAACAGCGGAATCAAATAATGTCCCGGGCGCGCGACATGGCGTTCGATCGAGAACGGCCCGGCCACGAGCCGGGCGTCGGGCAGCGACCACACCGTGACAGCGTCGCCGGTCACCTGCGCAAAACGAGAGCCGTCCGGACTGAAGGCTTGGAAGTGGTAGCCGGGGAGGCTTCGCTGGATTCGGAGTTCGCCGTTCGACGCGTCCCACAGCCAGTAGTCGAGCAATCCATAGGCGAACAACCAGCGTCCATCCGGGCTCAGGGCGACACTGCCGGCGTCACCCCACGCGGGATCGACGCCCTCACCCGGGAGCACCCGCGAATCGAGCGTCAATGGCGGAAAAAGCAAACGGCCGGAGGCGATGTCGAGCACGCCCAGCGTATCGCCCACAAATCGGACGGCACAAACCCGGTCGTCGTCGCGGGCGAAGACCCAGCCGTTGCGTTTCACCGCGTGGCCGAGGCGGACTTCGCGCGTGAGCTGGCCCGTGGCGGGGTCGAAGATTCGCAGCGTTCCGTCCTCCGTGCCAACGAGGAGCGAGCGACCGTCGTTGGTGTAGCGCATCGCGAGCACCCGCGCACCGCAGGAAAACGCCGAACGTTCGGGGACCAGAAAATTGCGCGAGGTCAGCAACGAAGCCAGCCGCGGCGCGATCGCGGTATTGGTCGGGTCCCGGCGCGCGGCGTGCACGAGATAGGCCAGTCCGTCGGCCGTTTTGCCCTCGGCGAGCAACTGCCGCGCGAGATTGAGCGCCGCCCGGCTCGAACGCTTGATTTCCAGCACGCGCCCGTCCTCGGCCTCGCGGCGCAATTCGCCCTCCACCCGTTCGGCTGCGACGGCGCGGGAGCGCGCCGCACGTTCGCGCAGAAAGAGCGCCGACGACACGATCAACCCGGCGACCACGACCACCGCGATGCTCGTCACCGCGAAGAACGCGGTCTGGTGGCGGCGGATGAGCTTCTGCAGTCGGTACGCCGCGCTGGGTGGCCGTGCCACAATCGGTTCGTTGTCGAGATACCGCCCAACATCCTGCGCCAGCGCGGCAGCCGTTTCGTAGCGGCGGCGGCGATCCTTTTCGAGACAGCGCATGACGATCCAGTCGAGATCGCTGCGCAGCAGCAGCGCGAGTTTGCCGGTGTCGACGGCGCGGCGCTGCGCGACGCTGGTGCGCTCCTCATGCCCCAGCGAACTCACGCGCGCCGAGGGCCGCGGTGGCTCCACGTCGCGGATCACGCGCCGCATTTCCTCGAAACCGAGCCGCTCGATCGTCGCCGGATCGATCGGCTGGTGGCCGGTCAGCAATTCATAGAGCAGCACACCGAGGCTGTAGATGTCGCTGCGCGTATCGACGTCGAGATTGGTGACCTCCGCCTGCTCCGGACTCGAATACGCCGGCGTGCCGATGAACGCGTGGAAGCGCGTGAAGAGCGTCTTGTCCGTCAGCCGGCCCTGCGTCGCCTTCGCGATGCCGAAATCGATCACCTTCGGCACGGGCACGCCGTCGTTCACCGCGACGAGAATGTTCGAGGGCTTGATGTCGCGGTGGATGATCCCTTTCTGATGCGCGTGCTGGATCGCGTGGCAGACCTGGATGAACAACTCGAGCCGCGTCGCCGGCGGCAATTTGTTCTCGTCGCAGAAACGCGTGATCGGAATGCCGCGCACGAGTTCCATCACGAAATAGGGCCGGCCGCGATCGGTCGCACCGGCGTCGAACACACGCGCGATGTTCGGATGGTCCATCAGCGCGAGCGCCTGCCGCTCCGCCTCGAAGCGCGCGATGAAGTCGCGGGTGTCGAGTCCGAGCTTGATGAGTTTCAGCGCCACGCGGCGGCGCACCGGCTGTTCCTGCTCCGCCATGTAGACGATCCCGCACGCGCCCTCGCCGATCCGCTCGAGCAGCTTGTAGTGGCCAATGCGGTCGCCGGGCACGGGCTCGTGCGGATGGCCACTGTGGCCGGCCTCGTTGAGGCCAGTGCCGGGGTCAGCGACCCCGGAGCCCGGACCGGCCTCAGCCCTTCGACCGGGCTCAGGACAGGCGGGTCCGGCTCCAGAAGGTGAATCGGCCCCCGCTGGCGGCGATTCGAGAAACCCGCTGTTCTCCTCGTAGCCCCGAAGCAGTTCCTTGACGTGCGCAGCTTTCGCCAGGTCGTCCGCGCACGCGCGATCGACAAACGCCTCGCGCTCACCCGGCGGACGGGCCAGCGCCTCGACAAAGATGGTTTCGTGGGAAGTTTTGGAAGCGTCGTTCATGGCGCCGATGGGGAAGCGGCGAAGGTAATACGAGATTCAGGGCCGGTTGGGGATCAGGCCGCGCAACAAAAACAGTGCCAAACACCAGCGCTGGGCTATCACTGGTTCCGGGGCATCAGTCCATCGATCCGGCGGCAGATATTCTCGATGTTCGTCCGGACGGGCCGGGTGTCGCCGATGAAGTTGCCCAGCGCGTGCAACGCCCGCCCGCGCAACGCGCCAGCGTCAACCAGTCCGTGTTCTGCCAGACTCAGGATGTCATCCCGATCCTGGGCCGAGAAGCGTGCGATCTTGGAGACCGCCAGATCCACGGGCGCAAGGACGTAGGCATGAACGCGGCGCCTCTCGTTGCCGAGTCCCGGCCATTCCAGCGCGTCATCCTCAAAATCCTCAGGGAGGAGAGCGAAGGAGGTGTTGTAATTTGGATCGAGGTACAGGAACGATCGCGTGCCGTCGGCGCGCGTGTAGTCGACCGTCATGGCCTTGAAGTCGAGCAGCGGTCGCTTCGAGAACGAGGCATCCACATCGCCGGTGTAGCGCGAACCGCAGTAGAAATTCACGGCGATGCCACCGGCGATGAACATCCGGATGGGCGGACCGGCATACTCGTGGGCGATCGAGGCGTCGATCTTGTCGACGATCACGCGAACCGCCGCGGCCAGTTCAGGATGCGCGCGCATGCTGCAGGCGGGCCTTCAGCATCGCAGCGAAACGAGCCGGATCACAATCCGTGGCCACCACGAGCGTGGACACATGGCCAACACTTCCGGGATGCAGTCGCTCGGCCACTCGCTGCAATTCGGTGCGCCGGCCTTGCCCCGCGCCCTCGGCCAGCAAAAGCGCAAACGCGGCAAGTTCCGCGGAACTGACGCCGGCGAACGGCTGCCACGCGCGATCGTCAAAGTCCGCGAGCTGCTGCTCGCAGAACTCCAGCACGGCTTCTTCGATCACACGTTTCACCTCCTCGTATATGCCGGTGGTCGCGGCACCAGTCGAGCCCGCAGTCACCTTCGCCAGTGCACCGGGACTTGTGCATCATGGACATTCCCACGCCCAAGCGGGTGGATCACAACTTGATCTCCCGCCCGAGCCAGCCCCGCGCGTAGGCCCACCAGCGTTTCGCCGTCGGCTCGGAGATGCCGAGGACTTCCGCGGTCTCCTCGACGGATAGGCCGGCGAAATAACGCAGCTTCACCAACTCCGCCTTTTTCGGTTCCTCGGCGGCGAGTTTTTCCAGCGCCTCGTGCACGGCAAGGATTTGGTCGTCGTTCACGACGCGGTCCGCGATCTCGACATCGTCGACATTGACGCGCTCCTGGCCCCCGCCGTGGCGCGCTGCCTTGCGCCGCCGCGCGCGATCCACGAGCACGGACCGCATCGCCGTCGCCGCCGCCGCAAAAAAATGTGCGCGGCTCTCCCACCCTCGCGGATTCTCGCCACCCATCCGCATCCAGGCCTCGTGCACGAGTGCGGTGGGCTGCAGGGTCTGGCCGCCCACGTTCGCCGCCATGCGGCGCGCCGCCATCTTGCGCAGCTCCTGATACACAAGCGGAATCAACCGCTCGCCCGCCGCGCGATCCCCGGCCGCGATCGCCTGCAGAAGCGTGGTTACCTGGTTCACGCCGGGAACCATGCCTACGCCTCCGCTGGCTGGCCACCTCGAAAATGAAATAGACGACAATGATCCCTGTCGCGGAGGGATTGCGTAAGGAGGGGTGACGCCCACGCCGGGCGCGTTCCACACCAAGCAAAAAAAGTCCAAACCGCCCGATGCCGGGCCTGAACATACACCCTCCCATGAAAACAAAAGTCACCAAACTCATGCTGCTCGCCGCCGCCTTGAGCAGTCTGTTCACCACCTCGATCACCGCCGCTCCCGCCGAGGGGGCCCCGGGGCGGATGTACCGGATCAACGATGTAATGCTGCGTGGTCATCCCACGATCGCGGTCGGCACGTCGCTGACCCTCGTGCGCCAGGTCATCGGCTCCGCGCACGAACAACTCACACCGAACCTCTGGCTGTACCACAACTTCCGGACGGATTACAACGAGACTGGCAGGAATGACTGCTGCGAACTCCTCATTCATTTTGTGAATGAGCGGGTGGCGAGCATCCATCTCGCCAATCCCCGGGCCCGCGGAGTCATCGTCGCCCGCGTGAACGGCGGTGCATCCGAACTCGTCGCTCTTCGCACCGTGCCCGAGGTTTCGCCGGAGACGCAGTTCGTGAAAAAGGACTGACCGACATCGCGCATGACGCGGAGAGACAACGGGCGGGTCAATGGCCCGCCCGTTGCTTGTACCTACCCGGGTCCCGGACCGGAAGGCACCAAGCCCTCGTGCAGCAGGCAAACGCAACGAACCCCCGCGTGATCCTTTTCTGCGCGCGGCTGCGTAAGGGAGGTTGACGCCCGAACCGGGCGTTTTGGTCACCATGAAAACACTCACCCCCTCCATCCTCCTCCGCCACGCCGTGGCTGGAGTTCTCCTGCTCGGCGTTGCCGCACACGACGCATCTGCCGATGCCATCACCGATTGGAACACAGCTCTCGAAAACTCGCTGATCATGCCGCCGGCCGTGCCCAACGAACGCGGACCCGCGGTGCCGGCCCGCACGTACGCGATCCTGCACATCGCGATGTTCGACGCCGTGAACGGCATCGAGGGAAAGTACGAGCCGGTTCACGTAACCGATCTGGCGCCGGGAGGCGCGAGTTCCGCCGCCGCGGCGATCCAGGCTGCGTACACCGTGCTGACGACCCTCCGCCCCGCGAATCAGGCGGCGTGGGACGCGCAGCTCGCAGCGTCACTCGCCGCACTACCGGGCCATCCCGGCAACGCACAGTCCATCGCCCGCGGCCGCACCTGGGGCACGACGGTGGCGAACGCGATACTCGCGTGGCGCTCGAATGCGACGGGGGCCATTCCCGCCACGGTGCCGGGTCCAAGCACGATCGGCTACTGGCAGTTCACGCCCGATGCGCGTCCTTGGGCCGGTCGCGACGCCCTCGTGACCGCGCCGTACGTGCTTGCCGATCCCGAGGCCTTCGATCCCGGACCGCCCTACGGATTTGCTGATCGCGCCGAGGCGCTCAAAAGCGCGGCCTACGCGGCCGACGTCAACGAGGTCGAGGCTCACGGCGGCGCGATCAGTACGCAGCGCACGGCCGGCGAGGAATTCGAGGCCCTCTTCCTCAATGCCGCCGACCAAGCCAGTCTTAACCGGGTGCTGCGTGCGCTTGTCTCGCCGCACGCACGCCTCGTCGACAACGCGCGGGCCTTTGCGCTCATCAACATCGCCTACGCCGACGGTGTCATCGTCCTGTTCCACGCCAAGTACGCGCATCAATTCTGGCGTCCATTCCAGGCGATCAACAACGCCGATCTCGACGACAACGCCGTCACGACAAAGCCTGCGACCACGTGGGCGCCGTTGCGCCCGACGCCGCCGCATCCGGATACCCCTCCGCGCACGTGACGTTGTTCACCGCGATGCTGCGCATGATGGCGGACCTGGTTGGCGACTGTCACGAAATCGAATTCTACGCGCCGGGTTTTGCCGATCCGCTGACCTACGACAGCCTGAGCGATCTCTCCGACGCGAGCATCGAGGCGCGGGTGAACATCGGCTATCACTTCCGCGAGACCTGCGAGGTCAGCCAGATCCTCGGTCGCGAGATTGCCGATCACATCCTGGAGAACTTCCTCGAGCGCCGCGGCCATCGGGGCTCCCGTCATTGTTTCGGCCGGCTCCCGGCGCACCATTGAGGCGCAAGCGCCAAAACATTTTGTCTGCGTAGTCGCGCCGGCGCGTTCTGTTTCAGGGCAGAGCGCGCCGGTTTTTCATCCACCGACCCCTCGTCCGCGAAATCCGTCGACAGGAAACACGGCGGTGGAATTGAACATGTGGTCGAAATCAGTGTGCGCGCGTTTATCGTCATTTGACGACCGCTTACGCGAGAATCCGGCGGTAGGTCTGGCGGGCGTGTTCGTAGGCGGCTTTGGCGTCGTCCATTTCGGGCGCGGCGTAGGTGCGTTCTTTTTGCGACCAGCATTGGTCGACACAATCGAGACACCATTGGGCGGAGAGGCGGGACGCGCGGATGGGCTGGTCGCCGACGAGGACGAAAACCGGATTGGTGTGCGAAGACCCGAAGGTGGCCACCGATGCGCTCACGGCGGCCGGCATCAACACCCACTTCTACGTCTCCCCGGACACCGCCGACAAAGGGCAGTCCTGGCGCCGCAGCCTGCGCGAGTTTGTACCGCGGTTGTTTAAGGACGGATGCTGATCGGCGGAGGTCCGGACCGTGGCCGGCCCGCGTTGCGCCCGGGCCTACGCCGGCAGCGTGAAACCGGGCAGGCGCAGCACGGTGCCGCCCTGCAACGCGGACTCGTGGGCGAGAATCCCCGTGCAGGTCCAGTTGGCGGACTCGACGGCGTTGGGGAACGGGTCGCGATCCTCCCGCACGGCGGAGATGAACTCGTGGGCGAGGTGCGGATGCGAACCGCCATGACCGCCGCCCTGGGTGAAGGAAAGGTGCTCATTGCCCGCGAGATCGTAGACGCCCTTCGTGGTGAAACGTCGGATGGGCTCGGGCAGCAAGTGCGCGAAGTCCGGGACGCGCACGCGCTGGGGAATCTCCGGCTCCGGTTTCTTCGCCGTATGCAGCACCGGCTCCTCGCCCTCGACCAGGGGCCATTCGAACGACTTGAGGCTGCCGTAGACGTCGAAGCTCTCGCGATACTGCCGCGCGATGTCGAACAGGCTCCGGTAGATGCGGGCGGCCAGGTCGCTGCCGCGAAACTTGATGTGCGTGGATTCGACCGCAAACGGCGAGCCGTAGCATTGGATCATCTCCTCGCGAATGCGCCCGGAGCCGAAGCACGAGACCGTCTCAGCCACGGCCCGCGTGAGCGCGAGACACGGGCCGACGCAATGCGTCGCGTAGTGCATCGGCGGGAGTCCGGGCCAGTAGCCCGGCCAGCCGTCCATGTCCTGCTGATGACTGGCCTGCAGGAACTGAATCTGGCCGAGCTCGCCCCGGAGATAGAGGTCCCGCACGTAGAGAAACTCGCGCGCATAAACGACGGTTTCCATCATCATGTACTTGCGGCCGGTCTCCCGCGTGAGGCGGACAATCTGCTCACAGTCCTCGACCGACGTGGCCATGGGCACGGTGCACGCCACGTGCTTGCCGGCGCGGAGGGCCTGGAGTGACTGCGCCGCGTGATCAGGAATGGGCGTGTTGATGTGGACCGCGTCGATTTCGGGGTCGGCCAACAGCGCGTCGTAGTCGTGATAGCGCTTCGGCACCTGGAAATGATCCGCGATCGCGTCGAGCTTCTCGCGGTTGCGCTGGCAGACGGCGACGAGGCGCGCGTCGGGATGCGCCTGGTAGATGGGAATGAACTCGGCGCCAAAACCGAGACCAACGATGGCGACGTGGAGGGGGCGGTGGCTCATGGCGTGGGGGATGGGGCGAAGTGACGTTGCAGGAACCGCAGGCCCTCCCGGGCGAACGTGTCCTGGTCCGGCGCGCGGCGTTTCCAGATGCACACTGCTCCGGCGAGGTCGCGGTTGTCGGGCGTGAAACTCTCGATCACGATCAGGTCCCGATAGCCGACGGTGCGCAGGCCCCGCGCGAGCGCGGCCCAGTCGGTCAGGCCGGTGCCCGGGATGCCGCGTTGGTTCTCGGACACCTGCACGTGCAGGAGATAGGGTCCGGCGGTGGTCACCGCGCGTTCGAGATCATCCTCCTCGATCGTCATGTGAAAGCTGTCGAGCATGACTCCGGCGGCCGGATGATCGACCGCTCGCGCGAGGCGCACCGCGTCGGCGGCGGTGTGGACGAGATCGGTTTCGAAGCGGTTCAGCGGCTCGATGGCGATGCGCTTTCCCCGGGCCGCGGCCTCCACGCAGGCCTCGCGGACGCCGGCCACGGCAAGTTGCCACTCCGCGCGACGCTCCGCTTCCGGCAACTGCCGGCGCTTGCCGACCTGGGCGTAGAGCGGCCCGCAAAGCATCGGCGCATCGACCTCCGCGGCGAAATCCAGGCACGTCTTGATGTAATCCTGGGTGGCCGCGCGCACGCGTGCCTCCGGGTGCGTGAGGTCGCGCCCGGGCCCGAAGACGCCGCACACCGACACCTTGAGATCATGGTCTCGCGCCAGCACCCGCACCCGCCGCGCGTCAATGAGCGCCGGATCCTCGAGCGGGAGTTCAACCGCGGAAAATCCGATTGCGCGGATACGGGGAAGCAACTGCTCCGCCGCCGCCGTCGTGAGCGGAGAGGTCCAAAGCCACGTGCTGGCTCCGATGTGCATGGCGATGCCGGGGGTCAGGGATCAATTCGGGGCGGGAACGGGAGGCTGAGCTCGAAGCGGACGATCCCCATGAGCCCGGGAATGTCGTCTCGGCTCACGGGAATGGTCAAATCCCAACACGAGCCGCGTTACGGCTCCGCCGTTTTGTCGGCGCCATGGGGCGGCTGCAAGTGGTTGGAAGACCTCCGGTCTCGACTCTTGAAACGACCTCAGAAGAGAAGGCGATCACCGCTTCCGCGTTGCACCCGCTGTCAAGAGTCAAGACGTGACGTCTTTTTCGGGACCGCCCCGCGATCACGGGCCGCGGCCGGCATTGGCAACGGCGTCATCAAAATGTTCCTCCGGTTGGTCGGAGAATCCGCGTCCGTCATCGTGATCGGTGCCGTGGTGCCGGCCCGTTACCTGGCGAGCGAAACGAATTCACCTGCGCGCGCATTCCTTCCGCGGCCAACTCCGTACTCGGCGGAATACAACAATACTCGGCCTGACCCAATGGCCCGACGCGGATTGACTGGCTGTTTTACACGGAGACCGAGTATCGCTTCTGAAGCATCCGTCCGGGTGATTTTCCAGCGAAGGTCGATCCGCCCCTCCCTTTGTAGCGAACACGCCTGGTCCCCTGACCGATTCGCCGTCCGCGATGGCAATGGGCGAAGGCTGGCCGGTTTTCAGCGCCCACCAGAATTTCGACGCCGTTTTCGATCGCGGAACTTTCCGGATGGTAACCACTGTCAGACTCCCACAACCTCGTGATTCTAGCACCCATGCCGACATCTCATCCCAATGTTAGTAAGGAGACTTGCCACTTTGTGCGTGTCGACTTCCACCATTTCAAAGCATTCGAGAGATTTCGTCTCCAGCTCCGTCATTTCAATATTCTTGTCGGACCCAACAATGCTGGGAAGTCCACGATACTCGCCGCTTTTCGCATCTTAGCTGCTGCCATGCGAAAGGCGTTGTCACGGAAGCCCGAATTAGTCGTCGGGCCACGAGGTCGTACGTTTGCCTATTCGGTCGACCTCAGCGCAATTTCTGTCGCAGAAGAGAATATTTTCTTCAACTACGACGAATCTGAACCCGCAACCGTTTCCTTTCGCCTTTCCAACGGCAACGAACTACTGCTGTTTTTCCCGGCGAAAGGAGTTTGTAGTCTGATACCCAATTCGCAAAGCAAGGCGATACGAGGAACAGTCGCCTTTCGTTCGCAGTTCAATTGCCCAATCGGCTTCGTGCCCATTCTCGGCCCGGTAGAACACGATGAGGAGCTGTATCAAAAAGAGGCGGCTCGTCTCGCGCTCTTCAGCTATCGTGCAGCACGCAACTTCAGGAATATTTGGCATCACTATCCTGAGAAATTTTCTAAGTTTCGCGATCTCTTAAAGACTACTTGGCCCGGGATGGACATAGACCCTCCGGTGATCGAGTATAACCGAGATCGAGCTTTCCTTTTCATGTTTTGTCCAGAAGGACGTATCCCAAGAGAGATATTTTGGGCAGGGTTTGGATTTCAAGTTTGGTGCCAGATGTTAACCCACCTCCTCCAAGCCGGAGAGGGAAGCGCACTCTTCCTAATCGATGAACCGGATATTTATCTTCATTCCGATCTTCAGCGTCAACTTCTTGGCCTACTTCGGAATCTCGGGGCAGATATCCTGCTGGCGACCCATTCCACCGAAATAGTTTCAGAAGCTGAGGCGGACGAAATTGTAGTCGTCAATAAGTCTCGCCCTGCTGCGAAGCGCATTCAGCACCCGTCGGAACTAACTGAGGTTTTTTCAGTGTTGGGTTCGAATCTAAATCCGATTCTTACCCAGCTTGCAAAAACACGTAGGGCGCTGTTCGTCGAAGGAAAAGATTTCCAAATCATCGCACGCTTCGCCCAAAAGTTGGGAGCTAATCGCGTGGCCAACCGAAGCGACTTTGCCGTCGTGCCAATTGACGGTTTCAATCCAGAGCGAGCACGCAGCTTGAAGCTTGGAATGGAGACAACGTTGGGCGGAAGAATTTCGGCCATCACTGTCCTGGATAGAGATTACAGATGCAATGATGAGTGCGTAGCGATTGCGCGCGAATGCTCATCGTTTTGTGACCTGGCGGTGGTTCACGCGAGGAAGGAGGTGGAGAACTTTCTTCTGGTTCCAGCAGCGTTAGAACGCGCCGTGAAGCAGCGACTCGCAGATCGCTCACGTCGCGGTGGCGACGTGCTTGAGTTCGCAGAAAGTATGACTGCAATTCTCGACGAAGTTGCTGGTCGCCTGAAGAGCTATGTCACCGCTCAGTTGCTTGCGAATCGGCGACGTTTTGAACGCAGTAACTCGCCCAAAACGGACGAAGCAACCGTAGCGGAGAACGTGCTTCGAGAAATTGAGCAATGTTGGCAGAAATTCGAAGACCGCCTGACGCTAATCCCCGGGAAAGAAGCGTTTTCCAGCCTAAATCGCAAACTACAAGAATCGTTCGGAATCAACATCACACCGCTAGCAGTAATCGACGCCATGAAGTTAGACGAGATTCCTCCAGAAATTAAGAGCCTGATAGAACAATTGTCGGCGGTAATCTGGAGGGCGGGCGCTGACGACCTCTCCGAGGATTGATTTGTTACACCGAAGACACGTCGGCCAGCGGTAAGGGAATCGGCAGTAGCGTGCGGCAAGATTCCTCGGTTCGGAATTCGAACAGCAGGCTCGTGATGTACCGGCTGAGCAGCGCCGCGGCATCGACGCCGATCACGTGACCGAGAGCCTGGAGCTGTTGGCGGCGTTGGCTCGAACCGAGATCTACGATGGATCTGGAGTTCGGGTCGAGATCAGACCGCGACTGTATATCGTCATTCGACGACCGCTTCCGCGAGAACCTGGCGGCGGGTCTGGCGGGCGTGTTCGTAGGCGGCTTTGGCGTCGTCGATTTCGGGCGCGGCGTAGGTGCGTTCCTTTTGCGACCAGCATTGGTCGACACAATCGAGACACCATTGGGCCGAGTGGCGGGACGCGCGGATGGGTTGGCCGGCAACGAGGACGAAGACCGGATTGGTGTGCGAGGAGCCGAGAATGCGCATCGTCACCCAACTGCTGCGCTCGATCGGCACCTCGAACGCGACGTCCCGGAGCTGGCCGTCGGCCACGACGATTTGCTCACCCGGCGCCCCGAGCTCATTGACGGTGGCCTACGGTTGCGGCCGGCGTTGTTTTTCGGCGAGAAGACGTTCGAGAAACTTGCGGTCCATTCCGTCCTTTTCCCGCGCCCCCTGCTTCATCTTCAACATGAGATCGGCTCCCGCAAAGGGGATCGGCACGCCGTCGATGACGACCGTCTCAATGCCGTCGGACGCTTCCTCGAAGGCGACGCCGCAGGCCTCGGTCATCAGGTCGACCGTGATCTCGTCGTTCACCCGCACGACCAGCCACTGCGCCAGATCGTCCTCGCCCAGATCCCGCACCGCTTTGTCGGGCAGGATTTCCAACGCCTGCTTGACCCGGCGCTGGTTAGCGAGATCACGCGCAATGAGTAGATCGATGTCATCCGTGGCCCGCACGAAACCAAGCCGGTTGATGGCCAGCCCGCCGACCACCACGTAACGCACGCCGAGACGATTCAACTCGCGGGCTAGCGCGACCACGTCGCGCTCCTCCGGCGGGCGCGTTACTTCGTCATCTGGGCTTCCGTCCATCGATTGGCGTCTTCGTGCGTCTTGAAGCGAAAAACCCCCTTGGGCTGACCACGGCCGCGTGTCAGCTTGCCGGCGGTGCGTTGCAGGTGCACGAAGCGTTGCCAGGGTGAGAGCTTCACCTTGCCCACCACGCGCATCTCGTCTTTCGCCATGGACGAAACCATGGTCGTTTTCCGCCCGGCGTAAACTCCGGAACGCAAAGGGCGACACATCTGGGCGCGGCGAACTCAGATCCAGCAACTCAAACCCCAAATGTTGACCCTGTTTTTGGCCGCCGATCACTTGCACCGGTTCGCTGCCGTAGAGCCCAGAGCTGTTGGTGGTGTGGGCTCGAACCAAAGGGCTCGGTGGAACTGAACTTTGAGTCGAGTTCGGAGCGCGACTGTCTGTCGTCATTCAACGACCGCTTCCGCGAGGATCCGGCGGTAGGTCTGGCGGGCGTGTTCGTAGGCGGCTTTGGCGTCATCCATTTCGGGCGCGGCGTAGGTGCGCTCCTTTTGCGACCAGCATTGGTCGACGCAATCGAGGCACCATTGGGCGGAGCGGCGGGACGCGCGGATGGGCTGGCCGCCGACGAGGACGAAAACCGGATTGGTGTGCGAGGAACCGAGAATGCGCATCGTCACCCAACTGCTGCGCTCGATGGGCACATCGAACGCGACGTCCCGGAGCCGGCCGTCGGCCGCGATGATTTGCTCCGCCACGGGACGGCCGTTGACGACCACCTCGACCTTCACGTTGCGGGTGTCGCCGATCCGTGCGCGTTCGAGGTGCCAGAAGGGACGAAGCTCCGCGGCCCAACGACTGACCTCACCACCGCGTTGCATGATGTCGCGGAACGGAATGATGGAGGTGTCGCGTTCCTCGGGCAGGAGCGCGGCGACCTTGGCCGAGACCTGCACGCGGCGCGGAGCGTCGAGCGCGAGTTCACTGTCGTGGGTGCCGACGGCAATCCCGCCGACCGTGAAGTCGATGAGATGGCTCCGGCCGTCGCCGACGTAGGCCCGGCCCAGGGAGATGCCTTCACACCAGGCGTCGTAGTCGAGGGCGCCCGCGAGCTTCACGTAGACGCGGCCGACACCGACGCGTTCCCCGTAGATGCAGGGGAAATCCGTCTCGCCGCTGATCCGGGTTCGGAAGCCACAGTTCAGCGTGTGATACCACATGTTGAGTTCCCACGGGTAGGGCGTGTCGGCGGTCGACATGAAATCGACCGCGGGAACGCGGGTGCCGTCCGGGCCCTCGACCAGGTGGGTGACATCGACGATGTATTCGTTCGCGCCGATCGAGTCGAAAGGAGGGATGAGGTAGTTGGGTAGTTCCTCGGTCGGCACGCCGAGTCCCCATCCGCTATGCGCCGGACCGCAGACGGCGCCCTGCTGCTGCGCCCACTTCAGCGTGTTGAGTCCAAGCGTGGGCCAATGGTCCTTGGAATCGCCGCCGGGATAGATCTGCTCACGGAGCCGCAGCAGGCAGAGGTGACCGGACTGGTGCGGAACCGAAGCCGCTGACTTCGACGTCCTGCCGGAGCAGGTAGGGTACTGGGAAACCGGATCGACGGCGCCGCGGAAGAATTGTTTCTGGTAGTCGAACCCCGGGCCCCAGTTGAGCGACGATCCGACCTTGAGATCCTCGCCCTTGATGTGGCGAAACATCGCCTCCGGGGGCACGCCCTCGGTCGGGCTCGTATAGTGCGCACAACCGGCGGCGTGAATGTGGTGATCACCGGACCACCAGCCGAACTTCGACGGGTCGATCCAGCGCTCGAGCTGGAAGGCCAGCGTCGAAGGCGAATCGCCGAGGGTGACGGCGCGCGTGATCGGCAGATACTCGGGGCCGCGGGAGACCTTGACCTCGTAGGTGCCGGCGGGGAGAGCGATGGTTTCGCCGTCGGCCCGGTAAACCTGCGGATGAAAGGCGAAGTCGGGTTCGATGCGCTTGGCCTGTGATGGATAGATACGGCCGAGGGGATCGCGGATCTCGAATGCGGCCATGGTGGGCTGTCCGTTCTCGTCCCGCACGGACAACGTGACGTCGGGCGCGGGGGCGGCGACAAAGGCCAGGGCGAGATCGTTGCGGAATCCGAGATCCTGCGAACCCTGACCGACATCGAAGGAAAGCACGGCGGCGCGCTGTCCCGCATCGCGCGAGTAGATCTGGATGATGCGGTACTCGAGCGGCACGCCGCTGAGGCCGGCGGCTTGCGGCCGGCCCTCGTAGATCTGGAGATCCATCCAGCGATCGGCGACGCGGTTGGCAGGGGCGCCGGGAATCGGCAGGGCCTGCTCGCTCAAGGCGCGAAGCGGTGCGGTCACTCCGGCCTCGTTGTGGACCTTGACGAGAAACTGTCGCCAGCCGTTCTGCACGAGTTCGCGTGGAGCGGGACCTTCGTCGACCTTGACGCGCGACTCGGGGCTGATGTGGACGACCGCGAGGCAGTAGGGATCGAGGGCCGCCTGAATCATGTCCAGTGCCTTGTCGTCGTCGGGTTCGTCGTTCGCGGCGTCGAGCGCGGTCTTGGTGGCGGCAGAGAGGGGTGCGCCGAGATAGTCGAGGGCATCGCGCGTGCGGCCAACCATCACCTTGACGGGCTGCGCGGAAACGCCGGCAACGGCAGGCAGCACCGGAACATGCTTCGCGTGGTCATGCTGGGCCTGCGCGAGCGCGGAGGGCGCAAGGAACGAGACGAGGGCAAGCGAGACGACGGCCCGGCGCAGCGTGAGGCGACGCGCGCTCGCGCCGTTTCGCCGCGTGTGGGAGTGGGGATCAGGCACAGATGAAGCAGGCATGGCAGGGGACTCCATCAGGAAGGGGTTCGAGTGGCTGCGCGGCAGCAGCGAAGGTGTGTTTGCCGGTGCCGCCAAAAAACGCGAGTCGTTTGCCGTGATCGAAAAGCGCAGCGTCATGTCCTCGAACACCGCATCATAGGAAAGCATTTCGGTCGCGGGCAGCCGGGTGCCACTGTTGACCGGTGGGTCGGCCGGCCCGAAGCAGCCCGGACTATTGATGAGCGGGGGCTTTGGACACGAACGAGGCGTTTACGAACTTCGAAAATGGTGATTCGTGCAACTTTTCGCGGCGGGCCGGTGTTTCTGCTTCGTGCACAATTTCCGTCTCGCTCTGCGATTGCTGGGGAAATCGCCGGGGTTCACCGCGCTCGTGATCCTCACCCTCGCGCTGGGGATCGGCGCAAACACGGCGATTTTCAGCCTGGTCAACAACACCTGCCTGCGCGCCCTGCCCTATCCGGAGCCGGATCGCCTCGTCCACGTGACCGAACGGTCCGGCGGGAACAACGACATGAGCGTGTCGTATCCCGACTTCCTCGACTGGCGGGACGGCCAGGATGCGTTCACCGGGCTCGCGATCTACCGGACCAACGGCGCGAAGTTGAAAACACCCGCGGCGGCCGAGCAGGTCACGGTCGCGCAGGTGTCCCAGGACTTCTTTGCCGTGATGGGCGTGCACGCGGCGAGCGGACGCGACCTCGGCCCCGCCGACGATCGCGTGGGCGCGGCGCCGGTCGCGTGGCTCACGCATGCGAGCTGGCAGCGGTTTTTCCAGGGACGGCCGGATCTCGTCGGGCAGACGGTGCTGCTCGACGATGTCGCGACCACCGTGGCCGGCATCCTGCCGGCGGATTTTCGCTTTTACCGAAGGGCGGACGCCTACGTGCCGATCGAGCCGATCGTCGACCGTCAGTTCATGCGCGAACGCGGCAATCACTCCGGCACCTCGGTCGTCGGCCGCTTGAAGCCCGGCGTTTCCCTCGCCGCCGCGCGCGCGCAACTCGTCGCGATCGCCCAGCGGCTCGAAGTGCAGTATCCCCAGTCCAACGCCGACATCAACGTCGTCGTGGTCCCGTTGCGCGAGCGGCTGCAGGGCGACGCGACCACGGGCCTTTATCTCCTCCTTGCCGCCGTGGTGATGGTGCTGTTGATCGCATGCGTCAACGTGGCAAACATGCTGCTCGCGCGCTCCTTCGCCCGTGGCCGGGAGATGGCGATCCGCACGGCCCTGGGGGCGACGCGCGCGGATCTTCTGCGACAGTTGTTGACCGAGAGCCTGCTGCTCGCGACGGGCGGGGGGATCGTGGGGATGCTGGCCGGCCGTTGGGGCTATGCATTTGTCGCCCGGCTCGCGCCGTGGGAAATGCGCGAACTCCTGCGCGGCGCGGGCGGGTTCGACTACACCGTATGGCTGTTTATCGCGGGACTGACGCTTCTCACCGGCATCGCCTTCGGCCTGGCGCCGGCCTGGCAGCTTTCGCACACGAATCCCAACGCGGCGCTGAAAAACACGCGGCCTGGCGTCCGCACGCTGTTCGGCCGGTTTCACCTCGCGGACATCCTCGTGTTTGTGCAGGTGGCGCTGGCCGTGATGCTGCTCGTGGGCGCCGGCTTGCTGATTCGCAGCCTGGAGCGACTGACGTCCGTGCCGACCGGGCTGCAGCCGGAGCACGTGCTCACCTTGCAGGTCTCGACGCCGCCGGACGCGTCGATCACCAGCGACGCCGCCGGGTTCGTGCGACATTTCGAAACGCTGGCCGACCACGTCAACAGCGTGCCCGGCGTCGAATCGGCCGCCTTCGTCTCGTCCCTGCCGTACACGTGGAACACCTCCACCAACACCTTCTTTCGCCTTGACCGGCCACAACCCCTGCCCGGCAAGTTTCCCTCGACCAACCTGCACGTCATTACGCGCGACTACTTCCGGGCGATGGGCATTCCCCTCGTGCGGGGCGCGCTGTTCGACGGCCACGAACCGCACGCGCCCCTGCCGGAAGGCCAGCCGATCACGATGGAATCGGTGCAGACGATCTACGCCGACTTCGTCGTCAGCGCCGTGATCAGCCAGAAGATGGCCGCGCAGTTCTGGCCCGACGAGGATCCGATCGGAAAGACGTTTCAGATCGGGATGCCCGAGATGAAGCTGGCGCGGATGAAGATCATCGGCGTCGTGGGCAACACCACCCAGATCGGCGCCGA
Source organism: uncultured Verrucomicrobiae bacterium (assembly GCA_963797435.1). Lineage (GTDB taxonomy): Bacteria > Verrucomicrobiota > Verrucomicrobiia > Opitutales > Opitutaceae > CAWCPJ01. The sequence continues at coordinate 1,199,637 of CAWCPJ010000002.1, read as the reverse complement.
GAACGGTGAGCAGGTGGAATATTACACCCTGGTCTCGCAATGGCCGGCGGCGCTTGACCTGCATCTCGTCACCCGCACGCGGCAGGACCCGCTGGGCATGGTGGCAGCGCTGCGCGAGGCGATCCGCGCGGTGGCACCGGACGAGCCGATCTTCGACGTGGAGCTGATGTCGACCCGGATTGCCAACTTCTCCTCCGACCGTCGCTTCAGCATGGGGCTCTTCTCCTTCTTCGCCGCCACGGCGCTGCTCCTTGCAGCCGTCGGCATCTATGGAGTCCTGGCCTGCCTCGTGGGACAACGCACCCGCGAGATCGGCATTCGCATGGCCCTGGGCGCGCAGCGATCCGATGTCATGCGCAACGTCGTCGGCCGCGGGCTCACCGTGGCCCTTTCCGCGGTCATCGTGGGATGGGTCGCGGCGTGGGCGGGGAGCCGGGCACTGCAGTCCCAGCTCTTCGGCATCACCGGAGCCGATCTTCCGACCTATGCGCTCAGCGGAGTGCTTCTCGTCGCCGCCGCATTGATCGCCTGCGCCCTCCCGGCCCGACGCGCAGCCAAAGTGAATCCACTCGAAGCGTTGCGATCAGAATGACCGTGGGCAACCGTGCGGGTCTGCGTCGCGCCACGAATTGAACCGTAACCCATCTTCCGGGCGATCCGGGGGCGTCGGCGGCGATCTCCATCGGCCGAGGGGCTGTTGCGCGGCGACTGCGCCGGCGCTGACGAAGCGTTTCGACAGGCCCGTGAACTCGGCGGCATCCGCTCCCGGGCTGGGCCCTCATGTCAGGCCGATTCACGGCTAGTCCCACCACGGCTCACCTTCAACGAGGTACTTCGCCTTGATCAGGTCCTCGTTGAGCTCGATGCCGAAGCCGGGACGGTCGCTGAGCTGGATGTGACCGTCCCGAGTCATGGGCTTGTCATAGCCCAGGACGTCGGGGTCGCCGTTCACGCCGATGCCCTGCTGGTTCTTTTCGTGGCGGAGAAAGACCTCATGCCCGAGGAACTCCCGCACGGAGGCGGCAAAATTGGCCGAGGCGATCGTGGCGATCGGTCCTGCGACGTTGTGGGTGGCCACGGGGATGAAGTAGGTCTCGGCCAGATCGGCGATCTTCTTCGCCTCGAGCAGGCCGCCGGACATCGACACGTCGATTTCGATCATGCGGACGCCGCCATTCACGATGAAAGGCCGGAAGTCGGCGCGACCGTACAGGTTCTCACCGGTGAGGATCGGGGTCGGAGATTGTTCGGTCAACCGCACCCATTGCTCATTGAACTCGAACGGGAGGGGATCCTCCATCCACCAGGCGCGGATCGGCGCGACCGCCTTCGCCAGCCGCAGGGCGGAATCGAAATCAAACTCCCAATGGCAATGCACGGCGATGTCGAAGTCCCGGCCGACCGCCTCCCGCACGTTGGCATAGCCTTCGGCATTCTGATCCAGCTCCCGGTTGGAGATGCGGCGATTGTCCAACTGCATCCAGTTCTGATCCCGGGTGATCCCCACCTTGGCCGCGGTCCATCCGCCCGCGCGCATCCGTTCGGCAAACGCCGTGCACTGCTCCTTGTTAAGCTTGTCCCGCGGACCGGAGGACACGTAGGCGCGAACTTGCTCAACGTGGGACCCGCCGCCCAGGAGCTTGTGCACCGGCTGCCCCGTGACCTTGCCGATGATGTCCCAGAGGGCGAACTCCACCCCCGTGATCGCGTGGGTGGCGACGCCGTGGTTGCCGCCGTAGTAGGACGTGCGGGTCGACATCTTGAACACCAGCCGCTCGAGATCGAAGGGATCCTGTCCCAGCAGGATGGGTTTGCAGACATTCAACAAGATGTCCTTGGCCCCAAGGCCGGTTTCGTCGTGGTGACATTCGCCAATGCCGACGATGCCGGCGTCGGTCTCGATTTTCACCAACGGGCTGATGCGGAAATTCAGGAGTGTCCGCACGCACTTCACGTCGGTGATTTTGACCGATCGGGCTGCGTCCGCCGCGAGCGCGACAAAACCGGGCAGCACCGTGGCCGCCGGCACGGCACATGCCAGATTCCGAAGAAAGGAACGTCGATTCATGGGGTCGGGGGGTCGGGGGTGTTCTTCCGCCTCGGTGATTCAATTCCGCCCGGCCGATTCCGTCAACGATCCGCGTCCACGAAAGGTATCGGGGCAACACCGGCTGCCCGCGGTTGTATGTCACCTGGCCAATGCTGTCTCGCGGGGGGCACGTCTCGAGAACAGCCACAGGCTTCCTGAAATCGGCAGCCCGATCAGGACGATGTGGAAAAGCAGACCTTGACGCAGCCCCGTCACGGTGAACGGGCCGATCGGAAACGGCACGGCGGACAACGGCAGCACGATCAGGTTCATCACCAGAAACACACCGATACCGCAGCATGCACCGCCCAGGATGAAGTGCTCCCTCAAGAAACTCCAGCGTCTGCTCGACAGGCAATACACCGCGGCCGCGGCGATCGCGATGAGGAAGTGGAGGGCGAGCCCGAGTATCCAGATCGCGGACCCTCCGCCGCCGGCATCGGGAAAGGCCCTCGAGCCGAGGAGCCCGCTGGCGATGCCGTACGGCATGCCCCACCCAAAGCTGTAGAACGCGGAGGCGGCATCGAGGACGCCCGCGGCGAAACCTCCCGTCAGCAGGGCCGGAAGCAGCACCGACCGCGATGGGGCGGCAGAAGGATTTGGGGTGGTGGTCATCGACGCGAACCGTGGCGGAGTTGCCCCACCGCAGAATCATTTTGCGATGAACCCTGATGGTAGTTCGACGGAAGGGCGAACCGATGCGACGAACGGGGACGACTCGCGGCCGCAGCACGTATCCGGCACTCGATTTCGCCCCCGCCTTCGGTAGAGTGCGGTCCGCGCTGCCGATGGGTCGGAAATGTCGCGATGCGTCCGCCCCAGGCGGTCCCCTCCTCCATCGGCCAGGAATCCCACTCGATGCCACCCTCCTCACCCCAGTCGATGAGCGCGTTCTGCGCATCGAGCAGTTGGCGCCAATCCCCGGCGTACCGCACGACCGCGTAGTTGCCCGCCGGTAACACGCCGGTCCGAACCCGGCGATCGCCGGGCACCGAATCGACAACCGGCACCGCGGCCTCCAACTCGACGCAAGCGTCCGAGCGCGTGATCACGTGACGCACAAACGCAGGCCCGGACGGATTTGCTCCCCGGGTCGCGAGGTGTTGGGCGACGTCCTGCCAGAGCCCGGGCAACACGGAGAGGATTTGGTCCGGGCGGACGCAGGCGAGAATCGAAAGGTAATGGCGCTCTTCGCGTCGCTCCACCCGGGGACGGATCGGAACGCGCTCGCTGGTGCAAATCGTCGGCATGGCGCATCTCATGTGAAGGCCGCCCGCCGTGAACGGAATCCTGATGCGACGAACCCGGAATGAGGGACGATGAAGTCTGATTCCCGCCCCGCGAAACTGCCCGTTCCCTTCGGTCAATCGGCGCGAGGGTCTCGGCCGGCGCGCTTCACCCGCGCCGCGCCTCGCGGTCACGCGCCGAGACGGTCCTGCATCTCCTTCAAATACGCATAGCTGGCGTCCAGCCGCGTGCCGTTCTTGAGCACGACGGTGGAGTCGCCGCGCGACGATGGCCGGAACTCACGGACGCGGGCGAGGTTGACGAGACGCGACCGATGGACCCGGACGAATCCTTCGGCCGAAAGCCGTTTCTGCATGTCCGCCAGGGTCGCGCGGGTCAGGTGCGACTCGGCGCCGACGTGCAGCTTCACGTAGTCGCCGACGGCTTCGACCCAGTCGATCTCCGGCGGTCGCAGCACGAGCACCCGGTCGTCGCGCTTCACCAAAAGGCAGGAGGGCAGCGACTCCCCGGCGGTTGCCTGCAGCAGGTCGCGCAACTGCGCCTGCTGCGGGCCCCGGTCGGATTTGCCCGCCAGGAACGTGCGCACGCGCTCCACCGCCCGCAGCACGCGCTCGGCGCCGAACGGTTTCAACAGGTAATCGATCGCGTGGGCCTCAAACGCCTGCAGCGCGAACTCGTCAAAGGCGGTGACGAAGACGACGAGAGGCAAGTGATCCGTTCCCACCGTGCGCAGCACGTCGAAGCCACTCATCTCCGGCATCTGCACATCCAGAAAGACCGCATCGACGGCCCGCACGCGGAGCGCGCCCACCGCCGCGGCGCCCGTCGCGCATTCACCAGCGATTTCCACCTCGGGTGCGGCGTTCAGGAAACGCCGCAGGCGACGCCGCGCCGTGGGTTCATCGTCCACGATGAGGACGGACAGGTTCATGGCGTCAGGTCGATTGCTCCGCGGGTTCGGCCGACGTGGTGAACGGAATCCGCACATTCACGACCAGGCCGTGGTCGTTGATGAGTTGGAAACGCTGCCGGTCGCCGTACAGGCGCCGCAGACGACTCTCGGTATTCGAAAGTCCGATGCCGTTTCCGTTGGTCGCATGGGCCGGGGGCAAACCCGGGCCGGTGTCCCGCACCTGCAGGTGAAGAAATCCGTCCTCGTGCCGCGCCTGGATCGCAATCCGGCCCGGCCGCGCCAGGGCGGCCACGCCGTGCTGCACCGCGTTCTCGACGAGCGGCTGCAACACCAGGCTGGGCACGCGCGCCGCGAGCGTTTCCCCGGCCAGGTCCCACGCCACCGTCAACCGATCCCCGAGGCGCATCTGCTCGATTTCGAGATAACTCTTGATGAACTCGATCTCGTCAGCGAGCGGCACCTCCTGCTGCACCGGCGCCTTCAGCACCTCACGCAACAGGTCCGCGAGACGCAGCACCATCTGCTCCGCGAGCGGAGGATTCTCGTGGATCAGTTCCGCGATCGAGTGGAGGGTGTTGAAGAGAAAGTGAGGATGGAGCTGGCTGCGCAACGCCTCCAGCTGCGCCTGGTGCAGCAGTGACTCGAGTTCGGAGGTGTGGAGTTTTCGCTCCTTCAGGTCGCGGTAGAAGGTGAACGCGTGCCACGCCAGGGCCGTCGCCGCATACAGGATCACGGAGAAGCCGAGGAGATTGATGGTGGTGCCGCGCACCGCGGGCCAGTACGCGTCGGGAACTTTCGCGGTGAGGGACAGGGCGCGCCCCAGCCATTGTCCGCCGATCATGACCGCCTGAAAGATGACGGGAAATGCGAGGGCGGCGCCGGCCGCGCCGGCAACGAGCGCGACCGCGTAGCGTTTCCGATCCTGGACCCGGACGTGAAGCCACTGGCACAGGCGGAAAACCAGCACCGCAACGAGACCCCACGAAAACCAGAAAGGCGCCTCGGCGCCGAGTGCCGCCGCCCACGACACGTCCTTCCCGCCCAACACGAGTTGCGATGTCCAGACGAGACCGAACACCGCCGGAAGCGCGATCGGCAGCCACCATCCGGCCGGAAAGCGAGAAGTTCGCGAGGGTGTGCTCAAGGGCGAAAGATCCGCGTTACCAAGAACCGTTTGTCGCGCGACGTCCAGTCAGCACAGATGCTGGTGTCCTGAGTGATTAATTAATGCATTACAGAAATTCACGGTGCTCCTACCCATGGGAACTTATCCGGCGAACTTATCTTTCAGGACACATGTTCCCGACGCATGATCGCGTTGCGCCCGGTCCGGCGAAAATCAACCTTCGTGCGACCGTATTCAGCCTTGGTCGCATGCCCATTGAGGCAGAGTCCGTCCCGGCGTTCTTCGGACGACGTGAACTCTCGATCGATCGCTTTCGCCTGCGCACTATTGTTGGCGGCCGGACTGATCGGCCAGGTGCCACCGCCCGCTGCACCCGAAGTGCCGTATCCCGACGGCTATCGACAGTGGATGCACATTTCCAGTGGGGTGACGCTGCCTGAGCAGGGCGCTGCTAACAGTGACTCGAAAGAGGACAAGGTCCCCGCATCGCACGGCGTGATCCATCACATCTACGCCAATGCCGCGGCGCTCGAGGGCTATCGCACCGGTCACTTTCCCGAGGGCGCGGTCCTGGTCGCCGATTGGTTTTTCCTGGAACCACGTCGTGCCAGCCTGGTGCAGGGGTCGCGCAAGTCGATCAACGTAATGGTCCGCGATGCGCGCTACACCGAGACGGGCGGCTGGGGCTTCGAGGATTTCGACCAGGACAGTCACACCAAGCGCAACATCGGCCCGAACGCGGTGCAGGCGTGCTTCCAGTGCCACCGTCGCGCGGCCGATCGCGAGTGCGTCTTCAGCGTCCTAAAACCGTAGCGCGGGATCACGTCTCTCGGGCGTATGACTCAAGAAGCTGCCGCGAGTTTGTTACCGAATGATGACGTGCCGCGGCGGCCCACCCCCTAACCTGTCGCAGAACACGCGGCGGGATCGCGCCGCGGCCGGTCGCCGACCGAGGACAAAGTGCAAAGATTGACCCGGTTGGGCTCCCGATCGCGGTTGCGGTCATGGTACCGGCGCTTCGTACACTTCGGCGAGGGCGATGCCGGTGCCGTCGTTCGCTCCGGAGACCACCACGGTATAGAGCCCAGGGTCCAGCCAGATGACCACGGCCGCGCTCTGCTGATCGTCCGTCGTCCGGTCAACGGTGGGGTCGAGCAGAAACGCGCCGACCTGTTGCATCACCGCTTTCACCTCGTCGGCCGTGCCTTCGCTCGGCTGCACCCAGTCGTCGTTGGTCGTCAGCAGCGTATTTTCGCCCTGGCGATAGACCGACAACCGCGGGTCGGCCAACAGCGTATCTGACAAAAGGCCGTAGTCGCCCAGCTTCGGGCCGACCGCTCGGATCAGATACCGCTGCGGGGTGTCTCCATCCACAACGAACCCCGGTATCGTCACGGCCTGTCCGTTGCCGACAAAGCCGCGATTCGACACGTTGACGAACCGCCCACCACTTTCGGTTTCGTCGCCGTCATAGACTTCGACCAGCGTCACGCCGGGACGATCCTGCGCATCCCGGGCGACTGCGGAATAGAGCCCCGCCGGCAGATCGAGCACCAGCGCGGCGCTAAGCGTGTCATTGATCGGCGCATTGGTGGAGGGGGTAAACCGAAATGCGCCCAGCCGGTCCCCGACTTCCCCCGGATCCGGCCGGCCCGCTTCCTGGGAGGTCCAATTATCGTTGGTCGCCAACGGCGCGGTTTCGCCCTGACGGTATACCGCCAAGGTCGGGTCGGGCATCGTCCCCGCCACGTCAAAGTCCTGTAGCTTCGGCCCCGCCGCACGCACCAGGACGCGCTTGGTTCCGGAACCCGAAATCACAAAACCGGGAATGATCGCAGCGTCGCCCCCCAGGCTCATCGCGCGCGTGGACAGGTTCACCAGATCCGGCGGTGGCGGCCGGGTGTAGGTCAGGCTCGCGAACATCGCCGTGGTGTGACCGGGTTCGGTCGTCGGGGTGACGGCGGCCGTGGAGATCCATTCGCCGCCGGGTGAGATGCCGGTTGCGGCCACGATCGCGCTACTCGCGAGATCAACGCCGGCCGTGGCCAGGAGCTGATTGAGGTCGGCGCTGCCCGTGGCTTCCGTCCAGTGAAAGGCGCGAGTGTCGGAGCCGAACTGGAAATGTCCGCCCGGTCGATTGGGGAGAAAGCTTCCGGTGTTGCTGGCAGGATCAAAAATCCCGACCACGATCGCGCCGTCGTCGCTCACGCCGGTGGCCGCTGACGTGGTGTTGCCAACGCCCGGGCTGAGGTCCTCCATGCCGCCGGTCGGCGTCCAGCGAAACGCACGGGAGCCGTTGGTGGACGAACCACTCGTCGATACCTCCACACCGGAAACCCCGACCACCACCGAGCCATCCGCGTTGACCGCGGTGGCGACGGAGGGGAAATCGGTCGCGAGCGCACCGAGCTGCTGAAATCCGCCGGACTCGGTCCACCGGAAGGCCTGGCGCACCGTGCCGAAACCGCCGGGAAAATCGCTCTCGCCGACGATCACGGTTCCATCGGCGCTTACGCCAAGCGCGCGCGAGTAGCCGGTGGGGCCGGCACCCGAGCCCAGGTCTTCCATGACACCTCCTTCGGTCCATCGAAACGCATGCCACGTCGTGCCACCAACCGTGTCGGAGTAGCCAATGACCACGGAGCCATCACTGCTCACATCCGTTGCGAACGACTGGCGTTCGGTGTTGTTGGGTGGATCGAGCGTGCCGAGGTCGGCGATGCCGGCGGCTTTGGTCCAGCGAAAGGCATGGTACGGCGTGAAGAAGCCGTTGTCGAGATACCCGACAATCGTGCTGCCGTCGCGACTGATGTTCGTGCCGCTGCCGGAAGCGTCTTCGGCAATGTCGGCTGGCATTGGGAATGACGCAGAATGGCGCAGAGCGGACATGCCGGAGCTGCTTCTGTTTTGATTACTGCTCGACGGAATGAGTGGGAAGACATCGGATCGCGCCAGCTCCAGGAAATGCACCACGAATGCCGGGTACTCGATCTCGCTCGGGAAGTCCGCGACTTCCCCGCCTGTCATTGTCAGCTTCCTGCCATTCTCGTCCTCGATGAGGCGACCGACCGACTCCAGGGCTTTGCCAATAGTGGGATCGTCGATCCAAAAATGCGCGTAGGCGGCCTCCCCGACGACGGGCGCAAGAAACGTCAGCAGGAAGGACGCGGTGCCGACGACACGGAATCGTGTCATCGGCACGGAAAACAAGCGAAGAGTCCGTGCGACGCACGGCGCCGGAACCAAATTCGACCGCATGGGGAAGGCGATTGGAGGATTTGGAAAGTGGGGAGACCCGCGTGTGCCTCGCACAAAACCATCAGCGAGCCTTTCGGAGGCGACTGGTACCGAAGAGCACAAAGAAATACGCAGGCGGCTTCAAGCCGTCAAATTGCATTAGCCGGGCGAACTGCTTCGACTGCGCCAGAGTCCCGCCCAAGGCACGGCCGATCGAGCGGGCCCCGGGCTGTCGTCGGAGAAAATGGAAAGGATCAAAGCCTGCCACCGTTCCTTGCTCATGGGTGATCGGGAAGGCGTGGCACGACGAGTTGTTCGCCGTCCCCTCGACGAGTGCGATCCGGCTGCACGTGGGCGTCGACGGTGCGACCCTCGAAACCCACGATTCTCGGACTCTCAGCATAAAACGGCAAAGTCCGGCTCCTTTCGGGCCTCGCGTTGACCCTCGGCGCCTTTTTCGCGCCTCTTTTTCGATCCTGCCACGACGCGGACTCCGGGACGCCATCAGCGGGAGCAACCGCGAGTTGACCCTCACGGGCGTGTGTTATATCCGACGTCCTTAGCGCAGGCCGCGCCCGTATGCTTCCGTGACCATCATTGGGGCGGCTTTTGCGTCCATCCCATGGATTCCCCCATCCACCGTCGTCATACGGGAATCGGCGCCGCAACTGGCGCCGTCGTGAAGTGCCCGTGCCGGTACAGACGGATCAGCATCAAGCGTGGACGATTTCGGTTTCCCCAACCGGGTCTCTGATGCCCTCCCTCATGAACTCGAAAGAACTCCGGGCGCACCCAGCAAACCTGACTTCGCTGCTCGCGATCGCGGCGCTCTGCTCCTTCGCAACTCCGGTCGCTTCCGCTTCGGTGGTGATTGCAGACATCCAGGATCGTTTAATGGACGCGTATGACGCAGCCGACGTGAGCCTCACGGATCTTAAAGCGTCTTCCTTCGCCGGCACTGAGGTCATCTTGGTCACGGGCATAGCCAACATCGTCAAGGCGGGCGGTGGAACATTGGAAGTGCAGTTCGCCGCGACCGTGAACGTGACCTTCGGCGATCCCATCGTAACGGACTTGAAAATCACGGGTCCCCCCAGCACCTCCAACGCCGCCGCGACCGCGCGTCGGATCGCTCAATTTACGGCTGCTCCGGCAGCCGTGCCCGCCGATGCCGCGGGCGGCGGCACCCGCATCAGTCGAGACGGTACCACCATCGTCGGATACACCGACAACGGTCCGCTCACCCCCTACCACGCGTTCAAGTGGACCGCGAGTACCGGCGCCGTGGATCTTGGCACGCTCGATCCGCCCAACAATGCCAGTCGCAGCGCGGTGGCCACGGGCGTCAGCGCCGACGGCTCGGTCGTGGTGGGCTATTCCGAGCTACCCGGTGGCTCCACGTGGCACGCGTTTATCTGGACGCAGGCCGGCGGCATGGTTGACCTTGGCTCCGCCGCGGGTGCGAGCGGTTTTTCGCGAGCGTCGGCGGTCAGCGCCGACGGGGCTGTCGTGGTGGGCGAAAGTGAGTTTCCCAGCAGCTTCGGCACCGCGCAGCAGGCGTTTCGGTGGACGCAGGCCGGAGGGTTTCAACGACTGGAGCTGCAGACGGAGTATCCATCCTTTGCCACGGCCGTGAATGCCGATGGCTCGGTCGTCGTTGGCGTTGCCGCGCTCGAAGTAACGCAGGGTAACTCGTCCACCAATGGCTCCCGGGCGTTTCGCTGGACGCAAGTCGGGGGGATGCAGGACCTGAGCGCAGGCATCAGCAATGTCAACTCCGCCGCGACCGCCATCAGCGACGACGGAGCGATCGTCATCGGCATCTATTCTCCCGGCTTCAACACCGGGTACGCTCCCCCGACAGGACCGGGGGTACAGGTGGGGCTACGGATCCGACAGTCGCGCCTTCCAATGGACCGCAAGTGCCGGGAGCACGGACCTCAACCAACTCCTCACCGCGGCCGGCACCGACCTCGCAGGCACCACGATCGTCGCCGCCACCAGCCTCTCATCCGACGGCACCTGGATCGGTGGCGCCGCGGTCACGCCCACGACGCCGGCCGGCGAAACCGACGTGGTCCTTGCGAGCCTCACCTACACACCGCCGGCGCAAACGTCGCGCCTGCTCAACCTTTCCACGCGCGGCCAGGCGTTGACGGCCGACAATGTCTTGATTCCCGGCTTTGTGATCAGCGGCTCGGCGAACAAGCGCCTCCTGATCCGGGCGGTCGGGCCGACGCTCGGCCACGATCCTTACAAAGTCTCCGGCACGCTGCCCAATCCGCGGATGGTGCTCAAGCGGAACGTCAGCGGCGTGTACCAGGATTTCGCCAGCAACGACGACTGGGGCACCAACAGCAACGCGGCGGCCATCACACAAACCGCCGCCGACCTTTTCGCGTTCCCGTTCGAAGACGATCGCGAAGCCGCGCTCCTCGTCGATCTCCCGCCGGGCATCTACACGGCCATCGTCGACGGCGTCGGCGGCGCCACCGGCGTCAGCATCATCGAACTCTACGATGCCGACGATGCCGCCACCGACTCGCGGTTGATCAACATCTCCACCCGCGGCTTCGCCGGCCCGGGCGATCAGGTGATGATTCCAGGCTTTGTGATCTCGTCGGAATCCGCCCGGACCCTGCTCATCCGCGTCGTCGGTCCGTCGCTTCCGCTCGCCCCCCACCTGGTGGACCCGAAACTCGAACTCTACCAGCGCGAGACCGACGGCACGAACACCCTCGTCGCCACGCAGGACAACTGGGGCGACGAGCCGGACGCGGCCACGACCGCATCGGTCGGGGACCAGGTCTTCGCCTTCCCGCTCACGGCCGGCAGCAAAGACGCGGCGTTTGTCCGCACGCTCCCGCCGGGCACTTACACCGCCATCGGCTCCAGCGCGATCGACAGCTCCGTTCCGGGCGGCACCGGGCTTGTGCTCGTCGAGGTGTATGTGGTGCCGTAGCCCCGCTTTGCGGGGCAGTGACAGGGTCCCAGTAACCAGTACCAAGCGGAGTCCGCACCTTGGCAAAACCTGCACGCCCCGGCAGATCGGCAGGAATCTGGGCGGTTGCGGCCCGATTGGATCGCCCTCTTGCGCGGACGGTCCACCTCAGGCATTTCTGGACAAACTGATCGACGAGTTGGCCAAGGGGAAGGCCATGGACAAGATCCTGCGTTCCTGACCGGAAAATCCAGAGCGGGCGCGATGCGGGAATCGTCCTGCCGTGCCACGTGACCCTTTCGCCAATGACACGACGAGATTTCCCTTGCCGCGTTCGGAAAGAACCTGGCTTCACCCAAAGAGGCCGCGCGGTGCATCAAGCCCGCGACGGCGTCCGCCGCGTGCTGCTGGTATTCCTGCTTGGGTCCGCATCTGGCGCGGTGCCCGCCTTGGCTGCGGCGGCGAGGCACAGCGCGGTGCCCACCGATCGTCCCGTCAGTTACGAGGCGTTCGGGGCGGTCGGCGACGGCGTGGCCGACGACCTCCCGGCCATCGTCGAGGCACACGCCTTCGCCAACGCCCACGGCCTGCCGGTCAAGTCCCGGCCTGATGCCACCTATCACCTCGGCCGCCGGGCCCTCACCGCCATCATCGCCACCGACACCGACTGGAGCACGTCACGGTTTGTCATCGACGACACGGACGTGGAAAATCACCGCGAATCGCTCTTCGCCGTGCGCTCGCTGCTGGAGCCCGTGACGCTGTCGATCCCGCGCCTTTCCCGGGACCAGCGGCGGCTCGACCTCAAGCCGCCGAGCGACTGCTGGGTCCGCGTGGAGAACGAGCACCAGCGACGCTACATCCGGCGCGGCCTCAACCAGAACAACGGCACGCCCCAGCGCGACTGCTTCATCCTGCGCCGCGACGGCACCATCGAGGGCGCCATCGACTGGGACTACGACACGATCACACGGGTCGAGGCCCATCCGATCGATGAGCGACCGCTGATCCTCGCGGGCGGGGTCTTCACCACCATCGCCAACCACATGAAGCAGGAGATCGGCTACAACTACTGGTCGCGCAACATCGCCATCAGCCGCTCGCACACCACCGTCACCGGCCTCACTCATCACGTCGTGGGCGAGACCGACGTCGGCCATCCCTACAGCGGATTCCTCGCGGTCCGCCGCTGCGCCAACGTCACGCTGCGCGACTGCTTCGTCACCGGCCACAAGACCTACACGACCATCGGCTCCGCCGGCGAACCCGTGCCGATGGGCAGCTACGACTTGATCGCCGATGACGTGGTCAACTTCACGATGAGGGGCGTCCGCATGGACGACATCTGCGACTCCACGCGGTGGGGTGTCATCGGGACCAATTTCTGCAAGAACATCCTCCTGGAAAACTGCACGCTGTCGCGCATGGACACGCACCAGGGCGTCTCCGGGACGTATACGATCCGCGGATGCACGCTCGGCCATATGGGGCTTAATGCGATCGGCCGGGGCACGTTGACGGTCGAGAACTCCACCGTGAACGGCCGGTCCTTCATCAGCCTGCGCCGCGACTACGGCAGCACGTGGGAAGGCACCATCGTGATCCGCGACAGCCGCTGGATTCCCGCCTGCGGCGCGGCGATCCAGCCCCATCTCATCAGCGTGAGCAACGACGGGCAGCACGATTTCGGCTATCCCTGCTTCATGCCGCAGGAGGTCATCATCGACGGGCTGGCCATCGACGACAGCAACCATCCCGAGGACTACGAGGGGCCCTACCTCTTCACGGATCCGGACGGCAGCACGCCGGATACGACGGCACGACCGTTCCCCTACCGCCTGACCGAACAGGTGACGATCCGCCACCTGACCACGGCCAGCGGCCGAACGCTCCGGACCTCACCGGACCCCGAGCTTACCTCCCGCGTGCGGGTGGTTGAGGCGAATTGAAGCCACAAGCGCAGTTCACCGTTCCGAGCGAAGCGACAAGGCCGGGCGCGCAGCGAACCGAAACAGGCAACGAAGGTAACAGAAGTCTCCCTGACACCTGGATTTCCTGATACTGACTATAAGCAATGGTTTCGGTGGTGCGTGCTCCGGCTCCTCGGTTGAGCGGATGATGGTGGGGAGGAAGATCCGGTGGTCCAGCACTCCATTTCGAGCACATGAATGCGCGCGTCCGCACTCGCATTTGCTCCAGCGTTCACTTGTAAACCGAAGTGAAGTGGCGGAATTCAAGGCCGATTTGAAGAAGACTCCCCGCAATGTTCTTCAACGAGGCTTCGATGCGTTGTTCCTCACCAGCCACCGGCTTCGCGCCCGCAACGCTGGTCGGGCCCGCCTTGGTGAGTGCTGGCGAACGCAGACTCACCACCGGCAGCTCCTGCTGGCGGCGGGCTTGCCGTCGTTTCCTGCTTGGGTGTATTTTGCTGTCACCTACATGGGGCGTGCCTGCTGCGGCCGGCACGATCGCGGCAACCCCCCGAGGCATGGTGGAAGCGGGAGCGCCGGCGTTCATGGTGTATTCGCCGCGTGCCTTGGGGCTTTCGGCCAGTCCCAGCGATTTTGGCATTCTGCCGGATGGGCGCATTGTCCTGCTCGCGGGGATGAGATCGCCATCGGCGACGGCGTCCGATGGCAGGTGTTCCGCGCCGCCGAGGGTCACACCACCGGCGCTCAGGCTCAGATGGCGATGGCGGCGAACGGCGATCTCTTCGTCGGGGTGGCGGGAGGTCTCGCCCGCATCGTTTATGGCAACGACGGACGATGGTCGCTCGATCAGGTGGCAACAGTTCCCGCCGGCGTCGGGGGCACCGTGCCCTTGACGCGCGTCGTTGCGTCCGGCACGCAGTGGCTCTGGCATGCGGGAAGCGGGCCGGTGGTCACGTGGCAGCCGGGCACCGAACTTCGGCTCGCCGGAATCAGCGATGGGACCGAGTGGGTCTTTGAATTCCACGGCGAGGTATTCGCGAGCTACTCGGCCTCGGGCGAGTTGTTCCGCCTCGGGCCGAAACAGAACACGCTTCTGCAGTTCGGCCGGACCGCCCTTGGCCGGGATGGGGTCTTGTCCTCGCTGCACACGACGTCCGGCCGGATGCTCGTCGGTACCATCGGCGCCGGCCTGCGCATCTTCGACGGCAACGGCATGACGCAACTGGTGTCCGCCGGGCCCCTGGCCGAAGGATCTCGAATCACCGCTCTGAGTGAAATCTCTCCGGGATTGTACGCCGCCTCGGTCGATGCTCTCGGCATCGTCTTTTTCGACGAGGACGGGAAGACGCTCCAGGTGCTCGATCGCTTGCTCGACCACCGACTCGCCCGCGTGCGCAAGCTCCAGGCCACGAATGATGGTGTCCTCTGGGCGTTGTTGAATGACGGCATCGCTTCCGTCCAGTTCCCGGCGCAAGTCTCCCAATTCGAACCGCTCATCGCAAGCAGCCTCGGGTATGCCAAACCCCTGCGTTACGCCGGGAAGCTCTGGCTCGTCGTGGATAGCCGGTTGCTGCGCGGCATCTATGACGAGGGCGGGCGGTTGCAGCGCTTTGAGAACGACTCGCCGCCCGGGCGCATCGTCTACCGGACGTCGGTTTGGGACGGGGATCTCGTCACGACCACCGACGCGGGAATCTTCCGTTACGAGAATGGCGGGTGGCGCCTCATCGTTCCCGATCTCGTGAACGCTCGCGTCGGGGTGGTGGCGATGTCCGACCACCGGTCCCTCTACGTGGCCCGCCACGAGGTGGGCTGGATGCTGCGGGACGGGGATAAGGTCACGGCGGTGCGGATACCCGCGCCCGAGCTGGGCGCAGTCCATCAGACCATCGAAGACCAGCGCGGGATCATCTGGCTGGAACTGGGCTCGGGGCAGGTCGGTCGCATCGACCCGCGCCAGGCGGAATTGTCCGTGCACTACTACGGCGTGAAAGACGGTCTCCTCGACAGCTGGGTCCAGCTCTTCGCCTACGACGGAGAGGTGTATGCCAGCGTCGCCGAACAGATCCTGCAGTTCGACGAGGACGCGGGGCGATTTGTGCCGGCGAAGGCCCTGCTCGCCCAGATCCCTGAACTCGCCGGATCGGTCGGACATCCGGCCCTGGATCCCAGCGGCGGCCTGTGGATCACCGTGCAGGGTGAGGCCCGGTTGATCCGGCAGCACGCCGCACCAGGCACTCCGCGGGAGTTGAAGGTTCCGGTTGGCTTCATTCCCTGGGAATTCACGGTGCAGGATGATGGCGTCGTGTGGCTTTGGGGTCGCGGCCGGCTCGCGCGCTTTGACCCGAAGATGCCGCGTCCCCCGCTGGTCGAACCCAGCGCGCTGATCACGTCGGTGCGGTTTGCGAGCAGTGGACGATCCATCGTCTCGCCCGGAGCGGATCTGGGCGCGATTGGTTTTGAGGATAATTCCTTCGAACTGGGTCTGGCCGCGCCGGCCAATACCTTCGCTGCGCCCGTGGCACTCGAGGTGACCCTGGAAGGCGCCGAACAAAAGGAAGTCTTCTCGGGCACGGTTGGTTCGGTTTCCTTCAATCGACTCAAGGAGGGCCGCTACACCATTGGCGTCCGTCCGATCGCCAACGGACGCGAAGGCAAGGAAGCGCGTCTCTCCTTTCACGTCCTGCCGCCGTGGTACCGCACGACGGCCGCGAAGATCGCCGCGGTGATCGGAGTAGTCGGGCTGGTGGCCCTCATCGCCTGGCTTTCCGCATATCTGGAGCGCCGGGAAAAACTGCGGCTCGAACGCCTGGTCCAGGAACGCACGCGGGAAACCATGGCCAAGGCCGACGCCCTCGCGGCGAGCGAAGAGCGCTACCGCAGGCTTAACACCGAGTTGGAAGGCCGCGTGCGCGACCGCACGGCCGAACTCGCTGCCGCCAACGCCGAACTCATCCGCGCCCGGGATGCCGCCGAGGCGGCCGATCAGGCCAAGAGTTCGTTTCTGGCGAACATGAGCCATGAAATCCGCACCCCGATGGGTGGGCTGATTTCCCTGGGACACCTCCTGCTGACCACGCCGCTCAGTTCCGATCAGCGCGATCTCGTCGATACCCTGCTCACCAGCGGCGAGAGCCTGCTTACCATCCTCAACGGCATTCTCGACTTTTCGAAGATCGAAGCCGGATCACTGCAGCTCGAATCCATCGATTTCTCCGTCCGGCAACATCTCGAGCAGGCGCTGGCCCTGTATGCCGAACCTGCCCGCAAGAAACAACTCGCGCTCGCGTCCGCGATCGATCCCCGGATCCCGGCCCGGGTCAACGGCGACCCGGTGCGACTGCGGCAGATCATTCTCAACCTCGTGGGCAATGCGCTCAAGTTCACGACCAAGGGTGGAGTGACCATTCGCGTGAGTCTCCTGCGCGCGAATGAATCCTGCAGTTGGGTGCGCTTTGAAGTGTGTGACACGGGAATCGGGATCACCCCGGAGGTCCAGCAATCGCTCTTCCGGCGGTTCGTGCAGGCCGACAGTTCAACCACGCGCAAGTTCGGAGGCACCGGGCTGGGTCTCGCGATCTCTCGCAGCCTGGTGGATTTGATGGGCGGAACCATCGGCGTGAGCAGCGCCTCCGGTTGCGGGGCGACGTTCTGGTTCGAGATTCCCTTCGCACCTGCTCGTTCGCCGCACGACGGAGACCGTCCGACAGACGAGTCCACTTCCACCGTGTCGACGGCGGCGCGCCCCGCCGGCGCGCTTCCGGACTCGGTGCGCGTGCTCGTCGCCGAGGACAACGCCGTGAATCAGAAAGTCGCCGTGCGCTTCCTCAAAAACGCGGGATTCAGCGCCGACGTGGCAGCGGACGGTCGCGCGGCCATCGAGGCGATCCGTCGCCACCCGTATCCGCTCGTGTTCATGGATGTGCAAATGCCGGAAATGGACGGACTGGAGGCAACGCAATGCATCCGCAAGGCCCAGGCGGCGGGCGAGCCCGGTTTCACCCACGACATCCGCATCATTGCCATGACCGCCAACGCCATGGCGGGTGATCGCGAAATCTGCCTGGCCGCGGGAATGGACGACTATATTTCGAAACCCATATCGCCGTCTGCCCTGGATCAGATTCTCAAGCCCCTTGCCGGGTTGGCTGCCGACGTTTGAACCAGTCGCCGTCCGCTTGCCATATGCCAGCGCGGTGGGACGTGTTTTCGAGTTCAGGGCGCCAGATGTGGCCCCGTCCCTGATTCGCCCCGGATCGCTTGGGCTCTTCGTCAGGCCGGGAGGACGTAGATGAACTCCCCGAAGCGAGTGCCGTCGGGCGGAGTGAACGCATCTTCGCCAACGCGGGTGAAACCCGCTTTCTCGAGCACGCGGATGGAGCCGGGATTATGCTTGGCGACACGGGCGGTCAGCGGGCGGGTCGTTTCGGATTCGAGAAACTGCCGAACCGCGACGGAGGCGATGCCGCGGCCCCAGAACTCTCGACCGATCCAATAGCAGAGGAGGCGTTCGTGGGTCCCGGCCTCGGTCCACGCGCCAATGTTTCCCGAGGACATCCCAAGATTGAATTGTGCGCCGCGGCTGGCCCGGCCTCGATTCACTTGCGGTCACTCGTGCCCGGACGTTCGACCTACATGAATTCCGCACCACCATGAAGAGCATCAGCTTCCTTTCCTTCGGCCCCTGGACACCATCCACGCACTCGTAGACGCGGTCGGCGTCCGACGCGCTCCTGCAATCGATGCACATATGAGGCAGCCGCGAATCGTTGCAGATATTGATCGCCGCAGAACTGGTGGACGAGTTTCGCATCTGGGTCTGTCCGGTGGTGCTCGGCTGGGCCAGGCCGAGGCGGCCGCGAAGGACAAGGACGTCATGGTTCACGGTTCATCCACCGCGCAACGAGCGCTGGAGGCTGGCGTGCCGGATGCATTGCAGATCCATCAGATCCCAGTGCGGTTCAGTTCCGGTCGCAGGATGGTCGATATACTGGCCTCGATGGTTTCATCGACGCGGCCCGAACTCAACCACTGGGGGATCGATCCGGCGCTGTCCCCTTGACTGCCTCGTGCAAGAGCTGCGCGAAGTGCTCCGCATGGATGTTCGACCGGGCGGCAGGAAGTCCGATCTGGACGATCAGGTCGGGCAACGCTGGCGCGAAGGACCGCGCCACCAGGGTCCGGGGCATCGTGCTGGTGACTCCGTCGGGCAGCACCGCTGCAGCATGGTGAGCTTCCACCGCCGCAAACATCGGTGAGACTCCATCATTCACCAGCGTGGCGAACCGTGGCGTCACCCCGAACGGCTTGAGCAACGCCCGGATGCCGCTGACATAGCAAGGGAAGTTTTCCCGGCCGAGGCCGACCAGCGGCACATCCCGCAGCTGCGTCGGTGCGATCTTTTTCAATTTCGCGAGAGGATGAGCGGCGGACACGACGAGCACATACGTCTGACGGCGCAGTTCGGTCCAGGGGAAGCCAGGCACGACAAATTTCGGATCCCCGGGAGCAATCAGCAAGTCGAGCTGCCCTCGCGTCGCGAGGTCGGCCATTTCGCGCGGTGAAACGTCGCAGAGTTCAACACGCACGTGGGGATTTGCGGCCCGAAACCGCTCCAGCGCGGCCGGCATGATTCCGGACGTGAGCGACGGGCCGTAGCCCACGCGCAAGACTTCCCCGGGCGATTCGGCGCGCACGCGTTTGATCGCCAGATCGGCGCGCGCGAGCACGCCACGCGCTTCCTCGTAGAAGACCGCCCCGGCGTCGGTGAGCGTTGCGGCATTCTGGCTCCGTTTGAAAAGGACAACGCCGAGCTCGTCTTCGAGATCCTTCACCTGACGGCTGAGCGCCGGCTGCGTGAGATGGAGATTCGCCGCGGCGCGCCGGAAGCTGCCGAACGCTGCCACGGCGACGAAGTAGCGGAGGTGACGAAGTTCCATCGGGACAAACGGGCGATGCCTGAAACTATGAGCCCCTGCAAAAAAAGAGCAATCGAGGGCGAGGCCCAAGCGGGATATACTGAGTCGTTGCCGCAACGAACCACCGAAGAAATTTACCCCACGAAAAAGAAGGAATGTCATGAAACACCAATCACCGACCATCGTCGTTACAACACCCACGGGGAAAATTGGCCGTCAGGTTCTGGAGCACCTGCTTCAAAGCGACGTTCACGTCCGTGTCATCGCCCGGGAACCCTCGAAGCTGCCGCCGCAAACGCGCGAGCGCGTCGAGGTGATCCAAGGTTCCCATGGCGACTTCGACGTCGCCCACAAAGCGTTCGCCGGCGCCGATGCCGTGTTCTGGCTCTGCCCGCCAGACCCGCAGGCTGAGCGTGTCGAAGCTGCTTTTGTCGGCTTCACTGAGCCGGCGGCGAAGGCGCTCACGAAGCGTTGCGTGAAGCGGGTTGTCGGCATCACCGTACTCGGCCGCGGAACGCCGCAGGCGAAGCGAGCTGGACTGGCTCACCGCCTCGCTCGCGATGGACGACTTGATCGCGAGCACGGGCGTGAATTTTCGCGCCGTCACGAATCCGTCGTTCATGGAAAATCTCCTGCTCCACGCCGAATCCATCAAGACCAACGGCGTTTTCTTCTCGCCCATGGATGGCAACCACAGGGTGCCGACCTGCTCCAACCGCGACGCCGCCGCGGTCGCGACGCGGTTGCTGCTTGATGCCTCGTGGAGCGGCGTGGGCCATGCGGCGGTGCTCGGGCCCGAGGATCTGTCTTTCAACGATGAGGCGCGGATCATGTCGGACGTGTTGGGGAAACCCGTGCGCTATCAGCAGATTCCGTTCGATGCGTTCAAGGCACGATTCATCGAGTACGGCATGTCCGAGGCGATGGCTCAGGGCATGATGGACATGGCTGCGGCCAAGAACGAGGGCTCGACAATGCCGAGCCGCGCACACCCGGGAACACCACGCCGACCAGCTTCCGGCAGTGGTGCGAAGAGATGCTGAAGCCTGCGGTCCTCGGCCGCGCCCAGGCTTCTGCAGCACCAGTTGGCCAATCCTGACGGTCAGGGCCATGAAGGTCTGAGATCTGGGGAACCGTTCTGCTGACCCGGTGTTAACAATGAACACGTCATGCCTGCACCAAACGAACCAAACGAGCGCTTCAATCGCGGCTGGGAGAAACTGAAGGAAATCGATGGCGAAGCCGGTGAGCGCGTGATCGAAGCGCTCAAGGCGGTGGCGCCCGACCTGGGCCGCTACGTCATCGAGTTTCCGTTCGGAGACGTCTACTCCCGGGAAGGCCTCTCGCTAAGGGACCGCGAGATCGCGACCGTCGCGGCGCTGACCGCCCTCGGGCACGCCCAGGCCCAATTGAAAGTGCATATCCATGGCGCGCTAAACGTCGGTTGCACTCGCGCCGAGATCGTCGAGATTATCATTCAGATGGCGATCTATGCCGGGTTCCCCGCCGCTTTGAATGGCGCTTTCTCCGCCAAGGAAGTGTTTCAAGAACGCGACGCTCGAAATCAACCGAACTGAGCCGCCAAAATGAGTCGGACCGACCCATGCAATCGGCGCCAAAGTTGACACAAAAGGGAGGTCCAGCCCGCGCTCATCCACGTCGACTCACCGCCGTGATGGTCCCCTGAAAGATCGATCCTCAACCTCCGCGCCCCGGACTCGGTTACGGGCCGAAAGCACTGCTGCTGGCCACCGGACCGCCGGACGAGGACGACACTTCGATCCGGTAGAACGGAGTTGCAGCCGCCTGGCGCAGGACATGGTTGACTTCGTTGAACACGGCCGCGGGCCCCGTGACATCGAGTATCTGAAATCCCGGATACGCGGGAAAGACGACAACGTGGGGCATTGGCAGAAATTAGCGCATGCTTGTCATTTCAGCCAACGGTGAAACCTATTATCTTCGTGGGAACACGAGTTCAATACCGGGAAGAATGAACCAACGGCAACAGCAGAGAAATCACCACCTCTCACGTCCCATGAAGACCCAGACCAACGTTTCCGGCGGCCGCCTTCGTGTGCATTGCTTCGGCGTCTCGCTCGACGGCTTCGGCGCCGGCCCGGATCAGAGTCGTCGATAATCCGCTCGGCGTCGGCGGCGAAGCGCTGCACGAATGGTTTTTCCCCACCCGGACCTTCCAGCAGATCGACGGGCAAAGACGGCGGCACGACCGGCGTCGACGACGAGTTCGCCGCGCGCGGATTCCAAAACATCGGGGCGTGGATTCTCGGTCGCAACATGTTCGGGCCGATCCGGGGCGATTGGCCGGACGACACCTGGAAGGGATGGTGGGGCGACAACCCGCCGTACCACGTTCCGGTCTTTGTGCTGACGCATCATGCCCGGCCGTCGATCACGATGGCCGGCGGCACGACGTTTCACTTCGTCACGGATGGCATCCATTCGGCCCTGCGTCGGGCGCACGAGGCCGCGGGCGGCAAGGATGTGCGGGTCGGCGGAGGCGTTGCGACGATCCAGCAATACCTGCGGGAAGGCCTGATCGACGAGTTGCACTTCGCGATCGCGCCGATCCTGCTCGGCTCCGGGGAGAATTTGTTCGGCGGCATCGACGCGCTGAAACTCGGTTATCAGTGCGCGGAACATGTGACGACGCCGCACGCCACGCACGTCGTGCTGCGGAAACGTTCCTAGACGTCGACTCGCTCGAGCTTGTGGCCGGCGGACCGGCAGTCGTTTGTCGATATTCGCGAAAGTCGGAAAAACTGGAGAACCGACCATGAGAAAGATCATTGCCGTCACCCAACTCACGCTTGACGGGTTCATGCAGGCGCCCGGCGGTCCCGACGAGGATCCGACGAGCAGGTTCACCCATGTATGTGGCGTCGATCAAAGAAACGCGGTCGGCCCACGACGTGACGTCGACGCCGCCGGGCTCACCCAAGTTGATTAACACCGGCCGGGCCTCGCGCAGCAGCGAGAAAACCCGAGTCGGTCCCTTCGCGGTGACGAGGTCGAGATCGGGCATGCGGCGACCGAGCAGCGGGTGCCTTTCCCGAGGTCGTAATGAACGTCCAGGCCGGACATCATCCCGGCCACGCGCTTACGCGGTTCGTCCAGCGTGAGAAGTTGGGCAAAGATATCGCTGAGGGCCTTGGAGCGATCGTCGACTCGACGCAACGCGACCTGGGCCATCGTGCTGTGCAGCACCCGGGCGCCGACGGGATGACGCTCGGCATGATAGGTATCGAGCAGACTTGCGGGTGACGTCCGCCGGACCACCTGCGCCAGCTTCCAGCCCAGATTCACCGCGTCCTGCACGCCGATGTTGAGGCCCTGTCCACCGATCGGCGGATGCACGTGCGCGGCGTCGCCCGCCAACAGGACGCGCCGCTCGCGATAGGTCGCCGCCTGCCGCGTCATGTCCGTGAACCGGGAGATCCACGTGGGGCTGCGAATCCCGTAATCCGTCCCATACGCCGCGAGGAGCGCCTCGTGGACATCGCTCAGCGTGGTCTCTCTGTCGGTTGAGCCGGACCATGTGGAAGCCCACGGTCGGATACTTCTGTCCCTGCGAGAAGAGCTCGCTAACTCGCTACTGGCATCCCATGCCGATCAAACATCGGATCTTCCCGACCAGCGTCGCGCGCGTCTATCCCTACTACGTCGCGAAGTTGGAGAAAGGGCCCCGGACAAGATCCTGCGGTCCTGACCGCCGCGCGCGCTTGATTCCAACCACCGGCAACTGGCGAGCCGGCTGAGTTCCGCGACCCGACGAATTGACTGCTCTCAAATCTCCGACGACCTACACTCGCGCCTCACCACCATGAAGAGCATCGGCTTCCTTTCCTTCGGCCACTGGACACCGTCCCCGCAGTCGCAAACGCGGTCGGCGTCCGACGCGCTTCTGCAATCGATCGAGCTCGCCGTCGCGGCCGAAGAGCTGGGCGCGGATGGCGCCTACTTTCGCGTGCATCACTTCGCGCGCCAGCTCGCCTCGCCGTTTCCGCTGCTGGCGGCGTGCGGCGCGAAAACGAAGCGCATCGAACTCGGCACCGCCGTCATCGACATGCGCTACGAGAACCCGCTCTACATGGTGGAAGACGCCGGCGCGGCCGACCTCATCGCCGGTGGACGCCTGCAGCTCGGCATCAGCCGCGGTTCGCCCGAGCAGGTGATCGACGGCTGGCGCCACTTTGGCTATGCCCCGCCGGCGGGGATGACCGATGCCGACATGGCGCGGCGCAACACGGAAACCTTCCTCCAGACGCTGCGCGGCGAGGGCTTCGCGCGCCCGCACCCGCACCCGATGTTTCCGAACCCGCCCGGTCTCCTGCGTCTCGAGCCTTTTTCGGCGGGCCTGCGCGAGCGCATCTGGTGGGGCGCCAGCACGAATGCCACGGCGGAATGGGCGGCGAAACTGGGCATGAACCTGCAGAGCTCGACGCTCAAGATCGACGAGAGCGGCCGGCCCTTTCACGTCCAGCAGGCGGAACAGATCCGGATCTTTCGCGCGGCCTGGAAGGCGGCCGGTCACCAGCGCGAGCCGCGGGTGTCGGTCAGTCGCAGCATCTTCGCGTTGGTGGACGACCGCGACCGCGCCTATTTCGGACGGGACAATGAGACCGAGGACCAGATCGGCATGCTCACCGAGAACGAGCGCGCCATCTTTGGTCGCAGCTACGCGGCCGAGCCGGACGTCCTCATCAAACAACTCGCCGGGGATGAAGCCATCGCCGAGGCGGACACGCTGCTGCTGACCGTGCCCAATCAGCTCGGCGTCGAGTACAACGCCCACGTCCTCGAGGCGATCCTCCAGCACGTCGCGCCCGGCCTCGGCTGGCGCTGACGCTTGCGGAAACACGAGCCACATCCGCAGGCCCCTGGCTTTCTCTCGAGCGTCAAGCCGTGCTCCGACTGCTCCGCTCACCTGTGCCGCGGCCGTTCACCAGTGCGAGGCTCGCCTCGATAGAGAGCGCACCGAAACGTGTTCAACTCATGTTGAGCTGAGGCAACGGAGTGGTTCTATTCCAATCCATGCTCACCCCACTCCGCGTGTGTTTCCTCGTGGCACTGATCTCCGGCCTGAACCTGTCCGGCGCCGATCTTGCCATGAGGGTGACCGACAAGAACACCCTCGATACCCAGGGTTTCAGCGTGTTTCTCTACGACAGCACGTACCATCCGGTTTTCGTGGACCAGAAGAACGCGGCGATGGAGATGATTCTTCACGGCCACCGCATCGCCACGAACGGCGACGTGCGCCTGATGCCCACGCCCGAGCAGTGGGACCTGGTCGCAACCCTCAAAGGGCGCCACGCCGACAAGGAGCACAACACCCTCACCGCCAACCTCGCCTTTCCGACCTTCGATCTGAGCTACACCCTCGAAGTCGCGGCCGAACCCGGTGGCGTGAGGGTCAGCGTCAATCTCGACCAGCCGCTGCCCGAGAAACTCGCCGGGCGGGCGGGCTTCAACCTGGAGTTTCTGCCCTCGATCTACATGGGCAAGGCTTACCTCGTGGACGGAACCAGGGCCGGCATCTTCCCGCGAACGCCCGAGGATCCGATGATCAAGGTCTTGCCGCTGCCCGATGAACCGAAGAAGGCGTACTACCTCGAGGCCTGGGACAAGGCCAAGGGCTACACGCAGCCCCTGCCGTTCGCCGTGGGCAAGACCATCACCCTGGGGGTCGACGACGCGTTGGCGCGGGTGAATGTGACGTCGGATACCGCGGACCTCATGTTGTTCGATGGACGCGCCCGCGCGCAGAACGGTTGGTTCGTTTTGCGTTCGCTGATTCCCGCGGGCAAGACCACCGGCGCGATCGTGTGGCACATCCGGCCCGACGTGATACCGAACTGGACGCGGCCGCCGGTGATCGCGCACAGCCAGGTCGGTTATGCACCGGGTTTCCCCAAGGTGGCGGTGCTCGAGCTCGACCCGAAATACAACGGCCCGAAGACGGCCAAAGTGCTCCGCCTGATGGAGGACGGATCCTACCAGCCGGTGTTCGAGGGTCCGATCACACCTCCAACGCCGTGGCTCCGCTACGTGTATTCGAAATTCGATTTCAGCCCGGTGAACGAGCCCGGCCTTTATGTGATCCAGTACGCCGACCAGCGCACGGCGACCTTCCCCATCGCCAAGGACGCCTACGCCGACATCTGGAAACCGAGCCTGGACCATCACCTCGCGGCGCAGATGGATCACGTTTCCGTTCGCGAAGGCTACCGCGTGTGGCACGGTGCTTCCCACCTGGATGACGCCCGCCTCGCGCCCGTCGTCGGCGAACAATTCGACGGCTGGAACCAGGCGACGGCGACGGATGGAAAATACCAGGGCGGCGATCACATTCCCGGGATGAACGTGGGCGGCTGGTATGATGCCGGCGACTTCGACCTCGAGGAGCCTGCGCAATTGAATGTGATTCAAAGCCTGGCGCTGGCCTATCGCGAATTTGATCTCAAATACGACGAGCTGACGGTGAACGAAGCGGCACGAGAGGTGGAGATGCACCGGCCGGACGGCGTCCCGGATGCGGTGCAGCAGGTCAGGCACGGCGCCGTCTACATCCTGGCGCAGTTCCGCGCCTTCGGCCATGCGATCCGCGGCACCCACGAACCGGATCTGCGCCAGTATACACAGATTGGCGACGGAGCAGCGAAGACCGACGGACGGATCTATGACCCGAACCTCGGGCCCAACGAAGTGAAGGGCGACTTCTCCGGCAAGCCGGACGATCGCTGGATCTTCTCCACCAACAATCCGTTCTTCCAGTGGAATGCCGTCGCGGCGCTGGCGGCCGCGGCGGATACGCTGAAAGGCTGGGACGACGACCTGGCGAAAGAATGCCTCGAGACGGCGATCAAGGCATGGAACGACGAAAAGGCTCACCCGACGCCAATGCCAGCTCCACGGGGCGGATGGAACTTCGGCGGAGAGACACCGGAGGCCGCTCCCGAGGGTGGCGTGCTGGCCGCCTCGCAGGGAACCGTGACCGGCGCTCCAGGCACGCCTGACGCACCGGCCACCGCCGGCGCGCCGACGGGTTCCGCCCCTGCGACCGCACCAGCAGCGGCGCCTGCGACCCGCTCCCGCTGGCGCGAGTTTGCCGCCCACATGGACTGGGCCGCGGCCCTGGAGCTGACCATCGCGACGCATGGCGCCGAGCCTTACGTCTCCCGGCTCAAGGAGTTGTTCCCCCAGGTGATCACACCGAGGCAGATGGACTTCCGGGGTTGGACGGCCGTCCGCGCCCTCCCCTATCTGGACGCCGCCGCGACAGAGCAAATGCGGGAAGCCGTAAAGACCTACCTGGTGGATCTGGACCAGAAGATGAGTGACACGCCGTTCGGCGTTCCCCCGAGCCTGCGCACGTGGGGCGGATCGGGCGCCGTAGTGGAAATGGCGATTCGCATGTATTTCCTGCACCGGGCGTTTCCGGACCTTGTCGGCCCCGAGTACACGCTTCGCGCCGTGAACTACATCCTCGGCACGCACCCGGTAAGCAGCACGTCGTACGTCGCCGGCGTCGGCACGGTCTCGAAAACGAAGACCTACAGCTTCAACCGCGGCGACAACGCCTACATTCCCGGTGCCGTGATTCCTGGATACATCATCATCAAGCCTGATTTCCCGGAGTGCATCGACGATTTTGGATTCCTCTGGTTCGAGCACGAAGCCGTCGTGGCCGGATCAGCCAACTGGGTCGTCGCCGGCAAGGCCGCGGAAGCACTCACGCAGGAGGCACAGCCGTAGCCCGCTATGCGGAAGTTCCAAGGGCCAGGAGGATCTGGGGCTGGGTCCACATTGTAGGGTCGCAGCTTGTCTGCGGACCGCTGTGCGGATGAATTGCCGGACTTGACTTCAGAGCCCGTCTCGTAATACCGGTAATACCATGCCCACGATCACCTTTAAAGTGTCGGTGGAAGAAGCGCGGGAGCTGCGCCGCAAGGCGCGGGCGGCACGCACCTCCGTTTCCGCCTACCTACGGCGCTCTGCTCTCGGACTCCCGGCTGAGGCCCCGCGCAAGATTCTGACCAGGAAGCATCCGGTATCCGGACTTCCCTACAACGCAGCGGGCACGGGTTGTCGGCCCGTTTCGCAGGAAGAAGTCCGCGCAGCGCTGGCCGATTTTCCGTGAAGTTCCTGCTTGATGTGAACGTGTTGCTCGCGTGGGAACACCCCATGGCGCAAGGCCACGGGTCATTTCATGCCTGGCGTGCGGCCCATCCGTCGGACGAGCTCTTGTCGTGTGCCGTCACGGAACTGGGCTTCATCCGGGTGTCGGTGCAGGTGTTTTCCTACTCCGTCGTCCAGGCCCAAGAGGCACTCGCGAAACGTTTGCGGCCCTACGTGCGTTACCTCGCTGACCTGCCGGCGCCCGCGCTGCCGGCCTCGGTGCGGGGAGGTTCACGCACGACGGATGGTTACCTGGCCCAGGTGGCGCAAACCCACGGCGCTTCGTTGGCGACGTTCGACACCGGCATTCCGAACGTCACGTTGATCGCCCCGTAAGGTCCCTTTACCCATTCTGAGTTCGCCGTCGCGGCCCCGGCGAACGGGCTGGATCCAATGTCGTCGTTGGGACCAGCCCTATTCGAACGTCATCGCCTGCCGCGATAGGCCAGCACCTTTGCCCTTTCCCTTGCGCAATCCGTCGACGCGAGAGGGACAATCCGAGCGAGGACGCGTCGGCATGCTCACCGGGAACGAGCGCGCCGCTGTGGTCGCTTCATGCCTCGACCGGATTCGTGGAGATCCATGGATCGTTGGGCGCTGCGGGCAGTCTTCACACGCTTGCGCCCCGCAGCCAGCGCCCCCAGAAGGTTCGCCGCCAGTAACCTCCAGCCATGAAATCGTTCCCCGCCCTCCTCCTCGCGCTCCTGCCCACCACCACCGCCGTCGCCCAGACCCGCGAAATCGGGCCCGTACACCCTCCACCCGATCATCCCGGGCGTCATCCGGATCGAGGACGCCAACCAGAGCAATCCCGCCGGCATCCAGCTCGACGCGCAGGGCAAACCGGAAGGGATTCAACAACTGCTCCGACATGTACCTGTTGTCGGCCGCGACCAGGCCCTGCTGATCGACCTGTCGAACGCCATCCAATGGGACTCCACCGCCGACCGCGTCCCTGCAGGCGCTCGTCGGCGGAGGAGATTGGCGGGCGCAGACTGTTCATCACCGTCACGCACCATCACGGCGACCACACGGGCATGCTGCCGGCCTTCAAGGACGACCCGAAGGTCACCTTCTGGATCCAGACGGATGAGTTCAAGGACCGGGAGATCTTTCCTGCGGAGCGGACGATGCCGATCGCCGGCAACTCCGCGCTGGATCTCGGCGGAGGCTTCGTCGTGGATGCGCTGGAGCTACCCGGGCACACCGACCATTCCACCGCTTTTTTCCTGCGGGGAAAGAACCTCCTCTTCAGTGGCGACGCCATCGGTTCAGGCGGCGGCGTGTGGATCTTCTCGGCCGAAGGGTTCGCGCAGTATCGCCGGAGCGTCGACCGGTTGATCGCCTACATCCGGAGCCCGGACCACGGGATCGACGAGAGCAAGCTGGTCATCTTCGGCGGCCACTACTGGCAGAAACGCGAAAAGGAAAAGCTCACGATGCAGTACATCCTCGATATGCAAAAGCTGATCGGCGAGATCGAAGGCCGGCACGGCCCGCGAGGAGCCGGTGACATTCGGCCCCTACCTCGACCGGAATTTCATCTCGGGCGAGGCGACCATCACCTGGAACAAGGCGGACGCCGAGCGATTCAAACCGGAATAACCGGCGCGGAGCAACGATTCGGCCAGACTCTGCGGGCGTGGTCATGCACGTATCCCGACCCGTCTCGCCTGAATCTCAGAGATCGCAGCCAGAGCGCCAGAGTCCGGACCGACGTCTTTGCCCGTCCTCCGGGCCTCACGGCGTCGAGCGGAGGCGTTCTCCGTCCTCTCCGAGTTTCGCGCTCCGAGTCGGCTCGGCTCGAAGCAGAGCCTCGTGCATCTCGACCGCCGCCAGCCTCGGCAACCGCATAGCGAAGCATCGACCCTGCCGACCCCCAGGGCGATCCAGGACAGCAGTGCACGCGCATGACAAGACGCAGCCCGCTCCGAGCGGACACGTTCCCCCGCGGCACCCACCAGGACGCGTCGGCATGCAGTAGAATACCCGCACACAGGTGTCAGGCCTTCGGGTCCGACCCCGTCGATCGATTGACCGGAAACCACATGACCCGACCCGTTGATCGGCCTTGACCGTGTTGCTCGGCCTGCTTCGAAAGGGGCCGGCAACGGTCCTCTTCGCCGGCCGCCTTGCCCAATGGCAAAACCCCTATCCGCGACATGCTGCGGGATTTTTTGAAAGGCTCTAAACGATGACAGCCATGAGAACCCTCGTCACACTGGTCCCACTGGTCTGTGGTTTGGGAGCCTGGGCGTCGGCGGCCGAAAGCCAGAACACCCTCGCTCCCATCTGGGAAGAGAAGATCTACAAGGAAGTCGACGGGCAAAGTCTCCGCGCCTTTGTCTTTCCCGCCGTCGCCGGGCAGGACACGGGCGCGCATCCGGCCATCGCGTTTTTTCACGGTGGCGGCTGGGTGTTCGGACGGCCGCAGGAGTTCTTCGGCGCCTGTGAGCGATTCGCCCGCAAAGGTTTCACGACGATCTCCTTTCAGTACCGGCTTTCCATGAACGCAGACGGCACCTACCCGAAGCCGGGAGTCTCGCCCATCGAATCGGTCAAGGACGCGCGTTCCGCCATCCGGTGGATGCGCGCGAACGCCTCGGCGCTGCACCTTGATCCCGATCGCCTCGTCGTGGCGGGACAATCGGCGGGTGGTCAGCTCGCGCTCGCCACGGCTTTGATCGATATCAACGAGAGCACCGACGATCTCGACGTGAGTCCGGAACCGAACGCCCTGCTGCTCTATTCCAGCAACGTGAACACGCTCGAACCCTGGGTGGACATGCTGCTCGGCGACCGAAGCGCATCCATCTTCGCGATTTCGCCCTATCACCACGTGCGGAAGAACATGCCCCCGGCCATCGCGTTTCGCGGCTTGGAGGACGACCAGGTGCTGCCCTACATCGTCGACATGTTCAAACGGCGGATGGACGAGTTCGGCAACCCGTTCGAACTGGTTTCCTATCCGGGTCGCAAACACTACCTCGGCGAAGGCAACGAAAAATACGCGAACTATTTCGACGAGGAAATCATGGAGCGAACCGACGCCTTTCTCCGGCAACACGGGTTTACGCCCTGATTGCCGGCAGAAGCCGAGTCCCGACGATCCAGCACCATCACGCCGGATCACCGACATTCGGGTTCGACCCTTTTTCGGCCCCCACGGTGGGAGAACCCGATCCATGACGCGACAACGGGAAAGCCGCTCGTGGGAACGCAATTGTTACGTTTCGCGGGCAAGCCCTCTCCTGACCCCGTAAAGACTCACGAATCCGTGTGTCTCAAGATCCAGTCGCTCACGAGGGTGAGGACTTCCGGACTCATCGTCTCTTCGATGGCGCCGTACTCGGAGATGGCGCCGGTCTGGCAGTGCTGAAACAGGTGATTGAGACCGGGCAGCGCGACGGTGGTCACGTCGGTGTTACCGCCGGCGGCGAGACCGGCGCGGATGCCGGCGAGGTTTTCCTGACACGCAACCTGCGTGTCCTTGGTGCCGTTGAGCGCGAGGACAGGACAGTGGACCCGGGCCAGAGTGGGCGCGGGATCGTAGCGGAGGAGCTTCACGAACCAGGGGCTCGTCATCATTCCGATCTGCTGGTCAATCACGCCCTCGGAATAGCCCATGGCCTTGAGTTGTTCCGGAGTGTATTTTGCCACCACTTCGAGCAGACGCGTGCGAATCTTGTGGCGCGCCTCCGCGGTGCCGCCGAGTTCGCGCAGGATCGCGAATACGTCATGCTGGGCCTGCCGCTGCTCCTGCCGGATGTCCTCGGGCACGCCCATCACCTTCATGAGGTCGTCCTGCTGCCGGGGCAGCAACTCGGCGAGCGGAACACCGACTCCCGCGAGCATGACGATGAACGCAACGTCGTCGTGTTCCGCGGCGACCAGCGGGGCGTGCACCCCACCCTCGCTGTGCCCACACAATCCCACGTGGGCGAGATCGACGTCGGGTTGGGCTTTGAGAAAGTTGAACGCCGCCCGCGCATCGGCCGCGAAATCCTCGTGCGTTGCCTCGCGGTAGTTGCCTTGAGATTTTGCCACGCCGCGATCATCGAAGCGCAATACCGCGATTCCCTGGCGGGTGAGATGATCGGCCAGGACGAGAAAAGGTCGGTGCCCCATCAGGGCTTCGTCGCGATCCTGCGGACCGGATCCGCTGAGCAACACCACCGCGGGGAAGGGACCGTCGCCATCCGGCATGGTCAACGTGCCGGCCAGCGTGACGTCAGCGGCGCCGCCGGCGAAGGTGATTTCGCGCTCGGCGTACGGATAGGGTTTCTGCGGCATCTGCGGACGCGCCAATTCCGGCGCCGCGGCCAGACGGCGAAAGACAATGGGCGCGTCCACGGGTCCCTGCTTCCAATGGCCGTCGATCTCGGAGCCATCGTCCGACAGTTTCCCCTCATACACCGCCTGGATCCTGGCGAGTTCGATGCGGACAACACCGTCCGCGAACTGCACCTTCGAGACCGGAATGCCCTTGGCCCCCTGATCGAGGCTGTCGACGGTCGCCTTGTAGTTATCTTCGGTCTCACCCTGTACGTGCAGCACGAGGCGCAGTTCCGCGGGTCCCTGGCGTAACGAGCCCTGCCAGTGGCCAGCGAGACTTTCGCCGGGAATCCCGTGTGACGGTGTCTCTCCCGGGCGGGCGGTAGAGGCCCGGCGCTCGAGCGCGAACGGAAACGTCTGCCCACCCTGGGTAAACGTGCCGTTGATCCTGCTGTCATCGGAGATCACGCCTTTAAAAGTGGGATCCCCGGGGATATCGGGCATGCGAAACGAAACATCGCGGCCGTCGACCACAACGTCACCGAGCGCAAACCCCCGAATATTCTGGACCGGAATGTCGATCGTGCCGCCCCCGGCGTAACCTTCGGGAGCGAAATCGACGCGAATTTCGAGTTTCGTGTTGGGCAGTTCGATGGCGCCCTCCCAGTGACCGGCGGGAGCGGCGGCGTTCGCGGCGGACGCGAGCGCGAACAGAGCAGCGAGTCCGACGAACGTGGACGCGAGGAGGGAACGGTGGGTTGTCTTCATGGTTGGCGAGGTCGTGTGAGCGTGTTTGTTGATTCCGCCGAGTCTAAGGCGGGAATGTTACGGGTTGATTACCCGAATGTCCGGATTTGATCCGGACGCGGGCCTCAGTGTTGCGGATTGGCGAGCTTGGCCCGCACGGACTCGAGTTCGCGACGGCGCGGTTCGTAGCGGCGCGTGTTGGCGCGATGCTGGCACCAGACCGAAACCGCAAGCGCCAGGAGCATGATGACTCCCGACGTCGCGAGACTCGCCAGGGAAGCCTCCTAGAGACGAAAGAGCACCACGATGCCAAGGCTGGCGCCAAACCAACATGGCACCAGTCCCCACCAGACAATGCTGCGGGCCATCCGGATTTGGAATTCGAGATGCGCCAGCGCCCGGTCGAGATCCCCGCGCAAAGTCGACGCGAAATCCTCCTCCCGACGAAGCTGCCGCTGACGGGCGCCCCACATGTAACTCGCGTAGTAGATCCAGATCGCTCCGCAGAACGCGAGCACGGCGAGATCGCCGCCGGTCGGCGGCACCTTGATCCACGAGTGCGTGATGAGCCCCGCGGGATCGCTCCACGCGAGGATGCCCGTGATGACAAACATGCCGATCCCGAACGCCGCACCGGTCAAGATCTCGAAGCGGTGGCTATGGGCGGCGCAGCGATGCACGTGTTCACTGCGGCGACGCACCATTGCGTGCAGCGCGGTTTCATTCAGCGCGTAAAGGGGTTCTTCGTTCTGCGAATCCCAGATCCCTTTCATTTCTTCAAAGTCCATGGTTGTGCTCCTCCATGGTCAGTTTGGTGAGGCGCGTTTTGATGCGGTTGATTTTCACACCGACGTGGCTCTCGGTGATGCCGAGGGTTTCCGCCATGTCGCGGTAACTGAAGCCGTCGAGCAGCAGCAGCGTCAGCGAGCGATCGACGTGGTCGAGTTGCGCGATTTGTTCGTAGAGCCAGTCGAGGCGCCGGTCGGTCGGTCGGGCAGACTCGGCCAGGGCGGTCTCCGCGCCGTCCAGCGCCCGGGTGCGCCCCGGTGCTGCCGCTCCTTGCGCGACCACGCCAGCGCGGTGTTCAGCGCCACCCGGTAGAGCCACGTGGTCACGGCCGACTCGGCGCGAAAGCGCGGCACGGAATTCCAGACCTGCGTGATGATTTCCTGAAACAGATCATCCCGGTCGTGGGGGTTGAATGCGTAGGCCCGGACGACTTTGAAAAGCAGCCCCCTGTGGGAGGCGACCCCGTCGTCAAAGATCTGTTGTTGTTCGCGTTCGTCCATCAGGCTGCTGCTTACCCCAACTAGTAGCCGTCAAAGGCGGGTTTCTTACACGCCCGGCAAAATAGTCCAGTAGTGGCCCCTCCCCCCGGGGGCTCCCGCGCAGTGTGAACGTCGACTTCGCGCCACGCGGAGAGCAGGTTGATGCGGTCCTCCGTTTCACCCGCCGCCTTCGCGTCGCGGATATGCATGTCGAGGCAGAAGGCACACCCGTTGATCTGCGAGGCCCGGATGTCCACGAGAAGCAGGAGCGACTCTTCGAGATCGCTGTTTTCACGACCCCCGCCAGCGCCAGCATGGCCTGCAATGTTGTTGGGGCAGCCTGCGCGTAGTTGAGCCGCGGTTGGGAGGTTGGTTTTTCAAGAGCTATGGTGGTCGTAACACTCTCTTGGACGAAACCGCCGGTCGTTTTGTGACCGCGGGCCAGCCGGGCTTCCCAACGCCCGACTTGCCTCCCGCCGGGAGCCAGACAAGATCGCGGTGCTTGCCGGAAGCATCCTGTCCGCGGAAATGGGCCCAGCCCACCGGCGTCGGTCAGTTCACTCCCAACCTTAGTTCCTCGCCCTGCTTCGGCGGACACCGGGCCCATCCAGGAGTTAAGGTCCATGCCTACCGTATCACGCCGGCTGCCCGAACAGCCGCATCTCGACGTTCCCAAGCACGAAGCCCGCGAACTGCTCCGGGCCTGGCGCGTCGCTCAACCCGAGGCGCTTGAACGCGTCGGCCACAGCCATCCGAAATACCGCGGCGCCTCGCCCGCCACGATCGCCCAGGGACCTTGCCGCCTGAGCGACGCCCAACTCGTCCTCGCCCGCGAGTACGGCTTCGCGACGTGGGCGGCGCTGAAGCGAAGAATCGAGCTGCATCCCGTCGCGCACGAACTCGACCACGCGATTCGTGCGAACAATCGCGACCGGGTCGTCAGCCTGCTGCGCGAACATCCCGCGTTGCTCCATCTGCCCGTCTGGAGCGGCAACTGGGGACCACCCCTGAGCCACGCCGCCAATCTCGGCCGCCTCGAAATCGTGCAGGCCATCGCCGCCCTCGGCGCGCTGGATGGACAACACGCCTTCGACCGCGCGCTGCTGCAAGGCCGGATCGAGTGCGCCCGCTGGCTGCACGCGCAGGGCGCGAAACTCGAGCCGGGCATCATCATGGGGGTGTGCGAAACGCTCAACGGCGACGGCCTGCGTCTGCTCATCGAGCTCGGCGCGCCGTTCACTGATCAGCACGGCAACCGTCTCGCCCCGCTCGCCCTGGTCCTTGAGACCTATGCGCGCCATCCCGCGGCCAAGCACGCGATCCTCGCGCTCTTCGTCCGCCAGGGTTACACGTTTCCGGATACACCGCTGATGGCGTTTCATCGCGGCGATGGCGCCCGGCTGACGCGGTTCCTCCAGGACGACCCCGACCTGATCCATCGCCGCTTCACCTACCGGGAGATCTATCCACCCGAGCTCGGTTGCGCGGACGATGGACGTTCCGGCCTGCACGGCACGCCGATCGCCGGCTCGACCCTGCTGCATCTCGCGATCGATTTCGACGAACAGGAAAGCTTCGACCGCCTGCTGGCCCTCGGCGCCGACGTCAACGCTCGCGCCGAAGTGGACGCCGCCGCGTTTGGCTACCATGGGCCCGATCCTCTCGCTGCTTCCGGCCACACTCCTCTCTTCAACAGCGTCGTGAGCTGCGCCTACCTCAACGGCCGCCAGCATGATGCCGCGATGACGCGCGCCCTGCTGGAGCGCGGGGCCGATCCGAAGCTGCGCGCGAGTCTGCGCAAATTCCTCGACTGGCGGGAAACGCCTGGCTGGCACGAAGCGCACAAGGTCACCGCCGCCGAATGGGCTCGGGGGTTTCCGGAAACCAACTGGGTAAACCCGGCGGCGCTGCAGCTCGTGGAGCAACAGTAGTTTTCAATCATGCGGTCGGGAACTCGGTCTCGCGAAGTGGGCGACGGGCGCGAAGGCAACGTCCCTTTGCCCCTTTTCGTCGACACCTTCTTCCTTTCGAACGCCGGACCGGACGGATGGGACGCGGGAAAAGCATGGCTTGGGCTAGCCGGCGCTGCGAAATTCACTCCTTTCCCGTGTTACCTTTCCACTCCGGTGGGTGTGAACAGGTATGAGGCCTGAATCTTCTTCCACAGCCGTTACGGCCGGGCGGTCCGGGTGGTTTTCATTCCCGGGTCGAATCTCGACGGGCGACTTCGCCAAAGCGGTGCTGATTGTGACCATGATCGCCGGCACCCTCGATATCATCGCGGCCCATCTCCACATTTGGGCGGCGAGCGGGAACTTCCCGACTGCGGTTTTCAAGGGGATTGCGAGCGGCGTTTTCGGCCGCGAGCGCGCCATGCAAGGCGGTGCGGGGATGATGGCGCTCGGAGCGTTTTTCCACTACTTCATTTCGTTTTCGTTCACCCTCCTGTTCTTCCTGCTCTATCCGCGTCTGAGTTTGCTTCGGAAAAACCTCCTCGCGTCCGG
Source organism: uncultured Verrucomicrobiae bacterium (assembly GCA_963797435.1). Taxonomy (GTDB): domain Bacteria; phylum Verrucomicrobiota; class Verrucomicrobiia; order Opitutales; family Opitutaceae; genus CAWCPJ01. The sequence continues at coordinate 1,163,238 of CAWCPJ010000002.1, read as the reverse complement.
TTTCGCTTATTCGCTGTTCGTGTGGTTCACGATGAACTTCATCGTGCTGCCCCTGTCCGCACTCCACTCGTCCACGCCCAACTTCGCCAACAAGCATACGTACATCGGAATCTGCGTGCTGTCCGTCGTGTTTGGACTGCCCATTGCCTTCGGCGTCGATCGTTTCTACAAGCAGTGCCGCACTTGAGTTTCTCTTTTCGAGCCGCGCGCGCGGCGTGATGTCTTTGTCGATGGGTTCGCCTGAAACACACAACACCAACGCCCTCGCGGGGGATCATGATCTGTTGCGCGAGTACGCCGAACGCAGTTCGGAAAGCTCGTTTCGCATGTTGGTCGAGCGTCATGGCGGCATGGTCTACGGGGTCGCGCGGCGGCTGGTCAGGGACGAGCACGCGGCCGCAGAAATCATGCAATCGGCCTTTCTCGCGCTGGCTCGGAAAAGTTCGTCCCTGCCGCGTTCGGTGCCTCTCGCCGGTTGGCTGCACACGGCGGCGCGTTATGCGGCCAGCCACTGGCTGCGCAGCGAAGCGCGACGCCGGGAGCGTGAACGAGCCGCATCTGCCGACGAGGTTCATGCCATGAACGATGAATCCGAACGCACGTGGGACGAGATCTCGCCAGCGCTCGACGCGGCACTCGCTGCGCTCGGCCCGCGCGATCGCGAAGCGGTGTTGTGGCGGTTTTTCGAGCAACGAAGCTTCAGTGAGGTCGCCGCGGCCTTGGGCACCACCGAGGACGCGGCCAAGATGCGTGTGGGTCGGGCCGTGCGGAAGCTGCGGGTGTTTCTGGAAAAACGCGGCGCGTTGGTGAGCGCCGGCGTCCTCGCGACCTGCCTCACGGGGCACGCGGCGGTCACGGCACCGGCGCACTTCGTAATCGCCGCCTCGCAATTGGCCGGCAGCGGCCTCGGGCACGGATCAGCGATCGCCGCGCTGGCGGCCGCGATCGGCGAGGCGCTGCGCTGGGCGCGCATCAAGCGCATCCTGCTGACGACCTCGGCAGTCGTGGTGTTTGCCGCCGGCCTGGCGATCGGCATCGGGTTGCTGCAGGCACGGCGCAACGAACCTGCGCCTGCCACAACCTGGGATCTGACCGAGCCCCGCGCGGTCGAGTCGTTGCTACGGGACGCGACGATGATCCTGGGCGAGTGGCGGGCAGCGCCCGCAGGATTGGCGATCGACGAAATGCCCTGGTCGCATGTGGCGATTCGTGGTCCGTTTGCCGGCGACTATCGCCTGCAGCTCACGTTCACGCAGCAAAACGCCGCGGGCGTGGTGGAGCTGCTGCTTCCCGCCGGACGACAAACGCTGCTGATCCTGTTGCGTTCCGGCCCGGAAGTCGCGCCCGACACCGCGGCTCAAGCCGTCCTGAATGCGACCCTCGGGCCGCCGCAACCGCCGCCTCCGATCGAGCACTTCGCCGAGGTCGAGGTGCGCACGGGGGCCGGCGGGATTTCGCTTTCGGTCAGGCTCGATGGCGCGGAGATCGCGGCAACGAAAGACGTTCCTGCCGCATTGCAGCGGGCCACGCTGGTGCCCGATCAGCCGCCGGGCATCCTGGGGCTGGGCGCGAGTCGCACGGGCGCGGTCTTCACGCGCATCGAATTTCAGGCGCTGCGGGATGAGCCGTAGTGCGCCGCTCCGGACAGGCCGGAGAAATGCAGGTAGCCGCAATAATAGATCATGCCGATCCCCATCATCGAAACTCGCTCGATTCGCTTGAAGCTCGCAGATTCGCCTCCGCTCCCGGCCCAACGAGCGTGTGCCATTCTCGTGGCCGTGCTGTCGCTGGCGACGCCGGCGGCGTCCGTGACCGCGCCGCCGGCCGGCACCTGGGTGATCGACGACGTTACCGTGATCCCGGCCGATACCGACGAGACGCTGGCGCATCGCACGGTGGTGATTCGCGACGACAGGATCGAAGAAATCCTGCCGCCGGGTGCGAAGGCCAAGGTGGAGAACGCCACGGTCGTCGATGGGCGCGGCAAGTATCTGGTGCCGGGTTTCGTCGACGCGCATGTGCACATCGCCACCGAAGGCGCGATTCGCGACAGCATGGATGCGGCGATCGCCGGTCTCGACCTGGGCCAGGATCATCGCTACGACCGCCAGATCCTGCTGTATTTCCTCAAGGCCGGGGTCACGGGCGCGGCCAACCTGGGCGGCAGCGCCGGCAGCGACGAGGATCTGTTGTGGTTGCGCGGCGAAATCGATGCCGGCCGCATCGTCGGGCCCAAGCTGTACGTGGGCAAGCGCATCAACGGCCCGCGCGCGGCGGTCGCGCTCAAGCCCACGCCGACCGCGCCGGCTTCCAGCCCGGATGCGCCGAGCACCGCCGCCGACGGCATCGCCGCGGTCCGGCGCGCGCGCGAACGCGGCTACGACTTCATCAAGCCCTACCAGTTCCTCAATCGCGAGACCTACCAGGCGATCGTGGAGGAATCCGCGCGCCAGGGTTTCATCACCACCGGGCATCTGCCCGAATTGGGCTGCGCGAGCTGCGCCGACCGCGCGTTCGTGTTCGCGCATCCGATGACCAACATCGCCCACGCCGAAGAGTTGGCGCGCGTCGCTCGCGTCGAGCACGATCTGTCGCCGCAGGACATCGAAGCGCTGGCGCAGTCGGTGGAGGACAGCGGCATGTCGGTCACGCCGACCTTGATCACACTCAAGACCATCATCGAAATGTACGTGCATCGGCAGGTCCCCGCCGTGCCTGGCGATTGGGCGGCGAGCGTGGATCCGGTGACCCGCCTGAGCTGGATGCCGCCGGCCAACCGTTACCTCACCCAGGCGTTCCGCGATCAGGAGGGCGCCGACGCTTTTTCGGCCGGTTACGATTTTGCCCGCGTGCTGACCCGCGAGTTGTGGAAGCGCAAGGTGCCGTTGACCGTCGGCACCGATGCGGCGCTACCGGGCCTGGCGTTCGGCGTGACGGTGCAACAGGAGATGATCGAATTGCGCGAGATCGGGCTCAAGCCGGTCGAGGTGCTGCGCGCGGCGTCGATCAACGCGCACCGCTTGTTCGATCCCCGGGCCGGCAGCGGCGCGGTGCGCGTAGGCGAGTGCGCCAGCCTGGTCTTGCTCGAGGCCGATCCGCTTGCCGACATCCAGAACATTTCCAGGATCGCCGGCGTGTTCACCCAGGGTCGGTGGCTGCCGATGGCCGAGATCGACCGCCAGCTGGCCGAGGGCAAGGGCTTCGAGCGCGCACTGGAGGAGCAGTTGCGCGTGCGTAACGGCGCGGCACCATAAGCCAACACCAATGCGGCGGATCGGAGATTCAAACCACCGGTCCGCGTCTAGCTGAAGCACGCCCGTAACAAGCGGACCCTGAAGCTCAGCCAGTCCATCAGAATCCCGACACGATTGTCACTCTCACCATTTCGATTCCTGCGCTATGCTGGTGCCGTGACCGGCGACCACCGGGTCACATCGCCAAGCGAACAGATCTTCCGGGTGGAAACGCATCATCAAATCAAAACGAGGAAATCAACATGGCAGACATCATTCATCGCATCGGAATCAAGGCACCGCCGGCGAAAGTTTACGCCGCCGTCTCAACCGTCGAGGGCGTGGCCGGCTGGTGGACCCGGGAGACGACCGGAGAGTCGAAACCGGGCGGAAGCATCCAGGTTCTTTTCCATGATCCGGCCGGAGTCGAAATCGGCCGCATGACGTTCCAACTGCAAAAGCTGGATCCCGACAGGGAAGTGCAGTGGCGTGTCACGGCCGGCCCGGAGGAATGGATCGGGACCGACATCACGTTCAGCCTTTCACACGACGGCGACATGACGATCGTGCTGTTCGGCCACCGGAAGTGGCCCGAGGCCGGAGAGTTCATGGCTCACTGCAGCATGAAGTGGGCGACGTTTCTGTTGAGCCTCCGCCAACTGGTCGAGACCGGAAAGGGGCAGCCGTCCCCGAACGATCTCAAAATCGACAACTGGAACTAAACCCGACATCGAAATTCTCGCGCTGAAATGGAGGGACCGGCTCCGTCCGGTCCGAGCACGACACCGAGGCCTGCCTGCCCGCCGAAGCCTCGTGCGAAGGCTGGGTCTCTCCAGGAGAGTGCCATTACCTCTGAGGTTGTGTTTAAAGCAACCAGGACAGGTCACGGATGGTCCTGTCCGCCTCGCGGCCGAACTCGTCCGTCCGCATGCCAACGGGAATCCGACCAGAAACTCGTGTGTCGACCGTCGGTCACTGCGAAAGAGAGTCTCTCCGGTCCGGTCCTGCGTCCGGGATTGATCCGCGTCGTCCGAGACATCACGCTGGCGGAGGACTCGTTGCAGGAGGCGTTCGCCGCCGCGATCGCGCAATGGCCGGCCCGGGGCCGCCCCGCCGAACCCGGTCGCGTGGCTGATGACCACCGCGCGCCACAAGGCGGTCGATCAGATCCGCCGTCGCGTGCTGGCGGAGAAGAAACAGGAGGACATGATCGCGGCGCTCACGCCGGAAGAAAATGCGCCCGTGCCGCAGGACACGCTGCGGCTGATCTTCACCTGCTGCCGCACGGAACTCCGCTTCACCCACGCCGGGTTGGCTCCTGGCGTCGCGTGCTACGATGCCTGTTCCGGCGCCTGGCGCTTTCACGTCAGGGACAGCCTGCGTCGCCTGATCACGAAGGGCAAAGGCGAGCCCAATCCCCGGGAATGACGATGGGCCAATTTCACCACAAACACGAGAACACCATAGCGAGGATCAAGAAATGAATCTGACCAAGTCATCCCCAATGTGCGTCTGGGAGCTCGAAAATGCCTTTGGCATCGAAAACCTGCGGCTCGCGATGAAGCCCCGGCCCCAACCCGGAAAGGGGCAGATCGTGGTGAGCGTGAAAGCTGCCGCACTCAACGCCCGTGATCTGCTGATCCTGCAGGGACTGGGCGACCCGCCCTTGCCGCTGATCCCGTTCTCGGACGGCGCCGGCGTGGTGGAGGCCGTCGGTGAGGCGGTCGCGCGCGTCAAGGTGGGCGATCGCGTGTGCCCGCTCTATTTCCAGAGCTGGATGGAAGGGCCGGTCGCGGCCAAGAGCCGACGGCTCGAGCTCGGCGGATCCGCTCCCGGCGTATTGCAGGAACACATGCTGCTCGATGCGGAGGGCGTCATCGTCCTGCCCGACTATCTTTCATTCGAGGAAGCCGCCACGCTCCCTTGCGCGGCGCTGACCGCGTGGCGCGCGATCCACGTGGAGGCATCGGTCAAGGAAGGCGACATTGTTCTCGTGCAGGGCACGGGCGGGGTGTCGATCTTCGCCCTGCAGTTTGCCAAGGCGCTCGGCGCGCAGGTGATCGCGACGTCGTCCAGCGACGAAAAACTCGCGAAGGTCAAAAAACTCGGCGCCGATCATCTGATCAATTATCGCACCACGCCCAATTGGGGAGCGAAGGTGCTTGAGATCACCGGCGGGCGCGGCGTCGACGCGGTCGTCGAAGTTGGCGGAGAGAAAACCTTGTCGCAATCGCTGACCGCCGCGCGGGTCGGCGGCACGATCGTTGTGATTGGAGTGTTGAGCGGGTTCACCGACACCATCGCGATTCCGATGTTGTTCACCAAGAATCTGCGCCTGCTCGGCATCTCCGTCGGCAGCCGCGATCACTTCGCGGGCATGCTGTCGGCGATGGAGCGGTGGAAACTCAAGCCGGTGATCGACCGCATCTATTCGTTCCAAGAAGTGCCCGCCGCACTCGAACAGCTGCAAAGCAGCGCCCATGTCGGAAAAATCTGCGTGACGTTCTGAATCCCCGCCACCCCGTTTCAGCGCCTCGGAAGCTCGGCTGATTACGGAGCGAGATCACGACCCGGCGCTGGCGCGGATGGGCTTTGACGCCCATTTGGCGGAACCGTTGAATTCGCGGGCGGCACAACCGGGCAGAACAGGACTGGCGCCCCGTTTCTGCGCTCCCCATCCACTCATGAAGAAACACGTCGTCGTGCTCGGTGCCGGATTCGGCGGGCTGGAGCTCACCACCATGCTCTCGGAAGCATTCGGCGACGGCATCGCGGTGACGCTGATCGATCAGAACGACAGTTTTTATCTCGGTTTCTCCAAGCTCGATGTGATGTTCGGGCGCACGACGTTGGAGGCCGTCCTGCTGCCTTACCGCAAGGTCCTGAAACCCGGCGTGCGTTTCCTTCAGGAAACGATCACGGCCATCGATCCCGTCGCCCGGCGAGTGACGACGGATCGCGGCACGCACGACGCGGACTTTCTGGTGATCGCCCTTGGCGCGGACTACAACTTCGCCGCCACACCCGGCCTGGCGGAAGCGACGGAATTCTACACCATGGGCGGAGCCGTCCGCCTGGCCGACAAGCTCAAGACATTTGCGCGCGGCCACGTCCTCATCGCCGTCGGCGGTGCACCCTACAAATGTCCGCCCGCGCCGAGCGAGGCCGCGCTGATGATGCACGACCATCTCACCACGCGCGGCATCCGGGACGCGTGCACGATCTCGCTCATCCTTCCCCTGCCCTCGCCCGTGCCGCCGTCGCCTGAGACCTCCCAGGCGCTGCTCGCCGCGTTCGCGGAACGCGACATCACCTTCATCGGCCGGCAGGCCCTGAAATCAGTCGATGCCCGGCGCCAGGTGGCGACGATCGCCGATGGACGCGAGCTGCCCTACGATCTGCTCCTCGGCGTCCCCGCGATCCGTGCGCCGAAAATGCTCGATGCGTGTGGCCTGACGGAGAACGGCTACGTGCCGGTCAACATCCGCACCCTCGAAACACGATTTCCCGACGTGTACGCCGTCGGCGACTGCGCCAAACAGGGGACCCCGAAGGCGGGCGTATTCGCCGAAGGCGCCGCGCGTGCGGTCGCACGGGCGTTGATCGCGCGTTTTCGTGATGAGGACGTGCCCGTCACGCATCAGGGCACCGGCACCTGTTACATCGAATACGGCAGCGGACGGATCGGCCGCGTGGACATCGATTTCTCCAATCCCGACGAGCCGACCGGCACCTTCCATGAACCGTCCGTGGCGATGCGGGCGGAAAAGGAACTCTTCGGCTCAAGCCGTCGCGCCCGGTGGTTTGGGATGTAGCGGTCGAGCGATGATGCCGGCGCATCGCCGTCAGTCGCGTCGCCCGTATTCAATTGATCGACGCAACGCCGATCCCGACCTCCGCGCAGCATATCCGCGACTATCGCCCCGCCCGTTTCCGCCCCACGAACTTCAAGACCAGACCCTGAACGACCCCATGCCCCAAAGCCGGACCCCGTACTCCTGACCCGCGGCTACGACATTATTCGGGCCTTTTGGAGATACCGGATCTCGCGCATGGTCCTTGGTCGTCCATATGCGGACGGTCTCTTTCGTTGACCGTGGAGAAATCGATGATTGGCTGGGTGAAGCCACCGGGAGGAACTCGTGAACGTCAAATGCTTCGCTTGCGACGTGGTGATTGAAGGCGCTGACGCCGAGGCGTGCGCCGATGCGTTCGTCGCGCACGGGCGGGAAAGCCACACATGGAATTTCCCGGAAACGGCGGTGCGCAATTACGCGCAGAACTACGCGGAGGCCACGGTCCGCCTCCGCGGGAACACGGAGCGGCTGGCCGGGATTGGCCAGGTCACCATTCACCCGGTGACCGCCGATCGAATCGACGACTGGCTCCAGTTCTTCGACCACGACGGCTTCGCCGGGAATCCTGACTGGGCCTCGTGCTATTGCCTCGAACCCCATGAGCCCGCGACGCCTGAAAATCCTGAACGCGCCTGGCGTGACACGCGCGCGTCGATGATCGCACGGCTACGGAGCGGCACAACCTTTGGTTATCTCGCCTATGTGGACGGAAAGGCGGCTGGCTGGGTCAACGCTTCCACGCGGGATCACTGCGGGCTGTTTCGGCTCGTGGATCCCGACGGACCGGATCCCAAATCCGTCATCGGTATTTCCTGCTTCGTCGTTGCCCCGCCGTACCGGCGGCATGGAATCGCTTCGGCCCTGCTTGATCGGGTGATCGCCGACGCGCCTGTTCGTGGGGTCGCGTGGATCGAGGCCTATCCCCACAAACAGCCCGAAAAAAGTGATGCCGGTCATTTCCGCGGCCCTCGCGCCATGTACGACGCGCGCGGATTCGCGCCGGTCAAGGAGCGGGAACGCGAAACCTTGGTACGTCGGCCGGTGATCGAGGCCGCTCGCTGAACCGCCGCAGTGCTGGGGGCGATCCATGGCGTCGGGGCGAGTATTGTTGTACATCAAAGGTCCCGGCGGTGTGTTGATTTTGTAAGCGCGTTCGAGCGACCATAAGGTGCCTGGTTCGACGTTTCATGGCGCCCGTCATCGCGCATGCTTCGCATGCAGGGTCCGCACGATCAATAAGGCCAGAAGCGGGATGGCGATCGCGATAAACGTACTGCGTCCGCGACACGCCGATGCCGAACGGAAACCAGATGCCCGGCACGCCGATCGGATCGAGCAGCTCGCCGCCGAATAGTGCGGCCATGATCGAGGCCAACGTGACGAGCGCCAGGATCCGCATGGGTCCGCTGCGGACAATGCGGGCGCCGATCACGACAAACAGCGCGATCGACCCGAGGCGGCTGCCGCTCGTCACACTCGCCCAATGCATCACGGCGCCGATGGTCCCGGCGACCGCCAGCACTGCAGCCGACACATCGATGCTTCGCCACGGACGCAGGCACCAGCGGTTCCAGGCCAGCGTCCAGGCGGCCACCACGGGCACCCACATCACGGACGCCAGCCACGCATAGGTGGTCAGATCCATCAGATCGGTCCACGCGACGATCGCATTGTTGAGGCGCCTGGCTCCCATCAGCGCGAGCGCGATGCTGGCAAAGATCAGGAAACGCTTGTGACTGCTGCGAGACCGCCACCCGAGCGACATGCCGATGAGTGCAAACATCGCCAACGGCTCGATGACTTCGACGATGTAACCGGCGATGGTTCGCTGCCATTGCACGCGGTGGAGCGCATCGCTGATCGGCCGCGGAGCCAGAATGGGCGCGCTGTGCATGCCGCCGCTGTCCGCGCTGCCCCAGTTACCGGGAAGCATGTAGACGCGGACCGCGAGCACGCCACGGGTGCCCGCCGCATCGACGGGCAGCGCGAAAATCATCGGCCGCGTGCCGACGACACGCGGATCCGGGCCGAGCCTGCCCGACCCGCCTAGCAGTTGGCCATTCCAATAGAGTTCGTAGCCGTTCTCGACGAGGGTCGGTCCGAGGATGTCCCACGACGCACGTCCGGCCGGCACCGTCACCGCACGCCGGTACCAAGCGTAGCCGTGATAGCCGGGATGGCCGTGCGCCATCCACCCGCCGACGTAGTCGGGCAGACCCACGTCGCCGTCGTGGCTGCCCGGCGACGGGGTCAAATCGACCGTCTCCCAACCGCTATCGTCGATATTGGCGTCCGCCCGGTGCGGGTCGTCGCCGATGTGGAATCGCCACGCGCCATCGAGCAGCGTCGCTGCGGCGCGCAATGTCGGCGGATCAGGGCGGCCGCCGATCGCCAGGTCGGCGATCACGCCGCCCAGCGCAATCAAGGTAACAATGATGATCCAGACCTCGAGCATCCGGAGTCGTGAATGGAGCGCCTTTCCGATCGAGGGCGCGGGTTCGGCGGAGCTGGTTGCGTTTCTCATCTGCGCTCTCCGGATCGACCTCGACATGGATTGCGATCGAAATTGGCGGGACTGAACACACCCGCGCATTTGGGCGAGGCGCGGTGTCAGCGCCATCGATCACCCGTGAACGGCGCGTGGCGGTCGTGAACGTCTCGGACGCTGCCTGCTTTCACCCTGGAAAGCGCAGCCGGAGATAACACAGAGGGCTGCCACGGTCGGCAGCGCGGTCACAGAGATCCTAGCGGAGGTTAACAGAGTGACGCTGCAGAAGAATCCAGGAACGAAGCGTCCGTTCGCCTTGCAGGCGCGGCAAACAAGCCGGCAATCGCGACGAAATCCTCTGTGATCTCTATGTTACCTCGGTGCCCTCCGTGACTCTTCTGCGGAATTTAGGTTCATAGTCATCACAGCTCAACGCATCGATGTGGTTTAGGGCTTTAGACACGGACCGGTGCCTCGGAGTGCCACGTTACTCCCGAGATGCGTAGTCCTCAATGAGCGTGGCCACACCTTCCGGCTGCTCATCCACGACGTAGTGTCCGCTGTTTTCGATGACCTCGACCGCAATCTTTGCGCATCCCCACGCACGCAATGACTCAGCAAGTCTCGGATTAAGTTTTCCGAACGAGTGATCTCCGCCCACCAACACAATGGGCACCGCAATCGCGTTCTGATGCGCCGCGTTGAATTTCACATTGGCCGGAAAAGCGCGGAAGAACTCAAGACCGAAGCGCAGTTCACCTTTGCCTGGAGCGTAGTGATCCGTGTCCGATATTACGACCTTGGTGTCGTTGAAGACAAGAGGGTCGGATAAGCCCCTGCCGGGGCCGGCAGGCTTGCCGTTCTTACCCAGGGCCGGACCGCCCGGGGAGATCCAGTCAGCGAGGCCGTTGAATAAGGGATCGTTGATTTTGTTCTGATCCCGAACCGGGGCCTGCATCGTCATCCCGATAGGATGCGTGTCGTATCCCTTCTCCTGCTCGTACTGCTTGATGAAACTGATGACCCCGTACTGCCACTCGGTGGAATCTCCGACCTCTTTGTTTGTCGGATCGCCCGATGATTCGTTCGCGACTTCGTAGAGGACGTTAGACAGGTCATGTACGGTGTCGACGACCTTACGGATGTAGGCCTCTTGAAGCGCCTGGACGCGCGGATTGAGCGGAAGGACCTGATAGTCGACGATCGAGGTGATCCCGATATCGTTGACGTTGTTGTCGACGTGAAAGGGATGGCCCTCGATGTTGTCCGGCGCGGGACTGACCTGGATGCAGAGACCCTCGAAGAACATTACCGAGACGTAAATCCCTTCGTTGCCCGCGGCGACAATGCGGCTGCGGAGGCGCTCGAAATACGCCTGATCGAACTTCGAGAGATCGAATTTTGCCTGGCCGTCCTTCGCCGTTCCGGACCCGGTTCGCGGCCACGGCTGCGGCGTCATGCAGAGATGAAAGTTGGCGAACTGGGACTTGAAGTGCTCCCAACGCCAGAGCCGAATGAAGTTATGGCCGTGATCCTTTAGGAATTCGAGGTACGCGTCGTAGTCGAACAGTTCCGGACTCTCGGCGCCGTCCAGGCCGGGACCGAAACCGTCGTGGAAGTAATTCCAGATGTGCGAACCAGTCAGGAACACCACCGGTTGGCCAATGGCGTTTCCGGACGCCAGAGTGAAATAGCGCGGGTTGGCCTTTGAGACCATGAGAAGCCCAGCGATGCACGCTCGCCGCGGTGGGCTCTCTTCTATGAGAGTCATTTGGTTTTCCCCTTGGCAGGCTTCGCCTTTTGCGGACCGACTTCATACTTTAGAAGCACGTTCTCTGAGCCATCCCACTTGCGCATGTCGATCAGCCGAAACGAAACTTCCGGCTTGCTCTTAAATATTGGGGTGCCTCCGCCTACAATGACTGGGCCGACCATCAGGTGTAATTCGTCCACCAGCCCATTTGCCAGCAGATCATTCCACATGATGTGACTGCCGCCGACAAAGATTTCTTTGCCCGGCTGGCGTTTGAGTTTTGCCAGCTCCTTGTGAGCGTCCGCGCGCCTGATAACGCGGGTGTTAAGCCAAGGCTCCGTCTGCTCTAAATCCTTGCTGTTTGAAATGACCAGTTTGTTCATGGCGTTCATGAGCCGTGATATCTCCCGATTAGTTGTCGAGGCCTTCGGGTCCTCCGCGACAGACGGCCAGAAGCTGCTGAACATATCGTATGTTTTCTGACCCAATAGAAACGTATCGGCTGCACGCAGCCGTTCGGCATTATAGGAGTCAAAAGCTTCGTCCATCGGAAGGACACTACTGTCCCTTCCCGGTCCCGCGCAGTAGCTATCAAGTGACATTATATTGCTCACAATTAGTTTTCGCATAAGAATACCCATAAATAACGATGCGTGATCGAGCGTCTATCCATCGCCGCATCGTCAGAAGCGACAGCCGCCGAAAGTGACAATGTCATGCGTCGCCCCGTGGACTAGGGGCGGCCCACGTCGCCGTATTCGTCATGGAGTCGCACCCAATCCATCCCTTCACCCTTGCCTTCCTGTCGACCGAGAGGGGTTAGATCGAGGTAGTTGTATGCGCCAATCAGCAGGTCCCCTCCGCGCCCGTAGGTGGAATAAGTGTGGAAGACATCGCCGTTCCCAGCCTTAAAGAACACACTTATCCCGGGATGCTCTTCGCCTCCGTCTGTCATCTCATAATTATAGTAGATTTGGCCCTTCGCTATTTCATCCTTGGTGAATGAAACGTGATAGTCGAAGTTGAAGTCGCTGCCGAAAGAGGATGCCCATCTGAACTTCCAACCCATGCGTTTCCTAAAAGGTGCAATCTCGCGCAGCGGCGCGTGCGACACGGCCATCAACGTCACATCGTGATGCTTGAGATGCACGAGGGCGCCATCGATATGATCCACTAGAAACGAACAGGAAGGGCACCGATATTGCGATCCGGGACCGAGCATGAAATGGTAGATGATCAGCTGACTGCGTCCGTCGAAGAGATCCGCAAGCGTTGCTTTGCCGGTCGGGGTGGTGAAGACGTAAGGCTTGTCGACTTTAACCCAAGATAGCGCGCGGCGTTGCCGGCTAAGTTGGTCTCATTGCCGCGTAAATGTTTTCTCTTTTCTAAGCAATTCCTTCCGCTGCGCAATCCAGGTGCTTCTGGACACGACATTATGCCTAATTAGGCTACGCGCCTTATTACTATCGGTTTTGGATTTCGAGCGTGCGTTCATGAAATGGGGAGCATTTGGCTCAGGAGCCGGATTACGGCTTTCGTGATCGGTGTTGCGGATGATCACGCACAGAAAGCCGTAAGAGAATATTGTGTGTGCGCCGATGCCTCAATGGGGTGTTCGACATGCCGGGTTCTGTGTTCCCAGCTCTTAACTTCGCAACAATCACGAAATTGCATCCTGGGCGTATTGCAACTGACCGATGGGCGTTAAGTTCAGTTGCGTACGTTTCCGAGGTTTTATCGGTATAAACCACGGTTCTCACGCCGACTCCGGAAATTCCCTGAGGGCGGCTCGAGGTGGAGGACGTTGCTAGGGTTTGCGGGTAATTTTCCCGCTCATCGCCCGCACTCGGTCCAGGAAATCCCTGGTGGGAGCAACCCAACAATCTTTTGAAGTGCCGATTGAGGTGGCTCTGATCGTAGAAGCCTACGGCCGTCGCCGCCTCGATAATACGATACTCGCCGCTCGCAATCAGCTCCTCGGCGCGTCGTACGCGACACTGCGTAATGTATTCGTACGGCGACAATCCAGTGGTATGCTTGAATATAGCGGTGAAATGGGCCACGCCCAAGCCAACCTGTTTGGCCACATCGCGGACGCGCAATGACCCGGCCAGACGAGCGTGGATGAAATCGGTCAAGAGACGATGTCGTTCTTCCGAAAGATTCTTCGCGGTGCCATGCGGGTCCGCCTCGCATGCAGGAGCCACCAAACAACCAGCGAGCACGCAACCAATCGCATCGATGAAGGCCTTGTCCGGCTTCATTTGTTGATGGAAAATGAGACGCAACGACGACGCGATGCGCCACGTGAACAGATCCTCAGCCGCCAGAGGCCGGGGTTCGGTCAACCTGGCCAATGCGATGGGGCCGCCGAGGGAGCGTTGGAACACCGCAGGATCGATGAAAATCGTCGTCAGCTCGGCCAGGCAGTTCCAAATGGGCGCGTGCACCAACCGGGGCGGGATCAGACACACGGCGGGACCAAGCACGGAGGGTTTCGCGCCACTCGCCGTTTTTGTCCTGCCAGCGAATCAGGCAACTCGCTGCCGCAAACAAAACCATGATTTCGATCTGCTCGTGTTTTTGATTTCTCCAGGTCACGGCTTCCTGTCGCACGTGGTAGAGGCTGACCAAATCTCCTTGCAGGAGGTGGATCTGCTGATTATCAGCGCCTCGGGAAACACCTTCCGGCGGAGCGGTTTTATTGGCTGACGATCTGACCGCTCTGTTTTCCCTCGCGTCGGACGGGATCATTTTGCGAGACGGGAACCTCGACATAGTTGCATCGAAATTTGCGGGATTGAATACCCTCGCAGGTCTGGGCGAAGCGCTGCGTCGGCGCCACTGATCCGTCGTGAACGGCGCGTGGCGGTCGTGAACGTCTCGAATACTGCCTGCTTGTTCAGGCTACCGCGCGTGCCGTTGTGGCCGGGTCGCCTGCACTGAGCTCGCCGAAGGTGGTGACCCATTTGCGCTAACTTAAGCCGCTCACTCCTCTCAGGTCATCGCGAACCCGAGGAACGAGGTCCAGCGCGCTCCGCGCGATGCGCCTCGCCAGCTCTTTGTGGCTTGGGACAAAGAGCGAGAGATGAGTCGAAGGCTCTCTGCCGTGGCGATCTATCTAATTCTTTCGGAAACAAGTGCTGGATCACCACGTCGCTACGCTCCTCGTGATGACAAGTTGGAGGGAGTTCATTGCCCCCAACCACGCAAGCTCGGCCTTGATCCGGCCTCATCGATGCCGGCGACCCTTCTATGGTGGCGCGGTGCTTCAGCCCGCGTGTTGGTCGTGCGGCAGTCGCCCCAGCCTTCGCTCTGGGAGCTACGGCCCGTCAGGCTGCGCGGGCTGAAGCACCGCGCTACCGCTCAGCGCATCGGTGCGGCTTACCGCAGTCGCGCCTTGATTTCCTGATAGCGCGTGCGTCCGACGGGCAGGCGACGGCCGTCGTGCAATTCCGCTTCGTAGCGGCTGCCCTCGCGGGCGTGCAGCCGTGCCACCTCGCTCATGCGCACGATGTAGGATTTGTGGATGCGTTCGAAGACCGGTGGCAGCACCGCTTCGAGTCGCGTCAGCGATTTGTCGTGCAGTTCGCGCCGACCGTCGCGCAGGACGAGTTCGCTGTATTTGTCCGCGCCCTCGATGAAGACCACGTCTTCCAGCGCGACGAGTTCGATGCGTCCGGACTTGTGCACGGCCAGACACCGCGCCGAATACGGCGCGCGCCCGGCGGTATTCGCGACCCGCGCGAGCGCCTGCGCCAGCCGCTCCTCGGTGAATGGCTTCGCGACAAAGTCAATGACGCCGTATTCGAATGCGCGCAGCGCCTGGTCGAGGTTGGCCGACACGATGATCGTGTGAAACGAGCCGGCCACGCAGGTCGTGAGCAACTCCATCCCGTCCCGCCCCGCCAGGTTCAGATCGAGCAACACCACATCCACGGCCTTTTCCGCCAGATGAGCGCTCGCGGCATCAAAGCTGCCCACGCCCGTCAGGGTCTCGAGCCGGTCGCCGAGAATTTTGCGGCAGAACTGTTGCACGCGCCGCGCGATCGCCGGCTCGTCCTCGACGATCAGGATTCTCATGCGCGCACCTCGCGCGCGCGGACGGTCCGCCATGCAATCGTCGTTTCCCAGCCCTGCGCCACTTCGCGCTGCGCGAATTCCCACGCGCCGGGCCAGCCTTCCTCGAGGCGCGCCTTCACGTAACGCAGACCGGTGCCGCCCTCGGGGCGGGCGTGGTCGGGGTGAACTTTTCCCGGGGCGACGAACACGTAGCGCGCGCCGTCGCGGTCGCTCGTCGGCGGCCGGGCGCGCAACGTGAAGGTCGTCGCGCCGTCGATCGGTTGCTGATGAGAAAAACTGTTTTCGATCAGGGTGAGAAAGAGCGCGGGCGGCACGCGGGCGTCGGGATCCGCGCCCTCGCAGTCGAGTTTCCACGCGCGTTCGGTGCGCACGCTCATGACGCGCAAATGCGCGCGACACAGCTCGAGTTCCTGCGCCAGCCGCACGCTCGGCTCGCCCGCCAGCCGCGCCAGGGCGCGGAACTCCGTCGCCAGATCGTCGATGAGCGCGACGGCTTGCGCCGGATTTTCTTCGATCGTCTGCGCGAGCGTGGTGAGCGTGTTCAGAAGAAAATGCGGCTGCAGGCTTTTCTTGAGCAGCTCGATTTCCAGGCGCGCCGCCGTGAGTTTCGCCTGTTGCGCGTCCCGCCGCTCGGCGCGCAGGCGCAAGGCGATGGCGACGAGCAAACCCACGATCGCGGGCAACATCGCCGGCAGGAACGCGCCCCAGAGGAAACCCTGGCGATCATGCTCGTGCAGCAGGGCGGTCACCATGACTCCGGCCACGACGAGCCCGGCGCCGGGACGCCGTCGCCACGCGGCCCACACGCCACCGGCCAGCGAAAAACCGAAGGCGATGCGCCACCATTGCGAGGTCACGTCGACGGAGAAACCGGATTTCGATATCATCGTGACGGCGGCGAATCCGGCGAGCAGCGCGCCCAGGATCCAGCGGCGGCGCGGAATCGACAGCTCGACGGCGACCAGTTGGACGAGGCACGTCGCACACACCCCGGCAAATGCGGTTTGCACGCACCACACGGGGTACGACCACGAATACGGCATGGTGATCGTCCCGCGCGCGAGCGCGAGACCTACCGTCGCGGCCGCGGAAAGGCACAGTGCAGCGAACAACAGCAGCGTCACCCGGCGGGCCGCCACCAGCCACATGACCAACGCCGCGATTCCCATCGTCAGCGTTGCGCCCATGCCCATCGAGGGCAACAGCCGCCAGCGCTCGCGTGTCGCCTCGTAGCGCCGGAGGTCGACGTTCAGCAAGGCCAGCGGAAACGGGCGGTCCGGGCGATTGAAGTGATAGGTCGACAGGCGCAGCGCGATCACATGTTCGCCGGGCCCGAGCAAGCCGGACGGAACTTCGAAGCGTGAATAAAGCGGGCCGGGCACTTCGCTCGCGCGATCCGATCCCGGCACGCCGCTGCGGTAAACGAGCGTGCCGTCCCAATAAAGTTCCCACGCGGCCACGAGCGCCACCGCCAGACCCGCGGGCAGCGGATCCCGCTCGTCGCGCGATCGCACGCGCAGGCGCACCCAGAATATCCCGCGGTCGCGGGTGATCGTGTCGCGGTCCAGCGTCGCCTCCCAGTCGCTGTCATCCCAAGTGGGCAACGCCCACCGCGGGTTGTCGCCTTCGCGCACGCGGAGTTCGCTTTGCTCAATCGACCGCGAGACAAACGCCTCGTCCAGCGGATCCATGTCCCAGTCGCCCACCCATTTCCACGTATGCGCGGACGGGTTGGGCGCGGGTTCGCCAGCGGTCAGTTCCGAGCGGGAACCGGATAACAACGCCAGGGCGCAGGCCAACAAAGCAACCCCATGACGGCCGCGCGCTCGCGCGGCGGCGCAAGTGCGGGTGGTGCATCTGCGGCCGGAACCGGTCGTGGGGTCATCGCGTCGGCTCATGAGGTCGGCGGCCGGCAGTCTGGGATGGGCGGCACCGCGGGTCCACGCGTTTTTCGGCGCCAAGACCCGACATGCGCGAGATCCGGCACCAATCGTTGCGAAAGTTAATGCATCGTCTTGTGGGAGCCCGCTTGCAGGCGATTCGGATCGCCATCGGCGCCTTTCGCGCGCGTTTCTCCGCGGATTTGGGCCGGCATGGGACGACGGATGCCATCAGATGGCAGCGGTCGACTCGCGGGGCGACATTCCGCTGATCGTGCTGGCGGCCGAAAAATTGGTGATGCCGTCGGAACTATCGCCCGATATTCGTGCCGCCTTGATGAGTGATCGCCTGCTCGCGGAGTATTCCAGCCTTTCGACCGGGGCACCCTGCAAGTGATTCCCGGTGTCGGGCACGGCATGGCCACCGAAGCGCCTCAGGTTGTCCGGGATGCGGTCCTGCAACTGGTCGCTCAGGTGGGACCGCGCCCCGGCGCAGATCCGGCGTGAGCCCGATCCGAATTCCGAAAGGTCGACGCCGCGGTTAGGGCGTTCCGCCGGATCACGCGGCGCCCGATGAATCCTACGACCATTGCCTCCTCGCGTTTCACGATTGGGACAGTTTTGCAGGATCGCCACGCAGTGCCGCCCGCCTTGCCACCGGCCCGACTCTCGTCCACGCTCCTCATCCTTACGGATCGCCCCCGCCCCGCATGATCCGATCCCGTCCGACGGCGCAGCGTCAGCGGCTTTCATCAAGCAGTTGGTAGATCCTCGCCGTTCAGCCCCCCAATTCAAAACCAGCCACGCCTGTAGAGCCGACCTCTGCCCGCCAGGACTGACTGCAATCATCCATCCCACAAATGACCTACCACGCTGTGGAAATGACGACTCCGTTCGGGTTGCTTCGTTTTGACCTGGGAGCGGATCGGACGGTCACAATGGAAGATCAGCTATCGGTCAAGGCCTTCCCCCTGGAACCCAACCTGCCCGCAGGCATGTCCGTGATGTCAACCAAAACGGTGTTGATCGAAATAGTGCCCGCAACCCTGCTCTCAGAATTCAGTGTTCAATGCGTGTTCGACGATCCTCCCTCGGCGGGTGCACCGGAAACCGGCGAGGCGCTGGATGCCCAGTCCTGGGAGAGCAGCCAGGCGACAGTCATGATCGGAACCGAAGACACTGAGTTTCTGCGAAGACGTCTGCCCTTCCTGAATCTGTCGGATGCGGATCAACTGACCGAGTTTCTGCGCGATGGTCTCCGTATGACGCTGCAGAATATGGAACCATTGAGCCCGATCAGTCTGCATTTCGTGGTCGCGAGCAACCCAATCCCGGAACCGGCCGAATGCTCGACTTGGTACGCGGTGGATATTCCGCACGCCACGATCGTCGAATACGCGAAAAGGATCCCACCCGCATGGAGGCCCCCGGCGGACCCGCTTCAAACTTGAAGGACGACCGGCAAGCCCGAATCACCCCTCCATCGAAAGTGACCACGGAAAAGAGATTTGAGCACGACCGGGGCGCGCAATCCCGCAAGGTAGCCCGGTCAAGAGGCCAACCGAATGAAGGATGACGAAAATGCGTGAACGAATCGAATCGCTTTTTCATGCCTGCGCGGCGGGTGATCGGGCTCGCGTCGAGCAGATCCTCGACGACGGCTACCACGACGTAAACGGTGGCAATCGCTGGGCCACGGACATCGATCCGCGGGGCTGGGAACGCACACCCCTTCATGTCGCCATCGAGGCGGGGCACCTTGACCTTGCCCGCTGGTTGCTCGAACAGGGAGCGGATGTAAACCGGAAGAATCGATTTGGCGACACGGCGCTGGCGGCCATCTGCCGGCCGCCCCTGCAAGGACATTGGGTCGCGGCAACCGAGTTGTTGATCGCGCACGGGGCGAACCCAATGATCAAAAACGACGAGGATGAATCCGCGCTCGACCTCGCTCGCAAGATCCCGGCGAACTGGGAAAGGGTCAGACACTTGTTCGCGAAACACGAACAAACCTGACAGGATCGCGCGTGGCCCACTCCCTACAGGGCGGAATCAAGCAGCCTTTCGCAGCGGAATCGTTTCGTCCGGCCCGGTTGCGCCAGGCGGCGGCGCGAGCACGGGCGGCCCCGGCCAGGACTGTTGGAGCGCACCCGTCCGGCCGGCCGGCCACGTGACGTGCTGGTAGAGATCCGGAAACGCATCCAACACCCGATCAATGTCGAGATAAGCCGACTCGAACGTGCCGGTCTTGCGGTTGAAAAAAATGTAGCGCTTGAATTCGAGCATCTTGAGCATGAACACCCGGGGGTCATCTGGCATGGTGTCCGGAGCAAGGCTGAATACGCCGAGTTCCTCGGGAGCCTGATTCAGATCCGTCATGCGCACACCAATCTCCAGCGCATGGGGTCGATTATTCACGACGTCGTCGTAGGTGGCAATGCGTTCGTGGTCCGCGATCACCGAGGACCAGCGTTCATTTCCACCTGCGGTTTCGCGGACCCGGAATCCGAGGTTATTGGGGTGCAGGTCCTCGGCCAGGATTTCTCCGCCGATCATTTTTTTCCAAAGCGTGATGACTGCATCCCCGGCTTCGTCGCGCAAGGCGGGCACGCCGTGGCGTAGGATTACGGTCCCGTCCGACGAATGCAGGAGGACAAATTCATCGTCAGTGCCGACGAACTCGCGCGTGACTCCAGGCGGACGCCGTGTGCTGCCCATCCTCTCGGTGACAAAATACGGCAGGTTCCCCTCAGCGTCATGCATGACGATATGCGCAACCTCGATCTGATCATCCACACTCTTGCCGGCATTGAAGTCGAGAATGGTGCGGTAACTCGTCACGCTGTTCCTCACGACATTGCGGGCGCCCCTCAACGTAAGCGACGGCATTGCAGGGTCCTGGGCACTGGGGCGCAAACCGAAGATCTTGGCCAACAGCGCCTGGCTCGGCCTGCCATCCGATCCAAACAGCTCGCGCAAGTCCGCCATGGTGCCTCGCCGGTTGATCGCACGGTCGCCCAGCCGCAGAGCCGTGCCGTCGGGGAGCGTAATCATTTCTCCCGGGCGCGGTGGTCGCGCCCAAAGGGACGGCTTCACCGGGAGAGGACTGCCCAGAATGTCGTTGCCCTTGGTCTCCACGCCGAGTTTGGGCAGGGCAGGCGGCGCTGGCGGAAGTGGGGGCAGGTGCCCCAGCATCGGAGGTTCCGCAGGTATCGCGTCGGGCCGGGGCCGGACCACCAGGAATCCCAGCGCGAGCGCATCGGCCTCCGTCTTCGCCAGGTACATGGGGCCGTGGATGACATCCGGCACTTCAATGTGGCCGGGCTGCCCCTTGCGATCAGGGTCAATGACCCGCAACACCCGGGTCAACGCGTCCCGGTCGCCCACCGCTCCCAGCTCCATATCCGTATCTGGTGAAAAGGGCTCACCCGTGGAGAAACGGACTCCCGACTGCCGGCTGCCCAGCAGCACAACCGGAGTATTGATGGCATCCGCCACCCGCTGGGCCGCCTCGAGATGATCGCGCCGAATCCCCGGTCCGGGATGGCCCACCACGGTCGGTGGCAATGCTCCCAATCCTTCGTCGGGCGAGGCGGGGTTTCCATCGGGTTGCGGCGCGGGCGGTACGGCGGACCCTGCCTTTTCATCAAGCAGGGTTGCGATTTCATCCGGGATTCCTGCCATTCGCGGCGGCAGGCCTTCCAGGTCGCCGGCCAGATAGGCATCGATTATCTCCTGACGACGGGCCGGACTCATGCGATCCGTCCGGGTCAGGAATGCCCCCAGCTTCTCGCGGAACAAGGCCTCATCCATCGGGAGGGCCCGGGGCGAACGGTTGTGGAGGTAGTGATGTCCGGCGATCACGACATCGGCGTCCAACCCGGCTTCCTCCCAAAAGGTGATGCGCTGATCCATCAACTCGTCGGGAAAGCCCAGTTCGTCGCGCATGTAGGCGGTCACCCGCTCGCGCTCGCCGACGCTGAAACGGCGGGGCGCCTCCGGCGGAAGCGGCAGCGTGTCGCCGCCGCGGGGCCCGTCGTAGGCCATGGCCTCAAGGCGCCCGCCGGGATCGAGACTGACCAGCGCAGCCGCCTCCTCCTGCGCCATCCGCAGCGGACTGGACTCGCGAGCGAGGCCGGTTTCGATTGATCCATCGAGCAGGCCGGCGAGTCGCAGGGCCTCTTGCTGGACGGGCGTCAGACGCGACAATCCGATTTCGGTCGCACGCCTTTGGGCCAGGGCAACCATGCCGTTGAAAAAGCGTCGCCCATCCGCCGGAAGGCTGTCGATCCCGCGTTGAGCGACCCGATCACACACGATCCTCTCGAGCCCCTGGTAGGGTGTCTCGAGGTTGACATGCAAGGTGTCGGCGACGGCTTCACCGCCCCAGGAGCGTGCGGCTCCAAAGGCAAGCGGAGCGGCAAGCCGCATGCCCATCCCGGTCCAAAGTCCCATGCGTCGCTCGAACTCCTCGGCCACCGCGCGTTCGTAGCGTTCGCCTCCGTCGAGGCCCGCCAGGCCCAGGCTGAATTCACGCTCCCGGTAAGCCCGCGCCCAGTTTTCGGTTTCAAGAATCCGACCAAACACGTCGGCCGCCTCGAATCCGAACCCGACAGCGCCGGTGACCTGCATGGCGCGATAGGCCGTCAAAGCGGTCGTAATCGCCCGCGCCTCCATCGCGGCCTCGAACACGAGTCCCGAAGCACACGCGGTGCCGGCCATGGGTGCGGTCAACACCAGCAGCGCCATGTCGCGCGAGAGCGCGGAATACTCCTCCTGCGACGATACCGCATCCGCCAGCACATAGAGGCTGCGCACGTGGGCCCGGGCTTCGGCATCCGGTACCCAATGCGGATAGGCCGGTTCGTCTGGCCGGGAGGGTCGCACCAGTTCGGGAATCACCCGATTCACCACCTCGTCGAGGCCCACCCCGACGACCCGCAACAACTCACGCAAATCCGAATCGAGCGGTGCCTTCGCCTGTTCCAGCGTCATTGCCATGCGCTGGAGCAGCGCCCCCTTGGCCTCGGCAATCGCCCGCACTGCATAGTCGACGAACGCGTCCCACTTGCCTTGGAACTTCAGGCTGTGGCGTTGGTACTTCCACAGGTAGAGCGCCCCGCCCAATGGCCCCCAGTCGGGCGTGCCGTCGCGCCCGGACACCCGCATGTGGAACAACGGATGCCGGCCACCGTCGCTCGCGAGCTTGATCAGCGCCTCCGCCTCGACTCGTTGGGCCTGCAACCACGCGCGAGTCTGGCGCCGGACTTCATCCGGCGCGGCGGTCGTGTCCACTGGAACCGGCGCCTGCAGCCGGTCGATGTAATTCTCGAGACTTGCGACGAGTTCCCGGCGCAACAGAATCGCCGCCGCGTGCTGCTCGACGGACACCGGAATCGTGGCTTTTACCGGGTCGTCAGGACCCTTCTCCTTGGCGACCAATGATATTGGATTCCCCGCAATCTTCGCCGCCCTGGTGACGATGTTGAACAGCAGATAGTCCTCGAACTCCGTCGGTGCAGGACCGCGGCGCCGGGCGTCCCGCACGGTCTGCAATGCGTCCTCCCAGGGAGTCTGGGGCACGCGCTGGCTGCACGCGATGGTGGCATGAGTCTGGAATTCCGGTCCCGAGAGTTTCTCCGCGTCGGACGGCGAGGCCCCCACTTGCCGATAGATCACGACCGGAGGATCGGGTGGAGCCGCCAGCCCAAAGACACCGAAGTCGATCGACTTTCCTGCCAGGCTGGACAAGACCAGCGGAGGCAGGGCATCGATCCCGGCATTGCCAACCTCCGCCACGGCGGCCGGGTCCACCACGGGCGCGCCTCCGCCCTCACCAGACTGGTAGACGAGTCGCTGCGAACGAAACAGTCGCGGGGAATCGTCGGAACGGACCAGCGTGACCTCCACGATTCTGCCGTCGGCCAGGCGGGAGAAAACGAACTGCCGATCGGCAAAAGGCGCCACGGCAAATGCCACCTCGACGCAAAAGACGTCCCCGTCGTAGAGCGCGGTGATCGGCTCAAAGGGGTTGGCTTTCCGCACAAAACGCATACCGGCAACCGGCGGAGGCGGAGCATCGGGGTACCAGTCCACCGGCACGTCGTTCAAACGGATCGTCTTGGGTCGGCAGTCGAAGCCCCTGCGCAAGGCAACCTCGCAATCGAGCTGGGTGGGATTGAGCGGATTTGCCCGCGTCCGACCGGTTACGACGAGGCCCGCCGCATCGGAGGCGACCCGGCGGACACGTCGGGGCTCCACGGGAAGTTCCATCCCCACAATCGTCAGCCAGACGGAACCGAAGACATCCGCCCCAAATCGCGCCCGCAGGTCCGGCAATGGCGTGACACTTGGATCCCACACGAGCGAACCGGGCGCGAGACCTGTTGCCTGCTCGTGAACCCGTGCCGCCGCGAGGGTCGCGGGATGAATCTGCCGGTGGGCCACAACCGTGAACAAGGCGGGGTGCAATCGCGCCCATGTTTCTCCCCCGGAAACCGTACCGGTCGCCGGATCAAATCCGCCGGCGCGGCCCCGCGCCATCAACGCCCGATCTTTCACGCGATAGGACCAGTTTCCTTCGAGTCCAGAAACCGCATCATTGCCCGGTGGTACCGGGAACATGATCGTCAGGGCGCCGGGCGGATCGGCGGCGACGACCTCCGCGGATACCTCGCCCCCGTCGAGGCTGACCTGTAACGGTACTCCAACCGGAATCTGCAACGGCTGGGCAACGCCCGCCTCGGCCGTGGCGGCGGCACCGCTAACCGGCCCGTGATTGTCGACCACAATGATCAATCGTGAATCCTTCAGCTCGGCCGTCCCATCCGTTTGCAGGACCGCCTTCGTCCGGGGATGAATGGTGAAGAGGCGAACCCGACGCGGCCCGTTTCCCGCGACGGGCTTTTCACCACCGATCACGGCCATGCCATCCACGGCGCCCAGCACGGAATCACGATACGTGACTTGCCAACTGCCCTCAAACCACTGCCAGCCGGGAGCCACCTCGGCCGCCCGGGAGATTCCGACCATCGTCGCCAGCCCAACCACACCGGTGAGCGCAATGCGACGACATGTGTTCCGAGCAGTGAGCCTTCGCATCGCGGTCGATCTCCGGAATACTAGTCTGACCCCACGGCCGGGAGCGCCGGAGCGACATAGAACGGCCCGCCCAGGTACATATGAATGGCCGGACGCGTCAACTTCAGCTCCACCTCGAGCTGTCCACCGGACCAGGAAAAGGCCACCTTTTTGACCGGAACGTTTTGCTCCAGTCCGTAGCGCGCATCGATCCAGAAAACCTGCCCGACCGGCAGCATCTGCGCCCATCTGCCGTTGAGCGTGTGCGGCTCACCAAGCAGTTTCAATCCGTCTGGATCAGCGCTGAATCGGATGGTGGGGATGGCGCGGGGATCGACCACGGCCCGGATGCCAAGCCGCGTCGTCTTTCCGTCAAGCTCGGCGCAGATGACATCACCCTGCTGAGGCCGAAAAACCGTCGACCCACCGGTCGCGTTGCCGGCATCGCTCGTCACTCCTGCCACGCTGCTTCCTTCCAGGGGAAACGAAGCCGAGTAGCTGGTGCTGTAATTCAGGCCGCTTTGTTCAAGCATCGTAAGGCCATCGCGGATCCGGAAGATCTCCGCGCCTTCCCGCTCAATCCAGACGCGAGCTGACTTTTGAGACTCCGGCGGCGCCGCGCTGTATGCGGCCACCAGTCCGAACATCCCCGGCCTCGTATCCAGGTCCATGCTGTCATAGGGATCTTGTATCTGCAGCGCCGTGATTTCGGGGGCCGGTTCCTGCCCATCCGGATGAAACGGATCAAATTCGTAGGGAACACCGTCGATCAGGATTCGTTTCGGTCCCGGTGGCAGCCCGGGATGAAGAATGAAGGTCAGCGGCAACCGGGTGCCCTGCGCATCAGTGCTGTTGCCCGACTCACTACCTGAAAAAAGCTCGAGACGCTCATCGCCGAGTTGCACGCGGGCCGGGGTTGGCGCACTCCCGAGATCGAGAATCCCCACGGGCATTCCGGTTATCTCGCGGGGAAATTCGGCTCCGACAAACAGGACGTCGACCCAGGCGGCGTCGCCCTTTTCCCAGAGGGAGCGCACCTCGTCGTAGCTTTTCCAGTCCGCCAAACCACCATGCGGCCGGACCGCAACCCCCTGGATCACCGGCTTGAGACGCTGAAGGAGGAATGATCCGGTCACACGACCGCTGCCGTCGAGCGTACTGCCCTTGTAGAAAGCGGCATCAGCGGTGGGAGAAATCTGCAGTGCGGCCACGCCCAATCTTCCTGACCTCATGCGCAAAAGAATGCGATCCGCTTGCAGGCTTGGATCGACGGCGGTGGTCCAGGCGTGCGTATCCATGGAAAAATACGAACCACCTCCGGTGTCAGCCTCGGCAATATGGAGGTACCCCTCCCAATCGCGGCATCGTTCCTCGGTGCCTTGGGCCTTCCAACTACCGACGATTTTCTTTCGCCAGTCACCCGACGGCACCACGGGGTCAAGACGGGTCAGGTCCTTCCCCAGGCTCCCCTCCGCGATCGGCACCGCACGCCCGAACAGCTTGACCGGAGTTTCGCGCTCCCGCCCCCATAGCGGCACGCGGCGCATGAGGGTGTAGGGATTGCCCGCCGCGAACGCCGCCGCAGCCTCCGACGGGAGATGTAGCGGCTGCAGATTCAAACGCGCGCTCAACCAACCCGCCTGCAACCCGGTGAGACGCCGGATCCGGCGGGTTTCCCGGGCCCACAACTCGGCGGAGACTCCGCGAGGCGCGCGCTCGGTCCCGACCACGGCGGTGGCGATGGCTCCCAGGCCCACGGCACCGCTTGGGCGGACCTCCGGAGAAAACGTGATGGTGATCTTCCGCGTCACTTCCCCCAACAGCGCGTCCTTTGCCGGGGTCAGCTTGCCCCACAAACCCGCCCACTCTCCACCCCCCAGATCCTCGCGGGCAATCGCTGAAAACCCGAGGGACTCGAGGTCAGACGCATGATCCTGACCACGGCGAGAATCATTGTAGGCCACGTTGACGTGCGGCATTCCCTGTTCGTCGCCCGTGGTTTCCCGATAGAATTCCAGCCCACGCTCGCGCAAGCGCGCTTCCGCTCCCCTTATCGCTTTGGAAATATCCGCCTCCCTCGAGCCTTCGCTGAGGAAGCCTCCGATGCCGCCTCCGCCACCACTCGGCCGCGGCTGAGGCTGGCTGAACACGATTGTCATTTCCAGCGTACCGGGTCGGCTGGGATCGTAAAGCAATTGCGGCGCCTCAAAGCTTATCGGCTCGATGCGCTCCACCACCGGTCGACGGGGCAGCGGCCAAGTTGCTCCAGAATCCGCTGCCGACATCGGCCACGTGATCAAGAGCGCGATGCCCAACCAGCCAACAATCGCCCGTAGGGAAGTCATGGGGGGAATAGCCCGACGAAGGGGCACGCGTTTACAATACGGGCGGCCGGTTTGCACGTCGAATTTTTGCCAAAAGCAGGTACTGCATTCTCGCGAAAACGTGCCCATGCAACCATGGCCGCTGTCGCTCGTACGACCACGACTCCGTAGACGTGCCACCACCGGGATGCCATTGGGGCTTGGCTCCCGGCCGGAAGCTTGCCGTGGACTTTCCATTCCCTACCCTTTGACGGCAGGAACTCTCATGAGCCAGCCGACCCCGCGTCAGGAATTCTCACGTTGGCGCGCAAAGGTAAAGCCATTGCCGGGTCTGCGCGCGCGCCTTGCTTTTGCGCGGCGGTTTGCAGCCGGCGAATGGGCCGAAATCTCGCAAGGCCTCGTTCCACGCGGAATGGAGGACAAGTGGTTCATCTTTGCCGAAGCCGACATCCTTCGGCTGGTGCGGAGCTGGACCGGGTTTTGCATCTTCGAGCTGCAAACCCGGGCAACTGACCGTGGCGACCGCGTGGTGGATTCTGCCTGGGTCAATTGCGACCCGGTCCAGTACCACAGTGGCGATGTCGAGTACGACGCGGCGTTGCTGGCGTTTCTCATCGATCATCTGCTGCTCGGTCGGCCCCGGCCGTTTCCGCTGCCGCGCAGTGAAATCCCCTCGCCGGTGCCCGGAGCGGGCCTCTTCCAGCATCACATCGCGGGCACGGGTGTACCCGAAGTCGAATACCCCTGGAAGAGCGAGTCGGATCCTGACCTCGGTTGACGACGTCCGCCATGGTCAACAAGATGGATTCAAATGCAAAGGGACAGCGGCAAGACCTTCCCGCCAATGGCGCCCAGCTGGCACCGCCGGTGGCGATCACAGTCGAGGGACTGCCAACAGCGCCTCGAAACGCGGATCGCCGCGCAGCCCGTCCCAGCCGGGGCTGAACCGGGCCAGGGCGTGGGTGGTGTACCAGATTGTATCCGACTTTTCCCGGAGGAATGTCGTCAGCCACGCGAGGACCAGTTCGTGGTGGCCGAGAGCGCCGATCGAAAGGGTCCGCCGTAGGGTGACGAAAAGAAAGGGTCATGTCTCACTGCCGCTCGCGACCGGACCCTTTTGATCTGACGAGCGTTCCCCTTTCCGGGAGGATTTCGCGGTCTCATGCATGGGTGCAATTGGAAGTGGTGGGCGATGAGGGGCCAGGCGTCTCTGCCTGCCCGCAACGGCTGCGACGCACCGATGACAGGCAGGGACGCCTGTCGCTACTTACGCCGCCCCGCCACTTCCAACTGCACCCTTCATGCGTTGTGATCAGCGGCGCAGATCGCAGCCAACGAAGCGGATACGGGCTGGACGGGCTGGACGTTTGACGGCGACGGTGCGAATCGCCAGAGTCGGCGCGTGAGTGACAATAGCCAGAGCGATCTCGAAGCGCGCGTGCGTCTCGCCCAGGAGATTTTTGGGCGCCGCTACGCGATGTGCTTTTGGAGCTGGCCGCGGGACACGGTGGTGACACCGGAGATCCTGCCCAACGTCGCCCACGCCCTTCGACAGTACGGCGGACGCGCCGAGATGTTGCTATCGGAACAAATATGCCCCTCGACGCTTTACAAAGCGCGGTATTTGCCGCGCTACGCTCGCGACGACAGCCGGACAGCCACGTAGCCGGTGCGAGTGCGCTCAACCGCGATCCGCAATCACCTCGATACTCGGAAGACATCGATTTCTTTCACGACGCCGCCGCGATCGTGGACGACAATGCCGATGCCGATGCACGAGCCCTGGAAGCCGAAGGGTTCCTGGTATCATGGGAGTCACCGCGGACCGGCTTCCGTCGTGCATGGATCGAGCGCGATGGCTCGCGGATGAAGGTCGAATGGGCCTACGACTCGGCGTTTCGGTTCTTTCCGGTGCAGCCCGACCCGGTTCTTGGCTACCGACTTCACGACCCGGATCTGGCGGTCAACAAAGTCCTGGCCGGGGCCCGGCCGGCTGGTGATTCGCGACTATCTTGATCTGATCTTTCTGCACGAGTCTTACCTTGCACTGGGTGCGCTGGCTTGGGCCAAGGCCGTCGCAAGTTAACTGACTACTGACGCGCCACGTAGCGGCGGCCTCAGGCCCCCGAGATGGTCAACCTCAATCGCCGTAGGGCGGAGCCGAGATATTGTCGATCTTCCAGATCTCGCCGGCGAGCGTGACGACGTAGGCGGTGTTCTTGATGATCTCGACCGAGGTCGGCCGGTCCAGCACGTCGACGACGGTCGTGAGGGTTCCGTCCCCGTTGACCCGCATGAGCGCGCCGGTGTCCGGCAGCGCCGGAGTCCCCTCGAACGGGCCGTCCCAGAAGCCTTGCGCGAGGACGAAGAGCGTGCGCCCGCGGCCAAACTCCACGTCGACGGCCAGCCTCGCTCCGGCGGCGACTTCGGTGGCGGTCGCCGACTTCGGTCCGAACACCACTACCTTGCCGTCCTCCGGCTCGTGGGGGATGGGTCCGGCCTGGGCGAGGTAGATCGAGTTGCCCCAGACGGCCAGCCCGGTCGGGACAACGTCGTCGAACGCGATCAACTCGGTAATCTCACCATCGCGGGTGACCCACAGCACCCGGTTGTGGTGCCCGTCGGTGACGAGGAACCCACCGCGGAAGGGTTCGATCGCGTATTGGAAGCCGGTGGGGACGAAAAACTCCGGCGCCGGCGGATGGTCTTCGGACCACGCGCCGAGGTCGGCGACGACGGTAAAGCTGTTCGGGCCGTCCACTCGGTAGATGCCGACGATGTCGTCGCCCCCGAGGTCTGGGGCGACGCCGGTGACCAGCGCGTAGGCGGTTCCATCAAGGAAGGCGACATCGACCACCCCGCTGCCGATGAAGTCCAGTTCCGGGAAGCGGGCCGGCAGCCCGCTGGCGAAGAGCGTGACGGCGCCGGTCTTCGGGTCGACGCGCCAGATGCTGCCGGTGAGCGGAGCGGTGACGAGCAATGCCCCGCCGGGGCCGACGGTGCTTCCCTGGAGCTCCTCCAGGCCCGTTACCAGTAATGACACGTTGGGCACCGGCTTGGATCCGGCCGTGAGGGACGGGGCGAGAACGGTGGCCGCGAGGGCCACGATCATGAGGGATGACATTGCTTTCATGGTATGCTGTTTTTCGTGTGTTGTTTTTTCGGTTGCTGGGAGGGAGGGCGGTAGGTGAACCGGCGGATCGCCGGCTTCCGATTACAGCAACAAGGCGTCCGCGAAGTTACGGGAAATCTTTCGCCACTCCGGCACACGGCGCGCGCGGCGGTGCGATCCGCACATTGCGGCTGGCAGCGCCGCGCGTTTTGCCAACGTCCCTCGACGTCTGGATCTGGGCGGGGACTCTGTTCCCGCCGTCCGTGTGCGTTCCTGGTATTCGCGGCAGGGAGCGGAGTCCCATAACAAGCGTTAACTTAGCAAGTCCGCGCCTCAGACGATTCCAAACCTCCAGGAAGCAGATGGCCACAAGAGGCTCAGAAGGCTCAGGATCGTAGTAAATGAACGAAAACCAAATTCTGGAACTTTGCGCCACGATCCGTGAAACGTCCCTTGCCGACCATCGCTTCTTACGACACGGCCACAGCGAGAAGATCTACGAGAACTCGCTCGCGAATCGCCTGCGCAAGCGCGGGATGGATGTCTGCCAGCAGCATCCCATCTCCGTTTACGATGAAGATGGCACGCTGTTGGGCGACTTTTTCGCCGACCTGTTGGTCGAGAACGAACTCGTCGTTGAGCGAAAGGCCGTTCGACAGTTGGTCGATGAGCATACTGCTCAAGTGCTCGGCTATTTGCGGGCCTCTCGACTGGAGCACGCCATGTTGGTCAATTTCGGTGCACTGAGGTGAACCAGTTTAAGAAGTTCATTTTCAACGAAACCTTCGACCCAGCCACAAGAGGCTCACAAGGATCATTTGGATGGCTTGGTCATGTGCATTCTGAGCCTTATGTGGCCAATGCTTTGCTTGTTTGATTGTCTGACCCCTGAACTCTGACTGTTCCGGTCTACTGCGCAGCCGGTCTTGTCGCTGGCGCTCGGAACTGACCTCTTCGGTTGCGGCTCTGCCGCCCTGTGAGCCTTATGTGGCCATTTCTCCGCTCGAAGCGTTAAGTTAGCGCTTATGGAACGGAGTCCCCGCCCTACCCCGGATGCGGAGTCAATCGTCCAGGACCTGCGGGACGTTGCGCCTACTTCGCCGGGAGCTTGAGCAACGCGAGGAGTTTCCCGTAGCGCGGATCGCCGCGCAGGCCCGCGAACTTGGGATCGACGGGCAGACTCGGTATCCAGGTCGAGCGATGGGCCACGGCGAGATCGAGCTGGTGGAAAACTTCGTCGGCTTCGCCAAGACCGGCGTACGCCATCGCCAGGAGGTACGGATCGACGAACTCATTCTTCGCGCGCTCGCGCAGTTGCTCGATCAACTGCAGCGCGTCGGTGCGACGATCCTCGCGCGCGCGGACGTATGCCAGTTCGCTGAGGATGCCCGTCCAGTCGCCGCCCGGCTTGGACTGCCCGATCTCGAACTCGTTCGCGGCGTCCGTGAGCTTTCCCTGCTGCGCGAGCGCCCGGCCCAGGCCCCAACGGAGATAGGCATTTTCGGGATCGTTCTTGATGACCTCGCGCCAGTAGGTGACCGCGTCGTCGAACTTCCCGGCGTAGTAGGCGGCGCATCCGAGTTCCGCCTGGATCGCGATGGAGCTGGGATAGCGGGCGGAAGCGAGCTGGACCATCCGGAACGCCTCGTCCGTCTGGCCGGTTGTTTCCAGGCTGTGGAGATAACACGCGTGATTTTCGAGCGCAGAGGGATCGAGCAGCACCGCCTGACTCGCGGCCCTCGCGGCGGCGGGCCAGTCCCAATCGAAAAAATACTTCACCGCACCGTCGACCATGATCGCCTCGACGAGTGTCTCGTCCCGCAGCAGCGCTTCGCGAACATAGGCCTTGGCCCTGGCCAGATAAACCACCGGATCGCGAAAGGTGTAACCGAGATCGAAATGAGCGCCGGCGAGTCCCGCGTAGGCTTGCGCGAATTCCGGATCGTGCACGATTGATTGTTCGAATTCGGCGATCGCCTGGAGCAGGTTCGGCTCGGAAATCGTATCGCTGTGCTGCCGGGCCCGGAGGTAGTGAAGCCAGGCCTCGGCGTTTGCCGTCAGAGGCCGGCGGAGCTCCGCGCGATTCCTTTCACTGAGTTCGATCCCCAGCCGGGCCGCAACGACGCGGACGATCTGCACCTGCAGGGCCGGGCCGTCGGCCAGTTGTTCCCGGAAGGTCCTGCTCCAAAGCCGTGCGCCGGAGCCGACCTCAATCAATTCGGCCTGGAACTGAAACGCATCGCCCGTTTGCTGCATCGTGCCGGCAAGAAGCGCGGGAACACCCAACGCCTTGCCCGCCTCCTCGGGCGGCGCGGAGTCGTTTTCCCATCGCAAGACGGCGCTGCGCGGTGCGACCTGCAGACCGGGCAAGCGGCCGAGTGCGTGGATGAGATTCCGGGAGAACTCGGTGGTAAGATACTTCGACGCCGCATCCGCGGGCCGGAACAACACGGCGAGCGAAGGCGAAGGTGGTGGCGGCGCGGCGACGTATTCGAAACTTACCACCACAACCGCCGTCGCGAGCACCACGCCCGCGGCCAGCGTCGCCGGAGTCGCGTTGCGCCGGATCCATTTGCGCGCGCGATAAATCACGCTGCCTGGTCGGGCCCGGATGGGTTCGTGGCGCAGCCAGCGCTCGAGGTCATCCGCCAGCGCCGCCGCGGACTCATAACGGCGCGCCGGGTCTTTTTCGAGGCACTTGAGGCAGATCACCTCCAGATCGCGATCCACTTTCGAATTCCACTGGCCCGGGCGCCGCGGCTCCGTTTCCAGCACGAGGCGAATGGTCTCGAGCGTGGTGCCGCCGGCAAACGGTGGATTTCCGGTCAACAACTGGTAGAGCACCGCACCCAGGCCATAGATGTCGGTCGCGGCGCCGGGTTGCTTCGCCCCGCCATGCGCCATTTCGGGAGACATGTAACTCGGCGTGCCCAGCAGCTCGCGCGTCTGGGTGACGGTGCTCTCCGTTTCGACGAGCTTTGCCAGACCGAAATCGGTGATGTGCGGCCGCCCCGCGGTATCCAGGATGATGTTTCCCGGCTTGATGTCGCGATGCAGCACGCCGTGTTCGTGCGCGTGCTGGAGCGCGCGGGCCGTTTCGGCCACAATCTCGGCGGCGCGGCGCAAGGGCAGGAGCTCGACCGCGGGCAGCCGGTTCAGTCCGGTGCCTTCAATCAACTTCATCGTGAAGTAGTGCTGCCCTTCGAATTCCCCGATGTCGTAGATCGGCACGATGGCGGCGTGATCGAGCTCGGCGGTCGTCCGGGCTTCGCGGCGAAAACGTTGCAGGTTCGCCTCGGTGGCCCACGGGCTGGCCGGGAGCATTTTCAAAGCCACGTCGCGATTCAGCGTCGTGTGCCGGGCGCGATAAACCACCCCCTGGCCACCGCGCGCGATCTCGTGCAACAATTCGTAGTCGCCGAATCGACGCATTGCGCCGGACCGTGCTCCGGCCGCCGCCGCGCTGATCGCGATCGAGCCGTCACTCGACGCTTCGCCAGATGCACCGGCGTCTTCGATGCTCGTCATGCCCGATTCCAGCAAACACGCGGGACAGAGGTCGCGCGGAAGATCCGAAGATAGTTCGGTGCCGCATTGCGCACACTTCTTGGCATCCATGGGGTTCGTGGCAGGTTGAGGGGACTCCATGCTTACAGCAGCAACCGTGCGCAGAGGTTACGAACAACGTCGTGGCCCGGCGAGACAGGTCGGTCAACCGCGCAGTGCCGCGATGAGATGCCGGAGTTCCTCCTCGACATCGCCGATCGTCGCCACCGTCTGCGCGACCTCCGTGCGCAGCAGTTTTTGATAACGCTGCCGCAGACGAAACACCGCCTGCTTCACCGCACCCTCGCTCAGGCCAAGTTCGGCCGCAATTTCGCCCTGCAGACGCGGTTCCTGCTGCCCGGTCAGAAAATCCTGCAGGCACGCGAACTGGCGATCGCGACCGTCGGCGGAATATTCGGCCTGCAACCGAGCCAGCACGCGGGCCAGCAGCGCGATGGCCCATTGCCGGTCGAAGGCCTGATCAGGCGTGCGGTGATCGGCGGCGATCAACTCGCCGGACTGCCGGTGGATGAGATCGTCGAGCGGGATCGGAACCTGTCCGCCCCCGCGTTTTTCGGCGCCCGCCCGCCTCCAGTCGTTGACGAGGAAATGCTTGAGCCCGGCGAGCAGGTACGAGCGGAACCGTCCGCGCTCCTTGCGCACCGCCTGCAGGTCATGGCGCTCGAGGAGGCGCGCGAAGAAGCCCTGGACGAGATCCTGGGCGTCAGGGGAATTGTAACCGCGCCGCCGCAGGTAGGTGAAAAGCGGATGCCAGTAGTTGCGACAGAGCGTCTCCAGCGCCGTGCGCGCTCTCGCCGAATCCTGGTCCCCCGCGGCGTCGAGGACGATGCTCCACTGGGTGGTTTCGAATGAACTTCGACCGCCCGCAAAATCCTCCGCGGCATCGCCTGATCCGGAACCCGGCATCGCCGGCAATTCACAGCGCATAATTTCAGAAACACGATTCTTTTGCTCGCGTGCGGGCGCCGGAAAAGGGTTCAACCAAGTTCGACTCCTTTTCTGCGCCCCTGGGCGTCGCGATGTAGTTCGCGTTCACGGCGGCATTGGTCGCGACGATCGCCGATCCGCACAGCTCGACGCACAGCCCTCCTGCTCGTTTAGGCGCGCGAAGCCTGGACGGCCGCCGGAAACAGTAAGGCTCGAATGGCGCCAAGTCAGGCACGCGTTACTTCAAAGCGCGGGATGGCGAACGACCGACGAGGAGCTGGTTTGGCCAGTCCTCATCGGCCTCCCATCGCGCGGTTATCGGACCGTGAGGTTTTCTTCGGTGATCTCGAGGGCGAGAAAGGGCAGTTCGCACCACCGCATGGTTAACAATCCTGCTGCGGGGTTGACGACGATAACGAAAGGAGTGGTTTCCGTGAAGACGACGCCGGGGGCGAAGTCTTTTTCGTAGGAGAGACCCCGCAAGACGATGGTCCCGTCTTCGCTGACGGCCCCGGTGTCGATGTTGCACCTCAGCGTCATGCCGTCGAGCCCCCATGCCGCGGAAAATTCCTCGCCAAAGAAGAAGTGCGCGATCCCACTCGCGGTACCATCGGCATTAACCCTGCAATTGATCTCGAAGTGATTTTCGGCAAACGAGTCTCCTTCCGCGAGAACGCCAAACACGACGTCGTCCGCCGTTGCTACCATCGTGACGATTCCCTTGCCCTTGACCTTCGTCGCCGAATTGTCCGCAGCAGCGGCAAACGTGAGCGCTCCCGCCGCCAGGAAGGGGACCACGAGCATGGCCAGGCGTTGCATAATTCCTTTGCTGATTTGTGTCTTCATTGCTGTCCTTTTCTTTGAAGGCTTGGTTGTGCCTGCATTGGTTGGTATTTCTTTTTCTTTCTTCACTGCCGGCTACGGCAGGGAAGTTCACCAGCCAATGCGCCAAGCGTCCCGAATACCGATCAGACATTATCGAGTTTTTTCTCGAACTGGGGTCTTCTGGGCGCAGCGGAATGCGGTAGCGGCAATTGATTGGCAGAATCCCTTCGCCCGCTGTGCTTGCGGAGGGGGAACGCTCCTCGTCTACGCGCCCCAATCGGCTGGCGCGTTCACCCAAAATTCGGCCATTGATTAGCCGGAAGATTCCAAAGACCGCGAAGCAGGGGACTCGAGGGAAAGCGGGTTCTCACCGGAAAGGCGATCCGGTCTAGTCTCCCAAGAGTCCCTGAGGTGCTGAGGCATTCTCGGGTTTTTCGATTTCCTGGAACGTCGGTGCGCGCCAGAGGCGCGTTGTGCCGTCGCCGCTTGTATGGCTAGAAGGGTTCCGTCTCGCGAAAAGGTGAGTGAATCGACCGGCCCGGTGTGGCCGCGCAAGGTCGCGGTTTGCTGAAGAGAAGCCAGGTTCCAGAG
Organism: uncultured Verrucomicrobiae bacterium; assembly: GCA_963797435.1. Taxonomy (GTDB): domain Bacteria; phylum Verrucomicrobiota; class Verrucomicrobiia; order Opitutales; family Opitutaceae; genus CAWCPJ01. Next base: position 1,127,518 of record CAWCPJ010000002.1, on the reverse strand, counting down.
CTTGATCGTGGCATCGTCGCCTCCGGTGGCCAGGGTGCGGCTATCGGGCGAAAAGGCCACGGCCCAGGCTGCTCCGCTGTGTGGCCTAAGCGGCTGGATCTTCTCCTGCGGTTTGAGGAGGTTTCGAAGGCGCACGCGGCCATCCCAATTCGCGCTGGCCAGCCAATGGCCGTCGGGCGAGAAAGCCAGATCATAGACGCCCTGGTTACTTAGTTTTTCGTCCTCCGTTGGCGCTTCTAACTCGACCGGGTGATCGGGAGCGTTAGCGTTCCAGATCCACACGCTTCGTCCCTTGGCGGCGGCAATGCTTCGTCCGTCCGGTGACATCGCCAGGCATCGAACCGAATCCCATTCTGTCTTCCAGACCCGTTCCTCCTGAGTCTTCAGATCGCGCCAATGGATCCCAGGGCGCTCACGGCGGCAAAAATAAACCAGCTCCGTGCCATCGGCTGAAAACAAGGGGCAACTGCCGCTGAAGTTTGTGATCTCCTCGAACGAGGGAACTTTCAGCAAGCGTATAGCTCCAGTGCCGTGTTCAGCGCCAGTTCCGCTATCTTCCACCGCGATGACCTGAGAGTCGGGGGAGAAGACCAGATGACCGTCTTGAGCTCGAAGGGTCGGATGTTCCGCGAGCAGTTGCTCAGTAGCTGCGTCCCGTAATTTGAGCCCATTCAACGAAAGAGAAGCGATGAACTTTGAGTCAGGCGAAATCGCCACCGCAAACATCCACGTGCCGTCCGCCATCTTTGGCTTCTCACGCCAGCGTGTGGAGATGTCCCACAGCTTCACCGTCCGGTCGTCTCCTCCGGAAGCGAGCGTTAGGCCATCCGGAGAAACATCGATGGAAAAAACTTCCCACCTATGGCCCTTGAGCTTGAGAGGCTGCCCCCGGCCCGAGAGATCCCATAAAGTGATGTTATTATCGGTTCCCGCTGACAGCATGGTTTGGCCATGGGAGTGAACCCCACCGCGTTCACAATCCCGATCGAGCCACGCGGATGGGCTAGTTTACGGGGCGAAAATCCTTTCGGGTCACTGGCCAAGTCCCAGGCAATCATCTCGCCGCCGACACTGGCTGAGATGAGCAGGTTCGTCCTCGGCGAAAACGCGAGGGCCAGCACCCAACCGGAATGTCCGTCCTTGGCTTCGAGAGGAGCCAGCTCGATGGGTGCTTCAATCTTCGATAGATCCCAGCGCTTGATCGGCGCGCTGAAACCGGAAGCTGCCAAGGTTTTCCCATCATACGAGAACGCCACGCAAGAGACGCCAAAACCCACGGGCAAAGCCGTCATTTCACGAGGTTCGGCCGTGGTGACGTCCCATAGCTTGACCTGACCATCGTTGGCGCCACTGGCCAGGATTTTGCCGCCGCGCTCGAAGACGAGAAAATTTACTCGCTTCGAGTGACCGTTCAGCACCGCGATGCGCTGATGGGTGGCGACCTCCCAGAGGACGATGTCCCGGCCAACCCCCACCGCGAGCCAGCCGCCGTCCGGTGAGAACGCGAGGGCCTTCGCTGCGGCGTCGGTCCAGTCCCTCGCTTGAATGGTTGCGCCGCGCAACGAGGTGATGAGCTTGCGTGTCCGAATATCCCAGAGCTTGACGGTGCCGTTGATTTCTGAAGAAGCCAGAAGAGTCCCGTCCGGTGAGAAGCGAACGCCGTGGACCCCGGTATCGTGTTGTCCGAGCGTTGTCAGTTCCGCACTTTGGGATTGCTGCCAAAGGTAACGCCACTCGAAGGCGCGAAGGTCGTTCGTTTCACCTGGCGATGGAATCTGCCTGGCCAGCAGTTCGCGCGCGCGATTGAGATCGTCCGCGGCGAGGGCTTCGCCAGCCAGGCTCATCTCGGCCGAGTAAAGTGAGCGACGCGATTGCTGCTCGCTCTCGGAGGCCTTGCTCGCCTGAGCGTCGGCGCGCTGCTGCTCGGCTTGCGCAACTTTCCGGGCCAGGCGTTCGCGAAAGAACATGGCGGTGGCTGCCCCCAGGCCAATCACCAGTGCGGCGGCCACAGCAGTCGCTGCTGTGAAGACCAGCTTGTTCCGTCGAAAAGCTTTCTGGAAACGGTAGGCCGTTGAAGGCGGCCGGGCGACCACCGGTTCGTTACTCAAGTGGCGCTTGAGATCCGCGGCGAGACCGTTGGCCGTCTCGTAACGACGCGTGCGGTCTTTCTCCAGGCACTTCATGATGATCCAGTCCAGATCTCCCTTGAGCTGGTGCACGAGCCTCGATGGTTCTGCCGAGCGGCGTTTGGCGGTGGCCACCAGTTCATCACCCCGGAGCGTGGAGAACTTGGTGCTCGGGCGCACCGCTTCCTTCTCGCGGATCGTTTTGCGCAGCGCATCGAGACCCGACGCCAGTAACTCTGTGGCATCGAAGGGGGTGCTCCCGGTCAGCAACTCGTAGAGCAGCACACCGAGGCTGTAGATGTCACTCCGGGTATCGATGTCCAGCCCGCTCATCTCGGCTTGCTCCGGACTCATGTAAGCGGGGGTGCCGATGAATTGCTCTAACGCGGTAAAGATCGTCTTGTCCGTCAGGCGCTGCTCGCACGTGGCTTTCGCAATGCCGAAATCGATCACCTTCGGCACCGGCACTCCGTCGTGCAGCGTAACCAGGATATTCGACGGCTTGATGTCGCGGTGGATGACGCCCTTTTGATGGGCGTGCTGGATCGCGTGGCAGACCTGAATGAAGAGGCCCAGCCGCTGGTCCGTCGAGAGGCTGTTCTGGTCGCAGTACTCACTGATCCGGATCCCGCGGACGAGCTCCATGACAAAGTAGGGCCGGCCCGTCCCGGTGGTGCCGGCATCGAAGACCTTCGCGATGTTCGGATGGTCCATCAAGGCCAGTGCCTGCCGCTCCGCTTCAAATCGGGCGATCACACTTCGAGTGTCCATACCCAGCTTGATGACCTTCAGCGCGACGCGACGGCGCACCGGTTGGTTCTGTTCGGCCAGATAGACGACGCCGCAGCCGCCTACGCCCAGTTTCTGGCGCAGCTTGTAAGGGCCGATGCTGCTCCCCAGTTGCTCCACTTCCGCGAGTTCCTGCGAAGTCATTTTTCTCTCAGGCGGCAGCCCGGCGGGCGGAGTCTCGAGAAAATCTTTGGCGTGCAGGTGACCCTCCAGCATCATCTCCACCCGTGCGCGGAGCTCCGGATCGCTTCGGCATTCGCCGTCCAGAAAGGCAGCGCGCTCTGCCCCGGGTGACCTGAGCAACGCCGCCTCAAACAACTCGTCCTCAGGGTTGGCATTCTCTGGCATAATGGCCAGTCGCGTGGTTCTGGATCATTGAACAATGCGCCGTTCGGGCGGGAAAACGATTACCAACCTCGGAACTATTTCCTGGGCGGGGTCTTCATTTCCGCATAAAGCCAGGCGCGGGCAATCGCCCAGTGCCGGCGTATCGTCGGCTCGGACACGCCGAGCGCACGGCCCATCTCCTCCTGGCTCAGTCCGACGAAATAGCGCATCTTCACGACTTCAGCTTTGAAGGGGTCACGCGCGGACAATCGCTCAAGGGCTTCATGAACGGCTAACACCGTTTCAGGCGGATCATCCGATGCTATCGTGACGTGTTCCAAAGGAACGTGTTCAGCGCGACTCCCTCTGCGAAGCCGGCTCTTGGCGCGGGCGCGCTCGATGAGAATCCGTCGCATCGCTTCAGCGGCGGCGGCAAAGAAGTGCCCGCGGCTGTCCCAGGTCTTGCTTTCGTCACCGGTCAACCGGAGCCAGGCCTCGTGCACGAGGGCGGTTGGCTGCAGAGTCTGGCCGGGTGCTTCGCCGGCCATCTTGTGCGCCGCCAGTTTACGGAGCTCCTCATAAACCAGCGGCAGCAACTCCTCCGCCGCTCTTTCATTGCCCTGCTGGACTTGATCCAGAACCCGCGTGAACTGGCTCATGCGATAAGCCATAGCATGCGTTCCGAGGCGACGGAAGTGACAACTTGGGTGCGCGGATCACACGATCAGACGAGGACTCGCATCGAGCTGTTGCATGATTTCGGGCCAGACCCGCGCCATGTTTTCCAGCAACACGGTCGTGCGGCAGTTTCCCAACCGCACCCACACGACGGCAACGAGCTCGGGCCGCATCACGGTGAGTCTGCCGAAGTCTTCGTCCTTCGAGACGATGATGGCCCCGGTCGTGGCGGCATGTTCGCAGATGCAGCGTCGGACGATTGCGCGAGATCGAGCGCGCGCACGTGTTCCGCAGCACAATCCTGCGCTTCGATCCAACGGGCCAGCGCAGCCGGCAGTTGATTGTCGACCAGAAATCGCCTCACTACGCGCAACACCACGTGATCGTTTTGCGCGGCGACAAATTCCAGGCAGGCGCGGATGTCGTCAGCACGTGGATGTCCTGGCAAATGCGAGGCTTGATCACCTCAGAGGTGAACACCAGAGATCGCTCGATTCGCATGCAACGCGCCGGGCATTCGTGGTCCGGTTCGCTGCGCGCCCGGTCTTGTCGCTTCGCTCGGAACGCTTCGTTGCCTTTTGTGCATTTCATCTGGGGAAATCAGGATTACAGGATCCGCTCATCGTTGAGCCGTCCTCAGTCCCCTGTCCACTGCCGTAACTACTCGCCCATCAGGATCGCACGGATGTCGAGCCGCCGCAGTCCCCGCAGCGGAAGGCAAAGACCGATCAGGGCGAGGATCACGAGTAGTGATCCGGCTGCCGCGATCGTCGCGGGCGCGAGCGGTTGCAGCGTGATGTCGAGCCGCTGAAGCAGCGGACCCGATGCCAGCGACAGCGCGACTCCGGTCGCCAACCCGGCGAGGACTCCCCAGCGATAACGAATCACGTGCACCCGAAAGATGTTCGCGGGACGCGCACCGAGTGCCATCCGGATGGCCGAGTCCCGGACGGTCTGGGCGGCGGTGAATGCAGAGAACGAGTAGATGCCGATGGCGGTGATCACACCGGCGAGGATTGCCACCCAAAGCATCACCCGACTCGACGCAACCAGATCGCTCCGACTCTCGCGGACCTGCCGGGCGATCGGATAGGGCTCCGGCGTATGCGAATTCGGCCACACTGCCGCCAGCGTCTCCGCGAGCTGCTTGTGCATCGCGGCCGAGTCGTCCTGCACGCCGATCGCGAGAGTGATGCGGCCGATCGTGTCGCTGGTATACGGAAGGAAAAATTGCGGCTGCGGGTCTTCCGGGGCAACGCCCGGAAAATCGTTCACCACCCCGATCACGGTGGTGACCGGACCTCCGGACCACGGGCGGAAGGTCTGGCCGACAGGGCTGGCCTCGTCAGGCCAGAACCGGCTGCCCATCGAGCGATTGATGACCGAGACGGGCTGGTTCTGCTGGAGTTCGGTTTCCGCAAGGTCCCGCCCCTGCAGGAAGCGAACCCCGAGGGCGCCGAAGAAATCCGGACCAATGAACGTGTAGCGTGAACGATTCCGTCTGTCTTCCTGCTGGCTGCTCGCGTCGAGGATGATGGAGGTGGTTCCGGCCCGGTCCAGCGGCCGCGTCGTGGAGGCGCCGACCGCCGTCACGCCGGGTAACGAGCGCAGTTGGTCGATCACCGTGCGACAAAAGTCATGGCCGCGCGCCCGGTCGTTGTACCAGGAAAATGATTTCAAATCGATGTCCGCCAGCTGCACATGGTCGGTGCGGAACGGAAGGTCGCGCACGATGGTCATCCACAAGGTGCGGAGGAAAGATGCCGACATCGCAATCAGGAGCAGGGCCACGCCGAGCTGCGTGGCGAGGAGGAGGCTGAACGCGCGGAGGCGGCTTGGTGCGGTCGCGCCTTCCTTGATCGCGCCAACGTAGTCGTGACGCCGGAGGTAGCGGAAGAGAAGAAGCCAGACCGCGGTGATCGCGAGCACCGCGGACAGGAGCACGATCCCACCCGCCCGCAAATCGAGATGCACGCCCGAGCCGTCGAACAGGTTGGCGACCGCGGGATTGAACCGCAGGACGCGCATGAGCCCGAAGCTCAATCCGGCACCGGTCGCGAGCCCGATTCCGAGCACGATCGTCATCTCTCCCAGCAGCCAGCGGCCGATCGCGCCATGCGTGGCCCCGAGCGCCATACGCACGGCGATCTCACGGCGCCGGGCAAGGAGGCGCACCAGCGTGAGCGAAAAAAAGTTGGTGCAGGCGAGCACGAAGAGCGCCGCGACGGTTCCACCGAGCAACAGGGCGGTGCGCGCCCGCTCGTTGTAGGCGATGGTCATGGTCGCCAGGGGCGCGGCCGAGTAGGCACAATCCCGTGCAATCAACGGATACTCCTCGCGGTTTCTCGCCGCGAGCACGGCGAGGTGCGCCTGGACCGCTTCGCTCTGTACGCCGGGCATCACGCGGCCTCCGACCTGAAGCCAGGAGTAGTTGCGATTGTCGAGAATCCACGTCGGCCGATACGCGGTCACCTGCACGAGCGGAACCCAGACGTCGATGCGGTGATTGCGGTTCAACCCCACCAGATCGTCCGGCAGTCGCGGGTACGGGCGTGTCGTTTTCCTGCACGATGGCGGACCGTGCCTGTCCGGCTGGGACGGGAAGAACTCCAATCCTTGGGATTGGTCGTCGTGCGCATCCCGGAGCCATCGGAATCACACCCAAGTGTTCCGCGGAATCCCAGACTCGAACGTGGACGCCGCCTGCTCTTCGCGAAGGTCGCGGTTTTCGTTCGTCTCGCGCCCCGGGAGCTGCACCGTGGTCGGCGGCTTCTCCTGAGCGCAACGTCCACCGGCTCCTCGCGGCTGGTGTCGGCACAATCAACCCAACGCGAGCGAGGCATCGATCCCCCGTGAACCTAAATTTGCACAGAAGGTAACGAAGAGTTCCGAGCGAAGCAACAAGACCGGGCGCGCAGCGAACCGGACCACGCAGGCCGAGAGGATGCGCGGAAATCTCCCTGGATTCTATACTCACTTCTGAAGTGAATGGATGGGAGGCCAGATCTCGCCACGCATCCGAGTGCCTCTCCGACCTTTGTTTCCTTCGTTACCTCCTGTGAACCGCGTTTCCTAAAATGAACATGACTGGCGAAAAGATCTACGAGTACGACTTGATGGTTACGGGCATGACGGATTTCGGAATCACGCTGGATTCCATTCTTTCAGGTGCATCTGCGATCCCTCCCCAAGGCGCCCGGATCGACGTGGCCTTCGACGGTCGCGCGACCGGCCGTCTGGCGGGACGCGTGAGCGGGGTCGACTACCTCCGCATCCGGGCGGACGGCCGGATAACTCTCGATATTCGCGCCGTCATTGCCACGGATGACGGACAAAGGATCGCGCTGGCCGCGGACGGCGTGGCGACCCCACGGGCGAACGCGCCGATCGTGGACCTCTGCGAGAACGTCGTCCTCACCACCGCTGCGGAACAGTATGCCTGGGTGAACGCCCGACAGATCTGGGGCATCGGCACGGTCAACCTGGCCGAAGGCAAGGTTCACATCGAGGGGTTCATGCCGTAGCGGCGCCGGTCCGGTGCCGGAGTTTCTCCGCAATCTGGATTGCTCCCAACGATCCAAGATTTCGCAGACGCGTCATCGGCGTCAGCCAGCCCCGTGACAACGCGGAATGTTTTGCTCCAGCATACGATGGTCGGGACGAGGCCGTCCAAACCTTCGCGGCACCCCACCCGACTCACGCGAACGAACGTCGCAGGAAGGCGAGCGTTCGATCCCAGGCGAGGGTCGCGGCGGCAGGGTTGAAGGCATCGGCGCGGCGCCCCGGCCAATCGTTGCCATGGCACCCTCTCCCTCCGCATTCAGCGGCCAGTCGACCCTTGTGCCGGCAACTCCAATACGGCCTGCATGACACGGGCGGTCATCGGATCACAGAGCGCGGCGGGATAGGAGAAGAGCTCCAGGCCCGCCGCCGACTTCAACACCTCGGCTTTCAGTTCTTCCCGCGCGCGATGGAGGCACACCTTCACATTGGCGGTGGACATGTCGAGGGCGCGCGCGGTTTCGCTGGTGGACAAGTGCTGGACGTCGCGCAGCAGATACACGGTCCGATGGGTGAGCGGCAGCGCGCGCACCGCGTGTTCGAGCACGGCGCGTCGCTCGTGGTCGAGCAGCGTGTCCGCTTCGGGCGCGGACAGGACGGTTCGCCCGGCTGGCGAGTCTTCATCGTCGAGACTCTCGATTGCCGGGCGTTTGCGGCTGCGCAACACCATCAGGCATTCATTGATCATGATACGGGTCAGCCAGGTCGCGAAGGCTGCGTTGCCGCGAAAGCGCCCGAGGTGCAGAAAGGCCTTCACGTAGGCGTTCTGCATGGCGTCTTCGGTTTCCGCATGGTCCTGGAGATAGCCCATGCCAATGCGATAGAGTCGTTGATTGTAGCGGCGGACGATCACCTCGAACATCTCCCGATTGCCGTCCACGACCTCCCGAACCGCCTCCGCGTCGGTCATTTCGGGCGGGGTGGTCGCCGGGTCCAGGGCCGGTTGGGCGTGACGGGCGGACGAGCGCATGCGGGAGATTGGATGCAAGAACGGCCACCAGGATACACAGGGTCGCCCGATTGGCCAGCCGCGCCCAATGCCGGGAAATCGGCGAGCATCCCCGAGGGCATGCGCGGCAATCCCTTCTGGGCATGGAGGGACCGAAGGCGACCAGATTTGTAACCTCCCCGCCCCGCCCGGCATCGAAACCTTCAACACCGCCCATCCCGGCCGGTGGCGATGGAAAAATCATCATGACAACAACCGATCAGACCAATTCCGACACTGTGGTGTCCTCCACGCAGGCTACCCTCCGTTATATCTTCACCATCGTGCCGATCGTGGCCGGCGCGGATAAATTCCTGAACCTGCTCGCGGATTGGGAAAGCTACCTGAGTCCGTTCGTGCTGAACGTGATTCCGGTGTCAGCCGCCACATTCATGTACGCCGTCGGAATCATTGAGATCGTCGCTGGAGTACCGGTGTGGCTGCGGCCGCGGCTGGGCGGTTTTGTCGTCATGGCCTGGCTGATCGCGATCGCGCTGCAGTTGATTCTCTCGGGGCACTATCTCGACGTCGCGGTGCGTGACCTCGTCATCGCGCTCGCCGGCGCCTTGACCCTGGCTCGCCTGACACCGAAAACTCCGGCCGGCACCGGCCGCGGGACGTCCATCTAGCTCGAGCGTGTCATGCACTCTGGGCGGGCTCGCTTCGGAGGACTCCGGCCCGGCCGCGAATGCGCGACGACACCCGCGGTGCGCTCGGAGAGCGCGCGCAGCCCGAGGGCTCCTCCGCGTCGCGGCGAAACATCCATTGGGCATTTGACTGGCGGTGAAACAAGCGATGCTTTGTCGGGTCTGACGAGCAACCCGACGTCTTCGCCCCCGCCACCCCATGAAATTGACACCTGCCGGACTCATCCTGGGACTGCTTGCAGGACTGGGCTGCGGCACCGCTGTGGGGTACTGGTTCGGGCAAAAAACTTCCGCCGCCCGTTTCCCAGTGGACGTCACGCAGCGACCTGGCCCATCGCAGCCGCCTGAATCCGCCGTCCCCTCCATCGCACCCGGCATTGATGTGGCGAGCGTGGCGAGTTTCGGAGCCGCCCGGGCCAGGATAACGGATCAGTTCGCGGAGCTCCTGAGGATCGATTCGCCGACGACGCGCGCCTACAAGCTCGAGCAGCTGTTTGCGTCGATGACATTGGAAGACGCACCCGATATTCTGGCTTCGATTCTCGCCGTCGAAAACGCGCGCGATCGATCCCGACTGGTCGGGCCCTTCTTCAAACAGTGGGGCAAACTTGATGGCCCGGGGGCCGTGGCGAAGGCGAAGGAGTTGTTCGGACGCGACAAACGATCCGCGATGTCGTCGGCCATGACCGGCTGGGCCGAGCAGGATCCGTTTGCCGCATGGGAAGTCGCAAAGGAGCAGGTGCCGGGCGCTTCACCGTACACCGCGAGTCAGTTCAGCGGCGTGGTCACCGAACTCGCGAAACGCGATTTGCACGCCGCGTTCGCCGCGTACGCGATCGCGCACAACCGGTGGAGCCGGACGAGGATCCAGTATTCGCTGATGGAAGCCCCTTTGAAACCGACCAGGTGCCGGCCCTGGTGTCCATGGCCCGGGAACTGGGCGACTCGCAGGAAAGAGAGGAATGGATCTCCCATATCTTCAGCCGCTGGGGCGAAACCGACACCGGCGCGCCGCTGGAGGCGTTGCGGGGGATTTCCGATCAAGTCATGGCGAAGAAAGCCATGGAAGGATTTCTCCAGGGGTGGATGCAGGCGGATCCCACCGGAGCGATTGACTACGCGCTCGCCAACCATGCAGAACCGCTGGTCACCGATGCCGTCGGCCCGTTGATGAGCAGCGCGTTTTTTCAGGGCACGCGGGACGAGAACTACGAGCTGGCCGCGCGCATCGCCGAAGCCGGCCTGCTGGAAAAGGCGGCGCCGCGCATGCTCGCTGCGGTGGCCATGTCCGATCCTCGACTGGCCCTGCACATGGCGAGCCTGGTTTCGGACCCGGAGGCGAGCGAGGCGTTCACGCAAAACGCGATCGCCACCTGGGCCTTCAACGAGTTCGATGCGGCATCGGCCTACGTCAATCAAATGCCCGCGTCCGATCTCAAGACCAAGGTGATCGGAGCCGTCGGCTGGGCCGCCATGCGACGCGAAGGCGGCGGTGCCCAGATTGCCGCCTGGATGCAGGACGTTCCGGCCGGGAAGGAACGGACGAAGGTCGTGGAGCGACTCCTTGCCTCGGCGGTCAGCCCGTACGCCGAAGTCAAACCCGGCTTTCTCGCGGCGCTCAAGAAGATCGCCGCGGGCGAATCCGGCCTGTCCGAAGAAGCGGTCAAACATCGAGACAAACTGTTCGGCGCCGTCGAAGCCCCCCCTGTACCCGTAGCGACGTCGTCGGAGGCGCCCACCGCCACATCAATCGCCGGGTGTCCGGAATGCGACCGATCGTTCGTCGACGTTGAAAGCAAGCATGAGCACCTTCACAACCATCGCCGCTCACGTCCCATGAATACCCAGACAAACGTTTCCACCGGGCGCCTGCGCGTGCACTGCTTCGGCGTCTCGCTCGACGGCTTCGGCGCCGGCCCGGATCAAACTCTCGACAATCCGCTCGGCGTCGGCGGCGAGGCGCTGCACGAATGGTTTTTCCCCACCCGGACCTTCCAGCAGATGGTGGGAAAAGACGGCGGCACGACCGGCGTCGACGAGGAGTTCGCCGTGCGCGGCTTTCAAAACATCGGTGCGTGGATTCTCGGTCGCAACATGTTCGGTCCGGTCCGGGGCGATTGGCCGGACGACACCTGGAAGGGATGGTGGGGCGACAACCCGCCGTACCACGTCCCGGTCTTCGTGCTGACGCATCACGACCGCCCGTCGATCACGATGGCCGGCGGCACGACGTTTCACTTCGTCACCGATGGAATTCATTCCGCCCTGCGTCGGGCGCGCGAGGCCGCGGGCGGACGGGATGTCCGGGTCGGCGGAGGCGTCTCGACGATCCAGCAATACCTGCGGGACGGCCTGATCGACGAGCTGCACATCGCGATCGCACCGATCCTTCTCGGCTCCGGGGAGCCGTTGTTCGGCGGCATCGATGCGCTGAAACTCGCTTACCAGTGCGCGGAACACGTGACCACGCCGAACGCCATGCACGTCGTGCTGCGAAAACGTTCCTAGAGCGCGCCAGCGTGGCACCGACGACCGCGGAGGAGGTCGGAACCGGAAGATCGTCAATGCTGGCGAAAGGACGAATCACTCGCAAAAGAGGAGACCAACCATGAACAAGAATACAATCTGCCTGTGGTACAATCATGACGCGGAAGAGGCCGCCCGCTTTTACGCCCGGACCTTTCCCGACAGCGCGGTCGGCGCCGTGTTTCGGGCGCCATCCGACTTTCCCGGCGGCAAGGCCGGCCAGGTCCTGACGGTCGATTTCACGGTGTGTGGCGTGCCGTGCCTGGGCCTCAACGGCGGCGACGCGTTCAAGCACAGCGAGGCATTCTCTTTTCAGATCGCCACCGACGATCAGGCGGAGACGGACCGTTATTGGAACGCGATCGTCGGCAACGGCGGCGAGGAGAGCGCGTGTGGCTGGTGTCGGGACAAATGGGGCCTGTCGTGGCAGATCACCCCGCGCGTCCTGACCGATGCGATGGCCCGGGGCGGCGAAGTGGCGAAGCGCGCGTTTGCGGCGATGATGGAGATGGGGAAGATCGACGTCGCCAAAATTGAGGCGGCGGTGCGCGGCGAGGTCTGAGGGCGACTCTTCGGCGCCATGCGTCTGGGAGCCGATGGGCTCCCGGGCGTCCGGGGCGCGCCGGCGCCCGCCGGAGGCAGCAAGCCGTGCTGGCCGGCAGCGTGCGCGCCCCGGATCGCTCAATATGTCGCAGCACCGGGCGATGCCGCATCCGTTAGCTGGCGGCGACCCGCGTGAGGTGGGTCGCGACACACCGCCAGTGGCCGCCGCGCGTCACGAAGGTATTCGTGCAGCGAAACTGCCCTTGGACGTCGGCGCCGTTCAAGACCAGCGTCTGCGTGCGCAGGCTGAAGACGACGGCGGCGTCGCCGTAGATGTGAACCGAAACGCTTTCGACCTTCGACGACTTGAAGGTGATGAAGCCCGTTCTCAGGTTCTCATTCGCCTTGGCCGTCGGAATGAGCACTCCATCCGGATTGGTGAACATCCACGTGGGATCGACGATACGGTCGGTGGCTTCGACGTCGCGGCGCATACGTGCCGCCTCGCAATCGTTTTCAAGTTGGAGGAGCGCCTGTTCGTCGGAGCTGGCGGGGGCCTGGTTGGCAGCGGGCGCGAGCGAAATCGCGCCGAGGGAAAGTAAGAGCACAGAGATGACGGTTTTCATGGTGGTTGGCTGGTGTGAACAATATAGATTGTGGCCAATCCCGATTCGCGGGGGGCCGTTCGAAGGGCTTCTACGACCTTCTCCGTCCGTAATCACACCACGGCCGGTTCTTTCCGGCCCGGCTCAAAAAACCGGCTCGCGGCCGGGCAATCTCGTCCTGGCGCGCTAAACGTCCCGGATGTCACCGCCGAGCGTGGCGATGAGCTGGCGTAACTCCTCGTCGATGTCGGCGCCATCCGCGACGGTGGCGGCAACGTGGGTGCAGAAAGTCGGGAGAAGGGGCGCGATCCGGCGTGATGGGTGACACTTTGACCGGGGTGATGGGTGACACATACCAGGGCCATGCCCTGGAAAACCGTCACACCCATGGACGAGATCACCCGCTTTGTTTTGTTGGCCCGCACCGCCCGTTTCACGCTCACGGATCTGTGCGAGCAGTTCGGCATCAGCCGCAAGACCGGCTACAAGCATCTGGAGCGATTTGCGGCTGATGGGATGAAGGGGCTGCAGCCGCGCAGCCATCGGCCCCACACTTTTCCGCAGCGCACAGACGAGGCGGTGGAGGCGCTGGTGCTGGCGGAACGGCGCCTGCATCGCACGTGGGGCCCGAAGAAGCTGCAAAAGGTGCTGGAGGTGAAGCACGGGATCGAGTCGCCGCCGGCGCGCAGCACGATCGGGGAGATCCTGCGCCGGCACGGGTTGAGTGTGCGGCGGCGCCGGCGGCCGGGGGCGTATCCGTCCGTCGATCACGGCCTGACCGAGCCCACGCAACCCAACCACGTCTGGACGGTGGACTTCAAGGGCTGGTTCATCCTGGACGACGGCCAGCGCTGCGATCCGCTGACGGTGACCGACCTCTACAGCCATTTTGTCCTCGGGTTGAAGGCGCAACCCAACCAGCAGTTCAAGGGCACGCTGCACAGCTTTCGCGGCCTGATGCGCCAGGCGGGCAAGCCGGAGATCATCCGGGTCGATCACGGTGCGCCGTTCGCTTCCGGCGCGCTGGGGCGCCTCTCCAGTCTGAGCGTGTGGTGGATCGAGCAGGGCATCGACGTCGAGTTCACCCGGCCGGCCAAGCCGCAGGACAACGGCTCGCACGAGCGCATGCACCGCGACCTCAAGGCCGAGGCCACGCAGCCCCCCTCGGCCAATCTCGCCGCGCAGCAGCGGCGCTTCGAGCGCTGGCAATACACGTTCAACTACGAGCGACCGCACGAGGCGCTCGCCATGCAGTTTCCCGCGGACTTCTACCAGAAGAGCGAGCGGCGACTCCACGAGGACGACAGACCGCTGGTCTATCCCGCCGATTACGAGGTGAAGGTGATTTCCACCAGCGGCTTTCTGGCGCACGAAGGCCACAACTATCACGTGGGCGAAATCTTCGCCGGCAAGCGCGTCGGCCTGCGCCGCAACGATCAGGGCCAGACCGAACTCCACTTCGCCAACATCTACCTGGGCAACCTCGTCTTCGATCCCGCGGAGCGCTGGGGCCCGGCCGCCAGCATCCGCCCACCCACCGCCACCATGAAGCCCACCGCAAAACGTGAGTCCAACAGGTGGAGGAAGGGGGGCTCAGACCGGCGCCAGAAAAGGCAGGGCGCCTGCCCCCCTTCCTCCACACCTCCTTCCCCCCGCGGCGCTATGCGCCGCACGAAACCTCTCGCTATATCCACCACCACCTGACACCGCTATGTGTAACCCATCACCCCGGATCGTTTGTCACCCATCACCGGATCGCGCCAGGTAGAAGGAGAGGTAGAAGGGGTCATTACTTTATTCTTGCGAGAAGGTAGAAGGGGAGAAGGTAGAAGGGGTCATTACTTTATTCTTGCGGTTAGGCGCGTGAAGATGGCCAGTGCATTCGGCCGTTCGCCGGCTTGCATTTCGGAGACGTAGCGGCTGACGCCGTATTCCACGCCCATGTGCAGGTGCACCCCCAGCCAGGCGTTGGCACAGGCCAGTCGTTGCTTCAGCAATGCCGCCACGGCCACCTTCCAATCCGCCGCCTTGGGTTCTGCGGCAACTTCCTTCGGGCCTTTTTTCATCACCGCGAGCGCTTTCTCGAGCAGCGCCTCCCACGCCAGTTCACGCGCTTCGCGCGCTTCCGCCTGGTTGCGCTTCACCACCGAGCGCAACTGCCGCTCCTCCTGCACCAGACCCTTGCGGAAGGCTCGGGTTCCGATCGCCCAGCCCCGACTCATGCGGTCAAACTCCATGTGCTTGCGCGTGGGCTCGTCCGCCACAATCCAGTTCAGGTAGCGTGCATAGCGGTCCCAGCCTGCGCGACGATCGCTCAATCCGCCGGCTTCCTCCAGGCACGTGGACAGCTCCAGGAACTTCGGACGCCGTTGGCGCTGGAACAAATACCAGTAGCTCGACCAGCGATAGCTCCGCAGTCCCTGCAGGTCACAGATCCCGGCACGAACCGGATTCAGATGGAGGTAGTGACACAACCAACCGAGCCGCTGCGAGTCCTCCACCGCCAGGCTCTTGAATCGTCCCTGGAACAGCCGCCCGGTTTCCTTCCGCAGCCGGTTGAAGCGGTTGGCGAAGGTTGCCTGAAGCCACCGCATGCCCTCGCTCACGTTTCCCCGCGGGGTTTCCACCGCGAGGTGAAAATGGTTGCCCATGATGCAATGGGCATGCAGCACCCAGCCGAAGCGATCACCGCACTCGAACAGCGCCTTCTCGAAGCCGATCTTCGCCCCCTCCGACGCGAAGATCCACTTCCGGTAGTTGCCCCGATTGATGACATGGTGCAGCCCGCCCTCCTCCTCCATCCGCAGCTTGCGCGCCATGCCCTCATGCAAGGCGGGTGGATCGCTCCAATGTCAATAATAAAGTAGTGACCCCTTTTCTCCGCACCCCCCGTTGAGAAGACGGCCCCACCCCGAAAAGCACCTATGAAGACAAACGACCATCAATCCCGTCGGGACTTCCTCGCGACAGCGTTGGGACTGGGCGTGGGTGTGCTCGGGGCCCCGCAGGCGGGGTTCGGCGCGGCGGCCGACGCGGACGATAGCGGCACAAACCTGACGGCTCACGCCAAGGGTGGACACTTGTTCCTGCCCGGGCTGCCGTTCCTCAGCTTCGCGGCGGTCGCCGCGGAGGGATATGAAATCATCCACGCGATCTTTCGCCGACCGCCGCCGTTCCCGGAAGGTTTTTCGATGATCCCAACCAACATGCCACCCGTGCAGAACCACTGGATCACGTCTCGGCCCGTGCTTCGTCGCATTCTGTCCGGCGCAATCCTCGTCGCGCTGTGGCCGGGCAACGGCTTCGGCCAGGTCGCAGCCCAGAGTTCGTTGCCGCCGACCACCGCGTTGATCAACGGACAATGGTTTAACGGGCTTGGTTTCGAACCGCGCACGTTCTACAGTGTCAACGGCCGGTTCACGTCCCGGAAACCTGGCCACGTCGACCAGACCATCGACCTCGCCGGCACCTACGAGGTCCCGCCCTTCGGGGAAGCCCACAACCACAACATCGGCACCGGCGTGGAGGCCAGGGACCGGGACGCAATTCAGCGCGACCTGCGCGACGGCGTGTTTCGCGTCAAGATCATGGGGAACCTTCCCGTGTCCGACGACCTGAAGGGACGGCTTGGGATCAATCGACCCGAAGGCATTGATGTCGTGTTCGCGCAGGGAAACCTCACCGCGACCGACGGACATCGCGCCCATTGCGTTGGCGGACGCGAGACTCGCAGCCGCGCGCGGCGTGGATGTTGATACGACGTGCGGCGCGGTTCCGCGCATTCCGCCGGCCCACATACCGGGAAACGACCTCGCGCAGGTGCTCAAAATACAATCGGAGAATTTGCAGCTCCTGCGCGACGAAGGCGTGACGCTGGCCATCGGCGGCGATACCGTGAGCGACAGCTCGGTCGCGGAAGTCGAGTATCTGCAAAAACTGGGCGTGTTCGACAATGTCACCTTGCTCAGGATGTGGACCGAAACGACGCCCCAGACGATCCTTCCCGGCCGCCGGATCGGCCGGCTGGACGACGGTTACGAAGCGAGCTTCATCGCCTTGGAAGGCAGCACCGTGGACGACCTGCAAAACGTCCGGAAGATCAAGCTGCGTTTCAAGCAGGGCAACCTGCTGTCAATGGCAGTTCGGCCCCCGTGATTCTCGCTTTCGTTTGCCGTAGACTTTCTGTTGCCGGGGCATCGCGAATGCGCGAGAACCACCCGGCGCCCACCGTCCCCTTGTGAAGCCCCCAGCGTCCGAAGACGATCTGATCGCCGGTTTGCTCGACCTGACTCCGGACGAGCGGGAGGATTATCTGCGCCGGACCTGTGGCAATGACCACGAGCGGCGTCAGAGGTTGCTCGAGCGAGCCGACGAATTCCTTCGGGCCCTTTCCGCTGCGCCGTCTTCGTCCGACAGTCGCGCGCCTTCCTCGGAGGCCGACCTGGTTCGCGCGCTGACCGCGGGGCTCGACGCGGCGGAAAAACCCGCGGCGCGCGTCGACCGCTACGAACTGGTGGCGCGCCTGGGCGAAGGCGGCTTCGGCACGGTCTGGCTGGCGGAGCAGCAGCGACCGGTGCGCCGGCGCGTGGCGTTGAAGATCATCAAACTCGGGATGGACACGCGGGAGGTCGTCGCAAGATTCGAGGCCGAGCGCCAGGCGCTCGCCTTGATGGAGCACCCGCACATCGCGCGGGTCTTTGATGCCGGGGCGACCGAGGCGGGACGGCCGTATTTCGCGATGGAGTTCGTGCGCGGGATTCCGATCACGCGATATTGCGACGAGCAGTCGATGACGATCCGGGACCGATTGCGACTGTTCGTGCAAGTCTGCCAGGCCGTGCAACACGCCCACCAAAAGGGAGTCGTCCACCGCGATCTCAAGCCCTCGAACATTCTGGTGTCCTCCGAGCACGGCCAGCCGGTCCCGAAGGTGATCGACTTTGGCATCGCGAAGGCGATGAACGTGAGCCTGACGGAACGGACGCTGCTCACGCACGGTCACGCGTTTGTCGGCACGCCGGTGTATACGAGTCCGGAGCAGATGGAGACCGGCGGACTCGACGTCGATACGCGGACCGACATCTACAGCCTCGGGATACTGCTCTACGAGTTGCTGACCGGTGGGTTGCCGTTCGATGCGAGGGCGCTCTCGAAATCCGGCTGGGAAACCCTGCGCCGGGTGATTCGCGAGCAGGATCCGGCCCGGCCATCAGTGCGGGTTAACGGACTCGATGCCGTGGAACTCACGCGTGTGGCGGCAGGCCGGGCGCTCGGCGCCACGCGACTCGCACCCCTCCTCCGCAGCGATCTCGACTGGATCGTCCTTCGTTGCCTCGAAAAGGATCCCGCCCGGCGCTACGAAACCGCCAGCGCGCTGGCGGCTGACGTGCAGCACTACCTCGCCGACGAGCCAGTCGAGGCGCGTGCGCCGAGCACGACCTACCGGCTGGGCAAGTTCGTGCGCCGGCACCGGGTCGGCGTGAGCGCGAGCATCGCCATCGTCGGCTTGATCGTCGCCGGGTCGTTGGTGACGACCATGCAATCACTGCGGGCCCTGCGGGCCGAGCGGCTCGAACGCGAATTGCGGGAGGCCGCGCAACGCGCGGAAGTGCAGGCGGCGGACGCCCGGCGGGTCGCGGCGGCGCAGGAATTGCGCCTGTCCAACATGCGGTGGGCGCGGGAAACGGCGCTGCCGGAAATTTCCCGCCTGCTGAAACGCAACGACGTGGCAGCGGCGTTTGCGCTGGCCCGAAAAGCCGGGGATTTCCTGGTCGACGATCCGGTGCTCGCCAGCCTGTGGCTGCAGGTGTCCACCACCGTCGCGGTGGAAACCACGCCCGCGGGAGCGGACGTCTACGTCAAACCCTACGACCATCCGGGCGAAGCGTGGCAGTATCTCGGCAAGACGCCGTTGCAGGCGGTGCGACTGCCGCGATGCGTGCACCGCTGGCGCATCGAGAAGGACGGCTACACCCCGGTCGAAAAAGCGGATGGCTGGCCGTGGAACTGGGAAGAGCGACGGCTCAACTGCGCGCTCTTCGAGACCTCCGCGACCCCGCCCGGCATGGTGCGCGTGCAGGCCGTGCTCCACGCCCAGGCCGGCGTCCGCATGACGGACGAATTCTGGATCGACCAACACGAGGTGACCAATCGCGAGTTTCACGCGTTCGTCGCGGCGGGCGGCTACGCGTCCC
The DNA here is from genome assembly GCA_963797435.1 of uncultured Verrucomicrobiae bacterium. GTDB lineage: Bacteria > Verrucomicrobiota > Verrucomicrobiia > Opitutales > Opitutaceae > CAWCPJ01. Next base: position 1,108,534 of record CAWCPJ010000002.1, on the reverse strand, counting down.
GGACCCACTGGAAGCAACCGTTCCGCCGCGACGGTGGGGAGCTGGGCTGGAGCGAAGCGATGGCGCTCTTTCGGGACCGGACGGGTCAACCCGGACCCGCCGGCTGGAGGGATGGGATGTACCCCGAAGGCGAAGAGAATTATCCGGTGACGGGAGTCAGCTGGTTCGAGGCGGCCGCGTATGCCGAGTTCGTCGGCAAGCGGCTGCCGTCGCTCACGCACTGGCACCTTGCCAGCGGGCGCGGCGAGACGGAATACCTGCTCGCCTTTGGGAATTTCGGCCCGGCCGGGTCCGCCCCGGTGGGCGCCTATCAGGGCGTCAGTTCCAGTGGTGCGGTGGACATGGCCGGCAACGCCCGGGAATGGTGCTGGAACGAAGCGCCTGACGGCGGACGGTTCCTCCTGGGCGGGGGCTGGGGCGAAGCGGAATACATGTATGTGCAGGAGGATGCGGCGTCGCCCTTCGACCGGGGGCCGAAGAACGGATTTCGTTGCCTCCAGACGGACGAAGGAAAGCCGGTTCCGGCGGCGATCGACGCGCCGAAGCCACCCGTCTCCGTGCGCAGCTACGCCGCCGAGACGCCAGTCAGCGACGAGGAATTTGCCGTCATCCGGCGGATCTACGCCTACGACCGGACGAGCCTCGATCCGCGGATCGAAGGCGTGGCGGTCGAGAATGCGCGCTGGCGGAGGGAGCGCGTGTCGTTCAACGCCGCCTACAATGGCGAGCGGATGGACGCGCTCCTGTATCTCCCACGTTCCGCGCGACCGCCCTATCAGGTCATCATCTATTGCCCGAATGCCGGCGCGATGTTTCAACAATCCAGCGAAAGCCCGCGCGATCTTTCGGTGATCGAAGCCTTGCTCGAAACGCGGCGGGCGATCGTCTATCCGATCTACGCCGGAACCTACGAGCGGCAGTCGTCGGCCGGACGGCGCCGGGGCGAAGTCGAAAGCCTCGAGTGGAGGAAACACGTGGTGCAGGATGCCCGCCGGACCATCGACTACCTGGAATCCCGTCCCGATCTCCAGGCTGACCGCGTGGCGTTCGTCGGCTCCAGCTGGGGCGCCGCGTGGGGACCGATCGTTTCCGCGCTGGAGGATCGAATCAAAGTCAACGTTTTCGTCGCGGGGGGACTGCCCGGTGGACCGCTGCCGGAAGCAGACCCATTCACCTTCGTCCCGCGGGTCACGGTGCCCACGCTGATCATCAACGGCCGCCGCGATTTCCTCTGTCCCCTCGAAACCATGCAGCTGCCGCTTTTCCGCGCGCTCGGCACGCCCGCCGAGCACAAACGCCATCTGCTCGTCGAGGGCGGACACGCCTTTCCCATTCCACAGGTGATTCCGGAGATTCGCGAGTGGCTGGATCGCTATCTTGGACCGGTGGACGAGGTTGGCCCGCACTGATCGTGGCGGGCGGCCTCGCCTCGCACCGGCTTTAAGAGGGTTCTGCTTCAGGCAGCCAGAAAGAGTCGGGCATTTTACTTTTGTAGTCGAGTGGTCCGGTGGGCGTGCTGTCGCGGTGCGAGCCCGGCTCGTCACGTTTCCACTGTCAGCTTCGCCAGCATCACGGGCGTGGCGGCGGGCACGCAGATGGAGAGGTCCATCAGTGGACAGTCGGGACTGTGGGACGGGGTCTGACGCACCTGGGCCCTCGCTTCACCTTCAGGAATCTGGTTGCCCAAAGGCGGGGATTGAAACCCGCCAAACGCCCGCTAGTATTCCCGATCATGCCCATGACCGTGGATCAGATCGTGGAGGAAACTCGCCAGTGGCCCGCGGATGTGGTCGCGGAATTGATCGACCGGATCGCCCTCGCCAAACACGGCGGCGTCGCACCCGTGCGTGAGGCTGCATGGTCCGACGTCGCGGCCCGCCGGGCAGCGGAACTCGACAGCGGTCAGGCAAAGCTCATCCCCGGCGAACAGGTCAGCGCACGCATTCGGAAAATCGTCGGCCGGTGAAGCCCCACGGTTTCCACCGCGAAGCGGAGGAAGAATACGCCGCCGCGGCCGTCGACTACGCGCAGGTCAGCCCCGAGTTGGGCCAACGTTTCCATGATGAGATCGAGCGGCTCATCGTGGAAATCTGCACGCGCCCGACGCTCTATCGTGTGTTCCGCCCTCCCTCCATCCGCCGGCACTTCTCGATGACGTTTCCGTTCGGTCTGCTCTACGAGGACATGCCTGATCACGTGCGCATCCTCGCGGTCATGCCGCTGCACCGGGACCCATACTACTGGCTGCACCGGGTTGAGTGACGGCGTTGCCGTGTATCCAGCGTTCCGGCATGCGCAGGATTTCACCAAGGATTCCACCGGTCGCGCTCACGCTCATCATCGCCGCGGTGATGGGGCTGACGTCGTGGCTGGTGCCGGCGTTTGCCTACGTGCTGCCGGCATCCCGGGTCGTCGCGGTTGGCCTGGCCGGGTTGGGCGTCTGCACCGGCGTGGCGGGCGTGGTCTCTTTTCGGCGGGCGGCGACGACCGTCAACCCGCTGCGGCCGGAGACCGCCTCGTCGCTGGTCGTGACCGGCGTCTATCGCTTCACGCGGAACCCCATGTATCTCGGGCTGCTGGTGGTGCTGCTCGGTTGGGCGGTGTTGCTCGCGAATGCCGTCGCCTTCGTGTGGCTGCCCGCGTTCGTGCTCTATATGAACCGTTTTCAAATCGCCCCGGAGGAATCGGCGCTCGCCTCCTTGTTCGGACCCGAGTTCACTGACTACCGGATGAACGTGCGGCGGTGGCTGTGACCGCGCGGCGGCGTTCATCCGGCTTTCCCCCGTTTTCGAACTTCCGGAGACAACCATGCCACTCCTCATCGGCGTAGGTCTCGCGCTCGCGGTGGCGCTCTTCGCCCGGGTCGTCGGGCTCGATCGCGACCGCTCATTCTATCCGACGGTGATGATCGTGATCGCGTGCCTCTACGGACTGTTCGCCGCGATGGGCGGCTCGTCCGCTGCACTCGCGGCCGAGAGCGTGGGAATCGTCGGCTTCGTCGCTCTCGCCGTGCTGGGGTTCAGGACCAGCCCGTGGTGGATCGTCGCGGCGCTGGCGGGGCACGGGGTGTATGACTTCTTCCACGGTCACATGATCACGAATCCCGGCGTGCCGGTCTGGTGGCCGCAGTTTTGCGGGGCCTACGACGTCACTGCCGCCGCCATCCTCGCCTGGCTGCTGCAAAGTCGACGGGCCGCCGGTCGCAGAGTTCCCGGCATTTCCGCGTGAGGTATTGAACACCAGAACCAGCCCGTCGTCGGACGGTGGGCTGGAGGAGTCACGGCCAGACTGGGAGCGGAGCGGGGTTCGGCCGTGACGATCTCGCCCGGCAATCCACCGGGCCGTGCGTGCTCGGCGTCCATCTCCCCGGTGCGAGACCCCGGATCATTTTTGCAGGGCGATCTCCAGTTGGGTGAGGGAGTGGGCCGGGAAGGTGTTGCTGATCCGGTTGCCGGTGAACTCCAGGTCGCTGGTTTCGATACGGACCTTTTCCTCCGTGGCGGTGTTGGTGGCCTCGATGGAATCAGCGTTGATGAGATGCACCTTTCCCTTGCCGGTGTAGGCGCCGGATTGCAGTTCGAGATTGGCCGGGATGGCCTCGGTCTCGCTGCGATTCACCACGTTCACCACCAGCATGCCGGCGGACTCGTTCAACACCGCGGTGACGTCGAGGTAGGGGATGTCCTTGAAGACGGCGTTGCTGTATTTCTCACAACGCGTGTAGACATCGAGCGCCGTGCCGCGGCAGTGATTCGAATACAGATAGAACGGGTAGTAGAGGGAGGTCTTGTAGTCGCCCTCGGGGGTGATGCCGACGAGGCTGCTGAGGAAGGTCAGGTTCGCCATCTTGACGATGTCGGCGTGGCGGATGAAGGCGTTCAGGTGCTGGGCCAGCAACAGCGGGCCGGCAAGGCTGTTGCCGCGCGCGCCGTATTCATCGAACGAGATGTAGATCGGCCGGTCCGTTTCGGATTTGGCCATCGCCGTCTCGATCTGGCCCTGGACGATCTTCGATGATGCGATCGATCTCCAGGCCGAGGGACATCTGGTCGGCGAAGCCCGGATTATCGAGTCCCCGCAAGACCTGGAAAACGTAGCGATGGAGGGAAATGTAGTCGATGTAGCCGGCCATCTGATCGAGCACGTAGTCATTCCAGTCGGTCCAGCCGTCCTTGGGATCATACCGCTTTGTGACCAAGCGGGTAATTTGACGAGCCGGCGGCGACCAACCGGATGTCCTCGTCGGCCCCTCGCATCATCTTGGCCGCCTCGATGGCGAACTTCGTGTAGTCCTCCTTGTTCTTGTGACCGAGCTGCCAGGGGCCGTCGGGCTCGTTCCCCAGGGCCCAGTATTTGACCTTGTAGGGTTCCGGATGGCCATTCTTCACCCGGAGGTCGGCGTAGCGGGTCCCGGCGGGCGCGTTGCAATATTCCACCCAATGGGCGGCGTCCTCGATCGTGCCGGTGCCGGCGTTGATGCAAATGAAGTTTTCCGCCCCGACGAGGTTGCAGAAGGCCGCATATTCATCGGTGCCCATTTGGTTTGATTCCTTCCGGTGGCGGGAAAGGTCCAACATGGCGGGACGCTCGGTCCTTCGGCCCGATGCCGTCCTCCCAGTGGTAGCCGGAAACAAAATTGCCGCCGGGCCAACGGATGGCGGAGACCTTCAGGTCCTTGATTTGTTGGATGTAATCCTTCCGGAAACCGTTCTTGTCGGACAGCGGTGAATCCGGGTCGTACAAGGGGCCATAGACCACGCCGCGGCCAACGCCGCGCCCGACGGGTTCGAGAAAGCTCGAGTAAATGTTGGGGTCGATGGCGCCGATGGTGCGGTCGAGGATCGACCTTGATCAGGGCGGGTTCCCCGGCCGAAAGATTCCCGAGGGTCGAACCGGCCAGGATCAGGGACGAAAGCAGGAAGCTCAGTTTTTTCATTAGTCGCGTGCTTGGGAGTGTATTCGGTGGGGAAATTTCAGCGGGACGACGCGCTGGAAACGGCATTTCTCAGCCGAAGAAGAGAACGCTAATCCGCGGAGTCCGGGACCGGTTGTTACCCGGCCGCCTTGGCCTTGAGAAAGCCGTTGATGTCGAGCCAGTGCGTGAAGACCTCGAACCACCAGTAGGTGGTGCGATCCGGATAACCCATGCCGAAGCCGTGGCCGCCGTTCTGGTAGAGATGAAACTCAACCGGCCGCTTCGCCTCCCACCAGGACTTGATCAGTCCGAAATCTCCGTGGAACATGAGAGGATCATCGATGGCGAGGGCCACGAACAGGGGCGGCGCATCCTTCGGCACCTCGACCGCTCCCTGGCCGCCGTAGATCGGCGCGATGAAGGCGAGCTTCATCGTCTGCGAGTGGAGCTCACAGCGCATCGTGAGACCGGCGCCCGCGGAGAAACCCATCATGCCGATGCGATCCGTGTCGACGTGCCATTCCTTGGCGCGCGCGACGATCATCGCGTAGGCGGCCTCGGCGTCGGCTTGCTGGTTCGACAAGTCGAACCGCGGCGGGCGCGGCGGGGCATCGCCGGCGGCAGCTCCAGCAGGCGGAGGCGGAGGAGGTCCCATCGGCCGGCTCATCATTGCCTTGAATTCGTCCATCGAGGGCGCGGTGGGCTGGAGCCGGTATTTGAGCACAAACGCGGCCACGCCCTGGTCGTTCAGGGCCTTGGCGATTTTCCAGCCCTCGTTGTTGATCGAGAGCCAGCGGAAGCCTCCACCCGGCGCGACGATGACCGCGGTGCCGTTGGCCTTCGCCGGATCAGGCAGGAACGGCGTAAGGGTCGCGGCGGAGACGTTGCGCACCATCGGCTCGCCCCACTGGCGGAACCAGGTTTCTTTCGCCGGCTGATTCTCGACGCCACCGGTGTTGAGCGGAATCGCACCGGGCTCCGGAGGGGCTTCGAGCGGGTAAACCGTCCCGTCCGCCGCCGAGGCGGAAGTGACGCAAACGACCAACGAGGCCAGCACGGCCGTCTTGGTCAGGTGGAGAAACGTTTTGGGCATGTTCATGGAGTTGTTGTTGGGGAAACTGGCGGCCCTGGGGGCGGGAATCGCGGGAGCCGCTCACGAAGGTCGCTCCGGCGATGCCCGCGCAGCGAAGGAGACGGCCAGCGTCACTGGGTCGTTTCGAAGACTATCTTGTCCAGATTCACGAAGTCGCCGTCGATGACCACCTTCAAGACGTGTGCACCGGCCGGCAGATTCAGGGTGCGCTCCACGACGATCCAGTTCTGGAATCCTTTGGTGTTGGGAACGGCGATGACACCTGTCAGGTCGGCGCCGTCGCTCTCAAGGTGGAAGCGGGCCGTGTCCTGACCCGAGGCGACGTGGAAGGCCACCCGGTAGGGGCCGGCCTTCGCGACCGTGACGGTGTAGGCGGTCCACTCGCCCGCATGCGTCCAGCCCAGGGTGTAACCGCCGGCGCTGCACACGCCGAGGTCGACGCCCTGGTCGGGGCGATAAAGCCCACCCTCGTTGATGTCGTCCCGGTCGTAATACGCATCGCCGACGCATCCGGTGTCATAATCCTCGGCTTCGATGACACATGGTATCGCGTGCGGTTTGAATGCCTCCTGCTTCAGTTCGCAGACTTCCAGGAGCTTCCATCGGGAAGATGAGGAACTACCGGCGCGGGCGAGGTCCGCCCGCGTTCCGGCCGCTGCGGACGCGGGCAAAGACAGCCCTTGGTCCCGGTCTTGCGCACTGGAAATGGTGAACAGGCCGGCCCGGGCGTTTCCGATTTTCCAGAACTGACCGTCGTCTCCGGTGAACTTCGAAAGGACGAGGCGGTGGTGGTCCGGATCGTACGTGAGTGCAAGGTCCGGGTCGGCGCGGTTCAGGATCTTGTAGATGCCCTGGCCGAGGTGTTCCAGTTTCCACTGGTTGGCCGCCTCTTTCCGCTGCCCGGTCAGCGACAGGTCCGCGCCCAGGACCAGATCGCCGCGATTGTCGCCGGGAACGAGGCGGTAGTACGAAGCCGCGTCGACCACGGCAAAGTTGTCATAGGCCGGAATGCCGCCGGTGAAACCGAGTTTGATGACGTAGGCCAGTTCGTCGAAGGAGCGCTTCGGCAGACTTACGTGCAGACCTTCCGCGTCCTGCTTGAAGGTCAACGGCTGGTAGGCGCCGGCCCGGCCGTTGATCAATTCGACGGATTTCAGCCTGTTGCCGTCGATTCGGTCGGTGGATAACGATCGGAGAACCACGCCGTCCTGGCCCTTGTCCCAGCCAAGCATGATGGCGTAGAGCGTGGAGTTGTCCTTCGACCGGGTGTAGCGAATGTCCCGGGCGGTGCCTTCGCTCGGCGGTCCCATGACGCCATGGGCAGCGCCCATCTTCGTCGGGCCTTCGCCGAATGTTTCCCATGCGCGGGTGGCATAGACGGCCTCGCCGTATTTGTGCAGCCACGCGCCCATGGTGAGCAGGATGTCCTTTTGGGCCTGGGGAATGGTGCCATCCGCCATCGGCGAGACATTGAGCAGCAGATTGCCGTTCTTGCTGATGCGATCGATGAATCCGTGCAGGATCTGTTTTGCGGAATAGTAACCAATGCCCTCCGTGTAGCACCAGCTCGAGGAGCTGATGGCATCGTCCGTCAGCCAGTAGTTCTCGGTGATGTCGGGCGGGCCACCCCGTTCGTAATCCAGGACGGCGCACTTGGTGTTCAGTCCGTCCTTGTAGGTGGCGACGACCTCCTGGTGCCGTTCGGCCGCGCGATTGTAGAAGTAGGCAAGAAACCCGAGCAGCACCGGCTGCGAGATGCGGTGCAGGTTGAAGTCCTGCCAGAGGATGTCGGGGTGGTAGCCGTCGATGATTTCCTTGTGCTTGGCCAGCCACAGCGCCTCGTTCTTCTCCCTGCCCTGCTGGCCGTAGAGGATCTGCAGCTTGGGATCATCCGTCTTTGGCACCGCCTCGTAATAGCCGGTGATGTTGTAGGCGTGGTGCATGGAGAGGATCACCTTCATGTTGCGCTGGCGGATCGCGTCGGTGAGCAATCCGACCAGATCCAGCTTCGGCCCCATGTCCTTGGCGTTCCAGGGATTGACCTTGCTGGCCCACATCGAAAATCCGTCGTGGTGTTCGGCGACCGGTCCGGCGAACCTGGCGCCGGCATCGGCGAACAACTGCGCCCATTCGTCGGGGTCGAATTTGCCGCCCGCGGACTTCAGCCGGGGAGCGAACTGCACGAGACGGCCCTGCTTGTCGCGGTCGCCGGTGATGAAATGGTCGTAGGGCCAGACGCCCGGGTCGCCGTAGGTCTCGACGTGGTGCCGGTTTTCCGGAGACCCTTTTATATACATGTTGCGCGGATACCACTCGTTGCCGAAGGCCGGGACCGAGTAGACGCCCCAATGAAAATAGATCCCAAATTTCGCGTCCTTGAACCATTCGGGGACGGGATTGGCCTGCTCCAGCGATTCGAAGCTGGGCTGATACACGTGAGGGGCCTCTTGCGCGACCACACCCGTGGGCAGCAGGAAAGCCGCGGTCAGGAGAATTCTGTTTTTCATCTTCATGGTTCGTAAGGCAGTGGGTGGTGGATGATGCGCCGAGGTTCAGGGACGAGGGGAAATGCGAACGAGGCGGGCGCTCTGGAGAGGTACGGACTGGCTGAAGCTGTCGGTGAAGACGCCGAGGTCTTTGCCGGACCAGAGGTCGCGCACGGCGGCCTTTCCGCTGAGACCCAGATCGCGGAACTGGACCGTGACCGCGCTCCGCGCCGGGAACCGTTTCTCGTGCGGATCGACCAACACTTTGAATTGAATCGAAGCGGTGCCGCCACTGGTCGGCGTGATCACGCCGCGGACGGTGAACGTGTCGTAGCCCGGAGGAATGTCGAAGGCGATGGCCGAGACGGAGTGCGTGCCGATGCCGTCGACGGCCTTCCCCTCCCATGTGAGCGGTGCGCCATCGCACGTGTGGCCAAGGCCGATGTCGCCCCAGCCCGTCGTAGCCGAGGTCCATTTCAATTCGGTGAGGCTTTGTGTGCCGTCGGGTCCGCGCAGGGTTGGCTCGACCCAGGCAGCATTGTCGTAGAACGAATTGTCACCGCCATCATCAACGACGAGGACAAGTCGTTTGGCGCCGGCGATCGGCACCGAGATTGATGCGTTCTCGCCGCCGTGGCCGCGGACGACAGGACTCTGGTACACGGCCTCGCTGAAATCGAAGGGCTCGTCGTTGTCCTGCGCGTTGAAGAGCGCGACGTAGCGATCGGCGCTGCCGGGCACATCCGCGGCCCAGACGATGAGGTTGTTCTCGCGCGAGAGCTGGCGGTTGTTCGCGCTGGCCTGGTTGACCGCGATCACCTCGGGGTTGGTCAACAGGCCGAGCGTGAAGTCGTCGAGGCGCGTCATGTCGCCGCCGAAGATCAGCGGCGAGCGGGCGATGCACCACAGGGTCATGCACAGCACCTGTTCATTCCGCGTGAAGCGCGTGGGGCGGTCGAATTCGAGGATGCCGAACGGCAACATATCCGCATCCGGCCAGGCGCCGGGCGCACGATAGGGCGTCCAGTGGTCGAGACGTTCGAACATCTCGTGCAGGGGTTTCCATCGGTCCCAAAAATCGTCCGAGATGCGCCACATGTTCGCCTGTTGTCGGATGTGGGCGCCCGATGCGAGCGGCGTGGCGCCGGGCGAGGTGCTGAACACCATGGCGCGGCCGGTCCGGTCGATCGCCTTCCGGATCGCCTCGATTTCCGGTGCGGCATACGGCCGGCTGAGGTCGTCGACCTTGACGAAATCCAGGCCCCACTCCGCGAACTGCTGAAACACCGAGTCGTAGTACGCCTGCGCCCCGGGCTTGCTCATATCCACGCCGTACATGTCGGCGTTCCAAGTGCAGCGTGCTGCTGGTGTCGGCGATGTCGCGCGCGTGAAAGTCGGTGCCGAGAATGGGCGAGTTGGACTCGACCGCATGGCGCGGGATGCCGCGCATGAGGTGCAGCCCGAACTTGAGGCCCTTCCCGTGCACGTAGTCGGCGAGGGCCTTCATGCCGGAGGGGAAGCGGTTCGGCGCGGGAATCCAGCGCCCGTACTGATCCATCGCGAACTTCGCGCCCTTGCGGTAGTCGGTGTTATCCCGCGTCGTGTTGTACCACTGGTGGTCAACGACGACGTATTCCCAGCCGAAGCGCGCCAGCTTCTCCGCCATCACATCCGTCTGCGCCTTCACCTGCGCCTCGGTGATGGTGAGCACAAAGCAATCGTAGCTGTTCCAGCCCATCGGAGGCCTGGGCGCGACTTTTCTGAGGTCGGACGCCGAGGGTTGGGCGACGGCGCGGGAGGGCGCGATGAACCCAGCGGCGACAAGCGCGGCTGCGTAGAGCAGTGAGGTTCTGGAGAGGATCATCGGGTTGGCGGATCGGAGGGCCGGCTATCGCTTCGCGGGCAAGCGCAACAGCGTGACGGAATACGGCGGGAACGTCCGCGTGAATGAGGTCGCGGCGTTCGTGAGCCGCTGCTGCTGCGGCGCGACGTTGTCCGGCCGCGCGATCGAGTTCACCGCCGAGGGTTCGCCGGAAAGAACGATCGCGGTGCCCGCGCCGACCTGACGCGCGCCCTGGAGGTGAATATCCGCCTCGAGCGGGGTCGGCGCGGTGTTGACGACCTTCACGATCAATTCGCCGCTGGCGTTGAGGTAGGAGGCGGAGGCGAACGCCGCCGGAGCGGGCTGGTGCTGCTCGTCGGTTGCTTCCATGACGAGTTTGCCGTCGACGAAGCCGCGGGCGGTGTGCCCGCGCACCTCGAGCTTGAGGTCATACCAGCGACCGGTCTCGACCGTGAACGGCACCGACGGCCCATAAGGCTCGCGTCCGCCGCTCTCGGATACTTCGCAGCGGGAGACGGTGTTGCCCCAGCCGCCGAGATTCCACCACTGGTAATTGTCGCCGTCGGTGGCATGCCAGAGGAGGATGAAGCCTTCGTCGCCGCCGAGCTTGCGCGCGCGCAGCGTGACCGTGTAGTTCGTCCAGGACGGATCGCCGGCGAGCGCCCACGACTGCGTGCCGCTGCTCGGCGGGCGCATGACGCCGTTCGTCACGTCCCAGCGGCCGTTCGGGAACTGCCACCGGGACGATTCATTGACGAGGTTGTCCGACGTGAGCTTCCGTCCGTCCGGGCCGGTCACAACGATGTCCGTATATTCGTTGCGCGTCTGATACATCCCGACGCCGACGAGACCGGGCGGGTTGGGATCGACCGGCTTCACGACCGGCGGGACATCCAGCGTGGCCGGCACCACCACGTCGCCCCGGTTCTGCCCGAACATCGCCAGCACGTGATAGCTGGGCGAGCCGAACGCGTTGAGCGCGTCGTAGCCGATGAGGTTCGTGTTCCACTGCCAGCCGCGCGGATGACCCTTCGCCGGATCCTCGACGTTCACGTTCGCGAAGAGCGGGGCGTAGCACTGCATGACGACATCGTCGGCGTTGCGCTCAAGCCCCATCGCGAAGACGGCGTCGCCGAGGGCGGACATCATGTTCGGCGTGGGCGAGCCGCCCTGCGTGGCCCACTCCCCCATGAACACTTTCACGCCCTCCGGCTTGCGACCTTCGGGATGTCCGGAACCGACGTCGTAGCGCGTGAACTCGCGCATCATCGTGGAGGCGCTGGCGTAGATGTGGTCGTCGACGAGGTCGGGCTTGGTGCTCTTCACCGGCGTCGTGGCGATGATCTTGAGTTGCGGATATTTTGCGCGGATCGCCGCGGCCATCTGCGCGAAGCGGCCTTCATAGCTGCCCGAGCGATCGAAGAAATCCTCGTTGCCGATCTCGACGTACTTCAGGTCGAACGGCTCGGGGAACCCGTCGGCGGCGCGGCGGCGGCCCCACGTGCTGTCGGCCGGGCCCATGACGTACTCGATCTCCTCGAGCGCTTCCTGCGTGTAGAGATCCATCTCCGGACTGCCGGGATGGACGTAATCGCCGTTGAGCACGTAGCCGGCGAAGAGCGCGAGCACGGGTTCGGCGTCGAGTTGTTTGCACCACAAAAGATACTCCGGCAGGCCGAAGCCGTCGCTGCTCCGGTAGCTCCAGCAGCCCATGTGGCCGGGACGCTCGTCGGCGGGCCCGATCATCGTCTTCCACGCGAACCGATCGGCGAAGCGGCTGCCTTCCGCATAATTGCCGCCGGGCAGGCGGATGAACTTCGGGTGCATGTCCGCCAGGAGCTTCATGAGGTCGGGCCGCAGGCCGTTCGGCACGTCGCCGTACGTCGGCGGGAAGAGCGAGACGAAGCTGAAGTCGATGCTGCCTTGTCCGGTCGCCGAGAGGACGAAGCGGGCATCGGCCGTGGTCGGTGCGTCAGCCGGCGTGGTGAACGTGAGCGTGTATTTCTTCCACGCGCCGGTGAGCGGCGCGGTCGCGGCCGAAGCCACGGTCTTGTCACCCGCATCGGTGAGCAGCGAGGCCGTGACGGGCGCGGCAAAGCCGTCGTTGCCGCGCGCGTAGAAGGTCGCGGTGTATTTCGTGGCCGGTTTCACCGGGATGCCCCAGTAGCCGTTGTTGGCGACGCCGCCCGTGCCGCCGGAGAGCGTGAGCCGGAGATTGACCGGCAGCGCGGCGTTGACGGGATCGACGCGATTCGTCGCGGCGCGGGCCGAGCCGACCACCGACCAGTGCGGCGGCACGACACCGAGCGGCGGCTTCGGATCGCGACTGCTGAAGCCGGCGGGCGGATCCTGAAACGTGCGATTGCGGATGAGTTCGGCCAGGAGCCCGCCGTCGTAGCTGTAGTTGATCTCCTCGGTCATCAGACCGTAGAAGCTCGCCGGGATCGCGGGGCCGGGATGACCGAGATCGATTTGAAGTCGGGCCGATGCGGCGAGACTCGCGACCGTGGAAAGAGTAATGCAACCAGCGGCCAGGAGCGCCGCTTTCGTTTCGGGAGATTTCATCTCTTGGGCGTGGTGGAAGTCGATTTGTCGACGCAGCCGGTTCAGGGTCGGAGCAGACGCACGTCGTAAACGCCGCCGGCCAGCCCTTTCCGGGCGACGAACTTGATCGTCACGCGACCGTCCGCCGCCGAGGCGAGGACGGCAGCCGGAACGTCATAACGTTTCTCGACGAATTCGCCGCGTTTCTCGGCGACAAGATCCTGGGTGGCGACCAGCGTGTCGTTGGCGAAAATGTCGAAGGTCCGGCCGGCGTCGTCGCCCGAGTAGGTGACGGAGAGCGCGACCGACTTCTCGCCGCGGGCGTTGAGCGTGTATTGAAACTGGCGACCGTGACGCCAGTGCCGGCCGTTGTGGATGCCGGCTTGGGTTTCCTCGCCCTGGAAGGCGTGCTCGACCTCGGGTTGTTGCTCGCCTGGTGCGACCTGGTCGAGCGTGGCGGCCTCGCGCGCGGCCCGGGCGCGCTCGGCCGCGGCGAGCTGTTCCTTGCGGGCCGCGATGCCTTCGCGCGTCGTGGTTTCCCAATACATCTGGTAGCGGGCGTCGTGCAGCCGGAAGAAGGGAATCAGTTGGAGGCCGCCCGGTGCCGGCGGTTCCACGACGTCGACCAGCCGGAAATCCAGGGGACCGCCCGCCCGATCGGCCACGACCTTGCCGGGAATCGCATCGGCCGTGGTGAGCAGCACCGGCGCCTGGTCGAGCGGCACCTCCGGTCCCGAGGCGACGTGCGCCATGCGGGAATCGTCCGCGCGCAGTCCGATCAACTCGTCCGTGCCGGCGGGATGGGCCAGCACGATGGGGCCGTGGAGGATCGCGTACCACGGAGAACCGTCGGGCAGACCCTCCACCGTGGTGTGCATCGGCATCGTGATCGCCACCGTGTCGCCATCGTGCCACTCGCGGCTCACGGCAACGTAGGACGAGGGCGCCGACGTGACGGGCACCGGCGTTCCGTTGACCGTGACGGCGTAGGCACCCGGCGCGACCCAGCCGGGTTGGCGCAGGTGGAGCGTGAAGGTCTTCGGCTGGTCGAGGGACAGCGTGAGGCGCGCGCTCTCCTCGTCGGGGAACGCCGTGTCCTGGCGCAAGGTGAGACCGAGCGATGCGTCCTTCAGCTCGGAGGCGATGAAGAGGTTGACAAATATACCGTCGCGGGCGCGCGCGTAGATGAACCGCCCATACTTGCCGGGGTTTTCCATGCCCGTGCCGACGCAGCACCAGAAGCCCTCGCCGGGCACCGAATAGACGCGGTAGTGGTCGGGCCGGATCGGCGTGAAATACACATAGCCCGGGTGCGTGGGATTGAGGGAGGCGAGGATGTGATTGTAGAGCGCGCGCTCGTAGTAGTCGGCGTAGGCGGCGTCGGGCTCGCTGGCGAAGAGCTCCTCCGTGAGCCGAAGCATGTTGTAGGTGTTGCACGTTTCGGGGCCTTCGCGGTGCAGCAGCAGGCCGTGGAAATCGTGCGGGTCGTTGAAATGTTCAGACACGCTGTTGCCGCCGAACGCCACGGAGCGGTGCTGCGTGACGGTCTCCCAGAAGAAACGCGCGCCCGAGTCGGCCGCCGGGTCGCCGGTCAGGGTCGCGATGCGCTCGAGGCCGACGACCTTCGGGATCTGGGTGTTGGCGTGTTTGCCGGTGAGCTGGTCCTGATGCGCGATGAGGGGATCGAGAATGGCGTGGTGGTTGAACCGCTCGGCGGTCACCAGGTATTTCCGGTCGCCGGTGATCGCATAGACATCGGCCAGCACTTCGTTCATGCCGCCGTGCTCCTGGTCGAGCATGTGCTGCATCTGTTCGTCGCTGAGGTGGGACGTGAGGTCGACGCACCAGTCGCCGAGATGCACGAGCACGTCGCGCGCCGTGGTGTTGCCCGTTTCCAGCCAGGCATCGCGCAGGCCGGCGAATGTCTTGTGCACGTTGTACCAGGGAACCCACTTGCGCTTGATCGCCTCGATGTCGCCGCCGGCGATCGCCGTCCACAACGCCCGGCTGCCGGGCACACCGCCAACGTAGCCATTGCCAAAGGCCTGCTGGCAGGCCGCGAGCTCGTCGATCATGTAGTCGAGGCGTTGCTGGAGCCGGGCATCCGGAGTGTCTTCCCCGGCGGCAATCATGTGGGCCAGCGCGGAGAGGTAGTGGCCGGCGGTGTGTCCGTCGAGGCCGCCGCTTTCCCAGTTGCCGTAGGGTTGCGCCTTGGACGGCAGTCCCGCCTCGCGCCGGAAGGGAGCGAGCAAACGATCCGGCTCGAGCGCGAGGACGTAGTCGCGATTCGCCGTGACCGCCGGGAAGAAAGGCCCGGTGGCGAGGAGGCGGACCGCGTCCAGCGGATAGATTTCCGCCGGTGTATCGGGAGTGATCGCGGGGCGCTGATCGGCGCTGGCCCCCGTCATGACCGATATCATGAATGCACAGCACGCTGTCGCGGCGCGGAAATCACGGGACAAACGGAAACGGACAACGACAGGGACATTCATGAGGAGAGGGGTGTGATCGGAGCTTTCACGGGGTGAACTTCACCGCCACGGATTCGCCTCTGAAGGCCGCGTCCACGCCCGGATAGATGCGGATCTTATACGGAGCGTCGGGTTTTTCCGTCGCATACGGCAAGTCCGGGCCCATCGGCACAATGGAGCCCGCGCGGACAAAGAGCGGGAACGAATCGAGCGGGCAGGATTTGCGCACGGTCGCGCCGCCGGCATCCACCTTCGCGCACGGACATTCCTCCGAGGTGGTCGCGGATGTCCCGACCGCGTCTGGAAATCGCTTTTCCGCAGGAGTTGAACATGTCGGGCCGGAACTCGCGTCGGTGCCGTTACCTCTGGCCAAAGCGGCACGGACGCGAGGTCCGGCCCTACAACCAAACAGCGATGCAGTGTTCCCGCGAAACCCGGCGGCGACTGCATCGTTACGCCTGTGACGTCTGCGCTTCATTGCGATCAAGCCACTGCCAACGTCCGGAGTCCGCATCCTACCGCCCTCCTTCGGGAGTGATCTTGAACACAATGGCCACGTCGCTGGGCAACGGTCGGGGCGCCTCGATCTCCAGGGCCTCGGCGGATCGGGTCCACGTGAGCGGCTCCGCGCTGCCCAGCAGCGTGATCTCGCCGATCGGTTTCTCCAGCAGCTTCGCGTCCGTGCCGAGCGATGCGATACGCACGGCGCCCGTGGGTGCGCCCATGATGATCGCGTAGAGCACGTCGCCCCTGGTGGTGAAACGCACGTCCTCGGCGGTGAAAGGTTTTCCTTTGCCTTCGTTGAAGCCCGGGCCCTCGAGCGGCGCGACCTCGGCCATTTGCGGACCTTCGCCCAACACCTTCCACGGCCGCGTGCCGTGGATCGCCTCCTGGTTGACTTGCATCCAGTCGGCGATGCCCTCGACGATCGCGAGCTCGTCGGAGTCCGGCGTGCCGTCGCCGCGCAGCGGGATGTTGAGCAGAAGGTTCCCGTTCTTGCTCACGATGTCGATCAATGTGTGCACGACGGTCCTGGCGCTCTTGTAACCGTGGTGCTCGAAAATGCTCGTCTGGTAATGCCAGGAGCCGATGCAGGTGTCGGTCTGCCAGGGATGCGGTTCGATCACGTTGCTGGTGCCGCGCTCGATGTCCCAGGCCATGCACTGGCGCTGCTCGGCATCGAGGATCTTGTTGAACATGACGCCGTCGTCGCCGTGCCACTGGAGGTTGCGGTTGTAGAAATGCGCGGCGATCTTCAGCCCTGCGTCGCTCACCGGCCAGAGCGGCAGCGCGGTGTCGTCGAAGTAGATGAGGTCGGGCTGGTACTTGTCGATGAGGTCGATGGTGCGGTTGTAGAATTTCTCGCAATAGGCCTGATCGGGCGGCGTGATGCCGTTGCCCCATTCCCAACGGCTGTGGATCTTGCGGGGATCCTCGAAGCCGGGCGCGGGCACGTGGTTTTGCGCGTAGAGATCCTGCGGATCGAGACCCTCCCACCACGTGCCCTTGCCGTCGGCCTTGGTCAGCTTGCCGTCGTAGGGCACGCCGGCGAACGGACCTTTCCGGTCGGCGCCCTGCGAGGGTTCATACCAACTCCAGGCATGGGCGGCATGGACGCTGACGCCGAACTTCAGTCCATTTGCGCGCGCGGCTTTCGCCCAACCTCCGATGAGGTCCTTGTGCGGTCCCACGCGCACGGAGTTCCACGGCTGGTACTTCGAGTCCCAGTTGTCGAAGTTGTCGTGGTGGTTCGCGAGCGCGAAGAAGTATTGGGCGCCGGCGCGCTTGTAGAGGGCGACGAGTTTGTCCGGATCCCAGTGCTCCGCCTTCCAGGCGTGGATGACGTCCTTGAAACCCGCCTGCGACGGATGTCCGTATTTCTCGCGGTGGAAGGCGGTGACGTTCGGTCCCCAGGCGGGACCATTCTCGAAGTACAGATGGCGCGCATACCAGTCGCCCATGCCGGGTTCGCATTGCGGACCCCAGTGCGCCCAGATGCCGAACTTCGCGTCGCGGAACCACTCGGGCACCTGATACTGCTTCAACGACTCCCACGTCGGCTCGAACGTGCCGGCCGCCACGGGCTCGGCCGCGGTGCTGACGATCACGGTGGGCGTGGCGGAGCTGGGGATCGGCGCCCCCAGGGCGGAGGACGCGGTGAGGCTCACAAGACCGACGATGTTTCGGAGGTACGTGTGCAAACGGGTTTGGGGTGCGTGATGCAATGACATGACAGGCCGGGGACGCGATGGTCAGCGCGGGGCCTGGATCGTGACGGGACGACCAGAATAGACGATGGTGGCATCGGGTGCCGACTCCGGTTCAGCACCGATGGCGTGACCGGTGCGAACCCAACTGACCAGAAACGTGCGGGTCTCGAGCATGCCGGGAAAGCTGCCTTCGCGTTGACCGAGCGTGAGCGTTTGCGCGCGTTCGTCCCAATGTATCGTGATGCTCGCGCGCTCACCGTGTTCGTAGGCGTAGTCGGTGCCGTTGTCCTCATAGAGCACGTAGTCGGCGTCGGAGCCGGGATAGATGCGCAGCTCAATGGGGTCGGCGGATTTTTCGCCGGTGTATTCCAACACCGGCCCGAGTGGCAGGATGGAACCGGCACGCACCTGCAACGGGATGCGCTCCAGTGGCGCGGCGACGGAAATCGTCCGGCCGCCCGCGGCGTGTTCGCCGGTCCAGAAATCAAACCAGCCGCCCGGATTTTCCGGCAGATAGACGTCCCAGCGATCCACGCCCGGAGCCAGCACCGGCGCAACGAGCAACGCCGGGCCGAACATGAATTCGTAATTCTGATCGAGCGCCCGCGCATCGTGCGGAAAATCCAGCACGAGCGGCCGCATGAGCGTCGAACCCGCGAAGCTCACCCGCGCCGCCTCGCTGTAGAGATACGGCATGAGGCGGTAGCGCAGCGAGAGCCACCGTCGAGTCTCGGTTTCGACGCGCTCGCCGTAACGCCACGGTTCGGTGTCGGTCTGGTAACCGTGCACGCGCATCAGCGGCGTGAAGGTGGAGTCCTGCAACCAGCGTAGGAAGCGTTCGTGGTAGTCGTCGTCGGTGTATTGCCCGGGACCGGGACGGAAGAACCCGCCCGTGTCGGTCGTCCACCACGGCAGGCCGGTGACGACGTAGTCGAGGCCGGCGGTGACCTGCCGGCGCAGCGTGTCCCAACTGTTGCCGATGTCACCCGACCAGGTCGCGGAGGCGTAACGCTGCTGGCCGGGAAACGCGCTACGCGTCAGGATCATTGCCCGCCGGTCCGGCGCGTCGCGGCGCAGGCCTTCGTAGACGGTGCGGCTGACGAACAGCGGATAGATATCGCGCCTCACCTCGCCCGGACCGGAGTGCACGCGCCGGCCGACGAGGTCGTCGTTCTCGGGTTCAGTGGCATCGAGCCACCACGCATCGATGCCGAACGGGAGCAGGCGCGTGCGGAAGTTTTCCCAGTAAAACGCCGACGCGGCGGGATTGAAGAAATCGACCCATTGCGTGTCCGGGATGAAGAAGTCGCGCGCGACGAATTCGCGACCCACCTCCGATTTCGGATCGATCTTCGACCAGACGGAAACCATCAGCCGCGCATGTTCATCGTGCAGCGTGCGGACCAATGCGGCGGGGTCTGGGTAGTCGGCCTCGTCGAAGCGCATGGCGTTCCAGCCGTAGCGGCCCCAATACTGCCAGTCCTGCACGATGACATCCATCGGCAGGTCCCGCGCGCGAAATTCCGCAGCGTTCTCGAGCAATTCGGCCTGCGACTTGTAGCGTTCGCGACAATGGATGTAGCCCAGCGCCCAGATCGGCATCATCGGCACGGGGCCGGTGAGGGCGCGATAGGCCGCAGTGATCCCGTCGCCTTCGCCGGCGATGACGACGTAGTCGAGCGCTTCGGCCACGGGCGAGCGAAACTCCGTAACCGCGCGCGCGGGGCGAAAGGTCAGGACGGGTTGGTCGTCTTTGGCACCCGCGACGCGCATCGTGTGCTCGCCGGCGGTAAGATCGGTGAACCAACTCGTGGTGGGCGGAAGCCAGAGATTCGCGAAATCGACCACGACCTGTCCGTCAATCTCGACGTGCCAGCGTCGCGCCATCTTCTGGCCAACATCGAGGAAGAACGCGTGCCGGCCGGCGGTGGTGGCGGTGAATGTGCCCGTGAAGACGCGTTCCCGCCGCACCTCGCGGCGCGTGCCCTCGGTGGTTGTGACGTCGACCGAACTTGCATCTCCCGTGGTGTCTTCGGCCGCGAGTGCGATGCGTGGGTCGGCCGGATTGAATTCGGTGAGCCCGTAATTGTGCCACAGCAGGCTGTAGCCGCGGTTTGACACGACGATGGGAATCGCGATCTGCGTGTTCACCTGCGTCAGCCGGCGCGGCAGATCGCGCACATTGAGGAAGCCGTCCTGGAATTGCCCCGTGCCGAACAGCCGCTCGTCGGCGGGCGAGGCGAAGCTTTGCGCGACGGACCACGTGGGTTCACCCTGCACCGTGCCCGCCTCGACGCGCCGGGAGCCGGGCAACTCCTGCAGAAAGACGCGGCCATCGGCGTCGGTGAACGTGACCGTGCCGGTCGCGCGGTCGACGCGAGCGTGAAGCTTTGCGAGTTCAAGCGTGAGCGTCTGGTCGGTCTCGACGACCCGCGCGGCGGGCGGGGTCACGTGCTCGGTGAGGATCAGGCTCGGTGTTGTCCGCGCGTCACTGCGCGTGAAGCGCACGCGAACAGCATTGTCCAACAGTGCCTCGATTTCGAGTCGTCCACCGTCGACCGAAAGCGAAACGCTGTGGTCTTCCCCGGAACCGTTCTGGGCGATGGCGACGCCCAGAGCCAGGACGAGCAACGACGAGACGGATCGGCGGTACATAAACAGGGTCGATCCCGGGTTCTCAGCGCGGCGAGAGTTCGGCGACGTATCCTCCGGCGGGGGCGAGGGTGAGTTCGATGGTCTCGGTCGCAACAACCGCCGTGGTGGATTCCGCAATGCGGGTGGGTTCGGTGCCCGATTCCGGGGTATCAGCGAAGGCGCGTAAATTCCACTTCCCGGCGCCGAGGAATTTCAGCGGAACCTTTAACGTGAGCGGCGCCTCGCCATTCATCGCGGCGAGGTACCAGCGATCGCCCGAGCGCCGAGCGATCACGACATGCTCGGCGACCTCGGCGGACAAGACGACGGTGTCGTCCCATACGGTGGGCAAGCCGCGGAAGAATTCGACGCCGGGCTGGCCGCGATAATTTTCCGGGCTGTCGCAGAGCACGAGCAGTGGACTGAAGTAAACCACGGTCTCGGCGAGCTGGCGGGCGCGGGTGCCGATGACTTGGGCGGGTTGGGTGATCTTGAATTCCGCGGCCGTGCGATTGAGGAAACCGCCGGGCGTGAAGTCCATCGGCCCGAGCAGACCGCGCGTGAACGGCAGCGTGACCGTGTGCAGGGTCGAGCAGGCCCGCGGGTGGATCTTGTTGAATTCGTTGCCGAGCACGCCCTCCTGGGTGATGAAGTTGGGCCAGGTGCGCGCGAGGCCGGTCGGCTTGTAGGCGCCATGAAAATCGACCATCAGTTTGTAGTGCGCAGCGGCGGAGATCGCGTCGACATACCAGCGGACCGTCTCCTGACTGTCGCTGTTCATGAAGTCGATCTTCACCCCGGCAAAACCCCACGCGGCGACTTGCGAGAATACCTTCTCGAAACCCTGCCGCTCGACGTCGCGCGAATCGAGCCAGAGGAAGAGCCGGACGTTGCGCTCGCGCGCGAAGTCGATGAGGCCGGGAATGTCGACATGCGCCGCGGGCTTGGTGAGGTCCGCCTTCGGGCTGTTCATCGGCTCATACCAGAACCAGTCGATGAGCTGGTAGGAGAAGCCCATGTCCGCGGCGAACTGGATGTACTCCTTGTGCGAGCGCGTGTCGCCGCGGGCATTGAGTCCCTTGTGGTCGGGCTGGGTCGGATTGACTCCCGTCCACCAAGAGTCCCACGCGGAGACGCCGGGTTTGATCCACGAGGTGTCAGCGATCTGCGACGGCGTGGCCAGGGTGGGAATGACTTCGTTGGCGACGAGATCCTTCGCCTCGCGGGCGAGCATGATCACGCGCCACGGGCTGACGCGCCGGTCGTGGCCGACGACGAGTCCGCGATGATCCTTGCGCTCGGCCAGCGCGACTCTCGCCCCCGGACGCGGCGTGCCGTCGGCGCGCGGGCCGGCGGCGGTGACGAACATGCCGCCCCAGTCGAGCAGATCGGACTCGGCGATGGCGGTGAAGCCGTGATCCAGCTTTACCAGCAACGGCAGCACGTGTGGTTTGGCAAGATCGGTGGAGAGTTTGCTGAGGCGAGTCTCGGGATACTGGTTCTCGGCGCAGACGGAAAAACCGCCCGCCCAGCACGTCAGGTCGGTCGGGAAGACAAACTCGGTACGCTCGTCGGTGACGACGTAGTCTTCGAGACCCGGTTGCACCGGGATCTCGTAGCGCAGCGCGACGCCATTGTCGTAGGCGCGGACGATGAGGTTGAACCGGCCGGGCGCGTCGGCGTGCTCCTGCAACGCCAACGTCATCTCGCGGTAGCGGTCGGGTACCGTGCGATGCTGACCAAAGGGGTTGTCCCACGTGCTGTTGTGCTCGGTCCGTGTCGCGGCGCCGATGGTCGTCGCCCGGCCGAGGGAGAAACCGCCGGCGAAGTCCAGGCCCAGGCGGGAATCGACGAGCACGGGTTGGTCGTCGAGCGTGACGCGGTAGTGCAGGCCGTGGGCGTCGTCGACCGCGACAACGATCCGACCATCGGGTGAGGCAAGCGATTCCCCAGCGGCGTGCAGCGGATGCGGGAGTGCCGCCGCGAACGTCAGTAGTCCAACGGCGAGAACGCGACGAGTGGGAAGGACGAAGGAGTTTTTCATGGTGGCCGCCCGGAGAGAGAGGGATCAGAGTTTCACGGCTGCGGTCTGCCGGAGATCGGCGGAGGAGGCGCCGGCGGCGATCGTCCATTCGCCGGGTGGGATGGCGTAGTCCTTCCTCTCCACGTTCCAGCGGCGCAGCGCGATGGCGGGAACAGTGATCGAGACGGTCTGCTTCGCGCCGGCCTTGAGGTGCACGCGGCGGAAGCCGCAGAGCGCGTGAATCTCCTGCGGCTGCGATGCCGCCGGCGGCGTGGCGTAGAGCTGCACGACGTCGTCCCCATCGCGGGCGCCGGCGTTGGTGATATCGACCGTGACGGTGAGCGCGCCCTTTCCCGCACGGGCGACGCGCAGGTTCGCGTAGTCGAACTTCGTGTAGCTGAGACCGTGACCGAACGCGTAAAGCGGCTTGCCGGTGAAGTAGCGGTAGGTGCGGTTCTTCATCGAGTAGTCGGTGAAGTCCGGCAGGTCCGCGGTGGAGCGGTAGAACGTGACCGGCAGGTGACCGGAGGGATTGACGATGCCGAAGAGCACTTCGGCGACGGCGCGCCCGCCTTCCTGGCCGGGATACCATGCCTGCACGAGCGCGGGCAGGTGTTCGTCCTCCCAGGTCAGCGCCAGCGCCGAACCGCTGCAGTTCACCATGATCACCGGCTTGCCGGTGGCGTGCAGCGCCTGCACGAGTGCCTGCTGCTCCGAGGGCAACTCAATCGACTCGCGGTCGAAGCTCTCGCCTTCCTGCGCCGGCGTGATGCCGCCGACATACACGATCACATCCGCCGCGGCGGCCAGTTCGAGGGCCTCGGCCTTCAGCTCTGCGACCGGTCGGTCGGTCGCGTTGTCCTGCTTGCTCCACGGCGCGTTGCCGGGTTTCGTCGTGACCGGACTGCCGAGGGCGTACGTGACCTTGATGTCCGAGCCGGCGAGGCGGCGAATGCCGTCGAGGATCGAGATCGGTTGCGAGGCGGAGCCGTGATAGTTGCCTTCGAGCATCGACTTCGAGTCGCCGTTCGGACCGATGACGGCGATCTGCTTCACCTTTGAGCGGTCGAGCGGCAGGATGCCGTCGTTCTTCAACAGCACGATCGATTGCCGCGCCAGTTCCAGGGCCACCTGCCCGTGCTCCGGGAGATCGTTGTCCGCGAGCGTGTATTTCGAGTAGGGAACTTTTTCGGCGGGATCGAAGAGACCGAGACGAAAACGAGTCCACAACGTGTGATACAGGGCCTCGTCGATCTCCTTTTCGGTGACCAGACCCTGCTGCACGGAGCGGACGAGCGCGTTGTAGTCGCCGCCGCAACAGAGATTGCAGCCGGCCTTCACTGCGAGCGCCGCGGCCTCCTCGGCGGTGTTCACATAGTGATGCTGCTTTTCGCCATAGATGTCGCGGATCGCGTCGCAGTCCGACACGATGTAGCCTTCGAAGCCCCAGCGTTGACGGACAAGATCCGTCAGGAGAAACGCGTTGGCGCTGGCCGGCACGCCGTTGACGGAATTGTAGGCGCTCATCACGCCGGCGACCTTGCCCTCGCGCACGACGCGCTCGAACTGGGGCAGGTAGGTGTCGAACAAATCGCGATCAGAGATCTCTGCGTTGAAGGAATGCCGGCTGCGTTCCGGCCCGCTGTGGACCGCATAGTGTTTCGCGCACGCCATCGCCAACATGTAGCGGGGATCGTCACCCTGGATGCCCTTGACGTAGGCGATGCCGATCTCGCTCGTGAGGTACGGATCCTCGCCGTAGGTCTCCTGGCCGCGGCCCCAGCGCGGGTCGCGGAAAATATTCATGTTGGGCG
The DNA here is from genome assembly GCA_963797435.1 of uncultured Verrucomicrobiae bacterium. GTDB lineage: Bacteria > Verrucomicrobiota > Verrucomicrobiia > Opitutales > Opitutaceae > CAWCPJ01. The sequence goes on along the minus strand of CAWCPJ010000002.1, from coordinate 1,084,501 downwards.
TCCAATACGTCAGGCCGGTCCACCACTTGGAGTCACCGTGGTGCGAGTTGGCGTAGTCGTTGAACTTCGCGCGGCCCTCGATGCCGATGACGGTGCCTTCGCGGTGAAACAGCTCCGGGTTCCACGACGCGGCCGCGCCGACCGGCTCGGGGAACACGGTGGCGAAGCCGTTGTTCGCGACGCCGTGCAGCGCCTCGTTCCAGTAATCGTAGGCGGGCAGCCCGAGGCGCGGGATGGCGGGCGCGGCGTTCTTGAGCTGCGAGACTTTTTCCGCGAGCGACATCCGCCGGATGAGATCGTCCGCCCGCACGCGCAGGGATTTCGACGCATCGCGCCAGATCGCCGGTTCCTTCACCTCGGGCGGGACCAGCGCGGCCGCGCCGAAAGCATCGGCCAGTTCGTTGGCGGCGAAGGCCACGATCTCGTTGCCGGCACTGTCGGTGATCGTGACGGTGTTGAACTTCGCGTTTCCCTTGCTCGCGGTGAAGACGAGCTGCAGCGGGCCGCGCAGGGCGTCGTCGGCTTTTTCGATCGTACCGCGGATCGTGGCGACCTTGCGCGGTCCGCCCGCGGCGGCGAAGAGGTCGAAGTCCTCGACGAGCACCTGATCGCCCGCGCGGACGGTGTAGACGCGCTCACCGGCGGCGCGCGCGGTGGTCTCCGCTGCGCCGATCGCGATCGCGTATTGGCCGGCGGGGAGGTTGGAGATCCTGACGGTGAACTGCGGGCCGTTGATGTCCTCGCGGTAGGCGTCGACATTGGCTCCGGCGCCTTCGATCCGGGGAAAGGGCGGATCCGTGCGATGGGTAAAGTCGCCGCTCACGGCCACCGTGCCGCCGCAGGTGGTGCAGGTTTCATCGGCGGCGAAAATCGCGGAGGCCGAGAGGACCGTGCCCGCGACGAACAAACGCACCCAGCGGGAGAAGGATGGAGCGAAGGAGGACTGGTTCATGTAGGGAGGTGGTTCAGATCGTTCTCGGACCTGTCGCCGACGCGGCGCCGGAAAGCGGCGCGGTCAACGAAACAGACGCTGGGCAAAATGATAGAGGTTGCTGCCCCAGGTCTCCGGGTCGTGGGCGTGGTCATCGACGTTCCAGATGTGCGGCACACCGTGCTCCTTGAGGAAGGCGTGCATGCCCTGGGAGATCCGGATCAGGCCATCCTTGTTACCACAGGAGATATAGAGGAGCTTCAATTGCGCCTTGGTCGCCGCGGGATCGGGAACGAGCTCCGCCGCAGGTTTGGTGTTGGGCGCGGCCGAGAACGCGCCGAGCCACGCGAACGTATCGAGGTGAGTCAGGCCGAAGTTGAACGTCTGTCCGCCGCCCATCGAGAGGCCGGCGAGGGCGCGGTGCTCGCGATCGGTCAGCGTGGAATACTTCGCCTGGATGGCGGGGATCAGGAAATCGAGCAGGTCGCGCTCGAACTTCGCGAAGCCGATCGCGCGCTCCGGCGCGAACACGTTGCCCGAGGCGCTGTCGTCGGGCAGCGCGCGGCCGTTCGGGAGCACGACGATCATCGGCACGGCCTTCCCGTCCGCGATGAGGTTGTCGAAGAGGTTGTTTGGCGAGGTGAACCGGATCCACTCCGTCTCGTCGCCGCCGATGCCGTGCAGCAGGTAGAGCACGGGATACTTTTTGTCCGCGGAGTAGCCGGGCGGCAGGTAGACGTTGGCCTTGCGGCGCGTGCCTGTGACCTCGGAGTCGTATTCGAACGGCTCGATTGTGCCGTGCGGGATGTCGGGGCGCGGCGTCTTGTAGCCGTCCGGCGCGTCGGGAAACGCCCGCACGTCGTCCGGCGCGAGGACGATGGGCTGGGCGAAGTTCGCGCGGGCCCGCTCGCGGGAGTCCGGCTCGGGTTTATTTTGGGCGCGCGCCACGGCCGCGGCGAACAGGAGGAATGCGAGGATTTTAATCGGGACGGTCTTCATGGGACGGACCTTTCGAGTTCAGCGGAAAAGCCGGGAGGGCTTTTCATGGAGTGACGTTACCGTGGGCGACGGACAAGGGAATCTCGCCGCGAACGGAGATCTTGTCCGTCCGGGGAAAGTCCGGCGGAACTGGATACGTGACGGGGCGACCGGACAGCCATTGCAGGGCGCGGATCATCACGGTCTGCACGCCCGCGCAGCGCATGCGTTCGGGCTGGGTGTCGCCCTTCCAGACATGGCCGAAGCTCGAGGTATAAACCCGGCCCTTGCCGTAGCGGACCGTCCACTCGAGCGGCCAGTTCATGTTCGTCTCCGGGTCGAAACCGTAGGACAGGACCGTGAGATTCTTCGCCGGGCCGCGGGCATAGTGATACACCTCGATATCCGGCGTCTTCCAGGCGCGCGGCATCCCCGCGTGAATCGGATCGTCGCCAAGGCGGTGCACGACGGTGTCGACCCGCGCTCCGTGTCCCGTGTCGGCGCCCTCGCCCGCGGGAATGCGGATGAGTTTCCCGCCTTCGTCCACGGCGATCGCCCCGCCAAAATCCTTCTTCCGCCAGCCGAGGCCGATCATCTCGTTGTAGGCCGGCCAATCCGCAAAGGCGTTGTTCCCCGCATGCCACACATAGACCCCGCCGCCGTTGCGCACGAAAGCTTCGAAGTCCTGCCGGACCTCGCGCGGCCAGGGCGGCCCGCCACCGAGGTCGTTGCAGGTTTGGACGACCACGTCGTAGTCGGAGAATCGTGGCCGCCAGGCATCCCAGCCGGGCGCGTCCCGGGTCGGGGGCGCAGTGGAAACACGGACGTCAAAGAGGCCCGTCGGAATGAGGATGCCGCGGATAAGCCCGGTGGTGAGCCGCCAGTCGTGGTTGCTGTAACCATCGACGATCAGCACCCGGACCGGCGGTTCATCGGCTGCAGCGACGGCGAGCGTTCGCACACCCAGGAGCACGGACACAAGGCAAGGGCCGAGGAGTCGAAAAGTCATGTGGGGTTGGCGGATACCCGGGGAGGGCGAGCGGAGGTGAACCCGCGGGTCACGGACCTCGTTGAAAGAGGACCGCTCCACCATTCGGTTCGAGGGTGAGTCGAAAGTTGCCGTCGGGACCGACCGTGATTTCACCGGCCGCGGCGGTTCGATCGGGCTGGTCGTGGATGAGCGTGAAGGTCAGCCCCGCGAGGAAGGGCGCGGAGAGCGTGAGGTCCTTTCGCTGGGACTCGCCGTTGGTCGCGGCGACGTACCATTGTTCACCGTGGCGGCGGGCGAGAACGGCAAGGCGGCCGGGATAGCCCGCGACAAAGCGCGTCTCGTCCCAGACGGTCGGCACGAGCTTGAGGAAATCGATGACGAAGGCGGGCTGCTCCCCGAGGTTGTTGGGCGTGACGCCGAAGTGTTGGAGCGGCGACTGAAAGAGCACGGCGGTGGCGAGCTCGAACGCATCGGTGGTGCGCCGCACGTTGCCCTGGTCACGTTCACGGTGAAACCGCGGGTTGAGCACCACGGGGCCATAGTCCATCGCTGCAACCGGATTGCGCACGAAGGCAAACACCGTGCTGTTGAACGCCTCCCGGTCGGCGAAACCCTGGGAGAAGATGAGGTTCTCCGAGGCGGTGACCGCCTCGCTCGACATGTGATTGGGATACATCCGCTCCCAGCCGCGTGGCAGCGTGGCGCCGTGGAAGACCAGCATCAGACCGTAGTCGTTCGCGTCGGTGAGGATGTCCTCATAGAGCTTCATCGTCGTCTGCTTGTCGCCGCCGAAGAAGTCGACCTTGATACCCTTCACGCCGATGGACTTGAGCCACGCCATCTCGCGATGGCGCGCCGGGGCGGTGTCCATGCGGTTGCGCGGCGTCTGCGGGGCGTCGTTCCAGGATCCATTGGAGTTATACCAGAGCAGCACCCCGACGTGCTTCGCCCGGGCATCGGCGACAAGTCCGGCCATTTTCCCGCGGCCGATGTTGGTGTCCCAGAGCGCGTCGATGAGGATGTATTCGTAGCCCAGCGTCGCGGCGAGGTCGATGAACGCGCGCTGGTCCTTTTCGTTCATGCTCGCGTCCTGCCAGACCAGCCAGCTCCAGGTGGCGCGGCCGGGCTGGTAGACTTGCGAGGGCGGGTAGAGCGGTTCCACAACGTCGGTGGCCACGGTCGTCTCGACAATCGGCGCCAGCGTCGTGCCGATCGTAAGCGTGCGCCAGGGCGTGAGCAGGGGCAACGCCGCGGACACCGTGGCGTCACCCACCCCGCCGTTCTCGCCGGGCTCCGGAAAAGCGATGGGGTAAAGTCCCGCGGACGAGGGATCGCCAAGGCGCGACCCCGCGTACCGGCTCGACACGCCCGTCTCGGAAACGAGCACCCAGCCCTCGTCGCCGACGCGGAAAAGCGCCGGAAACGTGAAGCCCAGGCCGGAGGGCGATTTGGTGCCGACGGGCACGTCGATCAGGTAACCCTCCTCGTAGCTTGGCTTGGACGCCATCCAGCCGCTACCCGGTTTCGCCTGCCAGGTGACGAACGCCGTGGCGGAGGACGGAAAGTCAAAGCCGGTGTGCTCGCGCTGAATGATGATGCGGCGCTTGTCCGGCCCCGAAATGTGGTAGGCGAAGGCGACGTCGCGGTTGCTCACGCGGAAGATGACCTCGAGCACGTCGGTGTCTTGATTGGTGAAGCGGGCGATCAGCTCGTTGGCCTCGTAGTGCACGTCATGCACCTTGCCGTGCGGCAACGTGTAGTGCTCGTCGATCCGGCGGGAATCGGTGCCGGCAGCGGTCAGGCCCGCGGCCAGGCTGCCGAGGCTCGTCTCAAGGCCGAGCGGAGAGGGTTCGAGTATCGGATGACCGTGTAGGGTCACGCGGTAGGAAAGCGCGCCCGATTCGAGGGCGAGTGCCACGCTGATCGCGCCATCCGGACTGCTGACCTCCTGGGCGGGTAGCGGAAGGGAGCACGACAGCAGCAACAGAAGGGGCAGGATGCGTTTCATGGACGTTTTGGGGAACTGGCGTCAGAAGTTTACGGGGAAGTCCGAGCGAAAACCAACCACGGGGCCGGAGGCAGGATCGGCTGTCCCGAGCCGAGCACGGTCGCGGAGGGATGCGCGACCCTGCCTTTCCAAATACGTGCTCAGGAGCGGCTCACGCCGACGACAATCTGGGTGAACGAATGGGCGGGAAAGGTGTAGGGGAGCGTCGCGCCGTTGGCCTGCACCTGTTCGGTCTTGGGCGGGTAGCTGTCACGCGCCTCGTAGGTGTAGGGTTGGTTTTCCGTGTCGGGGCTGACGATCTGGCTCACCGTCGCAGCGCCGGTGAACGAGCCGGCGACGCTCTGGATGTCCGTGGCGATGGCATCGGTCTTGTGGCGGTTGACGACGTTGATCACGACCCGCTTCGCATCCCGGTCGTAGACCGAGGACACATCGAGGTAGGGGATGTGGGTGTAATACTCGCTGGTTTTGAACGTGCCGCAGTCGACGAAGGTATCGAGCGCGTCGCCGCGGCAGCGGGTGGAGAACAGCTTGAACGCATAGAACGAGGGTGACTTGTAGGTCGCATCCGTCTTCGGGTCGCGGCTGAGGATCGAGGTCAGCATCGTGTAATTGGCCATCTTGAGCATGTCCGCGTGCCGGATGAACGCGTTGAAGTACTCCGCCATGGCCAGCGTCGACAGGTAACCGCCCCGGAACGGCGGCGCCCATTCGTCGAGCGAGATATACATGGGCTTCTTCTTCCCGACGGCGGACACCGCCTGGATCTGACCGGCCACGGTGCTGATCTTCTCATCGAGATCCATCGCCCGCTGGCCCAGGAAGACGTAGTAGTCGTCCGAGTCGTCCCAGTAACGGTGAATCGAGAGGTAGTCGGCGATGCCATACAGCGCCTTGATCACCTTCCAGTTCCACTCCACCCAATCCAGGTTGTCCTGGTAATTCGAGGAACCGTTGGCGATGAACTCCAGCTCCGTCCCGGGCGAGCTGCGGCGCATGGCCTTGGCCGCCTCGACCGCCCACTTGATGTAATCCTCCGCGTCCTTGTGCGCGATGATCCAGGGCGCGCCGTCCACCTCGTTGCCCAGGCACCAGTATTTGATGCCATAGGGTTCGGGGTGACCGTACTCCGCGCGCCGGTCCGGCCAGGCGCTGCCGACCGGGGCATTGCAGTACTGGACCCACTCGGCGGCGTCCATGATCGTGCCGGTGCCGCCGTTGACGCACACGACGTTTTCCGTGCCGAGTTCCTGGTTGAGCTGCACCCACTCGTCGGTGCCGACCTGGTTGGGCTCGACCACGCCCCAGGCAAGCTCCATGCGCTTCGGCCGCTGGTCCTTCGGCCCGATGCCGTCGCGCCAGTCATAACTCGAGGTGAAGTTGCCGCCCGGCCAGCGCATCTGCGTGACCTGCAGCTCGCGCGCGGCTTCGAGCATGTCCTTGCGGAACCCGTGCTCGTCCGCCATCGGCGACTTCGGGTCGTAGAGCGGGCCGTAGAGCGTGTTGAAGTTCAGGTCCTGGCGGTGAAAGCCGATTGGCTCCATGAACACGCCGTAGATCTTGGGGTCGACCTGGTCGATGACGTGATCGACATCGATCCTGATGGTCGCCTTCTGCGCCAAGGCGCAGAGCGGCGTGAGGAACACCAGGCCGGCGAGCGTAAGGGGTGTGGTCTTCATGGGAGTGGACGATCTGGATTCAGCGGTGGAGATGAGGGGCCGGCGTGCGCGGCATGCGGCGATGCGTGAATGGCATTCGGGCGGCCTGTCCGGAGATGCATGGTGGACTTGGCAGACGTCCGCGGCGCTCAGGAAGTCACGACCGCTGCGAGAATCGGATCGCGGTTCTCGGGGCGGCCGCGGGTGAAGTTGTGGTTGTGGATCGGGCGCAGGAGCTCGCGCACGCGCCCGATCAGCTCGTCGTCCACCGGTTCGCTCACGTAGCCGATGTTGCGGCGGATGTTCTCGGGGTTGGCGCTCCCGACGAGCGTCGTCGCGATGCCCGGATGCGCGACCGCGAACTGGATCGCGAGCTTCACGATGTCCACCCCGATATACTCGCAGCAGTCCACCACCCGTCGCGCGCCGGCGATCATCGCGGGCGTGGCGGGATGCCAGTCCGGGACACCGCGTGGCGTGAGCAGACCCATGCCGGTCGGCGAGGCGTTGATGACGCCCACGCCCTTCGCCGCGAGATACGGCAGCAGCGTCTCCAGCGAGGTGTCGTTGAGCGCGTAATGGCAGAACGAAAGCACCGTCTCGACTTCGCCGGGTGCCACCCGGTCAAGGACGGCCGGGAAGATCTTCAACGGCAGGCCGGTGATGCCAACGTGGCCGATGCGTCCCGCCCGTTTCAATGCCAGGAGGGCGGGGATCGTTTCGTCGACAATCTGGTCGATCGACGCGAACTCGACATCATGGCACTGCAGCAGATCGACGTAGTCGACGCCGAGGCGGGTGCAGCTCTCGTCGAGGCTGCGCGTCACCCGTGCGGCGGAGAAATCAAACTCACCCTCGCCGTACTGGCCGACCTTGGTCGCGAGGTGGTAGCGATCCCGCGCCACGCCGCGCAGCGCCCGGCCAAGCACCGTCTCGGCGCGCGTGGCGCCGTAATAGGGTGAGACGTCGATGAAGTTGATCCCGAGATCGAGGGCCGCATGGACGGTGCGAATGCTCTCGCTGTCGTCGGTCGCGCGAAAAACCCCGCCCAGTGAGGAGGCACCGAAGCTGAGGATGGAGACGTCAAGGCCCGTGCGGCCCAGGGGACGGCGTTGCATGGCGCAAGGATCAGGACGGGAGCCCGCAGGCCGCGGTTGTGGCGCTGCCCCAAACGGCTTCGCGTTCCCGGGTTGGGCGCGGACGCAGGACCTGCTCCCCGACGGTGGACCAGGCGGAGCCAACGCAGGGGCGCTCAGGACCGAACGCCTCGAGCACGACCTCGAAGCACGGGCCGGCGGGTGCGGGGGAGCAGCGGCGGGGCACGCCGGGAAGATACCCGAACGGAGGGCGCGGAAGAATGGCTGCGATTGCCCAAGGGATGACCATTCTTGACCTCTTGCGCCCGGCCCGGAGGGACGTTTACTTCCCTCCGTGCCGCGTTCCCGACCAGGGCTCCCGTCGTTCATGTCGAAGCAGGTCACCGAGGCGCGGCGCTTCTATTTTGCCGCCCGCGGCCGGGCCCGCAAGGGGTTGATGGTCGTGTCGGGCGGCTGGGAGCGGACGGAGCCGGACTACCGGATCCGGCGGTCGGGATTCCGGTATTTCGGACTCGAGATGGTCGTCGGGGGGCGCGGGACGTTGCGCATGCGCGGGCGGGAGTTTCCGTTGGATCGTGGCGTGGTGTTTGCCTACGGGCCCGGCATCCCGCATGCGATCGACACGGATGCGCAGGACCGGCTTTCGAAGTATTTCGTCGATTTCGCCGGATCCGGAGCCGAGGCGGCCCTGCGAGCGGCCGGCATTTCCCCCGGCTCCTGCCAGAGCGTGGCGGCGGTGGACGAGGTGCAGGCGGTATTCGAGCACCTGCTCGCCGCCGGCCGACGCGGCACCCGGACGGCGGCGGAGATCGCGGCATTGCAGGGCCGAATCCTGTTGTTGCAGATCTCGGATCTGGGCCTGCCCAATCGCGAGGGGGCCAGTCGCGCCCGCCAGACCTTCCTGCGTTGTCGTGACTTTCTCGAGAAGGAGTTCCTCACGGTGCGCACCGCGGAGGAAGCGGCGACTGCCTGTGGGGTGGCGCCGGCATATTTCTGCCGGCTTTTCCGCCGGTTCGCGCGGCAACCGGGCTATCAATTCTTGATGCGGTTGAAGATGAACCACGCTGCGGCCCTGCTCGAACGGCATGCGCTGAACGTGAGCGAAACGGCCGAGGTTTTTGGCATGGATCCGTTCCACTTCTCGCGGGCCTTCAAACGCGTCCATGGCCGGTCACCAGTCCATTTCTGCGCGCCCCGCGATGACTCGGAGCGGTTGAAATGATCGTGACCTGCGTGCGAGACGGCGCCGGCAGGCGGTCGACGTCACGCACGAACGCAGCCGCGCGATCCGACTGCATGGGAATCATCGTTCGATCAGCGTGACGGTCAGGCACGCACCGTCGCGACGGCCCTCGTCCGGACCGACCTGATCAGCCGACGTGGCGATCGTGGCGGGTTCGACCCGCAGCAGGCGGTGGGTGGCCAGGCTCAGCAGGTTTACATCCCCATAGATGTTTTCCATCCACTGAAACGTCGTGCGTTCGGGGACATCGACCCCGCTCCGCAATGTCACGTCGCCCCGGGATCCGGGTGGCATCACGTGGATGAATCGCCCGTCCGCGGTGCGCAGGGCGACGCGGCCGAGTCCGCGATCGTCGACGACCAGGTGAAGCGCCTCGGACGGCGGCACCGCCGCCAGCGCGCCACCGTCGATGCCGAGCGCGCGATCGTGGCCGTGCAGCCCGATCGTGATTTCGCGACCAAGCGGAATCGGTTGCCGCAACCCGCGGGGGTGCGGTTCTTCCACGGTGAACGCGTCGAAGTCCGCCACCCCACCCTCCGCGCCCGTGCGGTTGAAGGCGAAAAGCCCGTAGCGCACGCCCTGGAAGGTTTTCAGCTGAAACACCATCGGAAACTCGCTCCCCAGCGGCTGAAAGGTCGTGCCATCGGTGCTGTAGCTGAACGTCGCGATCTCGGTCAGAAAATCGCAGTGCGCCCGCAGCCACGCCCGGCGGCCGACGAGGGGCGCGCGCACGGTTCCTCCCGTGGTCTGGTTGAATTGCTCGATCACCAGGCCCGCCGCCTCACGGTGCACGCCGATCCAGGCGTAGGGAACATTCAACAACGCCAGGCCCGCGACGTCGCCGGGCTTCAGACCACTGGCATCGAGGACCGCCGTGGGAATGGATTCCGGGCCGATGGCGCGTTGCGTGAGCGTATCACGTGCGTGCCAGAAATCCTCCGCCGGCAACGGGTGCAGCCGCAGGAATCCCGGACGCTCGGCGAGCGACCATTTCGCATCGTCGGGCACGTGGTTCCACTGCCAGACGCTGGCGAACGTCGGACCGGAGAAATCGTCATTGCGCCGGTAGGGCGCGCCCGGGGGCGAGGTGTGTCCGGTGTTTGGTTTCACCCAGATCCGCGGCGTGCGACGCAGATTTCCGGGCAGGCCGAAGTAGGGCCAGCCGTCCTGCCACGTCACCGGGGAAAGCGCGGTGAGCCGCCCGACGGAATTGGCGTCCATCATGGAGAATCCCCACCACTCGCCGGTCGGCGTTTCCACGATCCCGCCCTGGTGCATGGCCATGTGTCCCTTCGCGGCGGGATCCCCGGGGACGATGTCGATCGCGGTCCCGGGCCGGCCGCGCAGTCGATTGCCCTGCGCCAGGCCGAAGGCTTCATCGCTGCCGATCTCGAGATTCACCTCGTAGGGACCCTCGCGTTGTTGCGACCGCGCGCACGCCATGCGCATGCGGCCGGCGTACCACGCACTGGTGATGAAGGTACTCGCCATTGAACTTGTAGAAGTGGCTGCCTTCACCCATGCCCGCGGATTCCTCGATCAGCGTACGCTGCGTTCCCGGAACAATGTCGGTGAGGTCGTCGTTCAGTTGCGCGAACTGGAGATTGCGATAGCCCCAGACCACGTAGGCGTGTCCGTCGTCGTCAAAGAGCACCGACAGATCGTGCAGCGAACACTTCATCGCCGTGCGCGTCCACGGACCCGCGGGATTCCCCGCCATGAAGTGCTGCGTCGTGAATTTGTTGACGTTGGCAAAAATGTGAAACGTCCGGTCTTGCGGACGATAGCGGAAGCTCGGCGCCCAGATCCCCTGACCGTAGATCTCCTGGCCGTTCTCCAGCCGAAAGGCCGGACCGAGGTCGAGTCGATCAAGGGCGTAGCCGAGCAGTTCCCAGTTCACCAGGTCACGCGAATGCAGGATGGGCAGACCCGGCATCGTGTGCATGGTCGTGCCGGTGAGATAGAAGTCCTCGCCGACGCGAATCAGGTCGGGATCGGAAAACTCGTCGAAGAAAAGCGGATTGGTGTAGGTGCCGTTCCCGTTGTCGGCCATCCAGGTCTGGCGGTCCGCCGCCGGGGCGTGCGACCCGAGCAGGTGGGCCACGACCAGCGCTCCCGCCCATGCGCCGCGAGCCATGCGCGCGGCCGGCGCGCGACGGTTCCGCTGGCCGGTGGCAGGATGGGCGAAAACCGCCGGGACAGGCCCCGCGGCATATCGGGAGTGGGGATACGGCTTCAGAAGCCGGTGCACGTTGGTGGAGTTGCGGAACATGGTTTAAAGCTCCGGACCGACGTCGCGGCTTCCGCCGGCCGGAATCTTCAGCTCGGCGACGTGCCCGCGGTAGCGCACGCGGCAGGGCTCGCCCGCGCGCGAGCGAAGGGTGGCCCGCGTCAAGCGGCCGCCGGACCACGTGAGATCGACCTCGAACCCGCCGCGCGCCCGCAGGCCGCGCACCGACCCCGTCGCCCACGCCTGCGGCAGCCCGGGCAGCAGCTCGATCTCAGCCCCCTGCCCCGAGCCGCTCGATGGGACCTGCGATTGCAGCAACATCTCCGCGATCGCCGATGTCCCGCCGAAGTTGCCGTCGATCTGAAACGGCGGGTGCGCATCGAACATGTTGGGATAGGTGCGCGAAGGATCGAGCAAGGCCGACAGGATGCGGTAGGCGCGCTCACCGTCCTGCAACCGCGCCCAGAGATTCAAGCGCCACGCAATCGCCCACCCGGTCGAAATGTCGCCGCGGGTTTCCAGCGTCTGCCGGACCGCCGCCGCGAGGTCCGGCGTCCCGCGCAGCGTGATCTGGTCGCTCGGAAACAGGCCGTAGAGATGGGAGACGTGGCGGTGCTGCTGCTCGGGCGCCCTGGCGTCCCAATCCTCGAGCCATTCCTGCAACTGCCCCTGCGCGCCGATCTGGTTTGGCGCGAGCCGGGCGCGGGCCGCGGCGAGCTGCCGGCGGAAGGGTTCGTCCACACCGAGGATCTCCGCGGCGCGAATGGTGTGGCCAAACAGGTCGCGAAGGAGCTGCTCATCCATGGTCGGTCCGGCGGACACGGCCACGCCGAACGGATGGATGTTTTCCGGCGAGAGGGACGGATTCGTCACCAGCCAGTGGTGCACGGGATCCTCGACGAGCGTGTCGAGGAAGAACTCGGCCGCGCCCTTCATGAGCGGGTAGGCCTTGTCCAGGAACGCCGCGTCGCGACCGAACGCGTAGTGTTCCCACAAGTGCTGGCACAGCCAGGCGCCGCCGGTCGGCCACATGCCCCAAAGCGGTCCATCGATCGGCGCGGTGGCCCGCCAAAGATCGGTGTTGTGGTGCACGACCCACCCCTTCGCGCCGTACATCTCCTGGGCGGTGCGCGCGCCGGTCCTGCTGAGGTCCGCGATCATGGCGAAAAGCGGTTCCGTGCACTCGGCGAGATTCGTCGGCTCGGCCGGCCAGTAGTTCATCTCGGTGTTGATGTTGATCGTGTACTTGCTGCCCCACGGCGGCGTCATGCTCTCGTTCCAGATCCCCTGCAGGTTCGCCGGCTGCGCGCCCGGGCGGGACGAGGAGATCAGCAGGTAACGACCATACTGGAAGTAGAGCGCGGCGAGTTGCGGATCCGGCTGGCGCGAGAAATTCCGGATGCGCTCGTTGGTCGGCTGTTTCGCCGCCGCGGTGGTGCCGAGATCGATCGCCACGCGGCGAAACAGGCGCTGGTGCTCGGCGACGTGCGCGGCACGCAGCGCGTCGTAGTCTTTTTGCGCCGCGGCCTCGAGCACGGCCTTCGTCGCGGCCTCCGGGTCGCCGCTCACGTCATTGAACGAGCGGTAGCTCGTCGCCATCGCGATGAGAATCGTGGCGGCATCGGCGCCGCCCACGCCGAGGGAGGCGCCGGTGGGGTTCACGCGGCCGCCCTTCGCCAACACGCGCACGCGCGCCTGAAACCGCAACGCGCCGGCGATGCCGTTCGCGGCGGAGTTGGTGCCGCGCATGAGGAGGGTCTGGCCGTCGGACGCGGTGATGGTGGCGTCCTGCGGCGTGCGCATCGTGGCCGTGAACGCGATCCGGCGGGGCTGGTCGGCCGTGAGGTGCACGACGACGACCTGGTCGACCGGACTCGAAAAGACCTCCCGCGTGTAGCGCACGCCGCGCGCGGTGAAGCTCACGCGGGCAATCGCGGTGTCCAAATCGAGCTCGCGACGGTAGTTCTCCACCTGCGCCGCATCGGGAAATTCCAGCAGCAGGTCGCCGACAGTCTCGTACTGCATCTGCCCGAGCGGACGCGCCATCACCTTCTCGCCGATGAGCTGATTCGCGGCCCGGTACTCGCCTGCGAAGATGAGTCGTCGCACTTCGGGCAGGGCCGCGCGCGCCTCCGGGTTCACCGGATCGTACGGGCCACCCGCCCAGAGGGTGTCCTCGTTGAGCTGGAGGCGCTCGTTCACGACGCCACCGAAGATCATCGCCCCGATCCGCCCGTTGCCAACCGGCAGGGCTTCGACCCATTGCTCGGCGGGACGGCGGTACCACAGCGTGAGTGGTTCCTCCGGCGCCGGCGCCTCGCCAGTATAATCGATCGCGACTGCGCTGGTCACGAAGGCAGCCGAAGCAAAGAACAAACCCGCAAGGCGGCAAACCGTGGACGCCGGAACGAAGGCGCGTTTGCCGATTGCAGCACGGGCACGGAGACAACGCAGAGGACGAGGCAGCATGTTACGACGGGGTTTGAAGGCGTTCCGACCATACGGCCGGGATCAACGTCGCAAACAACATTTGCCCGGGAAACACGGTTTCCATCACGACGGTGGATGTACGGGGGTGGGAAGAACGTTCGCCTGACGCGCGGAAATTTGTCCGGGACCGGCCGACGCCCCGTTTCAAAACCAAAAGGCGGACGGGCAAGTCCCGGTTCAAGCCTGCTTTGGCCATAGACGCGGGTATGCCTTTTGAGATAGCCGTTTTCGTCCGCTTGTCGTTTGCCCCCGGCCGGCCCCGTGCGTACGACTCTCGGCGTGCTTTTGCGTTCACTACTTCGCGCTCTGATCGCCCTCGGGCTGGCCTCGTCCGGCCTGTTCGCGGCGGCCAAGAACGAAGACGCCCACGCGAGTCCCGGGACCCCGCCGTCCGGGACTGCGCCGCCGGCCACCGAGTACGTCGTGTTCGTCGGCCTCGATCCGACGGTGCGCCATGAAGCGGAGGCCTGCCCGATCGTCGATGCCGGGCCGGAAAGTGTCGCGGTCGTCGCCCACGGTCGCCGGGTCTCCCTGCCGACGCGCAATCTCGGGATCGTGGATACAAAGCCCGAGCCGAAGATCAGCGCCGGTCAGGTTGAGCTGGCGGACGTGCGCACCCGACCCGGTTACACCGGCTCGAATCCGGCCGCGGACCGGGACCGGCAGCAACTCCTCCTGAGCATCCTCGCTGACGAAAGACAAACCCAGGCGATCAACGAATGGAAGGAGGCGGACAGCAACGTCCGCTTGGCGGAAGCGGCGGTGCGCAGCGGTCTGTCCGGGCCCGAGGTCGTGGACGCGGCGATGGCCCAGCAGACGGCGGCGACGGCCGGCCTGGACAACACGATTGCCGACGGCATGCGTCACACCACCTCGGACGTGGGGACACACCTTTCCCCGGATCAATACAACGCCCTGCACTATTCCGCGCGCATCTCCGCACCGCGCGAAATCGAGAATGCCTACGGCATGCTGCGTCTGGTGGTCACCGATCCCGCGAATCCACGCGTGCACGTATGCACGATCCGGTTTCTGCCTCTGCCCAGGCTCGGTCCGGAACCCCACGACGTGCGCGTGGCCGTCGGCGGGCTGCCCGCCGGCTTTGCAGTCGAGGATTGCCGACTGCATGTGTTCGTCGCCGGTCGCGAACTTGCGACGAGCAATTCGCCCAATCGTCTCACGGTCAGCCCGGACGAAGCGCACCAGTTTCTCGTTTTGCGGTATCTCGCGAACCAGAAGAAGTCCACCATACCCCCGGCGATCATTCCCGAACTGCTGCCCCCCGACCTGGCCGCACACGTCGGCGGGCAGGAACGCTCCCTCGCGATCGACTTCGCGATCGACCGGGACGGCAAGGTCACGGGTCTGACCCTGCCGCCGGGCGCCGGCGACCTGAGTCGGGAACTGCTGACGATGTTGCGCTCGCTCCGCTTCTACCCCGCGCTGGTGAACGGAACGCCGATGGATTCGAGCGGCACTTTTGCCCTGTCGGAATTCATCCGCTGAACGCTGTTTCAGCGGATGCTGAACCGGTAGATCGTGGTGCTCTTGAGCGTTTCGCCCGGCTTCAGGATCGTGTTTGGAAATTCCGGATGGTTCGGGGAATCGGGATAGTGTTGCGACTCCAGGCACAGTCCGCTGCGAAACGGATATTTCCGCCCGCTCTTTCCCTTGAGCGAACCGTCGAGAAAGTTCCCGGAATAGAACTGCACGCCTGGCTCGGTCGTGATCACTTCCATGAATCGCCCCGATTCCGGTTCATAGAGTGTGGCGGCGAGGGCAAGTTCGCCGGCGGGCTTGTCGAGCACCCAGTTGTGGTCGTAGCCGCCGCCGAACTTGAGTTGCTCGTTCGCTGCGTCGATGCGTTCACCGATCGTGTGGGGCGACGTAAAATCAAACGGCGTCCCTGCGACGGGAGCAAATCCACCCGTCGGGATCATCGCCGGGTTCACCGGCGTGGTGCGGCGCGCCGGGATCGACAGGATGTGGTCGAGAATCGTGCCGTCTCCCTCGTCATGGAGATTGAAGTAGGTGTGGTTCGTGAGATTGACCGGCGTGGCCCGGTCCGTCGTGGCCTGGTAATCGATGCGCAGTTCGTTCTTTTCCGTGACCCGGTAGGTCACCTCCACCGCCAGGTTCCCGGGGTACCCCTCTTCGCCATCCCGGCTCAGGTAGTCGAGCACGAGCGCGGGAACGCCGTCGACGGATTCCCGGCGCGCCCGCCAGATCACCTTGTCAAACCCGACCGCGCCGCCATGCAGGGAACACGGCACGCCGCCCTGACTGTCGTTCTGCGCAAGTGAATAGGATCGCCCGTCCAGCGTGAACCTCCCGCCGGCGATCCGGTTGGCAAAGCGACCGATCAAGGCGCCGAAGTACGGCGATTCAGCGCGATATTGGGCCGCGTTGTCGAACCCGAGGGCCACGTCGCCAGGTTTCCCGTGCTTGTCCCGTACGAAGAGATTCACGACCGTCCCGCCGAGGTCGCTGATGTCGACGCGAAATCCGGACGCGTTCTGCAGCGTGTAGAGGTGGGTTTCAGTCCCGTCCTTGAGCTGGCCGAAGGGCTTCACGGTGATGGGCGAAGCCTGCGGTTCGGCCGCGAAGGCCGACACCACCCCGAATAGCGTGAGCGCACTCCACCCCGCCCGGCGGGCCCGCTGGTTGGTCGAAAAAGGATGCATGACATGGTTGCAGAAACGATGGATCGGCGAAACAACCCCGGCAGGAGACAAGACCGCAGCGTCCGTCGCAATCCTCATCCCTGCGACAATAACGTTCATTTGCGGAAGCTGCCCGTGGACAGGCGGAGCCACGTTGTGATATCAACCGGGCCGGTTGCAAGCATCACCACCTCGCCCTCATGAAATCGAACCTTCGCTGGCTCCTGCTTTCCGCCCTTGGCCTCGTCGCCGGGCTTTTGGTCACGTCGTCCGGCGGCGCCGCACCGCTCGCGGGCGCCACCGGCCCGGGTTCGCCGCGCGAAAAGCTCCGGATGGATCTCGCGTGGCGGTTCCATCTCGGGAACGAGTGGGGCATCGGCCAGAACCTCGCCAAGGCCGGCAGCGGCATCGGGCCGGCGAGCGTGGCGTTCAGCGATGCGAGCTGGCGCACGGTGAACCTCCCCCACGACTGGGCGGTGGAGCTGCCGTTCGACCGCGACGGCGACGCGTCCCACGGCTTCAAGGCCCTCGGCGAGGCGTACCCACAGAACAGTGTCGGGTGGTATCGACGCACGTTTGATCTTCCCGGGAGCGACCGCGGACGCCGCATCTGGCTGGCATTCGACGGCGTGTTCCGGGATGCGACGGTGTTCGTCAACGGCTGGTTTGTCGGCCACCACGAAAGCGGCTACAGCTCGTTTCGCTACGACATCACCGATGTGGCCGAATGCGGCGGGGAGAATGTCGTGGCGGTGCGGGTTGACGCCGCGCAGACGGAGGGATGGTTCTACGAAGGCGCCGGGATCTACCGCCATGTGTGGCTCGAGAAGACCGCGCCCGTCGCGGTGGCGCCGGACGGGGTGTTTGTCCGCGCGGAATTCAAGGACAACATTCCCAGCGGCCCGGCGCCGCTGAAATTCGAGACCCGCCTGCTCAACTCGACGAATGCGCCCGCCGCCACGCTGGTGACCTGGCAGGTGTACGGGCCCGACGGCCGCGAAGTCGCCACGGCCCGGCAGGCGGCGAACGTCCCCGCAGTGGCGACGGTCACCGCCGACGACGGCGCGAGCGTCAACGCGCCGCAGCTTTGGTCGCCCGAGCACCCGGTGCTCTACACGCTGGTCACCACCGTCACCCGCGACGGCACGTTGCTTGACCGTGTGGAGACCCGTTTCGGCATACGCACGTTCGGCTTTGATGCCGAAGAGGGATTCCTGCTCAACGGCCGACCCTATGTGATCAAGGGCGCCTGCTGCCACCAGGATCACGCGGGCGTGGGCATCGCCCTGGCCGATCGGCTGCAGGAGTTTCGCATCGCCAGGCTGAAGCAGATGGGCTGCAACGCCTACCGGTCCGCGCACAACCCGGCCACGCTGGAGCTGATCGAAGCGTGCGACCGGCTGGGCCTGCTCGTGATGGACGAGAGCCGGCTGCTCGGCAGTGATGCGGCGAATCTCAGCAGGCTCGAGTGGATGGTGCGGCGCGATCGCAGCCACGCCAGCGTCGCGATCTGGTCGATTGCCAACGAGGAATTCTCCACCCAGGGGACGCCGGCCGGCCGGCGCGTCGCCGCGACCATGCAGGCGATGATCAAGCGACTCGATCCCTCGCGTCCCGTCACCTACAACGCACCGGTCGGGAACGAATTTGCCGGCATCAACGAGATCATCGAGGTGCGCGGCTGGAGTTACCGCATCGGCATCGACCGCATGGACGCCTACCACCGCGAGCACCCGCAGCAGCCCAATGTCGGCAGCGAACAGGGCAGCACGATCACGACGCGCGGCATCTATCGAACCGATCCGGAGCGCGGCTACATGAGCGCCTACGACGACAACAAGACCGACTGGTCCAACACCGCGAAGGAATGGTGGGGCTTTTTCGTCGACCGGCCCTGGCTTTCAGGTGGCTTCGTGTGGACGGGCTTCGACTACCGGGGAGAACCCACGCCCTACGACTGGCCGTGCATCAGCTCCCACTTCGGGGTGTTCGATACGTGCGGGTTTCCCAAGGACAATTTCTGGAATTACCAGGCGTGGTGGACCGACGCGCCGATGGTGCACCTGATGCCCCACTGGAACTGGGCGGGACGCGAAGGCCAGGCAATCGACGTGCGTGCGATGAGCAATTGCGAGGAGGTCGAGCTGTTCCTCAACGACCGCAGCCTGGGCCGCCAGAAAATGCCCCCGGCGTCGGAGCTGAAATGGACGGTCAAATACGCGCCCGGGACGTTGTCCGCCCGCGGCTATCGCGGCGGCAAAGTCGTCGCCACCACCAGCGTCGCCACCACCGGCACGCCCGCCGCGGTGCGACTCACGGCCGAGCACCCGGCGGTCGTCGCCGATGGCGAGGACGTTGCGATCTTTTCCGCGGCGATCGTCGACGCCCAGGGGCGTGTGGTCCCGACGGCGAACCGCCAGCTCACCTTTGCGCTTACCGGGCCGGGCCGGATCATCGGGGTGGGCAACGGCGATCCGAGCTGCCACGAACCGGATGTGTTCGTGAGCTCCCCCACGATGCGCACGATCGCCATCGGTGACTGGCGCTGGCATGACATCGCCGATCCCTACGCCGTGACCATTCCCGAAGCCGCCGTCGGGTTCGATGATTCGACCTGGACGCCGGTGGACGTGCGCGCCGAGCGCGGTCCACTCGGACCGCGGGAACGTGCGCTTTTCCGCGCCACCATCGACGTCCCGGCCGAGGCCCTCACCGCCTCCGGCGTGGAGTTGTGGTTCGGCCGCCTGAACGGCGATGGCTACGTATTCGTCAATGGCGAGCGCGTGGGCCCCGGCGGCGGGCCAAACAGCGCGTCGCTCTACGATGTGCGGAAGATCCTGAAACCGGGACCGAACACGATCGCGGTTTCGCTCGCAAACTACGGCACCGCGGCCGGCGTCAACCAGGGCGCCGCCTTGCGTCTCGTCGAACTGCCCCGGGCGCCGGTGTGGAGTCGCAGCACGTTCAATGGTCTCGCCCAGATCATCGTGCGGACGACGAAGGAGCAGGGCACGCTGCAACTCACGGCGCGCGCCGAGGGGCTTCAGCCCGGCTCCGTGTCCGTGGCGGCACAGGCGACACCCGTGTCCGCAGCGGCCCCGTAAACGTGACGTGAGGTCCGCAGGCCGCAAGACGCTCGCGGGCACGACTACGTCGATTTCGCCGTGGCGCCCGCCCGCACCTTCCGCGGCGACAACGAACGCGAGTACCATCCCCGCGATTCGTTGCAGACCCGGCACACGGACAACATCACCGGCACCTCCACCAGCACGCCGACGACCGTGGCCAGCGCGGCCGGCGAGGTCGGGCCGAAGAGCGTGATGGCGACCGCGACGGCCAGTTCGAAGAAGTTGCTCGCCCCGATGAGCGCGCCGGGACTGGCGATGTTGTGCGGCACCTTGAAGAGGCGCATCAGGCCGTAGGCGAGGCCGCTGTTGAAGTAGACCTGCACCAGAATCGGCACGGCGATGAGCACGACCGCCAGCCACTGGCTGGTGATGTTCTCCGCCTGGAATGCGAAGATCAGCACGAGCGTGGCGAGCAGTGCGACCACCGTCACCGGCTGGAAGCGTCCGAGAAACTGCCTTTCAAACCACGCGGTTCCCTTCGTCCGGATCAGGAACCGGCGCGAAAGGAAACCCGCGGCCAGCGGTATCACGATGAACGCGACAACGGACGTGACCAGGACAGTGGACGGGATGATCACGTGCGCCACGCCGAGCAGGAACATCACGATCGGGGCAAAGGCGCCGAGCATGATGAGGTCGTTGATCGCCACCTGGGCCAGCGTATAGGCGGGATCCCCGTCGGTGAGGTAGCTCCAGACGAACACCATCGCGGTGCAGGGCGCGGCCGCGAGGATGATGAGGCCCGCGGTGTATTGCTGGGCATCCGCCGGCGAGATGAGCGACGCGAAAACAACCTTCAGGAAGAACCAGGCGAACAGCGCCATGCTGAACGGCTTCACCAGCCAGTTGACGAAGAGCGTGACCAAGAGGCCGCGGGGGCGCCGGGCCACGGCCTTGATGCCGGCGAAGTCGATCTTGAGCATCATCGGGTAGATCATCAGCCAGATCAGCACCGCGATGGGCAGATTCACCTGGGAGCCCCGCACGATCTCCATCCCGCTCAGCCTTGACGTGACGCCCGGCAGGAATTTCCCGAGGGCGACCCCCAGGACCATGCACACGAGCACCCAGACGGAGAGGTAGCGCTCGAAGAAATTCATGCGTTTGGCGGACGTATTCATGGAGCGGTGGGCAATGAATTCCGTGGTCAGGTTTCGCCGTGGCCGGCCGGGGGAGACTACTCTCGTTCTCCGATCTGGCGGGTCGCCTCCTGCAGGCGGGGCCAGTCGAGCTTGGGGAACGGGAGACTGCACAGCAGTGCAATGCGCCGCTGGATCTGCAGGGCCACGTTGCGGAACGAGACGAACTGCGCCTCCTCGGTTCCGGTCGCCTGCGCCGGATCGGGCGAACTCCAGTGGGCGACAATCGGCTCACCCGGCCAGATCGGGCAGGATTCGCGGGCGTGGTCACAGACGGTGATGACGAAGTCGAATCGCGTCCCTTGAAACTCGTCCCAGCTCTTCGAACGCGCATCGCCGGCGTCGATCCCGAAGAACTCCTTCAATACACGCAGGGTCATCGGATGCGGCTGGCCCCGCGGATGCGAACCCGCGCTGAAGGATTCGAAGCGTCCGCGGCCGATCCGGCGCAGCAGGTATTCACCAAAGATGCTCCGCGCCGAGTTGCCGGTGCAGAGAAACAGCAGCCTGAATGGTTGAGGGGAGGGATCAGAGTTCATCGGGAATGGACCTGGCAGGTTCAGCAGCCGCAAAGCGGGCCGTGCTTCGCCAGCTCCGGGCGAAGTTTGCCCGCGCGTTTCGCATCGCGCGCAAAGGTCGCGTCCTCGCTCACGCAATCCTGGAGGCACGCCAGGTTCGCCGTCAGTTCGCGCGGCTGTTTCCTCGGCAATCGGTAGATCATCCAGTTCGCCTGGCGCTCCGCCTCCACCATGCCGTGCTCCTTGAGGTAGCGCAGGTGCTTGGAGACCTTCACCTGGGATTCACCCAGAATCTCCTGCAGGTGGCAGACGCAGAGCGGGCCGTCCGTGAGCACATGGAGGATGCGCAGCCGCGTGCGGTCGCACAGGCATTGGTAGATGCGGACAAGGTCCATGCCGGAACCGTATGCCCCACGTCGCATATTCCGCAAGGGGAATACGGTCGGCTTTGTGGCGATTCCGAAAACGACGTGCGCCGCGAGCCCTCGTGCATCCCCGTGATGGTCCGTCCGCCGGAATGCCGATCCCGGCACGCCGGCGGGCGGCATGCGCTAACTCGCACCGGACCGGTGGCCGACAATCAGCAAAGCATCGACCAGAGACCGAGGCCGACGATCAGCCCGCCCAGGACGCGAACGCCCGGCTGGCCGAGCGGCGCAACCCTTTCCGCAAGCACGAGAATCGTGAGCGCCGCCATCCACCCAAGGTTCATGACACCGCCGACAAATAGCAGCAGCATCAGCGCCCCGCAGCAGCCGAGGCAATGCAGGCCATGATGCACGCCGAGGTGAAGCGCGCCCCACCGGCCGGACGCGATGCCCCCCGCGGCGAATGGCGCGGGCGACCGACAGTGGTCGAGGCAGGCCCGCTTCGCCGGCGTGAATTGGAAGAACCCCGCGCCGAGCAGAAGCAGGCCGCTGAAGACACGATTTGACGGTTCCATCATCGGCGTCAACAGCAGCCCCTCCGCGAGCAGGCGCTGCAGCACGGTCGCACCGAGGCTGAACATCGTCCAGGCGAGCAGGTATCCACCGGTGAAGACGCCGGCGTGAACCGCCGCCTTTCGGCCTTCGGGGCGGGCGCGGATACCCCGCGCATAGCGCAGCACGGCCGGAGCCGCGGAAGGCAACATCATGCCCGCCATCATGACGACCCACATGGCGAAAAGCAGCGCAACGTGCGGGAGGTCCCAGGTGTCCGTCATCATCCATGCGGACGCGCCGGTCATTTCACCGTACATGTCGCGTGCCATCGGAACGATCCAAGCCCAGCAGAGCGCCGTCGCGAGGAGCAGCGCGCCGCCGATGACCCGGCGATCGCGCCGCCAGAGCGAATCGAGCGCGGTGGAGGTCGTCGCGATATCGTTCATGACCCGGTTCCCCCAAAGGTGGCCCCCTCTGCCGCGCGTCTCATCTGGTCCCGTACTCGTCGTGGCGCCGCCACCAGATGCCTTCGTCACCGAGCCCGGCTTCGTTCCGCCCCTGGGGAGCCCGGTCGAGCCACTGATACATGCCCCAAAGCCCGTCCAGTCCGCGCGCATAGGTGGAATAGGTGTGGTAAACCGCACCGTCCTCCAGCGCGAAGGCACTCATGCCCGGCCGTTCGCGCGTGTAGGTGGCTACGTCGGTTCCGGCCATGACCGCGTTTTGGGTGACAGGCGGCGGAAGCTGGGTGGTCGCGTCCATCGCGTGCTCCCCGCGCGCGTAGTTGTATTCAATTTCTCCGCGCTGCTGCTGGTCCTTGGTAAACGAGACGTTGAAATCGAAGTTGAAGTCGTCACCGGAAGACGACGCCCAGGGAAAAGTCCACCCCATCCGCCGTTTGTAAGCCTGCAGTTTCGCGAACGGCGCCTGCGATATCGCCATGAGCGTGACGTCATGGTTGGCCAGGTGAACGGCCACGCCGTTGAACCCGTCCGCGATCGACGAGCAGGTCGCGCAGCCGGCGGCGTAGTCGGGGCCGAACATGAAGTGGTAGACGAGAAGCTGCGAGCGCCCGCGAAAGAGATCCGCGAGGGACGCCTTTCCTTCGTCGGTCTCGAAGCGATACTTTTTGTCGATGCGAACCCACGGCAGTTGCTGGCGTCGGCGCGCCAGCTCGTCGCTCCGGCGGGTGAGTTCCTTTTCCGCGGCGAGCAGCTCGACGCGCGCGGCGAGCCATTGTTCGCGGGTTCCAGTTGGGTGCTTGGTCATTGCGGCGGTCTCCTTGTCCAGAGTTTGCATTTCGTTTGTTTTTCAGGTGACGCGGTGATCGTTGGTCACGGAGCAACCTTACCGCAGGATTCGAAACCGTGAGAGTTACAACGATGTCGCGATTCCGATGGACGCCCTGATCGCAGCCGCGGCGCGCGCCCTCGCCGCCGGTGATCCCCTTGGGGCGCTGGACCGGGTGGCCCTGCGGGACGACGCCCCGGCGCTCGCACTTCGCGGGATTGCGATGGCGCAGCTTGGCGACCTCGTTCGAGCAAAGGCGCTCGTGCGAAGGGCGGCGCGGGCCTTCGGACCGAAGGAAGCAGTGGCCCGCGCACGGTGCGTCGTCGCCGAAGGCGAAATCGCGCTGGCCGCGCGCGACCTGGGCTGGCCTGCAACGGCGCTCGAGGCGGCGCGCGCGACGCTCGAGGCGCACGGCGACCTGGTCAACGCCCGGCACGCGCGAAACCTCGCGCTCCGGCGCCTCGTGTTGATCGGGCGCCTCGACGAGGCCGAGTGCGCACTGGCTGATCTCGATCCCGCGCCTTTCCCGCCCGCGTTGCGGGCGGCCTACGAACTCGTCGTCGCGGGCATCGCTTTGCGCCGGCTTCGCCTGCAAACCGCACGCGCGGCATTCGCCCGGGCCGACCGGGCGGCCCGCCACGCGGGGATCCCGGCGCTGCTGGCGGAAGTCGAAAGCGCGATGCGTGTCCTGAGCACGCCCGCGGCGCGCCTGGTCACGCGTGGCGGGGAGCGACTTCTCGTGCTGGAGGAGGTGGAGGCGTTGTTGGCATCGCGGACGCTCGTCGTGGACGCGTGCCGGTATGTCGTGCGAGGCGCCCACGCGGCCGTCGTGCTCACCCGGCGACCGGTGTTGTTCGCGCTCGCCCGGGCGCTGGGAGAAGCGTGGCCCGAGGATGTGCCGCGAGACGTGCTCGTGGCGCAGGCGTTCGGAGGCAGGCGCGCCGATGAATCCCATCGCGCGCGGCTGCGCGTCGAAATGACGCGGCTCCGCCGGGCGTTGCAAAAGCTGGCCGGCGTGAGCGCGACCAAACGTGGGTTCGTGCTCGCGCCGCGTCGTGCCCGCGAGGTCGTCGTGCTGGCGCGGCCGCACGAGGAAAGGCACGCGGCCGTGCTCGCCTGCATCGCCGATGGCGAATCGTGGTCGAGTTCGGCTCTGGCGCTCGCGCTGGATGTCAGTTCTCGCAGCATCCAGCGGGCACTCGACTCGCTGGCGGCAGCGGGCAAGGTGCAGCCGGTCGGTCGCGGACGCGCGCGTCGCTGGATGATGCCGCCCCTGCCAGGTTTCGCGACAACGCTGCTCCTGCCCTCTCGATTCCCAAGCCTGGACTCGCGCACGACGGGAGGGACGACCGCCGTGCCCTTCGTGTCGTCCGGTAAACCACACGGACAGGGTGGCGCCCGTCCTTCCGACAAGGCACAGCTTGATAACTGACCAGCCAAGTGTCAGACCGATTACCCGCGGATACTGGAAATGGACACGGATTCAAATCGCCCGATATCCCTGTTGGTCCATGCCATCCGTGCGCAGATTTCTCCTACGAAAAACTTGCTCCGCTCACCCGAAGCCGTGAGCCTCGGGCACCCCAGGGATGAACGCCATGAATCGATCAGCGGCCAACATCGTCGGTGAGTACGGACCGTTTCCGGAGGTCGAGCGGGTGCATGGAGTGACGTACGACGGACAGCACGTCTGGTTCGCGACCAACAACAAACTGCACGCCTTCGATCCGACGGGAAGCCAGCCGCCGCGATCGATCGCGGTCCCCGCGGACGCGGGGACAACCTTCGACGGCCGGCACCTGTTTCAGCTCGCCGCGGATCGTATCCAGAAGCTCGATCCGGCGGACGGCCGGGTGCTCGCCACGATTCCGGCGCCGGGCGGCAGCGGTTGCTCGGGGCTCACGTGGGGCGAAGGGACGCTCTGGGTGGGGCGGTATGAAGAGCGGAAAATCCATCAGGTTGATCCTGAATCCGGGGCGATTCTGCGCACTGTCGAATCCAACCGCTTCGTCACCGGGGTCACGTGGACCAACGGGGAACTCTGGCACGGCACGTGGGAAAATGACCAGAGCGAGGTGCGCCGCGTCAATCCTCACACGGGAGAGGTCATCGAAAGCCTCGAGATGCCCGCCGGGATGGTCGTTTCGGGCCTTGAGTCGGACGGCGGCGACCAGTTTTTCTGCGGCGGCGGCAGCAGCGGTAAGGTGCGAACCGTCCGCCGATCCAGGCGAGCCTCCGCCGCGGGTCAGGGTTGAGTCGTTCTCGCGAGAGCGCAACTCGCCGGCGCTGTCCGGAAAAGTCCGGCGACATTGTCCGCCGGACGCGGTCTCATTCGTTGCATTGTCGAATCCATCGAGTTCCAACCACTCAGAACACGAAAGAAGAACACCATGCCGACCAATACCATTCGTCTTCACCGCGTCATCCGCACGTCTCCCGGAAAAGGTCTATCGTGCGTTTCTCGAGGCCGACGCCGTTGCCAAGTGGTTTCCACCCTTTGGTTACACCTGCACCGTCCACCAGATGGTTGCCAAGGTGGGCGGAACCTACCGGATGTCGTTCACAAACTTCACCACGGGAAAAAGCCACGCCTTCGGCGGAACCTACGCCGAACTCGTGCCCCACGAACGCATCCGCTACACGGATAAGTTCGAAGATCCGAACCTGCCCGGTGAAATTCAGATGACGGCAACGCTGAAGAAAGTATCCGTCGGGACCGAGTTGAACATCGAGCAGGTCGGCGTGCCCGACGTGATACCCGCGGAGGCCTGCTATCTCGGATGGCAGGAGTCGCTCGCGCAACTCGCGCAACTCGTCGAGCCTGACATTCAGCAATGATGAGGCGGGAACCCCCGCCCGCCGCCCCACGGACGACGACGTTTACATCGCGTGCGGACGTCGCCACCTCGCCGCCGGGATGCACCGACCGGTCACGCGCGTGATCAAGTCGTCGAGCGTGACGATGCACGGGCCGGTGGTGCGCGTCAGCGTCGGCTTTTGCGCCTCCGCCCGGGTCCCGCCCCCGCCAGGGTCCCTGCAACGGAAACGCCAGCGGATGGATCAAACCATGTCACGTACGTAACATGGTTTGATCCATCCGACGACACACGGGTTTTCCAGTGGGAGATTCTCGGTCCGCAGATGGGTGTGGAGGCTGCGGTGGCGCTGGGTTGGAGCACAGCGACGGCAACCGGCCCTGGGGACACGTCCGGACGGCTGCTCAGGGACGCGTGCGTGGATTCTCGGGTGGACGGGAGCGGACGCGACAAGCGACCTGGCGCGCTGGGCGGGACTCGAACCCGCGACCGACGGTTTAGAAAACCGTTGCTCTATCCGGCTGAGCTACCAGCGCCCGGCAGGCTTGACGCGGTGTGCTAGTCACCCCCGGGGACGCCAGCAAGGGGAATTCCAACGAACACGGCCCGGCGCATCCAACCAACGAGAACGGATCCGCCAGCGCGTGACGGCCGGGTCGGAGACCCAACCCTACCCCCGGCGCCAAGGTGACTGCCGAAGAGTCGGATTTTCACCGCTCGAACCATCCCGTCGCAGGCTCACCTGCCCGGCCCGAAGATTTCCCACCACGGCCTGCGGCTGCAACCGAAGGTAAGGGTCGACGGTCCCCAGCCGACTGTGGTCGCGTGGAGACATGCGACCTCACTTCTTTTCCAGCTGGGCGGCTTCCGGTACGGGAGACAGGGCCGCCGATCGCTCCAGGAAGGCGTAGGCGACGGTGACGTCGTGCAGCGCTTGGGCAGCGTTCGTCCGGGCGTCGGTCAGGGCCACCTGCGCGGTCAACACATCGAGTTGCGTGGCGGCGCCGGCACTGAATCGCGAACGGGCCAGCCGCAGGCTTTCCTCCGCCTGCTCGACGACCCTGCGCGAAGAATTGACGAGTTCGATTGCGTCACGATAGCTCGCATAGGAACGCCGCACGTCGGCGTCGATCGCGAGGCGACCGTCGTCGAGGTCCAGTCGTGCCTGCTGGGCGGCGGCCCGGGCCTGCACCACGCGGCCCTTGGTGGCGTGACTGTCCCAGATGTCCCACGAGGCCTGGGCGCCGACCGTCCACCCGTCCAGCGTGGAACCGCCGGATGAGAACTGCGATTTTTGCACGGAGTAGCCGCCGACCACGGAGACCGACGGGCGTGCTCCCGCCTTCGCGGTGCCGACGGCCGCTTCGGCCGCGTCGACCATTCTCTGCAAGCGCTGGATTTCGGGACGGTGTTCGTTGGCCGAGGCAAGCGCGTCTTCGAGCGAGATCTCGTGCGGCTCATAGTTCAGGGCACCGACCACGCGATCCGCAATCGCGGCATCGGGCGGCAGGCCGATCGAGCGCATGAGGTCGACGGCGGAAACGTGATACGAATTGCGGGCCCGGATCAGGGGCGGCTGACCATTGGCGAGGGCCACCTCGGCGCGCAGCTCGTCGAAGGGAGAACCCGAACCCGCCTTTACCCGCGCCTTGGCATTGTTCAGTTCCTCCTGGAGCAACTGCACGGACTGCTCCTGCACGCCGACCTGTTCGCGGGCGAGCAGGACGGCATAGTAGTTGACCCGGACCGTCAGCAGCGCCGACTGCACGGCCTCGCTGTAGCCGGCAACCGCCGCGTCGCGAGTCGCCCGGCTCGAGCGAATCGACGACGAAATGGCGCCGCCGGCATACAGGGTTTCACTCGCCTGCACGCCGGCCTGCCAGGAGGTGGGGCTGCCGCCCGGAAAGGCGATCAGGCGATCATCCACGCGCTGATAATTGCCAATCGCACTCAGCGTCGGCAGCCGGCCGGCTTCGCTCGTCATCACGCCACCCGTCGTGCCGGTGTAGTAGGCGCGGGCCTGCCGGATCGCGTAGTTGTTTTGCGCCGCGAGCGACAACGCCGTCTCGAGATCGATGGTGTCGGGCAGGGGTGATTCTGCCGCGGCAGCTCCCGTGGCCGCCAGCACGGCGGCGAGGAGATGGATAGCGAAGCGTTTCATGAGTTTCAGATTCGTGGAATGCGGCGGGTGAACGGGCATGCTTCAGACACCAGCCATCGTCGGCTCACCCGCACGCCTGCCTTCGTCGACCGCGTTTCGCACCGGAGTGGCGTGCCGTCGTCCCTTCGAGTGATCCTTGGCGAGCAGGACGTAGACCGAGGGAATCACGATCAGCGTGAAGATCGTGCCGACCGTCATTCCGCCGACGAGGACGAGACCGATGGAATTGCGCGCCGCGGCGCCGGCGCCGGTGACCAGGGTCAGCGGAAAGTGTCCGGCAATCGTCGCGACGGACGTCATCAGCACGGGCCGGAGTCGGGTCATGGAGGCCTCGCGGACCGCGGCGATCTTGCTCCGCCCCTGCTCCTGCATCTTGTTGGCGAACTCGACGATCAGGATGCCGTT
The DNA here is from genome assembly GCA_963797435.1 of uncultured Verrucomicrobiae bacterium. Taxonomy (GTDB): domain Bacteria; phylum Verrucomicrobiota; class Verrucomicrobiia; order Opitutales; family Opitutaceae; genus CAWCPJ01. Next base: position 1,055,832 of record CAWCPJ010000002.1, on the reverse strand, counting down.
CTTGGCCACCAGGCCGACGAGCGTGACCAGGCCGACTTGTGCGTAGATGTTGAGTGTGGTCGTCCAGCCATTCGTCCAGTACGGCATGTTCGGATTCGGGTTCTTCAGGAACGTGAAGATCAGGGCGCCGAACATCGCGAGGGGCACGGAACCACCGAGGATCACGAGCGGATCCCGCAGCGAGTTAAACTGCACCGCGAGCACGAGAAAGATCATCGTGATCGCCATGATGAAGGCGGGGAGGAACTTGTTGCCCTCGGTGCGCAACTGCCGGGACTCGCCGGTGTAGTCGATGACGTAGCCCGGCGGCAGGACCTCGTGCGCGGCGTCCTCCAGGATGCGGAGGGCCTGGTCGAGCGGCACGCCGGCGGAGCCGGAGATGGTGACGGCGTTGAGCTGCTGGAACCGGTTGAGCGAGCGCGGGACCGTCTTGTCGCGAATCGTCGCGATCGTGCTCAACGGGACGAGTTGGTTGTTCGGCCCCGTGACGTAGATGTCCTTGAGCTGGTCGGGATTCAGGCGCTGCGCGCGCTCGACCTGAGGAATCACCTTGTAGCTGCGGCCCTCGATGTTGAAGCGATTGACGAAGTTGCCGCCGAAGGCGGAACTGAGGTCGGCGCCGACCTGGCGAAGGTTCAATCCCAGCGCAGCCACCTTCTCCTTGTCGATCACGACCTCGGATTGGGGCTGGTCATATTTCAGGTCGATCTGCGGCGGGAAATAGAACACGCCCGACTCGATCGCCTTCGTCTGGATCTTTTTCGCATATTCCAGCATGCGGTCCGGTTCGTCGGTCGAGGCGATGACGAACTCGACCGGAAAGTTACTCGCCCCGGGCAGAGCTGCCGGACGCGAGGCAAAGATCTGCAGACCCGGAATCGCGGCCAGCTTGGCCTGCACCTCCGGCATGATTTGCGTCACGTCGCGATGCCGATCCGTCCACGGTTTCAGGACCATGCCGCTGAATCCATTGACGCCCTGGGCCGCCGCGAACGGATCGGAGGGCGAGAACAACAACTGGAACGTCGCATCGACCTCCGGCGTGGACAGAAACGCGTTTTCCGCGGGGATCGCAAAGTGACGCACCTGGTCGGCGGATGCGTTGCCGGCGGCGGTGATGATGCCGAAGATCACACCCTGGTCTTCGACGGGCGCGAGTTCCTTGGCGTCCCACGACATCTTGAACATCGGGATGGTCGCCAGCATGAGCAGGACCCAGACGGTATAGACCGCGGGCCGCATGGAGAGGGTGCGATCCAAGCACCCGCCCGTACGACTGGCGCAGGCGGTCGAATCGATGATTGACCCAGCCGGTGAAACCGCGCTCCTCGGCGGAGGCACTGCGCAGCATCTTCGCCGCCATCACGGGCGAGAGCGTCAGCGCAACGATGCCCGAGATGGTGACCGCGCCGGCCAGCGTAAGGGCGAACTCGCGGAACAACGTGCCGGTGAGGCCGCCCTGCAGCCCGATGGGCGCGTAGACGGCGGCCAGCGTGATGGTCATCGCGATCACCGGACCGATCAATTCGCGCGCGCCGAGGATGGCCGCGTCCATCGGACTTCGTCCCTCGCGCAGGTGACGTTCGACGTTCTCCACGACCACGATCGCATCGTCGACGACGAGACCGACCGAGAGCACGATCGCCAGCAACGTGAGCAGGTTCAGCGTGAACCCGAATGCCTGCATCAGGAAGATGCCGCCGATCAGCGACACGGGAATCGCCACCACCGGCACCAGCACCGAACGCATGGAGCCGAGGAAGAGGAAGATCACCACGATCACGATCAACAGCGTGTCGACCAGCGTGTGGACGACCTCGTGGATCGCGTTCTGGATGTATTCGGAGGCATCGTAACCGATGCGCGCGTTGAGTCCGTTCGGCAGGTCCTGCTTGATCTTTTCCAGGTCCGCCCGCACGCGCTGCACGACCTCGATCGTATTCGCATTGGGGAGCGGATAGATGCCCATGAACACGGCGGTCTGGCCCGACATGCGCACCTGCGTGTCGTACTCCTCCGCCCCGAGCACCACGTCGGCAATGTCGCGCAGGCGGATGATCGTGTCGCCCTCGCGGCGCACGACGAGCTGCTGGAATTCCCGGACCGAATGCAGGTCGGTGTCGGCGGTCAGATTGACCTGGACCAACGCCCCCTTCGTACTGCCGACGGCGGCAAGGTAGTTGTTTGCCGACAGCGCCGCGCGCACTTCCGCCGGGCTGATGTTGAGCGCGGCCATGCGCTCGGGCTTGAGCCAGATGCGCATGGCAAACGTGCGGCCACCGAGAATGTCGGCGCGCTGCACGCCGGCAAGCGCCCCGAGCCGCGGCTGCACCACGCGCACGAGGTAGTCCGTGATCTCGCTCTGGTCGAGCGTATCCGAGGAGAAGCTCAGGTAGGCGGAGGCAAACTGGGTGTCGGCCGATTGCACGCTGATCGCCGGGACCTCGGCCTCCGGCGGCAGGTCGTTGCGCACCTGGTTGACCTTGGCGCTGATCTCGGCGAGCGCCTTGGTCGGCTCGTAGTTGAGCTTGAGACGCGCGGAGATCAGCGACAGGCCCTGCAGGCTCTTCGACTGGACGTAGTCGATTCCGTCGGCCGAGGCGATGACGCGCTCGAGCGGCGTGGTGACGAAACCACGCACGAGCTCGGCGTCCGCCCCGACGTAGACCGTGGCGACCGTCACGGTGGAGTTTTCGCTGCGGGGATATTGCCGCGCAGTCAGCGACCGCCAGGCCTGCACGCCCGCGATGATGATCACGAAGTTGACCACGAACGCGAGGATCGGCCGACGGATGAAGAGATCGGTGAAAGCTTTCATGACACGCGAGGTCGAACGGTTGGAGGGGGGGACGAAACCGGACCGCGCGGGTCAGGTGTTGTGCGGCGCGGGCGCGAGCTGTGCATCCGGCGCCAGCGAGTTGTCGATCACGACCGCCATGCCCGGGCGCAGTTTGAAGGGCGCCGTGGACACGATCTTGTCGCCGGGCTTGAGGCCTTCTTCCACGACAATGAAGTCGCCATGCCGGGCCCCGAGGCGCACGACCTGCTGGCGCACGACCAGCGATGCGTTCGCCGCGTCCTTGTCGTCGCCCGGATGAATCACGAAGACGGAATCACCGTAGGGCGCGTAGAGCACGGCGGTCTCGGGAATGAACAATACCTGCTCTTTGCGGGCGACGACCATGTTCACCGAGACGAACATGCCCGGACGCAGCCGGCCGTCGTCGTTGGGCAGCGAGGCCTGGATACGGACATTGCGGGTGGAGGGATCGACGTCGGGATTCACCGCGGTGATCTTGCCGTGGAACTGGACGGCGGGATACGAATCCGTCGTCACCTCGACCTGCAGCCCCTCGGCAATCTCGCCGAGGCGCTGCTGGGGAAGGTTGAACTCGACGTAGACGGGATCGAGCGACTGCAGCGAAACCACCGGGCTGCCCTTGTTGAGGAATTGTCCCAGGCTGATGCGGCGAATGCCGAGCCGGCCGTCGAACGGCGCCCGCAGCGTTTTCTTCGCAATCAGCGCGCGAATGTTGTCCGCCTGCGCGTTGGCCTGCTTCACCGCGGCGTCGGCGGAATCGACCTCCGCCTGCGAGATCGTCCTGCTCGCGAACAGTTCCTGGGCACGCTTGAAGGACGTCTGCGCCCAATTCGCCTGCGCCTCGGCCGCGCGCAACTGCGCCTGCTCGACATCGGTGTCGAGCTTGACGAGCACGTCGCCGGCCTTGACGACCGAGCCCGCCTCAAACGCGATCTCGCGCACCGTGCCCTCGGCCTCGGCGCTGAGCGTCGTGCCCTGCACCGCGACCACGGAACCGATGGCGTAGACGCGCGGCTGCCACTCCTGCGACTTCACGTCGAATGAGTTGACGGCTTCGGGTGGCACCGTCTGGTTCGCCGCCGAGGCAATCAGAGCCTGGATCTGGAAATACTTGATGCCGGCGATCGTGCCGACGACGGGCACGACGAACAGGATCCCGAGGAGGGCGTAGATGATTTTCTTGTGCATGTCGGTGGGGGACGGCGTGGTCTCGGTTGGTGATGTGAAAGGATGACGAATGAAACGTTCCAAATTGGACACCGGGAGCGATTACCCTCCCGCCGCGGCGAAAGCGGCTGGCGGACCGTGTGCCCGCGCGGTGGACGAATTTTCAGGACGAACGGCCGCGGGGAATATTTTAAACTGACGCTCCGTCACGATCGAGCCGGTTGGGCCCGGATGCACGGGGGAAGCCACGTCGGCAAGGTGTCCGCTGAAAAACATGGGGGTTGACGGAGCGTCACAGTTGGAGTTTCGTCAACCTCAATCCAGCTTCCGGCACTTCCACTTCCGGTTACCCCACCCCGACTCGAAAAAGATCACCGCACAACGTGGCTCCCCGCAAACAGTCCCAGATTGCCGAACGCGAAAACGAAATCCTGCGCATCGCCGGCGAGATTCTCGCCACCCACGGGCTCGAAGCGCTCACGATGGAAAAGATTCTCGAGCGCGTCGATTTCTCGAAGGGCACCCTCTACAATCATTTCACCGGCAAGGAGGACCTGCTGGTCGCCTTTCACACGAAGTGCATGAGCGACCACCATGGCTACTTCGCCCGCGGCGCACTGTTTCGGGGACGGCCCCGCGAACGTTTCGTTGCCGCCGGCATGGGCCACGATCTGAAATGCGTGCTGGACCCGCAGCCGTTCCGCTTCGACTTGACGGAAGACATCCTCAACGGCGCATCCGAGCGCTGGCGCGATGCCTTCTCCGAAATCCATCGCGAGACCATGGGCATCTTCGTCGGCATTGCGCGCGACGGCATCGCCAGCGGCGACCTCCCGGACCGGTTTGCACCGGAGTTTGTCGCCGCGGCCACGTGGTCCCTGTGCATCGGTGCGGACGCGTTGCACGGCAGTGGCATGATCATGCGTGGCGTGATGCCGGCGGATTTCGCCCGGGTTCGGCGGCAGATGTCACTTGCCTTGCACGATGGCTTCGCGTGGCGGCCGCTGTCATCTGAACACGACTACGAAGCGGTGCGCCTGCGCATCCTCGCGGAGGTGTATGCGCCCGAGGCCCGCGAGTTGGGCCTGCTGCCCGAACCGGCGAGCACGGTGGCCTGAGGCGGAAACAATCCGCCGGGCGCCGCCGGGCCCGGACGCCCGAGCGGCCAGCCGCGCGTTGCCCATCGGAGAAATCCCGGGGCTTTTCATCCGGCGGTTTTCCGGTCCGGGAGGATTGGTGGCTTGAGCCGGGCGCAAATCCCGCAGAAAATCGCGCCGATGCGCCTGTCTCATCAAACTTCCAAGGATCGTCCCCGCATTGCCATGGTTTCGACCCATGGTTACGTTGCCGCCAAACCGCCCCTCGGCGCCGCCGACACCGGAGGGCAGGTCGTGTATGTGCTCGAACTCGCCCGCAAGCTGGCCCAACTCGGTTTTGACGTCGACGTGTGGACGCGGCGCTTTGAGGACCAGCCGGAAATGGACGAGGTCAATCCGCGCGTGCGCGTCGTCCGCGTGCCGTGCGGCGGACCGAAGTTCATTCCCAAGGAATACCTCCACAACGACCTGATGGAATGGAGCGAGAACGCGCTGCGATTCATCAAACGCAATCGGCTGAAGTATCATTTCATCAACAGCCATTACTGGGACGGGGGCTGCGCCGGGCAACGCCTCGCGGAGGCCCTGCACATTCCGCATGTGCACACCCCGCATTCGCTCGGCTTGTGGAAGAAGCGGCAGATGGAAACCGATTACCCGGATCGCGCCGAAACCTTCGAAAAGGAATTCAACTTCTCCGAACGCATCCGCCACGAGACGATTCTCTACCGCACCTGCGACATCGTTGTCGCCACGACGCCGCCGCAGTTCGACATGATCGTGGGCGACTACGGCATCCCCGCGGAGAACGTCCACATGATCCCGCCGGGCTACGACGACAACCGATTCTATCCCGTGAGCGCGGCCACGCGCACGCTGGTGCGACGTCGCCTCGGCTTCAAGGGCCGCACCGTCCTCGCCCTCGGCCGGCTCGCGACGAACAAGGGTTATGATCTGCTGGTCGACGCCTTCAAGATCGTGGCCGACCGCATTCCCGAGGCGACGCTGCACCTGGCCGTCGGCGGCACGAAGATGGATACGCTGGAACGCGGCATTCTCGCCGACCTGAAAAAACAGGTGCGCAGCCTCGGTCTCTCCCGTCGGGTCGTCTTCGGCGGCTATGTGCCCGACGAGGAACTGGCCGACTATTATCGCGCCGCCGATCTCTTCGTGCTCAGCAGTCGATACGAGCCGTTCGGCATGACGGCGATCGAATCGATGGCCTGCGGCGCACCGACCATCATCACGGTGCATGGCGGCTTGTTTCGCGCGGTCACCTTTGGTCGGCACGCGCTCTATGGGGATCCGTTCGATCGCGAGGATCTCGGGATCATGATGATCAAGCCGCTCCGGCATCCGCGCCTGTGGAGCCGCCTTTCGCGCATGGGCGCGCACAAGGCGCGCAGTCTGTTTACCTGGACGGGCATCGCCCAGCAGCTCATCAGCCTCGTCGAGGGTCGTCCCGTGCCCAGCGCCCTGAACGACACCGAATGGGACGAGCCGTGGAACGACGGGGACTGACTGGTCAGGATGTCGCTCCCGACGGCGACCGCGCGGTGCGTCAGCCCGCGCTGCCGTCATATGGTGCCGATGTCGGCAGGCTGAAGCCGGGCGCCACGGGCAGAGCGCCGAAACCGGTCGTAATCCGGTCGCGAGCCGCCGTGACCATCGCTGCGATCTTCGGTCTTGTCGCCGGTGCAGCACGCGCCGGCTCCGCCGGTCCCCCGCCGCCGACCGCCCCCCCAGACGTGATCCGGGTGTGGTCGCACCAGGGACAGGAGAAGGAAAACGCCGCGATGCGCGGGATCGTGGCGGCGTTCAATCAAGCCCATGGCGCCGCCGGCGTGCGCGCGGAAATCGCGTTTTTCCCCGACTTTCAATACACGGAAAAGGTCTCCATTGCCGCCGCGGCGCACGACCTGCCCGACGTGGTCGATCTCGACGGACCCCTGGTCGCCCGTTTCGTCGACGCGGGCCTGCTCGCGCCGCTCAATCCGTGGTTCACCGCGGACGAAGTGCACGATTTCCTGCCCACCATTCTCGAGCAGGGGACGATCGACGGGAAACTCTACGCACTCGGCGCGTTTGATTCCGCAGTCGTGCTCTACTACGACCGCACCATGCTGCAGCGGGCCGGCATCACTCCGCCGCCGGATCGCACGGGCTGGACATGGGCGGAGTTCATGACCGCCTGCGGGCAGCTCAAGCGGGCCGGCATCGAGCCGGTCGCGCTGCACATGAATGAGAGCGCGGACGAATGGTTCACCTACGCATTCACGCCGGTGATCTGGTCGGCAGGCGGCGCCTTGATTGCTCCGGATGCCCCGGTCGTGCGCGGCATTCTCGCCAGCCCGACGAACGTGCGCAGCCTGGGGAAATGGCAGGAGCTCTTTTCCAGCGAATTCGCCGCGCGGGATCCCGTCGATCCCGATCCATTCGGGAGCGGCGCCGTGGCGATGGACTGGACCGGGCACTGGATGGCGCGTTCCCATCTGGAAAAGAAAGGCGACCGGCTCGGCGCCATGGTCCTGCCGCGAACCGGCGAAGAGCCGTCCGCACCGTCCGGGAGCTGGTGCTGGGGATTGTCCGCCCGCGCGCGTGACCCCGAAATGGCGGCGGAGTTTCTGCACTGGGTGACCGATCCGGTGCACGGCATCGAGCCGATCGTCCGCGCGAATGGGGCGGTGCCGGCGCGACGATCAGCCTTCGCGGCGTTCCCCGAGTACGAGCACCCGCCGTTCAGCCTCTTCCGTTATCAACTCGAACACTTCGCGCGGGCGCGTCCACGCACGCCGTTCTACGCCGTGCTGACCCAGCGATTCGCCGCGGCCCTGCGCGACATCGCCCACGGGGCCGACGTGGACCGGCGCCTGCAGACGACGGAGGCGGGTGTGCAAAAGGTGATCCAGCGCCGCCTGGGCACGCGTTCGCCATCGCCGGCCGGAACGACGAGCAGCGTGCCGTGAGTATCGTGGCCGCATTTCATCGATCGCAGGCGGCGCGGGACGCCGCACTCCCGGACCTGGCGGAATCCGGATGGGCCCCGAAGCGCGTGCCCGCCTCCGGGAGGGCGGTGCTTCGCGAGGCTTTGGCTCCGTTCTCCCGCGATCCCGTGCATCCGCCGATCCACCTGCGCACCCGCGGCCCCGCCTTTCTTGCCCCCCGATGACCTCCTGGCAAAAACAACGCGGGCGCACCGCGATCTGGTTCCTGCTGCCGTCGCTGCTCCTGCTCGGCGTCTTTGTCGCATGGCCGATGCTCCGCGCGGCGTGGTGGAGCTTTACCAACGCCGACCTGCTCGCCACCGATCGCGCGACGTGGATCGGCACGCAAAACTATCTCCGACCTGCTGGCCGATCCTCGCTTCCGTAGCGCCTTCGGCAATACGGCATGGTTCGCCCTCATGGTCGTGCCGCTGCAGACGTTCGCCGCCTTTCTGCTCGCCCTGTGGGTGAACCGGCCGGAGCCCGCGTGGCGCTGGTTGCGGGTCGTGTTTTTCGTGCCCGTGGTCGTGTCGATGCCGGTGCTGGCCGTGCTTTGGACCATGCTCTACCAGCCGGCGCAGGGCGACAACATGGGGCTGGTCAACGCGGCGCTGCAGGGTCGTGGGCGTGCCGCCGCAGGCCTGGCTGCACGATCCCATGCTCGCGCTGCCGGCGATCGCCTTCATGTCGTTGTGGCAGGGCGTCGGCCTGCAGATGATGATCTTCCTGGCCGGCCTGCAGGGCGTTTCCCGCGAACTCCTCGAAGCCGCGCGCATCGATGGCGCCACCGGCTGGCAGCGGGTTCGCCATGTCATCATCCCGGCGCTGCGCAACACCATCGTCTTTGTCGTCACCGTCACGACGATCCTCGCGTTCCGGCTGTTCGTGCAACCGTACCTGATGACCCACGGTGGCCCGGGCAACCGCACGCGCTCGCTGATCCAGTCGATCTACGAAACCACCTTTCTCAACCAGGACCTCGGCCGGGCGTGCGCGGCGGCCTTCCTGTTCCTGCTCGGGGTGGCGTTGCTCACGCTGATCCAGCGCCGCCTGATCCGGGAGGAGCGCACATGACCGGATTTTCGATTTTGGATTTCCGGCGGAACCGCGGATTCGCCTGCCACGGGAGCCGCCGGACGGACCTCCCGAAGGGTTGCCGAAGGCGGGGAATGCGACGGCACGTTGCGGGACTCCACGGGGCAATCCGGTCGATGCGCTGATCCCTTGCCATGAAGAGAGTGTCGAGATGGACCGTGAGCCTCGTCGTGGCGGTGATCTTTCTGGCGCCGCTGATATGGATGCTGTTCGCCTCGCTGCGCGAGGAGACGTGGATCTTCCGCAGCGGCTTCGCGGCGTGGTTCACGCGCGACGGATGGACGCTCGACAACTACGCCGACGCCTGGCGGCGGGCGCACCTCGGCCAAACGTTCGTCACGTCACTGCTGCAGGTCGCGATCATCGCCGGCGTGGGACTCTTCATCAATGCGATGGCCGGCTTCGCGTTTGCCCGGCTGCAGTTCCGCGGGCGCGAGCTCCTGTTCATGATCGTGGTGGTGTTGATCATCCTGCCGGTGGAGGTGCTGGCGGTGCCGATGTTTCTCACCGCTCGGGACTGCGGCCTCGTCGGCGGTTACTTCACGGCGCTGGGGGGACTGACCGTTCCTTTCCTGGCCAAGGCGTTCAACATTTACTTTCTGCGCCAGCATTTCCTCGACCTGCCGACGGAACTCGAGGAGGCATCGGTCATCGATGGCGCGGGCGTCTGGCGACAATTCTGGAATGTTGCGCTGCCTTCGGTGCGTCCCGCGCTCGCCACGGTCGTCGTGCTCGACCTGTTGTATCACTGGGGCGATTTCCTCTGGCCCCTGTTGATCAGTACGCGGGACTCGACGCGCACGGTGCAGCTGGGGCTCGCGAACCTTTTCACGCAGCCGCCGGTGCAGTGGGGTGACATCCTGGCGGCGTCCGTGCTCGCCACGCTGCCGGTGGTCGCGCTCTTCCGCCTGCTCCAGCGCTACATCGTGACGAGCGACGCGCGCACCGGCATCAAGTAACGCCAAAATTCGACCCGTGCGGCTTGACCGCGCCATGCTCCGGCAACTACGCTGGGGCGCGTTCCGCCGGGTAAACAGTCGCGGCGGATTTGCTGTTTCCGCATGTCTTCCGCCGCCTCCTCCGCTCCCACGATCCGGTTGTTCAGCAGCGATCTCGACGGCACCCTGCTGGGTAACCCCGAGTCAGCCCGGCGCTTCAAGACGGCGTGGGACCTGTTGCCGCGGCGCGATCGACCCCTGCTCGTCTACAACACCGGACGCCTGGTCGAGGACGTGCGCAGCCTTGTCGACCGCGGCGAGCTGCCCGCGCCCGGATTTCATCATCGGCGGCGTCGGCACGCAGATCGTCGACTACCGCGGCCGGATGGATTTCAAGGATTTCGCGGCGCATCTCGCCGAGGGCTGGAACCTGAAGAAGATTCGCGCCGTGATGTCGAAACTGCCGCGCGTGCGCCCGCAGCCCGCGGAGTTTCTGCACGAGTTCAAGTCGAGCTGGTTTCTCGATCGCGCGAGCCAGCGCCAGCTCGGCACCATCCGCAAGGCGCTCGCCGCCGCCGGCCTCGACGTGAACGTCGTCTACTCGAGCAGCCGCGACCTCGACGTGGTTCCGGGCGCCGCGACCAAGGGCGGCACGCTGCAATGGCTGTGCGAGCGGTTGTCGATCCCGCTCGACCAGGTCCTCGTCGCGGGCGACACCGGCAATGACTCCAGCATGTTCCTGCTGCCGGGGGTGAAGGGCATCATCCCGGAAAACGGCCTGCCCGAACTTCTCGAGGCCACCGTCCACCTGCCGGTGTACACCTCCCGCGAGATCATGGCCGACGGCGTCCTCGACGGGCTCCGGCATTTTGGCGTGGTTCGCGAACGGCCAACCGCGGCCGACACCGGCACCGACCAAGAAGGAAATGCCGGCGAAGTTCCGCATGCTTTTTCGCGGGGAACGGCTCGGCGCCCTCTCGGAGGCCGACAAGGAACTCCTGCGCACCGGCTATGCCAAGGCCGTCGAGGCGGTCCTGCGCAACATCACGCCGCACGGTTTTTCCGCGTGCTCACTCGCGGACAACCGGGTGACGGGGACCGATGCAAACTATCGTTCCGTCTGGGCGCGCGACGGTGCGATCACCCTGATCAACACCCTCGACCTCGAGGATGACGACATCCGCGGCGCCGCGCGACAGACCCTGGAGACACTCCTGCGCGCCATCGCGCCCGCGGGCCAGATGCCGGCCAATGTGCGCCTCGACGACGGCCGGCCCGATTATTCCGGCGTGGGCAACATCTGCTCGATCGACAGCGGCCTCTGGGTCATCATCGCGTGTTACAATTATTACCTGCGTTCGCGCGACGACGAGTTCCTGCACGAACACGCCGCGCGCATGCAGCGTGCGATGGACTGGCTGTCCGCCCACGACAGCAACAATGACGGCCTGCTCGAGGTGCCGGAGGCGGGCGACTGGACGGACCTCTTCGGCCGCAGTTACAACGTGCTCTACGACGAAGTGCTGTGGTTCCGCGCCAACGTCTGCTACGGCCGCATCCTCGAGTTCCTCGGCGATTTCGAGCGGGCGGCGGACTACCTGCGCTGGTCGCAGCACATCCGTTCGCGCATCCTCGAAACGTTCTGGCCGACCACGCGCGCCAGCGATGTCGACAGCCGGGAAAATCGCTTCGCCCAACAGCAGTTTTCCCTCGGCGACACCTCCTACCTGATCGCCGAGGTCACGCCCTTTTCTTTCAACTGGCGGTGCGACGTGCTCGGCAACGTCCTCGCGTTTCTGATGCATCTGCTCGATCCCGATCGTGCCCGGCAGGCGTTTCAGTTCATGTGGGGCGTCGGCGTGAACCATCCCGCGCCGGTGGCGAATCTTTATCCGGTGGTGCAGGCGGGCGACCCCGACTGGCGCGCCTACTACACCGTCAACCTGCTCAACCTCCCGCACCACTATCACAACGGGGGCGTCTGGCCCTTCATCGGCGCGATGTGGGTGCGTTTCATTCACCGGCTCGGCTTCCACGAGGTCGCGTGCCGCGAACTCGTGCGCGTCGCCGAAGTCAACAAGCTCGGCCGCGAGCACGAATGGGAGTTCAACGAATGGGTGCACGGCCAGACGGGCCGGCCGATGGGCAAGGCCTATCAGGCGTGGTCCGCCGCGTGTTTCATCAAGGCCTGCCACGAAATCGAGGTCGACCCGGCGCACTTGTCCGAGGATTGAGTGAATCATGGCCGACACGCGTCCGCCGATCGTGCTTTGTTTCGGTGAAATCCTCTGGGATTTCCTGCCGGCCGGCCTGTTTCCCGGCGGCGCCCCGTTCAATGTCGCCTATCACCTGCACCAACTCGGGCTCGACACGCGGGTGGTCTCCGCCGTCGGCCGCGACCTGCTCGGCGAGGAACTGCTGCGGCGCCTGCACGATTGGGGCATCGACACCGAGCTGGTCACCAAACACACGGGCCTGCCGACGGGCTACGTGCGCGCAACGATCGGGCCGGAAGGGGATGCGCACTACGACATCACGCGCAGCGTGGCCTGGGACCAGATTCCCATCTCGGGCGAGGCCGTGCATGTCGCCAACCCAAGCCGGGCGCTCGTGTTCGGCTCCCTGGCGCAGCGGTCACCGTTCAACCGCAATTCGCTCGACCGCCTGTTCGCCGTGCTGCCGCCGGAAGCCCTGCGGATCTTCGACGTCAACCTGCGTCCACCCTATGACGACGTGGAGCTCGTGCGCGATCGCGCGAGTCGCGCCGATGTCCTCAAGCTCAACGCCGCCGAAGCCGCGCGGCTCGCGGCCGACGAGCCCGAAACTCCGGGCCGCGAGGAGCACCACGCCCGCGCCCTCGCTGCATCGACGGGATGCGCCGTGATCTGCGTCACGGCCGGTGCGCGCGGCGCCGGCCTGCTGCGCCACGGCAGCTGGCTGTGGGAGCCCGGTCGCACGGTGGAAGTCAGTGACACGGTCGGCGCGGGGGATGCTTTTCTTGCTTCCCTGGTTGCCAGCCTGCTGCAAGGCCGGAGTTCGGACGGAGAACTCCTGGCGCGCGCCTGCCGCCTCGGCGAATGGGTCGCCACCCAGCGCGGCGCAACCCCGGCCTACGATCCGTCGCCATCGTCAACCACCGAACCACCACCGTCATCATCATGAACCTGACCGAATTCGAACCTCTCTTCGCCCGTTTTGTCGCTGCGCTGCCCGCTGCCCTGGCGGTCATCATCGGCGCCATCATCGTCAACTTCCTGCTCAAGCGCGGCCTGAAGCTTGTCGCGGACAAGACCAGTCTCAGTGAGGGCGACGTGAAGCCGTTCGGGAAGGTCGTCTCGTGGTTCCTCTTTCTCGCGACGGTCGTCCTGCTGCTCGGCGTGTTCGGCTTCGATCTTGGCGGCATGTGGACGATGATCACCGGCGTCGGCGCGATGATCGCCATCGGTTTCATCGCGGTATGGAGCGTGCTCTCGAACTGGCTGTGCACGTTCGTCATTCTGCTGACGCGGCCATTTTCGGTCGGCGACCAGGTCGAGTTCGTCGGCGAGGCCGTGAAGGGGCGCGTGGTCGACCTCAACTTCATCTACACGACCCTGCGCAGCGAGGACGGCGGCACGCTGCAGGTGCCCAACAACATGTTTTTCCAGAAAGTGCTCAAACGCCAGCACGGCACCGGCGGGATTTCGCTGGCCCAACAACTCAGCAGCTCCAGCCCGGCGCGTGGGTGAGCCGGGCGGTGACGCGGCCGGGTTTCCGTCATGAACGAGATCACCGATTTCCTGAACCGCGTCCTCGAATTCCCTCTATTCGATTTCGGCAAGAGCGTCGTCACGGTTGCCGCACTGCTCAAGCTGATCGCGTGGACGATCGCGGTCTTCCTGTTCGAGCGGATCCTGCGCCAGCGCGCCCTGTCCCGGCTGCTGGCCCGCACGCCGCTGCCGCCGGGCTCGCAGTTCGGGATCGCGCGCATCTTCGGCTACGCGTTCATCGTGATCGGCCTCTACCTCGGCCTGCAGTTCGCCGGCATCGACATCGGCTCGCTCGCCATCCTCGCCGGGGCGGTCGGCGTGGGCGTCGGCTTCGGCCTGCAAAACATCGTCAGCAATTTCGTCAGCGGCATCATCATCCTGGTCGAACGTCCGATCAATCTCGGGGATCGCGTGGAGGTCGGCAGCACCGCCGGCGACGTGAAGAAGATCAGCCTGCGCTCCACCACGGTGGTGACCAACGACAACATCAGCATCATCGTGCCGAACTCCGACTTCATCACCACGCAGGTCATCAACTGGAGCTACGGCGACCCCAAGGTCCGCCTGCGGATTCCGTTCGGCGTGGCCTATGGTTCCGACGTCGGGCGCCTGCGGACGCTGATGCCCGAAGTCGCGCTCGCGCACCCGAAGGTGCTGCCGGAACCAAAACCGGAAGTGCTCTTCATCGAGTTTGGCGACAGTTCGCTGAATTTTGAGCTGAGCATCTGGACGTCGGTGGTGCACGTGCGTCCGCGCAAGCTCACCAGCGATCTGAACTTCGCCATCGAGCGCGCCCTGCGCGAGCACGGCTTCGAGATCCCATTTCCCCAGCGCGACCTGCACGTGCGTTCCGGCTCGCTGGCGGTGCGCATGGAACGGCCACCGGAAAAACCGTAGGGCCGGCCCTTCGGTTTTCCCGCCTACTCCGTCTCGTGCTCGCGCGCCTGGAGAATCTCCGCGCGCAGGACGTCGTGCAGGGTGAGCAGCGTGAGCATCCGGCCGCCGGTCTTGTTGGCACCGCCGTCGGTCACGATGACAATGTGACTGGGCGACTCGATCAAGCGGTTCTCCACCTCCCGCACGGGCATGTCCGCGGTGCAGACAACCGGCGGATCCAGTCGGGGTTCCCGCTGATCCGCGAGCGCGTCCTCCCCTTCCACGCGCGTCAGGACGCCGACCAGTTCGCCATTGAGCACGACGGGAAACCGCTCGAACGGATGTTTCTTGAACACCTCCCGCAGCGCCTCGGGCGCCAGATTGGTGATCGCCACCGGCTTTGCAGACGCGATGCGCGCCACCGGGAGTTCCATCCAGGAGCGGAGGCTGCGGACCGGCATGATGCGTTCGACATGATTGCCATCCTGCGCCAGCACCTCGTCGTAGAAGTTCTCGCGGGTGAAGCGCCGGGCGATCCACAAGCTCATGAACGCACCGAGCATCAGCGTCGGCACGACCGCAAACTGGTGCGTCATCTCGAACACGATGAGAATGCCCGTGACCGGGGCCCGGACGACCGCGCTGAGACAGGCGCTCATCCCGACCACCGCGAGAGTGACGGAGTCCGCCGGGGTCAGGTGCATGAAAAGTCCGAACAGGCCCGCGATGGCGGTCCCGGCCATGCCGCCAAAAAACAAGGTCGGCGCGAAGATGCCGCCGCAGCCGCCGAGTCCATAACACAGCGCGGTGGCCGCGAGTTTGGCGACGAGCAACAATGCCGCGATTTGCCAGATCATCTGGCCGTTGAGCGCGTCCGTCAGGTCGGTGTAGCCGAGCCCGAACACCCCGAGATGCCCGGTCCCCAGGAACACCGCGGCACCGATCACCCACACCGCAAATCCGCCGGTGGCCGTGCGCAGCCAGGCCGGCACTCGTTGCTTCGGCCGGCGATTGCGCAGACGCAGACCCAACGCCGATCGCTGAAAGGCCACCCCTGCCAAGGCGGCGACCGCCGCGACGACCGGCGTCAACAGATACGCCGGCCAGTGGGGCGCTCCCGGCATCTTGAGTTCAAACGCGGGCTGCTCGCCGAGCACGCCGTGCGTGACCAGCGCGCCCAGCACCGACGCAACGAGCACGCTGCCCAGCAGACGGCTGTTGAGGTCGCCGATGATCTCCTCGAGCACGAAGGTCACCGATGCAATCGGCGTGTTGAACGCGGCCGCGAGTCCGGCGGCGGCGCCGGCGGCGGCCGCCACGCGTCGCTCGTTTTTCGCGGTGCCGAGCAGGCCCGCCAGGTTCGACGCCAGTCCGCCGGCCAGTTGCACCGAGGGACCTTCGCGCCCGAGACTGGCGCCGCCGCCGACGCTCAATGCGCCCCCGACGAACTTCACCCAGACCACCCGCCACGGCACCACGCCGAAATCCTTCCAGAACGCCAGCTTCAGTTGCGGAATGCCGCTGCCCGCCGCATCGGGACAAAACTGCGAGAGCAACCAGCCGGAGACCGCCGACGTGCCAACCAGCACCATGAAACTTCCACCGAGAAACCACTTGGGCGACTGCTTCGCGAAATGTTGGATGCCCGCATCAAACAAACCGGCCATCGTGATGTGAAACAGGACCGCGCCGGCGCCCGCAACGAGACCAAACAGCACGGTCGCGACCACGAGCCGGGTGCGCCGCGGCAGTCGTTGGAAGTTACGGGCAATCAATTGCGTCAGCACTCGGGCATTAGCAGGGTTCGCCCCGCGCGCCGCAATACCCGAGCTTCGGCCGGCATCGAAGTACCCGGATTCTGCATCCCCGATCGACGACCGACGAGCTGCCGGGAGGAAATCATATCAGTTGTTGCGAAAGTCCTGGCACTGTAGGTGGGGCTTCACGCCCCGATGTATGTCGGCGTAAAACCGCTCCTACCTAGAAGCTGACCCGTCTCAACTGATCCGCCCCGGCCCGACGCCTTCACTCGAACGGGCGATTGCCACACTAGCCCTGTAATTTCACAGTCCGAGGGAAAACCGGGCCACGTTGTCGTTACACTCCAACGCAGCTACAGGGTGCGCTATCGCTGTAGCCGCGTTTGAGCTCCGCGTGCCGGGCGAAGCGACAAGACCGGTCGCGAAGCGAACCCGAACAAACGTGGCCGAATGTGTGGGACTGTCTCTTGGATCGTGCCCTTTCGCGACGATTTTGTTGGATACGGACGCTCGAGTAGCGGTGCTGCTGCCGAGACCTTAGCCGAAATGATGCAGTTGCACCGAGGACGCCCTCGAAGTTCCTGCACCGTTGGTTGATCGATGTAGGAGGCTGCTTGCAGGCGACAGAACCTGCTCTGCGCCACCGGATCGCTTGCAAGCAAGCCCCTACAAGATGGCCCGACTGAATGGTTACGGCTTGGAAGTAGGCCCTCCGTGATCTCGGCTCGAATCTCCGTGACCTCTGTGTCCACTCCTTGGGTTGCGGGTCCTCCCGCGGTCGGAGATCTCCACACTAACGCGGCAGCGCAAAGGCCACGTAGGCGTCGCCGCTCTTCGTGTCCATCTTGCCGCCGCCGCACGCGATCACGATGTATTCCCGGCCGTCGACGGCGTAGGCCGCCGGTGTCGCGTAGCCGCCCGCGGGCAGTTTCACTTTCCAGAGTTCCGCGCCGGTCTTCACGTCGAACGCCCGAAAGCATTCGTCGCGGCTCGCGCCGATGAACAAGACGCCGCCTGCCGTCACCAGCGGACCGCCGTAATTTTCCGTCCCGGTTTGCGGGATGCCACGCGCCGTCAGCTCCGGGAATTCGCCCAGCGGCACGCGCCAGCGGTATTCACCCGTGTTGAGATCGATCGCATTCAAGGTTCCCCAGGGCGGCTTGACCGCCGGATAACCATCGGGATCCAGCCAGCGGTTGTAACCCGTGTGGGTGTAGGGCGGAGGCGCGGCGGCGGCACGCGTGTCGGGCAGATACGTCTGCCAGGCATCCGCCGGCGTATCGTCCGGCTTTCGGGTATGCTCGCCGCGCAGGAAATCGATGACGGCGTCGCGTTGCACTTCGGTCAAGAACCCCCACGGCGGCATGACGCCGCGCCCGTGCGTGATCACGTCAAACATCTGCTCGCGACCGAGCCGCTGCGGGATGTCCAGCAGGGACGGAATGTTCGCCGCCGGATTGCCGCGCCGGTCCGGACCATGACAGCCGGTACAGTTCTGTAGATACACTTGCTCGCCGAGCGACTTCGCTCCGCCGGTCTCGATCATCGCGAGAACCCAGGCCATCTCGTTGGCGTTCACGTAGAGGACGCCTGACGGATCCACCGCCGCCCCACCCCATTCGCCACCGCCGTCAAAACCGGGAAAGACAATCGTGCCCTCCCGACTCGGCGGCGCAAACAACGTGTGCGGACGCAGGCGGTAGAAACGTTCCAACACCGCGCGGTGCGCCTCCGGCGTGCGGTCGGTGATCTCGTCCGCCGTGAAAAGCTGCCGGGCGAACGGCGCCGGCTTGACCGGCACGCGCTGCGTCCGCGCCGCCACCTCGCCGGCCAGGTCGGAGCTCGGCACCGCAACCTCCTGCATGGGAAACAGCGGTGCGCCGGTCTCGCGGTTCAACACGAACACATGACCCGATTTCGTGATCTGCGCGACCGCCGGGATCTCCCTTCCGTCGCGCCGCACGGTCAGCAAGGTCGGCGGCGCCGGCGGATCGCGATCCCAAATGTCGTGGCGCACGAACTGGTAATGCCAGACGAGCCTGCCGGTCGCCGCCTCCAGTGCGACCAGGCAGTCGGCATAGAGATTGTCGCCCACCCGATCCCCGCCCCAAAAATCAAACGTGGCCGATCCGATCGGACAGAACACCAGCCCCCGCGCCTCGTCCACCGTCATGCCCGTCCAGACATTGACCCCGCCCACATGCTTCCAGGCGTCGGGCGGCCAGGTCTCATAACCAGGTTCACCCGGCCGCGGGATCGTGTGAAACGTCCAGACCCGTTTCCCCGTGCGGACGTCGTAGGCTCGCAAATCGCCCGGCGCCGCGGGTGCGGGTCCTTCGCCAAGGCGCATGCCCATGATGATGAGGTTGCGAAAAACCACGCCCGGCGTGTTCGCCTGGATGGCAAGTCCCGTGACATCGCGGTCAAAGCCCGCCCCGAGATCGACGCGGCCATGGTCACCGAACGTGTCGATCAACCTGCCCGTGCGCGCGTCGATCGCGCGCAACCAGTGGCTCATGCCAAACAGAATCCTGCGGTCGTCACCATCCGCCCAGTACGCCAGGCCGCGATTCACGCCGTTCGCCTCTTCGGGCACATAGCGCCACCGCTCCCGGCCGGTTGCCGCATCCAGCGCCACGATCTTTAGCTGGGGCGTCGTCGCATAAAGTACGCCGTCGATGACGAGCGGATTGCACTGGATCTGCGTCTGGTCATCCCGGGCATCGCCCGCGTGAAAGGTCCACGCGACGTCGAGTTGCTTTACGTTGGCCGGCGTGATCCCGGTGAGCGTCGAGTAGTGGCTCGCGGCCTTGTCACCGAGATAGACGGGCCAGTCCTGATCGGCGGCCGGAAGGAGTCTCGCGGCCACGCCGAGGACCGCGACGACTATGAACGGCGCGGGGTGGCGCCAAGGGGCATTTTCCATCGGCGGGATTTCAAACGCGCGTCCGCCCCGTGCCAAGCCTGGCCGATAAAATAAACGGTCCCGGCCGGGAAGCGGCCGCGACCGGTTCGGGAACCACTCTGACGCCTGCATCGGCGAATGCCCCGGGCACCACACCCGGAACTGCCCGGCTGCCGGGTGGCGGAGTCCGAAGCTAGATTGCAGGTTCAAGCACGGCACGGGCCGGCGAAACTCATGCACCGCGAATCGACGGAATCCAGACCCTGGAGTGATCGACGACCCCGCTACACGCGCTCCTATATCGCCGGCATTCCCACGCGCCGAGTGTCGGGGGTGCGTCGGTTGAGCAAGGCAGCCGGAATTCGGTCCCGCCCGGGTCGCGTCTGGGATCGGAGCATCGGTCCCGCGGTGTCGGCGCTCGTCGCCGTGCTCGCGATTCTTCGGCTTCACCCGCCTCGACCTGCTGGTGCAGGACCGGCTCTACGACTTCTCGCAGGGGGCGTGGCTGGTCGATGCGCATGCATCGCTGCCGCGCCTGATCTTCCGTACGGGCCCCATGCTTTTCAGCATCGCGGTGGGGCTCGTGCTGTTTTCGATGTTGCTCGTTCCGGCCCGTTGGTGGCCGGCCCTTCGTCGACGGGTGGCGCGGCGCGCGGTGCTGTGCGCCCTCCTGACGCTGGTCACGCTTCCATTGTTCGTCGCCGCGGGCAAGCAGGTGACGAACCGGTTCTGTCCCGCGCAACTCCTGCGCTACGGGGGCGACATTCACTATGTGGGCATGTTCGAACCGAACGCCGCGACCAATCCCCCCGGCCGGCAGGGCGAATGCTTTCCGGCGGCCCACGCCTGTGGTGGCTTTGGGTTGGTCGGTCTCATGGCACTCCTGCGGCGGCGCCGCACGAGATTGGGGGTGATGGCTTGCGCGTTTGCGATCGGCTGGATCGCCGGCGGCTACCAGATGATCACCGGCGCGCACTTCCTCAGTCACACCCTGGTGACGATGATCCTGGCGTGGATCATGTTTTTGACGTGGCGACGCGTGTTTGGCCTGCCGGCAATCGAGCAGGCGGAAGAAGCTTCCGCCCGTTCGGTGCCAGAGCCGCGCCTCCCCGAGCGCAAATCGCCGCGTTATCGTGGCGAGCCGGAGTCGGTGCCCGAGAAGGAAGAATCGCTTGCGGCGTTGAACGACCGCACGCGATAGGGTATTGCCGGGCGTCCGGTCTTTCCGCGACGGAAGAGGAGACGCAGCCCGGTCGCAATCGCGTCAACTCCTGACCGATCGCATCCTCCACTCCAGAACGGCATCGTCCAACGGGCGCCTCGGCGGGACGAGATCGAGGCGCCGCTTCGCTCCAACCGCGGTCACCTCGGTTCCCGTACCCGTTCACGTCTGACGCCGCACTCGCTGCGCGGCGGCAGGTAGCGACTTGACCGGACAGTCTTCGTTCGACGCGACGGCATGGCAAACCGTCGCCGGCCGGGGGCTGGCAAATTGCAATCGGGCAGGCGATCGCCTCGCACTGTTCGTCATGGCAACACCCGCGGAAGTGCGACACGGTCTCGCGCGTGGCAGCGACAATCTCAGAGTGGTTGGCCGAAAAGACGCATACGCTTTCGGCCCCGGCCGAGCCACCCTTGCGCGCGGAATTGTTCAACGTCGAGCAACTGGCGGAGCACGCCAGGATGCTCGCCGGCGGCCACGAGGTTGTCACGGAAAAGGGCTCCAACCAACTGCTGCCCGCACTGGAGGAGAATGAACGCACGCTCACGTTGTTCAATCGCACGACCCTCGGCGTGCATGGCGCGCAGGTCGTCACTCCCGCGGCCGAATGGCTGCTCGACAACTTCTATCTGATCGAGGAGCAGATCCAGATGGCGCGCCGGCATCTGCCCCGGGGTTACAGCCGGGAACTGCCCCGCCTCGTGCGCGGCCCGTCCGCCGGATTTCCGCGCGTCTACGACCTCGTGCTCGAATTGATTTCGCACGTGGATGCGCAGATTGATGCGGGATCGCTCAGCGCGTTTGTCGCCGCCTACCAAACGGTCACCCCCTTGAAACTGGGCGAGCTGTGGGCCGTTCCGATCATGCTGCGCCTGGGGTTGATCGAAAACCTCGCGCGCGTCACCACCCGCCTCGACGCTCGCACGGCAGGATCGCGATCTGGCGGAGACGTGGGTGGATCGCCTGCAGGCGATGGCGGAGAAGAATCCGTCCCACCTCGTGGTGGTGGTGGCGGACATGGCGAAGGCGGATGTACCCATCTCCAGCGCGTTCGTGGCGGAGTTCTGCCAGCGGTTGTCGCGCCAGAATCCCGGTGCTGCATCTCGCGCGCAGCTGGCTCGAGCAGCGGCTGGCGGAACAAGGCCTGTCCATCGAGCAGCTCATCCATCGCGAAAGCCAGAACCAGGCGGCCGACCAGGTTTCCGTCAGCCACAGCATCAGCAGCCTGCGTTTCCTGAGCGCCATGAACTGGAAGGAGTTCGTCGAGACGCTGAGCGTGGTCGATCAAGTCCTGCGCGGCGATCCCGCCGGCGTTTATGGAGAGATGGATTTCTCCACCCGCGATCGCTATCGCCATGCGGTCGAGGAACTCGCGCGCCACAGCCAGCTGGCCGGAAGCCGAGGTCGCGCAGCCGGGCGGTCGAACTGGCGCGGAAGCAGCCGCCCGGCGAACAGGGCCGCGAACATCGCACCGCCCATGTCGGTTTCTATCTCGATCGACAAAGGCCGGCCCGAGCTGGAACGCGCGCTGCATGTGCGCTGGCCGTGGACGAACGTTGCTCGAACGAAGCATCCACCGCTTTCCGCTGACGTTCTATGTGGGCGGCATCGCGCTGCTGACGCTGGCTGGACACCGCTCGGCTTTGTGCAGCACGCGCGCGGTCTGGAGGTGCATGGCTGGACGGCTGGTCTTCTTCACGCTGGTCTTCCTGCTTGTGCGCGAGCCAACTGGCCGTGGCGTTGATGAACTGGCTGTCCACGCTGCTGGTGAAACCCCGCCTGCTGCCCGCGCCTGGATTTTTCCTCGCGGCATCGCCCCGGATTGCCGCACGATGGTGGTCGTTCCCGACCATGCTCACGCAGCCCGGAAGGCGTGGATCGCCTCCTCGAAATCCTGGAGATCCACTACCTCGCGAACCGCGATCCAGCATCTTCATTTCGCCTTGCTGACGGATTTCCGCGACGCCCCGGAGGAGATCCTGCCGGAAGACGAGCGTTGCTGCGAGCGCGTGCGCGACCGGCATCGAGATGCTCAACCAGCAGTATCGAATCCGAACGCGCCGACATCTTCTTCCTGTTCCACCGGCCCCGCCGCTGGAACGCCGGGGAGAAGCATGTGGATGGGCTACGAACGCAAGCGGGGCAAGCTCGACGGAGTTCAACGCGCTGCTTGCGCGGCGGACCGCGCGACTGCTTTTCCGCGATCGTCGGGCGAGACGCTCGATCCTGCCGGCGATTCAAGTTATGTCATCACGCTCGACACCGACACGCAGCTGCCGCGCGATGCCGCCCGGCAGCTCGTCGGCACGATGGCGCATCCGCTGAACCGGCCGCGAGTTCGATCCGCGTGCGCGGGATCGTCACCGAAGGCTACGGCATCCTGCAGCCGCGCGTCGGCGTGAGCCTGCCGAGCGCCGGGCGCTCCTGGTTCGTCCGGCTGTTTGCCGGCGACGCCGGGATCGATCCCTACACGCGGGCGGTCTCGGACGTGTATCAGGATGTCTTTCAGGAAGGCTCGTTTATCGGCAAAGGGATCTACGATGTGGACGCCTTTCAGCAGGCCATGACCGGGCGCTTCCCGGAGAACGCGGTGCTCAGCCACGACCTGCTGGAAGCGTGCCATGCCCGCTCGGCCCTCGTGAGCGACGTGGAGTTCTACGAGGAATATCCCTCCCGCTACAACGTCGACATCGACCGGCGCCACCGCTGGATTCGCGGCGACTGGCAGATCAGCGCAATGGCTCCTGCCGCGCGTGCCGGGAGCGGATGCCCGGCGCATCGCGAATCCGCTCTCCGGCTGTCGCGATGGAAGATCTTCGACAATCTGCGGCGCAGCCTGGTTCCGGTGGCCGCTGCTGTTGCTGCTGGGCAACTGGATGCTCGTGCCCGAACTGGCGGCGCTGGGCATTCTGCTTGGTCCTGGCGATCGTCGCTGCTGCCGGGCGTGCTTGTCGGCGCTGCGTCGAGGCCTGTTCGCAAGCCGGCGGAACTGCCGTGGGCGATGCATCTGCGGGCAGTGGCCGGGTCGTGCGGGCGCCAGCTCGGCCAGGTCTTTCTCACCCTCGTGTTCCTGCCCTACGACGCGTTCATCAGCCTGGATGCCATCGGGCGCACGCTGGCTGCGCCTGCTGGTGACGCACAAGCGGCTCCTCGAATGGCAAACCTCCAGCGATGCCGAACGCACGGCGCGCGCCGATCTCGTCGAGTTTTCGCCACGATGTGGATCGCGCCGGTCATCGCGCTGGCCGACGGCGGTTTCCTGGTCGACGCGACACCCGGCGCAACTGGCGCTGGCGCTGCCGCTGCTGGCGGCTCTGGTTGCTGTCGCCGTGGATCGCCTGGTGGATCAGCCAGCCCATCGCGCCGCCGGCGCCGCGATCTCACGGCAGACGCAACTGGCCTTCCTGCGCCGCACCGCGCGCAAGACCTGGCGCTTTTTTGAGACCTTCGTCACCGCGCAGGAGAACTGGCTGCCGCCGGACAATTTCCAGGAAGATCCCGCGCCGGTCGTCGCTTCGCCGCACCTCGCCCACCAACATCGGGCTGGCGTTGCTCGCCAACCTGGCCGCCGCGGATTTCGGCTATCTGTCGGTCGGGCGGTTGCTGCGGCGCACGCAGCGACGCCTTCGACACCATGCAGCGCCTCGAACGGTACCGCGGGCACTTCTACAACTGGTATGACACGCGCACCCTGCAAGCCGCTGCTGCCGCTCTATGTTTCCAGCGTGGACAGCGGCAACCTTGCGGGGCACCTGCTCACGCTCGGCGCGGGCCTGAGGGAACTGGCCGACGTGAGCATTCTCACGCCGCAGATTTTTGCCGGCCTGCGCGACACGGTGCGCCTCGTGCAGGAACTGGCCGGCGAAAATCGCCGAGCTGGCGCAGCTCGACGCTCGAACTGGCGTCGAAGCCCGTCGACCTTGCGCGCGGCGTTCGCCTTGCTGGAACGGGCGACCGCCACCGCCGAGCGCTTCGTCGCCGCGCTCGCCGGCCGGAACCGACGGACGAACTTGCAATGCGTGGAGCCGCGCTCTGGCAGACGGAATTGCCAGGATCATCGGGCGGACTTGCTCTTCCTCGCGCCCTGGCTGGCGCTGCCGGCGCCGGCAGGAGAGCCCCGCGACGCATCGACCGAGCTCGACGCGTCGCCGCACCTTGCGCCGGACGTCGAAGATCGACGCTCGCCGGCAGCTCGACGCGGGTTCGACCTGGCGACGAACCGGCGTCCGGATGCCGATACCGGAAGCTCGCTGCGCTGCCTGGCGGCGAAGCCGGCGACCACGCCCGCAGCGCCTGCTCGCTGCTGGAAACGCTGGCCCGGCGAATGCGAGCGAGCTTGGCCGGCGATGGACTTTCGCTTTCTCGTTCGATCCGGCGCGCGATTTGTTTTCCATCGGCTTCAACGTCACCGAACGCCGGCGCGACGCCAGTTTCTATGATCTGCTGGCCTCGGAGGCGCGGTTGTGCAGCTACGTCGCCATCGCCCAGGGACAGGTGCCGCAGGACCACTGGTTCTCGCTGGGCCGTCTGCTCGTCGCCGTCGCGCGGCGAGCCGATCGCTGGTTTCGTGGAGCGGCTCGATGTTCGAGTACCTGATGCCGCTGCTGGTCATGCCCAACTACGAGAACACGCTCTGCTCGATCACACCTGCGCAGCGGCCGTCCGCGCAACAAATCGAGTATGGCCGATTGCGCGGCGTGCCGTGGGGCATTTCCGAATCGGGCTACAACCGGACCGACGTGCATCTGAATTACCAATACCGCGCCTTCGGCGTGCCGGGCCTCGGTTTGAAACGCGGCCTGGCCGAGGACCTGGTGATCGCGCCCTACGCCACGGTGATGGCGCTGATGGTCGCGCCGCGGGAAGCCTGCGAAAACCTGCAACGCCTCGCCGCCGAGGGCCGCGAGGGCGCTTACGGGTTTTACGAAGCGGTGGACTACACGCCCTCGCGCCTGCCGCCGGGCGAGACCAGCGCCACGATCCGATCGTTCATGGTCGCACCATCAGGGCATGGGCCTGCTGGCGCTGGTCGATCGCTGTTGCGCGACCGCCCCGATGCAACGCCGCTTCATGTCCTGCCCGTTGTTGAAGGCGGCCGATCTGCTGTTGCAGGAGCGCGTGCCGCAGACCGGCGCGCGAGGGTGCTTCGCCGACGAATCTCGAACTCGAGGAATCGCGGCCGCTCTCCGGAGAGGCGAGCGGCGTGATGCGCGTCTTCACCAATCCGTCACGCGCACGCCCGGAGGTTCATCTGTTGTCCAACGGCCGCTATCACGTCGTCGTCAGCAGCGCGGGCGGCGGCTACAGCCGCTGGCGCGATCTCGCGGTCACCCGCTGGCGCGAGGATGCCACGCGCGATTGCTGGGGGCACGTTCATCTATCTGCGCGACCTGGCGACGGGCGAATTCTGGTCCGCCGCCCATCAGCCGACCTTGCGCGCGACCGAAAGGCTACGAAGCGATCTTCACCCAGGCGCGCGCGGAGTTTCGCCAGCGCCATGCCGGCCTCGAAGTCCACACCGAAATCAGCGTGTCGCCGGAAGATGACGTCGAGTTGCGCCGCGTCACGCTCACCAATCATTCGCCCGCGTCGCGCGTCATCGAACTGACCAGTTACGCGGAAGTCGTGCTCGCACCGCCGGCGGCGGACGCGGCGCATCCCGCGTTCAGCAATCTCTTCGTGCAAACGGAATTCGTCGCGCACGCCTCGGCCATCCTTTGCACCCGCCGCGCGCGCTCCCCGAACGGAAAAGCCGCCGTGGCTGCTGCATCTGATGGCGGGCAGGGCGGCGACCAGGGCGAAGTCTCCTGCGAAACCGATCGCGCGCGCTTCATCGGCCGCGGGCGCACCCTCGCGCAGCCCGGCCGCCCTGGAGAGCGTGGCGCCGCTGTCCAACACCGTCGGGTTCCGTCCTCGATCCCATCGTCGCGCTGCGGCGCACGGTCACGCTGGCGCCGGACGAAACCGCCGTCATCGACTTCGTCCTGGGCGTGACGGAAAGCCGGGAGACCGCGCTGGCGCTCGTGGAAAAATACCAGAACCCCCGCATGGCCGACCGCGCCTTCGACCTCGCCTGGACGCACAGCCAGGTGACGTTGCGCCACCTCAATGCGACCGAGGCCGAGGCCCAGCTCTACGGCCGGCTGGCCAGCGCGTTGATTTATGCCAACCCCGCCGCGCCGCGCCAACCCCGGCGTGCTGCTCAACAACCGGCGCGGCCAGAGCGGCCTCTGGAGTTATGGCATCTCCGGCGACGTGCCGCTCGTCCTGCTGCGCATCAGCGACGCGGAGAAGATCGAGATCGTCCGGCAGTTGATCCAGGCGCACTCCTACTGGCGGCATGAAGGGACTGACGGTCGAGCTCGTGATCCTGAACGAGGACACGTCGGTTTATCGCCAGTCCTTGCACGACCAGATCACGAGCCTGATCGCCTCGGGCATCGAGGCCCAGATGCTCGACAAGCCGGGCGGCATCTTCGTCCGCCGCCTCGAACAGGTCTCCAACGACGATCGCGTGCTGCTGCAATCCGTCGCGCGCATCGTCTTCGATGACGAAAACGGCACGCTGGACGGAGCAACTCGAGCAGCGTCGGGTCACCGAACCCGCTGCCACCGAAGCTCACGCCCGACCCGCGCCGCGATCGTCGAGCCATCATCCGCCGCTGCCGCCGCGCGATCTGATTTTCCGCAACGGCCTGCGGCGGCTTCACCCGCGACGGACACGAATATGTCATCACCCTGCAGCCGGGTCAGATGACGCCGGCCCCGTGGGTCAATGTGCTGGCCAACCCCTATTTCGGGACGGTCGTTTCCGAGAGCGGCGGCGCCTACACCTGGGTCGAAAACGCCCACGAGTTCCGCCTCACGCCCTGGAACAACGATCCCGTGCAGGACACCAGCGGCGAGGCCTTTTATATCCGCGACGAGCAGACCGGGCAGTTCTGGTCGCCCACGCCGTTGCCCGCGCGCGGGGCGACGCCCTACGTCATCCGCCACGGCTTCGGCTACACCGTGTTCGAACACACCGAAAACGGCATCGCCTCCGAAGTCTGGGTGTATGTGGCGATGGACGCGCCGGTGAAGTTCACCGTCGTGAAACTGCGCAACATCTCGGGCCGGCCGCGCCGCGTGTCGGTCACCGGCTACTGGGAATGGGTGCTGGGCGACCTGCGGCAGAAGAGCCTGCTGCACGTGCAGACCGAGGTGGACCTCAAGACCGGCGCGCTGCTGGCGCGCAATCCCTTCAACACCGAATTCCCCGAGCGCGTCGCCTTCGTCGACGTCAACGATCCCACGCGCACGCTCACCGGTGATCGCCGGGAGTTCATCGGCCGCAACGGGCAGCCTCGCCAGCCCGCCGCCCTGAAGCGCACGCGCCTTTCCGGCAGGGTCGGCGCGGGACTGGATCCTTGCGGCGCGTTGCAGGTCGTCGTTCGATCTGCGCGGACGGAGCAGGAGCGGGAGACGCGTTTCCGCCTCGGCGTCGGCCGCAACACCGCCGAGGTGCAGAGCCTGATCCAGCGTTTTCGCGGCGGCGAGGCCACCCGCACGGCGCTTGCGAGGGGTCTGGGCGTATTGGAACCGCACGCTCGGCGCGGTCAACGTCGATACGCCCGACCCGGCGGTCAACGTGATGGCCAACGGCTGGCTGCTTTATCAGACGCTTGAGCTGCCGGCTGTGGGGCCGCACGGGTTTCTATCAATCCGGCGGGGCCTTCGGCTTCCGCGACCAGTTGCAGGACGTGATGGCGCTCGTGCATGCCGAACCGGCGCTGACGCGCGAACATCTCCTGCGCGCCGCCGCGCATCAATTCCGCGAAGGCGACGTGCAACATTGGTGGCATCCGCCCGCGGGACGCGGCGTGCGCACGCATTTTTCCGACGACTTTCTCTGGCTGCCGTATGCCACCTGCCGCTACGTGGCGTGCGTCGCCGACACGGGCGTGCTCGATGAAACCGTTCCCTTTCTCGAAGGCCGGCCGGTGAAGGCCGACGAGGAAGCCTACTACGACCTGCCCAACCGCTCCGCGGAATCGGCGACGCTTTACCAGCATTGCGTGCGCGCCATCGAACGCGGCCTGAGGTTCGGCGCGCATGGCCTGCCGCTGATCGGTTGCGGCGACTGGAATGACGGCATGAACCTGGTCGGCCAGGATGGCCGCGGCGAAAGCGTCTGGCTGGCGTTCTTCCTTTACGACGTGCTCGACGCAGTTCGCCGCGGCTCGCCCGCGGCCGTGGCGATGCGACGTTTGCCGACGCGCTGCGTCGAGCAGGCCCAGACAGCTGCGCGAAAACATCGAACGCCACGCCTGGGACGGCGCGTGGTACCGGCGCGCCTACTTCGACAACGGCGAGCCGCTCGGCTCCCGGACGAATCCCGAATGCCAGATCGATTCCCTGCCGCAAAGCTGGTCGGTGCTCAGCGGCGCGGGCGATCCGGCCCGCGCGCGCGCAGGCGATGCAGGCGGTCGACCGACGCCTGGTTCGCCGCGACGCCGGGCTGATCCAGCTCTTCGATCCGCCGTTCGACCATTCGCCGCTCAATCCCGGCTACATCAAGGGCTACATCCCGGGCGTGCGGGAAAACGGCGGCCAGTACACCCACGGCGCGATCTGGACCACGATGGCGTTTGCCGCGCTGGGCGAAAACGAACGCGCGTGGGAACTCTTCACGCTGCTCAATCCCGTGCATCACGGCGCGACGCCCGCGGCAGATCGCCACGTACAAGGTCGAGCCCTACGTCGTCGCCGCCGATGTCTACGCGGTCGCGCCGCACACCGGCCGGGGCGGCTGGACGTGGTACACGGGTTCCGCCGGCTGGATGTATCGGCTGCTCGTGGAAACCCTGCTCGGCGTGAATCTACACGGGAGATCGGCTGCGGCTGGCCCCGCGTTTCTGCCCGGAATGGAAGACCTACAAGATCCACTACCGCTACCGGCAGACGGTGTATCACATCACGATCACGCGCCTGTCGACCGACTCGGCGGAGTCGCCGGGCCTCACGGTTGACGGGCAGCCATCGACCGACGGTGAGATCGCGCTGGTCGACGATCGCCGGGAGCACTTCGCCGAGGCGCGGGTTCGCTGACGAGGGTTGCCGGTTGACCGCGGAACGGCCCGCGACCCGGCAAGTCCGTGGTGGGAGCAGATTCAATCGCGATGCGCAGGTCGCTGCGCCTTCTCGTCCCGGCAGAAGCCACTCCCATCCCCGCGTCGGAGGTCCACCCGATACCACGATCCGCCTTGGGCCCCCAATGTGCACTTCCACGGTTTATCGCCTTGACCCAGGCGGGACCGTGCCTGACCACGACGGATTCCTCCCCGCGCATGGCCGACGATTTCCCTTCCACACCCAATCGAGACCTGCCGCATTTCCCGCCCGCCGCGTTGCTGGCGGCGATCGTCGACTCGTCGGACGATGCCATCGTCAGCAAGGACCTGAACGGCATCGTGACCAGTTGGAACCTCGGGGCGGAGCGCATCTTCGGCTACACCGCCGCGGAAATGGTCGGGCAGCCCATCTGGCGGTTGTTCCCACCCGACCGCTGGAATGAGGAACCGAAGATTCTCGAGCGGCTCAAGCGGGGTGAGCGGGTGGACCACTTCGAAACCAAGCGCGTGCGCAAGGATGGCGCGATCCTCGATGTCTCGGTTACGATCTCCCCCGTCCGCGATGAGACGGGCAAGATAATCGGCGCGTCCAAGATCGCCCGCGACATCACGGAACAGCGCCGGGCCCAACAGCAACTCGTGGCGGCGAACGAGGAACTGCGCCAGGCCGACCGGCTGAAATCCGAGTTTCTCGCCACGCTCTCGCACGAACTGCGCACGCCGCTCAATGCGATCCTCGGCTGGACGCAGGTGCTGAGGGAAACGGGTCTCGGGAACCCGCGGGAGGTCAGCGAGGCGCTCGACATCATCGAGCGCAATGCCCGCGCCCAGGCGACGATGATCGAGGACCTGCTCGATGTGAGCCGGATCGTTTCCGGCAAGGTGGTGCTGGACGTGCAGCAACTCGACCTGCCGGCGATCGTGCACGCGGCCATGCAATCGCTCGAGCCGGCGGCGCAGGCCAGGGACATCCGCATGACCTCGGTCTTCTCCAGCATCGGGCAGATTGTCATGGGCGATCGCAACCGCATGCAGCAGATCGTGTGGAATCTCGTGTCCAACGCCCTGAAGTTCACCCCCAAACACGGGCGCGTGCACGTCACGATCCAGCGGGTCAACTCCCACGTGGAGATCGCCGTGTCGGACAACGGACAGGGCATCCAGCCCGAGTTCCTGCCCTTTGTCTTCGACCGTTTTCGGCAGGGCGATGGATCCACGAAGCGTCCCCACGGCGGACTTGGCCTGGGGTTGTCGATCGTCAAGCAACTCGTCGAGCTGCACGGCGGCGAAGTCCAGGCGGTCAGCGAGGGCGAAGGCCGCGGTGCCACGTTCACCATCCTGCTGCCGGTGATCTCCTCGGCGACTCGCGCCGACGGCGACTTGCTTCCTCACGCCGGGGCGCAGGAGCAGGGAACGCAGCCGGCTGCGCCGTTACGGGGCGTGCGCGTGCTGGCGGTCGACGATGAACCCGATTCGCTGAACCTGGTGAAACGCATCCTCGAATCCCGCGCCGCCCAGGTGCTCACCGCGACCTCGGCAGCCGAGGCACTGGTGCTGATGAAATCGCATCGGCCCGACATCCTTGTAAGCGACATCGGCATGCCGGAACACGACGGCTACGAGCTGATCGAACGCGTCCGCGGCCTGCCGGCCGGCACCAGCCTTCCCGCCATCGCGCTCACGGCGCTGGCCCGGTCCGAAGATCGCACACGCGCCCTCCGGGCAGGGTTTCAGACCCACGTGGCCAAGCCGGTGGAACCCGCGGAGCTTATCGCGGTGGTCGAGAGTCTGGTTTCGCTGCGGCGAGGCCGGGACGCCCAAGGGTCGTTGTAAGTTCGCACAATCGGCCCGCACGTTCTCCCGCCAGCGGGCAAGCCAACCACACCCGATCGAGCTGCAATTCACCTGGCGGCCGTCACGAACGATTGCCGCCCGGCCTCACCGCGCCTGCGAAAGCCGGTCGATCATCTGCCGGGCGGGTTCGAAATCCGGACGCAGCCGCCGGACGGTGCGGAAGTGCGCGAGAGCCTCCGCTTCACGACCCGGCAGGCGCGAAAGCACCATGCCCAGGTCGTAGTGGGCCCCCGCGTTGTCGGGCTGCAGGCGCACGGCGGCGGCGAATTGAGCTTCCGCCTCCGGCCACCGGTCCGGCGTTTGCAGCAGGGCGAGCCCGAGGTTCACCCGGGCGGCATAGAAATCCGGCCGGGCGCGCACCGCCGCGGCGAAATCCTCGATGGCCCGGTCGGTTTCCTTGGTGAAGTTCGCGTGCACGATGCCGAGGTCGAAGTGCGCGTCGGCGTCGGCGGGGTTCTCCCGCAGGAGGCTTTCGAAATAGCGGATCGCCTCCGCCCGTCGCTCGGGCGTGGGTGCGAGCAGGCTGCCCAGCAGAAGGCGCGCCTGCCGATCGTCCGGCTTCAGGCGCAGCGTTGTCTCCAGTTCCTGGATCGCCTCCGCCGTCTGTCCCGACTTGCCGGCCAGGAGGAACGCAAGGTTGTAATGGGCGACCGGGAGATCGGGCTTCAATTGCAGGGCCGCCCGCATTTCCGCGATGGCCTCGTCGCGATGCTCCGGAAATTCGCCAAGCGCCTCGCCGTAGTTGACCCGGATGACCGCCTCGTCGGGTCGCAGTCGAGCCGCCGCCCGGTAATGCACCAGCGCCTCGGCGGACCGGCCCGTTTTCGCGAGCAGCGCGGCAAGGTTGTATTCAGCCATCCATGCCTCAGCGTTGCGCGCGAGGGTCGTCCGGTAAAGCGTCTCCAGGTCCCGAAAGTCCCCGCACCGGCGGGCGGACACCAGTCCCAGCACGACCGCCAGCCCCACCGTTGCCGCGGCCCCCGCAAACCGCGTCCGACCTTCCGTCCATGCCACGATGCGCGCCCCGCCGGCGCCGGCGAGCGCGAGCGGCGCCAGGTCGGCCAGGTACTGCCAGTGATCCCAGACGAATGAATAGAGCGAACCGTAGAGATTCACGAAGCCCAGGACCGGAACGAGCGAGCCGACGAACACCAAAAAGACGGCGAGCGGCGTGCGCGTGCGGTGGCGCAGTCCCCACAGTGCCACCGCCAGCGCCACCGCGGCCAGCGGCCAGCACCACTGCGACAGCGCGAGCGGATCGATGGACCAGCGCGGATAGACGAAGTTCAGCCCGAAGGGCCAGACGAGCTTGCCCGCGTAAAAACAGATGGCATGGCCCGCCACCAGCACGCGCGCCGGCAGCGACAGGTCGAAATCCGCTCCTTGCGCCCGCAGGTAGGTGCGTTCGACCCACGCGGTGAAGACCGCGTAGCCGAAGGCGAGCACGAGCCACGACAGGAGCGGTGCCACGTCGCGCCGCCACTCGAGACGACCGCGCTGCCACCAGAAGACGACCAGCAAGGCGGCCGGCAGCGTAGCCGTCGCCGTCTTGCACAACAGGGAAAGGACGAAAAGCGCCAGGGCCGCGAACCACGCACCGCGCCGCCGCGTCTGGTCGAACCGAAGATAGGCCAGCGCCGCGCCGAGGTGGAAAAGCAACGACCATGTGTTCTTTTGTTCGGTGATCCAGGCGACCGACTGCACATGCACCGGATGGAGGGCGAAGAGCATCGCTCCGATCCAGGCGCCGGGCACCCGTAGCCGCGTCAGCAATACGCCGAAGAGCACGGCCGAGGCCGCATGCGTCGCGACGGAAACGAGATGGTAGCCGAGGACATGGTCGCCCCAGAGCCGCGCCTGCACCCAGAAGAGCGAGTGCAACAGCGGGTAGTATTGCTGGGTCGCGCCCAGTTTCGTCCAGATTCGCCCCAGTCCCGCGAGCGACCTCAGGTCCGGTCGCGTAACGTAGTCGCTGTCATTCCAGATGAAGGCCCCGTGCAACGACGGCCAGAAGGTCACCAACGTCGCCCCGACCACCAGCGCCACCAGCAACGGCTCCGGCCACCGCGCGGGCGTTGCGCCGGTTTCGCGAGCTTTGACGCGGCGGGACATTCGCCGCCGTTATTCCGCACCGCGGCGACGGGAGGCAAATCTTTTGCGGCCGGGTCGCACGACCACGGCCGAATCGAACCGTCGTGCCCCGGCTCGCGCGGGGCCGATGGGCCGCCCGGGCAGTCTTCGCAGAATCAGTGAACCATGCCGGCCGCGTTTTCGAGCACCACCTGCGATAGAATCGTCGTGTCGGATCGGTCGGGCACGTGGGAACAGAAACCGACTCCCACGTAGAACGGTTCGTCGAAGTGCAGGTGCACCGGCGCACCGACCTGGTGCATCGGTTCACCCTTGAGGCTGATGAAGAGCCGGAACGCATCACCACGCTTTTCAATGCCGATGCGCATGGACTTCCCGCCGTTGGTCGCACCGCCCGCATCGATCCGGTGCGCTTCCTCGATGTTCGCACCCTTCTCCGGTCGCAACGCCAGGTGAATCAACCCCGCCCCGTGCAGGGCGGTCATGATTTCCCTGGCGTTGTCGTCCAGGTCATGGCGGATGACGAGAACGGCCTTGCGGTCCCCGTAACCGTCGGGCTTCGGAAAGGCGACGTCGGCCGCGAGCGAAACATCCCCCGACATCTTCTTCCAAAGATAGCGAAACTCGTCGCGCGTGTACCAGATGTTGTAGCTCGCGGAATCGATCGTGTACCGCTTCGTCGCCGCATCGAAGCTCGCGCTTCCCGGCAACAACGGACCGCCGATGTCCGACTGCGCGTCGAAGATGCCGATCGGTGTATCGAAAGTCACGGTCGGCCGATGAAAATCGGCCGGCGGCGGCACCTGCCGGTGCGTGGCGGTGCCAGGCAGCGCCCAATCCGGAACCTTGAGATCTTCTGCGCGGGAGGAATGCGTCATCATGCCGGTGGTCAGGACGGTCAATGCAAGCCAGCGGATCAGTTTCATGGCGGGAACCCGGATCGGCCGGTTAGCGCACCTTGCCGGCGGCGTTCTCGAGCACGACGTGGGAAAGCACGGCGGTGTCGGACTTGTCCGGCAGATGGGAGCAAAAGCCGATGCCGACGTAGAAGGGCTCGTCGAGACGCAGGGTGATCGGTGCGCCGAACTGGTGCAGGGGTTCGCCATCGAGGCTCACGAAGAGCGCGAACGCGTCACCGTGTTTCTCGATGCCGATGCGCCGGGCCATGACGTCCACGAGGCTGTCGGGAGTCTTGCCCCCGGGACGGCTGCCGCGGCCCCCGATGCGAAATTCAAGATCCTGCACCCGGGCGCCCTTCTGCGGACGCTGCGCGAGATGAATCATGCCGAGGCCATGCAGGGCGACGATCGCCTCCTTGGAGTCGTCGTCGAGGTCCTGACGGATCACAAGGACCGCCTTGCGATCGCCGAAACCCTCGGGGTCGGGAAACGCGATGTCCGCCGCGAGCGAAACGTCGCCCGACATTTTCTTCCAGAGGTAGCGGAACTCGTCGCGGGTATACCACACGTTGTAGCCCGCCGAGTTGATCGTGTAGGCCTTGGTCGCGGGATCGTAGCTCGCACTCCCCGACACGACGGCGGTGCCGATGTCGGACTGCCCGGCGAACATGCCAATGGGCGTGTCGAAGTTTGTGCTGGCCCGGCGAAAGTCCGCGGGCGGAGCGACCTGGCTCCGGGTGGCCGAACCAGGATAGGCCCATTCCGGCACTTCGGGTTTCTTTTGCGCTTCGGCACCCGCTGACATGACGCCCAAGGCCAACACAAGCAGCAAACCGCCACGAGCGAATTGCAAAGCGGAACAGGGGGCAGCAATCTTCATAGGCCAGGAAAGACGAAGGGAAGACGTGAGCGGGTTCAGACTTTGCCGAATCCTCCGACGGCCGTCCGCCTCCGGGCCCGCCGCGCGACCCGGCCTGACCGCTCGCATCGCCGGACCGGGGAGCGATAGAAGAACGCGAGACTTGGAAGACGTATGAGATAGAGAGACTCAATCCAGGATTCTCACGTTCTTGCGTTCTTCGATCCCTGTAGCCGTGTTTGAACTCCGCGTTCCGAATGAAGTGACATGACCGGGCGCGAAGCGAAGCGGCACAAACGTGGCCGTACGTGTGTGACGGAGTGTCTTTGCGGAAGTCCAGTGGACGTACTGACGCCCTGGTCGCGTCCGCGGCGCCGGAGCGGCGCACTCCAGCGCTCGCCTGCAAACGGCCATTTCCGGAACCCTACCGCTACGCCGGTGCGACCCGAGCCGAGCACTATCAACCGGTTATTCACAATCTCGCGACAGGATGATGCCCCGCAGGATTCCCTGCGTCTTGAATCTCCGGCGACGTCGGGGACTGCATTTTGCAGATCAACCGCCGCGCTTCATGCAAAAGGCCGGCCATTTCTTGCCCGGTGAACGGACAGCGGACCCCGGCCGAAATCAACCGATTGGAGTTATTGACCGTCCAACCATCGCCGGACCCCGGGGCAGATTTCCTCGGCCGTTCGCCCCACAGCGAACGGCCGGCGAGACGCCCGCCCGCAGCGCCGGTTCTACGCGGCGGAGAGTTCGGCCATCACGTCGTCACCGAGATCGAGCAGGGCCGCGGCCGTGTTGCTTTCAAGGTGGGAAACTTTTGACGTGCCGGGAATCGGCAACATCACCCGCGACTTCCGCAGCAGCCAGGCGAGGGCAACCTGTCCGGGCGAGACCTCGAGTCGCCGCGCCACGTCCGCCACCCGGCCGCCTTTCCGCGCGAGGTCGCCCGTCGCCAGCGGGAACCAGGGAATAAAGCCGAGTCCTTCGCGCGTGCAGTACGCCAGGACGTCCTCGTGACCGCGGTCACTAAGGTTGTAGAGGTTCTGCACGGTGGCGATCGGGATGAGCTTCCGCACGGCTTCGATCTGCCGGACGGTCACTTCGGACAGCCCGAGGTGTCGCACTTTCCCCTCCTGCTGCAGATCGCGCAGGGTCCCGATCTGGTCCTCCAGCGGCACCTTGCTGTCGATCCGGTGAAGCTGAAACAGGTCGATGCGGTCGACCTTCAGGCGCCGCAAGCTGCCTTCGCACCGTTCGCGCAAATGTTGCGGCCGCCCGTCCGGCACCCATTGCCCCGGACCGGGCCGCTGCAAGCCGGCCTTGGTCGCGATGACGAGATTTTCTGGATACGGGTGCAGCGCCTCGGCGATCAACTGCTCCGAAACGAACGGGCCATACGAATCGGCCGTGTCGATCAGCGTGATCCCAAGTTCAAGCGCCCGCCGCAGGACGGCGAGCGCCTCGTCGCGATCCGCGGGTTCGCCCCAGATCCCCTCGCCGGTGAGGCGCATCGCGCCGAAGCCCAGACGATGGACGGGCAGGTCGCCGCCAATTGAAAACGTGCCGCTCTGCGCGGCCGGTGCTGCAGTTTGCCTGGTGTCCATAAGCAAAAGGATGTTCTGCGATGATTTCCCGGACGGAGGCGGAATGCCTTCGCCGTCCGTCCACCATGCAGCACGAAGTGGAGTTCGCAAAGGCCGGATGCAAAAGTCACAGGCGGGATCGCCATCCCTTCCTCGCGTCACCGGGAAATTCCCGCATAGCAGCGCCCCCCGTCCCGAAGGCCGGGGCGTGCGGCCTGCAGAAACAAACGGCCCGATCAGAACTTGAACGTGTTCGTTATCGTCCAGGTCTGCGAGGCGCGATGCGCCACGCCGCCACCGGGTTCGGCGTGCGTGCACAGCTGGCCAAGGGCGTCACGAGCGTATATCTCTGGTGGGGGTGAGCTCCGGCGCCGGCCGGATCCTGTCAACGGGTTCACTGACGGGTTGCGTGCGTGCAATCTCGCATAGGTTTCGATGCTTCGTCACTCATCGCGGTGACGAGCGCGCCGGTTCCGCCTGAATCGCCTCGATTCCGTGATTTTTCCCATGTTGTATTCATTTCGCCCTGCTCCCGCGGCGTGGGTCCTTCTGCTCACCGGCTTCGCCCCGCCGGCCGTCGGAAGCGCTGCGGCGGTTCCGTCGTTCGCCCCGCCGGCTCTCGCGGAACCCGGAGGAAACTCGCCGCTGCGTGCGAGCTACGTTTCCCCCACCCGCCTGTTGTGGCAAAGCAAGCAAGGCGTCACGCATGCAACCAGCCTGCTCGCATCCGGCAAACCGGGGCAGGCCGTGCTGACGACATCCACAGCCCCTTGCGTTTTGCAGGCAGATGGGGCCGGCAGCGGTGGCGGCATCCTGCTCGACTTCGGGGTGGAATTGCAGGGATACGTCGAACTCTTCACGCCGTTCACGCAGGAGAAAGCTTCACCGCGCGCCCGCCTCCGGTTCGGTGAATCCGCCTCCGAGGCGATGAGCGAACTCGGCGACCACGGCGCGGGAAACGACCACGCCATCCGCGACCAGATCGTGACCTTGCCGT
The DNA here is from genome assembly GCA_963797435.1 of uncultured Verrucomicrobiae bacterium. Taxonomy (GTDB): domain Bacteria; phylum Verrucomicrobiota; class Verrucomicrobiia; order Opitutales; family Opitutaceae; genus CAWCPJ01. Next base: position 1,017,816 of record CAWCPJ010000002.1, on the reverse strand, counting down.
GGCTGGGCAAGAAAACCGTGGGGCCCGGTGGATTTCGTTTCGTGCGCATCGATGCTGTCGACCCGGAACACCCGATCGCGCTCACCGAGGTGCGCGCGGTGCTCGTCACCCGCGACCTGGAGCAAGTCGGTTCGTTTCGGTGCGACGATGCGCGGCTGAACCGCATCTGGGACGTCGGCGCCTACACCGTATTCCTGAACATGCAGGACTACCTCTACGACGGCATCAAGCGTGACCGTCTCGTCTGGGTCGGCGACATGCAGCCGGAGATCTCCACCATTGGCGCCGTGTTTGGTCTCAACGACGTCGTGCCGCGCAGCCTCGACCTCGCCCGTGACACCACGCCGGCCGGCGAGTGGATGAACGGCATCAGCAGCTATTCCATGTGGTGGGTCCTGATGCAGGAACAGCTTTGGCTGCAGTTCGGCGACCGCAGCTACCTCGAACAACAACGCGACTATTTGAAGGCGTTGCTGCAAAAACTCGCCGGCATGGTCGGCCCGGATGGCCGGCAGCAGCTCGATGGCGAAGGTTTTCTCGACTGGCCGACGTCCGCAAATCCGCCGGCGGTTGCCGCGGGATTGCAGGGCTTGCTGGTGATGACACTGGAATCGGGATCCCGACTCCTGCGCACGCTCACGGAAAACGAGATCGCCCGTCGCTGTGCCGAAACCGCGGCCCGGGCGCGCACCGTCACTCCCGACGCCCATGGTTCCAAGGCGGCGGCGGCGTTGCTCGTGCTCGCGGGATTGCGGGATGCGAAGTCGACCGCCGATCGCGTGCTCACCGTGCGCGGCGCCCATGGCATCTCGTCATTCTTCGGCTACTACGTGCTCCAGGCGCTGGCGCGGGCCGGCGAAATTGACGCCGCGCTCGACATGATCCGCCGCTACTGGGGTGCGATGCTCGATCGCGGCGCGACGACGTTTTGGGAGGACTTTGATCTCGACTGGCTCGAGGGCTCGGGACGGATCGACGAGTTGACCCCGGCCGGCACCAAGGACCTGCACGGCGACTTCGGCGCCTATTGTTACGTCGGGTTTCGACGCAGCCTCTGCCACGGCTGGGCGTCCGGTCCCACCGCTTGGTTGAGCGAACAGGTGCTCGGCATCCAGCCGCTTGCCCCCGGCTTTGCGCGGGTTCGCGTGGCCCCGCGACTCGGCGGACTTCGCTGGGCCGAGGGAACATTTCCGACGCCCCGCGGAGTGATCCATGTGCGTCACGAGCGGCGGTCTGACGGGCGGATTGCCTCCCGCATCGATGCGCCGCCCGGCGTGAGCATCGAGACCGATCCGAAGTTGATTCTCATCGACCGATCCGCGCCTCAGACGCGAGCCGAGCAGCCGGCGGTTTCGGTGCCCTGAGCGATCGCGGCGAACGGGTTCACCTTGCTCCGGTTGGCCGCGTCCAGCGACCGTCGCCACCTTCGCACCCCCCCTTTGAGCGCAATGGCCACCACCCCGCGGGTCACCGCAACGTGCCAACGTTGAACGACAGCACCACCACGACCACCGCGGCGCCGCACCCTCCGCCGGCGGGTTCGCGGAGGCGGATCGAGACCCATCGCGCGCACGTCCCGTGGAGCTGGGTCGCGTGCATGACCTTCCCGTGGGCCGGGCCGCGACGATTCGCAACATCGCGCAGCAGTTGATGGGCTTGTTCTTCTTCGGCGTGATGCTCGTGGGTGAACGGCTTCACGCGGGTGTTCGGGACGGTGGGCACGGGAACGAACTTCGCTCGCGAAGTGAAGCGCGGCCGCGTGTTGCCGCTTGGCACCCGTGAGTTCGCCGAAGCGGCCGCTGCCAAAACGGACGAACCGTAGGAGCGGCGTGAAGTGCGCTGGGTCGCGGGTTCGCGACGCAAAACCGTTCCTGCGTCCATCCTTGTACTATCGCACGGCAACCCCTCCCACCGTGCTGGCGCACGGTCCCCCTCCCCAAGGGGGGAACGATGCAGCGCGCTGCGAGCAGCATACAAAATCCCGCCTCGAGGCGGGGGACCACGCGCCAACGTGGTGGGTGGTGTTTTCTCGCCCGGCGATTCCAGGCCGATGCTCGCAGTAGCGCCGCGCCACCGCCCTTGCGGCTCGCTCAGGGTTCCAACGCTGGTCCGCCCAGCGACGGACCGCTGCCCGGAGGAAACGCGCCCAGGTAGCCGGCGACGTAGCCTTCGCCAAAATCATCCGGCGGGTTCGTCATGTCGGAAAGAATCGCGGGCGAATCCGGCTGCAGGTTGAACGCACCATGCCAGGGATCCGTGAAGTGCGGCTCGGCGATCACCGGCCGGTCGCCCAGCGTGGCGTAGATCGACCCGTAGGGCGTATCCGGAAACGCGGCGGACGCCGTCGCGCGGGCGTTCGCGCCACAGAGGTTTTCCACGATGCGAATGCCGCGCTCGCGAAAAAGCCCCGGGGTGGCCGCGGGGTCGATGGAGGTGGCGATCTCGTATGCGCCGCCGCCGACACAGATGTTGTGCGCGACGATCACGTCCCGCGCACTGGCGGAGCGGATGTCGATCGAGCCGGTGGGCCCCGCCCAGTGGTGCCGGTGGCCATTGTCGACGATCGTATTGTTGAAGATCCGGATGTGGGAACGCGGTCCGTTCGTCCCCCACGTGCCAAAAAAGATTCCGGAACCGCGGTTGGCGACGAAGAGATTGTGGTGGATGCGGACGTTGCGCAGTTCGGAGCCCTCGCCCTCCACGGAGATGCCGAGTCCCCACTCACAACCGCGGACGGTGTTCGAGTGAAATTCGACATCCTCGAGCAGTCCGAACCACGCGTCCACGTAGAGCCCCTGGCGATGCAGATCGTGCACGGTGTTGTGGTGCACCACGCCGTGGCCGCTCACTTCCTTCACGTCGATGCCTTCCTTGATGCTGTCGTGCACGTGATTGCGCGCGACCTCGAAATACTTCACGCCCGCGATGCTGATCGCCTCGTGCGGACACTCCTGCTGCGGGTCGCCGAATCGACGCTGGCGGGGATCATTGGCCTGCGTCACTTCGCAATCGAGAACCTGCAGGTGCTCCATGTTCCAGGCGCCGATGCCGGGCGCAAACGAGAGATCGCTGGAGCAACCGACAATCGCGATATGGTGGCTCGGGCCATGGACCAGAATGCCGGCGCCCGGGGAATTGATCACCCGCACGCCCTCGAGGCGCAGGTACTCCGAGCCTTCGACGTGCAGCGCGCCGGTTTCGCCGAGGCCCTTCAGCCCGCGCGGGTGCCAGGCCGAGGCATCGAACACCGCCGCGCCGGGAGTTTCCGCGCGCACCGTGATCCACGCCTCCGGCTGCCCGTGCAGGGCAAGCCGCAGCGAGTCGTCGAGCGCGTAGGTGCCGCGCCCGAGCAAGACGGTGTCTCCGGGATGCGCCTGCGCGAACGCCGGCGCGAGCGCCGCATTGGAGGCGGGAGCCACGTGGATCTCGCGGGCCTGGGTCGGATTCATCGAGACCACCAGACCCGCGACGCCGAACCAGCCCAGCGACTGGACCAGTCCGGTTCCGCAGCGGAATCCGCGTCGGACTTTTCGAGGAGACGGAATTCGGTTCATGTCGCGTGCTCAGGCCACGGGCAGCGGCTCCTTTTCCACCCGTTCGAGATCGAGTGCAATCGTGCCGCCCGGCGGAAAATCCTGTACCTCCGTGCCGGGCAACGCAACCTCCGCAGGCAAGCCCTTCGGCACCTCGGCGCGGAATCGCAGCACGCCTCCCTGATTGTTCCACTCCACCTTGATCAAGCCGGCCGGAGAGGGTGCATTGCCCTTTGCCCAGGTGAGTCCATCAACATGCGGCGCGAGGCGCACGCCGATCCAGCCCGGCGCCAGCGGACGCACCCCGAGCACGGTCGTGACATAGACGACCGCGGGCCACGCGCCCCACGCATGGGAATCGCTCCGACTCGGATCCGGGTATTCCGGCCACGTTGTCACGTGTTGGGTCAGAAACGCGCGCCATTGATCGAGCGCGTAACGGTGCCATTGCGCCACCGCACCCGCCCGTTCCAGCGCGCGTGCGACATAGAAGCCCTGCATGGAGTTGGCCCGGATGAGCGTCGAGTCGGTGGAAAGTCTTGGAACGATCCGCCGCATCGGTTCGGCCGTTGCCACGCCGGCATTGATCGCGCCGGCCTGCGCGTGCTGGCAGAAACGGTCGCCGTTCCGCCCGATACCCGGACGAAACAGGCCCGCGGCGGGATCCCAGGCGTGTTCGCGCACCAGCGATACGAGCCGCTGCTGCAAATCCTGCCACCGCTGCGCACCCTCCGGCACGCCCGTGTCGCGATGCAGGCGCACGGCTGCGTCCATCGCCTCGATGAACAGACAGGTCGGTTAGGTCGATCCCTCGGTCGAGACCGCGGGCGGCTCGCCATGCGGCCAGTCCGGGACGTTGTCCACCATGTTCCAGCCGCCGGTCGGAACGACAAAGCCGTCGGGGCGCAAGCGCTGGCGAAAGAACTGCAGGATGCTGTCCACCGCCACCAGGCATTCGCATACGAATCCCGCCTCGCTTGCTCCCACCCAGCGCCAGTAGTCGTCGACCATCAGGATCCAGTGCAGGCAAAAATACGGAATCGTCTGTCGTGCGTACTGGCAGGGCACGCGGGCATCAAGCAGGCCGTCCGGACGCAGCGTGCCCAGGAACAACCGGATGTTCCGTCGGGGCAGCCGCGTTTCGTTGGCAAGGTGCAGGCTGCCCAGCGCCTCGATCCGCGTGTCGGCAATATAGCATTTCGGGAAAGCCGGTCACGTAGGCACCGGGATCCAGCAACAGCGAACCGCCTTCGCCCGCGGCGAGGCTCCAGCCGGACGGCGTCTCGCCAAACGGGTGCGTGCGCACGCGCCGCTGCTCGATCACCCTCGCGAAGCGCGCCGGCGTCTCGTCCATCGCCGCGACGTCGCGCGGCTCCAGGGTCCACAACGGAGCCACGCCCCAGGTCGCGCCCGTGGCGGCCGCGACGCCGAGCGAGATTGCCTCGGCCCAGGCGGAGTCGTCGAATTCGAGGTTGCGCCAGCCGAACGGCTCCCGCCGCGCGTCCACGCAATCCAGGTGATTGAGGAACTGGTGCGCGTTCTCGATGTATTCGGTCGTGTCCGGGGTGACCGCATCGCTCGCCCAGCATTTCCAGTCGCCGGGCGTATCGAGACCGGCGTCCTCCGGCCCCTGTACCAGGAATCCCGGCACGGGGGCATGGACTTCGCTGATCGGGCAGTTCTCGCCGAACCAGCGAACTTCCGCCGCCAGCACGTTGGGGCCGGCGCGCAGGAGGGGCGCGATCTCGTAGGTCTCGAAGGCGTATGGCGCCAGCGTGCCCTTGGCCTCCCCTTCACCATTCACCACAACATACATTCCCCTCACTACCACCACGCCTTCAAACGGAAGTCCGCGAAAATGCGCACTCGCCGGGCCCGCCGCGCTCAGGCTGTGCGCGCGCCATTCGGGAACTCGTTGGTCAAGCGAGCAGTGATGTCATCAGCGGAAGGCTCGGTGGGGTTCAACCAAGCGGTCCGACCGGGACGTGGCAACGGTTTCAAGTGTGATCCCGTTCCATGTGCGGCTCAGGCCATCGCCATCGCTCGGACCGGTCGAAAAACGGCTATCCCGGACCTCGCCTTGTGCGAAAGCACGGAGAGTAAACTCGTTCACCATGACACCTCGCACCACCTTGCGGCGTCGCCCGCGCGGTGGGCAAGGCCACCGTTTCCCTTGCCCTGCGCAATCACCCGCGCATCTCGGCGGCGACGCGCGCGCGCTCCAGGCCGTCGCCGAACAACTGCACTACCGGCCCGACCCCGTGCTGGCGCAAATCGCGGCGTATCGCTGGCGCACCCGCGAACATCCGACGGACGTCGCGGTGGGGTTCATCACGAACCTGCATCCCTGGACCAAGCTCGAGGCGATGGGTCAGTTGCGCGCCGCGGCGACGGTGCAGGCGAGCCATGGGCTACCACGTCGAACACTTTCGCATGGAGGACTACGCCGACCGGAGCAACTCGCGCGCGTCCTGTTCCATCGCGGCATTCGCGGAGTCATCATCGGACCAGTGATGCGCGAGGGCTTCGTCGAAGGGTTTCCGTGGGATCGTTTCCCAGCGTCGGCTGCCATGTCGGCTACTACCAGCCGCCGATCAACGTCGTGGTGCCCGACTTTCATCACGCCATGGTGCGCGCCTGGCGCGAGGCGGTCGCGGCGGGTTACCGCCGGATCGGTGTGGCGATGCTGAAGGAACTCGCCGCGGTCGATGTGTTCGACAAGGTCTCCGCGGCCCTGTTCTGCCAGTTGCGCCTCAACCCCGATCTCGAGCAGATCCCGCTGCAACATTTCCCGCTGGAAGATCGGACGGAATTCCGCTGTGAAAATGAGGAATCGTCATCGTTCATGAGCTGTCTCGCTGGCTGCGGGAGGATCGCTGGGGCGTGCCCGAAGACATCGCCTTTCTCAGCCTCGACCTCGAGGCGCAACACATGGCCAGGCAAGACAGTCCGCCGCTGGCCGGCATGAACACGGACTACGAGTTGATCGGGTACACCGCCCTTGCCCAGCTCGACATCCTGCTGCGCATGAATCAGCAGGGCGTGCCGGAGCGTCCGCTCAGCGTCCATGTACCCTCGATCTGGACTCCGGGCGAAACATGCCGACGAAGGCCGCCGTGTCCGGGCCAGCTGCGTTCGCGTCCAAGTCGCCGCAGCTGCCGTCACGCATGACGAGACATAGGTGCGGCTCGAGCCGCACCTGTTCAGTCAGGCGGTACGGCTGGCCCGTCGGCGCTGAGTTCGTCGACGTTCCGGGCCATGCCGCCAGGGCAGAGCGGCACGGACGCCAGGTCCGGCCCGACACGCGGCGGTGGTGGTGTCCTTACCGCTGGCGCGAGGCGACCACACGATCGAACAGATTCTTCGTGATGCGCTGCACGTGCGGATCCGTTTTGCTGAAATCGAGATTGGGCGGGTTGGTCGCGCCGGGCGGGACGGACAGCGGCATGCTCCACCAGCCGGTGCCCGCGTTGAAGACGAAGTTGCCCTTCGGGCCCTCGAAATACACGGCGGCGTGCGGCTCGGTGGAATCCTCGTAGCGCATCTTGAACCGCGCCTCGCCCACGACGACGAGCGTCGGATCGTCCTTCAGCGGCGGGCCATGATATTCCCAGCCGATGATGTCCGGGATCGCGTCGCCCTTCTTCAGACCGGTGCCCGCGTAGATCCAGTGATCGGGCGCGGTCACGATCCAGTCCCCCAGGCCGACGCCGTAGGAACTTGCGCCCATCAACTTCTCCTCGTCGGGAAACCAGCGCGTCCGGCCCATGATCCGGTTGCGGCGCTCGTCCGTGCTCGTGGTGAGAAACACCTCGCCGTCGACCGCGTTGCCGGAAAGGAAGAGCAAATTCACGCCGGCGTCGCGTGCGCGCATCACGTTGTCGAACATCTGGCGCGTCCAGTATTCGTCATGGCCGACGGAGATGTAGCCCCTGGTGCGCAGGAGCCCGTCGGCATCACGGTGCGTATCCACGTCGGACGTATACGTGACGTCGTAGCCCTGTTGCTCCATCCAGAACGCGAGGCGGTGTTCCCAGAGGAGAAATTCGCCGGAGCCATTGGTGAGCGGATTCGGGCCCTGGGGCAGGAGATTGTAGAAAAACGTGTAGGGCCGGTCGAAGCTGATCACGTCGCCGCCGGACGTCGTCCACAGCGTGCCCTGGAAATCATAGAGCGAGCGCCAGGCCGGCCAGCGGTTGTAGGCCTGCCAGGTCATGTCGGAACACTGGAAATTGAAGTCAGCCGGCCGCGCGTCCTTTACGATGAAAACGATGTAGCCTTGAAAACCGTCGTCGCGGCGCGTGAGCTTCGCGAGATACACGCCGCTGACCCAGTCGGCCGGCACGGTGAACGTGTGGGCGGGCGTCCAGTGGCACTCGCGGAGATTGCGCTCACCGTCCTCAGGCGTCGTCTGCGGTTTCACGCCGACCGGCCCGATCGATGCGATGAGCCGTCCACCGTGGCCCTGGTAGTAGCCCATGCGATAGATGTCGATCGTCACCTCGACCGCGGGCGCGGCGCTGATGAAGAAGGTCGCCTGGTCGCCGGCTTGGAAGCTCGTATCCGACGCAAAGCCCTCGATCTTCTGGCTGCGCACGTAGTGCGGCTGGTTTTCCCCGAGCGGATTCTTCGGCTCGAGGACCGTGTCGACCTTGGTGAGGAGCCAGTCGCGCGTGCCGGGCTTTTGGTTTTCGGCGACGATCGGACGGTCGCGGTAGCCGGCGCGCCCGTGCGCGGGGATGAATCCTCTTTTGGCGCCCCACGGGTGACGGCGGTGCCGAGGCCGAGCGCGGCCATTTGCGTGAGAAAGGTGCGCGGGATTGCGGCATGGTGCGAAATGCAGGTGGTCGGGTCGCGTGTCCTTATCCGACTGCGGTCGCTGGGGACGGCCGATGCTTTCCTGGGTGGCAAGGGCGGCCTGCCGGGTGTGGTCGGGCATGCCTTCGACCCACCTTGGGCGGGACGAAGACCCGCCCTGCTGTGGCCGAAACAAAGCGGGAAAGAACAAGGGCAGGACGGCGGTATCGCCGCCGCCCTGCCCAAAGGAGCTAGAATTCGAAGGACGTGGAGATCTGCCAGTTCATGCCTTCGCGGATGAAGTAGCTCGTGGCCCGCATCGGCACGACCTCGCCCGGCTGCGGCGAGTCGCTGCTGATCCGCGTGTAGTCCACGCCGGCGGCCAGCGGAACGAGCCGGTTCTTCTCGCCCACGCTGTAAACGTTCAACTGGATGCGCCAGTTGATCTTCTCGCTCAGTTTCCGCCGATAGCTGACCCAGAGGTCGAGCGAGTCGTTGGAGGGGGCGTAGAACGGTGCATCAAGGTTGATGCCGTAGGTGCCGTCGTCGGAGATCAACGGGGCATAGGCGAGGATCGACTTGTCCTCCCAGCGATAACCCGCACCGACGCCGACGCCCTTGAGGCGGCCTTCCGCGAAATCGTAGTTGGTCATCATATTCACGCGGTACTTCCGGATCTCCGGTGCGGACTGGCCGTTGAGCGAATTGACGCGCAGCCAGTCGGAGCGGAAGAAGAACGGATACGGGCCGACGCCGCGGAGACCGGCGACGTTCTGCGGCCACCACACCGGCGCAAGGCCGGCATCGGACGTCTGGAAGGTTTGGTCGACGAATTCCCCGACCTGGCGGAAGTTTTCGCCGGGGACCTTGTCCCGGGTGGCCTCGGTGCGCGATCCGTTGATCGCGATGCGCCAGTTGTGCGTCGGGTTCGCGACGAACTCCAACTCATAGCCCTTGGACGTGGAGTCCTCGGTCGCCACGAAGCCCGTCGGCGCGGTGATGATCGGGGTCTCCATGCTGTCGGTACCCCACGACGAGTCCGGTCCCATCCAGGCGCGAACGAAGTCGGGGAATTTCGCCTTCAGGTCCTTCTCGAACTGGAGCCATGCGGGAATGATCGAGTTCCGCAACTGGTCGGGATCGCCGCCCGAGGCCGCGTAATCGTCATAGGAAAACTTCCCGGTGAGATAGCCGCGGACGATCGCGGGCGTGGAGGACGTGGGCCCGAGATCGTCGCCGAGCGCCTGTTCGAGCGCCCAGGTGTTCTGCAACTGGCCGTCCGTCGAGGTCGCGTTCGTGATCGAGGTCTTGTATTTCGTCAGACGCAGGCTGAAGCGGTCGTCCTTGGTCGAGACCATGACGCTCTCGTCCCGGGTCTCTGCCGCCCGGGTTCGGCAGCGGAAGACCGAAGGCGTCGATGCGGCCGGCGAGCGGCTGGAAGTTCTCGCCCTCGTTGTAGTAGAGGCGGAGGTTGAACGGGAGGACGTCGTGCGAACCGAGCACCTTGTTCACGTGCAGCATGACACTCCAGTTCCGGGTGATCGCCTCGGTATTGCTGATCGAGGCGTCCGGATTGTTGTAGTTGTAGGTCGCGGGATTGAGCTCGGCGCCGCCAACCCCGTTACCGTTATGCTGACGGTCGGACGTGACGTATTCGTATTTGCGCGCCTTGTCCTTGCGGTAGCCGTAAATGCCAACCACGGCGTGATCCCAGAACGTGCCCTGCCACACGCCGATCTGCGACTTGACGTCGAAGTCGGTCAGCGTGGCGCTCTCGGTGAGGTAGTCCATGCGCACTCGCGCCGGCAACGGTGTCTTTCGAGTTGAGCGTGACGTAGCGGCCGTTCACGTCGCTCCAGCCGCGATAGTTCGCCGGGTTTTCCGACTGCGTGTAGCTACCGTTGAAGATGTGATCGGGATCGAGCGGGTTGTCCCACGGCGCCGCCGGATCGACGGACGCCGGCGCGGTCCAGGTCGGATCGAACCAGTGGATCGCCTGTTCCCCGCCGCCGCCCTGGGCGAAGGGTTGGGTGAGCCCGGAGAGGTTGAGATTCTTCGGGCTGGAAACACCGCGCAGGTCACCGCTGACATAATAGCGGAAGCCGGCGTTGACGTCCGCGTTCGTGATCGTCGAGTCCGGTCCGAAGAGCGCGAGCGTCGCCGGATCCCAGCTCGCAAACTGCATGTTGCGGCTGTCGAGCTTCTGGCCCTCCTTCGAGTAAACCGCGGTCACGCGCTGCTCGCCGAGCAGTTTCGCCCCGACGCCTTCGTGACGCTCCGCGAAGTCGTAGGCGACGAAGCCCTGGAGGCGGTAGGCATCGCGATCGGACTTGTTCGAAAAGCTGCCCATGCTGCCGGAGCGGGCGGCGATATAGGCGCGGCCGACGTCCGGGTTGGGCGTGGTGTCGAAATTGCGCTCGTTGATGTCCAGACGGAGGGTGTTTCCCTCCCAGCCGAGCGGCGTGACCATGCCGCGCTTCAACGTCTCGTGGAAGAGCGTGGCGTTGTAGCCGACCATGCCGTCGAGAAACGTATTCGTCAGCTCGACCGTATACGTATCCCAGTCGGTCCATTCACGCTTGTTGGGGCCGTCGATGAGGTGGTGGTAGAAGTCGAAGATCGACGGGTCGGAAATCGTGTCGTTGCGATAGGCGCCGATCGCGGAATAAGGCAGGCCGGCGGCACCGGACCAGGTCTGGACGCCCGCGAGCCCCTGGAGACCGGTGTTCTGCGGGAAGGGGCCGGCGTTGTTGGGTCCCTGCGCATCGGTGATGACTTCCCCGGTCGGCGTGAGCGCGCCGAAGGCCTGCAGGCCTTCGCGCTCGAATCCGACGTTGCCCGCCGAGTTGATCACCCGGTTGACCGTGCCGCCGCCGCGACCGTCGATGAGCACCGGGTCATACATGAAGAGCGGGTTCGGCCGCAAGGGATCGTCCTCGTCGTCCGGCGTAAGGTCGGGCAGCGTTTCGCCCTGCGGATCGCGATAGAGATCGAACGTGCGCTGGTCCACGCCGCCCAGCGCAACCGGCCGCCAGAACTGTGTGAGGTTGTCCTGCGGCGTGACGTCCCGCGGGCGGTTCGAGCGGATCTTCCCGTGCTCGAAGGTGCCATTAACCTCGAAGAGCGTGTTCCGCCGGTTCAGGGCCGCGGGGGTAAACTTCAGCGCGCCAAACACGCGGCGGTCGCGCGAGTAGGCGGGGTCCTGCTGAAACTTCTGGTGGTTGTCGAGGAGCGCGACGCGGACGGCGAGCTGCTTGTCAATGAGGCTGCGGTTGTAATCGAGCGAATAGCGCTGCGTCCCGTGTTTGTCGAACGTCGCCCCGAGCGTGCCCTTGTTCCAGAACTGGGCCTGATCCGTCGCGGCGTTGATGATACCGGCCGGGCTGCCCAGGCCGAAAAGGATCGCGTTGGGACCGCGCTGCAGGTCGACCCGCGAGGTGTTGTAGCCGTCCCACGGCACGTCGGAGAGGAAGAAGTCGCGGGTGCTGTCGGCCTCGGCGAGACCGCGCACGCGGGTGTTGCTGTTGGGATTGGCGAAACTGCCTTCGCCGACGTGGCCCTCGGGGCCGGAGCGATTTGCCCCCGAGAAGTTGCCCCGCGGACCGGCGACCTCGGTGTTTACCGCATACGAAAGTACCGTCTCGTTGTTATAGCCGCCGAGGTCGGAAATCATCTCCTTCGTAAGAACGGAGATGGCCGAGCCGACATCCGCCAGGTCCGTGCGGATGCGCGTGCCGGCGAGGGTGCTGGTCGCCTGGTAACCGACATCCTCGGACGAATCCACCACGAACGGGCTGAGAATCACCGTCTCCGTATCGGCCTGCTCGCTACCAGCCGAAGGTGCGGACGGCGGTGTGCCCTGGGCATGAAGGGCCACGATACTGCTGAGAAAAAACCCGGCGAGGATCGCCGGCTGGAGATAGGGCCACGGGGCCGCGAACTGCGGACGGGCGGGTTTTCTATTCATGTTGTCTGAGCATTTAGGATTGGAGGTGGGTCGCCGGAAGGTTGCATGTCGGCGCCTGGGACCGGATTTTTTCGCCATGGCGTGCCGGCTGGATCGGAAAAGCTGCGCGGACACGGCGGGGATTTCGTGATGATGGACGCAGAATCGGGAGGGGTTGCGTGCCTCCACAAGGCGCGTCAAACCGTCCACCTCGCAACTTCCGCGCGAGTGAACCCGTTTATTCATGATGAATAATGACGCCTCTGGCGACGAAGGCGGCCGCATGCAGATTGCATGCATGGCAGTGCCGACGCGTGACGGAACAGGGCGTCGGCCCCCCGACGGGTGAAAGCCGCGGGCATTGCCGCCGCACTGCCGGTCGTCGAACGGGATCAGCAATGGCCCCATGGACGAATGGCCGGTTCAGGCGTTGAATTCCTTCCCCGTCACGATGCACGCCCTTTTCCCCGGCCGTTTCCCGTCTCGTTTATTTCGAACCGGCAGCGCCGGCCGCTGCCCCCGGGTCGCGCTGCTGCTCGTCGCGAGCGTTCTGGTCAGCTCCAGCGCGACGTCAGCGCCGGTTGCGTCCGGCACATGGGAAATCTCATCCCCCGCGGGCAACCAGCAGCTTGCCGTCACGCTCGCGGACGGACGGCTCAGCTATCAGGTGAACCGGATCGATGACGGTCGGCAGGTGCTCGTGATCGCCCCGTCGCCGCTCGGACTGGATACGGACGCCGGTACGTTTGCAGAAGACCTTCGCCTTGTGAGCGTCACCCGTCCCACCGAAGTGGACGAGTCCTTCGACATGGACACCGGCAAGCAGCGAACGTTGCGGAACCACTACACGGCCCGGTCGCTACGGCTCGCCCATGCCGACGACCAGCCCTGGATCGTCGATTTTCGCGCGTATGACGACGGCGTCGCCTTCCGCTATCGATTGCCCGCACCGCCGAAAACTGGGACCCGCATTGCGGGAGAGCATACCGGATTCCGCCTCGCGGCGGAGGGTAAGGCCTGGATGCAGCCGTTTCAGGCGATTGCTGCGTGGGCGCCCGCCTACGAGGACTACTACACCAATGGGACGCCGCTCGGCGAAGATGCGCCGCGGCCGGAAGGTTGGGCATTTCCCGCGCTGTTCGAAACGAAGGCGGGCTGGATCCTGTTGACCGAAGCGGATCTTGACAGACGCAACTACGGTGCGCACCTCGATGCCACGGTCCGGGACCGCACCTACCTGGTTCGACTCCCGCTGGCGGAGTCAGCGCGGGGCATCGGCGCGGTCGCCCCGACCGTGACCGCGCCTTGGGCCGGGGCGTGGCGCCTGGTGATCGATGGCCCCTCCCTCGCCACGATCGCCGAATCCAACCTCGTGACCGAGGTCAGCCGCCCTCCCGCGGTCGGCGGTGATTTCTCGTGGGTCTGGCCCGGGCGGGCCACCTGGAGTTGGTGGTCGGATCATCGCAGCCCGCGGGACTACGACGCGATCACGCCCTTCATCGACCTCGCGGCGGAATGGGGCTGGGAATACTCGCTGATCGACGCGAACTGGAATCGCATGGAACACGGCTCCATCGAGCAGCTGCTCGCCTATGCGAAGCAGCGCGGCGTCGGTCTGTTTCTCTCGTTAAACTCCGGCGGCGAGCACAACGAAATCACCGAGGAACCGCGCGACCGCCTGGTCGACCGCGCGACCCGCCGCGCCGAGTTCAAGCGCCTTGAAGCCTGGGGGGTGAAGGGAGTGAAGGTCGATTTCTTCCAGAGCGACAAGCCCTGGATCATTCAGCACTACCTCGACATCCTGCAGGACGCGGCGGAATTCCACCTCCTGGTGGACTTTCATGGGTGCACGATCCCGCGCGGCTGGCAGCGCACCTTTCCGAATCTCATGTCCATGGAGGCAGTGCGCGGGGCGGAAATCTACAGTTGTTGCGAAGACTACGGACCATCCGCCGTATCGCAGAACACCATCCTTCCATTCACCCGGAACGTGATTGGCTCGATGGATTTCACACCCGTCACGTTCACCGATCAAAAAATCCCGCACCAAACGACCTACGCGCACGAGCTCGCCTTGTCCGTGCTTTTCGAATCCGGCGTGCAACACTTCGCCGATGCCGTGCGCGGCTACCGCAATCTCCCGGATTTTGCGCAGGACTGGTTGCGCGCCGTGCCGGTCGCGTGGGACGAAACCCGGTACATCGCGGGCTACCCGGGCGAACTCGCCGTCCTGGCGCGCCGCAAGGGCGATACGTGGTATGTCGCCGGAGCCAATGGGACGACCGCTCCCCGGACACTGGCGCTTTTCCTGCCGTTTCTCCCTTCCGGACACTTCGCGCTCGAGCTCATCAGCGACGGTGCGGACCCCCGCTCGTTCTCTCATGTGCAGCGCACGATCGACCCGCGTGACGCCGTCGACGTCGACCTGCTCCCCGCCGGCGGTTTCGTCGCCAGGTTTTCGCCGAGTGAAAATCCAAGTCATCCGCCAATGCTTCCTCCCCACACCCACGGTCGGTCGGTGCAGCAGACGACGAAACGTCTCTTCAAGCACATCATTCACGGTCCGGCTCACCGCTGACGAAAGCACGGCCATGCGAACGTCGCTCATCTTCATCATCACCGTTTGTGCCCTGCGATTTCCGCTGTCGGCGCAGGTTCCACCGGCTCAACCCGGGCCCGGGCAGTCGAGTGGCGAAGTGTCTTTCCCTCCCGCTGCTGCCGACGCCACGACGCAATCGCCGACCGCGATCCTCAAACACCCGGCGCAGTACGATGCCTCGGGCAGGCTGCTCGCCTGGTATCGTCCGCAAGACCCGGGCGCGGCGTATGACCACGTCATCCACCTGGCCGCCGAATTCGTTCGCGATCATACGCCGACGGATCCGAAAACCGGACTAGCCGATCTACTTCGTCTCCTGCTCGTTCAGCGGCCCGCCGTTTGCCGACGAGACGAAGTTTCGTGCCGGGGAAACGTGGGACGACTGGATGAACAACCCCGCGTGTTTTTTTGCCGGAGCCGTGCAGAGTCTGGCTGTCGATTTCCACGCCTACACCGGCGATCGTTCCTACATCGATCTCGTGCGACACATGCTCGATCACGAGCTCACTCACGGCACGACGCCGGCCGATTGGCCGTGGGCGCAGGTTCCCTATGCCAGCGGTGATCCCGGCAGCGCCGAATATGACGGTGCCACGTGCTGGGAAGCCGAAGGCATGCGTGGCGACGGACTCCACGGAATCGAGCCCGACAAAATCGGCGAACTCGGCGTCGGCTACTTGAAGTTCCACGAGATCACCGGCGAGGCGAAATACCTCGAAGCCGCGCTGCATGCTCGCGGACGCGCTCGCCGCCCACGTGCGCGATGTGGCGGGATCGGACGACGACTTCGCCGGGTCGCAGGCGCATCGTTCGCCGTGGCCGTTTCGCGTCAACGCGCGCACCGGCGTCGTGATAGACGACTACTGTGCAAACGTCATCGAACCGATCCGTCTGTTCGACGAACTCCTGCGCCGGCCCGATCGCCTTGCCCTCACCGCCAGGCAGGTCGCCGCCTACCAGCGGGCGCGCAAACTCGCGTGGGACTGGCTGGTATCCAAAAACGGCCCCCTCGTGACCTACGTGTGGAACGGCTATTTCGAGGACGTGCCGTCAGATCCTCAACTCGCCAACCGCGTCCAAATCACACCGCTGGAAACCGCGCGCTATATCCTCAAACGCGAACCCCGCGACCTCGATGTCACCCGCCAGGCGGAAGCATTGACGACCTGGGTTCGCGCGGTCTTCGGCGAACCCGGCGAGCCGTCGATCAACGAGCAGTCGTGGTGCCGGGTGCCGATGGGCAGCCACACCGCGCGCTACGCCTCCGTCGAGGCGCTGTTGTTCGAGCGCACCGGTGATCCCCGTTTCAAGGAGGAGGCATATCGTCACTTCAACTGGGCGACTTACTGCACCCAGCCAAACGGCGTCGTTTCCGTGGGCCCGCGCTGGACCGGCACATGGTGGTCCGACGGTTATGGCGATTACATCCGGCATTTCTTCGAAGGACTTGCCGCGGTGCCCGAATGGGCCCCGGCGAATGAAAATCATCTCCTCCGGTCATCGTCGGTCGTGCAGCAGATCCACTATGACGACGATGCGATTTCGTATCGCACGTTCGATGCCGCCGGCACGGAGGAGTTTCGGCTCACGCGCCGCCCTGCGCACGTGCGCGCCGCCGGCCGTGAGCTTTCCTCCACGACCGTCGCCGGCAGCGATGGTTGGACGTGGGAGCCGCTGCGCCCGGGCGGAGGCGTCCTGCGGATACGGCGGTCTGCTGCGCCGACGGTCACGGTGGAAATACCTTAGCTGGCGCGATGTGGCGGTCCGCGGCGGCCAGGGTCATTGAGACGGTCTTTCACTCGCCCTGATGCATCACCATCCTGTGCGATTGTTGGGCCGGACCTCGCGTCCGGGCCGCTTCGTCGGCAGCCAACGGGCTGAAGTCAAAGTCCGGCCCTCCCACCGACGGGCAGTCGGCGCCGCAACCAAAACCGACGCTCAGCCGCATCATCAGGGCCGACTGCAGGCGAGATTGGTCTTCTACAAGCGACCGGGTTTCGTGTAAGGACCTTGGGCATGAGCGATGTCCCGGGGAAAGCTCTCACCCTGCAAGAGCTGCCGGATATGCGGCGCAAGACCGACGCGGTGGCGCGGTTTCTGAAGGAACAACTCACCGGGCACGTGGAGACGCTGCGTCCTCTGCTGGCTCCCGAACACACGTTTGGCAAGGCCGCCGGCAGCAAAGTCGACGTGCCCGGAGCGGACCAGGCGCTGACGGATCTCCAGAAGAAATTTCGCCCTTTCGCGAACCAACCTTACGATCTTCCGTCCAGCTTTGATCCGAACTGGCTCACGCTTGTCGGCAGTGCGCTTTCCGTGCTGCCGTGGGATGTACACCGTGACGATCCAGGGACAAGCCATCGCCATGACGTCGCCGGTGAAGTGGATCCTCGCCTACCGTACCGGCCTGCCGCCCGCCCAGGCGAAAAGTCTGTTGCGCGGCCGGGAAAGCGGCCGGCGCGATGAATTGCGCCAGACCGTCGTCAACGCGCTCGTGCTGCAGCAAGTGCTCGAGCGCCAGCCCGGCATCGCACGACTCTTCCACGACCTGCGCTTCGAGATCGGCATCGAGACGAGCGCCGACCTGCCCGGTTGTCCCGTGGTTGTCGTGACGTCCTGCCTGCCTTCGTTTCGACCCGCCGACGATCTCGTGGCCGCGGCCACGTCGTTCTCCGGCGTCCCCTCCTTCATCGAGTTGATCGATCGTGACACCATCAAGCAACCGCGTGACCTGTTGCGCGAACGACTGGATGAACTTTTGGAATAGCGACCGGCGGCCGCGGCGCCCGGCGAACTGATCCACCGCACACCCGGCGCAAGCAATCGGCGAGAGCAAGCCCCCATGTTTGGGAACCAGCGATCAGGAATTCTCGGCCTCGCACCGCCCCTTCCGCAGGGCGTCCCCACGCCGACCTTCGGCCTGGATCACGGCCGGCGTCCGTCCACGGGCGGTCGTCGCGGCGTCCAACCGGTCGCAGGGCCAGGCTTTGCGGCCCGGCTTCCGGAACTGGCGATCACGGCGGACAACGCCCGCGTCTATCTCCTGAACTTTTTTCACCTCCCGGTCCCGTGGCTCGACGCCACCGGCGCGATGCAGCCGGAGCGGCTTTGGCCGCGGGTGCATGTGCGCATCTACATGAACAACGGTGAGGCGGACCGCGTCGCGAACTACCATGCATTCCAGGGCATCCAGGCCGTCATGCGACGGGCCGCCCGCGGGCATCATGGCGCGGCGGCCTTCGAGATTCCGAGAGCGCACCTGCGCAGTGTGAGCCGGACGATGGTCGGAAAGGGAACGCTCGCGCAAATCCGGCTCACCCTGGGTTACGCCCTCACGGCCGGGGGGCTAACGGCAGGCTCCCGCCATCCCGAAGGCAGCACCCCCGAAAACCTCCAGGCGTTTTGTGATTCGCGCCGCATCGCCGGCGTCGGCGTCGATTGCTCCGGTTTTATCAACGGATACCTGGCCTCTTGCCGGGGCTTTGCCCTGCCGGAGGATCTCGGGTCGTGGACCCACGGTTCCAATTGCGCGACACTGAACTCATTTCGCGATCTGCGGGTCGACGACATCCTGCACCTGATCGGGCATCGCCACGTCATGATCGTTAGCAAGGTAATCAACGATCATGAGGTGGAGGTCTGTGAATCGAACGGGACGTATGGCGCGGCCGTGACTCCGGGAGAGAGGAACGGCGGCCTTTTCGTCAGTGTCTACCAGCTCCTCGATCCCGCATTGCACCAGGCGCCCGGCACGTTTCGCGTGCGGCGGGCGGCGCGGGTCGAGACTGTTCTTCCGGGTTCTGGTCCGGCCCGGAGTTCGGACGTGACCGTCCGGCTGTTGCGTCCCCTGCGCACCGCTCGCACCACCGGCATGACGCACGGCCTGCGCTTCGGCGGAGACGAATGACAACCGGGATGAGCGAAAACGTACACGACATCCTGCTGTGGCTCGCGCTGGTCGTTGGATTCGGCCTGTTGGTGTGGCTGCAGAAGCTCTTTTTTTTCAAGCGGCGAAAGTAATCTCCGCCCGCGCCTGCATGCAGGGGTGACACGCCGCCCGCGCGTTCGCATCACCGCCCGTCCGACCGTCCCCGACAAAAAAAGTGGCGGCCGCCACTTTTTTTGTCCGCGAACTCAGCGGGCGCAGACCGGAGGGCTTCCGACACGAGACCCGACAAATCGTGTGGCGGCCGCCACTTTTTTTGTCGGGCCTGGGCCACGGGCGCGCTCTCATGACGTCTTCGAAGCGTCTCGAGTGAATTGGGTAGGTGCCCGTTTCTGAAGGGGCAGGTGTGCGGGAGCTTTGAAGTCATGGGGACTCGGGCTCCGGTGCCGTGACCTGTTCGAGTTCGCGATCCGCTGCCTCCGCCTCGTCCTCGGCGCTGCGCTCCTCGGCCTGGATTTCCCGGAGACTGGCGCGATAGCTCTCCGGGGCACGCGCGGCGGTCGCGAGCGGTTCTTCGACGAGCAACACCGTGGCGTCCCGATTCCGATGATCAGTGATGGCGTGCCGTCCCCGCCAGACGAGGACGAACTGCAGTGCCTCCATGTCCACCCACAGCGTGTCGAGGTTCATCGGAATCTCCTCGAAACCGGAGCCGTCCAGCGCCGTGCGATCGAGCAGCGCGCGCACGCGGATGCCCGGCAACCGGAATCGAAGATCAGAATGCTCCGAATGCATGTTCTGCACGCGCACCTCCTCATCGCCGCGCAGGTAGCCATCGATCTGCTGATCCACGGGCGCGCAGTTGTAATAGGCCTCGTCGAAGTCCTCGGGCAGTAGCGGCGCCCGGGTCTTCAGCCATTTCTTGTCATACGTGCCCGCCAGCCGGAGGCGCGGCCGCCACGTGCGGCCGACCGGCCCGAAGCTCACGGGATTCGGCCGCTGCCACCAGAAGCGGATCCGCCGGCGGGGATCCTCGAGATTCGGGAGCGCGAGGTTCTTCCGCCCCCAGCCCCAGCGCGTGTAGCCCTTGCCGACGGCGTTCCAGGGATAAAAGCGAAAGCCCTTCGGTTTGCCCGCATTCCGGCCTCCAAACGCGTGGTCGAAGGAGACCGGGATCGCGACGAACGGTTCGGGCCTGCTGCGCAACGCGAGCAACGGGCCAAGCAGCGGGATCCAATGGCGATCGCCGATCACGCGAATGGTCTTGTTGACCAGGCCCACGCTGAAGGTGACAAAGCTTTCCGTCGTGGCGATGCGGCCCGGGGCGCACGCCTGACCGACGCACAACACGTCGGCCCGGGGCTTGAAGGGAACAAAGTCGGACTCATAACGAACGGCGCTGAGGCCGGGCTCACCGGTGAGAAGGTCGGCGCCGGCCAGCGGACGCTGCTCAGGTGCGACAACGGCCGGCACTGGCCCGGTTGGCACGAGGTTGAAGGTGCCTTTGGCCAGGATGGTGCATGTGGGAGCTGCGGAGGCCGGACCAAGGGCGACTACCTCGACTGCGTACCGTGTGGCGTTGGCGACCACGGGCAAAGTCGCTTCCAGAGAATTCATGCCCGATTTCCGATGCGCCGACGGCAGGTCATGCCCTTGGAGGGTGGGGATCCGGGCGACCATCCCACTTGTCCGGGGTCGTCGCCGTGAGAAAGCGACGCGGCACTGAAGCACAGCCGAGGATCGACCGGGTCTCGGGATCGACGAGCACCGTAAACCGCCGGTCACTTGTTCCAAAATGGAACAGTTCGAGTTGCCGATCCCGGGGCAGCCGATGCAGCGCGGCCAGAAGGTCGTCGCTTCCCCAAATCGGAACGCCCGCGGTTCGAGCGGTCCTTTGGCGAATTTCGTAGATGGCATGCGCGTCGTGCGCACTGAGCCTGCCCGGTCCGATTTCGTCGACAGTCCCGCCCGCCTGCAGGACGAGCCGGAGTTCGGAAATCGCTCGGTCGGCTCCGGCGCTTTCCAGCACGAGTTTTCTGACTTCCGAAAACGCAGTCATGGATCGAGGACGTCGCAGTCGTCTCTTTGCCCCTTTAGGAGCACTTCCCTTTCACAGGTACTCGTCAGGGGACCATTCCCAACTCCAGGTATCGCCCTCTTTCGGCGCACCGACCGGCACGCGCAGGATCACACCGCCGGGTCCGTCTTTGTTCGCGTGAAAACGGGCCGTTTCTATGTCTTCATGGCTCCACGAAGTATAGGGGCTCT
This sequence comes from uncultured Verrucomicrobiae bacterium, assembly GCA_963797435.1. Taxonomy (GTDB): domain Bacteria; phylum Verrucomicrobiota; class Verrucomicrobiia; order Opitutales; family Opitutaceae; genus CAWCPJ01. The sequence continues at coordinate 996,787 of CAWCPJ010000002.1, read as the reverse complement.
TGTCGGCCATACCGCCGGCATTGTGTTCTTCGGGGGTGACGGTGCCGTTCACGTCACCCGGGACGGCCGAACCCCGGCGCGCCGCCTCGATCTGGGGGTGCTTCGCTGAGACGCCGCGGTAGTTGTACCTTGACCTCCTCCTTGGGCGTCGTCCCGCAATCGTCATCGCCGCTCAAGCCGAGAGGATCCGACCAGCAAACGGGGTCGTCGACATAGGCATAAGGATTGTCGCCACCCTCCAGTCCGAGCGGATCCGGCGAGAGGTAGCATCCGATGGACGGAGCATAATAGCGCGCGAAGTTGTAGTGCAGCCCGGTCTCGGAGTCGCGGTAGTGTCCCGCAAGGGTGATGGGCTGGTCGAACGTGAACGAGTCCTCATCCCGCCTTCCCCACAGGTCCCCCTGATCGCTCCACACCGTTGCGCCCGTTTCGTCCGTGACCCGCACCACGGCGCCCCGACTGTCGGTCACGAAGGCATGAAGTTTCCAATCCTCAGCCGGCCGGCGAACGAAGCAGGCCAGAGGTCGATGGGACCGTGGGTGATAGAGGTAGTGGCGCTCCTCGCCGTCTGGCCGCTCCTCATGGACCAGTCGATCGCCGGACCAACCGAATCGCGTCGTGCCCAGTACGGTTGTCTTGGCGATCCGGCGTCCGGTGGCGTCGTAGCGCATAGTAACCGCGCGGCCATCCGGCAGGGAGACCTTCCGCAACCGGCCGAGACAATCCCAGTCCATCGTCATCGCCCCGTCCTCATCGGAGGGGAGCGCAACCACGCGCCCCCGGTTGTCGTACGCGACCGGACGCCCCCCGACGGCGACGACTCGGTTTCCGCGCGCGTAGGCGGTGCCGCCGCTCCGCTGGCTGCCGGCGATCCCGGGCATCCGGTTGCCGCGTTCGTCGAACGACCAGGTTCGCTCCTCGTTTCTCCCGTCCGTGCCGTCGGAGACCCCGATCAACCGGTTGAGCGGATCGCGGGTATAGCGGGAGGCGCGTCCGGGGGAATCTTTCGACGCCGAGAGCCAACCCTGTTCATCGTATTCGTAACGCTCGTCCGTCGTGTGCCCGGACGCGTCGATGATCTCGCGGACGCTGGGCGAATCCTTCTCGTCGTAGTTGAAGCGGTGACGTTCGCCGTTGCCGAACGCCGTGCCGGTCGTTCGCATCCGGTGGTCGTAGTCGATCTGGACGGCCCACTGATCGTCGCTCGCCACGCTCCAGGCCGGTCCGTCGCGAGTCATCTTCCACTGGAAATCAAGCTCCAGCGCCTCGCTCCAGCGGGCCGTCACATGCTCGCGGCCGTGGAGGTAGTCGTAGTGCTGCCGGCCCAAAACTCCCGCCTCGGCAACGATCCGACCAAGAGCGTCGTACTCCAGGCGAATTCCGGAATCGTCGGCGTGAGTCGTATCTGCCCCCAACAAGTTGCCCATGGCATCGTAGTCGAAGGTGTAGACATCGCCATCGCCCGTCTCACGTCGCTTCACGCGTCCATCGGAGTCGAGTTCCTGTTGAAATACCCTGACGCCGTTCTCCACCAATCCCGTGATGAAGTCGCGCTCGTTGCGCTCGTAATGTTGGACACGGCCGTCCGGGTATTCGATCCGCTTGGGGCGCGACCGTTTTTCGTAGAAGAGTCGCGTCGTCTCGCCGCCGGGCGTGGTGACCGCGGTCAACCGGTTCTCCGTGTCGTAGTCGAATCGCTTGACCGGACGGAATGCCCGCCCGTCCGCCAGCCGCACCGCCGGTCGGCGGATCGCCACAATCCGGTCGTAATGCCCGTACTGGTACTCGGTCGCATTTCCTTTCGCGTCGATCGCCCGGATGAGGCGCCCTTCCGCGTCCCATTCGAGTTTGACGGCACCTCTCCGCCGATCCCAGCGCTTGATCGGCTTGCCGCGCGCATCGTACTCGAACGCCAGCCGGGGCCCATGCTGGTCCGATTCGGAGACAAGCAGACCTTTCGCCGAGTACTGCCTCCGCAGCCTCAATTCTGACGGCAGGTGAACGGTCTCCAGGTTTCCGCGGGAATCATACGTGCATTCGGCCTGCTTGCCGTCGTCGTAGCGAATGGCGAGAGTATCGCCGTTCTCGCCGCGGATCCTGGTCTTGGTTCCTCCGGCCGGACTCGTGATCCGCACTTCGCGCATTCCGGGTGCGATCACTTGGCGCCAGACGCCGCCGAGGGCGTCAGTATGCACGAGCATTCCGTCGGGGGTCCACTCATTGGTGGTCTCGGCGCCCTCCGGGCTAAGCGTGGCGACGGGGCGGCCGTCCGCACCGAATTCCGTTATCCAGACGTTTCCGACTGGATCCTCCGTGCGCGTGCGTTGCAGGGCATCATTGAATCCAAACCGCCAGGTCCGGCCAAGGTGATCAGTTTCGGTTTCGACGACGCCCAGTTGGTTCCACTTGTAAGTCGTGCATTGTCCGAGAGAGTTTGTTACCCGAGTGCGCCGCTTCGGAAGATCGTAGTCGATCCATCGCGCCAAGATGCCGCCATCGCCCCACGTCTGCCGGCACCATCCATTGGCGTCGTAGGTGAAGAAAAAGGAAAAACCGGTCCGGTTCGTTTCCCGCACGAGCAGGTGCTTTCGGTACTCGAAACGATACGCATGCCCCAACTCGTCGTGGAACTCGGTCAGGTCGCCTTCGCGCGAGTAGCGGTAAGTCCGGATCGTCTCCGAGGTCTGCGTCACGGGGTCGGCGATCAGGCGCAGGGTCGAAACGAATCCGCGCTCGTTGTAGTCCAAGAGCACGACCCGACCGGCCGTGTCGGTGATGCGAATCAAACGCCCAGCGACATACTCGAGGGTTATCCGGTTATTCCAGCGATCGACGATCTCTCCGACGGGCACGACCAGCGCGGTACCCGTAGCCTCCTGCGGGCACGGAAAGAATTGCCGGAGCGATTCGGCGTTCTCGACTGAATATCCCACCTCCGTGCGGTGCAGCGTGAGCCGGCCCAGTCGGTTGCTCGTCGTCTGCCCGATGGCGATGGGCTGAAACTCGAGGAAGCGTCCGTGGTGGTCCCGATGCGCGACGAAGTCACGGTGCACGACCAACTGCTGTTCGCAGGAGTGACGCCACGAATGTCCGAATGAGCCAACATCCGACCGCGCCGAGGAGTAATTCCGGACGAACTCGAAGGGAATCCGTCCCGGCAGGGAGAGGTCGACGTTTCGCGTCACCAGTTTGCCCGACGCCACGTCGACGGGATGGCCGGTGAGGCTGCACACATCCCGGTGCGCCTGCTCGCGGTCGGCGCCAGGGGGCATGTTCTTGTTGATCCACCGGTGGCAGGCGGCGGCCGCGGCTTTCATTGCCTTGGCGGAGGCTTCAGCGCGTTCGGCGTCGCCGCCGGAGCCACCGCCGCCGATGAGCACGGTGGCAGCGGTGCCGATCACCTTGCCCACCGGGGCGTCGGAGGGATCCGCGCACATCTTGCCGGTGTCGCCGAGCATCGCCGCCTCCTTGCCCTCGAAGAAGACGTTCGAGGAACCGGTGACGATTTCGCCCTTGTTCTGGGGCGGCTTTTGAAATGGTCCCGGGCCCATGGGTACATGCGGCGGCGTGTGCTTCGACGTGGAGCCCTTCACGGCGGCCGGCTGGCCCATGATCTTCACTTTTTCCGCCAGGCCGTCGTTGATCATCGATGCGCACGGATGCGGGATGGGCGTCGGCACCGGACCGCCGGGAGATGGGACCATGATGATGTGCACGTCGCCGGGCGTCGCGCTCACGATCTGGTCGTTCTTCTTGGCCGCCGGTTTACCCATGCGCGATCGTGGTTCCGGGGCGTTGGCGCGCCCGCTCCCGGCGCTCCGCTTCGGTCAACGCCGCGGGATAAAGCGGCTTCGGCTGGACCTCGGGTGGCGCGGCGTTCCGTGGTCCGAACTTGATGACGACCGGCTCCGGCCAGCGGGCGTGATCGGTGCGACACGCAGACAGCGCGTCCGGCGTGAGCGCGGTCCAATAGAGATCGCTTTCGCGGAGGTCCACCCCGTGCAGGACTGCGCCGGCGAAATCGGCTCCGACCAGGCTGGTGCGGTGGAGCCGCGTGCCGATCAGGCGGGCGTCGCGGAAATTGGAGAACTCGAGCACGGCGTCAGTCGCGCAAACGCCTTTCAGGTTCGCGGCCAGAAAGGTACAGCGCGCAGCGATGACACCGGTGAGGTCGGCGTCCTCGAGATCACAGCCGCTGAGGTCGCAACGGGTGAGGTCGGCGTTGGCCAGGCGGGCGCGCCGCAGATTTGCGCCGGGACAGAGGATTCGCTGGATGATTGCGCTGTCGAAATCGGCGTCCTCGAGCACGGCTTCGATCAGGACCGCCTCCTTGAGCAGCGCACCCGGGAACCGCGCACCCGCAAGGCTGCGCCCGCGAAAGGTTGGCCTGCGTCAGTTGCGCCTCGGCGAAGCTGGCGTGGGTGAGATTTGCCGCCATCAGCGAGGCGCCATCGAGGACGGCGAGGTTGAACACGGCCTCGCTTGCGTCGACCTGTTCCAGCACGCTCCCCGCGAGATTCGCCTCCGTGAGGTCGGCCTTTTCCATCCTGACGCCGGAAAGGTCGACGCCGGCGAGGTCGGCGTTGTGCAAGACGGCCTCGCGAAAGTCGGCGCCCTTGAGCCGCGCTCCCGTGAAAACGGCGAGCGTGAGGTTCGCACCGCGAAAGTCAGCACCCTCGATATTTGCATCGGTGAAGGTCGCACGCTCCAGGTCACGACCGGCGAATTTCGCCCCGGCAAGGTCGGCACCAGTGAAATCGCGGCCGACGAGATCCTCCCCGGCAAATGCGGGCGCCGCATCCGCGCCCCTGGCCAGTGGCGCTGCCGCGGCTCCCCCGGGCTGACGGGGTGCGGTGATGCGACTCGCCCGCGGACCGTCCGTGTTCGGACTCACCATCGCTCAGTTCAGCTTGATCGGCGTGCCCTTGACCTGCACGGGCCCCGAACCGTTGATGTTGATCTTGGCGCCCTTGATCACGATGTTGCCGTTCTTGCTCATCGAAAGCGTGGCACTGCCGCATTTCAGGAAGATCTGCTCGGCGGACTTCACGAAGACCTTCTTCTTCGCCGCCTCGATCACGACATCCTTGTCCTCGGCCTTGATGTTCACCTCGTCCTTCGCGGTGATCAGGACCTTCTTCTTCGCCGCCTTGATGCTGACGTCCTTGTTGGCGGCCTCGACGCTCACCGCCTGTTTGGCCTTCACCTCGATGTTCTTGTTCTGCGCCTCGATGGAGATGTTCTTCACCTTCGTCGAAAGCGACATGCTCCAGAGCGCGTGGGCGTTGATATCCTTCATGGCCCACAGTTCGATACTCGGAATCTGGGGCAGGAGGCCCTCGACGACCTTCTTCGCGGACTCGAAGGCATCGGCAACGGCGCCGGCCATCGCCATGAACGAGGCCGCGATCACTTCCGGTGACGCGCCGGAAGCCACCGCATTCTGGAAGGCGGCCGTCGCTTCGCCCGCCTTGCCACCGGCGGTTTCAACGGCGCCAAGGTTCTTGCCCGTTTGTTCCTGTAACGCGTGAATTTCTCCGGCCCCGGCCTCGATCGCCGGCGAAAGCGCCGCGAGGGCCTGCATGCCCGTCGCCTGACCGCCGGATGCCAACTGCGCGCCGGCGGCGCCGGCGGCCGCGCGATCCGATCCGCCCGTCGCCTCGGTTTGGGCGGCCGCGGCGGCGGCGGCGGCCGAGGACTGGGCGCCGCCCTTCTTGATCGCACTGGCGGCGGCCTTCGCGCCGCTCTCGATCAATGCGGCCACGAAGTTCATCGCCTTCAGGTGAATCCCCAGGCTGGTGAACAACTGATAGGAGCCGCCCGCCTGCAGCGACATGTTCTTCCCCGACTCCGTGGTGATGTTCTTGCCCGCCTTGTCCGCGATGTTGTCGTCGGCCGTCCGGGAGATGTTGCCGCCCGCGCCGCGGCTGATGCTGCCGCCCGCGTTGGTGCTGATGCTGGCGCCAACCGTTTCCGTTTCGTTGTTTTTGACATGGATGCGAAGGTCCTTTTCACCGTGGAGAAAGACCTCCTCGCTTCCCTTCTTGTCCTCGAAACGCAGTTCGTTTGATCCGCCGCCACCGGGGGTGGAATTGCTCTTGAGCCCGCTCTGCGTCTTGTTCGCCGGCAATCCATACGGCGGGGTCTGTTCCGCATTGTAGACCCGCCCGGTGATAAGCGGGCGGTCGGGGTCGCCCTCGAGAAAATCGACGATGACTTCCTGGCCGATGCGGGGAATGTGGACACCGCCCCAGGCCTTGCCGGCCCAGACACTCGAGACGCGCACCCAGCACGAGGAATTCTCATCCGCCTTGCCGTAACGGTCCCAGTGGAACTGCAGTTTGACGCGGCCGTGCTCGTCGGTGTGGATCTCTTCGCCGGCGGGTCCGACCACAATGGCAGTCTGCGGTCCCTGCACGATGGGCTTTGGCGTGAGGCACGCGGCGCGAAAGCTCTGCAGCTTGTCGATCGCGGTGATCCGACAGGATAGAATCTCGCCGCCCGCGCCGCCGGTGTCACCTGCGGCGTAGTCGCCTTCATTCAGGTGCAACGAGAGGCCGGTGATGAGATAGTCGCGATCCTGCTCCGGCCGGGGGTGCCCCTTCAATTTGAAGAGCGCGCCCGTCGCCAGCCCATGCGCGCTGGACTGTCCGCGAAGGATCTCATGCTGGGATTGCAGCTCCGCCAGTCGCACATCGGCGAGCCGGGTACCGTCGTCGTAGACCAGGGTACTCGCCCGGGTAGTCGTAGACTTCATATTTCGCGCCGCCGTGCCGGCGGCTGACGCTCGACGATGTCAGCAACGACGTCCTGGGCTTCTTGAAATCAAAATCATTGATGGCGTAGGCCACGGGCTGGACCTCTTTTTCCACCACCCAGTCCGTGATCACCTCACGATCGTTTCCGCCCTGCTCCAGTTCCTGGAACTCGATCTCCTCGTAACCGGCGACGGGCTTGTGCGCGCTCAGGGAGTCGGCCAGCACCAGCGTGTGTTTGCCCTGCTCGTGCTCGAAGAAGTAGTAGATGCCCTCCTGTTCCATCAGGCGACTGACGAAATTGAAATCCGTCTCGCGATACTGGACGCAATATTCCTTCTTTTCGTAGCTTCCCGACAGGCTGATCCGATAGTCGCTGAAGCCTCCGCCCTTGAACACCTGCTCGATGATCTCGGGTACGCTCAGTTCCTGGAAGATCCGACAGTCGGAGGTCCGGGTGAGAAACCAAAGCCAGGGCACGATCGTGGCGTGATAGTGGGCCAGCCCGCCGACGTTCGCGCTTTGCACAAAGCGACTGACGAAGCCGTGAAAATAACGCGGTTCCGGCTGGCTCGTCTGGAGTCGGATGGCGACGTCGTGACCGACGATCTTGTCGAACTCGACCGCCCCGTCCTCACTGCTCAACTCCGCCTCGATGACGAAGAGGCGGCCCAGCTGTTCCTGCACGGAGATCTCGCGAACCACCAGCACGTCCCCACCGAGGGGCGTGGCGATCGCCAGTTGTCGATGTTCCTGGGTCAGCGCCATGGGGAGGAACGTTCAGCGGCCAGACGGGACGGAAATGCAACGGCGGGCGACACGCTGGAGCTGATTCTACGGCTTCTTTCGCCGGGGCGGTTCCTGACACGTCGACCCAACGTTTTTGTTGCATGCACGATCGCGTGGTAGGGCGGCCACTCCGCTGGCCGCCGCGGCGGGGAACGGAATCCCCGCCCTACCTGGCAGACGTTACGAACGTTTGGGGTCACCGTGCTATTCGAAGGCATATTCGAATCGACCGTCCGTCGCTCCGATGTGCACGCGCTTGACTTCACGTCCCTCAGCGAGGCGCGAGAGCAATTCGCGGCCGATCTCCGGGAGCATGGAGTTGGTGATCATCGCGTCAACCATGCGGGCGCCGCGCTCCAGCTCGGTGCAACGCTGGCCGATGAGCTCCGGCACGGACTCGTCGAACGCGAAAGGCACCTTGTGATTCTCGCGCACCCGCCGCTCCACGCGGGCGAGCTGCAGCCTGATGATCGCATGCAGGATCTCCTTCGAGATCGGGTAGTAGGGCACGACGAGCAACCGGTTGAGCAGCGCGTCGGGAAATACCTTGGTCAACGGCCCGCGCATCGCCTTTTCCAGACCCTCCGCACTGGGCATGAGTTCGGGATCCTTGCACATGTTGATGATCACGTCCTGCGCCGCGTTGCTCGTCAGCAGGATGATCGTGTTCTTGAAATCGATGTAGCGGCCCTCCGCGTCCTCCATCCACCCCTTGTCAAACACCTGGAAGAAGATCTCGTGCACGTCGTGGTGGGCCTTTTCCACCTCGTCGAGCAGCACGACGCTGTAGGGTCGGCGACGGACGGCCTCGGTCAGGACGCCGCCTTCGCCGTAGCCGACATAACCCGGCGGCGAGCCCTTGAGCGTGCTGACGGTGTGGGCTTCCTGAAACTCGCTCATGTTGATCGAAATCAGGTTTTGCTCGCCGCCGTAGAGCGCCTCGGCGAGCGCGAGCGCGGTCTCCGTCTTTCCGGTACCGCTCGGGCCAACGAGCATGAAAACGCCGACCGGGCGGTTGGGATTGTCGAGCGCGGCCCGGCTGGTCTGCACCCGCCGGGCAATGGTGTCCAGGGCGTGCCGCTGCCCGAGGACCCGGCGCTCGAGCAGGTCGCCCAGGTGCAGGACCTGCGCGATCTCGTCCTTCACCATGCGACCGACGGGAATGCCGGTCCAGTCGGCCACGACACTCGCAATCGAATTCGCATCCACACATGGAAAGATCAACGGCGATTCACCCTGGAATGCGGAGAGCTTGTCCTGCAGCCCGCGCAGTTCGGTGAGAAGCCGGTCGCGCTCCTCTGGCGAAAGCCGGCCGTCGACTGCTTCGGCGGCACCCTCGTTGGCTGGAGCCGGCCTCGGTGAGGCCGGAGCGGGGTCGGCGGCCCCGGCGACAGCGGTCACGGGCACCGGAGCCGGGAGATCCACGGGTTCGCCGGCGTGGCGAAGTTTCCCACGCAGGTCGAGCACCTTGGAGACGAGTTCCTTCTCCTCCGCCCAATGCTGGTCCAGTCCGGCGAGCGCCTCCTTTTCCCGCGCGAGCGTGGCGTTCACCTCCGTCACCCGGGCCGTGTGTTCGAGACCGATCGCCGACTCACGACCGAGGATTTCGAGTTCGGTTTCGAGCGCGGAGATCCGCCGGCGGCAGTCATCCACCCGGGCAGGCACGGCGTGCTGGCTGACCGCGACGCGGGCGCTCGCCGTATCAATCAGGCTGACCGCCTTGTCGGGAAGCTGCCGGCCGGAGATGTAGCGATGCGACAGGCGCACGGCCGCCTCGATGGCTTCGTCGAGAAGTTGAACCCGATGATGTTTTTCGAACGGCGCACTGACCGCGCGCATCATCAGAATGCACTTCGCCTCCGACGGCTCCTCGACCTTCACCGTCTGGAAACGGCGCGTCAGCGCCGGATCCTTTTCGATATGTTTCTTGTATTCGTCCCAGGTCGTGGCCGCGACGGTGCGCAGCGTGCCGCGGGCGAGGGCGGGCTTCAGCAGGTTCGCGGCATCGCCGGTGCCGGCGGCGCCACCCGCGCCGATCAGCGTGTGCACTTCATCGATGAAAAGGATGATCGGCCGGGGCGAGGCCTGAACCTCGTCGATCACGCCGCGCAAGCGTTGCTCGAACTCCCCCTTCATGCTCGCACCGGCCTGCAGCAAACCGATGTCGAGGGCCAGCAACCGGACGTCCCGCAGAGCGGGTGGCACATCGCCCGCGACGATGCGATGGGCGAATCCCTCGACGACGGCCGTCTTGCCGACGCCCGCCTCGCCGGTGAGGATCGGGTTGTTCTGCCGGCGCCGCATCAGAATGTCCACGCACTGGCGGATCTCCTCGTCCCGACCGATGATCGGATCAATTTCGCCCTGGCGCACGCGCTGCGTGAGATCAGTCGTGAAACGCTTCAGCGCCTCCTGCTTGCCCATTTCCGCCGGCGGGATCGCCCCGCTGGTTTCTCCGGGAACCGCGCCCGCGCTCAGCCCGCTCCCGTCGCTGGCGAATAGCTTGTCCTCGGGCGAACCCGCGACGATCCGGGCAAATTCGTCACCCAGGGTCTCGACCTTGATCTTTGCGAACTCGCGCGAGAGGGCGAGGAAGGCGTTGCGCAGCTCGGCGGACTTGAGGAATGCCACGATGAGGTGGCCGGTGCGAATCTGGCTGTCGCCGAACAGCAGTGTCGCGTGCAGCCACGCCTGCTGCAGCACGGTTTCGATGTGGGGCGAGAAATCGGAGATCGCCGTCGCGCCGCGCGGCAGACGGTCAAGCGCGGCGACCAGATCCGACGCAAGCCGTGAGCTTTCGAGCTCGAAGTGCCGGATGATGCGCAGCGCGTCCGAGTCGGGCTGCTGCAGGAGTTGGTGCAGCCAGTGCACCGTTTCCACGTAGGGATTGCCGCGCATCTTGCAGAAGAGGGTCGCGGCCTCGATCGACTTGTAGCCGATCGCGTTGAGCTTGCCGAACATCGTGGCGCGCTGGATCTCAGCCATGGGAAGAAGGGATTAGGAACAAGACCACGGATTACACGAATCTACACGGATAAGTCACCGCACCACCCGCCGCCATCGAAGTTCTGCGTGCTTGAAGTTCACCAGCAACGCCAAACGCAGACCTGTTATAGTGAGATGACCGATCATTTTGGCGAGGTGCGCCGGAGTGAAGCCTTCGGTAATCTTTGGATCAGTCACGACAAGTCCATCAACGATCAGGTCGGGGACGAGCGTATCCACAACGTGACCCTCGTAGAAGACGTCAAACCGCCTCTGCTGATCGACGCTGTGTCCGCGCTTCCTCAATTCCATCACGAGCGCATTCTCGTAAGCTTTCTCATCGAGGCCAGGCTTGAGGACATTGAGCACCTTCATCGCAGAGCCGATGATCGCCTCGCTCAATTCCGCATGGATTGTTTTATCCGTGCCCATCCGTGGAATCCGTGGTAAACATCAATTCGCTCGGAGGTCGGTCGTTGGCTCGACCACCAGGTCTTCCGGGTCGTGGGTGAAGGCTTCGGTTCTGAGCCACGCCATCCAGCCGAGGCGGCCGGTAACGCCGAGCTGAACCGATGGTATTTCCCGGCGGTCGAGGATCAACTGCACATCCCAGGCGTACTGGTCGTTGGTGTAGTAGCGGACGAGGTCACGCAGGCGCCGGAAGGAACCGGTCGGGCTGCAGGGCAGGAACCGCTGGAAATCCGTCAGCGAAACCGGGCCGATGCGCAGGCGAAACGCGTATTGGCCGTGCCAGAAGCGCGAGCCGACGATCGCATTGATCCCGAGCGTGCCCGTATCGGGGGTTGCGCCGAGCTGGCACTCGCATCCCGGAGGCAGGTCGATCCAGCGGCTGACGAACGTGTGCACCTCGGTGCGAACCCGGAAGAAGTCCTGCACGATCGCTTCCAGGCCCTCCGCGTTGCGAGACTGCTGCGCCAGCCGGCCAACATAGTAAAATCGGGCATTGTCCGGCACGCTGTCGCGCCGCAGGGACGATTCCATGCCATGACCGATCAGGCTGCCGACGTAGTACCACCAATGCGCATCTTCCGGCCGGTCCAGGTCGACCGTCTTGCGCGCGTCGGCCCACGCCCGAAAGAAGAAGCTGAAGAGCCGGTGGTGAAAGACATTGCAGAACGCGGTCAGCGTGCGGTCGCCGTGATGCAGGATCCGATCCCGGGCGTACTCCGTGAGGCAGTGTGGCAGGGGACCGTTGGGCCCGAACAGGCCGAAGTGGCGGGCGTAAAGCGCGGGCGGGCGGTCCTCGCGGGTTTCCACCGCCTCCAGCGTGGCCGGGGCGAACGCAAACGAAGGCGTCTGGCCGAACCGCACCGGATCGTCCGCCGGCGAAAGGGAGCGACCAATGCGCGGCTGGTGCCGGGCGCGGCTCTGCAGCGCGCGCAGGGCAAAGAAGAAGTCGAACGACCAGGGCGCTTCCTTGAGGCCTTCGATCAGAGGATCTGACGTCTGCCGATCTGGGCCGGCCATCGCATGATCTCCTTTCTCTGCTGCGTGGTGATCACGGTCTCCGTGAACGAATTCAAGGCGGCATGCCGGGCGAGGAACTGCTCGAGCACTGCGCCCAGGACGAACACCCCCTGCCCTTCGAAGGCCGTTTCATCGAACAGCAGCGAGACCTCCATGCCGCGCGCAAACGTGATCGGTCCACCGGTCTGGACGCGGCGCACGACCGGCCGCGACTGCACACCCCGCAGACCGTCGATCTGCTTGAGCGTCTGCCGATCCTCCGGATCCGCATAAAGGCGCAGCAAGTCACGGAGGGCATCGGCACCCGTTTCAGTACCGGTGTCGACGAGGGAGAAGTGATTGAGCGAAAGGTGACTGACGAGGCGCCAGACGAACCGGCCCGAGGGGATTTCCGGTCGCTCGGGATTCTGGCCCGCCAACACCAGGCTTGGCCGCGGCAGGGTCGGCCCGGCGATGATGCGGATCGCGCGATAGGGCGCCGCCACGTCGAGGGTGAAGTCGGTGCGGCCGATCCCGCGGGACATCTGGATCGGCAGGTGCCGGTTGGTGCAATACGCACGGATCCCGAGCTGCTTCAAGTCGGGGCGAAACGGCGCCATGTCGGAATCGACGATGGAGATGAACACATCGGTTCCCGCGTAGGACGAGCGCCGTCCGGTCTTGCGTTCGCGTTCACTGAACAGCCGGGGCACGCGATTGAGCGAAAAGTAGGCGCTGGTCTCCAGGTCCGTGTCCCGCGCGTGGTAAAATGGCGCGAAGCCGCGCTCCTGGTCGGGCGTCTCCCCGAAGCCCGTCACCGACTCGATCTGGTAGACCTCGAAATCCAACGGCCGGTTGTGATCGGGCACGACGTGGTATTCAGAAAACCGGTTCGAAACCTGGATGCGATCGAGGGTCTTGGGAAAGAGATTCGTCGCCGGCACGCAATGCAGGTCGAAGCTGGCCCGGTCGATCCGGCCCTCCAGGCGCGTCTCGGCCTCATCGAGCGCGATCACGAGGTCGATTTCCGACCCGGTGACGCCCGCCAGCGCCGCCTGGAAGCCGCTCAGCTCCAGGAAATGAAAGCGCTGGGGAAACGCGAAGTATTCGCGCAACAGCCGGTAGCCCTCGAAGCCGCGCGGGCTCGGCGGCAGCATCGCCTGGTCCGAGGAGAACCCGACCCGGCGAACGCAGTCGGGGGCAAAGCTGCCGGCGGTCCGGCCGCGCTCGGCGGGCGACTGCACGAGCAGGCGTCGCTTGTGCGCGAAGATCTGCTCGTAGATCTGGCCGGGCAGGTCATCCGCGCCCCGGAGGTGGAGGATCAGGGGATCGGCGCTAATATCAGCGAACGGGATATCGAGCGTCTTGCGCAGGCGGATGCGCAGGGCGGCGCGCGCGCCGAGGGCGGGATCGAGGTTGAGCTCCGCCAGGTCGCGCGTGAAGTAGCGCACGTCCGTCACCGCCAGCGGCAGCAGGCGCAGGTCGTGGGCGGTGGAAAACGTGCAGGCGGTGCGTTCGCCGCGTCCCGGCACATTGCGCATGAGGGTGCCGCGCGGAATCACCACGCCGCCCGCAAGCGCGCCCTCGGATTCCTCGATCTCGAACCGCACGATCGCCATCGAGGGCAGCGGACAGAGGTAGTCGGGATAGACGGTTTCGAGCAGTCCCTGGGTGAAGCGGGGAAACTCCGCGTCGAGTTTCAGATGGACGCGGGAAGCGAGGAACGCGAAACCCTCGAGCAGGCGCTCCACGTAGGGATCCGGGCAGACATCCTTCGCCTCCGAATCAAAACTCAGCCGGCCCGCGATCTTGGGAAAATCCCGCGCAAACTCCGCCGCCGTCTCCCGGATATGCCGAAGCTCGGTGTTGTATATCTCGAGCAGGCGTTCATCCATTCGGCGCGTCTCCCAACAGGGTCTGGCCCGAATCGAAGTCGAGCGTGGTCTTCACGTGGAGATGTTCCGGCAAAGGGTTGGCCCAGAGATCGCCCTCGACATCGAAGATGACGAAGTTGCGGTCGGCATTCGCCCGGATCGTCAGCGAGCGCGCGGCGATGCGCGGCTCGAATGTCGCGATGGCCTCGACCAGGTGGCTCTTCAACACCTCGAGGTCGGGCGAGTTCTGGCCGCTCAGCTGGCGCGTGCCATAATTGAAGATCGACCGCGCGACTTCCGGATACTTTTCCCGCAAGCTGTAGGCATCCTCCGGCTGATAGGGATTGATCACGAACGGATCGGGATAGGCCGTGGTGTTGAGCAGCCACTCGAGATCGCGCAGGACCCCGCGGCGATACTTCTGGTGGGACACGACCCGTTGCGCCCGGCTCTCCTCGGATTTGTCCGGCTCGTCGTCGGTCAACCGGTCCAGCAGGCAGGGCTGCAGCTTTTCGATCGGCGTCATGTCAGTGGTTCTTCCGAAGCTTGCCCGGCTTGCGCGAACTCAATCACCCGGCAGTCGAGCAGCGGTATCTCGGCCGTGTCGGTGGCCAGCAGGCGCTGCCCCTGACCGAGCACCGTGTCCCCCGGGTGCTCCTGCCATTCGGTCTTGCGCGCGAGGCGGATCTGCGGGTCCGCCGACCGTTCGGAGCCGGGGTATCGGACGGGAACGTGCGCGGTGGCGGTGCCTCCGTTGGTCCATTCAAACTCCGCCGGCAGCCAGACGAGGTCGCGCAGGTCGGTCGGCTTTTCGAACTGCACGCGTTTCACCCGGCACAGGGGAACCCAGTAGTACTTGCCCTCGAGGATCAGCTCGAAGATCGGGCCGAGCCGCGAATCCGCATCGGCCATCCACGCAAACGGCTTTCCGTCGACGGTGCCGGGATTCGCCGGCGCCGCCTCGAAAGCGCGACCGCGGAGTTCGGCGGCGGCCCCGAACTCGCCGGCGGCCACCAGGCCGTTGGCCTGCACGAGCCATCCCACCCAGTCCATGGGTTCGCCGAAGACGAGTGGCGTGCGCTTTCCCCCGAACACCTCGCGCCGGAACAACTCGCACCCGATCACCGGCTGGAAAATCCGGGCCAACATCATCGTATCGGCATCGAGGCTGGCGACGACCTGCAGTTGGGTCAGCGCCTTGTCGAGGCGCCCAAGGACGCAATTGAGCTGAAAGAGAAACACCCGGAGCCGTCCATCTTCAGGCCGGGCCCGAATCTCCTCTTGCAGGCCGGTCAACGCCTCGTCGAGCCGTCCCGCCTGCAGCAATTCAGCCGGTGTCATGGAGATTGCATCTGCGGATTGTCGGTGATCCCGGACAGAATGGATGTTTGTCGTTCCCCCGGGCTTACTCGCACTTGCTTCGACTTGGATCGACGTAGGAGCGGCTTTACGCCGCGATGGTCTGGCGGAATCGCGGCGCAAAGCCGCACCCACCGTTTGCTTTCAAGTTGGTATTCCGCCGGGCTGCGGAGCCGATGCGGGCACGGACACAAGGTCCAGCCCTACAATCGATCGATGGCTCTGGCCGGATGCACATTTACGGTTCAGATGCCAATAGTCGGTGCCCAAGCGGATGCGCACGTCTCGTGCGCATCGTCTCGCGTCGCTCGAAAGGGGCACGGGACATGCCCGGCCACCGGGAGCCACTGCATGGATACGGCTGAGGCGAAGTCTCGCTAGACCTTCTTGTTCAGCTTGAGGTCCCAGCCCACGACGACCTTGGCGTCCAGACCGCCCTTCGCATTCTGGGGATAGTACCTGGTACTCGATCTTGGAGAAATTAAACGAGATCTGGTCGGTCGGAATCACCGAACCCGAGGAACCGCCGGTCTGGAACGACGAGATCAACAGATCACTGAACTTGATGATCAGGTATTCCTGCTGTTCCTCGCCCGCCTTGCGGCAGGTGAGCACGGCCTTCGCGATGTGTTTGCCGCTCGCGCACGTCAACAAGAGATTCGGACTCGCCTTGTTGGTGTGCATCACGAAGTTGAAATCCTGCATCGAAACCTTGCCGGCCCCGCCGCCGCCGCCGGCCGCGTGCGAACCCGACTGGGTCTCGCCCCAGCTCCAGGACTCGAGATCGATCTCGTTCTTGTGCTTGGCGTCGGTCGATTCGCCTTCGACGCCGTCGATTTTGAGGAAGTAGTCTACTGCCATATGGGAGGTGGTTTACGC
Organism: uncultured Verrucomicrobiae bacterium; assembly: GCA_963797435.1. Taxonomy (GTDB): domain Bacteria; phylum Verrucomicrobiota; class Verrucomicrobiia; order Opitutales; family Opitutaceae; genus CAWCPJ01. The sequence continues at coordinate 980,679 of CAWCPJ010000002.1, read as the reverse complement.
GGAGCCCTGTGCCCGGGTTCGCGCTCGGTAGGGTTGCTGACTGCCGCCGGCGGCACAGACCTGCGGATTCCAAAGTTTGCGCTCTACTCAAGCAGCCTTGCCGGATGGCAGCTTGGACACCAGCCGGAGTGAAACGGTCAGGCCCTCGAGCTGGTAATGGGGGCGCAGATAGAACTTCGACGTGTAATAGCCGGGATTTCCCTTCACTTCCTCGACCACCACCTCGGCCGCCGCCAGCGGGTAGCGGGCCTTGACCTCATCGGATGAGCCCGGGGCGCAGGTGTAACTGGCTGATCCACTTGTTGAGCCACAGTTCCATGTCGGCGCGCTCCTTGAAGGTGCCGATCTTGTCGCGAACCATGCATTTCAGGTAATGGGCGAACCGGCACGTCGCGAAAAGGTAGGGCAGCCGGGCGCTGAGGTTGGCGTTGGCGGTCGCGTCGGGATCATCATACACCGCCGGCTTCTGGAGGGACTGCGCCCCCATGAACACGGCGTAGTCGGTGTTCTTGTAGTGCGAGAGCGGCATGAAACCGTTCTTGGCCAGCTCAGCCTCGCGCCGGTCCGTGATCGCGATTTCCGTCGGGCACTTCATATCGACGCCGCCATCGTCGGTCGGAAAGGTGTGCACGGGCAGCCCCGCCACCATGCCGCCGGACTCCGTACCGCGGATACACGCGCACCAGCCGTAGAGCTTGAAGGCCCGCGTGATGTTCACGCCCATGGCGTAGGCCGCGTTGGCCCACACGTACTTGTTGTGGTCGGCCCCCTCGGTGTCCTCCTCGAACGCAAAATCCTCCACCGGGCAGGTCTTGGCCCCATAGGGGATGCGGGACAGGAAACGCGGCATCGCCAGCCCGAGGTAGCGGGCGTCGTCGGACTCGCGCAATGAACGCCACGAGGCGTACTCGGCCGTGCCGAAGATCTTGGTGAGGTCGCGCGGATTGCTGAGTTCCTGCCACGACTCCATCCCCAGCACGTTCGGCGCAGCGCCCGTGATGATCGGGCAATGGGCGGCCGCGCCGATCTGCGCAAGGTTGCCGAGCATCTTCACGTCCTCCGGCGAGTGATCGAAATGATAGTCGCAGATCAGCGTGCCGTAGGGAGCGCCGCCCGGGGCGCCGAACTCGTCCTCGTAGATCTTCTTGAAGACCGGACTCTGGTCCCAGGCCGTGCCCTCGAACTTCTTGAGCGTCTTGCGGACATCGTTCTTCGAGACGTTCAGGACCCGGATCTTGAGCATCTCGTCCGTCTCGGTGTTGTTGACGAGATAGCTCAGGCCGCGCCAGGCACCTTCGAGGGCCTTGAAGTCCTCGTGGTGCATGATCAGGTTGATCTGTTCCGAAAGCTTTTTGTCGATCTCGGCGATCAGCGCGTTGATCGTCTTGATGGCGTCGCCCGAAACGAGCTTCGTCTGGCCGAGCGCTGACTCCGCGAGGGTCCGCACCGCGGATTGAATGGCGGTCTGGCGCGGGGTGTCCCGGACCTTGAATTCCTTTTTGAGCAGGGATTCGAACTCGCTCAGTTCAACGGTCTGACCGGCCGGTGTGGCGGCCTGGGTTTCTGAATCAGCCATGGTAAACGAGAGTTCTACGGTTACGATTGCGCCTCACCGGCGGCCGGGTTGGGCGCCGCCGCGAGAGATTTCATCAATTCGGGATCGTTGAGCATCTTTGCGATCAGATCCTCGGCCTTGTCCTTCCCGTCCATGTAGGTGAGAAGGTTTGCCAGTTCCGTGCGGGCGGTGAGCAGCTTGTTCAATGCATCCACCTTGCGCGCGACCGCGGCGGGCGAAAAGTCGTCCATGCTCTCGAACGTGATGTCGACGCTGAGGTTGCCCTCGCCGGTGAGCGTGTTGGGCACCTGGAAAGCGACGCGCGGTTTGGTCGCCTTCAGCCGATCATCGAAATTATCGATGTCGATCTCCAGAAACTTGCGATCCGCAACCGGCGGCAGGGCTTCCGCGGGCTTGCCCGAGAGGTCAGCCATCACCCCGGCGACGAACGGAAGTTCGACCTTCTTCTCCGCTCCGTACAACTCGACGTCGTACTCGATCTGGACTCGCGGGGCCCGGTTGCGCGCAACAAATTTCTGGCTGCTTGCTTTTGCCATAAACGAGGGGGATGAGAGGGACGGAAGGCAGCGGCTACTCGAAGGTACCGCGCCTCTTTTTTCCTCATCTGCCGGGCCTTAGTCAAGGCGTATAATCCCCGTCCGCCGAGATTTGCGCAGCATGAATCCGCCGCACGCGGACGGTTGGCTGCCCCGCACCGCATTTGGATCGAGCAGGCGCATTTTTTCACCATTAACTAACCACCCGGCGGCGGGTTTGAATCTTCCAGGACCCGTCGCTCCCAACCTCTCCGCGCCCATGACGCCGTACGACGAAGTCCCCTACCCGCAGTATGCCCATCCGCAGACGCACCCCGACCGCCTCGCCACCGCCGCTCGACTCTATGGACTGGATGCGCGGCCGGTCGATGCATGCCGGGTCCTCGAACTCGGGTGCGGCACCGGCTCGAACGTCATTCCCATGGCCCATGGCCTGCCCGGCAGCCGCTTTGTCGGCGTGGACCTCGCGGCCAGCCGGATTGCCGAAGGCGTGGCCCACGCGCAGGCGCTCGGGCTGGGCAACCTCGAACTGGTCGCGGGCGACCTCGCCGCGCTCCCCGGTGATCTGGGCACGTTCGACTACATCATTGCCCACGGCGTGTATTCATGGGTGCCGGAAACCGTCCGGGACCGGCTCCTTGCCGTCTGCCGAACGCACCTCGCCGACGAAGGCGTCGCGTTCGTGAGCTACAACGCGTACCCCGGCGGGCACCTCAACATGATGCTGCGGGAGATGCTGCTCTTCCACGTCCGCAATCTCACGGAGCCGCAGGAACGCGTGACGCAGGCGCTCGCCCTGCTGCAGCTGCTATCCGCGGCCTCCGCGCAAAAGGACGGCTTTCATCAGTGGATCAAGGCGGAGGCGGAACGCGCGTTCGGCCACGAACGCGGACACATCTACCACGACCACCTCGCCACCATCAACGAGCCGGTTTACTTCAAGGATTTCGTGGCCCACGCCGCCCGCCACGAGCTGCAGTTTCTCGCCGAGGCGGACTTCTTTGAACTCGCGGATTTCAACTTTCCCCCGGCGACGCGGGATGCGCTGCGCCAGCTCGAAGGCAACCGTATCCTGCGCGAGCAATACATGGATTTCCTGAAATGCCGGCGCTTCCGGCAGACGCTGCTGTGCCGCCGCGAGGTTCCGCTGCCCCCGCTGCCGGTCGCGACGCAGGTGGAGGGCATGTTCGCCGAGGCGATCGAGCCCTACAAGCTCGCCGGCTTCGATCTGCAGCCCGGAGTCGCCGCCACGGTCGCCACTTCAAATGGGGGCCGTCTCCAGACCGATCTTGCACCGGGCAAGGCCGCCCTGGCGGTGCTGGGCGAAGCGTGGCCTGACCGGGTCTTCTTCCCGGATCTCGCGGCGAAGGTGGCGGCGCGTCTGGAGGCCGCATCCATCACCTACGAGGATTCCGCTGACGCGCGGAGGCAGTTGGGCGGGTTCCTGCTCGAGCTCTTCCGCGGCGGCATTGTGACGCTGCACACGTGGCGGCCGCGATTTTCCGCCAGTGTCAGCGAGCGTCCGGCCGCCTCGCCGCTGGCGCGCTGGCAGGCGGCAGGCGCGCAGCTCGTCACCTCCGTGTTCCATACCGGCGTGCAGATTGAGGACGATTCCGGCCGGCACCTCATGTCGCTGCTGGATGGAACCCGGGATCGTGCTGCGTTGAGCGCGGAGATGTTTGCCTTTCTCCGGGGTCGCGGCGCGCTGCAGGAACAGGCCTTCGACGAGGCGGAACTGCGCCGTCGGGTCGACGACGAACTCGCGAACAACCTGCGAAAGCTCGCGCGTTTCGGACTGCTGATCGCCTGAGGGGGCGTCTCAAAACGCAGCATTGCGAGTCCCCTCAGCCCAAAAAAGGAAAGAGGAATTGCACAGAAGACAACGAAGGACGCCAAGGCCGAACCGTTCGCAGCGAGACCGGACCTCGAGATTTGATCACCACGGAGGTGAGTGGTCGAGAACCGCTCTTGGTCGAGCCAACCCATGGCGGCATTGCCTTTGTTCTCTTCGTTTCCTTCTGTGAACGGCTTTCAATCCGCCAGCTCGACGTGAAGAAACGCCTTTTCGACCGCGTCCGCGACAAGTTCGAGATATGCCTCGAGCGGAAAGCCGCGCTTCAATCCCCCCGCGGCGGTCAACTGGCGAAAGACCTCCTCGACCGTATCCTGACCGACCATACGCGTGATGAGCGGAACCATCCAGCCATCCACGCGCACTCTGGATCGGAAAGGCGCATCCGTGGAAAAGGTATGGGACAACGCTGTGAGTTCGCCATCCCGCACCTCATGATGAATGTCGAATTCCAGGTTTGCCACCAGCCGGGGCCGCGAACGGCGCAGCCGGGCGGCAAAATCCGGCCGTCGCCGCAGTCGCCGCCAACGAAGCAGCTTTTCGAATTCCGGCATCCTCACCGAGCGCGCGATACCCACGCGGCCCGGCGCCGCCGGCACCGTATCCGCGGGTTCGCGCCGGACGAGCAGCAGCGCGCCATAGACGAAGCGCAGCGTGTCCAGTTGCTTGAGGCGTTCGCCGAACCCGCGTGCTTCGTTCGGTGACATTTTCCGGTTGCGCCGAAAGACGTCCACCAACTCGTCGAGGGACTGGGTCTTCTCCGCGCCGAAGATCACGTCGAACTCGCCTGCTTTCCCGCCGAGCCATGCGACGACGCGTTGTTCGAATGCCGCCTTCGTGGTATCGCGCGCCCAACACACGATCACGCACGTACCGGCGGCGCGCAGGTGCCGCGGGAGATCCTCGACGATCCGGCGGATCACGTCCTCGCCGGTTTCACCAGCATCCCGGAAGATCATGTGTTCGCCGAACTCCGGAACGAAGGGCGGATGCGCCACGACCACGTCAAAGGTGCGGCCCGCCACCGGCTCGTAGAGGTCGCCGCACACGCTGTCCACGGGAACGCCGTTGAGCCGCGCGTTGAACTCCGCAAAGCGCGCCGCACGCCCGGCGAGGTCCGAGGTCGTGGCGGAACGGGCGTTGCGCGCCATGACCATCGCCCCGATGCCGGTTCCGCCGCACAGGTCGAGCGCATCGCGGCCGGCGGCGTCGGGCAACAGGTCAAGAAATCGTGCGGTGAGTCCATAGATGGCGGGAAAGACCACGTCGTTCCCCGGAGCGATGGTCTCGTCGTCCGGACGATCCCGCCGGTCCGACGCAACCACGAACTCCTCGACAGGATACACCCAGACCGGGCAGGTCAGCGCACCCGGAACCCGTTGCGAATGCCGCAGGAGTCCGAGCGCGGAAAATGCATCGACCACGTCCGCTCCGAAGCACTCCCGAACCGCGTCGGCCGGCAACGGCGATCCCCGCAGGAAAAGATCCACGCACGCGCGCAAACGCGGCTCGAGTGCGTCGAGCACGCCGCTCTTCCACGAGACCTCGCCAATGGAACTCATGTCGGCGATCCCGACGCGCCGACACAACTCCGCCGCATCAAAGCCGATCTCGCGGAAAAATCCCCGCGCCCGCTGCAAGGCTTCAGGCGGTTCGAGGTTCAGCGGGAATTGTGACATCGGCGCAGTCATGAAGGAAGAAACGCGTGAGGCGACGAGCGGTGGCGCGGTGCCTCAGCCCGCGGGTTGGCTGTGCGTCCTGACTGCGGCCTTTCGCATCCGGACAAAAAAAGTGGCGGCCGCCACTTTTTTTGTCCGGGTGCGGGATGCGGCAGTTTCTTCGCTGGCTGGGGAGGTCATGGATTGATTCGGGCGAGGCACCGGCGCGACCGAAGGAGGCAGAAGACAGGGATCAGGGCGTCCGTTCAACGTCAGACGGACGGCGGGATCTCGTTGTCGAGGCTCGAGCCCATCGCCGGGCGCAACGTGTCGGCGGAAGCAATGTTCAGTTCCTGCACCGCCTCGAAAAACGACATGGAAGCGAGCTTTTGCGCCCGGCGCAGCAAATACGGCACCGGGCTGCCCGGCTCGAACCGGCGGTAGTAGTCGCACACCTTTTCGAGGGCGCGAACGACATCGGTGCGGTTGCGAATCACGCCCGGGCTGGACCCGCCACTGGCCGCGCTCATCGTCGCGGCGTCCGGCGCGGTCTCGCCGCCACCGCCGGTGCCGGGGGCGGCGTCGGATTCGGTCGCGGCTCCCGGAAGGTTGGCGGCAATGGTGCGTTGCAGTTGCCCGAGCGCATTGCGCAGCTCCTCGAAACTGATCGAATGGGCCGCGCCCAAGGTCTGGCCCAGAAACTCGTCGATGCCGCTGGCGGCTTCCAGCGCCCCGTCGACTGCCTGCTTGGTGGTCTCCACCTGTTCGGGCGGCAGGCTGCGCATCTGTTGTTCCAGCGCAACCGGGTCCAGGCCCGGGGTTGCCCCGCCGGAATCGGAAGCGTGCGCCTGCGAGGCGGCGATGATCGCGTCGAGGGTGATCGGCGGGGCGCCCCGGGGCACGCCCAACGGGGCGGCGTAGAGGTAATCGATGATCTTCAACCAACCCGACGCGTACGAACCGCGCGCGGCCGTGAGGCCACCGAGGATATTCAGCCGCTGTTGCGGATCATTGTCGTCCTCGGGGTCGAGGAGCGGATGCAATTGCGGCCAGTACCTGCTCAAGCAAACCGCGCAGGAGTTGCAGGCCATCGCGGAATCCGGGCAGGCCCTCGAGGCGCAGCCAGCAACAACACAGACAGACCGCCGGGCGGAGATGCTTCGCGACGCCGAGCACCTCGATGCAGGCGTCCCGCAGCCGGACCCAGTCCGGAGGCTCGGCCGGTTTGACCACGCTCCCGATATCGACCTCGGGCTTGCCCTTGAGGATCGTCTCGAGTTCCTCGAGTCTCGGGTCATACGAGAGATCGGGACCACAGCGCTGGTCGGCCGAGATCGGCTGCAGGAGTTTTTCGACGCGTTCGTTCATGGGAAAGTCGGGCGGCCGTCGGGATTCAGGCCGAAGTCGACCCCGCCGGCCCCGCGGAGGCGGCTTTCACGTCCGGCTGGTCGACGATCGTGCGCAGGGCGCGCAGGAGCGGTCCGGAGGCGCAGCCTTGAAGCACCTTCGTCTTTGAGATATCGAGTTCCTTTTCCGTCAAACCGAGGCGTTCGATCCGGCGGAACAACTCGGTCAGTCCGTCCAGCAGTTTGATCACTGCACGGTTGTCGCTGTCATCGGGATGGTCCGCGAGGTAGTCGCGAAAACCAGCCGGCTGCGCATCAGGCGTCGCGGTGACGTAGCGATAATAGGCGTCGCTCAGCAGACGTTGCAGCTCGGCTTCGCGGGAGCCCTCGGCTCCCGTTGCGCCAGCCGTGCCGAAAACGACGTCATATTGATCCAGCGCCGCCTGCACGGCCGCGGCGGAGAGCCGCACGTCGGCGACTTCGAACTGGTCGGGCGAGGCGGTCGCGTCGGCGATAAGCTGGCGATAAACGCCGTGGGCGAACAGGCGCTTGCGATCCTCCTCCGTCGTGATCGGCCGCGCGTAGATCCCGAGTTGGACCATCTGTTGCCGCTGCGCCTCGCTGATGGTGGCCTGGGGCGCGACGGCAACGTCCTGGGACGGGAGGCTGCCCGCGAGGAACTTCGCGGTGTCGACCTTGGCCACGGTGGTGAACTTTTCCTCGCCGGGAAACCGCAGGAACGCCGGATTGCTCAACGCCTGCTCGAGGGACGTCCCGGCGGCCAGGAGCGCGGACTGGATGAAGAAATTCGCGTCGAGATAGCTCGGATCGATGATCTGGAACGCGATCGGATTCGCACTGCTGATGTTGGCGTTCACCGTTCCGGTCGCCGTGCCGAAGATGATCGTTTCACCCGTGGGCAACTGCACCGTCGCATTGGCGCCGGCGAAATCAATGTTACCCGCGAAGTATTGCGTCCCGGTGAGGAGGATCTGCCCGCTCGGGGCAAGGATCGTGAACTGTTGCGCCACGGTGGTGTTGCCGATCGTCACGTTGCCGGGATTAGAGATCGCCAGCCCGCCGTTGGAAACGACCGTGCCCGCCGTCGGGGCGATCGAGATGTTGCCCCCGCCGAGGTTGAAGGCGAGGTCGCCCTGGGACGACTTCCACACCGAAACCGTGTTCGGATCGGCGTTGGCGCCGGCGCTCAGGTCCACGGAGCCGCCGCCCGTATTGTAGGTGGAATTGAGGAACAACAGATTGGCCGCGTTGTAGGTCTGGTTGCCCTGCGTCGTGACGTCCTGGAGGACGACATTGTCACCGGTGACGGCAAAGTCGCCGAGCGCGCCGCCGGTGGTGCTGCCGACCTTGTTGTCGAAGTGGACGTCGGCCGCCCCGGCATTGACGGTGAAGTCGTTCACCTCCCCGGCCTGGCTGTCGACCAGTCCGGCGAACGTGATCGGGTTGTTCGACGCCGTGGTGGCGAGGTTCGAGTCCACGCGCACGTCATCATTGAAATCCTGAGTCAGGCTCGTGGTGACGTTGCCGTTGAGCTGGGTTGATCCGCCGGCGTCCGTCGCAAGCGCCGCGGCCTGCACGGAGCCGTTCAGATGCGTCACCCCCGCGCTGCTGAGCGCCATCGTGCCGAGCGCGTGGGTACCACCCGCGGCCCCCATCACCATGATGTCGCCCGCGCCGGTGCTGACCGTGAGATCCCGCGAGGCGGCGCTGTCGGAATCGAGGCTGGCGCCAAACATCACGTCGCTGTTCGTCGTGCTCAGCGTCGCCGCCGCGCCCAGGCTGACGGCATCGCCATAGCTCTGGGTGCCGGTCGTCGTAACGGCACTCGTGTTCACGGCCGTGGTGCCGCCGGCGTTCGTGGCGAGACTCCCCGCCCGCACCGTGTTGGCGATCATCGTCGTGCCCGTGCTGTTCAGCGCCATCGCGCCCAGCGCGTTCGTGCCGCCGGTCGCGCCCATCAGCATGATCGAGCCGGCACCGGAATCGACCGTGATGTCCCGGGCGGCGGCGCTGCCGGAATCGAGCGAGCCACCGAACTGGACGGTGCCGTTGGCCATCGTCGTGAACGTCGCATTCGCACCCACCATCACGTTGTCGCCAAAGGTCTGGGCGGCGTCGGTGGTTATGGCCGTGGTGTTGATCGTGGTGGTGCCGCCGGCGTTGGTGGTGAGGCTGGCTGCGCGCACGGTGTTGTCGAGCGAGGTATTGCCCGTGCTGTTGAGCGCCATCGCGCCGAGCGCGTTCGTCCCGCCGGCGCCCCCCAGCACCAGGATGTCACCCGTGCCGGTATCCACGGTTAGGTTGCGGGCGGTGGCATCGGCGGAATTGATGTCGCTCGCAAACATCACCGCGTTGTTGGAGGCGGCAATGGAGGTGGCGGCGCCGATCATCACGCCGCTGTGATACGTCTGCGTGCCGGCAGTGTTCACCGTGCCGCCGTTGATCCGGGTGACTCCGCCGCTGGTCACATCCAGCGAACGCAGCCGGGTAGTGCCGCCCACCGCGCCAGAGAACGTGACGGCATTCGACGCATCCACCGTGAGGTCGCCCTGGCCGTCGGTTGCTCCATTCACGCTCGAAGCGAAGGTGGTGTTCACCCCGTCGAGGGAGGAACCCGCGCCCCCGCTCACCATCGTCGCGTCCTGGAACATCTGGTCTCCCGCCGAGGTGATGGCGGCGCCGGAAAGCATGGTGGTTCCGCCCACGTCGGTGGTGAGGTTGGTGACGTCGAACGCGCCACCGAGGGTGGTCGTGCCACCGGTTTGAAGGGTGAGGCTCATCGGGCCCTCGACTCCGGTGCCGCCGGATCCCAGGGTGATGTCGCCGTTGCCGGAGCTGACCAACGTCGTGTCGCCCGAGAAGCGCAGGGCCCCGTTCTGATAGCTCTGGCTGTCGCTTACCGTGAACGTGCTGGCACTGATCGTGGTCGTGCCGGCGCCGTCGCTCCTGATGCTGCCGAGGTTCGCGAATGAACCCGGCAGATTGATGCCCGCAGCCAGGGTCAGGGTCAGGGCACGGTCTGCGGCATCCCACGATCCGTCGATACCGAGATTGTTCGCGACCACGGTGACGTCGGTGTTCTGGGTGACGCTGCCATTGAATTGCTGGCCGGCGGTCGTGACGAGGCTGGCCCCGTTGAGCGCCGTGGTGCCGTTCGCGGTCAGCGAATTTGCCCCGACGTTGTTCAACCCGATGGCGGTCGCACCACTCAGCGTGACGTCGCCAAGGGCGGCGGCGCCGGAGCCACCGAGCGCGCCCGCGATCACGATATGGTCACTGGTCATCGACAGATCGCCGGGCGTGCCCGTCGCAGACGTTATGTCGCCGAGGAAGTCCAGCGTCGCCCCGGATTGGGAACTCTGCACGGAAACGGACGGACCGACGACGACGTCGCCGCCATAGGTCTGGTCGCCGCTGGAGTTCACGAGGCTCCCGAGCAGCGCGGTGCGACCGTTCACGGCCAGGCTCAACGCCTGAACATCGTCGTTGAAGGTCGCCGTGCCCGTGGTGCCGGTTTGCAGGGTCAGGTCGGTGTCCGAACCGAAAACGGAACTGGAGAAGCTGATGTCCGCTCCGGTCGGCACGGAGCCCTTGTTGGTGGTGTCGATGGTCTGGGTGGCGTTGAACAACGACGTGCCGCCGTTCATCGAGATCGAGCCGCCGGCGGAAAGGAGGTCGCCGCTGAGGTTGATGCTCGCGGCGGTGAAGCCCATCCCCGCCGCGGAAACGACACCATTGCCGCCGCTCACGGTGATGCCGCCGTTGGGCATCAGGAACGTGGGCCGGCTGCGAAACACCGCGCCGGCCTGCGCGACATTGATGCCGGCGGCGCCATCGGGGCGGCCGACGACGATGCCGGTAAAGCCCGCCGCGAGGGCATCGAGATCCGCGGGGCTGAGGTCGAAGCCCTCGGACACGGTCGTGCCGACATCGATGCTGGAACCAGGATCGTCCGGCTGCAGCGTCAATGTCGTGCCGGCGCCGGTGACGGAATTCGTGCCGCCGTTGAAATCGACATTGAAACCGGTGAGCGTGGTGTCGCCGCCGAACGCGACCGCGTCGCCGTAGGTCTGGCTGAAGGCGGTCGTGATGGAGCCGCCGTTGATCCGGGTCGTGCCGCCGGCATCGGTGGTGAGCGAAGAGATGGGTTTGATCCCCCCGACGATGCCGCTGAACGTCGAGGTGCCGGCGGTATTGATCGTGAGGCTGCCATCACTGGCGGTCGGCGCGATGTCCAGCGACGAGGCTACATTGAAGCCGCCGCTCGCGAGCGGCGCGAACGTGATGTCGCCGCCGTTCTGGCTGGTGAGCGTGAGATTGACGAACTGATTGGTGGCGCTGCCGAGCAGGACAGCTCCCTGGTAGGTTTGTCCGCCGCCGGTTGTCACGTCCGCCACCAGGGAGATCGTCGGCGCGGCCAGCGTGAGCGAGGTCGCGGGCGCCCCGACGCCGACATCGATCGCGGACAGGACATTGACCTGACTCGTCGATTGAATGGAAACATCCGTGGTTTGCAGCGCACCCACCACGGCGGTGGTGGTAATGTTGAAGGTCCCGCTCCCGCCATCGGCAAACAGGACGCTGCCGTCGGCGAGTTCGGCGTCATCGGCTCCGGTACCCGGAGCGACAATGTTGGTCACGGCGGGATCGAGCAGCAGCGTGCCGTTCGCACCCTGCGCCGCGCCGAGATCGACCCCGCCATTGAACGACAGGCTCGATTTTCCTGAAACCTCGGCCGCGCCGCCGTTGCCGCCATGGTTGCCGCCGCGCGCGGAGATATCGCCCCAATAGCTCGTCGCCTCATCCGCCCAGACGACCACGCTTCCGCCGTTTCCACGGTCCAGCGCATCGGCTTGAATCGTCGCGCCCTGCGCCACCGCCGTGCGTGCGGCATTGCGGACCGCGGGGTTGGCCCCGTGAAAGTCACCCCCGATCCGGACGTGGCCACCACCGGCGGCGCCCGAGGCGTCGATCGCCGCGGTGCCCTTCACGTGGACCTCCTGGCCGAGGACGGCAACATCTCCGCCGACGCCGGCGGGATTGGTCGCGTCAATCAACCCGCTGACTTCGGCACGGCCGGCGCCGCCGTCGACCTGCACCCGCGGCGCAAAGATCTCGCCGCTTTGCTGGATCGCGAGCGAATACACATCACCCACCGCAAGCGTTGCCGATCCGCCCGCGCCGCGCGCGTCGACGCGGCCCGAGTTTGCCACTCCGGTACCGGCAACCGGAGCCGAGCCGAGATTGACGAACACGTGTTGGCCGGCTTCACCGACGTAAACCTCGTCGCCGGCGAGCATCGCCACCGCCCCGCCCGGGCTGACGATGTCCCCGTGATTGGCCACGGTGCGCCCCAGGAGCGCGACGCCCCGCCCGGCGGAGATCGCGCCGTCGTTGGTCACGCCAGCATCGAGGCCGGAAAAGTGATTGGAGCCGGCAAGAAAGTCCTGATCGGAGATGTTGCCGGCCGCGGCGTAGAGGCCGCCGACGTCGAGAAATGCGTGCTGGCCGAAATAGACGCCCGCGGGATTGACGAGGTAGACGATCCCATTGGCGCGCAAGGTCCCGAGAATGTTCGTCGGGTTCTCGGAGTTCACGCGGTTGAGCACGCGCGCAATGTCGCTCGGCTGGATGAACTGCACGGTTTCCTGCGGCGCGATGTCGAAGCCGGTGTAATTGATGATCGCGCCATCGGAGGCCGTGATCGTCGTGAGGGCGCCGTTCTGCGCGATGTTCGCCGTGCCGGCGGCCACTTGTCCACCGGTCGGCGGGGCATACAACGCGACCGGGAGACTGAGTGCGGCCAGCATGACGGAGACGTCACGGCCGATCCGGCGGAAGCCGGGCCGGCGCCCGGAGACCACGGGATTCACTGACCGGAGGAGAGTCGAAGCGAAAGAGGTCATGGCAGGAGGTTGGGTTGGAGTTACCACACAAACGTGGCCAGGACGTGCACGCGCGATTCGCCGGAGTCCGTATCGTTGGGCCCGGGAATGTAGGGCGTGAAGGTCGTGGCGCGGACACCGGTCTGGAGCCCTTTCAAGACGTAGCCGTAGTCGAGCCGGATGTTGAGGCTCTGGCGCAGTTGCAGTTCCACGCCCACCCCGGTGCTCATCAGCGTGAAGTTGTGGTCCTCCAGGCGCTGGTTGGCGTGCGTGCCGCGATTGATCTGCGTGCCTCCATAGTCAAAAAAGGCGCGGAAGATCAGATCCCAGTCCGGCCGCGCATAGATGCGGGGCGGGCGCAGGTTGAACGGCCGTCCAAACAGCGTGGGTGCCGCCTCCGGCACCATCGTCCGCTCGCCGTCCCGGGCCACCGACGACGGACGCAACACGCGCGGCAGGTGAAAACGGTACTCGAGGTTGGCGACCACGGTATCGTCCCCCGCCACCACCGATTCCTGGTAACCCCGAACGGAGAACATGCCGCCGACCGACTGTTCCAGCTGCGGGATCACGCGATCGCCGCCCAGCACGTATTGGCCGTGCAGCGAGAAGGAGAGCTCGTGGGCCAGCGTGGCCCGCCGCCAGTCCTGGCTGCCGGGGATCCCGAAGAACAAGGGCTCGAGAAACACCGACGTCGAGACTTCGCCGCGCACCAGGTTGTAGCTGTCCGTCGTATCGAGCCGGCCGAGCGGCGCGAGTTCCGCTGCGGTGTGGTTGGTGAAGTTGGTCTCGTAGCCCAACCGGCCCACCATCGTCCAGGCCGCGCTCGCCCGTTCCGCGCGCACCGATAGCATCGGCGAAAGAAAGCCCGCCTGGCCGCTGATGGCGGCGGACTTGTTGGTGACCTGATGATGGTGATAGTTGAGTCCGGCCGCGACGTCGATGGGCGTACCCATGAGCGTAAACAGACTCGCCGTCCATTCGGTGCCGGCCGTCCAGTCTTCACCGGTGAACTGCTCCACGCCCGATGTGCCGGCCCCGATGCCGGAGTTGAGCAGGACCGACGCGTCGAAATCGCCCCACGAGCCATAGACCTTGGCCCACAGCTTGTCGGGGAAACGGACCGGGATCTCGTAGGAGCCAAACGCGGCGTTCGCTTCGTCGAGCCCGGACGTGATGAAATCCACCGTCAGCACGTCGTCGCGATTCGTGAGCTGGTCGTTGCGATACCCCACCCGCTCGCGCCAGTCGGAGGTCGCGGGTGTGCCCGTGTTGGAAAGCTGCCCATAGGCGAACCAGGGCCGGTTCTCGTTGACGAGATAGTCGAGCACCACCCGGCCGGGTTGATCCGAGGACGAAAGCGCCGCCTCGACCGTGCGACCGGGATGCCGATTGAGGCGCCGGAGGTAGTCGTCGAGTTTGAGCTTCTCGATCAGGCTGCCGGGCTCGCCCTCGTGCGGCGGTTCCAGTGGCGAATGACTGACGATGCGCGCGTGGATCGGGTTGTTCACCGAATCGTCGGCGCCGACCCGCTGCCCGCGCCCGATCGTGCGGATGGCCGCGACTTCGCTCAGCCAGACAATGATGTTCAGGGAACGATCGGTGGCCGGCCGCAAATCCTCGTGTGTGATCGGATCGATCTGTTCACGGCTGGGAAACGCCACGACGCCGTAAATGCCGCCGGCGTTCACCCGCGTGACCACCGCTGTCAGGATCGTCTTGAGCCCCGCTTCCGTGACAATTGTCCCGGCGGGCTGCGGATCGTTCAGATGCACGCTCTCCACGGTCCCGGCACCACCCGCGGTCAGGAGGTTGCCGTTGCGCGTCAGATCAATCGCGAGGTTCTGCAGATTGTCGAGCGGCGGCGACTGGGGGTGCGGCCGTCCGTAGAGCACGACGAAACGCTGCACGGGATACTGCAGCGTCGACTCATCCGCCGCGGACAAGGTCGTGCTGAACACTGCCGCGCCCGTCATGCCGATGAGCGCCAGACGGCAGTGGCAGAGGACGGCAAACCAACGGCAAAAACCAAAGAATGCAGGAGAAGTTTTGTTCACGGGGGTTCCCTCGGTCATCAATCCAAAGAACGTTGCCAGGAGGTCGGATCTTTCAGCGGTGACACTTTCGCCCGGGCAGCAGGAGCATTTTCGCGAACGATCAAAAGCAACCGACACACCAGCGAAAGTTGTCTACGAGTGACTGGCTGCGTATCCCGCGCCTGCCCCCTCGTTCCGATTCCACCTCGCGTGCACCATCGCGGTACGAGCTCGTCGCGACGATCCCACGCACCGCGCCGCCAATACCTCCCCCAAGACCGCACGCACCCGCGCGACATCGCGACCGGCAGGTGCTGACCACCTTGCTTGGCTCGGGGGGGAGGATACATGCGAGAGGCAGGCGCAATCCGACAGGCACGGCCATCATTACACTCGCACTGCCGGATTACTCAGGTTGCATATCCGGGGCACGAAATTGACAAGCTCAAATGCCTTCGCGCGACGCGGAGCAAGGGCCGATATTTTCTCGAAAATCGCGCCCGTTTTGGAGTGCGGCGACTTGTCGCCGCTTTTGAGGCAAGGGGCGACCCGAAGCGGCGACAAGTCGCCGCAGTCCAAAGAGCGGAGAAAAAATCATCCGTGACGCGAGGCATCACGCGCTCCCAATTGCGATAGCGGCGAAGCATAGCGGCGCGGCGTGCCTTGAGCCTGTCGAACAGGCTAGTGCGCCGTCAGTGCTGATTTGTCGGGCGACTCCTTCGTAGCGCTGTCCGTGAGAGGACAGGGACAGTCCCGCCGCTCACGCGGCGGGCTACGGGAAGACCCGTCACCTGAACCGCATGGCTGAGTTGGAGTCTTGCGACAATGTGGCCCCGACCTTTCCCGGTCCGGGAAATTTTCGCGCACGGCCAATGTCCATCAACGATGTCGCGTACGCGACATCGTTGATGGACATTGGCGATCCGTTGCGTCGACGATTTGGACGCAGGGCGGGCGGAGTGTGGGGTGGCCACGTTGTCGCAACGCTCCAACGCGGCTACGCGCGGTGTGGACGACTTGCCGAATGCGGTACCGAACGCGTTCTTCCCCTCGCTTCCGAGTCTCCCTATCTCGCGTGCTCCTACGTCTTGCGTTCTTCCCCTCCTCTTTCGGTTCGTCCAACGCAATTCGGGCTCGTTCTCGCGCGGCTTTTTCCTTGGATGAGCAGGATGGCCGGTCCCCCCGATGGCTTGTCTGTTCGGTTCGCGCCGTTGTCGCCCCACCCCGGAAATGGCGTATTGCGCGCGGCCATCGCGGTGCGCGGCGGAACGGCGGGTGATCCGGACTCCGCCCTCGTCCTGTTGCGCAGCGGATGTGCAACGCGGGTTTATCTCGGGGCGAACATCGACGCCGCCGGTCGGGTGATCGAATGGCTCGAAGTCTGGGTGCAGACGGTCGGCGGGCTCGCCGGCAGCGCGACCACATGGCGCGATCAGTTGTCGAATGCGCTCCTTGATCGCCAGTGGACCACGGAAATCGCGCGCTTTGCCGCCCGTGCGCCCGATCTCATGCGCCATGCCGGGTGGGAAACGACGCACCCCGAACCCCTGTTCATCGATCGCGAAAGCACGCAACCCTGGCAGCCCGTCGACCCCAACAGCCAGCGCGGCTATCGTCTCTGTGTGGACGACGCGCTCCTCACCCAGGCCGGGCTGCCCGCCTACTCGTCGTCACTGCACCGTTATTTGTACGCGCAGGATGACACGCCGGAGCAGGGGACGACGTGGATCGCCGCGACTCCGGGTGCGCCGACGCCGCCGGGCGACCGCGACCTCGCGACATTGCTGCCGGATGGACGCGCCCTCGTGCCCTTGAATCCCGAAGGCGGGCTCATGCATCTCCGTCGATTCAGTCCCCTCGGTCTCGAGGGCTACGCCGACCTCTTGAGCGGGCAGCCGTGGCCCGGCCTCGACGCCGGCCCGGAAATCGTGCGCCTCGGCCCGCCCTATGACCGGTTGGACGAATGGGATCATCTGCTGCAGGAACCCGGCAGCTTGTGGCTGCACGGGCGCGGGCGGATGAGCGCACTGGCCGAGACCTTTCACCTCCGGGTGCAAATCATCCAGCAGCTCGTCACTGTCGTCGCCCGCACCGTCGCGCAGACGCAGCTTCCGCTGCTCAATCTCACCGCCGACAGCTTTCGCGTGGAGCTGGCCGCGCCCGCGCCTTCGTTGCCGCTGTTGTGGTCGGCGCGGGCCATCCTGGCTGCACCCGGGGCCGCGGTCGCCCTTCCCGTTCCCGGCAGCGACATCGTCCATTACCTGCCACTCAATCCCCCCCACACCACGATCTATCGTCCGGATTTTCTCGGCTGGCCCGTGCGCGGTCGCGCGCGCGTGCGCCTCCGGCGCGTCGCCGCTGATACGGCCGGGTTGATCACGATTGAAGGGACGCTGGTCACGTCGGAACGCCTCACTCTCTCGCCCCGTGATCTCGTCTGGATCAAGCTCCCGCTGGCCGGTGGGTTGCTTGATGTGTTTGCGCATGTCGACCAATCGGAGGGACTGGCCGCGGGCGAGAGCCGATTTCGCACCGAGCCGCAACGGCAGGAGCCTCAGACGCTGCGCGCGCTCCGGGCCGCGGAAGGCAACGCCTACGACGGCACCGAATTCGAAACCATTCCCATGCTCAGCA
This sequence comes from uncultured Verrucomicrobiae bacterium, assembly GCA_963797435.1. Taxonomy (GTDB): domain Bacteria; phylum Verrucomicrobiota; class Verrucomicrobiia; order Opitutales; family Opitutaceae; genus CAWCPJ01. The sequence goes on along the minus strand of CAWCPJ010000002.1, from coordinate 963,135 downwards.
CGCCGTGCGATCTCTACGCGCTCGGCGTGCTCGCGGTGCGCGCGCTGCTCGTCAACGGCCACAACAGCCTCAGCATCGCCCTCGACGAAGTCCTCAGCCTCGCGCGTGAACTCGGCGGCGACGACGATGCATCTGACCCCGTCGCGCGCACCCGCACGCTGGTCGCGAACGATCCGCGCTGGCGCACCTCGCTCGGGGCGCATCGGCTTGCGCACGAACGCCTCGACGCCGATGCGATCGCGGCGGTCGTGCCGGAGGATTTGTGGTGGCAGGCGGTGACGCTCGTCGCGCGCCTCTTTCCCGGCGGCGGCCCGGCGGCCTATTGCCGCGACTTCGCGGATGTGCCCCCGACTGGACTGGAGCGCGTCTTTGCGCAGCCTCTCGCCGATCTCCAAAAACTGCTGTTGCGCACGCGCGGTCTGCTGTTCAGCGACTGGGGGGCGAACCGCGAGGTCGCCGCCGTTCTCACGCGCCTGCACCCGTGAGCGGGCCGGCGCACCCTTTCCCTCATGAAGACAAAATCACGGTTCCTTCTCCACCTCGTTTCCGCCATCGCCGGAGTGGGCTTGCTGCTCGTCGGTTGCGCCAGCCAGCCCAAGGCCCGCAGCTACGGACTTCGCGTCGAGCTCGATCCCGCCCTCGCGGGCAGCACGATCCAGGTGGACATCATCGGCGCCAACGATGTCGCCGACCTCCCCAAATGGCAGACGTATTCGGTCACCTCTTACTGGCAGCCCGGCAATCCCATGCGCCGCAATGCCGACAAGGCCACGCTCGAATTCGGCCTGGGCAAGAACACCGTGCAGACGTTTGACAGCGATGATCCGCGCTGGAAGCGCTGGATCGATTCGGGCGCGCTTCACCTCGTCATCCTCGCGGACCTGCCAGGCGTGCCCGAAGACCAGCCCGGCAACGCCGACCCCCGCCGCCTGATCCTCCCGCTCGATGCGCACCAATGGCCGCGGGGTGTCTCCACCGTCGAGCTCCGGATTCAGGAAAGCGGCATCAAGTTGCTCACGCCCATGAAGGCTCGCTGAGCCGCATTCGTGCGGAAAAAAGCCCACGAAACACACGAACCACACGAAATGAACAGGTTGCCGGGCAGTCTGCGTCTCAAAAAATCCCACCGGACCGTGAGTCGATTCGATAGATCAATTCCAGGCCAAGTCTCTCTCTATCGTGCAATTGGTGTGTTTCGTGGGCAGTCCGACTAACGGGTCACGGCTGAGCGGCCGGCATGCATGCATGACGTGTTCACGGTGAAAACAGGGACGCGGGAAGGTGGCGCGTGTATGACTACAGCTGAGCGTCCACCTGGCTTCGAGTAGACCCGGCATGGCCGACTACGCGGGATACGAGGCGTTCGAGACATTTCATCGCGGTCCCCTTGCCACGATTTGGAAGGCGCGTCGGGCGGGCGCCGCCGAAGGCGAGGTCTACGCAGTCAAGGTGAGCGAGCGGGCGGGCCTGCCCAGCGAAGATGGGGGCGCGGCAACGACGACGGTGGCGGCGCGCCTCCTCGAGAGTGCCGCGGAAATGGAACGACTCGCCGCGTCCGGCGCCCGCCATTGGGTGCCGGTGCTCGCCTCCGGTCGCACCGGGACCGGGGACGCCGCCGAGGGGTTTTGGGTCACGCGATTCTACACGCGCACGCTCGAGCGCGTGATCGACGGTCGCGCGCAGCTCGCCGCCGCCGACATCCATGCCGATCGTCGTCGCGCTCGTGGGAGGCCTGCTCGAGCTGGCGACCACGCTCGGGCGCCCGCACGGCAATCTCGAACCGGGCAACGTCTTTCTCGCAGGCAGCGGCCGCGTCAGCTCGGCCACCATCCTGCTTTCCGACCTCTGGCCGCGCAGCGCGCTGGACCTGCCGAACGATCGCACGGCCGACTTCCATGCCGTCGGGCGGATTATCGTTCATCTCGTGCGCCGCCAGGGCTCCGGCCTGCAGACCGCGATTGGCTGGCCGCTCGAACCCGGTGCGGAATGGCGACGGCTGGGCCGCACGGGTGAAGGCTGGCGCGACCTGTGCAATCTCCTGCTCAAGCCCGAGCCCGCGGCGGGGGAGCACGATTGGGAATCCGTGCGACAGCGCCTGCAGGCGCTCCGCGTCGCTCCGAGCCGGCCGTGGGTGCCGGTCGCGATCACCGGCGGCGTGCTCACAATCCTGCTCGGCGGCGGCTGCAGCTACCTGCGGTGGACGCAGATGACCAGCATCCCGGGCGCCCTGCAGGGACTTGCCCAGGCCGTCGGCAACGACACGCTGCACGTCGACACCGCGCCGCCGGAATGGTCGGAGTTGTGCAACAACTACTACAACTGGCTCGGCCCGTTCGAACGCTTGATGAACGACGACCGCGCCACGTTCGCGCGGTGGGAAAAGGACGCGCAGTTGCAGGCCACGGTGCTGCGCGCGTTGCGCAACGCGCTCGATCGCTACGACACGCTCGATCCCCGGCGCCTCGCCGGGCTCGAGCGCTCCGCCAACCTGCAACAACTGCGCGACGTGCCCCCGGAAAAGGCGAAGCGGGGCCTGGCGGTGCTGCGGGTACCGAGGTCATGCACCTGGTGCAGGCCGCCCAGGCGGCGTTCCTGAAATGGGACACGCGCGCGAAGCTCGAGCAAACCGCGTCGCAGTTCGAAGCGCTCGGCTGGACGCAGGCGGCAACCCAGATTCGCGACGTGCTCGCCAGCGGCGCGAAGGGCGACATCACGGCCGAAAACATCGACAACATCCTGCGCGTCGGCCCGATCGCGGCGCGCGCCGTCGCGCGATGGGACGAACTCGAGCAACGTGCCCAGACGCTGGCCGCGGGCCGCGATCCCGTGATGGGTCGATTGCGCGGTTACCTGGCCGAACGCGCCGCGTCTTCCGATCTCGACGATCTCGCCCGGGAACTCGGCTCGTTGCGTGATGCGAGCGCGCAATGGATCGACTGGGTGCAGGGCGGCCCGAACGGGACGCCGAAATTCGACCGGGAGCGCTTCGTGCGTGAAAGCGCCCTGCACGATTTCACCGGCGCGGTGACCGCGGAGGTGCTGCAGCAATGGGAACACGAGGTGGCGGAGTTTGCGTTTGTTGCTCCAGCGAACGATCCGCGAAACGCCGCGCAGCCGAAGCTGGGCGACGACCTCGCCGAAATCGACGAGTCGCTTCGAGCCATTGGCGACGAAGTGGCCGCGGGAGCCGAAGCCGGTGATGCGCCCACCCAATTGCGCACGCGCCGCGACTCGGTGAAGCAACGGGTCGACCAGCTCGTCGCGCGCTCCATCGTGCGACGCGACCTGCCGGAAATCACGACCGCGGTGAATGAGGTGCGCACCGCCGTGGCGGAGCTCGCCCGGGCAACCCGCGAGACATTGATTCGCATCGCACCCGATCCGGCGGCGTGGCTGCAGTTTGTCGCGCGCGTATCGTTCGGTGTCGACGATGCGCCGCTGCAACGCGAGTGGCGCCGCCGGCGGGACCAGTTGCTTGCTGGGGCCACGGTGGCCAGCCTCGGCGCAGACAAGACCGCGTTTCGACAACTGCGGGGACGCTACCTCACGCTCGAACGATTTTTCCGCGCCCTCGCCGGCGATCGCGGAGTCGGTGCCCTGCCCCGCTTCGCGACGGCCGACTTTGCCGAGGAATTGCGTACGCCGCTCGACGGCTGGGCGAGGGCGGGCGCGCAACGCGTCGTCGAAGCATGGTTGACGCAGCTCGAGTCCGATCCGGCGGTGCCCGGCGAGTCGGCCGACGCGTTTCTCGCGCGGCCGGAGGTTCGCGCGGCAACCGAAGGGTATGCAGCCGCCCTCGCCGAGGCCACGAAGATGGCGCGCGATTTCACGGTGCTGCGTGACCGACTGCAACAGGTCGACGCGCCAAACGGCGGCGGTCTCGCGTCCGCCGCCGCCGCGGCCGCGCCCTGGCGCGAGCGTCCCCTCATGAACGAGCTGGGCGACGCCGCCGTGTTTCGCGATCTGCTCGACGCCGCGGCGCTGTTGGCCCGGATCAACGGCCGCATGCCGCGCGATCAACTCGTCGAGGCCGCCGGCTCGCGATGGCTGGGCGTGGCGTGGGGGTCGTGGCGCCAGCTCGGAGCGAACGCCTCCTGGCCCTCGCCCACTGACCTTGCGACCGAAGGCAAAATCGAGGCGGGTTTGCGCGCGCGATGCGAGAAGGCCGGCTTCGCGCCGGATCGACGGACCACGCTGCTCGCCGAACTCGCGCAGGAGGCGGCCCGGCGCTGGCAAGTCGCGTTTCGCGCAGCACACGATGATGCGACCATCGAGACTGTTCTGGGACAGGGGGACGCCTTTGGTGTGAGAAGCGATGACCTCACGGGCGTCGACCGCCTGAACCTCGAGCTCTACCGCCTCAAGCAGCGCGACTGGGGCTCGGTCGCGGCGGACGACATCAGCGGTGCCCGCGACCAGGCGGTGGAAACGTTGCGCACGCTCGCCGGCACGAATGCCCCGCCGGGTTTCAATGCATGGCTGCAGCAGCTCACGGAATTGAAACTCGTCGTTCCGAAAGGCGAGGAGGCCGACGTGCGCAAGCTCGGCCCGGGCCAGCGCGGCTGGACGGGCCAGGTCGACCGCGATCCCCGGCAGGTCGACTTTCGTTGGACGGGTCGCAGCGGGGAACATCGCCTCACGTTCTGGCTGGTCGAGCAGCCGGGACTCGATCCGTTCTTTCTCTCGACCGCCGAGGTTCCCGTCGGGCTCGTGGTCGACCTCGCGGCAACCGCGCCGGTGCGCGCGAAACTCGCGACGTGGCTGGTCGATGTCGTGGGCGGTCAGCCCGGTTCCGGCACCGATCAGCGCGTCGGCCCGCAAACGTGGCGGCTCGATGCCCGCGGCGGCCTGCAACTCGCCACCGAATGGACGCCCGTGCGCCAGCCCTCGTGGCCGCGCGACGGTCAGGCGCCCTTGTACCCGACCGACGTCAAGGTCGCGCCCGGCCCGAATGCCGAGACCCCGATCAACTACGTCCCGCCGGATGCCGCGCGTTACCTTGCGCAGGACGTGCTCGGCTGTCGGCTGCCCAATCCGCAGGAGTGGCAGGCGCTCAATCAGGAGGGCCTGCTCAAGGCCGAGCGCACCGGCGGCCACGCCAACCTGCGCGGACCGGTGTGGCAGCGCGAACGCGACTATTTGCTCGGCCTCGGGGTGCTGGCCAGCCAGTCGCCCGTGGATGCGGACATCTTCTGGCCACGTTCGGCCGGCGTGCTTGAGCGCGGTGCGGAGTCGAAGCCCGTCCTGTCCGAGGGTGGCGAGGACGTGTTGTGGTTCGAGCCCGCCGCCGTCGTGGACAACTCACCGATCCCGATCCGACATTTACTCGGCAACGTCGCTGAGTTTTTGTTCGATGAGACGAACAACCGCTACTACGTTGCCGGAACTTCCGCCCTCTCCCCCCCAAAACTGGATCCTGCCGTGCCCTATCCCGTGGAAGCATTCTTTGCCGCGAGCGGTTTCTCCGACGTGGGCTTGCGGCTGGCATTCAGCGCCCCGGGCGCCGTCGCAGGCCGCAACCGTCTGATCGGGCTCATCCGCAACCAGCCGTACGTGCATGTGGCGGCTTCTCGTAACTGAAGTACCCCCGGTTGCCCCTGCCATCTGATTTCCCGCCTCCCCGATGACAACTTCCGCCTCCTCCACGACTGCCAATCTCCTGCCTCCTGCGGAAGCCTGGGCGAGCGAAACGGCGGCAGCACTGCGCGTGCTGCTCGCCGCCGGGGCGGACGAACCAAAGGAGGCGCGCGCGCGCAGTCTCGAGGAGCTCGTGCGAGAAAAGCTCCAGCCGATCCCGCCTGCCCAGCGCGGCCAGGACCTCTCGCACCTCGAGGAATACTTTCCGACCGGCCAATTCGCCCCGCCTCCAACCACCGCCGCCGCTCCGGCGGTTGCCGGTTCGCCCGAGGAACTCGCGAAGGCCGTGGGCGACGCGTGGGCCCGGGTACTCGCCGGCGCAAAAGGAAGTCTTGCGCGAGTCTCTGGCCCGCGCCGGCATCATGGCGGCCGGAGATGGCGGCGACGGCGCGTTCGATCCCGGCGAGGTGCGGCAGCGCTTCGGCATGGGGACGACCGATACCCTCGCACCGCAACGCCTCGGCCGCCTGTCCATCCAGCAGATGGAGTTTCTCAGCAAGCTCGACCAGCTCGCCTGGAACACCTGGCGCACGCTCGCCCCGCGGTCGGCGGTCAAGCGTGACAACGCACTTGGCGATCTCCGCCTGCAGACGCGCCGTTATCTCAAGGGAGAGGCGGAACCGACGGACTTGCAGATCGCGCAACAAATCGAACGCACGCGTCAGCTCATCGCGATGCTGCTCGGTTCCATGTCGCAGATCAGCCGCGGCTATGCCAAGCGCTACCAGACGCGTTTCTCACCCGAAGCCATTCAGGATCTGGTGAAGATGGAAGGCGCGGGCTCCTGGGGGTTTGAGGCCAAGTGCTGGCGCAAGTACCTCGAGCTCGCCGGCGAAATCAACGAAGTCACGATCCAGAACGAAATGCAGGAAGTCGTCGTGAAGTACGTCGAGGATCTCATGCGAGGAACGGCGAGGAGCGGGTGAGGCGGAGAACGGAAGCCAGACGTCAGAGGTCAGAGGTCAGAGACCAGAAATCAGAAACTCAGAATTCCAATACCGAATACCATCCCCTTACCCATTCGCTTCTTCCCCTCCCCCTCACCTCTGACCTCCGACCTCCGACCTTCCCACCTTACCGACCTTCCCACCTTCCGACCCTCCCACTTTCCTCCTTCCTCCCTGCGTCCTCCCTCATGCACATCCACTGGCACGAAGGCCTCTTCCTCCGACCTCACCATTTTCAGCGGCTGCAACAGGGATTTCATCAACTCCTGCACGACCAGCGGCGCCTGGTTGCGCCGTATCCCTATGGGGTGATCGACGCCCGCATCGCCACGGATGCGCTGGCGGACTTCCGCCTGCACTTCGATTCGCTGCGCGCGGTGCTGCCCGGCGGGCAGGAAGTGCGCGTCCCGGAAAACGCCGATCTGCCCGACCTGTCCCTGAAACAACTCCTGAGCGCTTCACCCGGGGGCGTTACCATCCACCTCGCGCTCCCCGTCTGGCACGACCAGCGCGCCAACACCCTGGAAGATTCACCCACGGCCGACGTCCGCACCAAGGTGACCTACCGCGTGCGCGCCGACGAGATCGTCGACGAGAACACCGGCGGCAATCCCCAGCCCGTGCTCACGCGGCGTTTCAACTGCCGGCTGCTGCACGACCAGGAGGACTTCAGCGATCTCGAAAGCGTGCCGATCGCGCGCATCCTCCCTGGCGCGGGCGAGACGGTGGGCCAACCCCGGCTCGATCCCGAATACATCGCGCCCGCCCTCTTCATCCAGGGTTCACCGCGGCTGTTCGAACTCGTCCGCAACCTGGTCGACCAGGTACAGGCCAGCCACAAGGAGCTGATCGGCCAGATCAACCGCGCCAGTCTCAGCCTCGAGACGATGCATGGTCACCAGTTTGTCCAGGTCCTGCGGCTGCGCACGCTGAGTCGGTTTGCCAGCCGGCTGCCCGCCCTGGTGCGCGCGAGCCACATCACGCCATTCGCCTGGTACCTGGAGCTGCGGGAAATGCTCGGTGAATTGCAGGCGCTTAAGCTGGGGCAGGAAAGCTTTGAAGTCGCGGACTACAACCACGACAACCTCTACCCCGTCTTCCAGGAGATCAACGAGAAGGTCCGCGCGATCCTGAGCACCTCCGTCTCGACCGCGTTTCTCAAGGTGGAATTCCGAAAGGAGCCCCAATACTACGCCGCCACGCTCACCGAGGAACAGGTCACGAAGCCCGTCGACTACCTGCTCGCGATCCGGACCGGCCAGGACTACTCGGCCGTTCGAGCGCTCGTGCAGGACGCCAACCGTTTCAAGCTGCTCCCCAAGAGCACGGCCAACAGCGTCGCCCAGGTGCGCGGCGTGCCGCTGGTGGAGGAGAAATTCCCGCCGCACTTCCTGCCCAATCACCCGGGCCTGCACTATTTCCGCCTCGTGCGCGGCGACAAGGACAAGGAGCCGGACAAGTGGAACAAGTGGCTCCAGGTCCAGAACGAACGCGAGGTCTGCATCAAATCGTTCGAGCACGCCGCCAGCGACTTCCAGATCGCCCTCTACCTCATCCTGCCGGGCTGAGACCCGGCAGGATGAGGTAAGTGCCAAGTATCAAGTTCCAAGTGCCAAGAGAATCCGCGCATCGCGCCCGATGGAAACCGACTCCTGATCTGCTAGCTCTGACGACGTTCCGACCTTCCGACCTTTGACCTTCCGACCTCGTCCTGCCCGCTGAGGGATCGGAAGCCAGTCTGCAGTCCGTCGTGCAATCGAAAATCCAAAATCGACAATCGAAAATCCGATGACCCTGCTCGAGCTCACGGAACCCGTCTTCCAGGTACATCTGCCGGATCAACCGCGTCGCGCGCAAGGGAGCGTCGATCGACTACCAGACGGTGCGGGCCGACGTGCGCGAGTTGTTCGCGCGCATGGAGGAGAAATCGCGGGCGAACCTCCAGCTCGCCCAGCAATACGAGAAGGTTGAGCTGCCGCTGGTGTTCTTCGTCGACTCGATGATCTCGGAGAGCCGGCTGCATTTCGCGATGGAGTGGAACAACAACCGTCTCGCCTTCGAGCGGCAGCACATGGCCGGTGATGACGAGTTCTTCGACCTGCTCGAGGCCACGCTGGCCGATCGCGGCGAGGAGGCGACGGAACGGCTGGCCGTGTTCTACAGCTGCCTCGGTCTCGGGTTCACCGGCAGCTATGCCGGCCAGCATGCGCAGTTGAAGCGCAAGATGGCCGACATCGCCCAGCGCATCCGCAGCCAGATCGAGGCGGACGAATCCTCGCGCCTCTGTCCCGACACCTACGAACACACGCTCACGGTGGATCTGCCGCGCCCGGTCGCGACCCGTCTCACGCCCTACCTCATCGGCATCGGCGTCCTGATCCTCGCCGTCGGCGTGATCTACTGGGACGCGTTCCGTTCCGCCGCAAGCGACCTGCATCGCTCCCTTGCCGACATCGTCCAACACGACCCGGCCGGCAACAATGGTCGCTGAGCGGAAGAATCCGTCAACACAGAGGACTCAGAGCGCACAGAGTGGTAAGTCATGAAAGCAATAAATCAACTGACGGAGGAGGTCATTGGCGCGGCGATTGAGGTGCACCGGGAGAAGGGGCCGGGCCTGCTCGAGGCAGCCTATGAAGCCTGTCTCGCGCACGAATTGGGTCTGCGTGGCGTCCTGCACGCGCGGCAGGTCCCAGTGCCGTTAACCTACAAGGGACTCACTCTCGAGATCGCGTTTCGGGCTGATCTCATTGTCGAGCAGCGCGTGCTCGTGGAGTTGAAAGCGATCGAGACGGTTTTGCCCGTTCACAGAGCGCAGGTGCTGTCCTACATCCGGGAAACGGGGCATGCAGTGGGCCTCCTGATTAATTTCCACGTTTCGCGTCTGGTGGATGGAGTCGCGCGCATCATAAACGATCGCGTCTCTCTGTGATCTCTGTGCCCTCTGTGTTGAATGCTTAAATCGTCCTCGTCCCATGCCGTTCGAAAAACTCAAGGATCTGCCGCTGGCCGCAAAAATCGCCGCCGCCGTGGCGGGCATCGGTGCCCTGATCGCCACCGTTGGCATCCTGCCGTCACACGCGCTGTGGATTCTCGTCCTGGCCCTGTTGCTCGCGGCGCTGTTCATTGCCGCGTTCTTCCTGTTGCAGCGGGTGTTTCAAAAGCGCCGGGCGCGCAGCATGACGGGGCAGCTTTCGCAGCACAGCACGGTGATGCCGCGCGGCATCAGCGATCCCGCGCAGCGCGCGAAACTGGACAATCTGCGACTCAGTTTCCAGAAGGGCGTCGAGAAGTTCCGCGCGGCGGGCAAGGACCTCTACAGCCTGCCGTGGTATGCGGTCGTCGGTGAGCCGGGTTCGGGCAAGACCGAGGCCATCCGCCACTGCAACGTCGGCTTCCCGCCCGGCCTGCAGGACGAACTCCAGGGGTCCGGCGGCACCATCAACATGAACTGGTGGTTCACGAACTATGCCGTCCTGCTCGACACCGCGGGCCGGCTGATGTTCGAGCAGGTCGCCCCCGGCTCGACCAGCGAATGGCGCGAGTTCCTCAGCCTCCTGCGCACCCGACGCCCGCAGTGCCCGATCAATGGCCTGATCCTCGTCATCCCGTCCGACAGTCTCATCAAGGACACGTCGGAGGAGATCGCCCAGAAGGCCTCCCGGATCGCGGAGCAGTTCAACACCATCCAGACCGCGCTCGACGTGCGCTTTCCCGTGTTCGTCCTCGTGACGAAGACCGACCTGATCAACGGCTTTCGCGAGTTCTTCGAGGGCATCAAGGATCCGCACCTGCAGCACCAGATGCTCGGCTGGTCCAATCCCGACAACCTCGACCAGAAGTTCCGTCCCGAGCTCGTGGACGAGCACCTGGGCATGGTCGTGCAGCGCATCCGCCGGCGCCGCCTCGGCATGGTGCAGGATCCCACCCCCCGGGGCGAAACCGTGGACGGACGTCGTCTCGACGACGTGGATGCGCTCTTCGCGCTGCCCGCCAGCCTGTCGCTGCTCGCGCCCCGGTTGCGCCGTTACCTCGAGATGATCTTCATGCCCAACGAGTGGTCGGGCAAGCCGCTCTTCCTGCGCGGCATCTACTTCACCTCCGCGATGCGCGAGGGCTCCGCGCTCGACCAGGAACTGGCGGAGGCCATCGGCGTGCCGGTTGACAGCCTGCCCGAGGGCCGCGCGTGGGAACGCGAACGGGCCTATTTCCTGCGGGATCTCTTTGTCGAAAAGATCTTCCGCGAAAAGGGCCTGGTCACCCGGGCGACAAACACCGCCGCCCTGCTGCGCCGGCAGAAGATGATCATCATCGGCAGTGTCGCCTCGCTGCTCCTGATCCTGGCATTGTGGTCGTGGATCGGCGCGAAATCCGTGCGCCAGAGCGTGGGGCGCGAGCGCGATGTGTGGGAGGTGGCGCGGGAGGGCTGGCAGGACGGCATGTGGCGCCCGCTCGTCTCGCCGGAGTTCCGCAACAGCCACGACTACGTCTTCAACGGCACGCAGGAGGTGAAGTTCGGCGACGAGAAACTTTCGCTGGTCGACTACCACCGTTATCTCGCCGGGGTCGTTTCGCACCCGATCGACGTGCCCTGGATCTTCACGCCGATGAGTCACCTGCTCGCGGGCACCGACGCCGACCGCCGCCGCGCCCAGCGCATCGTGTTCGAGGGGAGCGTCGTCAAGCCGCTCGTCGCCGCCGCCCGCGACCGCATCGAGCACGGCCGCGACCACTGGGATGTGCAGAGTTCAAACGCGCTCGTCGAACTCGTGCAGCTCGAGGGCATGATCTACCGGCGCGGCGACCTCGGCCCGGACGAGGTCTCGGCCGCGGCGTTCTTCGAGCCGATCGATCGCCTCGTCTACAACGATCCGAAGGCCAACCCCGCGCTCGTGCACGCCTTCGAATGGACGTACTTGAAAGACGGCGACGGCCGCGGTTACTGGCCGCCGCGCTGGCTCTCGAGCGGATTCAGCCTGAAGGACAACCGGCCGATCGACCTCGGCCTCCGGGCGCTGCTCGAGGCGGCCCGCGAGAGCCAGAAGGCACGCGCGGCCGGGTTCGGCGTGATCAAGAACATGCGCGACGAATTCGCGACCCTGCGCAAGCTCGAGGAGGACATGGCGCGACTCGCCGGGCAGCCCAGCAGTTCCGACGAGGCCCTCAAGAGCGCCCTCGACGCCTATGTGCGCCAGAAGTCGCAGGTCGACCTGGCGCTGGCCCGCGCCTCCGAAACCGGGCTGTTTCCGCCGGGCCCCCTGCCGCTCGGCGAAGCCTACAAGCTGCTCGTCGAGCAGACGAAGCGGGAGTCGGAAACCACCTTCAAACAACTGCAGACGGAGATCGACCGCTTTCGTCCGCGCGACGAGACCTCGTTCCCGCTCGCCGGTGACATCCGTCGTGCGCTCCAGGGCGTGCAAGCCGAGTTCGCCGCGCAGGCCGAGAGTTCGTTTCCCGCCGGCGAAGTGCAGGATCTCCAGGGTCTCGACCGCCAGTTCCTCGAAAAGACGCCCTCGGGCGAATCCCTCTACGCCGTGCGCAGCACGCTCTACCTGGTGGCGAAAAACCAGATGGACAACCCCGGTGGGCTGGGCGCGTCGATCATCGGCCAGTTCACCCGTTGCGTGGAAGGCATGAACGCCGCCATCGCCGAGGCCCGCGACAAGGCCAACCGCTACCAGGGCGCCTTCTCGGTTGAACTTGGCGTCATCATGCGCCGCCTGCTCGATCTCGCCCAGACCCGCGGTCTCGAGTCCCTCTACGACCGCTACGCGGCCGAGCTGGAAAACCCGCTGCGCCAAAAAGTGCGCTTCCCGCTGTTGCACGACCAGACGGAGACGATGTCGGTCGCCGACCTGGCCGAAATCCAGACCTTGCTGCGCAGCGCCCGCAGCGATCTACCCGCGTTGCGCGCGAGCAAGCCGCCGAATCGCTCCACCGTCACCCTGGACGTGCTCGAGCAGCGGGTGCAAAACCTCAGCGCGGTCGCCGACGGCCTGCTCAGCGACGCCGGCAAGCCCACCGTCGTGACGATCTCCGTGGTCGGTGAGGTCGATGCCAACCGGCAGCTCCTGCAACAGTTCGGCGAGGCGGGCCGCGGCCAGAGTGCGTCCAACGTATGGCCGTTCGTCCGCGTGAACGGCGGGCCGAACCTGCGTTTCCGCACCCCGACCACCACGGTCCTCGGGCGGGTGCCGGTTTCTGACGAGTCCTTTCAGCTCGAATTCCTCACCCGGGACTCGGATACCGTCGATGGCCCGACGGTGCCATACACCCGGACGTGGGCGCCGTTGCAACTGCTCCAGCAAGGCAACGCCCGCCGTCTGCCTGGCGACGGCAAGGAGTGGGAGGTAAGCCTGCCCCTCAAGGACGCGCTCGGCGGCAATCGTTACGCCCTTTTGCATCTCACCTTCGAAAAACCGCTTCCCGACATGCAACGCTGGCCGACTGCGGCCAGCGTCGGGCTGTGAGCACGTTCTACCGCCAGTTCCTGCTCGAGGATGCACGCGCCCGGCCGCGCGCGCATCTCGCGGCATTCGGCAAGCATCCCGGTTGGAACGACCACATCGACGACTTCGGCCTCGAGACCGAGTCGTTGATCCTCGCCAAGCAGACGATCTATCTCGAAGGGCTTTCCAGTCAGATCGATGCCGGCGCCTGGGAGAAGCTCGCGCCGGAAAATCAGCTCGAGGACTTCGATCACGTATTCCTGTGGCAGCGACGGCTCAATGTGATGGTCGGCGCGCTGGTCGCCTCCCGCGACGGCAAGGGCCGCGCGCGTTATCCGATGATCGTATGCGCGCAATTCAACGGCGCGTCGCCCGGTCGCATCTGGCGCGAGTGGTGGCCGCTCACCCATCGCGCCCTCGAGGACTGTCGCGCCACCTCCGCGGCAACCGACGTCGTGGAGATTCTCACCCAAGCGCGCGCGGCATTGCGCCGCGCCACGACCGAGACGCCACCGCCCGCGCAGCCCGCCCCCGCCGCTCCGCCTGAATCCCTCGCCGGCCATCCGGGACTGGGACCCGCTGACGAGGGGCTCGTGCGAGTGTTGTACCAGATCCGCAATCAACTCGCGGGCTGGGCTCCCGGTCGGGTGCCGGCGAAGCTGGACCAGGCGAACGTCCGCAGCGTGCACCTGCGGCTGCCCCAGTTGTTCACCGATGCGCCCGCCGGTCTCCAGACCTGGTCGGTATTCTTCGCCTCGCAGCTCGATTCAGAAACGCCGCGGCTGTTTCTTTGGCCGCGCGCCGGCACCTGGTTTGATCTCATTGTCGGACGCCCCTCGGGTCAGGACTTCTTTTGCCTGCGGGCGAATTCCCGCGCGTTACCTTGCGCCACCGACGTGCCCTTCACCATGGAGGAGTCCGATCGCGACCTCGCCCAGGTTGTCATCGACGACGTGGCAAAGCGGACAATCCCGGTGCGCTCGATCTTCGATCGGTCGGTTGCCCGGGAGGCCGCCGTCCGGCGCAAGCATCGCAGCGGCACCGCCAGCGGCCGGGGCAGGGGTCGCTGGTGGTTTGCCGGCCTGGTCGCCGTCCTGGCGGTCAGTGCGGGAGCCTACGGCGTGTGGTATTGGGATCAGCATCACGCGGAATCATCCGCGACTGCGCCCGGGCCTTCGGCCGGGGAAACGCCGGCTCCCCTCTCCGATGCGGCCCCGAACCCGCCGTCGACACCGGTTGACACCGCGCCCGCCGGCGCGGCTCCCGCGGCCAGCACGTTTCCGGCGCCCGTGGCATCAACGGCCGAAACGCAGAAGCCCGCGACGCCGCAAGAGGCCTGGCTCGTCTTGTGCGCGGCCTACGACACCTGGTTGGGTTCACTGGAGCAGGCGATCGACGAACCGTCGCGGCGCCGGCACTGGGCGCGGAACCCCTACCTGCAAGGCCGCGTGCTCGCCCCGCTGCATGACGCGCGAGTCCGGTTCGACGACCTCGATCCGCGCCGGCTCGCCGGCGTCTCCGGCGACCTCCGCACCCTGCGCCGCTCGCCGCCGAGCGCGTTGCAGGATGCCGGCGTGCAAACCCGGGTGCAGGCCGCCGCGGCGGTCACGATTCGCATCGCGACCGCGCTGCACGACTGGCCGATCCTCGACGAAATCCGCAAGCATACCGAGGAGGTGAAGGCCCTGGGCTGGACCAGCATCGCAGCCGGCATCGGGTTTCCGGAGGCGTTTCCCCTCAACGACCGGCTCGCCCCGACGGTCGATTACGTGCTGAGCTCCTGGCAAACGGCCACGACCCTGGCGGAGCTGGGGGGGGACGTCCTGTCGGGACTCCAGCAACTCGAATCCTCCGGTGATCCCGCCCTGGCGACGCTCGGTCGCACCGCGCGGCAGCGGCTGCTCGCGATGACGATTCCGGAGGACCTCAAACAGGAGCTGCGCCAGGTGCACGCGGACATCGCACCCGTCCAGGTGATCCTGACGCAAGGCTGGCATTCCGGCGCCATCGCGCGCGATCGCTTTCTCAGGGAGCGGGGCGAGCATTGGGGCGAGGGCCTTGCCGCCACCGAGCTCCTGCAACGCTGGACCGCAGAAATCCCCGCCTACGCCATTGTACCCGAAACCGAGTTACCGCTGCCGGCCGAGCAATGGCGAAGCCTCGTCGTGGAGGTCGAGAATTCATTGCGCCAGCTCGAAACCAAAACCGATGCCGCCACCGTGACCGCGCCGCGTAGTCGCCTGACCGAACTCACCACCCGATGGAACGCCCTGCGCAACTCCCGGCCCTTGCGCAAGGAGCTTGCCACCACCGAGACGACCGCCGGCCAGCTCGTCGCGGATATCCGGCAGCTCAACCACGACGTCATCGAAGCGTTCGAACACCCGCCGAAATCCCGGCCGTGATGCTTCGACGGCCGGTGCGGCGACTCCTCGTTCCCGGCTTTCGTAGGCGGGCGTTTGCGATCCCCCGGGCCCCGGCCAGCGTGATCGGAGAAACGATCGATGACCAACGACAACTCGATTGCGTTCACCACGACCGATTCCATCGACGCCGTGTGCCAGCGGCTGCCAGACGTGGCGCAGCGCCACAAGTTTGGCATTCTCGGAATGCACGATCTCAGGCAAAAGTTGCTCAGCAAAGGCGTCACGTTCGACCGGGAGTGCCGGGTGTATGAAGTCTGCAATCCCCAGCAGGCGAAGAGGGTCCTCGACGGCGCGACGGCCATTTCCACGGCCCTGCCCTGTCGCATTTCCGTCTACGAGGAAAACGGTCACACGACGCTGGCGACCATCAAGCCGACAAAGTTGCTGTTGCTGTTCGATGCCGCCGGCGCGGAGCCGATCGCGCAGGAAGCCGAAGACACGATGACGCAGATCATCCGGGAGACCGCGGGCCACGCCTGAACGGGGCGCTCCCACCGCTGCGCCACGGGCCGCCATCCCGCCCTGCGCCGCACCGTCTGGCTCACGCGCGGAACGTTGACCCGTGGGCCGCGGAGCCAATGCTGGGGGCGATGAGCAACGAGGGGATCGGCGAGATCACTGGCGCGTGGGATTACGGCACGCTGCCGGCCAATGTCCGGATCGGGCCCGGGTGCTGGCTGGAACGCAAGGCGAGCCTTGAACGATTTCGCAGCACCCGGGATCCCGGATTGGTGCTCGGTGCGAACACGCGCGTGCACATGTGGACGACGTTCAACGTTGAGCCGACCGGCGCGGTGACGGTCGGCGAGGAGTGCGTGCTCGTGGGCGCCACGTTCATGTGCGCGGAATCGATCACACTCGGCCGCGCTGTCGTGGTCTCGTACCACGCGACGATCGCCGATTCGGATTTTCATCCGCTCGATCCCGACGCGCGCAAACGGGATGCGGTCGCCAACGCGCCCTCCGGCGACAAGCGCAAACGCCCGCCCTATGTCACCCGCCCGGTCGTGATTGGGGACGGCGTGTGGATCGGCATCGGGGCCGTCATCCTCAAGGGCGTGACCATCGGAGCCGGGGCGCGCATCGGAGCCGGGGCCGTCGTCGTGCGCAACGTTCCCGCCGGCGGCGTGGTTGCCGGCAATCCCGGAAGACCGGCCGCACCCGCGGATGTCGGACCATGACGGCGGCCCATGAACGCTGATCGGAGCCTGCCCCATGACTGGTTTCCGCGCCCGCTGCCCGCGGGCGTCGTCGTCGGCGAACGCTCATGGATCTACAGTTCGTTCGCGTTTCTGCACAGCGCGGCGACGCGTCCGGATGCGGTCACGATCGGGCGGGACTCCGGGGCTTATCACGGGACGTTCTTCGAACTGGGCCCGGACGCCACGGTCTCGATCGGCGACTATTGCGCGCTGGTCGGCGCGATCATCTGTACCAACGGAAGCGTGCGCATCGGCGACTACACGTTCATCGCCCACGAAGTCGTGCTCGCGGATGGCCCCTGGGCGGTACCACCGCTCGTGAAGGCCAACGCCGGCAGGCCGGCGTCGGAGACCAAGGCGGAAGTTCCCGCAATCGAACTCGGCGAAAACTGCTGGGTGGGCATGGGAGCGGTCTTGCTGGCGGGGACAAGGCTCGCGGAAGGCTGCGTGGTCGGAGCGGGCGCGGTGGTGGATTTTGCGGCGCCGCCGTATGCGATCATCGTTGGCAATCCCGCGCGAGTAGTCGGCACGGCGAGATAGCCGTGCCCCGAGCGAGGACCAAATCGCGGCTGCCTCGTCCGGGAGCCGCCGCAGGAGTTGTTTGATCAGCGATCCCTCCTGCTCGTAGGGTCCGCCTCGCATGGGCCAATCCACCGCCGGCAATCCCGAATCAAACCCCTCGTTGATCGCACAGGCGGGCACGCTGTATGTGGTGGCGACGCCCATCGGCAATCTGGCCGACCTCACCGAGCGCGCCGTGGCCATCCTGCGCTCGGCCGGGTTGGTCGCTTGTGAGGACACGCGCACCACCCGCGTGCTCCTCGACCGCATCGGCGCCACGCCGGAGGTCGTCGCCTATCACGAGCACAACGAGCGCGCGATGGCCACCACGCTCGCGGACCGGATTGGCGCCGGCATCGCCCTCGCCCTCGTCTCGGATGCCGGTACGCCCGCATTGAGTGATCCCGGCTTCCGGCTCGTGCGCGAATGCCGCCGCCGCGGTCTGCCGGTCGTGCCCGTGCCCGGGCCAAGCGCCCTGCTCGCGTTGCTGGCTTCCGCCGGCCTGCCCACGGATGCGTTCTTCTATGCCGGCTTTCTGCCGGCGCGCTCCGCGGCCCGACGGACGTTTCTCCAGAACCATCGGGAGTATCCGCACACGATCGCGCTTTACGAGTCATGCCACCGGATCGCCGCGTTCATGGAGGAAATCGAGGTCCTGCTCGGTGCGACCCGGGTGGTCGCCATCGGCAAGGAACTCACGAAGCGACACGAGACGATCCTGGTCGGTCCCATCGGAGACGTGCGGGCACGCTTTGCGAACCTCGTGCTGAAGGGGGAGTTTACGGTCCTGATCGCGCCGCCGGAATTCGTGCTCTAGCGTTTTGGTTTTGCCACCGGCACACGTCGACCGGGAGAAAGGATCGCGAAAATTCTCCGCCCGATCACGCTCACCACCGTGCCCCCTTCGTCGCCCGCTCCCGCCGTCGCCGTCATCGATCTCGGCAGCAACTCCATCAAGTTGCTTGTTGCCCGGCGGGCCGGCGACGGTGCGCTCGAGGAGCTGGCCCAGCACACCCGGGAAACCCGCCTGGGCACCGGCATCAGCGGACAACCCCCGCGCCTCACCGAGGACGCGATGACGCGCGTGCTCGAATCCGTACGGGCGTTGCTCCAGACCGCCGCGCCGTTTGCTCCCGGACAGGTCCGCCTCGTGGCAACGAGTGCGGTGCGTGACGCCGCCAACGCCGACGATTTTCGAGAACGCGTGCGGAGGGCGACCGGACACGATCTGCAGGTGCTCTCGGGCGAAGAGGAGGCCCGGTTGATCGGACGCGGCATCAAGTGCGAGCGCGCATTACACGACGAACCCGCGTTCTACGTGTTCGATCTCGGCGGCGGCAGCCTCGAAATGCTCACTTTCCTCGATGGCCATCCGCAACAGGTCGCCAGCCTGCCGCTTGGATGCGTGCGTCTGACCGAAACGTGCGTCAGCCACGTCGAACAGCCGCTGCCGGAAGCCGACGCGGAACGCATCCGCGACCGGGTGCGGAGCGTGATCAAGGACTCGGGGTTTCGGTTCGATCTGCCTCCCGAGTCGCCCGTCATCATCACGGGCGGAACCGCGGCCACGCTGCGCGCGATGCGCGCCGCCGCATGGGGGCGCGCCCTCGCCATCGAATCGCCCGTGCTCGCCGCGACCGAGATCCAGCGTTTCGCCCTCCGCCTGAGCGAGATGTCGCTGGCCGAACGCAAGCGGGCGCCGGGCCTGCCGGAAGCGCGGGCGGACGTCTTTCCCACGGCGGTGATCACGCTGCAGGAACTGGCGCGACTCGCCGGCGTGCCGGCCTTTCGCCATTCGTTCTACAACCTGCGCTACGGACTGGCCGCGGAATTGCTCGCCGCCGGCCCCATCCATCCGTCTCCCTCCTCCGCGGAGTGATACGTCCGAAGTCGTTGCGGCATAGCCGCCGGCCGACCCGCAATCCCGGCCTCCACGGAAGGAATTTGCTGGCCAATCCAACGGGCGACACCCATTTCCGGCGACACGCAATGTGGCGCTCGCTGAAAGACCGGACGGGACTTTTCGCTCACGCCGCCGCAGTGGTGCTGACGGGTCACTTTCTGCTCGGCCTCTTGCTGGCAGCGTCCCCGGAGCTGCACCATCATCTGCACCATGACTCGCAGGTTCCCGGCCACACCTGCTTTGTCACCGTCCTTTCGACCGGTCATTGCACACCCGCGGGTGACGTTATCGTCGCGACGGGAGTAGCTCCAGCGATTTGCTGGGTCGAGTTTGCGCCGTCGACTGAGTGGGTCGAATCCGTCTTTCAGGCGAGCGCCGTGTTTGAACACGCGCCGCCGTCGCTCCTGAGCTGAACAAACCCCGGGGACCGCGGGCGAGAAGGCCTGCGGTTCCCGTGACGTCGGGACTGAGCGAGCCGGTCTCCAGCGGACGCCGGCCGGGAATAGTCAGTCAGGAGTCGTTCCATGAAAGCGTATTTTTTATTTAGTATGTCCATGTTCGCGTTCGCGGCCTGCCCGGGTGCTGCCGCGGATGCGCCAACCGCCTCCGGCTCATCGCCAGGCGATACTCGTTCACTCGCCGCACAGGTGCAGGCTCTCCAGCAGAGGGTCACCGAGCTACGGACCGAATATCAGGGAAAAATCGACGCCCTCACAGCTCAAATGCAGCGCCAACAAGCCGCGCTCGATGCGCTTGCTGAGGGAGTGTCTGCCAGGCGTTGGCCGGCGCCGACGGCCGAGTCGTCGCCTGAATCCGCGGTTGGCCCGTCAGCATTCCCGACGACGGATGAATCCGTGGTCGCCTCGTCCGCGACCGAATCGCCACCTCCCGCCGGTGCCGCATCGTCGGTGTCCCGCGCTCCGCTCTTTCCCACGAACGACGCCACCCTCGTCGGCCCTTCTTCGGAGTCCACCGGAGTCGTCGCACCGGCGATGCCCGCAGGCGGCGGCGGGGCCAGCGGCAGTTACATGAATGTCTCTTTCGATGCCGTCGCCACGTTGGCGGCGTCGACCACCGGCGACCTGGCCGGCCTCGAGGTCGGCGATCACGATCCCCAGCAGCGCGGATTCAATCTGCGCAATCAGGAACTCGCCCTTTCCGGCGCCGTCGATCCCTACTTCGAGGGCTTCGCCAACATCGTCTTCAAGCTCGACAATTTCAACGAGACCGAAACCGAAGTGGAGGAAGCCTTTTTGCAGACGACCTCGCTGCCCGCCGGCCTCCAGGCAAGAGTCGGGCAGTATTTCGCGCCCTTTGGTCGCATTAATCCCACGCATCCGCACACCTGGGACTTCGCCGACGCTCCGCTCGTCATTGGAAGGTTCCTCGGCCCGGATGGACTGCGCGGTGCCGGGGCCCAGCTCGCCTGGCTCGCACCTTGGCCGTGGTACTCGCAGTTCGTCGTGACCCTGCAGGAGGGTCGCGGCGGCACCGCGTATTCATTCCGCAACCTTGGAGACGATGGCACCTTCTTCACTCGGCCGACCATCGATCGCGACATGCACGCCTGGTCCGACTTCGTGTGGACGGGACGCTGGGAAAACTCATTCGATCTCAGTCCGACCCAGACCGTCGTGCTCGGGGCTTCGTTGGCGCGCGGGCCCAACGACACGGGCGCGGCGAGTTCGACCCGACTCTATGGACTCGACCTATTCTACAAATGGAAACCGCGCGACGCCTTCGGGGGCTGGCCGTTTTTCAAGTGGCAGACGGAAATGCTCTGGCGAAGCTACGAAGCGGGTCGCGGCGCCGGCGATCTCTTTCCCGTCGCCGAAACGTTCCATGACCGTGGCCTCTATTCCCAGTTCGTCTGGGGATTTACCGATCGCTGGACGACCGGCCTGCGCCTCGACTGGCTCGATCACACGAACTCGATCTTCACGGACGATCCCACCCGCCAGGACCGCACCCGCGTTTCCGCAGACCTCACATGGTATCCCACGGAGTTCTCGAAACTGCGCCTGCAATACAACCACGATTCGTTGCGGGCGAATTCCTTTCAGCCCGCGGACGCGGAGGACTCCGTCTTCCTTCAGACCGAATTCGTCCTTGGCGCGCATGGCGCCCACCAGTTCTGACTTTCCAAGCTCATGAAACCATTCTCTGCCCTTCTCTCCGCAACGCTGTTGGCGGGCGCGGCTCTCGCCCCGATCCCGCGCGCTTCCGCGGCTCTCCACGTTGTCGCCACGCTGCCGGACTATGCCGCCATCGCGCGCGACATCGGTGGCGGCAAGGTCGACGTCTCGGCGCTGGCCAAACCGACGGAAGATCCACATTTCGTCGATGCGCGGCCGAGCTTCGTCGTGAGGCTGCGCGATGCGGACGTGCTGATTGAAGGCGGCGCGGAACTGGAGGCCGGCTGGCTGCCGCCGCTGCTGCAGAACGCACGCAATCCGAAGATCGACGTGGGCCAGCCGGGCCGCGTCATCGCCTCGGCCGGCCTGCGGTTGCTCGAGGTGCCCGCCAAACTAAGCCGCGCCCAGGGCGACATCCACGCCAGCGGCAATCCGCATTTTGGCGTCGATCCAATCATCGCCAAGGTGATTGCCGCACACATCGCTCAGGCGTTCGCGACGGTGGATTCGGCGAACGCCACCTACTATGCCGCAAACGAGCAGAAGTTCGAAACGACGATCAACGCGAAGCTACAGGAATGGGGCGCAAAACTGCTGCCTTTCCGGGGGCAGGCACTGGCCGCGTATCACGATTCCTGGGTCTACTTCGCGCACCGCTTCGGCTTCGTCATCGACACCTTCCTCGAACCAAAGCCTGGTATTCCGCCGTCACCTTCGCACCTGGCGGACGTGATCGCAAAGATCCGTAGCGAGCACGTGCGCGCGATCATCGTCGAACCCTACCACAACCGGAAGATTGCCGAAAAGGTCGCCTCGGCCACCGGCATTCCCGTGGTCGATTTCGCCCAATACCCGGGCGCACTGCCGGACACCGACAACTACATCGGTCTGATTGATGCACTGGTCAACCGGCTTGCCGCCGCCCTTGGTTCCTCGTGACGCACGGCCGTCGCCGCGCGCTTCTCCGCTCAATTCTCCAACCGTCTTCGCTCCATGTGGGAAGTGATGTTCTGGCCGATCCTGGCCTGTGTTCTACTGCCATGGCTGCTGATTTATCTCGGGCTGCACGTCGTGAGGCGCGGGATCATCTTTGTCGACATTGCGATGGCCCAAATGGCTGCGTTGGGGATTTGCGTGGCGTTGTTGTTGCACCTCGACCTCGAGGGCTGGTCGACGTTCGGCATCGCCCTGGCTTTCACGCTGGTGGGCGCCGCGGTGTTTTCGATTGCCGGCAAACGTGAACGCGAAGTGCCCCAGGAAGCCGTGATCGGTATTTCTTATGTCGTCGCGGCCGCGGCCGCAGTGTTGCTGCTCAGCCGGGCGGCGGAAGGTGACGAAGAGATCAAGAACATGCTCGTCGGCAACATCCTGCTGGTGACGCCGCCAGAGTTGTGGAAGGCGGTCGCCCTGTTTGTCGGCGTCGGCGTGTTTCACGTCGTGTTTCGGCGATCCTTTCTGGACGTATCGTTTGATCGGCCAGGCGCCATTGCGTCCGGACTGAACGTGCGCTGGTGGGACTTCCTTTTCTACGCCTCGTTCGGCATCGTCGTAACAAGCTTCGTGCGCATCGCCGGAGTCCTCCTTGTATTCACTTACCTGATCGTCCCGGCCGTTTGCGGCATCAATCTCACGAAACGTTTCGGGGCACGGTTGCTGGTAGGCTGCATGGTCTCTCTGATCGGCGGGATCGGCGGTCTGGTCGCGTCGTTTGCGTGGGACCTGCCCACCGGCGCGGCCATTGTGGCGGTATTCGGGGTGCTGCTGATCGCCGTAACCGTCTGGCGCTCGCTGCAGCGTTCCCCATCCGGCGCAATGACCACAGCGACGCCCGCGCAGCGTTTCTCCAGCTCGCCACCACCAACGTCGCTTGAACCAGCCACCGGCGCGGACGATCGGTAGGTGACGGGCGCCCGGTTTGCCGCCACGCGCGGAATCCCGTCGAAGGAACGTTTCCGACCCCAACCGGGAAATGTCATGTCTTACCCGACATTTCTGGTGGGCCGGCACCCGACGGCGCGGTCCCGGCTGCACATTGCGCACCTGCCGCCGATCCCAAAGAGGTTCCCCGGACTTGCGAAAGTCAACCGGCCGTCTTCGCGCCGGACTTCTTCCGGCCGGGCGCAGGCGCCCCCATGGGACGCGGGAAACCGCGCGCAACGGACGTCGCGGACGAGGCGGATGCCGGAGCATTGGTGGGAGATGTTGCCGTGGGCTGCGAACGGCTATCGAGGCGGAACCGGGCGACGGCGCCCGTGAGGCGGGCAGCAAGTTTGCGCAAGGTTTCCGCTGCCTCGGCGGTTTGCGTGGCCGCCACGCTTGAACTTGTCGCGGCCTTCGACACATGCCGGATGCTTTCGGTGATCTGCGTGCTGCCTTGCGAAGCCTCGGCGGCGTGCGTGGAAATCTCGTTGATGGTCGCGGCCTGCTGTTCGACGGCCGCGGCAATGATGGCCTGGGCATCGTTGATTTCAGTGATCACGCGACTGATCTCCTCGTTCGCGGCCACCGCGCCCTTGGTGTCGTCCTGAATCGCGGCAATCTTGCGACCGATCTCTTCGGTCGCCTTTGCGGTCTGGCGGGCGAGTTCCTTGACCTCCCCGGCGACGACGGCAAAGCCCTTGCCCGCTTCACCGGCGCGGGCCGCCTCGATGGTCGCGTTCAGCGCGAGCAGATTCGTCTGCTCGGCAATCGATGTGATCACCTGGACGACCGCACCAATCTCCGCGCTGCTGCGGCCCAGGCGTTCGATGGATTCGTTCGTGCGCGTGGCGGCCGTGACCGCGCCGGCCGCCACGCGGGCGGCGACGGCGGCCCGCTCGGCCACTTCCCGGACGGAGGAACTCATCTCGCCGGCGGAGGCGGCGGCGGTCGCCATGTTGGTGCTGACCTGGCCGGCCAGCCGCGACACCGCGTCGGACTGCGCGGACGTCTGTTCGGAATTTTCGGATACGAGCGCGGTCGCGTCGTTGAGTTGCCGGGCCGATTCGCCAAGCGATTGGGTGTTGGCCGTCACCGCCACCACGCAACTGCGCAGGCCCTCCAGCAACTGATTGAGCCCGCGGGCGATGGCGGCCACCTCGGAGGGACCATCAACCTCGGCGCGCAGGGTGAGATCGCCATCCGCCGCCTGGCCAATCACACCGGCGATGCGTCGCAACGGGGCCGTGACCCGCTGAACGAGCAATGCCGCGAGGCCGAGCCCTACCAGCAGAGCGGCGAGCCCGCCACCCACGGTCCATGCCATCATCGCCGAGGCGCGCTGCGACATTTCCCGCGAGCCTTGCGCAGCCTCGCGTCGGGCGAAGTCCCGCAACTGCCGGACGTCGTCCGCCACGGTCTCCACCTGGGTCGAGGTCGCAGCGTCCGCCGCCGCCAGGAGTTTTCCTTCGTCAGCGAGACGATCGAAAAAGTCGCCTACGGTCAGAGGCACCGTCGACGCAGGACGCTTCAAGGGATC
Source organism: uncultured Verrucomicrobiae bacterium (assembly GCA_963797435.1). Lineage (GTDB taxonomy): Bacteria > Verrucomicrobiota > Verrucomicrobiia > Opitutales > Opitutaceae > CAWCPJ01. The sequence continues at coordinate 938,418 of CAWCPJ010000002.1, read as the reverse complement.
CACCCAATGTCGGCCCCGGAGATAGGCCAGAGCGGGAGCGTGCAGGCCGGGCAGCTCGGTTCGCAACCGCGCAATCAGCCTGGCCTGGCGGTCGCGCGCCGCACCGACATCGGCATCCGGCGCTGGCTGAGCGATCGTCGCGGTGGTGCTCTGCAATTCCCGGGTGACCTCGGCCAGGGTTTCCGCAGTGCGCTGCAAGGGCGCAATCGCGGTTTCCTGCTTCTCAACCGCTCGACTCACACGCCGGGCCGCGTGCAGCACGCAAGCCATGGCGATTGCGAAGACGCCAACCAGCACTCCCAGGACGCCGAGGATGCGTTTCACCATGGCTGCGCACGCCCACGTCCGCGCGCGCACCACGTGCGACACGGTGCGATCGGCTCGAGGAAACGGAGGGTGAACGACTGGGGAATCATGATGGCCCGTTGCGAAATCGCAACGGAGGGAAACGACGCGGCAGCGTTGGCCCGCATCCACCGCCGGCGGGAGCGACGGGGGATTTCAAGCCAAGGTTGATGAACGACTTCGCTCATCACGTCTTGAGCGGAATCGTGCAGGCTCGCGCCGCCGGAGCCGTTCCGGTTCGAGCCGTCAGGCGTGGACGGCCCTGGTCACGCCCGGGTCGTCGCGGATCAAGAATGGCTCATGGATTTCCCCGATTTCGGCGAGGTTGCGCAGGCGTTCGATCATCATGGCGGTCAGGCGTTGGCCGCCCGTGGCGAGGACCAATCCGTTCGCGGAATTCAGGTCCGCATGCAAACGCTGGCCGGGGGAGAGTTCCGCAAGGCAGAGGGCGAGGGGGGCGCGTTCGCTGTCCGACAGCCGGGAAACGACGCCCGGAAAGCAAACAAAGACCCGTTCGAGCAACTCCGGATCATAGAAACCGGCGCGGTTGTTCATCTCGTGCCTCGCCGCGGATCCGACCGTGCCCTCGGCTTCGAGCGCGAGCCGGTCAGCGACGATCTTGAGGATGCGGGCGCCCGCGGGAATATCATTACCCACGCAGTGATCGTGCGGATAGCCACTGCCGTCGTGGTTCTTCTGTTGGAAAAGGACGATGCGGGCGACATTCTCGAGGCGAGGGATTCCCTTGAGGACATCATGGCCGACCTTCGGCACACGGCAGATCACCGCCTGTTCCTCGGTACGACAGCGGCACGCGCGCGTGCAGTTTGCGCAGGATGTTGTGCGGCACGGACGCATAGCCAATCAAGGCGAGTTCAGCGGCGAGTTCGAGTTCCCACAGCGGCCCGAGCCCGGCGGCGGTCGCCACCTCCCGCATCGCTTCCCGTAGGAGCTGGCCGCGATGGTGCGCCTCCGGCACCGCGAGTTCCAGCACCTCGATCAGGGCACGCACACAACTCATCAGCGTGCCTTCCAGCAGCTCCCGTTCTGCGCAGATGAGTTGATGCTGGCGCAACGCCCCCTCGAGCGCGGGCACCAGGACTTCGGGCGGACAGGGCTTGCCCAGGAATCGGAATACCTGGCCGCGGTTGATCGCGTCCATCGCGACCTGTTGTTCGGAGTTCCCGGTCAGCATCACGCGGACGGTATCGGGCGACAGGCGCTGGAGGTGTTCCAGCAGGGTGACCCCGTCCATGCCGGGCATGCGCATGTCGGCCATGATGACGGCGTAGGGACCGTTCTTTCGCAGGCTTTCGAGCGCCTCCCGCGGACCCGCGGCAACGTCGAATTCGAACTGCTTGCGCAGGTTGCGCTGAAAGGCCGCCAGCAGCAGCACGTCGTCGTCAACAAAGAGGATTTTTCGATTCATGGCAGTGGGATTGGGGCATCTGCGTCGGCCGGCACGTCCGCCGGAGGATTGATCGGAAGACGGATGTGAAACGTCGTGCCGCGACCGACCTCGCTCGTGAACGCGATGGAGCCGTGATGGTTCTTGACGATCATCGTGTGCACCAGCGCCAGTCCCTGGCCGGTCCCCCGACCAACCGGCTTCGTGGTGAAGAACGGCTCGAAGATATGGCGGCGCACCGGCTCTTCAATGCCGGCGCCCGTGTCCTCGACTTCGAGCAATGCCCAGTCGCCCTCACGTCGCGTGCGCAAGGTGATGCACCCGCGTTCCGTGCCGCCTTTGGCGACCGCATCCTCGATGGCATGCGCGGCATTCACGATCAGGTTGAGCAGGACCTGGTTGATTTCGTCGACCACGCAGGGAATCAGGGGCAGATCCGGATCGAGGTCGGTGACGGCGTCGGCGACCAGCTTCCATTCGTGGCGGGAAACGGCGATCGCGGTTTCCGCGGCCTGGTTGAGATTCGTCGGAGCTTTGTCGGGTTTACCGGGATGGGCGAACTCACGCAGCGAATGCACGATGCGGGCGACGCGCGACAGCCCCTCAATCGTCTGCTCGAGGGTCCGCGGGATTTCGTTGAGGAGGTAGTCGAATTCGGCCTCCGACTCGGCCGCACAAACCGCCTCGATCTCCGCATGCAGGTCGGGATGCGCACACGCGCGCGCGCGCAACGCCTGGTGGGCGGTGCACACGCTCGTGAGCTGACGAAAGGCACCGATCAGGAAATGGGTATTGTCCGTGATGTATTGGGTCGGCGTGTTGATCTCGTGGGCGATGCCGGCGGCGAGGCGGCCGATCGACTCCATCTTTTGCGCGAGAAACAATTGCTCCTCGATGTGGCGGCGCTCCTTCTCCGCTCGTTTGCGGGCGCTGACATCACGGGTAATGCCAAACGTCCCGACCAGGTTGCCCCGCCAGTCGCGCAACGGGAACTTCGACGTCGAAACCCAGGTTTCGCTGCCGTCCGGCCGGACCTCCTTCTCCTCGGCATCGAGCATCGGCTCGCGAGTGGCGATAATCCGCTGTTCTTCGGCGCGAGATTTCTCGGCGGCCTCCACGGGAAAGAAGTCGGCATCCGTCCGCCCGATCAAGTCCTCGGGACCAGCAACCCCCAGCTTGCGCGCGAGGGCGGCGCTTGCGCGAATGAATCGGCTTTCGCGATCCTTGAAGTAAATCGCATCCGGCACGGAGTTGACCATCGCGTGCAGGAGCAGTTGTTCGTTGCGCAAGGCGGTCTGCAGGTGGTGCGTCCGCGCATCGTCGAGAGCCGTGATGAGCGCGAGCGGCCCGGCCTCCGGGTCCCCGGTCACACCCGTCATGCCGAGACGCACGGGCAGCTCGGTTCCCGTGCGCGCCCGCAGGAAACCGGCGCCGCGCCAGGAACGTCCGGCGGTGATCGCGCGGCTGCCGTGGACGCTCATGGCCTGTCGGGTGCCGGCGCTCACGAATTCAGTCCAGGTTGCACCGGCCAGCGGATCATGCGAACCGATCTGAAGCAGGCGCCGCCCCGAAGCATTGACGTAGTGCAGCGACAGGTCCGGTAGCCCGACGACCGCGACAAGATCGAACATGTGTTCAAGCAGGGCCCCGCCGGCTTCAGTCGGCAGGTCTGAAAGCACACGCAATGCACCGGCGACGGCGGATGAGTTCACGGGTGAAACCGCTCATCCATCACCAACCGCACGCATTCCGGCCGGCCAGGACCGGCCGGTTCGAACGGGAAACAAGCAACATGGGGAGAATAACCGCGACCCGCGGATCGCTCCGGGATCAACATTTGTATCGACCGGGGGGTCGGTCGCTACAGGTAAAGTTCCCGGCTTTCTGATTCGGTCGGGGCCCGTTGACCTGCGCAGTATCATCAAACTTCCCGCAAGGTGGTGATCGTCATCGTCTGATTGTGCAGCTGACAACCGACGTTGACGCCGGCGGGCGCAAGTTCGCCGTACGAGTAAAAGCCCGCAATCGCAGGTCCCGGGCCTAAAATCCGCCGCACCTTCTCGGCTTCCTCACCGGTGTGATCGCCCAGCACGATCCTGCGGCCGACGCAGCTCACGCAGATCGCGAGTTCGGCGGCCCCGTCGAAACGGGATTGCTCTGCCGCCACCGCGGCGCCGTTGACCAGGGCCTCGTGGGAAGCGCGCATGAACTGCACGCGCGATCCTGGCGGCACGTCGCCGGCGAAGACCATGCTTTGGGTCACGTCCTCGACCGAAAGGATCGTGCGCACGACGCCGGAGTTCTCACCCGGCGGTGTCACGAAGAGAGGGAACCGCAGGGCCGATGCCGGCAGGCCGGATACGTGCTCGCCCAGATACTCCTTATAGAGTCGCAGGGCCGGCTGCTGATCGAGTGCAAACAGGATGTTGCCATCCGCCCGCGTGACCGTGTGTTCCTCACCAAAGGCCTCCCAGCCACCACAGGATCCAAAGCCAATGCGCAGATGGCGGCCATAGAACCCCACCGCGGCGATGCGCCCGCTGCAGGGGGCCTCATCGAGGCCCACCAATGTCCTTTCGAATCGCGCACCGTCCCCGGCGAGACCGCCGGTAAGCGTGACTCCCTCGGGCAGACATTCGTTGAATCCGCGCGAAAGTTCGGTGCCGTTGACCAACTGACCATCGCAAACGACAAACACATGGACCAGGCCAGCTCGGCTGAAGCGGCGCGCGAGTTCCCGGCCTGCGGTCCGGCTTTCGAGCTGGGAGCGGACCGAAATCGCCGCGCAGACGACGCTGGACTTCTCCAGGCTCATCGCCGTGACCACGATCGTGTCCTCCGCCACCGACGTGTCGCAGATCTCGCCCGCCGTGGAGCCGAAGACCACGCGCACATTCGGGTACCACTTCCGCACCTGGCTCAAGATCGCTGGATCCTCCAGCAACCTGCGCCCGCCAAACGCGAAAGCCAGTTGTGGCCGCAGCCCGCCCAGTCCGTCGGTCACCAATCTCCAGTCGGCCGAATCGGACTGGATACGTTGCTCAATTTTCATGTATGGGAAAGGCGTGACCGACCGTTCCGGGGCGCGAAGAACGGCCTTCAATCTAGTATCGGACCGAGCGCAGGTAACCTAACCGAATCCCCGGCGCGCCGGCGGCAGCAATCTCAATCCACCGGTGAACCAATCAGCCGGACTCGATTCACGGCTGGCGGCGATCCTTCTGGTCCCAAAGGCTGGTTGAACAGCACCAATTTGGGCTTCACAGCTGCTCTCCAGCGTGAGCGACTGGACCGTTGCCGCCTTCGCTCCATCGGAAACTGGACATTGAAGAGCGATCCGTTTCCGAGCTGGCTGGAAACCCTCACCGAGCCGCCGGCCCGACGAGGAGACCCATCACGGGAGCAAACCCCATCGACACGCGAATCCAACATTCGGCACTGCCGCTCCGGCACGTTGGTCGCGGCTCGATTGTAGTCCCGACCGCACCGGGTCGAGCGTCATCGTTGACGACCGCCAGGGATGGTCCGTTGATCCGGTTACCACCAAGACAATACCGCGATGCAAGTCACCTACTACCTCGAGATCCTCTCCTCCTGGTGTCATTGGGCGGAACCCGCCTGGGACGAGATCAAAGCCCGTTACGCGGGACGCGTGAATTTTGCGTGGCGCATCGCGCTGATGAACCCGCCGGATTTCCCGAAGTCACGCGCCGAGTGCGACTGGTATTACCAGCGGAGTGGCGGCACCACCGTGCATTCGTCCCACCGGTTGCATTCCGGCTGGCTGGAACCCGCACGCCAGGGCGACTACCGCGCCCCCAATCTTGTCGCCGAGGCCGGCCGCGACTTCATCGGTGAGGAGGACTGCTTGCGCCGCGCGCTCAGTGAGGCTGCCCTGCGGGATGGCAGGAGGATCGGTGATCTTGCGGTGGCCGTGGAAATCGGAGCGATGGTCCTGAAGGTCGCGCCAGCTGAATTGCAGGCCCGGGCCGAGTCGTCGGAAGTACATTCGCGAGTCGAGAACTCGACCGCGCGCTTTCATGCCCATCAGATCAATCAACGACCATCCTTCATCCTGGAAAATGACATTGGCGACAAGGTGGTGATTTCCGGTCTTTGGGTTGCGGCACCATTGTCGGCGACAATCGACGCGATGCTGGCGGATTCTCAGGCGTATGCGGCGCATCGCACGCATTTCGGCGAACCGCCGGTCGCGGAATAACCCCGTTCCTGGAGGGGATCGGCTCCGTCTCGTCCGCGGTCTGTATCGCAGCGAACCTCCGGAATGAATCCCTCTTCGCACGGACCCTCGATCATCGGCAGCACGCTCTTGCCACCTGCACCCGAATCGAGTCGTCGCGCGGCAATCTCCGGGATCCGAAAACCAAACCCGATGCCAGTCTCGCTCGGAAGACCGCCATGCACGAACTACTCGTTGGCGCCGTTGACCGGCCCCACCAACCGGAAGTGCTGGTCACGGGCGGTCTTCTTCAGCTGGGCAGCTTTTTCAATCATGCGTCGGTTCTGCGCCTTGGCCCTTTCCACGCGCTGAATCAAATCGCGAAGCTCCTGGCGAAGGCGGTCGCGCGGTTGCGGTTCATCCGCCATTCCCGCAACGTGGCACGCGGCAACTCACCTGCAACCCTTCACCGAGACCTTCTCGGACCTGCGGTCGCCGCGACATGCGTGTGGCGTGGGATCTGACTCGGCTACTACAAAGCGGGGCGTACACACGTTCTTCGGCGGCTATCCGGCCGGTGTACGGAACCGACAACCGGCAACAATCGCACTGCGAATCGAATCACCAGGTGAGGCACCATTTGTCAGTTTGCCCGCCCTTAGAGGTACCCCCTATCCCTGGCATCAGCTGTATTACGCAGTCGGGCACGGTAGCTTCTGCTACTCGTGGGCAAACACGCGCTACCGTGCTTGCTCATCGCGTCCGGTGGGTGTCTCTTTCATCCACTCCTCATAGCGCTCGCGCACCGCACTCCTTCCTGAAAACCAAGCAAACCGAATTCCAGCCCATGCGCCCACTCATTCTTACATCTCTCGCCCTGATCGCGGCTCCGATCATCGCCCAGGCTACGCCGACTCCGGTCAATGCACTCGGAGAGAGCGGCTCCAGTTCGGCTCTTTCGCTCCAGGGCATCATCAACGCGCGTGGCAATACGCTGGTGAACATCGGCTCCGACGCCAGCCAGCTCAGCAATGGCATAGGCGGCGACGCGCTGTGGACGGCCGCGGGCAGCATTAGTTCGGCCATGGTGATCGAGGTCGCGGGTTACGCCGCCAACAACGCCTTTGGTATCTACAATGCCGCCGATCCTTCGCAAATGGTGCAAATCTTCGGAGGTTCCGCAGCCGGCGGTGCCACCGCGTCCACCGCCGCGACCTTTGCTTCGTTTGGGTTCTATCTGCAGAACTCGGTCGCTGGGTTCACCTGGTATTCCGACAGCTCGCTGAATGCCGATGGCCTCGACCACATGGTGGCATATCAAGGCAAGGGCGAGACGCTCAACCTCGGCAGTGACGCTGGCGCTCCGGCCGGTTCAGTGGCTTGGGACGCGAACAGCTACCTGCTCGGCTGGGAAGACCTCAGTCTGGGCGACTGGGACTACAACGACATGGTTCTTACCGTGTCCAACGTCGGCCTTCCCGGCGTGAGTGCTTCCAGCCTGCGTGACGCGGCCAGCGTGCCGGATGCTTTCCCGACGGTCGTCCTCATGGGGATGGCTGCAGGCTTGCTGCTGATCGCCCGTCGCCGACAGAACTGTCTCGTCGGTTAAGCGCGGACACGCTGCGTTTTCTCCGCCAAGTCGGAGCGTTCCTTCGCGACGCGAAGCTGCCTGCTTCGCGTCGCCGCCGTATCATCAGCAGGGTCCGGTTCTCAAAACGGAATAGCCGGGCCGAGCCGTATCGATGCAGTTGGACTGCAATTCCGCTCGAGCCCAATCGACCGGTCGGGGATTGGGCCGGTTTTTGCGTCGCGCCCGCGGAGGCCTACGGCCGACGGCACGTCTGTTCGCGTCCCATGCGTGCCGGCGCTCGAGTTGTCTTCCCTCGCGGAACCGACTTCACGATGGCAACAGAACGGGCGCCCGACTTTCGTCGGACGCCCGTGAGTAGGTCTCGGAACGAAAAGAGACGCTGACTAATTATTTGTTGGTCGCTTCGTCGATGATGTCGCCAAGGCGCATGAGGTCGCCGCCTTCCTTCATGGTCCCAAAACTGGCAACTTCGGCGGCGAGTTCGTCGGCGCTGTAGTTCGCCGCCTTGATCGAGAGACCGATCCGCCGTTCGTCGCGGTCGATCTTGATGACCCGCGCATTGACCGGCTGGCCAGGCTTGAGGACGTCCTTAACCTTCTCGATGCGATCCTCGCTGATCTGCGAAATGTGCACGAGGCCGTCGATGTTGTCCTTCAGCTCCACGAAGGCGCCAAACGAAGTGATCTTGGTCACGGTGCCCTGGACGACGTCACCGATGCGGAAGTACCGGTCGATGTTGTTCCACGGGTCGTCCATGAGCTGCTTCATGCCGAGAGAAATCCGCTGTTGCTGCTGGTCGACATCGAGGACGATGGCATCCACCTCGTCGCCTTTCTTGAGCACTTCGCTCGGATGGTTGACCTTGCGGGTCCAGGACATGTCGGAGATGTGCACCATGCCGTCGATGCCTTCCTCGAGTTCAATGAAGGCGCCATAGGTCGTGATGTTGCGCACCTTGCCGCGAACGTGCGCACCCACGGGATAATTGTGCCGGACCATGTCCCAGGGGTTGGGCTCGAGTTGGCGCATGCCGAGGGAGATCTTCTGCTCCTCCTTGTTGATGCCGAGCACCACCGCGTCCACCTCGTCGCCGACGGTGAGAATGTCCGAGGGCTTGGCGATGCGCTTCGTCCAGGACATCTCGGAAACATGCACGAGGCCCTCGACCCCCTGGTCGATCTCGACGAAGGCACCGTAGGGCACCAGGTTGACGATCTTGCCGCGGACCTTGGAGCCGACCGGGAACTTGCGGTCGATCTCGTCCCACGGGTTCTTCTTCGTCTGCTTGAGGCCGAGCGACACCCGCTCTTTTTCGCGATTCACCTCGATGACCATGACATCGACCTCCTCCCCCTGCTTGAGCACTTCACTCGGGTGGGAAACCCGGCCCCACGACATGTCGGTGATGTGGAGCAGACCGTCCATGCCGTCGAGGTCGATGAATGCGCCGAAATCGGTGATGTTCTTGACCGTGCCTCGCACGATCTGGCCGGGCGCGATGCGGTCGAGCAGGGCACGACGCTTGTTGGCGCGCTGTTCCTCGATCAGTTCGCGACGGGAGAGGACGATGTTCTTCCGGTCCTGGTTGATCTTGAGAACCTTGAAGTCGTAGGTCTGGCCCACGTATTGATCGAGGTTCTTGGGCGGTTGCACGTCGACGTGCGAGGCGGGCAGGAAGGAATCGACTCCGATGGAGACGATCAGGCCCCCCTTGACTTTGGCGCGCACGCGGCCGGCGACGACCGAACCCTCCGAACACTTCTGGAGAATGTTTTCCCAGTTCTTCTTCTGCTGGGCCTTGTCGTAGGACAGGATGGGGTTGCCCTGGCGATCCTCGAGCTTCTCGAGGAACACGTCGATGGTGGACCCGATTTGCAGGTCGCCGAGATCGACGAACTCGTTGGCGGGAATGACGCCCTCAGATTTGCCGCCGATATCCACGACGACTTCGTTCTGGCGAATCTCGGTAATAATACCGGGAACGATCGAACCCTCCCGCAGTTTTTCAAAGGCGCTCTGAGCGAGCAGCTCTTGCATGGACGAACTCATACAACAGGCGATGATCGGAAACCCGGTGCTGCTCCCGTCACCTGGCCGCCGATCACCAGAAACAGCCGACGACCGGAGCCGACGCTGTCTTGGTTGGAAGTGTGACTGACGAATTGAGCTGGTCTGGAACAGGGCGGCAACCAGCCCCCGGAACTGCCGCAAGAGGTCAAGCGTCCGCCTTCACCGGGGCGTCCGCAAGCTGAAAAATACCGGGAGACCAAAGGAGACAGTCCGCCAGGAGAACCGGAGACTCGACATTTCATCGCGCTTGGCAACGGCCGGCGCCTTTTCGCTGCCCATCGGGCCGATTTCAGCTGCCCAAACGCGAAGACATGAACCACACAAGCCACTTACCATGAATAAGTAATCAAGCATGCCAATCGGCATTCCAAACGTCGCGACCGGTCCTGAGATTTGCGTCCCTCCGTCCGCGCGCAAGGCGCGATTCGCAGCCGAGGAGGCTTCCTCGCGGCTAACTTTTCCCGCCACTTGTCGCCGGCGGGGACTTCCTGAGCTGATCGTCCAGCCGCGACCAAAAGACGTCGTAGGGGGAGGTGTCATGCACGAGGCGATTCGTCGGCGTGACGGTACCGGCGGCGGACTCGTCCTCGGTGGTTTCCCAGATGGCGACGCGCACCTCCGCATCACCGCTATCGAGTTCGACGACGGTGATTTTGACGTCGCGTTGCCGAGCACGGAGGGCGGAGCCCGGCAACACACGGGAAGCCATTTCAAGTTTGCCGGAGGCCCGACTGCCCCGGACAAACGTGTAATCCATCGCCTCCAATGCGGCGCGGCTGGCAGCGTAAACCTCATCCGCGTCCCGCTTAAGCGTGCGCCGCTGCACGGCGTCCGTATTCGGTAGGGAAAAGCTCGGCATCTCCACCGACTCGCAACCACCGAAGAGGACCGCGAAGGCGAGACAGGTAATGCCGCCAAGAAAGCGGGCCAAAGGTCTGTTCATGGGGTGTGGTGGATGGAATCCAGCTGTGACCGCAACCAGGCCGGGCAGGTTCACGCCGGTTGCTGCTGGGTGAGGCAATGCAGTGTGCCACCTCCCAATACGACGTCGAGGCAATCGATGCCGATGACCTCCCGACCGTCGAAACAGTCGCCGATGATCGCGAGCGCCTGGGCGTCCCGCCGCGACTGGCGAAAGGTCGGCACGAGCACCGCGCCGTTGATCACGAGAAAATTCGCGTAACTGGCCGCCAGGCGCTGGTTGTCCACGTAGCCTGGCTCGGGCATGGGCAGTTCGCGAATGTCAAAACGGCGACCGCGCGGCGTCCGTAAGGCGCGCAGTCGTTCAAGATTCTCCGCCAGCACGCGATGGTTGAGATCGTTCTCGTTTGGTTCGATGGCGGTGATGATGCCGTCGGCCTTGAAGAAGCGGGAGAGATCATCGACGTGGCCGTCGGTGTCGTCGCCCTCAATCCCATCACCGAGCCAGACGACTTCGCGCACGCCGAGGTAGTCCCGCAACGCACGTTCGATGCGGGCCCGGCCGAGGGAGGGATTACGATTGGGATTGAGCAGGCAAGCTTCGGTCGTGAGCAAAAGCCCCTCGCCATTGACGTCGATCGATCCGCCCTCGAGTACCATGCGCCGTTCAAAGCGGCGCAGACCGAGCGCACGCTGCACGCGGCGGGGAACGGCATTGTCACGAGCGTAGCGCGGATACTTGCCTCCCCAGGCGTTGAAGCGCCAGTCGGTCAGCGCAACCTCTCCGGTGTCGTCATTCTTGATGAAGATGGGACCGTGATCACGACACCACGAATCATCCGTGGGATGATCGTGCAGGAACACGCGGGTCATGTCAGCTCCCGCCGCCACGCAAAGGCGCCGCGCCTGGGAGGCGAGGCGGCCCGCTGCGTTGATATGCACGTCCTCGTAACGCGCGATCGCCGCAACGATCTCGGCGAACTTGCCGGGAATGGGGGCGAAGCGCCTGCGCCCGGGCCAGGTCTCGCGGCGATGGGGCCACGAGAGCCAGATTGCCCGCTGCAGCTCCCACTCCGCGGGCATGCGAAAACCGAGGGAGGCGGGACCAGCCGATCGTCGCGCGACGGCAAGCGGGGACTGGTGCGGACTTCGAGGCAAGGTGCTGGTCATGGGCCGCGGACCTCCACCACCGGTCTTCGCGCCTCCTGGCGTCGGCTCTTGCGGCAGCTGTTTCGCGACGTGAACATCTGGTGGCCCCCGGGGAGACGATGCGATGAACGTCAGTCGAGAAACCGTCGCGTGAGATCACCGTAGGCGTCAATGCGACGATCGCGCAGAAACGGCCAGTGGGTGCGGGTATCGTCGATCTCGTCCAGGTCGACCGTGGCGAGCAATACCTCCTCCTGATCGACCGCCGCCCGGACGATGATCTCGCCACTGGTTCCCGCCACAAAACTCTGGCCCCAAAACTCCAGGCCGTCGCCGCCGACCGGACGTTCGTGACCGATCCGATTGACGACGGCGACATGACAGCCGTTGGCGATCGCGTGCGCACGCTGGATCGTCTCCCACGCGCCGTGTTGTTTCTCGCCAAGTCTGGCTTTTTCCCCGGGATGCCAGCCGATTGCGGTGGGATAAAACAGAATTTCGCGCTCCGTGCATCGCCGTCAGCCGGGCGGCTTCGGGATACCACTGATCCCAGCAGATCAAGACGCCGATCGTGCCAAACCGTGTCGGCCACGCCCGGAACCCGCTGTCGCCGGGTGTGAAGTAGAACTTTTCGTAGAAAAGGGGATCGTCCGGGATGTGCATCTTGCGATAGATGCCAAGGAGCGATCCGTCCGCATCGATGATGGCAGCGGAGTTGTGGTAGACGCCGGCCGCCCGTTTCTCGAACAGCGACGCGATGACGACCACGCCGTGCTTGCGGGCGAATTCCTGGAAGGCCTCGGTCGACGGGCCGGGGATCGATTCGGCGAGGGCGAAGTTGGCGTAGTCCTCGCTCTGGCAAAAGTACTGGGAGCGAAACAGCTCCTGCGTGCAGATGATCTGCGCCCCCCCTCCGGCGGCGCGCGTGGCGAGCTGCAACGCCCGTTGCAGGTTGGAGGCCGGATCCGCGTCGCACGCGTGCTGGAGGAGGCCTAGCGTGACTTTTTTCATCCTAAGTATTTCCGGGCCCGGGCTTCGCGCCTCGGGGGCATACACTCTCGACTCGGCCCGGACGCAAGACCCGGCCCTTTACCGGGCGCGAGCGGCTGGACTCAATAAACGATCTTGTTCAGGGGGTACTCGACGATGCCTTCGGCGCCAAGGGCTTTTAGCTGGGGAATGATTTCGCGGACGACGCTTTCATCGATAATGGTTTCAAGCGCGATCCAGTCGGGATTGCTCAACGGCGAGATGGTCGGATTGCGCAGGGCCGGAATGGCGCCGAGGATCGCGTCAAGCGCGGCCTTGGGCGCATTCATCTTCAAGCCAACCTTGATTTCAGCCTCCAGCGCCCCCTTCAGGAGCATGGCAATCGTCTCGATCTTGCGGCGCTTGCCGGCGTCGGCCCAGGCGGCCCGGTTGGCGATGAACCGCGTGGTGCTGGAAAGTATGGTGTCGACGATGCGGAGTTTGTTCGCGCGAAGCGAACTGCCGGTCTCGGTGATGTCGACAATCGCATCGACCAGGTCGGGCACCTTTACTTCGGTCGCTCCCCAGGAAAACTCGACGACCGCTTCCACCCCGTGTTCGGCCAGGTAACGCTTCGTGGTCCCGACGAGTTCGGTGGCAATGCGTTTGCCCTGCAGGTCGGCGACCCGTTTCACAGGGGAATCCTCCGGCACCGCGATCACCCAACGCGCGGGATTGCGCGAAGCGCGGCTGTAGCCGAGCTCGCAAACCTCGACCACGTCGGAGCCGTTTTCGATCACCCAGTCGTGGCCACACAGGCCGCAGTCAAAGAAGCCGTGCTCGACGTACCGACTCATTTCCTGCGAACGCACAAAACGCCCGTCGAGCTCGGGGTCGTCGATGACGGGCCGATACGAACGAGAGCTCACCGAAATTTTGTAACCTGCTCGGGCAAAGAGAGCTCGGGTCGCTTCCTCGAGGCTGCCCTTGGGCAGGCCGAGCATCAGGAGTGGCTTGGCGGCGGACACGGAACCGAGACAGCGGAGCCCCCGGATGCCTTCAAGTAAAAAGGCCTATATTCTTTTGACACACCGCCGATGTAAAAATAATGGTCACGACCCCTTTAACGATCGGCGAGAAGCCAAACCAAGCGTCTGCTCACCTCCCTTCCCTGTGGGCGGAGAACCCCGGAAAGGTCGCCACGAATGCGGGCCTGCCCGGCGTGACACTCTCTTCGGAACCTTTGACAGTCCGTCCTGCTCTCACCGCACAACTCAATGCCATCATGTCGACTTCCCCAAAGCCTCTGATCCTTATCGTCGAAGATGAGCCGGAACTCGCGAATATCATCGCCCAGCAGCTCGAATCGGTCGGCATGCAGACGCAGGTCTACCACCGGTGTGCCCTGGCCCTGCGGTTCCTGAAGCGCAACTTTGCCAACCTCATCCTGCTCGATATCACGTTGCCCGACCAGGATGGTTTTTCCTTCCTCGACGAACTGAAACGCAACGAAGTGAACGTCCCGGTGATTTTCCTCACGGGCAACGACTCCGAGGTTTCCAAGGTGAAAGGGCTGGACCTCGGCGCCGACGACTACGTCACCAAGCCGTTCAGTGCCGCGGAATTGATCGCGCGCATTCACGCGGTGCTCCGCCGCGCCGAGAGCGCCCGGGACTTTAACGTCACCAAGAACGCGCGCATTTCGGATTCGCCGTTCGCCTTCGAAGGCGCCACCATCGATCCCCGCACCCTGACCGCAACGTTCGTCGATGGCTCGCAGGAAAAGCTCGGCCGGAAGGAATTCGGCATCATCGCCTACCTCGCATCGAACCCCGGCGTGATCATCACGCGCAAGAATCTCATCCACTCCGTCTGGGGTCTGCATGCCGACGTGCGAAGTCGTTCGCTCGACCAGTACATCGTCAAGATCCGCGACCTGTTCGGCCGCAAGGGTCGCCCGCTCACGAATCTGCGCACGGTGCATGGCATCGGTTACGAATTCTCGCCTTCCGATACCGTCGCCCCGGAAGCTTCGTCGACGGCGCCCTGAGGCGAGTCCTCTTCTCTCGCAGGCAAGGCGGCGCCATCCGGCGTCGCCTTTTTTTCTGCCCCGACGAAATGGCGCGTGCGCCCCTCCGGAAAATTGCCGGAGCGGGCTTCCGGCGCGACGGTACCGGCACGAAAAAGCGCCAGTCCACAAGAGACTGGCGCCTTTCCCTCAGAGCGCGGTGACTGCCCTACCGCCCCCGAAAAAATCGTTGTTCCGATCAGGCAATGCGCACCGGTGCGCCCAGCATGCCGGACCGCATGACCGGTTGCTCGATCACGTGGAAACCGTTCTCGTCCTCGACGGCCACGGGAGCCCGGCGCACGGAAACAACGAGAAGATACAGGCCGGGAATCCACAGGGCAGCGAGGAGGCAGAGGAGGGCGGTAACCATGGGGCCAGTGTAGCGAACGGCATCAAGTCAACCCATAGGGACGACTCCCCAGGCCCCCCAAAAAAACTCCCGGAGCGGGCCTAAGCGAATGAGGCAATCGGTCAGCGGCAGGCTGCCGGAAGCCGGAGACCGGAAGTCACCGCCCTCAGCTTGCCGATCGCCGTTTTTCCGCCTCTGGCCTCCGGCTCCTGATCTCCGACCTCAGCCGCCCGTCCTCCACCCTATCGCAGCCGATAGTAGTGATCGGGATTGAAGACAAAGTAGCAGTCGAAAGGCGCCAGCCGCGGCAACACGACGTAAGGGTTACCTTCCTTGTCCGTCTGCTCTTCGAGTTGGACGCTGAGCGAGGGACGCGGACCGAAACGATCGGGATTCTTGTCGAGCGAGGTTTCGCGAATCGTGCCCACGACATCATCGACCCATTTCAGCCGCACGGCGGCATCGGCGAACTCGCGCCAGTTGCCATCGCTGTTCTGTTCATACATGCGCGCGATGAACTGATCGAGCGTCAGTCCCATCTTCTTCGCCACGGGTTCGGCGAGGCGGCGCCACCATTGCTCGGCCTGGGCGAGTTGTTCCTTTTGCTGCGTCAGGTTACCCATGCCCAGCCAGCTGATCTGATGATGCACGAGGACCGCGTTGGGATAGGCAAACGAATGCCTGGCCGACGCCGTAATCACCGCGGCCATGCTCGCAGCGTAGGATTTCACCACGACATAGACAGGCGCCTCGCTGCCGTTCATGGCCTTGATGATCTTCGAACCCGCCATCACGGAACCACCCGGCGAGGAATCGATCACGATGAAGATCGGGTACTTCATATTCTGGTTGTTGAAGTAGTCGATGCGCTCGACCACGAGATCGGCGATGGTCGGGGTGATCAAGCCGTTGAGGGCGATGCGCCGGTCGCTGATCTGCAGCACGCCCTTCTGGTACGGCTGCAGGGTGTAGTCTCGTTCCGCTGGCGCGAGGTCGCGCAGGACATCCTGCTTCTCGCGCACGGTCAGGTCGGTTTGCAGCTGCGCGACGTTCATCTCGAGCTGCGCCCGGTGAATCTTCAATTCCGTGTCCTGCACACGCAGTTCGGCCAGGCGCGCCTCGAGTTTCTGGGCGGCGATGGAGTTCGCAAGCTTGAGCCGTTCCTCCTCGCCACGAAGCCCGGCCAGCTCCGTTTCCAGCTCCTCGCGGTGTTTGGCCGACTCCAGCGAGGCCTGCCGGTTCACGAGATCGATCTGGATCTGCAGGCGATCGAGCTTGGTCCGCGAATCGGCGACGTCCGCCTCCAAGCGCTCGCGCCGGAGGCCGTTTTGGAGGGCGAGCTTCTGCTTTTCCGCGTCCAGCGCGAAGAGATCCTGGCGGAGCTTCTCCTGGGCCAGGGCATTTTCCGCCGCAATCCGGTCGCGTTCCTTGCGTAACCGGTCGGTTTCCGCGTCGGCCGTGGGACCGGGCGGCGTCGTGGCGCTGTCCGCCGAAGCTGGCGCCACGGTCGTGGACGGAGGCGCGTCCGCCGGAACGATGACCTCTTCCACCCCGTTGCTGGCCTGCCCGAAAGCCGTGCCTCCGGCCGCCGTCGCCACGACCCACCAAACCAACGTCTGCAACCATGACTTCGTACGCATGAAGGTAATGAATGGCGGTTTTTTCAGCCGGGGCAACCCTTGGGGCGGCCTCGTCTGACGGAGGAGTCTCGTTCTGGTTGCGCCCGGCCATCGGCGCCGCATTTTGCCCGCCATCATGCCCGGCATCACGCTCACCCGCAGGCGCCTGGTCGCATTTGCGGCGATTGCCGTGGTGGCTGCGCTGGCGGCGACCTGGATCTACCAGCCGGACCGGCAATTGCGCCGTAGTTGGAGCGCCCTGCTCGCTTCCGTGGAGGCGCGTAATACCGCGCGGCTCGGCCGTATTCTCGGAGCAGACTACCACGACCGATGGGGTTACGACCGCCGGACGCTGCTCGACGACGCCCGGATCGCGTTCCTGCGGTTCCGCCATCTGGAGGTCCGAGGCGAACAGGTCCGGTTCGAACGCCAGGGCGATCGTGCGACGATCACGGCAATCCTGCGCCTTGACGCCGAAGGGCCGCAGCCCATCGCGGACGCCCGAACCGACGTCAACGCTCTGTTCACACCTTTTGTTTTCACCTGGCGACGCGAACCCGGATTCGCCGGCGCCTGGAAACTGTCGAGCTTTGACCAGCCGGAATTCGACCTCGCGCGCTATCGCAACCGCTGGTGACCGGCATCAGGCGTCGGCCGCGTCATCCCGGCCACGGCCAGCCTTCCCGCGCTCATGCCCGATCGATAGCAGGATCGATCCCGCGAGCACGACGGCGATCACCGCCACCGACACCCAGGTGTGATGCTGGAAAAACTCCTCGCTTCGCTCCAACGGGTGGCCCGCGTCCTCCCACCCAACCCGCATCAGGATCCAGCCCAGACCAGGCACGAGCATCTTTGCGCCGATGAAAAACAGGATGACACTGACGCCGTGTTTTAGAAATCGAAACAGGCCCATCACGCCCCGGATGGCGAAGAACAGGGCGTTGAGACCGAGCACGGCAAAGACGTTCGAGGTCAGCACCACGAACTGATCCCGACTGATCCCCACGATGGCCGGGATCGAGTCGATCGCGAACAGGACATCCGTGCTGCCGATCACCACGAAGACGAGAAACAGCGGCGTGATGCACCACCGGCCCGCATGCCGGGTGAACAGCCGTCGCCGCGCCTGGTCCTCGGCATGCACGGGCAGGATGCGCGAGGCGAGCCGGTAGAGCATGTTGCGATCTGGATGCACCTGTTCGTCCTCGTCGGACCGCAACATCTTCCAAGCCGTCCAGATCAACAGCGCGCCAAACGCATAGATCAACCAGTCGAGACGTTCGAGCAGCCGGATGCCGATCAGGATGAATCCAATCCGCAACCCAATGGACAGGTAGATGCCGAGCTTGATGAGTTTCGGCTGCGCCACCGGCTCCACGCCCATCAGCGAAAAGATCAGGACGAACACGAACAGGTTGTCCACCGACAGCGAGTACTCCGTGAGATACCCCGCAAGGTAGGCCAGCGCGACCCCGTGTCCGCCGGGATGCAGCCACCACGTGGCGAACCCGAAGGCCAGCGCCACGCCGATCCAAAGCGCGGTCCAGCGCAAGGCGGTGCGCACGTTAATCGTGGTCTTGCGATGCGTGACGACAAACAAGTCGATCGCGGAAACCACGACGACCAGCACACCAAACAAGGCCCAGAGAAACGTCAGCGAATGCACGTGGAGCGGGCCACCGACTAAAGGGAGCGCACCCACCCGTGTCACGCTGGACCGGTCGGAAACCCACGGTAGGATCGCGTGTCCCCCACGCGACCGCGGCCGGCACGAGATTGCCGGCCCTACCCTGCACCGCCCGCGACACCGAAGCCTCCAGTCCTTTGCCCCATGCCGTTCCGCCCGGGGGCGGCATGGCCCAGCGGACCTGCCCTACGCCGGCACGCCGGCAAGATCCTCGACGAACCTCTTCGCCTCAACGATCTCTGCGGGATTCAGCCGCGGGTGCAATTCCAGGGTCAACAGGTGCTCAGGCCGAAAGAAACGCGCGACCATCGCAAAATCGATCTCTCCGCGTCCGGGCGGGTTGTGATCGGCAAATCCACAGACGTCATGCAGGTGAAAGCCCGCGAGCCGGGACGCGTTGGCCTCGAGATGTTCCTGCTGCGAGATCAGACCCATCTTTTCCTTCAGATGGGCGTGCCCGGTGTCGTGCCAGTAGACCAATCCCGAACCGGCGGGAAATCGCGCGAACAGATCGGGGAAATCCTCGTCGAGCGGCAGTTCCTCGCATTTCTCGCGATTCTCCGCGGCAAGCACCAGACCTTCTCGCACGAAAGACGGCAGCACGTCGTCCAACATCCCACACACGCGTTCCCAGCGATCCCGCTTGCGCTGGCGCCCGCGATCGAGGCACGCCGCCGCCGCCGTTTGCAGTTTCTCGAGGCGGGGATCGTCCGCCGTCTTGATGAGTCTCCTCGAGCCGCTCGATGCGACGCGCCGGGCTGAACCAGCCAAACTCCAGGCTGCCGAGATGCGCAACGACCAGCGACGCGCCGACCTGCTTCGCGAAATCGAGCGAGCGCTGCGTGTAGCGATCCCACTGCATCAGGATGCGCTGATCGGACGACGACGGCGTGAAGAGGTTCGGCGCCGAGTGATTCACGCCCGGGGGCAGCGGACAGAAGTTGTGCGTCGACGTCACGCGCACGAGATTTTCCTGCAACGCCCGCATGATGCCCGGCACGAGGGAAAGCCGGATGCCATGGCTGAGTTCGACGTTGTTGAAACCCAAGGCGGCAATCTCGGCCATCATCTCGTAACCGTCGGTGTGCCGCGGCGAATTCCAGCAGGTCGAGAGAGCGATGAGAGGCATCGAACGGGCGCAGGATCGGCCGTATTTGCCGGGGTGGCGAGCGCGGTCGGGATCAAAAACAAAAAGGATCCTTCCGACGTGAGACACGCGGAAGGATCCGGAAATTGACAGGCCTGGCCCGGAGCGGGCGGGGCGCCGATCGCTAGCTGTTGTAGCGGGCGCGCAGCATCGCGTTGAATGCGGCGACCTTCTCCTTGCGGCGGCGCTCCTCGCTGGGCTTTTCGTAGTAGCGCTTGGCGCGCACGTCCTTGATCACCCCTTCGCGGTCGAGCTTCTTTTTCAGCCGGCGGATGGCACGGTCGACAGGCTCATTCTTACGGATCTTGATCTCAATCGGCATGGTTGGAATTAGCGGAGCCGGATAGCTCTTCAGGCCCCGGGAGCTTGGTCAACCCTTATTTCGACGGGGCCTCCGCGTCTCACCGTGGGTTCTGGAGGGACCAACGCCCGTGTGGACTGTAGAGGCCGGAGCGTCGCCGCGCCCTCCCAAGCGGGAAGAGCAGCGAAGAAACTGCCATCTTTTCGTTTGAAAGCCGCGCCTGCCGGACTTCCTGTGACCGCGATGTCCGGCGACGCCAGCGATTTCGTCCACCTCCACGTCCATACGGACTACAGCCTGCTCGACGGCGCCTGCCGCGTGGACCGCCTGATGGCGCGCGCAACTGAACTCGGCATGAAGGCGCTGGCCCTCACCGACCACGGCAACATGTTTGGCGCCATAGGCTTTTACAACGCCGCCAAGAGTGCCGGCATCAAGCCGCTGATCGGGTGCGAACTCTACCTTGCCGTCGGCTCCCGCCTGGAAAAGACCGGCAAGTCCGAGGAGGGAAAGAGCTTCTACCACATGGGGGTGCTCGCCCGCAATCTCACCGGCTATCAGAACCTCCTGAAGCTCGTTTCCGATGCCCACCTGCGCGGCTTCTACTACAAACCCCGCGCCGACCTCGAGACGCTCGCCCGCCACGGCGCCGGCCTCATCGGCTTCACCGGCTGCCTCGCCGCCGAAATCCCGCAACACCTGCTCGCCGGCCGCTACGACCACGCCCGGGCCGCCTGCGGGCGCTATGTCGAGATCTTCGGCCGGGAGAATTACTTCGTGGAAATCCAGGACCACGGCCTCGCCGAACAGCGCAAGATCATCCCCGACCTCCTGAAGCTTGCCCGCGAGTTCGACTTGAAGGTGATTTGCTCGAACGATGTGCACTATGTGCGCGCGACCGACGCTTCGCCGCACGACGCCCTGCTCTGCATCCAGACCGGCGCCAAGCTCGCGGAAACGAACCGGTTCAAGTTCGACAGCACCCAGTTCTTCCTGAAATCGCGCGACGAGATGGCGTCGATCTTTCGCGAGGTTCCCGCGTCGCTCACGAATACGCTCGAGGTGGCCGGGATGTGCGACCTCGCGATTCCGTTCCCGAAGGGCTCCGAACGCTACCCGCGCTTCCCGCTGCCGCCGGAGATCAAGACGGACCGCGCCGCCTATCTCCTCCAGCTCTGCGTCGACGGTCTGCGGCGTCGGTATGGCGTCGACCATGACGCGATCGCCGCCCGACCGACGGTGGCGCGGCAGCTCGAGAAGCTGCGCGTGCCCACCGGCGAGAAGCCGCAACCGCCCGACTACTCCGGTCTCGCCGCCGCGGAGGAACTCGTGGTGCGCCTCGCCTACGAGCTCGCGATCATCAACGTCACCGGGTTCGTCGACTACTTTCTCGTGGTCTGGGATTTCATCCACTGGGCGAAACAGCAGGGCATTCCCGTCGGCCCCGGTCGCGGCTCCGGCGCCGGTTGCCTCGTCGCCTATCTCCTTGCGATCACCAACGTCGATCCGATCCGGTTCAAGTTGCTGTTCGAGCGCTTCCTGAATCCGGAACGCGTGTCGCCACCCGATTTCGACATCGACTTCTGCATGCGGCGGCGCGGCGAGGTGATCGACTATGTCCGCAGGAAGTATGGCAACGACTGCGTCGCCAATATCATCACCTACGGCACGCTCGGCGCCAAGATGGTCGTGCGCGACGTCGCCCGCGTGAACGACGTGCCGTTTGCCGACGCCGACCGGCTCGCCAAGATGGTCCCGGACGAGCTCAACATCACGCTCGAGGACGCCATCGCGAAATCCGCCGAGCTGCGCGGCGAGATCGAGAAGAATCCCGTGGCGCGAAGGATTTTCGAAGCCGGCCGCGTGCTCGAGGGTCTCGTCCGCAACACCGGCAAGCACGCCGCGGGCATCATCATCACGGACCAACCGCTCGACGAATTCGTGCCGCTCACGCTGCAGGAAGGCGATGTGACGGTGCAGTTCGACATGAACGCCGTCGGCAAGCTCGGCCTGTTGAAGATGGACTTCCTCGGGCTGAAGACACTCACCGTCATCGCCGACGCGGTGGACCATATCCGCCGCACGGTCGCTCCGGATTTTGACATCGAAAAGATCCCGCTCGACGACCCGAAGACCTACGAGCTGCTCAACGCCGGCCGCACCATCGGCGTGTTCCAGCTCGAATCCGGCGGCATGCAGAGCGCCTGCAAGCAGGTCGGCGTGACCGACATCAACGACATCAACGCGATCGGCGCGCTCTACCGTCCGGGGCCGATGCAGTTCATCCCCGACTACGCGCGCGGCAAGCACGACCCGTCGACCGTCTCCTATCCGCATCCGCTCCTCGAACAGTCGTTGCGCGAGACCTACGGCATCATCGTCTACCAGGAGCAGGTGATGGAATGCGCGAAGATCATTGCCGGCTATACGCTCGGCGGCGCCGACATGCTGCGCCGTGCGATGGGCAAGAAGGACGCCGAGGCGATGGCGAAGGAACGCGTGAAGTTTGTCGAGGGCGCGAAGCGCTGCCACAATCTCAGCGAAGGCAAGGCCAACGAAATCTTCGACCTGCTCAACAAGTTCGCGAGCTACGGCTTCAACAAGTCCCACTCCACCGCCTACGCGCTGGTCAGCTACCAGACCGGGTATTTGAAGGCGAACTACCCCGTGCAGTTCATGGCCGCCGTGCTCGGCAACGAACTCGGCAACTCCGACAAGATCGCGCACTTCATCGCGGAGGCGACCGCGATGGGCCTCGAGGTCCTCGGCCCCGACATCAACGAATCGCGCGAGAATTTCACCCCCGTGGCGACCGGCTCCGCCGGGGTCATTGGTCATTCGTCATTGGTCACTGGTCACTCGACTGGCACCGGGACCAAGGACAAAGGACAAATGACAAATGACTCCGCGACCAACGGTCGCATTCGTTTTGGCCTCGCCGCCATCAAGGGTGTCGGGGATGCCGCGGCGGCGGCCATCATCGAGGAACGCCGGCAGCGCGGCCCGTTCGCCGATTTCCGCGACTTCGTGCGCCGGGTTGATAGCAAGTCGGTCAACCGGCGGGTGCTGGAAGCGCTGGTGAAGACCGGTG
The DNA here is from genome assembly GCA_963797435.1 of uncultured Verrucomicrobiae bacterium. Lineage (GTDB taxonomy): Bacteria > Verrucomicrobiota > Verrucomicrobiia > Opitutales > Opitutaceae > CAWCPJ01. The sequence goes on along the minus strand of CAWCPJ010000002.1, from coordinate 915,517 downwards.
CCTTCGACTTCACCGAGGAGCCCCGCGGTTCGATCTTCTTCCGGCTCGACGCCTTGATCAGCGAGGCCGCCCAACACCAGCGCGACCAATCGGCCGGCCAGGAGTCGTTTCTCGACATCCTCAACGCCGATGTGCAGGCGCAACCCGCGCCGGAGTCGCATGCCGATCCGACCAAGGCGTTCTCCCAGGCGGACATGCTGCAATACGAGAAGGAACTCGTCGGGTTCTACATTTCCGGTCATCCACTCGACGCGTTCGCCGGTTTGTCCGAGGCGCTCAACTCGCATCGGGAGGACGCCCTCCCCGACCTGCCGGATCGCACCGACTTCCGTCTGTGCGGCGTCGCCTCCGGGATCACCAAGCGGCTCTCCAAGCGCGACAACCAGCCGTGGGCGTTCTTCAATCTCGCGACCCGCACCGGCACAATTCAGGTGAACTGTTATTCCGACGCCTATGCGGAATACGGTGCGTGCCTGGAAAACGAACGCGCCGTGGTCGTCACGGGCAACGTACTCAATCGCGACGGCGACATCCGCTATTCCGCGCGCGAGATCCAGCCGCTCACCCGCGCCCTGCCGGAGCTGGTGCAGAAGATCACCTGGATCCTGCGACCCGAGTCCGAAGCGGAAGGATTTCTCCGTGACCTGCGCGACGTGCTCGACCGCCAGTCCGGCCCGACCCAGATGACGATCGGCTTCCTCGAAGACGACGACTACGTCGCCATCGCCGAGATCTCGCAGTTCCTCCGCTGGCAGGTCGATCCCGCTGAGTTCAAACGCCTGCGCCAGAACCCGGCCGTCGTTGGCTGCCTCATCGACACAAAGGGCATCCCGCCCGCCTCCCCCCGCCGCTGGGGCCGCCGCAACGGAAACGGCAACGGCGGCTAGCCACCGCACTTGATACCCACAGCGCTGCCGCCCGCTTCCCGCTGCGGGTCCTCCCGCAACGCCCTGCCTCCCGATCCTCCCGTAGCGCAGGCATCCCTGCCTGCATCAATATCGCGCCGACCCACGCATCTTTGCCTGCCTTGCTCCCCACCCCGCCGCCAACAATTGCGCCCCACTCGGCGTCGCGCGCCAACCGCCTGAAGCGCATGCGATGGAGCACGCGGTTCGTCCGGTTTTCTACGCCTCCGCCATCACCAGCCGGCTACAGACCTCGAATCGATTGCCGCACGGATCCACGAAAAACATTCCATGGTAGGTCGGCGAATATTCCGGGCAAAACATCGGTCCTTCCACGTTCCGAGACCCGCGGCAACAATCACCTGCGCCACTCGATCGACATCGTCCTTCGAATCCCCCCAGAATGCCAGCCGAGATGATCCGCTGAGCGAGTGCCCTCACTTGGCGGCAATGCTTCCGCCATTGGTCCTCGTTGTGTACGGTTGGCGGGGGCTGACTCATCTTCTGCGCCGAACGTCTACAGGTGAGCCACGACGCCAGCTGGCACCAAAGGCCGCTCCGCAGCCGACGTGCCAGTTGGCGGCGATCGCTCTGATGTCTGGCAGGCTGCATTCAGGGAATGACCGATCATAATCCGGTGACCGTCGGGACTTCGTACGCCGAATTCGCGCATCTGCCATGGCTTGTCCGAAATCTCTGAGGTGAAATCCGCTCCCTTCATCTTCAGGTGCTGGAAATAGCTGTCGGCATCTTTCACACGAAGATATGCAAAATAGCTGTGACAGCCCAGCGCGCTCGCCGGCATGTCGTCCGGGCACTCACCCAGCATGATCATACAGTTGTCCTTCTTCACAAATACCAACCGGGCGGCTCCTGGACAATTTGGAAACCGAGCACGACTCGCTGGTTCTGCGTCCTTTTCATCGCTGATTTCTTCCACAAACGAGTGCGACCGTAAGCTGTCCATGCATTGCACTCTGCGGCTCGTATACCACGCGCACATCGTCCACCCACGCCTCCGCGTCACTGAATCGCTCTGCGACCTCGCCTTTCTGAAGCTCCACCACGCGATGGTCGCGGTCATGATTGGAGTAGATATGCAGTCGCCCGGAACCGTCCGAATTCCCATCGATCGTTACAAACAATGATCCTGTTCGAAATGGAAACCAAGGCGCCGTCGTGTAAACTTCCTTCTTCTTCGAAACGTCGGAAACCAGTACCCTCGTCCGCCCTTCAGACGCCGCATACCATAGCACTGCGGCTACGAGTGAAACTGCGGAAATCTAAATGATCAGCTTCGGTCGGCTCATGTTCTTTCTGCAGACCGCTACGTGTGATACACGTCGCAATCAAGCGTGCGGTTGAAAGCGGACTTTCCAAAATGCGGGGCTCGGCGACGTTGTATCGACACGCTTTTGGGCCGTTTATCTTATGGGCGAAAGGTGTTCTGATCTTGCAGGATTAACCAAACCCCGCCTCTCAGACACACCACGAAGGTTCTGATCTGTCCCTGATTCTCCCTCCGTACTCCATCCGGAGTTGTGTGGGGGCTCATACGACTTGGGACTGTTGCTACAGCAACGTCAGGCGAGGCAAACCGTATCTCAATCTTTTCGGGCTTGTCTGTAACTCCTTTGAGGAACGTGCCGTGAACATCTCGCAATTCCGCGAGAACAGCCGTTCGACCACTTTTCTGCCCACCAAGTGGATTTATGTGCACCCACTCTTCCGCGGTAAATTCTGGGATGCGCGAAAAATCGTGCGAATTGAAGGCTTCATAAAACGCCTCAATCGTCCGACGGACTTCAGCCTCGTTCGAAACAGCTCCAACCAATGGCCGGCTGAGAGCAATCGCCAATAACGCCAAGGCAATTGTGGTCTTGATCATAGTCGTGATTCCCAACGTCTACTCGTAAGCCACCGGGGCGACCAGCGTGAAAATGCGGTGGACCTGCCGGTCCCCCGTGTGCGTTCCCTCGGTTGGCCTGCTATTCTTTCCTCACCTCTGATCTGTTGATGGTGCTGCCTCGGTTTCCCACGGCTTCCGCTTTGCTGCTGCCGCGTCTACTTGTGCTCCCGGACCGAGGAACGCATACAAAATCAAACCGAGAATTGGTAACCAGATGAGGACTACGACCCAAATCAGCTTCTCCACATCTTTTCCTTCACGCTTGTCGCTTAGCACCGCAACCAACGACCAAACCCACAGGGCGGCATAGACGAGACTGACGACAATCAGCCACGAAGGGATTCCCGCCTGAGGTAGTTCGATGCGGATCATAATGTCGGCCAACGCTACACGTGAGGCGCGCCGCGGCGAGCGCAAGATTGCGATCGCGGCTCCCGATTGCCGGCGTGCGTTTTCCGGAGTTGGAGCGACTGGTTCGGCTTTCTAGGGCGCATAGACGATCTCTCCCAACGTCTTTGTCTTAACAAGGTGAGTGTGGTGAATACCAGCGTACAACTGAAGCGAGTCGATGTCGGAAAGGACGCTGTCGAAAAAGTATCGTCCGACCCCTTGCTCTTGCGCGTCGTAGAAGGCGATACCGGCAGCCAGATCGTCGGCGGCCTCACCAAGAACGGCAACCGCCTTGGCGCGCATCAAGAGAACCGCTTCCGCGCAACGCGACGTAGGTGCTCTCGACGCCACCACAGAAGGCTGCGAGCCAGACCCCGCCTCTCCGACTCTCCAATTTCGCCTCTTCTCGCAACGTGCCGAGAACGGCCCAATCAAGAGGATCACCGGCGAGCGCATCTGCCCATCGGGACGCCAGGCTCGCCGCGTATTCCCAGAACAGCGGATGCGAATCGGTTGCCAGCGAATCGACCGCCAGCGATTTCATGTGCTGCGCATCGCTCCGAGCACGCTGCAGCAAATCGGGGAAATCTTCTGTCATCTCGCTCTGGCGAACGCGCGGGTTCAGCGGCGGGCCGCGCAGCGGACCATCCGCTGCAACCGATTGTTAGCCGCGCGCGCGCCGGTAGTGCACGGCGACCGCGCCGTTGCTGAGCGGCCGCGCCGAGACCAGCTCGAGCCGTCGCGTGCTGGGCAGCCCGCTCTGGTACAGGGTCGGGCCGTGGCCGGCGATCCTGGGGTGAACGAGAAACTTGTACTCGTCGATCAGATCCAGCCGGTCGAGCTCGGTCGCAAGCTTGCCGCTACCGAGGAGCACGCCGGCCGGGGTCGCGTCCTTGAGCTTCTGCACGCTCGTGCGCAAGTCGCCGGCGATGTAGTGACTGTTGGTCCACGGAAAGTTCGTTCGCGTCGACGACACGACGTACTTCGGCTTGGCCTCCAGTTTGACCGCCCACTCGCGCATCGCCGGCGGCGCCTCCTCGTCACCGCGGGCGACCGCCGGCCAGTAGCTCTCCATCATCTCGTACGTGACGCGGCCCCACAGCATCGCCCCGCCCTCGTCCATGAGGCGGGTGAAGAAGGCGTGCGTCTCGTCGTCGGCGATCCCCTCCTGGTGGTCGACGCAGCCGTCCAGGGTGACGTTGAGGCTGAAGGTCAGAAGTCCCATGCGAGTCTACTCCGAGTTGCGCGGTCCGCTGGACTGTCGCTTGTCGACGAGTACCTCACAGCGGTTAACGCCCACGGTGAGACACGCCGCGCGGCGCGTCAGCTTGAAAGTGATCCTCCAGGATTTCGGCGCGCGTAACCGGCGTTGCTCTCGACACGCTTGTTCGGCTCGCTCGTCTTCTTCTCGCCGACCAGATACTTGCCGTACCACTGCCCCGTATCGATCCAGCCTACTGCCATGCAGAGACCAAACAACGACATCGCTGCCGGCATCACAACAGCGTACCATCCAGGGGCTACCACTACACGCGGATCGCCCAGCGATGAAACGGACGGATCTGCCGGATAATAATATACAGTCACGGCGGCTCCATAGTCCCTCTGCCTCCCACCGACGTCTGCCGACCGAAACGCTTCACCGGAGACTTCGAACGCATAATCCACCACGCCGTGCATCATTTCCCTTTCGCTCGTGATGTGGCCAATAGTGATGGCGAAGTCGCTCTTGAGTTTTGTTGCGTCCGAAATCTCCTGATACATTTGGACTGCGAAAAACGCGGCAACAACAGAAAAGAAACTGCCGAAAACGCGATTGAAAACACTTGTCTTCTTCGTCTTGCCGAAGGGCCCGCGTGCCCGACGCCGAGGAGATTCGCGTCCGAATTCAGACGGCGATTCCGCAGTATTGGGCCGATTGGCAAATTGCGAATGGCCGGCCTCTCTGCTAATCTTGGCGAGATTTAGCGGAGCACCACAATACGGGCAATCGTCCGATATCAGGAAGAAGGACTGGTTGACAACCGTGCGCCCACACGAAGCACAAAACCGAGTCATGAACCAATTCAGCAGGGCTATGACCCCGACGGCCGGAATCATTACTGGCATCACGAAGGCTAAAGCGCCGTTTGAAACCCACACGACAAACCACATGAAAAGCGCGGCGGTCGCAACGAGGGTAAATGGGAAGACCCACCTCTTGAGCCTAGCGTTCCGATTGAAGTGGAAAAAGCAAAACAAGGCCAGGCCGAGCCCGATCCAGACAGCAAAGAATATGGTGAACCGGTCTTCCACTTTGAGCATATTGGCTTTCCTGCCGAACGCTACCTGCGATCCACCGAGGCGAGCGAGCGGGAAAAGGCGACTGATCTCCCGATTGCGGGGCGCGTCCCCGAGGTTGAATCGACGGGCTTCAGGAACCAAAAATATTCAGGAGCAAAAACATAATCGCATAGGTGAACACAACAGTCTCCACGGCCACGATGGCAATCGAAGCTCCGATTCTTCTTCTTCCTTCACGTGCGACCATTGCGTCCGTGAGGAAGAACATCACAGGAACGAAAATTGCGACCGCGATGCCGATCGGGCTCAATCCCCTCGGTTCCTTCAGGCGGAAACCTTCGGCCATATAGTAGAAAGTCGCGGCAAAAATCACGATCGACGTCACTATCGCGACGGGAAGCGGCCCGACCGAGGGTGACGTGCTTTTCAGACTCATTTTCTGCCGACCAAGGTGACCGATGCCACTGGCGGACTCAAGCCTGCGGTGGGGTTCCCGATCGACGGCTCGGCTCCGCTGCGCGGCATTCGGTCGGCCGTCAGGTTAGCCCTTCTCCTTTTTATCGGTAACATACTGCCTCCATGCGTCCGATTCCGCGGTGCGCTTCAGCACCGCATTCCTCTCTTCAATGAAGCGACGCATGTAGCGCGTGAGGAACAGTCGCTCGGCGATACGTCCAAGAAAACCGAGCGGGGCGGAGAACTCGAACCGATCACGCATTACCGTCTTTCCGTCTTTCTCTTCGAACGAGTGGTCGTGCTGCATCGACCGAAATGCCCCGTCTAGCATCACGTCCTGAAAGTGGGCCGGTGGATCGAAACGGGTCATCTTCACGCGCAAATGCTGAACGACCCCGAAGTGCTTCGCCTGCCAGGTGACCTCCTCGTCAGGGCCGAGCAATCCGGACGTGACACCAGCAACTGCTCTCTCCGGTCGTCGCCGTAGTGTGCTGATGCGCGTCGATGCTCCGGGCCAGATCAAAAACCCGTTCGCGCGGCGCATTAATGACCGTCTCAAGCGTGATTGTCGCCATCTGGTCTGGCTAACGCTCAGGTGACCGAGGCCGCTACTACTGGCGACCGGATTCTCGCGGCGGCTCCGCGGCATTCGGTCGGCCGGTTGGGCGGCACTCTAGCGTCTCTCTAGGAACCCTCTGCCCTCGAGTATCGCCGGCATCGCCTTTTCGATTCGCGCCACCCGCGTCGCCGACTGCTTAGCCGCGGCAAAGTGGTAGAGGTAACCCCTCTGCCGCCCCGGCGTCAGCGCCTCGAAGGCGCGCTTGAAACATGGGTCCATTCGGAACCGTTCTTTCAGCTCCTCGGGAACCGGAAAATCTGAGGTCTTCTTCCGCTCCATCCGCAGCCCAGCCTTCCCGACTGCGATGGCCTCGCCCACGTAGGCCTTGATGGTCGCCGCCTTCGCCGTGATGTCATTCACGCTGGTGAACTTCATCACTCGCCCGGCGTGCATATGACCGAGCTGCACCAACACCTTCTTAGGGTCCTTGAGAAGGGCACCTTGAAAGAAGCCCAGCCCGAAGTACTCTTTGAAGCCCTGCATGATGACGATGTTCTTCCCATCGACCATGTAGGTGGGCTTACCCCATTTACACTCCTCCTTCATCTCAAAGCCGGCAAGCACCCGCCGCATCTCTACGATCTCCGCTTTCCACCGCTCTCGATATGTCATTTCCATGCTGGCGCCATCCTCCAGGAAACTTGGCACCCTCAAGCCCGAGACCTCAAGCTCGATCCTACGCACCGGCATTGTTCCGCCCAACGCCGAAAGTGATCCACGCCGCACGCGCAACGTCAACCTTCGGGCGATCCTCCCGAATCTCGGCGCGGGCTCCCAGGCATTGGATCGACTGACTTGTTGAACGAAGCCGCTGCGCGGGGGAGGAGGTGAGCGAGGCGGTGTAGGGACAGAGCGGAGGCGCAGGGGGACATCGCAGCCGCCACAGTGGCGGCGCTATGCATCCACTCCGAGCTATATTCGAACAGGAACTGCGTATCCGCGGCTACGCGGAGCGCACGATCACGTCGTATGTCGCCCACGTGCGACAACTGGCGTCGGACTACCGCGCGTTCCTGCCCGGACATCTCCGCACGGCGGTGGTGCCGCCGGCGCACCGCTGCATCCTCGGCCAGCTCGCCCGCTGTGGCACGGGCAAGCAGGGTCATGTCGTGTACGGTTGTCGCGCCTGCGGCGGCGAACACCACGTGCCCCGCGGCTGCGGCAACCGGCATTGCCCGCAGTGCCAGGGCCGGCTGGCGCGCGCGTGGCGCGAGCGCCAGCAGGCCGCGCTCTTGCCGGTGCCGTACTTCCATGTCGTCTTCACGCTGCCGCACGCGTTGCGTCCGCTGGCCGCCGCGTCTCCGACGCTCATCTACAAGCTGCTCTTCGACGCCGCGGCGCAGACGCTGTTGCGGGTCGCACGTGAACGGCTCGGCGGCGTGCCCGGCATCACCGCCGTGCTGCACACCTGGGGCCAGCAACTCGGGCTGCATCCCCACCTGCACTGCAATGTCACCGGCGGCGCGCTCGGCGCCGACGGCGTTTGGCAGCCGGGACGTTCCCCGGAATATCTGTTCCCGGTCAAGGCGCTTGGCGCGATCTTTCGCGGCAAGTTTCTCGCCGGGCTCACCGCGCTCAAGCAGCGCGGCGTCATCGCCGCCCCGCGCGACGGACCTGCCGTGAGTTCGTCGAACGGACCTGCCGTGAGCTCGTCGAACGGGTGGCCGGCGCTGTGGCGCGCGCTCGGGCCGCAAAAACGCTGGGTGGTGTTCGCGCAATGCCCCTTCGGCGGCCCCGGGCAGGTGCTCGCTTACCTCAGCAACTACACCCACCGCGTCGCCATCAGCAGCCGCCGCATCCTCGGCTGGGACGAAGCCGCGCGCACCGTCACCTTCCGCTATCGCGACTACGCCGACCACAGCCGCGTGAAGCCCCTCACGCTTCCCGCGGATGACGCAGCGCGCAGCGCGAAGATGGCGAAGCCCCGAGCTTGCGAGGGGTGAGCCGAGCGGGTGCCCGTCTGCGGGCGGCGAGGCGAACAGTTCCTGCGCCGTTTCCGCCAGCATCTGCTCCCGCGCGGCTTCACCAAGATCCGCCACTACGGCCTGCTCGCCAACCACGCCCGTTCCCGTCTGATCGCGCAGGCGCGTGCCACGCTCGCCGTCGCGCCCGCCCCGCCCGCGTCCGCGCCACCGTCCGATCCCGCGCCACCGCGCTGTCCCCATTGTGGCGACACGCGCCTGCACGTGCGCGGACTGCTCCGGCCCGATGGCCGCTTCATCGCCGTCCGGCCCGCCCGCGTCGTCCCGGCCGCGGTGATCACCGCGGCCATTCGCGGCCCGCCATGAACGCACGCTCCCCCCTCGTCCACTCATCCCGTTGCCGCGGTCGCAGCCCGCGGCCCGACGCCGCCTTGTCACCTTTCCTCGCCATCCTCATGCGCGCGTGTCAGCGCGATCCCCAGTCCGCTTCACCATTGCGCCCGCACGAGCCGGGAATGGCCGGCGACCGCTTCGCGGTCGCCGGCCATTCCCGCTCCACCGCTCCGCGCGACCGTCACCCGCGAACTTTCGCTCTGTATTATAAAGCGCCGCCGCCCCGGATGCTTCGTCCAACCACGAAGTAAGTCGCGCGCCGCTCCCACCTCGCCCGACGTCACTCCAACCCGCGCGACCTACTTCGCATCAGGTTGGGCCATTTTCTCTGTGATCGCTCCAGTAGCGATCGGTTTTACCTTCGCGAGCCATTGAAAGTATGCCGTCCACAACGCAACCACGATACAAAAAATCCCAAAGCCAATTGCTTGCTCGGGATACATAGGTCCGGCCCTTCCGTGCGGGGGCAGAATAGTGTGATGACGTAAGGCGGACACGCCCGCCTACCAATGCCGACGATCCCCATGAGTGCGAAAAACAGCTCTCCGATAATCCATCGAGTTTTCCTTGCCATATTTCGCTTCACTGGCTTTTGCCCACCGCCGAAGCCTGACTCGACGCCTCCGAGGGACTCAACCTTGCGGTGAGTTTCCCGACGACGGCGGTGGTTCCGCGGCGTTCGGTCGGGCGCCTCGATGAGCCGGCTTCTTCCTCCGGGATGACGCGGGCCGACAGTGTGCCGGCGGGCGCTCGGCACCGGCTCTCTGCTCGTCTGCGTTGCACGTGGATCCACGACGCCAGCGCTGCGTGATCGATTGCCGATTTTCCTTCGCGACGCACTCCGACGAAGCGTGTCGCGATCCGGACCGCAGCCACCGAGCTCGCACCCTCTTCCTTTCCGGCCACGACCGGCCTCCGCGATGGCGCCTCTCCGGGCTCATCCTGATCTGCCCATCGCTACGTGTGATACACGCCGCAATCAAGCGTGCGGTTGAAAACGGACCTCCCGAAATGCGGGGCGGCTAACCGGCGTTGTATCGACACGCTTGTCGCCGCTTTCTATACTACGACGATCTCGGTAATTCGAACGTGCTTCGCTGATTCATCGATCCAGTAGGTGAACAAGGACTGATCCACCATGAGATTCTGGACCTCTCGCCCGGCGCGTCGGTCGACGAATAGTCGCCGACCCGAATGGGATGCGCAGCGATGCGGTCGGCAATATCCAGACCTTGAACCGCTTGCGCCCAGGCAACTGTAGAATGGTAACTACAGCTTCGCTCAAAAGCTTACCGTGTAACCTGATCGCTACTTGGCATGACGGAGCCGCTTCCGGAGTTCCTCGACGCTGGTCGCTTTCCAGCAGCCATCTCGTCCAGTCGCCGTGCCGTCTCCTTCTTCCATGCTGGCGTCTCGCGCTTGATCCGCATCAAATACGCAGAAATCTCCCGTCGCTCGCGTTCCGAAAGCTTCGCAAGTTGCTGCTTAAGATCGCGTAGTGCGGTCGCTGTCATGATGGATGCAAGGTATCGCTAGACCCCGATCAGGTCAAGGTTCTGCTTTCTGGCGAGACCACGCTGACCGACGCGGCGGTGGACTCAAGTCTGCGGTGAGCTTCCCGACCGCGGCGGCGGCTCCGCGGCGTTCGGTCGGGCGCCTGGACGGGCCGGCTCTTCTCTCCAGGATGAAGGCGGCCGACAGTGTGCCGGCGGGCGCTCGGCACCGGCTCTCTGCTCGTCTGCGTTGCGCGTGGATCAACGACGCCAGCGCTGCGTGATCGACCTCGGCTCTTCCTTCGCGACGCGTCCGGCGAAGCGTGACACGCCCCGCATCGCGACCACCGCGCTCGCAAGCTCTTCTTTCACCGGCCACGACCGGCCTCCGCGATGGCGCCTCTCCGGGCTCATCCTGATCTGCCCATCGACTACGGTGAGACACTCCGCGAGGAGCGCCAGATTGAAAGTGGATCTCCCCGATTTCCTTGCGCGCAGTCGGAGTTGCTCTCGACCGTCTGGATGGGCCGGCTTCTCCACCGCGGACCAACCGGACCGCGGTGCGCCTCGCCAGCTTCTTCGCTCGGGAAGAAGCGAGAGATGGCCACAGCGTGCCGTCTGGAAATCTCGTGCTGGCCCTGCGCGTGGAAAAACGACGCCAGCGCTGCGTGCTCGACCGCCGACTTCTTCTTTCGCGACGCGTCCGACGAAGCGTGACGCGCTCCGAGTCGCGACTACCGCGCTCGCGCTCTTCTGCTCGAACCGAGACCGGCATCCGTGATGGCTGCTCTCCATGCTCATCTCGATCTGCCCATCGCTACCCGTGAGCCGCCGAGGCGACGAGCGCGAAAATGCAAGTGATCTCCCGATTGCCGGTGTGCGTCCACGAGGTTGGCTCGGCGGGCTGGTTGGCCTCGATCGATTTCAATTACTTACCCGGTACTATCCGGACGAATTCGTTCGTCTGTCTCTACTCGACTTGAGGATTCGGATTCGTCCGTGTCGGGATCGAATAAGTCGGATGAAATGAGATGCGCAACGATGCGCGATCCAAACCAAAGGACCGCGCCGAAGGACATTGTGAAAATGATAGACCAGAACGCGGCACTCTGAGCGTCGTCCGTAAATCCGTGCGGCGCACTCGCGATTGTGAGGCCAACCGAGAAAAAGCCGCTCGCCGCGATGAGGACCGCTGCAAGCCGCATCACAACCGTAGCGAACAAAATCACGTCACGTTTTCTCTTCATCGGGAATTGGGCCCACACGCGCCATACGTTTCTTGCCAATCGCTACCCGTGAGCCGCCGAGGCGACGAGCGCGAAAATGCGACTGAGTCTTCATACTGAAAATGCCATCCAAAGCTCGCATTCCCTCGCGTCAGTTCGCGAAAGCAGCTTTTTCATGTCGGTGAGAAACTCGGTCGCGATCACGTCATCCCATCCTGTGAGCTCGAACTCCTCGGTCGCCATCCAGCCCTCGACGATTTCGGGAATCGTGTCCGCTGGCATTTCCTCGAGATGCTTCCGGAGGCGAGCGGATACACGATAGACTCCTTTCTCCCCATTGTCGCGCGTTCGCGACCGTCGGGAACTCGTCGATCATTTCGTCCGGGTAGCCTTCACCCGTAAACACGCCCAGCAGCGCCCCAAGGCTGATCGGGTCGGTGCCTTTCGCGTAGACCCCTGAGAAATCCTTGGCGGGATCGACTGACGCCAGCACTGCGTCGGCTTGATCACGTGTGGCCAATAACAGGTCAGTTTCGACTCCCATGATTTGTGGCTAACGCCAAGGCTGACCGACGCGGCGGGTGAACTCAAGCCCGCCGTGGACTTCCCAATTTTCGGCGGCGTCCAGCCGCGTTCGGTCGAGTCTCTTGTTAGCTCCCCTCTTCCTCTGTCGCTTCACGAATCAGCAGTATCGCTTGGATCGTATCAGAATCTTGAACTGTTGAAACGACCGCAGTCAAAAGCCAGAAATCCGGAAGTTCTCGATAGAAATGGAGAAACTCGGATAGGCTTTGATGACCATTTGGCGCCAGCCATGCTGCCTTGCGCGACAGATAAACGGATTGTAACGAATCAGCCCTGCGGCCTTTTCGTATGCCGCCAGAAAGCGCCCCGCTGTAGCAGAGCCATACGCCTTGTAATAGTCGTAGGCAGCCTGGAGGTCCTTGTCGTAGCCTTCCGCTTCTCGGAAGGCCTTCATCGGCGAAGCCGACGCAACGCGTGCCCTGACGGTTTGGTCTTCGCAGGCGTCCGCAACGCTGCTGCCGCCCGCTCGTCGAGCATGGCCAACTGGGATGAAGTCGGGCCAAGCTTTGACTCGGCTTCGCGCCAGAGGTGATCCGCAAGCGCGGCCTTCTCACGAGGTGAGAGGCGCTTGAGTCGTTTGGCGAGGTCTGCAGTCAGAGGCATGCCGGCAAGGTAGCGTGGGCTGGCGGGCGGGCAAGAGGCAATCTGGCTAACGCTACCCGTGAGCCGCCGAGGCGACGAGCGCGAAAATGCGAGTGATTTCCCGATCGCCGGTGCGCGTCCACTAGGTTGGCTCGGCGGGCTGGTTGGCCCTGCTTCTTCTCTTCTGGGTTTCTTCCCCTCCGCGCTCTCCGCGACCTCCTGTAAAAACATCTTCTGCATTCGTGAGGCGACCCGAACGCGGCGAACGGCTTCGACAAGCTCACCACAGGCGAAACCGCCGCCGCTTGCGTTCTTCCTCGGGCGACGTCCGAGTGCGGATGACGCTTCGTTGGCCGCATGCGATTCATTCGTCTCGAAATGCTGGTGACTATCCGCTCGCCGACGCGCCTCTCGTTCCTGGCCAACGCCGAAACTATACGCCGCGGAGAGCGTCAATCCTCGGAAACCTTCCCGATTGCGGGGCGGCGAACACGGGTTGGATCGGGCGCCTGGTTCGCCTCCGTTTCCTTCCTCAGTGATCTTGGATGCTGCGGATCGTGCCAATCCGATGAAGCAGTGATGGCACTGCTTCGCGAGGGCTGTGATCAACGGGCGCCCGCAGTATGGACACGGCGCCGTCGTGCCGACCGAATCTGGGCGACCGGAATGCTCGACCCACAACTTCGCCCACGAGATCGGACAGCCAGTCCGAAATCGAAGCTCCTGTGTCGCCATCATCTTCTGTCCTGAGCGTATCAAGGACCTGACTCGGATAGCATCCTCTTCCTTTAGCTCTGCGAATTGCGGAATGTGCGCTCCACACTTCGGGCAAACAGGACCGCGCTCCGGCGACTCGTCGATCACACGGCGCATCTCGTCACGCGTGTAAGGTGCGTCGATGATGCTGCTCATTTTCGGCGAACGTCAGAGTGCAGACACCTGGCAAGGCGCGCAAGAGTTGCGGTGACGCCTCCCGAGTTCGGGGCGCGCAAACCAGGTTGTCTGGCACGACTTGTTCGGCTCCTTTTTCAGCTGCTCAAGCTTTCCCGGACCATCCGGAATATCCGGCCACCGATTGAGAACCAGCTCTCCATCTTCAAAGCGCACGTCGTAAACCGAGCCAATCACCGCATCCATCGCGAAATCTATGTCGCTCACGATCGCGTGTCCACGTGCCTCGTGTGCTATCCTTCAGGCGAATTCGCAAGACATGACGTCCCGGAGTCAGAAGTATCGCTCCTGCTTCTCTATCGCCGTAAAGAAATCGGCGGAACGGTTTCTGGCCGTCCACCGACAGCACTTCGGTGCGATAAGCGGCAATCCAGCCAACTTTTCGCAGGCCGTCATAAAGCTGCACCGACCCACTGCGGGGAAGACGGTCGGTGGTAGAAACCGTCCGGCAGCCAACCAAGAAGAGCAGGCAAATAATACTGAGAATCTTCACTTTCGCCGAACGCTACGAGTCAGACACGCCGCGACAAGCGTGACATCACGATGACGGCTCCCGAATTTCTGTGCGGGCAAACGGCGTTGATCTGAACTCGCTGGTTGGGCTCCTTTTCATCGAAGCACGGCGCAGAAAGCCTGGGTCAATGAGAAGTCACTGGCCTTCAGCCCACTATCCTCTTGGGGAACCGTGGAGGAACCTTCGGAGCGCTTCACAATCGCTCGCAGGATGACGTCTCGGTCTTTTATGTCTTTCATGGCTAGGCAAATTCCGGTCGGAGTAACCGTCATCACCACTGGCTCACCCGAGCGGAATTAGTAAGAACGAACTGACCTGACGGGGAGCTAGCTCTCAACACGGAGCCGGGCACGGCCGCTTCCGCTCCGAAGCGCTCCACGACAAAATCGTTGAGTTCGTCCAACGATGCGAATGCGGACTTGCGGGTATCGATGAAAAACAGCAGAGGCGATGAGGAGACGCTGCGTGTCACCATCAACCAACTGCGCAGCTTCGCCTTCTTCGCCGAATAGCATCGCGATCCAAATTGGCGAGATTGCAAACGCGACCTCTTGTGGCTTCGATGCGCAACTTGTAGACAACAGGGTCAGCAGAACCGCGACAATTGCTGATGCGACAGATTTCATCTTTTCTGCCCAATCGTCACCCGTGAGCCGCCGAGACGGCGAGCGCGAAACTGTGGCGCGCTTCCCGATCTGTCGGTGCGCGTCCCCGAGGTTGGCTCGACGGGCTTGTTCGCTGACTTTTCTTCGTGTGCTCCGTGCATACGCAGCGACTGCCTGCTGTTGAACGCGAACTGCGCAGCCCTCTCCGTACTTCTGATCGAGGAAATCGTCGACGACCGCGTTGTAACGCTCCGCGTACCGCACGAGGTGCTGATCGACGACGTACAGAGCAATCCGGTCCCATTCGAGTCCCAATTCTTGCTTCCAAGCTTCCGCCACATCGCGATCTGACTCCATCCGGAGACCAAAGACCTTCCGCTTCACCTGACCTGCTGCAGATTCCGCTTCGCTTCGGCAGCGCCGTTTCGATACCTGAAGTCAAATCGGTCGGGCGGAAACCGCGCACGACGTGCAGAACATCGAGGCGAAGCAGTAGCATCCATCTCTTCATGGCGAACGATCTCCGTGAGCCACGGCAAAATAACTAATAAATTTATGAAAATCCTTACGAACTTCCTTGTGCGGTCGCGCCGTTGGCTCGGCGGACTTGTTGGGGTCTGATTCTCAATTTTCGCACCGGAACACATATAAATTGTCGAAAACGGTAAAGTCAAAACCAAAAGACTGCTTATAGCTCCTTCATCTTCTCAGAACCGCCATAACGATAAATGAGAGGAAGAGAATTTAGACTCTCGTAATCCAAAATATATGTCAATTTTTCATAAATGTGTATAATCTCCCCTTTCTCATTCTTGATTGGTATAGTCGGTTCATATTTCGCATATGCACCAGAAAAGTAAACACCGGTGCCATCCCAATGACCGCCGTAGAAGACGGCTTTAATATTTGGAGGTTCGGATTCGGGGATCATAATTGTCTTGGATTACCCATCGTTGTATGGGCACATAAAACGGAGGACAAAAACTTTTTGGCTACAATTTCCTCGACTCTCATTGGATAGTGAACAGATGTGCCCTACATGATGGGCAATCCCGAAGAAGAGATAGCCAATCGCCGGCTGCGTCCGGAGCCGAAGGCCTGGGTCCGCCGGCTGGTTAAAGCGCAGCAAGTCGTTCTGGAGGAAACGGTACTGGCTTGGTGGAGTGTGCATCTCGAGGAGTTCCTGCGTTATTGCCGACGCCGGGGAGATCGGACCGAGGTCCGGGTGCTCGCCCGGGCCTATTTTGATGCGCTGCGAAGCAGCGAGCCACCGGCAGCGATGCTGCGGGTGGAGCAAACCAAGCAGGCCTTGACGGTTTTCATCCGCGGGACGGAGAACTGGCATTGGGAACGCAGCGAAACCGACGGATGGCTGCCGCGGTTTCGAATCCGAAACGAGCCGCCAGCGCTTGGCCGCAGCCATTCATCTCCGGTGGCGAGTGTCCCGAGCGCCACGGATCGCCATGACTGGGAGCGCGCGCTGCGGACCGCCCTACGGGTGCGCCACTACGCGATCCGAACCGAACAGACCTACGCTCATTGGACGCGTGAGTTCCTGGACTTCCATCCGGCGGTCTGCCTGCCGGACCTGGACACGATCCATGTGCAACGTTACCTCGAACACCTTGCCGTGGGACGCAACGTCGGCGCCACCACCCAGAACCAGGCGCTTTCCGCGTTGCTGTTCTTTTTCCGGCACGTCCTGGGGCGCGACTTGGGAGATCTGGGTGATACCGTGCGAGCGAAGACCAGACGCAAGTTACCCGCGGTATTAAGCCGCGACGAGGTGCGGCGCTTGCTCGCCTGCACCGACGGGACAACGGGCCTGATGCTGCGATTGCTCTATGGCTGCGGGCTGCGCCTGATGGAATGTGCGCGGTTGCGGGTGAAAGACGTGGATCTGGACAGGAGCCTGTTGACGGTGCGCGACGGAAAGGGAGGCAAGGACAGAACGGTTCCCCTGCCACGGTCTCTGCGCGCGGAGCTGGAGCAGCATCGCGAGCGTCTTCGTCGCCTGCACGACGATGACAGGCAGCGGGGACTTCCCGGTGTCTGGCTCCGGACACTGAGTGTGAAGTATCCGCGGGCGGGAGAGGAGCTGGCCTGGCAGTGGTTCTTTCCCGGCAAATCGCTAGGTTGTGATCCTCGCTCCGGGACTCGCCGCCGGCACCACGTGCATGACAACATGCTGCATCTCGCGATGAAAACCGCGTTGCGAGCCGCGCGCATCGAAAAGCAAGCCTCGTGTCATACCCTGCGCCATTATGTCGAGCGTCGGACTATGTTGAGTCGGAGGCACACTCCCTTGTGCGGACGAAAGATAGATGCTGACATAGTTGCGGGCATCCAAACGGACACAGGATGGCGATGGAGTTGCTCCAAGCCGGCGTCGCCCGCGCCGTCATCGCTCTGTGGATGTGGGGCACGAATCAGTCGAGACCACTCAAATCTACCTCAGCGCCAGCCTAGCATTGAAAGAGAAGGCGCTGGCCGAAAACACAGTCGGGCCTCGGGTGTCGGCCCACGCGTTGCCAGTCGGACGACAAACTTTCGGCGGTCCTTCGACAGCTGCAACTATGCCGAGCCAGCGAGGTGATTTTAACCGGAGGGAGCGCCTCCGACTCAACATAGTCCGACGCTCGACATAATGCCGCCTATGTCGCGCGCGACATAGGCGACATAGCTTTGCAACCCACTTGGTGGAGGATGGGATGGATCTGCGCAGCATCCAGGAACTGCTCGGGCACAACAGTGTGGAAACCACAGAAATCTACACGCACGTGGCGACGCCGATCGCCCGCGGATGCACAGCCCTCTCGACACGCTTCCGCCTTCGCGCGAGGCTTCCGACTCCGCTCTCCGAGCTCCGACGGACAAGTCGGCGTGACCAGTGGGCAGGCCCGCGGATCGGCAGTGGGTTGTAAGCGGCAGGCGGTGACTGCAAGCGGTAGGCTTTGCCCCGCATGCTGTGACCTGCGAACTCAGCCGAGGACGGCACGGACGCGAGGTCCGGCCCTACATCGGACGACGAACGGAGCTGAGGCGGCCCGGACGCGAGGTCCGGCCCTACATCGGAGGGAACGGAGCTGGCAGTGTGGTGATGCCTTGTGGAAATAGTCTCGCCGCGCAAGAGCGGTGGCTCGCGAGGCTGCCGTGCAGCACATCGTGCGATGTGCGGGAAAGGGTCGCGTGCAAGCACGCTCCTACGTCGGGAATGTCTGGCAGGGCGGGCGATTCGAGTCGCCTGCGAGCAGGCTCCGGCAAACCTGGCCGAGCCGTGCGATGCCTTCGACGATCTGCGACTCACTGGCGTTGCTGAAATTCAGCCGCAGGGTATTGCGTCGCGGCACGCCGACCCAGAAGGGTTCGCCGGGCACGAATGCGACCCGCTCGCGCGCGGCGAGGCGCAGGAGTCCGGTGGCGTCGAGGCCGTCCGGCAGGGTCACCCACAGGAACAGGCCGCCATCGGGGCGCGTCCAGGCGCACCCGGCGGGAAGCCGGCGCGTGAGTTCCGCCAGCATGATGTCACGACGTTTTCCATACACGGTGCACAACCGCTGCACGTGCGCGTCCAGCCAGCCGGGCCCGCGCACGAGTTCGTGCACGAGCCGCTGCGTGAAGGTCGACGTGTGGAGGTCGGTCGCCTGTTTCGCGGTCACGACCTTCTCGTGGAGCGCGGCCTCCGAGGTCGCCAGCCAGGCCACCCGCAACCCGGGAGCGAGCGTCTTGCTGAACGTGCCGAGATAGACCCAGGCCGGCAGGCCTGACGCGGACAGCGCGGGGGAGGCCTCGCCGGAATAACGCAGGCGCCCATAGGGATCGTCCTCGACCACGAGCAAGCCGGCGTCGGCCGCGATCGCGGCGATTTCCCGGCGTCGCGCGGGCGCCAGGCTGGTGCCGGTCGGGTTCTGGAAATTGGGAATGACGTAGAGAAACTTCGGCGGCCGCGCTGCCCGGGCGATCGCCTCACGCAAGCTCTCCGGCACCAGGCCGTGTTCATCGGAGGCCAGCCCGCGCACCTCCGCCTCGTAGGCATGGAAGGCCTGCAGCGCGCCGAGGTAGGCGGGATTCTCCACGAGCACGAGGTCGCCGGGATCCAGCAGCACCTTCGCCAGGAGATCCAGCCCCTGTTGCGAGCCGTGCGTGACGACAATCTGCCCGGGAGCGGCCGCGAGGCCGACGCTGGCCGCGAGATGTTCCGCGATCCACTCCCGCAACGGCGCGTAGCCTTCCGTCGTCGAGTATTGCAGGGCCGCGGGTCCGGCCGTGGCGAGCACCGCCTGCGCGGCGCGCGCGATCTCGTCGACGGGGAACAATTCCGGTGCGGGCAAACCGCCCGCGAACGAAATGACATCCGGCGACTCCGTGACCTTGAGGATCTCGCGGATCGCGCTGGGACGCATGTTCGCCGTGCGGGCGGCGAAGCGCATGGCGGACGAAGTCGGATTCGGTTTCATGATGGCAGTGCCAGTTGCGAACTTTGCGGCGACGGAACTGGAGCAGCGGGCCGCGCGTGTCAGCATCAGACGGGAACCGACGGGGGAACCGTGATTTCAAATCGGCAGGCAGGACTTCGGCGAGCTCAGTCGAGTCGGACGCCTGCGCGACTATTCAAATCCGGGCAGGAAGTCCTTCTCGGCGGCGAACAGCTCGAGCGCCATGGACTTGATCTCGGCGGGCGTGCACACCGCCGCGGTGAGCGGGTCGAGCAGCAGGGCGTGCACGGCCTTCTCGATGCTCTTTTCGATCGCGGCCTGCGCCCCGAGGTCGATCATCGCCATGTTGCTTGCACAGATCGCGGCCATCTGCGGCGGCAGCGGACCGTAGCGGGTCGCATGCACGCCATTGGCGTCGATCAGGCAGGCGACCTCCACGCAGCCATCGGCCGGCAGATTGGTGATCAACCGGCCGCCGCCGCCGTCGCTGTTCATCACGTTGCCGTGGATCGAAAACGACGCGTGCTTCTCGCGCGCCTCGATGATCCACGAGGCGTATTCCCAGGAACGCTCCCACTCCATCGGTTTGCGGCCATGGACCATGTCGTCGCGGTCCTCGTCGGCCCGTCGCCGCCATTGCGGCCAGTTGGTCGCATAAAAACGCGAGCCGCCGTCGTAGCCGAGCCGCAGCAGTTTGCGGCCGGCGTCGCTCTTGCGATAGTAGGGCAGGTATTCGGAAAGGTGGCCCGAGCTCTCGGTGATGAACGCGCCGAAGTGCAGGCACATGTCCTTGCGGACGAGATCGCGCTGCTGATAGGTGAGCGATTCCATGTCGGCCGGCACCCATGGCTTCACGTCCGTGCTGTCGGAGCGCGTCACGCCCGCGGCAAATTCGCGCTCGGCCGCATGCAGGTCGTGGACGAACTTCTTTTGCAGCTTCGGATATAGATTGTGGCCGTTGTGCTCGAGCTTCGTAAACCACGCGAGGTGGTTGATCCCGGCGCACTCCCAGTCGAGTTCCTCGTAGGGCACGCCCGCGTATTCGGCGAGGAGATGGCTCGTGCCCTGCACGCTGTGGCAGAGGCCGACGGCCTGCATCGATGACGTGCGCCCGGCGGCGAGCATCATCATGCCCATCGGGATTCGTGTAGTTGAGGACGAGCGCCTGCGGGCAGAGTTTCTCGCAATCGCGCAGGATCTCGAGCCAGACGGGAACCGTGCGCAGCGCCTTGAAGAGGCCGCCGGGGCCCAGCGTGTCACCGATGCATTGGTCGACGCCGTATTTGAGCGGGATGTCGTTGTCGTGCGCGACGCACGCCGCGCCGCTGACCTCGATACAGTTGATGATATAGTCGGCGTGCTTGAGGGCATTGAGCCGGTTCACCGACGCGAGCGCCTTCCAGGTGCCCCCACCCTTTTGCGCGACGAGCAGCTTGATCAGCTTTTCCATCGTGCGCAGGCGCGTGAGGTCGACATCGACCAGGAGGATGGTGCCGCCGGCATGGCCGGGAATGCGCAGGAGATCGTTGACGAGACGCGGCGTAAACCCGCTGCCGGCGCCCAGCACGACGACCTTGACCGGGCGGTGCATGGAACCGGGCAGGCCGCGGGCCGCCGCGTCCTGGGTGTGCGCGGCATGACCGCGGGCCGGGGACTTCGTCATGGCATGGGGGATTGGAGACGGAGAAGGATTTATCGGCGGATTCGGGCAGACCTTTCGCGTCGCGGCCAACCGAAATCCGCCGACGCGCCCGCGACGCACCTCCTCATCCGTTCCCGGCCGCCACGTGAAAGGGCGTCGTGATTGGCGGCACGAGCTTGAAGCGCTTCTGCAGCCGGCAGACCGCCAGAAAGAAGTTGAAACGCCACCACAGGGGCCAGGTGAGCCGGGCGTGGCCGGCGACGATGGAATTCAATCCCCGCTCGAGATCGAAGGGCGGCCGTTCGCTGAGGAATACGGAAATGCTGTCGTTGTCGTAAAACGCCGTGATCATGCGGGCGAAGACCGCCGCATGGCGCTTCACCCGCCGGGTGAACCGCGCACATTCCCGCGCCGTGAGCGCACGACCTTGGGCATGCGCCCGGGCCATCGACGCCACGGCAAACTGCGCGGACATGAGCGCCATGTAGACGCCGGAGGAAAAGACCGGATCGAAGAACCCACCCGCATCGCCCACGTGCATGATCCGCG
Source organism: uncultured Verrucomicrobiae bacterium (assembly GCA_963797435.1). Taxonomy (GTDB): domain Bacteria; phylum Verrucomicrobiota; class Verrucomicrobiia; order Opitutales; family Opitutaceae; genus CAWCPJ01. Next base: position 894,057 of record CAWCPJ010000002.1, on the reverse strand, counting down.
GGTGCGCGAGCTCCCGCCGGAAATAACTGTAGTCCGCCGTCACGCGAAACGCCATGGTCGGCTCCGCGTGCGCGAAGAGTTCGCGCAGCCGGGGCGCCTCGTGCACCGTACGGGTGAAGATCGCGGCGGGGTCGCCGCCGGCGGCCCGCATCGCCGCGGTCGTCGTGACCAGACCGACCGACGTGCGCTCCGCATCGATCGGGATGAGCCAGAACCAGCCGTCGTCGAGTCGCACGATCACCGTGTCGCCGGCCTCGCGCCCCGGCGCGCGCGGGATGCCGCGGAAATGATTATAGACTGCGATGCGACTGGGAAACCGCGCGGGATCCAGGACTCGCCGCCCCGGATGCGCGCAGGGATTCTCCCGGCCGCCGGCATCGATCAACCAGCGAGCGGTGATGGTTTCCGGAGGCCCGCCGGCACGATCACGCACCGTCGCGGTGACCTGGTCGGCCGACGTCTCGATGTTCGTCGCGGTGCACGGCGAGCGCACTTCCGCGCCGAGCTCGCGGGCGTGGTCGAGCATCAATCCGTCGAACTTCGCGCGCTCGACCTGAAACGTGCGATCGAGGCCGGGCACGTAGCCCTGGGAGAAATCGATGCGCTTCTGCATCGAGCCGTCCGCGAGGTGAAAACGCGCGCCGTATTTTTCGACGAATCCCGCCGCCTCGAGTTTCGGCCAGACCCCGCACGCGCGCAGCACGGCGTTGCCCATCGGCAGCAGGGACTCGCCGATGCGAAACCGGGGAAACGGCTCCTTCTCGACCAGGCAGACGCTCAAGCCGGCCTGTCGCGCGAGCGCGGCGGCACACGAACCGGCGGGGCCACCCCCGATCACCAGGAGGTCGTACGCGGCAGACACCATGTTTCCGATCCGGAGTACCACTGCAGCGTTTCCGGCGTCGAGCCGCAAAATGAGTTTCCGCAAAAGTCGTCGAATGCGCTCCCAAACACCACCCACCACGCTGGCCCATTCGACAAGCTCAGGATAGACGCGTGGTCCCCCCGCCTCGAGGCGGGACCTGCTCAGCGCGCGTAGCGCACACTCCAGATCCCTCCTTCAGGAGGGATAGGCACCGCCGTGCGCTGGCGCGGCGGGAGGCGTCTCGATGGGAACGGGATCGGCTGCGGTTGGGATGCGCCACGCCGGCCGAAGGGTCGATCGGGACAAAAAAAACGGTTTGCCGGACCGGTGGATTTTCGTGTTCCTCGGCCGCCGGCTTTCCCATGATATCCGCCGATCCCTACCCGCCGCCCTGCCTGCCTCCCGAGCTATCGCTCCCGACGCGCGAGGCGGCGACATCGTAGTTTCCTACCTCCCTGTGCCTGCCTTGCGCCTGGAACCACCCGTGCGTCTCGTCATCCGCTTCGGCGCGGAGCGAGACGTCGCCGACGATAGCCTTCCCGTCGGGTTGCCCGTGATCGCGGGCGAGCCTTGCGAATCCCTGTTTCCCAGCGCCGTGCCGGCGGGTCGCGCAGGGGATTTCGCGCTGTATCAGGCGGGTGACTGGTTGCTCGGGCACGCGCAGGCCCAGCCGGGCGAAGAACTCGAATCCGCGACGTTGCGCCTCTACGCCGGACTCGTGGGCGCCAGCCGCGGCCGGCATCTGTGCCGGATCTGGAACTACGTGCCGGGAATCAACGCGTGCCGCGACGACGGCCTCGAAAACTACCAGGCGTTCTCCCGCGCCCGGTCGCTTGCCTTCGAGCGGGCGATGGGCGCGGAGTTCAAGCGCTGGCTGCCATCCGCTTCCGCGGTCGGCAGTAACGACGGCCGGTTCGCGGTCGTGTTCGCCGCGAATCGCGCGACCCCGCAGCACCGGGAGAATCCGCGCCAGGTGCCCGCCTATGAATATCCGCTGCAGTATGGACCGCGCGCGCCGAGCTTCGCCCGCGCGACCATCGTGCCGCGCGCCGATGGCCGCCGGGACGTGTTCATTTCGGGGACTTCGGCGATCACGGGTCATGCGACGATCGCCCCTGGCGACACGCCGGCGCAGACCCGCTGCACGCTCGCCAATCTGCGGGAGATCTCGCGGGCATGTGACCTGGGCGACGACCTTGGCGCAGGTCGAAGCCTGACCCGGCACGTGAAGATCTACCTGCGCGATGCCGCCGACCAGACGAACGTCGCCGCCGAGATGGATGCCTCCCTGATTCGCCCGGGTGACGTCGTGAGCTATCTCGTCGCAGACATCTGCCGTGCGGCGCTCAACGTCGAGGTCGAGGTCACGTTGTTCGGCGTGGCTTAGTTGGCGAGGCAGAGACTCAGACCATTTCACCACGGACGAACCCAAGCGGCACCGCGGCGATCAAATCAAAGAAGGGAATGGCCGCGAGTAACGATTCAGTTGCAGGAGCCTGCTTGCAGGTGATTGCCCAGGGAATGTCGCCTGCAAGCAGGCTCCTGCATCGCGCACCGAACGATTTCCATCAGCCGAAGGCAAAGACAACATTTGGCGCCGTCTCCGGCCACGTTGTCGCAAGACTCCAACGCCGCTACGTCGCTCCTTTTGAGCCTTCTGGGCCACCTCGTCCGATCATCCGAGATCTGCGTCAATCTGCGTCATCTGCGGTCAAAAAGGATTGGGGATCGGACGGCTCGGAATTGAACCGCAGATTTCGCAGAGAACGCGGATAAAGACAGGAGGAAAACCAGGAGTGTCCGGTGGGGGGACCGGGCCGACAGGCTCAGACCTCCTGGTCCGCTCGGGCAACACGGGAGTCGAGCTTGGAACGAGAATGAGCCTCCCGTAGCTGCGTTGGAGTCTTGCGACAACGTGGTCGCATGCCGTCTCCGGCCACGTTGTCGCAAGACTCCAACGCAGCTACGTCGCGCCTTTTGAGCCTTCTGAACCACCTCGTCCGATCATCCGAGATCTGCGTCAATCTGCGTCATCTGCGGTCAAAAAGGATTGGGGATCGGACGGCTCGGAATTGAACCGCAGATTTCGCAGAGAACGCGGATAAAGACGGGAGGAAAACCAGGAGTGCCCGGTGAGGGACACCGGCCGACAGGCGGTGGCTGGGAGGTCGCGTGCCCTCACGCAGCGGTCCTTTTGGCCATGCCGAACACAACCCGGTCCGGAATGCGGCGAAACACGCATCCCGACCGCGGCAAATCATAACAGGGATCGCAACGCGCGCGTGTCGAGCTTGCCGCGGGCGGTCATGGGAAAATCGGGCAGGGCAAGCAACCGGTCCGGGATTTTCCAGGACGCGACGCGGGCACCCAGGGCGGCGCGGATTTCGCCGGCGGCTTGATCACTGACCACTGCGGCGGCGACGGCGTCGGGCTTGCGGGGATGCACGCAAGCCCAGGCTTCGCGGACCCCGGGCACCGCCCGCAGGGTCTGTTCGACCTCGGCGAGGTCGAGGCGCCGGCCCGCCACCTTGATCATCCGGCCGACGCGACCGCGCAGGACAAGTTCGCCGAGGGCGTTCAGTTCGCCGCGGTCCGGCGGAATGAATTGTCCCCGCCTCTGCACCGCCTTGCTCACCACGGAAAAACGTCCGCCGCGTCGAAATTCGAGGCGCACGCCGTCCAGCGGCGGTCCCACGCTGCGGCCTGCGACGGTCGCATCACCGGTGCGGTCGAAACAGATCCCGCCCGTCTCGCTCGACCCGTAGAAGCTGTGGACGGGCTGTGCGAACTTCGCGGCAAAGGCACGCGCAAGGTCCGACGACAACGCTGCCCCGGCCGAGATCACCAGCCGCACACTGTTCATCGCCGAAGCCGGGATCTCCGCCAGCGTGAGCAGGCGCAAAAGCGCCGGCACCGCAGGAAACACCGTCGGCTGCCAGCGCGCGACATCATCGCCCATGATCTGGGGCAAGGGTCCCGAACCGATGACGATGGCGGTGCCCTGCAACACCAGCGGGAGGACGAGGTTGCCCAGGCCGTAGGAATGCCCGAGGGGAATAACCGCGAAATTCACATCGGCCGGACCGATGCCCATCGAGACGCAAATCTGCCGGCCATCGGCGATCATCTGATCGTCGGTGAAAAGCAAGGCGCGCGGTGTGCCGGTCGAACCGCTGGTCAGCTTGAAAAGACAGGCGCCTTTCCGGCGGCGGGAGCCGGCGGGCGTGGGCAGCGGCTCGAGTTCCCCGCCGCGCCAGCGCCAGGCCGCGCCAATTCGCCGGGCCGCTGCGCATTGGGCCTCGTCCGGTTCGTCGGGGTCCATCGCGGCCGGAATCGCCCCCGCCTCCTGCAATGCCAGCCAGCATGCGAGCCATTCCGGGCTGTTGCGCGCGACCATCAGCACGCCGCGCCCGGCAATCTGCACGGCGGGGGGCAGCGCGGCCCTCCAGTCGGCGACAGCCGCTGCCAGATCAGCCCGCGACCAGCGCCGTGCGGTCGCGGCGTCGATCACCGCCGGGGCGGCCGGATCCTGCGCCACGATGCGCATCCAATGCTGGCTCAACAATTCCCCCACCCGGCGAGGGTGCGCCCGCGGCGCCGGGCGCGACGAGACGAAAATCGCGGTTGCCTGACCGCCCGGCGCGCCCGCAAGATCGCGCGTCTACCATGCTCCCCACCGCCACCCCCGACGATCGTTATGACGTGATCGTGATTGGCGGGGCGTTGTCCGGCGCCTCGACCGCGATCCTGCTGCGGCGTCGCAACCCCGCGCTGCGCGTCCTGATCATCGAGAAGAGCGATCATTTCGAGCGCCGCGTCGGCGAATCCACCGTGGAGGTCAGCGCGTTTTTCCTCGGGCGCGTGCTCGGCCTTACCGATCACCTCAACCAACACCACCTGGTCAAGCAGGGCATGCGTTTCTGGTTTGCGAACGAGTCGACCACGTCGCTGGCGGACTGCAGCGAAACCGGGCCGGTCTACAACGTAAGGTTTCCCGGATACCAGGTCGATCGCGCGGTGCTCGACGAGGAGGTGCTGGCACGCGCGGTGGCCGCGGGCGCCCTGCTGCAGCGGCCCGCGCGGGTGCGCTCGATCGCGCTGGAGAGCGGCGGACGCCAGACCGTCGAATGGGAATCCGCCGGTGCGGTGCGCACCGCCACCGCCCGCTGGGTGGTTGATGCCTCCGGTTTCGCGGCGCTGCTCGCGCGCAAGCACGGCTGGTTGCAGCCGAATCCCGAGCACCCGATCGCCGCGTGCTGGGCGCGCTGGCGCGGCGTGAAGAACCTCGATTCGCGGGAGCTGGCGGAGCGTTATCCCGAATGGGCCAGGCGCGCGGCCGGCATCCGTTTCACGGCGACGAACCACATCCTCGGCCGCGGCTGGTGGTCGTGGTGGATTCCGCTCGCGGGCGGCGATTTCAGCGTGGGCATCGTCTACGACCAGCGCCTCGTCGAGTTGCCGCCCGGCGAAAAACTGGGCGACCGCCTGAAATCGTTCCTGCAACAACACCCCGCCGGTCGCGAACTGCTCGCCGATGCCTCGTGGCAGGAAGGTGACGTGCATTTCCGGCGCAATTGCGCCTACGTGTCGACGACCTTCGCGGGCGACGGATTCGTGCTCGTGGGCGACGCGGCCGCGTTCCTTGATCCATTCTACTCGCCGGGCATGGACTGGATCGGCTTCACGACGTCGGCGGCCGCGGCGATGATCGACGGTTGCCTGCGGGGCCGGCCCGCGGCGGCGCGCGCCGCGCGCTTCAACGAGCAGTTCACGCTTTCCTACCATCGCTGGTTCAATTCGATCTACCGCGACAAGTATTACTACATGGGTGACCAGGAGCTCATGACGCTGGCGTTCCGCCTCGATCTCGGCTCGTACTACCTCGGAGTGCTTTCCCAACCGATCAAACTCGGCGACCAGGCGCTGGAGATCCCGGCGTTTGCCCGCGATTATGCCGGGGCCGCCGCGGCATTGTTGTCGTGCTACAACCGGCGCTTCGTCGCCATCGCCCGCTCCCGTCTGGCGCGCGGCACCTGGGGCCGGCGGAATCGCGGGCGCTTCTTCGCGTTCACCAGCTACCAGATCGACAAGCGGCTGTTCCCGCGCGTGCTGTGGGCATTGGGTGCCTGGCTCGCGCTGGAACTGCGCGAAGGGTGGCGCACGTGGTTCGCCGCCCAACCCGGCGACGCAAAGTTGCCCCGGACCGCAACCGCTCCCTCCAACCCGAACGCCGCCTTGACTCCGCCGGCCTCCGGGGGCGATCGTCCAACCGCCGTCCTTTCATGACCGAGCCTGCCGAAAGCCCCGCGCAACTCGCCCATTTTCCGCCTGACGTCCACCTCGCCTACCGGCGCTATCGCGCCACCGGCGACGCCGGGGCGGTGCAAACCGTGGTGCACGCCGCCCTGCTCGACTACGTGCCCAAGCAGAAACGCACCCAATGCCCGGCCGTCGTCGACAGCACGCTTTTGATGAGCGACCTCGGCTACGATTCACTGGCGATCGCGGAACTGGTTTTCTTTCTCGAGGACCTGTTCAAGGTCACGATCACCACGCAGGAAATCCGGGACGTGCTAACCGTGGGTGACCTCCGCGAGTTCGTCGCGGGCAAAATCGCCGCCAACCGTTCCTCCGCGTGACCGGATCCGGCCCCGGCGACCGGCGCGTGGTGGTGAGCGGACTCGGCTTCATCACGCCGATCGGCAACGATCGCCCGACCGTCAGTGCCAGCCTGCGCGCCGGCCGGCATGGCCTGGCCCGGGTCGAGTTTCTCGACAATCCCCGGCTGCCCGTGAAGGTCGCGGGCACGATCAAGGACTTCGCCGTGGATTCGCCCTCATGGCGCGAGTGGCAATGGCCGGAGCCGTACGAGATTCCCCGGGAGACGCTGCGCGGGCTCGCGCCCCACGGGGTGTACGCGTTTTGCGCCATGATGCAGGCAATGGCCGAAGCCGGACTCACGCGTGAAGGACTGGCGAACGATCCGGAGACCGGCCTCTTTTGCGCGTCGGCCGGTTCGGCCATGCTGCTGCATCACAACATCGCGCAATTGCGAGCCGCCGGCGGCGAACGCGGCAATCCGCTTGGCGTGGTGAGTTCGATCGCCGGCACACTCAACTTCAATCTCGCCGCGCACTTCGGCATCGTCGGCGCCGTCTGCGGATTCGTCTCCGCCTGCACCTCGTCGAGCCACGCCCTCGGCTACGCCTGCGACGAGATCCGGCTCGGCCGTTTGTCCCGCGTGATCGTGGTCGGGGCCGAGGAGATGAATGCCGACACGCTGCTGCCGTTCGCCTCGATGCGCGCGCTCTCGACGTGTGCGGACCCGGAGCGGGCCTCGCGGCCGTTCGATGTGGCGCGCGACGGGTTTGTCGGCGCGGGCGGGGCCATCGCGCTGGTGCTCGAGGAGGCGGGCGACGCGGCGGCGCGGGGTGCTCGGCCCCTGGCCGAGATCAGCGGCTGGGGCCAGGCGGCCGACGGACATGGCGTGGCGATGTCTCATCCCGAAGGCGCGGGACTACGCGCCGCCATGGAGCGTGCCCTCGCCGCCGCCGGCGCGACTCCGGCCGACATCGATTACGTCAACGCCCATGCCACCTCGACGCCGCTTGGAGACCGCTCGGAAGCGCTGGCCTTGCGCGAGGTCTTTACCCGAATCGGCGCTCACCCCGCGATCAGCAGCACCAAGGGATTGACCGGGCATCCGCTGTCGATGTCCGGGGCGATGGAGGCGGCATTTTGCGTGCTTGCACTCGCGGAGGGCTTCATTCCCGGCAATCCCCACCTCGAGGAACCCGATCCTGCCTGCGCCGGACTCGAACTGCCGCGGGAAACGCAAACCACGCAGCCGCACCTGATCCTGCACAACAGCAGCGGTTTTGGCGGCAGCAACGTCTGCCATGTGCTGCGGCGGATGGAAACCAACCGGTAGGGCGGGGACTCCGTTCCCCGCCGTAGCCCGCTGCGTGAGCAGCGGTGACTTTTCCGAAGTCCCCGCCCTCACGGGCAGGGCTACAAGATACCCTCCTCTTGAGGGCTGACGGCGCTCTTGCCTGGAGCAGGTCAAAGACCTGCCCTACGGAGCCAGGCGGCGGAAGCGGCACGGAGACAAGCTCCGGGCCTGCCGCCGACCCGCAATGTGCCCAACGAGGGGCAATCGACGCACAACTTCATCGTTTCGCACATTTCGTGGGTCCTGCCATCAGCGCTCGTCCTGATTGCCGCCAACTCCGCCCGTCCCCGCCTCCGGGCTTGCCGGATGGCGGGGCAGCGCCTCTGAATGGCGGTCACTGCCGTCATCCATGTCCGATCCTCTCGCCGACCGCCTCAAGCAACTGATTGTCGACATCCTGCATCTCGAGGATATCCGACCCGAGGACATCAAGGATGAGGAACCGCTGATCGGTTCCGGGCTCGCCCTCGACTCCGTCGACATGCTCGAACTTGTCCTCAAGATCGAGAAGGATTACGGAATCAAGATCAAGAGCGCCGAGGAATCCCGTGCCGCCCTCGCCAGCGTGTCCACCCTCGCCGCCTTCGTGCGCGCCCGCGCCAAACCCGGTTCGCTGCCCAACTGAGGCGACCACGGGACCGCCTTCGATCCGCCCGGCAGATGCCGCACGCGCCCTCCCACGATGAAGTCCGCATCCTCGCCAGCGGTTGCCTGACGCCGTGGGGTGACGTGGAGGCGACGCTGGCCGCGTTGCTGGACAACCGCGTCGCACTGCAACCGCATCCCGTCCTGGGTCGCGAAGGCGGCGACCGGGTTCCCCTCGCCCTGCTGCCCGGGCGCATGCTCGATGAAACGGCGCCGCCACAATGGTTCGGTTCCCTGCGCGAGCTTGCGTCACGAGTTCCCGGTGACGGCTGGGGCACGCCGCGGCGACCGGTGTTTTGCACGAGCAGCAACTTCGGCGTGGGCAGCCTGCTCGCGTTTCGCCGCCACGGAAATCCCGCGCACCTGCCGGTCGGTTCGCCGTTTGGCTGCGTCGAAAACATCCGGCAGGTGACCGGCTGGGGCGACAGCATCTTCATCTTTTCGCACGCGTGCGTGTCCGCGCACCTCGGGCTGCTGCAGGCGACGCGGTTGCTGCAGGCCGGCGTGGTCGAACGCGCGCTCGTCTTCACGTTCGATTTTCTCAGCCCGTTCGTCGCGGGCGGATTTCACGCGCTCAAGATTCTCAATGCCGGATTTCCCGCGCCCTATGCGGATCGGCCGGAAGGCGCGATCGGTCTCGGCGATGGCGCGGGCTTTGCCGTGCTCACGCGTGACGAAGGCGACTTTGTCCTCGGGGCCCAGAACGTCTTCAACGAGCTCTCGCACTTCACCGCCAACCGGCCCGACGGCTCGGGTTTCGCCGCGTGTCTCGCGCCGATCGCCGCGGCCGCCGCGGGCCGCCGCGTGTGGTACAAGGGGCATGGCACCGGGACGCTCGAGGCGGGTCGACTCGAAGCGATGGCATGCGCGCAATTCTTTCCCGACGCGCCGCTCGTCGGCTGGAAGGGCAGCCTCGGTCACACGCTGGGCAGTTGCGGCGTGATCGAACTCGCCCTCGTGCTCGCCGCGCTCCGCGCCGGCCGCACGCCCGGGACGGTGGGCGCGACGGCGCCATTCTACGCCCCGAACGTCGCGGCCGCGGCGTTCGCCAACGACACCTTCGACGCGGTGGTTTGCGCCAGCAATGCCTTCGGCGGCGCCCATGCCGCCCTGGTCGTGCACCATGCTTGAGCGTTTCATCCAGGACCTGCGGACCGACGACCCCGGGCTCGAGGAACCCGCGGCCACGCGCGAGCGTCTGCGCACGGCGTTCGCGGCCGGCGCGACGCGGCGGATGACGCAGCTCGGCATGCTCGTGGGCAGCGTGCTGGAACCGCTGGCGCCGGCGGCCGAGGAGACGATCGTGTACGCCAGCAGCTATGGCGAAAGCCGCGCCCTCGAATCGTTTCTCGACAGCTTTCCGTTTCCCAGCCCGACGCTGTTCCAGACCTCGATTCACCCGAGCGGCGTGCAGCAGGGCCTCATCGGCCGCCAGCGCAGCGTGCGCGAACTGCTGCCGATCTCCGCCGGGCCCGGCCTGCCCGGGCACGCGCTGCTCGCCGCGCTGCTTGCTCCCGCGCCGCGCGCGCTCGTTTGCGGGGGCGACGAACGCGGCACCTGGCTGCTTGAAAACGGCGTCGCGAGCGAACGCACGTTTGCCTTCGCGCTGGCGCTCACGCGTGACGCCGGCGCAACCCCTCGCGGCCGAATCCGGTTGCAGCCCGCGGAGGAAACGGGCGCGCTGACGCTGTCAGCGTTCTTCGATCTGCTGCATCACCGCCGCGCCTGGTCCGGCTCCGTGGCGCCGGGCTGGGTGCTCGAACTCACCTGGTCGTGAACCCCGCCTCGACCCACCCTGCTCCACCCCTGCGCACCGCCCGCAACCCCGGACCCAGTTGGGGCTACCGGTTCCTGCGCGGCTGCGATCGCCTGTTACCCGAGGCGATCCATCGACCCTTGCGCATGGCCGGCACGGCGGTCGCCCTCGCCTGCATGCCGGTGCAGCGGCGAAACTCACGCGAGTATCTCCGCGTCGTGCTCGAACGCGCGCCCACCTGGCGCGATCTCTTCCGCCACTTCTTCGCCTTTGAGGAAACCCTGCTCCTGCGGTTGCGCGTGATCAACGGACGGCCGCACCGCTGCGACCTCGCGCCCGACTCCATCGGGTTTCGGGAATGGCTGCGCGACGATTTTCCCGTGCTGCTCGGCACCTTCCATGTCGGCCCGTCGGACTTGTTCGGGTTCATGCTCGGCGGCCGCGAAAAGCGCCACGTCCACCTCGTGCGCCTGCAGGTGGGCAATTCCCACGACACGGAGAAACTCGCCCGGCAGTTCGGCGACTGGGTGCGCATCATCTGGATCAATGATCCCCGCGAGATGTTGTTCGCGCTGAAGGACGCGGCCGACGCCCCGGGGGCGATCGCGCTGCAATGTGATCGCGTGGAATACAGCGCGCGCACCGAGGCGTTCCAGTTTCTCGGGGCGCGGCGCCTCTTCCCCGTCACGATCTACCACCTCGCGCATGTGTTCCAGCGCCCGGTGATCCTGTCCTACGGCGTGCAGGAGAGCGCGACGCGGTCGCTGCTCCATGATTCGCCGGTTTTCCGGCCGGTCGCGGGCGAATCGCGCATGGCGACGCTCGCCCGCGGGCGGGAACATTTCCAGGCCTTCCTCACGCACCTCGAGGCGACCCTGCGCGCGCAGCCCTCCATCTGGTTCAACTTCACCCCGCTGAACCCGCCGGCGGCGGAAGCGTCGTGATGAGAAAACTGTACCTGCTGTTCGTGTACTATTTCTCGTGGCTGTTGTTCGGTCTCGTCGGCCTGACGTTGAACATCGCCTGCATCCCGCTGCTGCTGCTGCCCCACCGCGAGCGCCATGCGCGGACGGTGCGCCGTGTGATCAAGGCGCTCTTCGATTTCTGGGTGCGCTGGTTCCATGCCTGCGGCGTCGTGCGCATCTTCTGGCACGGCTTCGATGAGGCGCCGCTGTCGGCGGGGGTCGTCTACGTCGCCAACCATCCCTCGCTGGTCGACGCCACCTTCGTCCTCGCGCGCCTGCCGGACGCCTTTTGCATCTTCAAGCCCGCGCTGATGCGGAATCCCGCGATCGGGCCCGCGGCCGTCATGGGCGGCTACATCTCGGGTGATGCCGGCGTGGACCTGTTGCGCGAAGCCGCCGAGAAAGTCGCCGCCGGGCTTTCGCTGTTGATCTTCCCGGAAGGCACGCGCACCGGCCCCGGCACGTCGCTCGAGCCGCTCAAGGCCGGGTTCGCCCTGATCGCCAACCGCGCCCACGCGCCGGTGCGCCTGATTGTCATCCGCACCACGCCGGGTCTGGTCGCGCGCGGCCAGCGGTGGTGGCGGCAGCCGGCGAAGCTGCCGGCGGAAGTTCACCTGACGCTCGACCGCGAATGGGCCCCCGATCCGCGGCGGCACGCCTCCGATCTCTCGATGGAGGTGGAGAGCCGGCTCCGCGATGTGCTCGGCGCATGACGACGCCCGCATCCACCCACCTCGTCCTCATACCCAGTTACAACCCGGGGCGGCTCCTGCTCGAGACCGTGCGCGCCGCGCTCGCGATCTGGCAGCCGGTGTGGGTGGTGATCGACGGCAGCACGGACGAAAGTTGCGCCGCACTCGAACATCTCGCCCGCCACGAGCCCGCGGTGCACGTTGTCGTGCGGGCGGTGAATGGCGGCAAGGGAGCCGCGGTGCTCACCGGCGCGGAAGCGGCAGTGGCGGCGGGTTTCACCCATGCGCTGGTGATGGATGCGGACGGCCAGCATCCGGCCGAACGCATCGCGGACTTCATGGCCGCCTCGCACGCGCAACCGGAAGCGCTCGTGCTCGGCCGGCCGGTGTTCGGCCCCGAGGCACCGCAGGTGCGCCTGCAAGGCCGCAAACTCAGTGTCGGCCTGGTGCGATTCGAGATCATGGGCGCCGGCATCGATGATCCATTGTTCGGTTTTCGGGTGTATCCGCTGGCCGCGTTGATCGAAGTCATGCATGCCACCCGCGGCGCACGCCGCTACGACTTCGATCCCGCGGTCGCGGTGCGCCTCTTCTGGCGGGGCACGCCGACGGTCAACCTCGCCGCGCCGTGTCGCTATCGTTCCGCGGAGGAAGGCGGCGTCTCGCACTTTCACTACGTGCGCGACAACGCCCGCATGGTGCGCCTGCACACGGGATTGATCCTCGAACTCCTCTTGCGCCGCTGGCCCGCCGTGCGGCGTCTGCGGCGGGCGCGCCGGTGACGACGATCCGACTCAGCGCGAGCCGATCCGGAAATCTCCTGTAGGGCCGGACCTTGTGTCCGTGCCGCCCTTGCCATGCACGCTGGCGGATGAAACGACTGACGTGCAGCACGTCGTGGAGTGGTCGCGACGCGCGAAGTAGCCGCCGCATCCAACCTCAAGGAGAGAACTGATCCTGGAAAACGCAGTTCACAGAAGGTAACGAAGGAAACAAAGACATCTCTCACACATGGTTGTCCTGCCAAATGTGTGGATTCATCGCTTCACCTCTGGGGTGAGGGACCGGGATGGCGCGATTTCCCTGCAATATGCCCGGCCTTCGTGGTCCGGTTCGCTGCGCGCCCGGTCTTGTCGCTCCGCTCGGAACTCTTCGGTACCTTCTGTGCAATTCGTCTGCGGAATTCAGCGTCATGTGCGAACGTGGCGGCGCGGAGACAAGCTCCGGCCTTACAGGCTAGCAAACTTCCGCAGGCATCCTGCCCGCATTCACGACATGCGGCAGGCAGGATGCCTGCGCTACTTGAGTTGCCGCTTGCCATTGCCAGCCGGCAGGAACCGCCCAAAGGTGCCTCCGTGCGACTCCGTCCCGTCCTTTGGCTGGTCCTGCTCTCGACACCGCTGCTCGCCGCCGATGCGCCAACCGCACGCGGTCCCGAGATCGTGGCCGGGCAAAGCGATGCCGACTGGCAACCGTTGTTTGCCGCGCTGGCCAACAAAGGCGCGGTGGTTTCGCACTTCACGGAACAGCGCTGGTTCAAGCTGCGCAAGCAGCCCGTGGAAGTCACCGGAGAGATGCGGCTCGCGCCCGAACACGGCCTGAGCCTCCACTACGATCGCGACGACCGCACTGTGATCGTGGACGAACAAGGCGTGCTCCTGCGGGACGCGCGCGGGCACCGCCGCGAGATCCGACCCAACGCCCACGCGCCGGCGGTGAGCACCTGGCTGCTGCCGATCCTGCGGTTTGACCTTTCCGCGCTCGCGCAGGCGTTTCGATTGTACGGGGCGCGGGAGGACGGCGCGTGGCGGCTGGATTTCGTGCCGCGCGACGACGGCGACGCCGCGGGTGCGGACGCGGGCCCGATCACGGTCACGGGCAGCGACGAGGCGATCGCGCACATCGAGTTGCAGCCGAAGCCGGGCTTGCGGATCGCGATCGCCATCGGTGAGACCCGGACCGGCGTCGATTTCAGTCCCGAGGAACTGCAGCGTTTCTTTCGCTAGAGCGCATGGAGCCGCGCGGCCAGAAGCGCTTCGCCCGGATCGTGCTGCTCGTCGCGGCCGCCTGCGGCGCCGGGTGGCTGGCGCAGCTCGACTTCGCCACGAAGATACCGACCGATGTCCTGGAGTTGATCCCGCGCAACGAACGCGACCCGGAGCTGGCCCTGTTGCGATCCCTGGCCACGGACCAGCAGGCGCGCATCGCGCTCTTCGCGCTGGACGTGCCCCCGATCACGAATGAAACGCCCGCGGCGCTTGCGGCCCGCCGTGCCGCGGTCCGCGCGGCGGCCCGGCAGGCGCTGCTCGCCGGGGGCGCCTTCACCGACGTCTATGATCCCGCCGACCCGGCGCTGCGCGAGGGGTTGGGTCGTTACCTGTTCGAGAATCGACTCGACCTCCTCGCGCCGGACTGGCTCGCGCGCCGCCGCAGCGAATACGAGGGCACGGATCACGCGCTCGCGTGGCCGGACTGGCTGGCGCAACAGACGGTCGCCGCCCTCGACGATTTTCTCGGGACGCCCGAAGCGGTGCCGTTCCAGGAACTGATTCCGGCGGACCCGCTGTTGCTGGTGCCGGGGTTTGTGGCCCAGGCCGGCGACCTGGCGAACCCCACCGCCACCGGCAACGAATCCACGGTGTTGTTGTGGGCGCACATGAACGGACCGCCGCTGCAGCCGGCCACGCAGACCGCCGTATTCTCCGCCGTCGACCGCGCGCGGGACGCCGCTCGCGCGGTGGAACCCGGGGTGACGTTGCGATGGACCGCCATCAGTCGTTTCGCCGCGGTCAGTCGCGCGCGGATCAAACGGGAAATGTCCGTGCTCAACATCGTTTCGTTGCTCGCCGTGCTCGGCATCGCCGCGCTCGGGGTGCGGCGCCTGCCGAAGGTCCTGCATCTCGCGCCGGTGGTCGGTTGCGCGCTGCTCGGCGCATGGGTGATCACGACGCTGGTCTTCGCGCGGGTGCACCTGCTGGTGTTTGTCGTCGGTTCGCTCCTCGGTGGTGTCGCAATTGACTACGGCTTCTATCTCTACCTGCAACCGCGCCATCCCGGCGAAACCTACCGGCACCGGGTCAGCCGGCTGATCAAGCCGCTGCTCGCGAGCGCCCTCACCACCGTGCTCGGTTTTTCGCTGCTGCTGTGGTCGGAACTGCCGCTCATCCGCCAACTCGGTGTATTCGTGAGCGTGGGACTGCTTTGCGCGCTCGGCGGCGCGTTGTTGTGGTTCGCGCAGGTCGACGAGCCGGTGCTGGAAACCCGACGCTGGGTCCGCGCGCACCTCCCCTACGATCGCACCCGCTGGCGCTGGCCTCCGCGCGCGGTGCTGGCGTTGGGCGCCCTCATCGCCGTCACCGGCCCCTGGCGGCTGCACTGGCACGACGACATCCGCGAACTCGACATCCCCTCGCCGGAACTGTGGGCGAACGACCGGGCCTTGCGCGCGGAGTTCGGCCAGGCCCCCAACCAGTCGGTCTATCTGACGCGCGGCGCGAGTGCGGCCGATGCGCGCGATGCGCTGGAACGCTTTCGCGCGTGGCACCATCAACTCCACCCCGACAGCGCACTCGCCAGTCTCGGGTTCGCGCTCCCGCGCCCGGAAAGCTGGGCGAATCTCCCGGACCAACTGGCGCGCCTGCAGGATTTCATTCCCGCGCTGCGTCGCGCCCTGAAGGACAAGGGATACGACGAGGAATCGTTCCAGCCGTTCTTCGCGACCTGGCAGGCCTGGTCAACGCGACCGGCGCGGCCAGCCTACGACGGACTCGCGCACGGCCTCGCCGCGACACTGCACGGACCGCTGAGCGCTCTCCTGCAAAACGAACCGCAGCAAACCTGGTTCGCCGTGATTGCCCCGCACCCCGCGGATGTCGAGCCTCCGGCCGAAACCGCCACGGTCAGTGCGAACCAGCTCGAATCCTTCAACCGGCTGTTCTCCCGCTATCGCATTTCCGCGCTGCATCTGAGTGCCATCGGCCTCGCCCTCGTCGGCGCGAGCGTCTTCGTCCTCTACGGCTGGCGGCGCGGCTGGCGCATCTTCGCGTTGCCGGCGGGAGCGTGCCTGTGCTGCTTCGGCCTCTTTGGCTGGCTGGGCCACACCCTCAATCTCTTTCACCTGCTTGGCGCCTTTCTCGGCGTGTGCCTGAGTCACAACTACGCGATCTTTTCCGCCGAGAACGCCGCCGCGGGTGAACCCCCGCCGCCCTCCATCCGTTTTTCCGGACTGACCACCGCCGCATCGTTCACCGTGCTCGCGTTCAGCCATATTCCCGTGGTGGGGGCCCTGGGCATCACCGTCGCGACAATCGTCGTCCTGTCGCTGGTGATGGTGGAATCGGGCATCGTGACCAGCCCGCGCCCCGTCGAGCCGCCCGGGTAAACAGTCCCGCGGCACCAAACCGTAGGAGGGGCTTTACGCCCCGAAATCGCGGGGTAAACCGGCTCCTTCATCCCAGGTCCCGACCTCTGCGCCGAGAAATGCGCTATTCACCACGGCTCAGAAACTCCCGGACGATCGCCACAAACCGTTCGCGCGTTTCGAAGTGGGGATTGTGCCCGCTCTCCGCGATGGTCGCATAGCGCACGTTCGCCAAATGCGCGGTCACCCGCGCCTCGTCTTCGTCCCGCACGAAATAGCGGGATCGGCCGCCCAACACGAAGAGTGTCTCGCCGTCGAAGCGATCGTCCGTCGTGAGGAAATCCGCTTCCAAGGTCGGCAGCGCTGCCGTCAGTGCCGGCAGGTTGATCGTCCAGCGGAAACCGGCGCCGTCGTCGCGACGTTCGAGATTGCTGAGGAGAAACTGGCGAACTCCCCATTCCGGAACCGTCGCCTTCATCCGTCGCTCCGCCTCGCCACGCGACGGGAGCGCGGCGACGTCAAGTGCGTGCATCGCGTCAAACTCGCGCAAATGCGAACGCGGGTAGGCCTTCGGGGCAATATCGACGACCACGAGCCGGTGCACCCGTCCGGGATACCGGCACGCGAGCAGCATGGCCACCTTGCCTCCCAGGCTGTGTCCCATCAGGTGGACGCGCTTCCACCCCCGAACGTCGAGCCAGGCGAGCACGTCGGCCGCCATGATCGCGTACGTCATTTCGGCGGCATGAAACGATTCGCCGTGATTGCGCAAGTCCAGCGCACAAACGTGAAAATGCGCGGCGAGATCGCGCCCGGCGGATTGCCAGTTGCGCGCGGATCCGAGCAGTCCGTGCAGGATCACGAGCGGCGGCTTTCCCGCTCCGCCGAAGTCACGATGCGCGAGAATGGGCATGACAGGAGGAACCGTGTCGACCGGACGAGCGAAGGACACGAAGGAAACGCCGCCTTCGCCTCCTTCGCCAGGCCACGCGGGGAGGTGCGGGATCGCGTGCAAGCACGCTCCTACAAGAAACCGTCTTCGGTAGGAGTTAGGAGCCTGCTTGCAGGCGATCCCCGGCCGAAGCGGGTCTTTCGCGTTGCGAGCTCCGCGGCCGCATGGCAATCCCGACCCTCCCGCTTCGCCCGATGCCCAAAGCCGCCACGACGACCCCGATGATGCAGCAGTACTGGGAGGTGAAACACAGCCTCCCGGATAACACGCTGCTGCTCTTCCGGCTCGGCGACTTCTACGAGATGTTTCACGCCGACGCCGAGATCGGCGCGAAGCTCCTCGGCATCACCCTGACCCGGCGCAACGACTACCCGATGGCGGGCATCCCGTTTCACGCGGCGGAAACCTACGTCGGCAAGCTGCTCGCCGCCGGCCGCAAGGTCGCGATCGTCGACCAGCTCGAGGAGGCGCAAGCCGGCAAGCTGGTGAAGCGGGCGCTCACGCGCATCCTCTCGCCCGGCACGACCATCGCCGCGAACCAGCTCCAGCCCAACCGCAATCATTACCTCGCCGCACTCGATTGGAACAAACACGGGCTGCATGCCGCGTGGCTCGATCTCTCCACCGGCGAATTCCAGCTCGCGAGCGACCCGCACCCGGACAACCTCCTGCCCGTCCTGCACGCGCTGCATCCCGCCGAACTCGTGCTGGGCGAAGGCGCCCTCGAGGAATGGAAGGCCCATCCGCACGAGCACACGCCGCACGCGGCGCTCGCCGCGTTTTGCGCCGGTCGCGCGATCTCGTCGCTGCCCGGCTACCATTACGAAGTCTCGTCCGGTGCGCGTCTCGTGATGGAAACGCTCGGCGTGCTGAATCTCGAGGGTTTCGGCCTTTCGATTCACCACCCCGCGCTCGGCGCCGCCGGTGCGCTCGTCCATTACGCGACGGAAAACCTGCGCGCGAAACCCGAGAATATCCGGGCGCTCCGCGAATACCGCAGCGCCGACACGCTGCTGATCGATCCCGCCACGCTGCGCAACCTCGAGATCCTGCAGTCCGCCCGCGGCACGCGCGAGGGTTCCCTGCTCGCCGCGATGGATCGCACGGTCACCGCCGCCGGTGCGCGGCTCCTCGAGCAATACCTGATCGCCCCGCGCCTCGATCTCGACGAACTCCAGCGCCGGCAGGCGTGCGTCGCCGCGCTGGTGACGTCGCCGGCCGCCGCCGCGGAATTGCGCGACCAGCTCGATCACGTGCGCGACGTCACGCGCATCCTCGGCCGCCTGCAAAACCGCCTGCGCAACCCGCGCGAACTCGGCGGCGTGCGCGACACCCTCGACCAGTTACCGGTGATCCTCGACGCGTTACAGATGACGATTACTGCTGTAGCCGGGTCGCTGACCCCGGACCGGCCTCAGCGAGGCCGGCTACAGTACTGGCCAACCTCGCCGCGCGCATCACGGACCTGCCCGACCTGCGCGATCTCCTGCGGCGCGCCTTGCGCGACGAATTGCCCGGCGCGCTCACCGATGGCGGCTATATCCGGCCCGGCTTCGACGAGGAACTCGATCGCCTGCTTTCCCTGAAGAGCGACAACACCCGCTGGCTGGCGGAGCTCGAGCGCACGGAACAACAGCGCACCGGCATCCGGAACCTCAAGGTCCGCTACAACGGCGCGTTCGGCTACTTCATCGAGATCACGAAGAGCAACCTCGCCAACGTGCCGGATGACTACATCCGCAAGCAGACGATGGTGAATGCCGAGCGGTTCATCACCGAGGACCTGCGCGCCAAGGAAAAGGAGATCTTCCACGCCGAGGAGAACGCGCAGGCCCGCGAACAGTTCCTGTTCGGCGAACTCGTCGGCAACGTGCTCGACCAGGCGGAGCACCTGCGCACCACCGCGCTCGCCCTCGCCGAACTCGATGTGTTCCTCGGCTGGGCCACCCTCGCCCGTGAATGGGATTATTGCCGCCCCACGCTGACGACAGCGATCACCTCGTGATCACCGACGGGCGCCATCCCGTGGTCGAGCAGATGATGAAGCAGGAGGTGCTCGGCCTCGCCGGCACGCACAGCTTCGTGCCGAACGACACCGACGTCGCCGCCAGCGGCCCGCAGATCCTCCTGATCACCGGCCCCAACATGGCGGGCAAGTCCACCTACATCCGGCAGGTCGCGCTTGATCACGCTGATGGCCCAGGTGGGCTCGTTTGTGCCCGGCGAAGGCCTGCAGCGCTCGGACTCGTCGACCGGATCTTCTCGCGCGTCGGGGCGAGCGACGATCTCGCGCGCGGCAACTCGACCTTCATGGTCGAGATGAACGAGACGGCCAACATCCTCAACAACGCCACCGACCGCAGCCTGATCATCCTCGACGAAATCGGCCGCGGCACCTCGACGTATGACGGCGTCAGCATCGCCTGGGCGGTGGTCGAGCACCTGCACCGCGATCGCCGAACGCGGACCGCGCACGCTGTTCGCCACGCACTACCAGGAACTCACGCAACTCGACAGGCACCTCACGCGACTGAAGAACCTCTCCGTCGCCGTGAAGGAATGGAACGAGGAGATCGTCTTCGTCCGCCGCGTCGTCGAAGGCGCCGCCGACCGCAGCTACGGCATCCAGGTCGCGCGACTCGCCGGCCTGCCGCGCGAGGTGATCGGCCGCGCGACGGAGATCATGGGGCAGCTTGGAATCCGACGAAGCCGTCGTGACGGTCTCGGCGCCCGCGCCGAAATCCCGTCCCAAGCGCACGATCCACGTGGCGCCAGCCGACGATGCTCAGATGGATCTGTTCTGAGGCGGAAGCTCTCCTGGTTCCGGCCTCAATCCCTGCATCCCGATCAAGACAGTCCCGTCCACGAATCACACGAATGAACACGAATTGAGTCCACTCCTCCGGATTCGTGCCTCTTCGTGTAATTCGTGGATCAACTCCGGATGTCCCCTGCTTGAAGTCAACGGCCTGACGATCCTCGCCCCCGGCGCGGCGCGCCCGATCGTCGATGACCTCTCGTTCTCCATCGCGGCGGGCGAAATCCTCGCGGTCGTCGGCGAAAGCGGCGCGGGCAAATCGATGACCGGTCTCGCGGTGCTCGGGCTCGTGCCGCCGCCGTTGCAGGTGACCGCGGGCGAGGTGCGCTTCCGCGACCGCGACCTGCGCAAGCTCGACGAACGCGAGCTGCGCATGCTGCGCGGCTCCGAAATCGGGCTCGTCTTCCAGGAACCTTCCGCCGCGATGAATCCGGCGATCAAGGTGGGCGCACAGATCGCGGAAGTCCTGCGCGTGCACCGCGGCGTTGTCCGCGAAGGAAGCCCGGGCTCGCGCGATCGAGCTGATGGAACGCGTGCGCATCGTCGACGCCGCCCGACGCTACCACGCCTATCCCCACGAGATGAGCGGCGGCATGTTGCAGCGCATCGCCATCGCCATCGCCATCGCGTGTGGACCCTCGCTGCTGATCGCCGATGAGCCCACCACCGCGCTCGACGCCTCGGTCCAGCGCGGCGTGCTCGAGTTGCTCGCCGAACTGCAGCAGCAGAGCGGCCTGGCCCTCCTGTTCGTCACCCACAACCTCGGCCTCGTCGCCGAAATGGCCGACCGCGTCCTCGTCATGCGCGAAGGCCGCGCCGTGGAATACGCCGACGTGCTCACCCTGTTCGAAAACCCGCAAGCCGACTACACGCGCGAACTCCTCGCCGCCAGCCCGCGCCCGCCGAGCCATGTAGGGCCGGACCTTGCGTCCGAGCCGCAACCGTCCCGTCATCCCGGCGGCCCGAACACAGGGTCCGGCCCCACATGATGGACGCGCAGAACCTTCTCTCCGTCCGCGGCCTGACGAAATCGTTCGGCGCCAAACCCGGTCTGTTCGCGCGCCAGGGGCACGTGGTGCGCGCACTGGACGAGGTCTCGCTGGACATCCCGCGCGGGTCGACCGTCGGCGTCGTGGGGGAAAGCGGGTCAGGCAAGTCGACGCTCGGTCGCTGCATTCTGCGCCTGATCGATCCCGATCGCGGCACGGTGACGTGGCAGGGCACGAACGGTGATTCGTCGATTGAGGTCACGGCGCTCACCGGCGAAGCGCTGCGTGCGTTCCGCCGGCGGATGCAGGTGATCTTCCAGGACCCCTACAACTCCCTCAATCCCGCGCGGCCGGTGTGGCAGATCGTGGGCGAAGGGCTGTTTGTTCAAGACAGCTCCCCTTTCGAGAGGGGTGGCGCGCAGCGCCGGGGTGTGTGCTCCTGCCGGTCGCCACGACAGATCCGCGAGCGCGCGGCCGCCATGCTCGAGTCCGTCGGACTCGAGCGTGACCACCTCGACCGCCTGCCGCACGCATTCTCCGGCGGACAACGCCAGCGCATCGCCATCGCCCGGGCGTTGATCGTCGAGCCCGAGTTTCTCGTGTGCGACGAGGTGACGAGCGCGCTCGACACGCGCACGCAGGCGCAGGTGCTCGAGCTGCTGCGCGAACTGCAGTCGCGCACCGGCGTCACGCTGCTGTTCATCTCGCACGACCTGCACACGGTCGCAGGGATGAGCCGCGAAGTCGTCGTCATGCGCAGCGGCCGGATCGTCGAGCGCGGCCTACCCGAACAGCTCTTCGCCCAGCCCACGGAGGCTTACACCCGCGAACTCGTCGCCGCGGTGCCGAATCCTGATCCGCGCAAGCGGACGTTTCGTCGCATCGCCGGAAAACCGTCTGCTCATGCCGACTGAAACAAACTCCCTCGACCTACCGCTCGGCCAGCCCGTGCCTGACTGGACGCCCCCGCTGGTTCCGCCCCGTGAACCGGTCGTCGGCCGTTACTGCCGACTCGAACCGCTCGATCCCGCGCAACATGCGGGCTTCTTGTTCACCGCGATCTCGCATGACCCCCAGGGTGCAAC
This sequence comes from uncultured Verrucomicrobiae bacterium, assembly GCA_963797435.1. Lineage (GTDB taxonomy): Bacteria > Verrucomicrobiota > Verrucomicrobiia > Opitutales > Opitutaceae > CAWCPJ01. The sequence goes on along the minus strand of CAWCPJ010000002.1, from coordinate 871,978 downwards.
CTGGACGTATCTGCCCTATGGCCCTTTTGCCTCGACGGCGGAGTTTCACGAGTGGCTGCATGCCTCCTCCCGCAGCTCGGATCCGCTGTATTTCGCGATTGTCGATCTGACGTTGAAGGCACCGAGCGGCTGGGCCTCATACCTGCGCATCAACCCCGCTCACGGTTCCATCGAGGTGGGCAGCATTGTCTTTTCACCCAGTCTCCAGCGCACGACGGCGGCCACCGAGGCGATGTTCCTGATGATGGCGCGGGCGTTTGCGTTGGGCTACCGGAGGTACGAGTGGAAGTGCAATGCCCTCAACGCGGGTTCGCGCGCGGCGGCCCAGCGGCTTGGATTTTCCTTCGAGGGGGTCTTTCGTCAGGCGATGGTGGTGAAGGGACGCAACCGCGACACCGCGTGGTATTCGATCATCGACGGCGAATGGCCGGCCTTGCGCGCGGCGTTCGAGCAGTGGCTGGATCCCGCGAACTTCGATGCGGCTGGCCGGCAGCGGATCCCGCTTTCGTCCCTCACCGGCCCTCTAATCAAGCAGCGGGGGTGACCGGGAAGCGATCGTTCTTCGTATCGCAGCCAACGTTCGGAGGACTGCTACGGGCTGGCGCTCGTCGCCCTGGAGGCGTCATGATCGGCCCATCTCCCAGGGAGATCATCATGCTACCATCACCGGACCGGACGGAGCCGGTCCCTCCAGATCAGCAAACCCCAAATTGTCGATGAAGACTGCTGCCTCGGTTTTGCTTCTCTCCCTTCTGGGTCTGGCGCCTGTCGTCGCCCAGTCCTCCAGCGAATGGCTCGCCCTGAGCCGCATTCCCTCCGGCGTGAAGTCGAAGCATGTCAGCAGCTACGACCGGACCGGCGGCAATGGCGACAACGTCTCCAACATCGCCGACGGCGCGACGGTCACGATCTTCGACGTGCCCGGCGCCGGCATCATCACGCGCATCTGGATCACGATCGCGCCGCCTCCCGAGGAGCTCAGCCGCAACGATGTCCTGCTGCGCATGTATTGGGACGGCCATGCCGAGCCCTCCGTCGCCTCGCCGATCGGGCCGTTCTTCGGCCAGGGCTGGAACGAGAGTTATCCGTTCATTTCCGCTCCACTGGCGGCCGCGCCGCGCGACGGTCGTGCGATGGTGTGCTATTTCGCGATGCCGTTCACGAACGGCGCCCGCATCGAGATCGAGAACCAGTCGGGCAAGACAATCAGTGCGTTCTACTACAACATCGACTACACCGAGATGAACGAATTGCCCGCCGACACGGGCCGGTTTCACGCCTCGTTTCGCCGCGAGATCACGCCCGCACCGCCCGAGGGAGAGAATGAATGGGGCGTCCTTGGAGCGCAGGGCAAGAACCCGGACGGCGCAAAGAACTACGTCGTCGCCGACCTCCAGGGCCGCGGTCAGTTCGTCGGCGTCAACTACTACGTGCAGTCGCCGAACCCGATGTGGTACGGCGAGGGCGACGAAATGGTGTTCATCGACGGCGAAACCAAGCCGTCCATCGTCGGCACGGGCACGGAGGATTACTTCAACATGTCGTGGAGTCCCAAGGAGGTCTACATGCACCCCTACTTCGGCGCGGCGCGGGTCAACGACGGCACCGGCTGGCTGGGCCGCACGCATTGCTACCGCTTCCATATCGCCGACCCGATCCATTTCGAAAAGTCGCTCAAGTTCACCATCGAGCACGGCCACAACAACTGTCTCACCCTCGACCTCGCCACGGTCGCCTACTGGTACCAATCGGAGGCCCACGCCGTGCCGCCGATCCCGGACCGGGCCGGCCGCGCCCTCATGCCGTTGATCGACGTGCGCGACATCCTGCTCTGGCGCGACGCCTGGCGCAAACAACACGGCAACGATCCCACACTCTGGGGCAACGAGGGCACCCCGTGAATCGCGCTCCCTACTGCGGCCCGTACCGGCTGCCCATACCGCCGGCTTTTCCAGAGCCGGCCAACGTCGGACAAAAAAAGTGGCGGCCGCCACTTTTTTTGTCCGACGTGAATGGTGGTGGCCGCCGGGTGATGCGACCTTCCTGATGCGAAACCGTCATCCTTTCCGCTATCTCCTTGTCCTGGTCGGCGCGGCGATGTGGGCTGGCGTTGCCTGCGCCATGTCCGCGGAAGTTCGTCCCGCCCGGTTGAGCGACGCTCCGGTGCCAGATTACACGCTGCCGGATCCCCTCACGTGCGACGACGGCACCGCCGTGCACGACGTTGCGACGTGGACGGCCAAACGCCGGCCCGAACTGCTCGCGCACTTCGCACACGAGGTGTACGGCCGCACCCCGGCTGGTCGGCCCCCGGGCGAGAGCTTCGAACTCGAGTCGGTCGATCATCACGCCCTCGCGGGCCGCGCGACACGCAAGGAGATCACGGTCTGGTTCGACGCAGAAAGAAAAAGTCCCCCGATGCACCTGTTGCTTTACGTGCCAAACGACCGCGCGTCGCATCCGCACCCGGCTTTTCTCGGCCTGAACTTCTCCGGTAACCACACCGTGAATGCCGATCCCGCGATTACCCTCAGCAAAGCGTGGATTCCCGAGCCGGCAACCGGGGTGGTCGATCATCACGCGACCGACGCGGCGCGCGGCACCGACGCGTCGAAATGGCAGATCGAAACCGTCATCGCACGCGGTTACGCGACCGCGACGGCTTACTACGGCGACCTTTGTCCTGATCGACCGGACGGCCTCGCCGCGGGTGTCAATGCCTGGCTCGGCCGGCCCGGCACGGAGAAGCGACCGGCGGATGCGTGGGGCGCGATCGGCGTGTGGGCGTGGGGCCTGAGCCGCGCGCTCGACTATCTCGAAACGGATCCCGACATCGATGGCGGGCGCGTCGCCGTGCACGGACATTCGCGGCTGGGCAAGACGGCGTTGTGGGCGGGTGCGCAGGATCCGCGCTTCGCGATGGTGATCTCGAACGACTCCGGCTGCGGCGGCGCGGCCTTGAGCAAGCGCGTCCACGGTGAGACCGTCGCGCGCATCAACGCCGTGTTCCCCCACTGGTTCTGCCGGAATTTCCGCAAGTACGACGGTAACGAAGCCGCGCTGCCCATCGACCAGCACGAGTTGCTGGCGCTGATCGCACCGCGGCCGCTGTGCGTGGCGAGTGCGGAAGACGATGACTGGGCGGATCCGCGCAGCGAGTTCCTGTCGGTGAAGGCCGCCGAACCGGTTTACGCGCTCTGGGGACTGGCCGGCCCGGGCGCAGCGGACGTGCCGCCCATTCATCATCCGGTCGGAGCAACGCTGCGCTATCACATTCGCGCCGGCAAACATGATCTCACCGCCTACGACTGGTCGTGCTACCTCGACGCCGCGGATCGCTGGTTGCAACCGCAGCCATGATCCGCTTGCGCCGGACGCGCACGGCCCGACGATTTTCCCGCCTCCGCCCTGACCCGGACCATGAAGCCTGATGATGCAATCGTGCAGGCCTTGAAACGGGCCGCATTGACCGCCGCCGAGCACGCGTATTGCCCCTATAGCCATTTCCCGGTGGGTGCGGCAGTACTTGTCGAGGGCGATCGGATGTTCGCCGGATGCAACGTGGAGAACGCCTCTTTTGGCCTCACCATCTGCGCGGAACGCAATGCGATCTTCCAGGCGGTGGCCCACGGCTGCCGCGACATCCGCGCCCTTGTGGTGGTGACGCCGACCACCGCACCCACGCCGCCCTGCGGCGCCTGTCTGCAAGTGTTGCACGAGTTCGGGCCACAAGCCGACGTCTTCAGCTTTACCACCGACGGCGCCATGCTGGCCACGACGGTGACGGCATTGCTGCCGCGAGCCTTCGGCCCGGAAAGCATCGGGTAGGCAGCCTGTCCGCCCAATCGATTCCTCTCTTCGTGCTCGGATACGATTTCCCAAACCAGATGGTCACGTCCTGCAGGAAATCGCGCCATCTCGGTCCGTCACCCCAGAGGTGAAGCGATGAAGCCACACCTTTGGCAGGACAACCATGGGTGAGAAGGGTCTTTGTTTCTTTCGTTACCTTCTGTGAATTGCGTTTCCTAGGTTTTCTCCTTCAGCCAGGCGACGAATTCCGCGAGGGCGCGGGCGCGGTGGCTGATGCGATTCTTGATCCCGGGTGGCAGCTCGCCGGCGGTCAGATCCTGGCCGTCGGGCACGAAGAGCGGATCGTAGCCGAAACCGGCAGTGCCGCGTGGCGCGGAGAGCACCCGGCCGGGACAACGACCGGTGAACACGAACGTGCGACCGTCGGGGGCAGCGGCCACAATGCAGCAATGAAACGCCGCGGTCCGATGTTCCGGCGGTACACGCTGCAGTGCGGCGAGCAGTTTTGCGTTGTTCGCGGCATCGTTCGTCGGATGCCCGGCATAGTAGGCGGAGTGCACGCCGGGATCGCCGTGGAGGGCGTCGACACAAAGCCCGGAGTCGTCGGCGACGGCGAGGATGCGGGGCGGAGCGCGGCGCGCGAAGCGCGGCGCGCCGGAAACTCGCGGGACGTCAGCCGACAATGCATCGCTTCCGGCGCTTTCCGTACCTGTGCATTTCGGGGTCCGCGTCGCGCAGGCGGGAGATCAGCGCCAGGGCCTTCTTGCGGGCATTGCCTTCAAACGTGTCGGCATCCTCGACCACCTCGGGCATGCCGCCGACGACGAATGGCGGCCGCACCTCGACCGGCACTTGCGCGGCGGCCAGGATCGCGGTGAGTTCGCCGACCTTGTGACGATTGCCCGTGGCGAGAACCAGCGTGAGCTTCACCCCGCTTCGGTTGCGCCATCACCGCCCCCTTGCCAACCCCAAACCCTCGCAACCCGCCCCTCCACCAATGGACGAAACCATGTTACGGTACGTAACATCGTTCGATCCAGCCAAACCGTCCTGGTTTGTTTGCCTCGGGGAATCCAGTTTTCCGGCGCTGGCGTCGCCGGCCGGGAGGTCAACCGTGCCCGAGGACGGTTTCGTCGGCGTGGAGTTTTCCCGGATACGTGACGTGGCCGCGGGTGAGGATGTCGTCACCGAAGAATGCATGGCGGACGTTTTCGAGACGGATGGCCTGATCGAGTTTCTCGGTCCGCAAGCCGTGCATCGCGGTCTTCGCCCGATCGTCGGCGAACAGCAGGGGCGCCCGATACGCGAACAAGTAGTCGATCTCGCGGGCATACAGGAGTTCGCTGAGCAGGTGCGCGCCGCCTTCAAAATACACGCCCGTGATCTCCTCCTGCGCACAGCGCTCGCGAAACGCCGGGAACGACAGGCGACCCTCGATGCCGGGCAGGGTCCACACGCACACGCCAGCCTGCTGCAGCCGGCGCACATAGCCGGTGCCGGAGTTTTCCCACGCCACGACGATCGTCCGTTCCTTGAAGGCGTCGGTATGGCATCCCGGAAGTTCGTTGCCGCCGGCGGTGCGCAGCAAACCATCGAATACAAACCGGACCGGGCACCACTCGGGCGTCTCGGGCAGGCGCACGGTGAGCCTGGGGTTGTCGCGCAGGACCGTGCCCGCGCCGACGGCGATCGCGGGAAACAACCGCCGCCAATGGTGCACGTCGGCCCGCGCGGCCTCCCCGGTGATCCATTTCGATTCGCCGGTGCGCGTGGCGATCCGCCCGTCGAGCGTGGTCGCGACCTTGGCGGCAAGCAGCGGCCGGCCATGCGTGATCCAGTGGTTGAAGATGACGTTGAGGTCGATGCACTCGGCCAGGAGCACGCGGGATTCGACGCTGACTCCGGCGGCCTTCAGCGCATCCAGCCCGCGCCCCTGGTGGTCGGGGTTCGGATCCGTCGTCCCAACCACGACGTGCTTGATACCGGCCGTGATGATCGCATCCGTGCAGGGCGGCGTGCGACCGTGCGTGCTGCAGGGTTCGAGGGTGACAAACATCGTCGCGCCCTTTTGCGGCGGACGGCCGAGCGCCCGCAACGCCGCGATCTCCGCATGCGCGCCACCCGCCCGGGCATGGAAACCCTCGGCAACGATCTCGCCCTTCTCGATGATCACGGCACCGACCATGGGATTGGGATGCGTCGTGCCCCACCCCTGCCGCGCCAGCTCGAGGCAGCGGTGCATGAAGGCTTCCTTCTTGGCGGGTGTCATGGAATGGTGGATGCGCGGGCTCGAATTTCGCATCTGCGGAACCTATGCCGCCACATAAGGATTGTGCATCATCTCGTCACCCACGGTCGTGACCGGCCCGTGACCGGGATAAATGACCGTGTTGGCGGGCAGGGAATAGATCTGCGTGCGAATGGAATGCGCGAGTTGGGCGAAATCGCCGCCGGGTAGATCGAACCGCCCCACGGAACCCGCAAACAACGCGTCGCCGACAAACGCGGCGTCGAGCGCGGGAAAGTAGAACAGCACGTTGCCCGGGCAATGACCCGGCACGTGGCGCACTTCGATGCGTTGTCCGGCGAGGTCGAGGCAGGCGCCCTGGGCGACGACGTGGTCCAGTCGGGCCGGTGCGAACGTCATCCCCGGTGGGGAAAACATGGCCATGATCTCCGGTTGTTCGATCAAGCGACGATCGTCCTCGTGCGCGTAGAGCGGGACACCCGTGTGCTGGATGCGCGCGGCGTCCCCGGTGTGATCCCAATGGCCGTGAGTGATCAGGAGCGCGACCAGCCGGCAGCCGGTTTCCTGCAGGATCGACTGCACCGCCACCCAGACGTCCTGCGGTGCGTCAACGAGCAGCGCTTCGCGGCGCGACGCATCGGTGAGCAGATACGCATTGGTCGAGATCGGACCGGCCGGAAGCGGATGGATGCGCACGGCCATGCATGTCACCCATGTTGCGCCGCCGTGCAAACCGGAAGCACGGGGAGGGAAGGAACGCTCAACACCGAACACTAAACGCTGAACCTGACACTGAACGCTGAACGCTGAACGCTGGACTCGAACGCTCAGCGCTCAAGCGTCGGACGGAGTAAGATGGTGAATGCATCCTTCCGCAATTGGGCGTTGAGAGTTCAACGGCGAGCGTTGAGCGTTTCCGCCTTTCACCCATGCCTACGCTGAAGTTCGCCGTCCTGCCAGGAGACTACATCGGTCCCGAAGTGATGACCGAGGCCTTGCGCGTGCTCGCCCACGTGGCCCGCCAGGAGGGCCTCACGCTTCATTACCAGGTCGCCGAGGTCGGCGGAGCGGGCATCGACCGCCACGGCAAGGCCCTGCCCGACTCCACGCTCGCGCTCTGCCGGGAGGCGGACGCGATCCTGTTTGGTTCGGTCGGCGGCCCGAAGTGGGAAAAACTGCCGCCCAAGGAACAGCCGGAACGCGCCGCCCTGCTGCCGCTGCGCAAGGCCTTCAACCTTTTCGCCAACCTCCGCCCCGGTCTGCTTTATCCCGAATTGGTCGACGCGTCGCCGCTGAAGGTCGAACGCATCCCCGACGGCATCGACATCGTGTGCATCCGCGAGCTGACCGGCGGCATTTATTTCGGCCAGCCCAAGGCCACCACCACGCTCGAGAACGGCGACTGTCAGGCGGTCGACACGATGGTTTACAAGACCAGCGAGATCGAGCGCATCGCCGAAATCGCGGCCGTCACCGCGCGATCGCGCGCAACGAACGCGTCTGCTCGGTGGACAAGGCCAACGTCCTCGAGACCTCGCGTCCTCTGGCGCAAGACCGTGACGCGGTACTTCGCGGAACGACATCCCGATATCGAGCTGTCGCACATGTATGTGGACAACGCCGCGATGCAGCTCGCGCGCAACCCGAACCAGTTCGACGTGCTCTTCACGGAAAACATGTTCGGCGACATCCTCTCCGACGAGATGGCGGTGATCTGCGGCTCGCTCGGCATGCTCGCGTCGGCCAGCCTCGGCACGGGCCGAACCGCATGGGGCATCCGTTTGGCCTGTTCGAGCCGGCCGGCGGCACCGCGCCCGACATCGCGGGCCAGGGTATCGCCAATCCGTGTGCCCAGATTCTTGAGTGCGGCGCTGATGCTCCGGTTCAGTTTCGGTCTCGAGGCGGCGGCGGCCCGGATCGAAGCAGGCGGTGCGGGCGGCGGTGACGCTCGACGGCGTGCGCACGGGCGACATCGCGTTTGGCCGGCCGAGCGTCGGCACGAAGGCGATGACCGACGCGATCATCGCGCGGCTGGGTTGAATCCATCCGGCGGGACCCCGTGCCGCCACGACTCAACGATCCGTCATCGTGCGGGCGTCCAGCGCACTGCGGATCGCCCGCAGCAGCCGGTACATCTCGAAGGGCTTGGCCAGGAAATTGGCCCCCTGGATCAACTCCTCCCGCCGGCCTGCCACCTCGGGGCTGTAGCCGCTCGTATAGATGATGCCAAGGCGCGGATCTTCGCGCGCGAGTTGCTCGCCCAGGTCGAAGCCGCTCATGCCGTCGGGCATCACGACGTCGGTCACGAGCAGGCGGATTTCAGCCGCGTGCTCCCGCCACACCTCGAGCGCCTGCGGACCGGAACCCGCTTCCAGGACGCGGTAGCCATGCATCGAGAGCCACCGCCGGGCGAGGCTGCGCAATGCCGGCTCGTCCTCGACCAACAGGATGGTTTCCTCGCCCTTGGGGGCCGCCCGCGTTTCCACGTGGGCGGACGCCGTCGAAGGATGCGCCTGCACCCGCGGCAGGTGGACCCGGAAGACCGCGCCCTGACCGGGCACGTTTTCCACCGTGATCCAGCCGCCATGCTGGCCAACGATGCCGTAGACGGTGGCGAGGCCGAGGCCGGTGCCCTTGCCCGGTTCCTTGGTGGTGAAGAACGGCTCGAAGATATGCGGCAGGACGTCCGCGGGAATCCCGGTGCCCGTATCGGCGATCTTCAGACAGACAAAGTTTCCCGCATGGGCCTGGGGCACGCGCGTGGTGATGGTGTCGTCGAATGCGACCACGGTGGTTTCGATTCGAAGGCGGCCGCCGCGAGGCATGGCATCGCGGGCATTGAGCGCGAGGTTAAGCAACACCTGTTCCAGCATGCCGGCGTCCGCCAGCACCACGACCTCGAGCGGACACAGGTCGAGTTCCATGCGGATGTCCTCGCCCAGCACGCGCTGCAGCAGACGCGCGATGTTCGTCACCACCTCGTGCAGGTCGAGCGGCCCCGGCTGCATCGCCTGACGGCGGCTGAACGTGAGCAACTGGCGCGTGAGATTGGCGCCCCGTCCGACCACCTGGCGGATCTCGCCGACAGTGTCGCGCACGACCTCCGGCGAGGCGCCATTGATCTCGAGCATGGCGAGGTGCGCCTCGAAGATCGTGAGGATGTTGTTGAAATCGTGCGCCACCCCGCCCGCCAGCCGGCCGAGCGCCTCGAGTTTCTGCACCTGGCGCAACTGCCGCTCCAGTTGCCTGGGCGTGGTGCGATCGAGCACGAAGCAAATGCTCTCCTCCTTGCTCCCCTCGAAGGCGGCGGCCCCGAAAAGCACCGGCACGCGGGTGCCATCCTTGCGCCAGGTACCTCCTTCTCAAACGGCGGGCACACGCCGGTGGCGAGCAACTGCTCGATTGCCCGTTGGTCGAGATGAGCAAACTCAGGCGGCGTCATCTCCCTCCAGCGCAGGCGGCCCGCCTCGAGGTCCTCACGCGTGTATCCGACCATGCGCAGGAAGGCATCGTTGGCGTAGGAGATCGTGCCGTTGACGTTCGAGATGATCACGCCCTGCAGGTTCGATTCCACGAGGCGGCGGAAGCGGGTTTCGCTCGCCCGCAGCGCCGCCTCGGCCCGGCGTTGCTCCGTCACGTCCTGGGCCGTGCCGGTCGTGCCGCCCACGATGCCGTGCTCATCGTGTTGCACGACGGCATCGACGCGCAGGTGCACCGGCGAACCGTCCCGCCGGCGATGCACGGTCTCGTAGTTGAAATGGGCCACGCCATCCTTCACGCGCGCGAACACCGCCAGGTCTTTTTCCACATGCTCGGCCGTCGCAAAATCCGTGAACGGTCGGCCGAGCATTTCGGCGGGTTCGTAGCCGTAAATTTTCCGCACCGCCGGGCTGAGAAACGTCCAGCGCCCGCCGGCATCCATGGACCAGATCAAGTCGTGCGTCGTTTCCACCAGCGTGCGGTAGGCCCGTTCGCTTTCCTGCAGGGCGAACTCGGCACGCTTGCGATCGGTGATGTCGATGTGGCAGCCGAGCACCCGGGTCAGCCGCCCCGCGGGATCGGTCTCGAACGACGCCTGAGCGAGCATCCAGCGGTAGGAGCCGTCGCGGTGGCGCAGGCGGAACTCGATTTCGATGGGCGGCCGCTCGCCCCGTTGCGCGACCAGGGCCTGAACCCGGGCGAGCACCGGGCCGGCATCCTCGGGATGCAGGCGCGAGGTCCACTCCGTGAACTCGTCGGGCATCTCGTGTTCCGCGTAGCCGAGTTGCCGCTTCCATTCCGGCGAAAAGTATACCCGGTCGGCCGTGACGTCCCATTCCCACAGGCCGACGTTCGCGGCGCGCAACCCCTGCTGCAAGCGCACGAGCATTTTCCGGGGTTCCGGCTCGGGTGGTTGCGACTGCGGAGGGGAGTCTGGCATCATGCGGGTTAATCGAGGAGCGTCGGACGCGTCGATGGCGGTACCGAGGCTGGGTCAGCCATGGGGCAAGGCGGATGGCAATCGGCGATGCCAGCGCACGCCGAAGACGGAATGACAAGGCATAGGGGGAGAGTGAACCGAATGCCGGCTTCCCAACCTGGAAATTTCACAGTCCGAGGGAAAACCGGCCACGTTGTCGCTACACTCCAACGCAGCTACCGGGAGCGCCTTCCCTGTAGCCGCGTTTGAGCTCTGCGAAAACGTGGTCGAACGTGAGATTTCCAGGCGTAAGCCTGGCATGATCGGCCGAGGCGGATCGTGGCGCACGCTTGGCTCGATTCAACCCAGATTCAGAAGCAAGCAGGCCGGGAACCTGGTGATCGGATCGCAGACGATATGGCGATCGGCCGGGCCGGGCACTGCTCACGTCGGTGCAAATGCACCAGACGAAAGGCAACCGGAAACGAACCGGTACCCGCGCGTGACGTTCGCCTTCCCTTCGGTTCAACGTGCGCGGTTCCGGCGATCCAGCACCGAACGCACCTCCGCGACGAGCTGCGTGGGCTCGTAGGGCTTGGGCAGAAAATCACCGGCGACAAAGGCTTCGAAATCCGTCGCGGACACATCCTCGCGATGACCGCTGCTGAAGAGCACCGCCAGCGCCGGCTGTTCAGACTGAAGCCGGTGCGCGAGGACGCGACCGGACATGCCTCCCGGCAAGATCACGTCGGTGAGCAGGAGATCGATCGCGCCGCGTTCCTCCTGCCACAACCGCAAGGCGGCGGCGGCGGTTTCCGCGGCGAAGACCTGGTATCCATATTGCGCCAGGACGCGCACGATCGCGCGGCGCAGCGACTCATCGTCTTCCACGACCAGGAGACGTTCATGGCCATGCAGCGCGACCGGCGCCGACACCATCGCGGCGCCGGCAGCCTCCTCGCTCGCGTCACGCGGCACGTGCACGGAGAAGGTCGTGCCGTGGCCCACCGCGGTTTGCACGTCGACCCACCCGGCATGTTGATCGACGATCCCATGGACCGTCGCCAGACCCAGCCCGGTGCCCCGGCCGACTTCCTTCGTCGTGAAGAACGGGTCGAAGATCCGGTGCAGCACGTCCGGCGCGATGCCCGTGCCGGAATCGGCGACCGCCAGCCGGGCAAATCTTCCCGGCCGCGCCTGGGGATGAGGGGCCGCAGTGGCCTCGTCCACGACCGTTTCGTCGAGCGCGAGGGCGATGCGGCCGCCCTGCGGCATGGCATCGCGGGCATTGATCACGAGGTTCATTACGACCTGTTCGATCATGCCGGCATCGGCGCGCACGAACACCGGCGTGGCGGGTTCCTGCCACTCGATGGCAATGTGTTCGCCGACCATGCGCCGCAACATCTGCAACATGCCGCCCACCACCGCGCGCAAATCGAGGCGGCGGACCCGCAGGGTTTCGCGCCGGCTGAACATCAGCAACTGGCGCGTGAGGCTCGCGCCGCGCGTCGCCGCTTCGTGGATGCCGTGCAGACCTTCGCTGATTTCGTCGGCCTCGGCGTCGGCTCCCTGCAGCAACTTTGCCTGCATCAGGATCACGGTAAGGAGATTGTTGAAGTCATGCGCCACCCCCCCGGCGAGCAGTCCCACCGCCTCCATCTTCTGCGCGTGGCGAAACTGTTCCTCGAGTTCCTTGCGACTTGTGATGTCCTCGGCCACGCTGGCAACCCGGTAGACGTGGCCCTCCGGATCACGCACGGGAAAGGCGCGGTCGCGTATCCAGCGCACTGAACCGTCGGGCCGCACGATGCGATACTCCTCGTCGCTGCCGCCGTCATCCTGTTCGCGCCGAACGAGCTGGCGCACGCGCTCGCGATCGTCCGGGTGGATGGCCTCGATCCATCCGCTTGGGCGGTCCAGCAGCGAGACAACGCTACGCCCCCAGATCTTTTCGTAGGCCGGGCTGACGTACAGGGTCGTGTCGCGACCGGGGTCGGTCAGCCAGAAGACCTCGTGAATGTTCTCGGCCAGTTGCCGAAACCGTTCCTCGCTGGCCCGCAGCTCGTGGTTCTTGTGCTGCAGTTCCTCGTTGCGCTCCTCGAGCTTGGCGACGAGGGCGGCGTTGTACTGCTTGATCACGTCGACCTCGTCGCCGACGGGAACCGGCCGCCCCTGGCGGGCCGCCGCCCGCGCCCGGGCACGATCGATGGCGGCGAGCAGTTGCGCCGTCGACGCGGGCTTGACGATGTAGTCGTCCGCCCCGGCATCGAGCGCGAGCTTGCGATCGGACGGCGAGTTGTAGGTGCTCGTGTAGATGATAAACGGCAGCGTCGCGTGTTGCCCGTGCTTGCGGACTTCGAGACAAAGCCGGAAGCCGTCCATGTTCGGCATCAGCACGTCCGAGATGATCGCCTGCACGGGCTGCTGGTCGAGAATGCTCAGCGCCTCGACGCCATCCGCCGCATCGACCACGCGAAATTGCCCGGCCTCGAGCACCGCCCGCAACAACCGGCGATTGGCCGGTGCGTCGTCAACGATGAGAATGGCGTCCATGATCGGGGGGAACCGGGTCAGGCCTGCGCGGCGGCGTGGCCGGCCAGCGGCGATGCCACGGTACCCCCGGTCAGGGAAAAGTAGAACGTGGTGCCCTCGTCGACGGTCGACTCCGCCCAGATGGAACCACCGTGTCGGTTGATGATGTTGCGTACCAGGCTGAGCCCGAGGCCGGAGCCGCCAAAGCCGTCCGCGCGATGCAACTGCTGAAACGGCTCGAACACGAGGTGCGCAAAACGCATGTCGAAGCCGATGCCATTGTCGCGCACGTAGAGGACCGGCGGGCCGTCGCCCTCCCGCACCCCGACCTCGATGCGCGGCGTGGCCCGGGTATGCGTGAATTTGAACGCATTCGAGAGCAGGTTTTGGAACACGTGTTCGAGCAGGAGCGGATCCGCGTTGCACGCCGGTAGATCTTGGACCGCAACGTCGGCGGCCCGGGCGGGCTCCGCTTCACCGAGACGGTCGAGGATCCGCCGCACGAGTTCGTTGAGGTTCACGGGTTGCCGCCGGACCGGACGCGCTCCGAGCTGGCAGAAACGCAGGAGGGCCTCCGTCAGCAGCTCGGTTTGGTGCACGGTATGCGCGACCAGGTGCGCCACCCGGCGCGACTCGTCGGCATGGCCCTGCACAAGGTGCTCCTCCAACTGGGCGATGAAGGTGCCGATCGCGCGCAGTGGCGAGCGCATCTCGTGAGCGACAAACGAAGCAAAGGAATCAAGCTGGTCGTTGGCCGCGGCCAGCTCCTCGGTGCGCCGCTGCACCCGCCACTCGAGCAGAGCGTTGGCCTCGCGCAATTCGATGCGGGCCTCCTCGAGTTCGAGATTACGTTCCTCGAGCTTCGCGACGAGTCGCTCGCTGTAGTTGCGCATCAGCGTGAGTTCGGCCAGCGGTGCGGCCGGCGGGTCATGGAGGACCGGCTGCGCGATGCATTCGCGCACGATCGCAAGCAGCGCCGCGGGAGAGGCCGGCTTGCGCAAGAACCGGTCCGCGCCCATTTCCAGCGCGAGGCTTTCGTCCTGCGCCGTCGTGTAGGTCGCGGAGTAGATGATGACCGGCGTATTCCGCAATCGTTCGCTGTCGCGGATTTCGTGGCACAGCCGATAGCCGTCCATCCGCGGCATGAGAATGTCCGAGATCACCGCATCAATGCGGTCATGCGCGAGCAGAGCGAGCGCCTCGACGCCGTCGGCCGCCTCGAACACATTGACATGTTCCGCCTCGAATACCGCCCGCAGGAGCCGGCGAGTGACCGGGCTGTCATCGACAATCAGCAGGTTCATGACGGCTGGTCCTCCCGACCCGCGGCAACGCCGGCAACGACCACGGACGCCTCGGGGGATTCGTGCGACCAGAGTGATTCGAGATCCCGTGGCATCGTGGCTGGGCTCGGCGGACCCGCGGCTAATCGAGGCGACCGTGCACGACCTCGCCCAATGCCGCGGTCATCAGCGCCCAACCCAAACGCGAAGCGACGACCACGCCGCCGAGTGCCTCGGCAGTGACAGGTTTAAGGATGTAGTGTTCGACTCCAAGTTCCCGGCAGGCGGCCACGTCGCGATCGTCGTCCGACACGGTCAACACCGCGACCGGCAGGGATTGCGTCCGCCGTTCCGCGCGGATGCGCCGCAGGACCTCGATGCCGTCGATCATCGGCAGGTGCAGATCGAGCAGGATGAGCTGCGGCAAGGGCGGCGTGCTCGGACCGCGGCGGCCATCCGGTCCCAGCAAATGTGCGAGGGCGGCTTCGCCGTTATCGAGCACGCGGACGGGGTTGCGCAGTTTCGAGAGGCGCAGCGCCCGCATCGCCATCTGCGCGTCGATCGGATTGTCCTCGATCAGCAGGATCTCACCGAAGCCGGACCCATCATCGTTGAGCGGAACCGCCGAAGCCTCCGCCAGCAATTCACCCACGGAAACCTCCAGGGCCTGGGCGAGTTGCCCGACCGTGCGCAAGGTCACATTGCGCACGCCACGTTCCACGTCGGCAATGTAGGTGCGGTGCAGGCTGGCCCGCCAGGCGAGTTCCTCCTGCGTGATCCTGAGGCCTTGCCGGCGAGCTCGAATCGACGAGCCCAAGCGGGCCTGAAGGAGGACAAGGGCGTTTGTTTCAGACCTTTCGGGCACGTTTTTCATCAGTGTAGCAGTGCGCGCAATAGACTAGGAGTGACAACGTCGCCCGGAGCGCTGGTTGGGCATCTCGAACACGCCAGATCGACACAACGTCGCGGAACAGGGGTGCGCGACCATGTCGCCTAAGCCTCGTCGGCCAGGAAGGGTTTGACTCATTTGGGAGGGCGCCGCTCCGGAGACACCACGACACGCTGGGATCGGCCCGCACCACCTACTCACCGGCCCCGTCGACAAACCGCAGCGCTTCCGGAGCGTTGTTCAGCTTGGATGGACGCAGAGGATACAGGGCCCCATGCGCCCAGCAAGTCTGAGACACTTCATAATGTCCCAACGCAACGTGGGAGATTCTCCCGGTCACACCGGGCGAACCATCCGAATCACCCCATCCCATTCGAGCCGCGCCGAGACCGGTTTGAAAGTTAATTCACAAATGCTGAAGGCTCGCGCGCGTTCCTCCGGGCAGGCGTCGTTCATCGCGCATCGAGCGTTTGTCGTACCAGGGAAACCAGCGTCGCCAGATCGAAAGGCTTCGCCAGGAATTCGGAACCCTTCGGGAGGGAGAAATCGCGGCCCGCAATTTCCGGACTGTAGCCGGTCGTGTAGATCACACGCACACCCGGCTTTTCTTGCTGAAACTGGACTCCCAGCTCCGAGCCCCTCACTCCCAAAGGCAGGATCAGATCGGTGAGCACCAGATCGATCTTCTCGCGATGACGTTGCCATAAATCACGCGCGGCCACCCCCGATTCCGCAACCAACACATGATAACCGTGCCTGCTCAACACCGTCTGGACCAGTCGTCGTAACCTGTCCTCATCCTCCACCAACAGAATGGTTTCGCTCGCCGGCGTGGGTAAGGAATCGGCCGGAGGTTTGGACTCGGCGGGCGTGGTCACCGGCGGATCCACCCGAGGGAGCAACACCGTGAACGTCGTGCCGCGCCCAGGTTCAGTGTCGACGCCAATCCAGCCGCCGTGCTGCTCGACGATGCCGTATACCGTCGCGAGCCCGAGGCCCGTACCCTTGCCCGCTTCCTTCGTGGTGAAGAACGGCTCGAAGATGTGTGGTCGTGCCTCCGACGGGATCCCCTCTCCGGTGTCGCATACCCGCAGACGGGCAAAACCGTTAGCGGTCACCACCTCTGCACCCGCGGGCGGAACCTCGTCCGCTCCCATCGCGCTGGTTTCGATTTCGAGTCGTCCGCCATGCGGCATGGCGTCACGTGCGTTCACGACGAGGTTCAGCAGCACCTGCTCCAGCATGCCGGAATCAGCCCGCACCCAGAGCGGTTCCGTGGAGGTGCGCTGTTCCATCGTGATGTCCTCGCCGACAACCCGTCGCAACATCCGGCTGACGTCGGCGACGACGACGTTCAGGTCCACGGTGTGCAAACGCAGGACCTGACGGCGGCTGAAGGTCAGCAACTGCTGGGTCAGGGTGGCCGCCCGATCGGCTGCCTCGGAGATATCTGCGAGAAATTCGGACGCGTTCCCACCCCGCACGGCGTGCGCCAGCAAGGTGAGGTTGCCCTTGATGACGGTGAGCAGGTTGTTGAAGTCGTGCGCCACGCCGCCGGAAAGCCGGCCGATGGCCTCTAGTTTCTGCGACTGCCGCAACTGCTCCTCCACCTCCTTGCGCTCCGTGACGTCCTCAGCCACGCCGGCGATGCGGTAAACCTGCCCGTGCCCGTCCCGCACGGGAAATGCCAGCGACCGGACCCAACGCATGGAACCGTCGGGCCGCACAATGCGGAACTCCTGCTCGTAGTTTCCCTCCGTCTGACGCGCGAACCCCGCGATCGTCGCGGCACGGTCTTCCGGGTGCAGCGCCTCCTGCCACGACAAGGGCGCCGCATAGAGGCTCGCGCAAGTCCGGCCAAAGACACTTTCATAGGTTGGACTGACGTAGAGGATTTTCGACTCCCGCGGGTCCCGCAGCCAGAAAACCTCGCGAATGTTCTCCGCCAACTGGCGAAATCGCTCCTCGCTGGACTGCAAAGCCTCCTCGGCGCGCCGACGCTCGTCTTCGCGTTCGCTCACCTCGACCGCAAAGGAGATGTCAACCGCCAGCCCATCGAGCAGCCGCAGCTCGTCGGCATCGAAGAAACCGGTCTCGCCCGCGTAGAAGTTGAAGGTGCCAAACACGCGCCCCCTCGAACTGAGGGGAAAAGCCGCCATCGCCCGGTAACCGAAACGTAACGCCTCCGCGCGCCAGCTGATCGCATCCGGATCGCGCTCGATCTCGTTGCACGCGGCGTGCTGGCCGGTCCGGAGCGCCCGCGCGGTAAACGAACAGCCTCCGCCTCCCGACTCCGCCCCGATCAGTTCGTGCAGGATCGCCACCACATCCGGACTGGCACCGGCGTGGGCAACCACGTCAAGCTGCCGCTGATCCTCCCGCAACCGGCCGATCCACGCCATCCGAAACTCACCCCGCTCAACCGCCACCTGGCAGGCGGTCGCGAAGAGTTTATCCGGATGGGGCACGCGTACGATCGTTTGGTTGATCTCGCTCAACACCGCGTAGACCCGGTTGAGATGCCGGATGCGGTTTTCCGCCCGCACGCGTTCCGTGACGTCCTGCGCCGTCCCGACCAGGCGCACCGCGTTGCCCTCCGCATCGCGCACGGGCGTGGCCTGCCATTGGATCCAGCGCATCGCGCCGTCCGCGCGGACGAACCGGAAGCAAGCCTTGCCCGGGCGCTGCTCCGTGAGCGCCGCTGACTCGCTCCGAACAAAGGATTCCCGGTCGTCGGGATGAATCGCGGTCGCGAATTCCGTCCGCGTCATCGCCCCCTGCGCCGGATCCCGTCCGCAGAGCCGAAACATTTCGGCGGACCACTGGCAGGCATTCGTCAGGGGAGAGAACTCCCAACTGCCCAGCCGCGCCAGTGCCTGCGCCGCGGCGAGCGCGGCCTCGCTTTTTTCCACCGCCGCCTGTTGCAGGCTCAACATCAGCATGACCAGGCCGATCGAGAATCCGAGCACCCGGATGCACCAGACAAACGCCACCCAGTCGCCATGGTAGTCGCCGAAGAAAAATTGAATCGGCACGGCGAGGGCGAACACCGCGTAGGGGATGCTGAAAATCCCTGCAATCAGGGCGCCCGGCAGCCGCGACGCGCGCCATGCGCCCAACAACCATCCCATGATCACGACCCGTACCACCGCGACGGGGATGAACATCGCAACAAGGTTCACGAACACGCCGTAGGATCGGGCACGTTCCAGAGTCAGCGCAAAAGCTGCGGCTCCGACCGGTGGCCAGACATACCGCCCCACCAGCACCACCGCGATGCCCGTGACGACATAGATCGGCAGCAACCGTCGGGGCAGACGCACCGTGAACAGGTCGGCAAAACCCGCGAGCAATAACGCCGTCGCGACAAAGCACAGACTGTCGTCCACGGCGAACCACGCCTCCCGCATGGCGCCGGAACCATGCACCTGCGGCAGCAAGATCGCCGCTCGCACCGCTTCGATCGTCCAGCACCACGCAAAGCACCGCGCAAATCGCGACGGCCGTTCCCGGTTCAGGAAGAAGAATACCGCGGCAAACGCCGCGTGCAGGACGATTACGACATGGATGTAGGCCGCCTCCACCGTCTCGTCCCCGCTCGCGTTTCAGCCTGATCCCCCCGTGCCGCCGATCGCGGCAACGCCGCGCCTGAGGCTGCACCCGTCGGGGGGCCATGGATTTTCCCGAGCATTCATGCCACGTTGGGAACCGCGAAGACGCAACCTAGTCGGGCCGAGGTCCGGTGTCGAGCGGGCTCCTCCGTCGTCGCAACCCCACCGCAAACGAGAAAGTCCTTTCCGCCGCCGCAACCGCCCTGCTACCGTGGACTCCCAGGCGAGTTCGAACCTCTGGTCCGTCTGCGTTTAACAAAAGTTCGACGCGCACGCTTCCCATCGCCGATTCCTTCTTTCGTCGTCCATGACCTCCGCCGAGATCCGCCAGTCGTTCCTCGATTTCTTCCGCTCCAAGCAGCACACGATCGTGCCGTCGTCGTCATTGCTGCCGGACTCGCCCGGGCTGCTCTTCACGAACGCGGGTATGAACCAGTTCGTCCCGATCTTCCTGAACGAACGCAAACCCGACGTCGCCTCGTGGGCGGGCGCGGACCCCGCCAGCAACACGCGCGCGGCCGACACCCAGAAGTGCATCCGCGCCGGCGGCAAGCACAACGACCTCGAGGACGTCGGCTGGGATACGTATCACCACACGCTCTTCGAGATGCTCGGCAACTGGTCCTTTGGCGATTACTTCAAGAAGGAGTCGCTGACGTGGGGCTGGGAACTGTTGACCAAGGTGTGGGGCATCCCGGCGAAGCGATTGTTCGCCACCGTCTACTCACCCGACCAGGCGAAGGGAGATCCCGCCGCCTTCGACCAGGAGGCGCACGACATCTGGGCGGACTTGTTCAAGGGCGCCGGCCTCGATCCCGCCGTGCATATCGTCAGCGGCAACAAGAAGGACAATTTCTGGCAGATGGGCGACACCGGCCCGTGTGGTCCGTGTTCGGAAATCCATTTCAACCTGCTGCCGTCCGACGACGAGGACGCCGGCCGCGCGCTCGTCAACGCCGGCCATCCGCGCTGCATCGAGATCTGGAACCACGTCTTCATCCAGTTCAACGCGGGCGCGGACGGGTCGTTCTCGCCGCTGCCCGCGAAGCACGTCGACACCGGCATGGGCTTCGAACGCGTGGCGGGGATCTACGCAGGCTCGAAGGGTTTTACCGATTTCACGCGCGATCCCTCGAACTACGACGGGGACGTCTTCACCGCGTTGTTCGACGTGATCGCGCAGCTATCGGGAAAGAAATACACCGGCACCGTCCCGACGAAGCGCGAAGGACTGAGCGAACAGGAGACGACCGACATCGCGTTTCGCGTGCTGGCCGATCACGCGCGCTGTGTCTCGTGTGCCATCGCGGACGGCATCCTGCCCGGCAACGACGGACGCAATTACGTGATCCGCCGCATCCTACGCCGGGGGATCCTTTATGGCCGCAAAGACCTGCAGCTCGAAACCGGCTTCTTCGAAAAGCTCGTGCCGGCCGTGGTTGCGTCGCTCGGCTCCGTCTTCCCGGAGTTGAAACAACAGCAGGAAATGATCGCGCGCGTCATCCGCGGCGAGGAGGAGAGTTTCGGACGGACATTGGACCGCGGCCTCGCACGATTCCGGCAACTCGTCGACGGTCCGGGGAGCGCACGCGTCTCGCGTGCTGCCTCGGGCGTCCCGCCCGAAGTCTCCGTTTCCCCAGGAGCTCAATATACCAAACGCCGCCTGCCTCACTTTGAACGTCCCTGGGGCAAGTACCACGTGACGTTTTCGACCATCGAACGTCGGACGCTTTCTCCGACCGCTCGGCAAATCGTATTCGACAGTCTTCTGTACGGACAACGCGAAGGTCGATATGTTCTTTTCGGCGCCGTCGTGATGCCGGATCACGTCCACCTGCTGCTTGAACCACAGCCACGCGATGCGTCGACATCGACACCCACCGACTTCTATTCGTTGACCGAGATCCTGCATTCCATGAAGTCATTTACGGCGCACGCGATCAACAAAGCCGAAGGCACGAACGGCGCCGTGTGGGAAAAGGAATCCTTTGATCGCCTGATTCGTTCGGACGGAGATTTGCAGGAAAAGTTCGCTTACATCGCGAAAAACCCGGCAGATGCCGGGATTACGGACGCCCACGGCGAATACGCCTACTTGTATTTGGGAGGTGATCTGCCGGAAAAGGTTCGGCGGGACGCCGAACCCGGCCCGCGAGACGCGGGCGCTCCCCGGACCATCGCCGGCGCGGATGCCTTCGAACTCTACGACACCTACGGCTTCCCGCTCGACATGACGCAGCTCCTCGCCGCCGAGCGCGGACTCACGGTTGACGTGGCTGGCTTCAACGAGGAAATGGAAAAACAGCGCGCACGCGCCAGGGCGGCGCAGAAGAAAGATGTCATCGAGGTCAGCAGCGACGAAGAGGCCGCCTCGCACGAGGCGACGCGCTTCCTCGGCTACACCCAGCTGACGGCGGACGCGAAGGTCACGGACGTCGTGCGCACGGACAAGAACACCTACCTCGTATTTGACGAGACTCCGTTCTATGCCGAGATGGGCGGCCAGATCGGCGACCATGGCGCCGCGAAGGTGGACGGCACCACGTTTGCGATCCTCGACTGCATCAAGGACAAGTCCGGCCGCTTCCTGCATGAGCTCGCGCCCGCCTGCGCCCTCGACGCGGCCAGAATGGAACTCGTCGGCAAGCCCGCCAAACTCGCGGTCTCGCCCATGGCGCGTCGCGCGATTTCGCGCCACCACTCCGCCACCCACTTGATCCACTGGGCGCTGCGGAAAGTCATCGGCACGCACGTGCGCCAGGCCGGCACGTCCAAGACCAAGCAACGCCTGCGCTTCGATTTCTCGCACTTCGAGCAGGTGAAGCCCGAACAACTGCGGGAGATTGAACGCCTCGTGAACGAGAAGGTGATCGATGATGCACCGGTCACGACCTACGAGACCGAGTTCGACAAGAAACCGGCCGACACGCTCGCGTTCTTCGGCGACAAGTACGGCCGGATCGTCCGCGTGGTCGACATCGGCGGCTACAGTCGTGAACTCTGCGGCGGCACGCATGTGGCGCGCACGGGCGAAATCGGTCCGGTGAAGATCGTCGCCGAGATGGCGATCGCCGCGGGCACGCGCCGCATCGAAGCCGTGGCCGGTGAGCCGGCATTGCGCCTCGCGGAAGACCACGAGGCGCAGCTTAAAGCTGTAAGCTCAAAACTTCAGCGCGGGGCCAGACGACGTCGTCGAGAAACTCGACGCGTTGCTGGCCCAAAAGGCCGATCTCGAGAAGCAGTTGAAATCGTTTCAGCAAAAAGCCGAAGCCGGGCTCGCCGAGGAACTCGCCGCGAAGGCGGTCACGAAAGATGGCCTCCAGCGCGTCGTCGCCAAAGTCGACGTCGCCGATGCCAACGCCCTGCGCGCCCTCGGTGCCCAGGTGCTCGGCAAGCTCGGCGAAGGCGTCGTCATCCTCGGCGCCGCCTTCGGCGCGGATAAAGTCAGCGTCGCTGCGTTCTGCTCCCCGGCCGCGATCAAGGCCGGCACGAAAGCCGGCGACCTCGTGCGCGAACTCTGCACCAAGCTCGGCGGCAAAGGCGGCGGCAAACCCGACTTCGCCATGGGCGGCGGCAAGGACGCGGCGGGATTGGATGCGGCGTTGGCGGGGATGCGGTAGTGCCTCGACCTTTCAAATCTTCAGGCGGAACTCGGAATCGTTCACCTGGGCAAACGCAATCTCGATACCGCTCAAGTGCGGCTGATTGAGCGTGGCCCGCACTGATTCCTTCAAATCATTCGATGCGTGGCAGCCCACGACTACCCGGCGGACAATCGAAACGTCAGCGGGATCCGGATCGGCTTTGTCCCAAAGTCGCAAAAAAGTAGGTCATGCGTTCACCATCGGCCGCCCGCCGAAGTGGAATTTTCGGACAATCGATCAGTCGCGTGACGAGTCGCCATTCCGATTCCGAACACCATGCCTTTGATTTCACGCTTCCCCAACGGCGAGCGCGGAGGAGATCTGCCCGCCACGACGTGTCTCGAAAATCCGCGAGCCGGCACTCAGGGCGCTTGGGGCGATAATCAACATAAAAGCACATCTTCATTCTGGCCCATTTTTTGAAGAGTTCGTGCCGCCCATTGAATTCGATCGCGAGTCCGCCGTGGTTCCCGCCGTAGAACGCCCAATGCCGGACGGATGCCGCCGTCTCCATTTGCTCCCGCGTGAATGCTGAAAAACAAGCGACACCGAGATTCATTGAGAGATTCGCTCGTACAACCTCTCGCAACCAGCATAGGTGCTTTGGCGCCAGGTCCGGTCGATTCAAGGCCACGTTTTCGACCCAATCGATATACCGCGCTTCGTTGGCAAACTGATGAAGGTAGTATCGACGAGGGAACCCATTGCGCGCTAGAAAGTGTTCGCGGAGCTCTTTGCGTGATGGTTCTCGCTCCCACACTCCGGGACTGAATTCGAACGGGCCGTTGAAGTCTCGCGGCGGAGTCACCTTCAGCTCGCCGTTGAGAAGGATGCCGAGGCCACGATGGTCACAAAACTTGGTCAACGACTCGGGCAAAAGATCACTTTGATCCTTGAATACCTTCAAGATCCTGTCCGGAACATCATGGAAAGCGTCGAAATCTTCCGTTGATGTCATGTGAATGCTTCGCATCGTGTCCTTTACGGATGATTACTGGAATCGCTTGATTCCGGTTCCGTCGGTAGATGCGGAAGTGATCTACGTCCGTGGTAATCACTTTGGCGCGCGAAAACATTTCCGACAGACGCACGACACACGCATCCGCGAGATCCATGCAATCGGGGTATTTTCGGATCAATCCCGCGAGTGCCACTCCCTCCGTGTCCGCTACGGGAATTAGCAGCAGATCGCCGCGCGGAGCCATTTCCAAAACACGAGCCACGGCTTCGGCGGATTCGCGCAGGTGCCAGCAAACCTCGGCAAGCAC
Source organism: uncultured Verrucomicrobiae bacterium (assembly GCA_963797435.1). Classification (GTDB taxonomy): domain Bacteria; phylum Verrucomicrobiota; class Verrucomicrobiia; order Opitutales; family Opitutaceae; genus CAWCPJ01. The sequence goes on along the minus strand of CAWCPJ010000002.1, from coordinate 848,291 downwards.
GGCCTCGGATGTGGCGGGCGGGCTGCCCAGCGATCCGAAAACCGACTTTGCCCACTCGTGATGGGTATCGCGCCGATTGAGCGCTGCGACGATCGGTCCGGTGTCGACGATGTAGCGTGGTTCAGGCACCGAACGCCTTGCGGGTGGACAGATCCGGCGGTCCTTCCATCATCCCGATCGCGTCCGTAGCAAAGCGCCATTCCTTGCGCGGTTTTTTCCGCCGCAACTGTTGTATACGCGCGCGAGTCGAACGAGTACGTCCATGCGAAAGGGGCGTCTGGCCGCGGGACTTGCGATTGCGATCGGCAGGCATGCCAGACGGTTGCCACCAGAGGACATGGAGGTCAAGGGCAGGTTCGGGCTGGACGCTGCACCAGCGGTCGCGGGTTGATCGTTCGCACCACAGGCATCTCTCTGCCGCCGCGGCGATTTCAACGCGCCCGAAGAAGACGACCGGATTCGATTCCACCAGCACCACGCAGGCTACTTTTCCGGCGGCGCGATCGCACGAGGACTTCGGCCTTTGCCGGATCGTCGAGGTACACGTGGATAAATCCGGGAAGCGCCCCTTCGGCCGGCGGGTCCGGGGCGACGAAGGCGAGATCGAGGTCGTCGTCCTTCAGGACGATCGTGGCGGGATTTTGGCAGGCAACCGGAGCGCATCCACCAGCGAGCCCGCGATGCACGGCTCGCACCCTCCCCGGCCCGGCCAATTACAGTAACCACGTTGCGTCGAGCGCCGTCCCGCTTTCACTCCCCACCCCATATGCCCCACGTTTCGGACTCTTCGCCCGCAGTCGAGGTGCCGCCCGGCGAACCCGCCGCTTCCGACAAGGTTCCCCTTCCCGCCAAGGCCGCTTACGCGTTTGGCGGCGTGAATGACATCTACGGCCATTGGTTCTACGCGAACCTGGCGACGAAGGTGTTCAATCAGTACCTGTTTCTGTCGCCGATCCTCGTCGGCTTCGTGTTGGTGCTGGCGCGCATCGTTGATGCGTTCACGGATACTTTCTTCGGCTGGTTGTCGGACAACACCCGCACGCGCTGGGGTCGCCGCCGCCCCTACATCCTCATCGGCTCGATCGTGGCGGGCATCGCCCTGCCCTGCATGTTCATGCCCTCGCAGCAGTGGGACGCATCGCTGCCGTGGATGCACAACAAGCTGTTTTGGTTCATGTTGATCACGGCCGTCCTGTATGCGCCCATCATCAGCGCGTATACGATGCCCTACTCCAGCCTGGGCGCCGAACTCACCCCCAACTACCACGAGCGGACGAACGTGATGGCGTGGAAGGGCATCGTCCAAAAGCTCAGTGGGGTCTATATGATGTCGGCGTGGTGGATTGCCCAGCATTTCCGGGTCGATCCCATCACGAAAAGCCCGCACGTGATGCTCGGCATGCAGGTGGCCGCGGGCATCGCCGGCGTGATCATGATCGGGGCGGGGTTCGCGAATTTCTTCCTCGTGAAGGAACGCTACTACGCGAAGGCGCACAACCAGGGGCGGACGCGTTTCTGGGACTCGTTTCGTCAGACGATGACGTCGAAGCCGTTCCTGGTTCTGCTCGGCATTCTCGCCGCCTATTCCGTGCCGACCATGATGGTGACCAACCTCGGCGACTATGCCGGCACCTACTATGTGTTTGGCGGCAATCAGGAGGTGATGTCCGGCTACATGTCGCTTTCCGCCTGGGGTTACTTCATCTTCGGGGCACTCGGCGTGTTCGTCACGACCTGGATTTCCAATCACCATGGAAAGCGAAAGGCACTCGTCTTCACCCTCACCACCGGGATTCTCGCCTTTGGCTCGAGCTGGTGGATGTACGCACCGGGCCATGGTTGGATGATGGTGCTCAACACCGCCTTCACGGGTTTCGCCGCCACGGGCTTCTGGGTCGTCCTGCCCTCGATGAGCGCGGACGTCGTCGACCATGACGAAGTGCTGACGCACAAGCGGCGCGAGGGCGCATTCTCGTCGATCTTCTCGTGGACGTCGAAAATGGGCATGGCCCTGGCGATCTTCGTCAGCAACTGGATGCTCTCGCTCGTCGGGTTTCATGCCGAACTCGAGGGGAACCAGTCGCCCCAGGCGATCTTCTGGATCCGTTTCCTGTTCGCCGCGATTCCGGTGATCGCCATGTCCGCCGCGTTGCTCCTGCTCATCATCTATCCGCTGAGCCAGGCCCGCATGCACGAGATCCGGGTGGAACTCGAGCGGCGCCGCGGCACGGTGTAGTCCGCAGGGCGGATCTGAGACCTGCCCTGAGTAAAGATCCCCGGAGACCCGGGCCTTGCTGAAAATGGTAGGAGCGGGTTTACCCCGCGATGGCTCGGAGGAACCGCAGGGTAAACCACTCCTACAGGCAATCAAGGGACAGGACCGGGCGCGAAGCGACCGGAACAGACGTGGCCGAACGAGTGAAATTTCGCCGGATGAAGCTGGTCCGAAACCACGGCCTGTTGTTTTGGCGTTCGAGTTGCCCCGCCAGATTGATGATACGGCCGTATCATCAATCTGGCGGGCCGGACCTGAGTCCGAGATTCATGCGACGCCAAAACAAAAGGCCCGTGGGTCTGAGACCGACCCGGCTTCGCGCCCGTTTGACAGCATCGAGAACCGGGAGTGGAATGCGGCCCATGCGAATCGAACGGGATTCGATGGGTGAGATCGCCGTGCCGGAAGCGGCGCTCTATGGCGCCGCGACGCAACGGGCCGTGCAAAACTTTCCGGTGAGCGGCCATCGCCTGCCGGTTCCCTTCATTCGCACGCTCGGCCTGGTGAAATGGGCGGCGGCCGAAACCAATGCGGAACTTGGCCTGTTGCCGCGCGCGACCGCCGAGGCGATCGGCATCGCCGCGCTCGAGATCTACGAGGGGCTGCACGACGAACAGTTTCCGATCGACGTGTTGCAGACAGGATCGGGCACATCGACGAACATGAACGCCAACGAGGTGATCGCCCGCCTGGCGACGACGCGACTCGGTGAAGTCGTGCACCCCAACGACGACGTGAACCTGGGGCAGTCCTCGAACGACATCATTCCGACCACCCTGCACGTCAGTGTCGCGCGGGTATTGCACGAAGACCTTGCTCCCGCGCTCGACGAACTGGCCGCCGCCCTGGAAAGCAAGGCGAAGGCATGGGCTGAAATCGTGAAGATCGGCCGGACGCACCTGATGGACGCGGTGCCGCTCACGCTCGGACAGGCGGTTTCCGGCTACGCCGCGCAGGCCCGCAAGGCGGCGGCTCGCGCCCGCCGCGCCGTCGCCAGCCTGGCGGAACTCGCAGTCGGCGGCACGGCCGTTGGCACCGGCTTGAACACGCATCCGGAGTTTGGCGCGCGCGTTTGCCGGCGGCTCTCGGAACGGACGGGACTGTCGTTCCGCGAGGCGGACAATCACTTCGAGGCGCAGGGCGGTCGCGACGACTGCGTGGAAGTCGCCGGGCACCTCTCGGCGATCAGCGCGGCCCTGACCAAGGTCGCCAATGACCTGCGGTTGCTCGGCTCCGGCCCCCGCGCCGGTCTCGCCGAGATCAAACTTCCGGCGTTGCAACCCGGCTCCTCGATCATGCCCGGCAAGGTCAACCCGGTGATGAGCGAGATGCTCGTGCAGGCGTGTCTCTATGCCATCGGCCTGAACACGACCGTGGTCATGGCCGGTCGGGACGGGCAGCTCGAACTTAACACGACGCTGCCGCTGCTCGCCCACTGTCTGCACGAGACCATCGCCATCCTGTCGAAGGCGGTGCGCTTGTTCACCGCCCACTGTGTCGCGGGACTCGAGGCGAACGCCGCGCAATGTGCGGAACACGTCTCGCGTTCCCTGATGCTGGTCACGGCGCTCGTGCCGCATCTCGGTTACGATGTCGCGGCGCGCGTGGCGAAGCGGGCGTTTGCCGAGAACCGCACGCTGCGCGAGATCGTGCTCGAGGAAAACCTGCTCGATGCCGCGGCCGTGGACCGTGCGCTCGACCCGCGGTCGATGGTTTCGCCCGGAGCGACGGCGCCCGGCGGGAATAGCGGATAACCGGAGCACCTGCGTCGTCGCGCAAGGCTTCGGCCTGCGCCGCCGTGGGCAAACCGCGAAGGCGCGGGCTGAGACACGGCCCTTCGCGACCGTTCCGGCGCGGCGCCTGCTCTGAGGCATCAGATCTCGCGGCACGTCGCCGCCAGTTCCCCCTTGCACGCTCCCCGGCCGGGACTAAACAACAGCGCACCCTCTCCCTGATGAGTTCCGCGAACCACCGTCGTGGATTCCGCCTGCCGCAGGGCATGGCCCTGGTGAACGCGTTGTTTGGTGGCTGGTCGGCGCTGGTGTTGGTGTTCTTCTATGCGCCGATCGTCTTCCTCATCGTCTACTCGTTCAACGCCTCGAAACTGAACGTGGTGTGGGAGGGCTTCACGCTGACCTGGTATCGCGAGCTGTGGTCGGACACGCGGCTGATCGCCGGGCTGCAAAACAGCCTGTTTGTCGCCGCGGTGACCACCATCCTGTCGGTCGTGATCGGCACCGGCGCAGCCTGGCTGCTTCATCGCTTCCGGTTTCGCGGCGTGCGCGCCATCAACACCGCCGCCTATCTGCCGATGGTCGTGCCCGAGATCATCATGGGCATCAGCCTGCTCGTCTTCTTCAAGACCATCAATCTTGGCCTGGGTTACTCCACGATCATCATCGCGCATACGACGTTTTGCTTTCCGTTTGTCATGGCAGCCGTGCAGGCGCGGCTCGCCGGCCTGGACCCCGCGCTGGAGGAGGCGGCGCTCGATCTCGGCGCCACGCCGCTGCAGGCGTTCCTCAAGGTGATCGTGCCGTTCCTGATGCCCGCGATCGTTTCCGGCGCGCTGATGTCGTTCGCGCTCTCGATGGACGAACTCATCGTGACCTTCTTCGTCAAGAGCGCGGGCTCCGCGACCCTGCCCATCGAAATCTTCGGCCGCGTCAAGAAGGGGCTCGATCCCCGGATCAACGCCCTGTCCACGCTCTTCATCCTTTTCACCGTCGTGCTGCTGCTCACCTCCGAAGGAGTGAAACGCGCCCGGCGGTAGTCCGGAGAACCGACCCGCTCACCCAACCACCACCCGCACGATGAAACGAAACTTCCGCCCTCTCATGCTCGCCGGCGTCACCCTCGCCGGCGCCGTCTTGACTTCCGCCCTGCCCGCCGCCCAAGAGCTGAATCTCTTCGCCTGGTCGGAGTACGTGCCTCAGGCGGTCCTCGACAAGTTCACCGAGGAGACCGGCATCAAGGTCAACTACGAGACCTATGCGTCCAACGAGGAGATGCTCTCCAAACTCCTGGGCGGCGCCGCGGAGTACGATCTCATCCAGCCTTCGGAATACGTGATCGAGGCGCTCGGACGGAAGGGACTGCTCGAGAAGATCGACTGGGCCAACGTGCCCAACATGCGCAACATCGCCCGACGCTTCCTCCATCTGCCGCACGATCCGCAACAGCTCTACAGCGTGCCCTACATGACGGGAACGGTCGGCATCGTCGTGAACACGGAAAAGGTCACGGACCCGGTGAAAGGGTACGCGGATGTGTTTTCCGGAAAGTATGCCGGCCGGATCGTCGCGCTTGATGACAACCGGGAGCTGCTGTCGTGGGCCTTGCGGACAGCCGGGGAGGACATCAACGTGATCAACGACGAGTCGATCGCCAGGGCCCGGCCGTTGCTCAAAGCCTGGTTGCCGCAGGTGAAGGTGTTCGACTCCGACAGCCCGAAGACCGCCATGCTCAATGGCGAGGTCGACGTGGGCATCGTCTGGTCGGGGGAGGCCGCGATCCTCTACAACGAGAATCCCAAGTTCGTCTACGTGCTGCCCGAGGAGGGCGCGCACATGTTCATCGACAGCCTGGCCATCCCCAAGGGAGCGCCGCACAAGGCCAGCGCGGAGAAGTTCCTCAACTTCATCCTGCGGCCGGACATCAGCGTCATGATTTCGGAGGAGTTTCCCTACACGAATCCCAACGCGGAAGCGGTGAAGCGACTCACGCCGGAACAACTCGCGAATCCGGCCAGTTATCCCAAGACCGGAAAGCTCGAGACGTTTCGCGACGTCGGCAAGGCGGCCTCGCAGATCGACAAGCTGATCACCGACCTCAAGGGCGGCGCGTAGTGCGAAAGCGTGGCCGTAGCGCGATCCGGCCACGTTGTCGCTTCGCTCCAACGGGGCTACACGCGACCGCTTCACTGCAACAACCCTCGCGGGAAACCCCGCCAACGACGCGCATTTTCGGCGGCGGTTCGAGTCCTCTCTTCCCATGGCCGGCACCGTAGTCGTCCACGACAACGTGGCGGCGCTGGGCCGCAAACCACCCGGCCGCGCCGGCTGGTTGCTGCTCTCGCCGCTGCTGGCGTGGCTGGTCGCGTTCGTGGTGGCGCCGACCGCGATCCTGTTCGTCTACGCGTTTTGCCAGCGCGACGAGCTCGGCCTCGTCGTGTTCGACTTCACGTGGGAGAACTTCGTCCGCCTGGTGGATCCCGATCTACCTGAAGATCCTCGCCTGGTCGCTGTGGTACGCGGCGCTCACCACCGCGATCTGCCTGGTGATCGGGTATCCGGTGGCCTACTTCATCGCGCGTGCGCCGGCCCGCCGGCGGCCGACGTTCTTGCTGCTGTTGATGATTCCTTTCTGGATCAGCTTCCTGTTGCGCACGTATGCGTGGATTTCGCTGCTGAAGGCCGAGGGACTGGTCAGCTCGCTGCTGCAGGCCGTGCGCATCATTCCGGGACCGCTGGAGATCCTTTATACTCCCGCGGCAGTCTTGATCGGCCTGGTCTACACCTACCTTCCGTTCATGATCCTGCCGATCTACACCAGCGCGGAGAAACTCGACCCGGCGCTGATCGAGGCTTCGCTGAACCTCGGCGCCGGTCCCTGGCGCACCCTCGCGCACGTCGTGCTCCCGCTGACGCGGCCCGGAATCTATGCGGGCATCCTGCTCGTGTTCGTGCCGTCGATCGGGATGTTCGCGGTGAACGACCTGATGGGCGGTGGCCGCGTCGACATGATCGGCAACGTCATCCAGAACCAGTTTGGTCAGGCGCGCGACTGGCCGTTCGGCGCGGCGCTCGGGATCGCGTTTCTCGCATTGTTCGTCGTGTCGTTCTGGTTCCTGCACGATCGCGGCGAGGTGCGGCGGTGAACGCGTGGCCGACGATTTCAGTCGGTGGCAGGCCCGAATGCCTGCGCCACGAAAATTCTCCTTGTGGTTGGCGCCGATTTGTCCGGCAAATGAACGCTCACAATGCAGACGATGGTTGAATTTCGCGGCGTCACGAAACGCTTTGGCGATTTCACCGCCGTCGAGGCGATCGACCTCGCGATCCGCCCGGGCGAATTCATGACGTTCCTCGGTCCGTCGGGCTGCGGCAAGACGACGCTGTTGCGCCTGCTCTCCGGATTTGAAACGGCCAGCGAAGGACGGGTGATCCTCGAGGGCCGCGACGTGACGCACCTGCCGCCCTACAAGCGCGACGTGAATCAGGTGTTCCAGAGCTACGCGATCTTCCCCCATCTCACGGTCGAGCAGAACATCGCCTTCGGACTGCGCATGCGGGGTGTCCCGGCCGCCGAGCGTGCGGCCCGGGTCGCCGAAGCCACCGCGTTGGTTGCGCTCACGGGTCTCGAAAAACGCCGCCCCCATGAGCTCTCCGGCGGCCAGCGCCAGCGGGTCGCCCTCGCCCGTGCGATCGTCTGCCGGCCCCGGGTGCTGTTGCTCGACGAGCCGCTCTCCGCGCTCGACGCGAAACTTCGCCACGCGATGCAGTTCGAGTTGAAGTCCCTGCAGCGCCAGCTCGGCATCACCTTCGTCTTTGTCACGCACGACCAGGAAGAGGCGTTGATCATGTCGGACCGCATCGCGGTGATGAACCACGGGCGGATCGAGCAGGTGGGAGACGCCGCGGAGATTTATCACACGCCGGCGACCGCGTTCACCGCCGACTTCATCGGCGAGGCCAACCTGCTGAGATCGGAAGTGGTCTACCGCAACGGCACGGCGCGGGTGCGCCTGCTCGCGGGCGTCGAACTCGGCATCAAGCTCAGTTCGATCCGCCCGGAGACGCGGCAGGCATTGTTGTCGGTGCGCCCGGAGAAGATCTACATCACGAAGACCAGACCGGCGAAGGAGAACGCGTTTCGCGGAACCATCCAGGATGAGGTCTTCCGTGGCGCGATGGACGAGCTGCGCATCCGGGTGGACGGCGGTCTCGACTTGATGGCAATGGTCGCGAACGAAAGCGCGCACGAGCGCTCCTGGCACAAGGGCGATGTCGTGTTCTGCACCATCCACACCGACGACATCGTGGTCGTCGAGCAGAGCTGACCTGCAGCGTTGGGTGCAGCGACGCTCGGGCGAGGCGCGGCGATAACACGGCAGCTCGGCGTCAGGGTTGATTCGACTGTCGGCGCCCCAGGCCGAATCAGCCCGTCGTTTCGGCACATGAAAGATCTTTCATAAACCAATGGCTCAGAGCCGCATCGGAAACAAAGTTTTTGAGAAATCCGGGAACGTGGCTATATGCGAGAGGTCCGCGATTCATCGTCCCCTCCTCTTGCAGGCCAGCGATCAATGTCACAGGCACGAGACAACGTTCCGTCGATGGTGCGCCAACTCAGCTCACGCGTGATCATCTCCCGGCGAGAGTTTGACCTCCCCGTCCAGAAATCCGGTTCGTCATGCTCTTCACCCGGTTGGTTGTCCGTTGTCGTTGGTTCAATCTCTCCAGCACCCTGCTGATTCTGCTCCTGCAGCGCACGCCACTGCTGCGCTGCCTTGTCACCGCCGAGTCCAGCGGCATCGCCCCCGCGACAAACCTGGCGCGCCCGGCTTTCGCCGCCGCGGTGGCCGTGGCGGGCGTGAACGCGCTGACGGGCGCGAGCACCTATCTCGTCTCGGACATCACCGTCCCCGCCCAGACGACGGTGGGCGCCGCGTTCAAGATGTCCGTGGCGGTGCAGGGAACCGGCGTCAGCTACGCCCAGTCGTGGGATGTGAGCAACACGCTGCCGCCGGGAATCGCCGCGGAGGGAGCCACGTTGCAGGGCAATAAATGGGTGATCAATCAGTCGAGTGGCGTGCTCATACTGAGCGGCTCGCCGACCGCATCCGGGACCTTCACCTTCACCATCGATGGCTGGGAGAAAACGAATCTCAAGGGCACGCAGATCTCCGGTTCGACCAGCATCACGGTCGCAGCTGCCGCGTCCGCCGCGCCCGCCTTCACGCAGCAACCGGTGAGCCGTATCGTGGATGCGGGCACGAGTGTCAGTTTCTCCGTCACCGCGACCGGCAATCCCGCACCCACGCTGCAATGGCGCCATGACGGCGCGGTGTTGACGGGTCAGACGGGATCATTGCTCACCCTCCCGGCCGTCAGCACGGCTGACGGAGGCAACTACGACTGCGTGGCCAGCAACAGCGCCGGCTCGGCCACCAGCACCACCGCGACGCTCACGGTGAATGTGCCGGCAGCTCCAAGCATCGTCACGCAGCCCACGGCTTTGCGCGTGAAAGCCGGCAGCTCCGCATTCTTTGCCGTTTCCTGCGATCCGGCCACGGCGTCGTACCAATGGCGCAAGGACGGCACCGATCTGCCGGGCGCGACGGGCGCGTCGCTCTTCCTGGCCAGCATCCAACCCGCCGATGCCGGCAGCTATTCCGTGCACCTCTCCAGCTCCGGCGGACAGGTCGACAGCGACGGCGCCGCCCTCACCGTGGTGGCGGACGGTCGGGCCCGCCTCGCCAACCTCTCCACGCGCGCACTCGTGGGGACGGGGGACAATGTGCTCATCCCCGGATTTGTCGTCGGTGGCGGCGGCACCAAGACCCTGCTCATCCGCGCCGCCGGCCCGCGCCTGCTCGATTTTGGCATCACCAGCGCCTTGCTCGATCCAACCGCCACCCTGTATTCCGGCACAACCTCGATCCTCGCCAACGACAACTGGCCGGATTTCAGCGACCAGAACCTGTTGGAGTCGACGCGCTCGGCGGTATCCGCGTTCGCCTTCGCCCCGTCGACACGGGATTCGGCCATGGTCGTCACGATCCCGGTCAACGGCGCCAGCAACACCGTCGTGACCAGCGGTGTGGGCGGCACCACGGGAGTGGCGTTGGTCGAGCTTTACGATGCGGACCCGATCGACAGCCCGGCGCGGCTGGTGAACATTTCGGCCCGAGCGATGGTGGGCACCGGCGACAACGTCCTCATTCCCGGTTTCTACATCGAGGGCGACGTGGCGGCGACCCTGCTCATCCGTGCGAGCGGGCCGACCCTCGGGGCCAACTTCGGCGTGAGCGGCACGCTTGCCGATCCCGTGATCGAGCTCTTTCACACCCTGCCGGATGGCAGCTCCGTTCCCGTCACTTCCAACGATGATTGGGAAAACACGCCGGACCTCGCCGACCTCGACGCCATCACGGCGGCGAGTAACGCGTTCCCGCTCAACCACGCCTCGGCCGATGCGGCCCTGCTGGTTGCCCTGGCTCCCGGCGGTTACACCGTGAAGATTTCCGGCAAGAACAACACGTCCGGGGTCGCGCTGGTGGAACTGTATCTCGTCGGCCCGTAGCGGCGCATTCTCCACCCGCTGGGCGATGCACTCCGGGCGCAGGTCGCACGCGACGATCGGGACCCGCCCACCCCGAGGCACCGCATTGTCGCCCCGGCCACGCCTCCGGATGGTCCGTGGCGTCCTCCAGTCGGCGGCGTGAGACACGATATGTAGGGTGGCCCCCCGCCTGGCCGGAGGAGGGCCATCCCGCATGGGCTCCTTTTTTCAATCCGCGCACATCTGTACGTCCGATGAGACAGCCGCCGGGCAGGCGCTGGCCACGGCCTGTCAGGGGCACGCCCTCCGGGCGTGGGTGTCTCCGTTGATCGGCCGCTGGCTGAGTTTTTTCCCGCGGCCCGCCGGTTCCGCGGGTCCAGTCTGTCGCGAGGTTTCCGATCGCCTGAAAACCGCAATCCTCCTGACGACGCTGCACGACGACGAGGTTTTCACCTACATGCTGTTTCGGAATGGTGAGCCGGTTGACGAGTTCGTCTCCGATCCCGAGCGCTTCGGTGCGGTCAGCACGCGCGAACAGGCAAGCCTGGCCGGCGATCCGATGAAACTCGATGGCCTGCTCGACTGGCCGGAGGCGATGTTCAAACTCGTGCAGCTCCTGCAGGCCGGACGCCAGCGCGAGGCGCCGGTCCTGATGCGGAACTTCTTCCAGATTGTCGGCGTGGTGAACGGCCTGTCGTCGTATGCTTATCTCGAGGCCGGCCAGCACCAGACCGTTGCGCTCTGGTCGCGATTCACTCACCTGCCCGACCGGGCGGCCGAGCGGCGCGCGCAACTCGCGGCCCGCCGCCGGATGCGGTCCGAACTCCAGGGCCTGCGGGCCGACGGCCGGCTGCTTTTCGACAGCGATCATGCGCGCGCGACCGCGGCGTTCCGCTGGTTCTCCGTCCATTGCGTCGATCCCGCCACCAACGGCTTCATCTGTTCGGGATACAACGGATCGCGGCTGCTGCAGGTCTGGCAGCCGCCCGCGCCGCCGCGAGAATTGCCCGGGCCGGCCGGGGCGTTCGTGCGCTATGGACAGTGGTGCGCGCTCGAGGAAGGCAACGCGCTCGTTACCCACATCGTCGGCGGCACCGTGATCGTCGATCGGAAAACCGGCACGGCCCGGCCGGAGTTTCCCGTTGCCGACGTGCATTTGGTGGCGGCCGACGAGGCGAGCCGATGCGGCTATTTTCTCAAACGCAACGGACTGGAAGCGCGACCGCTGCACGGCGGCAACGCGTTCTTCAGCGTACCGATTCGTCCCGGTGCCCGGCGGTTTCTGGTGCATCCGCACGAACCGCATCTCGTATGGTTCAACCAGCGTGCGCTCGGCATCCTGCACCGGATCACTGGACGGCCGGTCGTGGAGGTCGAGATGTTCAACCCACTCATCGAACCGAAGAAGGCGGCCCAATGGCGCGAACGCGACATCGACCCGACAGCAATACCTGACATCAGCCGCGAGGACCTGCTGGCAGTCGAATTGAGCGCGGATGGCGAATGGCTGTTTGCCGGCACCAGCGAAGGCCTGCGGATCTATCGCTATGCGGATATCGTGCGCGCCCGCATCCGCATGCCCTCACCAGTCGCCGGGGTCGAAACCAGCACGCGCCTGCAGGATCATCAGTGGGTGCACGCCCTCGCCGCGGATGACGCCAGCAACACGATCGTCTTCTCGACCGGTGGCGACACCTTGCACTGTTTCGACCGGATCACGGGATCCGTGCGCTGCCTCACCCCGTCATTCGCCCGCAAGACGATCACGCAACTTTGGCTTTCCCCACAGGCGCGCACCGTGGTCTGCTGGCTGCGCGGTCCCCTCGACGTGCCCAAGCGCCGCGACACGTTTTCCTTCGCGACGTGGGACTACGATGCACTGCTCGCGCAGCCGCGGGAAGCGTGAGCGGACGCAATCGTTTTCGCCTCAATCCACAAAGTCGGCGTGGAAAACCAGGCGCCGGACCGCGCGAATCATGCTGTGCCGGGAAAACGGATCCCGCGGTTCTCCCGCGTGGCTGACCGAAATTTCCACGCCGAGCGAGCACACGCGATAATCACCGGGTGCCCTCAGGAAGGAGGGAGGTATTTCCAGGTGACCGCTGGCGCGCCGAAACACGCCCGGCCCGATCGTACAGACGAAGCGCCGACAGGTCCGTGGGGCTGCCGCCCTCAACGATGCCATTGCCGGCGGGGTCCACGAATTCGAGACTGCGGTAGATCACCATTTCCGCCGGTTCGAGGAGATTGCTCCAGGCGATCGAGACGGGATGCCGGTGCGAGATGGTTTGCGGAAATTCGAACTGTGCCGCCCGGAGCGCCCTGGGCGTACGGACGATACCGGCGAGGTGATGCGTGCCGTCCGGCCGCACGATCGCGAAACGGCACTCGCGATCAGGGTCGAGATGGGCCGCGGCGTCATCGAGGCGATAGAATGGGTGACGATCGTAGAAATGGCCGTGCGCGGTGCGGGTGCCCAGCGCAGCATCATTCATTTCCACACACAGGTCTTCCCGCTCGAGCGCACGTCCCTCGCAATCCAGGAGCGCCACCCGCACGTGATCGGAAACGAAGCCCTCTCCACCGGTGCCAAGTCGTTCCGTGGTCTGCTCCACCGTCGCCTCGATGCTCATCCCCTCGACCGACGAGATTTCGTTCTCACGGGTGGCGGGAGCGCAGCCAAAAATGGCGAGCAGGGTCATTGATCAGGCAAACCGGCCGTCAGCAAAGGGGGAAAACTACGGCGAAGTGGTAACTCAGGCATTCGCAGACTTGCCCGGACGTGGTTTCAGCGGAAGCCAAAAATCGAAAATCTTCATGCTTTCGACACCGAATCCATGGAAGGCGGAGCCGAGCACCGCATTCCAAGGCCTGACGGAACGTGGGGCATCCATGGTTGCGCGACTGCGTCTGGAAATACGTGCGCTCTGCGCCGCTTTGTTTTCACCGCCGTCACCGACCACGGCCGCTTGTTCTGTGGCGCGCCAATTCGCGAACACTGTTCCGCTTGCGACGGCGCCAGGTAGCGCAGGCATCCTGCCTGCCTATTCCCTCGGAGCAGTCTGGAAGCCTGCGCTACTTTGCGCGCCAAAACAAAAGACCGTGCGTCACCGCCGGGGGGGATGCCTTACTGCGCACCGCACAATCCGGACATTCAGTCGCAGCCATGCAGTCGAACGCGCCGGGGCTGCCCCTCTGGGCCTGGTCGTCAATAGCCATCAACGATGTCGCGTACGCGACATCGTTGATGGTTCTGAGCGGATCTGGAGCCTGGCCCGAAAACGGGAGATCCAGGCCACGTTGTCATCCCAACGCGGCTACGCGTAGCTGCGTTTCAGCCTGGCGTTCCGACCGAAGCGACATCTGCCAAATCGGCCATCGAAGAGCTGAAATTGCCCGGAGATCGGCCGGCAGCGGTCGTCCCCTTTCACGATGCCCGATGCCCGATGTCCGATTTCACGATTGCCTCCGATTTGACCGAAACTCCCCCTGCGCTAACACAAGAGCAACAAGCCTCTGGCCATGCCCCTTTTCCCGGAAAAGATCGACCTCATGCCAGACCGTCCCCTGATCACGCATCTCTATACCGCCGACCCCTCCGCGCATGCGTTCGAAGGCCGCATCTACGTCTACCCGTCGCACGATCGCGATTCCGGCGTGCCCAGCAACGACCTCGGCGACCAGTACGACATGGTCGACTACCACGTCTTCTCGATGGCCTCCGTCGACGGCCACGTCGTCGACCATGGCATCGCCCTGACGCTTGCGGACGTACCGTGGGCGAGCAAGCAACTGTGGGCGCCGGACGCCGCCTGCAAAGACGGCCGCTACTATTTTTATTTTCCCGCGCGCGACCGCGAAGGCATCTTCCGCATAGGCGTCGCCACGAGCACCAACCCGGCGGGGCCGTTCACGCCCGAACCGGAGCCGATCGCGGGCACGTACAGCATCGATCCCTGCAGCTTCGTCGACGACAACGGCGACGCCTTCCTCTACTTCGGCGGCATCTGGGGCGGACAACTCCAGCAGTGGTGCACGGGAAAGTTCGACCCCGAGGGCAAGGAACCAACGGGCGAGGTTCCGGCGATCGGTCCCCGGGTGGCGAAGCTGCATGCTGACATGAAGTCGTTCGACGGCGACATCAGCGAGATCGCGATTCTCGACGCAAAGGGCCGGCCATTGCGGGCCGACGATCACGACCGACGCTTCTTCGAAGCTTCCTGGATGCACAAGCGAAACGGGGTCTACTATTTTTCCTACTCGACGGGCGACACCCACTACCTTGTCTATGCGACCGGCACGGACCCGCGCGGTCCGTTCACCTATCAGGGACGCATTCTGGAACCCGTGGTCGGCTGGACCACCCACCACTCGATCGTCGAATTCAAGGACCGCTGGTATCTCTTTCATCACGACGCCTCGCTGTCCGGGGGCCAGAGTCACCTGCGCTGCGTCAAGGTGAAGGAAATCCGTTACGACGAGATGGGGCGGATCCAGGTGCTGCCGGTCGCAATCGGGACGGACTCGAAGGCCTAGTCCGAGATGGGAGCGGGGAGCGACCAGCCCCCGCGGGGTTGGCCTTGACTGCATCCAGGCGCCGCGGGAGAACGTGCGGCACCCCACCATGGCTGAAGGCCCCCCATCCTTTAAGAAGCTCTGGGACGCAGTGAACGATGAAGGACCGCTGCCCGGGGAGACGGGCCGGGAATTCCGCCGTCGCATCGAAAAGCAGGTCAATCTGCTCGAGCGCCTCGCGGACGAGTGGGACCGCGAAAGTCACAAGTTGGATGCCGGCAGTGTGACGGAGTTTGAACGCGACCTCTACGCCTCCGCCCGGACCGGCCTTGAACGCATCCGCAACAATCAGGAAGTGGAGATCTCCCACCGCCGCCGCCGCACGAACCGCGCCGCCGCCCACGGCGAGTAACAATCACCCGGTGAGACCCGAGGGCGCCGCGGAAAGTCCTGGGAGGGTTCGCCCTTCAACCTCCACGGCATGGCCCAGAAGGCCGGCCCTGCACTCATGGCGGCAGGACCTGCACCGGGTCACCCTCGCGCACCCGGCCGCCGCCCGCGACGCGCGCGAACACGCCGCGCAACCGTCGTTCGCGGTTCGCCGGCTCGCGCATCCAGGCAAGCACATCCGTCCCGTAATGATGCGCGAATTTTGCGCACGCGTTGTTTTCCACATCGGAAATCTCGAGGACCGCGCCACCCACGCGCACCCGCGCACCGGTCGGCAGGTGCGCCGCTTCGAGGTTCAGCTCGACCAGCAACGTGTCACCCGGATGGTGGGCGCAGCCGGTCAGGTCCTGCAGGAACCTCAGCAGGTGGACGTCCATCATCGCCACCTGCACGCGCGGGTCGGGCCGGCCGTCCGACAGGTGCATCCAGGTTCGCCGTTCCCACCGATCTCCCCGGACGCCGCGTTGTGTGCAGAGTTCGATCGCGCCGGGAAACGATCGCTGATCGACGTCAGGTCGGACGCACACCTGCGTCACCCGGCCGTGACCACGGGGCGACTTCGTCCAGGCCGCCCAACGGGTATCGAGTTCGAGGGCGGACCTGGGCATCGCAGAGGAGACACCGTAGCCGACGCTGACCCCAGCGGGCAATCTCCGACCAACAAGTCCACACACGGGTTGTCGGATTTGCCGGTCGATGCTAACTTACGCGCGCCGGTCGCGTTTCCGGGCATGCCGCGCGCGGCGGCGTCACCACAAAGTCAATCCCCCTCCACATCCATGTCTCACGCAGCTATTGTCTCCCGCCCTCGTTCACCCGCCCTGCTGCGCGGCTCCGCGCCGGCGCTTCTCGCCTGTGTGGCGCTTTGGCTGGCGCCCGCGACGCTGCGCTCGGCCGATGACGCCGCCATGCCGATGAAGCACAACGACGAGGTGACCGCGGCCATCGCGGTGCTCGCGCCGACCGTGGACCATGAGGTGCGCGGCGTCGTCCGCTTTGCCAAGGTCTCCGGCGGCGTGCGCGTGACCGGCCTGATTTCGAACCTGAAACCGGGCAAACACGGCTTTCACATCCATCAGTACGGGGACACCACGGCACCCGATGGAACATCCGCCGGCGGTCACTTCAATCCCACGCACCAGCCGCATGGAGCGCCGGACGCGACGGCGCGGCACGTTGGCGACCTCGGCAACGTCACCGCCGACGCCGACGGGAACGCCAGGATCAACGTCGTCGATTCCACGATCGCGCTGGAGGGACCGAACTCGATCATCGGACGCGGTGTCGTGGTGCACGAAGATCCCGACGATCTCACGTCGCAACCAACCGGCAACGCCGGCGCGCGCGTGGCCACCGGCGTGATTGGAGTTGCGAAAGCCGGAAGCTGAGCCGGAAGGATGCCGAGGCTGCATGCCCAGGGCCGGCGAAGGGTTCAGCCCAGGCGGGCCGGCCCTGCAGTATCAGACGAACGGGCACCGCCCGGGCAGAAGCATCGCGCCACTGAGCGGCGCTTCACGCGGCCGAGCGAATGATGCCTCGGATCAGCTTGCTGACGAAAGCGCGACCGCCCCAACGGACCAGCGTGCGCCACTTGCGCACGAGGACGAAACCGACAAGCGGCGCGGCCAGGGGCAGGAACGGCCGGCAATGCTGCAGCCACCCGGCGCCACGGGACAGCAGGTCGAACCCGCCGCGCACGCGTTCGAGTTCAAGCTGCACGAGGCCGCGCTGCAGGCGACATTCGACCTGCAGCAGCGCCTTGCGGGCGCGGAGTTCGTTCAGCTCTTGTTTGAAAAACATGCGCGGTCCTGGCGGAATTCCTCGAGGGTGCGGGCAAACGGCGCGGGATCATTCTTCAGGCGCGCCCGCAGTCGCCGGTAACTCCAAAACGCCGCCCCCGCATAGACCAGCGTAAAGGCGGGCAGCACCCAGAAACGCGCCGCTGTATCCCACGTCAGCACCACGACCGCCGAGGTCGCACAGAGTAGCGTCAGCAGGCCGAAGAGCGCAGCCCCGTGGGCGAGAAACACGATCTGCGCGACCCGATATTTCTCCTCCGCCAGCTCCACGCTCGCCAGCTCAACCCGGCTGGCGAGGAGCGCGTGCAGGTTGTGCAGCGTCCGGCGCAGCGCGTCGAACCAGTGGCCGGCCGCGGGTTCCGGCACGTTCATCGGATCTAGCGCCGGTTGACGAGGACCCCGAACAACAAGCCCACGCCGAAGGCGACGCCCATCGAGCCGTAAGGATGTTCGCGGATGATCTTGTCCGTCGCCTTGGCGCCGGCCGTGGCCTTCTCCTCGAAGTCGTGAGCGGAAGTCCGGGCCCGGTCGAGCGCTTCGCGCACCCGGAGGCGCGCGTCCTTGGTGCGTTCGCCCAGATCATCCTTGGTCGCGCGCCAGAGGTCCTCCGCATCGCGCATCAGCGCGCGCAGGTCCTGCGCGATCTTTTCCCGACTCGCAGCGGTTGGGGACAGGTCAAGGTTTTCGGCGGATTCCATGGGAGGTTGGGTTGAAGGTTTGCAGACTGCACTATGCCACGGATCCTTCGATTTGCCCACCCTGGCCATGCACTTTTTCGGACGGGCTGGGTGCGCTTCGTCACACGTCGCCTTGCGGTGGACGCAAGACAACGTCTTCGACGAACGTCGCGGGGCCCAGGCGCCAGGCGTCGAGGATCGCGCGCGCGACCCCGCGGGCCGGCATCATGCGCGCCGCGTCGATCCCCGAGGCCTTCCAGGACGGCGTCCAGGTGGCGCCGGGATGCACATTGGTCACGAATACGCCGGACGTGCGCAGCTCGCGACGCATCACCTTGCCGAGGCCGGTCACGCCGAATTTCGCCGCGCAATAGCCGGCGCCATTGGGGTAGGCGTCGAGACCGGCGATCGAACTGAGGTTGAAGACATGGCCGCGCCCGCGGCGCACCATCGCGGGGACGAACGCCTGGGAGACGACGAACACGCTGCGCAGGTTCGCCGCTATCAACCGGTCGAATTCCGCCACCGGCATTTCCAGGAACGGACGGCCGGCGAACGCGCCGGCATTGTTCACGAGCACGTCCGCGGGCCCGAAAGCCTTCATCACCGCCGCCGCCGTGACGGTCACGGCGCTCTCGTCGGTGACATCGCACACAAAGACACGAGCCTTCGCACCGGCCTTCACGCACGCAGTCGCGGTGCGCTGGAGGTTCCTTTCATTTCGCGCGAGCAGCGCGAGACGCACGCTCGGCACGGTGCGCGCAAACTCGAGCGCGACCGCGGCGCCGATGCCCTGCGAGGCGCCGGTGATCACGATGTGGGGACTGGATTTCATGGCGGAGAACTGCAGAAGAATGACGCTGCCGGAACGAATCCCGGTAGCAGCCGAGGTCACGAGGCGGTCGGCCGCCCCTTCGCCCCGGCGGCAGGCCTCAGCAAACCAGACTGCCGAAGTCGGTGAAGTCCGCCGCAAAACCGCCGGGAACACCCTTGCAGATCACGGAGACGGCGTCGTGCGAATGCAGGGCCTCGAGGTGCGAGCACACGACCTGGAAATCCACCAGGCGCGCGTCGCCGGCGAGTTGTTCATACACGAGCCGGGCGGCATCCTCCACGAACTTGATGTAGGCGCCGTTCATCTCGGCGAAAGCCTGCTCGTCTTCCCGCTTCACAATCACTTGCGTCTCGGTTTTCAGCGCCGCGAGACAGTGCCGGTGCAGGTCTTCGATCGCCAACCGGCTGCCCGGCGCAATCTCCACCGACACGCGGGCCTTGCTGCGCTGCGAATGCGGGATGGAAAACACCCCCCGGGTGTCGCGCGCGTGTTCGGCGAGTTCCGCGGAGCACGGGCAGGCCGACGAGTACACGAATTCGAAATGGATGAACTTCCGAAACCGGCCGGCGCGATCCATGGATCCTTCGTAGGCGACCTGGTAGAACTGCCAGCCGGCCAGCCCACTGCGCAGGCTCGGCTGCAGCAGCGGATACGAGAACGACAGCTTCAGGCGCGCGTCGTGCGCACCGACCTTGCGGCGATAGGCGGTGAGGATGCGCTTGAGCGTGTCGGGCGTGAAGACGTCCTCCTGATGTTCGTAAAAGGAGCGGACGATTCGCGACATGTTGATGCCCTTCAGGTTCGCCTGGAGGGAAACCGTGCCGGTCACGCTGGTCTCGAGTCGCACCGGCTCGCCCCGCTTTACCGCAAAGCGCAGCGGCAACTTGAAGTTGGATACGCCGACCTGCTGGATCGGGACGTCGGCCCCCTGGATCGCCTCGGCGGCGTCCATCATGTCCGGCAGGGACTCGCGATAGGCGGTGGAGACCCGGAACTTCGCGTCGTAGCCGCGCTGGATGACCGGCTCCACCCCGCGGGCGGCGCGGTGGAGATACAGTTTTGGTTGCTTCTTCATGGTCGTTTTTGGACGGAGGGCGGTTGGTGACGATAACCGCCGCCACGCGGCACGGCGCCGCGCAGCCTTGTCGTGCAGGTCAGCCGGGCTCCAGAGGGCCGGCCGGCCCGAAATATTCCGCGTGGTTCCGCTCGGTCTCATGCAACCGCACACTGCGCAGGCGGCCGCGGCCCGGCGGAAGGTGGCGCTCGAGTTCCCGCCAGAAGGCGATCACGAGATTCTCGGAGGACGGGATCACGCCGCGGAGAAAGTCGACATCGAGGTTGAGATTGCGATGGTCGCACTTGGCGACGATCACGTGCTCGATGATGCGCTTGAGTTCGCCGAGATCGATCACACAGCCGGTGGCGGGATCCGGCGTACCGATCACCGAAACCTCGAGAGTGTAGTTGTGCCCATGCCAGTTGGGGTGGTTGCATGGACCGAACGTCGCGCGATTCCAGGCCGCGGATTTTGTCGGATTGTGGAGGCGATGCGCCGCGTTGAAGTGCACCGTCCGCGTGACCACCACCGGCCCGGCCTCATCCGTCGCCGCGGCGCGTCGGACCGGTCGCCGGGCAGCAGCACGGACACGGCGGGTGGTGGATCGTGGCATAAAAAGAGCGAGCGTTAGGGAGAACCCGGAACCGGTCAAACCTCCCGGTTGGATTTTTCCCGCACCCGCCGCGGGCTTCCTGCGGTCCATGGGGCGAAAGGGGTCGCTAGATTGCCTCCAATCCGGGAAGGACCGGCTCCGTCTCGTCCGTGGTCCGCCCAGACGTGGACCCTCCGGAATGAATCCGGGCGGATTGGGTGAACGGACAGCCCGGGTTTTCCATTGTCAGCACATGCGTGCGGCTCATTTTGCCGCGCAACAAGCATGGCGTTGCGCTTCACCATTCTCGGCAGCAGCAGTTCGGGGAACTGTGCCCTCCTGCAGACCGGGGACAGCACCATCCTCGTCGACGCGGGATTTTCCGCCCGGCGTCTCGGTGAACTGCTGGTCGCCGCGGGAGTGTCGCTGGACGCGATCGACGCGGTCTTCCTGACCCACGAACACGGCGACCACAGCGCCGGGCTGCCCGGGTTGTGTCGACGACCGGGACTGAAGGTTTTCGCCAATCGCGGCACCGCAACCGCGCTGCAGGGCACGCTAAAATACCGGCCGGACTGGCATGTATTCGAGACCGGCACGGCCTTCCGGTTCCGTGACCTCGAGGTGGAAAGCTTCGCGATTCCGCACGATGCCACCGAGCCCGTGGGTTTCGTGTTCAACCACGGGAACGGCGACCTCTTCTCGCCGCGTCGCTCCATCGCCTGGGTGACCGACCTCGGCTACGCACCCGAACTCGTGCGCCAGCGTATTCGTGACGTCGACGTCCTGGTGCTCGAGGCCAACTACGACCCGCACCTCCTGCGCCACGACACCCGGCGGCCGTGGTCGGTGAAACAACGCATCTGCGGACGGCACGGCCATCTTTCCAACGAGGCGGCGCGGGAACTCATGGCCTCCGTCGAACGCCCGGCGTGGCAGCACGTCTGCCTCGCCCATCTCAGCCGCGACTGCAACAGCCTCGACGCCGTGCGCACCACGTTCGCGGATTTTCTTCGTCCGGGGCTCGCCTACGCGCTGTCCATTGTTCCGCCCGATGCCGGCGGCCCCTTCTTCGAACTCGTGTGAACCTCACCGGCCTCCGCCGCACCAAGATCATTTTCACCATCGGTCCCGCGACCGAAGCGCCCGAGATGCTCGAGGCGCTCATCCGTGCGGGCGCCGACGTGTGCCGCATCAACATGGCGCATGCGAGCCACGACTGGACGCGTCAGACCGTGAAGAATATTCGCGATGCCTCCGAACGCGCCGGCCGCGAAGTGGCGATCATGATGGATGTGAAGGGGCCGGAGATCCGCACCGGCGACCTGCCCGCGCCGTTCGAGCTGAAACCCGGCGAGGTGTTCGACTTCACGGTGCGGCCGGGCACCGGCATGAACGATTCCGAGGAGGTCCGCTCGGTCGACGTGAACTACCGCGACCTCGTCAACGACATCGCCGTCGGTGACACCGTGCTGGTCGACAGCGGTCTCCTGCGCTTCGAGGTGCTGGAGAAAAACGAGAACCGCATCCGCTGCCGGGTCGTCATTCCCGGCAAACTCGGCAGCCGGCGGCACATCAATCTCCCCGGCGTGCGCGTAAACCTGCCGGCACTTACGGAAAAGGACATCGCAGACGTGCGCGTGGCGGTCGAATGCGGCCTCGACCTGATCGCGCTGAGTTTCGTGCGCGAACCCGCCGACGTCGAGAAGCTGCAGGAACTGCTGAGCGAACTGCGCTCGAGCGCGCGGGTGATTGCCAAGATCGAGGACCAGCAGGCGGTGCAAAACCTTCAGGACATCATCAAGGCGTGCGACGGCCTCATGGTCGCCCGCGGCGATCTTGGCATCGAATGCCCGTTCGAGGAGCTGCCGATCATCCAGCGGCGCGCCGTGAAATCGTGCCTGACCTACGGCAAGCCCGTGATCATCGCGACCCACATGCTCGAATCGATGATCAACACGCCGATGCCAACCCGCGCGGAGGTGACGGACGTTTCCAACGCCGTGTTCGAGCAGGCCGACTGCATCATGCTCTCCGGCGAAACCACGGTGGGCAAATATCCGCTGGAATGCGTGCAGGCGCTCGATCGCATCGCGCGCCGGATCGAACGTTCGGGCGGCAGCGGCCTCGACGTGCAGCCCCAGTTCCACACCGACAAGTCGAAACTGTTCAGTTCCGCCGTCCTGATGGCGAATGAACTCCGTGCCGCCGGCATCGTGGTGTTCACGCGTCGCGGCTATGTCGCCCAGGGCGTCGCCGTGCTGCGCCCGCGCTTTACGCCCGTGTTCGCCTTCACCGGCGTCCGCGGCACGTTGCGCCAGATGCGCATGCTGCGCGGGGTGGAGCCGTTTCTGATCAAGTTCGATTCCGATCCCGAGGTCACGGTGCAGAAGGCGATCGCGCTGCTGCGGGCCCAAGGCCTGGTCTCCACCGGAGACAAGATCGTCGTCGTCAGCGACATCCTGGCCAGCGACCGCCTCATCAACAGCATCCAGCTGCGCAACGTGGACTGAACGGGCCCCGGCCGCGCGCAATGAAAGCCGCCGTCAGTGCCAGCGGATAACGCAGATGAGCAGCCCTGGTCTCTGCGCCTTGGGAACTCAATCCTTTTGAACCACAGATTGCACGGATGGCCACGGATAAGGCAGGGTGGAATCACACAACATCTGTGCCCATCTGTGTAATCCGTGGTTAATCTGATTTGATTGCGGCCGTAGCGTGTTCGGCCTTTTGCGGCCATTCCTTCGAAAGCGCGTCCACGACCCGGCGCGGCCTTCGTTTCCTTCGTTTCCTTCTGTAAAATTCGTCCGGGATCGAAACCGCCCGACTGATCCACGAATAGCCCGAATCTGCACGAATGGCAGCAATCCTGGATCCATCCGTATTCGTGCCGATTCGTGTAATTCGCGGACCCAGAACCGATCTCTGGTTGCAACTACCCCTCGCTTACGAACCGGATAGCTTCTCGACCAGGTAGTCGTGGATTTCCCGCGCGGTGCGCGCCACGTCACTGTCGGATGCATCCTCGTGGGTGCTTTTGCTCCCGACTCCGACCCCCACCCGGTGACCTCCTCCACCCGTGGTGGTGAAGACGAGGATCGGATCCGTGGCGGATTCGGCGAGGTCGAAGATCGTGACCTCGGTTTCGATCTTCGAGGCGCCATGTCCGAGTTGAACAGGACCGACGGAATCCCAACGCGGCGAGGTCACGTGAACGAACTTGCCGGTGATCAACCACCCGCCCGTCGGCGGCTGCACCGCCATGTAGACGTCGGTCGTGGCCAGTTCCGATAGTTCATCGGCGAGCGCGCGGGCGAGGTCATCGCGGATGCGGCTGCGCACGTTGGGAGCGGCGGCGCCTCCCTCCCAGATGCCGGCACTGGTGTCAAACGGACGAACATGCATCACCAGCGGCGGCACGAGGCGGCGATACATTGCATTGTCCACCTGGGGCGTGACGCTGCCGGTGGAACATCCGGCGAGGCACAACAACACCATCGCGGCCGGCGGGAGACGACAACCGATGCGGGCAGTCAACATGGGGTCCTTGCTATGCCGTTCGATGAAGCTCGGGATGAGGCTCCGCGCGGCGCCCGGACGGTAGTCGATCGTCCGTCGGGCGCAAGGCCGGCAACGGTTCAGGCATGCTCGATCCGCCCCGCGAGCGCGACGAGTTGACGGGCCAGCGCCTGCGCGGACGCGTCGAGCCACGCGGCGCCGTCCTCGGCGGTGGCCTGGGTGGCATCGCCCATCACCCCGGTTCGCGAGAGGTCGGACGAGACCCAGGAGAAGGTCGCCGGCGCATTTTCCGGACGCAGTTCCCCGGGATCGTCGAGGCGCGCCGGATACTCGCACACCGCGCGTTCCCGCCGCACGAGATGCGGCGCGGCCGCCAGCATCAACGACGTCTCCCATTGACCCGCATGAAAGCCCCAGGCGGCCTCCTGGGCGCTGAGCGGCGGCTTCCACGTCCACGCCAGCATGCCGGCGTTCAAGCCGACCGCGGTCTGGATCTCGCGCAAGGTGGCCACCAGTACCGCGCTGTTGCCACCGTGCGTATTGAGGATGGCGAGCGTGCGAAAGCCGAGCGCGTGCAACTGGCGCGCGATCGTCTTGAGCAACCGGTGCAGGGAGCCGGCGGAAATCGAGATGGTCCCGGGAAAGCCCGTGTGTTCGTTGCTCTTGCCGTAGGTGATCGCGGGCCCGACGTACACGGGCGTCCGCACCGGCAGGTAGGGCAGGGCCGCGTCCAAAAACGCCTGTCCCAGCAGCGCGTCGACGCCAACCGGCAGATGCGGCCCGTGCTGCTCGACCGCTCCCGTGGGGATGATCACGACCGCGCTCGACTTGCCCGGCAAGGCTTCGAGTTGCACCCGCGTCATCGCAGGCAGGTAACGTCCACGATAGGCAGCAAAACCATCCGGCCGCGCGACACTCATCGCCGCCCCTTCGTGTTCCTGCTCTTCCTCCTGCGCTTCGACTTCGGCGGCCGCAGCGTGGGAACGCGCCCGTCATTTGCCAACGGTCGCCGGGCGGCAATTTCGCCCCACCAGCCGGCAAGCCGGCGCGCCGAGTCCGCAATCAACCTCGTGCCTTCCAGTTGCGCATCGGCCAGCGAATGCGCAAATGGCACCGGCCCCGGCTGGCGCACGTGGCCGGGACGGAAGTCGGACCAGGTGATATCCGCGTGCACCCCGGCATCCGCCGGGAGCGTGCCGTAGCAGGCGCAGGCCGCGCATTGCAGGCCGACGCGCGACGCCGCGCGCGCGGGATGCAGGTCAAGCCCCAGCGCGGCGAAGTTGATCGAAAACGGCTGCAGTCCGCACCCGGCGCGCAAGTCGCGGCCGACCGTATCGATCAACTCCTCGTTCCATGGGCTGGTGTTGCAGAAGACGAGCCGGCGAAATCCCGCCGCATGCACGGACCGGCCGATCTCGCCCAGCAATGCAGCGGCCGCCTCGAAATCGAGACTGAAGAGACAATGCGGATACGGCCCGGCAACCCAGCGCAGGGGCGGCAGCACGTGGACCGCAAGGTTGGCGCCGGTCGGCTGGCCCAGGGCCTGCCGCAGGACGGCCGTGCCGAGAGTCTCCTCGAAATCAAGCGGACGGCCGAGACCCCAATCCGCGAAGCCGAAGAGCGGCAGCACGACCAGGTGCTTGCGTTTGGCTGCCGGCGAGAGCGACGCAAAATCCGTCCACGTCCGGCTCGTCCAAAGCGAGGCGTCCGGAAGATCGACGAGGCGGGAAATGGCGGCAGAGCGGGTCACGGAAGTCAGGCAGCGCGGCACGGTCGCCCGCGAAAAGCAACGGTGCAACCATCGCGCGGGCGGCTTCACCGGGCTACCTAAAAACGCACCCGGATTCCAGTCGGGATTCCAGCCCAGGTTCCTCCCTTTCGTGTGATCAGTGTGTTTAGTGGGCAGTCCTATTGAATTGATACGGTTCCGGGGCAGGCAGGCTGCCGGCGCTACTCACAAATCGAAATGACACGACACCAGGTGCGGTTGATCGGTCGCCGGCGGCGGGGACTTTGGAACCGCCGGATGCTTCGCGCCGGGCTCTTTCGTGGCGTCGCGCAACGCCGGCACCTCCACCCGGCAACGGTCCTGGACGTACGGACACCGGGTGTGGAACGGACAACCGGCCGGCGGATTGATCGGCGACGGCACATCGCCGGTGAGCACGATGCGCCCGGACTTGCCCCGCGGATTCGGCGTGGGAATCGCGGAGATGAGCGCCCGCGTGTAGGGATGGCGCGCGTCACGATAGATCTCGTCGGCCGGGGCGAGCTCGACGATCCGGCCGAGATACATCACCGCGATACGATCGCTGACGTGTTTCACCACGGCCAGGTTGTGCGCGATGAAGATATAGCTGAGGCCCATGCTCTGCTGCAGTTCCATCAACAGGTTCAAGACCTGCGACTGGATCGAGACGTCCAGGGCGGACACGGGCTCGTCGCACACGATGAGCTTCGGCTGCAGGGCGATGGCGCGGGCAATGCCGATGCGCTGGCGCTGGCCCCCGGAAAACTCGAAAGGGAAGCGCGTCTCGGCGCCGCGAGGCATCCCGACCTGGTCGAGCAGCTCGCGAACACGCTGGCGCCGTTTCCCGGCCTCGCCGATTCCGTGGATGATCAACGGCTCCTCGAGCGTCTGCCCGACGGTGTGACGGGAGTTGAGCGACTCCACGGGGTCCTGAAACACCATCTGGATTTGCCGGCGGTAGGGTTTGAGCTTGCGATGCGGCAGGGGGACCAGGTCCTGCCCCTCGAACATGACGCTGCCCGCGGTGGGATCGAGCAGGCGCACGATGCAGCGACCGAGCGTCGTTTTGCCGCAGCCCGATTCGCCGACGAGGCCGAGCGTCTCGCCGGCCTGCAGATGCAGGGACACACCGTCGACCGCCTTCGCCGTCCTGGCTGCGCGGAGCAGAATGCCTTCGCGCACCGGGAAGTGCATCCTCAGGTCGCGGATTTCGAGCAGCATTTCGGGCTCGGACATGAGTATCAATTCATTCGGATTGCCCACGGAATTGAACCGCAGATTTCGCAGAGAACGCGGGAAAGCTTCGAAAAGATGCGAGGGACAAAGATCGGATTTGGGTCCACGAATTACACGAATGGGCACGAATACGGATGGATCAGGTTTCTGCTATTCGTGCGGATTCGTGCTATTCGTGGATAAGTCGTCCGGGTCTTGGTCGGATTATAAAGATGGGCACAGATGTTGTGTGATTCCACCTGCCCTATCCTTGGCCATCCGTGCAATCTGTGGTTTAAAAGGATTGAGTTTCCAAGGCGCAAGGACCAGAGTTGCCCATCTGCGGTCAAAAAGGATTGGGATTGAGCGGCATGGAATTGAACCGCAGATTTCGCAGAGAACGCAGATAGAAGCAGGAGAAAAATAGGAGCGGCAAGCGGATCAGTGGCTTGCGAATCAGCGCCTATCAGTGTCGATTAGCAGTTTAAAAACCTCCTTCTTCCCTTGGCTCACTCCCTGTGTGCCGGGATCACGATGACGCCGGGCGCGAGGTCTCGGGCGTCGCGAAGGCCGTCTCGCTTTCCTGCCACCGATAACAGGCGGAACGGTGACCCGGCTCGACCTCATACAACGGCGGCTGCTCCTGGCGGCAACGGTCGACGACGAGCGGGCAGCGATTCTGGAAACGGCAGCCAACCGGCATCTCCATCAGACCGGGTACCAGGCCTTCGATGGTTTTCAGCGGAGTCTTGCGGGCATGGTCCAGCCGCGGGATTGAGGCGATCAGCCCGCGGGTGTACGGATGCATCGGCCGGTCGAAAATCTGCGTGACGCTGCCGTGTTCGGCAATCCGGCCGGCGTACATGACCACGACCTCGTCACAGTTTTCCGCGATCACTCCAAGGTCGTGCGTGATCAACACGACCGACATGTTCATCTCCCGCTGCAGGTCGCGGATCAGCTCCAGGATCTGCGCCTGGATCGTGACGTCGAGCGCCGTGGTCGGCTCGTCGGCAATCAACAACGCCGGACGGCAGGCGAGCGCCATCGCGATCACCACGCGCTGACGCATGCCGCCCGACATTTGGTGAGGATATTCGGCCACGCGAATTTCCGGCGACGGGATGCCGACCTTGCGCAGCATTTCCACGGACCGCTCGAGGGCTTCGCGCGGATTCTTCGTCTGGTGCAACAGGAACACCTCGGCAAGCTGCCGCCCGATCGTGTGCACGGGATTCAGGGCGCTGAGCGGCTCCTGGAACACCATGCCGATGCGGACCGCCCGGATGCCCTGCATCGCCTCGATCGGCACGCGGGCAAGGTCTTGTCCCTCGAAAAGAATTTCGCCGCCGACAATCCGGCCTTGGGGCTGCGGCAGCAGGCGCATGATCGAAAACGCCGTCACGCTCTTGCCGCAGCCGGATTCACCCACGATCCCGACGGTGCGGCCTCGCGGGACGTCGAAGCTCACACCATCGACGGCGCGCACGAAGCCGGCGTCGGTATCAAAACCGACCACCAGGTCGCGGACGGAGAGAACAAGCGCGTCGTCCACGAACAAGCTATTGCCCCTTGTATTGGTCGAAAGTGCGGATCTGCGGAGGAAACGTTTTGCCGGTACGCCGGGCCTCCTCGGTTTCCTTTTGCGCGTCGGTATCGATCCAGAAGAGAAAGAACTCCTCCACATGGGTCGCCCGCATCACGTTGAAATCCTTCGGCCACTTCACCCAGCGCCAGTAGCCGACCCGGAAGAACGGCAGGTTCCAGCCGGGGACCCACGACGCATCGTCGTGAATGATCTGTTCGATGGGAGCCGCCAAACGTTTCACATCGTCCATGCTCTCCGCCTTGTCGTACTGTTCGATCAGGTGGTCGAGTTCCGGAATGAACGTGACAGTGATATTGTTGGTATTGAACTTGAGCTTCTTCGGGTGCGGGTTGGGGGTTCCTTCGGAATACTTGTTCACCGGCTTGCCGTCCTTGTCGAGGTAGGCGTCCACGTAGGCGTTGGAGCCGTGGTGGTATTCCCAATAGCGGGGAAACATCTCGGGATTGCGATTGTAGGCGATGTAGGCGATCTCATGGTTCTTCTGATCAACAATTCGCCCGGTCGTGGTCTGATCGCGGACGTCGATGTTGAGTTCGAGGCCCGCCTTGAGCGCCTGCTGCTTGATGATCGCGAGGATCTCCGGCGTACCGAGATACTGGTAAGCGGATACGCGAAATGACAGCCGTTGCCCCTGATCGTTCGTCAGCACGCCGTCCGGTCCCTGGTGCGTGAAACCGGCCTTGGCGAAGTGCTCCCGAGCCTTGGCGGGATCAAAGGGGCGGGCGTGGACGTCGGGATTCACATTCCAGCCGTAGCCGTCGTTGCGCGTCTGCTGGACCACCGCGTCCCCGCGGAAATACTGGTCGCAAACCAATTGAAAATCGCTCGCGTACTGGATGCCCACGCGCACGTCGCGGTTGTTCAGGATCGGCTTGGACTCGTTGATCCAGAGGCCGAAATCTGGAGCCGGGATGCGAATGAAGAACTTGGCCTTGTCGATGTAGCCGTCCTGCACGAGCTTGTCGGAATCCGGCAGCTTTTCGTACCACATCGTTCCCGCGGTCATCGGGAAGTAGTCGAGGTCCCCGCGATGAAAGGCTTCAAAAGCCTTGTCCATGTCGCGGATGACCACGAATCGAAGCCGGTCAGGATTGTAGCGGCCGCGCCAGAATCGTCGGTCGCGCGCCCACCAGTCCTTGAGGCGCATCATCGTCAGCGACTGGCCTTTGTCGATGTCGGACTCCTTCAGTTCGTAGGGTGCGGTGGTGGGCACGATGCGCCAGTCATAGGTCTTGGTCCACCCTGGCCCGAAGTCGCCAAAGGCATGCCGAGGAAACGGCCACCAGTAACCGGCACGATCAAGAATGTCCGGCTTGGCTTCAAACATCGTGAGCGCAAACGCCTGCTTGTCGTAGATGGTAAGCCGTGAAAAATACTTCGTGAAGAAATCGTTCGACCAGGGATCGTCCAGGTTTGGACTTCGCAGAAAATAAAACGAGAACACGACATCGTCGGTCGTAACCGGCTGCCCGTCCGACCAGCGAGCCGCGGGATCGATGCGGAAAAACGCGGTCTTCCCATCGCTGGAGATCGTCCAGGATGACGCCAGGCCCGGAAAGTATTTTCCAGGTAGATTCGGGTGGGGGGCCACAAACGGCATCTGCATCCAGTCCAGCAGGAATCCACGAAACGGCCCATTGGCATCCGGCCCGACGGTGCGCAGCGTGCGCGGAAAATCCTGCGTCCAGATGCGCATTGTTCCGCCTTTTTTCGCGTCGACGTCGGCAAACTCCGACAGGTCGGACCCGTCCTCCCATTTCAGGCCTTGGGTCTCCTTGGTGAGATCATCCGCCGTCTTGAAGACGTAGAAGTCGGCCTGCTGCTTCAAGGTTTGCGCGAGGTCCGCCTCCATTCCGGGATAGCTCGTGTCCGTACGTGCTGCCTTGGTGGAATCCTCCCCTCGGCTGCACCCGGCCAGCACGAGCAAGGTGCCGAGCCCGGCCAGGAGAAAGAGACTGCGATGTCTGAGTTTGTTGAGATGCATGCGGAAGGGAAGGAGTCGAATGCCGTGGTGTTGGGCCGCCATGAGCCTATCGGTACACCGTGAAGCGCTTGGGATCAAATGCCTCGCGGATTGCTTCACCCACGAAGGTGACGAGCACGAGCGTCAGGCTGACTGCGGAAAATGCCGAGGTGACGATCCAGGGGGCGTCGAGATTGCCGGTGCCCTGGCGCAGAAGTTCCCCCCAGCTCGGGGTCGGCGGCTGCAGTCCGAAGCCCAGGAAATCCAGCGCCGTGAGGGAAAGAATCGCCGCCGCCACCGTGAACGGGATGAACGTCACCAGCGTGGCCACCGTATTCGGAATGATGTGCATGAACAGAATCCGCGCCGCGCCGGCCCCAAGCACGCGCGCCGCCGCCACGTACCTCCCGGACCTTTTCCCGGTAGGTCGAAGACCGCATGTAGTAGCTGATCGGCACCCAGGAAAAGAGGACGACGATGCCCAGCAGCATCCAGAGGTCGGTCGACGGATGGGATGGAACCACCGAACGGATGATGATCACGACAAACAGGAAGGGAATGAGCGACCAGATCTCGGTCAGGCGCTGCCCGACGAGATCGAACCACCCGCCCCAAAACGCCATCGCACAACCCAGCGAAACGCCGACCAGGTAGGTCAGGCCCACATACCCGACGGAAAACAACAGCGCGCTGCGAAACCCGTAGAGCAGCCGGGCAAGAATGTCGCGATTGAGCTGGTCGGTCCCCAGCCAGTGATCCGCCCGACCATCCGGCGGACGCGGCTTGAACACCTCGCCGGGATAGCAGTTCTCGTAGGCGTTGTAGGGCACGGGCGGCATCAGCACCCAGTCGTCGGAGCCCGCCGCCTCGATGCGTTTCTTCAGGTCGCGATAGTCAACCTCGTAAGCGTAATCGTAGCCGAACTCGCGGCCGGTGTGGATCGCGCCGTAGGTCGGAAAATACCAGTGATCGTGATAGTGCACCACCAGCGCACGGCTGCTCACCAGGAGTTCCGCCACCAGACTTAGGACGGAGAAAAACAACAGCACGAGCAGCGACCAGTACCCCCGCCGGATGCGACGAAACCGCCGAAACTTCAGCCGGGTGTCCGGGCTCAGGCGGAGGCGCCGGCGGAAAATCGAATCCGATGCCATGGGGTCGCTTCAGCGATAGCGAATGCGCGGGTCCACCATGGCGACAAGGAAGTCGCCCACGATGTTGCCGACGAGCAACAGCAGTGAGGTCACCAGCAACACGCCCATGACGACGGGATAGTCGCGGTCGACGACCGAGTTGTAGCCAAGCAGTCCCATGCCATCGATGTCGAAGATGAACTCGATCAGGAATGAC
The DNA here is from genome assembly GCA_963797435.1 of uncultured Verrucomicrobiae bacterium. Taxonomy (GTDB): domain Bacteria; phylum Verrucomicrobiota; class Verrucomicrobiia; order Opitutales; family Opitutaceae; genus CAWCPJ01. The sequence continues at coordinate 816,399 of CAWCPJ010000002.1, read as the reverse complement.
CCGATCACCAGCGCACCAAAGCGCTGGCCGAAATCCGTCGCCACCGGGATGAGCGAGTTGCGAAACGCGTGGCCGAACACCGCCTGGCGAAACGACACCCCCTTGGCCACGGCGGTGCGCACGTAGTCCGCAGCCAGGTTGTCCATCAGCTGGTTTTTCATGAGCAGCGTGACGAAGGCGAAGCTGGTCACCAGATAGCACGTGAGCGGCAGCATGGCGTGCGAGGAGAAGTCCTTGATCTTGCCCCACCACCCAAGGTCTGGAAACGACGGGCTGACGAATCCTCCCATCGGAAACCATCCCGCGCGGGCGGCCAGGAACACCACCAGCAGGGCGCCCAAAGCGTACCCGGGGATCGCGTAGCCGACAAACACCAACACGGAAGTCGCATTGTCCAGCAACGTGCGGTGGCGAATCGCCTTCACAACCCCGAGCGGCAGGCACACCGCGTACACAATCACGAACGTGATCAGGCTGTAGACCAACGTGCGGGGCAGGCGCTCCGCAATGACGGTCGACACCGGCTCGCCGTAGCGAAACGAATCCCCAAGATCGCCCTGCAGCAGCTTCTGCAACCACAGCACGTAGGCGACGTGCGCCGGCTTATCGAAGCCATAGTAGGCCTTGATTTGCTGCAGTTGATCGTCGGTAAGCGAACCCGAGCCAATCCCACCGCGCATGCCCCCCGACCCCGCCTGCGCCATCCGCGCCGACATGATGGCCCGTTCCACCGGGCCGCCCGGTGCAAATCGAGTGATGAAAAAGACAACCAGCGTGACACCAAACAGCGTGGGCGGAATGAGCAGGAAACGGCGAATGAAGTAATCGCGCATCGATCAGGCGCTGGAAACCAATGCAAGGGGAGAGCTCGCGCAACCTTGTCGCACCCCGACCTTCCGGCAACGTCAAACGGGATTTTCCCGGAAGCGGAATGCCGTGTCTTCGTAGGAGCGGCTTCCGCCGCGAAGCGCGACGCCACGGATCGCGCAAACCTTGCGCCATCCTTGGCTAAGCACGGCGCGCACCGGCAGGCCCTGCTCCACGTTCGGCACACACTGCGCCGGCGGCATCACTTCGCGCTGCGCCCGCTTGCGCCAGATTGATGATACGGCCGTATCATCAATCTGGCTTGGACGCTGCACAAGGCGGAGACTGAATCGGGCTTGCCTCGAGCGCCGGCAGGGCCGGGCCGGTGCCGAGATGCCGAACGTGCAGGACGCGTCTCACGACGGCGCGACCACGATGTCGTCCAGGGCGCGGAAAAACTGGGCCGCATTCTGGCCGTCGAAGCCGAGTTTGTTGCTGAGCCGAAAATCGAAGACTCCACAGCGAGCAGTTCGCCAACTGCACGGTGTGGGCGCGTCGCTTGCGCCGTCTCGCGTCACAGACGCGAGGCAAACGGGACGGCGCAAGCGACGCGTCCTACAGGTTCAACCGAATGGATCCGGCATAGAGCGTGCCGTCATTCGTGATTCGCCGGGCGGCTTCCTTGGAGGCCTGCCCCTGCCGATGAGGCCGAGAACCCGGCGAGTGATCCCGCCGCTCACGCGGTGGGCGATGAGACGATCCGTCAAATCATGGTTGACTGATCACGAATGCACTCCGGAAGCCCGGGCTTTGCCCCACCCATTCGCGGCTGAAGCCGCTCCCGCCGCAACAAGTCACCCGCTCAATCGTCGTTCCGCGCCGTGTAGCGCGCGCGGCGACGCTCTTCACTCCACTCATGTACGACCTTGCGGAAGTCGACGTCCCAGCGCACGCGCAGCTTGAAGTCGAACGCGGTCTCATCGCCGTAGCGTTTGCAGTCGATCGCCGTGCCCACCTGCCACTGCCCCGGGCTGTGAAAGGTATAGCGCGCCGGCACGTCGTAGACGATGCTTGGCGTCAACGTGGTGAAGGTCGTGGAGACGCCGTCGACCGTCTGGGACATCCCGATCGCGAGGCCGTAGGTCAACCGCTTGTTGTGCCACAACACCCCCGTGCCGATCTTGACGAAATCGTCCTGCGGTTCGTCCTCGTCGATCTTCCCCTGAGCGGCGGCGGGAGTGAGCAGGTCGTATGACAGGTTGACGAAATGCTCGACGTCCGCCCAGCGCGGGTTCGGACGGGAGAAAGTCGTGTAGACGGAATAGCGGTTCATGCCGTCGTTGAAATCGTACGGCGCCGACGCCACCGGGTGGACCACCAGGACGCCCGTCGCCGCGCGGGCCACGGGGTCGAAGGACGGTTCCCAGCGGTACTTCAGGCCTCCGTTCAGGTTGGCGATCCCGGAACCGTGCCCGTCGCGAAACGGATTCGCCAGGTAGGGATCGAGGCCGAACGTGCCCTCCGTCCGGTGATTGAACCCATAGGTCAATTCCATCGGGAAGCGGACGTAATCGTGGTGCAGGAAGTCACCAAACCGCGGTTGCAGCGACCAGCGCCACGTGCGCCGCTCCTGCGTGTCCGGCAGGATGTAATCGAAGATGTTGCGGACGCGCGCGTCACTCCATTGCCAGATCCGCGCAAGCGCATTCGGGTTGCGTTCCCCGGGGTCGGACAGTGCCACGCCGTCTGCCGCCACCGCCACCGCCGGCTCAGCGCCACGCACGGTCACGAGACCGCCCGTGGAAATGACCAGGGCAACAGCGAGCAGGAGGCAGCGGGGCAACATGCGTGCAGGGAGGATCGACGATCTCGCGAAACAGCCTGAGCAGCTCGCGGCCGATTTACCGGCACCAAACGGTGGCCGGTGAAAAACTCCGCAAGGCACTCCAGCTGATTCCGGGCGACCCCGTCGACCCCGAACCCAGCTTGTGGGTTCCTGCGGAATTGCGATCACCAATTCGGAGAATCGACCTGAGCAATGTTACCTCCCGCCGGTTTCGTCACGGCGATTTGATTCAGAAGGGTCCGCCTCGGTGTGGTCCGCGGGCGATACGGAGCAGAGGCCAGCCGGCCGCCGAAGGTTCGCGCGAAGGCTGGTTCCCTTCAGCACATCCCGAGAACAACGTCGCCCGGTCCGGCTTGGTCGGCAGTCGGGCTGCACACTTGCGGTCATTCCTCTACACGGCTATTTTCTTCCCCGCAACCCGTCGGTCTGCGGGTTCGTCTCCCGTCGAACGGTTGTCGCCAACCTCCCGCTTCAGCCATGAACACGCATCGTCTCCCCGCCGTGGCTGCACTTGTGCTTCTCGCAACCCTGGATCCACTCGCTGTCCCGGAGGCCGCGGCAGCCGGAGCCGATCCCATTCCGGAACTGCATTCGGATCTGTTCAGTCAGGCAGAACTCGCTCGCGCTCGCGAGGTCGCGGCGGAAAACCGCCAGCTCCAGGAGTCCTATCTCCGCGGCGCGATCGACGACGATATCATCGTGTTGGAACCGTATATCGTCGAAGGCGACAACTCGCTCCTCCTGGCGCGACTGCGACGGGCTCTGGAGTTGGGCATGGGAGCGCGGCGCCGCGCACCCATCTCGTTGACGCCTGCCGACCAGCACGACCTGCTCCTCGCGCGCAAGGATGACGAACAGTTCTTTCGCGGCCCCAGCGCCGGAGCGCCAACCGACCACGTGACCAGCGGCGTCGATGTGCTGGCTGCGCCCGGCGCGATCGTGGATGCATTTCGCAATCGTCGGGTCGGGGATCTCTTCCGGGCGCCCTGACCGGGCAAGATCCGGGGGCCGGCAGGCAGCGCAGGCATCCTTGCCTGCATTCCGGACCGAATTGCAGGCAAGGATGCCTGCGCTACTTATTCGCTGCACATACACGGGGTCTCGAAATGGCTGCTTGAACCACTGACGGTTTCGGACGATCTTATACCTGAAACCAATGGGGCCCTGCCCCGCCGGGTTCGCCCCAGCCTGATGGCCGACACGCAATACGACCTGTTCCGCGATCTCGACCGCCACTGTGTCGCTGGCGGAGTGCAGGCGCCGGATTGTCTCGAGGGCGTGCGTCGCAAACGCGCGAGCATCGAATGTGCGCTGAACCGCGACAACCCGATCGTGCGCGAGGTGCTCGCGGGCGAGACCACGTTCGCCGCCGTCTACGACAACTATTCCCAGGGCTTTCGCGGCGCTTCGCCGGTTTCTGCCGATGCCGCACGACGATACGCACAACGTGCGGCTCGAGCATTTCGCGAAAGTCGTGCCCAACGTCCGCCACTTTGTCCGCCGCGGCATCTTCGCCACGGACAACCCTGTCACCTGCACGGTTTACGGGGTGATCGCCTCCCTCGCGGTCGCCCTGGTCTGGACGCACGCCATCAGCGGGCGACGCCGAGGCCGAACCGGGCGAAGGATCGATGCTCGTCGCCATGATCCTTGGCCTCGGCGCGGTCGGATTTTTCGCGGGCCTGCTGTCGATGTTCAAGTACCGCACGCGCAATCCGGACAAAATCCACGCGCGCGAGGCGGCGGTCTACATGGACCTCAATTACAACTGCCACCGCACGTTTGACGACGAGGCTTGGGCGAAGTTCGTGGCGCTGAAGGCGGCGCCTCCCGGATCTGCGCCGCTGGCGGCGGAACCGCCCGCCACGCCGGCCCGCGCGGCGCATCATCCTGCGGCGAGCTGACCGCGTTTCCACTGCCCCAGGAAACGGGGCAATCGCCGGGCCGACTGATGCCGCGCCTTCAGCGCGTCGACGTCCCGGAGACGGTGCTCCGCACCGCTCTCGCAGAGGGTCACCTCCGATGCAGCCCTACCCCTCGTGCACCTCGCCGCCTCTGGCTCCGCGAGTCACCGCCCACCCCCGGTTTCAAAAAATCCCTCGTCCTCGAGCACCGCGAGCAACCCGGCGGTCACGCGCTGCACCTCCGTCGGGCCCAGCGTGGGATATCTCGCCTTCAGATAGTCACGAATTGCGGGGCGCGCCTCCGTCATGCTGGTGACCCCCGCGAGAAACCCGTCCGCCTCGTCCGCCGCCGCGCTGATGATGGCATCGAGATCCATGGCCTTGGTCCTCACGCCTGAGCATGGCCCGGAGCAAGCGGGCCGCAATGGATTTTGCCGGTCGGAAAACGAAATTCGGGAGCCGCTTCCGTCGCAAACCGACCGCGACGGACGCGACGAATCGCAGTAGATTCCCCTCCTCCCCGGCCGGGATCGCGGATCCACCAGCGCCCCACTTGCGAATCCACCCGCGGTGGCTGATGCTTTCGGCTTTTGTTTTCCCACTCCGGCACGCACCCATTTGCAGTCCCTGTTCGTTTCATGACTTCCGCCACCCCGGGCCAGATCCACGTCAAAGGCGCGCGCGAGCACAATCTCCAGAATCTCGAGTTGCGCATCCCGCGGGAACGACTCGTCGTGATCACGGGCGTCAGCGGTTCCGGCAAGTCGTCCCTCGCCTTCGACACGATCTACGCGGAGGGCTACCGCAAATACATGGAGAGCCTGTCGACCCAGGCCCGCCAGGTCCTCGAGCAACTGAAGCGTCCGGATGTCGACTTCATCCACGGGCTTGCGCCGGTCCTCGCGATTGAACAACGCACCGCCGGCGGCTCGCCGCGCAGCACGATCGCGACCGTGACGGAGATCGCGGACTACGCGCGCCTGCTGTGGGCGCTCGACGGCGAGGACCATTGCCCGAAGGACGGCGGGCGCATCGTCCAGCAAACGCTCGACAGCAGTGTCGACCGCCTGCTCGCTCAGCCCGCGGGCGCCCGCGCGATGGTGCTCGCGCCCTGGATGCGCGCGCGCCCCGCCGTGCTGCGCGACGAAATCGCCGGCCTGCGCCAGCGCGGTTTTCAACGCCTGCGTCTCGACGGCGAGATCAAGTCCATCGACGATCCCAAGCTCGTCCCCTCCGGCACGCGCGAGATCGCGGTCGACCTCGTGGTCGACCGCGTCGTGCTCGACGCCGGCCAGCGCAGCCGCCTCGCCGACTCGCTCGAACTCGCGTTCCGCGAGGGCCGCGACCGCGCCATCGCGCTCGTGCAGGCACCCGGCGCCACGACGTGGACGGAGGTTGGCCTGAGCCGCAATCTCGCGTGCGAGATCTGCGGTGAGGTCTACGACGCGCTCACGCCACGGCATTTTTCCTTCAACTCCTCCGAAGGCGCCTGCCCCGATTGCGGCGGGCTCGGCCGGCAGATGAAGTTCGTCGAGGAACTGCTCGTGCCCGACCCCGACAAGTCCGTGCGCGAGGGGGCGCTCAAGCCTTTGCGCATCGGCGGCAAGGCGCTCATCATCCGCCACAACGCCCTGCTCAAGCAGCTCGCCGAACAACTGCCGTTCGATCCCGAGACGTCGTGGCGCAAGCTCGCGGCGTCGACCCGCCAGGCGCTGCTCCATGGCGCGGGCGAGCGCCTCTTCAGCCTGCGCGTGCGCAATCGCGGTGCGGCCGAACTGCAGCCGTTTCCCGGGATCATTCCCCTGCTCGACAAGGCCCGCCGCGAATCCCGCAGCGACGGGTATCGCGCACGGCTGACCGCGTTCATGGCGACCGGCGAATGTCCGACCTGTCACGGCCGCCGGCTCAATCCGCGCAGTTCCGCCGTGCGCGTGCACGACCTGACGCTGCCCGACCTGCTCGCCCGCGACGTCGACGGGGCGTGGCGCTTCGTCGCCGACCTGCCGCCCGAGGCGGCAAAGGGCACCGCCCGCAGCGAGGTCGTCGATGGCATCCGGCACCGGCTGCACTTTCTGCGTCAGGTCGGCCTCGGTTATCTGACCCTGGATCGTGAATACAGCACGCTCAGCGGCGGCGAGGCGCAACGCGTGCGCCTGGCGACGCAACTCGGCATGGCGCTGGTCGGGGTGGTCTATGTGCTCGACGAACCCAGTGTCGGGCTGCACCCCACGGACAACCAAAACCTCATCCGCACGCTGCTCGACCTGCGCGATCACGGCAACAGCGTGCTCGTGGTCGAGCACGACGAGGACACCATGCTCGCCGCCGACCAGATCCTCGAACTCGGCCCGGGCGCCGGCGAATCCGGCGGCCGCCTGCTCTTCCAGGGAACGCCCGACGAACTGCGGGCGCTGCCGCGCGCGCAATCGCGCACCGGGGCCTTCCTCTCGCGCGTCGCGGCGGTGCAGAAGGATGCGGACACGAAAAGGCCGGACGACCGCTGGATCCACGTGCGGGGTGCGCGGGAGCACAACCTCAAGGACATCGACGCCGCGTTTCCGGTCGGCCTGTTGACCTGCGTCACCGGCGTTTCCGGTTCCGGCAAGAGCACGCTGGTCAACGACATCCTCGCCGCCGCGGCCGCCCGCAAGCTCAACGGCGCGATGCTCATTCCCGGGGCACATCGCGGCCTCGAGGGACTGGGCGAATTCGAGAAATGCGTGCGCGTCGACCAGGAGCCGATCGGCCGCAGCCCGCGCTCGAATCCCGCGACCTACACGAAGCTCTTCGACCAGTTGCGCGACCTGTTCGCCCGCTGCCCGCTCGCGAAGGTGCGCGGCTACAAGCCCGCGCGATTCAGCTTCAACGCGCGCGGCGGCCGCTGCGAACGCTGCCAGGGCGACGGCGTCATCAAGCTCGACATGCTCTTCATGAGCGATGCCTACAGCGAGTGCCCGAGCTGTCACGGCCAGCGCTACAATCGCGAGACGCTCGAGGTCCGCTACGCCGGCCGCAACATCGCCGAGGTGCTCGCGCTGTCGGTCAACGAGGCCCGCAGCCTGTTCCGCCACGTGCCGCGCATCATGGAGAAACTGGATACGCTGGCGGCCGTCGGCCTGGGTTACGTGAAGCTCGGCCAGCCCGCCAACACGCTCAGCGGCGGCGAGGCGCAGCGCATCAAGCTCTCGCTCGAGTTGAGCAAGCGCCAGCAGGGCCACACGCTTTACCTGCTCGATGAGCCGACGACCGGGCTGCACTGGGTCGACATCCAGAAACTGACCGACCTGCTCTTCAAACTGCGCGACGCCGGCAACACCGTGATCGTGATCGAACACAACCTCGACGTCATCAATCTCGCCGATTGGATCATCGACCTCGGCCCCGGCGGCGGCCGGCACGGCGGCGCGATCGTCTTCGCCGGCTCCGTGCCCGACCTGCTGCAGCACGAACCGTCGGCCACCGCCACCGCCCTGCGCACCTGGCGCGCGCGGGGCGCCTCCGGCAGCCGGCCCGGGAACCGGTAGGTCCCGGCCACGTTGTCGCAGAGCTCCAACGCGGCTACCGGAGTCGTGCGTTGCGGTTTGTAGCTGCGTTGGAGTGCAACGACAACGTGGCCACGGTTGACGCCACGTCGTCGCTCGACTCCGACTCGGCTATAGCGCCCACCGCGTTCGGGAGCGTGGCGCGCTTCGGGGGGCCAACCGCCCTTCAGCTCACGTTTGACGCCGTCATCCTTCGGCATATCAATTGCGGCGGATGCGCCGTGGGTCCGCTCGCGGCACCTCCTTCCCGGACAAGCCAGTCAGTCCACATTGACCCTCTTGAGTCGCAGCCGGCCTCCCCCGTCAACGGATGCGACACCCCTACCCAACCACATCACGACGATGAAAGCAGTGAAGTTGATCGGTATTGCGGTCACGACGGGAGCCCTCGCCCTCGCCGCCGGCGGTTGCGCAACGAACTCCAGCCGGAAGGTCGTGCCCCACTCCAGTTCGGGGCAGATGTATCGCGTTGAACTCGGTACGATCCTGAGCGTCCGCCAGGTCACGATCGAAGGCAGCGCCGACACGAACATCGGCATGTATGGCGGCGCCATCATGGGCGGCACGCTCGGCAGCACGATCGGCAACGGCGGCATTGGCAGCGCCCTCGCCGGCGCGACAGGCGCCGTCGGCGGCATGATCGCCGGCCGCGAAGTCGAGAAGTCGGTGACGAAAGCCGACGGCTACGAGATCACCGTCCAACTCGACAACGGCAACCAGATCATGGTCGTGCAGGAAATGGACAAGGGGTCGTTCTTCGACGGCGACCGCGTGCGCGTCATGGTCGGCCAGCATACGACCGAAGTGATGCACTGACGGGGCCCGGTGTCCGGAAGGCAGCAGCCGACGTCAGGAGGCTGGTCCGCGGGCAAGCGACAGCCTCCTTGACGTCGGCTGGCACAAAATCGATTGCCCGGCGCGCCACCCCGTCGCTCAATCTTCGATCCAGACCGGATCGCCGGACCTGACCTGTTCGAACAGCTCGATGATGTCGAGGTTGCCCATGAGGATGCAGCCGGCGCTTTGTGGCTGGCCGAGGAGGTCTTCTCGGTTGGTGCCGTGAATGTAAATATAACGGTCGTGGGAGTCGACGTTCCCACCCTGGTTTACCATGGGCTCCAGCCCCTTCAGCCAAAGGATGCGGGTGGTGATCATGTTGCCACCGGCAGCAGTCCGGACGGCCGGCGGAACGTCGTCCGCATACAGGCGCTCCTCGTACTCGGCGAAATGGAAACCCGTGGCCACCCGGTGCTTGAAGACGATTCCGGGCGGCTGTCCCGCGCCGATTTTCTCGGCAATCGCGTGCAGCCCTCGCGGCGTGCCCAATGAGCCGTTAACGTTGGATGGTGGCCGCCGCGATGTGGACACGACGTAGGCCTTGCGCAAGGTGCCTTCGACGTAGAAACGGAGCGTCTGGCTGCCGATGGATACCACCAGCGCGCGGGTTGAGGGCTTGATCCCGGCCGCGTCGCACTTTTCCATCACCCGTTTCCATCCTGCATCAATCACCATGAAGAAGACCTACAGGGTCGGGATCGTCGGGGCCACGGGCGCCGTCGGTCAAGAGCTTATCCGGTTGCTGGTCGCGCGCTCGTTTCCGATCGCCGAACTGCGGCTGCTCGCCTCAGCCCGCTCCGCGGGAAAGACGGTCACCGTCGGCAATCAACACCTGACCGTGCAGGAGGCGAAGCCCGGTGCGTTCACCGGCCTGGACGTGGCGTTTTTCGCGGCGGGCGGCGCGGTGACGCGGGCGCTAGCGGACGATGCGGTCCAGGCGGGTTGCCTGGTGATCGACAAGAGTTCGGCGCTGCGCATGAACCCGGACGTCCCGTTGGTCATCCCGGAAATCAATCCCCAGGAACTGCGCCGGCATCGCGGCATCATTGCGAATCCGAACTGCTCGACCGCCGTCACGCTGATGGGCCTCTGGCCGCTGCACCAGGCGTTCGGCGCGAAGCGCGTGATCATCGCCACGTACCAGTCCGTGTCCGGCTCCGGCGCCGTGGGCGTCAAGGAACTCGACGCCCAGGTGCGCGCCCTCGCAGCGGGACAGCCGGCCGAGAAGAAGGTGTATCCCTACCAGATCGCGTTCAACTGCATCCCCCAGGTCGATTCGTTTGGGTCCGACGGCTACACGGGCGAAGAAACAAAAATGATGCAGGAGAGCCGCAAGATCATGGGTCTGCCCGACCTGAAACTGTCCGCCACCTGCGTGCGCGTGCCGGTCGTGCAGGCGCACTCGATTGCGGTCAGCGCGGAATTCGAGCGGCCGGTTGATCTCGCGACGGCCCGGGCGGCGGTCGCGGCGTTCCCGGGTGCGGAACTCGTCGACGAACCGGCGCAGAAGCGTTACCCCACCCCGCTCGATTTCACCCGGCAGGTGAAGTGCGGCGTCGGCCGGTTGCGGATCGACACCGCGTTCGACAACGGCCTGTCGTTCTGGGTCAGCGGCGACAACCTCTGGAAGGGAGCCGCGCTCAACGCGATTCAGAATGCGGAGTGGCTTGCCGCCCACGACGCGCTCGGCGTGCAGGCCGTGGCGGCGACGACGGCCTGAGGTGTCGCAGAGCCACGTTATCGTCAGGGCGTGTCATGAACTATACAGGTAGCCTACCCGGGCGGTCCGTACGGTTCCACGTCGCCGGAACGCACCCCCGCCCTCGCAACTCTCGATCAATAGCCTTGCCCCGCCCCCGGGCGGAATGATCTTTTGTCCGGCTCCCGGACGCCTAGCTCAGTTGGTTAGAGCATCTCGTTTACACCGAGGGGGTCGGGGGTTCGAGTCCCTCGGCGTCCACCATACTTCGCTCGCAGCGCAGCGCTGAGTGAAGGATGCCCTCCGTAGCTGCGTGCCGGCGCAGCGAAGATCGGGCCTCCCCCGAACGAGCTTCGCATGGCCAGCCAGCCCACCACATCCATCGTTTCCCGTCCCTCCGTCCCTTCATGAGGCACACGATCTCCGTCCTGGTCGAAAACAAGTTCGGCGTCCTCGCCCGGATCGCCGGGCTGTTCTCCGGCCGCGGGTTCAACATCGACACCCTCAACGTCGCCCCCACCGAGGATCCCGCCCTCTCCCGGATCACGGTGGTCGTCCGCGGCGACGATACCGTCCTCGACCAGATCAACAAGCAGCTCCTGAAGTTGCTCAATGTGATCGAGGTGACCGACTTCAAGGAGGGCCAGGCCGTCGAGCGCGAACTGGTCCTCGTCAAGGTCAAGGCCGACTCCCGCACCCGCTCGGAAGTCATCCAGATCGTGGATGTTTTCCGGGCCAAGATCATCAACGTGGCCCCCGAGTCCGTGATCGTCGAGATCACCGGAGACGAGGGCAAGATCAACGGCTTCCTGAGCCTGACTGAAAGTTTTGGCGTGCTCGAACTCGCCCGGACGGGCAAGCTCGCCATGCGACGCTAGGCCAACCGCTTTGCAGCGGAAGTAACAAGGACCACCTTCCAAGTGCCAAGTAATCAGCCACCGACCTCCGACCGTTGATCTCCCCGACCTCTGACTTCTGATCTCTGACCTCCGACTTTCCCCCTTTCCAACGTTTCCACCTTCCCACCTCGAACCTGCATGCCCGCCAAAGTTTTCTACGATCAAGATGCCGACCTCGGCGTCTTCGCCAACAAGACACTTGCTGTGCTCGGCTACGGCTCCCAAGGCCACGCGCACGCGCTCAACCTGAAGGACAGCGGCTGCCAGGTCGTGATCGGCCTCTATGAAGGCAGCAAGTCGCGGGCGGTCGCCGAACAGCACGGGTTTGAAGTGCTTTCGACCGGCGAAGCGGTGCGCCGCGCCGACGTGATCATGGTGGCCCTGCCCGACATGAAGCAGGCCGACGCCTACGAAAAGGACATCGCGCCGAATCTCGCCAAGGGCAAGGCGCTGTTGTTCTCGCACGGGCTTTCGATTCATTTTGGCCTGATCAAGGTCCCGGCCAGCGTCGACGTGATCATGGTCGCGCCGAAAGGGCCCGGCCACATGGTGCGCCGCCTCTACAACGAAGGCAAAGGCATGCCGGCGCTCGTGGCCGTCGCGCAGAACAAGTCGAAGCAGGCGCTGAAACTGGCACTGGCCTGGGCCAAGGGCATCGGCTCCACCCGCGCCGGCGTGATCCGCACCACTTTCAAGGAGGAGACCGAAACCGATCTGTTCGGTGAACAGGCCGTGCTCTGCGGCGGTGCCAGTGCGCTCGTGCAAGCGGGGTTTGAAACCCTCGTCGAAGCAGGTTATCAACCGGAGATGGCGTATTTTGAATGCCTGCATGAGCTCAAGCTGATCTGCGACCTCATGTACGAGTCCGGTGTCGCCGGCATGCGCTTCTCGGTTTCCGAAACCGCAAAGTATGGCGACATCACCCGCGGCCCGCGCATCATCAACAAGGAAACCAAGAAGGAGATGAAGCGCATCCTGAAGGAAATCCAGTCGGGCCAGTTCGTGCGCGAATGGGTGAAGGAATATAAGGGCGGCCTGAAGAAGTATCACCAGCTGCTCGACGCCGGCACCAGACACCCGATCGAAAAAACCGGCCAGCGTCTGCGCGCCATGATGCCCTGGATGGCGAAGAAAAACATCACCGGGGTCCAGGCCGCTTATTGAGCGGCCACCACTTCTCATGCCTGCTCCCCATCGCTCCTCCTCCCGTTCCGGCAAGGCAGCCCCCAAGGCCGCCGCTCGTTCCCCAAAAGGCCCGGCCCGGAAGGCAGCGAAGAAAGCCGCCACCCGGTCTCCGGCGAACAAGCCGGTGGCCAAGACGGCCGCCGGGGCAGGCAAGTCGAAACCGCTCGTGGCGAAGAAATCCGCCACTCGAAAACCGGCGTCGACCGGCGCAAAGGCTGCTCCACCCAGGGCATCCGGCGCCCCCAGGTCCCCGTCGGCCAAGCCGGCCACCAAGCCGCCGGTCGTCCCCAAGATCGTGCTGCCGCCGCCGGCGGCCGTGCCTCCTCCACCTCCGCCCAAGCCGTCCCCGCCGCCGCGCCGACCGCTCGTTTGGCTCACGGTGGTCACGCGCAAGAGCGCCCTCGCCATCGCCCAGGCCGAGCTTGTGCTCGCGCGATTCAACGAATACCTGCCCCAGTACCGGCTTCAAGCTGCTCAAGCTGGTCACGACCGGCGATCGGCAGGAAAGCTGGTCGCTCGAACAACAGGGCGGCACCGGCCTTTTCACCGGCGAACTCGAGGCGGCCTTGCATGATCACCGCGCTGACATCGCCGTGCACAGTGCGAAGGACCTGCCGTCCGAGATGTCCGAAAATCTCGCAATCGCGGGCTTCCTCCCGCGGGAAGATCCCCGCGACGTGCTGGTGATGCGCGAGGGGTTGGCCCGTCCGTCGACGATTGCGACGAGCAGCCCGCGCCGCCGCACCCAACTGCAGCGACAGTTCGCCAAGGCGACGTTCGTGGAGATGCGGGGGAACGTCGACACGCGCCTGCGCAAGATCGCGGAGGAGAACCTCGCCGATGCCACTGTCCTCGCCGCGGCCGGCCTCAACCGTCTCGGCATCAAGGAATGGCCCGGGCTGCGCTTTCAGATGCTGCCGCTGGCGGTCAGCGTGCCGGCCGCAGGTCAGGGCGCGATCGCCGTGCAGGCACGCGGCGCCACCGCCGATGCGCTGCGCCCACATCTCGACGAAGCCACGGCCCGCGCCGTCAATCTCGAGCGCGCCTTCCTTCGCCAGCTCGGCGAAGGGTGTCACACCGCATTCGCGGCTCACTACGACGCCGCCGCCGTGCACATCTTCCACGAATCGTGCGGCTATCAGCGTTTCGCCGTCCTGCCGGCCGAAGCCGCCGAACCCGAGCGCGTCGCCGGCCGCATCATCGCGCAGTTGAAGCTGAAACCGTAGGCGCCCCGATCACGCCGCCGGAAGGGCGGGGACTCCGCTCCCCGCCTGCGGCATCGTTGCCTGCTCCATCGTCCCGAACCGACTCATGCCTGATGGCCGTGTCTATCTCGTCGGCGCCGGTCCCGGCGACCCCAGCCTGATCACCCTGCGCGGGCGCGACCTGCTCGCGCAGGCCGACGTCGTGGTCTACGATCGCCTCGTCCATCGCAGCCTGCTCGATCAGTGTCGCGCCGACTGCCTGAAGCTCAGCGTCGGGAAGCGCGCGGGCAGTTCGACGGTCACCCAGGACGAGATCGAGGCGCTGCTGGTCAAGCACGCCCGCGCCGGACGCAACGTGGTCCGCCTGAAGGGCGGTGATCCTTTTGTCTTCGGCCGCGGTGGCGAGGAGGCCGAACGCCTCGTCGCCGACGGTATTGCCTTCGAGATTGTGCCGGGCATCACGTCCGCGATCGCGGCCGGCGCGTTCGCCGGGATCCCCCTCACCCATCGGGATGCCGCGTCCACCGTGATCTTTGCGACCGGCCATGAGGATCCCGCCAAGACGGCGGCCAGCGTCAACTGGCGCGCCCTCGCCGCCGTGCCGCAGGCCACGCTGTGCCTCTACATGAGCATGGCGCATCTCGGCGAGATCCTCGCGGAATTGCAGGCCGGCGGACTCGCGGCCGACACTCCCGCCGCGGGCGTTGAATGGGCGTCCCTTGGCCGGCAGCGCACCGTCGTCGCGACCGTGGCAACCCTCGCCGAGGCCGCGCAGCGCGAAGGACTGGTCGCGCCGGCGATCGTGATCATCGGCGCCGTGGTGAAGTTTCGCGAGACGATCGCGTGGTTCGAACAACGTCCGCTGCTCGGCCGGCGGGTGGTCGTCACGCGCAACCGCGAACAGGCGGGCACCCTTGCCGAAAAACTCGAGGTACTCGGCGCGTCGGTGCTCGAGCTGCCGCTGGTCGAAATTTCCCGCGCGGTCGATCGCGACCTCTGCGCCGAGGTGTTCGCGGAGTTTGGCACCTACGACTGGCTGGTGTTCACCAGCGCCAACGGCGTGCGCCATTTCTTCGATCTCTTCTTCGCCGCCTACAACGACGTGCGCTCGCTCGGCCTGATGCGCGTGGCCGTGATCGGCGAGTCCACCGCGGAGGCCGTGCGCGCCTATCACGTGCACCCGGAGATCGTGCCCGCCCGGCCGGTCGCCGAGGAACTTGCGCAGGCGCTGATCGCCACGGACAGCCTGGACAGCGCCAAGGTCCTGGTCGTCACCGGCAATCGCAACCGCGAGGCCCTCGTGCAGCAGCTCGAGGATGCCCGGGCGATCGTGGATACGCTGCCCGTCTACCGGACGGAGCCCACGGATCTTTCGCGGGATGCCGGCGCCCGCGAATTCCGCGCCCTCGGCGCCGACGCGATCCTCTTCACGAGTTCCTCCGCGGTGCGTTCGTTCGTCGACCAGGCCGCGGCGCTCGAACTCGCGCCCGGCGCGAAACGCCCCCTCGCCGGCAGCATCGGCCCGATCACCAGCGAAACGATGCGCACCGCCGGCATGCCCGTCGACTTCGAGGCCGGCACCTCGACCCTGGACGCCTTGGTTGAAGCCCTGGTGGGAAAGTTGGTCCACGAATGACACGAATCATCACGAATGCGCGCCCAGGCATCGCGCGGCCGGTTTCCGGCTTTCATTCGTGCTCATTCGTGTAATTCGTGGACAATCTCATGAACATTCCGTTTCTCGATCTCGGCCGCGCGCACCGCGCGTTGCGCGAGGAGATTCTCGCCGCGCTCGCCGCCACCTACGACGCCAGCCGGTTCTGTCTCGGACGCGATGTCGAGGCGTTCGAACGGGCGTTTGCCGCCGCCAGCGGCGCCCGCGATGCCGTCGGCGTAAACAACGGCACGTCCGCCCTGCATCTGGCGGCGCGCGCCCTTGACCTCGGTCCCGGTGACGAGGTGATCGTGCCGGCCTTTACGTTCATTGCCTCGGCCTGGACCGCAAGTCACGTCGGCGCCACGCCCGTCTTCGCCGATATCGAGCCCCACACGTTCACGCTCGATCCCGCCGATGTCGCCGCGCGCATCACCCGCCACACGAAGGCGATCGTCGCGGTGCACCTCTTCGGGCAGGCGGCCCGGATGGACGAGTTGCTCGCGCTCGCGGAGAAGCACCGGCTCATCGTGATCGAGGATTGCGCGCAGGCGCACCTCACGACCTATCGCGGCCGCCCCGTCGGGTTGCTCGGCGACGCGGGCACGTTCAGTTTCTATCCCACCAAGAATCTCGGCGGCATCGGCGAAGGCGGGGCCGTGATTTCCCGGCGGACCGAGATCACGGAACGCATCCGCCTGCTGCGCGCGCACGGCATGGCCGTCCGGTATCGGCACGATGAGATTGGATACAACCACCGCATGGAGGGCCTGCAGGCCGCCGCGCTCAACGTGAAGTTGAAGCACCTGCACGCCTGGACCGAACGCCGCCGCGAAATCGCCCATCGCTATATCACCGGCATCCAGCTCACCGACCTCGAGCTCCCGCCCGTGCCCGAATACGGCGAGTCCGTCTACCACCAGTTCACCGTGCGGCATCCGCGCCGCGACGACCTGCGTGAGCACCTCACGGAAAACGGCGTTGGCACCGACACGATCTATCCGTACCCGCTGCACCTGCAGCCCTGCTACGCGCACCTCGGGTACCAGCCTGGCAGCCTTCCCTTCGCCGAAGCCTGCGCCCGCACGGTCCTCAGCCTGCCCATCTTCCCCGAACTCACGGAAGCCGAAATCGATCACGTCATCGCGTCCGTGAACCGGTTCTCGCGACCTTGAAGCGCACCTCGGGATCGCCTGACGGTTCCCACGCTCAGAACATTTCCTCGTCCGTTTTCTCGTCCAGCAGACGCTCGATGCGGGATGAGGAGCCGTGATGCTCGAGCCAGTGATGCAGTCGTGCCTGCGCTTCCGGACGACGTCCGAGTCCGCGCAGGGCACGGATGCCGACGATGAACGACTCCTCGTCCGAGCGCATCCGGCCGAGCACTTTTTCCGCGTCGGCCAGCGCCTCGGCATAGTGCTTGTCCCGCAGGGCGAGACGTGCGCGACTTTTCAGTACCGCCGGCTGCTCGCCGTGAATGCCGATCCATCCACGGAGACAGGCCCGCGCGTCTTCGATCCGGCCGCTGTGGTCGTGGAGATCGGCCAGCCAGGCACACGCCGCGTCGTCGGCGGGATTGGCCGCGAGATTCCGCTCGGCCAGTCGCAGCGCCTCCGCCTCAAGCCCGAGCTCACGACATGCCCGGCTCGTGTACTGGAGCAGTTGCGCATCTTCACGCCACTCCGCGCGAACGTCACCAAATTCGCTCAGCATGGTATGGCTGTTCCGCAGGGCGTTCCAGAAAGCAAACCGCAGGCGCACATGCGCGATCTCGTCGGGCTCGAGCGCGATCGCCCGCCCCACCGCGGCGAACGCCTCGTCGTCGTGATCCGCGCGAAAGCAAAGCCGGGAGAACCGCGCCCAGACGGACGCGCAGGTCTCATTGCCCGGGCGCGCGAGCCATCCCCGGCCGAACTCGATCCCGCGTTCCAGTTCGTCGCCCTCCGAGGCGAGGCGCAGAAACGACCCGGCCACGCTGGGATCGGCGGGTTCCAGCACGTCGGCACTGGCGATCAGGTCGAGTGCGGCGGCGTGCTCGTGATGGTCGCCGTAGGCTTCCGCCAGCCGTCGCAACAGATAGGCATTCGGCGGGTTGCTCGCGAGGCAGCGCTGGCCGAGTTGGAGGCTCTCCGCGAACCGTTCCCGGCGGGCGAGGATCTCCACCGCATTGCCGGCGAAGGTCGGGTTCTGCGGGGCCAGCTCCACCGCGCGCAGGAAATTCCGCTCCGCGTCGTCGGTCCGCCCCGCGCGATCCTGCAGGATGGCCAGCTCGTTGTGGAAGTCGGCATCGGCCGCCGCCGGATGCCCGGTGATCCATTGTTCGCCGAAGTCGAACGCGCGATCGAGCCGGCCCTGCTCGCCGAGGATGCGCAGCTTCCGCGAGGCCGCCGCGGTCGATGCGGGATCAAGTGCTAGCGCCGCCTCGTAGCGGGCCAGCGCCTCGTCCAGCCGGCCGAGGCGAAACGCCGCAATGCCTCGCTCGACTTCCAGAAACGCACTGCCGTCATGCTTCTGCAACCACGCGGCGGCCGCCGCCAGCGCCTCCTCGTTGCGACCCAGCAGGCGGAGGCACGCCACCCAGCGTTCCAACAGGAACAGCGAATCGGGCTCGCGCACGTGCAACGCGCGGTAGGCCGGTTCGGCGGTCGCATAGTTGTCATCCGAATACCAGGCGTTCGCGAGCTGCCGGCGCACGTAGTGATCGTCGGGACGTCGTTCGAGCCAGGCGCGACACATCCCGGCCGCCTCGCCGGCTCGCTCCCGCGCCACCAGGAAAGCAGCGAGATTGCCCGCGGCGACGTCATTGTCCGGCCCGGCTTCCAGGGCGCGGTGATACGCGGCCTCCGCCTCCGGAAAAACGTCGAGCTCCCGCAGATGGTTGGCCCAATCGTTCCACATGCCGCTCGTCGCGGTTCCCCGCGCCGCGCAGGAATCCAGCCACGCCCGCGCCTTTTCCGTGCACTTGCGTGCGACGAGGTTGGTCAACAGCGCGTGGTTCAGGCCGCTGTCGGACGCCTCCGCCTCTGCGAGCCTGCGCAAGACCGCCGTCTCCTCCGCCAGCTCGCCGGCCTGCCGCAAGGCCCACGCGAGCTTGTTGGCGACATAGTCGTCCCAACCGTGTTCCTCCAACCAGCGCCGCCCGACCGCGATTGCCTCCGGCGCGCGATCCTGGTGGATCCAGGTGCGCAGGAGATTGCCGGCCCAGGTGCCGTGGGCGGGTTCGAGTTCGTGAGCCCGCTGATAATGGGCTTCGGCGGCGGGCCACCGTTCGAGGTCGTCGGCGGCAAGACCGATGCGGTTGAAAAGCGAGGCTGACCCGGCCGTGGGGTGCGCGGCAATCCAGTCACGGCCGAGTTCGAATGCCTCCTGCGGCCGGCCGTGCCGGCGCAGGATCGTCAGTCGCGTATCGATGAAATCGTCGTCGTCAGGTGCGAGGTGGCAGGCCTCCGCGATTGCGGCGCGTTCGGCTTCTGCGTCACCGCATGCTTCATACTGCTCCGCGAGGTAGCGCCAGCCCCACCCCGACTCGGGATGCGCCTCGACCCAGGCGCGCGCGAAGGCCAGCGCCTCGTTGCGCCGCTCGAGCCGGTTGCACGCGCGTTTACACACCCGGACCACCGCCACGTCGTCCGGATGCAGCCGGGCCCATTCCCGTGCCGTCATCTCCTCCTCGTCGAACCGCCCGGTTTGGTGCTGCGCCCACGCCAGTTCCGACCAGTACCGCGCCGGCAATCGGCTGGCGCGGCTCTCCCGATACCCGTTGCCGAAAGCGGCGGCCTCCGCGTATTCGTTCAACCAATTCAAGCCCACCATCACGTCCACCAGGGCATCACCATCGTCGGGAAATTCCTGGAACACCTGCCGGTAGAGCGGCAAGGCCCGGGCATGCTCGCCGAGCCGCGTATGGTTGGACGCAATCGATTTGAGCAGGCGAAGCCGGTCCGCATCCGGCGCCTGGAGGCGTTGTCGCGCCGCCTCGATGCTTTCCGCATGGCGACCCGCGCGGCCCAGCGCGATCGCCCGGTTGTCCGCAAACTTCGCGGAGTCCGGCGCGAGTTGCACCGCGCGGTCGAACCACGTCATCGCCTCGTCGTGCCGGTCGAGTTCAAGACACGCCCGGCCCGCTTCATTGGCGAGCGTAGCCGAGAGCGGGTATCGCTCCCGCCAGCCCTCGACCGCGGTCACCACGTCGCGATAGCGCGCGCATCGGAACCAGGCATCGAGCAGGGACGACAGGATTGTCGCATCCCGGGGTTCGCGCCGGTGCATCCGGTCGAAAATCACCGCGGCGTCGACGAAGGCACCGGCGGCGATCATTCCCCTGGCCAGCGTATTTTCGCAATAGGTGTCGCCGGCGAGCAGGTGCCGATGAGACCCGACGAACTGCAGGGCGCTCGCGGCGCCTTCAACCTTGGCGAGATAGTTGGCCGTGCACGCGGCGAGGCGGCGATTCCCGGGTTCGTGGACCAGGCCGCACCGGGCCACGGCCAGCGCCTTCGCGGGGTCGCCGAGATCGTCGTAGAGAAACGAGAGGTGTCGGCAGACGCTGGCGTGGACGCCGTGCCGCGCGAGCCAGGCCTCGCCGAACGCGATGCCCCGCGCGGCATCCAGCGACCGATAGGCCGCGAGTACGAACGTGACGGCCTGCAGCCGCCGCGGTTCGAGGGTGAGGGCGCGGCGCCCGTGCTGGATGCTGTCGCGCCAGAGCGACAGTCCCCAGTATGCGCCGGCCATCTCGCTGTGGATGCGCGCGTTTCCCTTCCATCGTCGCAAATAGGCGCTGCCCTCCGCAACGACCGCGAGATCCGCCCCTTGGCGCTTCCACGCCGCGATCCGGCGCAACGCCAGACGAAGGCGCAGCCAGCCCCAGAGGCCGGGCCGCCCGGGTCTGGTGCGTTGTCCGCGCGCAGGATTCATCCGCTTTCTATTCGGCAACTCCGGCGCGCCTTCACAATCGCGAATTTTACCTTCCGTGCAGTTCGTCTGCGGAATTCAGGTTGATTCGGAGTTTGCCCGCACAGAGGCGCAAAAAGAAAAAAAACCGAACCGATCGGCCCTGCCCTCTCGCGTTCCCGATCCCGCCGCGGCGCCTTCAGAAATCGAGCCCAACCTGCAGTCGCCAGAGAGTATAGTCCGAGACCCGCACGTCCGGGCTGTTGCGGCGATGCTCCTGGCGAAGCCCGAGGCTCAGCGTGTCGTTGAACTTCTTGCTCAGCTCGAGGCTGTTCTCCGAGCCGTGATCGCCGGACGCGACGGAATCATACCAGGTGCCGCGATCCGCGAGGGTGATGCGCCACGGCAGCCCGAATTCAATTTCACCGAACAAAGACTGGTTGTCGCGCGTGGTGTGCGTTCCATCCGCCAGCGTCCACACGTCGAACACGTCCTCCGCCAGGCCGCAGCGCACCTTCCGGTGCTCCTGCTCGACCACGTTGAGGCCAATCCCGATTTCGTCCTGGAGCAGGAAGTAACTGGAATCGATTTTGTGCACGAAATAATCCCGGTTCCACTCGAGTTTCGGCCGGTAGCTGACGAACCACGGACCCGGCATCTCGTGCCGCCAGGAGCCGCTGCCTTTGAGCAGGTTCGTGTCCGTCGCGGCCTCGGTCTTCGCAAGGTCATATTGGAAATCGACCTTCGCTTCGTCGCGCTCCCACTTGCGCTTGAAGGAGAGATTCGCGCCGATGTCCGTCCGTTGTGCGGTATTGGTGAGCAGCGATGCCGTCGTGGCGACCCGTCCTTCCCAAGGCCCGAACAAATCCCGCAACGCGAGCGCGAGACCGGCAGGCGACGTCCAGCTTGGCCGCGGTGTCGCCTCGACGATCGCCGGATGCGACGAAACCGGGCGCGATGCGGGATGGACAACCTGACCGTCCTCGCTCTCGACTCCCCGCGACGGCGGAGCTGCCGGTCCTTCCGCTGGCGCCGGGCTCGCGGCGCCGGCGACCGTGCCGGATCCGGACGCCGGAATCACCTGCACAGAGTCGGCCGGCACGCGCAGTTCGCCGAAGCGGGTGGATTGAAAAACCAGGGAATCGCCGTCCCGGCCGACCAGTTTGCCGCGCACGCGATCGCCGTCGCGAAACATCAGGATGTCCGGCGCGGCCGCGACTGCCTCCTTTTCCGCGGCCATCTCATCCGAAGGGGATGTCCCGGACGCCGCCGGCAGATCGGCACGTGCGTCACCAACGAACAATCCCATCAACATGCAGACGGTCGCGCATCGTAGCGCGCGCGACGCGAAGGAGACATCGACCAGCCCAAAACCCATGGTGGTCGCTCTGACGAGTCTCGCGATCGAATGTTTCAAAAACCCGCAGCGGTTTGTTTGTGATTTCGAGTCGTATCGTCCGCATGCCCGGATGTCGCGACCGGGTCGTCGATTCCTTTCGCGGACCGTTTCACCTCCTTCATGCGATCGTTGCCCGATTCTCAGGTCCTCTGGGAGGGACCACTTCAGTGTGGTTTGCGATCCACACGGAGGTGGACTCTCGTGAACGACACCGCCCTGCTCGCGAGCTCAGGGAAGAATCTCTGGAAGAAGCGAAACGGTGACACGGTCCTGCCTGGGCCCCGTCGAAAAGAAAAAAAAGCGAGTTTGCCCTTGAAGTTGACCAAAAGGTCAACAATGTCCCGTTTCGTTATGGGACGCACCAGCGACGCCAGTGATCGACTGATCAAGGCTGCACTCGACCTCATGTGGGAGGAGAGCTACGGCGCGATCACGATCGACGACATCTGCAAGCGCGCGAACGTCAAGAAGGGCAGTTTCTATTACTTCTACGAATCGAAGGCCGATCTGGCCGTGGCCGCCCTGGACTCGCTCTGGCTCAGCCAATGGAAGCCCTCGCTCGACACCTACTTCTCCCCTTCGCTCGAGCCGCTCGAACGTCTTCGGGGTTATCTCGCCGCATCCTACGAGCGCCAGGCACGCCTCAAGGCCGAGACCGGCAAGGTGCTGGGCTGCCCGGTCTTTTCGCTCGGCAGCGAGATGGGGACGCAGGACGAGAAAGTCGCGGCGAAGGTGCGCGAGATCATCTCCCGCAAACGCCGCTACTTCGAGTCCGCGATCCGCGACGGCATGGCGGACGGCAGCATGGAGCCCGGCGATCCCGCCGAAAAAGTCATGTGCCTCGTCGGGATGGTTGAAGGCGTGCTCGGCCAGGCGCGCATCATGAACGATCCCGAGCCGCTGCGAACGCTGCCGGAAACAGCGGTCAACATGCTGCGCGCAAAGAAGCCCGCCGCCACCCGCACCTGACCTTATCAGCTCCTGTTTTTCTCCGGCGCCCGCCCCCGCGCGCGCCGATTTTTTGACCCAAAAACTAGCTAGATAGTCAACTACTCGAAGCAAATGTGCCGTTAGCCACTTCGCGAGCCCAGCCATCACTTCCCGGAAACCAACGCACCGTCCTTCCTATGAACACCACCAGCCATCCTCTTCGCTCCGTCACGGGAGCTTCGTTTGAGACCGACGTCGTCACCGCTTCCCAGGCCCGGACCGTCGTGGTCGACTTCAGCGCCGATTGGTGCGGTCCGTGCCGCGCCCTGGCACCGGCGCTGGCGGACCTCGCCGCCGACCCTGCGCTCGAGGCGAACATCGTCACGGTCGACGCGGATGTGGAGACCGACCTCCTCGAGCGCTTCCACATCGGTGCACTGCCGACACTGCTCTTTTTCCGCCACGGCCAGGTCGTCGACAAACTTGTCGGCCTCAATGCCACCAGCGTGATTCGCGAGAAGATCACCGCCGTCCCCACGCGTTGATCGGCTCTCTCCCTCCCACGAACCTCCAACCGCATCCGCAACTCCAGCAAGGATCGTCATGCCCACCGAATCGTCATCGCAAGGCACCCCGAATCCTACCCCCCACCACGCCACGTCCGCGCACCGCTTCCGGCGGCGCCGGCACGTGGCCATCGGCGGCGCGCTCGCGCTCGCCGTCGCCAGCCCACTGATCATCGCCACAATGTCGGACGGCGCCGCCAACGAACCGGTGTCGCCCGCTGCTCCGCCGCCGCTTCCCCACGTCACGGTGGCCCCGGCGGAGGAACGGCTGCTGACCGAATTCGAGGAGCTTACCGGTCGCGTGGACGCACTCCAGACGGTCGATCTGCGCGCGCGGGTTTCCGGGCACCTGGAAACCGTGGCCTTCCAGGCCGGCCAGGTCGTCCAGGCGGGCGATGTCCTCTTCACGATCGATCCACGCTGGTATCGCGCTGCGGCGGATCTCGCCGCGGCCGAGGTGGAACGCGCGAAGGCGCGGGTCGCCAATGCCGAGCTCGAGTCGCATCGGGCGGACGACCTGCTCGCGCAGAAGGCGATTTCCCTCGAGGAGGCGGACACGCGACATTCCGCCTTTGCGGAAGCACGGGCCGCGTTGCTTGCGGCCGAAGCGTCCCTGACGACCGCGCGCCTCGACCTGGAGAACACGACGGTGAGGGCGCCGATCGACCGGACGCGTCAGCCGCGCCCTGGTCACGCCGGGCAACCTCGTCTCCGGCGCGCCCGGCAACGCCACGGTGCTCACGCGGCTGGTGTCGACTGGCGATGCCTACGTGTATGCCGACGTCGACGAGAACACGGTGCTTAAGTTCAACCGCCTGCTTCGCGAAGGCAGGTTGCCGCTGGATCACGGCCGCGTGCCGGTCGACCTGCAACTCGCAGACGAGGACGGCTTCCCGCATCGCGGCTACATCGAGTCGGAAGACAACCGCCTCGATCCCGCGACCGGCAGCCTCTCCCTGCGCATGGTGTTCGCCAATCCGCACGACGAACTCCTGCCCGGCCTGTTCGCCCGCGTGCGCGTGCCGGTGAGCGCTCCCCGCCAGACCGTGCTCATCAGCGAACGCGCGATCGGCACGGACCAGAGCCAGAAGTACGTCCTGGCGTGTCTCCGCGGAAAACAAGCTCGCCTATCGCTCCGTCAAGGTCGGTCCGGTTGTCGACGGCCTGCGCGTGATCCGCTCCGGTCTCGCGTCCGGTGAAAACGTCGTGGTGAACGGACTACAACGGGTCCGGCCCGGCATGACGGTCGCAACCGAACTCGCCGCCGACAGTGAAACTGCGCGGGCCGCGCCCGCCACCACCGTCGCCATACGCTGAAACGCCAAGGTAGGGTCGGCTGTCCCCAGCCGGCCGCGGTCGCGTGGGACACGCGACCCTACCGGGGCAACCTTCGAACCGACGTCTGACGCCATCGCCGCCCTGCCGGTGGCGAGCCACCCATCAGACCGCGCTCCCCGCGCGGCCCCGGCCACTGCCTTGCCCAGATTCCAAACGAAGTCTCCGCCTCTCCCGCCATGAACATCTCCGATTTCTTCATCAAGCGCCCCATCTTCGCGGGCGTGCTCTCGATCATCATCTTTCTCGTCGGCGCCATCGCGCTGTTCCGACTGCCGATCAGCGAATATCCCGAGGTCGTGCCGCCCACCGTGGTCGTGCGGGCGACCTACCCGGGCGCCAATCCCAAAACGATCTCCGAAACCGTTGCCGCCCCGCTCGAGCAGGCGATCAACGGCGTCGAGCACTCGCTCTACATGTCGTCGCAGGCGACGAGCGACGGCGTGATGACGCTCACCGTCACGTTCGCGCTCGGCACGAACCTCGATAACGCCCAGGTGCAGGTGCAGAACCGCGTGTCGCAGGCGCTGCCCAAGTTGCCCGAGGAGGTGCGCCGCCTCGGCGTGACGACGACGAAGACCTCGCCCGACCTGCTCATGGTCGTGCACCTCTTCTCGCCGGACAACCGCTACGACGACATCTATGTCCGCAACTACGCCACGCTGCAGGTGCGGGATGTGCTCGCGCGCCTGCCCGGCGTCGGCCAGGTGCGCATCTTACGGCTCGGGCGACTACGCGATGCGCGTGTGGCTCGATCCCAACAAGGTCGCGGCGCAAGGGCCTGACCGCGAGCGAGGTCGTCGCCGCCATCCGCGAGCAGAACGTCCAGGTCGCCGCCGGCACGATCGGCCAGCAACCCGTCGCCGATTCCGGTCGACACGCAGCTCCTGATCAACACGCCCGGCCGCCTCGTCACGGCCGACGAGTTCGGCGACATCGTGATCAAGACCGGCAGCCACGGCGAAACCGTCCGCCTGCGCGACGTCGCGCGGATCGAACTCGGCGCCTCCGAATACGCGCTGCGCTCCCTGCTCAACAACAAGCCCGCGGTCGCGCTGCCGATCGCGCAGCTCCCGGGCTCGAACGCGATCGCCACCTCCGACGCCGTGCGGGCGAAGATGAAGGAGCTGAAGCAGAACTTCCCCGAGGGCCTCGACTACTCGATCGTCTACGACCCGACGATCTTCGTGCGCAAGTCGATCGAGGCCGTCGTGCACACGCTGCTCGAAGCGATCCTGCTCGTCGTGCTGGTGGTGATCCTGTTCCTGCAGACCTGGCGGGCCTCGATCATCCCGCTCGCGGCCGTGCCGGTATCGCTGGTCGGCACGTTCGCCGTGATGCTCGGCCTCGGGTTCTCGATCAACGCGCTGTCGCTGTTCGGCCTCGTGCTCGCCATCGGCATCGTCGTCGACGATGCGATCGTCGTGGTGGAAAACGTCGAGCGCAACATTGCGCTCGGCCTGACGCCCGTCGCCGCCACCAAACAGGCGATGCGCGAGGTCACCGGTCCGATCGTCGCGACCGCGCTGGTGCTTGTCAGCGGTGTTCATCCCGACGGCGTTCATCAGCGGACTCACGGGCCAGTTCTACAAGCAGTTCGCGATCACGATCGCGATCTCGACGATCATCTCGGCCTTCAATTCGCTCACGCTGTCGCCCGCGCTTGAGCGCCTTGCTGCTGCGCGACCATGGCGCGCCGAAGGATATCGTCGCCCGTTTCATGGACCGTGCGTTCGGCTGGTTCTTCCGTCCGTTCAACCGGTTCTTCGACTGGGCCTCGCACAAGTATTCGAACGGCGTCGCCCGCGTGATCCGCTTCAGCGTGGTCGCGCTCGTCGTCTACGTCGGGTTGCTTGCGCTGACCGGCGTCGGTTTCCAGCGGACGCCGTCCGGTTTCGTGCCCGTGCAGGACAAGCAATACCTGGTCGCGTTCGCGCAACTGCCCGACGCCGCCTCGCTCGACCGCACCGACGCGGTGATCCGCCGCATGGCCGACCTCGCGCTCAAGCACCCCGGCGTGGCCAACGCCGTCGAATTCCCCGGGCTCTCGATCAACGGCTTCACCAACAGTCCGAACAGTGGCATCGTGCTTCGTCACGCTGAAGGATTTCGACGAGCGTCGATTCGCCCGAGCTCTCCGGCCCGGCCATCGCCCGTCAGTTGCAGCGGGAATTCGCGGGCATCCAGGACGCCTACATCGCGATCTTCCCGCCGCCGCCCGTGCAGGGCCTCGGCACGATCGGGGGGTTCAAGCTCTACGTCGAGGACCGCGGCGATCGTGGGTACGACGCACTCTACCACGCGACGCAGAACCTCACCGCGAAGGCCAACGCGGCCCCCGAGCTCGCCGGCCTGTTCAGCAGCTACACGATCAACACGCCGCAGATCGAGGCCGACGTCGACCGGGCGAAGGCGAAGTCGCAGGGCGTGCCGCTCGCGAGCGTGTTCGAGACGATGCAGATCTACCTCGGCTCGCTTTACGTGAATGACTTCAACCGCTTCGGTCGCACGTATCAGGTGATCGCGCAGGCGGACGCACCGTATCGCGACAGCGTCGAGGACGTCACGCGCCTGAAGACGCGCAACAACGCCGGCCAGATGGTGCCGCTGGGCACGCTCGTCGACGTCAGCGAAACCTACGGCCCCGACCGCGTGATGCGCTACAACGGCTATCCCGCGGCCGATCTCAGCGGCGCGCCCGCGCCGGGCTACAGCTCCGGTCAGGCGGAGGCGAAGATCGCGCAACTCGCCGAGGAAAACCTGCCGAAGGGCATGGCGGTCGATTGGACCGAACTCGTTTACCAGCGCATCATCGCGGGCAACACGGGGATCTATATCTTCCCGCTCAGCGTGCTGCTGGTGTTCCTCGTGCTCGCCGCCCAGTACGAGAGTTTCCGCCTGCCGTTCGCGGTGATCCTGATCGTACCCATGGCGCTGCTCGCCGCGCTCGTCGGCGTATGGGTGACCAAAGGCGACAACAACGTCTTCACGCAGATCGGCCTGATCGTGCTCATCGGCCTCGCGGCCAAGAATGCGATCCTGATCGTCGAGTTCGCGGTCAAGCGCCGGGAAGAGGGCACGAGCGCCGTCGACGCCGCGCTCGAAGCCGCCCGCCTGCGCCTGCGGCCGATCCTGATGACGTCGATCGCGTTCATCGCGGGCGTGTTTCCGCTCGTCGTTTCCACCGGCGCCGGCGCCGAGATGCGCCGGGCGATGGGCGCCGCCGTGTTTGCCGGCATGATTGGCGTCACCGTCTTCGGCCTCTTCCTCACGCCGGTCTTCTACGTCGTCCTGGAGCGGCTCGGCCTGCGCCAGCGCGTCTCCAAACCGGCGGCACAACCAGCCATCGCCCTGCCCGAACCGGAACAAGCCTGAAGGATCGGTCTCGGGGAGCGTGAACGATCGGTCCGGGGAGCGCACGCGTCCCGCGTGCCGGGTTCGGCGTCTCGCCGAACCCACACCTCGGGCGAGACGCCCGAGGCAGCAGGCGGGACGCCTGCGCGCCCCGGACCTCCCAGACTCCCACCCGAGGCTTCCGTTCAATTCACCATCAACCACCACACACCACCAACTCCCACGCTCATGAACAACCATCACCACTCCCACCGGTTCTCCAACAATGTCGCGCTTGTCACTGGTGCCACCTCCGGCATCGGCCGCGCCACCGCGCTCGCCTTCGCCCGCGAAGGCGCCGGCGTCGTCGTCTCCGGACGGCGCCAGAAGGAAGGCCAGACCGTCGTCGACGAAATCAAGGCGGCAGGCGGGGACGCGCTCTTCCTGCGGGCCGACATGACGAACGAAGCCGACATCGCCGGGCTCATCGAACGCACGCTCGAGCATTTCGGCCGGCTCGACGTGGCCTTCAACAATGCCGGCCTGCTCGGTCCGCAGAACGCGTTCGTCGATCAGACGCTTGCGGACTACGACCAGATTTTCGCGATCAATGTCCGGGGCGTGTTCCTGTCGATGAAGCATCAGATCTCCGCGATGCTGCGCACGGGCGGAGGCGCGATCGTCAACAACGCGTCGATTGGCGGCAGCCTCGGTTTCCCGAACGTCGCCCTCTACGTCGCGAGCAAGCATGCCGTCCTCGGTCTCACGCGCACAGCGGCGCTCGAATACGCCCGCCAGAATGTCCGCGTGAACGCCGTGTCGCCGGCCGGCATCCAGACCGATATGCTCGACGGCGCGTTCGGCATCGGTGACAGCGACCCGAAGCGCGCCTTCGCCGAGTCCCATCCCATCGGCCGTCTCGGTTCGCCCGAGGAGATCGCGGATGCGGTCCTCTACCTCAGCGCACCGGGCGCCGCGTTTGTTACGGGCCACGACCTGCTCGTCGACGGCGGCTTCGCCGCTCGCTGACGCCCATTCACGACATTCATACAACCCGCTGAATACGCGACCCTCGGCGTCCATGCACGTCTTCAGGACACCACTCACTTTGGCAGGATCGTCATCAGCATCTGATCCCCCCATGAACTCCCTTTCGAAACTTCTCAGTCTTGCGCTCGGCGCGTTTGCGATCGGCACCGAGAGCTACGTGATCGCCGGGCTGCTGCCCGACCTCGCTGCCGATCTTCACGTCTCGGTCGCGCTGGCCGGCCAGCTCATCACGGTGTTTGCGCTCGCGTATGCGTTCGGATCCCCGCTGCTGGCGGTCGCCACCGGCAACATGGAACGCCGCCGCCTGCTGCTCGCATCCCTGGCGACGTTTGCGCTGTTCAATATTCTCGCCGCAACCGCCCACGGTTACGCGACCCTGCTCTTCGCCCGCATCGGCCTCGCGCTCTCCGCGGGCACGTTCATGCCGGCGGCCAGTGCGTATGCGGTGGCGGTGACACCGGTCGAGCGCCGCGGTCGAGCGCTCGCGATCATCTATACGGGGCTCACCGTCGCGACCGTCGTGGGCGTGCCGCTCGGCGTGCTTGTCGGCGAACGCCTCGGTTGGCGGTTCACGTTCACGGGCGTCGCGGCGATCGCCTCGATCGCCCTCATCGGACTCGCCCTCACGCTGGCTCCGGTCCGCAGCCCGACGTCGGCTTCAATGGCGCAACGACTCGCGATCGCGCGGCAACCTGAGGTGCTCGGAATCCTCGCGGTCACGGTGCTCACGTTGACCGGTGTATTCAGCATCTATTCCTATATCGCGCCATTTCTTCAGCGGACCACCGGGCTCACCGGCCATGCCGTGGCCGGCGTGCTGCTGTTGTTCGGAATGGGTAGCGCCGTCGGGAACCTGCTAGGCGGTGCCGCGTCGGACCGGATCGGTCCGCAACGCGTGGTGGCAACCGTGCTGGCCGCGTTGATCGGACTTTTCACTGTTCTGTCCGCCGTCGGCATGGTGTTGCGGCCGACCGTGGCCATCTGGGTGATCGTGCCGCTGCTCACGGTCTGGGGATTTGTCGGCTGGTCGTTCCCGGCCGCCCAGCAGGCAAGGTTGGTGGCCCTGGCGCCCGCCATCGCGCCCATCACGCTTTCGCTGAACGCCTCCGCGATCTACTTCGGCGTCTCAATCGGCGCCGCGCTCGGCTCGATCATGGTGGCGCATGGCGCCGTGATTCACCTCGGTTGGGTCGGTGCGACGTGCGAGGCGCTCGCGCTCGGCACGCTGGCCTGGTCCGCGCGCCGCGCGCGGCAACGCCGGCGGGAGCGCGCACGCGGAGAGGAGTATGTGCCCCTCAAAGCCGCCGCGTGACCCAGCACCCGTGCAGCCCGGGCGGTTTCCATTCCCTCCCTTATCCAACCATGAAAACGATCTCGTCTCTTCTCTTCGTCACGATCGCTTCCGTCGCCTTCGCCGGAGGCGGCAAATTCCACCTGCCCACCACCGAAACCGCCCCGGGGTTTCGCGACGTCGACACCACCACCGGTTCATGGAAGGTGTCCAATCCCTCAACGCCTGCTCCTGCGATCGCGCCGGATTGGTGGACCCTGTTTCACGACGACACCTTGAACGACCTGGTCACGCGGGCGCTCGAACACAACCAGGACCTGCGCGCCGCCGCGGCGCGCGTCGACCAGGCGCGTGCCGCCGCCGGCCTGACGCGCGCCGCCTTTCTACCGTCCGCGCAGGTCGACAGCGTCGCCGCACGGGGACGCAGCCTTGACACCGGCTATCGCGATTCCGACTACGCGCTCGCGCCGCTCACACTCAACTACGAGGTCGACCTCTGGGGTCGCGTGCGCAAGGCGCATCGCGCCAGCCGCGCGAACGCCGCCGGCCAGGCCGCGTTGTTCGCCTCGGCCCGACTGAGCCTCGCCGCGGAAACCGCGCAGACGTACTTCGCGTTGCGCGCCAGCGAGCGCGAGGAGGCGATCGTCACCGCGAGCGTGGAAACGCGTCGCGAAGCGCGCGATGTCATCGCCGCGCGCCTGCGCAGTGGCTCCGCCGGGGAACTCGACGTCGCCCGCGCGGAGACCGAACTCGCCACCGCCGAGGCCGAGCTCGCCGGCGTGCAGCAACGCCGCGCCGTGCTGCAGAGCGCGCTTGCGGTGCTGGCCGGCGCGCCGGCACCGACCTTCGCGCTCGCGGCATCCACCGCAAACGTCGACGCATCGACACCACCCGCGATTCCCGCGGGTTTGCCCAGCGAACTGCTCGAACGCCGTCCCGATATCCACGCCGCGCAACTTGCGCTCGTCGCAACCCACGCGCGGATCGGCGTCGCCCGGGCGGCGTTCTTCCCCGCGATCTCGCTCACCGGTGCCGCCGGCTACGAGAGCGCCGACTTCGGCGACGTCTTCAGTTGGGACCAGCGCATCTGGAGTCTGGGACCACGCCTCTACCTCCCGATCTTCCAGGGCGGGCGCAACCGCGCGAACCTCGAGCGCGCGAAGGCCGCCTACGACGAGACCATCGCGAACTATCGTCATCGCGTGCTCGTGGCGTTCCGCGACGTGCAGGATGCGTTGACCACCGCGCGGCTGCTGACGACACAGATTGCAGCGCAGGACCGGGCCGCCGCCAGCGCGCGCCGCGCGGCCCAGTTGTCTCGCGTGCGCTACGACGCCGGGTTCGTCGGCTACCTCGAGGTCGTCGACAGCGAACGCAGCGCCCTCGCTGCCGAGCGTGCGGTCGTGCAGCTCAACGCCCTGCGCCAGTTCAACACTGTCACCCTGATCAAGTCTCTCGGTGGTGGCTGGGCGACGCCGACGTCCGTCGCGGCAGGTCGCTGAATCCAGTTGCATCCGGAACAAGTCCACACCCGTTAGATCCATCGCTCATTCGGCTCATGCGTCATCTTCCCGAAAGATCCCTCCTGCTGCTGCTGGCCGCCGTGCAGTTCACGCACATCATGGACTTCATGATCATGATGCCGCTTGGGCCCGCAACTGATGCGGCAGCTCGTGATCAGTCCCGGCCAGTTCAGCGCGCTGGTCGCGGCTTACACGATCAGTTCGGGCGTGGTGGGTCTGCTCGCGGCGCCGTTCATCGACCGGTTCGACCGTCGCAACGTGATGCTGTTCGTCTACGCCGGGTTTGCCATCGGCACGCTCAATTGCGCGATGGCCCACAGCACCGCGACCTTGATGACCGCGCGCATCATCAGCGGGGCGTTCGGCGGCGTGTCGTCGGCCACCGTGCTGGCGATCGTCAGCGACGTGGTCCCGGCGCAACGGCGCGCCGCGGGCATCGGCATCATCATGACGGCGTTTTCCGCCGCGGCCGCGCTCGGCGTGCCGTTCGGCCTGCAGCTTGCCCTGCACTTCAATTGGGAGGCGCCGTTCTTCATGCTCGCGTCGATCGCCGGCGTGATGTGGGTCGTGGCGTTCTTTGGGGTGCCGCACGTGCGCGCCCATCTTCACCACCATCAGGGTCGCCGCACGCAGGCGTTTCTCGAACTGCTCCGCGACGCGAATGCGGGACGGGCGCTGCTCTTCATGGCCGCACTGGTGTTCGGTCACTTTACCATCATCCCGCTGTTGTCCGCCTACCTCGTCGCGAACGTCGGCCTGCCGGAGAAGTATCTCTTCCTCGTCTATCTCGTGGGCGGCGTGCTCTCCGTGTTCACGGGTCCGCGGATCGGGCGACTCGCCGACCGCTTTGGGTCGCCTGCGCGTGCTGTCCATCCTCGTGGGCGTCGCCAGCGTGGTGATCCTGGCGATCACGAACTCCGGACCGCTGCCCGTCGCCGGCGTGCTCACGCTCTTCGGGCTTGTTCTTCATCTTCGCCAGCGGCCGTTTCGTGCCGGGCCAGGCGATCATCACGCTGGCAGTGCCGGCATCGCGTCGCGGCGCATTCATGAGCCTGAGCGGCTGCGCACGCGATCTCGCCTCGGGCCTCGCGTCGAGCGTGAGCGGCTGGATCGTCTTCGCCGGACCGACGGGTCAGTTGCAGAACTATCACTGGCTCGGCTGGATCGCCGTCGCGTCAGGACTCTTCGGCCTCTGGCTCGCGCACCACGTGCGGGTCAGTGAGCAGGAGCCGAGCGCAGCCCCGACCAGCCCATCGCAAACGGCGCCCGCGTTGCGCCCCGCCGCGGCCGACCCCATCGGCGAGTAATTCTGCCGCGAGCACGGGCCGAAAAACGCATGGCCGCTCGCAAAGTCGTTGGTCGATCAGCGGCGCGTAATTTTTCCCTCAAAGTCATGTGCATCCCTCGACTGTCGCTATTCACGAGGTTGCAAGTCCGCGCCGAAAAATCGAGGGACCGGCTCGGTCCGGTCCGCGGACGACACAGAGGCCGTCCCTCCACGAGTGCGCAATGACTTGCGACGTTGTCAATAGTCCCTGGTCCTCGCTTTCGAACCCACGGTCGTTGGGCTCCATGGCCGCCATTTTTCTCGCCAGGTCGACGACGCGATTTGAGTAGCCCCATTCGTTGTCGTACCAAGCCACCAGCTTGAAAAAGTTCTTGTTGAGTTCGATCGAAGAGCCGGCGTCGATGCCCTTGAGGTACGTTTCCGACACCCACTTCATCGCCGCCTTGATGTCGTTGAGCGAAGTCTGCCTCGCTGTTTTGAATGTCAGGTCGACCACGGAGATCGTGGCAACCGAAGTGTGTTTGATCTTGCTCGTCTGCAAAAAGGAACGAAGGAAGATTGCTGGCAAGTCCGCCGTCGATCAGCGTGCTCTGATCACCCAAGTGCACCGGTTCAAAAAGGAATGGGTACCCTGCGGACGCCCGGACGGCCTCAATCACGGACGCTGTGTGCACGCGATTCCTTCTAGAAACCTTATGAGCCTTTCGTTCAAACACAGCCGCGCATCGGTTGGTTATGTCTGACGCGACTATTTTTAGCGGAGGGCATCCCAGCTCTTCAAGATGCTCAAAAGTTATGTCCGTGTGGTTACGCAGTTCCGGCCGTTTCGTCCGAATAAGGTCCAGCAGCCGCTGCCGGAGCAAGTCGCCATCATAAAGTCCCCACCCTTCAATGAGGGCGCTTCGCAGCTGCGCGTTCTTTTTGAAAATCCCTCTAGCGCTCCACACTTTGTGAATCAGTGATTTTGATGAGTTCAGTATTGAGGAGAGCTCCGCAACACAGCTCTTAAGGTCTTCCAACTTCTTGCCCTTGTCGGGAAAAAACTCCTTCGGATGAAACTCCTTTTCAAGGAGCACTCGAATCTCATCACCGGAGTAACCCACGGCAGCTAAAGTTGCCACAATCGCTCCTGCTGACGTGCCGCCAAACCCGACAAAATCTATTCCGTGCTGTTGCGCTGCTTGAAGACATCCTGCCAAGGCAGCGCCTTTAACGCCTCCGCCATCAAGTACTGCGAAAGCTTTCATTGCTGGATGTCGAAGCTACGCTTCGGTTTTGGGGCAGAATAGCGGCAGATCTTCTTTGGGGATTCGTACTCATAGCCGAAGGGAGCTGAGGCGAAAGATGTGCTCAGATCTTCGTTGCCTCGTTCAACCGGGCGCGGAGGAGGTTGGCGTCGTGGCGGATTGCGCCGGCTGCGGAGAGGAAATAGGGTAGCGTGAGTCGGGGCGGGATGAGTTCGATCCCGATGGCTTCCTTTTCCAGGAGCTGAATGATCGCCTTGAGCTTGGCGCGGTGACTGGCGTTCAGGGATTGGCTCGTGCGATCGATCTCCCTTTGCCCGCGGGCGATGTCGCTGTCGCGCTGGCGAATCCGGCGCGCGTGTTCGTTCTGCATGCGGATGACCTCGCGCACGCCCGCGGTCGAACCAGATTCCAGAAGGGCCACTTCCGAGCGACAAGACCCGGGGGTGAAGCGAACCGGAACAAGAGGCACCAGGAGCCACGAAAACTGATCGGTCCTTTTGCGCCTTTTGCGCCTCTTTGCGGCCATCCCAATTCCTTGGTCCGGCTTCGACACACCGGCGTCGGGTCCATGCAGGGGCGCGACCCCGCGCCGCCATTCGGCGTCTGCGCATGGAGCGTCCATAGAGCAAGGGAATCGAGTCAGCCAGAAACTACGCGGTATCGGCCGCATTGGGGTAGCGCTAGTTCACGCAGCTTCCGCCCGGAAGGCAAGGTACGGCTTCGCCCATCTCTCAGGTTCTGCTGCGCAGAACACAACTGGAAGGAGACTTTGCTCCGTTTCTCATATTTTGCCTGGCAAAACATGGGCGAGGCAGCCTGCGAGCGCCGTGCCGCCGGGAAAGTCGGAGGGCGCCCGGCTACTGCGCCGACGGTGCGGTCAGGAAAAGTCCGCGCGCAGAAGCGTGCAGCCTCCTCCGCATTCAAAGAATCACAACGCCGTGTATGTCGTTCCAGAATTGCGCGGCGGAGACCGCGGAAATCGACGCTTGCTCAGACGTATCCGAACACCGGTGGAAACACGATCACGACGATGGCGGCCCACGCGGCATAGACCGGCAGGTACTTCGTCTGCCATCGTTCGAGACTCGAGAACGATCCGCGACCGCGCAGAAAGCGGAGATAGAGCACGGCGGACCAGGCGAGATTGACCAGGAGAATCACGTTCTCGCCCAGCGCGGCCACGCGATTCGGGCTGAAGCCGAACTCGGTCAGGCGCGCGGCGATGGCCCACAGGGCGACGGCGTCCGCCAACAGCGCACTCACCATCAGCGCGACCTGCATCACATCGAAGGCATCGGCGGGCGACCGCGGGTCCCGGGCGGAGGCGGAGTAAAGCAGAAGCCCAATGACCACCACCAGGAGCAGATCGAACGCGATGAGCACGTTCCGCTCGATGTCCACGCCGCGTCCGGTCCACAGCAGGGTCCCGAGGAACACGACCAGCATCGCGGCGAACAGCGGGGTGAACAGACGCGTCAACACCGGCGCCATGTTTTCGATCACGCTTTGTTTCGCCTCCACCAGCCAGGAGGCGACCAGGACCGCGCCGGCCGCGCCGCAGGGCAGCAGCCACTCTCCGATGAACGGCCCGACGTTGATCCCGATGGCCTGGAAGATCATCGCCGTGAACGCCGTGAGGACGCCGCCGCCGAGGGCGATCAGGACATAGTAGATGAACAGCTCGCCCGAGAAGCGGATGAAGTCCATGCGGCTCGCGACCTCGTTCCAGCGACCGCCTGCGTAGGCGATGCCCACCACCAGCCAGAGCGCGATGGGCAGGTGCAACGCCGTGAGCACCTCGGTGGAGCCGGCCCGGGCAAATGGATACACGTTGGCGATCACGCCCGCCGCGACGAACGCCACGCCCAGCCAGCGGACCGTGCGGGAGTCGAGCTGCCTTTTCCAGGCGAAGTAGCCGGTCAGGAGCGGCAGCACGAAGAAACTCGCGTTGCGGGCATAGAAACCAATGTCCCCGTGCTCCTCCAGGCGCAGCCCGAAGACGGCGGGGACCTTGACGAGCACGGCCGCAGCCACGGCCAGCCAGAAGGCAACGATTCCATCCTTCCGACCCGGCGCCCGCAACCCATCCGAATCCGGAGGCACCAGCACAAGCTGCTTCCACAGGCGGTCGGAGTGCTCGCGCGCGAACTCCCGGGAGAGGGCGTCGAGGTTGCCCATGCGCTTCACCGCGACGAGGAACGCTTCATCCGTTGCGAGTCCCGCATCGACCAGGCCCGCGACCTGCTCGCGCAGGTGGTCCTCGAGTTCCGCGACATCGACGGCATGGATCGCCTGCCGACGACGGATGTAACTCCGCCATTGGGCAATCTGCTCCTCGAGCGAAGGCGCGTGATCGGGGGTCGACATTAATCCGTGCAGTTCCCGCTCATGCTGCAGGAGCTTGCTTGCAAGCGATCCATTGCCTCAAAGGCAACTCCATCGCCTGCAAGCAGGCTCCTACAAGTCGACCACACTTTCGCCAGCCCCCGATGGAATTGCCCTTCAACTGCGTGGACCGAGGTAAAGGCAGGCGACTGCGCGGACCCGCCAGCACCAGCGCCTGCCAGACGTTCCGCAATGTCGCGTCGACGGCCTGCCATTGCCGGCGTTCCTCCGCGAGCTGGGCGCGACCGTGGGGCGTGAGGCGGTAGTACTTCCGTTTCCGGCCGCTTTCCGCCACGCGCCAATGCGCGCGCACATGGTTGTTCTTTTCCAGCCAGTGCAAAACCGGATACAGCATCCCATCACTCCACTCGATCTCGCCGTGCGAGAGCTCGCGCACCCGCTGAATGATCGCGTAGCCATAGCTTTCCCCGTCCGCCAGGATGGCCAGCACCAGCGGCACGGCCGAGGCCGCGACCAGATCCTTCCCGATCTTCATCCCGCCTCGTTACATTGCAGTGCTATGCATGTCAATGCAAGATATGCCTGGCGCGACCGAGCGCGGGCCGGTTGGGCCACGATCGGTCACCTTTTTGGCCCTCGCGGCCACAGGGAGGAGATGAATACTTTCCATCCAGGACTGGTGAAGAACGCGTTTTCCGACGAACAGCTCTGGGAAAAGTCCCGTGGTGGTGACCGCGATGCCTTTCGCCACATCGTGGAACGTTACCAGACGTTGGTCTGTTCGGTCGCCTACAGCCGTTGTGGCCGGCTGGCGTGGTCGGAGGATCTCGCGCAGGAAGCCTTCGTGATCGCGTGGCAGCGTCTCGGCGAGTTGCGCGATCCCGGCAGCCTGCGCGCGTGGCTTTGCGGGATCGTGCGCAACCTCGCGAGCAACGCCGCGCGGCGCGAGTTCCGCCGCGGCGGTCCGCCCGCGCCGCTCGAGGACGCGCCCGAACTGCCCGACGCCCAGTCGGATCCCGCAGCGCACGCGATCTCCGAGGAGGAAGCGGCGTTGCTCTGGCGATCGCTGGAGCAGTTGCCCGAAACCTATCGCGAACCGCTGGTGCTGTTCTACCGCCAGGGCCAATCCGTCATGGAAGTGGCGCAAGCGCTGGATCTCTCCGACGACGCCGTGAAGCAGCGGCTGGCGCGTGGTCGTTCCATGTTGCGGAACGAACTGGCGTCCGTGGTGGAAACCGCGCTGGCCCGCACTCGCCCGACGGCGGTCTTCACGGTCGCGGTGCTCGCCGCCGTCGCGACGATGGCGCCCCCGGCCGCCAAGGCGGCGATGGTCGCCAGTGCCGCGGCGGCGCCTTCCGCCGGCTCCAGCGCCGGCAAGACCCTGCTGGCGGCCTTGGGGAAATGGGTGTTCCTCGGACCGGCGATCGGTCTGCTGGTGGGCTGGTTCAGCACGCGGCTCGCGGCTTCGACGGCGCGCACACCGGCCGAGCGGGATTGCGTGGTGCGGTTCGCGCGTCGCACGGTCGTGTTCTGCTGGCTGATGACCATCGGCCTGATCGCGGTGCTGTTTCCGGCCGGCCGGCTCTATCCCGCGTCTCCGCTGGGGATCACGGTGGGCGTGCTGGCGTGGACGGTCGCCCTGGTCGGCTGGATCATGTACTCCAGCTCGCGC
The DNA here is from genome assembly GCA_963797435.1 of uncultured Verrucomicrobiae bacterium. Lineage (GTDB taxonomy): Bacteria > Verrucomicrobiota > Verrucomicrobiia > Opitutales > Opitutaceae > CAWCPJ01. Next base: position 777,948 of record CAWCPJ010000002.1, on the reverse strand, counting down.
GCGGATCGGGAGATTCTGCGGATTCGCGCCGAGACCGGAACGGATGACGCCACCTACGGAGAAAAACTCGCCGCGCGGGGTTTTCGCTTTCGCGGGTCGTGGAATTTCGAGTCGAAGACTCGCGTGCTGGGCATTCCGCTTGTGGTGATCGCCTGCGGCCGGATGAACGGTCCTTCCGACGAGCCGCGTCGCACGGCCGTCGGGTGGATCGCCTGTGGCGACGTCGCCATCAGTCCGCTCGTCGCCCTGGGCGGTGTGGCGGTCGGCCCGGTGGCGGTGGGTGCGATCACGGTGGGTTTCCTGAGTTTCAGTCTATGGGGCCTCGCCCTCGGCGCCGTGGCGTTCGGGAGTCTCGCCGTGGGCTGGTGGGCCTATGGGCTGGCCGCGCTCGGCTGGAATCTGGCCGCCGGCGGCGCCGCCCTGGCGCGGGACTACGCGATCGGACTATTCGCGCGTGCGGGCGAAGCCAATACACCGGCCGCGCACGCGTGGGTCGCATCGCAATGGTCGACGGCACCGGCGCACGCGTTTCTCTACACGGCGCATTGGTTGATCCTGTTGATCCTGCTCATCGCCTGGGGCCGCATGTGGTTCCAGGCGCGGCAGCGTCGGCGGGTGTCCGGGTGAGTTCGGGAAACCTCACCGCGTCGATGGCCGGGATCACCAGGGATGTCGCTTGCACGGCGCGATGAATCACAGTCGCCCGACCGCTGAGATATATCGGTAATCGTGGAATTGCACTCGCGCGACGCCAACCTGGGCCTAGCGTCCGGAAGCCATGAGACGACTCGCCTGGTTGATGCTGGCGTCGGTCCTGACCTGCTCCGGGCAGGATGTCGCGCGCATGAAGGAGATCGTGGCGGCGCAGACGACCGATGATCGATTCATGGGCGCGGTACTCGTGGCCCGCCATGACCAGCCGCTGTTCGATCAAGCGTTTGGCTGGGCCAATGTCGAGTGGCAGGTCGCGAATACCACGAATGCAAAGTTTCGCCTGGGTTCGGTCACGAAGCAGTTCACGGCGGCGGCCATCCTGCTGCTGCAGGAGCGCGGAAAGCTGAAGATCGACGATCCCATCTCGAAATACGTTCCCGACACGCCGGCGAGCTGGGAGAAGATTACGATCCATCATCTGCTCACGCATACGTCGGGTTTGCCGAACTTCACCAGCCTGCCGGGGTATGACGCAATGGAAGCGGGAGCCGACGACGGCGGCGGAGACGCTGGCCCACCTTCGGGACCTGCCGCTCGACTTCGCGCCGGGCGAAGCGTTCCGCTACAGCAATTCGGGTTACATCATGCTCGGCGACATCGTCGCGCGGATCTCCGGTCTGCCCTATGGCGCTTTTGTGACCGAGAACATTTTCCAGCCGCTGGGCATGCACGATTCGGGCTACGATTCCAACAGCGCCATCATCCCGCATCGCGCGGCGGGCTACGTTCCGGGTCCGGACGGTCTCCGCAATGCCCCCTATATTGACATGCAGGTGCCCGGCGGGGCCGGTGGACTCTATTCGACCACCCACGACCTCCTGCGGTGGACGACGGGTCTTTTTGGCGGAAAGCTGCTCTCGCCTGAATCGCTGCACACGATGATCACGCCGTATAAAAACGACTACGCCTGCGGCCTGGTCGTGAAGACGGTGGAGCGCCGCAAGCTCATCGAACACGGCGGCGGCATCGACGGGTTCAACTCCGAACTCGCGTATTATCCGGATGAAGGCCTGACCGTCGTCGTTCTCGCCAACGTGAACGGCTCCGCGCCCGCGTCTCTGGGCGGGCAACTCGCGCGCGTCGCGTTCGGCGAAGCGGTCACCTTGCCGACGGAGCGTCAGGCCGTGAACGTCCCCGTCGATGTTCTCCGACAGTACGTCGGGGTTTACCAACTCGCCCCGGGGGTCACGAACACGATTCGCCTCGTCGATGATCACCTGACGACGCAGCTTCCCCACCAACCGGCGTTCCCGATCTTTCCGGAATCGGAGACGAAGTTCTTCCTCAAGGTGGTGGAGGCCCAGGTGGAGTTCGTCAGGGACGCCAGCGGCAAGGTGACACACCTGGTGATGTACCAGAACGGCGCCCAACACACCGCGCAGCGGATCAGCGACACTGTTCCCTGAAGCGCTTTTGCCCGTGCCGCGTGCCCCCTCCCACTTCAGGGCATCACCTCGAGGAACGCCGCCGGGCGGAGGTGGCGGCGGGACGTCAGTTGCTCAGCGCGGAGCAGCGTCGAAAGGACCACGGACACCGGCGGTGCCGCGCGAGCTGAAATTCGAGAAGAGCAGGATGGCTGAAAGGGTCCGCGAAGAGGATGCTTCTTGCCCGACAACTTACCATGTCAGCCCGGAGAACGAAGTCGGAAGCCTTGCGCGAAGGCGGATGGTGGCGTCGCGGACGGAATGAACGAGACGATGACCTCACTTCTCGCTGTCGAGCTGCGCCATCTGCACGGCTGCGTAGCGTTCGCCGGAGACCGACGATGGCGGCAGTGCGGCCTCGATTTCCGCAACATCGGCCGGGGACAGTGTGAGCTGCAGCGCGCCGAGCGACTCGGCGAGTTGCGAGCGTTTGCGCGCGCCGATCACAGGCACGATGTTCGCGCCCTTCGCCAGCACGGCGAGTGACGATGGCATCGACGTGGAAGCGGACTCCGCGGAACTGGAATCCGAACTCCTCAAAGTTGTCGATGAACCTTTCGCGGCCTACTCGCGGGACGAGATTCGATCGGTCTGCGAATGCGTGGCGCGGCGGTGCGCGTCTCGACGTGCGCCTGACAGCATTTCCAGCGTGAATGCGATGGGCTGAGCGTGCCGGACGCGGTCGCGTTGCCCCGCCTACAGCCCGATCGCCGGGCGGCGGGTGCCGGTGTTGGTCGCTTGCTCGCACCTACGGGCGAACTGGAGGGTTGGATGCCGACGGGCAGGCCAGCGGCGATAAAAACCCGCCGGTGCGGAGATTGCCGGCCATGCAGTCGCGGTGATCCAATACGCCGACTTCATCCACGCCACGTCGTGCTCCAACTTCACTCCCGCGATTTCCTTCGGCCAGTCGAGCGTCGCGTCGAAGGGCGGCACCTGGTTCACCGCGCAGACTCTGGTGCTGGTTTGAAAACTCGGTGCTCTCGGTGGCCTCCATGTCCACTGACGGCGCTCCTGCCCGCCATCTTGCCTGCTCGCGCACCCAAGGTCGTCAATAGTAGTCGTACTGCACGGCCGGGAATTCCAACTTCATGAAGTCCTGGGAGAATAACGCTTCCATGACTGCTTCATGGTCGTCGCGATGTCCGCCGGACTTGACCATCGCGAGCCAGTGCTGAATCCACGGATCAGCCGGACAATTTCGCGCAGCCGTCCTGATCAGATCGGCCTGCTTCCGCGACAAGACCGTCCCGCCAAACCAGTGTCCCATGGCCGCGAACGAGAATCGCCAATACGACGCCAGGAAGACGTTCCAGGCGGCCGCGTTCGCGGGCTCGCGCCGCAATACGCCGTTCAACGGGGCCTCGCCTTCCAGGATGAAAGGGTCGCGCGACCGTGCATCACGATAACCGGCCTCAGCGAGAATCCGCACCAACGCGCTTCTTTCGCGGGTCCATTCCGAACTGACCTCCCGGTAGGAACCGTCGTCCTGCAATCGATAGTGGCGGACAAAGGTGTCACGGTCCCCCCGTCGCTTGATGCCCTGTTTGATGGATTGGTATTCGTCCGGGGACAGGCGCCAGGGCGGAAACCCGGAGTTGGACTTGGCGTAGCCGAGCGCGAGCAGATGTCGGGCAAGCTTCACGGCCCTGGAAGCGGAGGCGGGATCGGCCGCGTGTTCCGCGCGCAACTCGGCGATCGTCCGCATCACGTCGGGCCGCACGTACGTCACCGCGATGTCGTACTCCTTCCCCGCGGGCTCGAAATTCCGCAACTGCCAACAGAGGCGGCTGCCGTCGATGCGATATCCCGCCGGTGTCGCAGACGCGATTTGATCCGCGGCGATCGGCCCCGGAAAGCTGACGGTGACGGTCTCCTCGCCAATCGGGCCCGCCCAGTGGCCACCAGATTCGATGCAATAGAAGAGCGACTCCCGAAACGGCCCGCAGTAGACGAGCGAGGCGCGCAAAATGGTTCTCACCTCAACCGTCGTTTCGCCCGGAGCAAAGAGATGTCTGCACCGAAACCACCGCCAACCCCGCCGCTGGTCGCGATCGGTATCACTTGCGCCGGAGGCCGTGACGTCGACCGGCTGCCCGTTGAACGAAATGCTCAGCGGGTCGGCGGCGGCATTGGGCCGGCCGAACCGGTCCTCGTCCGGCGTCGGCATGGGAAATCCAACTTCGAGATCCTCGGCCGCTGCGGACTCGTTTATCATCGTGAAGGTTGCCGACAGCGTGCACGGCGTTCCCCACGCGATGTCGACGTCTGCTCGCTGCATCCGCACTGATGAACTCTGCTCCAGGTGGACACCGGACGCGATGAAGCTCGTTGGCGCGATATCACCACGGGCGACGACTACGCTCACCGACAGGAGTACGAACAGAGCAAGCTTCATATCTGGATTGGTCGGATCAAACCACGGGCTGCTGACAATGACGGATCAAATTGTCATTTCTTGGTGGATTTCCAGCAGTTTGTCCCGACCCCGCGTGTCGCTCTCGGCATCTCGCTGAGACCGGTTCGGACGGTTTGGGCGCGACACCCAAACCGATGCGGGAGACGCGTGTGCTGCCCGGACCACAGGCATCGGTTTGCCGTCCCTTCGTGGAGACAGGCGGCGCTTGGGGTGAAGTGGCCTGATGGGTTTCAGCCGCGCAACAGGGCCGCGAGTTCCTTGTCCGCCTGCGTGCGCGGCACGTGACGCAGCGCCCACGTGGCGAGCGCGCCGAGCACGGGTTTCAAGTCCGCACCTTTCGGCGTGAGCGTGTAGGCGTAGCGCGGCGGATTCTGCTGGTACGGCTCGCTTTTGATCAGCCCCGCCGCTTCGAGGCGCTCCAGTCGTTCGGCGAGGATATTCGTCGGGATCCCCTCGGGTGACGCGACGAATTCGCCGTAACGCGTCAGGCCGCGAAAAAGATCGCGGATGACGAGCAGCGTCCAGCGGTCGCCGAGCAGGTCGAGGGCGCAGGCGACCGGACAGGCGGAGCGGCGGGAGGACGCTCGCGCGGCCGAGCGGGCGGATTTGATCATGCCGGAAAGTTACCTTGACGCTTGCAAAAGACAAGTTACTTCGCAGACCTGTCGCTTGTGATTTGCAAGTGACACGGGCGCGAGGATTTTATCCCCGCCGCAACATGAACAACCAGCCCACCAACCATGACAAACGACACCATTCTCTCTCCCTCCCTGCTCAACGCCGTGGCGATTTTCATTGTCGCCATGGGTGTGCTGATGGTCGCGGCGCACACCAGCTTCCTCGCGCTCACCGCGCGGCGGACAACCCTCCCCCTCCGGACTCAGTTCATCGCGCCGCTGCTTGCCGCCGTCCTGCTCGCGGGCTGGCTCGGCTGGGCCGTCCTGGCCGTGCCCGAGCGCGTCATCACGCCCGAGCCGCTGGCACTCCCTGGGCAAGTGGTGCAGAATCCCGGGTTGTTGATCGAGATGGCCGCGTTTGTGGTGCTGGGCATCGTCGTGATTTTCGCCTCGAAAACGATGCGCGTGCTCAACGCCGCGACGCCGCCGGCGTGGCTGATCGGCGTGCAGGTCTATCGTGTGGCCGGCGCGATGTTTCTCTGGCCGTTCCTGGCGGCGCACGCGCTGCCGGCGCTCTTTGCGCTGTGCGCGGGCATTGGCGACGTGCTCACCGGGATCGCCGCGCCGTTCGTCGCCCGGGCGGTCGCCCGCCATCGCCCCGGCGCGCACAGGTGGGCGGTCATGTGGAATTGCTTCGGGATCCTCGATCTCGTGGTCGCGGTGACGACGGCCGTGCTGTCTCACTCGACGAACGTCAGCCGGTTCCCGCTCGTGATCGTGCCGCTTTTCCTCGGACCACCGCTTGGCATCCTCACGCACATCTATTCGCTGCGCAATCTCGTGCTGACTCGCCCGAGCACCAACACCAGGCCCGCGACTGCGCCCCAACCGGCGTTTCAAATGTAGCGCCAGACGCGGACGTCTAGCCTGGAAATCTCACAGTCCGAGGGAAAACCGGGCCACGTTGTCGTTACACTCCAACGCAGCTACCGGGCGCGATGGAAGAACGCGAGACTTGGAAGACGTCTGAGATAGAAAGACTCAGTCCAGGATTCTCACGTTCTCGCTTCGCGAGCCCCTCTTCTCCGCGCGGGACGTCACGAGGGACGAGAGTCAACCGCGTCCGGGAGCGGTTCACCGTTGGCCGCAAGGATCCCGCGGGCGAGGGGGGCGAGAACTTCGGCCGGCACCTCGACGACCTTGCCGTCATGCCATTGAATCACGGGCAAACCAAATCGCAGGTTCTCCAGCACCGCGTCTGCGAAAGCCTTCCGCATGGCCCGCATCGCGCGCCGGGTATTCTCTGCGGGCGCGTAGATGGACGGCTCTTCCACGAACTTCCCTTCTTTTGCGGACACAAACGTCACAGTGGAGATGCGTTCGATCCTGGCAAGCATGGCGCCGTCGGCGACCACAAGCTGGCCCTGATCTTCCTCGGCCACGAGACGGGGACGGTCGCCGGTATTCTCGAAGAGTCGCCAGTGGTCGATCAAAGGTCGGTAGACTCCGACGAGGTTGCGGACGCCAAGGTGAAATCGACGCTGTTGCGCGTCATCGGGAATATTGTGTCCACCCTTGGCCACGCGCTGGCGTATGCGTTGTCTGGTAATCGCCAGATCAGGAATCCAGAGAAAGTCGAGCCACACGTGATACCCGGCCGCGCGCATCATGCGCAGCAACGGTGCGTAGGTTCGGCCGGACAACGTGGTTTCAAACGAGAAGTCAGCGCGTGCCGCAACCAACTCAGCAATTCGTCGCAGCATCATCCTCCCGGCGGCGTACGTCGCCTTGTCCGGTGCAAACGGCGACAAGCCGGCCGCGATCAGGTCGGCGTTTACGAACTCATGGATCCGCATTTCCTCCGGCAGGAATCGGCGCGCGTAGGTCGTCTTGCCCGCTCCATTTGGTCCGGCGATCACGAAGACATTGGGCATGGCAATCCGCTGACCTTGGCGGCCGGATTTCGAATCGGCAAGCGACCAATGGCGGCGCAGTCGGAGGTAACACAGAGGCCACAGAGATTCGTGGGGAGCCTCACCGAGTTGTGACGTTGCGGAAGACCGAAGGTCTTCCGCTCGTCCGCCCCCAAAGATTCCGGCGAATTTGCTGCGGATTTTCATGCGACGAGCGGTTATCAGGTGAAGCATGCCCACCGATGCCGAGTTGCTCCGCCGCTATGTCGAACATCACGACGAAGGTGCGTTTGCCGAACTGGTACGGCAGAACCTTGATCTGGTTCATGCGACCGCGCTTCGGCGCGCCGGCGGCCGGGCGCATCTGGCCGAGGAGATCGCACAGAAAGTGTTCTGCGATCTCGCCCGCAAGGCGGCGGGGCTGGCGCGCCATCCCGCGCTGAGCGGCTGGCTGCACCAGAGCACGCGTTACGCGGCGATTGACGCGATGCGCTCCGAACACCGCCGGCAAAAGCTCGCCCAATCCTTATCCGCCATGCCTGATGTCGATGCGCGATCGGAACCGGCGGTCGATTGGGAGCGCCTGCGGCCCGTCATCGACGAGGCGATGGACCAGCTCACGGACCGCGATCGCGAAATCGTGCTGCAGCGCTTTTTCAAGGGACTCACCTTTGCGGAGCTGGCCACCAGGCTGACTGTTCCGGAAAGCACGGCGCGCCTCCGCGCCGAACGCGCCCTCGAAAAACTTCGCATCCACCTCGGCAAGCACGGGGTCACGTCCACCAGCGCGGCGCTCGGCCTGCTGCTGGCCAACCAGCCGCTCGCGGCCGCTCCGGCCAGCCTGGCAGCCAGTGTCACTGCCGCCGGACTCGCCACCGCTCCCGTGGGCGGCACGGCGGGCCTGCTCTCTTTCTTCCTCATGAACAAAATCACTGTCTCGATCGTCAGCGCCGTGGTCGCGGCGGCCTCGACCGCTCTCGTATCCACCTCGCTCGCGCCCGGCGTCAGCACAGAAGAGCTGGCGGCGTTGCGCCAGGAAAACGTCCGTCTCTCCGAAGCGACCGGCCCCAACGCGAGTCGTGCGTCCGTGGCTGCGGTGGCCGATGAATACGCCGCCCAAGTCACCGCGATCGCGCAGGCCATGGCGAGCAGACAGTCTCGATTGGCGAGCGCTTCCGCGACGACGACGCGGGCGGCCGCAGACGCGTCCGCGGGTCCGTCCGTCACGGCCCGCGGCCATCGCAATCACGGCATGGCGACACCTCTCGATGCCCAACTGACTTTCGCCTGGGCATCCGACGCCGGCGATCCCGACGAGCTCGCGAAGGTCATTACCTTCGACCCCGCAGTCCGTGACAAAGCGGCGGCCGTGCTCGCTTCCATGCCCGAGTCGATCCGGGCGCAGTATCCCACACCCGAGAAGTTCTACGGCATGCTCTACGCCGTGGAGGGCCTGGAGGCGCCGCCGCCGGGGGAAGATCTTATCGAGCAAGGAATATCCGGGCAGGATGAGCTCAGGCCCGGGCGGATCGCATTGCAGACGGTCGGCTCAAGAGGGAATTTTCACGAATTCCAACAAACATCCGATGGCTGGAAGTACGTCGTCCCCGAAGTCGCCGTCGTCCATCTCCCTGGAAACCTCAACAGCGAGACACTCGCGAAGCTGCCGCAACCATAGCCGCCTGGCGCCGTTCCCCGATGACTCCTCTGAAAACAGCATTGATCGTCGCCGTTGCGTCGTCGGCCTTGACCGCCGGCGCCATTTTTCAGTTGCACCACCGACGCGCCCGTGAAGCCGGCTGGCTGCGTTATCAAAACAACCAGATGCGCGTGCAAGCCAGCCAGCGACGGCTGGCCGAAACCCAGGCCAGCCGGACGACGGCGCAACCGCCTGCCCGTGAACCCGGTGCCGCCCTCCCGAGCGCACCGGCACCGGCAACCGCTCCCGCCTCCCCGCCCAAGCCGGCTGAAGTGTATCACAACGAAGGCCAGGCGACGCCGCTGGCCACGCTACAAACGTTCGCCTGGGCCTGCGATCGCGGCGACACGGAAGCCGTCGGCAAATTGCTTTACCTGGACCCGGGCGCCCGGGCCAAAGCGGAGGCTTACCTGGCGACGCTGCCGGAGGATGTGCGGACGCGTTGGAGGTCGGTGGATGACATGGCGGCCGCGCTGCTCACCCATCAGGGCATGGCCCGGCCTTTTCCCGATGGCGATATCCTGGCCACGGCCACATCCGAGTCCGTCAGTGCCGAACGCGTCGTGCTGCATCTGCCCGGCACCTCACGAAGCCGCACTGAGTATTTGAAAACGGATACCGGCTGGAAATACGTGATCACCGAGCAAATGGCCGATGATTACATCAAGCGGGCGACGCAAAAACCCTAGCCCGGTAATTTTTGCCGCGGCCTGCGGCCGCAACGAAAGGTAGGGTCGGCTGTCCCCAGCCGACCGCCGTCGCGTGGGGATACGCGCCCCTACCTTGAATCCTGGGAGTCATGCCCTTTGGCGCATGAAACAGCGCGCACCACAGGGAAGCGTCGCCGGCAAGCTCGCGTGTTGGCCATACAGGCTGTCCGTGCGGGGGGACAATTCGGTAACCTTCGCGTGGTAGATTGCGTTTGCTCAAGGGCATCCCAAGCTCGATGCGCACCAACCTACCTTTACCTCATGAGTGCTGAATCCAGTCGGGTGGCGGGAACGCCGGAGAATCGCGCCGGGTGGTGGTCGCGGGCGGTGCACGGAATCGGCGCCGATCTCCGCTTTTCGCTGCGGACGCTGGCGAAGAGCCGCAGCTTTGCGATCTCCGCACTGGTGACGCTCGCGCTGTGCGTCGGGGCCACGACCGCGATCTTCTCGACGGTCTATTCGCTGATGCTGAAGCCGCTGCCGTTCGATCACCCGCGGGAGATCGTCGAGCTCTACACGTCCGCGAAAAAGGCGGGCTTGAACCACATGCCGGCCAACATCCCGTTCTACCTCGACTACTCGAAGAACGCGACGTCCTACGAGGCCGTCGGCCTCTGGCAATTCTTCCAAGGGATGGTGGGGAAGGAAGACGCCGTCACGCGCGCAGGCTGCGTCAAGGTGACGGCGGAGATCTTCCCGATCCTGCGGGTGCAGCCGCTGCTTGGCACGTTTTTCACCATGGAGCAATGTCGCCCCGGGGAGGACCAATTGATCGTGCTGACCCAGTCGTGCTGGCAGAACGACTACTCCGAGGACGTCGAGGTGATCGGTCGGGAAATTCGCATCAACGAGGAGACGTGCAGGGTGATCGGCGTGGCGCCACGCGTCTTCGAGGCGTTCGATGCGCGGGTGAAATACATCCAGCCCCTTTCCTGGAAACCGAATGCGGAGAACCCACAGGGCCGATACGGCGTCTATATCAATCTCTTTGGCCGGCTGAAACCGGGGGTGACCGCGGGCCAGGCCGATGCCGAGGCCAAGACGCTCGAGCAGCGCTACGTCGACGCGGGGCCGCCGCAGCTGAAGCAGTTCGTGGACCGTTCGGGGATGACGATGAACGTCGGCGGCGTGCAGGAGCAGCGCGTCCAGCCGGTGCGCACGACGCTCCTGCTGCTGCAGGGCGGTGTGGCGTTTGTGCTGCTGATCGGCTGCGTGAACGTCGCCAATCTCCTGCTCGTTCGCTCCAACACGCGTCAGGCGGAGCTGGCGATCCGGTCGGCGCTGGGCGCGAGCCGCGGCACGATCGCGCGCCAGCTCCTGCTCGAGAGCCTGGTGCTCACGGGGGCGGGAGCGATCCTCGGGGTCGGATTGGCGTGGGGGGCGTTGCGGGTAACCAACTCCTATCTCGCGAGCATGCTGCCGGCGTCGCTGCCGGCCACGATGGATCTTCGCGTGCTGGGCTTTGCGATCGGGCTCGCGCTGCTGGTCGGCGTGCTGATCGGCCTGATACCGGTTTTCCATACGTTCCGCACGAACCTGGCGGCAGTCATCCAGAGAAATGCGCGCGGCTCGTCGGCCGGTCGGGGCGTGCGCGCGCTCAGCAGCGGCCTGGTGGTGATCCAGGTCGCCGTCGCCCTGATGCTCCTGACCGGCGCGGGGCTGCTGATCCACAGTTTCGCGAAAGCACTCGACGTGAATCCCGGCTTCAATCCCGAGGGAGTCGTAACCGGCAGCATGGCATTGCCGCGCGCCCTGCGGGGGAGCCCGGACGAGGCGGAGCAAACCCGGCAACGCCTCCTCCAGGCGATGCAGGAGATCCCCGGCGTCACCTCGAGCGCGCTTTCATTTGCGACGCCGTTCAAGGGCGGACTGCCGATCAACGCGTTCACCCTGGAGAACGACACGCTTCCGCCCGGTTCGCCCCAGCCCGGCGCCTTTCGCGTGGCGGTATCGCCCAGCTACTTCGATACCCTGGGGCTCCAACTGCTCGAGGGCCGCTTCCTCGAGGAGGCTGATCGGGGAATCAAGGTCACGCGCTACGTGGTCGATGCCAGCTTCGCACGGAAGTTCTTCCCGGGCGGGTCGGCGATCGACGGGCATTTCAGTTTCGGCGGACGCCCGGAAATGCCGGAGGATTGGCCGACGATCGTCGGGGTCGTGAAGGACGTGCCCCACAACGGCGTGGAGGAAAAGAGCGGGAATCCATTCATCTACGAGCTCGCCGGCGGGAACGGACCAGGGCTCACGGTCTTCATGCGCACGGCGCGCCCCGTCGCGGACGTGATCTCGGTGCTGCGCGAAAAGCTTCGCGCCATCGATCCCCGCATCGCGCTTTTCGATACCGGTGAGATGACGAAGGTGCTCGACTCGTCCTACGACAACCGGCGCGCGGTCATGCTGTTGCTCGCGACGTTCGCGGGGCTCGCCTTGTTTCTCTCGACCCTCGGCATCTACAGCGTGCTGGCGTACGACGTGTCGCAGCGGACCCGTGAGATCGGCATTCGCGGGGCCGTCGGCGCCTCGCACGGGCAGATTGTCGGGCTGATCCTCAGGCAGGGTTTGTGGAAGACCGGGATCGGCATCGTCCTCGGCCTGGCCGGCGCGGCGCTGCTCAGCCGCACCATGACGAGCCTGCTCTTCGACACGCAGCCGACCGATCCGATGGCCTACATCATCGTGTCCTTCCTGCTCCTCGGAGTGGGCCTGCTCGCCAGCTATCTGCCCGCGCGCCGGGCGGCGCGCATCGACCCGCTGATCGCGCTGCGGAGCGAGTAGCACGAACGCCGGCGAGGACTTTCAGTCGATCTCTCAGAGGGTATCCCGAAAGGCAGGGTTGCGAGTCCCCTCGCGACCGCGGTCGCCTGGGGACAGCCGACCCTACCTCTGACGGCCGCTGGCGTTAGAAACCCTTGTTTCCTTCATTGCCGTCGGTGAAGTGCATTCACCAGGTTGATCGACGCGTTCGCGCGCCTCGGCGTGAGCGGCCCGCGAGGCCCGGGCAGACGCGCGATGTCACGGCTCCGCCTTGCGCAGGTAACCGACCTGGTAGTCCCGCGGCAGCGGCGTGACCTGGTTGGCGTCCGCCCAGGCGTCCCATCGACGGCCGAACTCGGCCACGATGTCCGGATGCCGGGCCGCAACGTCGTCCTGTTCCGTGCGGCTGTCGGAAAAATCGTACAGCTCCCAAGGCTGATCCCGCAGGGCGACGAGTTTCCAGCGGCCCGACCGCACCGCGCGATTGCCTTCGTGCTCGAAGAACAACGTGCGTTCCGCCGGCTGATCGTTGCGCAGTTGTGCGATCAGATCGGCTCCCGGCAGGTCCAGCGGCCCGGAGTATTGGACGTGGGCCGCGGCGACCGCCGTCGCCATGAGATCAATGACGTGCGCGGGCTGATGGTTGATCATGCCGGCGCGGTCCGCGAGCCCCGCGGGCCAGTGCACGATGCAGGGGGAGTTGATTCCACCCTCGTGGCTGAAGTGCTTGTACAGGCGCCAGGGCGTATTCGAGGCGTTGGCCCAGCCGGAACCGACGCTGTGATAGGTTCCCGGGCCGCCCATCTGCGCGAGTTGCTCACCGGTGTGCAGGATGTTGTTGTTGCTGGTCTTGACGTCGAAGCCGCGCGGATCCCACTCCGCGCAGGCGCCGTTGTCGGAAAGGAAGATGATCAGTGTGTGCTCCCATTCGTCGTGGGCCCGGAGATCGGCGAAGACGCGGCCGACCTGCTGGTCCATCCGGTCGATCATCGCGGCGAAGATCGCCATGCGTCGCGCCAGGTCCTGCCGCCGGTCCTCCGGTAGCGACTCCCACGGGGGATTCACGCCGGTGTCGGTCTCACCATAGTTCCACCACGGCGAACGCGGCGTAAGCACGGTGTCGGCCGGCACGATGCCCAGGGTCTTCATGCGGGCGAGTCGTTCCGCGCGCAGTTTGTCCCAGCCCTCGTGGTAGCGATCACGGTACTTGTCGATCTCCTCGCGCGGCGCTTGCAGCGGAAAGTGGGGCGCGTTGTAGGCGAGATACAGGAACCACGGCCGCTCGGGCGTCGTGCGCGCGCGGCCGAGAAATTCCAGCGCATGATCGGTCACGGCATCCGTGCCGTAGAACGTGCCTTCCGGGTACTCGATCCGCGGGTGGTCCGCCGGCAGACGGATAAAGTGATCGGGGTCGAAAAACCGCTGTGCGCTGACGAGCGTGCCGTAGAATTCCTCGAAACCGTGTTGGGTCGGGTCGGGTGTGCCCAGGTGCCATTTGCCCGCGATGAAGGAACGATAGCCGGCGGGTGCAAGCACCTGCGCGATTGTGCGCGCGTCTTCCGACAGCCGCCCGCGATACCCCGCCCGGTGAATGTCCTGGGTCATGTGGCCGAGCCCGACCCGGTGCGGATACTGGCCGGTCAGGATGGCGGCCCGTGACGGACAGCACCGCCCCATGGTGTAGAACTGGGTGAGGCGCACGCCCTCCGCCGCCAGTGCATCGAGGTTCGGCGTGGCGATTTCGCTGCCGTAGCATCCGAGATCGCTGTAGCCGAGATCGTCGGCGACGATCAACAGGACGTTTGGCGGCGCCGCCGCGGCCAACGGCAGCGCCGGCACGACCAGCGACGCAAGAACCCCGCAAAGTCCCACGCCCCGCGCCAACCATCGCGCACGCGGTTGCGGTGGACGTTCTGTGGTGCGGCGTGCCATCTCTGGACGGGAGGCAACCATCCTGGCGGCGTTTAGTCGAGCCACAGAATTCGGCAAAGACCCCCGAGGCCCATCACCGCGCGGAAAACCCAAGCGAACGGAATCGCGTCCGGAACGACAGCACCGGCGATCGCCGAACGTCCGTTTATCACGGGAAAGAGCGACACGGCGCCGGCGAGAGAGTAGAGACTGATCTCTCGCCGGCGCCGTGCCGTATCTGCCCGCCTGCGTCCGGTCAAACGTGGGAAAGCGAACGAGTTCCACGGGTACGCCGTGCGCCAATGGGGTAGCCTGTCAAGGCAGCGGCGACGACGCTCGACCTTCGGCTTGCCGGCGGGGCGCGTCGGCATTGTCACAAAACGACCGGCTGCTTCGTCCGAGAGGGTGTTATGACCACCACCGTTCTCGAAAAACCAACCTCCCAACCGCGGCTCAACTATCCGCAGGCCGCCCCGGCAACCTTGCAGGCAATGCTGGCACTGTCGGACGTCGTGAAACACGGCAGTCTGGAGGAATCGCTCCTCCTGCTCGTGGACATCCGGGCCTCGCAAATCAACGGGTGCGCGCTGTGCCTGGACATGCACATTCGCGCGGCGAAGGCGGCGGGCGAAACGGAGGACCGCATCAACCTGCTTTCCGCATGGCGCGAAGTCGACCTTTACACCGCGCGGGAACGCGCGGCGTTGCGGTGGACGGAATTGTTGACGCGGCTCGCGGACGGACACGTGCGCGATGACGACTTCGCCGCGGTCCGCGAGGAGTTCACCGAAGCGGAACTCGCGAATCTCTCGCTCGCGATCGTGGCGATCAACGGCTGGAATCGCCTCAACGTCGGCTTCAGGATGCCGCCGCGTTTCGGCGGCTGACAGAAGCTGGACGAGTCCATCAGGTTGCAGGGGATGAGCGATTCCGTCGCTCACCGCGATGTGCAGCCAAGGGAACGGCTCATCCATTGACGATGGATAGCCTTGTTTCCTTCGTTACCTTCTGTGATCTGCGCTTTTGAAGCTTCGCCATGACGACCGATGTCTACACCAAAAACCGCGCGCTGCTCTTCGGCATCGCATATCGCATGCTCGGCAGCGTGGCGGAAGCGGAGGATCTCGTGCAGGAAACCTTCGTGCGCTGGCAGCGGCAGGACCCGGCGACGATCGTCACGCCGAAGGCATGGCTCGTCGCGACCCTCACGCGGCTGGCGATTGACCAGTTGCGCTCGGCGCGGCATCGGCGCGAGGAATACGTCGGCGTGTGGCTGCCGGAGCCGCTGGTCGATCCTACGGCGCCGGCACCCGACGAGGTGGCCGCGCTCGGGGATTCGCTGGGCATGGCGTTTCTCTTCATGTTGGAAGCGCTCGGACCGGTGGAACGTGCGGTGTTCCTGTTGCGCGAGGCGTTCGACTACGACTACACCGCGATCGCGGCGATCGTCGGCAAGACCGAGGCGGCGTGCCGGAAGATCGTGAGCCGCGCGAAGGATCACTTTGCCCAACGTGAGCCGGCGAAAACAGCGCCGTCGCCGAAGGCGGAGCAGATCGTACAGCGCTTCACAAGCGCTTGCGCGACGGGAGACGTGAGCGAGCTGCTCGCCTTGCTGACTGACGACGCGGTCCTCTACGCCGACGGCGGCGGTCGCGTTCGGTCGGTGCTCCGGCCGATCCGCAGTGCGGATCACATCAGCCGTTTCTTCGCGGGCATTCACCGGCGTTTCCCCGGCAGCACACCGGCGGTGATCACCCGCGTGAATGGCGAAGTGGGCACAGTGATGCGTCGCGCCGACGGCTATCTGTCGGTCAGCGCATTCGCCTTCGCCGGCGATCGAATCCGGGCGATCTACACGGTGAGCAACCCGGAGAAACTGCGCCGTGGGGTGCGGCTATCACCATGCGTCACTCGAACAGACCGCGATCGAACGGGGTCGGCCAGCGCACGACGGCGGCCCTGGCTTGGGGTGAGCGTCCCCGGAACAGCGACATCATCCCTCCGATGCAACGATACCACGGCGAGATGAGACCACGCGTGCTTCGAATCATACCACTGCTCGTCGGAGTCGCCGTCGGTGTGCCCGGCTTCTCGGGTTGCGCGGCTCCGTCCCACACGCAGAGATGGACCCAAAGCAAGAAGGAGGAACCCATGGCGGACACACTCATTCGACAGCGCGTTGAGGATTGGACGAAAGCGGTTCGCGCGAAGGACATCGACCGCGTCATGTCCCTCTACGCACCGGACGTCGTTTCATTCGATCTCGATCCGCCCCTGCGCTATGCCGGGACGGATAACAAACGTCGGGCCTGGCAGGAATTCTTCGCGGTCCATACCGGCCCCATCACTTACGAGGTGCGCGAGTTGGACGTGACGACGGACGGCGACCTCGCCTTCGTTCATAGCCTCAACCACGTGAGCGGCAGGCTGGCGAGCGGGCACAACTCCGATCTGTGGGTGCGTTGGACCGCATGCTTCCGGCGCATCGCCGGGGTCTGGCTGGTGGTGCACGATCACGTGTCCGTCCCGGCAGACGTCAAACATGGCCAGGCGGTCCTGAATCTCACGCCTTGAGTCCGTTCGGAATCTGATCGAGCTGCGCAGGCGAAAGGGGCGCTTACGCATCGCCCGCAAACGGATACAGGGGACCAGCACGCGGAGTTCATCGTTCCGTCGTACGGAGGACGCAGACAATTCTCAGCGCGCGTCAGCCGTGAATTCGGGATGACCCTTCAACCAGGCAAGCCAAGGCGTGGTGAGATCTACCGGCCGGTCGTCCCACGAGAGCTGAAGTTGGGGACCCTTCGGAAAGATGTCGGTGAGCGTCTGTTCGAGCCACTCCAGCTCCATGCCGAATCCGCATTTTTGGCTTCCGAAGGATTTGAGAAAAGGTGCGATTTCCCGCTGGTCGCCAAGTTCGTGGAGTGCGCGCAATGCATGAATGCAGTTGGGAACGCTGCGCGCCGAACGGATGATCTTGCGCAACAGCGGCAACGGCGGATTCAAGCGGCATCCGTCTCTCTCATCGCTCTGCGAACCGCGGCATGCGCGGCACGAACGCGGCGCTCGATGAACGGATTGGGCAGCACGAAAAAGGATGGTACGAACGCGAGCAGAACCTCGCTGAGCGTCTTGAACGTCCCCGCGAGCAGACCGGCCAGGGCATAGACGGCGATCGGCGCAAGATGCATTGCGAGCACGAATCGAGCGAATGATTCCGGCAGATGATTGCTGACCAGCCGATGGCGACTCGTCGCGTGCGCCCAGAGCGTACCGCCGAGCAGGTTGCACAGGCATAGCGTCGTCGCATAGATCCGGATCGAGCTCACATCCCCATGCGTGCTGCTCATCAGCGCGGCCGGATAGGGAATGAAGGCGACGACCAGCAGCAGCAACAGGTTGAGCCAGAGAAACGCCCGATCCGTGCGCTCGACAAACGACAACATGTGGTGGTGCGAAACCCAATACATTCCCACCAGGACGAAGCTGAGGGCATAGACGAGGATCCTCGGCCCGGCGCGGATAAACATGTCCCCTCCGCTTCCGCCCAGGGCATCCGGGCGGATGTCCAGGACAAGCAGCGTGATCACGATGGCAAAGACGCCATCGCTGAATGCTTCCAGTCGCGATTTGTTCATGGCTGCGTCACCACGGCGCCAGTCACGCTATCGCGGCAGTCGCTTCAATCTCCACGAGAAAACGAGGATTTGCGAAATCCGAAACGGCGAGAACAGTAATGACCGTAGGATGCGCGCCCCACACGGTTTGGGCAGCAACAGTGGCATCGGTCGCGTCGTGGCCCCGGATCAGATGGATGCCAAGGCGCACCACGTTTTCCTGGCTGACATTCACGGCCGCGAGTGCGGCGAGGACGATGCGCAACGCCTGCGCGGCCTGCGTGCCGACATCGTCGCCCCAATGGCCCCGTCCGCGTCCACAGCATCATGGACGCCGGCGAAGACCAGCGTGCTGGCGCGCTGAACCGTCACCACTTGCGTGAAGGCCGGATTGCGGTGCAGCGCCGGCGGATTGTGATGTTTGATTTCCATGAATACGCCCGCGTCGTCACATCGGAGGTCAGGGTCCGGCGGCGAACTCAGCCGCGACGGAGTCCGCGCCAAGGGAAATGAGAAACGCCAGTTTTTGATTGGGTAGAAAGCTCGTCATGCGGGTAACGAGTTCCTTCTTCTGCTCGTCGGTGAGCGAGGATCTTCCAACCGCCAGGCCCCGGATTGCGGCACGGTATTCCGTCAGGTAGTTCCGCTCCCAATCCAGCAACTCAACTCCGCCCGAGTCACCGTGCCCCGGATATAGCTCGTCCACGCCGCGAAGCTCCTTTTCCAGCCGATCGATATTCCTCAACCATGCGGTGGTATGCCCGTCCGTGACGTAGGCGTGCACGTGATTCAACACCACGTCACCAATGAACGCGACCTGGTGGGCACCCGCCCGCGCCACCCAGTAGGAATCGCTGTGCGATTCACCGGGACCAAGATCGTGAACGGTGAACGTCACGCCGTCGAACTCCAGCGAATCGCCGTCCTGCAGGATGCGATTGGGAAATGTGCGCTTTCCCGGCCATTCGGCGCCAAAGACGGGCGACCACTGCTCTTCTTTCGCGGCGTCGAACTCGCGGATCACGTGATCCGTTCCAGCGGTGGCGAACACGTCGACCTTTTCGCCCGCCATGAGGTTCGTGATGCCGTTGTAGTGGTCAGGATGTCCGTGCGTGATGAGGATGGCTCGCAGCGGCTTGCCGAGCGAGACAAGCTTTTCGTGCAAGGCCAGGCTGGTGGAAACGAGCAGCGTGGAGTCAACGGCAACGACACAGTGCGCGGTCTCAACCAGGTAGGCATTGGCAAATATACCATTCTCGCTGCTCGCAAAAACATGCACCCGCATCATCGAAGCAGGGGCATCGGCCTCGGCACCGGCCGCGCGCGCCGAAAGGCACGCAACGGCCAGCGTGACCAGGAATAGAGCTGATTTCATGGTGAGTTTGTCGGAATTTGCAGAGTTCATCTCTCCTCGAGGAAGCCGAGTCCGATGCGGCTGCCGTGGCCGAGGACGTACGCCAGTTGCACCAGCAGGAAACCCGCGGGCTCGACGTAGCGCGCGTTGCGCAGCGGACCAGCGTCGATCGGTGCGGCGTCGAGATCGGTCAACAGGCCGCGCACGACGGACTTTGCGTCCGCATCGTCACTGCACATGAAGACACTGACGGGTTGTCCGGCGACCCGCATACCTGGCGCATGCATCATCTCGGCAAACGGCGGGATCGCCTTGACGACGCGCGCCCACGGCGCGAGTCGCGCGACCTCCTCGCCGGCCGACGTCGTGGTGCCGATCGTGAGCCCGCTCAGATCGGGCTTCAGGGCATTGGTGCAGTCCCAAAGTATCTTCTTTCCAGTCACAGGCCCGGACTGCTGCAGGGCCGCCGCCGTCGCACCCCAAGGCGTGGCGAGGACGACGAGGTCGCCAAAGGCGATGACTTCAGGAACGGTTCCCGCGGTCGCGCCAAAGGCGTGCGCGCTGGCGGCGAGTTTCGCGGCATCCTTCGAGAAGCTGAGCAGGATGCGGTGCCCCTTGCCGCCGAGAATTCTGGCGAGGCCTGTGCCGACATTGCCTGCTCCGATGATTCCGATGTTCATGGATCTTGGATGGTTCGTGGCGTTACGGGTTCGAGCTCAGGCCGGGGTCGCGAGGTTGGCCCGGATGGGCTTGTACTGGCTGTAGCTTTCCAGCGCCTCGGCGCCTTGTTCGCGTCCGTATCCGAACACTTGTGTCACGATGTTTCGGTCACGAGCATCACGCGCCCAATGCCTCGATCACGAGGCGAGCGGTTTCGGCCCCGCTGAAATTTTGCTGACCGGTGATCAGATTGCCGTCGCGCACGGCGAACGAGCGCCACCGGCCGGCCTGGATGTAGTTGGCGCCGATCTTTCTCATCTCGTCCTCGATCCGCCACGGCATGACGTGTCGGTCGCGCGCCAGCAGGCCCATGCTCCAGACGGCGTGGTCCGCGAAGTCCTCCTCCACGTTGGCAAAACCGGTAACGGTTTTGCCCTTCGCGAGGAAATCGCCGTTCGGGAGTCTCGCGTAACGCAGAATTGCCACGCCATGACACAGCGCGCAGGCGATTTTGCCGCGCGTGTAGAACTCGACGAACTTCTCCTGCAGCGCATTCGCCGAGGCGAAGGTGAACATCGGCCCCTGGCCGCCCGCGACGAGAATGGCGGCAAAGGCATTCGCGTCGATTTGCGCCACCGGTTTCGTATTTGCCACGAGGCTCGCGAGCGCGGACGTGTGGATGAAGCCAAGCGATATAAGATCGGAAGCCGAGTAGCCGCTCGGATCCCGCGGATCGCTCATGGGATCGGCGGCGCATTTTCCACCGAGCGGACTGACCACTTCGACCTCGAATCCGTTTTCCGTGAAAGCGTGCCAGGGATGCGTGAGTTCGCTCCACCAGAATCCGACAGGCCACTCTGTCGTCGTGGAAATCGCTGGATTGCTCAGGACGATGGCGACCCGCCTGGTCTGCTTCGGATTGACGACGTTCGTGTTTCGCAGACTCATGGTTTTCCTGGAGTGGCAGCAACGCACGGCATCGCCGGCGAGATTGTCTAAGGCCGCCACTTCCGGGGGAGCGCGGCCGCCTTTTGCTGACGTCATAGATATCATGAGACGCACGGACCAACAATTCCCGGGCGTCCGCGATTCATGATCAAACGTCCAAAACTGGACTTGGGGGACGTTGTGGCTAGTTGTCCGCCATGCCTAAAGCCGAGTCGCTGCCCCAGATCGATCCTCTTGGAGAAGCGCTTAATTTCCTGCGCATGTCAGAGACCACCTATTATCACTCGGAGCTTGCCGCACCGTGGGGATTGGTGATGCCGGAGAAAGTCCCGAAGTTTCATTTCGTCACCTCGGGACGATGCTGGCTGCAGATCGAGGGCTTCGGCGATCGCCTGCTCGAGGCGGGTGACTTCGTGGTCGTTCCGCATGGGAATGGGCACCGCCTGGCCAGCGCACCCTCTGCTCCCTCGCTGAGTTTCGATTACCTCACGTGCGAAAAGATCAGCGCGCGCTACGCGTTGTATCGGAAGGACGGTGGCGGCCCCGTCACGACCATCATCTGTGGCGACCTCAACTTCAACCAGCCGGCCGCGCAGCACCTCGTATCGCGCCTGCCCAAGTTCATGCACATCCGCGCGCCGGCCAACCACGCGATAGACTGGCTGCGCGAGACGATGCAGTTCATGGCGAGCGAGGCGCGCGACCTTCGCCCGGGCAGCGAGGCGATCGTCACGCGGCTCGCCGACGTCCTCGTCATCCAGGCGATCCGTTTCTGGATCGAACAACACCCGGGCGAACAGACGGGCTGGCTGGGGGCTTTGCGCGATCGCAATATCAGTCGCGCGCTCGGACTCATTCATCGCGAGCCGGAGCGGCCCTGGACGCTGCCCCAGCTCGCAAGCGCGGTGGCCATGTCGCGCTCGGCCTTCGCGGCCCGGTTCAGCTCGCTGGTCGGCGAACCCGTCAAGCATTACCTCACGCGCTGGCGGATGCATCTCGCGCACGTACACTTGAACGAGGGTTTGAAAACGCTCGACGAGATCGCGCTCGAACTCGGCTACAATTCGGGCGCGGCATTCAGTCGGGCATTCAAGCGATCGGTGGGCACCTGGCCGGGTTCGGTGAAGCGCGAGAAGGCCCGCGCCCGGCGGCCGTCGCCCCATCGGACGCTGAAGAAACCCGCTCTCAAATCCCGCATCGCGGTCGCGTGAGCGCGCGACTCAAGGGTCCTGATCCCGGGCTGCTTCGCTGGGCCGCCGCTTGCCCTTCAGGATCGAGTCTGGCCGGCCCGAGGGTGCGACGCGCGGTGGGGAACAGCCGGGTCGAACCGCTCGGATCGATCGTGAAGTGATGCGAGACGATCAACTGACAGGAGACGTCGAAGGTTCCAGGGCCGACGCGGCCGGGATCGGATGGGAGAGACCCCTGCGAGGGAGAGTCCGCTGTAAAATCGGGTGCCGCACGGGAATACCTTGGCAGGTTCGCCCCTCCGGTAGCCTTCCGAAGCCCTCCGACCTCCATGAAAGCCCTCCATCATCTTCTGGTCTTCACCGCCGTGGTTCTTCTACCCGTCGTCGTCCACGCCGCGCCCAAGCCCGTCCGTCTCTACGAAGTATTTGTCGAGCGATTCATCACGGACACCTCGGGAGTTCCCATCGCCGATTACGGGCTGCTCAATGCCCTCGGCGAATTCAAACATGACATCTACGCGCAGCTGGCAGCCGGCACCACCCTGCCGCCCGACGTAATGAATCGAAATCTGGTGCCCTATGAAATCTGGCTGGGGTACCATCTCCTGGGACATGACGCGCTCCTCAATTTCAAGTTCGATGCGAGCGTGGAAATCGGCGGTCAGTTCTACTTTGTCGTCGCGCCGGTGGATCACCCGAAACTCGACGTCGGCGACGTGGTCAACCTCTCCACACGTGCGACGGTCACGCCCGGGGACGATCCGGTGATCGGCGGTTTCGTCGTCGAAGGAAGTCCGCGCCACGTGTTGATCCGCGGCATCGGACCGGGCTTGAGCGCCTACGGCGTGACCACCCCGCTGGCCGACCCGATGATCACGCTCCACCAGCAGGGCGTGGATCAGGCGATCACGGCAAACGACGATTGGGGCACGCAGCCCAACGTCGACGCGATCGAGCAGGCGGAAACGCAGACGAGCGCCTTCCCCGTCGCACGAACCTCGAAGGATGCCATGCTTTTCCTCGAGCTTCAGCCCGGCGTCTATAGCGTGCACCTCACGGCCGCCGGTGCAACAGGCGGAACCGCACTGCTTGAAGTCTACACCATTCCGTAGCGGGCGCACCAAAGGCAGTAGCCGAAATCACGTCATGCGACGGCGAGGGATCAGGACCTCGGCAGTCCAGCGCCCGGCAAGTCTCCCACGACGAAAGTGTGATGACCTTTGGCGGCAATCTTGGTGATTGTCTCGAGATACTGAAAGAAACGCACGCTGCCGTCGCCGCCCTGCATGATTTCGGCGGCGTTCTTGAAGGCTCGCGCGGTGGCGACTGCCGTGCGGGCATTCTCCAGGTCAGAGCGCGCGCGAATCTTCGACTCGAGCTGACGCGCGAAGAGGTCCTGAACGTTCTTCGGAAAGGTGATGTCGCGCAGCTGCGCTTTATCGACGTCGATCCCGAAGGCTTTGAGTTCCGCCTCGAGTTCCTCCGAACGCAGATCATCGATCTCGGCGCGCTTCTCGTTGAGTTGTTCGCTGTCGATCAGCGCCACCTTCTTGCGCAGGCCAAGCTGAAACGTGTGGCTGATCATTTGCTCCGCTTCCGCGAGCACGAGCTGCATCGGACGACCAAGCTCGAACGTGGACAGGAACCGCTCGCCATCCGTGATGCGGTAGATGACGTAGAACGAGAGACGCAGCGCGACGCTGTCTTTCGTGAGGATCTCCTGGTTCGTCACGACGACGTAACGCGGTGAGGTCGGCAACACGACGAGGGCCCAGCGATCGCCGAGGTCCCAGCGACGGAAGATCGAGGGACCGAGTTTCCGGGAAAGTTTGTGATCGTGGTAGAGAAACCCCTGCTGGTTGGGGGCGATCTCGAATCGCTTGGGAAAGATTTTCATGGATGAGAAAGGGGAAGGATGGAGAGCACCCACGCGAGGGGAGGCTGGATTGAGTCGCGAGCGAATCGCAACGGCATCCTCCAGCCTGCAAACCTCGAACGGGCTGGGCCCGAAGCCCGGCCCTCCATCCTCCGGATCGGACTTTCGCCCGTGGCTGTGAACCACTCAGAAGGAGGAGTCGAACCTCCTGGAGCCCGCGCCGCGATACCCTGTTCCTGAGCGGACTCCTGATGTGAACAGGTGGCGGTAAGAATCATGTGGGTAAGCTCCGCGCCAAGAATCATGAACGCACTGGAGCGCCTTGGTTGTATGAATGCCGACGTTCCCGGTCAATCGAAGGGCGCCGAATTCCTACAAGTCGCAACGAAGCCGCCGTGGTAACGTGGACCATCCGGAACCGCACCAACCGTGTACTCCGGGTGCGTCCGAATCCGGTCACCTTGTTCAGCTCATCCGACTATGAATCCATTTGTCATCATCTTTCGTCAGGGTCCCCACCCGCTCACTGAAGCCGACAAGGCACGACGTCAGGCGGCCGTCTCGGCCTGGGCCCGCCAACAAAATGCGGCGGGTCACGCGCTCGAACCCCGAGTCCTCGCGCCCGATACGCTTCAACCCGGGATCGTCGCTCCCGTCGAAGCGCGGGGAGCATGGCCGGTCACCGCCCTGCTCTTCCTCGAGGCCCGTGATCTCAACGAGGCGGCGCAGGTCGCCGCGACGCATCCCGCGAAGGAGTTCAATGCCAGCGTCGAAGTGCGACCCTGGGCGCCGCCCGCGCCGGTTTCGACACCCGGTCGGTGACGACAACAGTATCGTGTAGGGTTTCGTTGCACTGAAGCCATCAACCTCCCCGCCTTTGTTGCCCTCCGCAGGCGTTGCCTGCCGATCGCATCGGGGCCGCGCCCCATTTTCCGGTGCGTCAGGCCGTGGCCGTGCCACACACCTCCGAGTTCCGGGCGGAACCATTCCCCCGCCGGCCGGACTCAGCGTGCAGGGTGCCCTTGGTGCGGGCGACGCGACCGAGCGCGGGAAGGCGTCCTCGGGCGAAACGCCGGCCGGTGGATCCCACCGAAAACATCCGGAAACCGCATACAATGGCCGAGGCAAGAAACCAGCAACGCCGCTACTTCTCCCGCGGGCTGCGCAACACGCTGCTGGCCGTTCACATCGGCCTGTCGGTCGGCCTGCTCGGAGATTCGGCGGGATTCCTCGCCGTCGCGATCAACGCGGCCGCCGCGGATGACGTGGGAACGAGGCTCGAGCTCGTCCGGGTGCTCGGAATGTTCGCACACGTGTTCGGCATTCCGTTGAGTTTTGGCGCCCTGCTCAGCGGACTCGCCCTCGGCCTCGGTACGAAGTGGGGCGTGCTACGCTATCCCTGGGTGGTCACAAAACTCGTCTTGATCGTATCCGTGATGGTCGTCGGTGGAGTCTTCATCGGTCCCGCGCTGACCGCCACGCTCGAGCACGGCATCGATGCGACGCGGCCGCTCATCGCGGCCGCCGCCTACGACGTGTTCGCGCTGGCCTTCGCCACCGGCCTCGGCGTCTTCAAACCCGGCGGACCGTTTCGCGTGCGAGCGAACCGGTGACGGGCCACGACTGCAGGCGGCGCACGCGGACAAACGAGCGCGAGAGAATGCACCAAAAGCTACGCCTGCGTCTCCCGGGACCGGTCGACCGCACCACGATGGGGCCGGGTTCGTTCTTCAGGATGCCCCAGCTCATCCGTTTGGTTTTCCGCCGTGCGCTCGCCGTGTCCCTGCTTTCCGCCGGGCTCCGCCCAAATACGCTACCGCAACGTTCGCAGGTAGGCGATGAGTGCCGCGATGTCGGCGCGATCGTGTTTGCGCGCAAACGAGGGCATTTCTCCCTTGATCCCCCGGGTGACCACGATCGCGATGCGCCGATCACTGACGGCAAGGCCGTGCAGATCGGGACCTTCATCCCCACGCGCGTCGGCACCGTGACAATGCGCGCAGCTGTGCAGAAACAACATCCGGCCGTTCCGTTCCGCTGCCGTTCCCTCGACGGGTGGCAGCACATTCGGCGTCACCGGACCGGCGGGGCCATGCAGCACGCGCGCCCCCCCGCCGGCTGCGGCAAGCGCGCTCAAACTGATGAGCCCGCTGATCCATGCCGTCCGAACAACCCTCACGGCAATCCCTGCAGCAGTTCGCCGCCGGTATAGCCCGCCAGGGCCGTCATCGCCATCGCGACGCAGAGCACGAGCGTATGGATCGCATGGACCCGGCGCGAGGTCGGATCCCGCGAAATCAGGCGCCACGCCGCGGTGGCGATGAGCAGGGCGAATACCGGCCAGACCGCCAGATGGTGGACCCGGAGCGCGCCCCGTCCCAGCACCTCACCACGAGTCATCATGAGCCCGGAAATGACCGCCATCACGCTTCCCGCCGCCGCAAACGTCACCGCGATCGTCCCGGCGATTCGCAGGCCGACGCCGGAGCGCCGGTTCCACACGACCACGGCGGCCCCGTCGCAGCACGCTGCCATCACCGACAGGGCGATGGGAAAATGAGTGCTGGCGCCGTGCAGCATTGCCCAGATCGCGGGATTCATGTCCCCGATGACATGCCCGCTGCCGGCGCCAGCAAAGGAGTGTCGACGATCGCCAGCGCCCCGGTGTTTTGCACGTAGTTGACGCTGGTGAGTCCCAGGAGCTTCTTCAGTTCGCCGGCCTCGACTTTCATCGGCCCGGGTTTGGGCGCGGTGCCGGGTTTCGGCTGAACGAACGCCGTCGAGGTCGCCGTGTGAAAGGTCATGTTGCCCTCGATCTTTTGCACCGTCTGATGAATGTGCCCGTTAAGGACGGTCACGGAACCAAAACGCTTGAGATGACCGAGCGCCCGTGCGCCATCACTCGTGCCCCACCCCCATTCCGGATAGACCATCCAGAGCGGCACATGCGCAAACACGACGATCGGCGTATCCGCGGAAAGGTGCGCGACATCGCGCTCCAGCCATTCGAGTTGCGCCTCCCCCAGCACGCCCAGGCCGTCCTCGCTGATATTAATGACGTTTACCAGGCCGATGAAGTGAACGGCGCGGTAGTCGTAGCTATACCATCCATCGCCGCGCCCGTTTCGGCCAAACCGCTCGCGAAACTGGCTCCCGTCGTCGTTGCGGATGTCGTGTTCGCCCGGCACGTAGAAAATCTTCTCCGTGCGGACGCGCTTCAGTTCCTGTTCCAGGATGTCGAACTCCCCGGCCTCCGCCAGATGCGTGAGGTCACCCGTGTGGAGCACAAACGCCGGCGCGACCGGGAGCGCATTGATCCGCGCGATGGCCTCGCGCAGGGTCGCCGTCACGTCCGGGTTGGCCGCCTTGTTGAAGCCGATGTGGCTGTCGCTGATCTGGACGAAATGAAAGTCGCCGGGCGGCGGCATCATCGGCGACGCTCCCTTTCCGGTTTCCATGCCCGGGGCCGTCGGCTGCCCGAAGGTGCGGGAACTGAGGATGCCGCCGGCCATCGTCCAGAGGACGCCGGTGCCGACCCAGGCCATGCATTCAAGGAATCCGCGCCGGTCGATGCCGTCGCGCTGATGATCGTGGAGGATGCGATTGCTCATGTGTGGTGGTTGGAAAACAGTTCCACCCGGCTATACGCGGCGACGGGTCCAGTATTCCACCGCACGCGAAAATCGCGGATTCCGGGGAATAAATGCGCGGGTTCGGCGTATTATCCATTGGGCGACGCGAGTCGCCGACCCGGCGTGTCCTCCACCTTCGAAGAATGCATGCTACCGCACCTGGACGCCGCCTATAACCTGGCGCGCTGGCTGTTGCGCGACGACCACGACGCCCGCGATTCCGTGCAGGAGGCCTACCTGCGGGCGTTTCGAGCCTTCGGCACGTTTCGCGGCGGCGACGGAAAGCCGTGGTTGCTGACGATCGTGCGCAACGTCTGCTACTCCAAGCTGCGCCGGAATCGCGCCCTCGAGGCGTCCGAGGTCTTCGACGAGGCGGAGCATGGGCTGGTCGACGAACGCGCGGAAAATGCCGAACGGGCGTGCCGAGAGGCCGGCTTCGAACTGCTCAACCAGACCCTGGCCCAACTACCCGAGAGCGTGCGGGAAATCATCGTGCTCCACGACCTCGAGTCGCTCACTTACAAGGAAATCGCCGGCGTGCTCGATATTCCGATCGGCACCGTGATGTCGCGGCTCGCCCGCGCCCGCCAACGCCTGCAGCGCGAGTTGCGCCAACGCCATCGACAAGGGGCCATCCATGAACTGTGAGGAAACCCGTCTTTGCCTGTCCGCCCATGTGGATCGTGAGCTCGACGCGCGCCGCGACGCGGAGGTGGTCGTCCACCTGGAGCGGTGTGCCGACTGCGCCGATACGGCGCGCGCCCAGGTGGCGTGGCGCGACCTCACACGCAAACGACTGCGGCGTCATGCCGCCCCCTCCGGTCTCGAAGCGCAGATTCGCGCCTCCCTGCGCCTGCCGGAGCGGACGACACCGTCACGTCGACAGCCGTGGACCTGGACGGGATGGGCGTTGCGGATCCCCGCATGCGCGGCTGCCCTCGCCCTTGCGGTCGCCATCGGCTACCAGCTGGGGGCCGATCGTGCCCAAACCAACATGACGCGACAGGCCTACGTGTCCGGCCACGTCCGGGCGCTGTTGACCGGACACACGATCGACGTGGCATCCTCCGACCGGCATACCGTCAAGCCGTGGTTTGCGGGCAAGATCGACTTTTCCCCCACGGTGCGCGAGCTCAGTGCCGACGGTTTTCCCCTGCTGGGAGGCCGCCTGGATCGGATCGACGGCCGCCTCGTCGCCGTGCTGGTTTATCAACGCCGCAAGCACATGATCGACCTTTACGTCGCCCCGCAGGAAACCGACGTGGTTCCGCGCGACGGTCGGGAGGCGGGATTCAATCTCGTGACATGGGCCCAGGATGGCATGCGGTGGGTGGCGGTTTCCGACCTCGCCGCAGAAGAGCTGCAAGCATTCGCCCGGCGGCAACAGGATCAACCCCGCCCGGATCCCCGGTAGATCCCTCGCCCTGTTCCCGGCTTCGGGACCCGCTTGCAGGGGTATTCCCACAACCTCATCCATGAAACCGATCGAAGGCTACCATGTGATCACGCCGGACCAGCTGGCCTGGCGACCGTCGAACCTGATGTGCATTCCCAATGCCGACTTCCTCGAGCGAACCCGCAGTGAGATCCTGGGCGCGAGGCTGTGGCGCCTGCCTCCGGGCAGCGCGAACACGCTGCACAAACACGTGGACGCGGAGGAATTCTATTTCGTGCTGGAGGGGACCGGCCGGATGCGCATCGGGGACGAAACCATCACCGTTCCGCGCTACGGCGCCGTGCTGGTCGGTCCCGCCGAACTGCGGCAGGTCTTTAACGACACCAACGCGGAAACGCTCTGGCTGATCCTCGGCGCCCCCGAGGAAAATCCGGACCGGAACCTGATCTACCCCGTCGATCCGACACAACTCCCCCGCGAACTCGAGGGCGTCACCTGGCCGGCCAGGTAGCCTGCATCGGTCCTATCGCGGAAGGACCCGCGACCCAAGTCTTGGACACAGAGGTCACGGAAAATCGAGTCGAGGTTACGGACCGGCTCTCCGACCGCGATGAAGAAGATGCTGACCGAGCTGTTGGAGGCGACCGATCGTGTTTTGGCCGAGAAACAGATCAGCTCTCTCCACGAGAGGGAACCAACGCACGCGCAGTGAGAGGTTTATCATTCGCCAACGTGCATGACGCACTCTAGGCACCGAGCCGATTGGACGTAGGTTTGCGCGCCAGCACCTGGATGACGGCGCCGCGGCCGGTGTGCGCCGGGCCTTCGGTGACATCGCGTTCGAATTCGTGGAGGATTTCGAATTCCAGGCCGGCGAGCTCCGCGCGGAGGGCGTCGGCGGTCATCAGCAGCTCGATGTCGCGAGGTCCGCCGGTCTGGAACTGCAATTGCGCCGGAGTGTATGCTTCGAGCGCGAATACGCCGCCGTCGACCAGGCCGCGCACAGCCGCGGCATGGACGTCCCGACGCAGCTCCGGCGGCAGATGGCCGAATGTCGTGATGATCCCCGCCCACGCGCCGGGCTCGATACGAAAGGTCGACAGATCCGCCTCGACGGTACGGATGACGCGATCATGCTCCGCTGCGAGCCGCCGGGCCTTGGCCAGACCCGCGGCGGATTGATCCACCGCAGTGACATCGTGCCCGCGCCCGGCGAGGAACACCGCGTTGCGCCCCTCGCCCTCGGCAAGACAGAGCACCGGACCCGCGGGTATCCGATCCGCGATTTCCGCGATGAACGCGTTCGGGGTTGTCCCGTAGATGTATTCTCCGACCGAGTACCGGTTGTTCCAGAAGGTGGCGTCCATGGCGAAAGACGAAGCTGATCGCAATGCGCGCGGGATGCCAGCGAATCAGTCGGGCGACGTTCCCGCCACGCTTTAACCTGGAAATTTCCCACCGCGGGAGGACCGGCAACCCAAGGAGTGGACACAGAGGTCACGGAGATTCGAGCCGAGATCACGGAGAGACTACTTCCAAACTTCCGCCAGCAATACCGCTAACCGAGTGTCCGTACCCAGCAAAATCGTCGCGAAAGTGCGCAACCCGGAGAGACAGTCCCACGGTGCGAGGGAAGACCGGGCCACGTTGTCGTTACACTCCAACGCAGCTACCGGGTGCGTTGTCTCCGTAGCTGCGTTTGAGCTCCGCGGAAACGATCGACTATCCGGTCCGCGACGAGTTCGGGCGGGGCGCGAAAGATGTCGTCAGGGCGCTTCTGGATGATCGCGGTGACAAGCCCGACCGCGGCAGCCAACCCGTCGAACTTTTCCGGACGATCCGCGGAAACGCCAGGGCTCGGCCCGTGGTGGACTTTGCCGGAGGGTGCCGTGCCGCCGCGGTGTTGGACTAAATGAACGGCGACCGGATTCAGCCGGCGCCGGTTCAGCTCCGGCCATGCGTCACGTCTTTCTTGTGCTCCTTGCGTTTGGTCTCTCCGGCGGACCGGCTGTCGCGGCCCAGCCGTATATCCTGAAGAATACGGAGGTCGTCGCCCTGCCCCATGCCGCGAACGGGCGCGACTATGTGCTCTATGTCGAGCTGCCCGATTCCTACGGGTCCGCGCCGACGCGACGGTATCCCGTGATCTACGCGTGCGACGGCTACTGGGACTTTCCCCTCCTGGCGATGGCCCTCGGCAATGCCCGCGTCGACGGGTTCATTCCCGAATACATCCTCGTCGGCATCGGCTACGCCGGGACGAATCCGGACGTCGGGACACTGCGGTCGTGGGACCTCACCCCCGGCATCGATCCCTCCTACGATCCGGCCGGCGGCAACTCGGGCCATGCAGCGGAGTTTCTCGACGTGATCGCGAACCAGTTCATTCCGTACGTTGAGGCCAACTACCGGGCTGACGCCAGCTTTCGTGTGCTGACCGGGAGTTCGTTCGGCGGCCTGTTCACCCTCTTCGCGCTGTTCGAGCGGCCCGGCCTCTTCCAGGGTTATGTCGCGTCGAGCCCGTCGCTGTGGTGGCGCAACCAGTACGTGCTCGCGCGGGCGCGCACGTTTGCCCAGAGCGGTGCGGCACTCAACGCGCGCGTGTTCACGAGCTTTGCCACCGACGAGTTTGCGTCGATCCGGTCGACGACGCGCGCGTTCGGCCGCAGCGTACCGAGGCTTTCGTTACCCGGTTTGCATCTCGCGACGCGGGAGATCACGGGCGAACGGCATTCAAGCACCAAGCCGGAGGCCTACGCCCGCGGCCTGCGTTTCGTCTTTGCAGGCATCGCCCCCAGCCCCTCGCTCCAGCCGGACCCCGGCTACGGTTCACCGGGGACGTTGCTCAACCTTTCAACCCGGGGCCGGGTAGACCGCGGGGAGAACGTGCTGATCGGCGGGCTCGTCGTGCGCGGCATCATACCGAAGCGCCTGCTGATCCGCGCGGCGGGTCCCTCGCTGGTGGCGCAGGGTGTGGTCGACGCGCTGGCGAATCCGCGCTTTCGCGTGGTCAACCAGGCGCAGGTCGACGTGGCGGTGAACGACGACTGGAACAGCGCCGCCGATCCTGCTGCCGTGCGCACGGCCACCATCCAGTCCGGCGCCTTCCCGTTTCCGGAAGACAGCCGCGACGCCGCCGCGGTGGTTTCGCTCGACCCCGGAGCCTACACGATCGTCGTCGAGAGCGTCGATGGCACAGCCGGCGTGGCCCTGGTCGAGGTGTACGAACTGGCGCCGTAGATGAAGCGACAGAACCAATGCCGGTCTGCACCGATTCGTGCGGACCCCGCGCCCCGGCCGACTTCCGGCCAACCGGGGCGCAGTTTGCAGCGCCTGCCAACGTGCCCGCGGCACTGAATTCACTTCAGCGTGAATTCGACGCGTTGGGAGATTCAAACCTCGACCGGCTTCCCGTTGCGCAGGGCGGGCTGGAAGCGCCACCGCCGCACGGCGTCCACGGCGGCCCGCTCCAACTTATGGTTGGTGCACCTCTGGACCTCGATGTCGTGCACGCGGCCTTGCGTGTCCACGGTGAAGGCAACCACCACGTTGCCCTCGATGTTTGTCCGCCGCAACGCTTCCGGGTATTCCGGTGCCAGGGCATCAATGGCCTTGGGAGGCGTGTCGAATTCCGCGTTCACGCCGGCAGCATTCTCCCCGGCGAAAACCTGCTTGGCGGCGCTGGAGCTGGCCGCACCCGGCTCGGTTCCGGGCTCGGTCGATGCGGTGGCGGGACCATCGCCGGCCGGCGTTTCCGTCCTTTCCGCGGAGTCCTGCAGGTTGCCATGGTCCCCTGCGCCTTGGTCAGATCCGATTGCAGCAGGTCAACCCGTTTGACGAGTCGACTGCGATCCTGGTTCAACCAGATGCTTGTGACCACCGCCAGTACCAGCACAACTGCCCCGACCATTGCCAGCACCACACCGGTGGTACCTCCCCTTTCACGTCGCATGATGTGCATAGACGTCTCTCCCGAACATAAGGGGGGCTTGGTGACTTCGGTAATCTAGACCCCAAAACCGTCTCTCGCGAGCACGATGCTCAGATGCCGGTCTGCCGCCGTCGACCCGCGGTGAAACACGCGATGCGATCAGTTTTCTCCCGCGGCGAACTCCGGTGGCACGGCCGCGATCGGCGTGATTTCCATGTGACGGTAGTAGACCTCCGCCCCTTCCGTCTGGAGGCTGATCTGACCGGCGGTAAGCGGCATCGGCGCAGTTCCGTCGAGGCGTTGGGCATCGTGCAGGCGCATCACCACCCGGCCGTTCACGATGTGAATGCTGTCGTTGCCGAGCACGACCAAATCGAGGGTGTTCCACTCACCGTGGGGCCTCTCCGCATCTTCGAGGCGCACGCAGCGATTGCCGATGGGCGGTTGCTGGACGAAGCGGACGGGATCGCCGGCCGGATCGTAGTGATAGAGCGTGCGGCCGTTCGCACCGGTCTCGGGCCGAGCGTTCACCGTGATTTGTGCGGCGAGTGCGAACAGGTCACCCATGTCGTGTTCCTGGATCTGAAACTCGATCGAACGGGGCCACGTTCCGTGGTCAAAACCGGGTTCGCCGTGGACGAAATAAAGCAGACCGCAATCGCGCGGCTGGTTGATCTTGTATCCCCACTTTCGCTCGCCCCACTTCACCTGCACCCGAAAGTGGAAATTCGAAAAGCTCCCGTCCGTGGTCATCACACCGAAGCCCTGACCGGAAATGTGAACCGCGGGTTCTCCATCGACGGTCTCGACGGAAAACACGTGCAGGGGATCGCGGTTCCTGCCGATGGGTTCGAGGTATTCTCCTTTCGCGTCGCGTTTCAGGCCGGGCACGTCCCATGAGCGATCGGGTTTGGCCATGAACGTGGACCAGCCGGTGAGGTCCCGACCATTGAACAGGGGACGCCAGGCATCGGCGCCAAAGCCGCCGGAGAAGAGAACCGTCGAGGCAAGGAGCGCCAGAACGGCGCCTGGGGCACGATGTGTTTTCATGTGGGGGGAAGGCACGACCATGGTGAGCACGCCGGGTATGACGGCGGCAAACGCCGCAAAGGCTTGAAGGCGCGTTTCGCGTACCATGGCGACCCAAAAACGAATTGCGAACTTCACCTTCTCGAGGAGTATCGGACGCTACCCCTTCCCCTCATGACGCGAATCTGCTCCGTCCTCGTCGTCTGCCTGCTATACGCGCTGTCCGCCCGCGCGAGCGAAACGACGTTGCGTCCCCAACTGGAACCCTTGCGGCCGTTCTTGGGAAAGACCTTCCGCGGAGGGTTCTCCAACTCGACTCCGGAGAAACCAATCATCGACGTCTGCCGCTGGGAACGGGCCCTCCACGGCAATGCCGTGCGCATCCTGCACTCCATCAACGACGGTGCCTATGGCGGCGAGACGATCGTGTATTGGGATAAAGAGCACGAGACGATCGCATACTATTACTTCACCACCGCGCGCTTTCATACGATGGGAACGATGACGGTGGCGGACCACACGTTCACCAGCCTCGAAAAGGTCAGCGGCGATGCCGATGGGATCACCGAGGTGCGAGGTACCGGCACCATCCGGGACGACGGGACGATGTTGTCGAAATCCGAGTACCTGAAGCAGGGCAAGTGGGTCCCGGGGCATGAGGTGCTTTACCGCGAAGCACCGGATGCAAAAGTGCTCTTTCAGTAGTCTCTTTTGGCCGACGAGCGGCGGGCTTCGACCCGCGTCTGCGCCACGGGCATTGGCCGGACGCAGTCCATGCGTCGAGTTGGCTGATCCGGAAGGCCAGCTCTGGACCATCGGGTTGGATGACTCAAAGCGATTCACCCGGTCCCGCGAAAAACGCGTCGCCACTTTTCGGTCCGCCAACCTCGTCGTGGGCGGTGACGATTTCAGAGGTGTCACGCTGACCGCAAGGGGCCCATCTTCGTCGCCCGGACGGGCGCAAGATCGGATGTGGGGGAATCGAGGAGTTCTACCTTCCCAGTTGGCGCGTTGCCCACTACAAGGCGTGTCGATCTCGACGTGTGGCGGGATGGCTTAGCGCCGCCGCCGCAATACGTCCGGGCCCTTAGCTCAATGGTCAGAGCAGGGGACTCATAATCCCTTGGTTCCGGGTTCGAATCCCGGAGGGCCCACCACATGCGCGAATTGTGTTCAACCACCATGGGGATCTTCCGCCGTCTCCCGACGGTGGCCGCCCGGCATCCTCACGGCGGTTTCAGGGCGTCGAGATTGTAAACCTCGGCGAGGGCGATTCCGGTCATGTCGCCAACGCCGCCGACGTGGACGGTGTAGGCGCCGGGAAGAAGCGAGGGCTGGAAAGGCTGCTTCCTTGGGATCGTTCGGAAAGGCGACCATCCGGGCGGGGCGGAAACCCCGTTGCGCCTATGGGCCTGCTGCAACGGCAACAGGCAATCCGCCGTTGGTCACTGCGGTCGGCGCGGACCACAATTCGTAGTGTTCAATGGTGAGACGGCTGACCTCCGGGGATCCCGAGATTGCGGCGGTGAAGAACTCACTGTTCTCGTAGGCGTCAGCCGCCTGCCGATCACGCCACAGGTAGACGCCGCCAAAGCGTCGGCCGTCTCCATCGAGCCATAGCTTGGCCGCAAATCCGTCGAAGGCAGCGATGGCGGGAGCATGGCTCTCGGCGGCGCGCTTGAAGGCTTCGACGTCGCCGTTGTAGTCGTACTGTATCACTTGCACGTGCATGATGTTCTCCGTTGCATGCTTGATCAAAGCTTCAACGAACCGCACCCGTCGCGGGACGGATGTTCTGATTGGTCCGGAACAGGTTTCCCGGATCGTACACCGCCTTGATCTCCGCCAACCGAGCGTGATTGCGTCCGTAGGCGGCGGCAATGCGATCGCCTTCCTCGCTCGTCATGAAGTTCACATACACTCCGCCGGTCGCGAACGGCGCCGCCGCTTGAAAGAACTCCCGCGCCCACGCGACGCCGGCGGCATCCTGCCCGGGGCGTTCCCAGCGGCCATGCACGTTCATGACGTAATTGGCATCGCGATTCCCATAGGCCATGGCATCCGGCGCGACTTCGCCCGCGGCTCCGCCGACGGTGCCGATGAAGATCTCACACTGCGGCGACGGCAAGCGTCCGGCATACTCCACGACCACGTCAAGGACACCGTCGGGCAGGTCGGCGAAGTTGTGCGACTTCCAGTAGTTGCGCGCACCGGCCGTCAGCAACGGATCGAACATTTGTTGCCATGCGGAGTAGGGCTGAACACCGACATGTTCGCCCACCGGCGTCGCAAAGCCACGCAGAGGCGCGATGAGCTTCTCGCCCTCGGCCGGATCGCCGGAATAGAACAGGGCGAGCGCGATGATCCCGGTGCCATGCACTTCGGGCGGTAGAAACGGCAGCGGCGGCGCCGACCGGAGCACCGCCCAGACGTTGAGCGGCCGGGGTGCCGAGGCCATGAATTCCCGGTGGCGCTGCAGCACCGTCTTCGCGGCCGCCAGCGGGTACACGATCAGGCCGGCCAGCACCTCGGGGCCGACCGCGTGCAGGCGGAATTCGAATTCCGTCACAACGCCGAAATTTCCGCCGCCGCCCCGCAGTGCCCAGAACAGATCGGCGTTTTCCCTGTCGCTGGCGCGCAGCTTCCGGCCGTCGGCCGTGACGACGCTTGCGGAGGCCAGATTGTCGATCGTCATGCCGTACTCCCGGGAAAGCCAGCCGAAGCCGCCGCCGAGGGTGAGACCGGCGATACCGGTCGTGGAATTGATGCCGACGGGCACGGCCAGCCCGAACGGCTGGGTCGCCCGATCCAGGTCGGCCAGCGTCGCTCCCGGTCCGACGAAGGCGCGACGTGCGTCCGCGTCGACGCGGACGCCGTTCAGGTGGGAGAGGTCGAGGACGAGTCCATCGTCGCAGAGCGCGTGGCCGGCGATATTGTGTCCGCCGCCCCGCACCGCGAGCGTGAGACCGCGCTCGCGGGCGAAATTCACTCCGGCGACAACATCGTCCGAGTCGGCGCACCGCAGGATGGCGGCAGGCCGTTTGTCGATCATGGCATTCCAGATCGAGCGGGCTTCGTCGTAGTGGACGGAATCCGGCAGGATGAGTTCGCCGCTAACCTGCGGCTGGAGGGCTTCAAGAGCGGAAGAGATGGAGGTACGCATGGTTGTTCGGTGGTTGGAGGGAGTCCGGCCGCGCCGGCGACGGATCAGGAGAACCGGTCGTCGGCGCAGCGGAGTCGATACGGCGCCAGTTTAGGGGAGGGAGCGTTCCGGCAGCGTTCCTTCCAGGGGAATGGCCGTGAAAATCGAAGCCCTGCGTGCAGAAAAAGCGTTCCGCGTGATCTCACGCCCACCGGGCGAGGCTGGCCTTGGCATCACGCAAGTCGGAGGTGTCGCCCCCGTCGGCGAACGCGCTGCAGGTGGTCGCGAGCTGTTCGCGCGCCGCAGCGCGGCGGCCGGTTTCGTACCACAACCGGCTCAGGCTGTTCGCAGCCCGCAGCGCGTAGAAGCGCGCTCCCTGCTGACGCGCGGTGTCCAGAGCACGCTGGAAACAGGACTCCACCTCGTCCGGATTGGCCCCGCCCGCCCGCCGTAATTCCCCGTCGAGCCGATGCAACTCCGCACAATAGTAGCGTTCGTCGATGCGGTCGAGCAGCTGGAAGGCCTCGGCGATCGCCGCCCGGCCGTCGTCGACCTCGCCCCACGCGAGATAAAGCGCCGCGACGTACCCCAAGAACTGCGAGAAGTTCACGAGGTTGCCGATCCCGGCGTAGGTGGCCATGCACTCTCGCGCGCGGACGACCGCCGACCGGGTACCAGCGGTACGAGCCCGCTCGAGTTCGTTGAGGATCCGGCCCCGATACTCCCAAAAGGCCAGCGCGTGCCGGGAGGTGAGACGGTCGAGTGCGCCGAGGAGCGCGGCCGCCCGCGTGTGGTCGCGGAGATCCAGGCACAGCTGCGCGCCAAAGTAGGTGACGTACGCCTCCGTGTGCGGATGGTCGACCTCCCGCGCAAACGCCAGGGCGGCGTCCAGTGTCTGCCGTGCCCGGTCCGGATGCCCGAGATAGCACCAAGTCCACGCAAGGCGCGCCAGGCAGATCGCCTTGGGGTCCTGGGCGTACAAAGAAATGTGGGTGGAGCGGGTCTGGGGGTTGTAGGCAGCCAACGCCGCCTCCAGATGGCTGCGGGATTCCGCAAAGCGGCCCAACCAGAAACAGGACACGCCCAGCACGTATTCAGCTTCCACCTGCACGACCGCTTCGCCGGTTCGGGCATGGATCGCGCGCAGCTCCTCGCCCAGCGCATGGGCGCGGCGCAGGTCGCCGCTCGTAAGGCTCGCGATCGCCAACGCCCGCAGGATCGGCGGCTCCGTCGCGCGTCCAAGCTGGCGGCAGAGGTCCACCGCCCGCTCGTAGATGCCCCAGACCCGTGAGGCGGGATACCCCTGCGAGGCGACGAGGCAGACGCCCAACGAAGTGTGCAGCTGCAATTCCTGTTCCGCCCGCGCCGGCATCGCCGGCAAGGTGGCGAGCAGCGCGAGCGCTTTTTGGAAGAGGCGGATCGCCTCTTCGCTTGCGTGCAGGTTCTTGGCCGCTTCGGCGGCGAGCTGATACTCGGTGACTGACTCCGCGACCAGGCCCGCTGCTTCGAGATGCGCGGCAATCTGCGCGCGCACCGCGTCAACGGCCTCGCCACGCAGCCCGGCCAGCGCCCCGGCCACACGGCGATGGAGCAGCCGGCGACGCGGACGCGAGATCGCCGCATAGGCCACCTCCCGCAGCTTGTCGTGCGTGAAGTCGTACGTCTCGGCCTGGTGCTCGCGGACGACCGATCTCTGCAGCAGCTCCTCGAGTGCCGTCAGCGTTTCCTCCTCGCGGCGCTCCCACGCGGCCTGGAGCATGGCAAAGGAAAACGCGCGCCCGGTGACCGCCGCCACGCCGGCCAGTTCGCGGGCGGCGCGAGACAACTGCGCCAGGCGCATCGTGATTACCGCATGCACTTTCGGCGGCAGCGCAGCGCCCGCGTCCGCGGTGCCTGAAGCGGTATCCGCACCTCGTTCCGGTTTCCAACCGGCGCGCACACGCTCGACGACGAAGAGCGGATTGCCCTCGGTCTCGGCATACAACCGGTTCACCTCTTCGGTCTGCAGTTCGCGTCCGGCTACGTCGGCTGCCACGGTCGCTGCCTCCGCCACGCTCAACGGCCCGAGATCGATCTGCACGAGCACGTCATCACGCCGGAGATCCGTCAGCAGGCGCTGCAGGCACTCGTTCACCGGCAGGTCCTCGGTGCGCACCGTCCCGACCAGCAGCAGACGCGCGGCCGGCGCAAATCGGAGGAGAAAGCGCAGCCACTCCAGGGTTTCCTGATCGGTCCATTGCAGATCGTCGAGCAGCAGGAGCAGGGGGTCGCCGGAGGCGAGAATCGCTCGCGAGAGGGCCTCGAACAAATGGTGTCGCTGCCCGACCAGCCCGTCATCCGACGGCGCCGTGGTTGCCGTGCCGGGGGCGCGCAACTCGGGAAGGAGCCGCGCCACCTCGGCCCGCCACACGGGATCGAGTCCGTCCAACGCCCGTCGCAGTGCGGGAGTTCGGAGCCATTCCGCAGCCGGCGCGAGCGCCAGCCGACCCTCGGCCGCGTACGCACGGGTCCGGCCAACGGTGGCACCCTGGCGTTGGGCCCAGACGCAGAGTTCCGCGGCGAGGCGCGACTTGCCGATGCCAGCTTCCCCGGCGATCACGACCACGCCCGCCCGTCCCGGTACCGCGTTCTGCCAGGCCGAAAGCATGCGGCGCCATTCTGCGTCGCGGCCTCGGAGCGACAACGCCGGCGCACCCGCCAGGCCGGGCGCGGGCGGCGCGAGCCCGACCGCATCGGGCGCCTCGACCAGCGCGCGCTCGCGCAGGTTGCGGACTGCGCTCCCGGGCCCGACGTGAAGCTCGCGCTGCAGCGTCGCCACGCACTCTTCATAGGTGCGCAGAGCTCCGGCCCGATCGCCGGCCAGTAGACAAAGGTGCATCAGCCGCGCATGCGTGCTTTCCCGGGTCGGCTCGATCTCCCGCAGGTGCCGCGCGTGCTGGAGCGCGGAGACATAGTCCCGCCGCTCCTCCGCGACGCTCACCAGTTGTTCGAGCGCCGTGATGGCGTCCTGACGCAGGCGCGCCCGATCGTCCTCGATCCAAACACCGTAGCACCCCGGTAACAGATCACCGCGGTAGAGGGCGACCGCCGATTCGAGTGCGTTCTGCACCTCCGCATGATCAGCGCGCTGCCGCGCCTCCTTGGCGCGACCGATGGCCGCCGCAAACGCGTCGACGTCGGTCTCCGCATCATGGTCCCACCATACGCTGCGGCTGTCCGTCCGCACGAAATCCGCGATCTCCGGCAAAGCGCGACGCAATTGGTGTAGAAGATGCCGCAGGTTCGTAAGCGCCTGTTTTTCGGACGAGTCGGGCCAGAATTGGAAAGCCGCATAGGCGCGGGACTGCGGCGTGCCTCGACGCAGAAGGAGAAATCCGAGCAAGGCCTGCATCCGCGTGGTGCCGACGCGCGTGTCGACAGCTCCGCCCAGCATGAGACAAAAGTCGCCGAGAAGCCGGATCTGCACGTGGGGGGACACGGGGGAAACCAGCGCCAGAAGGTGGGCGGATCGTCATGGTGCAGAAATCCGCCGCCCCTGTGAAGCCCGGATTTCGTGTCAACCAGGAGGGTCAGACACCGAAGTTTCGATTCTCAGCGTCTGGACATCACCTGCTTCACCTGCACGCTCGCGTGTCGAGCGGGGGCAAGCTGCGGCCTGCGAATCCCGTTGTCCATTTCGGGACTGATGCAGCGCCCGGGTGCTGTGACGAAAGCTTCCGGTTCCCGCGAACCGCAACCATTTCTCATGCAGCCTGCCCCTGGCGCTCGTAGTGGAGGCCGACGACGCCACTGGGATAGGGTGTGGTTGTTTTGAGTCGGAAGGCCGCATGGACTCCCTCGGGCAGCAGCCGCTTGCCACCGCCCAACACGAGGGGGTAGAGCAGCAGATGCAGTTCGTCCACCAAGTCGTGCTCGAGCAGGGTCCGCACGAGTTGGTGACTACCGTCGGTGAGGATGTTCTGTCCCGGCGCCGCTTTCAGCTTTCGCACCGCCTCGACGACATTGTCGCGTATGATCGTGGTCTTCCGCCAGACCGGCTTTTCGAGGGTGGTCGATACGACGTACTTGGCTGGCGTATTCATCATGTCCCCGAATGGATCACCCGGCGGCATCGGCTCGAATGCGCGCGCATGAATGAGATAGGTCTTTCGCCCGAGCAGGAAGGCATCTGTTTGCTGCATGAGCGCCCCAAACGTGGCGCCGATGTCGTCGTGCCAGTAAGGCAAGGTCCAGCCACCGTGGGAGAAGCCGCCTTCGGTGTCTTCGTCGGCGCCGCCGGGCGCCTGCATTACGCCATCGAGGGAGAGGAATTCTGAGACGATGAGTTTGCGCATGGTATTGTCCTTGGGTTGACCGGCGTGCCCGCACCTTCTCTGGAGGCGAGGTCCGCCGGGGATGGGATTACGGAAGCGGACTTTTCACGAAGGGGCCGGCAAGGCAACGAATGAGACGGCAGCCGGCGGACAAGACGGCCGGTTTTTCCCCGTCAGCGCCCGCGTGGTGTGCGCACCCGCGAGGGCTGGGCGTTACAACAGCAGCAACGTTCAGGTGGACTGATGGAACCTGTGACCCGGGCTGGCGGGAGCGTGTCGCGCCTTCGGAAAAAGCCGCGCACGACGTGCATCCCGAAAATTTCCTGTCACCGGGTTCACCGGTTTCGGCACCTGTTTGCGAAACCTGATCACCATTCATGCCCATTCAACCCAGCCCGTTCATGCGCTTCTTCACTCGCTCCCGCCGTCGTCCTTTCCTCGCGGTCACATCGTGCGTGGTCCTCGCCCTCGCGGGTCCCGCCCACGCCGCGCTCGCCGTCCCGGCGGCTCCGGCACTGGTGGACGACTTTGCCGACGCAAACCAGACGACGACCGGCTCCGCCCGTCACCTCATTGACGACCAGGCCATGGGCAGTCACTCGCAAGGGACCGTCTCATGCGACCATGGCATCCTCACGGTCCAGGGATCCCTGGCGCCCGGCCGCGGCGTGCCCGCGTTCATGAGTCTCGTCCTGCTGGTGTCGCCCGACGGTCAACCGCGGGATGTCAGCGCCTTCCACGGCATCCGCCTCCGCGTGAAGGTCAACAAGGGCACGCTCTCGGTGCAGGCCGGCAGTTCGGCGATCGAAAACTACGATTTCCACAGCAGCCCGCTTCCGGCGGGCACGGGCGAGTTCCAGGAACTGCG
Organism: uncultured Verrucomicrobiae bacterium; assembly: GCA_963797435.1. Taxonomy (GTDB): domain Bacteria; phylum Verrucomicrobiota; class Verrucomicrobiia; order Opitutales; family Opitutaceae; genus CAWCPJ01. The sequence continues at coordinate 735,831 of CAWCPJ010000002.1, read as the reverse complement.
AATTCCGTTCAAAGAGATGAAGCGCGCCTGGTCGGAACAGACACCGCTCGATCTCCAGACGGTCATCAGCGTCAACCTCGTAGCGTTCGGGATGGCCCGCAGCGACTTTTCCTACGCGGTCGACGAGGTCGGCTTCTACTGAACCGACTCTGCGCCTTTGCTTTCCGTTCCGCCGTGCCCACTCGCATCATGATCTCTGCACCACCGTCGGCCCCGCGTGCCATGACCTCCACCGCCGCCCGCAACCGCCTGGACTACCTCGATGCCGCGCGTGCCTTCGCGCTCCTGCTCGGCATCGTCTTCCATGCGAGCCTTTCGTTCCTGCCCGTCTTCATCGGCTGGGCCGTGCAGGACGTGTCCACCAGCCCCCTCGTCGGCTACTTTACCGCAATCAGCCATTCGTTCCGCCTGGAGGTGTTCTTTCTCCTGGCAGGCTTTTTCGGATACACGACGTTGCAGCGCCGGGGCACGGCGGCCTTCGTGCGTTCGCGGGCCCTGCGGATCGTCGTGCCGTTCGTCGTCGGCTGGTTTCTCCTGCGACCGCTGCTGGTGTCGGGTTGGATCATGGGATCCGCCAGCCTGCGGGGCGACTATGACTTCTGGGCGGGCCTGCGGGCCGGGTTCGCGTCCCTGCGCTCGCTGCCGACGGGTCTTTTCACCGGCTCGCATCTCTGGTTTCTCTACTACCTCGCGATGATCACCGGCGTGGCGCTGCTGGTCCGGGCGGGCCTGCGTCTCGCCGGGACCGGGGCGGAGGCGCTCATGCGCCGGGCGGACGCCACCGTCGCGGCGCTGGCGGGGGCGCGCTGGGCGTTGCCCGTGCTGGCGGCACCCACCGCGGTCGCCCTTTGGTTCATGCGTTACTGGAGCATGGATACGCCCGACCAGTCCCTGCGGCCGAACGGGCCCGTGCTGGCGGTCTACGGCGGCGTCTTCGTCCTGGGTTGGATGTTCGGCCGTCAACCCACGTTGCTCGACCGGTTCACCCGGCTCACGCCAACCCGATGGTTCGCGGCGATCGCGGGGGCGGTGGCGACCACGATGCTGGGAGACATGCAGATGAATCCCGGTCATCCGCACTACGTTGCAGCGCACGTCGGCTTTGTCGTGAGCTACGCGTTGATGATGTGGTCGCTGGTCCTCCTGACCATCGGGCTCTTCCGGAAATTCGCCGACCGCCCGAATCCGGTTGTTCGCTACGTCGCCGACGCCTCCTACTGGCTTTACCTCATGCACCTGCCCGTGGTCGTCTGGCTGCAGGTGGCACTGGCCGAGGTGGCGCTGCCGTGGCCGCTGAAGCTCTCGGCAATCACGGTGGTCTCGATCGCGGTGCTGCTGATCGCGTATGACCTGCTGGTGCGACCAACGATCATCGGACAGGTTTTGAATGGCCGCCGGCGTCCCCGCGCATTGTTTCGGTCCGGGCCGCGCACGCAACTCGCCCGGACGTGACCCGGCCGCGCGGACCGACTTGCAGTCGCTGACCCCGCCTGGTCAGGAAACCTATCGGGGAACTTGCGGGATTCGCCGCCGTCTTTAGTTCATGGAATGGGAAATCCGACTTTGCGCCCGACTCGACACTTCCTATCATCTGGGATAAAGCAGAAATCAGGACGATCCTTGATTCGGCTTTTCCATGCGTAAAGGACAGAGCAGCAACAGCGCCACTGATCGACAGGATGGCTCGACCACGAACCCGGTGGCGTTCGCGCGCCGCGTATGTACTCGAACAGGTGGTGGAGTCCGGCCGTGCGACGGCAGTGTGGCGGGCAACGGACCGGCGCAATGGCGAATTGGTCGCCTTGAAGTTCTTTCCCCCGGAGTTGATCCGGACGCCAGGTGACTTCATCAGCGTGCGCGACGTGATCGCCCCGGTCCGCCAGCTCCGGCATCCCAATGTCATCGCGGCCCGCGAGGTGGCGACGGACCAGAACTACTCAGCCGTGGTGAGCCGGTGGATCGAAGGACGCACCCTTGCCGCCACCCACGCCTCGTCGCCGCACGGCTGTCTCGACGTCTCGCAAGTGGAGCCATGGGCGCGGAGCCTTGTCAGCCTGATGGAGTCGGCCCACGGACGTGGCGTCGTGCATGGTGCACTCACGCCGCAGGTGATTTTCATACGCCCCGACGGCAGCCTGGCGGTGACGGGCTTTGGCATCAACGCCTGGCTGCGCCTCGCGTTGCGCTCGGATTACGGGCCGCCGCATGAGGACCCGCGAGCCGCGTACGCAAGCCCGGCCGTTCGGAGTGGAAGCCATCCGGAGCTGGCGGATGACGTCTACGCGTTTGGCGCAATCCTCTACGAACTGATCACGGGCGTGCCACCGCGTGGCGCCGGCTGGCTGCGCAAGCAGCGGCGGGCACTGTCCATGGAGAAGCAACGGCGGACCAAGCGCCGCAACGGCGAGCCGGTCCCGGTCCCTTGGGAGGCAGTCGTTCAGGCATGCCTGGAGCCGGATCCGTTCCGGCGGATCGTGGATTTCCAGGAGATTCGCATGCGCCTGGGCTTCCCCGCACCCGCGCCTTTCGCCGTGGCGCAAGCCCCGCTCGCGACGACCGATACTCCGGGCGCTGCGGACGCCACGGACGTAGAAAAGCACGCGACGGACGCCTCGGAGAACACGCATCCGCCCCCCGACCAACCGCCGCCGCCGGTCGCGACGATGGCGGGTGCCGTCACTCCAGGGACACCGACGGTAACAACCGAGGTGAACAACACCGGCTCGACCGCCGCTGACGCCGCGGCCGTCGCCAGGCATCCGGTCCCGCCCCCGACCAGCGATGCAAGTTCGTCACGACACGACGCCAGTCCTGCAGCCCGGGCGGCCGGCGGCCCCGCGGCGGATTCCGGGAGCGCCAAGGTTGCGGCCGCGGCAACACAGGACAAGCAGGCGGCGGCTCCCACCAAGCCGCTCGACTCGCCGTCGCTTTCTGCACCAGAGCATTTCACGAACACCCCTCCGCCGATCATCGCCGGGCACGAGTCGGCGAAGACGGCATCCGCGCCGAATCCTGCCCCTGCGGCGGAGGCATCTGTTTCCGCCCCAATTGGCCGGGACGACGTTGTGCCGCCGCCCCCCCGCCACGAAAACCGTGCTGGATCCACACCCGTGGATCACGGACCTGCCGTGGACACGCGGTCACCGTTTGTTCCAGCGTGCCACGCCGGCACTGCAGAGCCCGCGCCGCCGTCTGATCATATCGAGCGGCCGGATCGGCGCCCGAGCGAAACCGATCCCGCCGCCCAGACCGTCGACCGGTCCGGAATTGATGAAGTCGATCCAGGTTCTGCACCGCCGCCGGTCGCCGCGGAACTCTCCGAACAGGAAACGGCGAATGTTGATGAGACCGACGGGGCGGGCCTCGCTGACAGCGAAGTTCCAGCATCCGCCCCGATCGAGGATGTGCCCGTCCGGCTGGCGCCGTCGGATACATCGGCCCGGATGGAGCCGCTGCTGCCGCGGCGCGCTCCGCTGCGGCGCACGCCCGATTTGCCGGAACAGCCGCGCGTGCTCTTTCCCCGGGGCAACTATCGGGATCGCGAACGCAATGCCGCCATCACCCTTTTGCTGCGTGCCCTGGTCGTGTTTACCATTCTGGCCGCCGTCGGCGTCGGCGGCACGCTGGGCTGGCGGGTTTACCAGGCGCGCCAGGAGTACGTGGAGTTGTGGCGCGATGTGGAATTGTTCCCGCCGGACGCGAGTTCGTATCAGGTTTCTCACTTCGAAGAGCGACTGGCGGCGGCGAAGGCGCGCCTGACCGACGATCAATGGAAGACGCTGCTCGAGGCCTGGCGGGCCCAGAAGGCCACCCTGCCGCACGCGGACGTGTCAGTTTCGCACGCCCCGGTGACCCTCGATCAGTGACCGGGCAACTCTCCTTCCCGTGAGCGGCGGGTCCCCGCACTCCCGCGCCGGGCTACAAGGCAGTGGTCGAGGTGTGTTCGACGATCCGATGCGGCGGGAGGCCAGCACCCGGAGGTGACCGATTATTCATCGACGTTAAGTCAACCCGCTTGACGGGGCGGCCGCCTTCTTTCGCTGGACCACGCCCGAGCGCCCGGCAGGTTCGCGGAACCGCCATCGCCTTTTGCGCTTCGCTCGCCCCCGGGCCCTGCGCCACGCTGGTGCCATGACAAGCTGGCGATCGCTCGTGCCGCTGCTGATGCTCGGGGTTCTCGGAGTGCTCCTGTGGCTCGGCCTCAATCGTCCGCCGCCCCGGGCCACCTGGTTGACGCTGGAGGTGGCACGGATGGCCATCATGGGAAAGCCCTATCGCATCCGGGTCACGTTACCACAGGCGGTCCCGGCGCCGGCGGACGGCGAACTCAAGCTGGTGGTCGACGTCCGCTGGCGAAACGCCCGCTACCAGGACCGCGGCGGCCTGGCGACGACGGATGCGCGGGTGATCGCACCCACCGGGCAGCCAATGGATTTCGCCGTGCCAATTCCGGCGCAACCCGGCCTGGCCACGATCTCCTTCAACATCTATCTCACGCCGACCGGCCGCTGGGTCGACCGCGTGCGATCGGCCCAGGCAGGCGACATCCGGGTGCTGCCAACCGGCTCCACCGGGGCCGACATCCGGTTGGTCGAGTTGCGGCCGACCCCGATCGTCAATGACCCCGGCGGCGTGCCCGAGGAACCATTGCCGGCGCGGTTTGCCATCGCCGGGAGCTGGATTCTTTTCTCCATCCTGTGGGGCCGATGGCGGGGAAACGACCGCGGCGGCCGGTCGCTCGTGATCGCCACGGCGGCGGCCGCCGCCTGGGAACTGCTGCCCTTCGAAGCCTGGCTCGGCTTACACGCGCGGGCCTTCGCGGTCGCGCACGGTTGGTACGAGCTGCGGGGCCCCTTGCAGAAGGTGCTCACCGTCGCCATCGTGCTCGGGGCCGCGGCGCTCGTCACGGCATTCTGGCGACACACCCGCGATCGCGCCCTTCGCCTGGCCGGCTGCGGCTTCCTGGCCTACGTGGCGCTGACGATCGTAAGTTTTCTGTCGCAACACGCCGTCGACGCGTGGCTCGGCCTGCGCCTGCTCGATGCCACCGTGCTGCAACTCCTGCAGCTCACCGCCGTGTTCGTGGCCATCGCCGGCGCGGCAGTGACGCGGCGGTAGCAGGGAAATCCCGACGCTCAATCCAACAATTCCGACCCTCGCCTCGAAATTCCCCGCAACCGGGAACCGCCGGGCGAGAGCACGGGGGACCGCCGTCCCGAGCGTGTGACGCCCTTTGGTGGATGAAACACTTTCCACCGCGCTTGCGCGTCCTCCGCTCTCCCCGAGGAGAGAGCTGATCACTTGCCCGCTTGTGAGGCGGGGACCGCCCCTCCAGGGAGGTGGGGTGTGTCAAGAGTGCATGACACTCCCCGACCATCGGGTCCCGCGCCAGCTGCGGCGGGCGCACTGGCCGCGGCTTCAGGTTCCGCGGCCGTGCACGCGGTGTTCGCGCAACGAGACGCCGGGTGCGCCATGATGGTGGGCGAGGTGCGGCGCGAACCCCTGTCGCCATTGCGCCTTCTGCAGTGCGGCCAGGCGGCTCGGATCCGGAGGCGGCCGTGATGATGGCTTGGGTTTCGCGGCCGGCAGTTCGGTGACTTCCGGCAGCGGGGCGACGATTCCTTCGGGAGTCCGCAGATACGGCGGAATCGGCTCGTCGGGACTCGGGGCGGATTCCGTCGCGCGCGGCGGGCGCCGACCCCGGCGATTTTCCTGGGGCGATGACGCTTTCATGATTGGCATCATCATGGCCGGGTTTTGCGCGGGTTCAACCAAACTTCGCTCCATCGTTCGTCGGCGCCAGCCCTGCGTGCCGGGACGTCGACCGCGATGTCGGGACCGACAGGCACAGAGGCTGTCGGTCGCTCACCCCGTTCTCTCGATCCCAATCATCGCATGGGCCATTGCACATTCTGTTCCTGCCGCTCGACTTGGCACGGGATCGAGCGATCTTCGCCGCCGCGTGAAACGCCTGTGTGGATTGATCGCCCTCGCCGTCGCCGGATGCGCCTTCCGGCCTCCCCCGACCGCGGTTCCCGTGCGCCTTGTCACGGATGAACCAGCCGACGCCCCGGATCGGCTGGTGGTGTTCCTGCGCGGACGCTCGAATCGTCCCGAGGAATTCCGCAGCTCCGGCATGTTTGCGCAGGCGCGCCGGCTCTGGCCACACGCACGGTTTGTCGCGCCGGACCTGCATCTCGGTTATTATTTTGAACGCACGGCCATCCAGCGGCTGCAACAGGATGTAATCGACCCCGCCCGCGCGGACGGCATCCACCAGGTCACGCTCGTCGGCATCTCGCTTGGCGGACTCGGCGCCCTCCTCTATCAGCTCGAACATCCGGGCGTCGTGGACGAGATCATCCTGCTCGCGCCTTACCTCGGGGAAAAGGATGTCTGGCAGGAAATCATCGATCAGGGCGGCGTGCGAGCCTGGCAACCCGGCACCGTCACGCAGGACGACTACAGCCGGCGGTTGTGGAACGATCTGCGCGACCAATGGCGCGAAGGCGGCCACTCGGCGCGGGTCCGCCTGGCGTGCGGCGAGAGCGATCGCTTCGCCGAACCGAATCGTCTGTTCGCCGCGTCGTTTCTTTCCCCCGACGACGTGGTGTTCGTGCCCGGCCGTCACAATTGGAAGACGTGGCTGCGAGGGTTTGCGAAACTGACGGAGAACACGGCCGCGACCCCGTAGCGCAGGTCGCGCCGCGCCCGCCCCGGAGACCTGCAGCCAGATGCCTGCGCGACCGGCCGGAAACGGCTCACCCTGGCTTGCGCGCGGTGATCACGCTGCGATCGGCCACCGTGGGAGCGAACGCCACGTCGACAAATCCGGCTTCGCCGAGCAGTGCCTCCATCTCGGCCACCGAATAGCACCGGCCTTCCGTGATGCTCATCAACAGCGCGGAATATGCGGCCACGGGCAGCGGTCCGGTCTTGTCGGCGTTGAGATGAGTATCGTGCACGACCAGCAGGCCATCCGGCACGAGCGCGGCGAACGAGGCCGCCAGGAGCGCGCGCGCCTTGGGCACATCCCAGTCATGCAGCACGTTGGAGTAGAGATGCACGTCGAATTCCGCCGGCAACGCATCGACGAACATGTCTCCCGCGACGGCATCGATGCGCCTGCCGTAACCGCGCTGGGCGATCATGGTGCGCGCGATCGCATCCACCGGCGGACGCTCGAAAACCGCGGCCGACATTTGCGGGTGTCTCGCGACCATCGCGCAGGCGTAGATGCCCGAACCTCCACCGATATCGAGGAGACGCCTGCGCATGCCCAATGCGACCGTTCGCGCCAGGGCCGCGCCAAGATAGAGCCCGCGACAGTCCATCGCCGCGGTGAACGATTTCGCGAAGCCCGGCGTGAGCATCGCCTCGCTCCATTCCTTTTCGTGTTGGTAGCTGCCCCAGTTCGCCGGCCGGTCCGTGCGCAAGATCGTAACGAAGTCGCGCACCACCGGCCGTTCACGCATTGAAGCGAAATATGGCCCGATGAACCAGGGCGAGGAACTCACCAGATGCTCGCGTGCGAGTTCCGTGATCGCAAAGATTCCGTCGACGCACCGCACGTAGCCGTTTGCCGCAAACAGCGTCAGCATCACGTCCGCCGGTCGTGCCGCGATGCCGAGTTCGACGCAGATCGCCGGCAGGTCGCACGGATGATCCGCCAGCCAGGTGAAAAAGTCGAATTCCGTCAGTGCGGCGGTAAGCAGGTCCGCGGCGTAGAGGCCGTCCCGGTACCGGTAGATCTCGAGCGGATCGGTCTGCGGAAACGCGGTAGGATCGGGCGAAGTCTGCATGCGCCGCCGGTGATGGCGGCGGCAGCGGACATTGGCGAATCAAACGTTGAGGGTGCAGCCGGTGCCAGGAGGCGGTCGCAGTTGCGTGGGAACCTCCCGATGTCGGCTGCCCGGCGGCGAACTGGCCCACACCGGCGGAATGCGGATCCGGCCGGACGATCACCCGCGCGTGGACTTGCGAGGCGAGTGGATTATCCAGGCCCTCGTCGCGGTGGAGCGTCATGCGCGGACGCGGCCTAAAGATTTGCCGCGATCCGATTGGTGGCGGAAGATTCGGTCGTTCGATTCAGCACGCCGTCCGAAGGTGAGATCCACCACCGTCATCCTGCTCCTCGCCGCCCTCGCTGTTGGAGGTTGGTACGGGTACCGCCACTGGTACGCGAAATCCGCGGCGTTTCCGGTGCAGCGACTCCTCACGGACATACGTGGCCGGACCGTGTCCGTGCGGATATTGGCGCGGGATGATGACGAAGTGCGTTTTGTCCGCCTGTCGGACAACACGGCATATCGATACCCCATCGACTCGCTTTCGGTGGCGGACCGGGAGTTCCTTCGTCGGTATCCCGTCACCTTGTTGCCCTCGACAGAATCGCCCACGCCGTCATTGGCGGACCCATCCGTCCGCTCGTCGCCGGCGACGGTGGCCGCAGACCACCTGCGCCGCGAGCGTGCGGAACTCGAGCATCAGATCGAGTTGCTGCAGTTGGAGCTTGAGAAGGAGGCGCCCGTCAGTCCGAAGCTGTCGAAGGACCAGCTCAAGAAGCAGATTGCCGAGCACCAAAACCGGATCATCGACATCGACGAGCAACTCCTCGACATGGCATTTCGGGCCCGGCAGGGCGCGAATTGAACCACTTCGGCATTCCGACGTCCGAGCGGGCGAGACGATGGCGGGAAGGATGGCCCGCCGGGCGGACGGTGTGACCGGTCCGCGGCGGGATCTGCGGTATCAGCTCGCGAACGAGTAGTCGTAGGGCGCCCGCATTTCGCGCGCGAGGTAGGTGTTCGCCTCGTCGGCATGGTCGCCCGTGAACTTCTCCGCGTCGTAGTCCCAGGTGAGGGCGTGGCCGGTTCGCAACGAGATCGCGCCGAGGTGGCACATGGTGGCGGAACGGTGGCCGGTTTCCACACTGCAGATCGGATCCTTCCGGGAACGCACGCAGTCGAAGAAATTGCCCATATGATCGTCGCTGACGTAGAGGTGGATCGCGTGATCCGGCAGCGGGGTCTTCAGCAGCTCCGGATCGCTGGCCGAGATGCCCTGACGGTTGACCCAGATCCAGCCGTCCGTGCCTTCAAACCGGATACCATTGCGCTGGCCGTCTTTTTTCACCGGTTCGCCAAAGATGTTGTCGTCGCGGGTGGAACGGATGTTGAGGGCGATGCCGTTCTCGTAGGTGTAGTAAACCGCGTAGTCCGCGATCGCGGTGTAGCCGCCGGGGATCGGCTCCGACCGGCGCTCGGAGCGCACCTGGCGCGGCGCGAGCAGCCCGATCGCCCAGTAGGCGATGTCGTTGTGGTGCGCTCCCCAGTCGGTCATCGTGCCGCCGGAGTATTCGTACCAATACCGGAAGTAGGTGTGACAACGCTGGGGCACGTAGGCGAGGGCGGGTGTCTGGCCCTGCCAGAAATTCCAATCGAGCCCCGCCGGCACGGGCGCGGTCGCAAAGGGTCCCTCGCGCAGGCCTGCCGGTAGCCAGACATTGGCCTCCTTCAGGCGGCCGATCCGGCCGTTGCGCACGAGTTCGCAGGCGAGGCGGAAGCGCTGGTTGCTGCGCTGCTGCGTACCGGTCTGCAGCACAATGCGGTGATCGCGCACCGCCTTGATCACGTGGCGACCCTCGTCGATCGTGAGCGTGAGCGGCTTTTCCGAATATACGTCCTTGCCCGCCCGGGCGATGGTCATGTTGACGAGCGAGTGCCAGTGGTCGGGCGTGGCGTGGATGATCGCGTGCACGTCGTCGCGCTCGAGCAGCTTGCGGACGTCGTGATAGCTTTTCGGCGCCTTGCCCTCGACCGTGAACTGCTCCACCGCGGCGGCGGCGTGGGTATCGTCAACGTCGCAGACCGCGACGATGTCTCCAAACTCGTAGGCGAGAGTCGCATCGTGCTTGCCCATGCCGCCGCAACCGACCAGCGCGATGCCGGGACGATCGTTGGGCGACGGCCTCTTTTTCGCGGGCGCGTCGGCCGCGGCGAGTTCGCGCTGCACGAACCAAAGCGGCAGTCCGGTCGCGGCGGCGACGACGGCGCAACGCTTCAGGAACGAGCGGCGCGAGATCTGAAAGGAGTGGGGCTGATTGTCCGAGGCGGACGACACACGGAGTTTCATGAGGTGACGCCAAATGTGGCGAGGGACAGAACCGCGTCGAGTTCCGAGGTCGGAACGGATGGCTGCGCATCCCTCCCGACAAAAAAAGTGGCGGCCGCCACTTTTTTTGTCGGGGCAGGTCCTTCAGGACGCGTTTCGCGGCGGCGGTTCAGAGGTGCGGTTTGGCGGGTTTGAGCGGGGAGTCCCAGGCATTGGCGCCGTGGACCCCGACCTTGCGCTTGTAGAGGCGTGTCTCGCAGGTCGCGTAGAGGATGTCGAAGTCGGGGCCGCCGAAGACGAGGTTGGTGATGCGGCCGTTTGGCGTCGGGATAATGGCGTGGACGCGTCCGATCTGGTCGCAAACCTGGATGCCGAGCCGCGTGGCGACGTAAAGGCGGCCGTCGCGGTCGACCTTCATGCCATCGGCGAAGCTCGCGTCCTCGTTGTCGGGCACGTGCAGCCAGCCGTAGCGCTGCTTGTTCGTCAGCGTGCCGTCGGGTTGGATCTGGTAGCAGTAGACCCAGTGCGCGAGGTAGTCGTCCACGTAGAGCAATGACTGGTCGGGCGTAAGGGCGATGCCGTTGGGAAAACGCAAGCCGTCGTCGACAATCTGCCTGGATCCATCCGGGCGGATCAGCCAGACGTGATTTTCGCCGTTGCCGGGATTGGTGGCGTAGATGTTGCCGTTGTGCGCGACGACCAGGTCGTTGCCGGAGAAACCTTCCGCAATCACCGCAGCCCTGCCCGCGGCATCATACGCGATGATCTTTTTCGTTCCACTCGCGGCCGTGTAGAGCCGGCCATCGGGTCCGAATGCCTGGCCGTTGGCCTTGCCGGTGCCGGTGACGAACACCGTCGGCTTGCCGTCGGGACCGATCCGATACGAGGTGCTGCCCGGGATATCGGTGAAGAACACCTCGCCCTGCGCGTTGACGGCCGGGCCTTCGTTCAACTTGTAGCCGTCGCCGACGAGCTCCCACTCCTCGCCGGGACTCAGGATCGAGGTGAGGTCGTCGTTTGACGTGGGCGCCGCGGGGCGCACGGGCTGCGGCCAGTCGTGCCACAGCCAGCGCAGCGCATCGGGGAAGACGGCGGTCGCCTGTTCCGTGTTGTGGCCGCCGGTGCCCCAGACATGTTTTACATCGTAGCCGGAAAAGGTGAGCGCGCGTTCCATCATCTGGTTCGCGAACCACCAGTCGCCGCCGTAGAGGTTCAGGTCATTGGAGCCGTCCTGCATGAAGATGCGAAGGGCTTTGGGCTCGTACTTGCGAATCAAGGTGGGATACACGTTGCCGCCGCGTAGCCCCACGTAGGTGCCGACGTTGCTGAACACGCGGGAAAACGCATCCGGTCGCTGCCACGCCGCCGTGAAGGCACAAATCGCGCCACTGCTGATGCCGGCGATGAGGCGATCGTTGCCCGAGTGGGAAAGATGGATCGGCCGGCCGTCGCCAGCCTGGCGGGTTTCGACGTCAGGCAACAGTTCCTCGAGGAGGAAGCGCGCGTAGGCATCGCTCAGGCCGTCGTACTCGAAGCTCCGATTGTAGCGGTCGAGCGCGGCGTCGCCGTCGCGCGCCGGCACGACGCCGGGGGTGATGAACACGCCGATGAGCACGGGGATCTCGCCCTTCGCGATCAGGTTGTCGAACACGACCGGCGCGTTGTAGAGCACGCCGTCCTGGCAGACATAGACGCACGCGGGCTTCGCGGGATCGTACTGGTGCGGCACGTAGATCGTGACCTGGCGATGCGTGCCGGGAAAGATCTTCGAGTCAGCGAACTCGTACTTGATCAACTCGCCTTTCGTCACGCCGGCTTGTTCCTGCGAATCGGGGCCGGGCGGATACGTGTCGGCGGCGTCCAACGTGAGGAGCACCGGCGAAAGCGCTAGCCAGGCGCCAAGGAGAAGCGTGCGAAGACAATGCATCGGAAAAGGGGGAAACCGGCAAAAAAACAGGAAACGAGCAGGCGGCAGCCGGGCGGATCTTCCAGAGACGTAATGCGGTCGGCGATGTTACCGCAAGCGATGGTGGGGTCCGCCAACGGTAGCGGTGCATGAGTCCGCCTCTTCGCGCCGGACTTCGCGTCCGGGCCGCAGCGGCGGGTCACGGCGGCGCGGACACGAGGTCCGGCCCTCCACGCATGGCAGCGAACGTTCCGAGCTACGGCGCCGGCTTCTTTTGCGCCAACAGCCGTTCGTAGAGATCGTGTCCCGCATAGACGCGATCCCAGGAATTCAGTCGCCTGTCCGCGTGGATCGTGAAGCGCACGTCCTTCAGTCCGAGGGCCGCGAGCTTGTTCAAAGCGGGATAGAAAGACGGTACCCGAAAAAACGGATCGCGCCCGCCGGCAAAAACCCACACCGCCAGCTTTGCCCGCGCGATTGGCTCCACGAGGTCGGGGTGGCGGGAAGATGCAGCCGCGGTGGTGACGTTACGCGCGTAGGGCGGCGGATCGGCGTGCGGGCCCGGGACGCTTTGGGACGCTTCCCTTCCCTCGTGCCGGCAGGGCGTACGCTCCGAGCGTGTCCAATGCTTTGAAGGGTTCGGGAGCAGTGCTCCTGCAGTCCCACGATACTCGCCGTCGCACCTCGGCGTCTCAGGCGGGATGACCATGCCCCACCCTCGCGCGCGCGCGATTTCTCGCACCCTTGCCGCCGTCGCGATCCTGACCGGTCCTCCGGCGATCGCGGCCAGCGCCGATGCCGACAGCTGGATCTCGCTCTTCGATGGCAAATCCCTTTCCGGCTGGAAGGCTTCGGAACACCCGGACTCGATTCACGTGGTTGATGGCACCATCGCCTGCGACGGGCCGCGCGCACACCTGTTCTACATCGGGCCGGATGGCGCCGCGGATTTCGAAAACTTCGAATTCACGGCCGAGGTTCTGACCAGGCCCGGAGCCAATTCGGGCATCTACTTCAACGCCGCGTGGCAAGACTCCGGCTGGCCCAACAATGCCGGGTTCGAGGCGCAAGTGAACAACACGCAGCCCGCGTTCGACGGCGGTTATGTGGAGAAGAAACTCACCGGCAGCCTGTACGGCGTTCGGAACGTCTACAAGTCGATCGTCCGCGACAACGAATGGTTCACGATGAAAATCGTGGTGCGCCGGCCGACCATCCAGATCCGCGTGAATGGCGTCTTGCTCGTCGACTATGTGGAACCGGCCAACGCCGCCGCCGTGACCTCTGATGACTTCGCCTTCCAGCGGATCGATCACGGCACGTTTGCGCTCCAGTGCCACGACGGGAAGAGCAAGGTCTTCTTCCGCAATCTGCGGGTGCGGCGCCTGCCGCCGGGCGTGCGCACAGATGTCCTTCAGCCGACCTGGACCGCGCAGGATATCCAGCGCTGGAAGCTCGGCCACGAGAATTTTCCCATCGTGGACCTGCAGACCGTGCTCGCGCCGGGACGCGGGGTCGACGAACTGCTGAACCGCTGGCAGCAAACGGGGATCTTTCCGGGGGTGGTCGCCAATCTCGGCCGGCACGCACCGGTGCATGATGCGGCAAGCGCGACGGCGTTTCTGGACGCGGTCCACGGTCGGCCGGTGCTGGTGGGCCTGCAATGCAGCGAAAACGACGCGCGCCGGGACTATCCCGCCGCGATTCTGTCGCGTTTCGACTACCTGCTCGGCGATATGGCGATGGGCGCCGACGCCGCCGTGGCCCATGTGGATTCGGCGGCAATCACGCAATTCCTGGCCGACCGCGCCGTGCACCTGATCGAAAGCCAGCCGATCGACGTCTGCGCGAATCCCACCTGGCTGCCGGCATCGCTCGCCGCCCGCGCCGATACGGCCTGGTCGGAATCGGACCTGCAGCGCATCATCGACGCGGCCGTGCGGCATGGTGTCGCGTTCGAGATCAGCGCGACGACTCACTTGCCGTCGGCCGGGTTTGTCCGCCTTGCCAAGCAGGCGGGAGCGCGATTCGCGATCGGCACGGGCGACCTCCACGGCGCCGATCCGGACGACTGGTTCTACCCGCTCGCCGTGCAGCAGCAGGTCGGCCTCGACTGGAAGGACATGTATGTCCCCGGCCACGCGCCAACCCGGGCCCAGCGGTAACCGGGTCGATAAGCTTCAGCCCGCGCGCAAGTACGCAAAAACAAGACCGCCGCGAGCAAACCCGCGGCGGTCCTGATGGTGAGGATGCTGGCAAAAATGCTGCAACCGGGGATCAGGCGGCCCGCACGTTCGCACGGCACACGGGATACTCGACCACCGCCGGCACGCGCACGCGGCGGACCGAATGCACCGGGGCCAGCCGGGGCGCGGTGGCGCGGGCGCGGACGGGGCGCGGGGAATATGATTTCACGAGCATCACCGTGAGGGTGAAGATCGCGAGCACACCCGCGGCGAGCGGGGCGGCGGCGCTGGCGGTAAAGGCAGTGGCGAGACTGAACACAACGAGGCTGATGGCAGCGGTTGCGATGACGATGGAGCGGGCGGCGGAATTCATGGTGATTGTCTTTTGGAGGTTGATGCTGCCCGTCATTAAACACGTCCCGTACCCAAAGTTGCAGGAAATGCACAACCAACTGAACGTGAGCGGAATTTTCTTCATCCCACCGCTGGCCCGCACCCTTCGCGCCCCGATCCAGTTCCGCGAGACGGACACACCGGTCCCAGTTGCGGGACGCCGCGGCCCGTTTTCCCCGGGTCCGATCGCAATCGAAACCGCCACGGCAACCTTCACGTCACTTCCCGCGGCGGTTTTCCGCTCCCGGCGGAAACCCAATCCCTGCCACGTAAACCCACACCGACCACGACCATGAAGAAACTTGCCCTCGCCCTCCTTTCCACTGCGCTGCTGCTCGGCGCCACCACAACCGGAATCGCTGCCGACGATGCGGCCCCGAGTACCCGTCATCCACGTCGTCACCGTTGCCTGGAAGGACGGCACCACCCCGGAACAGATTCAGGCCGCGCTCGACGGCGCCCACGCCCTGACCAAGAGCTACCCCGGCATCAAGCGTGTGTGGACGAACGCGATCAAGGTGCAGAACGTCCAGGAGGCGAAGGTCAAGAAGACGCACGTCATCGTGATGGAGTTCGCGAGCGAACAGGCATTGAAGGACTACGCGGACAGCGCGGCACAGAAGAAGTGGTATGAGGCGTATTTGCCGATCCGCGAACAAAGCACGTCCTTCGACATCACGAACTGAACGCGCGGCGAAGCATCAGCCGGAACGGCCGGACCGCGCGTCCGCGTTGCGACCGCCTTCTCGCCTCCGTCGCTTCGCGATGACGCGAGATATCGCGCCGCGGTCCGGGCACAGGGTCCGGGTCTTGACCGTCCTCGATTGCCGGCCGCCCGGTGGACACACACATCCTCCCGTGTCGCGATGAAGAGAGTCCACCTCGAAGATGTGTCCTGGGAGGACTGGTCGTCGCCCGGCGGCAGGTTCCACGGAATGAGCCAGGCATTGTCGGTGGCGCTTGGTGCGAAGGAAAACGCCACCGTCGGCGACGGCGGACATCCCTTCGATCTCGAACATGGTCGCCTGCTTGCCGGCAAGAGCGGCTGTCCATTCCACAGCCACTCGAGCCAGTGGGAACTGTTTGTGATCACGCGGGGCCACGGCACGGTGCGATTTGGCGGAATGCAGCGCGAAATCGACGCCGGCGAGGCCGTCATGCATCCGCCCGGCGAAGCGCATCAACTCACGAACACCGGGGACACGGCCCTCGAATATTTCCTGATCGCGGACAACCCGCCGGTCGACGTCTGGCATTACCCCGACTCAAACAAGTGGGGGTTCCGGCCGCACGGCGGCATCTTTCAGCGGACCGACGTCGACTACTATCTCGGCGAGGAAACCGGGGCCGAGAACCGGCTGCCTCGCCCGCCCGCGCCGCCGCCGACGGGGACGCTCGCCCGCTTCGTGACGATCGACGCGATTCCGGAGAACGAACTATCTTCGCCGAAAGGAACCTACCGCTCGTTCACTCGCGACATTTCCCTCGCCCTCGGCGGTGTCCGCGATGTGGGCACATGGGCCGGCGGCCACCCCTTCGACCTGCAACAACGCCGCGTGCCACCGGGTGCCGCGGTCTGTCCCCTGCATGTGCACACGCTGCAATGGGAGCTCTTCGTGGTCCTCGCCGGCACCGCCACGGTTCGCGCGGGCGAAGCACGACACACCGTGCGGTCCGGTGATGTGTTCCTGCAGCCACCGGGTACGGCCCATCAGATCAAGAACGCAGGCCGCGAAGACTTCATCTTTCAGGTCATTGCGGATCACCACCCGGCCGACAGCACGTACTATCCCCATTCACAGAAGTGGAATCTCAAGCCGCAGCGGAAGACCTTCCGCATGATCGAGACGGACTATTTCGACGGCGAGGAGTGAACGGGGCGGGCGCCGCCAGCGATGAAACGGCCGGTCGACTCTACCGTCGACCGGCCGGGAGAGTGCGTAGGCGGGAAGCGCGTGCGGCTAACGGCGGCGGCGGCGCAGGGCGACGACGCCCACCAGCGAAAGGCCAAGCAGCGTGACGGTCGAGCCGCCGTCCGGAACGTGGGCGGCGCCCATCAGGTTGTCGTTGCCGCACTCCACCGTATTGTGAAAGACGAAGTCGCCCGACCCAAGAAAGGACGTATCGACGGAAATGGCATAGTGGCCGTTGTCACCATTGTAGCCCTGAAAGCCGACATCGGCGTTCGTCAGACCCGAATAGTAGTCGAAGCTCACGCCCTGGAAACCAGCGAGGGCATCGCCTCCGGAGACATAGCGCCAGGGGTTTGAACCGGCGACATCAAGGCCCCGGGCCAACAGGGCCGAGCTGTCGAGTTTGATGACATTGTAGGTCATCGACGCAAAATCGAGGTCGAGCACGTAGTCGTAACCAAAGAGATTCGACGTCGTGCCACCCAGACCGCTCCCACCGTTCACCGGGTAGCCGTACTGGGCGTCGCCATTCACATCGATGAAGATATCGCCGCTGCGGTAATTATAGTGATTGTAGGTGACCCCGTTTTTGAAGTCAAAGCCACCGACAAGCGTGAGTCGGGAGCCGCCGAGGAACATACCCTCGAGGTCCCAGTCCTGCGCCCGCAGCGTATCGGGATGGCTCTCGGTCTCGTTATCCTCATGGTTGCCGTACCAGCCGGTGCCGGAGGTGTTCTGATCGGGAATCGTGATATTCGTGCCGAGCGGGATTGCAAACGTTGGACCGGTCGCAAGCACAAGGGCGGCAAGCAGGGAGGTGGCGAGAAGAGGCGTATGCATATGATCGTGGGCTGCAATTGCGGGTGAGCGGTGAGCGAAATCGCGCCGCTTTCCTGCTGCGCTTTCCGCGGCCACGTCATCGCCGTCGCATCGCAATCCGTCAATGTTGCGCTCGCGCCGCGCGACACGAACCGTATTCCCACCAGCGTGGTGTCGCGGGGTATTCTCTAGGGGTGGGACGGGAACGGTTCGCCGCCTGCCCAATCCCTCCTCGCCGGGTGCTCGCGTGGTCCGCCCACCCGCGAGTCAGTGACGCAAAATTGGCCGGCTCGAACGCGCGACCTAGCCGCGGCCGATGTAGGGCATGCCGGTCGCCATCACGGTGACAAACGGCACGTTGGCATCGAGCGGCAGGCTGGCCATGTAGCATACGGCGTCGGCCACGTGCCGCACCTTGATCACGGGCTCGACCGCCATCGTCCCGTTCGCTTGCGGGACGCCCTGCGTCATGTCCGCCACCATTTCGGTCGCGGCGTTGCCGATGTCGATCTGGCCGCAGGCGATATGAAACGCCCGGCCGTCCAGCGCCGTCGATTTCGTGAGACCGGTGATCGCGTGCTTGGTCGCCGTGTACGGCGCCGAATTCGGTCGCGGCACATGGGCGGAGATCGAACCGTTGTTGATGATGCGACCGCCGCGCGGCTCCTGCTGCTTCATGAGGCGAAACGCCTCCTGGGTACAGAGAAAGGCTCCGGTCAGGTTCGTTGCGACGACCGCCTGCCAACATTCGAAGGAGATGTCCTCGAGGGCCACCCCCGGGGCCAAAATCCCGGCGTTGTTGAACAGGAGATCGAGACGGACGAACGTCGCCCGGATCCGCGCAAACAATTCCCTCACGGCGGCCGGGTCCGTGACGTCGGTCGGCACCACCAGCGTCCGATCCGGCGGCACGCCGGGAGCGGCCTGCGCCGTTGCGGTCAGCGCCCCGGCCCGACGCCCGGCAAGGGCGACGGACCACCCGTCCTGCAGCAGTGCAACCGCCACAGCCCGGCCAATTCCGGAGCCGGCGCCTGTGACGAGGGCGGTGCGCGGGGAGGTGGTCATCGCATGCATATGCTTTCGCAGGGCTGCCCCTCTGGGGCATGTCGCGGAGATTGACGGGGAGACTGAGGGCGAGCGTGAGGGTGAAACGCAGCGCGAGAACGAGCCGCAAGCATCGAGACGGCAGTCATCCCGGCCCGTTCACTTGCGCCCCCACGGTCACGTTCATTCTCAACCTCACTCGATGCGACATGGCCCGGAGGGCCGGCCCTGCAGGAGGTGGTGCTCACTTCGCCGCCAGCGCGGCGTCAATCGCGGCGACGACTTTCGGATCGTCGGGCTTCATCTTGGCGGGGAAGCGAGCGAGGACCTCGCCGTCGCGGCCGATCAGGAATTTCGCAAAGTTCCACTCGATGTCGCCGGCGAAAGGCGAACCGTCACCCGCGAGCTGCATATACAGCGGATGACGATTGGCGCCGTTGACCTCGATCTTGTCGAACATCGGAAACGTCACGTCATAGGTCAGCGAACAGAACTGCTTGATCTCCTCGTTGCTACCGGGCTCCTGATGGCCGAACTGATTGCAGGGGAAGCCGAGCACGACGAGACCGTCCTTATGGTGCTGCTTGTAGAGGGCCTCGAGTTGCTCGTATTGCGGCGTGTTGCCGCACTTCGATGCGACGTTGACGATCAACATCACGTCGCCGCGGTAGGACGCGAGCGAGGTGGCGTGGCCGTCGATGTCGCGCACGGGAATGTCGTAGAGCGAAGCAGCGGAGGCGGACATGAGGGGAAGGAGGACGGACGTGGCGAGAACAGCGAGGAAACGCATGGTGCGAATGGATGAAGGGAGGGGGAATGAAATCATGGATGACTTTCGTGGGCGAGGGCGATCACGTTGGCCCACCTTTCAAACGGTGGGTGCCGCTTCACGACGATGGCCTCGCGCGGTTTGATGCGGGCGAGATCCTCCGCCGTGACGGCGGGATTGGCGATCACCCGCTCGACCACCCACGCCACCTCGTCGGCGGTGAGGCAGAGAGCGGGCTCGATGGTGCGTTGGGGAATGTGGGTCCAGAACGGCGTGTCCACCGTGCCCGGACAGATGGCGTGCACGTGAATCGTGCGACCTCCGGCGGCGGCATCCTGCTTCATCTGATCCGCAAGGTGCAGCGCGAACTTCAACTGTGCACCCTTGGCTGTGCCGTAGCCCACCTCGCGATTCCATGTGCCGCCGCTTGCGAGCGAACAGATCTCGATGATGTGGCCGTCGCCCCCGCCCGTGGTCCCGCGCAACTTCGGCAACGCAAGCTTGGCCGTCAAGAACGCGCCGGTGACCGCGACGTCGAGGGTGGTCTTCCACTCGAGTTCGTCCAGTTCGTCGATCGTGAGGCAGTGACCCTTGCCGGCGCTGTGGATCAGCGCATCGAGCGTGGGGCCGGCCGCATCGATCAGGCGCGCGACGTCGGCCGACCTGGTCACGTCGCACACGATTGCCGTGGCATCACCTCCCCGCGAGTGAATGGCGGAAGCGACGTCGCGCAATGTGCTCTCGGTGCGACCGCCGAGCACGACCTTCCATCCCCGGGCGGCAAGCCGGTGGGCGACAGCTGCACCAATACCGCTGCCGGCTCCGGAGACGACCGCGACCTTGCGGGTGTTTACAGACGGGGCCGGGGTGTCGCTCATGAGGATGAGCGTCCAGTGACGACCGCGGCCCGGCCCATGTTTCGTTCGGATCCGAAACTGTGGCTGGGACGGAACAGTCGTTCACTGCGGCCTGAACGTAACGGACCCGAGCGTCATCGACTTCGTCTTCCCGGAAAGCCTCATCCGGTTGGAGCGACGGTCGCCCCCCAACCCACGAGCCAGGTTCCGTTTGCGCGGACACGCCGGCGGGGCACCCCTAAATCGATCCGCCATCCGAACGTGGATGACACGCTCAGGCCACCGACGGACGAGGGAAGCAGCGAAAGCGATTGTGGCCGAGTGGACGCCAGGCCACCGGCGCGCCGGCGGGGTAGAGCGGCACCCAGCCGTCGTCTGTCCGCTTCGCTACGGCAAGCTGCCCATCGGGCAACCGGGCTTCCACCCACTCACCGGGTTCTGAAGGTTCGGTCGCGGCGTTCCAACGTTCGGCAGGGGTAGCTTTCATGCCCTGTTCAACGGCAGGCGCAGGCCGGGGTTTACAGCCTCTTGATGGCTTTCCCGTAAAATCGACCGGGTGCGCGTGGGGAAGGTGCGCCTTGCCGGAGAAGGGTCCCGCCCCTACCGTCCCCAATTATGCCCCGGTCGCTTTCGCGAGCTGCGCTCACCGCCATCCTGGTATTGATCACGACGTTTTCGTCGTCTTTCGCCGCCGAACCCCCGGGGGTGGAAATTCCCGCGCCGGCGAGCTTTCATCTCTTCCTGCTCGTCGGCCAGTCCAACATGGCCGGTCGCGCCGAGATCCAGCCGGAGGACAAGGTCGCGGATCCACGCGTGCTGAGTCTTGACGCTGATGATGACTGGGTGCCGGCGGTCGACCCGATTCACTTCGACAAACCGATTGCCGGCGCCGGTCTCGCGCGGTCGTTCGCGTTCGCATATCTCGCCGATCATCCCGGCGTCACGGTTGGCTTGATCCCCTGCGCCTGCGGCGGGTCGCCCATCTCCGCATGGCAAACCGGCGCGTTCTTCAAGGACACCAACAGCCATCCCTATGACGACGCGATCCGGCGCACGAAGCTCGCGCTCACCCGCGGCACGCTCAAGGGCATCCTCTGGCACCAGGGCGAGAGCGACAGTCATCCCGGCCTGGCGGACGGCTACCATGACGCGCTGGTCGAGCTGATCGCGCGTTTTCGACGCGACCTGAACGCGGACGACGTGCCGTTCATCCTCGGGCAGCTCGGGCAGTTCGATGGCGCTCCCTGGGGCAAGGAAACCATGGTGGTTGACGCCGCCACCCGGACCGTGGCGAAGGAGGTGCCGCTCACCGGCTTCGTGTCGTCCGCCGCACTCACGAGCAAGCCGGATCATCTTCATTTCAATTCCGCCTCCGTGCACGCGTTTGGCCGGCGCTACTATGCCGTATTTGCCCGGACGGCAGCCGCCGCCGCGCAGCCCTGACGCTCCCGCGACACGCGCGCATGCCCCTGGCCCAGCACCGCACCGGCCGAAACCTTCCGATCTTTCTCGGGCTTTTCTTCGTCGTCTGGACGCTGCGGGCGACCGTGATGTACCGCGTCGACGAATTGCTGCCCGCCGGCGGCGCCCGGTCGATGTATGCGCTGCTTTCGAAATTCCTGCTGTGGACGATTCCCGCCCTGTTGTATGCCGTTTCGGTTCGGGGCGACCGGCCCCGCCATTCGATGCGCCTGGGCTGGCCGGATTTTTCGCGTCAGGGCTGGCTGACGTGGGTGGTCGGGGTGCTTGCTCTTGCCGTGGTCGCCTGGGACGTGACGCGCCGGCACGACGCCTCCTTCGCCGATCTCGGCGCGGCGCTGCTTCAGCATGGATTCGGTGTCGCGTGGTGGGCGCTGCCCGCGGCGGCCATCGAGGAGACGTTCTTTCGCGGGCTCGTGCTCACCGAGTTTTCGGAACGACTGCGCTTCTGGGCGGCGAACGCCACCACTGCGCTGCTGTTCGTCGCGATCCACTGGCCGCACTGGCTGTGGGCCCGCGAATTCGGCGGAGCCCTCCTGCGTGATTCGCTCGGGATCTTCTGCGTCGGGCTTGTAACCGGATACCTCACACGACAGACGCGCTCGATCTGGCCCGGCACCATCTGGCACGCGGCGAGCAACTGCCTCAACGGCGTGTGGTAGCGTCAGCCGGAATCGATTCCGCCGCGGGACGGCTCGCCGAACATCGGATCGTGGTCAATTGACGCGGGAGACGTTCGCGGCGCACCACCGGAGTCGGAGCGTGCGTGCAGGCGATGCTTCTCCGCATGAGCCTCGACGCCCCGCCTGGGGAAACCGCGGCCCGTGACGCAACGTCATCCCCTGCTCAACTTCAACTCCTCCGGTTTCCATGGTTTGTCCTCGCTCCCCCGCTTGTCGACCGATCCGCCCGGCATGGCTCGCCGCCGCGACGCTTTTTTCCTGCATGTCCCTTCCCGCCGCCCCAATGAACCCGCTCGGTGTCTTCGACAGTCACGAGGATGTCGGCAATCCCAAGCTCGCCGGCGATGCCGTCTACAACGCAAGGGAGCAGACCTACACGCTCACCGGCGCCGGCGTGGACATGTGGACCAACATCGATCAATTCCAGTTCGCATGGAAAAAGATCAAGGGTGACTTCCAGGTGCAGGCCACGGTACGCTTCATTGGCGGGGGTACCGCGGAGCATCGCAAGATCGGCATCATCGCGCGGGAATCGCTCGAGACGGATTCCCGGTATGCGGACGCGTGCGTGCACGGCGATACGCTCACCTCCCTGCAATTTCGTCCGACCAAGGGCGCGATGACCGACCAGGTCGTGATCAGTTCGTATCATCCGACCGACATCCAGCTGAGCCGTCGCGGCAACAGCTTCACGTTTTCCGCCGCGGTGCGCGGGGAGAACTACAAGTCCGTCAGCAGCGAGGTCGACCTGAACGATGAACTCTACGTCGGCCTCTTCATCTGTTCCCACCAGGAGGACGTGAAGGAGCAGGCGGTCTTCAGCAACGTGCGCATCACCATCCCGGCGGCGAAGGATTTCGTGCCCTATCGCGATTACATCGGCAGCCGCCTCGAGGTGATGGAAGTCGCCACGGGCCTGCGCCGCGTGGTGCACGAGGATCCGCGGTCGATTCAGGCGCCAAACTGGACGCCGGATGGCCAGCGCCTGATCTTCAACGCCGACGGCCTGCTCTACAACTACGACCTCGAGGCCAGGCAGATCACCGAGCTGCCAACCGGACCGGAGAACAACAACAACAACGACCACGTCCTTTCGTTCGACGGTCGCATGCTCGGAATCAGCAATCACGTCGGCGAAAACCACACGTCGACGATTTTCACCCTGCCGTCCACCGGTTCGTCCGAGCCCACCCAGGTCACGGATCCGGCCAAGGGGCATTCCTACCTGCATGGCTGGTCACCCGACGGCCAGCGACTCGTTTTCACGGGTCAGCGCAACGGCCAGTATGACGTGTGGGCCATCGATCTGGGTACGCGCCAGGAAACGCAGCTCACCAACAACCCGACGCTGGACGACGGCGCGGAATACAGCCCGGACGGAAAATGGATTTACTTCAATTCCGTGCGCACGGGGACCATGCAGATCTGGCGCATGCACGCCGACGGCAGCGGCCAGGAACAGGTCACGTTCGACGAATACAACAACTGGTTCCCGCACTTCTCGCCGGACGGCAAGTGGATCGTCTTCCTCGCCTACCCCGTCGATATCGACCCGACGAATCACCCCTGGTACCAGCAGGTCTACCTGCGCCTCATGCCGGCCAGCGGCGGGATCCCGAAGGCCATCGCCTACATCTACGGTGGCCAGGGCACGATCAACGTTCCGAGCTGGTCGCCTGACAGCAAGCAGCTCGCGTTCATAAGCAACTCAAAGTTGTAGCCGGAAGGCGGGATCGGACGTCCCCAGCCGACCCTCGCGCTGGCAAACGCTCCGCCCTCGCGGCGTGGCCCAGAGGGTCAGCCCCTGCCGGCCTGGCCGCATGGCAGCCGACGTCGGCGCGCAATTCCCCGCCTACGGCGCAGTTTGCGCGACCGACGGGATCGAGCGGGTCCCCGCGTCCGGCCAGGTGATGTCGTCGGCGGTGAAGTGTTTGCGGTCCGGGCCGGCGGAGCGGATCTGCACGTCGTCGCGCGCCAGTTGATGAAAGAAATACGGCGTACCCCAGCGGTCGACGAGCGCCCCGGCCCCGTCGATCGCCGCGCTGTCAGCCGGCAAGGGCGTCAGTCCCCGCGGGTTGTCTCCCGCGAGGGCGGCCGTGATCTCGGGATTCGTCCCGATGGGCAGACGATGGAACGCCTGCAGGTAGTTGGCGAAGATTTCCGCGACGCCGGCGACGTCATCGCGCGCGGTGCGCCGGGGATCGTTCAGGTGATCGGCGAGCGACGAGCGCGGCCCTTCCGGCGGTGGTGGTGGAATCGGCGATACACCAAATGCGCGCACGGGCGTCGGCCCGCCGGTGATGCCGGCGTTCGGCGGAGCGACGGAACGCGCCGCCGCCGCCGAGGTGCTCGGCCCGAGGATGGCCGGCGATGCCGGAGCGGGCGGGCGGACCCTGGTGATCGATGCCCACTCGGAGGCGATCAGGAGGATCAACGCACCGGCCAGCAGGGCGAGAGCGAACAGGAGGCGGCGGCGCATGCGCACGTCTCGCGCAACTCGCGGAGCGGATTCGGAGAGCGGGTCGGAGACCCGCCGTGCCCGGAAATCAGAATCGGGTTTCATGGGATAAACCACACGCGCCGGACTGGACCTCTGGTCCGTGCCGTGGTTCGCGTGAGGAGGAGAGGGAGCTTAATGTATGATGGATGGCGAGTGGCGGGACAGCGGCGCTTACAGGAAACCAACAGTTTGCTGCGGGAAACGATTCAGGTTGGGCAACGCAAGGCCGAGATCGCTTTCGGCGACGCCAAACCAGCGAGCCAGCGTGGCGGAGTACTCGTCCACCGCCGTGGTCGGGATCCAGCGGCCGCGATTCGTGTCGTTCTGTCCGCCGATCAGCAGGTCGGGAAACGTGCCGTAGATCCGGCCACCGCGCACCGCGCCGCCGAGCACGAGATGGTGGCTGCCCCAACCATGGTCGGAGCCGTCGCCGTTTGTATCCATCGTGCGACCAAAGTCGGAGGCGGTGAAGGCAGTGACGCTGTCCTGCACGCCGTAGGCGACGGTCGCCTGGTAGAATGCGCTGAGCGACTGGCTGAGATTCCCGAGCAAGTTCGCCTGCGAGCCGAGCTGGTCACCGTGGGTGTCGAATCCGCCGGTGGCGGCGAAAAAGGTCTGGCGGCGAAAGCCGAGCGACGGTCCGGCCTTGATCAGGCGCGCGATGAGGCTGAGCTGACGACCCAGGCTGGAGTTCGGGAACGTCACGCCGGCGGGCGCGGCGTTTTCATTGAGCGCGTTCTGCAGGATCCGGTCCGACTCGAACGTCGCGTTCGCCGTGTCCGAATAGGCGGATTCGAACAGGTTCTTCTTCTCCGCCGCGATCATGCCGCGAAACGCCGCCTCGCGCGCAATGTCATTGCCGCGCCCCGACATGCCCTCGAACGAGATGCCGCCGTTTTCCGTCATCTGGTATTGCGTGACGTAGCGACCGACCTGGAACTGGTTGCTGCCCGCGACGCTGATCGACATCGTGAGCCGGCCGTTCGCATTCAACGACTGCATGAGATCGGCGACGCGTCCGCCCCACCCCGTCTGCGAGTTTTGGTCAGGCAGTGAAGTCTGCCACTGCACCGACTGGTCATTGTGGGAGAAGAGCTGATCCGGCAGCGGCACGTCACCGGAGAGGTATTGCTGGCGCGTGACCGGTTGCACCAGCGTCCCGACATTCGCCACGATCGCGGCCTGGCCGCTGTTGAACAATGTCTGCAGCTCCGGCATCGCGGGATGCACGCCCCAGGTGCGTCCGTCGGACGTGCCGCCCGTGAGCGGCAGGACGCTGGCCTTCGACAGCGCAAGCGCGGTGCGCGCGGTGGCATAGGCGTTGTAGTGCGCGGTGTCCGTCGGTATCAGCAGGTTGTTCGCGTCGTTGCCCCCGTAGAGAAAGATGCACACGAGAGCCTTGTAATCGCCTTCCGCCGCCATCGCGCTTTGCAGGGAGGCGGCCGCGTTGAGGGCGCGCAGGTTGGCGAGCGTGGACAACAGGCCCGTGGCGCCGAGCGCGGCGCAGGCGCCCCGTTGCAGGAACAGGCGGCGCGAGAGGAGATCAATTTCGGATTTGGTCATGGGAGGATGGGATCGGGATTACTTCTGCACCGCGTACTCCGGCGACGTCGTGACGAGGTTGATGATCGACCTGACCTTCTCGGCCGCGTCGGCGTGGCCGATGTCCAGCAGGTCGAGCGTCTGTCGCAACTGGCTCCGCATGTCCGACGACATCTGCCCGTTGAGGAAGACGCGGTTCATCCAGTCGAGCAGCGCATCGGGATCATTCACCAGGCCCTCGACGGCGCTCAAGTCGAGGGTGACGGGGTACTCCGAGGAACCGAGGCCGCGGAACACCGCCCGCCGCAGCGCGTTGGTCGTCGAGACCAGCGATTGTTCGTTCGTGATCTGAAACTCCGGTGCCACCAGACCGGCGGCCGCGAGGATGCCCGGGTGCACATGCGACGGCTCGAAGAAGTTGAAAACCGTCGGCGCCCGCAGGGCTGCCTGCATCAGATCGCGCTCGGGGTTGCGGTAGCTGTAGGGGAACCCTGTCTCAGGCTTCGCCTGGAACGCGCGCCAGAGATGCGAGACGCGCAACAGCGGTTCGCGCAGCTTGCCGTAGCCGATCGCGGAGGTGACATCGGGTGAACGCGCCTCGTAGTCGAGCAGGATCCCCTGCACGACCGCCTTGAGGTCGCCGCGCACGCCCTGGCCGTTGTCGGCGAACACCTGCGCCACGCGATACACGTAACCCGGACTCGGGTTGCTGGTGACGAGGCGCTGGATCAACTGCCGGCAGATGAACGGCCCCGTGTTCGGGTGGTTGAACAGCAGGTCAAGCACGAGATCGAGCTCCTGCGTGCCGGTCCGGCCGC
The DNA here is from genome assembly GCA_963797435.1 of uncultured Verrucomicrobiae bacterium. Taxonomy (GTDB): domain Bacteria; phylum Verrucomicrobiota; class Verrucomicrobiia; order Opitutales; family Opitutaceae; genus CAWCPJ01. The sequence goes on along the minus strand of CAWCPJ010000002.1, from coordinate 708,809 downwards.
CGCGCAGCACGCTGCTCTCGAGCAGGAGCTTGTCGCCCATCTCGTGGTACTCGGGATAAAGCATCATCGGATCACGAAAGTCCCGCGCGCCGTACTTGAAGTTCTCCTCGCCGGCGGCGGCGTGATAACTCCAGCCCGTGAATACGCGGGCCAGCCCGAGAATGTTGTCCTGCGTGTAGGTCGGGATCGGCACGCCGTTGGTATCGAGCACCAGGGTGCCGTCGGGATGCAGCTTGTTCAGGCCGATCGTGAAGAGCTGCATGACTTCGCGGGCGTAGTTCTCGTCGGGCAGCGTGCCGTGCGCGGGATCGGCCCGGGCGTTGCGCAGCATCGAGAGATAGTTGCCCATCGCCGGGCTCAGGGTGACGGCCTCGAGCAGGTCGTGGAAGTTGCCGAAGGCGTGGTCGACCATGATGTCGTAGTACGCGGCCACCCCTTCCGGCTGGTTCGAGAGCACGCCCTGGTCGGAAACGACCAGCGTCTCCGTGAGGGCAAACGCGACGCGCTGGCGCAATTGGTCGTTCGCGTTGACGACGCGATCCCACCAAGCCTCCTGCCGGTTGGCCGCGCTGATCCTGCCCGGCGGATCCTGCAGCGCGAGCTGGGCGGAGAGGGCGTCGAGATAGTCGAGGTGGTTCGTCTTGGATCGGCCAAACTGGTCGCTGAGCCAGCCCTGGTAGCCGCGTTTGATCACCTGGTTGATGTCGGCGTCGGTCGGACCGAACGTCGCCTGGGTGAGGAAACGCGCCGCGTCCGCCGCCGAGGGAGTGCCAAGGGTAAACGCCGGCGGCGGCGCGGGCGGTACGAACACGCTGGAACCCGCCGAGGGCCCGAACTGCCCGCGCAATTCACCCTCCGGGTAGTTGCCGGAATACACGACCACGTAGAGCAGGCCGTCACGCAGGGCGCTCTCGAGGTCGCCGACCGTCAGGTTGCCGGTGTCGTGCAACTGCCAGGTAAAGTTGTTGAACTGGCCGTTGGGCAGCGCCTGGATCAACGGACCGACCTGCCCTTCCGGCCCCACGAGCAGGTAGGCCGCGACCTCGGTCGAGCTGAGGCCGGTCATGCGCAGGGTCAGCGTCGCGGTGTGCGCCGCCTCGTCGTGCAACAGCGAGACCAGGCCCGAGGCGGGCGAGACGACGCCGGACTGCGGTCGCAGGCTGGCAAGGTAAAGCGCCTTCCCGTCGTCGCTCGCGGTCGCCGCCACGTATTTGGACAGGACCCACGCCGGGACCGGTTCCGCCACCGTTCCGGGAGCGGCGGATGGCCGCTGCCAGGCCACGGCCAGGTGCCCCCCGCTCGTCGCGGGTCGCTGGGTGGCCTCGAAATAGTAACGGTGTCCCGCCTCGAGCCGGATCGGCAGCGCGGCCTGGTCCGGGGTCGCGAACCAATCGTGCGCGGCGGTGCCGGACGCGACCCGGGCTCGCGGCCAGCGATCAGCCGGTTGATCACTGTCCGCGATCTGCAGCCGTGCAGGACCGGACGCCGCGATCCAGAACTCGAATTCACCGGACTCCGGTGCAATGAAGAATCCGCGCACCCGCTCGAAGACGGTACCGGCTGGCGCGGTGCTTTCGAATGCACTCAGCGCCTGCGTGGTGTTCGGCGGCGTGGTCGGAGCATCGAGGCTCGTGCCAACGGCGCTGGACCAGCGCTCGGCCTCCGGCGGTGCACCGGCACTCATGATGTTCAGCGTGAGAACCTCGGCACCCGTCCCCTTCGCATTCGTGGCCTCGAGCACGACATGATATTCACCCGCCGTGGTCGGCACCCCACTGATCGCACCGGTGGTCGGGTTCAGCGTGAGGCCGGGAGGCAGGTCGAGCACCTGGTAATTTTGCGCTCCTCCGACCGCAGTCAGCTGGTAGGTGAACGCTCCGCCCGTCAGTGCCAGCGCTTCCGTCGGGCTGGTGATCGCCGGCGCGCCGGCCTGGGCCTGGAAGACAGCCTCCACCGGCACGACCTCGCGCGAGGCGCCTGCCGTCTGCCAGTAAAGCGCGATCCGCGCGGCGCTGTATTCATCGTAATACTCCACCCGGACCGGGTAGCGCACGCCACCGGCCAGTGAGACCGTCGCCGCGTGCTCTACGTTCGCCTGATCGGTCCACGCATCAATGACCAGCTGGTCGTCGACCCAGACGCGCACGCCGTCGTCGCTGCGCGTCGTCAAGGTGTAGACCCCGCCCGCCGGGACTTCGAGGCAGCCGGTCCACCGCGCGGAAAATTGATTCTCGTGGATCTCGGGCGCCGGCGAACCGCCGCCCCAGTCCAGGTTGATTTCTGGATCGGTCCGCGTGAGAACCGGCGTGCCGCTGACGTCGGTGTTGTTGAAGTATTCCGCTTTCCAGCCGGTGCCCGGCACGATGGTGGCATCCTCGATGACGAGATGCACGCGCCCCAGGCCGGAAATGAGGTAGGCGGGATTCGTCTGGAGGGAGATCGTGAGAACCTCGGAAGGCTCGACAACGTTGTCGTCCCAGGCGCTCACTGGCACGGACACGGTCGACGAGCCCGCCGGGACCAAGACCGAGGACGGCAGGCCGAGAATGTCTTCTTCGGTCGCGGTGCCGGATTTCGCGAGGAAGACGCGCAGCGGCTGGCTGACATCGCCGCTGCGCACCACGAGGACGCTGCCGCCCGGGGTGGTGCCTTCGTGAAGGCGATCCTGCCAGGGCAGCAGCGAGACGGATGGCAACGCACCGGTACCCGGGTCCGGGTTGGCGGCAATGCCGCCCGGCGCGGGCGGATCGAGGTCATAGATTTCGATCAGGGTCACGCCCCTCCCCCCCGTGGGATCGTCGACGTGCGCGGTGTAGGCACCGGGGTCCAGCGTGAGCACGAGGGCGGCGTCGAGGCTCCCGCGGGTGAGCGGAAACGCCCCGGCGCTCGCGAACGCCTCCTCCAGGGCGGCCGGGTCGTTGGTCGCCCAGTCGGCGTTTTCCGCGATGAGGTTGCTGCCGCTGTAGACACGGATATGCGGGTTGCCCAACGCCCCGGCGACGCCGAATCCCGCGAGGGCCGGGCCGACGGCCCGCAGGAGCACACGCTTCGGCGCGCCCGGGGAAACGACGAAGCCCGCGATCATGAGCGGATTCGCCGCGCCGATCTGACCGCGTAACGAAACGTTGGCGACGGACTGGGAGACCTCACCGGGGTCGGCCGCGTCGTAGAGTTCCAGCAGCACCTCGCCGGTGGCGCCAAGATGGCCGCGGGCATGCGCGGTGTAGGCGCCGGGCGCGAGCGGCAGCAGCACGGCGGCGTCACCCATCCCGTGGGCGAGGTCGAAGGCGCCCAGCCGGTGGAAGATGTCGACCAGGTCCGGCGAATCATCCCAACTGTCGTTGGTCATCTCCTGTGCAGGCGTGCGGAAAATGTGCAATTCGGGATCGGTCATGAAGTCGGCCACGCCATACCGGGCGAGACCCGGGCCGATCGCGCGAACGAGCAACGGACGCGTGTTCTGGCCGCCCAGGACAAAACCGGAGATCAGCACGTTCTCACCGGCACCGGAAAACGCGCGCACGGAGAAGTTGACGATCCGACCCGGCGTCGCGGGCACGACCTGCCCGACGGCCACCGGGGCGCCGGCCCCGACCAGGGCCAGACTCGCAAGAAAGGTTCTGAAGGTGTGCATGGTGTGGTTGGTGTGGTCGCCGGCGCGCGGCAGGGCTCGAACGGGGGGCCGTGGCGGTGACGCCAGTATCGTCCGGATCAGCAGGTGTTGATTGCCGGGCGGGCGGATTTACGCGGCGGTAAAGCGAACCTGTGCAGTTTCACGGGGCGCGAGAGAGCGGATCCGGCCGCGATGTCCACACCGGCCTGAGCCGGATTGCAGACCCGCCGTCACCGCGCCGACCCGGCGGGACGCGCCGCCGTCCGCGCACGCGCTTTCAATATTTCAATTCCAGCTGCAACCAAAACTTCCTCGCGTCCTGCACCATGTTGGCCCGACTGCGGAAGTTCGCATATTTGACCGTCGCCCCGAGCGACTCGCTGATCTGGTAGCTCGCCTGCAGGTCGAGTTCGTTGCCGAGCGAGATGCCCGATTCGGTGGAGAACCGGTGGTAGTAGCCCAGGAGGTCGACCTTGCCCCACGGCAGGCGCGCGTAGAGCTTGCCGTACGTATCGCGCAGACCCTGCGCCGGGGTGAGCAGAAACACGTCCGCCCAGCCATCGAAGTCGTGCAGCGACCCCAGCGGCGTGCGGAAGGCGAAGTTGTTGTCCGTGCCCTGCCTTTCGTAGCCCAGGCCGCCCGCCACGCGTTCGACCCCGATGTTAACCTCCCCGGCGAGATAGTTCGCCGTGTAATAAAGGGGACTGTTGCCGTAGTCCGACTGCATGGCGTATTCGCCATGGTACCCGACCCGCAGGTCGCCCCAGGGCAGCGGCCGGGATCCGTCGAGGCTCAGGCCGTAGGTTGCACAACTGTTGCCGACGGCGGCACCGCGAAACTCGAACAAGTACGCATAACCCGTGACCGCGCCGAGTGACAGGCCCGTGTAGGTCGCATGCAGTGCGTGCGAATTGGAATCGTAGACGCCCTGGGGGTGATCGCTCCCGTATACCCGGTTCACCCGCCAGATATAGGCATAGGACAGGTCCCAGTTCTTGAACATCCGGTTGTCGATATACACGGAGTCGAACGTCTGCATGTGCTGGCGCCAGCCGACGTCGCCGAGGAACCGGCCGTTGTCGAAGTTGAGCGGCTGGCGTCCCGCGGTGACCGTGACCGGTCCCCGCTCGTAACGCAGCCACGCCTGGCTCACCTCGGTGCCGACCGGATCGGTCACGATCGCCTTGCCGGCGCCGCCGGGGTTGAGCTGCGACTGGTTGTAGGCGTTGGGAAACGGCGAGGCGACGTTCTCCAGCTGGAGCATGGCGGTGAAGCCGCGCCACTCGCGTGTCGTGTAGCCGAGTTGGGTACGCACGGTCAAGGCGTGTGCGGTGTCGGCGGTGGGACTCTGCGCCATCTCGTAACGCGGGCGCAGGCTCAGGGACAGCCTGCCTTCACTGATGAATTCACGGATGCGGTCAATGGCGCCGGTTTGCTCGGCAAGCGTGATCGTGCCGCCGGCAAACAGGAACGCGCCGAGGACGAAGATCGAGCGCTGTAGCTTGCTTTGGTTCATGGTGGTCGGGAGATCGGGTTGAAGGTTGGATGTGGCAGCCGCGACACCCTCCTTCGGCCGAAGTGTCCTTCAGCCCGGTTAATGACCGATGAAAGCCCGCCTGCTGCAGGAGCCCTCTGCGGAAGAACCTCCATGCGCCTGCGCAATCCTCCCGGACGCGCATGCGTGCAAGCAGCCAGCGGGTGGCCCGCGACGCGGCTTCCATCGCGCTACGGTCACGCCCGGCTTCGTTCCTGCGGTCGCACTCTTGCTTACCATGGGTCGCGACCGGTCGGCAACTCGCGCAACCTCGCGGCAAGATTACGGCCGATCCGTGATGGCCAACCGCACGCTAGGTCTGCAGGAAAAACGACTGCCTCCACCCCAACACTTCCTTCGCCCGCGCATTCGAGATCAAGGCCTCGCGGTCGCGAAAACTGCGGTGAAGCTCCTTCACGCCGGGTAGGAACCGCGCGATCAGCTCCTGCGACGGGAGATTCGACGAGGTGTCGTCCGCCGCGAGGATCACCGGTTCGCAGCCGAGGTGGTCGCGTTCGATTCCCAGCCGGCAGGCGATCGCCACGTCGCGCGCGTCGATGTAGGACCAGAGGATGCGCAGGCGGTCCTCCGGATGGTCGAAGCGCGCGCGCACGTGGTCGTGATCCTCCGGGCTGAGAATGTTTCCCAGCCGCAGCGAGATCACCTGCATGCCGGTGCGCCGATGGAAGGCCGCAGCCGTGACCTCGTTGACGATCTTGGTGAGACCATACGTGTCTTCCGGAAGCTGGGGATGCGCCTCGTCGACCGGCAGGTATTTGGGCTCGAAGAACTCCGAGGCGAAGCAAATGCCGTAGGAGGACTCGCTCGAAGCGAGGACGACCCTGCCAATGCCGAGGCAGGCGCACGCCTCGAGCACGTTATACGTACCCAGGGCATTGACGCGAAAGATCTCGTCGTTCGGCGTCTCGTGGGCACGCGGAATCGCCGCCATGTGGATCACGCCGGCGTAGGGTCGCCGGTCGCCGGTGCCAAACGGCGAGAACGCGCTCACCACCTGGCCGAGCTGCGTGAGGTCCGCAACGATGGTGCGGCAGGGCTCGACCGCAGGGCGGCGCGCGTCGACATTGACGACGTCGTAGCCCGCCTCGATCAGATGCTTGACAATCCAATGGCCGGCCTTGCCGCTGCCGCCGGTGACGATGATGCGTTTCGAAGTCATGCGAAGAATGGGTTGGTTCAAACGGTCCGTGCCGCATCGATTCCGAGGCGGCGATCGAGCGAATACTTGCCGGGACCGGCCAAGAAGAGCAACAGATAGCAGAAGCCGTAGGCAAACGGCATCTCACCGGCATTGGGCCCGCTGAAGTGCATGTGATGATGGAAGGTCCAGGCCACCATCATGGTGATGAAAAGACCGAGCGAGTTGAGCCGCGTGCACAGCCCGGCGATGATCATGATCGAGCCGAAGGTCTCCAGCCAGGTCACGAGCAGGTAGCTCAACTCCGAGCTGATCCCGATGTAGTCGGGGAACGTATGGAATTCCTTGCGCGCCCCCGCGAGGGAGAAAAGGTTCGGCAGGTGCATGGGCTCGTCGGCCCAACCCGCGAGCTTGCCCCAGCCGTGAAACCGGATCATCAGCACGGGCAACGTCAGCCGGAGGCACAGCAATCCGAGATCCGCGTTGCGGGGCAAAAAAGGAAGGCCGAAGAATTTCTTCATGAGGCAGGCGCAGTGTGACGTGCCCGCCGGACATCGCGTTTCAGGACATCAACTCTCCAGGACGCTGCGTGCGCCCGCCAGCAGCGCCGCGACGCGCGTCGCCATCGGAAAATCGGACGGCGCCTCCAGCGTGAGACAATGCCGGCTGTGATGTCGAAACAGGTAGACCGCCTCGGGCCACTGCGGCCGGGCCTCGATGTCCGCGCTCGGATGGATCATGCCGCCTTGGGCGGGACGACCGTCAATTTCCCCGGAGTGATCGATCGGACACACGGCAGCCACCGCCGCGACCACCCGCGGAGCCAGCCGCGGCCGATCGTCCGCCCGCAGCTCGTAGACATAGAACCCGTGCGCTTCCCAGTCCTCGTGCAGGCAAACGGTAAGGTCGAATTGAGGCTGGCGTTCCAACCACGCCACGTGGGCCCGGACCTCGGCGGATTCGAGATGACGGTAGTCGCGGTTGAGGTCGACGCCCTGCAGGCTGTTTCTTGAGTTGTGTTCAAATCCCCACGGGTTGAGACAGGGGCAAAACCAGATGTTCGCGTCGACCGGCCAGCGATTCTCCCGCAACAGCTCGCGTGCGGCCAGCGGGCCCGCGGGTTCGTCGCCGTGGATGCCGGCGGAAAGGTAAACCGACCGCCGGGCTCCCGGCATGGCGCGGCACAACGCCAGGAGCGTCGTTCCCGGGCCGGCCGCAAGCTCTTCGACGTTCCATCGATGTTCTCGCGCGGCCGCCGCGCAATCCCGCACCACCGCATCGATGTCGATGCGCTCACCGTGATAGCCACCGCGGTTCTGGCCCAGCCGTTCCATGCGTTCGCTAACTTCTCAACGAATCCCGTCCGGCGGGTCGATGGCGGAATCGACGGCGAGGGCCGATCGAAGCGGAGGATTGCTCCGCGCTTCATCGCCGCGACAGGCGTGCAGCCCGTCGGTCGCAACGAGTGACAGCGACACGTATTGCGCCCTCCCGGAACGGGGTGAAAAAACCAGGGCATTCGAAATGGAGCACGCCTCCCGCCGGGCTGCCGATGATCGTAATCCTCCGCCGGTTTCCCGCCCCGGGACGCTTAAGACCAATGAATCATCTCGGCAGCCCACCCGTGGAACCATAACCCTGCCGTTTCGCTCGTCATGCCATCCGTATCCGATTCTTCGCCCGGTGAACGCCTGCGCCAGGCGGTAGCCACGCAGCCGCAGCCGATGATCGGCGTCTACGACGTGTTTTCCGCCACGATCGCGGCCCGCCACTTCCACGGTCTGTTTCTCAGCGGCTTCAGTTTCGCCGCGAGCCACTACGGGCTGCCCGACCGCGGATTCATCGCCTGGACGGATATGCTCGCGTTCGCTGAACGCGTGCGTGCGCTGCTGCCAGATCATCATGTGCTCGTCGACATCGATGACGGCTATGGCGACCCCGAGATTGTCGCGCACGTCGTCCAACGCCTGGAGCTCGCCGGCGTTTCCGGTGTCGTGCTCGAGGATCAACAACGGCCGCGCCGCTGCGGGCATTACGAGGGCAAACAGATCCTGCCGCTCCCGGACTATCTCGAGAAGTTGCAGGCGGCCCTCGCCGCCCGGCGGCAGCTCTTCGTGGTCGCGCGTACCGACTCCCATGATCCCGCCGAGGTCGAGCGCCGGGTTCAGGCCTTCGCCGCCGCCGGAGCCGATGCCGTTCTCGCCGAAGCCGTGCCCTCGCTCGACGTGCTTCGCCAGCTCCGGGCGAAAGTCCGCGTACCGCTCGCCTGCAATCAGATCGCGGGCGGCAAGACTCCCGCATGGTCGCTCGCCGAACTCGGCGACGCCGGCGCGCACGTGATCATCTACAGTACCCCGTGTCTCTTCGCTGCCCAGGGCGCAGTCGAGCGGGCCATGGAGGAACTCCAGCGCGCCGGGGGGCGCCTCTCCGTGGCCGCCGGCGACGTCACCCTCGCGCGCTGCACCGAAGCACTGAACGCGAACCTGCGAGCCGGGAGTTGATCCGCGCGACCTGCCGCCGACTTTCGCCGTGCCGTGGCCGCGAAGTTGTGCCAGCACGACTGCATGCTCGGTTTGATTCTCGCGCTCTGGTTTGCGGCGGCACTGGTGGCTGGCGCGACGGGCGCCCTGGAGCGGGCCCCGGCCCCGCCGTCGGAATTCGCCCTGTTGCTCGCGATTCTTGCCCTCGGTGCCGTGTGGTTGTTTCCCGCGGTAAAGCGACGCGTGCATGCCCTGGGCATGGGTTCGCTGGTCGCGTTCCACGTCGCCCGCCTCGGCACCGGCGCGTATCTGGTCCTGCTGGTGAGTCGCGGCACGCTGCCGCACGACCTGGGCTTGGTCGCCGGCTGGGGTGATGTCGCGGCGGGCCTGGGGGCGTTGCTCGTCCTCATGTTCTGCCTTCCCGCCCACACCTCCGCGCAACGCACGGGGTTGCTGGTCTGGAATACCGTCGGCATGATCGTCGTCTTGACGAACCTCGGCAACGGCCTGCGGGTGTTTGGCCAGCATCCGGAACTCGCGGGGCCGTTCCACGTTCTTCCCCTGACCATCCTTCCGCTTTTTGTGGAGCCGATCGTGATCAGCACGCACCTCTGGATATTCGCCTGGACCGCCCGACCGACCGAAGTCATGCCGTCGGACCCAATCGTGCGGCCGCCGGAGGAGCACGAGCAAGGCGACTAGCCCGAAGATTCTCCGCAACTGCGACTGCGGTCGGCTGGGACAGCCAACCCTGCTTGTTCCAACCGCTCGCGGCCTGCGGCCCATCTCCACCGCCTGCTGCATAAAACCGATTGCCAACCCCTGTCACCCGCCGCCGTTGGCCACCGGCAACAGCACATCGAGGGCGTGATGTTCGATCCCCGCCCATGTCTTGAGCTGCCTGATTTGCGCGATCGCGCGCCGGCGGGCCGCTTCGTCGGGCCGGTCGCGCCGCACGCCGGCGATGAGCAGATTGCGCGGCGTATGTTCGGAGGGCACAAATTCAATTACTTTGGTGGCGTAACCGGCGGCTTCCAGGTGCAGCGCGCGCAGGCCGTCAGTCAGCCATTCGCTCCACCGCTCCGCGAGGATGCCATGGGCGAGCAGAGGCGCCAGCGGCTCCGGACAACCGAGTTGCGGACGCAGCTCCTGGTGACAGCATGGCGACACAACGATGAGTCTGGCACCCGTTTCGATGCCGCGACGGATTGCATCATCCGTTGCGGTGTTGCAGGCGTGCAACGCGATCAGGACGTCGAGCCGCGGCAGCTCGGTCGCGGTGATCGTGCCGGCGACAAAATGCAGACCTTCTGCACCGATCGCACGCGCCACCGCGCTTGTCTTCTCAACCAGATCCGGACGCGCCTCGACGCCGAGAACGTCCGCGCGCAGGCCGAGGCTGCCCGTCGCCAGGTGCCAGATACCGAATGTGAGATAGCCTTTGCCGCTGCCCATATCCGCGACGGCGATCGCACCGCCTCGCGTCCACCCGCAATCGCGAACCAGGTGGGACATGATCTCGAGGTAACGTTCCAGCTGCCGGTGCTTGTCGGCCATGCTCGCGCGCACGCGGCCATCCGACGTGCAGAGGCCGAGTTCGATCAACCACGGTCGGGCGGTGGCGGCGAGCAGGCTGGCTTTCGGCACGTCGTGCCGGCGGGATGGGGCGTCCGTCCGCGTGGCGCGGTGGCCGACCAGCTGGATTTCGCCGCGGGGCGACCGGTTCAACTGCCAGTTTCGTTCAGTCGTTTCCACGACGGCACTGCGAAAGGTGCCCGGCAGTCGCTCGCGCAGCCAGGCCGCCAGGTCGCCTGGCGCGACGTTCAGCGTCGTATCCCGTTTTGGCTCGCGCAGGGTCAGCGACATCCGCTGCTCACCACGGATCTGGACAAGTCGCCCGATGACGCGCTGAACCGTGGAGTCCTCTGCGGGCTGGGAGAGCAGCAGGCGCACGAAGGTGTCCGCCGACACGCTGGCGACCACATGCGCAATGAAGGATTCAACGGGAGATACGACGCTCACGCGCACGTTATCACGCGCGAATCCAACCACCTGCCCAAGTCTATTCGTACCACTCAGTCGGACACCGGGCCCACGGGGTCGGTTCGCGGCAATCGCCCGGACGTAGGACCGGCCCGTTGTCCGGGCCGCGTCCCCAGCGCCCCGGCTCGCCCGGACGGAAGGTCCAGTCGGACACGCCTGATGGCCCCGACGACCCGCCCTTCCCGACCTCTCCTCACCGGCAGGTGATACTTCCAAGTCGCCTCACGCGTCTGTCACCCGCACCTTCAAAACCGTTCCTCATGCCGATATTCCCTCGCTCCACCTCTTCGCGTCGAGAATTCCTCAAGCAACTTTCCGCCGGCGCCGCCGCCATCGCCGGGTGGAGTGCCTGCACCAGGGCCGCCGATCGCCCGGCCGCAACGGACGCCTCGGGCAACCGCAAGCTCGGTGTCGCTCTCGTCGGCCTGGGCAGCTACGCCACCTACCAGCTCGCCCCTGGCCTGGAGCGGACGAAGAACTGCCGGCTCGCCGGTGTCGTGACCGGTACACCCGCCAAGGCGGAGAGCTGGGCGCGCAAGTACCGGCTGCCGGACCGGAGCGTCTACAGTTACGATACGATGGGGGAGATCGCGAACAATCCCGACATCGACATCATCTATATTGTCACGCCCGTTGGCCTGCATGCCGAGCATGCGATCAAGGCAGCGAAAACCGGCAAACATGTGATCTCCGAAAAGCCCATGGCAACCTCGGTCGCGGAATGTGACGCGATGATCGCTGCCTGCCGTGAGGCCGGCGTGAAACTTTCGCTCGGCTACCGGCTGCATTTCGATCCCATGCACCGCGAACTGATGCGCATCGCGCGCGGGAAGGAATTCGGTGCGTTCCGGAAATACGACGGTGCGTTCGGCTTCTTCGCCCCGAGGAAGACGTGGCGGCAAACGAAGAAACTTGGCGGTGGCGGACCGCTCATGGACGTCGGCGTCTATACCATTCAGGAGGCATGCATGATCTCCGGCGAAATCCCGCCGGTCGCGGTCACCGCACACGAATTGCCGAAGACCCGCCCGCAGATCTTTGACGAGGTTGAGGAAACCATCGAGTACACGATGGAATTCCCGGGGAACTTCACCGGCCACGGACGCGCGAGTTACACCGAGTCCTACAACCGCTTTCATGCCGACGCAGAAAGAGGCTGGTTCGAGATGGAGCCTGCGTTCACCTACAGCGGCCTCCGGGCGCGCACCCAGAATGGTTCCCTGCCCCCATCCACTGCGCACCAACAGGCGGTGCAAATGGACGATTTTGCCGACTGCATCACGACGGGGCGGCCGAGCGAGATTCCGGGCGAGATGGGCCGTCGCGACATGCAGATCATCGCTGCGATCTACGAATCCGCGCGCACCAGGCAGCGGGTCACGCTGTAGCCGCACGTCGGGTCACGACAGACTCGCGACAAACGCGCTCAACTCCGGCGAGGGATCCCGCTCCCGGGTCGCGAACACGAACGTGACCCGTGCGGAGCGGTCGGTCAGCGGCACCGCCACCGCGGCTCCGCCGGCCACTCCGCGAAGCGACTCGGGCAGCACGGCAATCCCCGCTCCCGCCACCACCAGGCTTACGACCGCCGCGGCCCGGTCGGTCTCGTGCGTGACGCGGGGACGGAACCCCGCCCGCGCGCAAAGCCGCCGAAAAAAAGCGCTGAACGCCGGGGCGCCCTGCGCCGTCACGCTCACGAATGCTTCCTGCGCCAGCGTCGCGAGCCTCAGGGTTCTTTGTCGCGCCCAATCGCTCGCCGGCGGCACAAACGCATAGAGTCTTTCCGTACGCCAGGGACGGCAACGCAGCCCGCGCACTTTTTCGGCCGGGGCCAGCCCGATGAAACCGCCATCGAGGCGACCGTCCGCGATGGCTGCCAGCTGGTCGGCCGGCACCTGATCCGTCAGTTCGAGCCGCACCTCCGGTCGGGTCTCCCGGAACCGACGAAACACCTGCGCCAACTCCGGGCCAAACAGGGCGCCGACAAAGCCGATCGCCAGCCGGCCGGTCTGCCCGGCCGCGGCGCGACGCGCCGCTTCTGCCGCCCGCTGCAGGCGAAGCGGCGTCTCGTGGACCTCATCGAAGAACGCCGCGCCGGCCGGAGTCAGCCCGACCCGGCGGGGCGTGCGGTCGAACAATCGCACATTGAGCCGTCCCTCCAGTGTCCGCACGTGCCGGCTCAGTGCCGGCTGCGCAAGGTGCAGGCGCTGCGCCGCCCGGGAAAAATGCCGCTCCTCGGCGACGGCGACAAAACACTCCAGCTCGCGAAGCGAAAAATCAACCATAACCAAAATGATATCAACGGATGGAAAACACGGCATTTCCGTTATCCCGGTTTCCGGCGTAAAATCAACGGCGTTTTCCTCTTCACCATGTCCGCCGGATCCACCTTTTCCGCCATCGCCTCCGCCTACGCCGCACGAGCCGTGCTGCAATGCACTGCCGCGGATCGGCTGTTCGCGCTGCTCGCGCTCGGCCCGCGGGATGACGTGCTCGATCTCGGCTGCGGCCCCGGCCATCTGACGCAACGCCTGCGCTCGCTCACCTCCGGCCGCGTGGTGGGCATCGACGTCTCCCCGGCGATGGTCGCCGAGGCTCGTGATCACGATCCGGGGCAGCGGATCGAGTTTGCCGCGACCGCGGTCGAAACGATGGATTTTACCCAAACCTTCGACGCGATCTTCTGCAACTCGACCTTCCAGTGGTTCCGCGATCCGAGCCGGGTATTGCGTCGATGCCATCGCGCGCTGCGCGCAGCCGGCCGCATCGCCGTGCAGGCGCCGACGACGTCGACCTACTGCGTCGAATTCATTCGGGCGGCCGCGGCGCTGGGCGAAGCCGATGCGACGCGTGCGACCTGGAAGCGCTATCGCAATCCTTTCTTCATGCGCGAGACCCCCGGGGAGTTTGTCCGAGTGTTCGCCGATGCCGGATTCACGGTGGAGCATGCCTCCATCGACGACGCGCCCCAGCAACTGCCCGTCTCCCGGGCAGTCGCCGGCTTTCACTCGGGCGCGGCCATGTCTTACCTGAACCCGGCCTGCTACGATGGGGCGGTGGAGCCGGAGTACTTTGCGCGCGCGTCGGCCACCATCGAATCCGCCCTCGCGCGTCAGGCGGACACGAATGGCGCCATCACGCTGCACTTTCGCCGCCTCTACCTGCTGGCCCGCAAGGTGGAGACGTCACCATGACCCGTTCGCTGCGCGACAAGTCGACGCTGTCCGAGATCCGCCGGCGCTTCGACGCCGACGTCGAACGCTTCGCCAGGCTCGAAACCGGGCAGCAGGCCACGATGGACGCCGCCTTGGTGCTGGATCTCGTGTCGCAGACAGCCGCGGCCACGGTGCCGTCCGGTGGTGCGCTGCTCGACCTCGGCTGCGGCGCCGGCAACTTCACGCTCAAGGTGCTCGAACGCAGTCATCCGCTCGAGTGCACACTTGTCGACCTCAGTGCAGCCATGCTCGCCCGGGCGCGCGAACGCGTGGCCGCCACGGACCTTGCCCGCACCTTGGTGACGCACCAGCAGGACATGCGCACGCTGGACTTCCAGGAGGGCCGCTTTGACGTGATCCTTGCCGGAGCGGTTTTGCACCACCTGCGCGAGGATGCCGACTGGCGCGCCATGTTTGACCGCCTGCATCGCTGGCTGAAACCGGGGGGCATGCTCTTCGTCTGGGATCTCGCCGACTTCGACAACCCCGGTCTTCGGGATGTGATGTGGCGGCGGTATGGGGACTACTTGACGGGCCTCGGCGGGGAAGTTCATCGCGACAAGGTCTTCGCCTACATTGACGCAGAGGACTCGCCGCGCTCGCTGCGTTTCCAGCTCGATCTGGCGCGGGACGTCGGTTTCGCCGACCGTGATGTCTTGCATCGCACAGCGGTGTTCGCGGCATGGTTCGCACGCAAGTAGATGAACGCCCGGGAGACGGGCGGGCGCTCATCAAGAGCGCGAGACGGCCTTATTAACCGGCGTCCGGGGGAATAGTCTCCCCGGCCGGCGGTTCCCAATCGCATGCCGGAAGAGGCTTTCAGCCAGTTGGTCGATGTGCACGTCGTGACCCGCCAGCCAGCGGGGACGATCCTTCCGTTCGAGCAACCCCAGGCCCCATGAATCCCCGGGAATCCAAATTCATCCTGCGCGTGCATCGTGCCGACGGTCGCTATGCGCCGGACGATCCGTTGTTCGCCGAGGCCTTGCAGGAGGTCGACCGGACCCCCGAACTTGCCGTGTGGTTGGAACTCGAACACGCGCTCGATGCGACCGTCGCGAACAAGCTCGACGGCATTCAGCCGCCGGTCGGGCTGCGTGAAACCATTCTCGCCGGGGCGCGCGCCTCGCGCCTCGGCCGTCGCTGGTGGCAACAGCCGTGGGGGCTGGCAGCGGCGGCGGCGGTCGCGTTTGTCGGCGCGCTTGTTCCGTCCTTGCTTTCGCGATTGAGGCATCCACCGCTCGAGCATGCGCTCGTGGAGTTTGCCCTGCAGGATGCGGCGAACCCCAACCACCATGGCTCCTCGTCCGACGCGGCGCAGGCATTGTCCGAATCCCTCGAGGACCAAGCCCGGCCGCTCACCGGGGGCACCACGCCAGATTTCGAAACCATGCGGCAGGCGGGCTGCAAGCGCTTCACCATTGCCGGCCGGGAGGTATTTGAGGTCTGTGTCGCGCGCGACGGACGATGGTTTCACCTCTACGCGGCCCGCCGGCCGGAGCGGCCGGCGCCGCCGCCGGGCCCGGTCACCATCACCGAACGCGGTGCCGTGGTCCTCGCTTCGTGGTCGACCGACACGACGCTGTATGTGCTGGCCGGCACGTCCGGGCAGGGTGCCCTGCGGAAGTTGATTTAGCCTGGGAATTTTCCACCACGGCCGGCGGCCGCAACCAACGGCCGGGTCGGCTGTCCCCAGCCAACCGCGGTCGCGTGGGGACACGCGATCCCACCTCGAATCGTCGAGCAGCCATGCCGGCCGCCACCGCCTGCCCGTTGTTTCCGCGATTGCCGTTCCCAGGTCCCGGGGAATAGTTGGCGACTCCGCTGCTTCTCATCACCCACATGCCCGACGAGGTATTCACGCAATTGGTCGATGCGCACTACGCGGCGTTGTTTCGCTTCGCCTTGAGCCTGACGCGCAGTGATTCGGATGCCTCGGATCTGACCCAGCAGACCTTCTACATCTGGGCAACCAAGGGGCACACCATCCGGGAGGTGGGCAAGGCCAAGACCTGGCTGTTCACCACGCTCTACCGCGAGTTCATCCGCGCCCGTCGCCGCGGCCAGCGCATGAGTTCGCTCGAAGACCTGCCCCCGGGCGACCAGGATCCGCCGGACGTCGAGACCGACCAGGTCGCGAAACTCGACAACGCCGTCGTGCTCGAGGCGCTGCAGGAGATCGATCCCGTTTTTCGCGCCGCGCTCACGCTTTTCTATCTCAAGGACCTCACCTACCAGGAAATCGCCGAGATCCTCGACGTGCCGATTGGCACGGTCATGTCGCGCCTCAACCGCGGCAAGGCCCACCTGCGCACCGCCCTCGCCCGCCGGGTGCAGGGCGGCAAGATGGTCGAGTTTCCCAAACTCCGCGCGCAATGAACCCTCGCGAAGCAAGATTCATCCTGCGCGCCCACCGGCCCGACGGCCGTTATCCCGCCCACGATCCGCTCTTTGCCGACGCGCTTGCCGAAATTGATCGTTCGCCGGATCTCGCCCGGTGGCTCGAGCGGGAACACGCCCTCGATGCAACCGTCGCCAACAAGCTCGAGGGCATCCAGCCGCCGGCAGGCCTGCGCGAGACCATCCTTGCCGGTGCCCGCGCCTCCCGCCTGCATCGGCCGGCCTGGCGTCAGCCCCGCTGGTTTGCCCTGGCTGCGGCGATCACGATCGTGGCGGCGATTCCTGTCGTCCTGCGTTTCAAACACGCACCAGCCATCAATGCCGGTGCGTTTGCCCATCTCGCGATGGACGAGTACGCCACGCACCGGCACGACCACACCTACGGGCCGCCACTCGAGGCGATCGCCGCATCCCTGCGCACCCGCACCACGCCGCTGACCGCGGGTCTCAATGTAACGTCCGCGCAGTTGCGCGACGCGAACTGCGCGGATCTCAAGCTCGGCAACCGCGATGTCTATGAAGTGTGCTTCCAGCGCGACGGCGCCTGGTTTCACCTTTATGTCACCCGACTCGACCGGGCCGGAACTCCGGAACGGGATCGCCAGCCCATCTTCCTGCAGCAGGATCAATTCGCCGCAGCCGCATGGACGGATGGCACGAATCTGTACTCGCTCGTCACGCGCGCCGGCCGGGACGCGCTGGCGAAGGTCGTGTAGGCGGAGTCGATTTCACCACGGACCGCACCCGCAAGCCGAATCACTCCAGCCACCCGCCGGTTGCCTGCACTGGCGCCAGTTCGCCGCGCCGTGTCACCCACACCGCCAGCGCGCGCCGCGGGGTTACCGGTGTGTCCTTGCTGTCCAGCACCACGTCCGCGGTGAGCAATCCTTCGTCTCCCGCACCCATTGGCGACGACTGCAGCGTCAGCGCGACAAACTCGTGCGCAAGCTTGCGCCCGGAGTTTTCGCCGGCCTTCACGTTCGACGTGATCCCACCGCCCAACAACGCCCCAACGGCCACGTACTCGCCACCGCGATGGGCCGGCCGAAACGTCACCTGCAGATGCCCGTTTGCGTAGCTCGCCGTGAGTTCCCCTGGCGCATCCGCATCGGGGCGACCCAGATCCCGCGCCCTCCACTCCTGGCCGTCGCGCACAAAGCAAGGCGTATAGACCTGGCCGGATCGCCATGAATGCGCGAGCGCGTATTGGCGCTCGGTGAACGCCTTCGACGCAAACCGATCGCGCCAGCCAATGTAGTCCCAGTAGTTGACGTGGAACGCCACGGGCACGAACTCGCGCCACAAGCGGGGATCATCACACAATTCCCCAAGCCAGCGATCCGCCGGCGGACAACTGCTGCATCCCTCGCTCGTGTAGAGCTCGATCAGCGCCACCCGCTCCGGGCCGCTCGAAAACGAAGCCGCGACGCCCCGCGGGACGATGCACAATCCCAAGGCACCAAGAAGCATCCACGCGCGTTTCACAGTCATGAGATGAACGAGGCCGTCAGCTTCTTCCCTGAATCTGGTCCTCGTGGAGAGACTCGCTCAGCCGTCAGTCCGACGCCGGTCGCCCCCGAATGCTGCCCCGCAGACGACGCTGGTTTCCTTCGTCCTGGTGATGCTCGCGAAGACAACGGAGAGGTTGCATCGCAACACCGGCGCAACCCGTCGTCCTGGGTGCGATGCATTCAGCCTGCCGGGACGAGGACGGGCCCGATTCAGCTCAGG
This sequence comes from uncultured Verrucomicrobiae bacterium, assembly GCA_963797435.1. Classification (GTDB taxonomy): domain Bacteria; phylum Verrucomicrobiota; class Verrucomicrobiia; order Opitutales; family Opitutaceae; genus CAWCPJ01. The sequence goes on along the minus strand of CAWCPJ010000002.1, from coordinate 690,634 downwards.
CCGTAGACCGGGATGGTTGCGCCGTGGATCGCACGCGCGGCGTCCGAGGCCAGGAACAGGATTACGTCCGCGAGCGCTGCCGGCTCGACCCAGCGCGCGTAATCGGCGTCGGGCATGCCTGCGCGGTTTTGGGGCGTATCGATGACCGACGGCAGAACCGTGTTCACGTTGATGCCGGCGGTTTTCACTTCTGCGGAAAGGGATTCCATGAGGCGAACCACGGCGGCCTTCGCGGCGCTGTAGGCGGCCACGTTGGCGGCTCCCGCCAGCGCATTGCGGGCGGCGATCGCAATGATCTTGCCGGTCTTTTGCCTCAGCATGCCGGGCACGACTGCACGCGCCATCAGCAGAGTCGTGCGCAGGTTCGTATCGAATAGGAAATCCCAGTCCTTCAGCGGAGCCTCGTGGACCGGCTTGCCCCCCCGCCAGGTGCCCACGGTGTGGACGAGTGCGTCGATCCGGCCGAAATGCGCCTCCGCGGCAGCGACGGCTTTCGTGACCGAACCCTCGTCACCCAGGTTCACGCCCTCCAGGACAAGATGTTCGGGCGCATCGACGAGTTCCGGAAACTCGGCATGCAGGCGACCGGCCGCCCGGTCGACCAGGGCCAGGCGAGCGCCGGCGCCGAGAAAGGCACGAACCACGGCGGAGCCAAGGTTGCCCGTGGCACCGGTAATGAGAACGGATCGGGACTTCATGGGGGGCATCTTTTTTGCGTCTGAGAGAATCAAGCGGTCTCCGCTATTTCCCGACAACATCAACTTTCGGGCTGGTGGCCGGATTCTTTTCCTTCACGACGGCCGCCATTTCCCGGTCCTCGGTATCCGCCTGCCGGGGCTGCAGCAGCTTCGCCACGAGACCGGTCCAGCCCGTCTGGTGGGATGCGCCGACGCCACGGCCGGTGTCGCCGTGGAGGTATTCGTGGAACAGCACGAGGTCGCGAAAATGCGGGTCGCGCGACAGCTTCGGATGGTAGCGCAAGACCGGCCGCGTGCCGCTGTCGTCGCGCAAAAAGGGACCGGTGAGCCGCCGTCCGAGTTCAGCCGCGATCGCTTCGATCGTCAGGAACTTACCCGAGCCGGTGGGGCACTCGATCTTGAAATCGTCGCCGTAGTAGTGGTGGAACTTCTGCAGCGACTCGATGAGCAGATAGTTCACCGGCATCCAGATCGGACCGCGCCAGTTGGAGTTGCCGCCGAACAGGCCCGAACGCGACTCCGCCGGCTCGTAGCCCACGGTCATGTCGACGTCGCCGAGCTTGAACTCATAGGGCTGCTCGAGGTGCTGGCGCGAAATCGCGCGGACGCCGTAGTCGGAAAGGAATTCCGTTTCGTCGAGCATGCGGCGCAGGAGGCATTTCATGCGATGGCCGCGCAGGAGCGAGAGCAGGCGGCGCTCGCCCCGTGCCGGGCTCGTGCCAGCGCGAAACCAGCTTCGCGAGATCCGGCCGGTTCGTCGAGGAACCACTCCAGCCGGCCCTTGAATTCCGGCAGTTCGTCGAGCAGCTCGGGGTCGAGGGTCTCGACGGCAAAGAGCGGAATCAATCCCACCATCGAGCGCACCTTCGAGCGGGATGTTGCTGCCGTCCGGCAGGTGCAGTTCGTCGTAGTAGAACTCGTCCTTCTCGTCCCAGAGCGCGAGCCCCTCGTCGGGCCGCATCGTCCTGCGCGGTCACCCCATTGATCGCCGCGGCGATGGTGCAGGAAATGCTCGAAGAACTTCGTCGCGATGTCCTCGTAGACGTGGTTGTGCCGCGCAAGCTCGAGCGCGATGCGCATGAGGTTCAGGCAATACATCGCCATCCAGCTCGTGCCGTCGGCCTGATTGATGAAGCCGCCGGTCGGCAGCGGCGCGCTGCGGTCGAACACGCCGATGTTGTCGAGCCCGAGGAAGCCGCCCTGGAAGATGTTTCGGCCCTGCGCGTCCTTGCGGTTCACCCACCAGGTGAAGTTGAGCAGCAGCTTGTGGAACACGCGCTCGAGAAAGGCGAGATCGCCCTGCCCCGCCGCGCTGCTTGCGGTCGATCTGGAACACGCGCCACGTCGCCCAGGCGTGAACCGGCGGGTTTACGTCGCCGAACGCCCATTCGTAGGCGGGCAACTGGCCGTTCGGATGCATGTACCATTCGCGCGTGAGCAGCACGAGTTGGTGCTTGGCGAACTCCGCGTCGACCAGCGCGAGCGGGATGCAGTGAAACGCCAGGTCCCACGCCGCATACCACGGGTATTCCCACTTGTCCGGCATCGAGATGATGTCGGCGTTGTTGAGGTGCGGTCCAGTCGCGGTTGCGGCCGTGCTTGCGTTCGGCGGGCGGCGGCGGCTGCGCCGGATCGCCATTAAGCCATTCGGGCACGTCGTAGTGATAACATTGCTTGCTCCAGATCATCCCGGCGAACGCCTGGCGCTGCACCAGGCGCGCGTCGGCGTCACCGATGTCTCGCTGGAGCTGACCGTAGAATTCATCCGCCTCCCGGGCACGCGCGGCGAAGATCGCGTCAAAATCGTCGAAGGCCGGTCCGCCGTCCGTCGCCGCGCCGTCGATCGACGGACGCAGGCGCAACCGCACGCTCTCGGCTCCGCCGGCGGGACCTCCAATACGTAATGAGCGGCCGCCTTCGTGCCGTTGCCGCCCGGGATTCACCGCGTCGCGCTGCCCCTGCACGACGTAATCGTGAAACGCATCCTTGAACCGGCCCGTGGCATCCGCCTGGCCGTACAGGCGGCGCGCATTGGTTTCGTTCTCGCAGAACAGCAACTCCGGTTTGCCGTCGGCATCCCAGCCGGAATTCGCCGAGTTCCTTGTGCTGCGCCACGATCGCCCGGTCATCGTTGGACAGGTTGAGCGAAGGCCGCTCGACTCCCGGCGTCCACGACCAGGTGTTGCGAAACCACAGTTGCGGCAACACGTGCAGCGTCGCCTGCTCCGGGCCGCGATTGTGGACCGTCACTTGCATCAGCAATATCGTCCGGCGCGGCCTTGGCATATTCGCAATAGATGTCGAAATAGCGGTCGTCGTCGAAGATCCCGGTGTCGAGCAGTTCGAATTCCGGCTGGTCCTTCCCGCGGCGCCGGTTCTCCTCGACCAACTGGCGCGTAGGGGAACTCCCGTTGCGGATACTTGTAGAGCATCTTCAGCTACGAATGCGTCGGCGTCGCATCGAGGTAGTAGTAAAGCTCCTTCACGTCCTCGCCGTGGTTGCCCTCGCTGTTCGTCAGGCCGAAGAGCCGTTCCTTCAGGATCGGGTCGCGGCCGTTCCAGAAGGCGAGCGCGAGACAGAGCCGCTGGTGTTCGTCGCTGACCCCGGCGATGCCGTCCTCGCCCCAGCGATAGGCCCGGCTGCGCGCGTGGTCGTGGGGGAAATACTCCCATGCGTTGCCGTGTGGGCTGTAATCCTCGCGGACGGTGCCCCACTGGCGTTCGGAAAGGTACGGACCCCAGCGGCGCCAGGCCTCGTGCCCGGTGTTGGCGGCGGCAAGACGTTGCGATTCGGCGGGGGCGGGACTGGTGTTGCTCATGGCGGATGAAGCAAGAGATCTAGGTGGATGTGACGGGGCAACCCGACGCAGTGCCGCGGGAAGCGACCTGCTCCTCAATGGAGTTGGCGGCGGCGATCGTCCCAAGCACGCCATGTTCGAGGCGGAGCAGTTCGCCCAACGACCAGGCCTGCCACGGACAACCTCGTGGGGTGTGCGGCGCGTCGGCATCGGCGATTTCGGACACATGCCCGATCCCTGCGTCGCCCAAATGAGAGCAGAGCGGACCCACAAAACGACGTCGCGCCTCGCGCCGGTTTCCCGGCGAGTCGCCATGCACGCGCAACCACGCCTCGACGAATGCGCCAAGCAGATAACGGCCACACCGTGCCCTGATGATAGGCGCCGTCGCGTTCCCACACGCCGCCGACGTAGTGGGGGCGATAGGCGGGATCCGCTGGCGCGAGCGTGCGCAGGCCCATCGGCGTCAACAGCTGACTCTCGACCGTCTCCAACAGCCGCCGGGCACGCTCGCCCTCGAGCAACGCCAGCGGCAAGCCGCCGACGGCGTAGACCTGATTCGGCCGGACCGCGGGATCGACCCGGCCAGGCTCGTGATCGACGTCGACCACGTCGAAGAGGCCGTTGGTCGCCTCGTTCCAAAAACGTGCGGCGAAAGCCGCGCGCGCCTTGCTTAACGTCGCAGCCCAGCGTGCGGAATTCGTCTGAGCCGCGATCCAGAGCGCATTGATCCAGAGCGCCTGCACCTCCACGGGTTTCCCGATGCGCGGGGTGACCACCCAATCGCCAACCTTTGCGTCCATCCACGTGAGTTGCACGCCGGGTTCGCCGCAGGCGAGCAAGCCGTCGGCGTCCATCTTGATGCGATGACGCGTGCCGCGCGCAAAGCCCTCGAGAATGGCCTCGATTCCGCGCTGCAGATGTTCGCGCTGTGCGGGATCCACCGCGAAGCCGCGTTCCTGCGCCGTGGTGAGGAAATCATGCACCGCGACAATGAACCAGAGCGAGGCATCCACGGAGTTGAACTCGGGTTGCTCGCCATGATCGGGAAAGCGATTTGGCAGCATGCCTTCGGATAGGGCGCCTGCCCAGGAGACGAGGATGCCCCGTGCGTCCGCCAGACGGCCGCTCGCGATGCAGAGGCCGCGCAGCGAGATGAAGGTGTCGCGGCCCCAGTCGGTGAACCAGGGATAACCCGCCACGATCGTCTTCCCGGCCCCGCGCCGCACCAGGTACTGGTCGGCGGCCCGGTGCAGTGGCGTGAGAAACGTCCGGCGACGCCGCTCTTCGACACGACGCAAGGATGAAGCCAGCGAGGCGGCCGGCAGGCCCGGTTTCCGCAACGGCGGCAACGCCATCGCGTGGGCGAAAATCAACACCGCTTCACCGTGCCCGAGGTCGAAGGTGAACTCGCCGGGCATGGCCAGATCCTCCGTGCAATCCAGGCCACGATCGCGTTCCGCGACATACAGGAAGTTGCGGTACCAGGCCGGCGCGGCGCGGAAGATGCCATTGGTGATGGCGTGGATTGTTGGCACGCCGACATAGGGTTGCCAATCCACGCGGCCATCTTGAATCGTGGTGTTGAACTGGAACGCCCCGTTTTCGTGGTGCAGTGCGTGATAGTCGCGTCCGGAGAGAAATGGCCGAACCCGCAATGTCGCCGCTTTTGCCCTGACGAGGTTCCAGACGACCACCGTGGCCGGCAGGCCATGAGGAACGAAGATCTCCTGCACCACGCGCGTCCCATCCTCAAGCGCGAAGGTCCACTTGGGCCACGGGTCGCTCGTGAACTCGTGGATACGGCCGAGGCCATCGGGCGAAATCACGTCCGGCAGGTACTGTTGGGCGCTGATCGCATGTTCGCCGGCCGCGGTCACGACGAAGGCATCAAAACCATTCACAAGCACCTGGCGACCGGTCGGACCATCCTGCCCGGTGAGCAGCAGCGCGTGATAGCGTCGCGTGCGCAGACCGGCGACAGTACCGGAGGCAAATCCGCCGAGGCCGTCGGACTCGAGCCACTCACGCGCCGTGGATTCTGAGAGCGGCATATGGGAAGGAAGAAGGCAAGACGGACGAGGCAAGGGTCGGTCGAGATGCCCGACGCGGGATGCCTGATGTGCAGTCCGGGATCCGAGACTAAAAAAGAAGACATCCGCGCGCGAGGCCGCATCCCGCATTCAGCCACCGGTCCCGGAAACCGGAAAAAACGTCCTGCCCCCCGGCGCGCTGGATTTCATCATCATCCTTCCGACTCCGATTGATCGGATGGCGGGCAAACGTTTTTCAGGAAGAGGGTTTCCTCGGAGGCAAACCTCGAATTCAGGAAGCGCAACGGTGACCATCGTTCAACACGGTTGGACGGTTCGGAGCATTTGACAACCAACGCCCTCATCTCGTTGGGAATCCTGGACGCGAAATCGTAATCCCCGGGTGTCATTTCCGGGGCGGCCACCACGACGGGTGCTGATCGGCTTTCCCAGTGTCGTTCGCGGGGCGACGTGGCGCCGAGCGCCAACCCTACAGAACCGAGGCGCGGATGGACGTCAGGTTGTTCAGGAAAGCATCCACCAGATCCGGATCGAATTTGGTGGCCCGCAGGCGCATCAGCTCCTCGACGATTTCCGCGCGGTTCCATGCCGGCTTGTAGGAGCGGGCGGAAGCGAGGGCATCGTAGACATCGGCGATGGCGACGATGCGCGCATCGAGCGGGATCGCTTCACCGGCCAGTCCGTGGGGATAGCCCGAGCCGTCCCAGTTCTCATGGTGATGGAGGGCGACGAGGGCTGCGCTTTGGATCACCGGCCACTCGCTGCCGGCCAGGATGCGATGGCCGATCACGGTATGCGTGCGAATCAACTCCATCTCCTCCGCGGTCAGCGTGCCCTGTTTGTTCACCAGCGCGAGGGGCAGGCCAATCTTGCCGAGGTCATGCAAGGGTGCCGCATGCCGAAGCGCCGCAATACACTCCTCGGTCAGACCGATCACCCGCGCGAGCGCACAGGCGTAACCCGCGACGTGATCGAGGTGCGAACCCAGCGAGGTGTCGTGGGCTTCGCAGGCGAGACGCAAACGCACGGCCATCTCGACCCCGGGATCGGCGGTAGCGGTGGCGTTCATGAATCCACGTTGACGGGCGGCGCCACCGCGCCCCGGAGTTGTTTGCGCTGCTGCTTGTTCGAGTACAGCGCAGTGTCGGCGGCGGCGATCAGTTCCTCGAGCGAGCGGGTTTCGCCGCGACCGAAGCGGGTGAACCCGGCGCTCGTTTCCAGCGCGAACCGCGCGTCGGGGCGGGTGTTGTGCTCGGCGAGCAACGCCACCAGATCGTTGACGGTCTCCTCGACCTGATTGGGACGCGTCTCGATGCCCATCGCGAGAAACTCGTCGCCACCCATGCGCGCGATCAGCGTGTCCTTGCGAAACACGTTGCGCAACGCGGCGGCAAACTCGGCGAGAGCCTCGTCCCCCATCTGGTGGCCGAGCCGGTCGTTGATCTGCTTGAATCGATCGAGATCGAAGTAACAGATGAATCCCTGGTCGTCGGTTTCCAGCCCGCGGGCGAAGACGTCCGTCGAAAGCGAATGGAAGCCCCGGCGGTTGTAGAGTCCGGTCAGTTCGTCGATGATGGCGAGCTGGCGGACCATGCGCTGCAGCCGATGCCGCTCGATGCTGTGCAGGATCGAACGCAGCAGCGCCGCCTCGTTGAAGTCGCCCTTCACCAGAAAGTCCTGCGCCCCGAGTTGCACCGCGCGGATCCCGATCTCGTCGCCGTCGGTTGCCGTCAGCGCCACCACCGGGACGTCGGGCGCCACCGCCGCAATCGCGGCCAGCGTCTTGAGGCCTTCGCTGTCCGGCACGTTGAGGTCCGACAGCACGATATCGTAGTCGCCCTCCCGCAGGGCCTGCAGCGTCTCATCGAGGCGGGCACGCCGGCTCACGGGGAACCGGCCCTCCCCCTTGCGATCGAGCATGCGAGTCGTGATCTTGGCCGAGATCGGATCATCCTCGAGCAGAAGGACTCTGAAATTCTCGGTAATCATCGGGGAGAAAGGAGAGGGGCGGGACCTTCAATAATCGGCCAAAACCGCGCGGGCCTGACCGTTGAACCTCAACAAAATGAACCGGGCCCAGACGCGGGGATTTTCTTCCGTTTGCCCCGGACGGCGGCAGAGACTGATCCCGCAGGCGCCAAGGTGCCGACAGGCTTGCCGCGCCAGGCAAGGGCGGCCGGTTGCCAACGAGACGCCTGGCCGCCTATTTTTTCGCGACGTCGTTGGTGACGATGTGCGGGGTCAGGAAAAACACCAACTCCGTGCGCTCCTTGGACTTGGCCTCGGAAGAAAACAGGGCCTTCCCCAACCACGGCAGGGATCCCAGCAGCGGGATCTTGCGCTCGGTCGAGTATTCACCCTCCTGAACGAGTCCGCCCATCACGACGGTATCGCCGTCCCGGAGTCGGACAATTGACGACGCCTGGCGGATGTCGATCACGGGCGCGGTCGTGTGCCCCGAGGCCGACGAATCAATGCGCACCAGACGGCTCACCGCCGGTGTCACGTCCAGCGTGATCAGACCATCTTCCGAGACCTGGGGCGTGATCGAGAGCACGGTGCCAACCGTCACCGTCTGGATCGTCTCGTTTTGCGTGACGATCGGATTATTGTCCCCCGTGATCGTGACCTGGGTGAGGAAAACCGGGATGTCCGTTCCCACTCGCACGACCGCGGGCTGGTTGTTGAGCGTGCGCAGGTGCGGCTTCGAAACGATCTTCAGGTCGCCCTGTTCCTGGAGCGCCTGGACCACCGCCTGCAAATTGTGGCTCCGGTATTCGGCGCGATACGCCGGCGGCGACAACGCCGGGCCGAACGCGGGTTGCTGGATGATCAGCCCGCCGGATGACGGCAGGTTGTTGGGCGCTTCGGGAAGATTCACCACGGGTCCGTCGAATCCCGGCAACGTCGCGAAGGAAAACTCGTTGTTCAGCCCCTGGAATACCCAGCTCCAGTTGATCCCGAGCTGCCGCTCGTTCTTCATCGCCAGTTCGAAAATTTCCACCTCGAGATCGACCTGGCGCAGCACGCTGTCGGACACGGAAGCAAGATAGCGACCGACCTCCTCGACGCGCGGGTGCGAGTCGGTCACGAGCACGGTCCCGCCCAGGCTGTTGATCGTGACGGAACCGGTCGGGGAGAGCATCGACGCGAGCTGGTCGTGCAGGTCACCCCAGAAATTGATCGTGGTGTCGGCCGTCACCGTCATCGACGACCCTTGCTCCCCCGATGAACCGCCGGCACTGCCGCTCGAGCCGCTGCTGGTGCCGCCCGATCCACCGCCCCCCGAGCTTATCTGCACCGCGCTCGAGCCCTGGCCTGCCCGCGTGGTGTGGATGTAGTCGACATGGAACATGCGCGTCTCCTGGTTGCGCACACGGATGAGCGGACCGTCCTTCACGAAGTAATAGCCGCTGGCATCGAGCAGCGCGCGCATCGCCAGATCCAGGGGCAGGTCGTGGAATTCGACCGTGACGTCCCCGTTGATGTCGAGGTCGGGCACGATGTTGAGCTGGTTGGCGCGCGCGAAGAGCGCGAGCGCCTGTTTGATCGGCACCCCCTCGGCGCGAAAGCTGAAACGCGTGGGTGGCGCGACCTGCGCAACCACGTCACCCGATGGCGTGGCCGGTGGGGTTTCCTGGGCGCACAGGGAAACGACCGCGAAGGTCCCGAGGGAAAGGCTCACGATCAGGTTTCGCACCCGCGAGGACATGCCGCGGCCTCCCGCGATTCGGCTGCCAGGATCAGTTTTCATGGAGAGCAAGCGAAGGACCGGGCGCGCCGCCGCCCGGCGTGGTCAACGTGAAAGTGCCGGCGAACGGCACGAAGTTGCGCCCCTTCCAGTGAGTGACCCAAATTCCGTCGAGACCTATCTGGTCGATCGTCATGCGCCCAATCGTTTCGCCGGCCTGCAGGATGCGGTTGTTCACCACCGCCAGTTGCACGGAGCCCTGAGACCAGACGGCGGAAAGCTCGACCGTTTCCTTCTCATCCGGAACGGCCGATTCGGCCTCGGAGTCCGGTTCGCCCGCGACCACGGTCGTCGCGCGACGGGCAAACGGATCGGGAATATCCTTGGGATAGACGATGGTATTGAGCACCTGCGGAATCGGCAGGGGGGGCGTGTCCGCCGCAGGGTCGCTCGCAGTCGGCGCATCCGAGGTTTCGTCCGCGAGACCTGCGGGAGCCGCGTCGGGCGTCACTTCCACGGACGACCGATGAGCCCGCGGGCGGCCGCCGCGCACCTGATCGCGAATGGACCACGTGCACAGGACCACCGCGCTCAAGGCCAGCACGACGACAAACCACGGCTTGTTAAGAAGCTTCCTCATGGGGAACACGGCACGCGACGCGGAGGTTTAACTCCACCGCGAGCTTACCCGATTCATCGGCGCGAACCCCCAGCCGGGTTAGGTCGATTCGCTCATTGGTCGCGGAAATCTGGTCAAAAACCCCCAGAAGCGATTTGAACGGAGCGGTATTGTCCTTCACCGGCACGAGTTCCGCGCGTGCCGCGGCAAACACGATCCCCGGGGTCGCCGCGGCGCCAGTGTCCGCCGAAACCGCGTCGTAAGCCTGAAACGTCGCGTCCCACCCGAGCGCAAGCAGGCGTTCCCGCAATTTGCGCAACACTGCCGCCACGTCATCCGGATCCGCCACCAGCGCCGTGTCGGCCTGCTGCGCCCGCGTCGCGATCTCCTGGGCCTGCTGGTCCGAACACGCAAGACGCAGGGCGGCCACCTCTTCCTCCAGCGTGAGCAGCGGCGCATGCGACGCCCGCATCGCGCGGATCTGCGGATCATGCCAGCCGTACTTCCAGACCCCGAGGGCCAGCATACCAAGGATGGCTACGAGGATCGGCGCGACCCGTCGCAACCGCACCAGCACCGGCGCATCGGGCCAACCGGGCACCTCGGAGAGGACCCGCCAGAGAATCACGAACCCGCGAAAGAGTTTAGTATGCAAAGAGCGTCCCCTCCAGACGAAGTGATTGGGCGGTGCCCTGCCCGCCGACGACCAGGGCGGTCGGCGCCCGCACGGTATCCACGATCCGGGCGCGAAACGGTCCCGTTTCGAACTGCCGGCGAATCGCTGCGACCATGCTCGCCGCCGTCTCGGCGTCCGCCTTGATGCTGCCGTCGAGTTGGAATTCCCAGCCACCATTGGACTCGTTCCACTTGACGGTGAGATTTGTCAGGCTCGCCTCGCGTGGCAGAATCGTTGCGGCGTAGGCGAGAAACTTCGACGCCACGGGCGGCAGGCGGTCCTCGACCACCTCATGCACGAGGGCGCGGTGACGTGCCACGTCCGCGTTGCGCTGGGAGAGGCGCGCCCGTTCCGCCCGCAGGTTGTCCTCGTCCGCCCGCAATTCCGTCAGCCGCGCACGTTCGGCCGACCAGGACTGGCGGTCCGTCCACGCATCAATGCCGAACCACACGAGGCCAAGCCAGCTTGCCGCCACGACCACTCGCCGGAAAAAGCGGCCGCGCCGTTTCCGGCTGAGAAAACGGCCGACCAGGTTGATGGGATGCCGCGGCGTGAGACGCGCGCAGGCCTGCAACCAGTCGACGGGGCCGATGTCCTCGACCACGACGTCACTGGCCTTGCCACATTTCGCCGCCACCTCGGTCTGCGCCTCCTCGGCCCCGCGCCCGAGCAACCACAGGAAATCGACGCTGGTCCCGAATTGCTGCTTCGCGTAGAGCAGGGAGCGGTTGATCTCGACCGCCACGCGGCCGGCGTCGTGACTCCAGGATTCCAGTATCGTCCGCGCGAAAAGAATGTCGTTGCCCGTCTTTCCCACCAGCACCGCGGTGGACGATCCGGCCTCGGTGGCGACGAGCAACGGCATGTCGCGCGTTTCGGTGAGCGAGGACAGCGCGAGCTGCAGGGGCACATGCAATGGCAGGATACGCGTGAGATCGAGCCGGCGCAGCAGCAAGAGTTCGTTGAGCTTGATATAGAAACTGACCGGCAGGAGATGCAGGATGTAGTTGCCCTCCTTCTTCACCGCGGCCGCGCGCTGGCACACCCAGAGCATCGGTTCGCGCTCCTGTTCCAGGCGTTCGACGCGGCCGCGCAGGTAGGCGAGCGCCGCCTTTTCCGAGAACGCCGGGCCGTTCTCCGCCTGATGCACGAATTCGTCGTGCGCGAGCACGAAGAAGATTTCCGTGCCGGTGAACCTGAGCGCGAGGATCGACGCATCCAGCGCCGCCGCAAACTCCGCCAAGGTGCGCACCGGAGCCGATGCCTCCCAACGGTCCGATACGATCTGTCGCCGCAATACCGCGACATGCATCGCACCGTGCGTCCAGACCACGCCCAGCATGTCGCCCGAGGCGCGGGAGCGGCGCAATGCCGCCACGGCTGGCGACGGAGCGAACGGCTCGGACGGTACCGCCGGAACCGCGGGGGCGGGCGCACCCGCAGGCGCTTTGCGACCGGCCGACGGCCAGCTCGCCGCGGATTTCGGGAACTTTATTGGGGAAGCCATAGGGTGCCGTCGAAATCGAATGTTTTGCCCGAGCTGCTGAGCACGAAGCTGTAGACCAGACCGGCGCCCGCCGCTCCGCTGTACAGATTCACCCGATCCTTCGGATGCAGGTTGACCAGCACGACGGATGCTCCGGCCGTAATGTTCACGTAGGCGCCGACCGATCCAGCCGCGGTGACGATGTTGTAGCTTGCGGTCGCCCCGCCCCCGTTTCCATTGCCGTTGCCGTTACCGTTGCCGTTGCCGTTGCCGTTGCCATTGCCATTGCCGTTGTTGCCCGTCCCGGCATTGCTGACGTTGTTCAGCGTGACGGTGAACGACTGCAGATCCGTGGCATAGACGGAAGCGAGGTTGACCCGCTGGATGATCAGATAATCGCCGGCGTTCGCCACCGCGCTCCAGGCCGCCCAGCCGTTCCAGCTTGCGGTCGAGGGCACGGTCCCGTCGGCCGTCTGCCAGAGGTCGTCGAACTTCGCCGCGGTGTTGATGTTGGCCACGGTCGGGAGGCCCAAGCCCGCACGCATGCTCGACAACAGGATCGCCCGGTGGCCGCCCGGCGGCGCCGGATCGACAAGGTAGACGCGGTTGTTGTTGCGCTTGTTCTTCAGCACATCGGTGGGGCTGAGGTCCGCATAGGTCGCAAGCTGCGTCGTCCAGTTCGGATTCGCGTTCGGCACCGCCGTGGTTGGCAGCGCGCCGTTGTCGCGCAGGTAAAGTTTCAACTGCCCGCCCAGGGTATCGAGGTTCGTCGACTCCGCCCGGATCGCGGCGCGATCCAGCGATCGCAGCGCATTCGGCACGATCACGCTCGCGAGGATCGCCATGATCGCGAGCACGCCGATCATCTCGATCAGGGTGAACCCGCGACACAGCCGGCGACCACGAGGAGCGACCGCCACCGCGAGACAACTGCGGTGTGCCCACGGTATCGCAGCCGAAGCCGCCCCGACGGGAAGGGTGGTCGCCGCCTTCATCGCACGTCCCAAAGTTGCAGGATCGGCAGGATCACCGAAAGGGCGACGACACCGACGATGGCGACCAGCGATATCATCATCACGGGATTGAACACGGCGAAGACCACCTTGATGCGCCGGGGAATGATGCTGTTGTAGTATTCGCTGATGCTGTTGAGGGCGGTGTCGAGGTGGCCCGACGATTCGCCGGTCGCGATCATCGTCACGAGGGTGTTCGGAAACACGTCATGTTGCGTCAGGCTCTTGCTCATCGGGATGCCTTCGAGCACGCCCAGGCGGACGTCTTCGAGCGCATCGGCGATCGCGCGGTTGCCCACCAACCCGCGGCAGATCTCGAGGCCCTTGAGAAGCGGAATGCCGGCCGCGTAAAGCATCGCCATGTTGTGCGCGAAACGGGAAAGGGCGAACATGGCCACGAGCTGGCCAAAGATCGGAATTTGCATCAGGCGCCGGTCGAACTCCCGGGCAAATCGCGGCACGCGCAGGGCGAATTTCAGCCCGATGGGCACGCCGAGCAGGATCGCCACGATCACCGGCCAGCCCTGCAGGATGACCTGGCTGATGCCCGTCACGATCCGCGTGAGCAAAGGCACGCCCAGCGAGAGTTCCTTCAACAGGCCGACGAAGCGCGGCACGACGAAGGTGAACAGCATCAACACCAGCCCGGAGGCCGCCACCATCACCGCGATCGGATAGATCAATGCCTGCCGGATTTCCGCGACCAGACCCTCGAGCCATTCGAAGTAGCCGGACAGGCTGTGAAACACCTCGGGCATGCGACCGCTCACCTCCCCCGCCTGGATCATTGCCTTCACCTCGTGCGAAAACACGCGGGGATAAAGCTCGAGCGCCTGATGGAGCGGCGTCCCCACCGTGACCTCGCTCGCAATCATGCCCACGACCCCGCCCATCGGCGTGCCCTTGAAATCTTCCGCCAGTCGGTCCAGCGCCGTCGGCAGCGTGATGCCGGCACGCAACAGCAGCGACATCTGCACGAAGAACGTGATCTGGTCGCGCCGCTTGAGTTTGACGCGACGAATCCTTGACTTCGCTTTCGTCGCCACCTCCCCACCCTCGCGCGCTTCCAGCAACCACAACCCGGCGGTGCGCAGCCGCGCCTCGAGCGTCGTGACGCTCGACGTGTCGAGCGCGCCGGCGACCGTCTCGCCCGCCGCATTGTAGGCGCGGTAGTGAAACGTGCTCATGGTGGATCAGCTCGCGTAGGCCACGCGGTAGACCTCCTCAATCGTGGTGTCGCCCAGATACGCGCGGCGCATGCCGTCATCGAAAAGCAGCGCCATCCGGCGTTCGCGAGCCAGCGCCTTGAGGCGCTCGACGTTGCCGTCGTGCAGCAGGGCCTGCGCCGCCTCGTCGATCACGAGCAGCTCGAAGATGGCGAGGCGGCCGCGGTAACCGCGTTGCCGGCATTCCGGGCAACCGCGCGGCTTGAAGAGGACATACGGTTCGTCCGGCGGCGTGAGATTGAACGTCGTCAGGTGCGCGGCAGAATCGGCGTGCGCCTCCTTGCAAACGGTGCACAGACGCCGCACCAGCCGTTGCGCCACGATCAGTTGCAGGGTTGCCGGCAGCAGGAATGGCTCGACCCCCAGATCGATCAGGCGCGGGACCGCCGCGAACGAATCGTTGGTGTGCAGCGAAGAAAGGACGAGGTGGCCGGTGAGCGCGGCGCGCACGGCGAGTTGCGCCGTCTCCTTGTCGCGCGTCTCGCCCACGAGCAGCACGTCGGGATCCTGTCGCAGCAGGGTGCGCAGACCGGTCGCAAAGGTCAGGCCGATCTTCTCGTTCACCTGCGTCTGCCGGATGTGCGGCAGCCGGTATTCCACCGGATCCTCGAGCGTGAAGACGGCGCGCTCGAGCCGGTTCACGGCGTTGAGCGCCGTATACAGGGTCGTGGTCTTGCCGCTGCCGGTCGGACCGGTGACGAGCAGGATGCCGTGCGGCCGGCCCACGGCCGTGGCGAGGTTCTTCTCGTCCGCCGGGCGCAGGCCCAGCGACTTCAAATCGAAGAGCAGGCTGCTGCTGTCGAGGATGCGCAGCACCACGCTCTCCCCGTAGGTCGTGGGCAGGCAGGAGACGCGCAGGTTGAGATCGCGACGACCCACCGTGATGCTGAAACGACCGTCCTGGGGCAACCGGGTTTCGGATACATCAAGGTTCGCCATGACCTTCAGGCGCGCGGTGAACGGCTCCTGCAGATCCTTCGGCACCAGCATGAATGCCTGCAGCACGCCGTCGGTACGCATGCGGATGCGCAGCGACTTTTCGTCCGGCTCGAAATGGATGTCGCTCGCCGCCTTGCGCACGGCGGAGGTGATGATTTGCTCGACCGCGCGAATCATCGGAGCCGAGGCGTCGTCGCCCGCCGCATGCTGGCTGATCTTCATCAGCTCATCGATCGTCTGGTCGATCGAGCCCTCGCGGGCGTGGGCGACGGAGAGTTTCTCGAGGATGTCGGGCCGCGGCGCGTTGAACACCTCGACGCGCAGGCGCGTGAGCTGCTCGACCCGGTCGATGGCGAGCACGTTGAACGGGTCCGCCATCACCAGCGTCAGCGTGGAGGCGTCACGCTTGACCGGCAGGACCCCCTCCTCGCGGCAGAATTCGTAGGGCAGCAGGCCGACGACGCCGGGATCAACCACGAGCGTCGAAACATCGACGGTCGGCGTCTGCGCGTCCTGCGCCAGGAACGCCGCGATGTCCTGTTCGCTGACAAAGCCGAGTTCGTGCAACACCGCGCCGATGAGCCGGCCGGTGCGCTTCTGTTCGCGCAGGGCGAGTTCGAGCTGGTGCCGGTTGATCAGCCCGGCATCGAGCAGGCGATCACCAAGACGTTTCGGCGGAGCGGGAACGGGAGCGGAGGCCATAAAAAAGCGGGCGCGGGCTGGAGCCCGGCCCGCTCGAGGAAATCCGGAGCGCGGTTGCGGTGAAGGGAAGCGGCCGGGCGGCTTACTGGTGCGCGACGTAAATATACGCGTCGGTAATCCCCTGCCCGTTGGGCGCCGCGTAAACCACCTTGCCGGAGTTGTCGGCGGTGGTCGCATCGGCCGCCGACATGTTGTCGCCATCGACGCGCAGACTCAACTCGAGCGCTTCCTTGGCGAGCAGGTTGGAAACCACCGCATAGACGACGCGCGAGCCGGCGGGCAGGTCCGTGATGCCGTCGAGTCGGAAGTTCGCGCCCTGGGCCGCTGACGGCGGGGTGGCATTTGAATTGCGGCAGGAGATGCGCGATTCGTTGACCTGGCTGGTCCCGCCCGCCGCAGCCCAGGCACCGTTGGCGTAATTCCAGGTGGCGCCGACCTTGGTCGGATTCGCCGGCTGCTGGCCAAGTTTGACCACGAAGCGTCCCTCCAACATGCCGGCTGCCATCAACAAGTCGTCGATGCGGGCGTTGTTGTTGGTCGTTGGCACCGTGCCGTACTTGCCGGAGAATTCGGAGATCGCGGCCTTCATCGAGGTCACCGACCCGATCGTCTGCGTGATGCGGGACGAGGCGATCGTCGAGAAGACCTTCGGAACAATGACGACGGCGAGGATCGCGATGATGGCGAGCACGCCGATCATCTCGATGAGACTGAATCCGCGACGGCTTTTCCGGCGGGTGTTGAGCAAGAGGAAGGTCATGGCAGCAAGGATATGTTCTGTCCTGCCCCATAATCGGTCCTGCCCGCGGCAGCCTTAAGTAGTATCCGCCAGCCACCGTGTCGAAAAACCGTAAGGCCGGCCCCGCTTGGTCGCCGATCGGGCGACGCCGGGTAAAAGATTCGTCAGCCTGGTGCCGCGGATCGTTCGCCGCCACTCCACTTCAACTTCGTCCGCACGACGCGGAAATGCTCGTATCCCGCCGGGACGGCGAGTTGCAACCGCGCCTTCGCCAGGCGGATGGTGATCGCACCCTGGGGACACACCAGCCGGTTGCTGTGCCCGTCCAGCGCGACCAGCAACGGGCACCCCCGCTCGCAGTTTTCCACGCGCAACTCCACGTCGTCCGGAAAAATGACCGTGCGGTTGCTCAGCGTGTGTGGGCAGATCGGCGTCAGCGCGACGGCCTCGGTGTGCGGATGGATCAGCGGCCCGCCGGCCGAGAGATTGTATGCGGTCGAACCCGTCGGGGTGGAGAATATCAACCCATCACAAAAGAACTCCGTGACCAGTTCGTCGTTGGCACGCACTTCCAGCAAGGCCAGGCGCGATGGCGTGTCGTGCTTGACCAGCACATCGTTCAGCGCCAGGCCGCCGCCGTGTTCCGTGCGGCAGTCGAGGAGCGCCCGTTCATCGATGCGAAACCCGCCGTCGAGGATCGCGTCGAATGCGTCTTCGGCTTCCTCGGAAGTGAACGTCGTGAGAAAACCCAGACTCCCGCGATTCACGCCGATCACCGGCACTTGCGCGCGCGCCGCTTCCTGCACGACGCCCAACAGCGTGCCGTCGCCCCCGATCACGCAACAGGCGTCGACCCCGTCGAGGTGCCCGGCCGGGAGCGGAAACGTGCTGCTGGTCTTGAGCACGACGTTCCGGCGTGCACAGGTGGCGGCAATCGTCCTTCCGAGGACAACCGCACCCGGTTTGCTCTCATTGACGACCAGCGCCAGGCGGGAAATCGAGGACATCGGAAGACGGGACGCCGGCAAGCTACCTCACCCCCTGCCAAAGGAAACGGGAAAGTGCAGTGCGGCCAGCCTCCGCATCCGGTGAGAGCCACCAATGATGTCGCGTACGCGACATCATTGGTGGCTCTCACCGGGCACGACATCGTATCCATGCGGGAGCACGGGCCGGAGAACGGCAGTGTCGCGAGGCTCAGCGCCGCTGCAGAACGAGCAGGAATTCCCGGTTGCCGTCCGCACCGGCCAGCGGCGAGTCGATCGCACCGCGGTCCTCGGCCCCGGGCAGTTCGCTGCGCACGAAGGCGCGGATCTCGTCGAGTACCCGCTGGCGGACCGTTTCGTCGCGGATCACGCCACGCCCGCGCGTGGCAGCTTCACGTCCGGCCTCGAACTGCGGCTTGACGAGCGCAACCAACAGACCGCCCGATCCGAGAAACGGCCACACGGCCGGCAGCACGCTGCGCAGGGAAATGAACGAGACGTCGATGACGACCCGGTCATAATGTTCGCGCGGCAACTGGCCGGGCCGCAGCCGGCGGGCGTTGATCTTTTCGAAACTCGTCACGCGCGGGTCACGCCGCAATCGTTCGTGCAACTGCGCCCGTCCCACGTCGATGCACGTGACCTCGCGGGCGCCGTGTTGCAGGGCGCAGTCAGTGAAGCCGCCCGTCGATGCCCCAACATCGAGCACGCTGCAGCCGGCAAACGAGAGACGGAAGTGTGCGATCGCCGCGAGCAACTTTTCGCCGCCCCGGCTGACGAAGCGCGGCGGCGCCTCCACCTCGACCGGGGCATCCACTGCGACGGCGTGGCCGGCCTTGTCGGCACGTTGTCCATGCACCCGCACCCGCCCCGCGAGGATCAACGCCTGCGCTTGCGTGCGGGAGTCCGCGAGCCCGCGGGCAACAAGGAGCTGGTCGAGACGTTCGCGGGAGGGCGACATGGTTGCGGCGGCTCGTGCGTTTGATCCGGCGGCAGTGCTTGCGCTTGATTCGAAGGCGACGCGGTCCAGAGCGCCGGCCCTGCAACTTTGCGTCAGCCCGATGCCAAATACGCCTGCGCAGCGTCGCGGTCGCGCGTGATCTGGGCGCGGAGTTCGTCGACCGATCCGAACTTCTGTTCGGGACGCAGGTGATGCAGCCAATCGACGTGCACGCGGTCGCCGGTGGTGAACGGGCAATCGCCGAGCACGTGAACCTCGAGCAGCGGCGCGCTGGCCCCGTCGACCGTCGGGCGCACGCCGAAGTTGGCCACGGCAGGCAATGCGTTTCCGTTCGCCGCCGCCCGCACCTGCACAACGTAAACGCCGAGCGCGGGCCGCAAATCGGGCTGCCAGTCGAGGTTGAGGGTGGGAAACCCGATCTGGCGGCCCAACCGGCGGCCGGGCACCACCGTTCCAGTGCAAAAGTAGGCGAAACCAAGCAGCTCTCCCGCCTCCTCCACCGCGCCGCGCACCAGCGCCGCGCGGATGCGGGTGCTGCTCACCGGCTCACCGTTGTAGTTGAGACGCGTCACGCTCACGACGTTCACGCCATGCGCACGCGCGAACGTCACGAGCGCGGCGACATCACCGCGACGGCCGCGGCCGAAGCGCCAGTTTTCACCGACGTAAAGCGTGACGAGCCGCGGCAGGGCCCGCTGCATGTGCGGCACGAGCGCCTCCGCTTCGATCGCCGCGAATTCGCGCGTGAAGGGTTCCTCGATCAGAAAGTCGATGCCCGTTTTGAACACGAGGTCGCGGCGGACGCCGGCATCAAAGATCATCGGCACGGGCGCGTCCGGCCGGAACAAACGGCTCGGATGGGGCCAGAACGTCAGGACGCCCGCCAACCCATGCGTGGAACGCGCGGCGTGCACCGCGCCCTCGATCACGGCCAGATGTCCGCGATGGACGCCATCGAACATGCCGACGGCAACATGGCAGGCGCGGTGGGGCAGGCGGACCGCCGCGAGTCCGGGAAAGATCTGCGGGGGCGAAGCCGTCATCGGCGCGTCGTTCGTCGGGTTGGTGCAGAGCGGCCCAAGCGCCGCCCCGGCCGATCCACGCCTCGAGCCCGCGCGGGCGGAAGCACCACGCGAGCGGAATGCACGGGAGATGCGAGGGGGCTGATCACGGCACCACACTGCGCGGGACCGCCTCGTAAGCGCCCAGCAGAAGCGGCCGGATCGCCCCGTGGTCCATGGTCTCGAGACGCGCGAGCGGCACCGCCTGGGAGACGTTAAACCGGTCCGTCGCCGTCCGCCGCAGGGCGGACAGGTGGGCGCCGCAACCAAGTTTTTCGCCGAGATCGTGCGCGATCGTGCGCACATAGGTACCCTTGCTACAGCGCAAACGCACCTCGAATTCGGGCAGGCCGAACCGCGTGAGTTCAAACGATGAAATGCGAATGAAGCGGGGTTCGCGCTCCACCTCCTGCCCCTTGCGGGCGAGCTTGTAGAGGGGCACGCCCGCGAGCTTCTTCGCCGAGAACATCGGCGGCGTCTGGTATTGATCACCGACAAAGGCCTGTATGGCCTCGCGCAATTGCGCCTCGGTGAGCGCCGGCACCGGGCGCGTCGCCAGCACGTCGCCGTCGGCGTCCTGCGTGTCCGTCGTTTCGCCCAGCTTGATCGAGCCCTCGTATTCCTTGTCGAGGCTCATCAGATATTGGGAAAGCTTCGTCGCCTTGCCGACGAGGATGATGAGCAGGCCGGTCGCCATGGGATCGAGCGTGCCGGCATGACCGATACGTTTCATCCGCAGGGTGCGGCGCACGCGGTCGACCACGTCGTGCGACGTCATCCCGGCCGGCTTGTCAATGAGCAGGACGCCCTCGAGTTCGGAAGCTTCTGGCATGGAGTTCGAAGAGATTCGGGCGCGGGAGGCGCAGGCACGGACAAACGCAACCGCGGTTGGTCAGGCGCGCACGGCGGTCGAGCGCGCGGCATCGATCGCGGCGAGGTGGGCGGTGAGCGCGGCCACGAGGCGCGGGTAGAAGGTGGGTGCATCGCTGGCCACGTTGAGACCGGCGGCACATGCGTGGCCCCCGCCCTTGAATTGTTGGGCCAGCAGATCGAGCCGATAGACCGGATCCTTGGCCCGTAGGGAGACCTTCACGCCATCCGGGCGATCCTCGACCAGGACGCCAATGTCAATGCCCTCGATGGAGCGTGCGTAATCGACCAGGCCCTCGGTGTCTTCGCTCGTCGCGCCCGTTTCGACGAAGTCGGACTGGCGCAGGAACCCCACGCATACGCGTCCGTCGCCCTCCCGCCGGAAGGACTCGAGAAACCGCCCGAGCAACGCGATCTTGGCGAACGACTCCCGTTCGTAGAGCTCGTACGAGGCGGCGGCGGGTTCGGCGCCAGCGGCGATCAGGTGCGACGTGAGATCGAACACCCGCTGGGTGGTCGAGGGAAAACGAAACTGCCCGGTGTCCGTGGCGATGCCGGAGTAGAGCCCCTGGGCGGCGGTCGCATCGGGCATGATCCCCGCGTCAAGAAACGCACCGGCGAGCACTTCACTGGTCGCCGCGGCATGCACGTCCACCAGGTTATGTTCGGCATAGCCGTCGTTGGACAGGTGATGGTCGATGTTGCCGAGCGGTCGGGGAAACGCCGTCGCCAGACGTTTGCCGCAACGACCGTGGTCCGCGCAGTCGACGTGAATCGAGACCCAGCCATCGGGCGAAGCGCCGTCGGGCATCCATTCCGATCCGCGGTAAAACGGCGTGTCACCGATGAGGAAGCGCAGGCGTCGCGGTACCGGATCAGCATTCACGCAGACCCCCTCAACGCCGCGAGCCCGCAGCACACGGCAGAGCGCGATCTGTGAGCCGATGCAGTCACCGTCAGGACGCAGGTGGCCGATGACGGCGATGCGATGGCCTTTGCTCGCGGCGAGCAGCGCGGTAAATGCCGACCGCAGTTCGGGAAAGAAACTCATCCTGATGGGGGACGCCGGGTTTTCAAGCGGCAGCGGCATGGTTGGTTCGGCGCTCGGACAGCCGCGTGCAGGGCCCGTCGCTCGCCGCGACACGTTCGGAGCCGCGGTTCATGATGGCGGCCGGTTTTTCTGTTCCGCTTCGACCTCGTCGAGCAGGCGCAGGATGCGATCGCCGCGCTCGAGCGAGCTGTCGAGCTGGAAGCGAACCCGCGGGATGTTACGCAGCGTGATCGTCCGGCGCAGCTCCTGATTGACCGCCTGCGCATGCCGGTTGAGCAACGCCTCCATGGCGGCGCCCTCCTCGGGACCGCCGATCACGGAGATGTAGGCAACGGCCGATTTGTAGTCGTTGGTCGTTTCCACGCCGGAAATCGTTACGCAAACCGCCTCGCTCTGCAGCTGGCGGTGCACGTACTGGCTGATCTCCCGGTGGAGCAGTTCGTTGACGCGCAGGTTGCGGTTGCCCATGGCGGTGGAACGTTGCGAGGACTCAGGCGGAGACGTTTGGTCGATCGGGAAGGGCGGGAAAGGCGGCCCCATCGGGCTTGATGCACCCCTCCGGCAGTTCCATGCGTCCGCGTCTGGTGATCAGAGAGTGGGACGCAGTTTCTGGATTTCGAAACACTCGATGAGATCGCCGGGCTGATAGCCGTCGTAGTTTTCGAGGTGAATGCCGCACTCGGTGCCCGCGCGAACCTCCTTCACCTCGTCCTTCACGCGGCGAACCGTGAGGATGCGTGATTCGACCTCGACCTTGCCGCCCCGGCGCACGCGGGCGTTGGCCAGCGTCTGCACGCGACCTTCGGTGACGAGGCAGCCGGCGGCGAACCCCTGGGAAATCGGGAACACGGCCCGGACCTCGGCGACGCCGAGCTTGACCTCGCGAGCCTCGGGTTCAAGCAGGTCGGTCATCATCTCGCGGACGCGGTCGACGAGTTCATAAATGATCTCGAAGTGCACGATCGGGACGCCGTGGTGTTTGGCGAGCGCGTCGACGCCGTTCTCGTTGCGGACGTTGAATCCGATGATCGTGGCCTTGCCCGCGCTGGCCATGAGCACGTCGTTCTTGCTGACCTGGCCCACTTCGGCGCCGACGTACTCCAGTGAAACCTTGCTGCTGCGGATTGTGCTGAGCGCGGAAACCACCGCCTCGACCGAACCGTAGACGTCGGCTTTGACCACGATGCGCAGCACGTTCTTCTTCTGGGCCGCGATCGCCTCAAAGATATTTTCGACCGAGGCCGGCTTTTCCGACGGCGCGGCCGCCGATTCCCGGCGGAGTTCGTACTCGCGCTCCTCGGCCGTGCGCTCGGCCTCGCGCGCGTTCTTCACGGCGCTGACGATGCCACCGCACTCGGGAGCGCTGTTCCAGCCCATGACGCGGACGGCGGTGGACGGTTCGGCCGTCTTCACCTGCTTGCCCTGGTCGTCGAACATCGCGCGAATCTTCGCCCAGTGCTGGCCGCACACCACGGCGTCACCGACGTGCAGCGTGCCGTTGTCGACGAGCACCGTCGCGGTCGGCCCACGACCGATCTCGATCTCGGCCTCGATCACGACGCCGGTCGCCGGCGCCTTTGGGTTGGCCTTCAGCTCGAGCACGTCGGCCTGCAGGAGAATCATCTCGAGCAGGTGATCGACGCCTTCGCCCTTCAGGGCAGACACCGGCACCGTCACCGTTTCGCCGCCCCAGTCTTCCGGCATGAGGCCGCGCTCCTGCATCTGCGTCTTGACGCGGTCAATGTTGGCGCCCTTGGCATCGATCTTGTTGATCGCCACGATCGGGGTGACCTCGGCCTTGCGGATCAGCCCGAGAGCCTCATCGGTCTGCGGCATGAAGCCATCGTCCGCCGCGACCACCAGGATGGCGATATCGGTGACATTGGCGCCGCGAGCCCGCATCGCGTTAAACGCGGCATGACCGGGCGTGTCGAGGAACGTGATCTTGCGGCCGTTGAGCGTCACCGTGTAGGCGCCGATGTGCTGCGTGATGCCGCCGGCCTCGCCCGAGACCACGTTGGTGGAACGGATCTTGTCGAGCAGCGAGGTCTTCCCGTGGTCGACGTGTCCCATGACACAAACGACCGGCGGGCGCAGTTCGAGGAACTTGCTCTCGTCCTCTTTCTCCTCCTCCTCCTTTACCTTTTCCTTGGCCGGCTGAGTGTCGCCGCGGTGTTTGATGTCGAGGAGAAAGCCGTGCTTCACCGCGACCTGGGAGGCCACGCTTTCGTCGATGCTCTGGTTGAGCGCGGCGAAGATCCCCATCTCCATCAACTCGGAGATGAGTTTGAATGGTTTCAGGCCGAGCATGGTCGCGAAGTCGCGCACCACGATCGGAGGCTTGATCTGGATGACCCGGACGTCTTCGCCCGCGGCGGCGGCCTCGTTGCCGGCGGCGGGCGCGTGGGGAGCGCCGATCGGAGGAGGATTCCCCGGTGAGGACGGGCCGTTCGCGGGTCCCCGGGGCGGCGGAGCCACTGAGCCCGGAGCTCCGGGCGGTTGCAGCGCAGGCGGACCCACCGGCGCCGACCGCGGGGGGATGGCTGGCGGCGCCGACGCGCTGATGGGCGGTGGCGAGGGCGGAGCGGGCGGCGCGACCCGTGCAGGGGCGGGGGGCGCCGGCCGGGGCGAAGGCGGCACGCGAAAGGTCGGCGTCGGCGTCGGCTGGGGTGCAGGCCGCACGGGGGCGCGCGCGGCTTCCCTCTCGCGACGTTCCTGTTCGATTTGTTCGCGGGATTTTACGAAGACGCCCTCGGGCAGCTTGGGTGCGGACGGGGCCACGACCCCGGCTTCGGGATCGGGCGTCGGTGGCGTTTCCTCGGTCGCCACGGCCGTGCTGGCCTCGACTTCGGTGGCGGCTGCGGCCTCGCCCTTACCTTCTCCCGCCCGGCCAAACTCCTGGACGAGCGAATCGGCGGAAATGTTGTCGATCGTGCTCGAGGCGCTGGTCACGTGATAGCCGCGCTGCTGCAACAACGCGACAAGGTCCTTGTTGTCTATGCCGATTTTTTTCGAGAGCTGGTGGATGCGAATACTCATTCAGGATGCGTTTCGGGTGGAACGAAAGCCGGGCCGATTTGGACGCAAGCGGATCAATGGCCGCCCGCACGCTGGCCTTGGAGGTGGGCGTTGATCTTGGTCCAGATGTCGTGGGCCTCTTCCGGAGAGAAACCGGCGTCGACGAGGTCGTCCTCGTCGGCACTGGAAAAGACTTCGAGTGAATTGAAACCGGCGGTCACGAGGCGATGGGCGAGTTCCTCGCTGATGCCTTCGATCTGACCGAGGGAGGCGGCGGCACCCGCCTTCTTCGTGTCGAGATCGGGAACGAGGGCCTTCTCCTTCACGATCTCGAGCTTCCATCCAAGCAGGCGCTGCGTCAACCGGGCGTTCTGGCCGCGCCGGCCGATCACGAGCGCAAGGTCGGCCTCGCCAACCTCGATCTCGATGCGCTTGGAGCGCTCGTCAAAGGAGACCCCTCGGGGCTGCACGGGCTTGAGCGCCTCCAGCAGCATCTCGCGCAGATCCGTGCGAAATTCCATGATGTCGATCTTTTCGCCGCCCAGCTCACGGACGATGCTCTTCACCCGCGCACCGCGTGCGCCGACGCAGGCGCCGACGGGATCGACCTTCTTGTCCGTGCTGCTGACCGCAATCTTGGTCCGATACCCGGGTTCGCGGGCGAACGCCTCGATCTTGACCGTGCCGTCATTGATCTCGGTGACCTCCAGCTCGAACAGCCGCCGGACAAACCGCGGGCTCGACCGGCTGAGGACCAGTTCGGGACCGCGATTGGATGATTCGATCGCGAGCAACAGGCAACGAATGCGCTCGCCGGGGGAGTAATCCTCGCCGGGCACCTGCTCACGCTGTGGCAACAGCGCCTCGGCCTTGCCGAGATCGACGATCAAATCGCCCCGCTCACGCCGGCGGACCGTGCCGCTGACGATGTCGCCGACGGTATCCTTGTACTCGTCGTAAATCCGATCCTTCTCGAACTGACGCACGCGCTGCCGAATCGCCTGCAATACCACCTGCGCGACGATCCGCCCGAGCAGGGCCGGATCGATTTCACGCTCGATCACCTCGCCGAGGAGCACGCCCGACTGGATGGCGGACGCCTTTTCGATATGCATTTCTGTCATCGGATCCCCGACGGAATCCACGACCTTGTAGAGCTGCCACGCCTTGAGCGCGCCGTTCTTCGGGTTGATCTCGATCTTGAGATCCTGGCCGGCGTTCGGTCCCTTCATCGCGGCATGTTTGATGGCCGTGACGATTGTGGAGATCATGTCTTCACGACTGATCCCCTTCTCCTTCTCCATGTATTCGAGAACGGAAAGGATTTCGCTGCTCATGTAGAAAGTTTTGTGTGTGGAAAAAAAAAGCGGGCCAAAGACCCACTTCAAGGACCGGCACTAAAGGAAACAGAATAAATTTTCCGGTGTCCCGACTGTCAAGCACGGTGCCCGGGACGGGGCCTCGGTCGGCAGGGGGGCGAGGACCTGCTGAGCGGGAGCGCAATTCCGCTCCACGAGCCGGCGAGATCAGCGATACCGCGGCCGCGGTTTTCAACGCTTCCGTCACGCCCCGGGCAGTGGTCGGTCCCCGACCGCGGCCGCCACCGGCAATTGGCGCGCCAGGTGCAGGCCAAGCAGGCCCTGGACGAGTCCGTTGCAGCGGACCGCGCTGGTACCTCCGCTGCCCAAATGCCGAATCGCCTTCAATACCGCGGCCGGGGCATCGCCGGGGTACCAGGTGTGCCAAAGCCGCTCCGCCACCGAAGAATGCGCAGGTTCGGCGGAGGCGAGCAACGGCAACGCGAGATTGGTGATCCATGTGTCAAGCCGCGTCCCACCCAGGTGTCCGGCACAAAGGTCCTGCGCCCACAACTCCCGCAGACCCGGCATGGCAATCTTCCGGCGCAGCGTGACGACACCTTCCGGGTCTGCGTCGGCTGGAAGTTCGGGCAGGGCCCACGCCCGCAGTCGCGCGGGCCAGTCGGGCATGTGCTGCATCCACGCAACGTACTGACTGAGACGCAGCCGCGGTTGATTGGCCGGACGCACGCCGCGCAGCGTCCACCAATCCGCGGCGACCGCGATGACGTCGTCGAGGGTCGGTGCCGCCCGCTTCCACGCCAGCCAGGGAAAACGCTCGCCGACGCGCATCATCGCGACGCGGTTGGATCGGTAGCCGAGGATCTCGAGGGTGGTCAGGTGGCATGCCTGTTCCCACCCGAGGCGTTTCAGGCGGAGACCGGCGAAGTGGACCTTCTGGCGCCAGCGACGGCCCGCCGCGTCGCGGAGCCGCGCGAGGCGCACTTCCTCCGGTTCGGCGAGCAATTCCTCGAGCAACGGGAACGGGTCGCGACCGCTGAGCGCGGCGACCGCTTCATCCGAGGCATACTCCTCGAGATCGTGCCAGAGCAGGTCGACCAGCACCAACACCGGTATCTCGCGTCCGGCACGCGTGCGCGCCGGCGGCGCGTCAGCCCGGGGTGGAAAGAGGACCACATGTAACACGACGTCTTCGTAGGCGGGATCACTATCATGCCCATGTTGCATCCATGCTTCGGCATGGAAGTGCACCTCGATATCCCCGATGACCATGCGGTCGCCCAGCTTCAGCTTCGCGCCCCGAAAATCGGGCCCGGCCATCCGGTTCCACGAGCCCGTATGAAATATACCCACCGTTTCTCCCGATTGGGTCCGGGCGCGGGAGAGATCAAACTCGCCGCGCAGCCAGACCTTCTGCAGCAGAACCTCACTGACGGTAAATGCGCCATAGAGCCCTTGGAATTCAGCCACTTCCCTCTGCAGGGCGGCATGGGGTTTGCCGGGCGGAAGATTCACAGGGGCAGGCGGTTGCCGAACGGGTTATCCGTCGCGCGCCCGATCTGAAGCCGGTGCCGGGTGCGAGCGGTGCAACGCTCGATCCAGGATCGCAGGTCGGCTGGCGCCAGACACTCACCGCCAGCGGCGAGCACGTTGCCGCGCACGATACTGTCGCCCGACACCAGCACGCACCGCCCCGGTCGCGCATCCCCGGTGGCGAGCCGCTCCAACACACCGTCAGCCGTCAGATCGGCAGCGGCGTACTGGACGACAAAACCCGCCGACGATTCGGCTGCGTCGACGACCGTGGCCTTTCCTCCCCCGTCAAACACGACCGTCACGTCAACGCCCTCCACCTCGTGCACCGTACGAATCGCCGCAATGACCTGGTGCCGCGCAGCCGCAAGATCCCCTCGTCCTGCCCAGCCCCAAGCGTGCAGGACATTGTGGCCATCCACGAGGACATGGCGGGTACCGGCTTCCACGACGCATATTTCACGGGGTGCGACCCGTCTGGCAACCTCCTCTTCACGGTCGGAATAAGGAAAACGCATCAATCGGACGCCCCGTTCGAATTAACTTCACGTCAGTTTTTTGGACCCGATAAGATCTTCCCCTGTCGAACGACCGGCGCAGCGAGGACTTTTTGCTCACGCGTCGCAATTTCCGATGAACAACCGATCAGAGGCAGGTGCACGCTCTCTTTTTCCCATCGCCATGCGATGCTGCTGCGCTGTGCCCCGGACGGTGATATCGAGGCGGACGCATCGATGAGCACCAGGCTGTCACAGGCACCAGCCGCGCCGCGGTTGGTGGGATCGGCTACGCTGTCCACGGATGGCGCCACCACGGTGTTACCCGTCACCGGCATGGAACCGACGGCCGCGTCGCGGCCGCGCCTGCGCGTGGACGGAAAGTTCCTCGCCCTCGATGATCGCCGTTACTGGATCAAGGGCGTCACCTACGGCACGTTCAAGCCGGACGCGGAAGGCTTTCTGTTCCCGAAGCGCGAGGCGGTGGAGCGCGATTTCTTCCTGATCGCGCTGCGCGGATTCAACGCTGTCCGGGTTTACACCGTGCCGCCGCGCTGGCTGCTCGATTGCGCCCAGCAACAGGGCCTTTCCGTGATGATCGGGCTGCCGTGGGAGCAACACATCGCGTTCCTCGACGATCACACCCGCCGCACACACATCCTCAAGAGCGTGCGCGCCGGCGTGCACTCCTGCGCCGGACATCCGGCGGTCCTGTGTTACTCGATCGGCAATGAGATTCCCGCCCCGATCTGCCGCTGGCACGGTTCGCGACAAATCGAGCGCTGGTTGCACCGCCTCTACGACATCACCAAGGCTGAAGACCCGGAAGCGCTGGTCACCTACGTGAACTTCCCGTCCACGGAGTACCTGCGGCTCCCGTTCCTCGACTTCATCACCTTCAACGTCTATCTCGAGCAGCAGGAGAAACTCGCCGCCTACCTCGCCCGGCTGCAAAACCTCGCCGGCGACAAGCCGCTGGTGATGGCCGAGATCGGCCTCGACAGCCGGCGCAACGGCGAGGATGCGCAGGCCCGCGTGCTCGACTGGCAGGTGCGCACGACCATGGCCGCAGGCTGTTCCGGTGCGTTCATCTTTTCCTGGACGGACGAATGGTGGCGCGGCGGCCACAACATCCTCGACTGGGACTTCGGGCTCGTCACGCGCGAACGCCAGACCAAGCCGGCGCTCACGACCGTGGCCCGGGCGTTTGCCGAGGCGCCGTTTTCCTCGCGCTCGGATCTGCCGCACATCACGGTCATCATTTGCTCGCACAATGGTGCCCGCACGTTGCGCGACACGTTCGCGGGGCTCGCGCGCGTCGACTACCCGAAATTCGACGTCGTGCTCATCGACGACGGATCGACCGATGATACGGCCGCCATTGCCCGTGAGCACGGCGCCCATGTCATCTCCACCGAGAATCGCGGCCTCTCCTCGGCCCGCAACACCGGCATGGAGGCTGCGCGAGGGGAACTGATCGTGTATCTCGATGACGATGCATGGCCGGATCAAAACTGGCTGCGCTACCTCGCCGAAACCTTTCGCGATCCGTTGCACGCGGCGGTCGGCGGCCCCAATCTCGCACCGCCTGACACCGGTGAGATCGCCGACTGCGTCGACAACGCCCCCGGCGGTCCGGTGCATGTCTTGCTCGACGACCGGTGCGCCGAACACGTGCCCGGCTGCAACATGGCTTTTCGCCGCGCCCGCCTGCAGGAACTCGGCGGCTTCGACCCCCAGTATCGCGCCGCCGGTGACGACGTCGACGTGTGCTGGCGGGTGCTCGAACGGGGCTGGACGATCGGCTTTCATCCGGCCGCCCAGGTGTGGCATCACCGGCGGAAGACGATCGGCGCCTACTGGCGGCAGCAGCGCGGCTACGGCAAGGCGGAGGCGCTGCTCGAGCGCAAGTGGCCGGCCAAATACAATATCATCGGACACGTCGCATGGGGCGGCCGCCTCTATGGCAAAGGCCTGACGCACGTGCTCGGTCGCGTGAGTCGCGTCTACCACGGCGCGTGGGGTTCGGCGTCGTTCCAGTCGCGCTACGACACGCCGAAGAGCCTGATTCGCGTGCTGCCCACGATGCCGGAGTGGTACTTCATCATCATCGGCCTTGCCCTGCTGAGCACGATGGCGCTGCTTTGGCCGCGCTTGCTTTGGGCGCTGCCATTCCTGGTGCTCGCTGCAAGTGCAACGGTGGCGCAGGCCTTGCTGAGCGCGTCACAAGCCCGCTTTAGCACGCCTCGGCGCGGTGGGAAGCGGGTCAAGTTACGCCTGATCACCGCCTGGTTGCACATCATCCAGCCGGTCGCGCGACTATGGGGTCGCCTGCGACACGGTTTGCACGCCGGTCGTATCCGCCTGCCCGTGCGCCTCACGATGCCGATCGCGCGCACGGTCAACGTGTGGCGGGAAACCTGGCAGTCGCCCGAGGACAAGATCCGCCGGCTCGCGGACTGGTTGCGCCGCGACGGAGCCGTAATCGTCTCCGGCGGGGACTACGACCGCTGGGACATCGCCGTGCGCGGCGGTCTCTTCGCCGGCGCTCGCATCCAAATGACCGTCGAGGAACACGGGGCGGGCAAGCAGATGTTCCGCTTTCTGGTGGTGCCGGTCTACAGCATCGAGACCTGGGTCACAATGTTCGTGCTCGGCGCCCTCGGCTTCGGCGCTCTGCTCGACTTCCGCATGCTCGGGCTCACCAGCATCTTTGCCGCCTATCTGGTCTTCACGAGCCTCACGCTGATCTTCGCGTTTCGCGTGCTGCAGGAAAGTTCTTCGGCCGTCGCGGCCATCAAGCGGGCCCTGTCCGAGGGATTTGACGCGGATCCACCGACGCCGATCTAGGCCGCCCCCGGGCGGTTCCGAAGTCCCGCATGCCCGCTGCCTCGACGCGCTCCTCCCCGCACACGCTGCGGCGCATCGCGCATCTGGCGCGTCGGCGTTGGCCGCAGCTCGGAATGCTTTTCGCGATCAACGTCGCAAGCACCGCGCTGGCGCTGCTCAATCCCGTTCCCCTCAAGTGGGTCCTCGACTCCGCCCTCGGCCAACACCCGCTGCCGGGCGTCCTCCAGGCCGTGCTCCCGGCCGGCACCGGGCGCGACAGCGCGGCGGTGATCGCGGTCCTGGCGGGCCTGATGGTGGCCATTGCGCTCGTGAAGCAGCTTGCGCAAATGGGCTATGCGGTCCTGCGCACCTGGACCGGCGAGCGCCTCGTCCTCGGCTTCCGCTCCGCGATGTTTCGCCATCTGCAGCGACTATCGCTCACCTACCACGACACCAAGGGCGCGGCGGATTCCGCCTACCGGATTCAATACGACGCGCCGGCGATTCAGTGGATCATGGTCGATGGATTGCTGCCGCTGATCAACGCCGTGGTCATGCTCGGAGCCATGGCGGCCATCCTCCTGCGCATCGACTGGATGCTGGCGTTGGTGGCGTTGCTCGTCGCGCCGCTGCTGGCCGGGGTCTCGTCGATCTACAGCCGGCGTCTCAAGAAACTCTGGCGCGGAGCCAAGGACCTGGAAGGCGCCGCGCACGCCGTCATCCAGGAAGTCCTGGGCGCCGTGCGCGTCGTCAAGGCGTTTTCCGCCGAGGACCGGGAACAGGCACGCTACGAGAGACAGGCCGATCGCACCCTGCAGGAACAGTTGCGGGTCTCGCTGATCGCAAGCCGGTTTTCGCTCGTGGTCGGGCTCATCATGGCCACCGGCACGGCCGCGGTCATGTATCTCGGCGCGCGTCATGTGCAGACCGGCCTGTTGTCGGTCGGCGATC
This sequence comes from uncultured Verrucomicrobiae bacterium, assembly GCA_963797435.1. Taxonomy (GTDB): domain Bacteria; phylum Verrucomicrobiota; class Verrucomicrobiia; order Opitutales; family Opitutaceae; genus CAWCPJ01. The sequence goes on along the minus strand of CAWCPJ010000002.1, from coordinate 658,917 downwards.
TCGTCCTGGTGATGAGTTACCTCGCGATGCTCTACGCGCCACTGGAGACGCTCACCCGGAGCGCGGGCAGTCTTCAGGGTTCAATCGCGAGCGCCGAGCGCGCCTTCGAGTTGCTCGACGAGGAGCCGGACGTCGTCGAACGCCCCCATGCCCGGCCGCTCGCGCGGGCCCGCGGCGCGATCGCGTTTGCCGACGTCTCGTTCGCGTATCGCGATCAACGCCCCGCCCTCCACGAGGTCTCGTTTGCCGTGCCCGCGGGCGCGCGCGTCGGCATTGCCGGCCACACCGGCGCCGGCAAGACGACGCTGATCAGCCTGCTCATGCGCCTCTACGATCCGACCGTCGGTCGCGTGCTGCTCGACGGCCTCGACCTGCGCGACTATGCACTGCGCGACCTCCGCAACCAGTTCGCGATCGTCCTGCAGGAGCCCGTGTTGTTCTCCGGCTCGATTGGCGAGAACATCGCCTACGCCCGGCCGGAGGCCTCCCAGGACGAGATCGTCGCGGCGGCCCGCGCGGCCAACGCCCACGACTTCATCGCCCGCCTGCCCGAACGCTACGCGACCCCCGTCGGCGAACGGGGTCACCAACTCTCGGGCGGCGAACGCCAGCGCATCTCGCTCGCGCGCGCCTTCCTCAAGGATGCGCCCATTCTCATTCTCGACGAACCCACCAGTTCGGTGGACGTGAAGACCGAGGCCGGCATCATCGACAGCCTGGATCGTCTCATGCAGGGCCGCACGACCTTCATGATTGCGCACCGCCTCTCCACGCTCGCGAGCTGCAATGTGCGCATCGAACTGGAGGGCGGCCGGCTCACGCAGATCGCCAGCACGAACGCCGCGCCCACGCCCGCATGAAGGTCGTCGTCACCGGCATGATCGCCAACTACGGCGTCGGTGGCGTGGCGTGGGACTACGGCCAGTATGCGCTCGGCCTCGAACGCCTCGGCTACGAGGTGTACTATCTCGAGGACACCGGCGAGATGCCGTACGATCCGAACCGCGGCGACGTGTCCGCGGACTACACCCACGCCACCGCGTTTCTCACGCAAAGCCTCGCCACCATGTCTCCGACCCTGACGCAGCGCTGGCGCATCGTCGGTTATGACGGACGCGGCTATGGACTCGGCGCCGACGCGTTCGCCGCCGTGCTGCGCGAGGCCGTGCTCTTCCTCAACGTGTCGGGCTCCGCGCTGATGCGCGACGAGTACGTGGCCTGCCGCAATCGCGTGCTGATCGACACCGATCCGGCGTGGAATCATTTCCGCAACTATCCGAAATGGGATGCCTCACCGGGCTGGCAGGGCACGCATGGCTGGCGCGCGCACGAGCACTTCTTCACCTTTGCCGTGCGCCTCGGGCAGCCGGACTGCCCGTTGCCCGACTTCGGTCTCACGTGGCACCCGACCCGTCCGCTGGTGGTGCGCGATTGCTGGCAGCCGCCGGGCCCGCCGGGATCGCACTGGACGACGATCATGTCGTGGAACACCTACGCCAAGGGACTCGAGCACGCCGGTCGGACCTATGGCGCGAAGGAACGGGAGTTCCCCAAGATCGAACGCGTGCCGGCGCTCTCGGGTCTGCCCTGCGCCGTTTCGGTGGCGAGCCACGCCGCCCCCCGCGAACAATGGCAGGCGGCCGGTTGGACGATTCGTGATGCGCATGCAGACTCGGCCACCGTCGCACGCTACCGGGACTTCATCTTCGCGTCGCGGGGTGAACTCAGTGTCGCCAAGAACGCCTACGTCGACACGCACTGCGGCTGGTTCAGTTGCCGCACCGTCTGTTATCTCGCGGCGGGCCGGCCGGCCGTCGTGCAGGACACTGGCTTTGCCGACCGCTACGATTGCGGCGAGGGGTTGATCGCCTTTTCCACCACCGAGGAAGCGGTCGCCGGACTGACCACGATCGAACAGAACCATGCGCGCCACGCCCGCGCGGCAGCCGCGTGTGTCATCCGACATTTCGACGCACCGGTCGTACTCGGCGAAATCCTCGAGGTCGTCGGCCTGCCGCTCCAGCCCGGGACGGCGCACCACTGAGATCCTGAAGGTAGAGACGGCTCGCCGAGCCGCCATGATACAGCTGGGCTCCGATTTGAAGGAGCTTGCTTGCAAGCGATCCGATCGCACTGAAGCGATTTCCATCGCCTGAAAGAGGTCCACCAGATTCTTGGGAGCTCGGCCCTCCGACGTGACCAATCCGGCAGAAGACGTTGAGCTCGGGCCGCCCATGCAACGACCCAGTGTGCACCACTTGTTCTATTCTGACGCAGCCCCGGCGATGAGATCGCGGACTTGCGCAGCGACGGCCTGGTTGTCCCGGCGCGTTCGTTCCACCCACGCCGCGGCGAGCGGTCGTTCGCGCTCCAGGTCCGCCAAGCGCTCCGGCAGCGACTCGATGTCTCCGAGGGGACAAAGCCACGACTCCAGGCCGGCGGCCGCCATGAACGCATCCACCTTGCGATCGCCGGAAACGGCCACGAACGGGCGCCCCGTCGCCGCGGCAATGATGCAGCCGTGCAGCCGCGACGTGACGATCACCTCGGCCTCCGCGTAAAGTGCCAGCGTCGCGCGCAATGCCGACGCATCATTGGCCGGAATGATGTTGTTCGTCTTGCGCGGAGTCCGTCTCGTGCGACGAGCATGGGCCGCCACGATCGCTTCCATGCGCGCAAAGTTCTCCGCGCCCACGTTGTTGTAGTGGTCGACATGCAATACCACACCGCGCCCCGGGCCAGTCGCAGGCTCGACCACCGCCGCCGCCGGACAGCCGACCGGTTCCGGCAGATTCGCGGCTCCGAGGAAATCCCGCGTCAGCGTGTCCCGGACAATGCACAGCCGGCTGCGGGCGACGATCGCGCTGACCAACGCCGGCGAGGGGAGCGAACTTTCCTGCACCAAGTCGCATACCCCTACGCCCCAGATGCAGAAAGGCACGCGCTCGGCGATCTCTTGAAACCCCCGCCAGAACGGTCCGAAGTAGTCCATGAACAGACCGCCGCCGCCGATCACGATGAAATCCCGCGGACCGGCTCCGCGCAGCGCCACAAGCGTGTCCGGAACGAACGGCTCGTCGCACAGGTGTTCGACGACGTCATGCCGCCCGACGAGTTTTTGAATGCCCTGGGCGGAGAGCCAGTCGCCGGCGTTAGACCGGTTGGCGTAGACGTGGTGGATCATGGCGGTTCGTCAGGGACGAGCCCCCGGCGTGCGAAACCGTTCCACGATGCCGGCGTAGATTTTCTCCAATCGTTCAATGCAACGGGGCGTGGCCGCCTCCGTTTCCGCATAGGCGCGCGCGTTTTTTCCCATCCGCTCGCGTGCTTCGCGATCGCCTAACAAGGATCGCAGCGCCGCCGCCAGCGCCTCGACATTGTCGGGCGGGACAAGGTAACCCGTCACGCCGTCCTGCACGACCTCGGCGCCTCCGCTGCCCGCAGACGCAATGACCGGTAGTCCGCAGGCCATCGCCTCGAGATAGACGAAACCGGGACCGGGCTCGTAGGTCGAGGGACCGGCAAACACATGGGCCGATGCGAGCTGCGCGGGTAAGGTGTCGTGCAGCACGAACCCCGCAAAATCCAGCAAACCCGTCCGACCCGCGCGCTCCGCCATGCCGCGAAGATCCGCGATCATCCGGTCATTGCCCCGCCCGAGCAGGCGCAGGTGAAGGTCGGGAAACTCGTCCATCAGGCGCAGCGCGGCCGGAACCAGCGTGCACACGCCCTTATTCCGCACGACTTTTCCGGCGAAAATGATTGTCGGACGTGCCGCCCGCGCCCCCGCGGCCGGTGAGAAATGGTCCGTGTCGATGCCGGTGTGGAAAATCGGAACCCCTTCAGTCGCGATCCCGTAGTGGCGCGCACACCAATCGAGCGAGCAACGACTCGACGACACGATGGCATCGGCCAATCGCACGCAGGTTCCCTCGAGCATTGTGCCCGTCCGGTAAAACTCCGACGCGGGCTCCGGCCAGCCGATCGTATGCGCAAACATCACCAACGGACCATGCAGATGAACCACCGTCGGTATCCGATTCCATTCCGTTCGATTGATCAGAAACACGTATCCCTCGGCCGCCCATTCCGGGAAATCCACGAGATCGAGCGGACGGCGCGCGTGCACTTTCTCCAAGACCGCCGCGACCTCCGCGCTATACGTCACCCAATCGGCCACTTCCGTGTGGAGGGCGAGGCGCTCCTCCGCTCCCGGCACCCGAATCACGGTCACGCGACCTTCGGTGGTTTCCGACAATCGCCCATCAGTCGCGCGGGAAAGCACGACGATGTCGTGTCCCCGCATCGACAAGCCCCGCGCCTTGGCCGCGGTTTGCGTGCCGAGTCCTCCCTTTGCGGTTTCAGGGGGATACTCTTGGGAAACGAGCGCGATGTGCATGAATCCTTCTCGGTCCAGTCTCGTCGTCCGGCGGCCCTTGGAAACTACATTTCCAACCGGGCGGAAGATCGGCAACGGGCACGACGATCGCGTTCAATCTCGCGACCGGCGCCGTGCACCCACGTTCGAGCAGAGGGCGCAGGGGGATCCCGAACGAAGCTTGCGATATCCCCGACCCGTTGGGAAGGGTGGCGCATCCGGATGGTGACCGCCCCCGTCGCCGGACGAGGTCCCGGTCCTCGCTTGCGGGTACCGCCGGATGCCGCGGTTTAATCCCGCATGATAGTCTCCATGTATTCCAAGCTTGTTTCTCGGGTAGGTAGGTAGGGTGCTCCGTTCGCGCGGCAGGGCACGTGCGGAGCACCCCTTCCTCCCGGGGGCAGCAAAAAGCTGCGCGGCGGAAACAAGGATCAGGGCGGAGCCTTTTTTGGGATGTGTTGGAGGACGACTTCCGTGTCGTCCGTGGCCCACACAAAAGTGGACCCTCCAGAATGACACCGCCGTCGCCAGGATTGCCGGCTCCGTTTTTTCGGTCGCGCGGTCGGCGAAAGTTCCGGGACGCGTGACGACAAACTCCCGGCAAGCGCACGGCGGAGCCAGCGCTCACCACTGGCAACGAAGGCGCGATCAGGGATTGCGCGCTCGCCGGTTCACGTCGAACCCGGGCCCCACGCCCAAGCGGGCTGTGTCCCCGATGGATACGGCGCCGGGCGTGGATAGATTGCACGCGTTCGACATCCGCAGCCCGTCTTCGCCGGACCATGCAAAGCCAGGATCAACTCACCAGGACGAGCTGGGGTGGATCAGTGCTCGATTTTTCCGCACCTCCGCTCCGCGACGCGATCGCGACCGATGTGTGCATCATCGGCGGTGGCGTGACGGGACTCACGACCGCGTGCCTGCTGGCCGATGCAGGCCTGTCGGTGACCGTCCTCGAGTCGGGAGCCTGCGGCGGCGGCGAAACGCTCCGCAGCACCGCGCAGCTCTCGAGCCGGAGTGATCACGGCCTCGTCCGGCTCGAACGACGGATCGAGTCGCGCCGCGCCCGGCTTGCCGCGCAGAGCCACGCCGCGGCCATCGACTGGATGGAGACGTTCGTGCACGCGGAGGACATCAAGTGCGGCTTTCGCCGGCTCGACGCCTACCTGCTGCCCGGCGAGGGCGGTCGGTATGACGACCTGCTCGAAGAGATGCTCGCCGCCCAACGCGCGGGGCTTGACGCCGCCTTCGTCACAGCAACTCCGTCGGTGCAGGTCGACGCGCGCCAGGCCCTGCGGTTTCGCGGCCAGGCGCAGCTCAATCCCGCGCGCTACCTGCACGGCCTGCTGGCGGCAATGCGCCGCCGGGCCCGCGCCCGCGTGTCCGGCCAGACGCGTGTCGTCAGCATTGAACCGGGCTCTCCCGTGCGCGTGGTGACGGCGGATGGCGGCACGGTGGCGGCCGATACGGTTGCCGTTGCGACCAATCGCCCCGCCAATGTCGGTCTCCGGCTGCCCCACGCCCCCGCCTCGTTTCGCACCTACGCGCTGGCCGCGGAACTGCCCGCGGGCGCCGCTTCCGAGCCCGCCCTGTATTGGGATACTGATGACCCGCCCCACCACGTCCGCATCCTTCCGGGCAGGGACACGCCTGACGCCGCTCCGCCCGATGGCCATACCACGTCCCCGGCACCGCCGGATCGGCCGGTCCCACGATGAAAACCGCAACCGGAACCTTTGGGGGGCAGACCGGTGGGTTCGTGGTCTTCGTCGCGTGCGTCGCTATCGTCGGACACTGGCTGCTCCTCGGCCACTTCGGTGGGGCGCACTGGGACGCCGCGAGCGGCAACCTGTTCACCTGGATCGTCGGTGGGACGCTCACGCTCGTGCTGTTCTGGTACCTGAGCCGCTGGTCCGCCCGGATCTGGGACCGCGAGAAACCAACGTCATGAGGCACGGGTGTTTTCTCGCGCAGGCCTTTGCTTTTTTCGTCCGCGGCACGATGTTGCGGGGAAGAAACCAGGCGGCGCGCACCCGGCGTCAGGGCTCGTCACGATGAAAAACGAAGACAACGACGGGCGGCTGCAGCCGCCACCATTTCCGCGCGGCTCGGGTCCGAAGCGGCCGCCCTCCTCCCCTCCGACGTCACGGCCGCCGTGGTTGATAATCTGGTACGTGCTGCTCGGTCTGTTTGTCGTCTGGGCCTGGCAATCCGCCTTCAGCGGCATGTCGGTGGAGACGATCGCCTACAGCGAATTCAAGCACCATCTCACGGCCGGCGAGGTCGTGGAGGCGAAGCTCTCGACCGACGAGGTGACCGGTCGCATCGTGCCGCACGCGGAACAGGCGAAACGTGCAAACGCGCCCGGCGAGTCGCCGGCCCAACCCGCGCCGGACGATCGTAACGACAATGCCAGCAGGCCGGCAGCCGGGCCGGCCAACGCCAGACCCGATGCGGAAAAGGGCTTTCTCTTTCGCGCCGTCCGGGTCGAAGATCCCGATCTGGTGAAGCAGCTCGAACAGGCCGGCGTCACCTACTCCGGCCAGCGTCCGAGTATCTTCACCCAGATGCTGGTCGCCTGGATCCTGCCGATCGGCGTGATGGTGGCGCTATGGATGTTCATCTCCCGCCGCATTTCCCGCGCGGGCGAGTCGGCGTTGCGCATCGGCAAGAGTCGCGCGCGCCTGCACGCGGACCGGAAGATCCAGACGACGTTTGCCGACGTCGCCGGTTGCGACGAGGCGAAGTTCGAACTGCAGGAGGTCGTGGACTTTCTCAAGCACCCGAAAAACTACGTGCAACTTGGGGCCCGCATCCCCAAGGGCGTGCTGCTGGCCGGACCTCCGGGTACGGGCAAGACCCTGCTCGCGCGCGCGGCGGCGGGCGAGGCCAGGGTGCCGTTTTATTCCATCAGCGGCAGCGATTTCGTGGAGATGTTCGTCGGCGTCGGCGCCTCGCGCGTCCGCGATCTTTTCGCCCAGGGCAAACGCAATGCGCCCTGCATCATCTTCATCGACGAGCTCGACGCGATCGGCCGCCAGCGCGGCGTGCATATGGGGGCCGTCAATGATGAACGGGAACAGACGCTCAACGCCCTCCTCGTCGAACTGGACGGCTTCGAGGCGAACACCGGCGTGATCATCCTCGCCGCGACCAACCGCCCCGAGGTGCTCGATCACGCGCTGCTGCGTCCGGGACGTTTCGACCGGCAGATCGTGGTCGACGCCCCCGACCGCGATGGCCGCGAGGCGATCCTGCGCGTGCACGCCCGCGGCAAGCGACTTGGCGATGATGTCGACCTTCGCCGGATCGCCGGGGCGACGGTGGGATTTCCCGGCGCCGATCTCGCCAATCTCCTCAACGAGGCGGCGTTGCTCGCCGCCCGCCGGCATGCCCGCGAGATTGCGCAGGGGGACCTCGAGGAGGCGATCGACAAGGTTGTCGCCGGACCCGAGCGGAAAAGTCGCCGCCTCAACGAGGAGGAGAAGCGGCGGGTGGCGTACCACGAAGTCGGGCACGCGCTGGTCGCCGCCTACACGCCACGCACGGCCGCGGTGCACAAGATCAGCATCGTGCCGCGGGGTCGCGCGGCGCTCGGCTTTACCATGCAGCGGCCGGCCGAGGATCAATTCCTCCTCACCACCTCTGAACTCGAGGGCCGGCTCCGCGGCATGCTGGGCGGGCGATCGGCCGAGGAGGTTGTGTTTCATGAGGTGAGCACCGGCGCACAGAACGACCTCGAGCGCGCCACGGCGATTGCCCGGCACATGGTCACGCTTTACGGCATGAGCGGGCGGGTCGGACTGGGCAGTTGCGCCCAGCGCCTGCCGGCGTTTCCCGGCGCCGCCCACGAGCAGCAGTTGCAGCGGGACTGCAGCGAACAGACGGCGCGCGAGATCGACGAGGAGGTGCGACGGCTGCTTGCCGAGGCCTACGACGAGGCGCGGGACATCCTCGAGACGCATCGCGACCAGCTCGAGACCGTCGCGCAGGAACTGCTCGAACGCGAAAGCATCGACGGCACGCGCTTCTACGAACTCATCGGCCGCGAGATGCCGCACGCGAACGAATCGCTGCCCCGCCCCGCCGGCGTCGGGGCACCGGAGCCGAGCCTGCGCTGATGCGCGGCCGCTCGCTGGCAGGCGGCGAAGCGGCCATGCCTGGGCGTTTGCTTCCTACCGCCACCCTCCGCCTGCCCGATGGCGGACGGGGGTCGTGGCCTGATCCCATCACCCCACCGCCGGGACTACATTCCCGGGCCATGACTGAACTCACCGCCGACTCTCCCGCGGTCCACACCCGGCAGCCATCGTTGAGCGGCCGCACCGCCGTGATCTCCGGCGGCACGTCCGGCATCGGCCGCGCGATCGCGGCATTGCTCGCGGCGGAAGGCGCGCAGGTCCTCGTGTTTGCCCGCCAGCAAGAGGAACTCGACCAAACGCTCGCGGAACTGCGACCGGTGTCCGGTCGGGTCGTGGGCGCCGTTGCGGATCAGAGCAATCCCGGCGACGTCAAGCGCGTGTTCAGCACCGCCGATCGTGAGTTGGGGCAGGTCGACATCCTCGTCAACAACGCCGGCGTGTTCGCGGGAGCGATCACCGACGAAGACGACGACGCGTGGCGCCTTCATCTGCATACAGACCTCGACGGCTACATCGACTGTACGCGGCACGCGGTGGCGCGCATGCGCCGCCAGGGCGGCGGACACATCGTCAACATCGGCTCGATGAGCGCCGTGCACCGGACCGGTGGTCACTCGCTCTACGTCGCGGCGAAGGCGGCGATCGCCGGCTATTCCGAAGCGCTGCGGGAAGAGGTCGACGGCGATGGCATCAAGGTATCGCTGATCGAACCCGGCATGGTGGGCACCCCGATCTTCGGAGCCGACTCCGCCGCGGGCAACGCCGCCACCCAGCACGAGCGGGAACAGGAAGGCTCGATGTTGAAGCCGCAGGATGTTGCCGTCGCGGTGCACTACTGCCTGACGCAGCCGGATCGCTGCACCATCAGCCTGTTGCGGATCGAACCGCGGGTGACGAGCAAGCAAGGCTGAGCCCGCGGAAACCTCCTCGCCTACCAACCGCCTCGCGCGGCGCGCAGTTCGCGCTGGAGTTCCTCCACCTCGCGGATCAGCGCGAGGACAAACTTGATCGCCGCGGGGTTGTCGCCGATGCGTTCGCGGACCTCTTCCGCGCGGCGGAGATCGCGAATCCCCTTCGGCCCGAATCTCCAGCCAACCCGCGCGGGATCGCCTTCCGTGGTGATCAAACCACTGCGGCAGTAGACCGCGATGCGATGCCGCGGCACACCCGTGCAATGGGCGACGAAGTCGATCGAATAGTTTCGGGCAACTTCCGGTTCATACAACGTGATGGATTCGGCAAAGACTGTGGCCATGGCAACGTGAACGCAGGCCCCGGCGCGTTCGGCCATTCCCGTACCGCACCCGCTGCCGGGTCGCTCATCTTGCCCCAAGTGGGGCTCGCGCGGCAGCGCGGCGCCCACCGATCCCGTGATGGGGTTCAAGCCGGATGGCACCTGCCCCGGCGCCACGTAAAGTCACGCCATGACCGCCACGTCTTTTCGTACGTCCGCACCGAAGCGCAGCTGCCAGCGGATGGTGTTCGCAGTGAGTACCTTGATCCTCGCCGGTGCACTGTACGCGAGCCCGGCTGCCAACCCGCGCGCGGCCCCGCCGAAACTGCAGGTCGATGAAAGCGAACTGCCGCGGCAAAAGCAACCACAGCTCAGCTACAAAAGCATCGTCGACAAGGTCGCGCCGGTCGTCGTGAACATCTATTCGACGAAGACGGTCAAGACGGATCAGCGCGCGGCAAATCTGTTTGGCGATCCCTTCTTCCGCCAGTTTTTCGGCATGGGGCCCGGCGGTGCGGCGCCGCAGGAGCGGCAGGAACAAAGCCTGGGCTCGGGCGTTATCGTGACGTCCGACGGTTACATCGTCACGAACAACCATGTGGTCGACGGCGCGGACTCGATCCGCGTCGCCCTGGCCAATGGTGAACGCGAATTCGACGCGAAGGTCATCGGCACCGATCCGCAGACGGATATCGCCGTGGTGAAGGTGGACGCGGAAAACCTGCCGACAGCCACGCTGGGCGACAGCGACAAGCTCGCCGTCGGTGACGTCGTGCTCGCGATCGGCAACCCTTTCGGGGTCGGCCAGACGGTCACGCAGGGAATCGCCGGCGCGGTCGGTCGGGGCAACATCGGCATCGAGACCTACGAAGATTTCATCCAGACCGACGCCTCGATCAATCCCGGTAATTCCGGCGGTCCGCTCATCGACGGCCTGGGCCGCGTCGTCGGCATCAACACCGCGATCCTCTCGCGCACCGGCGGCAATCAGGGCGTGGGCTTCGCCGTCCCCATCAATCTCACGCGCTACGTTTTCGATCAGGTCGTCGAACACGGCAAGGTGACGCGAGGGTTTCTCGGCGTGGTCGTGCAACCGGTCACCAGCGACCTTGCCCAGGAATTCAACCTGAAGGAGAAGAAGGGCGCATTGATCGCCGACGTCCGGCCGGGTGGCCCGGCGGAGAAGGCCGGCCTGCAGGCTGGCGATGTCATCGTCGGGTTCGACAGCAATGATGTCCGCGACTCGCGCCATCTCCAACTGTTGGTCGCAAAGCAACAGCCGGACACGAAGGTGGCCGTGCGTATCCTGCGAGATGGCACGCAGAAGACCGTGAACGTCATGTTGGCCGAACAGCCGAAGCAGGGACTTTCGGCCGCGAATTCGAGTACGCCGGGCGCCAGCGAGGGCGGGGATCTGTTCACGGGCATGCAGGTCCAGGACCTCACCCCCACGGTTCGCAGCCAGGTGGGGATTCCCGAGGACGTGACCGGTGCGGTCGTCACGGAAGTCGCTCCGGGCTCGCCCGGCGCGGTTGCGGGGCTGCAACCCGGCTTCGTGATTCTCGGCATTAATCACCACCCCGTGAAAAACGCCGAGGACGCGATGCAGCTCAGCAGCGACGCAAAAGGCGACAGTGTACTGCTGCGCGTATGGACGCCCGACGGCACGGCCTTCATTGTCCTGAAGAAAAACGAGTGACCAGCGTGACACCTCCTGGGTCACGATCGCGGCCTTCGATTCACCCGCTGGAACCATGTCCCGCTCCAATCCGCACGCCGCCGCCACCGCGCCGATTGTCGCGCAGCCAATGACCGTCGAGATCGACGGCATTGCGCTGCCCGGTGAACTGGATCTTCCCGCGGGTTCGCAGGGCCTCGTCATTTTCGCTCATGGCAGCGCCAGCAGCCGGCACAGTCCGCGCAACCGCCGCATCGCGGGCACGCTGCAGCGGGCCGGTTTTGGCACCTTTCTCTTCGACCTGCTCACGGCCGACGAAGCGCGGAGCGACGCGCGGGACGGCGCACTGGTATTCAACATTCCGCTGCTCGCCGACCGGCTGCGCGCCACCACCCAATGGGCGCACGCGGAACTTGGCGACTTCCGACGGCCCCTCGGTTTCTTCAGCGCAAGCACCGGCGCGGCGGCCGCACTGGTGGTCGCCGCGCGCGAACACGCGCTCGTGAAAGCCGTCGTCTCCTGCAGTGGTCGCCCGGATTTCGCCGGCCCCGACCTTGCCCGGGTCCAGGCGCCGACGCTGCTGGTCGTCGGTGCACGCGACGCTGCATCCCTCGAGCTCAACCGCGATGCCTACGACCATCTGAAGTGCGAGAAGCATCTCGAGATCGTGCCGGGCGCGGCCCAGCTCTTCGATGCGCCGGACACGCTGGAGCGCGTGGAACAAGCTGCGAGCGCCTGGTTCGGCTGGTATCTCCGACGAACGGAAAACGAGGCCGGGACGTAGCCGCGTCGGAGTGCACGGACAGCGTGGCCCGCCTTTCCCTCGGACTGCGAAACGTTACGGCCTAACCGTGTTTCGGGATCAAATCAGCGTCCTGTTCCCGACAGGCGGCATCCTGGGATTCGACCTCGAGGGTCGAGTGGGTGATCGCGAACCTTTCCCGCAACAGCTCCCTGATCCGATCCTTGCGCCGGGCCAGATCGCGAAAGCCATCCTCGCGCAACACCACATGGGCCTCGAGGGCACGATGTTCTTCATCCAGTTCCCAGACATGCAAATGATGCAGCCCCGCCACCTCCGGAATTGCCTCCACGGCGTCGCGAAGTTCGTGCACATCGAGTTCGCGCGGCGCGCCTTCCATGAGGATGTGCGTGCTGCGTCGCAGCATGCGCACGGAGGTCACGAGCACGTAGCCCGCAATCGCCAGCGTGAGGGTGGGATCGAGCCAGTTCCAGCCGAGGAAATACATCCCGGCCCCTCCCAGCAGCACCGCCACCGAGGCGAGCGCATCCGTGAGGTTGTGCACGAACACAGCCCTCAGGTTCAGACCGCCCCGCGACGTCGCCCACAACAAGATCGCGGTGGCGGTGTCCACCACCAGCGCCACGCCCGCGGCAGCCATCACCCACTCCCCGCTCACCGGAGAAGGTTCGAACAAGCGGCGGACCGCCTCGTAGACGAGGAAGAGGCCAACGACGATGAGCGCGGTGAGATTGATGGTCGCACCGATCAATTCCGCCCGGCGGTAACCGAACGTAAACTCCGCGTCCGCCCGTCGCCGCGCAATCCGCCGCGCCACCGCCGCCACGACCAGGGAGAGCGCGTCGTTGAGATTGTGCAGCGCATCCGCGATCAGCGCGATGCTGCCGGCGAACGCGCCCGCCATCACTTGCAAGACCGTGAGCGCCACGTTCGCGACCGCGGCCCAGACGAGTCCTCGATCGCTGATGCCTTCGTTCCCGTGGCTGACGCTGTGGTGAGAGTGTCGGCCGCCGTGATCGTGCTTCATGATCTGGAACGCGACACCGGTGGGCCGGGGATGATCATCCAGGACGGAGTCAACTCAGCATGCGTGACTCGTCGCCGCTTGCTCCGGAGGTGGGATCGGATGACGCATGGACGGGATTGAGGATCAATGCTCCGGCCTGCAGTTCCTCCACATGGTTGCGATCAAGGAATGCGAGGACCTTCTGCGAGGGATCGGTGACCGCCTGTTGCGCCGCCGCCGCGGTTTCTCCGCGCGCTTCCACCACCAAATGGAGACGGGCACGCGAAGCGGGAATTCGCGCCGTGTGCCGTGCGCCCACCGGGATCACCCGCTCCGACGCATCCGCCGCCCAGCCGCCGACCGCCGTCGCAAGCGCGACGGCGGCCAGGAGCAGCAACCGCGCGGGCTGCCGCCACGATGGGATCGGCATGGGCGGCCGGCGCATGGCCTCAACAGCTATTGGTTAAAGACCTTCTTCACGTCGCCGGTCTTCTTCTGGACCTTGCCTTCGAGCTGTTCGGCGTTGCCCTCGGCTTCAGTTGATTTGTCGCCCGTGGCCTTGCCGACGCCTTCCTTGATCTTGCCCTTGATGTCCTTCGCGGTGCCCTCTGCCTTGTCTCGGTTGCCTGATTTCATGATGAATTGATTTTTGCTGGTTATGGATGTGGGGGTGAGTGCGCCGAACCGGCTTCGCGCCGGGGGCGCCGGCAAACGGTATTGCACGAGGCGTACCGCCGCGCGCGCAGCGCCGGGTCGGCCTCGCCAAGTTCCTGTCGCCGAACCGATAGGTATACTCCCGCCACTTTTCGCGGAATCAGGCGCGGTCGCCGGCGCGAGAGTCGTGGGGCCTTTTGCCCGGCCCGAGCGGCGCGATTCGTGCGCGCCGCACCGCGCCCGGAATTCAGCGGGTGGCGGTAAGGCCGCGCAGGGTGCTGACGTGTCGGTTTTGTCGCGGCAACAAGGAGACCTGGATCAAGTCCTTCTGGGGCGCCTGCAGGCCGTTCTGCTCGAGCGCCTGTTCGTAGCTGATCTGCCCCACCTGTTCGCCCTGCAACAGCGCCGCGAGCGCGGAATTTTCTCCAAACAGTTTGGCCGTGCCCTCGATGCTCTTCACGAACAGACCCCAGGCGCCGGAACTTTCCGAGGGCTCGCCGCCCAACCCCGCCACGGCCTCGCGCAAGCGGCTCGCGCTGTCGAGGTGATCGCCGCGCATCCCCTCCAGGATCGGCGCCACCGCCTCGCGCCGAAACCGGTCGATGGCCTGCGTATAAGTCTCCACCGCGGATAGTTCTCCACGCAGCAGATTGTTCAGCACTGTAATCGAGTCGTGATGATCCGTCGTCATGATTCATGGCGGTTGTTTCACCGGAGGACGCGGCCGTCTCCGATGAGAGGTTGTAATTCTAATTTGGTGACCCGGGATATCGCCGGTGACATGCCAAGCGCGGCCGCCTTCCCGGCTCCTCAGGGCGAACCACGGGGAAATCCGCATCGTTGCCACCTGCATCACCGGCGCCGGCTTTCCTGCATTTCGCCCAGGCGATCACCGCCCCGAATGAAAGATCGCACGACGCCCGCGACCTGACATGGACCCGATCGCAGGTGCCCGCGTCGCTGGCGGGTCACGCATGCGCGATTTCCGGCGTCGCGGCGGCGAGGTCCATCACCGTGAGGATGCCGAGCACCACGTCCTCGTCGTTCACGACGATCAATTTGTTCGCCCCACTGCGCACGAGTCGCTCGACGACTTCGCGCATTCCGGTCTCCGGCGACACCGTCGGCACGGTCGAGGGACCGATGTCCGCCAGGGGCGCTTCACCTGCCTGCGGCGAGCGCCGCAGGAAATCGTGGAAGTCCTCGCGACGCAGCATGCCGGCGAAGTGTCCCGCGGCGTCGACGAGTGGATACGAACTGTGGGGATGCTCGCGCACGACCGGAATCGCCGAGGCCACGGACTGGTCCGGCCGCAAGGCGACGAGTTCGGTCTGCATATGCGCGGAAACCGGCTGCTCCAAGACGTCCGCCGGCAGCCGCTGCACAATGGCATCAAGTACCTCGCGCGATTGGTAGCGATGCGCGCTGCGCTCGAACAGGCGGCCGAGCGAACCTCCGCCGCCGACAAGTTGCTTGAAGACGGCCGCGGGGATCGAAACCAACTGGGTCGGCGCGACGGCCCGGGCCGTGAACAACCATTTCTTGTCCGTGAGCAGCGCCCGTTCGCCGAAGTAGTCACCGCGGCTGTGCTGGCTCACGACACCCTGCTCGTCACTGAGTTCGATCGCGCCCGATCGCACGACATACAGCGAGAACGCCGGCTCGCCGGCGTTGAATAACACGTCGCCCGTCTCGAGATGAATCTCCTTCAACACCTGCGAATAGCGCGGACTGAGCAGGGTGAGATCACGGGGGAAGAAGAGATCCAGCGTCCAGTCGAGCATCACGCGCACCTTGCGATCGAGCCGCGGCAGCTTGACGAGATAGATGCTGCGCCACAGGAACCACGCGAACCGACCGGAGAAGTTCAGGCCAAGAATGTTCGCGACCGCGGCATGGTGACCGATGGTGGCAAGTTCGCCGAGGCCGCGGAATTGGAAGGCGCGCGTGGCGCCGCCCTTGAGCCCGGCGGCCAGGTTGCGCCCCAGGAGCCGGCCCTGCCGGTAGGCGAACTGGGCGGTCTGCGGGCAGAATCCGCCGTGCACGAAAGGCACCGCCGCGCAATCTCCCGCCGCCCAAAGCTGCGGCTGGCCGGGCACGCGCAGATGCGCATCCACCACGATGCGACCGCGGGCGTCGGCCAGACTGTTGCGTTTGATGAGGTCGAGCACGAGCGGATGGGGCGCGTTTCCCACCGTCGACACGACGGTCGAGGCGGCGATTGTGCAGTCGCCCAGCTGGACCTGGGTGGCGGTGACGGACTGCACGCGCCGATTGAGACGGAGATCGAGGCCGCGCTTCCGCAGGATGCGCGCGCAATACTCGCTCAAGCGCGGGACCAGCGTCGGCAACAAGCTTTCACCGCTGTGCACGAGCACGACATGGATGTCGCCCACGTCGATCTCGGGATACAGCACGGCCGCGTCGCGCACCAGGTCGAGGATCTGGCCGGCGGTTTCGACGCCGGAGTAACCGCCGCCGACGACGACGAAGGTGAGCAGGCGCCGCCGCACGTCGGGATCGGCCTCGAGGCTCGCCTCCTCCAGCCGGCTGACCACGGTCGAACGCAGCAACATCGCGTCACCGACGTTGCGCATCAGGAACGCGTGTTCCGGCATGCCCGGGATCCGGCTCAGGTCAATGATTGCGCCAAGCGCGACGACGAGCTGTTGAAAGCGCACCGTCACGAAACCCACCTCCGGACCGGCAAACAATCGGAGGGACCTTCCCGGCCAGTCGATCGCCTCGACCGTCCCCTTGAGGATCTCGGTGCGCCGGCACAGGAGTCGCAGCGGATTGACGACATGATGGGCGGACAGCGATCCGCCCGCGACCTCGGCGAGCATCGGCTGGAAAACCATGTGGTTCTCCTCGGCGATCAAGGCCCGGCGCACCCCCGTCCTGCGCCCGAGCGCCCGCTCGAGGGACTGCGCGCAGTACACGCCGGCGAAACCGCCGCCGAGCACGACCACGTCGAAATCAAGGTTGGAAGCTGTAGCCATCGATATGCACGAATCAGAAAATGGACCTGGAGCGCGCGCAACTCCGGCGTTCATTACCGACACCGATCGCGCCGTCGGACGGATTTCGCAAATGCGGGCGTGGATTCATCCGGGAGCGGACGCGGCCGGTGGCAGGAAAAAGAACAGGATCGCGAGGACGAGATAGACCGCCAGCAGTTGCATCCCTTCGAGCCAGTTGCTCTCGCCATCGCCGGCGATCTGCTGGACCACCAGCACGGCGAGCACGACCGCGGCGATCTCCGGTCGCGAAAACTCGAGGTCGAGCCGGCGGGAAAAAAGCAAACTCGCAAACACGAGCAGCGGCGTGACGAACAGCGCAATTTGCAGGCTCGAACCCACGGCCACGCCGATCGTCAGGTCCATCTTGTTCTTCAAGGCCGCCGCCACCGCCGTCGCGTGCTCGGCGGCGTTGCCGACGACCGCGACCACGATCACCCCGACAAACGTCTCGGTAAGCCCCAGGCTCTGCCGGGCACCCTCGATGGCGCTGACCAGAAACTCGGAAACCCACGCCACCGTTCCTGTCGTGACGAGCAGCACGATCAGGGCGCGCCGGATCGACCAGGGCTCGCCATTCGCAGACCCATCCCGGTCCCCGCTTTCGTCCGCTTGCTTGCCCGCGAACAGGTCGCGGTGTGTCACGAGCGAAAAGACCAGCACCGCGCCGTAGGTCAGCAGCAGCACCGTAGCGATTGCGAGGGAAAGATGTTCCTCGGCTCCTTGCGACCAACCGGCGGGGCGACTCACGGCGGACACATGAAACACGCCGGGGATGACGAGCGCGACTGCCGCCAACAGCAACGCCGTGCACGACGCGCGCACTGCCGTCCGGTTAAACTTTTGCTGCCGAAAACGCACGCCTCCCGCCAGCGCGGAGATCCCCAACACGAGGAGCAGGTTGCCAATGATCGAGCCCGTCAGCGACGCCTTGACCACGCCGACCAGGCCCGCCCGCAGGGCAAAGAGGGAGATGATCAATTCCGCGGCGTTGCCGAAAGTCGCGTTGAGCAGCCCACCCGCGCCTGCACCCAGATGCTGCGCCAGCTGGTCCGTGGATCGACCAAGCCAGCCGGCCAGGGGCACGATGGCCAGCGTCGAAAAGAGAAACAACCACGACGGGTCGCGCCACCCCGGGACGAATCGAACGGCGAACGCCGCCGGCACCAGGACGAGCAGCCAGTTCAATGACGGGCGAAACCACCGCCGGTGGCGATCAGGCGAATCGGTCATCCAGAAAGAGCCGTCATGATCCGGGCGATTGCCCCGGACGGAAATCCGGCCCCTTCCCGGATCATCCATCCAGCGCCCGCCCCAATCGATCCGGACCACGGACCTTCGCCACCACCGGGTTCGTGGCAGCCGAAGTCCGCTGCCACCGTTCCCAACCGCGCCTGCTGGCGCAGCACAACGGCGTCACGAAACCGCCGCCGTTATTCGACGTCGCCGGCGCGCGGGCGCCGCCGTGGGCCGAAGGCAGTTCAACACTGCGCGCGCCGCCCGCTGACCCGAAACGAGCGCGCCATGGACGGTGCCGATTTCCTGGGCGTCCGCGGTCGCCTCGCCCGCGAAGAAGATCGTGTCCCTCACCGGACGCGCGAGTTGCGCTGGCGCGTCCTCGAAGCCCGCCTGGGAAAACGTGTAGGCCCCCCGGGCATAGGGATCGGCGCTCCAGTTGTGCAGATGCCAGGCAACGATGGCCTCCGCCAATTCCGCCTCGGTGCAGCGCAGGTGCGCAGCGAGCGAATACAGCGCGTGGCGGAAGATCTCGTGGTCCGGCCGGCCGGCCAGCGCCCAGGCGTGGGGTCCGCCCACCCAGCCGGTAATCAGCGGTGCCGGCGCCGACGACCACCAGACGGGAAACGCACCTTTCGTCGCATGGAGGAAACCGAAAGCGCGGCCGTCATCCGCCCGCAGGTCTTCCGGGATGGGCGGCCGCTTCCAGATGTCGGTCTGCAACTGCAGGACGATGCGCACGGCATGGCCAAACTTGAGCCGGTCCCACAGTGTGCGCTCGGCGCGCAGTTCGGGTTCGAAGTTGATCGCGCCGGGAGCGGGCGCCCGCGCCTGCAACACCCCGAGCGGAACCGTCACGATCACCGCCCGCGCCGCGTGGGTCGCGCCGTCCCGCGTCGAGACCTTCACCCCGCGCGTGCTCCATCGCACGTGCTCCACCGGGTCGCCCAGCCGCAGTGCCACGCGCGCCACGGGCAGCGCCCGATGCAGCGCCTCGACCAGGCCCTGAAATCCGTGCGCGAGACGAAACTGGTTTTCCGGCGGAAACTGCGTGCTCCGGTAGAGCGTCGCCGCACTCATTGCATCGAGCGGTGCGGCATGGAACCCGGCCACGTATTCGCGCACGAGCACGCGATCAAGCGGATCAAGCGTCGATTCGTGCCGGCGCAGCCAGGTGCCGAAATCGCCGTGACAGCGGGGACCGATGCGACGCAGCCCGCGATCGATCCGGTCCCAGATGTCCGGGAGTCGCGCCCGCCGGCCGCCGCGAATCAGCCAATGACGGTCGGGCGCCGCGACGACCTGCAACCCGGCGTCGCGGACGAGATTCCAGAGGGAGGGATTGCCGCCGTGCACGAAAGCGGCACCGAACTCAATCGGTTCCGCCATCCCCTGCGCCCGCGTGGTCCACATGCGGCCACCGAGCCGTTCCCGTGCTTCCAACACCACGACGCTGCGCTCCGCCTGCGCGAGTTCGCGCGCCGCCGCCAGCCCGGCCGCACCCGCGCCGATCACGATCACCTCGCTGGAGGTCCCCTCCATGTCTCACGTTAGCGCCACCGCAGTGTCCTGCAATGGTTCGCGAAAAAATCACCGCGGGGCCGCACGGGGTCCACCTCGCGCAGGGCCGCAGGAGCCGCTACACCTTGCAGCCTACCGCGACGGCTCGTCCGGCACGAACGTCAGCGCCGCACCGTTGATGCAGTAACGCGCATCCGTCGGCGTGTCGAAGCCCTCGCCCGTAAAGACGTGTCCGAGGTGACCGCCACAATGGGCACACCGGACCTCCGTGCGCGCCAGGCGGTGGGAACGATCCACGCGCGTGACGACGTTCGCGGCCTTCGCCGGGTCGTAGAAGGACGGCCAGCCACAATGCGAATCCAGTTTCTGGGCGGCAGAGAACAACTCGGCGCCGCACCCCGCACAATAATAGGTGCCCGCCCCCTGTCCGCAAAACTCAGCATACGTCGACCCGAACGGTCGTTCGGTTCCGCCCCGGCGCAGGATGTTGAATTGCTCGGGCGTGAGCGCCCGTCGCCAGGCGCTTTCGGAGCGTTCCACGCGCGCCGGCGGCGGCGCGGGACGATGATCGGTCGTTTCCATGAGGTTGGCTCGCTTGCGTTCGCAGACACGCGCGCCCGCGTCAGGTGTCGGCAGAAGTGTACATCACCGACAAAATTCCGGCGGTCCAGGCGCCGTCGTGCACGCTGCGCGAAGCTCGGCGCCGCCGTCGTGCAATCGTCCGTCCCCCCGCCGGCGGGGCGCGCCCGCACCCGCAGGACCCGACTCCGATCGCGGCATTTTCCGGCTTCGCCCATCTGGCATGTATCGTGCGCGACTTAGCCAATGATGAATACGAAAAATACAACACGCATCATGGGAGTGCTGGCCGCACTCGCGTTGATTTCACTGCCGACGGCGCCAGCCGTCGCCGCGGGCAATGCAAGCCGGTCGGACCAGAACTCGAATCACCAAACCCTCCAACTGCGCCGCGCAGACAGCCTGCTCGGGCTCGACGTCATGTCGACGGACGGTGACAAAGTCGGCGACATCGTTGACTTCGCCTTCCACTTCGACGGGACGCCCGCCGTCAGCCACGTCCTGGTGATGAGCGGCGGTTTTCTCGACATGGGCGGCGACGTGCGTGCCGTGCCGGCATCCGACATCACGATGACGGGAAACTCGGCCAAGCTCGACATCAGCACGGACAAGTTCAACTCCGCGCCGGTGTTGCCGGACAACCACGTTGATTTCTTCGCCGATAATTCGCGGGTCGACCGGTTGGACAACTACTTCGGCTCGTCGTCGAACCAGGGAGCAAAGGAAAACGAACAGGCGGAACATCCCGCTTACACGTTGTACACCGACATCAATGCCAACACGGCCATCGGTGGCAATGGCACCGACATTGGCCGGGTCTCGGACGTCTGGGTAAACCTTGCCCAGAACGAGGCCCCGCTGATCGAGATCGATCCGTCGGCCCAAGTGGGTAACCGGTTCGAGACGCACATGCGTCAGCGCTACGAAATCCCGGCGAGCAAGCTGGAGGGCAAAACGGAAGACGGAACGCAGTATCGCTTTCAAGTTACGCAGGGCGATCTCGTGAACGTCCCCTCCGCCAACGCCAAGGACAAGGTGACGATCGACTACGGTCTGTTCAACAGCGGCACCATCATCAAGCTGAACGTTCCGGAGGAACAGAACGGCAGCCAGAGCTGAGTCTTGGGTTCCGCAACCGAAAAGCGCCCGCGGCTGGAAAAGCCGCGGGCTCTCTTTGTACGCAGCCCTGGCCGGCGACCGTCATGGTTCCTGCCGTTCCCTGTCTCCATCCGGCATGAGGCTGCTCAGCGGATTCGGTGGCGGCGCAGCTTGGGGGGCGGCCTCGTTGGGCACGCTGACCGGAATCCGCGGGTGCCATTTCAACCACTCCTCCTCGGGCGCGGCGAACATGCGAAACGGCGTGTCGTCGGGAGCGGGTTTTTCCGAGGTGTCCGGGGTCGCAAAGGCCACGGCCCCGGTGAAGAAGGAACGCAGCGAAGACGTCTGCACCTCCGCGCCGAACAGGTTGATGTCCACGGGCACGCCGCCCGCGTTCCAAAAGCGGGTGTTTCGCCGCACCAGGTTGGTGTAGGCGGTGCGCACCCGGACGCGGACCACGACGGATTCGGCGTTGGCATCGAGGTGAACGTCCTCCACCTCGCCAACTTGGAACTCGCGATAGAAAACGGGAGCGCCCGGCTGCATCGTGCCAAGGTGATCGGTGTAGAGACGATAGGCCTGCCCCTCTCCCGGTCTCTCCCGCGGAGGAGGCTGATCGAGGCCGCGGAACCGGAGCGCCCGCGGGCCGTTTCCGGGGCGCACGTTCAGGTGGACGCCGGCCACCAGGGTTTCGAGTCCGCTCACGCCGGAGAATCCGATTTGCGGATGCACGATCCAGAACTCCGCGCCGCGCCGCGCCAACGCCGCCGCGTGTCGCCGCAGCCGCACCCGCACCGTCACCCCGTGCAAGTCGTCGTCGAGGCTCACGTCGCTCACGGTGCCGACCACCACGCCCTTGTATTGCAGTTTCGTCTGGCTGACCTGCACCCCGGCGCCATCGCTGAATTTGATCGCGATTTCCGGGCCGCGCTGGCGCCACTCCCGATAAACCATCCAGCCCGCGACTACCGCCGCGACGACGGGAACCACCCAGATCAACGGCAGTTGCAGACGGCGGGACAGCCGCGGAGTGGGCGTTTCCTCAGCCATGACGATCGGACGGTTCGGGCTCCGCAGCGTGTCGCCACAGGAGCTGCGGGTCGAAGGCGTGCGTTGCCAGCATGGTCAGGACGACGACCGCGGCGAACGCGATGATGCCACTGCGCGGTTCGGCCAGCGCCAGACGACCGAAGCGCACCGCGCCCGAGAGAAAGGCGACGAGAAACACGTCGAGCATCGACCAGCGTCCGATGAAATCCAGCACGGCATAAAGACGGGTGAGGCGACGCGCGTGACGGGCGTGACCCGGGCGGGCGCCCCAGAGCAGGAAGCCCATGCCGACGAGCTTGAGCAATGGGACGAGTACGCTGGCGGTGAAAACGATCGCGGCGAGCCCCCAAAGGCCCTGCCGGGCAAGCAACAGCACGCCGGAGAAAATCGTCGCGTCGCGGATCGTGCCGCCCGCCTGGGCGACGTGCATGACGGGCAGCACGTTTGCCGGAACCAGCATGGCGGTGGCGGCCAGCGCGAACGCAGCGGCCCGATGCATCATCAACCGCTCCCGCGGCGTTGCGCCGACGGGATTCATGAACGGTTCGTCATCGCCCCCGGCGCCGCCGCCGATCGCGTTGTCCGCCCGCGCGGCCGCAGGCTGTGCTGTCGCCACGCCAGCAGCATAAACACCGCACCGGCGGAGTAGCACCACAGGCCCGGTCCGACGGAGACGTCAACGACGTCGCCCAGTTTAAAAAACGCCACCAGCACGCCAAGCACCTGCACCTCGGGCATCGCCCAAAACTCCAGGCGTTCGGCCAACCGAGCAAGGGCCGCCGGCCAGATGGTGAAGCCTGCGCGCTCGCCCAGGCGCGCGGCGAGCAGCACCAACAACAATCCGAACGGCGCGAGCACGCCACAAAACCAGACCCAGGCCGCCAGCAACTGCAGGCCGTAGCGCCAATAGCCGCCGGCCACGTCCACCAGGTGGCTGGTGTAGTCCAGCCCGAATTTGCCCAGCGTGACAAAGGAGGACAGCGCGGCCGGCAACGAAAGCGCGAGCCCCGCCAGCACAAACGGCAGCGTGGTGTCGCGTCCGAACCACGAGCGCTTCACCAGCGTGGCACCACAACGCACGCAGCTCGCCCGTTGTCCTCGCTGCAGGGGTACAGCCACATGGTGCTGACCACATAGGGGACACATCAGCTGGCCAAGGTCAGTGGTCATGAAGCGGGGCGGCGCGACCGGCGCGCAAAACACGTCAACCCGGCGCACCCGCGAGCGCAAACCGCAGTTCCCTTTCCCACGCCCGATCTTTGTATCGGAGCGCTCCCCCACTCCGGCCGCACGCGGCCGGCCGAGGCGCCGGGTGCTACTCCAGCCAGATGCGCTCAATCAATACCGCGTGCGGCTTCCGGTAATCAGCCGGCTTCAAACCGGGGCCGATTGATACCAGCACGCTTTCGCTGCGCCCGAGGTCAAGCGGGACGCGCTTCGCCACGTCCGACCAAAACGGAATGAAGACCGGGTAACCGTGCGGAATGTTGGGCGAACGAACCTGATGCAGCGCATCCACCGACACCGTATACCGGCCGGACTCTGCGCCCACGTCGACCGTGGCGCCGTAGGCAATTCCGTCTGCGGTCTCGAGCGCGAGCTGTAGCTTGCACGGTGCCTTCCCGTCGGACCGACCGTACAACACGAGTTTCTTCGCGGTCGTCAGTTCCGCGGCACGACCGCCGACGGTGTCGCGAAAGAAAAAGCGAAACGATTCGTCGTGTTCGCCCCGGTCGAGGCCGCGCGCCACCATCTTCATCGCCTCGATCCCCGGCCGGTCGGACGGCACGATCGGGTACCGCTCGTCGCGACCGTTCGCCGTGATGAGCTCGGTGTCGCTGCCGGCGTCGAACAACAGGACCGGCGCGCGCGGCGGCACCACCCGCACCGTCCAGGGTGCGCCGTAGAAATCCCAGTCGGTCGGCAGGCCCTCCACCCCGGACGGGAAACTCGTCCAAGTTCCGCCGGCGCGTATGGCAATGTCATAGCGCAAGATTCCCACCTGCATCGCGACGGCCGGGATCACCGCCGTATATGCGAATGCGGAACCCGGTTCCATCGTCACGAACTGCGCTCCATGCAGGTCAACCGCGCCCGGTCCCGGGGTATTGCCGCGGCCCGGCTGGCCCTGACCGGGAGGTGCAGGACGCTCGCCTTCCGAGGCGTAGGTTTCGGGCGCGTAGAAGACCAGGCGCGCTTCATCGATCGTGGTCGGCGCCACGATTCTGGCGGCCACCTTGAGACTCCGGCCGGCCGTGGCCGCGCGCGTCGGGTGATGCAGGACATACGTCCGGTCGATGGACGCCGGCGGCGCCACGAATTCCTTCAGCGTCAGGTTCCGCCAGCGATCCCCGGGCTTCCAGTGCGAGGTGACTCCGTCTCGCGTCAGCAGATACGCACCCGGGTGCACCGGGATCGTTCCTTGCGCGGAGCGGCCATGGGTGGCGTTGCCGTCGTTCAATCCGACCACGTCGAAATCGCTGCCGAGGTCGGGAAGCTTTAGGCTCATCGCCCACTCGCCCCAGGAAATCCGGCACACTTGTTTGCCGAGCTTCGGCTTCTCGAAGGGATCGCGCACCCAGATCGCGTCCGGCATCACCTCGAGTCGCCACACGCCGGCTTCCAGGCGGTCCAGGAAATAGGCGCCGGTGCCCGGATAGGAAACGACGGGAGATGACCCCACTCCGGCGACTTCCTCGAGCTGCTCCGGGTGCGGCGGGACCGAGGCCGTCGTGTTGGAATAGAAAAACGTCTTCGCGGTCACGAGTTCGGCAAGGTCGTCGGTGTAACTGACATGGACGCCGGCGAAGTCGGTGTTTTCGGGATAATTTCCGTAGCTGCGACCCAACGGCACCCGACGAAACGCTTCACCCGCAACCTTCAGGCCGATCGCCTTGGACGGGGCATAGGCCAGGTTCATGTAGTGCGTCTGGTATTCCGTGTTGAAGGGCGCGAGATACATCGAGTCGTAGGCGAACTGGGTCGCGAACTGCATGCCGGCGGTGCGGAAGGAACGTGCCATCGCCGGATACAGGTAGGAGCGGCCGATGTCCGCGGCATCGAACTCGTAGGCGAGTTTTGCCTTCTGCTTGAAGCGCGGATCATCCGCGAAAGGTATGGGATAGCGGTCGACGTAGGGCAGGAAGTTGCCGCGCTGTTCGTGTCCCGCCACGAGGTTGGAGGGATACCACTGGAACGTGCCGCCCTGCACATTGGCATCGAGATAGGCGCCATGCACCGGCAGGCCGTGACTCATATTATAGAAGATGGGCTTGGCACAGCCGGTATCGCGAATCGCCTGCACCATGCGGTTGATGTACTCGAGCGTCGGCGCGTACTCGAAATGCCCCGGTTCATTGCAGATCTCGAAGGCGAGGATGTTGGGATCATCCTTGTAGGCGACGCCGGTGCGCGGGTTCACATGGCTCACGAATTGCGCGAGGTAGCGCTCCTGCAACGGCCAGGCTGCCCGATCCTCGAGGCAGCCGCGCTTGCCATACTTGCGGGAAAACCCCGGCAGCGGCTGCCCGGGCTCGGGATAGCCGGCGTCGCCAAACTGCAGCGGCGTGAGCACGATCTTGATTCCACGCTCCTCGAGCCTGGACAGCAGATAGTCGAACGCTTCGATGTGTTCGTTGACCAGGAGATTGCCCTCCGCGTCGCTGACCTCGCGGTCCCAGACGTGCACCCGATAGGCATCGAGACCGAGGCGTGCGAAGTGATACACATCGGCGTCGATGGCCTGCGACCAGGGGATGTTCAGTCGCTGCAACGCCCGGAACGAGTGCGCAAACGGCGTGGTGTAGTTCACGCCGTACAACGCGACTTCGGCGCCCGTGGCCGACCAACGCATCACCCCGTGGGCATCGACGGTGGCGCTGGGTTTCTCCTGCGCATGGACAAAGGCGGCCAGCGCCAGCACGAGGAGACACGCGCCCGCGTGGCGGATGGGACGCCAACATGACCGTGCGGTTGAAAGGCAATCTCGCTCCGAACGCGCAGTTCCCGTCGCGCGACTACGTATGGATGCAGTCGGAGCCCGCGAGTCTCTGTCGCTGCCGAGGTCACGAGGCTGGATTTCGGCCCTCACCGCTTGCCCTGCCTCCTTACGTCGGCAGCTACAGTCATTAGTATGATTACGACGAAGGCTGAGATGGACGCCGTGCATGATTGCGATCCTCATGTGATTGCGCCCCGCCGCGCCTCCAGCGCGTCGCGCGTGGCGTAGGCGCGCTGATCGGTGATGGGATAGAAACGCAGCAACGCGATTGCTGCGACCGCCCACGCGGCGGTGCTGCCCGCGAGCACGACGCGCATCCACAACAACGAGCGCGGATCCTGGCCCCCACCCAACTCCGCGTGGAAGCCCGTCAGTTTGACCAGGATCAACGCGCCCAGAAACCCGAGTGAATAGCCGCACTTCTGGACCCAGGTGAAGATCGCCCCGAACGTCCCCTCGCGACGCATGCCGTGCTTCAACTCGTCCTCGTCACAGATGTCGGCGAGCATTGATATGGTGAGCACGTTGATCGCGATCCACACCGGACCGCACAGGAGGGGATCGATCAGAATCTTCCAGTTGTTGCCCGGGGTGAAGAGCACCCATTTGCCGATGGCGCCCACGAGCACCAGGCCAAACGCGAAACTTAGCGTCACATGTTTGCCGTAGCGCTTCGCCAGCAGGTTGAGCGGATAGATGGAAACGATCCCGACAATCGCATAGCTCGTCGACAGGATGCCCTTCCAGTACGAGCCCACGCCGATGTCTCCTCCACACATGTTGTAAACGATCAGGTAGTAGTCGATGTTGCTGGCGAACATCCCGGCCAGGATCTGGAGGATCGTGAGGCCGACGAGGACCACGAAGGCGCGATTGGTGAACGAGGCCTTCACACTCGAAAGCAGCCGGACGCTCGCCTGAGTCGCAGCCTGGTGATAATAGCGCTCGCGAACGAAAAATCCCGGCATCGCCCCCGCCACGGCGAAAAGCAGCACGGCGACGATCCAACCGACGGTGCGAACGCCGACGAAGACGGAGGCGAAAAACGCCATCTGGGTGGCCGGAAAAAACCAGCTATAGCTAAGTTCCCCCAGCTTGCCGAAAAAGCCGGCGTAGGAAGCCACCCGCGTGCGCTCGTGGGTGTCGGGCGTCATTTCATACGTCAGGCTGTACCACGGCACCGAGTAGATCGTGTAGCACGTATAGAAAACCAGCAGCGCCACCGTGACATAGGTCGCGATCGCCGTCTGGCTCCACGTCGTCGGCACCATCCAAATGGAGCCAAACGAAAGCGCCATGAGCAGCGCCCCGAGCACGAGATACGGACGCCGCCGGCCGAAGCGGGTCCGCGTGTTGTCCGAGATCAATGCCATCCCCGGGTCCGTAAACGCGTCCCACAGTCGCGGCAGGGCGAGGGCGGTGGCGATCAGGGCGGGATCCACTTTCAGCGTCATCTGAAAGTAGGGAATCGCGATGCTCCCGACGGCGGCATAACCATAGAAGATCGGCAGGTTGCCCATGCCGAGGGTGATCTTCTCCCAAAGCCCGACCCGATCCTGCTCGCGCGTGTCCGGGCTCCGACCTGACCGCGGCGATGACGGGACAGTGGACACGGGTTGGGGGTCGGTCGTGCTCATGCGGGGGAAAGGACGCGGCCGCGAAGATGCGGTGGGCGAGCGTTGAACCAACGGCGCGGCGCGAACGGCGCGGGACGGTTCGCTGGTGGGGCCGGCGGCGACCGTCACCGCGTACGGGGCCAGAGTCAATGTGTTTTGTGTGTTGAAAAACTGTTTCATATACCGGGTCGGCCCCTCGAATCGGGGACTCGAGGCAGGGGCGCCTGTCCCCCCGCGACTGCTGCCGGCTGGGACAGCCGACACGGCCTTGGGTCGCGGCCGTCGGCCGAGGTGGGGAACGTCCCGCTCAGGTCGCCAGCAGCGCCGCCACCTCGTAATCGACGACGCGGGGTACGGTAAAGCGCACGTGGCGCCCCTCCTGCGTGAACGGGAGTTCCCGCTCGGCGCGCAGCAACTGCACTTTCGCAATCGTGCGATCCGCGGGCAGTTCGAAATCCACCTGCTGCGGACCGATGGGGTAGAGATTGCGAATCCAGCCGCGGTGCAGACGCGGATTGTTGTAGTTGAGAATGTGTAACGCGTAGCCGGGATCGGTTTGCCAGGCGAAGAATTCGATCACGCCCTCACCGATCACCTGAACGGGGGCCCGATGGTGCAGGATCCAACGAATCGAATTCAACACGAGTCGCGCGATGTCGGTGTTGCCCGAGCGCCACGCACTGCGCGCAACGTCGCCGGCAAAGTACACCGAGGCGGCTGGCGCCGCGTTCACGAATGACGACGGCCGGCCGGTCGGTTTTCGCGTCGGGAGGCGAATAGGCCATCTCGGGCGGATAGCCGGAATACGCGGGTGTGATAGTGAGCACCGGGTCGTCCGGACCAGTCGCGCGCACCGGCACGACGTACTGCGCCCCGGGCAGGATTTTCGTCCCCTCCAGGCCGTCCAGGATCGGATGTGATCGCTGGATGCGGGCATAGGAACCGTACTTGGCCACCGGTGCGATGACGTCCCCGCTGGCGCGCGCGATGCCGAACAGGTCGCCGAGAACGAAGTCGGACCACGGCCCGCCCCGCTCGTCGTAGAGACCGGTCTCGAACGTCGCGAGCAGCGAGCCGCCGGCGGCCACGTAGGCGCGCAACTGCGCAGCTTGCGCGTCGCTGAGCAGGGCGACGTTGGGCAGGAGGAGCGCGTCGTACTTGCGCAGGCGCTCGAGGTCGAGGTCGTCCTCGTGCACGAAGTCGAAGGCGAACCGGCCTTCGATCAGCAGCGCGTAGAGTGCTTCCATGAATTCGCGCGCACCGTGTCCCCGTTCGCCGCTGCTGTCCGTGCCCGGCGGATCGTAGAACTTGTTCGGACGCTGCGCCCAGACCACGCCGAGATTCGCGATCGGCTGCCGGTAGGTGAAATGAGGGTCGTGGCGCGCCTGCCACTGGAAAAAATCGCGCCCGGCCTGCCGCCAGCGCTGATCTTCGCCAAGACCGCCCTGCGCGCCGACCCAGTGATACCACACGCGCATACCGCTCGCGACGGTCTGCGCCATCCACATCGTCGCCTCCGGATCATTCTTCGCGGTGTTGCGCCAGCGGATTTTGCCCGTGGCCCAAGCGGCGATGACGCTCGTCGTGGTGCGGCCCTTCATGACCGACCAGCAGGCGCGCCCCTGCTGCGTGCACATCCACATCGGCATCGCCTCGTCCTCGCGGCCCTGGTTGTCGCAATTGAACCACTGGCACTCGTCGGCCAGCACCTTCAGGTTCGTCTGCGCGCCGACGCCCCAGCCGAGGTTGCCATAGTAGATGTTGTCCGGGTGCTTCTCGCGGGCGATCGCGGTGTAGAGCCGCCACAACTCGAGCACGCGCTGGAGATGGCGCTCGTGAAACTCCGGCGTGTCCGGCGGCGGTGCGTTGCGGCATTGGTCGCAATGACAAACCGTCAGGTTCCCGAGGTACGGCCACGCGTTGGTGAAGATCCCGTCGACCTCGTAGCGGTCGTTGATCTCCCGCATGATCGCCGGCATGTGCTCGGAGTGGTAGGAGGTGAACTCGCAGGTGTTGAACAACCCGGGCACCGGCGGGTGCGGCACCGGGTTTCCCTCGGCATCGCGCCGAAACCACTCCGGGTACGCCGCGAGCGCATCGGCCCAATTGAAATCGGGACTATAACGTGCGATGACGCGAATGCCGCGTTGCCTGGCCGCCGCGCAACACTCGCCGAACATGTCGCGCCCGGCCAGCCAGCGCGAGCGGCGATGGAACGGCACGTCCGTGGGATAGAAAGCGATGATGCCGGTGACGCTGACCAGAACCGCATCGACCTTGAGTTCGCTCCAGCAGTCGGCCCACGCCTCGACGTCGAACTCCGCAGGATCGTGCTCGTTGAAGTTCACCTGACCCACGCGGCGGATCTGCTGGTGCCACGGCAAACCCGAAGCAGACGAGGCGGGAACGGGTGCGTCCGCACCGCGGAGGAGTTGCCGGCCGGCCACGGCGGCAGTACCGAGGGCGGCCACGAACTGGCGACGGTCGAGTTTCATGGGTTGCGGCTGGGAGGCTGAAGCTAACCTGGGGTTTTCATAGTCCGAGGGCGAACCGGACCACGTTGTCGTTTCACTCCAACGCAGCTACGGGGTGCGCTATCCCTGTAGCCGCGTTTGAGCTCCGCGAAAACGTGGCCGAACGGGTGAAACTACCCGATTGGCGGACAAATCCCGCAGGGTGAAACAACCCGGCTCACAAAGTTTCCTCCCAGCGCTGCTTGGCGACGGCGACGAGGTCTTCGCCGCCGTGCAACACGTGCAATCGATAGCGGTAGTTCATCGGCCAGTCCGTGAGACGAAACGCCTTATGCGGCAGCGCGCCCCAGGAGTTGTCGCCACCAAGGCCGCGCTGTTTCAGATCGAGGTTGAGGGTGATCGTCTTCCGGTCCGGCAACTGATACCTGTAGAAGTTCGCGTGCTGCGAGGCGCAGAACAAGTCGTCGGTGCTCTGGTGGAGCGCATTGGCACTGAGCAACGGTTCGCCGATCGCCAGCAGGCCCCGCCCCTGGGCGTCCGTGAGCGCGATCCAGCGCACGCCCTCCTTGTTGCCGGTTTCCTGCGGTTTCATGTAGTCGAAGTACTGGTCCTTCACCTTGCCGCGGTAGAGGTCGACGCGCGCATCCTGCCGGTCCCAGTAGGTTTCCTGTGGTCCCTTCCCGAACCACGCAAGGTTGTCGAATCCCGCGCGCAGGGTCGTCTGCATGCCCATCCGCGGCATTTCCGGCAGCGGCATTTCACCCGGCAGAAACGCGGACTCCACCAGGATGTCGCCGCTGGCGCGGACGGTCCAGTGCAGCTCGTATTGCGAGGCCACGTCACGCACCGGCCCCTTGACCGCGATGATGACCGTGCGATCGTCCGGCGTGCGCACGTCGAACGATGCCGCCGCGAGGCTCTCGTGCGCCTTGCGCCAGACGATCGGCGCGAAACGTCCGGGCTCCGCGGGTTCGTCGCCCGCCATGTGGTTGCCCCGATCATTGTCGACCGGTGCCCGCCAGTAGTGCGGTCCCAGCGGTTGCGCAAGCAGTTCGGTGTCGCCGGTCTTCAACGACGTGAGCAATCCCGTCGCCCGGGCGAAGGTCGCGGAAAATCCCCCACCCTTCACCGTCACATCGTCAGTGCCGCGCACCACGGTGAGCGGTGAAGCCGCCGCCACCGGCGCGGCCGGGGCCGGCGCCGCGGCACTCACCGGAAGTTCGAATTGCTCCCAGGCGACCTCGTGGCCCGCGGCCGCCCAAGGCGTGTCGGCCTTCAATGTGAAACGCAGCTCCAGGAAATATTCGGTCGCGGGTTGCGGATCGATTGACGCGATTGGCACGGTCACGGTCTTCCGTTCACGCGGCGCAAGCGTCAGGCCATCGAGCTGCCCCTGCTGCAGCACCCGGCCATCGGCAGTCACGCGCCAGTCCGCGGTGAGCCAGGCTTCCGCGGGAAGGAAATCATTCCAGTTCTGCAGCTCGATGGCGCCGCGGGTGAGATCCACCGCCCGCATCTGGATCGGTTGATAGACCTTCTTGACTTCCGCGAGCCCGGGATGCGGCACGCGGTCGGGCGAAACCAGTCCGTTGGCGCAAAAATTTCCGTCGGATGCGACGTCGGGGCCGCCGAACGTCCCGCCGTAGGCAAAGAACGTGCCCCGCTTGGGATCGACCGGCAGCGACTTCGGGTTCTCCATGCGCACGATGTCGCGCGACGGCGGCACGGGCGTGCGGATGCCCTGGTCGACCCAGTCCCAGATGAAACCGCCCTGCAGGTGATGCGCGCCGGCGTAGATCGGACGCCAGTAGGACCAGAAGTCGCCGTTGCTGTTGCCCATCGCGTGCGAATATTCGCACATGATGAACGGCTTTTCCCGCAGCAGGGAATCATAGCTGATCATTGCTTCAGGATCCGGATACATCGGGCAGATGATGTCGGTCACCTCGCCACTGCGGTGACGTTCGTATTGCACGGTGCGCGAGGAATCGTGCTCCTTGAGCCAGCGATAGTCCGCGCGAAAGGCCTCGCCGAACGCGCATTCGTTGCCGAGCGACCAGCCGAAGATGCAGGCGTGATTCTTGTCCCGTTCGAACATCCGCACGGTGCGATCGAGATGCGCCGCCTGCCACTCCGGTTCGTCCGCCAAAGGCCGCGCCAGCCCGCGATGCACGAGGTCCATCTGGCCGTGGGATTCGATGTTCGCCTCGTCGAGGATGTAGAGCCCGTACTCGTCGCAGAGCGCATACCATTCGGGCGCGTTGGGATAGTGGCTGGTGCGGACGGCGTTGATGTTGTTTCGCTTCATCAGGACGATGTCCTGGATCATCCGCTCGCGCGTCATCACCTGGCCAAGATCCGGATCCATTTCATGCCGGTCGACGCCCCGGATCAGCACGGGCCGGCCGTTGATGAGGAGATGGCCGTCACGGATTGCCACGTCGCGAAAGCCGACGCGCCAGGGAATCACCTCGGTGACGTGTCCCGCGCCATCGCGCACGGAGATGAGCAACGTGTAGAGATTGGGAAGCTCGGCGGACCAGCGCCGCGGTCCGGCCACGGCGGGCGAGACCTGGAACGGGGTCGATCCATCGGCGGGAACGGCCTGTGCGGCGACGTTCGCCCGCGCCACCTCGGCACCTGCCTCGTCCAACAAGACGACGTCCACGCCCGCCGAATCGCCCGCGGTGCCGTAGTTGCGCAGTTCTCCGGAAACATCGAGGACGGCGTCGCGACCGTTCGCCGAAAATCGTGTGCCGACGCGGAAGTCGCGCAGATGCACGGTCGGAGTCGACCACAAGGTCACGTCGCGGAATATCCCGCTCAACCGCCAGAAGTCCTGGTCCTCGAGGTAGGATCCGTCACACCAGCGAAACACCTCGACGGCGAGCAGGTTGGCACCGCCGTCCTGGCGCAGATGGGGCGTCACGCGAAATGTGGCCGGCGTGCGGCTGCCCTTGCTGAAGCCGAGCCGGGTACCGTTCAGCCAGACGTAGCAGAACGAATTGACGCCGTCGAACGTCAGGAACACTTCGCGGCCCTTCCAGGCCGGCGGCACGACGAAGGTGCGGCGATACGCCGATACCGGATTGTAATCCCCGGCGATCAGCGGCGGCGTGACCTCCTTCCAGGGATAGACAATGTTCGTGTAGATCGGAACGCCGTAGCCCTCGATCTCGACATTCGACGGCACGTGGATCGTCTTCCACGGGGCATCGTCGAAGTCGGTCTTCCAGAAGCCGTCGGTGCGCTCCTCGGGTCGCGGCACCCAGTGGAATTTCCAATCGCCATTGAGCGAAGCCACGAACGGGGACTCGTCTCGCGCACGTTTCCGGGCTGAGGACGCGTCCGGAAACACGACCGCGGTCGCGGCGGGTGGTTCGGTGCCCTCGTGCAGGCGGGTGGGATCCTGCCACTCCGGGCGCGTTGACGCCGCGGATGCGGCCATCGTTCCCAACGGCAAACAAGCGAACTGGGCGGCTGCCACGAGAGGAATAAAACGACGGATGGTGGGATTAAAACCGGAGGAGGTCATCGGAAACGGGGGCGGTTAAAAGTCGAACGGCTTGGCGCCAAGATCGAGTCCCAAGCGCGCGCGATGCTCCGGGGGCCATCCGGGCGACGTCGGGATGCTGCTCCCTCCGCGGGGAGGTCGGCTTGGAATGGCAAGGTAGAATTGTTTTATGTGTAACGCAACAGTTGCTGATGCGTCTGCAGCTCCACTGCGGCCGGGTGAGTCGCTGGCCAGCCATCCTCGAGTTGAGTTCGCCCCGTCACGGCGATCCATGTTTTCGTTGTCCCCTTCCGCCATGTCCGCACACCCTGCTCTGCTCTCCCGCTTCCTCCTCCTTTCGGCGATCAGTCTCACTCCCGTCTTCGCGGCGGCGCCGGCTCATCCGGTTGTTCCCGTCTGGCCGGGAGTTCCGCCGGGTTCCAACGGCAAGACCGGCGACGAAGCTGTACGCCTGACCGACGAGGGCGAACACATCATCTCCAACGTCCATCGCCCGAGCCTCACGGTGTATTTGCCGGACGGCCCCGCCACCTCCACGGCTGCGGTCTTGGTGATCCCCGGGGGCGGTCACCGCGAATTGTGGATGGACCACGAGGGGTACAATGTCGCCGCCTGGTTGAGCGCACACGGGATTGCCGCGTTCATCCTCAAGTACCGCCTCGCCCGGCATGAAGGGTCGACCTACTCGATCGCCGGCGACGAAGTGGCCGACGCCACCCGGGCCATGCGGCTGATCCGGAGTCGGGCCGCCGAATGGAAGGTCGACCCACAGCGGCTCGGGATCCTCGGTTTCTCCGCCGGGGGCGAACTGGCGGCGCGCACCTCGCAGACGGCGGACGCCGGCGAACCCAACGCCAGCGATGTCGTCGCTCGCGAGAGCGCCAAGCCGGCGTTTCAGGCCCTGCTCTATCCCGGCAATCCTGAAATCATCCAGCCCACCCGAGACTCGCCGCCGACGTTTCTCTGCTGGGGTTTCCAGGACGGACCCGGTATCGCCGACGGTTTGAGCAATGCCTACGCGCGCTTTCGCGCGGTCGGCGTGCCGCTCGAGATGCACGAGTATTCCGAAGCCGGGCACGGCTTCGGCCTGCGCGCGGGCGACCATTCACCGGCTGGGAAATGGATCGAGCGATTCCATGAGTGGCTCTGTTCCCGCGGGGTCTTGCACTCCAAAACCGGAAGTTGAATCGCACCGAAGGAGACGAAGGCCAGATCCGTTCGCGAAAAATCTCCGAGGAGGCAGGAACTTCACGACAGAGTTCACCGAAGACTCCGAGCTTCAATCGGCCACTCCACTCTGTCGTTTCTGTGCTCCCGGTGGTTCAACCCGTTCCGACACGCGACTCCAACGAACGGACGAAGGCGGCGCAGCAATCGGGCATCCACCACTCATCGCGCGTCGAATATGAAGTCGGCCGAGGCGGGTGCGAGGCCAGATGCCTTCACGGTCACGTGCACCGCGCCGCCCCCGCCCGTCTTCTGGACGATGGCGAGCGCCCGGCCGTTGAAGAGCCGCCGGGTGTCGACCTGGTAGCCGTCGTGACTCGTGGGATCCCCGTTATCCACGGCGAGCAACCGGGCCGGTCCGGAGACCGTGCACGTAACCAGATCATCGGCACGCGGCACGAACCGGCCCGCCGCGTCAACCGCCCGCACCGCGACGTGCACCACTTCCCGGGGTCCGGTGCTGAGTTCGCTTCTTTCGAGGCGTATCGCCAACGCGGTGGCAGCGCCCGCGGTTTGCACGACGTCCTCGACCACCCGCTTGCCCTCCTTCCATCCGACCGCGCGAAGCTCACCGGGCGCATAGGGCACGTCCCAGACCAGTTGGAGATCCGCGGTGGTGCCGCGCACGACCGGCCGCGCATAGGTGTTCCAGCCGCCTTCCGTACCCTGTCGGGGAAACTCCTTCGCCTTCGCACCCAGGCTGCGCCCGTTGAGAAACAACTCCACGGTGTCGCAGTTGGCATAGGCGACCACCGGGATCACCTCTCCTTCGCGACCTTCCCAATTCCAATGCGGCAACAGATGCACCATCGGCGGCTGCGTCCACTGACTCTGGTAGAAATAGAAACCGTCCTTCTTGAAACCGCAGGTGTCGAGGGCGCCGGACGTGGCCAGTTTGTTCGGCCACCGCGACTCCCCGAGGTAGTCGAATCCCGTCCAGGTGAAGTCGCCGATGACATAATCGCGGGTCGCGACGAACTTCCAGAGTTCGGCCGGCCGAATGGTGTCCGCCACATAGAGTGCGCCCAGCGGACCCATGCCCGGATCGACCCGGCCGCCCTGGACACCTCCACCGACCAGGGGACCGAAATGATATTCCCCACGCACGCCGCGCACGCCATTGTCCTCGGTGCCGACCAACAAACGGTGGGGAAACTCGTGCCGGTCGTCGGCAAAGTAGGTTTCGCGACGGTCGCCCCGAGCGATCGACATAGTTGTAACCCACGATGTCGAGCAACCCGGAGAACGCCACCGGCGCCTGGCCATGTTGGTTGAAGATGTTGTCCATCGCCGCGGTCACCGGCCGGGTCGGATCCTCGCGATGGAACAAATCGACGAGACGCTTCAGAATGGCCGGACCTTCCGGTGCTCGTTGCTCGCCAATTTCGTTGCCCGCGCTCCACATGACGACGCAGGGGTGGTTGCGGTCGCGTTGCACGAAATCGACGACGTCACGCTCCGACCACTCGCCAAACGCATCGGAGTAGCCGAACTTGATCTGCGGCTTGCGCACCGTCCATTCATCGAACGCCTCGTCCATGACGAGAAACCCGAGCCGGTCGGTCGAATGCAAACGTCTCGCCCGGCGCCACGCGATGGGTGTCACGGACGCTCGCCACCGTCGCCCCGGCGGCGTCGAGCAGTTCGCAAAGCAACGCCACCTCCTGCACGCCGGCGCGATCGTTGCGCACCATCGTCCGGCTCCGCAAGGTCGCCCGCCCGGCTTCGGCAGTGGTGGTGGTGACATAGCTTCCCCACACCGGGACGCGCAGTTGATCGGTCTTGATCAACCAGACGTGCCGGAAGATCCCGGAACCGGCATACCAGCGGCTGCTCGGTTGACGGGAATCGTCGACCCGCACGGCGAGGACGTTCGGCGTGCCGTCGAATTTCAGGTACGGCGTCAGGTCGTAGTGAAAGGACACATAGCCGTACGGCCGGGAGCCGAGTTCGCGACCGTTGAGCCACACCGTGCTGTGCTGGTACACACCATCGAACAGGATCTCCACATGATCTTCCGCCGACGATTGCGGCAGCCTGAAGGTCTTACGATACCAGCCGATCCCCGTCGGCAGGTATCCACCCGAGCCGCCGCTCGGGGCGTTTTCGTCGTAAGGCCCTTCAATGCTCCAGTCGTGCGGCAAATCGACGGTGCGCCAGGCGGAGTCGACGAACTCCGGACCTTCCGCTCCGGGTTCGTCGCCGCGATGGAACCGCCAACTGCCGTCAAAATTCTCACGGCTGCGCGCCACCGCGGCCGCAGAGCATCGAACTCATGGCCAGTAGAACGCACACGATCACACTGCCTGACCGCAAAGGGGTTGAATGGAACCAGGGCGAGATCATGAAATCAGGGTTTAGCAACGGGCCGCGGCACGATGGGAGACGCATCGGCGCGTTCCTCCTGTCCGCGACCGAAGCGACGCGTCGCCGCGAACCGATCGTCGCAGGTGGAACGCACCCGCAGCGTAAACGGCGGTGCATTGCCGGGAACCTGCAGCACCACGGAGGCGATGCCGGCCTCGGCCCGGACGATCCGGGCACCCAGCAAAGTCGCGGCGCCATTCACAGCGAACTCCAGCGGGGACGTGTCCCCCACACATAATGCCCCCTGCGCATCCCGGAGCTCCGCATGCGCAATCAAGACATCGGGTTCCCCAGCCGCGGGAATCGTCGCCTCGTCCTCACAGGTCAGCCGCAAGCCGGTGGCCGGCCCCGGCGTGGTGACGCGGTGGACACAAACGCTCCGGCCGCCAATCAAGCCGTGCGCCTCCAGGGTGCCGGCCGAGAACCGGTCCAGATCGAAAAAGAACGGGGGATGCGGCAGATGCTGCGAATGCGCGGCCCGGTCGACGGGCTGGCGGGCCAGGATTGCGCCGTTGAGACGCAATTCGATCGCCTCGCAGTTGCTGAACACGGGGACGCGCAGGTCGGACCCGGCGGTCCAGTGCGAGGCAATGAAAACCACCGGACCTCCCACCCAGTTGGCCCCGGATTCGGCCGGGTCGCGCTGGCTGCGATAAAAGTGATAGGAAAACTTCGGCAGCCGAAAGACGTCCATCAAGCCGCAGCCCGCGCGCACCGGATCGTACCCGCGCGCGTAGTCGAACATCGACCACTGCCCGTCGAGCGCCGCGGGCGAGGCCAGCGTGTCGTTGAGCGCGACCATGTGATTCCACGCCTGCTGCCGCAGCCCGCGCTCGCCATCACCGCGAAACTTCCGGCCGTTGCTCCAGCGCGCGAACAAGCCGGTTCCCGTCTTCTGGTTGAACCCGTCGTTGGCGGCAAAGAACTCCCAGTCCCCGTATTCGGCCACCACCAGCGCCTTGTCGCCATTGCGCCAGGTGTGGATTTCGCCGTGCTGTCGCGAACGCAGGTAGACGTCGTAGCGATCAAGCCACCCGCAGGTATACATCTGGTCGCCCGGATATTCCTCGTGACCGATCGCATGCAACTGGGCGGTGAAGGTGTCATCCATTACGGTCTCGTTGAGCGAAAGTTCCCACAACACGACGCAGGGATGATTGCGGTCCCGCCGGATCATTTCTCGCGCGGCGGCGAAGCAGGCACTGCGGAAGCGTTCTCCGCCGATGAACTGCCACCCGGGGAGGCAGTTCATCACCACGATGCCGAGTTCGTCGCACGCAGCGAGGAAGTCGGGGGACTGCGGATAGTGCGACAGGCGCACGTAGTCGAAACCCGCCTCCTTGATCCGCCGGGCATCCCGATATTGCGCCGCCCGGGGCGCCGCATAACCGACGCGCGGATATTCCTGATGACGGTTGGTGCCGCGCAGGCGCACCCGCCGTCCGTTGATGACGAATCCTGTCGCGCGGGAAAAATGGATGCGGCGGATGCCCACGCGCTCCCGCCGCGCGTCCAGCACCGCGCCCCCGCCGGTCACCACCGCCACGTGCAGGTCGTACAGCGATGGTGCATCCGGCGACCACAAGCGCGGCTGGGCGACGTGACACTGCACCTCCACCTGCGCGGCTTTGCCCGAGCCCAGCGGCGCCAGCGGCGCACTCACGGTCGTCACGATTTCGTCTCCGCCCGCCAGTTCGACGCGAACCTGCAGGTCAGGCGTCGCCGGACCGGTGTTGCGCACGTGCACCCGCACGGCGAGGGTCGCGGCGGCAGCGTCCGCCGCCAAGGTACGCACGAACACGCCGCCGCCGGCGACCGCGCCGGCCGCCACCGCATCCGTGATGTGGACCGGTGGATAGAGGCGGAGTTCGGCGTCGCGATAGAGTCCGCCATACCAGCAAAAATCGAGTTCATCGAACGGCTTGCCCGGCGGCACGTCGGGATCATGGCGATTGTCGACCCGGATCCGCAGGCCATGGGAACGTCCGTCACAAACGCCTGGCGGCAGCTCGACCTCGAACGGGAGGTAACCGCCGACGTGGCATCCCACTTCCCGGCCGTCGACGAATACGCGGGCCGTGTGCATGGCCGCGCCGATATGAAGGATCGCCCGCGCCCCCGCGCCGGAAGGCGGGATCTGGATCTCGTGCTCGTATTCACATTCCCCGAACCAGTGGTCCCTCCCGTCGAGATCGGCGACGAAGGGGGAATGCGGGAGGCCGACCTGCGTCCACGCATCCGCGTCGGCCGCCGCATCGCACCGGCGGAAATTCCAGCCGTCCCGAAGGGGCACGACCCGGCGCCGCGTCGCGGTTGCGCAAGTGTTGTTGTCTTTGCGTGACTGATTTACTTCCAGGGCAGCAGGACCCTCGGGCTGAGGAAGCGCTTCCATGGGTCAGGAAACCGAATCCCGTTCGATGAGCCGGACGGGGAGCGTCAGGTGGCGCCGGGCCATGGTTTTTCCACTCGTCAGGGCATCGACGATATCCGCGGCTTTTTCCGCCATGTCCCGCAGCGGTTCGTCGATGGTGGTCAGCGGCGGATTCTGCAGCGCCGAGATGCCCTCGTTTTCGCCGCCGATCAGCGAGATGTCCTGCGGCACCTTCAGGCCCATGACATAGGTCAGGATGTGCAGGCATTCCATCGCCTGAAAGCTGGTGCCCGGGACATACAGGCCGTCCGCTCCCGCGCGCACGATGCGGGTGA
The DNA here is from genome assembly GCA_963797435.1 of uncultured Verrucomicrobiae bacterium. GTDB lineage: Bacteria > Verrucomicrobiota > Verrucomicrobiia > Opitutales > Opitutaceae > CAWCPJ01. Next base: position 618,654 of record CAWCPJ010000002.1, on the reverse strand, counting down.
TGGCGGAGGAAAGGCTGATCTCGGCGCCGGCCAGCACGAGCAGGCGGTCGTCGACCCGAACCCTCGCCTCCGTGAGGGCCTTGCGAAAGCCCTTCATGCGTTCGATATAGGGCGCATAGGGCCGGCCGAGAAACGCGAGCTTGCGCTTGCCTCGCGCGATCAGGTGCTTCGCCGCAATGTATCCGGAATTTTGATGGTCGGAACAAACCACGTACTCGTTCGGGATCGGATCGAACTTGTCCATGTAGACCACGTGCATGCGCTTCTCCAGATCCGACAGCAGCGACCGCAGTCCCTTGTCGTAGGTCACGGCCACCACCCCTTCGAGAAACAGACCCGGCAGTTCCTCGACCGGGTTCGTCGGCAGGACCACGCCCATCCGGCGGCGCGACAGCGCGAAGGCCAGATGCGCGGTCATGGTGGCGGCGTAACCCTCGATGCGGTCGGTGAACGACGGTTCCGACAGGACCGCAATCTGCCGTGAACGCACGGACGCCTGCGGCTTGAGATTGAGCTGGTTGGCGCCGCGCAACACGCGCTCGCGCGTCTCGCTCTTCACCCGGTCGCGGTTGTTGAGGACGCGGCTGACGGTGCCGGGGAAACGCCGGTGAGGCGGGCCAGATCGTAGATCGTCGATTTCCTGTCCATGCGGCCGCTGGATTTCGTACGCGCCATGTCCTGTGCCTTGTCCGAATCAGGCACGGACGGCGAGTCGCTAATCGAGAGACGGTTGCTCATGGGCACGGCGGGCGTGGATTCGATGCGGCCCGCGTCATCCTCGGGGCTCCCATAGGGTGATCCGCGATACGCGGTCGAACGGGGGATAAAACAGCAGCGCACCCGTCACGAGTTCCATCCGGCCGTCGCCGCACAGGTCCGCCGCCCTCACGACGATCAGATGCGTCGGGTCGCGCGCGAGCACGCGCGGAGTGAAGCGACCGCGACCGTCGTTGGCGAAGGCCATCAGCGACACGGCGCCAGGTCGCTCCCAGTCGTTGAAGGCGCTGCTGGCGACGAGGTCCACATCGCCATCGCCGTCCAGGTCCACCGCCGCCGGACTATAGCAGCCGGGGAAGTCGCCCACGCGGTGGTAGGTGAACTGGCGGTCTCCACGATTTTCGAGCCACTGCAGCCCGTGCCACGGGCGCGGGCCCGGCGTCGCGTAGTCGAATCCGTCCCCGTTGGCGTACACGACATCGATCCGCCCATCGCCATTGACGTCCGCCACCGCGAGTCCGCTGCTGCCGAAGTCGCGATTGGTGGAACCGTAGAGCACGCGCTGCCGGAAGCCGCCCCGGCCATCGCCAAAAAAAGCGTGCACTTCCTCGATGTCCTGGGAAATCAGCGCGACCACATCCAGATGGCCGTCACGGTCGATGTCCACCGCCGGCGCGTGAATCGTGCCCGGCAGGTCGGAGAGCTGATGACTGGCGAACGTCCCGTCGCCGCGATTCTCCAACCAGCGAATCTCGCCCTGCAGATAGCCGAACTGGCCGACGATGAGGTCGGGCCGCGCGTCCTCGTTGAAATCCGCGGCCGCCACGTAGGTGACGCGTGCGACGTCCTGCAGCAGCACGCGATTGGTGAAACGGTTCGCCCCGTCATTCACCAGCACGACCACGGCGCCCAGGCGCGCATTGCTCGGCGGAATCACCCCCATCGCAGCCACCAGGACATCCAGGTGCCCGTCGCCATCGAGGTCCGCCACCTCGACATGCGCGGGCCCGTCGACGGAGCCGCCGATCGCTTGTTCGACGAACTCGCCGGCGCTGACCTGGCGAATCCAGCCGATCTGGTTGAGCTGAGCGTCGCAGAAGAGAACATCGAGCAGGCCGTCCTGGTCGAGGTCCACGATGTTCAGGTCGGTGATCCAAGGCAGACCTTCCGGCGGCCGGCCCAACGGACGATGGACAAATGCAGCCGAAGAAAGCGGCGGCGCCGACTCCCCGTGCGCTCCCCGCGAAACGAGCCGCGCTGCCACCACGCCACCGATCACGGCCGCCAGCGCGCCGGCAGCGAGAAAAACGCCCCGAGTCTTCATCGGAAAATCTCCTCCGTGAACTCACCCCGCAGCCTCGCCTCGAGCGCCTGGCGCAACCTCGCATCATCGGGAGCCACGAGCACGCGGGCCCTCTCCCACTCGGCTCGCGCCGCGTCCCGGCGACCCTGACGGTGAAGGACGTCACCAAGGCTCAGCCGGATCGTGGGATTGCCAGGCTGCAGTGCAGCCAGGCGCTGCAACGCGTCCGCCGCCCGGACAAACTGTTTCTGCTGCACGCAGACATCGGCCAGCGCGGCATAGGCTTCGGGCTCCGCCGGGAGCACCCGCGTCGCCTGCTCGAAGTGGTCGGCCGCCTCGTCGAGGCGTCCCTGCGCTGCGGCTGCGGTTCCCGACTGGACGCAGGCGGTCGCCAGCAATCCCGAAAGGCGGTCGTGGGCCGGCGTCCCCGGAATCGCGACGGCGAGCGCCTCCTGCAGTGGCAGCAAAGCGGATGCGGCATCTGCTTGTTGAAGGTAGTATTCACCGAGCAGCGCGCGCGACGGCACGTCGTCTGCATGCGCGGCCGCGACCCGCCGCAGACAATCCGCCGCGGCGTCCCGTTCACCCGCCGACCACAGGATCCGGGCGAGCTCCATGTTCGGCCGCTGCAGCGTCGGTTCCGCCTGCACGACTTTCTCCAGCACCGGCCGGGCCTGCGCATCATCACCGCGGGCGAGGAGCGCATCCGCGTAGGCGCGAGCAATGGGACGCGAGGCGGGCAGCTTGTGGTGGTACTCCGCCGCCAGTGTCACCGCTTCGTCGGTACGATGCAGGTTGAGCAATGCCTGCGTGATGCTCGGGCAGATCCGTTCGGGTTCTCCGCCCTTGGCCAGGGCCTCCCGGAGATGGCCGACCGCTGCCTCGTCATGCCGGGCCAGCGCCTCCGCCTGACCCTGCACGAGAGACGGAATCGGGCTCGCCGGATCGAATTGCCGGATCCGGTCCAACAGCACCTGCGCGCGCTTGCCGTCGCCGGCGCGCAAGTGATCCTCCGCCTGCAGGCCGAGGAGCTCGGCATCAAAGGAGTCGGCCCACAAGGCCTCGAGCCACGGATCGGCGGGAGCGGGTTCGGGCCGCTGCTCGCTCACTTCCGTCAGGGCCGCGGCACGGTCGAGCTCACCGCGCCGGCGCAAGACCTGCGCCAGAAGGGCCGCGCCCGACGTCGATTCCGGTTGCGCCGCCATGAAATCCTCGAGGCGGGTCACGGCGGCGTCCTCCTCGCCCCGCTGGAGCTCCAGGCGCGCAAGACCGACGACGGCCCGGGGTTGCTCGGGCGCAAGGTCGAGCACGGCGGCGTACTGCGCCGCCGCCGCCTGCTCCTGACCGGTCTTGGACAGGATCTCCGCCAGTCCCAGCCGCGCCGGGAGATAATCAGGCTGCGCCGCGACGACTTGCTGCAATTCACCTCGCGCCCGTTCGAGGTCGTTGGCCTGGCGGGCGAGATCCGCCTGCAGGTAATGATCGAGCGCCGTCACCGCGTCCGGATGGCGCACCAGGAGATCATAGCATTGCTGCGCTTCCCCGAGCTGCCGGTTGGCGTGATAGAGCCGCGCGAGGTTCCGCAGCGCCTCCGGTGCAAAGTCCGCCGCAATCACCTCGTCGCGACGGCGCTGCGCCTCCCGGTCAAATGCCGCCGGCAATTCCGGCCGCGGCCTCACCTCGGGCAGCGCGATCGCGGTCGGCGCCTCGTCAACACGCCGACAGCCGCTGCCCGGGCCGACCACGGCAGCCGCCACAAGGCCAATGATCCAGGAAACGACATGCGGCCGGTTCATGCAGGGGAGGTATTCTCAGGCGGAGCGGACGGCGGGCAAGTCTGGGTCAAGTGGGACCGGCCCGGCCGACCGTCCCCCATCGGACAGGAGGCGTGCGCTCCGAGCGCGAGCGGCCAAACCAAAGGCCCTCCCGAAACGAGCCGGAAGGGCCTGGACGCAAACGGTCGAAAGCTATGCCGGCAAACGGTGATCCTAGAACTCCAGGGTGGTGTTCAAATAGAATGTTCGCGGCTGCATGATCCGGTAGGCCGAGTGGGTCCCGTCGGAATTAGCGGTGATCGGTCGATAGTGACCGCTTTCCTGGAGATCCTTGATGTTGAGCTGAACGTTGAGGTCAAACCGGTCGGCAAAGACTTTGGTCCGGTAGCCCACCCAGGCGTCAACGCCCACATAGCTCGAGTTCCGGTACGGATGATCGAGATCGAGGGCGCTGACGCGTCCCTCCGCATCGAGGATCGCCGGAAGCCCGATGACCGAACCCTCGATATAGCGCGCGCCTCCCCCCAGGTAAAAGCCCTTGAGTCCACCCTCGGTAAAGGTGTAGGTCGTCAGGGCACTGGCGTGCCACTTGGCCATTTGGGTTGATGGGCGACCGTCCCCCGAACGATACGTGATATAGGCACCGAGGCTGTCCCGCTCCCAATATTCCCTGCCGGTGAGGTTCTGGCCCCAGCCGCCGCCGGGCGAGACGAGAAAATCGAACAGGCCGCTGCTTTGCCAGTAGGCCAGCCGGTCTTCGATAAACTCGGTGAGATTTCCCGCGATATTCGATTGCTTGGCCTCCTGTTTGGAAACACTTCCCATCAGACGCCAGTTCTTCGTCACGTTATACGTGAGCTCGAGCTCGATCCCCTTGGAGACCTGATCAAAGGCATACGCCCCATTCAGCCGGGTGTCGCCGGTGACCAATCCGTCCGCCATGCGCTTTTGATACACGAAGCCGGGATGGGCCGCCTGGAAGGCCGGGGTGCTGGCAATATCCGGCATGATGGTAAGCTCCAGGAAGGGAATCGTCCACTGGTTCAGCGGAAAGGTGACCGATTCGGCATTGGCGCCCTTGGCCTCGAGCTCGAACCAGTTCACCTTCACGTTAAGTTTGTTATCCAGCAGATCCAGCGAAAAGCCATAGTCCTTGCCCGAGCCGGTGGGCGCGGGCGTCGGTATGCCGTCGAGGTCCACCTGACCCGCATTGGGCTGGAAATTTCCGGATTTGTTGTAGTGAAGGCTCAGCCAGCTCAAGGCATGGACGACGACGCCATAGGTGTGCGTTCCTTGGGTGAACTTGCTGTCGCGAAGCGCGTCCCGGTCGTAGTCTCCGGCCGGGCCCACAATGTTGTTGCCGAGGTCCTCGCCCAGCGCGTTCGCCCCCTTGTTGGTGTCCCGGCGATATCCATACATGCCGACGATCCTGTCGTCCCACAGGTAAGCCTGGGCGATGAACGCGGCGCTCGACAGCTTCTGCAGGTTCTTGCGGTCGCTCTTCAGGGCATAGATGCTGCTGATCGTGGCGGCACCGGAGCGGGTCGCGGGAAAGCCCGGCGGGATACCGGGGACGTCCTGCAACAATCCGGGATTGCCGGGGACAGTGGAGGCGCGAGCGGTGCCGGAACCTCCGAGATAGAAACGCTGGCTCATGTCCTCGTAATCCAGATCCGTGGCCACCTTCGCGTTCCACTGCCGGCCATGGGTCTCGGTCTCGCGATCCTCAATGAAGCCGGTCAGCTTGTAATGCCCCAGCCAGGTGTTGGATTCACGCAGGTCGAGCTCATAGTTCACCGTCGCGCGGATCGCCTCGTTGGTATTGTGATCCTTCCCGTGGTTGTCGAGCCCCCGATATTCCATATACGTCTCGCCATAGTGCGGGTTGGGCGCGCCGTTCGGAAGCAGCACGTTCGGATCGATCATATACGAGGCGTATTCGCTACGAAAGAGATTCAGCCGGGTCGCGTTCGCGGTCTCGTGCACATAGGCGACATTGGCAAAGAGACCCTTCGCGATCTGCTGATCGATCGACAGATTGATCGCGTCGAAATCACGGTCGTCAAGACTCGGGTTGAGGTTGATGGAGTCGATGTCCAGATACCGGTTGTCATTCATTCGCAGGGGCGACCAGATGCCCACGCCGTTGAGGTTGGCCTGGAAATAACTGGCGCGGGAGTTGGCATTCCACCAGCCCTCGAGTGTTCCACCGGCATCGAAAACGGCCACGGGCTTGTCGGCCCCGGCGCTCAAGGGATCCGGAATTGTGTCTCCGGTCAGGCTGCTATCGTAGCTCGGGCTGCCCCGAGCCAGCCATTCGGTGATGTCGTCTTCCGGCGTAAGGGAGTTGGGCATGTTCGCCTTGACCTTGGCGTATTCGTAACTGGCCCGGATCGTGGTCTGCTTCCACGGCTGGTAGGTGGTCGTGAGATAAATGCGCTTGTCGCGGCGATACGCCGGCTCCTGCTTGAAGCCCTGGTCGGCCCACAGGCCCGCCACGCGGACGCCCAGGACATCGGGCTTCACCACGTAGTTTGTGTTCAGCACCGCGCGCTTGTCCCCGTAACTGCCGAAGCGGAAACTGAGCAGCGAACGATTGCGATTCAGGTTCGCCAGCTGGGGCGAATAGTTGATGATTCCCGACGCCTTGCCCAGGCCAGCGAGCACCGAATTTGGTCCACGGCTGATCGTGACCTGGTCCAGGTTGTAGGTATCAAATCCGATCCAATCGTTGATCGTGAAGAAATAGTCGCGGTAGGACTCCGGCTGCTCCAGCCCGCGGAAACGATTGGCCGAAAAAGAATTTGCCGCAATATCATCCGTCGGCCGGCCCAGCGAACTGGTGGAAGCGGTGAAATCGCGGGTGCCCTCGGTGTTCGCCGTGTAGGCCAGGACGTCGTTGATGTCCGTCGCGGCGACGTCGTTCAGAAATTCCTTGGTGACAACCGTGATGGGCGCGGCAACGTCCCTGAGGTCGGTCTTGATGCGACTGCCGGCCAGCGTCGAGGTGGCGCGATAGCCCTGGTCTTCCGCGGCATCGACCACGAAAGGCGACAGGATCACGGTCTCTTCGCCCGCGGTCGGGTTTGTCGCATTGTTCTGGGCACTGGGGTTGGCGGTCTGCTGCGCCATCCCGGAGCTAAGCAGCAACGAAAACAACGCGGCCATGGCCAGGCGGCGGGTTTTCGCGACGGGGGGTGTGGTTTGCATCTTTTCGAGTTTGATTGCGTTTGAGTCCTAACCGGAAAACGGAAGCCGCGAGCGACGCGGCCCGCACCGACCGCTGCCAGCGGTGCTGTCGGCCGCGGCGGGCACGTGAAGTGTGGTTTTGACGCGGAGCCGCTTCGTGGGACTCCGGTCGCAAGGCATCGGATGAATCGGCCCTGGGTGCCGGGGCCAAGCCAGCCCGCCGGAGCGGAGGCTGAAGACAGGTCGCGTTGGGGGGAGACGCTCGAAAACCGGGGTTGGCTGTTGTTATCGCGGGGTGAGATCGATGGAGCCAAACCGCCACTGTTACTCCACAGTGTCAACAGTATTTTCTACAGTAAAACAGTTTTACTAAGCAGGGAGAACAAGCGGTCCGGGCCCGATTGCCACCGCCGCCCTGGAGCTCAAGACGGCGGCCCGACCCTGAAGCACATCGATGCCGGCAATGTTGCGCGCCCGCCACTCGGCACGCGCCCGTCTCCCGAACCGAGAATCAAAAGTCCGAACCGTCTTCGCGTCCCTGCCGTAAGCGTCAGGGAACGGTCACGACGCCTTGTGGCCGGACTACTGCCCGAACGTCACTCGGGTCCGGTATTCGGGTTGCAGCACCGGATCCTCGATCTCGAGCATGGGCGATGCGCGATTCGCCAGTTCCGTTCGCACCGCCGGCGGCAGGTCGCCCCAAAAGGGGGCGTCGGGCGAAAGCGGGTGATATACCAACACCAGGTCCTCGTGAGTCAGGCGTTCCGCGAACGTGCGCAAACCGATCTCCCACGGCTGGCCAAAGTAGAAATGATCCGCCACCAGTTCGCCGCCGATGAACGCCTCGACGCGGTCGCCGACATAGGGCACACGCAACCAGAGATCATCCGCCTGCAGACCGTTCGCGGCCACGGATACGACCAGTCGCCGCTCCCCGACGCGTCGCACCTTCACGGACGGCTCCGCCTTTTCGAACTCCACCTGCCAGGCCGACATGCCCGCCGCCGCAGCCGGCTGCGGCGTGACCTTGCCACGACTCACGCGCAGCTTCGACACCGCAGCGCCGGGATAGATCGCAAGATGGATTGACGACCGCCCGATCGCGCGCAGTTCGAGTTCCGCCCCCGCCGGCGCAGGGAAACCGTCCGCATCGGCAAACACCAGCCGCTCTTCGCCGGATTGGACGAGCGTGAGCGCGAGTTCCCGCGGAATGACCAGGAAGTGCCGGTCACCGTCACGGAAACGGAACGGTTGCTCCTCTCCGCCCGCGACGATCGTGACGCCGTCGCGCCGGGTCGCCACCGCGCCGTCCTCGGTGGCTAATGCGTGGTCGCCCGAGAAAACGAGTTCGGGTTTCACGCCCCCGACCGTCACGAAGACCGTGTGGGTTTCGCTCCCGCGGCGCATCACGGTCAGCGGTTGCACCGTCGCCGTGCGCAGAGATACACCGCCCAGGTCGAGGTTGAAAGGGAGGATCGCACTCGCGTCCCGGCGCAGGGTGAAGGTTCCTTCGTGGGGAAACGTGACTGGCGATTTGTCGCCGTTGCGCAACTCCAGCCGCAGGCCGGTGAGGTCGTGGTTTTCAACGTGATCCTGAAAATTGTGCAGGAACACGAAACCGCTGCGCCCGTCCGTGCGCACGTCCCAACGGAGGGTGTCGACGTTGTCGGGCGTGATGGCGGCGTTGGTGTCGGGCAGGACCGACGGCATGGGTGCGAGCCGGTCGCCCCAGTTCGCCAGCAGCAAGTGCAGCAGTTTCAACTCGCGATAATGGGCGCGCATTTCCCCGAACTCGCCGATCGGCGCCTGATAGTCGTAATTGATCCGCGGCAGTCCGCTGGCTTGTTCGTTGAAGAACCTGCCGTCGATCACCGGATTGGAGCCGCCGTGATACATGTAGTAGCCGATGCCGTTGGCCCCGCTGCCCAGGGTGCGGACGATGAGCGGCGCCAGGCTCGCCGGCGGCACCGTCGTGCGTCGACGGTAGGTCAGCGATATCCCGGCCCCCAGTTCCGCCGGAATCGACGGATAAAGGTCGGTGTCGTAGCTGACCGGTGCGTAGTCGGGATGGCGCCGGATGTCCTTGAACAGATAGAAATCGGACGGCGCCGGTGGTGCCCAGAACGGATAGGCGTAGCCAGCGGTGACCGGAATGCTGCCGCCCGTCACGATGGACGCGTTGCCCCATCCGGTCGCAGTGTAGATCGGCACGTCGATGCCATGGGTGCGGGCGAGTCGCTTGAGCGTCGCCAGGTGGTCGCGGCCCTCGTCCGCGAACCGGTTTTGCGCTCCGCCCGCCGTGATCTGGATGTGGGTGACGTCGACGTCGCGGTCGGCAACCGTGAACTCCCGCGGCGCGCCGGGGTAGGTCCATTCCCAGGGCGCCGCGCTGTGCTGGTATTCATTCTCCAACTGCACGCCGATGACGGGGCCGCCGTCCTTGAAGAGCAGGCCGTGCATCTGCCGGGCGATCTCGCCGTAGAGGCGGTCGGCGTAGAACAGGTAGCCGGGATCGTTCGACCGGATCTCCACCGGCCGGCCGTAGATCCAGTCGGGGATGCCGCCGTTGCGCACCTCGCCGTGGCAGAACGGCCCGATTCGCACGAGAACCCGCACATGGTTCGCCGCGCACAGTTCCAGAAACCGGCGCAGATTGCGGTCGCCGCTCCAGTCGAACACCCCTTCGGAGCGTTCGTGCATGTTCCAGAAGACGTAGGTTGCGATCACGTTGATGCCGCCCGCCTTCATCTTGCGAATCGCCTCGTCCCAATACTCCGCCGGGTAGCGCGAAAAGTGAATCTCGCCGACGACTGGGATCCACGGCCGGCCATCAAGTTCGATGAACTGGTTGTTCACCGCCACGCGCTCACCGGTGACGCTGTCGCCGCCCAGATCGAGGTGTCCCCGCTTCACCGGCGGTCGCGGCGCATCGAGATCGAGCGAGTAGGTGCGCTGGGCCATCAGTCCGGGGGATGCCGCAACGACGTTAAGCAACAAAAGCCAACATGCGGGTTTCACCGGAATATCCACACAATCAAGACGGTAGCGGCCACCACCGCGCCGCCGGCCAGTTTCAGGCCCGGCGTGCTGCGCACGTCGAGATCCTCGCGCACGGGCAGGACGCGGGGCGTCTCCAGCGGCCACACGAAGGTGATGAAGCCCATGACGAATACGATGAGCTGAAACGTGAGCGCCACCTGCAGGAGGAAGTGCACGTTCGGGGCGAAATGCTGGAACAGGCCGTAGAGGGCCGGGCCCAACACGAGTGCCGTGACGCCCGCGGCCGGCGGTGCCGTTGGCACGAGCAGGCCGAACACGAACGCCGCCACCACGCCCGGCCAGATGTAGCCCTGGAATTGCTGGATGAATTGAAACACGCCGCCGAAACGCGGGTCGGCCAGCTGCGGCGCCAGCACGCACGCCACCGCGACGCTGGCCGCCGTCACCAGCCGTCCGACCCGCACCAGCCGCGGCTGGCTCGCGCCGCGGTGCCACAGGCGCCGGTAGATATCCATGGTGAAGATCGTGGAGGCCGAGTTGAGCATGGAGCCGAGCGAACTGACGATCGCCCCCGTGATCGCCGCGAGCACGAAACCCCGCAAGCCGGCGGGAATGAGATGGGTCACCAGTTGCGGAAAGGCCCGGTCCGGCATCTCGGCCACCTCGGGATAGAGCTGCGCCGCCATCGTGCCTGGCAGCACGATCGCAAACGGCACCAGCAGCCATAGCGCCCCCGCGAAGATCACGCCCGCCTGACCGTCGCGCAGCGTGCGGGCCGCCAACGTGCGCTGCACGATGAACTGATTGAGCCCGCAGTAGTAGAGCAATACGATCCACATGCCGGCGAATGCCCCGGTCCACGGCAGCACCGGATGATCCGCCGGCAGGATCATGTGCAACCGGTCCGCGTTGGCCGCGGCAAACGACGCCCAACCGCCCACGGCCCGCAGGCTCAGGCCGAACACCAGCAAGCCGCCCAACAGCAGGGCCAGACCTTGAAACAGATCGGCCCACGCCACCGCCTTGAGGCCGCCCCACACCGTGTAGAGTGCCGCCGGCACGCCGAGCACCCAGACACCTTGGGCCAGCGGCACGCCCAGCACGGTCTGCATGGTCAAACCGCCTGAGTAGAGCACCGCCGTGAGCAGGACTCCCACATAGATGACGACCGTGATCAGCGCCATCAGCGCGCGCGCGGTGCTGTTGTAGCGATATTCCAGAAATTCCGGGATGGTGTAGATGCCCGCCTGCAGCAGCCGCGGCAGCAGGGTGAAGGCGAACACCACGACGCCTATCGAGCCCGCCAGTTGCCAGAGGCTCACAGCGATCCCGACGTCGCCGGCGCCCTGCCCGGCCATGCCCACCATCTGTTCGGTGGAAATGTTGGCCGCCACGATGGAGATGCCGATGAGCCACCACGGCAGGCTGCGTCCGCCGAGGAAATAATCGCTGCTGTCTCCGCCTCCCCGGCTCTTCCACAGGGAAAAGCCGACCACGACGATGAAAAACGCAGCGAAGAACAACAGGTCGAAGGGCGTCAGCGTCATGGTGTGGGGGAAGTCTCGGGCGCGATCAGCGCCGCCACGGCATCGAGTGACACCGACTGCTCCGGAGCGAAATCGCCCCCGCTGGCGTAGGCCAGAAGACTTGCCCGCAGTTGCTGTCGCACCGGGTCGGGTTTACCGGAAAAGTCTATGCTCGTGACGAGCAGCCGACCCGGACCGACGCGGGCCTCCCACACCAAACCGAGCTTCCGGTTCGTCACCCAGTCGTCGATCACCTGCACGATCGGGCGCAGCGGTTGCGGCAGGTCGTCGAGAATCATGGCGCCGGCGTGGCTCATCACATACCACCACTGCCAGTCGCTGTGGAACGCGGTCGGAAAACCCGCCAGGGCCGGGTGTTTCGGATCGCACAGGATGCCGAGCGTGTGCGGCGCCTGACCGTTCGTCCACGCGGTGTTCCAGAAAATGCTGGAGAATCCAACCGCGATCGGACCCCTTGCAGGATCCGGCGCCACCCGGTCCGGCGGAATCGTCAACATCACCGCCCCGCCGGATTCGAGCCGATCCCGCGCGGCGGTATCCAGGTACTGGACTACCAGCACGTCGTCCGGCGCGGCGGTCACGGTGGCGGGCTTCGGCGGATAGACCCACACACCCCAGTCGTTAATCGCCACACCGCCGGCGGTCGGCACGCTGACCTCGAGTCGGTAGTGCGCCGGAACGGCGAGTTTGCCCAAGGGCACCTCGATGCGACCGAGGGCGTTGCCGGCGCCGATCGCCACGTCGGTCGGCGCCCACGCGCCTTCGGCCGCAGCCCTGCCCGCTTCGTCGAGCAGACGCCAGGACGCCTTCACCGCCGCCAGCGGCGCCGCGCCGTAGTGCGCCACCTCGACGTCGGCGATCAAGGTTTCGTCCGCCGTGAACACCCGCCGGTCGAGCCGCGCGAGCGGCACCGTCGGTCCGCAGAAACGTCGGAAAGCGGCGGGCGTAACGTAGCCCTTTTCCTCCCAGAACGCATCCAGCACGCCTACCAGGGCTGTGCCCTGCCCGGAAAAGTCGCTCAGCCCCAACATTTGGAAGCCGCCCATTGCCGGCGTGCGCAAGGCCGACTCGATGTCCTCCTTGTAGCAGAGCGTCTGCAGCTTGCCCGAAGCGAGGAGGAAATCCCGCGCGAGGCCGGCCATGCCGTGGGCCGCCAGACTCTCCCGGAAGATTTCGAAATTTCGCGGCTTCAGGTAGCCCGTGTATTTCTCCATTTCTGCGAAGTTCGGATAAACGCACCACTGGCCGATCTCGTGGCTCACCACCGGCACGTCGTGTTCCGCAATGAAGTCGCGATAGTCGGTGCGGGTTTCCGGCGGCAAGCGGTTGATGCGGGACGCCAGGCCCTCGTTCCAGTGCTGGATGCGGGGCTCGGAACGAATGTCATAATCGTTGTGTGCGACCTCCGGCCAACCGGCGCCGGCCGTGTAAAGGCGCCGCGGATCGCCGGCCCGGCGCCGCGCCACCCAGGCGTCGAGCCACGCCGCGTGGTGGTCGCCGCCGGGCTCGTTGCAGGCCGCCATCAGAACGAAGGAGGGGTGGTTGCCGTAGGCGCGGAGAATGCGCCCGGTTTCCGCCTCGATCCAAGCGTCGACCGGCCCGCCGTCACCGATGGTTGAACCTTGGTTCGGCCAGGAGGCCGCCTCGACCTGCAAATAGATTCCGATTTCGTCCGCCGCGGTAAACGCCGCCTCGGGCGGACACCACGAATGGAACCGCACGTGGTTGAGCCCGTGGGATCGGATAATTTCGAACGTCCGCCGCCACGTCGCCACGTCGAGAGGCGGGTGACCCGTGCGGGGATAAACGGCACAGTCCAGCGTGCCGCGCAGGAACAGCTTGCGGCCGTTGATCGTGAGTTGGCGGCCGTCGTGGCCGATGGCACGCAGGCCGAACGGAATCGTCTGCTCGTCGACCGTGGTCTCGGTGGCGACCTTCATGTTCAGGCGATGCACGGCCGGGTTGAACTCGTCCCATGTTGCCAAGCCGGCCCCGAGCGCCAGCGACGTCTCGAGCGCCTTTGCTTCTCCGCTGGTCTCGAAGGGAACCTCGACCGCCCCCGTTCCTTTGCCGTCCACTTCGATCGCCACGGTGCCGGCCACCGGCTTGCCGGTCAGGTTGCGCAGCACGCCGCGCACGATGGCGCTGCGGGTAGACAGGTCGGGGTAAATTTGCACGTCCTCCGCCCACACCGGTGCGGTTGCCCGCAGTTCAATGGCGCCCGCGATCCCGTTCCAGTTGCCCTGCGTGTGATCGGAGATCGAGTGCGAGTTCACCCCGAGGTCCACGATCACCGAATTGTCCACGCGGATCGTGAGGATGTGTCGCCCCGGCGTCACAGCGGTGCCCAGTTCGTAGACGTGCGGAACGGACAACGCGTCGTTGGATCCCTGCAGCAGGTCGTCGAGCCACACGGTCGTCTGCCAGTGCGGGCGCTCCAGGATCAGCGTCAGGCGGCGGCCGGCCCAGTCCGCCGGGATCTCCACGTCCCGCTGATACCAAGCGGCCCCGGCGTAATAGGTTTCCGGCTGCAACCAAAATGGCACCTTGATGTTGCCGGAATGCCGATACGGCGCGTATTCCGGCGCCGTGAACCAGGAGCGATCGAATATGCTGCCCACCCAGGGTGTAGCGATGGTAACCGGATCGCCGATACCCTGGCCGGGAAGCGAGCCGGGAAGTTCAATCGATTCGGAGAGCTGCCGGGCAAACCAGCGCTCGTCGACGCCCGCGCCGTCGCGGTCGAGTTGCAGACGCCAGGAACCGGCGAGGGAAAGCGAAGCGCTGGTTCCGCGGGCTGAAGGCATCATGATTGAACCGGTCAACAGGAGAAGGAGGGAAAGTTGACGGAGGCGGGTGGGCATGGGGCCGGAGGTGGACATCGCCGAGTGCGGCTTGGCGGGAGTTCCGATCAATTGAACAGAAGGTAACGAAGGGAACGAAGGGCACGGAGACAAACGACTCTTCGTTCCCTTCGTTACCTTCTGTTCAAATTCAGTGGTTCGAAAATTCCTGGGGGAAAACGTCATGTTCAAAGATACTGGAACGGCCTTGGCATAAAGGCCCCAGAGCAAGGCACCGTATCTGCCTCCGTGAACTCTGTGTCCGGGCCCTGTGCTCTCTGTGACTCATGCCTTGGGTTGATTCAGGTGGGAATGTTTCTGGCCAGGAGATCGGACGCGACGGCGGAGCCGGGGTCTTCGCGAAGCAATGTGTCGAGAAGCGCGGCCGCGTTCTTCTTCTGGCCGAGCCCGAATCGGGCCTGGGCCTCGAGGAGCCGTGCGGTGAAGACCTGTCGACGATCGAGGTCATCCTCAAACAGCAGCAGGGTCGGCAGCGAAGTCGCGAAGTAGTCGATCTCCGCGGGGGTGGCGGCAAGTTCGCGGGCATGTGCCAGGAGTGCCTTGAACAGCGCGCGGGCCGGCCCCCGTCGCCCGAGCCGTTGCATCGCGCTCGCAGTGAAAAAGGTCGTCTCTGAAAAGGCCCGCACGCTCATGCCTTGAAAATCGCCCTTGAAGTCGGCGGCCTCCCTCCAATGCGCCCGCGCGGTGGACATATCGCCCATCGCCGCGCAGGCTTCGCCGAGCCACCACCGCACTTCGCTCGGGTTGGCCAGCAAGTGACGGGCTTCACCGAGGTTTTCCGGAAGCTCCAAGGCCGCAGCGAACTGCTCGCGCGCGCCAGCGCCATCGCCCCGCGCCAGCGCCCTCCGCCCCAGCAGCAGGCGGGCGCGCACATACTGGCGCGACACCTCTCCCTCGCCCCCCTCCCAAGGCTGGAAGCGGCGGGACTCCAACAGTTCCAATGCATCGCCGGGACGACCGGTCTGGTTGAGCAGGGCCGCGTAATCCACGACGAGATCATCCCGCTGCGCGACCCATTGCCGCACTTTCCGCAGCGCCTGCAAGCGGGTTCGCGGCTTCACGCCAATCCGTTTCCAGAGCTGATCGCGCTCGTAGTAAAGACGGGCGTCCTGGGGCGCGGCTTCAACCGCGCGCTGGTAAGCACGGCGGGAGCGGGCCGGTTGGCCGCACACATTGAAATACGCGATTCCCAGGCAGCGCCACGCAACCGCATCGGCTGGATCGATCCGCACCGTCGCCTCCCAATGGTCGATCGCTTCCTCGTGCCGGCGCCGATCGTAGAGCCAGAATCCGAACAGCCGGTGGGCCCGGGCGTCGCCCGGGTCGGCCGCGATCGCGGCTTGCAGCACGGCCTGCTCCTCCAGCCGCGCCGGGAAACAGCGGTCGGCCTTGCCGCGGCGGGCGGCCCGGCGTTCGCGCGCGGCTTGTGCGGAACGGCCCAGCTTGTCGCTCAACCAGGCGCGCGTGTAGCCGACGAGCGGGCCGGTTCCTCCCGTTGAATCCGGCGTCGACTTGGCGAGCACCGCCCGCGCTTCGGTCCACAGCCCGGCCCGGGCGAAGTCGTGCGCGACATCGAGGCGCAGCTGATTGTCGTCCGCAATCCGTCCCGCGCGCTGCCAGACCGCCCAGGCGTCCTGCGGATCGGCCAGGAGGATGTCGTCCAGCGTGGCCTCGGACCAGTCCACCAGCCCACACTGGCGGTAGACGATGGCCTGAAGATTACGCACCCGCAGGTTGTCTTCATCCAGGCGGCGCGCGCGGGTGAGATGGAGGTCCGCATCCTCCCAGCGCTTCCGCCCAATTTCGATTTCGGCCAAAGCCAGATGGGCGGCTCCGGCCCACGCCTGGTTCCAGGTTGCTTTGAAAAACGCCGCATACGCTTCCTCGTCGCGGTTGAGATGCCGCAGGCAACGACCGAGCTGATAACTGGCCTCGCCGTCCGCCGGGTTCGGATTGCGTGAAGTCTGTCGGGTCAGGCTGGTCCGCAGGTGGGACTCGGCCGTGGTGAACTCCCCGCGCCGCAGGTGCCAGCGACCGAGCGCCAGGTTGCAGCGGCTGTCCCCGGGATCCCGGCGCAGCGCTTCCCGCCAATAGGTGGCCGGACAGCGCGTGGCGTGGCGGTATTGTTCGAGGTGCAGGCCGGCGATGAACAGCTCGTCGGCATTGGAAATCCCGGCCGGCGGCGGTGGGGCCGCGGCCGGCTCCGGAGGCAACGCGGGGCTCATCGGTTGCGGACGGTAGCGGATGATTTCGGCCCCGCCTTCTTCGCAAACTACCAGCTGCAATCCGGTCCGCGGACACCCCCGGGGCAGCTCGAACGAGACGATCGCCGGCCGGCCTGGCTCCAGGTCCGCGGTGGCCTCTTTCACCGTGCAGCCTGTTCGATCGAGCAGCCGCACCCGCGCCGACGGAAAACGCCGGGTCACGGCGACCCGCGCCTCCGTGCGACGACCGCGGCCGGACACGCGGAGGTCGACCGCGGCCTCTTCGTTGGCTTCACGGGGGGGGCCGACATCATGAATCGGATACCAGCACTGGCTCCATTTCCTGGTTTCACCCGGCTGCAGGTAGGAAAAGTCGGGTTGGTTGTCGGTGAAGACCCCGGCCATCAGCTCGATGTAGGGCGGGTGGCTTCCGTCCTGGCGCGGATCCGTCAGGTTCCGATCCCACGCGTAGCCAAATTCGTGGTTGCCCCACGTCCACTGCTTCTTGCCCGGGGCGATGTGGTGATTGGCGACGTGCACGAAACCAACCCCCGCGCGGTGATCGTAGCCGCCGCAGAAATCGCCCGTTGATCCGAGACACATGTAGGAGGTCGGCACAGGAATATTGGCATACCACGAGAGATCGTTCGGCGGCGGGATCGAGCCGTCAGCCGCTCTCGGCGGATAGTAGCGCCGGGGCCGCTCGGAGTCGGGCACGCCTTCCCTCGCCCGCGCTCCATAGTCGACGCCGTAGTATTTGCCGGTGCAGAGCGGAAACGCGCTCATCGCCCGCCGGGCATGATCCGCCACGCAGGCCACGTCGGGCGGAAAGAAGGACTGATACTGTTCGTGGGCCTCGACGCCAGCGTTGGCCCACCACAGGAAGGTCTGCACGTCGTCGGTGCGGTTGTAGATGCACACCCGCAGTTCCATGCGGGCGACGCCCGGTCGCAGGCAGACCCCGTGCATGCCCTTCATCCGCGTCATCGGATCGTGCTCCGAGAGCCACACCGTCACCGAGCCATCCTCGCCCTGCTCCACCGACACCGTCGTCGGCATCGTGGTGGAAGGCCGGTGATGCTGCGGCCAGTTGAACTCGATTCCACCGCTTACCCAGGGCCCGGCCAGTCCGACCAGCGCCGGTTTGATCACCGGCTGGTAGTAGATCAGATCGTGGTCGCGGATCTTGTCCACGAGGCGATGAATGCGACCGCCGAGTTCAGGCAGGATCATCACCCGCAGGTATTCGTTCTCGATGAACACCGCCTGCCAGGCGTGCGGCCGCGGCTCGGAGGCGATGCGGTCGCATACCGGCAACGGATAAACCCGCCCGCTCGAGCCCTGATAGACACGCTTCTCCAGGAACAGGGGATGGCGGTCGGGCACCGCCGGGAGGTAGGTCGGCAGCTCGACCGACTTTCGGGTTACGGATACAGGAAGTCCCATTGGCGATGAAGGGGTGGGTCCGGCCGGATTTCCGAGTCGTTCGAACGAACTAGCGGGACGATCCTACACGATGCCTTCTCAAGTAACAATGGACGCAATTCCGAAAAACCTGCACGATATTACACCATGAAGGAAATCCGGCGCCGCCGTGAAGGGTTCTCGGGCCAGACCCTG
This sequence comes from uncultured Verrucomicrobiae bacterium, assembly GCA_963797435.1. Classification (GTDB taxonomy): domain Bacteria; phylum Verrucomicrobiota; class Verrucomicrobiia; order Opitutales; family Opitutaceae; genus CAWCPJ01. Next base: position 600,435 of record CAWCPJ010000002.1, on the reverse strand, counting down.
CTGGTTGTGCCCGACCCCCAGCAGCGACTCATGGCGACGCATGCGCTGCTGGTCGGATTGCACGTGACGCACGCCGGGTTCTTCCCCCGGGCATCGGGCCACTACGTCAATCGCGCCCAAGGTTGCCCGGGTCACATATTGATCGTTTGTCTGCGCGGCTCCGGCTGGGCGGAGGCCGGCGGCCGACGCCACAATCTCGGACGCGGCGACCTCGTCGGCTTGCGCGCCAATCACGCCCATCTTTACGGGGCCTCCGATGCAGACCCATGGTCGATTGCCTGGGTTCATTTCGCCGGGACAGAGGCCGACGCCTGGTTCGAGCTCGCCATGGGCCGACGCGCTCCCTTGGCGACCTGCCATACCCCTGCGGAGCGGCTGGACTCCCTCGGCTTTGACCGCATCCACACCGTTCTGGCGGCAGGCTATGGCCTGCCAGAATTGCTCGACGCGGCGTCGGCCCTGAGAATCGGCCTCGTCTCCGTCTCCCGACGCCGTGCTCAAAACAGCATGGCTCTCTCCGCGCAGGATCGGGTGAACGCTTCCATCGAGGTCTTGCGCCGGGACTGGATGCACCCACACCACCTGCCCGAGCTTGCCGCCGCCGCCGGTCTTTCGGTGACCCACTACACGGCAATCTTTCGCCGTCTCACCGGGTTCGCTCCGATCGACTTTCTCATCCGCCAACGCATTCAGCATGGCGCCACCCTGCTCGCAACGTCGTTCATCCCGATTGCCGAAATCGCCCCGGCATGCGGATTCAATGATCCCTACTATTTCAGCCGCAGTTTCGGGCGCGTGATGGGCTGTTCACCCCGGCACTATCGCCACACGCATCGTCCCGCCATGGCGGTCTCGACGAAAGATTCGAATGGAATATAAACCGGATAGCCATGCGGAACGTTCGGCATGCGTCGACTCGACCGGCCTGGCCGTATTCATGCCGTCGGCGTCAATGTTCGCTCCTGGCGCGCGATACCGATCCGTTGCAGGGGCGGACCTCGCGTCCGTGCCGCTCCACGGGAGGCAACGGCATGGACACAAGGTCCAGCGGAGGCAACGGCATGGACACAAGGTCCAGCCCTACAGGTACGACTGCATCGTTACGGCGAAGGTTCGTTCTTCGCTCTGCAGCGGAAAGTGAGCGGGGGGGCCTCGAATCGCGAAACGACGATCTTTGGTCGTTCGCCCGGATCGACATTGACGGACACCATGTCGCCGGCTGCACCGGGCACGATGAAACCGCTCGCTTCTGGAGCCACCGCAATGAATCCACCGTCCCCATTGCCTTTGAGATAAAGACCGAGGCCGCCGTCGAATGGGCCAACAAACGGCACCGGCGACGCGGAATTCTGTGCGATGCAAAGATCCGAAAACCCATCTCCATCGAAATCGCCGGCGGCGATCGCTTGCACCGGCGCGATCTGCGCGAAACGCGGAAGCGGTATGAAAGTGCAGGTTCCGTCGGGCTCGCTCAGGAACACACCGCTGCGAAGTTCGGTGACAGAGAAGCGCTCCGCCGCCGCCAGCGGTTCCTCGCCAGCGATCCCTTCCAGAGTCGCGCGCGCGAACCGGTCGTTGCGCGGAAAACGTTTCAATATCCCCGGAAGCGCTTCACCGATTTCTCGCCGGCTGCGTCTCGGGAAAAGGCGGTCACCCTCGTAACAACCTTCGAGCAGTTGAAAGTCGCCCGCCGCGCCGAACGCTCCGGCAAAAAGCAGCGCCGGATGCTCACGGTCCGCCCGGTAGGTCGTGTTGAGGCCAAGGTTTCCCGCAACAATGTCAGGTCGTCCATCGCGATTGAAGTCGCCGGCGGCAAGGGCGCTCCAAAGGCCATTCCCTGCCAGAGCGAATCCCGAACCTTCGGACACATCCACCAGGCTCTCGCCGTGCTCGTTGTGGAAATGGTGCACGATCCCCCACTCCACCGCGGCGATGAGATCAGGCCAACCGTCGCGATCGCAATCGTTCCACAACGCCGCCGTGATCATGCCTGCATTTCGCAGTCCGGGTGCAACCTCCCTGGTGATGTCTTCAAACTTTCCGCCGCGGTTCACCAGGAGCGCGCTTCGCGGAGAAAACGGGTAACGACCCGGAACGAGCCCGCCTCCAACGAAGACATCGACCCGCCCGTCCCTGTCGAAATCGGCGGATGCGACGGCGCCCGCACTGATGTGAAGCTCCGGCAGCGCGTCCGGCGGAGCTGCAACAAATCCGCCGCGACCGTCATTGAGAAAGAGTTCAGGCTGAAACTCGGGCGCGCCATCTGAACGTCCCGCGCCCGACCTTGTTCGAAGGAGATCGTTGTCGCCGTCGCCATCGGCGTCGAACAGAAGCAACGGTCCGTCGCTCAATCTCGAATCCCGACCGGCGACATCAAGGTCGTGAGCCGCGAAATCTCCGCCGCCGAGGCCGATCAGGACTTTCAACGGATCCCGGGGCGAGCTGCCGACGACCAGGTCCGCGCGGCCGTCGCCGTCGATATCGCCGGCCGCAAGCGGCGGTCCGCGCCGATCGTGCCGAAATGGAAGGAGCGGCTGCTTCGAGAGTTCATCGCTTTCCGCAGCGTGAATCACGCCCGCAACCGACGCACCGGGTTGCAGTTCGTTAAACACCGTGGCCGTCGGTAGCGGCTCTGAAAAGGCTGACGGAGCGGCTACCGCGCCAGACGGTTCCTCGATCGCGTATTTCTGATCGGCAGCGAGATTCCTGAGAACCTGCATCCGGCCCGACGGCCATTCTACGGTCATGCGATCGATCCGCGAGTCGCCTCCAAGGCCGAAATGAAGCACAGGCTCCGAGCTGGACAGCACGCCGCGCGCGAGGACGAGCGAGCGCACCTGGACGCCCGAGCGGCTTTCGATCCGGACGGTCGCGCCGACTCCAAAGCGGTTCGATTCCGTGCCTCGCAACGCGACGATGACACGGTGGCCCGTGTCCGAGTCGTTTCTCAGGATCGTGACGCCGCGCTTGTAGTTCGAATAGACGAGATCGAGGTCACCGTCCCCGTCGAGATCGCCGAACGCCGCGCCAAAACTCACGCCGGATTCCGCCAGGCCCCAGTCGGCACCGACTTCCGTGAATCGCAGCTCCCCCAGATTGCGGAAGGCGAGATTGCGCTCGCGGAGTTCGCGGCTGGCCCGTTCGAGACGAACCTTCTCGGCCGGCGTCGTCGCTGCCGCCATGCGCGCCATGAGGTCGGCGTTGTGCGGTTCCCGATACATGCCGTTGGTCACGTGCAAATCCAGGCGGCCGTCGTTGTCGAGGTCCTCAAGGCGTACCGACCAGGTCCAGTCCGTCGCCGCCAGTCCCGCGAGACACGCGGCTTCGAGCATGCGCCCGGTGCCGGTATTCAGGTAAAGCGCATTGCGCATGCAGAACGGGGCTGCACTCGTTCCGGCCGGCGGATCGGCGATGAGGCTGCGCGCGTTGGCCATGGTGCGCTGGTCTTTTTCGTGTGTGGTCGCCGCCATGTCCGCGACGAAAAGGTCGATGAGCCCGTCGTTGTTCACATCGCCCAGATCGGCGCCCATCGCCGAGAAGGGCATGTGGGGCACGACCGCGTCGATGGTGTTGGCGAAGGTGCCGTCATGGTTGTTGTGCCAGAGCTGATCGGGTGGAGTGAAATCATTCGCCACGTAGAGATCGGGCCAGCCGTCGCCATCATAGTCCCACCAGATCGCGGAATGACCCTGCGCCTTGCCGCTGATGCCGGCCTGGCTGGTCACGTCGGTGTAGCCCGTCCAGGTGCCGTCGGGCGCAGTGCCGTTGTTGTGCAGGAGATAATTTCGCTGCGGGTGGCGCTCCCGGGTGGAATCGGGCACGTTGGTCTGAACGAAGACGTCGAGCCAGCCGTCGCGATCGTAATCGCAGAAGGCGGCCATCACCGAACCGTCGACGATCGCGAGCCCCCGGGACGCCGCCTCATCGGTAAACGTGCCGTCGCCCTGGTTGAGGTACAAAAGATTGGGGGCGCCGTAACGGCAGACATACAGGTCGAGTCGTCCATCGTTTTTCACGTCGGCAAAGACCGCCCCCTGTTTCCAGACTGCGGCGGCCGTGCCGAGGTCCCCCACCCGCGCCTGGTCGGTGACGTCCTCGAACCGCCAGCCGCCGAGGTTGCGAAACAGGCGGCAGGTTTCCGTCTTGCTCACGACAAAAAGGTCCGGCCGGCCATCGCCGTCGTAGTCGCCGATCGCGACGCCGCTGCCGAGTGCCCCCATTGCGAAGTCGGCATAATGATCGGTCCACATCGAGGGATCGTCGTAACGATTTTCCGTGACGATACCGGTCTCCGCTGCCGCCATTTCTCGGAACATCGTCGCGCCGCGCGGACCCGACCGCAAAGCGAGCGGTGATTGCATGAGCTCGCTGGCGGGGGCGAAGGCTGCTCCGAAGACGATGAAGGCGACACAGCATTCGCCCGTGCGCCTGATCGCGTGCCAGCACGCTCCTACGACGTCGACTTCAGCGTAGGAGCCTGCCTGCAGGCGATCCGTCGTGGCGCAGGTGTCGTCGCCGGCCTCCGATCGTCGGGCGGGCAGCACTTCGGCAAGCTCAGTCGAGTCGTTGCCTGTCCCGCTTCCTGTATACGATTCACGATTCATGTGCGGACAACACGAGGGTTGTCGATCCCGCTGGCACCTCGTGTTCCGTTGTCTCACCAGACGGCCACCGCACGATGACCTTCCCCGGCGGGTTGCCGCCGACCCACCCGAAAAAGCATGTCGCACTCGACTGACTGAAGTAGCCCGAGCCGGCGCTGATCTCGCCGGTCTCGGTGGCGCCGTCGGCAAGTTCCAAGGTCACGCGAGCGCCGACTGCAGTCGGATTGCCTGCTCCGCCACGCAGGCGCACCGCGAGCGAATGGCGCCCGTCCCGGCCGCGGTTGCGAAACGCCAGGGTGGGTCGGTTGTTGCGCGAAACCACGAAATCCGGCCAGCCATCGCGACCGAGATCGATCGCGACCAGCGCCTGCGCATCACCCGGTACGACCAGACCGCTTTCCGCCGCCGGCACCGGCGCGAACCCACCCTGCCCATCACCACACAGCAACTGGCTGAGCCCGCCATCGAAGCGACCGACCAGCGGAATCGGCGCGTAGGAGTTTTGCACGGCATAGATGTCCGCGTGACCATCGCCGTCGCAATCACCCGCCACGATCCCCTGCAGGGGGGCGATCTGCGCCAGGCGCGGCAAAGGAGCGAAATGAAATGTGCCGTCGGGTTGGCTGAGAAACACGCCGCTCGCGAACTGCGTCGCCGCGAAACGATCCGCTTCGGCCAGCCGGTCGGCCCCGAATATGTCTTCCAGCGACGCCCGGGCATAGTCGTCGTTCCGGGAATACCGCCTCGTGATTGCAGGTATGGCTGCGCCGAGATCCTTGCGGGTACGCCAGGGATAGAGCGTCTCCCCCTCGTAGTAGCCCTCGATGAGCTGCAGCGTGTCGTTGCCGCGAAAGTCGCCGACGAAGATCAGAGCCGGGTGCGCGGCGTCGGCGTGATACTGCGTGTTCCAACCGAGATTGCCGGCGACATAATCGAGCCGGCCGTCGCCGTTGAAATCCGCCGCCGCCAGCGCATTCCACCACCCGGTTCCCGCCGCCGCGAAGCCCGCGCGTTCGCTCCAGTCGACCAGGGCGCGGCCGTGTTCGTTGTGATAATACTTCACCCCGCCCCACTCGAGCGCGAGCAACAGGTCCGGCCAGCCGTCGGCATCGACGTCGCTCCACAAGGCCGACGTGACCATGCCGACGTCGCGCAATCCCGGAGCGAGCCGCGCGGTGACGTCTTCGAAGCGTCCGCCGTGGTTGGCCCACAGCGCGCTCTTCGGCGCGAACGGAAACAGCCCGGGCAACACGCGCGCTCCGAGCAACACGCCGAGACGGCCGGAGTGATCGAAATCCGCCGCCGCGAGCGCGCCCGCGCTGATCGGAAAAAGCGGCAGCGCGTCGGTCGGCGCCGGCACGAAGTGTCCGCGACCGTCACCATGGAAAAGCCGCGGCTGATAGTCGGGCGCGCCCGCCGGCAGTGCGACCCCGCTATGGGTGACGAGGACATCGTTCGCGCCGTCGCCGTTTGCGTCGAACACAAGCACCGGGCCGTCGTTCAAGGTCCGCACGGAATGCAGCGCTTCCGCGTCCGGCGCGGCGAATTTGCCGTCCGCCAGCGCGATGACCACCCGCGTGGGATCCTCGGCTGTGCCACCGAACACGAGATCGTCGGTGCCGTCGCCGTTCAAATCCCCTGCCGCCAGCGCGGGCCCGCGGCGATTCTGACGCATCGGCAGCAACGGGTTTTGGCCAATCTCGTCGATCCTCGCCTCGCGAGCGGTCAACCCGAGGTTTGCCGCATGCGTCACCTCGATGAACTGTCCCGACGCCGCCGCGGTCGACGCGGCTTCGGGAATCCGAGGCGCGTCTGTTTCCGGCGGCTCCGTGATCGTGTAGCGCCGATCCGCCGCGAGATTCGTGAACGCCTGTTGCGCGCCGCTCGGCCACGCCACAAGCAGGCGTTTGACCTTCGTCTCGTCCCCCAGCCCGAAATGCAGCACGGGCTCGGAGCTCGAGAGGTAACCGCGCGCCAGCACGAGTTGTCGCACCTGGGTGCCGGCGGCGGTTTCGACGCGAACGGTCGCGCCGGCGCCCAAGCGGTTCGAGGTCGTGCCGTGCAACGCGACGATCATGCGATGACCGCGGTCGCTGTCGTTGCGCAGCACGGTCACGCCCTTCTGGTAGTTGGCGTAGACGAGATCGAGATCGCCATCGCCATCGAGATCGCCGTAGGCCGCGCCGAAACTCACGCCGGTCTCGTTCAGCCCCCAGGCCGCGCTCACATCCTCGAAGCGCAAATCGCCCGCGTTGCGGAACGCCAGATTCGCTTCCGCCAGAACGGGAGTTTCCCTGGCGAGGCGCGCCTTCTCCGCGGGATTGGGCGCGAGCAACTGGCGCGCGATCAGGTCGACGTTGTGCGATTCGCGATGCATGCCGTTCGTGACCTGAAGATCGAGACGGCCATCGTCGTCGAGATCCTCGAAGCGCACGGACCACGTCCAATCGGTCGCAGCCAGCCCGGCCAGGAACGCCGCCTCGAGGCAGCGCCCGGTGCCGGTGTTCAGATAGAGCGCATTCCGGAAGTCCTGCGGTGCCGCGTCCGAATCGTCCGGCGGATCCTTCGCCAGCAGGCTGCGGGAGGACGCCATCGTGCGCTGATCCTTCTCGTGCGTGGTCGCGGCCATCTCGGAGACGAAGAGATCGATCCGACCGTCGTTGTTCACGTCCCCCAGATCCGAACCCATCGAGGAATAGGGCATGTGCGGCACGACCTGATTGATCACATCGATGAACATGCCGTCGCCGCGGTTGCGATAGAGTTTGTCGGGCGGAGCAAAGTCGTTCGCGACGTACAGGTCGGGCCAGCCGTCATTGTCGTAGTCCCACCACGTCGCGGAATGCCCCTGTCCTTCGCCGGCGATCCCGGCGCGGTCGGTCACGTCGGTAAACGTGCCGTCGCCGTCGTTGTGCAACAGATGATCGGGCTGGCCGTGCGGGTGCGCGGCCGCGTCGAGCATGTTGGTCAGGACGAACACATCGAGCCAGCCGTCGTGATCGTAATCGCAAAACGCCCCCATGACCGATGCGTCGCTGACCGCCAGCCCGCGGGCGGCCGCCTCTTCGTTGAAGGTGCCATCTCCCTGGTTGACGTAGAGCAGATTGGGCGCGGCAAAACGGCAGACATAGAGATCGAGCCGCCCGTCGTTGTTCACGTCGGCAAAGGCCGCGCCCTGTTTCCACACGCGGGCGGCGTCGCCCTCGTCCGCCACGCCGGCGTGTTCGGTGACGTCCTTGAACTTCCAATCGCCGAGATTGCGAAACAACCGACAACTCTCGGTCTTGCTCACCACAAAGACGTCGGGCCGGCCGTCGCCGTCATAGTCGCCGATCGCCACGCCGGTGCCCATGCCCCCGATTTCGAATTCCTTGAACAACCGGCCCCACATGGCGGGATCGTCGTAGCGGTTTTCGGTTTGGAGACCCGTCTGCGCGGGAGCGAGCGCAGTGAACATCGTCGCCCCCCGGGGTCCGGAACGCGGGGCGAGCGGTTGTTCTGTGAGTCGACCTGGCGTGGATGCGGCGAAGCCCTCCGGTGCCGTCGCCAGCAGGACGAGCAGCCCCATGAAATGCACGCCGGCCAGGAAACAAGAAGCTCCGTAACCGCGGCGCCACCATTCTGCGGCCGCCAGGGAACCTGCCGCTTTTCTGGAGTGCGGCAGCTTGCTGCCGCTTTCCATGGCCCCGGAGCCACCGCACAGCGGGAGCAAGCTCCCGCACTCCAAGAGCGCGGCCGTTTCTTCTCAAGGTTGGGAGCGGGCCCATTCGTCGCGCCAATAGGTAAACGCGGTTCACGGGAGTCAAGAAACGGTTGGCCCGCGTATGTAACCGATTCTTGTCGGATCCCGATTCTTTCTTCATTTGCGTGATTGTTCTCCCAACCTGCCCCGCCGTTTCCACCCATGACTCAATCCGCCCGGCCCTCGTCGTTCGCATGGATTCTCGTCCTGTGCGGAGCCCTCGGCTATGTCGTGTGGACGGATGCGGCACGCATGCGGCGCGTGGAACACGTCACTCACACCGACAGCGAAGACGTGGTCATCGATGCCGCGTCACCCACGGGCTATGCCGGCGGCAAGCGATGGTTGATCGTGCCGGAGCGCAACAGCCGCAGCTACGAATGGATCGCGCAAACCCAGCAGATGCTGGCGCAAGGCGGATGGCGGGTGCGGCACGTGGATTACGACAATCCGCCGGCCGGCCGGGAGGTGCACTCGGCTTCACTTTATCGCTGGTGGCTCGGCTTCCTGGCGTGGATCGACCACGCCGTCACCGGACACCCGCTCGGCCTTTCCGTGGAACGCGCTGCGCTGTGGTCGGAACCGCTGCTGCACCTCCTGCTGCTGGTCGGAACCACCGTCTTCGTCGCGCGCCAGTTTGGGAACGTGCCGGCCGTCCTGATGGCGCTGGGCCTCGCAACCGTTTTTCCGCTTGCCGGCGGATTTCTTCCCGGCGTGCCGGACGACCACAGCCTTTCCCGGGCCTGCGCGCTCTGGAGCGTGTTGCCGTTGCTGGCAGCCTTACTCCATCGCCACCCGTCGCCGCTCACCGACATCAACCGGACGCGCCGCTACTTCGCCGTGGCGGGCATCGCCGGCGGATTCGGATTGTGGATCAACGCCAGCCATGAGGCGCCGATCGTGGTGGGCATCGCCGTCGGCGGGATCCTGGCTCCGTGGTTTTCGGCCCGGCGGACGCCCGCACCCACCGACCCCGAACGCATGTTCCCTGCCTTGCCCTGGCGCGCGTGGGCGTGGTCCGGCGCGGCCGTCTCGGTGGCCGGGTATCTCGTCGAATACCTCCCCTCGCATCTTGGACTTCAACTCGAGGTCAATCATCCGCTCCACGCGTCGGCATGGGTTGGCCTCGGGGAATTGCTCGCGCAAACTGGCGCATGCTTCCGGCAACGCACGGCCTTTTGGAAAGGACGCAGACTTCTCGTTGTCCTGGGATCCGTCGCCGCCTTGCTGGCCTTGCCGGTGGTGATGTGGCTTCGCGGGATGCACTCGCCGTGGGCGGGCGATATCCTTGCTTCGCGACTCACGTTTCAGCCCAACGGCGTCGTCGCCACCGATGTTTCCATCTGGATCAAACGCGATGGTTTGAGCGGCGCGCTCGCTGCCACCTGTCTGCCGCTGCTCCTGGTTGCCGTGGCGGTGCCGTTGGTTTTCCGACGCGAAGCGAGATCAAGCGCCCGCGCCGGCCTGGTGATCGCGCTCGGACCCGCGGTCTTCGCCCTCGCATTCGCGGTCCGGCAACTCTCCTGGTGGAACATGTTCGACGCCGTGCTGCTCGCGCTCGCCGTCGGCATGGTGGCCGCGGCGCCGACGGCTTTGGCCTCATCCCGTCGACGCTGGCTCGGCGCCGCGCTGCTGGGATTGATCGTGATTCCCGGCGTCTGGCAACTCCGGCCGTTGGGCGGCACCGCCGCGAACTTCCAATATACGGGCCTCGAGGTGATGGGACTCATCGAGCGCACGCTGGCGCACTGGATCGCGGATCACGCCGAACCCGAAGGCGCGGTTATTCTCGTTCCGCCCGAGCGCACGATCAGCATGTGTTTTCATGGCGGCCTGCGCGGACTCGGCTCCGGCGACCGGGAAAACCGCGATGGACTGGCCGCGTCCGGTCGCATTGCCGCGTCCATCACGGGCGAGGAGGCGCTGGCCCGGCTCAACGAGCACGGCGTCAACACCATCGTCCTGCCGTCGTGGGACAGCGATCTCGACGAGTTCGCGCGCTGGATGCTCCATGACCCGGAGGACGCGTTCATCACGGCGCTGCACCACTGGGAACTGCCGGTCTGGCTGCGACCGCTGCCCTACAAGCTGCCCGCCAATATCGGCTTCGACGACCAGTCGGTCGTCATCCTGCAGGTGACCGACGACAGCAGTCGCCCCGCGGCGACCGCGCGACTCGCGGAGTATTTCCTTGAAACCGGGCAGATGCAGAACGCCGCCCGGTCGGCCAAGGCGCTGGAGCGGTATCCCACCGACCTCGGTGCCCTCGCCGCACTGGCCCAGGTGGACCACGCTCTCGGACACATGGAAGCGTTCACCAAGACGCTCGACACCGTGCAGGCGAGTCTCGCGGCCGGCGCCGATCGCGCCCTGGCCTGGGACCGGCGCGTGAGTCTCGCGATCGCGCTGGCGCTGGGGCAGCGCAACGATCTCGCTCGTGCACAGGTGCAGCGCTGCCTCGAGAAAGTGAATGCGGCCCGCCTGCGTGCGCTGACGACGGGTTCGCTCTACCGGCTGCAGGTGCTCGGCCGGGCGTTTGGCCGGCCGATCGCGGATCCGACGCTGCACGAACTCGCGCGCAAGTTGCTGCCGGCGGAATTGCGCGCGCGGCTGTAGCACATTCATCCCACCGCGAGAGAAACCTGCAACTCAGCTCGACGGATGTCCGGTGCACGTCACGGCAACTTCACGTCCGGATAGATCGCAATCCGGTGATTGCGCACCTTGGGCTGCATGGTCTGTCCGGCGCGGTTCTCGATCACGATCTGGGCGGTTTGTTCGAGCGGCATGTGACACGTCACGCACTGATTCACGATCGCCCGCCCCTTCGCGGAAAATTCGCCGCACTGTTCCATCCGGTGACAGGTAAGACACCGGCCGGCCATGGCGGCCAGGTCGCGTTGGGGCTGGTGCACGTCATGACAGGTCAGGCACGTCATCGCCGGGCTGGCCTGATAGCAGCGGCTGCGCTCCATGAGCTGCACCTGGCTCGCGTGCACGTCGATGTGAGCGCCGGGTGGTTGCTTCGGGAAAACCAGGTGTTTCGCCAGGACGTCGCCGGGATGATACGAGAGCGGCGGCGTGAGCGCCGTCCCCAGGCCGGCATGACAAAGTGAGCAAAGATCCGTCTGCCGGTCGCGAGGCAGTCGCGCGGGATTGATGATGGCGGAGTCAGCCGGCGACGGGGGCGGGCTGGCCGACCGGCAGCGCGCGACGTGCTCTCGTCCGGGACCGTGACATTTCTCGCACGAGATGCCGAGCACGAGGCTGGATTTGTCGTATGCATTTGCCGACGACGGTCGAGCCCTGAACGAACTCGCGTGACACTCCAGACACCGGGGGATGATCGGACGCTCGAAATACGCCTGCCCGTCGACAAATCCGGGGCTGTTAACCCAGACGTTCTTTTCCGCCCAATACGAAACCGGCAGTTCGAAGAGTCGCACCCCATCCCAGTAGAGGTAGGTCTGACCCTTGCGGCCGGAACCCACGACAATGTCGATGCGCTCCTCCCGCGTCATCGGCCCGTTCGGGGAGTTCTGCCAAACCGCGGCCTGGAAAAAACCACCCTCGCGCGCCTCCATGCGGAAGATCAGGTCGGAGTTGGAGGTGCGCAGGAGATTGCGCCCGGCATCAAAACCGCCGTGCACGGTCCCCGGCGACGCCAGGCTCGAGGTCCGCGCATGGGCCGTCTGCCGATACGTGACGGCTTTGTCCTGATGACACTCGAAACACGCCTGGTCCCCCACGTAGGCCGCCGCGTCCCATCGCGAAGACTTTCGGGATGCAACGTAGATCGCCGCCGCCACCGCGACGGTCGCGAGCACGAGCGATATTCCAATGTATCGCCCCACCACCCGTCCAGGTGTTGGTTTCGCCGGCTCGTCAGCGGAAGGCATGGTGCGTGCGAAAGCACGCAGGCTCCCACCACGTGTCAAACCTTCCATCCTGATCGGCGACACGATCGCGGTCCGGTGTGGCGCGATGGCTTCGCTTGACGACGTCGTCCGGTTGTGCCGTTACGAAGCGGATGACGCAGCACACCGTGGGCATCTTCGTGTTCGATGAGGTCGAGGTATTGGATTTCGCCGGTCCCTATGAAGTGTTCACGACCGCTGCGCGCATGTACCGGCGGGATCATGCGGAGGAGTCCGCGCGTTTTCGTGTGTTTACGGTGGGAGCAATTCGGGAACCGCGCCGCGCGCGGGCGGGCCTGCTGGTGCACCCGGATTTTGCCTTCGCTGATCATCCGCCGATCGACGTGCTCATCATCCCGGGCGGGGTCGTGACCGCGGAACTCGCCCGCCCGGAGGTGATCGAGTGGATCGCACAACGCGCTCATCAAAGCACCATCACGGCCGCGGTCTGCACGGGTGCGTTTCTGCTCGCGCGTGCCGGACTGTTGGCGAACCGGTCGGCGACGACGCACTGGGAGGACATCACCGACCTGCGCACGATGTTTCCGAACCTGCGGGTCATCGAAAACCAGCGCTGGGTCGACGAAGGCGCGGTCGTCACCTCCGGCGGCATCTCCGCCGGGATCGACATGAGCCTGCACCTGGTCGAGCGACTCGCGGGCCGCGCGCTGGCTGAGCGCACGGCGCGCCAGATGGAATTCGACTGGTCGGAAAACCGATGAGGCGGCTTCGCAAGTGCGGCGTCCGCGAACTCCGGCGCCTACATGTACGCGCCGCCGTTCACGCCAATCAGCTGCCCGGTGAGGTAGTCGCCGTCGGCCACGACGTAGAGCACGGCCTTGGCGATCTCCTCGGGCTGGGCAAAGCGGCCGAGCGGGATCTTCGCCTTGATCTGCGCCTGCAGCGCGGCCGGCACGGCATTGAACATGTCGGTTTCCGTGTAGCCGGGGGACACCGCGTTGACCGTGATTCCGTAGCGCACGAGTTCCACGGCCGCGGTGCGCGTAAAGGCAATGATGCCGCCCTTGCTCGCGCTGTAGTTGGCCTGGCCGAGCGCGCCGACCTGGCCGTTGAGGGAGGCGATGTTCACGATGCGGCCGTAGCTTTGGGCCGACATGTAGGGAATCGCCGCCGACGTGCAGAAGAAGCAGCCGTTGAGGTTGGTCTGGATGACCTCGACCCAGGCCTCGTCGGTCATCCTCGGCAACAGGCTGTCGCGGGTGATGCCGGCATTGTTCACCAGGATGTCGAGGTGGACAAATTCCTGGGCCACGCGGTCGACCATGGCGCGAGCCTCGGCCGGGACCGCGATGTTGGCGGGGGCGAGGATCGCGGTGCCGCCGAGTTCCTTGATTTCGTCGGCGACGGCCTGGGCCTTCGCCGCGTTGCTGGAGAAGTTGAGCGCCACGCTGGCGCCTTCACGGGCCAGTTCGAGCGCGATGGCGCGGCCGATGCCGCGTGATGCGCCCGTGACCAGCGCCGTCTTGCCGGGGAGTCGTGCCATGGAAGTAACCTTCGTCGATGTTGGAGGACTCGCGCGGACGGAGGCCCGCGCGAAGAGAAAGGGGCGAGCGGGGCTACATCCGTTCGAAGATGGCGGCGATGCCCTGGCCGCCGCCGATGCACATCGTGACCAGCGCCCGGTTCGTGCCGGTGCGCTTCATCTCATAGAGCGCCTTCACGGTGAGGATCGTGCCGGTTGCGCCGATCGGATGCCCCAGCGAGATGCCGCTGCCGTTGGGATTGGTGCGCTCCGGGCGGCAATTCGAGTTCGCGACAGACGGCCAGCGCCTGCGCGGCAAAGGCCTCGTTGACCTCGAAGATGTCGATGTCATCGAGCTTGAATCCGGTCTTCTTCAGCAAGCTGCGCACCGCCGGCACGGGACCGATGCCCATGTACTTCGGATCAACCGCCGGCGTAAGCGTAGTCGACGAAGCGACCCATCGGCTTCAGACCGCGCTGCTCGGCGAGCTTGCGCTCCATGAGCACGACCGCGGCCGCCGCGTCATTGATGCTGGAGGCGTTGCCCGGCGTCACGGTGCCCTTCGGATCGAATACCGGCTTGAGCGCGCCGAGCTTTTCCACCGTGCCGCCGCGGCGCACGGTCTCGTCGACCTCGAAGGGAATCTTCGCGCGCTTGACCGTGATCTCGACCGGCACGATCTGGGCCTTGAAGTAGCCGTGATCGATCGCGGCGGCCGCGCGCCGGTGGCTCTCGACCGCCAGCGCGTCCTGGTCGATGCGCGAGATCGTGTATTTCTTCGCGACGTTTTCCGCGGTGACGCCCATGTGGACGTCGTCGAACGGATCGCTGAGCGCGCCGACCATCATGTCGATCATGGTGGTGTCGTTCATGCGCGCGCCCCAGCGCATCGCGGGCGCGAGGTAGGGGCTGCGGCTCATGTTCTCGGCCCCGCCCGCCACGGCCGCGTCGGCATCACCGAGCATGATGTGCTGCGCCGCGGTGATGATCGCCTGCAGGCCGCTGCCGCACAGCCGATTCAAGGTCAGCGCCGGCATCTCGTCCGGCAGGCCGCCCTTACGCCGGCCACGCGCGCGAGATAGTGATCGTGCGGATCGGTGTGGATGACGTTGCCAAAAACCACATGACCGATGTCGCGCGGATCCGCGCCCGACCGGCTCATGGCTTCCCGCACGCAGAGTGCGGCAAGTTCACTCGGCGGAGTATCCTTCAGGCTCCCGCCATAACCACCGATGGCGGTGCGAACACCGCTCAGAACAACGACCTCACGTTTCGTACTCATGGCTTGCCCCGGGTTTGGGGGCGCCAGCGAACGCCCGGCTTGGGCGCGTCGACGCCCTGGCTCCTGATCATTCTTTCGAGTCCTTTCAGACTCACGCGCAGCCAAGCACCGGTGCGGCGACGGCCGCAAGCAGCGAGCCGCGACAAGCTTGGCCAATGCTCCGCCGATCTTGGCAATCATCCCCCAATGACAGCCGATGCGTGCCCGCAGCCAAGGCATGCGGGAGGCCGCGGGCGATCGCGAGTCGATTGACGAGATCGCAGATTCCTTCGCCGTCCCAATCATCCGCGACGCATTTGCCCGAAGGGGTTTTGGGACCAGTCCGGCAGGCCATCGCCGGTACCGGACGCCTCCGATGGGGCCGCCAAGAAATGCGGACCAGACCCCCCGGCCGCCGGCTCCTGCCGCCTCGGAGGCGCCGCCTTTCGCAGCTTGAAAAGCGCCGTCGGGAGATGCTCCTTCGTCACCGCCATGGACAACTTCGCCGCTCCCGCTCCCCTTGCCCCGCCAGGCTGCGTCTCGCCTTATTGCTGGCGGTTGCTGCTGGCGGTGCTTGGCGGTCTGCTCGCCACGCGGTTGCTGCCGACGGCGGACGGCGCGTCAGCCGCGTCCCGAGAACGGGGGAATTCCGTTTCACCTCTCGACGGTCGCACCGAAGCCGCAGCCCGAAAGCACGCGCAGGATGATCGAGCGCCTGCAATCCATGGATCACGAGGTGGATCCCTCGATCATCATGTTCTTTCCGCAGCAGGCGGTGAGTTACTACCAAACCCGCCTGGCGGCGGCGCAAACCACCGGGGACCAGCTCAAGGTCATGATGCCTTACGCGCTTGCACTGCTCAACGCCGGTCAGTCCGAGGCGGCCCTGCAGCAACTCGATTCGCTCCAGAGCGTGCTGACAAAAAACGGATACGTCCTGGACCCCCGGCTCCAGGCCAGCTTGCTCGAGACCAAGGCGCTCACCTACCTGCGCATCGGCGAGCAGGAGAACTGCCTGTATAATCACAACGCGGACTCCTGCCTGCTCCCGATCCAGGGCGGTGGCGTGCACGTGCGCACGCGCGGCTCGCGCGGCGCCATCGCCGTCCTCGACGAACTGCTCGCGCAGGCGCCGACTCCCTATGCGGCGTGGTTGCTCAACATCGCCTACATGACCCTCGGCGAGTATCCCGATCAGGTCCCGCTGCGGTGGCGGATCGCCGCCGGAATCCTTCGCGTCCGACTACGACATCAAACGTTTCCCCGACGTCGCGGGTCAGCTCGGACTCGATGTCGACGACCTCTCGGGCGGCGTGGTGATGGACGATTTCGACCACGACGGCTGGCTCGACCTGCTGGCTTCCGCCTGGGGCGCGACAGGGACAGCTCCGGTTCTTCCACAACAACGGCGACGGCACCTTCGCCGACCGCACCGCCGACGCCGGACTCACCGGCTTGACGGGCGGCCTCAACCTGATCCAGGGCGACTACGACAACGACGGCTTCGTCGACGTGCTCGTGCTGCGCGGAGGCTGGCTGGGCAAGGACGGCCGGTTCCCGAATTCGCTCCTGCGCAACAACGGCGACGGCACGTTCACCGACGTCACCGAGCAGGCCGGCCTGCTGAGCTTTCATCCGACCCAGACCGCGGCCTGGTTCGACTACAACAACGACGGCTGGCTCGACCTTTTCATCGGCAACGAGTCCGTGCCGGGCAGCGGCGCGGTCGACCCCTGCGAACTCTACCGCAACAACGGCGACGGCACGTTCACCGAATGCGCCGCCCAGAATGGCGTCGCGATCACCGACTGGATCAAGGCGGTCGCCAGCGGCGACTACGACAACGACGGCCGCCCCGACCTCTACCTCTCGTCACTCACCGGACCCAATCGCCTGCTGCGCAACGACGGCCCGGCCGGCGCCGACCGCGCGGCCGGCGCGCCCTGGCGGTTCACCGACGTTGCGCGGGAGGCCGGCGTCACCGAGCCGCTCAAGAGTTTTCCGTGCTGGTTCTTCGACTACGACAACGACGGCTGGCTCGACCTGCTGGTGACCGGCTACTCGATCCGCGACGCGGGCGACATCGCTCGCCGACTACCTCGGGGCGGCCCACCACGGGGAACGCGCGCGGCTCTATCACAACAACGGCGACGGCACGTTTCGCGACGTCACCAGGCAGGTGGGCCTCGACCACATCCTGCATGGCATGGGCTGCAACTTCGGCGACCTCGACAACGACGGCTGGCTCGACTTCTACATCGGCACGGGCGACCCGTCGCTCGGCACGATCATTCCGAACCGGATGTTCCGCAACGACGGCGGGCCGGAACTTTCAGGACGTAACGACCTCCGGCGACTTCGGCCAGTTGCAGAAAGGACACGGCGTCGCGTTCGGCGATCTCAATGGCGACGGCGCACAGGACATCTATGAGGTCGTCGGCGGCGCGTTTTCCGGGGACCACTACCACAACCAGCTCTTCGCGAACCCCGGCCACGGCAATCACTGGCTCAAGCTCCAGCTCGAGGGGGCGCAGACCAATCGCGTGGCCATCGGCGCGCGCATCAAGGTCGTGGTCCGGACGTCGGACGGCGAACGGGCCATCCACCGTGTCGTGACCAGCGGGGGCAGTTTCGGCGCCTCACCGCTGCGCCAGGAAATCGGCCTGGGTCAGGCCGAGCGGATCGTGCGGGTGGAAATCCTCTGGCCGCGGACGGGACAAACCCAGGTGATCAAGGATCTCGGTCTCGACCGCGGCTATCACATCCGCGAGGGCGAAAGTGCCGCCACCGAAATCGTACTGGGAAGCTTTGCCTGGCCGTCCGCCAACGGTCCCATGCGCGAGCATCACCACGACCCCTCCGAGTAGCCTCAGGGTCCGGCGGGCGGCTTCCCGGAGTGGGTCGGTGCATCCGGCACCGTGGCGGGTTCATCGTCACCGGATGCCTTCTGCGGGCCAGGGCCCGACCCGGACGTGTCCGCATCGTCGCTCACCACCTTCAATTCTCCCAGCTCCACCGTGCCCTTGTATTCGCGCTGCAGGCCCCCGCTCGAGCGGCCGAAGTAGTGCCCGGCCCGCGCCACCATGTCGGCCAGGCGTTTGTCGAAACGGTTGCCGCGCGCCCGAATGCTGATGCGCGTCAACCAGAGCAATTTGCGCTCGTGCTGCGTCGCCAGCCGGCGAAAGTCATAGGCGAAGACGAGCAGGTAATAGCGCGGTTCCGAGATGTCGCTCACCAGTTCGTCATAGTGATCGCCCCCACCCGCCCAGCGGCGTATATCGTTTGTGTCGTTTATGGCATCGATATACCCGAGCAGCTGCGCCGTCGGCGCGAGGGCCAGGTCCCGCGCCTTCTTCTCCATCATGAGCGCCATCAAGTCGCCTTCGGCCTGATCCTGGGCCGCCTGTTGCTCCGGCGTCAGGCGGGGGAGCCCAAAGCCGCCGCTCGGGGCAACGCCCAGGTTGCTCAACGCCGAAAGCGACTGGCCGGCGTTTTCCAGGCTCTGCTGGTAATTGGTGTCGCTGCCCGGAATCGTGCGGCCCCACTTGATGTAAAGCAGCAGATCGGCGGATTTGGCATCCGGGGCGAGGAGGTAGCTTTGCTCCTGGAGATGTTGCCGAAGCAGGTTGACGAAAAATGCCGCATTCACCCGATCGATGGACGCGTCGGAGGTTGTGCCCGCGGCCTGCCCGCCGTAACTGAAAGCGAAATACTCCTTCTCGAACGAACCATTCGGGAGTTTCTTTCGGTGATAGCCGGGATCGACCCGCGAAACCACCGCGGAGACCAGGTTCTCCGCCGCCGCGACATGAACCGGGAGCGAAACGCCCAGAAATATTCCGGCGAATAACAACGAGATCAATCGTCGCAAGGGAGCTGGGGCGTGCGCCATGGAGGGCTCTCCATGTAAGCATCCGCGAGTCGACCGCAAGCATGCACGGGGTTTTCCAGCGGAGGCAGCCGGCCGGAACCGATCGGCCCGCCGCTCATCCCGCGGAATCGTGAGACGTGCGCCGCGGGGCCGGCCTGTCGCCTCTTCTCAAGATGTGCCCGGTTTCGGCAAGGCCGGGAGTTGGAGGCGCGGCGGCACGATTGGCCGGGATTGCGGCAGCGCGCCGCTCGGCGTCGGAACGGGCGGCACCATCTCGGGCGCGGACGGCCGGAGTTTCGCCAGCCGACGCGCGACCCACGCCTCCTCCGGCGACCAGCCATGCACGGAGTAAAAGAACGCGAGGTCGCGATAGCGTTGCTCGAGGTCGAAGCCTTCGGCGAATTGCAGCTTGCGCAGACACACCGGGCACAGGTGCTGCGGCCGGCGATCACTCTCGGCCTGGTGGTTGCTGCCGTTTTCCACGCACTCGAAAAAGATGCAGTGCCGCAGGCCAAAGGTATGCGCGATCTCATGCAAGAGGGTTTTGGCGCTGCGCTGGAGGACGAGGTTGTCGACGTCATCCGGCCGCGGCTCGCCGAAGAATCCCGGATCGCTGCGGGCAAAGCTGAATACACCTACTCGCTCCTGAAGGGAGGCCTGCCCGAACACGAAATTCCAATCGTCCCGGGGGTAAAGGTCGGCCATGGTCACGGCCATCAGGCAGTGCGCATCCGCCGGCAACCGCTCGTGAAGCCAGGCCAGAATCGGCGTCGTGAGCATCTGGGGCTGCCGCGTGCCGGGATGGATTCGAACGCGAAACCGTCGCCCGTCGATCTCCTCGGGAGCGAGGGTGCGCACGTCCATCTGGAAGAAGGCCGCAGTGTAGGACGCCACCGCCTCCAGGTCCGGGCTCCCCTGGGGAAACCCGCCGAGCGGCTGCAGATATATCACCCGGCGACCGTGTGACGCCGGGCCCCCGGACCAGGCGACATAGTGGTCTGTACGTCTGCCCCGGTTCCGGAAACTGCGCGAGCCAGTCGCCCGGCCCGGGCGCCGCGATGAGTGCAAAGTCAGCGTCGGGCTCGAGCAGCCGCTGGTCCGTCCACGACAGCGTGTCCAGCGCACCGATCGCCGCACGGGCGACGGCTGCAGAAGGAGGAACGAACGAATCCGCTGCATCAACCCGCGCCAGGATCACGACCATTGGAAATAGAATGCGTGCGAGCATCGCTGCCACCTGGACCATGGGCCATACGCGCCAAGGACGCGAATCTTAGCCACCCTGCCATCATTTTCGGCCCCGTCGCCGGGTTCCTCAGCCGCGTCGCCCACGTGCGCATCGGGGATCGCTTGCGCTTGCCGCCGGGCGCTTCGACAGGCTCTTTTGGCCCGTGTCGCCCGAACCCGAGTTTCCGCCGTCCACCCTGGCCGCGCTCAGCCTCAGCGGACAAAGCGTCGGCCTGGTGAAGCGCCTGACCGGCTTTCGCAAGGATCGCCACACCGTGCCCGACGCCGTCAACGCGGCGACGCAGGCGTTCTTCGCCCGCCTGAGCGCGCCGGAACTCGCGGAGGAGGCGGAATCGTGGTTTCAAAGCGCCCGGGAGGCGTTTGCCTACAAACGCCGCGATCTCGCTCTGGACATTGATCCGGCCGCCGCCGTGCTCACCGCGCGCGACTTCACGCTCGATCTCCAGTGGTCCCTCAGCGAGGCCGATCCCGCGAGCTACACGGCACGGCGAACCTTGCGGGATTTCCACAACGCCGCGTTCATGCTGGGTCCCGAGTGCGACCGCGTGTTCGCCCGCACGTTTACGTCGATGGTTTTTACGCTGATGCGCGGCGTGGCGGTCGAGGCGGTGATCGATGCGGTCGAGGGTCTGCCGGAACCGGAGGAACTGGCGGTCCACTACCCCGCGAACTGCGCCGAATGCACGTTGCGCGTGCCCGGCGTGCGCGCGGAGGTCCGCTGCACGGGCGCCACGCTCGAAATGATCTTCCCCGATGCAGGCTCGCCGCGTGAATTGATCGAGGCCTTCGGCCAGGTCCGAGCCGCGTTCCGCCTTACCCGCGATCCTTCGCTCGCGGGTTTGCTGTAGGTCCGGCCCTCTGGGTCGTGCCGCACGATTCGATCGATTCCGCAACCGGTGCCGTAGCGCCGGACCTTGCGTCCGTGCCGTTACCTTTCGACGACCTGTCCGTCGTAGCCCGACGGGCGAACTCGGAAGCGGCACGGACACGAGGTCCGGCCCTACAGAATCGAGCGAACGGATACCGCTTGATCCGCCGACGGCCGCACGGCTCGAGCGGTCAAGATGGCGGCAACTCGTAAGCCTCCACCAGCGCCACGCCCTCGCCGCCGTCGGCGCTCTCGACCACGATCGTGTACTGCCCGGGATCGAGATTCACGATCATGGCGGCGTCGTGACTGCCGTCGGCGAAGGGGAACGCCCCGGACGTCGTCGTCGCCGCGTTGAGCGCGGCCGTATCGGGGTTGTTGCCCCAATCGTCGTTTTCCGCGACGGTCACGTTGTCTTTGTCAACCACGCGAAATCGCGGATTCGCCAGCGGCCCATTCACGCCGAGGCCGCCGAGCGACGGTCCCGCCGCCCGGATGAGCAAGCGCTTCGGCAGGATGCCCTCCACGACGAGGCCGCCGATCAACACCTTTTCGCCGGCCCCCACGTAACCGCGCGTCGACACGTTGATCATCTTGCCGATCTGCCCGTATCCAGGATCCAGGCCCACGGTCGGCACCCACGCCTGGCGCGCGAACACGAATCGCAAGCCGCGCGTGAAGTTCTCCGGCTTGTTCGCATTGTGGGCGCCGCCCTCGACTTCGCGGGCGGCCATCCGCAGTCCCGGGATGTCCAGCCGGTCCACCTCGACCGCGAAATCCCGCGAACTCGACTTGATGCCGGCATCGTCCCCGGACGCCCACCCCACGTAGATGCGAGTATTCATGGTCTTGCCCGTGGCGGCGAAGTCGCGGGCGAGACTCAGGACGTATTCGTCGCGCCAATCCAGCGACGAGCTCGCCGCGATGATCCCCTGGAACAGTCCGGGGCGCGCGAACGCGGCGTAGGCGACGAAGAGTCCGCCGAAGGAATGGCCGAGCAGGACCCGGTAGGTGGGGTTCACGCGATAGGTGCTTTCGACAAACGGGATGATTTCGTTGGCGATCACGTCGAGGAACTCCTGCGCATGTCCGGTGAACGACCCCGCGGCGTCGTAGACGGGATCGTTGCCCGGCGTGAGATCCCACTGGCGTAACGCACCCACGTCGGGATGATCGCCGCCATAGCCGATGCCGACGACGATGGCCTGGGGCGCATGTCCATCGCGCCGGGCCAGGTCGGCCACGCTGGCGACCAGCGGAAAGTCACGGTCGGGATCGCACATGTAGATCACCGGATACTTGACCGTGGCGGCAGCCGTGTCGTAGCTCAGCGGAAAACTGACATAGAGCACATAGTCATGCCCGTTTGCGGAGGTCTGCGGCATCGGCCGGATCTCCGCCTTTGGCATCACATAGGGCATGGCGGCGTCCGCCGCCGCGGCCCGACCGGTCGACGCGAGGACGAGCGCGAGCCACACGAGCGGGGACCGAATCCAGGAATGCTGCCGGCGACGGGTCTGAGGCATGAGAAGTATCCTGCGAAGCCAAGCGCCTCGTGCGGCGGCGAAACCGCGCCACGGTCCGGTCCGGGTTCTCGGGGGTCCTTCAGGCATCGCACCTATCCTCGCGCGCAGCGATCGGGAAGAGAAGTGGAGCCAGCCCCGACGCCATCATCGGGCGACGGTCCGAGGAATCCCGCGGCCAGACGACATCTTCGTCGCCCAGGTCGTCGAATCTCCGCCGCAGTTTCGCCTGCAGGACGGGCCAGTTTTCCTTCAGCACCGCCGGGTTCATCCAAGGCGAACCTTACCGCTGGCGCCACCGCGTGCCTGCGGGCCGTCGCCTGAAACGCGCACCGGTGTGGCGCCGGGCGGGCCCCGCAGGCGTGGATCGGTGCGAAGCCCGGTATTGCCGCGGATCGCTCACCGCGATCGCCCGAGACGGCGCACGGCCGGATGCGCCGCCAGTAAATCGAGCGCCTGCGCGAGCAGCGTGCGGCCTGGCTCACGATGCGGCCATGGTGACGCTCCCGAGGGATGCGGCAGCGGCACGGTATCAATCGAGCGTTGATTCACTCTCGCGGTGATCAAGCGCCCGACCCGTTCGTGCAGCGGCGCCGGTTCGTGAAAACGCTCGATCGCGAGCCGGCCGACGAGGATCAACAACTGCGGGCGCAGGAGTTCGCACTCGGCTTCCAGCCAGGTGCTGCAGTTTGTCACCTCGTCCGGTGCCGGCACGCGGTCCCCGCCATCGGTCGTCTTCCCGGGAAAACACCGGCAGACGGCGGCGAAATAGATGCGCGCGCGCACCGCCGCCTCGTCGAGCCCGGTCGACTGCTCGAGCCAGCGGAAGAGTTTGCGACCCGCCGTCCACGCAAACGGCCGCTGCATCACCGGCTCGCGCACGCCGGGCGCCTGCCCGATCAGCATCACGCGCGACCACACGGGGCCGCCGCTCACCGGAGCCGACTGCATGCGCGAACAACGCCGGCAGGCGAGCAACCGGCGGACGTGCCGCTCGAGCATCCTTTGTTTCTCGCTCGCGGTCATGGGCCGGTGATTGCCGGTGAACGATCGGCGACACGCGAGCGCTTTCCTAGCCGCGGAAGCCGCGCGCTT
The DNA here is from genome assembly GCA_963797435.1 of uncultured Verrucomicrobiae bacterium. Lineage (GTDB taxonomy): Bacteria > Verrucomicrobiota > Verrucomicrobiia > Opitutales > Opitutaceae > CAWCPJ01. Next base: position 576,822 of record CAWCPJ010000002.1, on the reverse strand, counting down.
TCAAACAGCCCCCGAAGTGTAGGGCCGGACCCTGGGTCAGCACCGCAATTGTCGTGAACCGGAATCGTTCCGTCGAACGGCGATGACGCTTCTAGCTCGAGTCACAGCGGTTGGTTGTAGGGCCGGACCTTGCGTCCGGGCCTCTTCGAGACGTAACGGCACGGACGCAAGGTCCGGCCCTACATTGGTTGTGCCGGTCGCACCTTCCCGCCAGCCGTGCTAGACTTTCGCCATGCCCGACGCGCGTGACATGCCGTCCGACAGCGCAGTGGCGCCCGTGAGTGTGGAGCTGCGCGCCGCGCGGATTCCCGTGATTGGGTTTTGTGCGTGGCATCACTGGTTCGTGGTCGAGCGGGCCGGTGGGCGCGACCGATGGGAGGTGTGGCAGCGCGCCCGCGTCGGTGGCATCCCGACCGGGCACTTGCACCAGAATCTCATGGCGCCCGATCGCGGAGTGGGCAACGGACCGAGCTGGGTGATCCACCGCTGGTCCGACGACGACCTCGCGCACGAACTCGCCACGCGGATTGAGGCAACCCCGTGGACTTATCCCTGGTGCGATCGTTATTTGCCGCTGCCAGGCCCCAACAGCAACACGTACGTGCAGTGGGTCCTGCGCGGTCATTACCAGCTCGGACGAAACGCCCCCGGTTGGCGCTACGCATTGCGCGCCGTCGCCATCGCAACCTAGCCAGCGGCCAGTCAATCCGCGCGCAGTGCCTCGATCGGCGCCACCCGCGCAGCGCGGTGCGATGGCAGGAAGCTCGCGAACAAGACGACGGTCCCCAGCAACAACGTCGTGCCGCCAAGCACGAGCACGTTCAGCGGCGAGATCTCGAAGAGCATCGATTTCATCAGCCGCCCGACGACGCAGGCGCCGGCGAGGCCAAGGACGACACCGATGAGCAACAAGCGTCCGCCGAGAGCGAGGAACTGGCGACGGATCTGCCCGGGCAACGCCCCCAGTGCCATGCGCACCCCGATCTCGCGGCGGCGTTGCGCCACGGCATACGCAAGCACGCCGTAGATGCCGAGCGCGGCCAGCACGAGCGCGATGACCGAGAAGACCCAGGCGAGGATCATGGGTGATCGCCGGGCCACGAGCGTGTCGCTCATGCGCGTCTCCATGGTCTGGAGTTCATCGACCGGCAGCCGCGGGTCGACCCGCGCCACGGCGTGGCGAATCGCCGGCCCGGCGGTTTCCGGCGCCAGCGTGGTTCGCACGATGATATAACTCGAGAACGGACCGCCGTCCTGCCGGTAGGGAAAATAGAGCGCCCCCGCCTTTTCCTGGTCGGCGAGATCGGCCTGCTTGACGTTGCCCACGACACCGACGACGGTACATGGCTTCACGCCCTCGGCATCGGGCGGTCCCGGATATATCACGCGGCCGAGCGCGCTATCCCCGGGCCAATACAGGTGCGCGAAGTCGGCATCCACAACGCAGACGCGATGGTCCCCCTGCGAGTCGTCGCTGTCGAGAAACCGACCCTCGTGCAGCGGAATGCCCATCGCCTGAAAGTAATCACCCGCAACGTTGCGCACATAGTGCGTCCGGATGGAATCGCCGGGTTTCGGATCGTGTCCCGCCACCCAGATGCCGTTGCGGTTGGATCCACCGGACAGCGGCAACACGGTCGCAAGGCCGACGGCGGATACGCCCGGCGAGCCCCGCAGTTCCTCGATCAACCGCTGCGAGAATTTGAACCGGTCCGCATCCTCGCGGTAATTCGTCCACGGCAGGACAACCTGCGCCGTCAAGATGTGGCCGGGTTGAAAGCCCGGCTGCACGCTCAGCACCCGGGCGAAGCTGATGCCGAGCAACCCGGCGCTGGCGAGCAGCACGAAGGTCAACGCAATCTGCGCGACGATCAGGGTGTGGCGCAGTCGATGGGTCGCGCGCGTCGTCGTGCCGCCCCGCGACTCGGTGTTGAGCACCGGCGCGAGATCGCCGTGAAGATTGAACCAGACGACCGGCACGGCGAGCAACAGCCCGACGACCAGAGCCGCGAGCAGCGCCGCGATGGCCACGGGAGCGTCAAACGTGATGCTGCCGCCGAGCGGGAGCCGGTCGGCGCCGAGCGTGCGCAACATTTGCAGCCCCGCGAGCCCGAGGCCAAGGCCCAGCCCCGCCCCCGCGACCGCCAGCAGCAGCGTCTCGAGCACGACCCGCGCGGCGATCTGCCAGCGGCCGGCGCCGAGCACCTGCCGCAAAGCCAGTTCACGCGCGCGAGCCGTGGCGCGGATCAGCAGCAGGTTCACCAGGTTGACGATGCCGATCAGCAGCAGGAACAGGACCCCGGCCTGCAACAGCAGCAGAGTTGGACGGATCTGCGCCACGTGTTCCGCATGCAGATCCTCGACGGTGGTGTGGAAGCCCGCGTCGGCCACGACCTTGGCGTATGGATCCTGCGCCGCCATGCGGGCGTTCAGCGCGTCCACCTGCGCCTGGACCACCGCGATGGTCGCGCCAGGGGCGAGGCGCGCGATGTACTCCATGTTGTTCGAATGCCGGTTCGATGGACGTGCGTCCTCCTCGGAATGCGCGAGGGGGATCAGGAAATCCGCGTCCAAGGACAGGTAGCGAAAATGCGGCGGCAGGACCCCGATGATCTCGCGCGGCATTTCATTCACGCGCACGGTCTGGCCCAGCACGTCGGAAGCCGCGTGAAAATGTTCGCGCCAATACTTGTCGGTCAGGACGACAAACGCGTCCTTGCCGTAGATTTCCTCGCCGTCCTTGAAGAAACGTCCCATCGCCGGCCGCAGGCCGAGCACATCGAGAAACCCCGGCGTGGCCTCGATCACCGGCACCCGCGCCGGCTGCGTGGCATCATCCCCGACGATCACGTTGCCCTGCCGCACCGCCGCCCCCGCGGCAAACGCAGGCACCGCTCCATCCTTGCGCTCGTAGTAGTTCGGCCACGAACACGCCGCGCGTTGCACCCCGGCGTTGGGGTAGCTGTTGTAGACCACAACCAGCCGGTCGGGCTGCGGAAACGGCAGCGGCCGCAACACCACCGAACGCACGACGGTGAAGATCACTACATTGCCCGTCAGGCAGAGGGCCAGGGTCAACAGGGCGGTCGCACTGAACGCTTTTTCGCGTCCCAGTCCGCGGGCCGCCTGGCCGAGTTCGCGTAGCAACGATGAAACGAAGCGCATGCGGAGATGTTAACCCGCGTCAGGGGCCGCAAGTTGCAGGAATCCACGGAATAGTTGCAGGCGACGCCAACCACCACGCGGGCGCGTGAGTTGTGTGCGTGGTCCCCTCTCAGGGAGAAGGTTGATCAGTTCCCTCGTGAGAGGGGGACCGCCGTCCAGCGCGGTGGGGTGGGTTTGACGTGCAGACACGCCCTCAGCCGAAAACCCACGGCTCCGGGCGATTACATCGCCACCCCGTAGCCCCGCCACATGCGCGGGGGGACGGAATTGCAGTGGTCCCTGCGCTCACGCGCAGGGCTACGGCAACGATCGACGCGGGCTACGTGCCCAGCGGACCGTCGAAGTTCAGATATCCGCCCCAGATAAGTCCGCTTGCGGACAAGACCCCCGCGATGATGTAGAGTCGCACGGCGCCACCGAGCCAGCCGATCGCGGGAGCGAAGAACGCCGCGGGTGTTGCGCAGAGCAGCCCCATCAGCAGCGCCACGGCCATGACCGAGCCCACGCGCGCGGGGTTCAGCCGGCGCGCCAACTGACGCGCCACGGGCACCATCAGCACCCAGCCGGTAAGAAGACCAACCAGGCCGGCGAGGGGAAATCCACCGATGCGCAGCGCCGGCAAAGCGGCTTGGAGGCCGGCAGCCGCCGAAAGCGACGCCATCACGCCCGGTCCGGCGACGAGGCTGGAAAAGAGATTCCGGCCGACCAGCAGTTCACTCGATTCGTCGGCGGATTCGTGTTCAGGTTCGGGATTACGCCGACGGCGGCGTTCGACAGGAGCAGGTTTGAAATCGGGTAACATGACAGGGAGGAGGTTCGTCCATCCCCGCAAATCGTCCGGAACACGCGACCATTAATCGCAGGTCGCATGAAAAAATCTACGTTTCATGCACTTTGCGGTTTGGACCGGATTGCGATTCGCAAGGATCGGTCGAGCGTCCATGGATTGCCAATCCTCGCATCGTTGGTCGAGATCCGTTGCGACATGCGCAAGAGCACCCTGAAGCGTTTGCCCCCGAAAAAAAGGCCGCGCAAGGCCAAGGCGAATACGCGTGGTGCCGATGCCGCCGCCACGATCCTGACCGACCTCGATCGCGAAACGTTGGCCGCGAGGGCCGCCGTCGAACGCAGCGGCGGTGTGGTGACGGGACAGTATCTTGACCCCCTCGGGGGCCAACCGTTGTTGCTCGCCGTTCTCCCGCTCGACCAGGTCGAACCAACCCCGTTTCAACGCGACGTGTCGGACGCCCATCACAAGAAGCTGGCCGACGTGCTCGACCGCACGGGGATATTCCTGGACCCGATCATCGTGGTCACCGCGCCGCAAAACGGATTCTGGACCCCGAATGGTGGACACCGCCTGGCCGCAATGCGGCGTCTGGGGGCAAAGGCGATCACGGCGCTGGTCGTGCCAAAGCACGAGGTGGCGTGGCAGATTCTCGCGCTCAACACGGAGAAGGCGCACAACCTCAGGGACAAGTCGCTCGAGGTGATCCGCATCTTCCGAAACCTGCTCGGAGAGAATCCCGATCGCCTCGAAAGGGACTTCGGCTATTACTTCGAGGAGGCGTCACTCATCAAGCTGGGCCTCTGTTACGAACAAAACGCGCGGTTCAGCGGCGCCGTGTATCACGCCTTCGTGCGACGGCTGACCGGGTTCAACAGCGAAACGCTGGCGAAGTCGCTGAAGGTGCACCAACACCACGCCACGTTGTTGCTGGAGCTCGACGAGAAAGTGGCGGCGGTCGTGCAGAAGCTGAAGGCGAGAGGCTTCGTCAGCCCGTACCTGAAGACGTTCGTCGTCGCGCGCTCGAATCCGCTGCGCTTCATGAAGGAGCCCCCGGAGCTCGAGGAACTGGTGCGCACCATCCGGACCAAGGTCGAACGCTTCAATGTCGAGAAGATCAAGCCGGAGGACATCACCGCATCCGGCGGCAGCCCGGACGACGAATGAGCGTCCCGGCCGCCTCGGCGCGGGCGTCGTGCGCCATGCCTCCCCGACCTGCGCCAGCGAGTCCTATTTACCCTTTGGAAATCATCCTGCCACGGCGCATAACTTCGGGCCGGCACCATGAAGATTCGCCCCTGGTTCATCACCGCAACGGCGCTGACGTGCTGGAGCGGAGCGCTCGTTCCCGCCGCACCGCAAGTTCCCCTCGAGGATTTCTTCAAGGATCCGACGTTCGACGAGATCACGGTCTCGCCCGGACGGGTCGAAAGTCGCGGCGCCTTCCACCTGGAAGACAGGTTTTGTGCGCAAGCAATCCTGCCCGGGCTGGCGCGAATTCCCCTATTAACATCGTTTCCCCGCAGGCGTAACTCCGTGAATTGGAGCAGCCCCATAAGGACCGGAAAAGCTCAAGCTGCTGGCACAATGCCTGCTCGGTCCGCGTGGTTTCCCTGCACCAGCAGGGTTTGGGGTAACATGGATGTTCTGTAATCCAGAAATCGAATAGTGGGGCCGGCGTTAAGGGGTTATCGCCGGCCCCTTTTCGTTTTTGCCGGAAGGCCGGCGTCGCGTACGGACGCGCAGCGGGGCGCGTCAGGCGGAATCCACCGCGACTTCGGCCGGGGCTTCCGAACCGGTCAAGTTATCGATGAAGCGACGCATGGCCGGCGTGAGCACGCGGCCCTTGCGATGCAGGATCGCGAGCGGACGAGTGAACGATTTGCTCTTGAACGGCACGCTCACCAGCGTGCCCTGTTGCACTTCCTGCTGCACGGTCGCGCTCGGCACGATCGCGATACCGGCGTCAATTTCCACCGCTCGCTTCACGGTTTCGACGTTGTCGAACTCCATCACCGGCTCGACTTCGAACCGGTAGTCGCGGAACACCGAGTCGATCGCCTTGCGCGTCGGGATGTCGGGATCGAAGCCGATGAACTTGTGTCCCGCCAGCGAACGCACGTCCACCTCGGTGAGCGAAGCCAGCGGATGGTGGGGATTGCAGATGAGCACCATCTGGTCCTCCCGAAATGGCACCATCTCGATCTGTCGCGTCTTGGTCGGAAACGCCACCAGCCCGAAGTCGACCGCGTTGTGCAGGATGTCCTCGTAGACGAGGTTCGAACGCCGGTATTCGACGCGCACATTCACCGCCGGGTATTCCTGAAGGAACCGCTTGATGTAGGGCGGCAGTTCGTGCAGCCCGATGCTGTAGATCGTCGAGATGCGGATGGTGCCGCTGATGACCTTCTTCAGTTCCTGCAGTTCGCTGAGCAGCTTCTCGTAGTCATGAAGAATCTCTTTCGAGGCTTCGTAGACTCGCTGACCCTCCCGCGTGAGCTGGAATTGCTTCTGGCTGCGATCGATCAACAGTGTTTTGAAATGGCGCTCCATCGCCCGCGCCTGCTGGCTGACCGCTGACTGGGTGATGCTGTTGAGTTTCGCCGCCTTGGAGAAACTCTTCGTTTCCACCAGATCCGCAAAAACCTTGAAGTTGTCGATTTGCATGACGGGGCCGAATGGTTCGTTTCTAACATAACGACATCTAATTGCAATGCAATTAACAGGACAGGTGCATTAATGCTCGTTCCATTCGAAGTCTTTCTAGGCAACCTTGATGCGGTGCGTGCAAGCATCGCTACTGCGTGCCGCGAAGCCGGTCGTGACCCCGCCTCGGTGAACCTGCTGCCAGTGACCAAAAATCACCCGCCCGAAGCGGCGGCTTACGTTGCGCGCGCCGGGTTGCCCGCCGTCGGCGAAAACCGGGTGCAGGAGGCGCGCGACAAGCGACCGCTGGCTCCGCCGGCACTGCGTTGGGAACTGATCGGCCACCTGCAATCAAACAAGGTGAGGCTGGCGGCGGCGACATTCGATCGCATCCAGAGTGTCGATCGCCTGAAGCTCCTGCAACAGCTCGATCGCGCCGCCGCTGAAACCGGCTGCCGGCTGCAGGTGCTCATTCAGGTGAACGCCGGCCGCGATCCCGCTAAGTTCGGCTGCGAAATTGAAGACGCCCGGCAACTGGTCGAAGCGGCGCAGGCCTGCGCACACCTCCAGCTCCAGGGGCTCATGACCATCGCGCCCCTGTCAGACGATCCCGGTGTCGCGCGGAGGACCTTTGTCACGCTGCGCGATTTACGGGATGAACTCGAGAGCCGGCTGGGCGTGGCGCTCCCGCACCTTTCAATGGGCATGACCGCGGATTTGCACGAGGCGATACTCGCCGGCAGCACGCAGGTGCGCATCGGCACCGCCTTGTTCGGCGCGCGCACGAAGACCTCGAAGTGAGCCCACCGGCCTTTCGCCGGCTCCGGCAGCCTTGGGGTATTGCCCCACCACCTCCATCAGCGATTCGCTGAACGTGGCACCAGCGCAGTTTTGCAGGTTGCGCGTCTCGCCTCGTGGATGTCTTTTCTGGGGTATGAACCCTATGCCAGTCGCAACACTGAAGAAGGATGCGCTGGTGGGTTTGCTCGACGATCCGAGCCCGTTCGTGCGGCGCACGCTGCTGGGTTATTTCCAGACCTGGGAAACGCCGGCGAGCGCTTCCTGCGTGAGATCGCCGACGGTCCCAACCGCATCGCAGCAGGCCATGCGCGTTGGTATCTCGCAGAACTCAAGTTCTCAGACCCCGTGAGCGAATTCCGCGGCTTCATCCGCTCGCTCAATTACGAACTCGAGACCGGCATGCTGTTGATGTGCCGCGCGGTCTACCCCAACCTCGAAGTGAGTCGTTTCGGTCAGGAACTCGACCGCATCGCCGCGCGTTGCCGCGAACTGATGACCGCAACGCTGCCCGCGCGGGACAAATGCAAAATCATCAACCGGGTTCTGTTCCACGAGTACGGCTTTCGCGGAAACGTCGAGGACTACACGGACCCGGAAAACAGCTTTCTCAATCGCGTGCTCGAAACCCGCAAGGGCCTGCCGATTTCGCTTTCGATCCTCTACCTGTTGATCGGCGAGCGCTGCGGCGTGCGGCTCCAGCCCATCGGATTGCCCGGTCATTTCGTGGTCGGGTGCTTCGCCGACGAGCAGGTGTTCTTCATCGACTCCTTTGATCGTGGCCGCTTCCTGACCCCTGAGGAATTGTTGGGTTATCTGGCGGGGCGCGACCTCACCCCGAGCATTCGCACGCTCGCACCCACCACCGTGCGGGAGGTCCTCTGCCGCTGCTGCCGCAATCTCGCGAACCACTACGCCGAGGCCGGCCTCCAGCCGCTCGCGCGCCTGTTCGCGAGCTTTGTCGAGGAGTTCGACGCTGCCCTCCAGCCGCGCGCGCGGCCGTAAGCGGCCCGCGACGGCCATGCCCCGTCGTCTCCCATTCGCAAAAAGCGATTGGCTGCGTAGCCGCAACGGCGCTTGCCGAACCCGGCGCGGGTCGTCGATGCTGCGCGCCACCGCATGAGTGACGACCGCGTCCACACCCTGGCCGATCTTGATGACTGGCTCTTCGACGGCGTTGCCCTCGCCGTGCTCGGACATCCCGTGGCTCATTCCCTCAGTCCGCCGATGCACAACGCCGCGCTCGCGGACCTTGCTGCCCGTGACGCCGCGTTCGCCCACTGGCGTTACTTCAAGTTCGATGTCGAGCCGCGCGACCTGGCGGTGGCCCTGCCGCGCTTTCACGCCCGCGGTTTTCGCGGGCTCAACCTGACGATCCCGCACAAGATCATCGCCGTCGATCTGGTGCGGCGGATCGATCCCGCCGCGGCGGAGGCCGGGGCCGTGAACACCCTCCGTCGCCTCGAGGATGGATTCGAGGGCTTCAACACCGACGGCTACGGCGTGAGCCGGGCCGTGCAGGAGGACCTCGACGTCACGATCGCGGGTTCCCCCGTGATCCTGCTTGGCGCAGGGGGCGCCGCCCGCGCCACGGCGGTCACCGCCCTGCGGGAGGGTTGCGCCGGATTGTGGATCGGCAACCGGACGGCCAAGAGCCTGATCGAACTCATGCGCACCCTGCGTCCGTTGGCGACGCGCGCCGGCATTTCGCTCCAGGGATTCGATCTCGCGAAGCCGCCGGACTCGCTGCCGGCTGATGCCCTGGTGATCAACGCGACATCGGTTGGACTGAAGCCCGCCGATCCCGCACCGATGGATCTTTCGCCCCTGCCTGGCCAACCGCGCATCTACGACATGATCTATAATCCACCGGATACGCCTCTGTTGCGTGCCGCCACCGCCCGGGGGTTGCGCGCTGCGAACGGTTTGTCGATGCTGGTGCATCAGGGCGCCCGGGCCCTCGAAATCTGGAGCGAACAGGCGGTTAACGCTGCCGTCATGCGGGCTGCGATCGCCAGCTCCACCTGACCGTGCCCGCATACCTGGACTCCCTGAGCGAGGTCAACGCGGCCTACCCGTGGTTCTTTCCCACGGTCGTCTTCGTGTTCGGAGCGGCGATCGGCAGTTTCCTGAACGTCTGCATCTATCGGATTCCCGCCGGACGTTCGGTGGTGACGCCGCGCTCCACGTGCGCCTGTGGCCAGCCGATCGCCTGGTACGACAACGTGCCGATTCTCAGCTGGATCGTGCTGCGCGGTCGCGCGCGCTGTTGCGGGCAGAAGTTCAGTATTCGGTATCCCGTCGTGGAGCTGGTGACCGCGCTGCTCTTTCTCGCCTGCTGGCTGCAACAGCCGCCGGTCAAGGCGATTGCCGGGATGTTTCTCACGGCGATGCTGATCATCGCCGCGTTCACCGACATCGATCACATGATCATCCCCGATCGCTGTTCCATCGGCACGGCAGTGATCGGCGTACTCGCCTCGTTTGCGTTCCCCGTCATCCATGACGTCCGCCCGTTGCCCGACGCTCCCGCGCTGATCCACCATCTGGCCGGGGGCATCGAGAGTCTCGAAGGGTGGCTCATCGGCGCCGGCCTTGTCATCACGATCGGACAGCTTGCGGAAGTGATCCTGCGCAAGGAAGCGATGGGGCTGGGTGACGTGAAGCTTGTCGGCGCGATTGGCGCGTTCTTTGGCTGGCAAGGCGCGGTCTTCTGCGTGTTCGGCGGCGCCGTGATTGGCACGATCGTGCTCGGCCTCGCCATGATCGTGCAAGGTTTGCGCCGGACTCCGCCAAGCGCAGGCGAGGCGGATGACGGGGACGCGACCGATGAATCCCTGGTCGCTTTCGGGCGCGAGACGCCCTTTGGACCCATGCTCTCAGCCGGAGCGCTGGTCTACTTCCTCTGGCTGCACCCGGTGGTCGACGGTTATTTCGGTCAGATCGCCGACATGCTGGCCGGCCGTTACTGACCGGTATAGTCGCCACGTCGTCCGGCGGCGACTTTTGCCAGCAATTGCTCCAGCGCCGATTCCTCGGAGACGTGTTGCTCTTCCGCCTGCTGCCGCGCGCGCTTCAACAGCTGGGCGGCCATTACCCGCGCCTGCGACTGGCTGGCACCGAGGTGGACGAAAGCCTCGGCGAGCTGGGCGAGCATGCGTTCATCACTCACCACGCCCTTCCTTCCGCAAGCCGCACGATTTCCAGCGTCGCGGCCGTTCCCGGAGCCGTCGCCAGCCCCTGCCCGATGCTGACGTGCGCGGTGTGCAGCATCGCCAGCCCGAGTGCGTCCCCGCCTTCACGTTCGAACAGGCTGCGCAGATCCCCGACCCGTCTGTCGCCAACGAAAAGTTCCGTGCGGGAAGCCGGCGTCACCGCCCCGGAGGGAAGCCGCACGACATACAATCGGCGACGCACCTGCCCCAGGTTTTTCAGCCGGGCCATCACTTCCTGGCCGAGATAACACCCCTTCGTGAATGAAATCGCCTCGTGCTCGAGACCGCCCTCGTTCGGCAGGTCGCCCGGACCGATTTCCGACGGTATCGTTGCGAGCCCGGCGGCAACTCGTCGCGGCGCCAAGACCTTCGAGTCGACCAACTCCAGCGAGCGGCTTTCGGCGAGCGCCGTTATATTCGACTCCCACGTCGGCACCGCTTCCGGCGGGACGGCGACGCACCAGTTCGGCTGGTCCATTTCCCGCGCACGAAACACACCCGCACCGGCCGCATCGATAAACCTGCCGACTTCCGGTGGCTCCAGCCCAAGCGCATCGAGGACGCCTGCGGTGACGATCCAGCCACGGCTGCCCGGGGTTCCGTCCGTCACGTCGACATCGTCCGCAATGATGTAGGCTTCGAGGCGCTCACTGATCCCGGCAGCGGGCGACGCCAGGCTGACGATCTCAAACGCGTCCGTCCCGCGCGCGAGAACGTAGCTGTCCGCGAGCGCGCGACCTTTCTGGTTCAGCCACAAGCCGTAGGTGCACGCGTTGACCCCGGGCTGGCGAAGGTTGTTCGTGAACTGGCCTTGGAGGAAGACGGCAGCGTCAGGCCCGCGAACACGCAGCCGGGCGGCGAGGGTGATCGGACTGGCGATTGCATCATTCATCCAACTGATCACTAGGACGTTTGGTGGCGTCGGGCGCGAATCCGAAAATGAGAAAGTTCGCTATTGACGGTCCGTCCCATAACCTGCTAACACGTGTTAGAGAATTTCACTTTCCCCTGCTTAGCAGGGGATTTTGGGGTAACTAAGAAAGCAATGGCGGGCCGCTTAGGGGTAGGCGGCCCGCCTTCTTTTTGGGGGGCCCTGATGTTCATGATGAACCTACCGCCCGGGCGGAGTCGTTTGGAGAGGTCCACCTCCGTGCGGACCGCGGAAGAAGAGGTCGTCCCTCCAAAGTACCTGAAAACGACACTGCCCTGGATTCACCGGATGCACCGGGGAATTCCCCCTCGACAGCTTCCCTAGCCGACGAACACTCGCCGGTTTCCCGTGCACCAGACCGCTGACATCAATGTCGTCACCAATCGGGTTCTGCCTACGCCGGCCGAGCTGATTCGCGACGTCCCCCGCACCAACGCACAGTCGGAGTTCATCCTGCATGCCCGGCGCAAAATCCACGACATCATCTTCGGTGATGATCGGCGCCTGCTGATGGTGATCGGACCTTGTTCAATTCACGACGTGGAAGCCGGCCGCGAATACGCCCGGCGCCTGGCCGCCCTCGCACCCACCGTCAGGGATCGGTTGCTGCTCGTGATGCGGGTCTATTTTGAAAAGCCGCGCACCACCGTCGGTTGGAAGGGCCTGATCATGGATCCGCACCTCGATGGGACGGCCGACATTCCCGCCGGCCTCCAACTTGCCCGGCGTTTCCTGCGCGACGTGATCGACGCCGGCCTGCCGACCGCGACCGAACTGCTCGATCCGATCACCCCGCAATACATCGCCGACCTGATCTGCTGGTCCGCAATCGGCGCCCGCACCACCGAATCGCAGACCCACCGCCAGATGGCTTCCGGCCTGTCGATGCCGCTCGGTTTCAAGAACGGCACCGACGGGAATCTGCAGTCCGCAATCAATGCGATCAAGGCCGCCCGTCAGCCGCAGACATTCCTCGGCGTGAGCGAGGACGGCCGCGCCTCGGCCGTGACGACGCGCGGCAACCCCAATTGCCACGTCGTGCTTCGCGGCGGCCGCAACGGCCCGAACTACGCTTCGGCAGACATCGCCGCGACCGAGGCTGCGTTGAGCGCAGCGAAGCTGTCTCGCGCCATCCTGGTGGACTGCAGCCACGACAACAGCAGCAAGAAACCGGAACGCCAGCCGGAGGTGCTGCGGGCCGTGGTGGATCAGGTGGTTGCCGGCCGGCAAGCCATCATCGGCGCGATGCTTGAAAGCAACCTCGAGTCCGGCAGCCAGCCGTTTCCCGCGCCCCGCGATCAGTTGCGGTTTGGCGTCTCGATCACGGATGCCTGTATCGGCTGGGCCGAAACTGAGGCATGCATTCGCGATACCCACGCCCGGCTCGCCCCGCGGTTTGCCTGACGCATTCGGTCGGAAGCGCAGGGACCGGCAGACGCTGAGCGGGTCGAAGGCCCGGCCCGACTTCTCGGGGAATTTGCGTCCCGGGCTGGTTCTCCCAAAATCGCGTATGAAACGACGATCCAATACCTCCTGCGGAACCTTGCTGCACATTGCCCTGCTCACGTCCTCCTTTCTCATCATGACCACTCCTTCCAGCCGTGCCGCCGAGGCGGGCGACAAAGACAACGCTTCCGCACCAAAGCTTGCCCATGCGACGTTTGGCGGCGGCTGCTTTTGGTGCACCGAAGCCGTTTTCGAGACCGAACCCGGGGTGAAGTCAGTCACGTCCGGCTACGCCGGTGGCCACACAAAAAATCCCAGCTACCGCGAGGTGTGCTCCGGTGACACGGGCCACGCCGAGGTGATTCAGATCGCGTATGATCCCGCCGTCGTCAGCTACGAACGCCTGCTCGAGCTGTTCTGGGTCGCCCATGATCCCACGACCCTGAACCGACAGGGAGCCGACGTGGGGACGCAATACCGTTCGATCATCCTTTACCACGACGACGCACAACGCCTCGCGGCGGGAAAATCAAAGGCCGCGGCCCAGGCAAAGCATGACCGGCCGATCGTCACGGAGATCGCGCCGCTGACGGAGTTCTATCCGGCCGAGGACCATCATCAGGATTATTTCCGGAACAATCGCGGCGCGCCGTATTGCCGGATGGTGATCGCGCCGAAGATGCACAAGCTCGGCCGCGAGTAAGCCGCCGGCCCGGTGCGCGTCGCTGGAGCACCGCGCCATCAACCCGCATCATCACGCCTGCTCCTGCCGCGATCGCGTCTCCGATCAAGGCGAGGCATACCACGCTTCGCTTCTCAGTCGGACAAAAAAAGTGGCGGCCGCCACTTTTTTTGTCCGACTGTGCGCGGGGGCGAGTGTGTGTCCTCATCCGTTCGCGGTCGGCACGAGACAGCCGACCTCACCTTGAACTGCGGGGCGAAGCCCGCGGGTCCCGTTCGGCTGACGAACGCATGTCCTTCCTCGGTGAGGAGGGTGAAGCACGGCACGACCGCCGACGGTCGTATTACCTCACAAACAGAGTCTGGCGCGGAGTGCGCTGTCTCCTGGCACGTCGAACCTGTTAGTTGGCACCTGCGCGCCCAGCGGGGTCCGAACTCCCGGTTGCCAGTCGGGTCCGCGTGGCTTCTACTCGGTCGCGATGGCCGTCATCACCCTCACGACCGACTTTGGCACGCAAGACTGGTTCGTCGGTACGATGAGAGGCGTGATTGCGGGACTGGCACCGGAAGCTCGCGTGATCGACCTCTGCCATGACGTGACGCCGGGCGACATTCGCGCCGGTGCGTTCACGATGGCGGCGGCCGTGGACTATTTTCCCGAGGGCTCGGTGCATGTGGCGGTGATCGATCCGGGCGTCGGCAGCGAGCGGCAGGCAATCACGATCCAAACCGATCACGCCACCCTGGTCGGCCCGGACAACGGGGTATTGTCCTGGGCGGTGCGCAACCACGTCGTGCGCGAAGTGCGTGCGCTGACCAATCCCGCCTGGTGGCGCATTCCGGTCAGCCGGACGTTTCATGGCCGCGACATCTTTGCGCCGGCCGCCGCCCACCTCGCCGCGGGCGCACCATTTGCGGAGGCCGGTGAAATGATTACGGATTTCGTCCGCCTGCCGTGGCCGGAGCCCGTATCGACCTCGCGCAGTTGCGCCGGCGAGGTTTTGCACGTGGATCGATTCGGCAACGCCATCACGAACATTCCATCCCCCGGCGTGCCCGCGGCGAACGGCGGACCCGACACCGCCACGGTCCGCCTCCCTGGCAACCGCACGGTTCCACTCGGTGACTGCTACGCGAACGTCGACGTCGGCCACGCGGTCGCCGTGATTGGCTCGAGCGGCTTTGTCGAGATCGCAATCAACCGCGGCGACGCCGCCCGCACGCTGGGGCTCGTTCCCGGGACACCCGTCGTCCTTGTCTGGTGAAACCAAGGTCGCGGGTTGCACCGCAAGCAGGTGCGGCGGTAGGAAGGACGGCGATCCCGTTCTTGCCATGGCCCTTCTCGTTGTGCATGTCCACGTTCACGTAAAGCCCGAGTGTGTCGCCGCATTTCGCGAAGCCACGCTCGCCAACGCCCGCGCCAGCGTGCGGGAACCCGGCGTCGCGCGTTTCGACGTCTGCGCGCAATCGGACGACCCGACGCGATTCATCCTCGTGGAAGTCTATCGGTCTGCCGAGGCCCCGGCGCAGCACAAGGAGACGGCGCACTATGTCACCTGGCGCGATACCGTCGCACCCATGATGGCGGAGCCGCGCACGAGCGTGAAGTTTTCCAACGTGTTCCCCGACGATGACGGCTGGTGAGCGATGGGCGGCGGCACCGCACTTTGAATTCGCCACCGCAACGCGGATCGTCTTCGGCGCGGGCGCGAGCGCACAGCTGCCGGAGTTGGTCGCGGCTTGTGGCACGCGACCAATCCTGATCACGGGTTCCTCCGGCTTGCGCCAGGCGATCGCGGTGGCGTCGGTCGCGTCGATCCGGGTGACCGGCGAACCAACGATCGCACTCGTGGAAAGCGGAGCGCAGCTGGTGCGTGAGAATCGTGGCGACGTGATCGTGGCGATCGGCGGCGGCAGCGTGATTGATGCCGGGAAGGCAATAGCCGCGCTGGCCGCAAACCCCGGCCCGGTGCTCGATTATCTCGAGGTGGTCGGGCGGGGCCGCCCCTTACGGCACGCCTCCGTGCCGTGCGTGGCCGTTCCCACCACCGCCGGCACCGGGGCGGAAGTGACACGCAACGCCGTGCTCGCCGTGCCCGAGGCGCACGTGAAGGTGAGCCTGCGCAGCGCGCACCTGTTGCCCCGACTTGCGCTGGTGGATCCGACTCTCACCCACAGCCTCCCTGCGG
The DNA here is from genome assembly GCA_963797435.1 of uncultured Verrucomicrobiae bacterium. Taxonomy (GTDB): domain Bacteria; phylum Verrucomicrobiota; class Verrucomicrobiia; order Opitutales; family Opitutaceae; genus CAWCPJ01. The sequence goes on along the minus strand of CAWCPJ010000002.1, from coordinate 560,964 downwards.
CCCAGACGGCGGCCAGCGGGCTCGATGCGCTGACCCAGTTGATCGAACCCTTTCTCTGCCTCCGCGCAAATCCGCTCACCGATGCGCTCTGCCGCGAAGGCATCTGCCGTGTCGCGCGGGCGCTTCCCCTGGTTTTTCGCGAACCGAACCACGCGGGCGCACGCGCCGACCTTTCGCTGGGTGCGCTCTTCAGCGGATTCGCCCTCGCAAACGCGGGACTCGGCGCAGTCCATGGGTTCGCCGCGCCGATCGGCGGGCATTTTCCCGCGCCCCATGGCGCGGTGTGCGCCGCGCTGTTGCCGCACGTGCTGCGAGCGAACCTCGACGCCCTGCGCGCCCGTGCGCCGCAAAGCGCGGTGCTCGGCCGTTTCGATGACGTCGCCCGACTGCTCACCGACGATCCAAGCGCCGAGGCCGACGATGGCATTGCCTGGTGCGCCCGCATCGCGCGGGAACTCGGTGTCCCCCGGCTGTCGGCCTGGGGCATGAGCGGGCGGCACCTGGACGAAATCGCCGCCAAGGCTGCCACCGCCAGCAGCATGAAAGCCAATCCCATCGCACTCACGGCGGACGAGTTGACAGAAATTCTCCGCGCCGCGATGTAGGGGCTTTTCGCCATGTCGGATCCCGTCATCGTCGCCTGTCCGCGCTGCCGCCGACGCGGCCCGTGGCTCGAAACCCGGTGGAAACCCTTCTGTTCCGAACGCTGCCGGATGGTCGACCTCGGCCACTGGTTTGAGGAAAACTACCGCATCAGCGAGCCCTTGCGTCCCGCACACTTCGCCGGCTGCGAACAACTTGCCGACGATACCGATCCGGACGAGCCCGCGGAATAGCAGAGTCCTTCGTCCTGGCCTTTCCTGGCCCTCCGTCTCTCGCCCCGCACCAGCACAAAAGTCCTTTCGCGGAACAGCCGGGCAAACGCGTTCGCCATTTGAAAAGCGGATCAGAGGGCGTATCCCTCACCGCTTCCGTGTCTTCGTCTCCCGATTCCATCCGCCTGCGCGGCGTGCGCCAGAACAACCTCAAGGGGTTTGACCTCGATATTCCCCTCGGGCGCTACGTCGTCGTCACCGGTCTCAGCGGCTCGGGCAAGTCGTCGCTGGTTTTCGAAACCCTGCATGCCGAGGGACAGCGGCGGTACGTCGAGACGTTCAGCGCCTACACCCGGCAGTTTCTCGAACTGCTCGCCAAGCCGCAGGTGGACCGGATTGAGAACATCCGTCCGTCGATCGCGATCGCACAGACCAACACGGTGAAGACGTCGCGCTCGACGGTGGGCACGATGACGGAGCTCTGCGATTTCGCGAAGGTCTGGTTCGCGCACGTCGCCGAGTTGATCGATCCCGCCACCGGCCGGCCGGTGCACGATGATCATCCGCAATCGATCTGGACCAAGGCCGCCGCCGCCTTCGCGGACCGCGCCGTGCTCGTCGCGTTCGAAATTACGCGGCCGCGAACCTGACCTGGAATGAGATCCTCACGAATGTGCGCGGGCAGGGCTACACCCGGGCAGCCGTGAGCGGCCGGGGGCCGGGGCGCCTGGAAGCCCTCGCACCGAAAAACATTCCCGCCGACGCGACGCTCTACGTGATCCAGGACCGGGTCGCAATCGCGCCCGGCGCGCGGGCCCGTTTTATCGAGGCCGCGGAAACCGCGCTGCACTTCGGCCAGGGACAACTCGCGCTGCTCGACGAAGGCGGAACCCTGCTCGGCCGATACTCCCGCGGCTTGCGCTCACCCGAAACCGGCCGCGTCTTCCGTCCGGCGTCGCCGGCCATGTTCTCGTTCAACTCGCCGATCGGCGCGTGCCCGAAGTGCCGGGGCTTCGGCCGGGTCATCGAGATCGACTACCGCCTCGCGATTCCCGATGCGTCGCTTTCCATCGCGGACGGCGCGATCAAGCCGTTCGAGGGCCAGGTGTATGGCGAGTCCAAGCACGACCTGATACGCGCCGCGCGGCGGCTGAAAGTGCGCACCAACGTACCGTTCACGGAACTCACCGATCAGGAACGCGAACTGGTGATGCTGGGCGAACCCCGCTATCGCGAGCGCAAGGCCCGCGGTGAGCCCTACGACTACGAGTCGAACCTCTGGTACGGCTTGAAGGGCTTCTTCGACTGGCTCGAGGGCAACACCTACAAGATGCACGTTCGGGTGTTTCTCTCCCGCTTCCGCGCCTACGTGACGTGTCCCGACTGCGGCGGCGCGCGCCTGCAGCCCGAAGCCCTCTGCTGGCGGTGGCAGGGACGCACCCTGCCTGAACTCTACGTCCGGCCCGTCTCGGACCTGCTTCCCCTCCTCTCCGGGCACGCTGACGTCCGCACTCCGCATTCCGCAATCGACTCCAGCCATCCCGCGCAACTTGCGCTCGATTCCATGCTCACGCGCCTGCGCTACCTCGAGCAGGTCGGGCTCGGTTACCTGACCCTGGATCGCGCGTCGCGCACCCTCAGCGGCGGCGAGGTCGAGCGCGTGAACCTCACGTCATGTCTCGGCACGTCGCTGGTCGACACGCTGTTCGTGCTCGACGAACCCTCCGTCGGCCTGCACCCGCGCGACCTCGACCGGTTGCTCGGCATCATTCGCTCCCTTACCGACGCGGGCAACACGGTGATCGTCGTCGAACACGACGAGGCCATGATTCGCGCGGCCGATCATGTGATCGAGATCGGTCCCGAACCCGGTCGTGCCGGCGGTTACGTGGTGTTCCAGGGTGACGTCCCCGGCCTGCTGGCCTCCCCGCAGAGTCTCACCGGTGCGTACTTTTCGGGACGGCGCACGTTCGCCACCCCTGAAACACGCCGGCCGTGCGCGAACGCCCCGCGGCTGCACGTGCGCGGCGCCACCAAGCACAACGTCCGCAAGCTCGACCTCGACGTTCCCTTGCAGCGTTTCGTCTGTCTCAGCGGCGTCTCCGGGTCGGGCAAGTCCACGCTGCTCGACAACGTCATTCACCAGAGCCTGCTCGCCCAGGGTGGCCTGTTGGCCGAGGACCCCGCGGCGGTCGATGCGATCATGTCCGATGTCGCGTTCGACGAGATCGTGATGGTCGACCAGTCGCCCGTCAGCCGCACACCGCGCTCGAATCCCGCGCTGTATTCGGAGGCATGGGAGCAGATCCGCGAATTGTTTGCCGCGACGCCCGAGGCGCAGGGTCGCGGGCTCACCGCCTCGACGTTTTCCTTCAATGCGGGCAACGGCCGCTGCGACCATTGTCAGGGGCTCGGCTACGAACGCGTCGAAATGCAGTTTCTCTCCGACGTCTACATTCCCTGCCCGATCTGCGAAGGCCGGAGGTTCAAGGACGAGATTCTGCAGGTCCAGTGGAACGGCCATTCCATCGCCGACACGCTGAACCTCACCGTCTCCGACGCGCAGGACTTGTTCTGCGAACACCCGGGGATCGCCGGTCGCCTGGGCACGCTCGCCGACGTCGGCCTCGGATACCTCACCCTTGGCCAGCCGCTCAACACGCTCTCCGGCGGGGAATCGCAACGGCTGAAACTCGTCAAGTACCTCGGCGCGATCGGCTCCGACCTCCAATCGAAAATCTACAGTCGAAAATCGAAAATTCCAGCCGGCTCGTTGCTCCTGCTCGACGAGCCGACGACCGGTCTGCACCGGCACGACGTGCGTCGTCTCGTCGGCGTGCTGCAGGCACTCGTCGACCGTGGCCACAGCCTGCTGGTCATCGAACACAACACCGACGTCCTCAAGAGCGCCGACTGGATCATCGAGATCGGACCCGAAGCCGGCGCCGGCGGCGGCCGTTTCGTCGCCGAAGGCATCGCCCGAGCAATTCGCCGCGCCAAGACGGCCACCGCCCCCTACCTCCGCGCGCGCCCTGCTGGTCTGGATCACGTGAGCGGAGCGCGGACGGCGCCTTCGCTGGAATGCACGTATCAAGCGACAAGCTGAGTTGGAGCGCGCGGCATCGATCGACCACAGCACGGAAACACCCACCGCTTTCGCGCCCGCCATCCGCAATCCGAATCGTATCCAGAATCGAATCCAGCCCTCCTCCCTCACGATCACCGGTGCGCGGGAGAACAACCTCAAGGGGCTCAACGTCTCCATCGCGCATCACCAGATGTCAGTGGTCACGGGCATCTCGGGGTCGGGCAAGTCGACGCTCGCGTTCGACATCGTCTTCGCCGAGGGGCAGCGACGGTTCATGGAGTCGATGTCGCCCTACGCGCGGCAGTTCGTGGAGCAACTGCCGCGACCGCACGTCGATCGCCTGACCGGCATTCCACCGACCGTCGCGATCGAGCAGCGGATCACGCGCGGCAGCCGCAAGTCGACGGTGGCGACGATCACCGAGGTCGCGCAATACCTGCGCCTGCTGTTCGCGCGAGTCGGCGTGCAGCACAACCCGAGGACCGGTCAACCCGTGCTGCCGCGCAAGGAGGACGAGTTGCTCGCCCTGCTGCGACGAAGGCTCAACCAGGGCGCGGCGCGCACCGCGCAACAACTCCTGTTGCTCGCGCCCCTCGTGCGCGGCCGCAAGGGACATCATCAGCCGCTCGCCGACTGGGCGGGCGACCATGGCTACGAACGTCTGCGCATCGATGGGCGTCTGATGCTCACGGAGAAATTCCAGAAGCTTGATCGCTACAAGGAGCACGACATCGAGGTGGTGATCGCCGACCTGCGCACGTTACGCAACGACCCCACGGAACTGCGCACGCGCCTGGCGGAGGCCCTGCGCCTGGGCCGCGGATCCTGCTTCGTGCTCGCCAACGGTCGCACCCATCTCGGCTGGCTCTCCACCACGCGCACGGACGCCGACACCGGCGAGGCATTTCCCGAACTGGATCCCAAGCACTTTTCGTTCAACTCGCCCAAGGGCTGGTGCCCCGCGTGTCGGGGCCACGGCCGCATCTATCCCTGGATGCTGCAACTGGACGATGATGATGCGGAACTCCCGGTCGAACTCGCCGATCTCGCGCACAGCCTCGACCCCGACGACATGGATTCGGGCGGAAAGCGGTGTCCCGAATGCGACGGCGCACGCCTCAACCGCATCAGCCGCGCGGTGAAGGTGCCGCTCAAGGACGGCAACTGGTTGTCACTGCCCGGAACTCACGCACGCCACCCCGGACGAATTGCTGCAACGACTGCGTGCGCTCGCCCTCGACCGGCGCGGACGCCTGATCGCGGCCGATATCATTCCGCAGATCGAGGAGCGACTGAAGTTCATGGGACGCGTCGGCCTGGGTTACCTCACGCTCGATCGCGCAACCGAGACGCTCTCCGGCGGCGAGGCGCAACGCATCCGACTCGCGGCGCAGCTCGGCACGAATCTCGCCGGCGTGCTCTACGTCCTCGATGAACCGAGCATCGGCCTGCACGCCCGCGACAACGATCGTCTGATCGCCACCCTCGAGGAACTGCGCGACAAGGGCAACACGCTCCTCGTGGTCGAGCACGACGACGCGATGATGGCGCATGCGGATCGGATCATCGATCTCGGCCCGGGCGCCGGCGTGCACGGGGGGCAGTTGCTCGCCAACGGCACCCTCGCTGAACTCAGGGCCAACCCCGCCTCCCTTACCGGCCGTTATCTCAATCAAAGCATCGCGCATCCGTTGCGGGGTGAGCGCCGCCCGCTGCCGCCAAGGTCGGACCCGCATGCCTGGCTCACGTTGACCAGCGCACGATTCCGCAACCTCAAGGAAATCGACCTGCGCCTGCCTCTCGGCCGCCTGATCATGGTCTCCGGGGTCTCCGGCGCCGGCAAATCCACCCTGATTCGTGACCTGCTGCATCCCGCCGTCTCCTGCGCGATCAATCATCGCAAGGCGAAGCTGAGCGGACGCGAATTTCTGCGCCGCGCCAACTTTGCCACCGAACAATCACCAAACACGACGCGGCATCCCGCACCACCGTTCGCCGAACTATGCGGCGCAAACGGCTTCAAGTCCGTCATCGAGGTTGATCAAGCCCCGATCGGCAAGACGCCGCGCTCGACGCCGGCGACATACCTCGGTGCGTTTGATCTCATCCGCCAGTTCTTCGCGAATCTGCCGGAGGCGAAAATCCGCGGCTTCAAGCCCGGGCGCTTTTCCTTCAACACACCAGGTGGTCGGTGTGAGGCGTGCGCCGGCGCGGGCCGCGTGAAGTTCGAAATGAGTTTCATGCCCGAGACGTACCTGCCATGCGATGCCTGCGGCGGGACGCGTTACGGACCGGAACTGAGCGACATCACCTGGAAGGGCAAGACGATCGCCGACGTGCTGGCGCTGAGCTTCGAAGAGGCGGTCACATTCTTCGATTTTCACGCGCAGCTGCGCGAGACCATGCAGCTCATGGTCGATACGGGTCTCGGCTACCTGACCCTCGGCCAAAGCAGCCCGACGTTGTCCGGCGGTGAGGCGCAACGCCTCAAACTCGTGACCGAACTGACACACGGGCTGCAGACCTACACCGAGCGAAAACGCGGCGAGCGTCCGCGCAACCTTTACCTGCTCGAGGAGCCGACCATCGGCCTGCACCTCAGCGACTGCGAAAAGCTCATTCGTGTCCTGCACCGGCTCGTCGACCAAGGGCACACCGTCGTCGTGATCGAACACCACATGGACCTGCTCGCCGAGGCCGACTACCTCGTCGAACTCGGTCCCGACGGCGGTCCGGCCGGAGGACGGCTTCTGTATCAGGGACCGGTCGACGGCCTGGCGAAGATCAAGCGCAGCCCGACAGCGACGTATCTGAAGAAACATCTGCGCAACCAGGTCCCTGCTTCAGCAGGTGCCGGGATTCCAAATCCGGCCCAGCGTGCATGACACGCTCTGCCGGATCAATGGCATCGTCACGGATCAGTGCAACTCGAACGGAATGTGCCACTGATAGCGGGCGTTCACCCGCCGGCCTTCATGTAGCGGCGCCTCGAACACACACTGCTCGACCGCCTGGATCGCCGCCTGTTCGAACTCGTGGTTCGTTGCACTCACCACCCGCTCGATCGAGACATGACCACTCACGTCGATGATCACGAGCAACACGACCTCACCGGTCACGCCGGCCCGCCGCAGTTCGAACGGATACTCGGGCACGACCGTCCGCACGCGATGGGGAACACGGTCGAGTTCCTTGAGGTCGAAAAGCTGCATCGGTCCCTGCGCCGCGAACGAAGCGGGAACCGATGGAATCGTGATCGCGCCCACGCTGGTCAATGAACGATCAAGCGTGGGCCGCATCGGCTCCACGAAACTCGAGACCGGCACGCTGGTCGGCACCTCCATCAGCATCGGCGGCGCAACCCGGGGCGGCGCGGGCGCGTCGTGCGTATCCACGACATCAATCGTCTCCGGTGGCGCAAGCACGGGCATCTCGAGTCGCACGTCGTCAACCTCCGCCTCCGCGGGCGCTGCCGGTTTCGCCGCCCTGCCGCCATTGAAGCCAAACAAGACCAGGAGGTGAACCGCCGCGGCGACGCTGCCGGGGATCAGCCAGCCGCGAATAAACCGGCTGGACCACTGACGACTGGTCGACTTGACCCACTCCGGCACCGGGCCCGCCGTTCCGGGCCAGGCGGCGGGCAGGGTTCCCGCCGGGCGGGAGACAGCGGCTCGGCGGACCGTGACGGGATTCGAATCTGAAGATTCTGCAGTGAGCATGATGGTGTTCGCTGGGAACCGGACGGGTTTAGCACCCGATGTGCCACGTACGTCTGGCCGCAGTTTTCGCATCTCCTCCTCGCGGCGTCTCACCGTACCAAGCCCGCGCCCGTGTGTGACTTGCACCGGCGGCCATGGCCATCGGTATTTCCATTCATCGTCGGGAAACAAAAGCGCCCGGCGATCACTGGTCCGCCGGGCCTGTCGACCACTCCACGCGTGAACCAGGTCACAAACCGCGGCGATTTTCCGATAGCCGGACGCCGCAGTGACCGTATGCTGGCCCGTTTCACCATTCCTTCTCATGACCAGTACCAGCATCGTAGACATCAAGGCGCGGGAGATTCTTGACTCGCGTGGCAACCCGACGATCGAGGTCGACGTCGAACTTTCCTGCGGAGTCACCGGCCGCGCTGCGGTGCCCTCGGGCGCCAGCACGGGCGAACACGAAGCACTGGAATTGCGCGACGGCAGTGTCGCCGCCAAGGCGCTCCCGAAGGGCGTGAACGGCAAAAAGCGCTACCTCGGCAAGGGCGTGCTCACCGCCGTCGACAACGTCCACAAAAAGATCGCGCCGGCCCTCGAGGGACTCGACGCCTGCGATCAGGTGCTGGTCGACCGGACCATGATCAAGCTCGACGGCACCGCGACCAAGTCGAAGCTCGGCGCCAACGCCATCCTCGGCGTTTCCCTCGCCACGGCGAAGGCCGCCGCGCAGGCCAGCGGACTGCCGCTCTATAAGTATCTCGGCGGTCCCAATGCGAAAGTGCTGCCCGTGCCGATGATGAACATCATGAATGGCGGCGCGCATTCCGATGCGCCGATCGATTTCCAGGAATTCATGATCATGCCGAAAGGCGCTTCTTCATTCCGTGAAGCCCTGCGCATGGGCGCGGAGGTTTTTCACGCCCTGAAAAAGGTGCTCAAGGACAAGGGCCTTTCCACCGCCGTCGGCGACGAAGGCGGCTTCGCCCCGAAGCTCGAGTCGACCACCGCGGCGCTCGACGTCATCGCCCTCGCCGTGAAGAACGCGGGCTACAAGCTGGGCAAGGACGTTTTCCTCGCCCTCGATCCCGCCGCCTCGGAGTTCTATGACACCAAGACCGGCAAATACGTCTTCAGGAAGTCCGACGGTCGTGCGCTGTCCGGCGACGAAATGGTCGCCTTGTATCAGGAGCTCGTCGCCAAGTACCCGATCATTTCCATCGAGGACGGCTGCGCAGAAAACGACTGGACCACGTGGAAGAAACTCACCGACGCGATCGGTGACAAGATTCAGCTCGTGGGCGACGACCTCTTCGTCACGAACACCGCGTTCCTCAAGCGCGGCATCGAGACGGGCACGACGAATTCGATCCTCGTGAAAGTGAATCAAATCGGCTCGCTCACTGAAACCCTCGATGCCGTCGAGATGGCCAAGGAGGCAAACTTCACCGCCGTCATCTCGCATCGCTCCGGCGAAACCGAGGATGTTACGATCGCCGACATCGCCGTCGCGACCAACGCCGGCCAGATCAAGACGGGCTCGCTCTGCCGCAGCGATCGCGTGGCCAAGTACAACCAGCTCCTCCGCATCGAGGAGGAACTCGGCAGCAGCGCGATCTACGGCGGCAAAATGCGCGGAGATTGAACCCCGGTCGCTTTCGCGCATCGATCTCCGTCGCCTAGCTGACGAGGCGGAACTCACCGATGGGCCTCGCGCGGCCGGTCCCTGTGCCGACCGCGCGGCTTGGGGGTTTTCTTCCCGATTTGCCCCCCGGCGACACGCGTGCGTGGTGCGGCGGATTTGCCCGACTCGTCCGCACGCAACACCGGATCGTGTCCAAGGCCGCGTCCGTCGTCCGCGACGCCCGATCGGCCGTGGCGTGAGGGAAATCCTTCATCTTCCGGGCGGCCTGCCGATGCAGAAAAGGCGGTGCCCGGCCGGAGCCCCGCCCTCTCATCGTTTCCCCCCATGTCCGCGGCTTCGACCTCATCGATCGGCAATCCTGCCCTGCCCCGTGTGCGCGCGGTGCTGGCGGCCGGCTTTGATTCGGGAAAACTCGCCCTGCCCGTGCTGCCGCTGGTTGCCGGACGCGTGCTCGCCCTCTCCAACAATCCCGACGCCGACGTCGCCGATCTTTCCGACCTGATCCATCAGGACCAGGCGCTCGCCAGCAACGTGCTGCGGATCGCCAACTCCGCCGCGTATCTCACCGGCGAGCCGATCCTGTCGCTCCGCCAGGCCGTGATGCGCCTGGGCATGCAAGTGCTCAGTGAGATCGCCGTTGCCGCCTGCCTGCAGGGAAACACGTTTCACACCCCGGGGCACGAGGCCTACCGCCGGAAACTGCTGGTGCACGCCTTTGTCGCGGGAGGATTCGCCAAGGAGCTCGCGCGCCGCAAGCGCCGCAATGTGGAAGCACTGTTTCTCTGCGGCTTGTTGCACTCGATCGGTCACCCGGTCGTGTTGCACCTGATCGCGACCGCGCTGCCGACCGGCGCGCTCGCGTCGTTAAGCGAAGCCGACGTTCACGCGCTCGGCCGCGAGTTTCATCGCGCCGCCGCTGCCGCCGTCACGGTTGCCTGGAAACTCCCGCAACAGGTCCAGGTCGCGGCCGTGCACCATGAAGACCCGTCCGCCGCCCCGGCCTTCGGTGAAGAAACCCGGCTCACCGCCCTGGCTGCACAGCTCGCGAGCTGGGTCGTGCATCACGTCCCGGCCGACGAGGATACCGTGCGCGAGTTCCCCGAGTGGGCCGACCTGAACTTTTATCCCGACGACGTCGATGCCGTGCTCGCGCGACGCGACGCACTGGCGGAATCAGCCGCCACCTTCATGGCATGAGCACCGCGGGACCGGACGAGTTCGACATCGTCGTGATTGGCAGCGGACCCGGCGGGCAGAAGGCGGCGATCCAGGGCGCGAAAGCCGGACGGCGCGTCGCGATCGTCGAGCGGGAGCGGAATGTCGGCGGCGCATGCGTCTATACCGGCACGATCCCGAGCAAGACGTTGCGGGAGGCCGCGCACACGCTGCTCGCGGTGAAGCGCAGTGCGCGCTTCCTCGAGTGCCGACTCCACGCGAACGCCGAGGTCGCGACCCTGATGGCACGGCTCGACGAGGTCCTCGACGCGCATGCCCGCTTCATCAACGCATTTTTCTCCAGCAACGGCGTAACCGTCGTCCCCGGCCGCGGCCGCTTGGTCGATCCGCACACGGTCGAGGTGCAGGGCGTGCGCGGCGACCGCCGCCACCTGCGGGCGGAGATCATCGTCCTTGCGCCCGGTTCGCGGCCGCGCAATCCGCCCGAAGTGCCGGTCGATCACGACTCGATCCTCGATAGCGACTCGATCCTGAGCATGCTTTACCTGCCGAAGTCGCTGGTCGTGCTCGGAGGAGGCGTCATCGCCACGGAATACGCGTCGATCTTCTCCCTCCTCGGTGTGCAGGTCACGATGATCGATCGCGGTCCGCGCCCGCTGGGTTTTCTTGATCCCGAACTGGTCGACCGGTTTCTCCAGCATTTCGCCGCCCACGGCGGCATCTGGAAGGGCGGCCGTGCCCTCCGCAAGGTCGAGGTCAACCGCGTCGGCGAGGTCGTCACCGCCCTCGACAACGGCGAAATCATCACGAGTGAAAAGATGCTCTGCGCGCTCGGCCGCTCGGCCAATGTCGAAACGCTCGGCCTCGGCGAAGTCGGCGTGAAGCAGGGCAAATACGGCGTCATTGCGGTTGACGAACACTACCGCACCAGCGTGCCGAACATCTTCGCCGTCGGCGACGCGATTGGCCCACCCGCACTCGGCTCCACGTCGATGGAACAGGGGCGTCGCGCGATGTGTGCTGCGCTCGGCCTCGACCTCGGACGGGCCTGGGACGTGGTGCCGATCGGCATCTATTCCGTGCCGGAGCTCGCCAGCGTGGGACAGACGGAGGCGCAAGTGCGGGAGAAACTCGGCGGTGCCGTCGTCGGGCGCGCGGATTTTGGCGAGGTCGCACGCGCCCACATCGCGGGCCACCAGAATGGCATGCTGAAGATCGTCACCGGCCCGGAGGGCGGCAAGATCCTCGGCGTGCACATCGTCGCCGAGGGTGCGACCGACCTGGTTCATGTGGGCGAAATGGCGATTCTCAACGGAAATGACATCTCGGTGTTCCTGGGCAACATCCTGAACTTTCCGACGCTGGGCGAAGCCTACCGGATCGCGGCGCTCAATCTGCACAATCAGCTCGTCGCAAAGCGCGACAAACGCACGCCTGCACCGGCCGCGGTTTCCTGACGCGAAGCGATCCCGCAGCCGACGGCGCCGGTCCACCCGTCCGGCGCGAAAGGCGGACGAGGAATGCTCCGGGCGGTACGGGCGACGAGAACCCAGCCATGCGGCTCTCGCATCGTGATTCCGGGTTGAAGTCCTCCGTGGACTCCGTGCTCTCCGTGATGCAAGTCTTCCGCCCGCCTCGCCATGAACGAAGCCGCCCAGTTCATTCAAGACCTTGCCGTCATCATGATGGCGGCGGCATTGGCGGGGCTGTTGTGCAAGCGGATCCGGCTGTCGCCGATTGTCGGATATCTGCTGGCCGGGATCGTCATCGGGCCGGAAACACCGCTGGCCGCGTGGTTCAATGTTCACCGCGGCTTCATCTCCGATCCGGCGCGGGTGCAGTTGTTCGCGGAACTGGGCCTGGTGTTCCTGATGTTCGGCATCGGGCTCGAGTTCAGCCTCAAGCGCCTGCGCCAGCTCGGGGTCGGCGTCGTGTTCGCCGCGGTGATCGAGGGATTCCTCGTCTTCAATCTCGCCCGGATCGCCGGCGTCGCGCTGGGTCTCGACCGTGCGGGCACGGTCTTCTTTGCGTCCACGCTCGTGATCAGCAGCTCCGCCGTGATCGGCAAGATCCTGACCGATGCCGGGCGCACGCACGAGAAAAGCAGCCAGCTCGCCTTCGGCGTGATGCTGTCCGAAGACATCGTCGTCATCATCCTGCTGACCCTCCTCGGCTCGTACGTGAAGTTCGGAGCCGATCTCGACAGCCACGGTGCGGGGACGAATCCCGGTTCCCTGTTGCAGACCCTGGCGCTGTTCGGCGGTTTTGTGATCCTGCTGGCGACGGTCGGCCTGCTCATCATCCCGCGCGTGCTGCGCCGGTTGAGCCGCGAAGCGACCGCGGAACTCGAGACCATCTTTGTCGCCGGCCTGCTTTTCGGGCTTTCGCTGATGGTGGTGAAGGCCGGTTACTCGCTCGCGCTGGGCGCGTTCCTGCTCGGCGCGATCATCGGCGAGACGCCGCAACGCGGTCATGTCGAGCGCGCATTTGCCGGCATGCGTGCGGTCTTCGGGATGATGTTTTTCGTCGCGATCGGCATGACCATCGACGTGAGCACGCTGCCGGACGCGATCGGGCCGTTGCTCCTGATGACCGCGCTCGCACTGGGCGGGCGGGCGCTCGCCGCCGGCGGCGCGCTCGTGTTGCTCGGCTACGACGCCCGGATCGCCATCCGCACCGCGCTCATCCTCACGCCAATCGGTGAATTCAGTTTCGTCATCGCCCGCCTGGGCACCGACTACCACATCCTGCCTCCGGAGTACATGGCGGCGGTGGTCGGTGCGTCGCTGCTGACGTCGGTGATTTCACCGCTGCTGATCCGACGCAACGACACGATCGCCGCGAAGCTTTCGGCGCGGCGCATCCCGCTGTTGTCCCGCGCGGTCGAACTGCATCATCGCGCGCTCGAGGTGCTGCAACGACAGCGAGAATCCAGTCTCCTGCTGAAGTTGACCCGCAAGCGGCTCATCCAGATCGGCGTCGAAGTCACGCTGGTGAGCGCGGTGCTGTTCTTCGCCCAACCGTTGATCGCCTGGGTGGTCGCGGCGCTGGGGCCGAAGATTCTGCCCGACGTGCCGACGGCGGTGGTCTGCTGGAGCGGGCTGGGCGTGCTGTTACTGGCTCCGCTGATCGCGATCTGGCGCAACATCCAGGCGCTTTCGATGATCCTCGCGGACTATCTCGCGCACCAGGCAAGCGCGCTGGCGCGAGTGCGTCCACTTTTCACGAACGTCCTGCACCTCGGTGCGTCGCTGGCGCTGGTGTTGTGGCTGTGGAACTTCGTCCCGCTGGGCGGGGGAATCTGGCTGACCGCGGGCGTGCTCGCGTTCCTGCTCGTCGTGGCCCTGCTGCTCTGGCGCCGCCTGATCCACTGGCACAGCACGATGGAAGTGTCGCTCGAAGCTTCGCTGACCGATGAAGGTCGGCGGCCGGGACACGCGTTGATCGACCGCTATGCCCCCTGGGGATTGCGCATCGGCGAGATCACGCTCCCCGACCGGTTCGCCTTTGCCGGCAAGAGCATTGGCGAACTCGCGTTGCGCACGCGTTTCGGCTGTTCGCTGATCAGCGTGGAACGTCAGGGATTCCAGCTTCCGAATCCGGGGCCGGGCGCGCATTTGTTTTCCGACGATCGCATCCTGGTGCTGGGAACGGACGAGCAAATCGCCGCGACGCGCCGATACCTGCTGGACGAACACCCCGGGCCGACGGACGAAGATACCTTTCGCGACCTGGCGATCGACCTCGTCGAGATCCCGGCCGGGTCGCGCGCCGCCGGACAAACCCTTGCCACCCTCAACTGGCCGCGCCTGTTGGGCGTGCAGGTCGTCGGGCATGAACGCGGTGCGGAACGCACCGTAACCCCATCCGGGCAACTACGGGTCGAAGCCGGTGATCGCCTCCTCGTGCTGGGCACGCCCGTGCAATCGGCTGCGCTCCGCGACTGGATTGGCTGAACCTGTTTCCTGCATGAGTAAATCTCCGCCTCCGGCCTCAAGCCACCTGCGCGCCGTCTTCTTTGACCTCGACGGCACGCTGATCGACCACTTCGAGACGCTCTATCGTTGTTACGCGCACACGCTGCCGCAGTTCGGGGCGACAGTGCCGTCCCGTGAGGTGGTTCGCCGCAGCGTCGGTGGCTCGATGGAAGTAACGATGCGCCGCTTCCTGCCGGAAGCACAAATCCCGGAAGCCGCCCGCATCTGGCGCGACGAACTCGCGAAGATCTATCTGGATGATGTCTCGCTCATGCCGGGCGCGCGCGATCTCGTCAGCGGACTGCACGCGCGCGATCTCAAGCTGGGCGTCCTCACCAACAAGCTGGGTGACGCCTCGCGTGGCATCATGCGCCATCTCGGACTCGAGCCGTTCCTCGATCTCGTCCTCGGTGCGACCGACACGCCCTACCGCAAGCCACAGCCGGAGTTTTCCCGCCATGCTCTCGAGCAGCTCGGTGCCACCGCCGACCAGTCTTGCCTGGTCGGCGACTCGCCGTTCGACATCGAGGCGGCCCACGGCGTCGGGATGCGATGTGCGTGTGTCAGCACCGGGACGCACACGACGGACGAGTTGCGGAGTGCCGGGGCGGATGCGGTGTACCCTGAACTGGCGACGCTTGGAACCGGGGAGTTCGGATTACCGGCAGGTTGACTCCGGGCGGTTGATACCTCCGATCGTGGACGGACGAGGGAGCTGCCGAATTGTGAGTGCACGGGAGTTGACTATCACGAGTGCCCGGCGGACAACTCGCCCATCATGTCGGTCGCGGAAATTGTGGTCTTCATCCTGAGCATGCTCTTCGTCGGCGTGATCTTCGTGATCAAGTCGAAGAAGCACGCCAACGATACGCGGATCCGGCGGTGGGAGGATCGCCGGCCTCCCGAGTGAACCAGTGGCGGGCGGTTACTTGCCGCCGTACCAGAATGCGCGTCGCCAGTTATGACGATGCAGCCGCGCAATCAGATCCGGCGCGAGGTCCGGCAGGTTCGAGACGGAGCAGTTGAGCGCCGCCTGCGTTGCATTGCGCATGCCGGGAATGACGGTGCTGACTGCAGGGTGCGCAAGGGTGAACTTCAGCGCCGCCTGCGCCAGCGTGTAGTCGGTGCCTCGCAGGTCGTCGCGCACCAGCTCGGCGCGCCGGGCGGCCCGCGCCAGCCGATCGCCAGCGAAGTAATGACGGCGAAAGTCATCGTCGGCAAACGTCGTCGCATCTGTGAACTTGCCGGTGAGGGCCCCTTCGTCGAAAGGCACGCGCACAATAATACCAACGCCGCACTCCCGCGCCACCGGGAGCAACTCGGCGGCAGGTTCCTGCTCGAAGATGTTGTAGATCACCTGCACGACATCGACCCAGCCGCCGCGCATGAGATCGATCACGCAATTCTGGTCGTGTTCGGGCGTGGATACGCCGACGAGGCCGACCTTGCCCTCGGCCTGGAGTTTCCGCAGCACGGCGAACGGCCGGGGATCGCGATTCCAGGCCCGAGTCCACGTGTGCAACTGCAGGAGATCGAGGCGATCGGTGTCCAGATACTCGAGGCGCTCCTCGACGTTCGTACGCAGGTAGGTTTCAGGATAACGCTCGTCGCTCTTGCAGTACGGCGACGGCGGCCACGCTCCGGGCAATGGAGGCGTCTTTGTCGCCACGAGTGCCTGGCTGGCAGAACCGCCCTTGCCACGATCCCGCAAGACCCTGGCGATGGTGCGTTCGCTCTTGCCGTTCCCATATCCGGCCGCGGTGTCGATGATCGTGACGCCAAGATCGAGCGCCCGGTTCAGTGCGGCCAGGGAATCGCTTTCCGACTGGGGACCCCAGCTTCCGCCGATGGCCCACGCGCCGAATCCCACTTCGGACACGTTGATGCCGGACTTTCCCAAGGTGCGTTTCTTCATGATGCTCGTGAGATTTTCGGCCCCGCGAACCCGGCGCCAGCGCGTCTTCGCATGCTTCCGGACAGGTCGGCGACGTTTATCGCGAAAACCCTCAGAGGGTTGTGCGCAACTCCTCCAGTGTCAACGACCAGCGGCTTTCCGCGGCATCTCCGAGTCGTGGCCAGCGACTCGGGACAGCATCGGGCAAGCGTCGGCCCATGCTTCTCTCTCCTAGAGGCTTGTTACGATCCGTGCGGGGTGGGCGCTACTATCGGACGACGCCGTGCAATGCAATGTTTCCGGGGAGGTGCGAGAAAGAAATTCCCTAATCCGCAGCCTTGAGCATTTGGCTGAATGACTTTATCAAAGTCTTTTCGTTCGAGATGAAAGGATTCCAGAAAGCATACCTCCGTGCCTTGGGAAAGGCCCTTGAGCCGACTGTAATTGTTGGCAAAGGGGGCCTCACGCCTGAAGTGATGGGTGAAGTTCACCGGTCCTTCGAGCGCCAGGAGCTCATCAAAGTAAAATTCACGTCCTTCAAACTCAAAGATGAGAAGGACGAGATGGCCGAAAGCATCGCCCTCCAGACGGATTCGTTTATGGCGGGCATGGTTGGTCACACGGCTCTGTTTTACAAGCAGGCCACCGAAGCGCGCAATCGCCGCATCCGCATACCGGCCGAGCCGGAAGGCGAACTCGTCGGCGCCGGTGCAGGCAGCAAGGCGCTTCAGCGGGTCGCTGGCAAATAGAGCGGCGCATACCGTTCGCGCAGATAGCGCACCAAGTGGACGGGCGATAGCTCTTCGCCCGTCACTTGCTGTACCAGTTCAGCGGTGTCGAAGCGCCGACCTTGACGGTGGATGTGCTCGCGCAACCAGTTCAGCAACCGACTGAAATCTCCCCGGGCGAAATCGTCATCAAGCCCGGCGAGTTCGCGTTGGACGACGTGCCAGAGTTGGGCCGCGATCATGTTGCCGAGACAGTAGCTGGGGAAATACCCGAATGCGCCGCCGGACCAGTGTACGTCCTGCAGGACCCCTTGGGCATCGGTTTTCGGCGTAAGGGCAAGCAACTCCTCACACAGCGCATTCCACGCCGCGGGCAGATCGCGTAACGCGAGTTGACCGGAGAAGAGCCGCCGCTCGAGGTCGAAGCGCAGCAGGATGTGCAGGTTGTAGGTCACTTCGTCCGAATCCACGCGGATCGGGTTGAGGCGCACCTCGTTGATCGCCAGAAAGAGCGATTCCGAGGATACGTCGTCGAGTCGCCCCGGAAACGCCGCCCGAAACCTCGGCTCAAAGAAACGCCAGAAAGCGCGGCTTCGTCCCACCTGGTTTTCCCACATGCGGCTTTGCGATTCGTGGACCGCCATGCCGGCCGCCTGGCCGAGCGGCGTCCCGAGATGCTCCAGGGGCAGCCCCTGCTCATACAGTCCATGCCCCGTCTCGTGGATCGCACTGAACAGCGAATCCAGCGGTTCGTCCTCGCTGAATCTCGTCGTCATGCGCGTGTCCGCCGCGTCGCCGGAACAGAACGGATGCACCGCCACGTCGATGCGCCCCCGACAGTAGTTGAACCCGATCGCCGCCGTGACTTCCCGCAGGAAAACCTGCTGCCCCTCGATCGGCAGCCCGCGCAACAGGCCCGGCTCGGCTTTCACCGGAGACGACGTGAGTTCGCGCACCAGCGGCACGAGGTCCCGGCGCAGCTGGGTGAATAATCCCTCCACCTGGGCGGCGTTTAGCCCCGGGTCGTGCTTGTCCAAAAAATAATCATAGGCCCGGTCGCCCCAACCGACGTATTCCGCCTCCCGCTGCGCGGCCTCGAGCTGTCGCGCCAAAAACGGCTCGAAAGCCGCAAAATTGCTGGTGGCGCGGGCTTGTCGCCAGGCATGAAACGACTCGCTGTCGAGCGTCGCCTTCTCCGCGACAAAGGCCGGCGGCAATTTTGACGCGCGATCAAAGTCGCGCCGCACGTGGCGCACGATGACCTGTTCCTCCTCGTCGAGTTGGTCCCGCACCGCCTCAAGCGTGTGCAGCAGGTTGCCGACCGCGGGATCGGTAACGGCGCGATGATGCAGTTCCGCAAGCAGCGCCAGTTGCTGCGCGCGGCGGTCGCCGCTGTCCGGAGGCAGGTTGACCTGCTCGTCCCATTGCAGCAACCCGAGGATGGAACCGTGCAGATCGGACCGCTTCAATCGGCTGACGAGTTCCGCACCGGCTGGATGGCTCATGCCCGCAGTTAAGCCACGCGGCTGCGTTCCCGGCAAGCGACGAAGCTCGCCGGGTGGTGGCGATCTCTCGCAGGCTCCCCCGCCCGGCGCCGGCCGCCGGACCACCCGCAACTTCCGGGCGGTTTCATCCTCTGCATTCCGGAAGGGACGCGCACCGTCTCGTCCGCGGTCCACCATGAGGCGGACACTCCCGGATGAATCTGAACCGGCCCGGGACCCGCCGGCAGGCTTCTTTGCGGTTGACGGGGCTTATCTCGAAACGGTCGTCTCAACAGATCTTCACCGCCGCATGTTCGAATTCATTTCCTCTATGAGAACGCCCGTCCACCGATCGCTGTTCCGCCTGATCGGCCTCGTGCTTGTCGTATCGACCGGCGGCGTCCCCCGCCTCCGAGCCGACGTCGTCGAAACCACCGATGGCTCGACCATTCGCGGCACGGTGATCGCTTCCGACTCGGGATTCATCAAGGTCGACACGGAATTCGCCGGGACCGTCGTGATCCTGAAGGACCACGTGAAAGCGATCACGACCGACGAACCGATCCATGTGGCGCTGGCCGATGGAAACACGATCAACGGCCGCATCGTGAGCACGGCCGCCGGCCTGCAGATCAACAGCGAGAAAGGCGGGTATTCAACCGAACCCGGTGCGATTGCCGCACTGTGGCGGGATGGGGACAAGAGCCCGGCGGAAAAAGCCGCCGACGCCTTGCGCCGCAAATGGGCCTACGAATTCGCATTCGATCTCAACGGGCGGGGCGGCAACAGCGATCGCACGTTTCTCGGCCTCTCGGGTCGCGCCGTGCTGCAGGGCGCGCTCGATCGCCTGATGTTCTACGGCAACTTTTCGCATTCGGACGAAAACGGCGAGGTCGCCCAGGATGAAGCCAAGGGGGGCATCGACTACTCGAGTTTCTTCAGCAAGAAATTATCGTGGTATGTGCGCTCGGAAGTTGGTTACGACCACACGAAGGATCTCGACCTGCGTTCCCAGTCGGCTACCGGCGTAGGCTACTCATTCATCAAGACGGAAGACCATAAACTCGAAGGGCGCTTCGGTCTCAACTACCGGTTCGAGAACTACGGAGAACCGGAGAATCCGGATTTCGCTTCACCCGGTATCGACCTCGGCCTGCTGCACACGCTCGACACCAAATGGGGTCGCTTGACCCAGTCCCTCACGCTGACCCCGTCCTTTCAGCATTTCAGCAACTACGTCTTCATCCACGACTCCGCGCTCGAGCTTCCCGTGTCACGCGGCAACAAGCCCTGGCGCATACGCCTCGGGATCAAGACGGACTACACCAGCGATCCCCCCGACGATTTCAAGCGACTCGACTGGACCTACTACACCCAGCTTGTCCTCACACTCAAGTAAACGGAAACCCACCTTCAGGGAACCGCTCCGCGATCGCGGCTCGTGCCTCCGTGACTGCAGGGCCCAGCCCGTGGGGCTGCGGGGTCGACCCGCGGATGGGCTCGCCTCGTTCTCGTTCCTCCCGCGTGGCTCCGGCGACGTCACCCCGGACGCGCGCAAATCAGCCCGCGACAGGTTCGCGCTGGGCGGCAAGCTTTTCGATCTGCTGCTTGAGCTGGGCGAACGAGAAGGGCTTGTGGAGGCAGGCGACGACCAGCGGATGTTCGGTAAACAACGCGTACTCGGGTTCGCCGGACATCACGATGAACCTCGTGTGGGCGCCCGGCCAGTTGGCGAAGGTCTCCATCAGGGTGCCTCCGCCGAGACGAGGCATCTTGAGGTCAAGCAGCACCAGATCGATGCCATGCGTGTGTTCCGTCAGCAACGCGACGGCATGCAAGGCATCCGACACCGCGAGGACTTCGTGCCCCTCGGAATGGAGAAACTCGTAAAGCATCGCCCGGTAGTCGCGGTCGTCTTCAACGATGAGGATCTTCATGCAGGTTTTCGTTTTGCCCCCGGTTGCCAGCGCATGTCTTTCGCATGGTCCCATCGGGCATGGAAAAGGTGTGCATCCGAAAGCCGGGCAGCGAAATGTCCTTCGGATGCTTTCGCCCCGACGCGCGCAGGACCATGGCTTTTTGCATGGTTTTGACGGCCAGGCGGTGCCCAGGTGAAGAAACCCGCCCCATGGTTCCCCGCATGGTTTGCTGTCATGTCCCCCGCCCTTGCGATCCTGGCCGATGATCTTACCGGGGCGGCGGAAGTTGCCGCGATGGCCGCGCGTTGCGGTCTGCGCGTGGCAGTGCTCACCGCGGATATTACCCCGGCCGGATCGCCCGAAGTCGTCGTCTTCGACACCGATACACGGCTCGATCCCGCCGCCACCGCTGCGCAACGGGTCCGCGCCGTCGCTCGGCTGGACGTCGTGCGCCACGCGCCTCTGGTATTCAAGAAAACCGATTCGGTCTTGCGCGGTCCGGTTCGCGCCGAAGTCGAGGCGCTGGCCGGCGCACGGAAATTGACGCGCGTCCTGCTCGTGCCCGCCAACCCCGGGCTTGGCCGGATCGTGCGCAATGGCCGTTATTTCGTCCACGAACAGCCGGTGGCTGAAACCGAATTCGCGCGCGATCCGCACCATCCCGTCGTTTCCTCCGATGTGCTCGCGATGCTGGGCGCTGAAGGTTCGCTCAGCGCGAGCAACCGGTCGCTTGCCGACGAACTCCCTGCATCCGGACTTGTGATCGGAAGTGCCGCGACCGAAGGGGATCTTGCGGCTTGGGCAGCGCGCGTGGATCGCACGGTCTTGCCTGCCGGCGCGGCCGGGTTCCTGCGCGCGATCCTCGAGGCGCAGGGCTGGAAGGAACGGCCCCGCTCCCCGGCCCCGGCCAGACGGGGCGCCGTGCTCATCGTCTCCGGTACGAGAAAACCCGCTCTCCCGCCCGGCGAAGGCGGGCAGGTGCCGTTGCGTTGTATTCCGCCGGACGTGCCCCTCGTCCCATTGCTTCACGACCACCACGAGCCTGCCACCACTCGCTGGCATGATCACATCGAACACGAGCTGGCGGGAAATGGCGTGGCCCAATTGACGGCGGCGTCACTTCAGGTGCGCGACCCGGATGCGGCATCGATCATTCGCCGGATCGTTTGCGCAGCGGTCGCGGCACTGGGCGAGCGCCGCGCCTTCACCCATCTGGTCGTCGAGGGCGGCGCCACCGCATCGGCGATCGTTCGCGCGCTGCACTGGCACGAGCTGATCGTTGTCCACGATTGGGCACAAGGCGTGGTCACGCTCCGCCCAGCCCGCGCGCCCGCGATCGATCTCACGATCAAGCCCGGCAGTTACGCGTGGCCGCCGGCCCTTTGGAAACTTTGGTTTTCCACGAAACGTCAATCCTCCGACGGACCGACCGCGTGATGCGGGACGCTCGCTTCAAATTCGACAAAGATGGAACACCGACAGCTGGGGGGATCCGGATTCAAGGTGCCCGCGCTCACGTTTGGCACGGCCACGTTCAGCGCCGGCAAGGGGTTGACCGCCTGGGGCGCAACGGACGCGAAAAGTGCGACGCGCCTGATCGATATCTGCCTGGAGGCCGGTTTGACGATGTTCGACTCGGCCGACGGCTACTCGGACGGTGAAGCCGAATCCATTCTCGGCGCCGCGATCAAGGGCCGGCGCGACCGCGTGTTGATCTCCACCAAGGCGGGTTCGCGCACCGGCCCCGGTCCGAACGACGCGGGTACGTCGCGGAGTCACCTGATCGCCGCATGCGAATCGAGCCTGCGCCGGCTCGGCACCGACTACATCGACCTCTACCAACTGCATGCGTTCGACGCACTCACTCCCGTCGAGGAAACCCTGCAGGCGCTCGACGTTCTCCTTCGGGCCGGCAAGGTACGCTACCTCGGTTGCTCCAACTATTCCGGCTGGCACCTGATGAAATCCCTCGCGGCGTCCGACCGGCTCGGTCTCGCCCGGTTCGTGGCCCATCAGGCGTATTACTCGCTGCTCGGCCGCGAGTATGAGTGGGAGCTGATGCCGCTCGCCCTCGATCAGCACGTTGGCACGGTCGTCTGGAGCCCCCTGGCGATGGGGCGACTCGGGGGCAAGGTCCGGCGCGACCAGCCGTTGCCGGCCGTCAGCCGATTGCACGATGCCACCACCCGGCGCATTGCTCCTCCTGCGGACGAGGCGTTCATTTTTCGCGTCGTGGACGCATTGGACGACGTCGCCCGCGAGACTGGCCGACCGGTTGCCCAGATCGCACTCAACTGGGTCCTGCACCGGCCCAGCGTGACGAGTGTGATCATTGGTGCCCGGAACGAAGCCCAGCTCCGCGAGAATCTCGAAACGGTAAGCTGGTCACTTTCCACCGAGCAAATCGCCCGGCTCGATGCCGCAAGCGCCAGGACCAAAACGTATCCGTATTGGCACCAGGAGTTCTTCGCAGAGCGGAACCCGTTCCCCACCGCCTGACGTTCGACCGCCCCAGGAACCCCCCGAATCTTCGGGGCCCGGGCGTCGGAACGTCGCAACCCTACGGGCGCCGACGGGTTTCCCCGGCCGGCGGTGTTCTACCGGCTTGATCCCGACTCCACGAGGAATTCGCACAAACCGCCCCCGGGCTCGGTTCACCTTGGTTGCAGTCCCTGAAAAACTCCTCAGCGTAGCGTCATGTCGCCCCACCTCGTCCGCCGTTACCTCTCCCGCCTTCCGGAGTTTGTTCTCGTCTCGTTGCTGGCTTGGATTGTCTCCGGGTGCTCCACTCGCACCTACAAGGTCGAGGTCAACTCCCTCACCCGTCCCGAGGTCCCACCGGCGACCACTTATCTTCTCACCACGCGCGATCCCAACCTGCCCGACAAGGACCTCGGTTACTACGAAGTCGCCGACCGCGTCCGCACCGCACTCGCCGCCAAGGGCATGTATGAGGCGCCGGTCGGGACCGACCCGGACATCGTGGTCGAGATCGACTATGGCGAACACGCACCGCACACCTCCGTCACCACGGTGCGCTCCACGCAACTGGTACCGACGAACCAAATGGGCGCCCAGATCGATCCCATCACCGGCCGACCGTATCCAGGTTCTGGTCCCATGATCACCATTGGCGGCAACCCGAACGTGAATCCCATGGATCCATACGGCAGCACCAATCCGATGGATCCCTATGGCCGGGGCGGCATGCAGACCGTCCAGTCCGAGGAACAGCGGATCACCACCGTATCGGAAAAATACATTCGCCTTACGGCGACCGAAGGCGGCAACCCGCGCGCTCGCGCGGGAAAGAAGGCCGCCCAGGTGTGGATTGCCGAGGCCATCGTGGAGGACGAGAAGAGCGACGTGCACGAATGCATGCCGGCATTGGTGAACGCCCTCACCGACTACATCGGCGTGAGTTCCGGCGGCAAACGGACGGTCACCATTTCGACCGACGAGCCTTGACGGATTTTCCGCGCGCTTCGGCCGTCAGGCCGACCGCCACCACGCGACGCGCGGCCCGCGGCGGCCCCGGCAGCGCGCCGCGACCAAGCATTCACCAGAAAGTGGTGGCGAGACCCGGAATCGAACCGGGGACACAAGGATTTTCAGTCCTCTGCTCTACCAGCTGAGCTATCTCGCCGCGAAAGAAGCCGCGGATTGAAGGAGGCGCTCCCGGGCGGCGTCAATGGGAAATCTCGTGCCGGCGGGCCACGACCACGACGCGCCCGCATCGCCGGACATTCCCGCAACCCACCCTGGCACCGGGGCGTCCTTCAGCGCACGGTCGCCTTGCCCCATGAAGATCCTGCCTGCCCCCACTCCGCTCGCCGCTGCGGGCCTTTGCGAACTCGGCGAAGGTCCCGTCTGGGACCCCGCGACGAACTGCCTCTCGTGGGTCGATATCATGCGCGGGCGTGTGCATGTGCTCGCCCCCAACACTGAAGCTCCCTCCACCCACGAACTCGGCCGCCCCGTGGGATTCGCCGTGCCCACGCGCGATTCGAACATCCTCATGACCGGTTACGGAACTTCCGTGGCATTCCTCGACCTGAAGACCGGCCGCGTACCGTTCCGCGTGTCAGCTCGAACCCGAAGACGACATGCGCTGCAATGACGCCAAGTGCGATCCGACCGGCCGCCTCTGGGTCGGCACCATGCCGCTGGATTGGGGACCGATGACCGGCACCCTCTATTCTCTCGATGCCGCGGACAGACCCGTCCCGCGGTTGCGGGAGCTCGGCTGCTCCAATGGCCAGGCCTGGAACCCGACCACCCGGACGTTCTTCTTCATCGAGACGCTCAAGCGTCGCATCGAGCGCCATCACTGGGACCCCGCGACCGGCGACATCGCGTTCGAGCGAGTCCTGCTTGATGTCCCCGAAGCCGATGGCCTCCCCGACGGCATGAGCATCGACACGGACGGACACCTGTGGGTCGCCTTCTGGGGCGGCGGCTGCGTGCGCCGCGTGCATGCCGACACCGGCGAGTACCTCGCCCAGGTCAATCTCCCCGCGCGCCAGGTTACGTCCTGCGCGTTTGGCGGAACGCAGCTGGACACGCTATATATCACGACCGCGCATATCAATCTCTCCGATGAGGAGCGTGCGCAACAACCGCTGGCGGGCAGCGTCTTTGTCACGCAGCCCGGAGCGCGCGGCCTGCCCCCCGACCGCTGTGGCTGGACACTCCGGTGACCGCTCGCACGCCCGACGAGTGTCGCATCCCAACGCCCTCGAGCGGTGGCGAAGCCGGCGCGCACGAGCGGAACGCCGCAATCCAGCGGCATCAGCTTTCGTCTTCCTCGTTCAGCGCGTTGGTCGCCGCAATAGCCAGCTTGAATCGAGCGTTTTCTTCTTTTTCGGGACGTCTGGCCCAAGCGCGATCAGCTCGGCGATTAACCGATCAAAAACCTGCGCAAACGCGGCACACGCGGCGGGCGTGTCCTGTTCCAGACCACTTTCCTCCCAGCGATGGAACGGGTATTCACTCCGGAGCAGAAGAAAAAGATCATCACCGATATCACCAATGTGATGGTCGCCATCGAAGGGGAGTCGTTCCGTTCGGCGACGTGGGTGAAGATCAACGAAGTCAGCGAAGGCCTGTGGGCATCGGCGGCCATGCGCTGATGCTCGAGGCGGTCGCCCGAATCAGGAACGGCAAAGCCTGAAGTCCAGCCCCGGGATGGTGGCCGACGAGAACGCCTGCCGCGTTCCGGGCCTGTGTTGGTGTTGCTTTTCGTCGGCTCGACACCGCGAGCCGGCAGCCGGTAATCGATTGCGGTTGGGGCGAGGGATTTGGTCGCGAGCGTCGTGTTTCTGATGAAGCCGACGTCCGATTCCCAATTTCCCATTCGCATGAAAGCCTATCGCATCCCGATCCTTGTACTGGCCCTGGCCAGCGGGCCCTTCGTCCACGCCCAGCGACAGCCGGAACCGCCACCGCAGCCGCCCGTTCACGTCCCCACCCCCACGGACAGCCCGCTCACGAAGTTCGACCTCGACTTTCCGGGGGGCACGCCGGGGCAACTTGTCGCTGCGATCCAGAAGGCGATGGGCAGGTCGCTGAACGCGATCATTCCCAGTGAATTTGCCGACCAGAAACTTCCGCCGCTCAAGATGAATGGCGTGAATGTCGCGCAGCTTTTCCAGGCCCTGGAAAATGCCAGCCGTGGGCAACGGGTGATCCGCATGGGGCGAAGCACACGATACGATAATACCGCATTTGGATTCTTCCACCAGGACGAGCCCGTGTCGGACAATACAATCTGGTATTTTCAGGTGCAAAGTCCCCCGGTGTTGCCTCCGCCGAACGTCAGCCGCTTTTATCTGCTCACGCCGTACCTGGATCACGGCCTGACGGTCGATGACATCACGACCGCGGTCCAGACGGCTTGGAAAATGCGCGGTGAGCCATCCGACCATCAGCCGGCAATGAGCTTTCACCCGGAAACCAAGCTCCTGATCGCGGTCGGCGATGAAGAGCAGGTTCAGGTGATCGACCAGGTGCTCAATGCGTTGCACGGGGCGCTCCCGTCAGCGCCCGCGACCGCGACGCGGGTACCCGGATCGCCGCCGAATCCAGGAATGG
Source organism: uncultured Verrucomicrobiae bacterium (assembly GCA_963797435.1). Lineage (GTDB taxonomy): Bacteria > Verrucomicrobiota > Verrucomicrobiia > Opitutales > Opitutaceae > CAWCPJ01. Next base: position 534,441 of record CAWCPJ010000002.1, on the reverse strand, counting down.
AACCGTGACAGGTCCCGGGGCGCGTCTACCCTTGCCGCATTGCACGCGAGGTTCCAGTCCGCGAGCGATCACGCCTCGTCAGCCGATCCCAGTGCCCGCAAACCATCCGACATCGCGACCTTGACGCGCGGAATGACCCGCGGGGATGACATGGCCTACCGGATGTTCCATCAGGCCTACTTTGATCGCCTCTTGCGCTACCTGCTGGTGACCACGGCCGGAGACGAACACGCGGCTCGTGATGCCCTTCAGGATACGTTCACGCGGGTGGTGCGGCATGTCCGCGTCTTCCCCACGGAGGCGGCGTTCTGGAGCTGGCTGACCGTCCTGGCGCGCAGCGCGTTGTTTGATGCCCACCGCAAGCGCAGCCGCTATCGCGCTTTCATCGATCGGTTCCGGAGGCAGGCCGAGATCAACTTCGCGCCCGCCGACGTGACCCGGGATGATTTGCATCTCGAGGGCTTGCTGGGACGCAATCTCGCCCTGCTTCCCGCGGCAGAGCGCGAGCTGCTCGCATGGAAATACACCGAACGGCACACGGTGGCGGACATCGCCGCACGTCTGGGGACGACCGAAAAAGCAGTCGAGGCCCGGCTGGGGCGAATCCGGCGTAAACTCAAACGCGCGGTGCTGGCAGGGTTGAACCATGAATCGTGATCCGCACATGGAGAGACTGTTGACCGATGTACCTGACGGAGGGTTCGCCGCCAGATCTCCGCGAGAGCGTGCTCGACCAGACGTTGCGACTCGCGCGGCGCCGCCGACATTGGCGCGGGACCCGCCGCGCGACCACGCTCGCGATCGTCGCGGGATTCATCGCGCTGCTCTCGTGGCGTCTGGTCTCCAATCGCCACCTGGCGTCCGACACCACCTGCCGGATTGTCCACACCCGCCCGCTGCCGGCTGGAGCAATCACCACCACGCGCCGGTTCCAGAACGTGCGCCGCAACGCCGCAGCGACACGTAGCAGCATCGTCCACACGGACTCTGAACACCACATCTTCCGGACGATCAACGACGACGAGCTTCTCGCGCTCGTCGCGCCCGGCACCGCCGTGCTCGTCGGCGTCGGGCACGATGCCGAGGAACTCGTGTTCGTGGATCCCGACGATTCGGGCTTTCCGGTGAACTGAATTTCGGGAGGCGCCCCGACGGAAACCAGAAGGAAGCCGAAATCCCCGGGGCGAACTCCGTTGTCAGGGAATAATGGTCCGCCGACGGAGAAATATTCAGACGAGCTTGCGCCGCACGTTGCCCGCTGGCGTCTTGCGCTCCGTCTGCGTCGCCGCGGCGTCGGTCGCAACGGGGTGCGCTGCGGCGCAGTCGTCCGCGGTGAAAGGTTTCCGCTTCCAGGTACTCCCGCACCGCCGTCTTGCCATCGACATAGCCGCCTTCCATGCCGTTGGGCCAATGGACGTCGTCGGTCATCAGGCAAAGCACGGCGTCAATGTCCCGCGCATTGAAAGCGCGATACGCGCGCTCGATCACGGCCCGCTCGGGTGTCTCGGAATGTGTTTTCACTTCGGCCCGCGGGTTGATGGTTTGGCTGCTCTCTCCCGGGTCTCGATGGAAACGCGTTCTGGCGAAAATGGAAGGCCGCCCGGCACGTGAACACTAGGGCCGGCCCCGATTGCGTTCATCCGTCGGTGTCCCGATGCGGGAACCCGCACCGAGGCGCACTTGCGTCTTCCGGAGGCCACGGCGTTGTGGACCTCTTTCCTCACGCCGCTCGGCGCTCGATGTTGATACACTCGAGGTGAGGCGCTCACTCCGCGCGCGGGGCACGAACTGCGCCGGAGTCACTGTAGAGTTCCATGGCCGTGACCTTGCCGGCGGGGTCTCGCTCGAAGACCACCGACAGGCTGGTGAGCTCATTGGCGAATTCGAATGGCTTCTCCGGTCGGAGACTGATCGGCGTTCCACCCATCACCCGCATATGCAGTCGATCGTCCTGCTGCGCGACGATGGCGTAGACGCCTGGAGCAATCTGGTACAGTGCCCGCGCATTGCCGAATCGTATCCGCGCCGATCGAAAACCCGGGCGGAGGGGCGTGTCGCAGCGCACTTTGACCGCGTAGGGTCGGGTCACCGACAATGGTCCATCGATCATCGCGCCGCCAGGATGCGTCGAAAACGCCCGAGGCGATGGCCCCGGTCGCGGCCGGGTCGACCATGCCGGCGCCCGGACGGATGCGATGCCCGTCCTGAATGACCCAGTCGGCAGTCACGGCTGGGAAGCCATAGGGGATGTTCCACAAGGCCGGATTCCAAAAGTACATGCCATCCGCCGAGGTGGCGGTCACCACGAGAACGTAGCGGTCGCTATTGCGCGGATTCGGGTAGATCATTTGCGCCACGGCGTCAGTGGCGGCCCAGGTGCGGCCGTCGATCGTGACGCCCGCCGCGCTGGTCGTCAGCGGAAGGCTGGCGGCCATTCGCTGCGCGACCCGATTCGCATCGGCGCCGCCCACGAGCAGGAGCGAATAGGTTCGTTCCGCCTCGGGAGTTACCGCCGTGTCGTCGACGACCCGCGGTCGACCATGTTGCCACTCGGACCAAAGCGTGGCGAAGGCCTCGGCCTTCTCGCGACAGCGTTGTCGCATCAGCGGATCCGGACTGCTCGTCCCCACGACAACCATGAACGGCGTGCGAATCAGGTCGGAGATCGGGCCCTCGACGCCCGGCCGCTTGGCGAGGCGCGCAGCAGAATCGTTCGACAAGGTGACCGCCTCTTGTCCCTCGCGCAGGACCTCGTCCATGGCTTGCCGGCCGTTCCAGACGACACGCAATCGTCGGTCGGCGGGCAACAGCGCCGGCGGGACGGACAATTCGACCGCGGCAACGTTGTCCGAATCGAGCCGCAACACGCCGGGCGCCACCATTTCCGCGTCGGCCAGAATCAGGCGTTCCGGTTCCTCGAAGCGTTGCACGCGCAGCCAGTGCGCGGAGGCGCCGCTTAGTTCCGTCGCGCGCAGGCGAACCTGACGCGGCGCGCGGGCGCGACGGTGTTGAAGCAACCAGGTGAAAATCTCGTCCTGCGCGCCCAGGTCCTCATGTCCCATGCCCGGAACTTCGCGATAGCGGACATCATATCCCCAGCGTTGAAGCTCCCGCGTGATGTAGCGGGAACCCTCGACGCTCACCGCGCGATCGCTGTCGCCATGATGGATGAACACAGGGAGGTTGAGCAGCTGTTCCGCGCCTCGAAAGGAACTCCGCTGTTCCATCGCGAAATCCTCCCGGGCATCGCGAGGTACGACCGGCCGGGGATCACCGCCCGACGGTGGGGCGATCCGCAGGTCCCAGCCTCCAAAAGTCGGCGCAATCGCTGCGAAGAGACCCGGATGCCGCGAGCCGATCAGCCAGACACCGCTGCCGCCCATCGATTCGCCCGTGAGATACACGCGATCCTCGTCGACGGAAAAGTGCCTCTCCGCCTCCTCCAAGCTCCGCAGGACGTCGCGTTCGCCGATGCCAAGGTATTGCGCGTTGCCGCGACCGTGCGGTTCCAGGACGATGACGTGATGTCGGTCGGCGCCGCCGTGGTGCCGTTGATCCACCGACCACCAACCCGGGTATTTCGGATTGGCCGGATTGAAACCATGGAGGGAGATCACAATCGGCCAGCGCCGCGCCGGATCGTAGTCCGGTGGCAGGTACGCGCGGCAGAATTGCGGCGAACCATCGACCTCGTCGATCCACGCGAGCCGATAGAAACCGTCGCCGCGGGCCCGCGCGGGCGTCCCGCGCTTTTCCAGCTCGAGCTCCGCAAACTCCAACAGCGGGGAATAGAGGTGTTCGAGGATTGAAGCGGGTGCACTGGCCTGATCGATGTGCGGTCCCAAGCGATCGCGGAGAATTTCCGCCACCGCCCGCTCCGTCAGCGCGAGGGGCGCGTCGGACCCCGCGGCCGCCGCCACGGCGATCGACCCTCGCGCCGCAGCCAGGGCGTCGCCCTTGTACCAGCTCAGGAAAACCGTACGCGGATCGCCCCAGCTCGTGCTGGTGGTGCATTTCAGTTCATACGGACCGTCCGCCCAGGGCGTGGCATCGAAGCTCGCGGTTTGTCCGCGCGGCACGTCCGCCTGCCCGACGACCTCGCCGCCAGCGGCGATGATCGCGACATGAACCGGCGGCGCTCCCGGCCGCGGACGGGAATCGGTCAGCACCTGCACGGACGCGGGAGACACGTCCACCAGCCGTGGAGCAATCTCCGTGACAGGAGACAGAACGGTTCCGGGGGCGACGATGTGAAACGTGAACCGCACCGGCTTGCCCGACGTTGCGGCCAGGCGAACGAGCACATGGTTCGACCCCGCACGCAAGGTCACCTGCATCCGGCTCTCGTCGGGGGCAAAACCAGCCTCCCGCGCGGTCTCCCCGCATGCTTCTCCATTGAGCCAGAGGGCCAGCGGCTCATCGCTACCGATCGCGATCTCCACCTTGCCGGCTTCCGTCACATCGACCGTGGCTTGGGCGAACCCGAACGCGCCCGGTGTGGCGGCGTCCTGACGTCCGCTCCCAGACAGGAGGTCGGACACGTCAACCACGTCCGTCCAGGAATCATACGGCAACCAACGAAGGCTGCGGCCGCCCGCCAGGGTCTGCTCGAGCCCGGGCGCGGGCGTGCTCATCGCGAGTTGTTGCGCCGCCGGCGGGCTCGCTTCCGCTGCGGTCAGCGGACCAAGCACGAGCCAGTGCCGTTGAAACGCTTCGGGGCCGCGTTGCCACGGCAGGCGCGAGACAACCATGTTCCCACGCAGGGCCTCTTCACCAGCAGATGAGTCGGCCCCGGCCGCCGCGCTGCATCCGACAGCCAGCAGCGCAAGAGTCGCCAGCGCAGCGTGCGTGCGTTTGCGGGCCCGCCGTGATCGGCGGGGTTGCGCAACATCCCTGGCACAGTGACCCCAAAGTTTCGTAACGTCTGGCAGGTAGGGCGGGGACTCCGTTCCCCGCCGCGGCGGCCAGCGGAGTGGCCGCCCTACCACGCGATCACCAATGCAACGAGAACGTTGTGTCGGCGTACTAGCCGGCGAGAGGCAGGAAGTAGTCGCATTCACTGTTTTCGTCCTCGTCGGCGAACCGCGTGTCGAAACGCAGGTAGTCGAAACCCGGCCCGCGCTCGTGGGCCGACCGCGGAAGCCAGGCCGCGTAGACATAGCTGATCGTGTCGCGGATATGTCGCGCGGGGCCCCGGTGCGTGAAACGGGCATAGCGACCAGCCGGCGCGAACCACTTCACCATGCCGGCGGGCGGCTCTCGCGACTGCGGAACCGCCACCGCGGCGAGACCGGCGTATTCATCCGGATCGGACCGGGCTTCGGCGGGAAGGAAATCCCATGCGCCATACGTCTCCGTCTCCGGACCGGCGCCGAGCTCCGGGAGGCGGGGCCGAAACGCAGTCCAGAGCGCGGGAATCACTTCCGTGTCGTTGGGTCGCTCCGCCGTGACCCCGAGATAGCGAGCGCTCAGGCCCACCAGGTGAAGTTCCGGCCGGTCCACGATGGCCGGCTCGGCGTTGATCCGCCGGAGGTGATGCAGGTGCGACACGTCGAGGCGCGCCCGCGACGGCCGCAGCGGTCCGGGGCTTTGTCGGTAACCGTGCGGCGTCAGTGCGAACGCCGACCGAAAGGCCCGCGTGAAGGATTCATGGGAATCAAACCGGAACTCGAAGGCGATCTCGACGATCGGGCGCCGCGTGCGGCGCAGTTCCCGGGCGGCGGCGGTGAGACGCCGCCGCCGGATGTAGCCGGCCAGGGGCTCGCCAACGAGCGAGGCAAACGTGCGCTGGAAATGCCAGAACGACATCCCGCTGTCGCGCGCCAACGGCTCCAGGTCGATGGGCCCACGCAGTTGTCCCTCGATTGAATCCAGCGCCTTCTGGACGGCGCGAATATGATGCTCGCCTCCTGATTTCATCCGTCGCGTTCGTGGACCATGCTGCAACGTTGCCGGCAGCATCGCAAGGCAGTGAGTAGATCGCCAGACCATCCCCTCCATCCTACCAGATTGGCGGGCGGGTTCGCTTGACGTTTTGTGCGAAAATGCCGGAGGCGCAGCGTCCGTGGAGGGGGCTGCCGTCCCGGTCTTCAACCGGACGCGCAGCCGGCACCCCCGGGTTGACCTGAAAATTCCCCATTCCGGGAGAACCCACGGGGGTTCAGCGACCGAGCGTCGGGATCGTCACGGGACGCCGTTTCTCGTTGGAAACGAAACAGGCGTCGAGCACGCGCTGCACCTCGGCGCCGCGGGCGAAATCGGGCTGACCCGCCCGACCGCTGCGGATCGCGGTGATGAAGCGCTGGTAGTTCGTGGGCACCTTGGGCGCCGGGATGGTCCGCCATGCGGCGGCCGCGAGCGTCTGACCCGCACAGATGCGGTAGGAATCGACCGCACGTTCCGAATCGATTTCCACGGCGCCGCGCGAGCCCGAGATCTTGAGGAAGAGCCGGTTGACGTGGCCGCTCGACCAGCGCGTGGTGTGGATCACGCCAAGCGCGCCGTTGGCGAACTCGACGCTCAGGGTCGCGGAATCATTGGCGTCGAGCTTGTATCCGTCCACTCGATCCCCCGGCGCCTTGGGAAACGCCCGCAGTTGCGCGAATACGCGCTTGATCGGGCCGACCGGGTAGGTCGCGAAATCCACAATGTGCACCCCGATGTCCCCGAGCGCGCCCTTGCTGCCATGGGCGGTGGACAGGCGCCAGAGCCAGCCCGGGCTCGTGTGCCAGTCGCCCCAGACCGTGTTGGTCAGCCACGATTGCAGGTAGCTCGCCTCGACGTGATAGACGTCGCCAATGCCGCCGTCGCGAACGACGCCCGCGACGGCTTCGAGGCAGGGCCAGTTGCGGTAGCTGAAGTTCACCATGTGCACGACGCCGGCCTGCTGCGCGGCGGTGAGCATGCGGCGCGCGTCGCGATGATTGAGGGCGAGCGGTTTTTCGCAGAACACGTGCTTGCCCGCGCGCGCGCACCTGATCGACAGCGGGGCATGAAACGCATCCGGCGTCACGATGGCCACGGCGTCGAACGTCGCATGGGCGAACAGTTCGTCGACGGTGGCGAAACCGGCCGGAATCGCGTGGGTCCGGCAGAACGTGTCGCGGCGGTCGGCGACGGGTTCCACCGCCGCGACGACATCGCAGTGCTTGATCGCGCGATACGACGTCGCGTGGGTGTTGGCCATGCCGCCGGCACCGATGATGGCGAGGCGGACGCGAGGAGAACGGGAGGTTTTCGGCTTCATACCGGAATCACGTGCACGTTAGGGGCCTTGATCAAGGCCTGGACAACGCTGCCCGGCGCGAGCGCGAGTTCCTCGATCGCCTGGCGTGTGAGGACGGCCACGAGTGGAAAACCGCAATCGAGTTCCACGCGCACGGTGGGAGCAGCGGGGATCAGGGCCCGCACCGTCGCGCGCAGGCGATTGCGGGCGCTGGTCTGCAGCGTGGCGCTTTCGTGCATCAGGATCACGTCCTCGGCGCGGATGCTCACCAGGACTTCGCGGGTGCCCGCGGGCAGGTCCGGAGCGAGTGCCGTCACGCGAACGGGCCCGAGGGCCAGCACCGCAAGATCGTTGGAGAGAGATTCGATGCGCGCGGGCAGGACGGTTTCGACGCCGACCAGTTGTGCGACCTCGGCGTTCGCGGGATGCCGCAAGACGTCGTCGGTGGGGCCGTGCTGCAGGATGCGGCCGCCGGCGATCACCGCGAGGTCATCGCACAGCGCCACGATCTCCGGCAGGGCGTGGCTGACGTAGATCATCGGGGCGCGCAGTTCGTCGCGCAGCCGGCGCAGGTAGGGCAGGATTGTTTCCTTGCGCGCGGTGTCGAGGGCGGCGAGCGGCTCATCGAGCAGCAGCAGGCGCGGCGCAATGGCCAAAGCCCGCGCGATGGCAATGCGCTGGCGTTCGCCGCCGGAAAGCCCTTCCAGCCCGCGGGCGCGCAGGGCCTGGATGCCAAGCAGGTCGCACGCACGATCGAGTTCGGTCCCGTTCGCACCGCGTGCGCCGTAACGGAGATTGGCCTCCACGCCCAGATGCGGGAAAAGCGCACCATCCTGCGGCACGTAGCCGATGCCGCGCCGCTCCGGCGGCACATGCAGGCCCCGCGCGACGTCGTCGAGCGCGGTATCGCCCAGCGCAACCATGCCCGCGTCCGGACGCCGCAAGCCCGCGAGCACCTCCACCAGCACGGTCTTGCCGGCGCCGGACGGGCCAAACAATCCGGTGACGCGACCGCCCCACGTGCCGTCGACGGCGAGCGTGAATGTCCCGGCCGACCAGCGCACGTCCTGCCACGTGAGACTCATGCGGGTTTCCTCCGCAGGATCCATTCGCTGGTCGCGAGCGCGGCAAAGGCAAACGCCACGGAAACGCCCAGCAGCGCGTAGGCCGCGTCGTCGTGACCGAGTTGCACGTCGTGATAAATGCCGAGCGCAAGCGTGATCGTACGACCAGGAATCATGCCCGCGATCATCACGGTGGCGCCGAACTCGCCGAGCGCGCGTGCGAAGGCGAGCACGCAACCGGCCGCCACTCCGCGCCGCGCGAGCGGCAGGGTGATCGTCCAGAACACGCGCCACGGATTCGCGCCGAGCGTGCGCGCCACCTGTTCGTAGCGCGCGGGCACTTCCTCGAACGCAACGCGCACCGCGCGGACCAGCAGGGGAAACGCCATCACACCGGCGGCGAGCACGACCGCCTTCCAGGTGAAGACGATCTCGACGCCGAGCAAACCCGTGAAGAACCGGCCGAGGATGCCGTGGCGGCCGAAGAGCCTGAGCAAGACCAAACCCGTCGCGACCGGCGGAATCACCAGCGGGAGCGCCACGAACGTTTCCACGAGCACCTTGCCCGGCCAGCGTTTGCGCGCGAGCAGCCAACCGAGCGCGAGACCCGCCGGCAGGATCAGCAACGTGCCGAGTGCCGCCACCCCGAGACTGAACCACGCCACTGAAAAAAGATCGCGCATACGTCAGCGCAGCGGTTGCAGGAAACCAAAACGCGCGAACACCGCCTGGGCCGCGGGAGCGGCGAGCTGCTCGAGCAAGGCGCGGGCCGCTTCCGCCTGCGACGCGTCGCGCACAACGGCGGCGGCGTAGACGACGCGCGGGCCATCGGCGAGCGGGACGGCGACGGCGATCTTCACGGCGTCGGAAATGCGCGCATCCGTGCGATACACGATACCGGCATCGGCGTCACCCGAAGCCACCACGGCGAGGACGGCCCGCACGTTCTCCACCCGGATCAGACGCCCCTGCACGTCGTCCCAGACGCCGGCTTTTGCCAGGAGTTGTTGCGCATAGGTTCCCGCAGGGACGGTGGCGGGCTCGCCGATCACCAGGCGACCGATGGCGGCCTTCGCGAGGTCGGGAAGCGCCGTGACCGCGGCAGGATGCCGGGCGTTGACGATCACGACGAGCTGGTTCGCCAACAGGTCCCGGCGCGTGCCCACGAACAGGAGACCAGCGTGTTCCAATCGGTCGACGCGTTGTTCGTCCGCGGAAATGAAAAGATCCGCCGGCGCCCCCGCCTCGATCTGGCGAGCGAGCGTGCCGGAACCCCCGAAGTTGAACCGGACCTCCACGTGCGTGGCGACCGGACAGGTTTTGACCGCCTCCGTCAGGGCATCCGACAGGCTGGCGGCGGCAAACATCATGACCTCGGCCGCAATCGCCGGGACCGCGAACACCAACGCCAGAAGAGTGCCGAGGAGCATGCGCATCGAAACGCCTGCGTAATGGCGGCGAATCCGCGCCCGCGCACGCTGATTCCTCCGTTTCGCCGGGCCGGAGGGCGCCGCCTGGCTGGCGAGGTCGCATGTCCCCGTGCGACCGCGATCGGCTGGGGGATCATCCGTCCTGAAGCCACGGACGAGAGGCAGCCTCCCCCACCCGCCCACCTTCGCCGGCGGGCATTGGGAATGAATAGGATTCTCCTGCGCGAGCGGAACCATGAAGCTTCGCGGCGATGTCCGCCGAACCCACCGCGCCGGATCCGACCTTTCGCCACGAGGCGATGGCGACCGCCTTTGCGATCACGATCGCGGGCCGGGAACGCGAATATGCGCGGCAGGCGGCCGCGGCGGCGTGGCGCGAACTCGACCGGCTGGAAAGCGAACTGAGTCGATACGTCGAATCGAGCGACATCGCGCGGGCCAACCGACTCGCGCGCGGCGAAACGATCACGATCGGCGAGGATGCAGTGCAATGTCTGTTGCAGGCGGCCGAAATTTCGGCGGCGACGGGCCGGGCGTTCGATCCCGCCTACGCGTCGGTGCGGGCGCCGGACGAGGGAATGGACGAGCCGTTGTTCGCGCTCGATGCCGGACAGCACGAACTCACCTCGCTGACCCAGCGCCTGCATCTCGACCTCGGAGCCGTCGGGAAGGGATACGCACTCGACGTCATGGCGCGCGTGCTCGACGACTGGGACATTGACGCCGCCCTGCTCGAAAGCGGCGGCAGCACCGTCCTTGCGCTCGAACCACCGCCCGGGACTCCCGGCTGGCCCGTAAGCCTCGGCGAAGGCGATGCGCAGCGCCTGATGCATCTCACCCAGCGCGCGCTCAGCGGGTCCGGCGTGGCCGTGAAGGGCGAGCACCTGATCAATCCCCGCACCGGGCGGCCCGCGCCGCGCCACGAACGTGCGTGGTCGTTTGCGCTGAACGGGGCCGTCGCGGACGCGTTGTCCACGGCGTTCTTCGTGATGGCGGACGACGAAGTGGCGTTGTTTTGCAGCACGGCCGGCAACGTCGCCGCGGTGCTCGCAGCCCCGGACGGTTCACTCGCCGGTTACGGCGCGCTGCCGCCCGATTGGGCGAATACGACAAGCAAGACACCGGGACGCAGGCCGAGATAGCTCATGTCGTAGTCGCCGTGCAGGCGCGCCTTCACGGTGTCCGCCAGATCGGCGGCCACGAAGATGAGCGACGCGTCGCAATCATCGGGCGGCGTATTGTAGTAGCCGACCCGCGGCAGGCCCCGCAGGTACCAGGGCAGCGGCCAGTATTCGGGCCCGATCACCTTGATGACACCGTTGGGATGCGCGCGCCGCGCCGCCTCGGCCAGCGGCCGGGCCTTGAGGACATCCGGCGCGCTGTGCACGTAGGCGTAGGGGTTGCGCGGATCGGCGGGCCGCGTGAACGAGACGAACCAGCCCACCGACCCGAGCAGCAACACGCTGACAATCGCGATTGCAAACAACGGCCCGGGCTGGATGCGCCGCCAGCGCAACGGCAGTTCGTAGACCTCCGCGGCAAACAGGGCGAGCGAAGGCACGACATGCATCACGACCCACGGCGTCTTGTAGGGAACGAGCGAAATCGCCGCGGCGATCACGGTGGTATAGATGACGAAGAACCGCATGACCGCCTGTCCGCTGCGCCAGCTCGAGAAGTAGCCGACCAGCGCGAGCGCCAGGAACGGAATCGTCCGCCAGTCGGGCCACCCGTGGTAGCTGCGCGTGAGCAGCACCGCGTAGTACCACCACGGTTTCTCGTGGCCGGTGGCGGTGTCCGTGGCCCGGCCAAACATCGTGCTGTAGCTGATCAGGGCATCGCCCAGGCCGCGGGTGTTGTTGCCGAACGAGGTATAGAACAGCGCTGCGACGACGAACGCACCGAGGCAGGCGACGGCAAAACCGCGCAGGCGCGCCGGCGGCGGCGTGCGAAAGCCGTGGTCCACCCAGAGGGCCAGCAACGCCGCGACGACAAAGACCGGCGCGAGCGCCTTGGTGGCGAGCATCAGGCCGGCGCAGCCGCCCATCGCCCACGCCCAGCGCAATCGGCCGGACCGCAGCCATTCCCGACCGCACAACAAGGCGGACAGGGTGAACGCGAGCAGCAGCGTTTCCTGGATGAAGTAGCGGCTATAGTAGAGCGTCGGCGGCGCCACGGCGACAAACGCGGCCGCGACCAGCATGGAGATGCGCCCGAGCGGCGCGGCGAGCAGCGCGGTGAGATAGACGACCAGCACGCCGAACAACGCGGGCGTAAGGCGGACGGAAAACTCGGTGAGCCCGGCGAGGGTGTTCTTGCCGCAAAGCCAGGCGACCGGGCGCGCAAAGTAGTAAAGGGTGGGCCCGTGGTGGTCCGAGGGATCGAACCAATAGTCGCCGGTCTCGAGCAGATTGCCGAGCTTGACCGCCTGGTTCGCCTCATCGGCATGCATCGGCCGCTGATCGAGTCCGCAGCCGCGCAGCAGCAGCGCCACCAGGAGAATGGCGGCAAGGGCGACGTGGTGGGGCGGGTACTTGCGCAGCATGGGGCGAAGTGGCGCGCTTGTAGCATACGCCGGAGCGCTGTGCGACCCTGCAACGCGTTCACGCAAGCGACGCGAAGCGCAGCTTCTATCCGGAATGTGCGACAGCGAGGCCGAGTACCCGGCCGCCCGCACTGTCGCCCGGTTCGGAAGATCGGAATGACCGGACAACGATTTCTCTCGCATCAGCGACGCGAAGAACGCGAGACAGGAAAGAACGCGAGAACGTGAGAATGCCGGACTGAGTCTTTCTATCTCATACGTCTTCCAAGTCTCGCGTTCTTCCATCGCGCCCCGTAGCTGCGTTGGAGCAGAACGACAACGTGGCCCGGTTTTCCCTCGCGGAGTCTGGCGACAAGCTGGCCGGCATCCCGCGGCCCTTGGACAAGCCCTACCGGCGCAGCCAGCTGCGACGACTCACTTCTTCGGCGTGCCGAAGACCTCGACCTCGACGTAGTGGTTGAGTTCGTCGGTCGTGTTGCCGTTGGAATACAGGCGCACGTAACGGGCGACCTCGTTGTCGACCGGGATCAGGCGGCCTTCGTAGGTTTCGATGTAGGCGAGATCCTTTCCCTCGCCCAGGCCGGAGGAGTTGTCGTGGTCGTTGTTGTAGACCGTGCGCACGTTTTTCTTGAACGCCTCGTCATCGGCAACCTGCACCACGACATCGTGGTAGACGCGCGCCTGCGCGTGAAAGTGCCAGACGACGATCGCGGCGATCGACGCGGGCTGCTCGAGATCGATCTGCACCCATTGCAGGCCGGGCCCGAGCTCGACGAAACTCCCGTCCACGCCTTCCTTGTCGCCGTCGGTGACGTAGTCGAGGTCGCCGATCACGGGAAACGAATCGCTGCTTGTCACGGGCTTGTCGCGGGAAAGCAACTCCGTGCCCGCGGGGACCATGAGGTCCGGGCGTTTGCCCAGGCGCGGTTTTTCGAGGTTGGGCAACTGCACCGGCCGCGGGGTGCCGACGAAGAGCGGCTTCGGCAACTCGAGCTTGAGCGGAACCTTGTCGGCGGCGGGCGCGAGGGCGCAGGTGAATGGGAGCGCAAGCGCGAGGGTGAGAAGACGACGTGAGTGCATTGAATGGAAAAGTTGGGACGGCAAACCGCAGGAGCGGCCTTACGCCGTGATTCAAATTGCGCGATAAAGAAATGCAGATAAACTGCGGCGTAAAGGCCTACCTGCAATGACGCCATCGGGGTGTGAAGCCCCTCCTACGCGACAAAATCCTCCGGCGCCATCGGCAACATGCGTTGCGCGGCGACGGCATCGTTGACCTTGAGCACGGTCGCGCAGGAGGCCAGGCCCTGCTCGCCCGGGCAGTTCAGCGGCGTGCCGTGACGGATCGCATCGAAGAAATTCTCGAGGTGGGGCTGGTGAATCGCCTTGTCGAGCACGACGGGGATGTCCCACGCGGAGAGTTCGGCGGTCTCGCGCACGTCGACGAGTCCGGCGGTCCGGCCGCCGAGATTGAACTTCGGCCGCGGTTTGTCCCAGGGTGCGGTGGCCGTGAGGGCGCCCTCGCCCTCGCCCGGCTTGATGATCAGGCCGGCGTCGCGCCACTTGCCCCAATCCGGCGCGCGGGCCTCCCGGAAGAGCCGGGTGTACTTCGGGTTCTCCGACATTTTCAACGCGCCCTCGTCGCCCATGAAATACTCGAAGTAGCCGCCGCCCGCGCTGGTGGTCGTGAGCACCTCGTAGAACGCGCGCACGATGCCCGTCGGGGTCGGGATATTCGTAGATCGTCATCACGTTGTCGTACCACTCGTGCGTCGTGTAGTAATCGACGCCGCCGCCGGCGATCACCGACTGGGGGTTCGAGTCGAGGAACCAGTTGTAGACGTCGATCTGGTGCGCCCCGAGGTCGGAGATCGGGCCGCCGGCGTATTTTTTGAACCAGCGCCAGTTGCGGAACTGGTGCATGTTCTCGTAGCCGTACTGGTGCAGCGTTTCCTCGGGAATCTCGAACTTCCTGGGCCAGCCGAGGTCCTCGCTGACGGCGCGGTTCCACTGACCGTTGATGTTCGTGATGCGGCCGAACAGCTTCACGTCGGGGTCGCGCAGGAGCTTGTCGCGCGCGAACTGATACCGGGGATTGCTGCGCCGGTGATGGCCGATCTGCAGCAGCTTGCCGGTCTCGCGGGCGGTGCGCACCATCGAGCGCGCGCTCTCGACCTTGTTCGACATCAGCTTCTCGCTGTAGACATGCTTGCCGGCGCGCATGCAGGCGTTGGCGTGCTCCGCGTGGTAGAAGTCCGGCGTCGCGACAATCACCGCGTCGAGGTCGGGCACGCTCGACAGCATCTCGCGATAGTCCTCGAACGGCCTGGCATCGTGACCGAACTTGCCAAGCAGGCGCTCACCGTAGGTCCGGTTGTAGGTCCAGATATCGGTGACGGCGCGGAAGCGGATGTCCGGGATCTTGAGCGCGGCATTGAGCAGCACGCGGCCCTGTTCACCGCAACCGATGAGGCCGACGTTGAGGGTATTCGTGCCCCCGGCGGCGGCCCACGCGCGGGAGGCCGCCGACGAGGTGACGAGCACGGCGGCGCCGAGCCTGGCCCCGGCAGAAAGGAACTCGCGGCGCGAAAGGCCGGGGGCGGTGGGAAGAGGCGGGTGATCCGACGGCATTAGCGGGATGGGCGCGTTTGCGCTCGCCGAAGCGGCCCGGACGCAGGGTCCGGCCCGACCGGCGAACAAGCCAGGTGACGAAGTTCTTCGGACCGGTTCATTTGTCCGGCCAGAGGGCGAAGCGATCGTAGCGCACGAGCAGCAGGGCGCCGACGGTCATGCCGACATAGACGCCGATCCAGGCGATGCCGTCGTTGGACTGCACGGCCATGAGCCCGAAGCCGAGGCCGACATAGACCAGGCCGGTCACGATGAGGGTGATCCGGCTCTTCAGCCCGAGCAGCAGCGCCACGCCGAAGCAGGATCAGCACGTAGCCGAGGGGGATCGCGAACAGCTTCGTGCACCACAGGGGCAGGAAGGAGTTGCTCGTGATGCCGGTGGCCATCTTGGCCATCGTCGTGTAGTAGTTCGAAAACGAGTAGGTACCGCCGAGTTCGAACTTTTCGATGCCGGCCATCAGCGCCCGCAGGCCGAGAAACAACCGCAACAGCCAGAAGGCCCAGGTCGCCTCCGTCACCTGCTTGGATTCAGGGGCCGGCACATAGATCATGGATTGACTCATGGAAAGAAAGCCGCGCGGCGGGAATCACACGCCAAAGCCGGCGCGATACTCCTGCGAGACGTACTGGTTGGCCGAGGGCAGGTTGGTGATCTTCTGGCTGGCGCCGTCCCAGTCGATGCGGCGGCCGGCGCGGATCGCGACGTTGCTGAGGAGCACGACCTCAGTGAGGCGCGACGAGTAGTCGAAGTTCGAACCCGCGGGCACCCCGCCCTTGCAGGCCCGCACCCATTCGGCGAAATGGCCGCCCTCGATGCGCGGAATCGTCTTCGGCGGCAGGGTCGGCGCGAGTTCGCGCATCTTCGTCTCGGGCACGATGCGCACGCTGCCGTAGTAGGTGTCGCACAGGACGTTCGCCTTGCTGCCGATGATCAGCGTGCCGCTTTGGGGCAACTGGCGGTTGAGCTCGAAATCGTTCGGCGGAATCGGCTGCAGACCGCCATCGTACCAGATCCACTTCAGGGCGGGCATGCTGCCGCGCGCCGGGAACTGGTAGGTCACCATCGAGGATTGCGGCGGACTGATGTCGGTCATCTTGCCGCTGATGGCCTCGATCGACAGTCGGGGCGTCGAGCTTGAGCGCCCAGAAGGCGCCGTCCATCACGTGGCAGCCCATGTCGCCGAGCGCGCCCGTCCCGAAGTCCCAATACCCGCGCCAGGTAAACGGCAGGTAGGCGGGATCGTATTCGCGGGGCTGCGCCACACCGAGCCACAGGTCCCAACTGAGCGTGTCCGGCACGACCGGGATCATCTTTGAATGATCGGGGACGTCCACACCCTGCGGCCAGATCGGGCGGTTCGTCCAGCTGTGCATTTCCTTCACGTCGCCCAGGACGCCGGCCTGCACCCATTCGCAGAGGACGCGCGCACCGTCGTTGGCATGGCCCTGGTTGCCCATTTGCGTGGCCACCTTCTTCTCCCGCGCGAGCTTGGCGAGCTGCCGCGCCTCCCAGACCGTGTGCGTGAGCGGCTTCTCGACAAAGACGTGCTTGCCGAGGTGCAGCGCCGTCGTTGCGATCGGAAAGTGCATGTGATCGGGCGTCGACACCGTGACCGCGTCGATCTGGTTGCCCATCTTGTCGAACATCTCCCGGAAATCGCGGAAGCGCGGCACCTCCGGATAGGCATTGAACGTCTCGGCGGCGCGGTCGTCATCAACATCGCAAAATGCGACGAAATTTTCGTCCTTCGTGCCGTTGATCGCGGAGCGCCCCTGGCCGCCGACCCCGCACAAGGCGATGTTAAGCTTGCCGTTCGCCGAGCCCGCGCCGCGGGCGATGTAAGGGAAGGCAAAGGCCGCGGCCGAGGCCAGCGACGCATTCTTCAGGAAATCGCGACGGGAAACCGGGGGCACTTTCATGGGTGAGTCAGCAACACAGACGGTTTTTTTGTCCACGGCAATCCATGACGACGGAGACAAAACCTTGGAAACACGAAAGACAACCCGCGGCCCGAGCTGGCCAAAGGGTGACCGGCTCGCCCGCTCAAGAGTGCCCGCCCCCCCATAATGCATCGCGCAATGCGCGCATCTTCAGCTCGGTTTCGACAAACTCGCGTTCGGGAATCGACCCCTCGACAATGCCGGCGCCGGCGTAGACCCGGGCGGATTCCCCCTGCATGAGGGCCGAGCGGATGCCGACGAAGAATTCGCCGTCACCCGCATGGTTCACCCAACCCAGCGCGCCCGCGTACAAGCCGCGGGGAAACGACTCGAGTTCGCGCAGGTGAGCGATGGCGGCTTCACGCGGCGTGCCGCCGACCGCCGGAGTCGGGTGCAGTTCCGCGGCCAGCCGAAAGATGTCCGCGCCCGCCGGCAACGCAGCCTCCAGGGGCGTGGCCAGGTGTTGCACATTGGAAAGCTGGCGCACCCGCGGCGGGCCGACCTCCGCGGTCACGACGCCGACGTGCTCGAGGCGGCGCCGGATGGATTCGACAACCAATTCGTGCTCGTGGCGGTCCTTGATGCTTTGCAGCAACTGCCGCGCGAGCGCCGCATCCTCGCCGGCCGTGCGCCCGCGCGGCGCGGAACCGGCGAGCGCTTCCGTACGCAGGCGGCCGTCGGCCACGGAGAGAAGACGCTCGGGGCTGGCGCCGATGAAACTGGCACCGGCACCGTTGCCGACGGAGAACGCGTAGCAGTCGCCGTAGCGCTGGCGCAGTTCGTTGAGCGCGCGGAGCGGATGAAAACGGGTCGTCGCCCGGAGGTCGCGGGCCCGGGCCAGCACGATCTTCCGGTAGCGACCCGCACGTATCGCGGCGACACCGCGGGCGACATTGGCGGCATAGCGGTCGTCGGCGCCGACCTCGCACTCGTCGGCGATCTCCCCTTCGAGGACCCCGGTGAAGGTCGGAGCGGTGTAGTCGAACGCGCCGAACTTCGCGTGCGCGCGCCAGATCTTCTGCGCCGTCGCGACGACATCGACGTCGGGCGCGATCAGGGTGTTGGCGACCGCGACCGAACGCTCGGCGCTGCGCGCGACCTGCCAGCGCGGCACGAAAACGCGCGCGGCGGGAAACGGCGCCTCCGGTTCCGCCTCGTCGGCAAACGCGAAAGTCGCGAAGAACAGCGGACCGCCAAACGGCGGCTGGACCGCGCCGACCGCGACGGTGTGCGCGAGCGTCTCGCGCACGAACGCGCCGATGCGGGCGAATCGTTCGGGCCCCGCACACGAACGCGACACGACCGCCTCCGCCCCGGCCACCGCCAGGTCGCCGGCGGGACGTTCGGCGTAGAAATGAAGTTCGCCGGGCTCGTAGATCGATTCGAGGACGGCCAGCGGATCCAGCCGCTCGCACTCGATGGAAATGCTCACCAGTTGCGGCTGGCCGGCTGGCGAGGGCGAGTTGCCGGCACTGCTCGAGAAAACGCTCGAGCGCCTCGCGCGACTGCGTGTCGGCCGGCTGCAACGGGAGGATTTTCATCGGACGCTTGCCGGCGCAGGAGGGGCACAGCCGCGAATCATTGAAAGCAGCGTGACCAGACAGGGCGGGGCCTCCGTTCCCCGCCGCGGCGGCCAGCGGAGAGGCCGCCCGACAGTGGAACCTGGATGCAATGACCCGCTCGTACCCGGCATCCGCATGCGCATCACCCGGCCGCCGGGTTCGGTTTCGGAAACAGGATGGCTGCCTGGTCCACCCTTGCGCCGGTAAGCGAGATGCCCCAGGCGAGCTGTTCCCGCCAGGTGCCGGTTGCCGCGGCCCCGAGATGCCCGAGCACCTTCTGGTGCGTGCCGGGCATGACCGGCGCCAGCAGCGTCACGGCGAGGCGCAGGGCTTCGGCGATCGTCGCGAGGGAGGTGCGCAGAAGCGCCTGGTCGTCGGGCGCGGTCGATTTGCCGAGCTTCCAGGGCGCACGCTGTTCGACATAGGCGTTCGTCGCCGTAATGAACGTGATCGTGCGTTCGAGTCCGAGATGGAACTGAAACCCCTCGTTGAGGGTGATCGCCTCCTCGCACGTCTTTTCCCACAAGGCCTGCAACTCCCGTTCCGGATCACCGCGTCGCGGCGGGCGCGGGCGTGACGCCGCCGGCAAACCGGTTCGTCATGTTGAGCACGCGGTTCACGAGGTTGCCGAGGTTGTTCGCGAGTTCCGCGTTGTAGCGCGCGAGAAACTGCTGCTGCGAGAAGTCGCTGTCCTGGCCCACGCTCATTTCGCGGATGAGGAAGTAGCGCAGCGCGTCCGCGCCGAACTGGCCGGCAAAGGCGATCGGTTCGACGAAGTTGCCCGTGCTCTTCGACATCTTCGCGCCGTTGATCGACCACCACCCGTGCACGAGCAGGGAACGTCGGCGGCTCGAGACCGGCGGCGTGCAGCATGATCGGCCAATAGACCGCATGCGGCGGCACGAGGATGTCCTTGCCGATCACGTGAAAAGTCGCCGGCCACGTGCCCGGCCGGTCCGCCACCGCCGAGTAATAGTTCAACAGCGCGTCAAACCAGACATACGTGACGAACTGCTCGTCGAACGGCAGCGGAATGCCCCACTCCAGGCGCTCACGCGGGCGCGAGATGCACAGGTCGTTCAACGGCTCCGAGAGAAATTCGAGCACCTGCTTCTGCCGGTAGCGTGGGAAGACGAAGTCCTCGTGCGTCTTCAGGTAATCGATCAGCCACCCCTGGTAGGCGCGCAGCTTGAAGAAATAGTTCGTCTCCGTGATCTCGGTGACCTCGCCGAACAGCTCGGGCCACGAGCCGTCCGGCGCGCGATCCTTCTCCTGGAGAAACTGCTCCTGCCGCGTGCTGTAGAAGCCCTGGTACGAGGCCTGATAGATTTCGCCCTGGTCGAAGAGGCGTTGCAGGATCGCGCGCACGACCCGCTTGTGCCGGTCCTCGGTGGTGCGGATGAAGTCGTCGTTGGAAATCTCCAGCGCCGTGCACAACTCCCGGAAGCCGGCGGCGATCTCGTCGACAAACTGCTGCGGCGCGATGCCGCGCGGCGCGCGCTGATTGCTGCACCTTCTGGCCGTGCTCGTCGACCCCGGTGAGGAAATACACGTCGTCCCCCATGAGCCGGCGAAAACGCGCGACGACGTCGGTCAAGCACCTTCTCGTAGGCGTGGCCGAGGTGCGGCGCGCCATTGGCGTAGTCGATCGCGGTGGTGATATAAAATCGCGACATGGCGTCGGGAAACGCGCGACGTTAGGGCGGCCCCGGGTCCGGGCAACCGCATTCATTGCCGCACCGCCTCGGCCCGGTCGTGAGGGGGACTCCGGAGGCTCTCTCCGCAACCCACCACAGGGAGGCCGTGCGTAGGAATACGCAGGGTTCACCACCATGGCTGGTCCCTTTGCGAGGTCCGCGGTAAAGAGGCTTTCAATCCCCGAGCTTTACATTCACGGACGACGACAACTCCTCGCCGTGCAGGCATCTGGCGCCGTCTGGTTAGAAAGCCGATGCATCCACCACGCACACCCACCCGGCGCGGCATGTCCCTGCTGGAGGTCATGTCCGGCATGGCGATTCTTTCGATGGTCTCACTCGGGATCCTGGCCGCCCTGCTGCAGTCACGCCGCCTGACGGAGGGCAGCATTTACCAGAACACGGCGGTAACCGCCGCCCAGGGTTACATCGAGCAGATGAAGAACATGGAGTTCGATGAGCTCGGGCGCGACCCGATCCCGTGTCGCATCAATGAAAACGACCTCGACCCGATCACGCCTTCGCCGCTGCCACGTTCGCCCGACACGCAGGTTGTGAACCATCGCTTCATCGATCTGCACAACACGCCGGACAACCCCGATGACGACATGCCGCTCGAACTCGTGGTCTACGTCGAAGACATCACCGATGCGGCCAAGGGCGTGGGCAGCTCCTGGGCGATCTCGATTGAGTACACGTGGAAGACGCACGATGGCGGCGGCACACGCTCGTTCACCAATGCGGTTTGCTGCATCCGCTCAAAGGTACCCACGATCCCATGAAATGTCCGCATTCCCCTGCCGCCGGCCGGCGGCGCCGCCGGGCGTTCACCCTGATCGAGTTGATCGTGTCCATGACGGTCTTCGGCCTCTGCATGCTCGGCGTGATGGGCTTCTTCCTGCAAAGCCTCGACATCTTCCATTTTGACACGGGCAAGCTGCAGGTGAATCGCGACATCCGGGCGTTCACCAGCGAGATGACCGACAACGCGACGTTCGCGAACTACTTTGAGATCTACACGTCGTTCACCGACCGGGACGTGCCGAAAAACGACGGCTACTCCGGCGACTTCCTGGTGCTGGTCTACAAGGATCCCGAAGACCTCACCAAGATCCAGCGGCTCGTCGGCTACTACCGCTCCGGCGGGGCCGACGGCGAGGGCCCGGTGCGAAAATTCGACATCGATATCTCGCCCTCCTCCTCGGACTCGCTCGACAGCCTGCTGCCCTCGTCCGTGGCCATCGACGACTACCCGGAAGTCATCGAACTCTCCCGCGGCCTGAGTGACGGGCATCTCTTCTACAATTTCTACGACCGCAGCATCATGATTCGCGGGGAAATCATCCACCGCGGCACGACGACCCGCCGCGCCACCAACACCTACAACTTTACCGTCACCCCGCGCGGGTGACCCTCCGCCGATGAAACCAAAGTCACGCCCGTCCCGTCCGCGCCGGGGTTCGGTCCTGGTGACCGTCATGATCATCTCGCTGAGCCTCTCGGTGTTGATCGCCGGGTTGCTCAACTACTCCGTCACCGAGCGTCGCATCAATGTGCGCCATGCGCTGCGCCTGGAGGCCCGCAATGCCGCGGAGGCGGTGGTGGAATACGGCTTCGCGCAGCTGCGCTACAAGTTCGACAACCGGTCGACCGTCGACGTCGAGGCCCTCAAGCCGGGCACGGCGGATGCCCTCACCCTGCCGTCCGGGGACTTGTTCAGTCCGCACGTCGATCCCGCCAGCTTCGAGCTCATCGGCGGCACGATCCCGCCGATGACGTCGCAGTACATCGACCCCCACGACCCGGCCAACCAGTTCGACATCCTGAAGGGCAAGTGGGTGCTCGCGCGCGACATCAACATCTACGGCAAGGCGACCGTCTCCATTCCCGCGGCCGGACCGCCGATCACCGCCTACGTCGGCCAGATCCTGAGCGTGCGCGATGCGCCGCTGTTCGCCCACGCGATCTTCTACAACCTCGACCTCGAGATCTTCCCCGGCCCGGAAATGAACATCATCGGGCCCGTGCACACCAACGGCGATCTCTACATCGCGAGCCAGGGCGGAAATTCGCTCAACTTCAAGGGCCTCGTTTCCGTTACGGGCGACGTCTATCACGCGTGGAAGAACGGCGTGCGCGGGAACAACAACTCGGAGACCCTGGGCGAAAGTCCCGTCACGTTCATCAACCGCGACGGCACGTCGCTGAACATGAAGGCGAGCGGCGTCTGGAAGGACAGCACCATGGGAACGGGCGGCCTGTCGCCGGATTTCCGTTCCTATGCGTCGAACACGTGGAATGGCAACCTGCAGACCGAGGCGCATGGCGTGCAGAACTACCAGCCGGTCGCGTTTCCCGAGTACGTGCCGGACGATCCCGATACGGAGGCCTACGATCCAGTCAACAGCGGACATGCCCTGATTGAACGGCCGATCCCGGTCGGCGGAGCCGGTTACTCGGCGGAAAAGGAGGCGCAGAAGATTTCGTCCAAGGCCGGGCTCTACATCTCGATGGACAGTTCCGGCCTGATCACGGCGAAGAAAAAGGACGGCACGGAGGTGACGCTCCCGTCGTCGCTCGTGACCTACACGCCCGGCAAACTCTACGATCGCCGGCGCGGCGTCCACGTCGGCATCGCCGACTTCGACGTCGGCAAGCTCAAGCAATTGATTGAAAACCCGGTCGCCACGGCCGGCATGCACATCGACAATTTCAATCCGGACACGGACTGGAACGGGATCGTGTATTTCGATTTCACCAGCGGATCCGCGAATCTCGGCAACACCGGGGTGCGGCTCTACAACGGCCGGGTTGGCGTTTCGGGGCAGGGCATTCCGTCGCATGGCACCGAAAAGGGCTTCACCTTTGCCACCAACAACGACCTCTACGTCAAGGGCGACTTCAACGCGGACGGAGCCATGGATTCGTCGAGTTCCACGACCGCGGAGGCCGGCGAAGTTCCCTGCGCGCTCTACGGTGACGCAGTGACGCTCCTTTCGAACAGTTGGAATGACGGGGTGAGCTTCATCACCAACAAGCCGGGCGCCTCCAGCACGGAGGTATCAGCGGCGATTGTCACCGGCCTCGTGCCGTCCGACGCCCACGACAACAACACGAGCAGCGGCGGCGCGCACAACCTCCCGCGTTTTCTCGAAAACTGGGGTGGGAAAAACCTCTACATTCGCGGTTCGCTGGTCGCGCTCTACGAATCCCAGGCGGACCTGAGCACGTGGAGTTGCGACTACTACAGCCCGCCGAACCGGACCTGGGGCTTCAACAGCCTGTTCGCCGCGGGCACCTATCCGCCGGGCACGCCCCTGCTGCGAACCTACCGGCGCATCGACTTTCGCACCTTGTCCAAAGCCGAGTACGATGCCGCCATCGCCAACCTTCCCTGGTAGACCGACCATGCGCCACGTTCCTGCCTTCGCCTCCATCCTCGCGCTCTCCCTGGCGTGGCCCGCCCTCCCGGCGTTCGCCAACGACCCTGCCGGAGAAACGGCAACCGCGTCCGCCGCCGTGCTCAACTGGCCGGACGCCTCGCCATCCCGGCTCGAGGTGACCACCCGCTCCGAGATTTTCGACGAGGTCCCGATCACGGTGGTCGAGTTTGTCGGCGCCGGTGTGCGCATCCACAGCGCCTACAACGGCGACTGGATCTGCCAGCCGAGCCCGGCGGCCCGCTACTCGCTGGAATTGCGCAACTATCAGAACTCCGACGTCACCGTCGGCCTCGCCGTGTATCCACGCGCTCAGTTCATGGCTGACCTCGATGCCGCCACCTGGCAACGCTACCTCGCTGGATTGCGCGCCTGCCATGGGGCGAGTCTCGTCTCACTGGAGACATCGAGCGACCGCACCTACTTTCTCGGACGGCACAACCGCGAGGTCGTCTACACCGTCGCGCCGGGCCCCGATCAGCCGGCGCGCCGACACCGGGAAATCTTCGTCCTGGCGGGTGACAAGGTGATCGTCGCGGCCGCCGAAGGACCGGACCGGGCCCTGGCGCCGCTGGAACCTTCGCTGAGCCAGTTCCTCTCCCGGCTGAACCTGGAGAATTGACCGCGGACGGCGCACCTCGGCGCTTGCTCCCCCCGCGTCCGGGATGCTCGACTGCGGCCGCGCCGCCGTCATGATCCCTTCTGTCAAGCCCGGAGCCCACCTTGATTTGCGCAAGGTCGATGCCGATCAGGCCGACCTCTTCCCCAAAGGCAGGGAAGCCGCGCACAAGGCGCTCGACCTGCTGCAGGAGAAACTCGCCGAACTGCAGGAGCGATTCTACGTCGCCCGCCGCTACAAGCTGCTGGTCGTGCTGCAGGGCATGGACACCAGTGGGAAAAGCGGCACGCTGCGCGCCGTCTTCAGCGCGGTGAACCCGCAGGGCGTGGCCGTGGCGAGCTTCAAGCGCCCCACTGCGGCCGAACTCGGCCACGATTACCTCTGGCGCGTGCACCGACACCTGCCGGCCGATGGCGAGATGGTGATCTTCGACCGCAGCCATTACGAAGACGTCACCGCCGTCCGGGTGATGGGGCTGAAACCGCCCGCCGTCTGGCGCAAGCGCTTCGATCACATTCGCGATTTCGAACGCATGCTCGCCGACGAGGGCACGATCATTCTCAAATTTTTCCTGCACATCGATCGTGCGGAACAGAAACAACGCCTGGAGTCACGCCTCGAGGAACCGGCCAAGCGCTGGAAGTTCGAGATCGGCGACCTCGAGGCCCGCCGGCATTGGGACGATTACATGGAGGCTTATTCCGAGACGATTGCCCGCACGTCGGCAAAGCATGCGCCCTGGTACATCGTGCCGGCCAATCGCAAATGGCTGCGCAACCTGATCGTTGCCTCCGTGGTGGTCGACCGGCTCAAGCACCTCGAGCTCTCCTTTCCCAAGATCGACTTCGGCGGAAAGAAAATCCGGATCGACTAGGGGCGTATCCGGCAGCCTCGGATGAGGGTTCCGGGACAGGGCCGATGGAGGCAGGCGGGAATGCCTGCGCTACACCTGCGCTGCGGTCCCCTCCGCGAGCATGCCGCGATACCACGACGCCCACCGATCGCGAGACGCGGGATGCGCCGCCACGGGCGCGATGGCGTCCTCGACGATTGGCAGTGCATAGCGGACGCGACCGCGACCGCACCGGTGTTCCAACAACAGCGGATGGCCCTGGTGATCCTTTGCGATCACCGTGGCTCCGGCCGACAGGAGTTCCGCTCGGACCCCGCCGGGGAAGTGCGCAAGCGTGAATCGTTCGCCGAAAGCGCTTACGCTGATGCCACGTCCGCTGCGCCAGTCGATCGGCCGCGCACCCAGGAGAGCAGCGACCTGGTCGTCCCAACCCAGCGGATCGGGCCCGTGCCAGAAAAGTTCGCCCCCCTGTTCCACCCAATCAGCCAATGCGGCAAACTCCTCCGGCGTCACGGGCACGCCGGCGATCAGTAGTCGCGCGGGTGGTGCTTGCAGACGATCGAGGCTGCGCACGGGACGCCAGCCATGGCCAACGGCGCCGAGGAAATAGTGCGCGAGCAGAAGCCGCCTTTGCGCCGGCTCGTCCGTGCGCCGGGGAAAGAACAATCCGACGAGCGACGCCTGATCCGTTTCCGGAGGAACCCGTTCGCGCGCCAAGCCAACGAAGGACTCGCGCCCGGGCCGCACGCGCCCGTCGAGTTCAAGCAGCCCGTCGGGGCCGCGCAATTCGTTCCAGAAAAATGCCGCCGCACCCGCCGCGCACGTGGCCGGCAGCGCAGCACGCAACCACGCGGCCTCCCGCGCCGGATCGAGGGCGGCGCCGATGCCGAGTGAGCCGACGATCACGGGGGCGTTTCCGCGGGCACTGCGGACGGCAAATGGCAGGAACGAATGAAAGAAGGGATCGCCGAGGCCGTCGAAACCCAGGACGTGCCGATCGGGCCGGGCGGAGAACTCGATCACGTCGACCCTGCCCGGCAGATCCGTTTCGTCGCAAAAGATCGCGAGCCCGTGATCGCCGGCATGCAGGAGCGTATCCCGCTCCGCGGCCGAACGCACGCGGACCGCATTCAGGCCGAGCGCCGCGATGGCTCCGAGATCGGCGTCGATGAATCCGTCCGCAACGTCAGTCGCTGGACGGTAGTCAACCCCCACCGGCAGGAACGCCTTGCCCGCGCGCAGGAAACGGCCGGAGGCATCAAGCTGGAGAGACGGCGGCATGCGCGCAGCGAAGCGCTGCACTCGCCGGGGAGCGATGCGAATTCGTCCAGCGACCGGATCGGATCAGCCGTAGAAATAGGCGTGGTATTGCGCCGGTCCGCCCAGCATCGAATCGATGACGTTCTCGATCTCCGCCCGGCGCGAATCGCCCTGCCAGGCTTTCCACTCATCGAGTGAATTCCATGTGCTGAGCACCATCACATCCTCGCGATCGTCCACGTTGATCAGCGTCTCGCCGCTGATGTAGCCGGATTGGGCGCCCGCGAGCGCGCGTAGTTTCAATAACAGGGGCCGGAGATTCGGCCCAAGATCGACCGGGACCCGCCGGGAAATGACAACTTTAACGGCCATAATCGAAAAGTCTTCGCAGTTATGGCATGGGCTTGGGGGGCAGCCCGTGCGCCTTGGAAAACCACTCTCTATCCAATGCCAACGGAGTGGCAATGCGTAACGCATCACCTCCCTACGAGGCGAGGATGGTGCTCCCGCCGGGAGTCGAACCCGGATCTCCGGCTTCGGAGGCCAGCATTCTATCCATTGAACTACAGGAACGCCGCGTGGTCCGAACCCACACGAGGACCGGAAGTGTCGAAAGCGGCGCGGTACGTGTAAAGGGGATTTGTGGTTGGTTTGCGGCGCCCGGGTTCCTAAAGCGGCGCGGAGCGCCGCACTCCAGGACGCGACCGCGTCATGGCGGCGCTCTCGTTCGTCCGCCAGGTTCTTGAGCGCGGCGCCCCGGCGCCGCTTTCGTGCACGCAGGGACGTCCGGCCGCTGGAGACCACCACGACGACCACGCCCCACCCGCACGCTCAATCCACCGCGGCGGAAATCTTCGTCAGATGTGAATCGCCTCGCCGTGGGTGGCGGCCGCGGCTTCGGCGAGCGCCTCGGTCAGCGTGGGATGGGCGTGGATCGTCTGGTGGATCTCGTCGATCGTTCCCTCCATGGTCATCGCCAGGCAGTATTCCGCAATCAGCTCGGTCGCCTCCGGCCCGATGATGTGCGCCCCCAGGATCTCGCCGGTTTTCTCGTGGGAGATCACCTTCACGAATCCCTCGGCATCGCCGGAAGCCACGGCCTTGCCGGAGGCGGTGAACGGGAACTTCCCGACCTTGTAAGGCAGTTGCTTTTCCTTCGCCGCGCGCTCGGTGAGGCCGGTGCTGGCAATCTGCGGATGGCAGTAGGTGCAGCCGGGGAAATTCTTCACCCGCTTTGGCGCCTCGACACCGAACATGCCGTTGACCGCCTGCACCGCCTCGTAGGTCGCCACGTGCGCAAGCAACGGCGGTCCGATGATGTCGCCCGCGGCGTAGATGCCGGCCACGCTGGTCTGATAACGGTCGTCGACGACGACATAGCCGCGGTCGAGTTTCAGCGTTACCCGCGAGGAAAGCGTGCCCTCGAGATTCGGGTCCACGCCGATCGCCAGGAGTATCGCCTCGGCCTCGACTGGCGTGCGTTTGTCACCGTCGACAATCCCGGCCTTCACGCCATCCGGGCCGACCTGGATGTTCTCCAGCTTCACGCCCACGTGCTGCACGATGCCCTGTTTCGTGAACGAGCGGGCGAGCGCCTTGGCCACTTCATCATCCTCGAGGGGAACGATCTGGGGCAGCATCTCGACGAGCGTGACCTTCGTGCCGAACGCGTTGAGGAAATACGCGAACTCCACGCCGATCGCACCGGAACCCACGATGATGATCGACCGCGGTTGCTGCTTCATCGCCAGCGCCTCGCGGGAGGTCATCACGCGTTCGCCATCGACCGTGAGGCCGGGCAGCACGCGCGCCTTGCAGCCGGTTGCGATGAGCACGCGCTCGGCCTTGAGGAAGCGTCCTTTCGCCGGCCCTGCGACGACTTCGACCATCCCCGGCACGTTCACCTGGGCGCGCCCCAGGACGTATTCGACCTTGTTCTTTCGAAAGAGGAATTCGATCCCCTTCGCCATCTGGTCGGCAACGCCGCGCGATCGGGAGATCACCTTGGTGAAATCGAAGCCAAGTTCCCCCACCCGGAGTCCGAAGGTGTCGGCCTTGTGCATCGTCTGGTAGAGTTCGGCGCTCTTGAGCAGGGCCTTGCTCGGGATGCAACCCCAGTTCAGGCACGTGCCGCCGGCGCGCTCGAGTTCGATGCAGGCGACTTTCTTGCCGAGCTGGCCCGCGCGGATCGCCGCCGCGTAGCCCGCCGGGCCGCCGCCGATCACGACCAGGTCGTAGGTGGTGGTGGTTTCACTCATGGAACCGCTCACTCAAGCGCGTTTGCGGCGGGTTTCAATCCCCCTTCGGGATAACCGGTGTCGGGATACGGGATGCCCTTGGGTCGCTCCCCGCCACGTACCCCGAAGATGCGAGTCGATGACATCACCGCCCCCGCCGGAGCCGGGCGGGCGGCGGGGCGGGCCGCGCCGGCTGCGAAACTGCACGGGCGGATCGCCGATCATGCCACCGAGCACAAGATTGATGAGACTGACAATCAGCGCCCCGAAGAACGCGGAGAGGAAGCCCTCGACGTAAAAGCCGTCCACCAGGTGCGCTGCGAGCAGGAACAGCAGGGCGTTGATGATGAGCACGCCGAAACCGAGCGTGAGCAGAACGAAGGGCAGCGCAAACAACACGAGCAGCGGCTTGAGAAACGCGTTGAAGAGCCCGAGCAGCAGCCCGACGATCACCAGCGAGTTGTTGTCGCGATAATCGATGCCCGGAATGAGCCACGCCGCCACCATCACGCCGAAAGCGTTGATCATCCATCGCAGCAGCAGCGTCACAAGCGGGTGGCGACTCCTCACGTCCGGCAGCAAGGCACAAGCTTTGGGTGCCGCAAACTCCTTTTCCCCGCCCGGCCGATGAGAATCACGGTCGTGCAGGATCACCTGCGGATGGGCGGGACCGAGCGCCAATCCGTGCTGCTGGCGAACGCCTACGCGGCGGCCGGCCACGAGACGCATCTGCTCACCTTCCGGCCGGGTGGACGTCTGGTGGCCGATGTGTCACCGCACGTCCAACACGTGGTGCTGCAGACGCACGATCGCGGCATCGACTGGTGGGCACCGGGACTCACCTCCACGCTGCGAATGGAGCGGCCGGACATCGTGCAATTGATGGGCCGGGCAGCGCAGATACTCGGCTGGAACCTGCCCCGGGCTCTGCCGACAGCGCGCTTTGTTGCCACGTTTCGCACGGGCAAGTCAGTTCCCTGGCTGCACCGGCTCACGCTGCGACGCGCCCACGCGGTCGTGGCCAACAGCGAGGAGGCCCGGGCGCGTCTGGCAGCCGCCTACGGCGTCCGCGGACCGCAGGTGTGCGTGATCCGCAACGCCGTGGCCGCGCCCGCTTCGCCGCCACCGGGCACGCGCGAGATCCTGCGCCAGGAACTCAAGGTCGAGCCGGAGACGGTGGTCTTTCTATGCACGGCGATGCTCCGTCGCGAAAAGGGGCACCGCGACCTCCTCTCCATCGCAGCCGGACTCGACCTCGATGTGCCGTGGGAATTGTGGATCGCCGGCGAGGGTCCCGAGCTGGCGCCGTGCCGCGAGCTGGCGCAACGGCTGCGCATCGCCGGACGCATACGCTTCCTCGGCCTGCGCCACGACGTGGGCCGCCTCTATGTCGCGGCGGACGTCGCCGTGCTCGCCTCGCGGTCCGAATCGCTGCCCAACTTCCTCGTCGAGGCCCAATGGCTCGGCCTTCCCGTCGTGGCGGCCAACGTCGCGGGGGTGGGCGAAACGTTCGCGCCGGAGGTTTCCGGAATGCTCATCCCGGTCGGGGATCACCGCCGGTTCAGCGCCACGCTCCGCGCTCTTGCGCTCGACCCGGAGCGGCGGTCCCGGATGGGCCATGCCGGTCGCGCCTACGCCAGCCGCGAGTTCGATCCCGCCCAACAAAACAAACGCTACCTCGCGCTGTTCAACGAGCTGGTCGGCGGCCGCGGTGATGCGAATTAGCCAGCAAGTTCCCAGGTCGGCGTAGCCGCAACCAGATCAGATTCACCACGGATTACACTGATGGGCACAGATGCGGTGTTATTCCACCCCGCCTTATCCGTAACGATGCAGTTGATCCGAGGACGCCCTCGAATTCCTGCTTGCAGGCGATAGAATCTCCTCTGCGCCAGCGGATCGCTTGCAAGCAAGCATCTACAAGATGACCTCCGACTGCATGGTTACGGCTTATCCGTGTCCATCCGTGCAATCTGTAGTCCAAGAGGATCGAGTTCCACAGGCGCAACAAAGGGAAAGCGACGGGAAGGCAAGAACCGAGAACGCGAGATGGGGAAGAACGCGAGAACGGATTGTATCTTTCTACCTCGGTACGTCTTCCAAGTCTCGCGATCTTCCATCGGATCCCGCGTCATTCAGGAACCGGATGCGGGAGGCGGTGATTCCTCCGCCGTATTCCTCCGCCGATGATTCCTCCGCCGGTGGTGCGATCGGCGGTGCGGCCGGCGGTTCGGAAACGGGGGCCGAGGAGTCTGGTATCGTTTCCGGCGCGACTGGTTCAGCCGGAGCGGACTCAGCGGGCGCCGCCGCGGGCGCGACGGACTCCGGCTCGGATGAAGCGGGCGCTTCGGTTTCGGACGCTGGTTCGTCGGATTCCGTCGTGCCGGGCGTCACTTCCGCGTCGTGCACGGATTCCGTCGGAGTCTCGGCAGGGCCATGACTCCCTTCGGAAGTCTTGGGCGCGGACGGCGCCATGACCGGATGCGCGACCAGGCGGCCGTCGGAGTATTCGGCAACGTAACCCTCGGAGACGAGCCAGCGCAGATCAAGCATCAGGCGATTGAGCAGGTTGGTCTGCTCGAGCGTCAGGCTCGGCGCTTCCGGCTCGGACGCCGGCGTGGGTTCGGTCGCGGGAGCCGGCTCGGCCCCGGCCGGTTCGGACGCAGGCTCGGCCCCGGCGGGCGGCGTTTCCGAAGCAGGGCCGTTCTCCGCGGGCGCTGCCGCTGTCGTTTCCGCGGGCGCGGCGGGCGCAGACGCAGGAGGTGGGGGGTGGCGAGAAGCCGAGTATCCTGGGCGCCAGATCCGTCACCGCGACCATCGGGTTCTGATCGAGAAACTCGATCAGGCGGTTGATCGACTCGGAAAACGATTGGCCCGGCTGGCGGAACTTGCGGCGGACGGAACAGACGTAGGTCACGCCCTTCGAGCCACGCTTGAAGATGTTGAAGTTCTCGCGCCGCAGCCGGCCCCGCAGGGCATTTGCGGTATCGAGCGGGAAACGGCGTTGCATGTCCACCGCACCGCTCATGGCGCGAAACGCCTCCGTGCCGCCCGCTTCCTCGACCACCTTGGCCGCCACGCGCACGGAATCCGCCTGGCGCACAATCCGGTCCCGGCTGGTCCGAAGCAGAAACGTACGCGCGTCATCGATGTTGTCGAATGCGCCCGTTTCCCCCTCCGGCACCTCGCCGCGGTAGGTGTAGCGCGTGACCTTCTTCATCGACTCGAGCCACTGCGCCACCGCCTCGGGATCACGCACGACCTCGATCGAAGCCTTGTAGCGCTCGAAGGGCACGCGAATGCCGCGCGTCGTGTAATGCTGCTGCACGATCTGCGCGTAACGATGGTAGTTCGGCGGCCCCAGCAGATCCTTGGTGAACGGGCAGCGGTTGACGAACTGGAAGGTGCCCTTGGGCGCCTCGACTTCGACTTCCTCGGTCGTGAAGAATTGATCGAGGCTTTTCTCGAGCGTGTAGTTGACCGCCTCGTCCTCGGTGTCGAAGGGCAGACCGGTCGGCACGGAAATCGCCAGCGGCCCACGCGGCGCATCCGGGGTGGCGCCTTCGGCCGCGCGACGGCGAAACACGACGACGCAACGCTCGGGCTTGCCGAGGATGAGCCGGGCGATCTCGAACAATTCGTAGGTGCGGCACGACGCACGCATCGCCTTCACGAGTGCGGTGAAGCCGTGATCGTCGGGGTAGAACGTGACTTCGAGGACCGGGCTCTCGTACGGACGAGGCGGCCCCGGTGGCCGGCGGGGACCGCGGTCGAACCGATCGCCACCGCGTTCGTACCGACCACCTCCACCCTCGAAGCGCTGGCCACCACCACCACGCTCGCGATCATACCCGGGGCCACGCGGAAAACCTTCACCACCGCGTTCACGGCCACCCGCGTAGCCACCTCCACCTGGCCGCGGCGTATGGCGCTCCCGCGGCGGGGCGGAACCACCACCCGGGTGGAACGCCGACGGATCCCGTCCCGGTCCGCCGCCTTCGGGGTTGCGGCGCGGGGGACGACGATCACGCCGCGGGGCACCTTCACCACCGGGACGCGACGAATCGCCTCCGCCGCGATCTGAGCCGCCCTTCTGAGGGTCGCCGGTACCGGTCCACTGGGTGCCGAACTGAAACGCTTCTAGCGCACTCAGGTCGATTTTGTTGAAGTTCTCACCGGGCGTCTGGTTCGCTGCCGGGTCGTCCATGGTAGCCTGTCACAGCCCCGCGGGGTCTGGGTCGAGTAGATGCGGAGCGAAATCGCTGGTTGATGGTCGCTGGCTTGGGAAGGGCCAGTCGTAGGGTGATAGTCGCCGCAGTGTCCCCGCCCTCGGAGGCAACGCAAGCGCTTTTCGGCCCGGGAACGGCGGGGGGACTCGTTCTCAAGGGTCCACCACGCGTGGACCGCGGACGACACGAACGGCGTCCCTCCAAGAGAACCTGAGAATGACACCGTCCTTGCGGGAATGGCCGTCTTCCATTTTGGCGCTTTACATCCCCGGCGCGCCCACCTTCTCATAGCCGCCTTTTTCCTCCCGGGCTCAGGTGGTGGAATTGGCAGACACGCATGCTTGAGGGGCATGTGCCGAAAGGCGTGCAGGTTCGACTCCTGTCCTGAGCACCATCCTTCGCGCGGGGTGTAACCCCGTCGCCGACTTTTCCGTTTTGGTGGGTCAGGTCGGCCAAGAATCGGGGTATGCGCAGCCATCCCGGGAAATAACCCGAGGAAGCGAAGACAAAAGGTCTTATGCAAGCGCTCGTCAGAGCGCCGAAAATGGAGGGGATTGAGTCCGCGCCCGCGCAGCGCAAGGCGACTCATCAGCAGGGGGGATGGCGCGCGTGGATGGCAACGATTCGCCGCGGTTAAACCTGTCTACCACGTCTCTGCGCCGGCGCTTCGCGATACACCGGCGACGCCATCGCGTTGGCATCGCGAGGCCGCACCCGCTTGGGAGCCAAGGCAACGGCGAGGGCCGATGCTCCCGGCCCATGATGCTCGAAAACCGCCTTCCTGTAATCGGTCAACGCCGGCTACACGTCGCCGCGCCGACGCGCGAGGAAAGCCGCGATATCCGCCACCTTGGCGATCGCGCCCGCCCTCGTCCGATCTTGAAGCGCACAGCCCACGACGAGATCGGTAATCGCGCGTCCAGCGTCCGGCAGCCGCTTCCTCACGATCGCCCGCAAGTCAGCCTCAGAAAGTTTGCCAAGGCAATCGCATATATCAGACGCGCCCGCTCATCTGTGAGATCGGCCAATCCGTCTTCTCCGCCAACGTTGCGCAGCAAGCTCGTGAAGCTCGGCAGCCCAACGAATGCGACCGGCACGGACCAATCGATCAACTGCTGTGCCCAGATGATTCTCTGCGGTATCTCTGCAGCCGCTTGTGTGGCGGGAGCCAGCCGCTGCGCCTCGTCAAACACCAGCATCAGCGGCTTCGGCGCAACACCTCTTCGACCCGCTCGCGGATTTGTCCGGCGTTGTAGCACTCGCCGTCGGCCGCGCCGATGGCGTCGGCCACCGCGCGATACAGCTCGCGCTCGCCCGTTCCCGGCGGAGTAAGGATGTAACGCGCTTCTCCAGGATGAACCTCGCAAAACGCTTTTGCGGCCCAGCTCTTGCCCGTGCGCGGATCGCCTTCGACCAACACCGGACGCGCGGTCTCGAAAGTGAAGTCCAGCATCCGCCCCAGCTCGTCTGCTACCTCTGTTTCCCCGACCGCGCTGCGCGCCGCTTCGCGATCGGCGCGCCGATGCTCGCGCACGTGGACGAGTAGATCGATGCAGACAATCGCGCCAACACTTCCTCCGTCTCGCCGGCCGCGATCACCGGAAACATTGCCGGCGCTTCCGGGTTATGCAAAGTTCCATCAATGCGCCCGCCAGCGCTGCATGCAGCGCCTGCCGCCACACCTCCGGGGAGCAACTCGAGATACCGTTGCGCTCGGCGAAGCGCGCATGCACCGCCGACACCAGTTCGCCGGCGATCTTTTCGATGCCGCCGATCCGGCCGATGCCTTCCTCTCGAGGCGGCAGTGATCGGAACTGCAGAACCAAATCGCTTCGCGCAACTCGCGCTCCTGGACCAGTTCCGCGCGCCGCGCGACCGGCAACGCCTTCAGTCCTGTCGCGTATTCGCGAGACGAACAGTATCGCTCCTGGCGCGTCGCTGCGCCGCTTTTGCTCGGCGTGTGCTCATCGCGCGTCGTCCGTCGCCGCGGCGCCGGCGCTCATCAACTCCATGGCGCGGCGTTGCCGGACGAGTTCGGCAACGCGATCCGAACACTCGACCTCCAACAACACGCCCCGTGCGATCAACTCGGCCTCCATCTCATCGATCTTCTCCGGTGCCACATCCGCGAGCTTGCGTGCTGCCCGGGACGCGCTCCGCCGCGCCTCGACCTCGGACACGCGGGCCGCGTCGAACTCTTCGTTCCTCTGCTTGAACTCCATGACAAGCCGCTTCGACTTCGCGTCCGTGATGATCGGGCGAAACGCGCCGGCCCCGTCTCCGAGCACGCGAAATGCCGCCCGCCCGAAAGCAAAGTTTGCCGCCTGCAGCGCATCGCGGCGCCGATCTCTTCCGGCGAAGCGTCCATGGCCGGCACGGGCTCGGCGCGCGGCACGACCAGCGGATCGGTGAGATCGTCTTCGGTAATAGTGATCTTCGAAAGGTCTTCGGGGTCCAGCCAGACCAGGACTTCTCTCCCCATGCGTTCGAGCAACTCGTGCGACACATAGTTACCCCCGCCAAAGGACTTTTCGCCGAGACGGATTCCGTTTCTCGTGACCTTGCGCCGAAATCGGTGGTTAAAAAGCAAGCGCCGCTCGCATTCCGTTAGCCGCACGATGTCGGAGGTTGTGCGCTCGGCGTAGACCTCTGCCGGAGAGCGGCCCGGGATCATGCGCGCGCGCTTGCCATGCTTCTCGCTGTTGAACTTTCAAAAGATCGAGTCCAGCGCAGCCATCCACGCCGACTTTTCCAGGAAGTACTTCGCCGGGTGCTCACGGCCCGCGCGCACGGCGATGATCTGCTTGCGCACATTCTCCGGGCAGTTCTTGCGGGCATCGCGGCCAGCGTAGCCCGGCAGCGCCTGCATCTCGACTTGCAAGATCCCGAGCACGCGCTCGATCGGCTTGCTCCCGTGGCAAGTGCGCATGCCGAAACTCCAACCCGAACCCCCGCAACCCCATCTCTGTTTCCGCGAGCGGGACGACGTCCGCGTCTTCCTTTCGGCCTTTGAGCCACCTGGCGCTCTCCCATATCCCGCGCTCGAAATAGAACCCCCGGCGCGGCAACCCGTGCACGTCGTCGCACCGCGTGATCAGTGCCCGGATTGCTCCGCGTTCTAGCTGGGAGAGGACAGATAACACATAACCGAGAATGTACAACGACCGCAGGTCGATCATCGGAAGCAACTGCCCTTGGCCAAAGAACGTTCGCCTCCGGCTGGATTTTCTTCCCAAAAGTAATACACACCCGTCATTCATCCGCTTGCCAAAAGTCTCCCGGCACCACGCCCGACCAGTCGCAGTCGATATATGGTCCGTTGAGCCGGGCGGCACCAGGCCGATCTTCGCGTCCATGACACGCCGAAACTCGGGCATGAGCTACACCACAATCATTCGCATGTACAGACTTGTCCGCGTTTTCGGCCTCGTAGCGCGCGGCCGTAGCGTTTGAAAGCGAGCCGTCGGCCAAGGCTTTGCGGAATCCTTTCGCCAGGCTCTCGTAGGTCACCGCCCGGCGTATGATCTGGCGGCCGTCCTCATCCGGTATCGTCCAGCGGCGATCAGCATTGGCGATCGTCGGCGGTCTCTTATCGCATCTGGGGCTCCGCCCGACTTCAACCAGGCCGCGCGCCGTTTGCGGTATTGTTTTCGCAGAGACTCCCGATTCTTCGCCAGCGGGAGGCCCGTCTCCCACAACAGGTCGGCAACGAAGAGCCGCACGGCCTTTTCCGTCCGATTGGCGGCGATCAGGTCCGCCGCATCGTCCATCGCCGCGACCCAGAGATATTCACGTTCCTTCGCAGTCGGTGATGGGGTGTCTTGATCAAGAACACCGCGTGATCCATCCTCGGGGCAATTCCCGCCGATGTCGTCGTGAGCGGTTGCGGCCCACCGCTAACCGGCCGGAGACCGTCGTCGAGAAACAGTTCCCATCGCGTCCACTCCTCCGCGCCGCCGTCGCGGGCGAGCGCGCGGCCGATCCAAAATCGCACTGTGCGAGTCGCGGCATTCTCGCCGGTGAGGTCGCGATACGTCTGCGCACCGTCCTCGGAGAGTTCCTCTTGGCTGCGATGTCCGCGGTCCCGCAATAGCGGCCCCAGCGCAACCATCCGCCGCTTCGCCGTGTCAATCGCGCCGGGCGGCATTTGCCCCACGGCGATCTCCGGTTCCCAGCGTGCCGGCGCATATTCGAGAAATCGCCGCGCGCTGTCGAACCCGTGCCGGCGCGCCGTGTTTTCGACCTGTTCCTTGAGCGGTGCCGGCAGATCCGCGAACCGATAGCTCTGCGCGGGTTGCCCGTGGACGATCCCCGTCGCTGCCCGCCGCGAATGCCCGCCAAGCCGTTTGGCCACGGCCTGCCGCGACACGCCAAGCGCCCGCGCTATCTCCGCGACGGTAAACAGTGTTTCCGCGTCGGCCATCGCTGCTCAGCCGGCCGGCGTGGCTTCGTTTCGGGCCTGAAAAAACAGGTCGAAGAGCTTGCGTTCTTTCCCGTCCCACTGCGCGGCCCCGTGCAGGCGCGCAACAAAGAGAGAAGCGCGCAACATTTCCGCGAGCGATGGCGGAAAGGCATGTTGCCATAGTCGGTGCGATTCTGCCCGTGCTCCTGCTCCAGGATGAACCGGTCCAACTGCATGAGCGCCTCCCACACTTCCCCCGCCTGCTCCTTTTCCATCGGGTCTTCCGATGCGTCATCGAGACCGAGCACGGCCTTCATGGCTAACTGGGCCTTCTCGATATCGAGCGGCGCGCCCTCGTATTGTCCCGGCGGTTCTTTGTCGTAGGGCGAGTTGCGCGGCGCGCGCACGACTTGGAAAAATAGGTCGTCGGAGTGCATGACCAGGTCGGGGTTGACGCCGGCCGCGATCAGGCGATTGGCGAACTCGTTCCATGCCTGGATATCGTCTGCGGAGAGCACGTCTCCCGCAGCGAACGCTCGCACGCCAGGCGTCGCGGCCGGCGCGTTGTGTCGGCGCCAAACCGTATCCGAGATTCCCAGTCGGCGCCGCATCTCGTCTAGCCAAGGCGCGTCGGCCGCCGCGGAGAGCGACGCGACATCGCCAGCCACGAGCGCGCCCTCTGGCGTCGCGGGGAACGGAACGACGGGCCCCGTTGCGCACACGCTGCTGTTGGCGCGCACGCGGGGATCGTCCGCATAGAGCGGAATTGAATCGAGGCTCACGATCTCGCGGGGATCGATTTTGAGGAGGTTTTTCATCGTAGATGGGTTTCCTCCGTGCGTTTTCAAAGCTTCAAGCAGGCGGCCGGGAAGCTGCCTTTCTCCTTCCAGGCCGCGACGAGCGCCCGGGTCCTGGCGCAGACGTCCCCGATGCCAGGAGCCGCTCAAAAGCCTGCCAGATCGTGCCCCCGCGCCGGCGCGCTGCGCGCAGAAAGGCCACTTCAAACGCATCCGGCAGCGCTGCCGGCTTGCGACCGCAGAGTGAGTGCCCCGGGGCAAGCCCCGCAATCCCGTGCGCGGAGAAATCGCAGCGGTACCGCCACAGTGTCGCGATGCTGATGCGATGCCGCCGCGCGACGAGGGAGCGCGGCCCGGGCTCCTCGAGGATGGCCAGCCGGCGGCGCGCAACACGTCTCGCCTTTTCCGACACGTCGCGCAGCCGCAGAAACCGTGGGCGCGCGCTTCGCTTCGCCGGCTTGCCCGACTCCAACGCAACCGCCAGAGCCTCGGCCGCCTCGACGCATTCGGCCGCGAGATCCACCGACACGCCCGACAGCATCGGTGCCGCGTCCACGAGTACGCGGGCGTTCGCGCGCAGCCGTGCGGCAAGGTCTCGCGAGAGAATTTCATTCGTGGGGAAAGGGGCGCTGTTCCGGGGAAGGGGCGGCTGGCGTCAGGAGGGGCTCCAGAACCTCACCGCCACCAGCCGCCCGTCCGTCGAATCGAAGCGGAGAGCTATGGACTCCGCCCCGCCTCAAATTTGCTTTGCCTGGTCGGCGAGTTCCAGGAGGCGCCGGACTGCAGCCGGCAACTTGGTTATCCGCTCATCATTCTGCGCGGCGCTTTCGAGGTAGACGCCGCTTACATCCTCAGCCAACACGAGCACCCGCAACACAAGGGGTGACTCTCCCGCTTTGCTCCGGGCCAGCGGCTCGTGCCGGCCAGCACGGCGCGCTCGCCCGGGAATAGAGGCGTTAGCAGTTCTTCGATGGCCCGCCGGCGCGATTCGGCGCACGTCGTCAGTGCAGCCTTGAGACCCCTTCCGAACTCATCGGCGACTTGACAAGCGCTGCGCATCCTTCGTCGCGCAGCTTCTGTGTGTGCCGCTCGATAGCGCCTGGCAAAAAGCTCCACCTGGGTTCGCAAAGCCGAAAGCTGGCTGATAGCCTTGTCGTCCGAAGGATCGATGCGGTTGATTTCTTCCGCTAAGTCGCGCTTGCGTTCTTCGAACTTCTTCCGAGCGGCCGCGATGTCGTCCGCCTTCGCAGAAAAGTCCGCGAGCCGTTTTCGCAGCGCGGTCGGGTCCGGAGAGGCGGGTTTGATTTTCAGAACTGAATCAGCAATCATTGGGTTCCTTGGTGGGAGGAGAGATTGGGTACGCCTTAGCGAGCGGCGTCGGCTGCAGCAGGAGCTTTCTGCCGAGCGCAAGGATCAGCGCGCGCCGACGTTCGCTGCGCTGCAGTGCTGCAACGGCCGATGTCACCTGCACGCCTTGCTCGTGACAGAGAGCTTCGAGCGCGCGCAGCCGGATCGTCCAAAGTTAATTCTCAAACCGCGCGTAAGCGGCCTTTAATAAAGCGAACTCGCGGGCGTATC
Source organism: uncultured Verrucomicrobiae bacterium (assembly GCA_963797435.1). Lineage (GTDB taxonomy): Bacteria > Verrucomicrobiota > Verrucomicrobiia > Opitutales > Opitutaceae > CAWCPJ01. The sequence continues at coordinate 494,931 of CAWCPJ010000002.1, read as the reverse complement.
GTAGATCGGCTCATCGAAAAATCGCTCGATCTGCCAGACGAGCTTCTTGTCCCCCTCAGCCTGACACGAGCGGTAGATCGTCGATTGTTCGACGCCGAGCCGTTTCGCCAGCGACTTCATGGTCCACGCGCGCCGCAGCAGCACAAGCCGCAGCGACCGCAGGCAGAGTTCAGATTGGAGTCGCGATGACATCGGGGTCCAGGCCGGTGTTCAGGCGCCACTCTCTTTGCGCCGATAGCGATTGCAGGTATAAAAAAAAGCGGCCATGGCGGTGCGCGTTCTCGTGAACATTTCTCGCAGGATAACAGACGGCAAGAGGCGGCCCATTCGTTGTGCCGCGTATGCCTCAGGTGCCGTCGTGATTAAAAAACATCCCAGTTCTGGCAATAAAATTCTCGCGACTCCCCGGACCCGCCTGCGGCTCCTGCGTGCTTCTGCGAACCTTTCTCTGCAGGAACTGGCCGTCGGAAGCGGCGTCGCCCTGAGCACGCTGGCCCGGGTTGAGTCCGCAACCTGGCCAGGCGAACCGAGCTTCCTCGTTTTGCGGCAAGTCGCCGACTACTTCGGAATCTCGACCGACTGGCTGACCGGTCGGAGGGCCCCTTTCACGACGCCCGATCTCGCGGAAACAAACGCCGAATGGGCAAACCGCCTACGGGATCGAAAACTACGCGGCGATGCATTCACTCGGGTTTCGCGCCTTCGCACCTGCGCCTGTATCGCGGTCCGGCTTGATCGGTTGCACGACGCCGACGCACAAGCTGACGCCATCAAGAGGGAGATTGCCGCCATCGTCGATTTCTTCGAGGAGATCGCGGAATAGGCGCACTCTGCGCCCGCCGCCTTCTCTTCGCATTAGCCGCGGGAAGCTCCTTCGCCGCGTCTCGCCGTGGCCTAAGTCGGTCCGGGGGATACCCCGCATCCCCCGGCAGACATCTCGCCGCAGAATGCGGCTGTCGCTTTACCCTAGTCAGCGAACCGCCACGCGCGCAGGACGTGGATCACGCCCTGGCTGTCGTTGTATCGGTATTCGCCAGCCGGAACGATTCGGCCACTGATCGGGCTGCCCGCCGTCGTGGCATTGAGCTTACTCGATGGTGCGATGTAGCAGACTCCCATCACCCAACAGAAATCGCCGAACGGTCGACCCGGCATGCCGTCGCCTTGGACTATCGCCCCGGCCGGGAGACACAGCATCACGTGTCCCTGTATGTGCGTTATGGCCGGCAGGGAGATCCAGGTCGGCCGGGGTGAATAGACGATGCTGCACTGTTCGTTACGACCCGCTGTGCGGCGGCCGGTGTCGCCGCGCGGGCGGCCTGGATTTCTGCCGCACGCTCGCGCGCCTCTGCCTCGACCTTGTCCGTTTCGGTTGCCCGCGCCGATGCGGCCTCGCGCTGCTGCTTCTCACGCTCCTGGCGTTCCGCGATCTCTTCCGGAGTCGGCGCCCGGATCTTCAGCAGTTCCGCGCAGCCAGGAAGGACCTCGGTCGCGTGCACCGTTTGGACGCTGTCGTTGTAGCGGACGATCACGTACGTCGACTCGCGTGTGACCACGCGCGCGTCCAGCCACACGCGACCGTCCCGAAACGCAATGTCTTCGCCGCTCGCCAACTTAGCGAGCGCAACGGCGAGGCACAGACACATCGACCAGCGCACGCTTGGTTCCTATCGCCACTAGGCTACCAGGGCAAGCGCGCGGCTACCTGATCGAGAGATAGGAAAATCTCGCGGCGGATGGTCCAATCAGCAAGGAGAGTTTCCGCTTGCCGGAAGTGACACAGTGTGTCACTTCCTTAAACGAAGGTGCCCGCCCCCGCAGCAACGGGGACGGGCTTCGCCAATGACACACCCTACGTTGAAAGGAAGCCATGCCATCGACACATAAACAGAAATCAAAGGGCCCCAGAGGCCGCAAGCATCATGAACTCTCTGCCGAAACGTCTAGTCGCCGCTCGCGGCGAGCGGACTCAAGCTAAGTTCGCAGCCCTGCTCGGAGTGGAGCTTCGGACACTGAGGAGCTGGGAACAGGGTTCCCGCCGGCCTCGCGACCTGGCAGCGAAACACCTGGAACAACTGCTCCAGCGGATCGAACAGGAGACCAAGGTAAGGAAACCAAGAACCTGACTGATGCGCCCTCTCCTGTGCGCACCGCGTTGCCCGGAGCGGGACTTTATCGCGAACCAGCAAATGCACCCGAGCGCATCGCCAACTACGTGTTGCGGCGCAGCAGCACCGAACCGCGGGAGGTCCGCATTCAGCTCCTGCTGGATCTCGCGGCGCTCACGGCCGATCCGCAGGCGGAGCAAGCGCTTCGCGACCAGGCGGCCGCGGTTCAGCATGGACGTGCGGGCTGCCTTGCCCGCGCGTTCGACGAAAAAGGCGTCCCAGTGATCCCCGGCCTGCAGGACGGCGCCACGATCGTTTTCGCCACCAAGATCGACGGAATCCGCAGTATGCGTTTCGAGGATGGCGTTGCCGAGGTGGCGGGCCTGGTCCGAACTCGTGCAACACCACCCTGCCCTCGAACCTGATATCACCGCCATGCGCAAGATCAGCGAAGGGCACTCCGAGCTGGTGAATAGCGACGTCGTATTCCGGGCCTCGCTCATGTGATCTTGCGCACCGACATCCTCGATTACCAGGACTCGCCGCCGGGTGTCGCCTGCCGCTTCTGGTGGAGCGAGCAGCGTGGCGTGACGTGCGACAACGTCGCCATATTCGCCTGGCCGGCGCGGGCGGCATCCTGGTGTCGGCAGAAAATGGCCCCGGCGTCCGCGCGGTGCATCTGCGGGACGGCCGCGAGTTCTTCGACGCGTTGCCGGTGCACTTCACCGGCCTCATGCGCGCGCAGCCGGCGGTCGAAGATTCCCACCAGGGCGGCGAGGCTTGATCGGTTGCCAGTTCCGCTCTCAAAGCCCGGCGTCGCGAGGCGCCGGGCTTTTTCTTGACGCTGCCGGCGGCATGCGAGGCAGCCGCGGCACATGGGTTGGTCCCGTTGGGCACCGGTCCCCTATTCTCGCCGCGTGATCCAGGCAGGTTCGCAACCAATCTCCGCCCCTTTTGTGGGGCAATTCCTTTGCCCGCAGCGCTGCGCTTTCCTGCCTGGGATTGGCTCGGACGTGGCACCACGTGCGTCCGGCCGGCGGCGCTGCGGGCTCTTACTCTCACGGCCCGATCTGTAGAACATCATGAGTCCGACACCCAACGCCCCTCCTAATGCTGGAGAAATCCAGCTCCAGCCATTCACACTGGGCCTGCTGCATCTTCTGCAGCGCAAGTGTCCGGCGATCTTCGGTGCCCAATACACCGCGGCAAATTCGGAAGTGGCGCAGACGATCGCGGCGCTCTTCATCCTCACACGTCCGATTGAGGAGACGCTCTCTGCCTACGAGAAAGGCCCGCTCTGTTTCGAGGCTGAGGCGGCGAGGGTCGCATCGCGCATCCCCATGGCCGAAATCGTCGGCCTCCTGGCCAAGATGTATCCCTACGCCGAGGCGCAACTGCAGGCGATCACCCGCCTTGCCTCTCAGGTGCGTGCCGTCGTCGCCGCGGCGACGCCTCCGGCGGCACCGAACAACTGACCGCGCTGCCTGTGATCTCGCTCACCGCTTCGATGTTGCTCGACAAGTCCGGCTTTGCCGGGCCGCTCGCGCAACTGCAGGCCCAAGTGTCGACCGCCCTGGCGCAGTTGCAGGGCTTCTCCGTGGCGGAAGCGGCGGCGGGCACGGCGGGCACCGCGGCGGCACCTGGCATCGTCGCCGGGGCCACGGCCGCGGCCGGCGCCGGGGCGGCAGCGACGGCGGCAGCGGCCGCGCTCGCCACCTTTACTGCGGCGAACGCAGCGGCCGGCGGTGCGATGATCGGCACGGCGGGCGCTGCCGGCGCCCTGACTGCCGCAGAGGGCGCGACCGCCGCGGCCGCGACCGCAGCGACCGCGAGGAGCCTCGCGCAATCGGGCGCGCTCGAGCTGCTGACGACGCGGGTGCATGCCGCCACGCGCGCGCTGCTCAGCCTGCGCGCTGCATCAACAATCTCGACTGCGACACAGCTCGCGCTGCCCTCGGGCTTGCTGCCGCACTACGTCGGCGGTGCAGGCGCGCGCCCGCCGCCGTTGCCGGTCGGTCCGTCCGGCGCGCTCGCCGGAGCCGCGAGCGGCGCCGCCGGCATCGGGGCAATGGGCGGGTCATTCACCGCGGTGCTCGGGCCGATCGTCGCCGTGACGGCTGCGCTGGCCTCCTTCGCCGCACCGTCGTGACCGTGCGCGGCGCCGTGCACGAGGCGTCGCGGATGGAAGACTTTCAGACGTCCTTCGTGACGTTGCTCGGCTCGATCGACGCGGCGAAGCAGCGCATGCAGGACCTGGTGAAGTTCGCGGACACCACGCCATTCGAGCTGCCCGAGGTCGCGCAAGCCTCCCGCGTACCCGAGACGCTCACGCGCGGCGCGCTCGCGACCGGCGAGGGTTTGCGGATGGTCGGCGACGTCGCGGCGGCGACGCAGCAACCCTTCGGCGACCTGGCCGTGTCGGTGGGGCGCCTTTACGACGGCCTTCAAAGCGGGCGCCAAGTGGGCGAGGCGCTGATGCGGCTGCAGGAGCTGGGCGTCATGACGGGCGACGTGCGCGGCAAGATCGAGGCCCTGCAAGCCACCGGCAAAAAGGGCGATGAGGTCTGGAAGGTCGCGGCGGCGGCGTTCGGCCGGTTCGCCGGCGAAATGGAGCGCCGATCTCAAACCTTCAGCGGCCTGATGAGCACGCTCAGCGACGGCTGGCATACCGTGCTGCGCAACTTTGGCCAGCCGGTGAATGATGCGCTCAAGCCGCTGATCCGCGATGCGATCGCGCTGATGGAACGCTTGAAGCCGATCGCTTCCGAGGTGGGGCAGGCGGTGGCGACGGGCATCACCGCGATGCGCCAGGCGTTTGCGGATGGCCGCATCGGCGAACTGGCCGGCGCGGCGCTGAAGGTGGGCTTCGGCGAGGCCATTAACTTCTTCTCCACGGCCATGAGCGCCAACCTCCAGGCTACGTTTGCCGTGATCTCCGATCCGGGCTTTTGGAAGGGCGCTGCCAATCGTGCGCTCTCCGCCTACGAGGGCATCGGCGCGGCGTTGCTCGGCATCTTCTCCCGACCGTTGGTCGTGCTCGAAGCCGGCGTGCGCACGATCGGCCAAAAGATGCTCGCGGCAGTGCAAGGGAGCAGCCCGCTGGGCATGGCGACCAAGCTCGCGGGATTCGGCGTCGAGGCGAAGGATTTCAAGTCGAACGTGGCCGACGTGAAGGCGAAGTTCGATCCGATAATCAACGGGCTCCTTTCCGACGCGGTCGATCGCGGCATCGCTGGGCAAAAGTCGCTGGGTAACGCCGCGAAGGAATATTTCGAAACCTATATTAAGGCCATCCGCGAAGGCGGCGGCCCGATCGACACCGAGGGCCTGCGCGCCGATTTCAAGAAGATCCTCGCCGATTTGGGAGCCGCAGCAAAGAAGACGGTGGCCCAAGCCTCCGCAGGCGCAACCCGCGCGGCCGAAGGTGCCCCAGCGGTTGGGGCAAGCGATGGCTCGGGAGGCGCAGAGCAGGGGGCCGAGACGACACCGCCGGGAGTAGAGCCACCGACACCGCCGGAAGAAGAGAAGATCAGCCTGCCCGAATAGACTCCGATCGTCTGCTACGCATAGGCGGACACTTGGGCCCGGAGCGCATTCCCAAGCTCCCCCGAAAAAAGGCATCTAAGCACCCGCCTCCTCCTCCGCCCCCGCCAGGAAATCGGCAACCGCCCGAAAAGCTCGGCTTTCGCGAGGACATCGGAGGCCCCTTGGGCTTTCGCCCGGATATCGGAGGCCAGCTGGGGCCGATCACGGGCATGAGCCGCGCCGCTTCGTTCATCGGCGATGGAGGCCCTGGGGCGGAGTACGCGCGGCAGTCCGCCCAAGGCATCCAAAAACTCGTGACATTGCTGACGAAGTTGGTGGCGAAGCCCGACCAGGGCGCCGCCGACGAAACTTGGGGTTGATCTGTTCCCATGAAGCCGAAGTGGAAAGGCTCTCTCGATATCCAGGAGGACCCGCGGTCTCCGCGCTACGAAACGACAGCCTCAGGCTTGCGCATCACGCGCGTTTATCGCGGCCCCTTCTCCTCGCTGTTGGCCGCCGCGCCGGCCCCCGCACAAGAGATGGCGGATTTTCCTAACGCGCGCGTAGAGTCGGTTTCCATCGCGCCGGACGCCGCCGGCATGAGCGGCCCGGGGACCATGACAATTGTTGCCTCCGACGACTCGCAAAATGTCACGCTCGAGGTGGACTGGACTCAGCTCGAGCGCGATATCCGCGTCGCGCCTTACTACAGCCTGCTTACGACGTCCACGATGGCGAACTTGGCGCGATGGGAGCAGGAGGACGATCCCGACCTGCGCGGCAACTTCCAATTCAAAAAGCCGGACGGCACGATTGGCACCCTGAACGGCATCGTCGCGGGCCTGGCCAATAAACTCCTGCGCGGCCAGCAGAGCTACATCGTCCCGGCTCCCGTCGCGCGGCGCACCACGCGTAGCTATACGAAACCGATCACCACAACCATGGGGAAGATCGAAAATCCGCCCGTGGAGATCGGCGCGCCCGCCGGCTACGTCTGGCTCAAGACAGCAGACCGGGCGATCCGGCAAGGCCGCAACGGCAAGTGGGAACGCATCGAGGAATGGACGGGTGCAGACTGGTGGGACACTGAGATCTACCCCGCGGCATAGAACGACGATTATGTGGCTTCCACGAGAACCTCAGCCTGGGCAACGCTTGGACGCCTCTTGGGGCGCCGGCGTCATCCGCTACCTGCGCTCAAACACGCTGCTTTCCGGCGTCAATTATACCACTGACCGCACCGCCAACGGCACCACGCTGCGGCCGAGATCGACTCGGGCCAAGGCCGCAGCGGCCGCTGAGGCCAAAGCCCCGCTCTCTGTGGTCGCGGGGCAGCGCTGGGAAGGTGCAGGTGGTCTTCGGGACCGTGACGCAGTCTGAAGGCGGCATGATCGTGCCAACCATCGGCGGCGCCTTCCCTTGGCGCCGACCCGGTCCCGGAACTATCCATCGCAGCGGACGGCGTCGTCTACCTGCACCTCACACTGGAAGACGGCGTCCTCACTACCGTTGTGATCGAGACCGGACCATTCCAGCCGAACAATAATGCGAACAACGCATACCTGACGCTGGCGGGAATCAACGGCTACGACGCCGGGAGCTTCACGATCCTGCAGGCCGCCAGCGGTAGCCAATACTACCAGCTTTGCGGCGCTGAGCATCTCTTCGGGAGGATCTGATCGCCATGCCTGGTGACAACATCCTCGGGATCGAGGAATGGACGGGCGCAGATTGGTTGGACACCGAGATCCACCCCGCGGCATAGAACGACGATTTATGTGGCTCCCACGAGAACCTCAGCCTGGGCAACGCTTGGAAGCCTCTTGGGGCGCCGGCGTCATCCGCTACCTGCGCTCGAACACGCTGCTGTCCGGCGTGAACTACACCGCCGAGCGCACCGCAAACGGCACCACGCTGCGCCCGAGATCGACTCGGGCCAAGGCCGCCGAGACCCCGTTCAACTGGCATGTGCTCACGGCTGGTCTGACGGTCGCCGGAGTAGTCCCGACCGATGCCGAGATCCAGACCGCACTCTCGTCCGCCTACGACGCAGTCAACCCGGGCGACCCGAATACCACCCCCAAAGATGGCGACCTGGTCATCCTGAGCGCGGGCGGCACACCCAAGTTTCAGGCATTGGTTACGACGACAGCGCTGGCCGGTTCCACCACCTTCTCCATCAGTTTCGTGGTGAACGTCGGCGAGGACGCCACCCCCACCGCCTTCTACGCCATCCTGACTCAACTGGGGCTGTATTGATGTCTTGGGAGCACCTCCCCTACTACCGCGACAATACACCCGCTGCTTCGCTGCGAAATCCTGCCAACCGGCGGCGGCGAGTTTCGACTTCGCGCCTCTCCGGCCGAGTGGGTGATGTTGCGCCGGTTCATGCGAATGAATGGCATCGAGCATCTCGATCGTACCATCCGGCGGCTGGCCGCGGCCGGCTTCATCCGCTCGCGCCGGCCCTCGCCCGAGACGCTCGAAATTCACCTGCCGAGCTTCGCCGAACACCTGCGAGCAGTGGAGGCCGATCCCAAGTTCTGGACCCGCCACGACCGCATGCGCCGCTGGCGGGCAGCATTGCGCGAAGGCGAGTGCATCGGACGAGCCGATTTGCGGAACGCCGGGCCCGCGGGAGCGTGGATCCGATGACCGGCAAAGGGTCTCAACGCCCATTTTCCCGTCTTCTCGCCGACCTCTCGGAAAAACAGGAATTTGGGTTGCGGGTTGCACCCTTTTTTGCCCGTCGCCCACTTTTCCTGTTTTGTAAATGAGGTCGGCCAAAGAGAGGCCCTGCGACTCGTAAGTTGCACATACCGTGGTCCTGCCAGCTCGGCACAAGGGTGCAACCCCCTGAGACTCTTTCGGCCCCTCGACTCGTCAACTTGGTCCAACTTCATCAAACCAACTCGCACCAACCCCGGGCAAATCGGCCTTTTGGTCGACGTGCACACAGGGGCGCTGCGAAGAGCGAAGAATGCCCTCCGAAGCCAGCTGTGAGCCTGCCGAAGGACGGGCCGCCCTCACGGGAGCCACGGATGGCTGCGCCAGCCAGTATCGGTCCGGAGCGTGTCACTATTGAGACGCACTGAAGGGACGAAGCTCCCTTGTCGTCCGCAGTTCACACCGAGGTGGACCCTCCAGAAAGAAATCGCCGTGCGGTTTGCCTTCTGGTGCCACGGACCGCGTTTGACCAGACCGCCCCCCCACGTAGTCTCGCGCCCGCATGTCGCTCGAGCGCATCCAGGCCGCCCTGCTGAAGTCCTACGCGGAGGACGGAGGCATCAACCACATCGACGGCAAGAATCTTCCGTCCGAGGAGTCGGTCGACCGCCTCGCCTCGGACCTGATGCATCTGCTCTTCCCCGGTTATTTCGAACATGCCTGCCTGACCAAAGGCGACGTCCCGGCTGCGACCGAACGGCGTCTGCGCACGGTCTATGACCGGCTCGCGAACGAACTCGAGAAGGCGATGGCCTTCGCCCGCGATCCGGCCCCCCGCCAGACCGCGGAACGAATCGCGATGGAGTTGCTGGAGCAGTTCCCGGAATTGCGCCGGATCGTCCAGACGGATGTCGAAGCCGCCTACATCGGTGATCCGGCCGCGCGCAGCCTGGAGGAGATCATCGTCGCGTATCCGTGCGTGCTGGTGATTTCGCTACAACGCATCGCGCACGTGCTCTACCGTCTCGGCGTCCCGTTGCTGCCGCGTATGCTGACCGAGTACGCCCACGAGCGGACCGGCACCGACATCCATCCCGGCGCGTCCATTGGCACGCACTTCTTCATCGATCACTGCTCGGGAGTCGTGGTCGGCGAGACCGCGCGCATCGGCAACCACGTGAAAATCTACCAGGGCGTGACGCTCGGGGCGAAGTCGTTCGAACTCGACGAACACGGTAACCCGGTGAAGGGCGTGAAACGCCATCCGGACATCGAGGACCACGTCACGATCTACCCCGGCGCGACGATTCTCGGGGGCCAGACCGCCATCGGCGCGAATTCGATCATCGGGTCCCATGTGTGGCTGATGAAATCCGTGCCGGCGAACAGCATTGTCTACTACCAGGGCGACCTGACTTCGGTCGGTACGCTCGCGCACCAAGCCGGCCGTCCCGGGCACCGCCGGTCAGCTCGATGCCGACGCCGGCAACTGGATGATCTGACGACACGACCATGCGCATCGCCTTCACCAAGATGCACGGAGCCGGCAACGACTTCGTCATGATCGACAATCGTTCCGGTCGTCTTCAACTCACGACCGGGCAGATCGCCGCGCTTTGTCACCGGCGATTCGGGATCGGCGCCGACGGCGTGCTGTTGCTCGAAAAACCCGAGGATCCGGCCAGGCAGGATGCGCGCATGGTTTACTACAACGCCGACGGATCCCGCGCCGAAATGTGCGGCAACGGTGCGCGTTGCTTCACCGCCTTTGCCCTCGCCCACCAGGTCGGCACGCCGCCACACGTGCGCTTCCTGACCGACGCCGGTCCCATCACCGCGACCGTGCGCGGAGACGCGATCACCATCCAAATGACGCCCCCGCTCGACCTGCGCCTGGACCAGATGGTCCCCCTGAAGGCGGGCTCGGTACTCGTCCACTATGTCAACACCGGCGTGCCGCACGTCGTGCGTTTCGTCGACGATGTCAGCAAGGTCGACATCCGGCCCGAGGGTGCGGAACTGCGTTTTCACGCCGCCTTTCAGCCGAAAGGTGCAAACGCCAACTTCGCGCAGATCCTGCCTGACGGACGGGTGTTGGTTCGCACGTATGAGCGCGGTGTCGAAGACGAGACGCTGGCCTGCGGGACGGGCGTGACCGCGACCGGCATCATCGCCAACCTCGTGCACGAGGTGAAATTGCCGGTGCGCCTGCGCGTGGCCGGCGGCGACGAACTCGCTGTCAACTTTGTCCGGAAGGGTGACGTGATTCGCGATGTCACGTTGACCGGGCCGGCGAAAGTCGCCTTTTCCGGCGAAGTCGAGATCTGAGCGGCCTCCCGGAGTTACGGTAGCGCGGTGCTCCAGTCCGACGGACCGCCCGGTCCGAAGGCCGGAGGCCGGGACGTCAACCGCCAGCTCCGGTGACCGATCAACGCATGGTATACATCTCGCGCGCCGCGAGCGCGCGGGCGAGATCGCGCCCCAACCATGGGCCTTCGTAGACCATGCCGGTATAGACCTGCACGAGCGATGCGCCCGCATCGAGTTTTTCCGACGCCGACGCGACATCGTCGATGCCGCCGACACCGATGATCGGTAGACGACCCGCCGTGGCACGCGCGATGTAGTTCACAATCTCCGTGGACCGCACGCGCACGGGGGCGCCGCTGAGACCGCCCGCTTCGTCCACGGAAGCAAAAAACCCCGGGCGGGCGATGGTGGTGTTCGTCGCGATCACGCCGGCGAAGCCGTGGTCGATCACCGCCTGCACGGCGGCGTCGATTTGCCGGAAGTTGAGATCCGGCGCGATCTTGAGCAGGATCGGCCGGGCAGCCGCACCCCGCGCGCGATTTGCATCCTGCAGGGCGGCGAGCAACTCGCGCAGACGTTCCTCCTCCTGCAACTGGCGCAGGTTCGGCGTGTTGGGGCTGCTGACATTGATTGCGATGTAGTCGGCGTAGTCCGCCAGCAAGGCGAAGGAACCAAGGTAATCCGCGATGGCCTGGTCGAGCGGCGTGACCTTTGACTTGCCCAGATTAATTCCGACGGGCGCCGCCCGCCGCCCCGGTGCGGGCAGGCGGGACAGTCGCCGGGCCATTGCGTCCGCGCCATCGTTATTGAACCCCATCCGATTGATCACGGCCCGCTGCGCCGGGTAGCGAAACATACGCGGACGCGGATTGCCCGGCTGGGCTTGCAGCGTGACGGTACCGATCTCGACATGCCCGAAACCCAGCGCCGCCAGCGCCGGCCAGGCGACGCCGTTCTTGTCGAAACCGGCGGCCAGGCCGACCCGATTGGGAAATTCGACGCCGAACAGGCGCACGGCACCACCGCCACCACGCACGCGTGCCTGCCACCGCAACCAGCCTCGCAACGGCGCCAGCCCGGGCGAAGACGCGAGTGCCAGCCCCCGTACCGCCAGTTCATGGGCCCGCTCGGGATCGAGCCGGAACAACCACGGGCGCGCCACCCGCCGATACCAGATTCCCATAGATCGGGCGACGATGCGGTTCGCACCCAGGCGCTGCAAGCGGCTTGCATGATGCACCCGTCCGTGAAATCACGGCAGAACCTCCTTGCTTTGAGTCAATTAAGCGGGCTTCCGTCGGGACCGCTGGCGACGAAAGATTTTTCGCTCACGGATTGACTCGCCAGATTGGAGAGCTTTTTCCTTCCGCCACTTTTCAAGACCCATGGCCAAATCCACCCCAATTCTCGAGTGGTGCATCATCCGTCTCGGTGACGACCTCAACTGGTGGGTTGAGGAAGTAAGCGACACCGTCCACTGGGATACCGACGGCTTGAGCATCATCGATCCACGCCAGTTGGATCACATCATCGAAATCATCGAGCCGCTGCGCGACTACGGGTTCGATCCAAACATCATGGAACGGGGATTCATCCCCTTCCGCATCGACAAGGAACTCGGCAAGAACCGGGTCCGCCTCGTGCGCGTGAAGGAGTCCATCCTGGAGTCGGACGAAAAACTTTTCGCGCTCCCGGATACGCTCGACGACGAGAACAGCGCCTACGCCGACCTGCTGGACCATCTCACCCGCCTGCGCGTGAAGATGCTCAATGATCTCTTCGACTTCGAGCAGACGCTTACGGTCGACGACGTCGAGGACGAGATCCGCGAGGAAAACAATGCCGACTTCATGGAGGGCAAATCCGTGCACCTCTACAATGAAATCGTCGCCGTGCTCGACTACACGCCCGCCGGCTGGGACGTCGACGAGGACGAGGAAGCGCCGCGGGCCAAGAAGACCGAGCCCGAGGATGAGGACTTTCCCGACGTCGAGGAGGAGGATGAAGAGGCGCTCAAGGGCGACGAATCCCTCAAGTGGGACGAGGACGAGGAGAGCGAGCAGGATGAGGTCGACGAGCATGGCCGTCCCAAGAAAAAGGACGGGAAGGACGAGGATGACGATTTGGGCGACGACGACGAGGACGAGGACGAAAAAGAGGATGACGAGGACGACGAGGACGATGACAAAAAGGCGGCGCCCAAGCGCAAACGCGGCCGCCGCTGAACGGTTGCGCCTGATTTTCCAGCACTCCAAAACGCCGCCGTGTTTTTCGGCGGCGTTTTCTTTATTGCACGGCAGGCGGGATGCCTGCGCTCCATCGTGCTACCTCTTCCGCGCCCGGGCGACATCGCCCGCGAAGTACGTCAGGATCATGTCCGCCCCGGCGCGCTTGATCGCGAGCAGCGACTCTTCGCGGCAGCGATCGAGATCGAGCCAGCCCAATCGCGCCGCCGCGTGGATCTGCGCGTATTCGCCGGATACCTGGTAGGCCGCCACCGGCAGATGCGTGTGTTCGCGCACGTCCCGGATGATGTCGAGATAGGGACCGGCCGGCTTGACCATCACGATGTCGGCGCCCTCGGTCTCATCGAGCGCCACCTCGGTCATCGCGTCGCGCCGGTTGCCGGGCGAAAGCTGGTAGGTTTTCTTGTCCAGCAACGTGGTGCCCGCGGCCCTGGCACTGCCGACCGCCTCGCGAAACGGACCATAGTAGGCGGAAGCAAACTTCGCGGAATAGGCCAGGATTCCCGTTTGCGTGAAGCCGGCGGCATCGAGCGCGGTCCGGATTGCACCGACGCGACCGTCCATCATGTCGGATGGGGCAACCAGGTCCACGCCGGCCGCGGCCTGCAAAACGGCCATCCGGCAGAGCACGTCGACCGTGCGATCGTTGTCCACGTCGCTGCCGTCCTTCGTCAGGATGCCGTCGTGCCCGTGGGTTGTATACGGGTCGAGGGCAACATCCGTGATCACGACGAGACCCGGCGCGGCTTGCTTGATCGCCCGGACGGCACGGAGCACCAGGGTCCGGGGGTTGAGGGCCTCGCGGCCGAAGGCGTCCTTCTTTTTTGCCTCCAGACACGGGAACAACGCCACGGCCGGCACGCCGAGTTCCGCCAGGGTGGCCGCCTCGCGGGCAAGGTCGTCGACATTGAACCGCTGCACGCCGGGCATGGAACCCACGTCCTCCGGCCCGGCCCGTCCGTCGATCACGAACAGCGGAGCGATCAGATCGTCGATGGCGAGGGAAATCTCCGCGGTCAGTGCGCGCAGGGCGGCGGTGCGTCGCAACCGTCGAGGCCGGCGGACAAGGTCGAGCTTGAATTTGTCAGGCATGGAGACGTTTTCCCTGGTTAGAAGAACAGGCCATGACGCTGCCCGCGACACGTTTTTGTCCGCCGCAAGCCCGGCTCGCCCCGCGAACCGGGTAAGCGTTGGCTTCGGGAGGCCGGCGAAATCCCCGCGCCGGGGTGACGAATCCTCCCCGCGTCGACTGCCACAAAACCGAAGAAACACCTTTCCGCCCTGGCGGAAAACCTGTTAGCAGCACCCTTTCCCGTTATTCCGAGCGCCCGTCTTCGTATCGTTCATGGCCATCCGACTCTTCGATTCCCTTTCCCGCGAACTCCGCGAGCTGCGCCCCGCGCAGCCGGATGGCGTCTTCCGTTTCTACAATTGCGGACCCACCGTCTACGGGCCGGCGCACATCGGCAACTTCCGGACCTTCGTGGTCAATGACGTGATCCGCCGTTTGCTCGAACTCGAATTCGGCCCGGACAAGGTCCGGTATGTGCGCAACATCACCGATGTCGACGACCGCACCATCGGCCAGGCGCTGAAGGAGAAACGTCCGCTCGCGGATATTACGGCCCACTGGATCAGTCTCTTCCATGAGGACTGCACCGCGCTCAACCTGCTGCCGCCCCACGTCGAGCCGACCGCGACCAGCCACATTCCGGAACAGGTCGCCATGATCGACGGCCTGCTGGAAAAGGGTCACGCCTACGTCGCGACGGATGGATCGGTGTATTTCAAAATCGGATCCTTCCCCGGCTACGGCGCGCTCTCGCATATCAAGGAGCGGGAACTCAAGGTCACCGATGCCGCGGCCGACTCCGACCACAAGGACAACCTTGGTGACTTCGCGCTGTGGAAGGCGCACAAGCCCGCCGAGGACGGTGCCGTCCACTGGCCGGGGCCGCGGGGCGCCGCCGCCGGTCGTCCCGGCTGGCACATCGAGTGCAGCGCGATGATCCGCAAACACCTCGGGGCAACGATCGACCTGCATACCGGCGGGGTCGACCTGCTGTTTCCGCACCACGAGAACGAGATCGCGCAAAGCGAGTGCGGCAACGGCGCGCTCTTTGCGCACCACTGGTATCATAGCGAGCATTTGCTCGTGAACGGCACCACGATGAGCAAGAGCAAGGGCAACTACTACACCCTGCGCGACCTCGTGGAAAAGGGCTACTCGCCGATGGCCGTGCGCTACGCCCTCCTCGCCGGCCACCCGCGCAAGCAACTCAACTTCACCCTCGAGTCGCTGCATGCGGCGGAGAAGGCGCATCACTTCGCTGCGCGATCGTTTCATGGCAACCTGCCGGCGACGCGGTGGCAATCCCGCAACCTTCGCAGCCGGTTTTCGCCGCCCTCCACGATGACCTCAACACCCCGGCCGCGCTGGGCGCATTGTTCACGATCGTCAATCGCGGGCCGGACGGAGTCGACGCGGCTGGCATTCGATCGCGTGCTGTTCGCGCTCGGGACTTGACCTCGTCACGCACACGCGCCTCCGAAGGTCGAGACATTCCGGCCGACCATCACCGCCATCGCCGAACGCCGCTGGGCCGCCCGCAAGGCCAAGGACTTCGCCACCGCCGACCAGCTTCGCGCGGAACTCGCCGCCGCCGGCTGGTCGATGCTCGACGGCAAGGATGGCTACAAACTCGAGCCGGCCAGAAAATGACCTACGCCGCGCGCTTTTTCACCTTCGCCCGGATTTTCGCGATCTGTGTCGGAATGATCATCTCGAAAACGCCATGCTCATCTTCCGGGTAGAAGAAAACTCGATTCATCTTCTCCGAATAATGCACGAAATCCGGATGCGAAATCTTGATTTTATCGCCGCTCGAGAGTGTCAGTTCCACGGGAAAAACCTGGGGATTGGCGAGCAACGCGCGCAAATCTTTCATCACTGCCTTGCTTAACGCCGTCACTCTCCGACGCAAGCCCTCGCTTCCGCCATGCCCATGACACCTTTGCAGGAACTCCGTCATTCGTGTTCGCACGTGCTGGCCACGGCGCTGCTCCGCGTCTTCCCCGACGCGAAACTCGACATCGGGCCGCCGACCGACACGGGCTTCTACTACGACGTCGACCTGGAGCATAAACTCACGCCCGAGGATCTCACGCGCATCGAGGAGGAGATGCGCAAGGTCGCCGCGGAAAGCCAGGTGTTCACCCGCCGCGAAGTCCCGCGCGACGAGGCCGTCGCGTTGATCAAGCGCTGCGGGCAGGAACGCTACAAAATCGGCCGCCTTGCCGACATTCCCGAAGGCGAGGCAATCTCGTTCTATCAGAACGGCGAGTTCGTCGACCTGTGCGCCGGCACGCACGTGAAGACCACCGCCGCCACCGGCGCGTTCAAGCTGCTCAACGTCGCCGGCTCGTATCACCGCGGGGACGAGCACAACGTCCAGCTTCAGCGGATCTACGGCACCGCGTTCCCGACGCAGGCCGAGCTCGACGCCTACCTCGCACAGCTCGAACAGGCGAAATTGCGCGATCACCGCAAGCTCGGCAGGGATCTGCAGCTTTTCCATATCGACGACGCGGTCGGCCAGGGCCTGATCCTGTGGACGCCCGACGGGCGCGATCGTCCGGCAGGAGTTGCAGACGTTCATCGCCGGCGAATTGCAGAAGCAGGGCTATGCCCAGGTCTTCACGCCGCACATCGGCCGGCTCGGGCTGTTACCACACGTCGGGCATTTTCCCTACTACCGCGAGAGCCAGTATCCGCCGCTGATCGATCGCGAGCAGCTCGAGGCGCTGGCGCACGAAGGCTGCACCTGCGCGGAGCTCTCCAACCGGCTCAACGCAGGGCGACATCGACGGCTACCTGCTCAAGCCGATGAACTGCCCGCTTCACATCAAGATCTTCGCCACCGAGCCGCACTCGCTATCGCGATCTGCCCGTGCGGCTGGCGGAGTTCGGCACGGTCTATCGCTGGGAGCAGTCCGGCGAACTCGGCGGCATGACGCGCGTGCGCGGCTTCACGCAGGACGACGCGCATCTGTTCTGCACCGAGGAACAGGTGCCGGCCGAGTTGATGGGCTGCCTGTCGCTCGTGAAGATCGTGCTTCGACGCTCGGCATGGCCGACTACCGCGTGCGCATCGGTCTGCGCGATCCCGATTCGCAAAAGTACGTCGGGCGAAGCCGAACACTGGGACAAGGCCGAGGCCGCCTGCCGCGCCGCCGCCCAGCAGCTCGGAGTCCCGTTCTCCGAGGAACCGGGCGAGGCGGCGTTCTACGGGCCGAAGATCGACTTCGTCGTGCGCGACGTGATCGGCCGCGAGTGGCAGCTCGGCACCGTGCAGGTGGACTACAACCTGCCGATCCGTTTCGACCTCACCTACATCGGCGCCGGACAACCAGCCGCACCGTCCCGTGATGATCCACCGCGCGCCGTTCGGCTCGATGGAGCGCTTCATCGGCTTGCTGATCGAGCACTTCGCCGGCGACTTTCCCACCTGGCTCGCCCCGGAACAGGCGCGGTTGCTGCCGGTGAGCGACAAGTTCATGGACTATGCCAACGAGGTCCTGGCCGTCCTCCAGGGCGCCGGCGTGCGCGCCACGATCGACGCGCACCCGGACAAACTCGGCGCCAAGATCCGTCGCGCCGAGGTCGAAAAGACCACCTACGCGCTGGTGATCGGCGGCAAGGATCGCGACGCCCGCACCGTATCCGTGCGCTCGCGCTTCAGCGGCGACGAGGGCGCCGTGCCGCTCGACACCTTCATCGCCCGCCTGCGCGACGAGATCGTCACGCGCAAGCTCATGCTGCGCGGGAAGGGAAGGTAGGGCGGTGACTCCGTTCACCGCCGTCATTTCAGCCGCGAACTTCAGAGCCCTTGCCCGTCGAAGCAATCGCGGCTGAAAGCGCTAATCTCCCCGCAACGGCCCACTCCAATGAACCGATTCCTCAGACCCTGCATCGCCACGCTTTTGTTCGCATCCGTTTCGATCCTCCGCGCCGAGGATGCTCCGCGCAAAGGCCCACCACCTCCGCCCCCCGAGGCACGTCAGTTCGATTTCTGGATCGGCAAATGGGAAGTGACCAATCCCGCCGGAAAGGTCGCGGGACACAGCCACATCGAGCTAATCCTCGACGGCCGCGCGCTGCAGGAACACTGGACGGGAGCCGGCGGATTCACCGGGACGAGTCTGAACATCTACGACGCGGACGCGAAAGTCTGGCGCCAGTTCTGGATCGATCGGACCGGTGGCGTGCTCCAACTTTCCGGCCGCCTTATCGATGGCCGGATGGTCCTCGAAGGGACGAGCACGTCGGACGGAAAGACGGCGGTCGACCGCATTACCTGGACGCCGAACGCCGACGGCACCGTGCGCCAGCTCTGGGAAAAATCGACCGACGACCGCCAGACCTGGTCGGTCGCGTTCGACGGGCGGTATCGAAGAGAGCACGCCAATCAACCGCTTGCGCGTGGTGTGGATGAGGCGATTCATCGGCCACGCCGCGCAACGCATCGCGATAGCGAATTGCGTCTGCTCGCCGCTATCGCGGCGGTTGATCGTAGCTCCGCGCTTTAGCGCGTGGTGAGGACGCCATGATTGACGTCGCGTCGCGTCGCGACGCATGAATTCAACCTAGCAAATAGTTCTCCTCGAAATCCACCCCGTGTCTGGTGAGAAACATGCGGTATTCCTCGGCAAACGTCTTCGTGCGGTGATGTTCAGGTTGGTTGCGGATGTATTCCGCGACACTCTCGCGCTGCGATCGACTGACGGTGAAAGCGCCGTATCCATCCTGCCAGGCGAACGCGTTCATGTTCGGAAATGTATCTTTGATCCAGTGCGAAGAGCCACCTTTGAGGAGTTGCACCGCCTTCGAAACCGCCATGGCAGCCGGAATGGAAAGCAAGAGATGCATGTGGTCCGCCACGCCACCAACTTCGAGGGCCTTCATTCGATTCTCCCGGGCGATGCCGCCAAAATAGGGCCACAATCTTTCACGAACATGCTCCACCAACCACGGCTCGCGATTCTTGGTGCTGAACACGATGTGGTAGTCGAGCGACGTGTAGGTATTGGCCATCGAGTCAATCGTCGCTACGCGACGAGTGATTCATCCCGGATAAATGCCCAGCGATGAATCGCCGGGCTACGGCCGGCCGCCGCTGACGCGGCTTTTGCTCTCCTCGTCGTGCCGGAGATCCCGCTTGAGAATGAGCCGCTCCCTCGATCATTGCGATGAACGAGGCTCCTTTCAGGACGCCCTGTTTCACTCGGCAGAGGAGGATGCGAGCTTGTTCCAGAATAGGAATCACGACCAACAAGCTCGGATAGCGGGGAGCCGACTCCAGGGGCGAAGGGATTCTTGATCGGGTCCATCGACGTTCTAGCTGTTTCTAGCGGGCATGCCTGAAAGCCGCTATAGCTCGAAAGACTTGGCTAGAAGTCACGAGCTACCACGTCCTGTAGCCCGTAACAATGCTAACCAATCCGGCGAAGCTCGCCGGCGGGTGCTTCTCGAAATCGTCCTGATCGACGAAGACGCCGGCCCTCGTCTTCACTTCCGCTCCACCGGTCGGGCGAAAACCATCTTACCGCCGGCGGAAGGCACCACGCTCGCGACCTCGACCATCACGCTTTTGCCGATCGAGGAAGAGGCGCCGTCGACCACCACCATCGAGCCGTCGGTGAGGAATCCCACCGCCTGGCCCGGCTCGCGCCCGGACTTGACGAGATCGATCTGCATCACCTCGCCTGCCTGCACGACCTGGTGCAGCGCCTTCGCAAGCGAATTGATGTTGAGCCAGGCGACGCCGTGAAACTGCGCCCGTTGCGCAAGGTTGTAGTCGGTGGTGAGGACGCGCGCCTTCATCGACTGCGCGATGAAAACGAGTTTCTCCTCCGCGGTGCTGCCCTTGCCGACCTCGCTTTCCACCACGCGCAGATCGACGTGTTCCATGCGACGAAGCTGATTGAGCGTTTCGAGACCCTTGCGCCCGCGCGCCTGCCGGCTGGATTCGGGTGAGTCCGCAATCATCTGCAGCGCATCGATCACGAACCGGGGAATAATGAGGGCCGACGGCAGAAAGTGGGATTCACAGATCCGCACGATGCGTCCGTCGATCAGGGCACTGGTGTCGACAACGACCAGTGGCACCTCGACCTCGTGCGGCACGAATCGCACGTAAGGAATCACCAGTTGAAACTCGTCCTTGCCGCGCAACGCGATGACGGTGCCGAGATAACTGCACACCACGAAAAGGCTGAGGCGCACGAGAAAGACTACCTGCTTGTCCCCCTCCTCCAGCAATGGCGAGGTGCCGATCAGAAATGCGATCAACGCGCCCGCGGCGAGGCCGAACGTCACCGCGGACAGCCCGCGCAGGGAAAATCCCTTGAGCAGCACGTCGACCAGCACGGTGAAGATACCGAGCAAGAGACCGATCAACGCCGCCAGCCACCACGATGCGTCGTTCGCCGCAAAGGCGACGAGCCAGCCGGAGGCCGCGCAAACGAGCACGAACACGACACGGATCGGAAAAAGCGTACGATTCACGGGTGAGCAGGCCGGACGGTTGCGGGGAGAGCTTGCTGCCGTGCTCCCTCGGGGCAAGCGGCTTCGCCCGCCGCCTCAGCGGCCCCAGATCCACCAGGCGACCAACGGCAGGACGACGAGCAAAAACGTCAACGCATAGAGCAGCCGGACGGTACGCCGCGCCTTGCGTTGCAGTGCGGGATCGGCTTCGCTGCGGTCCATCCCCGCAAACCGCACATGAATCACTGGCTGGTCAAACAGGAACCCGAGAGCTACGCTTGGAACACGCTCGTGGCGGATCGTCGCGCCGTGTGGGACGGCGTCCGAAATTACCAGGCCCGAAACAACCTGCGCGCCATGAAGGCCGGCGACGAGGTGCTGTTTTACGCCAGCGGCGACACGAAGAGCGTGGTCGGCGTGGCCAGGGTCGTCCGCGCCGCCTACCCCGACCCCAGTGCATCGGCGAAGGACGGTGACTGGTCCGCGGTCGATCTCGCCCCCGTTGCAGCGCTGAAACAACCCGTGCCGCTCGCGACCATCAAGGCAACCGCGGGCCTTCAGGAGATCCTGCTCGTGCGGCACAGCCGGCTTTCCGTGATGCCGTTGCCCGCTGCCGCGTTCGAGGCAATCGTCAAGCTCGGCGGCGGAAAGGCGAAAGGCAAAGGGCGATAGGTGGTGGACGCGGGTTGGCCCGTTTTCATCACGTCGGCCGCCACGGTAGCGCGAAGCGTCGGCCCGCGCGGGAGAGATTCCTCCTCCAACGCGCCGGCGAGAGTACCGCCCCACCCCATACAGGCGTGGCGCATTCGGCCTACCGCCTACAGCCTTTCGCCTGAAGCCGGCCGCCACTTTCACCTTCACTTTCACTTTCCCCGCCTCTGTAAACCGGACCGTGTTTGCCACTCTCACCGTGCTTGCACCTGGTCTCCTCGGCGGTTCCGTCGCCCAGGCCGTTCGCTCGCGTCAACTGGCGAAACGCATTCAGGTCTGGTCCCGCCGCGCGGAGACCCGCGCCAGTCTGCACGATCAACCCTGGTGCGACGCCGTCTGCGAGACAGCAACCGCGGCCGTCGACGGCGCGGACCTGGTCGTCGTGTGCGCTCCGGTCGATCAAATCGTCCCCGTGGTCGCCGCGATCGCGCCTGCCCTTTCGTCCGGCGCCCTCGTGACGGATGTCGGCAGCGTCAAAGGCGCGATCTGCGGGCCGGCCGCCGCCGCCTTGCGGGGTCGGGGCCATTTTGTCGGCGCGCATCCGATGGCGGGCAGTGACCGCACCGGCCACGCCCACGCCGACCCGGAACTTTTCCGCAATCGCACCTGCTTTGTCACGCCCCTGTCCGACACCGAGCCGTCGGCCGTGGAGCGCATCGTGTCGTTCTGGCATGCGCTCGACGCCGATGTGATTCGTGAATCGCCCGAAGGACACGATGCGATCGTCGCACACGTGAGCCACCTGCCCCATGCGCTGGCCGCAACCTTGTGCAGTTTCCTTGCGCAACGCGACCCGCGCTGGCGCGACTTCGCGGGCAACGGCCTGCGTGACACCACTCGCATCGCCGGTAGCGACGCCGAACTTTGGCGCGGCATCTTCGAACTCAATCGTGACGAGGTCCTGCGCGCGTTGCGCGGCCTGCAGGATGAACTCGGGCATTTCGAAGCCGCGCTGGCCCAGGGAAACCGCGACCGACTGAAAACCCTGCTGGAGCGCGCCCGCGTCTACCGCACGGGATTGCCCTCGTAATGCTATCCGCGCCCTGTAGCAGCCGATTTCAGGAGGCCGGCCGTCATGCTCCCTGACCCGTATCCGGTTCCGCCCTTCACGATGCCGGTCAACGCCACCGTCCGCGTGCCGGGTTCCAAGAGCATCACGAACCGGGCGATGCTGCTCGCCGCTCTCGGCGGCGGCGAAACGACGCTGACCAACGCCCTCTTCAGCGAAGATACCGCCATCATGGCGGAAGCGCTGCGCCAATTGGGATTTGCCGTGCACGAGGATGCGGGACGCGCGGAGATCCGGGTGCGCGGGCGCGGGGGCGAAATTCCGGCGGCGTCCGCCCGGCTGTTCGTCGGACTCGCGGGCACGGCCGCGCGTTTCCTCACCGCGCTTTGCTGCCTCGCGCCGCGTGGTCGGTTCGAACTCGACGGCATCGAACAGATGCGCCACCGCCCGATGCAGTCGTTACTCGACGCACTGGAGTCCCTGGGCGCACAAATCACCTCGGACCACGGCCATTTCCCGCTCGCCATCGAGGCGCGGGGCCTGCGAGGAGGCGAAGTCTCGCTCGATGCCCGGGAAAGCAGCCAATTGCTCTCCGCCCTGCTGATGGTCGCACCACTGGCGGACGGACCGGTGACGATCCGGCTGACCGATCCCGGTTATCGCCGGGAATACGTGACGATGACGCTGCGCATGATGCAGCAGTTTGGACAGCCTGCGTCCGAGGTTTCCGCGGACGGCCTGGTGGTGCGGCCGCCGTCGCGAAGCGGCTATGCCTCGACGGGCGCGCCATACGCGGTGGAACCCGATGCTTCGGCGGCGAGTTACTTTCTGGCGCTGCCGCTTGTGGCCGGCGGCATTTTAAAGCTGCCGGGCGTGCGGGAGCCTTCCTTGCAGGGGGACGTCGCGTTTGCCGAGCGCATCGTCGCGACTGGTGCCACCGTGGCCTTCGACGACTCCGGCTTGCACTGCCACTTCCGCCCTGAGGCCCGCCCGGCGCATGGCATCGCCGGCGATTTCCACGCGATCTCGGACACCTTCCTCACGCTCGCCGCGATCGCCCCGCTGCTCGCGGGCGAGACCCGCATCACCGGAATCGCGCACACCCGGAAGCAGGAGACGGATCGCGTCACGGCGATGGCCGGCGAACTGCGCCGCCTCGGTCAGGACGTGACCGAGGAATACGATGCGCTCACGATTCGTCCGCAACCATTGTCCGCGGGGCAGACGATCGAGACCCATGGCGACCATCGCTTCGCCATGAGTTTCGGAATTCTCGGGTCCTACGATCTTCATCAGGACGGCCGCCCGTGGCTCGCGATCAAGCATCCCGGCGTCTGCGCAAAAACGTTTCCGGAGTTCTTCACCGTGCTCGAAAAGGCGCGACACGAGTCGTGCCGGCCGACATGAACGCGTCGCAGCATGCCGACGCCCTTCCTCATCATCGCCGTCGACGGCGGCGCGGCTTCCGGCAAATCGTCGACCTCGCGCGCGCTCAGCGAGCAGTTCCATCTTCTGCACGTGGACACGGGCTCGTTCTACCGGGCGATTACGTGGAAACTGCTGGAAGCCGGCGTACGGCCGGGTGACGACGACGACGTGCGCGCCGCGCTGACGCACCTGCCCCTCGACACGCGCGTCGAGGGGCGTCGGGCCATCATGATGATCGGCGGCTGGACGGCGGGTGACGAAATTCGCAGCGCCACGGTGAACGAGCACGTCTCGCAATTCGCCGCCATGCCGGTCGTGCGAAAACATCTATTGGACTACCAGCGTGGCCAGGTCGAGGTCGCCCACCGTGGCGGATTTCACGGGCTCGTGATGGAAGGCCGCGACATCGGCTCGGTGATCTTTCCCGAGGCGGATCTGCGCTTCTTCCTCAGCGCGGACCCCGCGGCGCGCGCTCGTCGGCGGGCGGCGGAAGGACACGACGATCAGATCCACGAACGCGACAAACTCGACCTCGAGCGCAAGACCGCCCCGCTTGTCTGTCCCGCGGGTGCAATCGCCATCGATTCGACGGAGCTCACATTGGAGCAGGTCGTGGAGCGGATGGCGGCGCGGGTGCGGGAGCGGTTGGCGAGGTAGGGCGGGGACTTCGTTCTCCGCCGGGCGGCTTCACGCGATTTTCTGAATTCGCGCGCCCGCGAATGGACTCGCCCTCCTGCCGTCCAGGTCACTTCGATTTTCACGTGCACGCGGGCTCGGACGAACTCCCCGTTCCAAATCGCAAAAGGCTACCACATACTCCTCCGGATTTCGTCCGTTCCGGAGAAATCTACTTCCTTACCCTCTGCGGAGAGCTGCGTGGACTCAATCAATTCGTCTGCGAACCCGCCTGGTCGGCGATCGTGGCTTCCGCACGGCATTATCATGACCGCGGCCGCTGGCACGTCCGCCTGCTGCTCGCGATGCCCGACCATCTTCATTTACTCGCAAGCTTTCCACCCCACGAAACCATGAAAAGGGTCATTGCCGCATGGAAACACTACCTCACCGCCAAATCCCGCTTGGTGTGGCAGCGTGACTTTTTCGATCACCGTCTGCGTTCGCAGGAGAGCTTCGACGAAAAGGTGGCCTACATTCGCGCCAATCCGGTGCGCGCGGGTCTCGTCGCGCGGGCCAACGATTCGGCGTTTGTGT
Source organism: uncultured Verrucomicrobiae bacterium (assembly GCA_963797435.1). Taxonomy (GTDB): domain Bacteria; phylum Verrucomicrobiota; class Verrucomicrobiia; order Opitutales; family Opitutaceae; genus CAWCPJ01. The sequence continues at coordinate 470,169 of CAWCPJ010000002.1, read as the reverse complement.
GGACGCCGCCGGATATCGTGGCGGCAATGCTCCCGTAACGCGGACGGCGGGGAACGGAGTCCCCGCCCTACCTAATCGATCCCACACGCCCGGCGGGCGCGCTGGAGCACGGGGCCAGCCACGGCGTGGGCGCGCGCGGCGCCGTCGCGCAGGACGGCGTGCACGTGATCGAGATTCGCAGCGAGTTCGGTGCGGCGCCGACGCGCTTCGGCGAAATACTCCCAGTAACTCTCGAAGAGCTTTTTCTTAAGATCGCCATACCCGAGACCACCGGCGCGCAGGCGCTCGGTATAGTCCCGCGCCACGTCGCTCGGGGCAACGAGACGGAGCAACTGGATCGCGAGATTCTGGTCCGCGTCGGGCTTGGGCTCCGCCGGCGTCCGGCTGTCCATGACGATGCCCATGATCTTCTTCCGCGCGGCCTTTTCGTCGGCGAAGATTTCGATCGTGTTGCCGTAGCTCTTGCTCATTTTCTGCCCGTCGAGGCCAGGCACCGTCGCCACCTCGTCGCGGATGAACGGCTCCGGGATGACAAAGGTTTCGCCATACAGCCGGTTGAACTTGGCCGCGATGTCACGCGTCACTTCGAGGTGTTGCTTCTGATCACGACCCACCGGCACGACGTTCGCATCGTAGAGCAGGATGTCCGCGGCCATGAGGACGGGATAGGCGAAAAGCCCGTGGTTCACGCGGTCGATGTCGTCACCGGCGAGCCTGGCCTTCTTGTCCTTGTAACTGTGGCACCGCTCGAGCAGGCCCATCGGCGTGATGGACGTCAGCAGCCACGCGAGTTCCGTGTGCTCCGGTCGGTCTGACTGTCGAAAGAACACCGTGCGCGCGGGATCCAGGCCGCACGCCAGGAAATCGAGCGCGACGCCCAGCGTATTCTGCCGGCGCTCGGCCGCATCGGTCAGGGAAGTCAGCGAATGGTAATCGGCAATGAAGTAAAATGCCTCGCCGCGTTCCTGCAGTTCGAGGGCGGGTCGCATCATCCCGAAGTAATTGCCGAGATGCAGGGCGCCGGAAGGTTGGATGCCGGAGAGGATACGCACCGGATTTTTGATTTTGGATTTTGAAATTTTGATTTGAACGGGGATTTCGGAGTGCGGACTGCCGACTGCGAACCGTTTTCCGACCTCTGTCTCCTGACTTCCGACCTCAGTCCTGGCGCAACGTAATATCGAGCGCGGCTCCCCGCAGGCGCGCGGTCGCCCCGTCCGGGAGCGTGCCGCGAAAGGGCGTCAGCGGGAAGATGACCGCGCGACGACCGATGATTGCGCCGGGTTGCAGCACGCAGTTGCAGCCCACGTCGGCGCCTTCGCCGACGATCGCGCCGAACTTCCGCATCCCCGAATCGACTCGGGATCCGTCGGCCTGGCGCACCACGACCGGCTTTTGATCCGAGCGCAAGTTCGAGCAGATCACGCCCGCGCCGAGATGAGCCTTGTTGCCCAGGATGGTGTCTCCGACGTAGCTGAAATGCGGGACCTGGACGCCGTCCATCAGGAGTGCGTTCTTGAATTCGCACGAGTTGCCGAGCACGCAGCCTTCGCCGACGATCACGTTCCCGCGAATATACAGGCCGGGACGGATCTGGGTCTTCGCGCCGATCCAGGCCGGACCGACGATCGTGCACGCTGCCGGCAGCTTCACGGTCGGGTGGAGCCACACCGCGCCCTCGATGCTCACCCCCGGCGGCAGGTGGTCCGGCACGCTGCGCAACACGCCGGCGAGCGCGAGACCGATCGTCTTCAGCCAGGTCCACGGTGCCGCGTCGCCCGGGAAGTGGGCGGCGAACGCGGCCAGACTTGGCGGAAGCGTGAAGAAATCGGCGGCCTGCATCGGGGCGACGCTTTCGATTCCGGCGCGGCGGCTCAAGCCGGGAGTGCCGCGGCTCTACACCGCCTGGAACACGAGCGACGTGTTCGTGCCGCCGAACCCGTAGGCGTTGGCCAGGGCGATACCCACCGAGCGTTCGGCGGATCTATGCGGGGTGAAGTTCAGGCCCGTCGCGGCACATCCGGGCTCGGGGTTGTCGAGGTTGATCGTGGGGGGGACGATCCCGTCCCGGATCGCCAGCACGGCCGCCAGGGCACCAAGGGCGCCGGCGCCACCGAGCAGGTGGCCGGTCATTGACTTGACCGCGCTGACGTTGGCTCGTGCACGGCCGGACCCGAGGAGGTTCGCAATGGCGACCGCCTCCTCCTTGTCACCGCCCGGCGTCGACGTGGCGTGAGCGGAGACGTAATCGATGGATTCCGGAGCCACGGCTGCGTCGGCGCAAGCGCCCCGCATCGCCCGCAGGGATCCTTCGGCCTCCGGCGCCAGGCCGGAGATATGATAGGCGTCGGCGGTGGCCCCGTAACCCGCGAGTTCCGCATAGATGCGTGCACCGCGCGACTTCGCGTGCTCCCATTCCTCGAGGACGAATACGATCGCCCCTTCGCCGAGCACGAATCCATCGCGATCGTTGTCAAATGGACGCGACGCGGCGGCCGGCGCATCGTTGCGGGTGGAGAGCGCCCGCATCTGTGCGAACGCGCCAACTGCCAGCGGCGTCATGGCCGCCTCCGCGCCCCCGGACAACATGATGTCGGCTTCACCCCGTTGGATCGTGCGCAGGGCTTCACCGAGGCTGTGGCCGCCCGTCGCACAGGCGGACGCGACGCTGTAATTCGGGCCAAGCAGATTGAGCAGGATCGCAACCTGGCCGCTGAGGATGTTGGGCGCGAGTTGGATGATCAGGAAGGGAGAGATCTTGCGAAAACCGCCTGCCAGCCAGGTGTCATGACTGGCTTCCAGCTCGGGCAATCCGCCGAGGCCCACCCCGACGTTGGCACCGCAACGTTGGGGATCGAGCCGGTCGCGAACGCCGTCCAACCCGCTGTCGACGTAGGCCTCGAGTGCCGCGGCGAGGCCGAACTGGGTGAACCGGCCAAACTTCCGCGTTTCCTTTGGAATGAGCGGCGCAATCACCTCGGGCGACCCCGGGCCCCGGGGGTGCACGCAACAGCGGGCGGTCGTCGGATCGAAACCGCTGACCTCGCCCCCGATCTTCACCGGGCAGGCGCTCGCATCGAACCGGGTGATCGGGACGATCCCGGAACGCCCGGCGACCAGGTTCGTCCAGGTTTCGGCGGCCGTAAGTCCCACGGGAGTCACGGCTCCCAGGCCGGTGACCGCCACGCGACGGCGAGGAACGACGGGGTGTTGCTGCATCGGGAGGGATTCTGCTTTACCAAAGAAAAACCCGCGGCCGCGGCCACGGGTTAAAAAGTGGAGCGGGCGATGAGACTCGAACTCACGACGTCCACCTTGGCAAGGTGGTGCTCTACCAACTGAGCTACGCCCGCGCTCGGCAAAAGGGCGGCGACTATCCGGAGCCGATTTTGCCTAGTCAAGGGGGAAAACCGGGGACACCCCGGGGGCTCCGGGACGGGTTCATTCGGGAGCGTCCACCCCGGTCTGAACCATGGGCGAGACCCGGTCCGGCATTGACTCGAGCTTGGGCGATCAGCGCCCGTTTCACCCTGTCGGGCGCCTGATTTCACCGGTCGATCACATCGAGCTCGGGCCATTGGACGAGCTTCCGATGCAGGGTGCGCCGGCTCAGACCCAGCAATTTGGCGGCCTTGGTGCGGTTGCCCCGGGCCTGGAGCAACGCCTCACGCAAAAGCCGCTTTTCATTTTCCTCGACCGAAAGCGCCGACATCGCGCCACCCGGAGCGGTCGGGCCGGAAGCTGACGCGCCGCCCGATGTCGAGGCCGCAGCGCCGGACGACAAGGGCTGACCCGTGCCGCCGCGAAACTTGGGTTCGAGGTCGTACTCGTGCACGTGGGCGGAACGGTGCAGGACCACCGCGTTCTCGGCGAAATTGCGCAATTCGCGGATGTTGCCAGGCCAGGGATACGCCTGCAGGCAGCGCATGGCTCCCGCCTCGAACGTCGGCGGCGGGCTGATGCCGTTCTCCTTCGCGAAGTCCCGCAGGAAATGGTCGAGCAAGAGCGGAATGTCATCCACGCGTTCACGCAGCGGAGGCATCGCGACCTGCACGACATTGAGCCGGAAAAACAGGTCTTCACGGAAAGTGCCCTCGCGCACCATTTGCTCGAGGTTGCGGTTCGTCGCGGCGATCAGGCGCACGTCGACCGTGATCGGCTTGGAACTCCCGATGCGCTCGAAGCTGCGCTGTTCGAGGAAGCGCAGCAGCTTGACCTGGGTGGAGAGCGAGATCTCGCCGATCTCGTCGAGGAAGAGCGTGCCGGCGTCCGCGGCTTCGAACCGGCCGATCCGGCGCTCCGTGGCGCCGGTGAACGCGCCGCGTTCGTGGCCGAAGAGTTCGCTTTCGAGCAGGCTGGCCGGCAGCGCCGCACAATGGACGGTCACGAACGGCGCCTTCCCGCGGCCGCTGAGCTGATGGACGGCCTGCGCGATCAACTCCTTGCCCGTACCAGTCTCACCCTCGATGAGGATGGTGGCCCGGGATGGCGCGACCAGTCGGACCCGTTCGATGACGCGTTGCAGGGGCGGCGTGTTGCCGATGATGCCCTCGAGGTTGAACTTCGCGTCCAGTCGCGCGTGCAACTGCTCGTTTTCCGTCTCGAGGTTCTTGGAACGGAGCGCGCGCTGCAGCAGAATCTCGAGCTTCTCGAGGTTGACCGGCTTGGTGAGAAAATCCGTCGCGCCCCGCTTCATCGCCTCGACCGCCGACTCCACGTTGCCGTAGGCGGTCATCATGATGACGATCGGCTTGTTGGGCAGCGCCAGCGCCTTGTCGATCACCTTGAGGCCCGACTTTCCGGGCATGCGCAGGTCCGTGATGACCGCGTCGAACTCCTGCGATTCCATGAGGTTGAACGCCTGGTCGGCATCCTGGGCCAGGAAGATTTCGTAGTGATCCTCCAATGCTTCACGCAAGCCATCGCGCGTGTGCTTTTCGTCGTCGACGATGAGGACGGTCGGAACCATGGAACGGTCGAATGTCCGCCGCCCGCGCCAGGGGTCAACGGGAAAAAATGTCCCATGTCCCACGCCTCCGACGCGGTTTACCGCCGTGGGCGGAGGCGATCCGCCGGCGCAATCTGGCCTGAAAACTCTCGGTCCCAAGGAATCCTGAGACCACGTTGTCGTTGCACTCCAACGCGGCTACCCGTGCGCTATTCCGGTCGCCGCGTTTGAGCTCCGCACTCCGAAGTGGCCGAACTTGTGACGATTCCGGCTACTGCGTCGTCGTCAGCGCGAGCCGGAAACCAAGGTCATCGCGCCGGTAGGTCGGCACATCCCGGCTGCGATACGATGAACGACAGCAGCGCGCATCCATCTCCCAACTGCCCCCGCGATAGACACGCAACGTGCCGGCATCCGGACCCTTGGGATCGGAGACGGAAGCGCCGGGATAACTGCCTTCGTACCAATCCGCGCACCATTCCCACACGTTGCCCTCCATGTCGAACAGGCCCCAGGCGTTTGGCTTGCGCGTGGCCACGTCGCGCGGGCCCGCGTATCCGCCGGGGTATTGTTTCTCGTTCCACTTGGCCGTGTCCCATCCCCGCCCGTCGTACCCGACGCTGCTGTTACCCCCGTACCAGGCGATCTCATCGAGGACTGGCGCGTTTTTCTCGCCGACGATCTCCAGATCGCCCACGTAGGTTCCGGTCGTGGTCCCGGCGCGGCAGGCATATTCCCACTGCGCCTCGGTGGGCAGCGTGTATTCGTAATTCGGCGGCAGACGCCCCGCCTCTCGCTCCCGCTCGGTCAGCTTATGGCAAAACTCCATGGCTTCGTCCCAACTGATGTAATGCATCGGGATGTTGTCCCCGCTCGGTCCGATCATGTCGGAGGGGTCGCCATCGCGTGCCATGTCCCAGAATTCGCGGATCGTCTGCGTCTTGCCACTCAACTCGTAGGCGGTGTCGTCTTCCATGCCCCGGCGGACTTCGCCGCGCAGGTCGCGGTCCTCTCCCATCAGGGCCTTCCACTGGCCGTGGGTGATCTCGGTTCTGCCCATCCAGAACGGCAAGGGAAGCTCAACGGTGGTTTCGGGCCCTTCGTCGCTGTCGCGTCCGCCTTCCGAGTCCGGACTGCCCATGGTGAAGCTGCCCGACGGAATCGGCAACATATCGATCCCAAGGTCCGTGATCGCGAGGGAGACCGGTTCGAGGTCGACCTGAATTTCGGACTCCGCCCCCGGTGTGATCTGCACTGCCCTTGTCACATCCTGAAATCCCAGCATGGATACCCGGACGGTGTACTCACCGGTTGGCAGCCCGGTCGCATGGAATGGCGCCGTGTCATCCGCGGAATAATCGCCGGGACCGCTCAATTCGACCTTGGCCAGGCTGGGGACGGTCGTGATCACGGCGCCGCCCGTCTGCCGGACGAGCTGGACGACCGGCACTTCGGAGAACTTGTCCGCCACGACGGGGAAGCTGATCGTCTGGGGATCGAAACCGTCGAGTTCCACCTGGATTTCCGTTGGTCCCACGGGTAGGTCGCCCACGGTCGCAGGTGTTTTCTCCGCCACACGTCCCGCCACGCGCACGACCGCGCCGGCCGGGTTGCTGCGAACAATCACGCCGCCGCGGGCGTGCGCGACCGGCTCTTGGTCGAGTTGTTGCTGCCTTTCGATTCGCTCCTGGTCCAAACGTGCGCGTTCCGCCACCTCCCGCAGATTCGCGCGTGCCTGGACGCCGAGATAAATCGTAAGCCCGATGAAAGGTACGGCGGCGACGAGGAGCCATGCCTTCCGCCGTTTGGACCGTTGCCGTCCGCGGCTCGCTTCGATTGCGACCGGAGGCGGAGGTGGGGATGGACTGGCGGCCGCGGCCCGGGGCGGAACGTCGTTCGCCACGCGAGAGGACCCTCTGTCCGATGATACACGCCCGTCTTCACGAGATTGCGGAATGCCTTCTTCACGGGGCAATGGAGGCACCTTGACGGCGGGAGCGGCCTGAGATCGCCCGCCTGGGTTTTCCGTCAACCGCGCCAGGACTTCGCCGGCGCTTTGCGGACGGTCACCCGCGTTTTTCGCCAGGCAGGCGGCGATGGTTTCCTCCCACGCCGGAGGAACCAGCGTGCCCTCGACGCCGAGTTCCCATCGCCGTTCCGTCACGCTCGAAGGCACCTTGGACTGGACCTGCGCAATGACGTTTCCCGAATAGAACGGCGGCTTGCCCGAAAGCAGCTCGTAGAGGGTCGCGCCCAGGGAATAGACGTCGTCGGTCACCGCCGGCCGTTCGCCCATCATCTGCTGCGGGCTCATGTAGACCGGTGTTCCCGAGGAGCCGGCGATGCGGCTTACGCGGGTGGTCGTTTCCGAAATGGTCGCGGAAATGCCGAAGTCGGCGATCTTCAGATCACCCCGGGCATTCAGCATCAGATTCGCCGGCTTCAAATCGCGATGCACGACCTTCGCCTCGCCGTGGGCGTAGTCCAGCGCCTCGCACAACTGCCGGACCAGGACCGCGAGACTCGCCACCTCGAAATGACCGTGCGGCTGTTCGAGTTTGGCGGCGCCCAGCGACTGGCCGTCGATGAACTCCATCGCGATCGCGGCGGTGCGCTCGTCCTGGATCAGGTCGAAGATCCGCACGATGCGCGGATGCGTAAGTTCGAGTGCACGGCGCGTCTCCCGCTTGAGATCCGCGACCGCCTCGCGATCGTTGGCGACCATCTCGGGCAGGAACTTCAGGGCCACCTCGCGGCTGAGTTCCTCGTCGTGCGCCAGCCACACGACGCCCATGCCGCCGCGCCCGAGGATCCGATTGAGGACGAAGCGCCGCACGAAACGCTGTCCCGACGCGAGGCCGCGGACGGTTTCCCCGAAATCAAAGGAGTCCGAGGGGGTCATTTTCCCTATCTATCGTGCGAAAGCCAGGGCTTCTAAAGCTGTCGGGGCCGGCCGGGCGAAGGATGGGTTTGCTTCAGCGTTCCAGCATGCGCACCCGACGGTCCTTGCGGGGGAATTGCAGCGTGACGATCGTACCGACGCCTTCACGACTGTCGATCCCGACCTGGCCGCCGTGGTCGCGCATGATGCGCTGCACGATCATGAGGCCGAGGCCGTGACCCGATCGTTTGGTGGTATGGAATGGTTCGAACAGCCGCGGAATGTTGTCCTGGGGGATGCCCTTGCCCGTGTCGCCGAACTGCAGGTAGACGAAGTCGTCGTCCGTGCGCGCCTTGATATGCAGCCGGCCGCTGGCGTTCATCGCCTCCATCGCATTCTTGATGACGTTGAAGAAGACCTGCTTCACCTGGTTGCGATCCGCGTTGACCACGGCGGAGCCGACCTCCGACTCGACCTCCACCTCGACCGCCAGGCCCCGGTCCTGCAATTCCGGACCCTGGACGCGCAGCACTTCCTCGAGGACGATCAGCAGGTCGACCTCGGAAAAATCCGGCCGCTGCGGCCGGATCGCTTCGAGGAAGTTGCGGATGATGCCGTCGAGTCGCTGCACCTCGTTCTGGCAAACCTCGAGGGAGGCGACGGCCTTGTCCAGGCCGGGCGATTTCGTGGCCTTGCCGAGATGGCGCTGCAGCAATTGCAGATGGATCGTCAGTGAGTTGAGCGGATTGCCCAGTTCATGCGCCACGCCGGCGGCCAACAGCAGGATGGAGTTGATCTTCTCGCTCTCGATGCGTTCGCGGGTGGAGTGGACCTCCTGCGTGACGTCGCCCAGGATCACGGCGAAGCGCGGCTCGTCGACCCGGTGTTCGTCGCCTGGCCGGGAACTTTCGGGCGCGTCGACACCGTCGTCCTGAAACGGCACGAGATAGAGACGCACGATGCGATACTCGGGGTAGTTCAGCTCGATCTCGCGCGAAACCGCTGCGTGGCCGGCGACGCTTTCACCCGGCGCCAGGTCGAGCGACTGGCGCAGACCCGGCACGAGCCGCCAAAGCGAGGCCCGGCCGACATCCGCCGCCTTGAGACCGATCATGCGGCCCCCGGCGGGGTTGGCGTAGTCGATGACGCCATTCTCGCGGATGACGAGCACACCCTCGTGCACCGCGTCGAACACGGCCTCGAAAAAGGCGCGTTCGCGCGCGAGGCGCTGGACGAGGTTCGTGAGGTTGACCGGGTCGAGCGCATCCACGCGACCCAGCACACGGTCGAGCGATCGTTGCTTGCGAGGCACGGCGGGTATCGCGAGAGAGAGTGCGGGTGAGGGAAAAAGTGGCGAGGGGAAAGGCGGGCCGTACCACGCGGGACCGCGGAAACGCGGAGAACTTTCCAAGCTACCGTCGGACCTTGCGCTTCAGGTCCCGCAGTTCCCGTCCGGCCCGGCTGCCGGGGCAGTCGCAGCCTTCGTGCTGTCCGCGGCGACGCCACCACGAGCGGAACAACAGCACGGCGGCCAGGACCACCACGCCGAGCGCCGCCCACGTCTGCCAGTTGGAAGTCATGGTTGGCCGGGTCTCACCCGAAGCCCAGCAGGCGTCCTCCCTGGAAGACGACCAGGGACACCACCCAGGCCGTGCCGGTCATGAAGCCGATCTGGAACAGCGGCCAACGCCAACTGTTGGTTTCCCGTTTCACCACCGCGACGGTGCTCATGCACTGCATCGCGAAGACATAGTAGACCATCAGGGTGAAGCACACCAGAGGCGTGAATAACGGCGCGCCGTCCGGCCAGCGGGCCTCGACCAGCGCCTGCCGCAAGGGCGTCGTGTCTTCCTCGTCCTTCGACTCCACGCCAAACACCACCCCCATCGAACTCACGAACACCTCCCGCGCCGCGAACGAGCTGATCAGCCCGATGCCCACACGCCAGTCGAAGCCGAGAGGTTTGATCACCGGCTCGATCATGCGCCCCGCCGTGCCGGCGAAGCTGTGCTCCACCTGTTGCTGGGCCGTGAACTCACCCACGGGTTTCGGATAGGTCGAGAGAAACCACAGCAGGATCGAGATGCCGAGAATGATGGTGCCGGCGCGCCGCAGGAACATGTAGCCGCGCTCGAACATGTGTCGGACTACGTCCCACAGGCGCGGCAGGCGATACGGCGGCAGTTCCATGATCATCAACGGCGGCGTGCCCTTCAGCAGCGTGCGCTTGAACAACCACGCGAAGGCGAATGCTCCGCCGATGCCCAGCCCATACATCAAGAGCATCAGGCCGACCTTCGCCCGCAACGGCACGACGCTGCCCGGCACCAGGGCCGCGATCATCAGGAGGTAAACCGGCAGCCGCGCCGAGCAGCTCATGAACGGCGCGACCAGGATGGTCACGAGCCGATCCTTGGGATTCTCGATCGTGCGCGTCGCCATGATGCCCGGAATCGCGCACGCATGGGAACTGAGCAGCGGGATGAAGGATTTCCCATTCAGGCCCACCTTGCTCATCAGGCGGTCCATGATGAATGCCGCCCGCGCCATGTAACCGGTGTTCTCCAGCAGGCCGATGAAGAAAAACAGGATCAGAATCTGCGGCAGAAAAACAATCACGCCACCCACGCCCGCGATCGCCCCGTCGGTGATGAGGTCGCGCAGGTCACCGGGCGCCATCGCCCCCTTCACCCAGCCGCCCAGGTTCGCGACGAACCCGTCGATCCATTCCATCGGATATTCCGCTAGCGTGAAGATCGACAGGAACAGCACGGTCATGATCGACGCAAGCGTCACCCAGCCCCACAGCGGGTGCACGACCACCTGGTCGATCCGATCCGAGACGCTCGGCCCCTGGCGTTCGCGGCGAAGCACGAATTGTTCGCAGAGCCGGCCGATCACTTCATAGCGGCTGTTGACCAGCGCGCCCGACCAGTCGACGCCGGCCGCCTCCCATTTCCTCTTCCAGTTCTCCAGGCTCGTCCGCGTGCGCTCGCTGTAGGGCGCCGAGCCGGCCACGCGCATGGGATCCTGATCGGTGAGGAGCAGCAACGCCTCGGCGCGCGCGATCAGGGGCTGGCGACGATCGTTCTCCACCAGGGACGCCTGCAGTTCCGACACCGCGGGTGCGATCGGCGCCGGGACATCCCAACTATGGCGCGACAGCAGCGGGTCCTGCCGGCTCATCGCGAGCTTGAGTTCGAGCAGGCCCTTGCCATTGACCGCCTCGCACGGGATCACCGGGATGCCGAGTTCGTGCTCGAGCCGCGCGACGCGGATGTCGAGCCCCGCCTCGCGCGCGAGGTCCATCATGTTCAGGACCACGATGACCGGCCGGCCGAGGTCGAGGATCTGGTGAACGAGATACAGGTTCCGCTCGAGGTTGGTCGCGTCGACGATGCAGATGATCCGGTCGGGACGCGGCGTATCCGTGCGTCGACCAAGCAACACGTCGCGCATGATCGCCTCGTCCGGCGAACGCGCCGCCAGGCTGTAGGCGCCCGGCAGGTCGATGATGCGAAGCACCCGGCCGTGTTGCGAATAACACTCGCCGATCTTCTTCTCGACCGTCACGCCCGGGTAGTTGCCCACCTTCTGGCGCATGCCGGTGAGCGCGTTGAACAGCGTGCTCTTGCCGCTGTTGGGATTGCCGACCAGCGCGAATACCGGCGCGGCTCCGGCCGGTGCCCCGAGATGCGCCGGCAAAACCGGTGCGGGGGAAAGTTCTACGCGCGGGGGAGCGTCCATCGGGGGAATGGCGGCGGGCTTTGGCACGCAGGCGCGCTAGTTCGCCGGCTCGACGATCACATGCTCCGCCTCCACGCGGCGCAACGACAGATGATAGCCCCGCACCTCGATCTCGATCGGATCGCCCAATGGCGCCCGTCGCACGAGCTTGATGCGGGTGCCCGGCAACAGGCCCATTTCCCGCAGGCGCACAAACGCGGCGCCCGCCGCCGGCATCGACCGGAGCACCGCGGCGGCTCCGGCCGCCAGTTCGGAAAGCTTCACGTCCGGGGCAGAGGCCATCGCGCTACCGCACCCGCCCCAACGGTTCGACGTGGATCTGTTCACCCAGGCCGCGATGCAGAGCCACGCGGGAACCGCAGACCAGGCAAAGCAGCGCGTGTTCGCCCCCCACCCGGCTGATGATCGCCGACTCGCAGAACCCGATTTCGCGCAATCGCTGGCAGACCTCGGCCTGCCCCTCCAGCCGCAGTACCCGCGCCTCGACCCCCGTGGGAAGGCGCGACAGCGGGATGATCGCGGGATGAGTGGGAACAGGGACGGACATGACGGGCGCAAACAATCGAAATTGAGACTCGATTTCAAATCGAAATCCGAATCTCTCCGATTCTTTTACAACCTTCAGACGAGGTCGGCTTCTCTCAAGCACCCCGAAATCCCTCTCGCGTAGCCTTTCAGGGCGCCTAGGTTCAAAAGCGATGGACGCGATCTCGCGCAAGAAGCTGATCTACCCGATCAACCGGACATTGCGCCAGTACCTGTTCCAACATCGCCGCGAGGTGAAGCTCCCGGTGACCTACAAGGATCTCGTCCGGTTTCAGGACACCCTGCCGCTTTTCGATCGCGAAGGCCGCGACACGCTCTGGGAAACCTCGGTCTATGATCCGACCACCTCGCGGGAAATCCACGCGGGCCTCACCGAGATCTACGCACTGCTCAAGACCGACGGCGACATGTCGGCGGTGCGCCATCTCTACATCGAGCGCATCGACTACTGCGTGTTCGGCAACACCAAGCCGTTTCGCGTGCGCGTGGTGAACCATTTCAACGACAACTACGACCATTTCTACGTCAAGCAGGCCGACGCCTCGCGAATCTATGGTCTCGAGCTCGAGGACCTGCTTTCGCCGAACCACATCCTTTTCCTTGTCGACCACGAAACGCTGATCGAGGAACACATCACCGGCATTCCGGGCGACCGCTTCATCTCCGACTATATGGAACGGCCGAACCGGAATCGCGTGCGGCTGGCGAAGGAGTTCATCAAGTTCAATGAACGGTGCTTCGTCCGCCTCCTCGGCGACATGCGTTCCTACAACTACGTCATCGCGGTCACGCCGGATTTCGAGGACGAGCAATACCGGGTGCGGCCGATCGACTTCGACCAGCAGAGCTACGAGGGACGCAAGAACGTCTACCTGCCGCAGTTCTTCAAGGACAACCTGCCGGTGGTGAAGCTGTGCACGAACCTGCTCAACCTCGAGACCATGCGCCAGTACCAGCAGGAGGAACGCACGCTGATGGCCCGCCGCTTCACCGCCGCCCGCGCGCAACTCGAGGCGCTGGTGCACTGCATGCGCCAGGATCCGCTCTCGACCACGGAAAAGATCGACCTGTTGCGTTCCGAACTCGCCGCCTTTCATCATGACGACGCCTTCCATCGCCTGACGACAATGGGCGACATCCTCTGGCACCACATCCACGCCTGCCTCACCCGGCCGGGCGGCTGATCGATCCTTTCCTCTCACCTTCACCGCCTCTGATGGAGCAACGCCTCTTTCTTCTCGACGGCATGGCGCTGGCCTACCGCGCGCATTTCGCGTTTATCACGCGCCCGATTCGCACCTCGACCGGGGTCAACACGTCCGCGTTGTTCGGTTTCGCCAACACCCTGATCGAACTGATCGAAAATCAGAAGCCGACGCACATGGCCGTGGTGTTCGACACGTCCGTCCCGACCGCCCGCCATGAACTCTTTCCCGAGTACAAGGCGCACCGCGAAGAGATGCCCGAGGATCTCTCCGTGGCGCTGCCCCAGCTCGATCGTTTCGCCGAGGCCTTCGGCGTCCCCGTGCTGCGCCTGGACGGCTACGAGGCCGACGACATCATCGGCACGCTCGCGCGGCTGGCCGAGCCCGCCGGCTTCACCACCTACATGGTGACGCCCGACAAGGATTTCGGGCAACTGGTGTCGGAGCGCGTGTTCATCTACAAGCCCGGCTACAAGGGCGAGGCCCCGGAAATCCTCGGCGTGCCCGAGGTGCTCGCCCGCTGGGAAATCAAACGCGTCGCGCAGGTGATCGACATGCTCGGGCTGATCGGCGACACCAGCGACAACATCCCGGGCGTGCCCGGCGTCGGGCCGAAGACGGCCGTGAAATTGATCGGCGAATACGACACGCTCGAAAACCTGCTCGCCAATGCGGATTCGGTGAAGGGCAGGATGAGCGAAAAGCTCCAGCAGTTCGCCGAACAGGCGCGACTTTCAAAACAGCTCGCGACCATCGACCGCCACGTGCCGCTCGATCCCGCGACGGCCGCGCCCGAGATCCTGCAGCTCGGTCGGGCCGACGTCGAGAAGCTGCGCGCACTCTGCGCGGAATTCGAATTTCGCACCCTCGCCGCCCGCGCGCTCACGGCCGCCGCCCCCCGGGCCGGGAACACGACGCCGGCATCCATCGGCGTCGCCGGCGACCAGGGCGAGTTATTCCCCGCGGCCGCGCCGCTTGCCGAGGCCGCCGCCGCGACGCCGTCCGAAGCGGCCGCCGTCACCACCGCCCCCGGTCAGCTCGATCTCGGCGTCGTGGCCAAGCACCGCACCCTCACGGACGTTCCGCACCACTATGAGCACGTGACCACCGCGGAAGCCCGCGCCGCGCTCGCGGAGAAACTCCGCCACGTCCGGGCATTCTGTTTCGACACCGAGACCGATGGCCTGGAGGCGCGGCATGCGCCCCTGTGCGGATTTTCCCTCTGCTGGGAGGCCGGCCTCGCCTGTTTCGTGCGCCTGCCCGCGGCGCGGGAGGAAGCGATTCGTGCGTTGGAGGTGTTTCGCCCGGCCTTCGCCGATCCCGCGATCACGAAGATCGGCCATAATCTGAAGTTCGATCTCGCCGCCCTCAAGAATCACGGCGTCGACGTGGCGGGTCCGTTGTTCGACACGATGCTCGCGCACGCGCTCGTCGAGCCCGACCAGCGGCACGCCATGGATTATCTCAGCGAGATCTTCCTCGATTATTCGCCGATCCCGCTGACGCGCCTGATCGGCGACGGCAAGGACGCCCCGCAGATCTGCGTGACCGAGGTCGATCCCACCACCCTCGCGGAATATGGCGCCGAGGATGCGGACGTCACCTGGCAACTACGCGACAAGATCGCACCCTTGCTGCGCGAGCGCGGCCAGGAGCGTGTGTTTCACGAGATTGAGGCGCCGCTCGTGCGCGTGCTGGTCGACATGGAGCACGAGGGCGTCGCGCTGGATACGACCGCCCTGGCCGCCTTCGGCCAGACCCTCGAGCACCAGGCCGCGACGATGGAGAAGCAGATCGTCGAGCTCGCCGGCCGCCCCTTCAACCTGAACTCGCCCAAGCAGCTCGGCGAAATCCTGTTCGACGAACTCAGGCTCGCGGAGAAGCCGAAGAAAACCCGCACCGGCCAGTACGCGACCAACGAACAAACCTTGCAGACGCTCGCCGGCCGCCACCCGATCGTGCAGGCGATTCTGGATTATCGCGAGATCACCAAGCTCAAGGGCACCTATGTCGATGCGTTGCCGGCCGCGGTCGATCCGGTGACGAAGCGCGTGCACACGCACTTCGGCCAGTTGCGCGCAGCCACCGGGCGGCTCAACTCCGACAACCCCAATCTGCAGAACATCCCGATCCGCACGGAACAGGGTCGCGAAATCCGGCGCGCCTTCATCGCGCGCGGTGATGACTGGCGGCTGCTTTCCGCCGATTACTCGCAGATCGAGCTGCGCATCATCGCCGCGCTCAGCGAGGACGCCGGCATGCTCGAGGCGTTCGCCCGCGGCGATGACATCCACACCGCCACGGCGGCAAAGATCTTCAGCGTCGCGCCCGCGGCGGTCACGCGCGAGCAGCGCGCCCGCGCGAAGATGGTCAACTTCGGCATCCCTTACGGCATCTCGTCCTTCGGCCTGGCGCAGCGGCTCGGCATCCCGCGCAGCGAGGCCGACGATCTCATTGGCGGCTACATGGCGCAGTTCGGGGGCATCCAGGATTATATTGATCGCACGTTGGAATTCGCCCGGAAGCACGGCTACGTCGAAACCGTCACCGGCCGCCGGCGCTATCTGCCCGACATCAAGTCGGCGAACAACACCACGAAAAATGCCGCCGAGCGCGTCGCGATCAACATGCCCATCCAGGGCACCGCCGCCGACATGATCAAGCTCGCCATGGTCCGGATCCACGACGACCTGGGCCGCCAAGGTCTGCGCACAAAACTCCTTCTGCAGGTCCATGACGAATTGCTGTTCGACCTCCACCTGCCCGAGGAGGCGGAAGTCCGTGGCATCGTCGACGAACGCATGAGAAACGCGCTGCCCCTGAAGTGCCCCATCGCGATCGAGATCGGCACGGGCACGAACTGGCTCGAGGCGCATTGAGGCGGTTGTGGCAGGGTCGGCTGTCCCCAGCCAACCGCAATCGCTGGAGACAGTACCCGACGATCCCGTGCGGGTGTTCCAGGATTTTGCCACGCTTGACCCGTTGTCCGGCGGACGCGCCGAGATCATGGCCGGACGCGGCTCGTTTATCGAGTCGTTTCCATTGTTTGGCTACAACCTCGACGACCATCCCGCGCTGTTCGCGGAGAAGCTTGAACGCCATTGGATGTGAGCGCGGCCGGGCCCCGATGGGCCGACGCGACTTTGAGGCGAAGCGTGCGCCCGGTGGCGGATTGCTGGTCGGCAGCCCGCCGGAGGTCGCGGACAAGATCATTGTGCAACACGGCATTCTCAGTCACGAACGATTCCTCATCCAGCGTAGCGTCGGCACCCTGCCACACGCGGACGTGATGCACGCCATCGAATTGCTTGGCACGCAGGTCGCGCCGGTCGGACGGCGGGAAACCGCTGCGACCGTCGCGTTGCTCGGAACCACGGCTGGCGCGGCGCGCTCACGATGATCGTGAGCACCGTCGTGTTCGATACCGCCAGCCTTTTCGTCGGCGACTTTCAATCGGTCAAAGAAGCGACCTCGCGAACGACCGTTTGCCGGCGCGGACGCGAGGTCCGTCCTCAGGGCCGATGCGCTATGGCCAGCGCGGGGCTAGAAGCGACTCGCCGCCGGCGGGAATTACCGCCGAGATTGTCCGGATGGAAGGAAGGACACTGGGCAAGTCAGGCATCAAGGTCAGTCCCATGGGGCTCGGTTGCTGGGCGATCGGCGGCCCGTATTGGGCGGGGGAGACGCCGCTGGGCTGGGGCGAGGTTGACGACGAGGAGTCCATCGCCGCCATCCATCGCGGCCTGGAACTCGGCATCACGTTCTTCGACACCGCCGACGTTTACGGGACCGGCCACAGCGAACGCGTGCTCGCCCGTGCGCTCGATCGGCGTCGGGACGAGGTCGCGATCGCGACCAAGTTCGGCTGTATGTTCGACGAGGCGAAAAAGCAAAATCTCGGGATGAACGGCGACCGCGCCTATATTCGCGAGGCCTGCGAGGCTTCGCTGCGCCGCCTGAACACCGACCGGATCGATCTCTACCAGTTTCACTGGAACGACGGTCCCCTCGGTCGTGCGACGGAAGTGCAGGCGACCCTCGAATCGCTGGTCGATGCGGGCAAGATCCGCGCCTACGGCTGGAGCACGGATTTCCCGGATCGCGCCCGCGCGTGGGCCGGCGGGCGGCATTTTGCCTCCGTGCAACACGAGCTGAACGTCATCACCGACGCGCCCGCCGTGGTGGGCCTGTGCGAGGAGTTGCACCTCGCGAGCATCAACCGCGGTCCGCTCGCGATGGGGTTGTTGACCGGTAAATACGCGACCGATTCGCGCGTGACCGGCGCCGACGTGCGCGGCGCCGGCAGTCCCGCGTGGATGAAGTATTTCAAGGACGGCCAGCCAAACCCGGAGTGGCTGGCCAAACTCGCCGCCGTGCGCGAGATCCTCAAGAGTGGTGGTCGCACCCTTGCCCAAGGCTCGCTCGCCTGGCTTTGGGCGCGCAGCCCGCAAACGATTCCGATTCCGGGCTTCCGCACCGTCGCGCAGGTCGAGGAGAATTGCGGCGCCCTGCGCCACGGTCCCCTCACGCCGGACCAGATGCGCGCGATCGCAGGACTGCTGGCCGCAACGTGATTCGCCGGAGGAAGGGATCAAGGGCGCAGAGCGAGCAGATCGGACGCGGTGCCCCACCACCAAGAGGAAAACGAGGTCCCAGCGCGGCGTAGCCGCAACCGAAGAGGAAGACAGGCCCACGTACCGAGCGCAGCGACATCGGACAACACACGAATCACACGAAACGACCATTCTTCCCGATCTTACTTCTCGTGTGTTTCGTGTGTTTCGTGTGTTTCGTGGGCACCATTTCCCGGGCTCGTCGAAGGGCAGGCAATTCCGCGGACCGCGACTACGGCGCTTTTTCGTCGTTCAGACTCGGGAGTGGTGCAACCGGAGCCTGCCGGCGTGGGGCCAGCGTTTTCATGACCCATTCCCGCAGCATCTTCTTCTCGTGAGCCAGCGGCTCCTGTTGTTCCACCGGCGAAAGCAGTTCACGCAGAAAATCGTGGTTGGATAGCGTAACGGTCCCCTGCGCCACCACCGTGTCGGTCTGGTCGACAATCGTATACTCGAACTTCAGACGCGGCGGATAGATCTCGCGCACGATGCGGACATCCCCCGTGGAGGACAGGCCACCGGGTTCGAAGTCGCCCGCGAGGTCGACGTCGTGAAAGACGATCCCCATCCGCTCACCGGGGCGGAGCTGCTTGCTGGTTTCACGCACGAGGAATTCGCCGAGCGGATCCAGGTTTCGCGCATCGGCACCTCCGCCGAGACTCGAGCGGGCATCCGTGAATTCCTGCGGGTTGGCAAAAACCACATGGACCCTCGGCGTGCCGTTCGTCGCCGCGTTCGCGGCATCACCCGCAAGCGCAGCGCCGCGGCCACCCGCAAGCGCAGCACCGCGGCCACCCGCAAGCGCAGCGCCGCGGTCTGCGGGTTTGGTCGTCGTGCAGCCGCCCACGCCCCAAGCGGCGGCGACGGCGGCGAGCACCATCCAGGATGCTGATTTTTTCATCACGAAAAGAAGCTGCGACTTGGACCAGGCGGGGCGCAGGCGGCACGTCTGCCAGAACCGCTAGGGTCCAAACTACCTTGATCGATCGCTCCCGCAAATGCGAAGGGCAACACCGGCGGGATCTCGCCTGGCTCGGCGCAGCACGGAAACCCCCTTGAGACGCTGCGCGGCGAGGGCTTCGCGCGCCCGCGCCCGCACCCGATGTTTCCGAACCCGCCCGGTCTCCTGCGTCTCAAGCCTTTTCCGGCCGGCGTGCGTGAGCGCACCTGGTGAGGCGCCAACCCGAATGCCACGCGGAATGGGCGGCGAAACTGGGGGTGAACCTGCAGAACTCGACACTTGAGATCGACGAGAGCGGGGATCGTCCACTGAGCCGTAACCTTGCAGTCGGAGGTCTCCTTGCAGGAGCTTGCAAGCTCCTACAAGAGGGTGTTCGGCACCACATCGCCTTTGGCCCCGCGCTCCCCTCGTAGCCATACCGCCGACATAATCGGCTCTCCTCTGAAACTTTTTTCCGTCCCAACCCAAACTGACGAACTCGGGCTAAGCCTCTATGACCTCGAAACAAATAACGATCGGACTGGACTTGCTCGTCGGACTGCCGGCGCCGCGGGCGCCCGCCTCCTCGCCCTGCACTTCGCTCCGGGCCAACGCGAGGCGTTGACCATCTCCGCGCTTTCGCGCTGCGTGGGAGATCGTCAGCACGCGGCCTGCGTGGTGCCTGCGAACGGCAAGGTGCTGGCGGAGGAGCCCGCTGCCGGGCAGTGGCCGCGGCAGCTGAGGTGGCGAACACGCGGAAGTGTCTGGTGACCCGGACCCGGCACCAGCAAGGCACGGTCGGAGGCAGCAAAAGCGTTCAACCCTGGCGCGGATGAACTTCATATCTTCCCGCCTACAGATCGTCGTAATGGATCGTGGGCAACTCCGACGCGGAGCCATTCTCACTGACATCATACACCCGCGACGGAAAATCGTCGGGCGCCACCGAAAGGCTGCTGCGTTGGGAGAGTCGGCTGCTGGTGCCGTGCACCGTGGGCACGCGATCGTAGACGTTTTCCGGAGGTACTGAGCGGGACCCTGGCACCGACTCATATTCCGACAGCGGCGAGGACGCATCGATGTAGGGGTTTCCATCGTTCGCCACGACGCCAGCCGACTGACGCGGGCCCAGCCGTAGGATCATGTAGTGGTGGCTCGGTTCGACCCCGGCCGCCGCATATACCGCAGCGTGGTCCGCGGGTGCCGGTGCCTTCGTGTAGATCGATTCCGGATCGGGGCCGTCCGCGCCCAGGCGCGTAAGAACGTCGTAGGCGTAATGCTCCATCGGATTGCCGGCCGGAAGGCGATGTGCCGCCTGGCGAAATCGCCGAATGACCTCTGTCCGTTGTTCGGGAGTGAGCCCTCGAATCACGTCGGCGGTCGCCTGCTCGGGCGATCGCAGCTCATTCGGACCAACCCGCCCATAACCCTGGCGGAAGACCGTCATCTGGTCCACGATCCGCGCCCGGGCGAGGAGGTCCGCGCAAACCCGCGCATGGAACCGTTGGGATTCGTCGAGGTGAGGGCGACGTTGAGGTTCGCCAGCTTGCGGCTGTCGACAACACCCGACGCGGTAACCAGATCGTTGAGCAGGGATGCGCCTCCATCGGTAGCGCGCGCGACGCGCAGCCGCGTGACGGCGGCAAAGCGATGTCCGAACGAGCCCCGCGGGCAGTTGTCCATGTAGAAGGAAATCTCGTTCAGCAGTTTCGTATCCGGAACCGGGGCACGCAGGTTGGCGACGATCCTGGCCGCGACGGTGGCGGTATTGCCACTGGCATCCCGCAAGGCTTCGACGCGATTGTCCAACTGTTCCGTGAGCATCCGGAATCGCTCCAGCTGCGTGCGCGCGGCCTTGCGTTCCTTGCGGGAGAGCCGGCCGTTGCGAAGACGGGAATTCGCGTTGCGCGCCGCGTTGGCGAGCGCTTTGAAGTGTTCGGACGCGCCCCCGCGCCGGACTTCCTCGATCACGCGGTCATAGTCGCGCTGCCGCTGCGGCTGGCGGCGCATCTTCACCCCGCGTTTGGCCCGGTTGGCGGGCCGGCGCGCCTTGGCCTCGGCGGACGCATTGGCGGCGGATTTAGACGACCTGCCGGCAGCAGGTAGTTGCGTCGGCGCTCCCGACAAACCAAGGAGCAAGGCGAGGATGACAAGGCTGCGGATTCGCTTCATGGCAGGTCCTCCGGATTGACGACAAACTCGAGGAACGGCGCGGGCGTGACCTCGAACAGCCCCACTTCGTCCTCTCCGCGGGAGACGACCCATTCGGTCGCAGGCTCCACGTCCGCCTCCACCGTCTTCCCGGCGGGCAGCGAGCGCCACGTGTCGAGGGCGCCGGTGTCGGGATCCTGCAGGCTGATGTCCAAGTCCGCCTTGGTCCGGTTGATGAACGTCACGCGGACGAGGTCGTCCTGCGCGATCGCCAGATCATCGGACAGGATGCGGTGGTCCTGTTCGGGGGTCGCAAGAACTGCCGTCGATCCGATGATCTCGTTGTTTTCCGTGATCACGGCGATCGCGCCCGCCAGGGCCGACACCTCCGCGGTCGCGCCGGGCGCAAGTTGCGCGAGCGGTTCGTAACGCTCCGAGGTGTTCCTGACCTGAAAGACCGCGACCGGCTCCGCGCGCTGATTGGTGAATTTCACTTTCACGTGAGTGTCTTCAATGACCCAGCGACCCGGGGCATCGGCGGTGGCTTCATAAACAGAAAGCCGGACGTCGCCGGCGATCGCACTCCATTGGCTGCCCACCGGGAACGCCATATCGCGCTCCTCGCCCGGCTTGAGCATGGCCTGGAACTGGTCGCGCAGGAGCTCGGCGTCCCAAAAGTAGAAGTCGATCAGTTGGGACGAGTGATTGACCAGATGCACGCGCCGGTCTTGCACCGACGCCGCATTGGCCGGGGGCGGAGGTGGTGGGGGCGGGGGAACCTGGAGTCGGGCTGCGGGCGGCGGCGGAGGTGGTGGCGGCGGGATGACGCGTTCGGCACCAGGGCTTCGGGTGGGCAGCATGATCGCCAGCCAACATCCGAGGGCCAGGGCACGGCAGCCGGACCGTGAAAGTGAACCGAACGAAACGTGCATGGGAAAGGGAGGCTTCATCGTCACCCGCGGTGCGCCGTGGTGACGCCGGTCACAGCGGCGGAGCGGATGGCGCAGGCGACAAGTCGGACGCAGACAGGTTGGGCAGTTGCTCGTAGGTGACAACGGGGGGCAGTTGCTCGTAAATCACCGGCGCGTTCCCGTCGGCGTCGGTCGGTGGAACCTGGTCGTAGATCGGGCGGGCGCCGCCACCCGGCAAACTCGCCTGGAGTTCCTGGAGGGAGAAACCGGCACGGGAGATTCGAGGCCGGACCCGGCGCGACGACTCCGGCGCGATTGCCCTCGGCCGGCAGGACCTGGGCGCAGCGGTGACTCAAATCACGGAACCATTCCCGCATGGCCTCGGGACTTGGGGGCAGGTCGAAGCTGGGGAGGGACGGTCGTAAACTTGGCGGCGCTTCCCCGGATGCCAATGCCGTTCAAGACCGCCACGGCATGCTGGGCGAGCGGATGATCGGCCGGGAGCTGGAGGAGGGCCTTGCGGTACCGGGCAACGTAGGCGGCGCGCTCGGTATGGGTCATGCCCTGCAGGGTGGCGATGGTGACGTCGCTGGCTCGGCGGTTGTCACCCGCCGCGCGCGGACGGATTCCGAGCAGATCCCGAAGCTCACTGATGCGCGAAGCCGCCACGGCGCGCTGATAGGCCTCGCGGGCAAAGGCCGCGAGCCCGGGATCCTGTTCGCGGCGTTGCACGGCAATATCCTTGGCGATGCGCAGGTGGGCGAGCTTGCGGCTGTTGACCTGGCCGTCGCGATCAATAAGGTCCGTGAGGAGGGCGCGGGTGTCATTCCCGTTCTGCCCGCGAAAGACCTTGAGTTTGGTCAGCGCGAGGATCCCGTGGGTGTTGGAATTGAGCAGGCAGGTGTCGAGATGGAACTGGATCTCGTTTTCCAGGCGTGGGTCGCCCTTGGCCGCACGACGATTCGCGAGGATGCGCTGGGCCAGCCCGTCGGTGCCCTTGAATTCCGCGCGGAGAGCGTCGACGCGCTGCTTCAGTCCGTGCTGCAACTCGGCGACCTGCGCCCGCAACGCCAGGACATGAGGCAGGTTCTGATCCGTCGTCGCCTGCCGGGCCTCCTGATGCAACCGGTTGAACACCGACGAACCACGGCCGGAGCGCGCCTCTTCGATCACGCGGCGGAGGATGCGCTGATCCCCGGTTTCGCTGGGCGGCGTGATTTTGCCTCCTTGGGCCCGCTTGATCGGAGGTCGCTTCGTTTTCGCGGTCGGAACTCCCCCCGCCTGCGCGGCCGACAGCGGACGAGTCGACATCGCGAGCCCGATGGCCGCGAGGCCCACCAGGACGATCAGCGGCCCGGGCGACGCGAGGCGGAGTGTGCGAAATCGGCGGATACGGAAGGTCATGAATGGAAGGTTAGCGGTGGTGGCGGGAGCAATCGCGCGGCGAATTTCGTTCCGGGACGACCGGCTATTCGTTCGGGACGGGCTCCGGTGGCGCCGCGATGGGAGTGAAACTGATCAGAAAGAGATCGGACGGATTCGCGACGACGGGACGCCGCGAGGGCGGATTGCCGCCGGGCAGCGGTTGCCCCGGTGCAGCAACCGCGACGCCGGCGCTGACCCCCACGGCGGGCGTGACCCTCGCCTGGTTCCGACCCGGTTGGGCGCCCGCCTGGCGGATGAGATCGCCCAGCGCGTGAGGCCGCAATGCGGCGGCGGCCGCGGGACGCCGTGGGCTCGCATTCAGGTTCACCCCGAGGTTGTTCAGGACGGCGGCCGCATGGTTTCGCATCCGATTTCCCGCGGGCAGACCCCGGTAGATTTCAAGGTAGCGTTTTTCGATCGCGGCGCGTTCTACCGCGGGCAGTCCATTGATGTTCCGCGCCGCCACCAGGCTGGGCGTCCGAGTGTCTCCCGCCTCGCGGAGCCGGACACCGAAGTTCTCACGGAAGCCGGCCGCCCGCTCGATCAATCGCGCCTGTTCGAAGAGTTGGCGGGAATACTGGGTGTATTCGGGATCTTGTGGCGCCGCTTCAGCCGCGACCCGGAGGTGTTGGATCATGCGACTGTCGACATGCCCCTGGGCGTCGACGAGATTGTCGAGCAGCGCCTCCCCGCCACCCTGCGTGCTCCGCTGCATGCGCACAAGGGTCTCGGCCGCCCGGCGATGCACCGACGAGTTCAGGTTGCAGTTCTCGAGTGTGAAGGTGAGCTGGTTCTCGAGCGCGGGATTGGACCGGCCGCTCCGGCGGCCGGCGAGAATCTCCCGCGCCAGGCGAACCGGGCCGCCGCGCTGGCGAACCAGACCGTCGAAATTGCGGGCCAGTTTCAATTGCAGCGCGGTTAAGCGTTCGCCGGCGTATTTGCCGGCGGCATAGTCCTGCACACGACCGTTGGCAAAAAACGCGTCGTGGGTCCGCCGGGCGTCCTTCACGATCCTTTCGTAGGTCGCCGAACGACCGGATCCGGAAGCGGTCTCGGCGAGCACCGAGTCGAAGTCGGCCTGATCCTGCGGCTTCTTCGGCACCTTGCGTCCAAAAAGCCGGCTGAGTTTCGGAGATTTCGTCCTGGCATTCGACTTGTTCGCCGCGACCGGATTGCCGGCGGCGGCGTGACATGGGGCCGGCGGCAGCAGACCTCCGAGAAGACTGAAGACCATCACGGGCAGCAGCAGCCTGCATCGCCGGGACGGGAGATGGTGGCGCGCGAAGATCACGGCAGATCCTCCGGATGGATGACGAATTCGACGGACGGTGCCGGGGTGACTTGAAACGTTCCCACCTGGTCGTCTCCCGCTGCCACCACCCACTGGGTCATCGGGGCGGCCCCGGAATCGAAGGTCGACCGGGCGGGGAGTGCGGCGAAATCGTCGAGCGCACCGGTTTCCGGATTCTGGAGGAAGATGTGCAGATCCCGCGCGGTTTGGTTCACAAACGAGACTTTGACCGGCGTGTTCTGCATCGCGGCCTCCTTGTCGGGAACGATGCGGACATCCTGACCGTCGGCCGCGAGGATCAGCGCGGAGCCGGCGATCTCTCCGTTCACCGCGATCACGGCCACGGAGCCGACCAAAGCCTGGACGTTGGCCGTGGCTCCGGGCGCGATCTGCGCCAGGGGCTCGTAGCGTTCTGACTGGTTCGTGCTCTGCAGCACCTCCACGGGCTCCGTGCGCTGATTGATGAACTTGACCGAAACGCGCCGATCCTGAATCACCCAGGTGGGATCGCTGGCGTCCGTCGCGGTGTAGACATCGAGACGCACATTGCCTGACGCGGCGCTCCACTGACTGTCCATGGGGAACGACATGTCGATCGTGTCGCCGGGTTTGAGCACGGCCTGCGGGCTGTCTTCCTCGATGGCGTCGTCCCAGTAGAAGATGGTGAGCAACTGCCCGGTCTGGTTGACGACCTTCACCTTCTTCTCGGCGGCAGCTTCGGTTGCGTTGCCACCCGACCCGGCCGGAGGCGGAGGTGGAGGCGGCAGCCCGAGTGCCGTCCCATTCGTCGTCGCGGGCGGCGGTGGTGGCGGAGGAGGCGGTTGGGCCGCCGCACCACCTGCCGGTGGAGGAGGCGGTGGCGGGGCCGAGGCGCCAAAGACGGCCGGCAGCGAGCCGGCGACGAGGCCGAGGGTGAAGACGGCGAGGCGAAATCGAGCGGCGCTATTCATCGGTGGGCGTGGACGAGCGGGGCAGATCGCGGGTGGTGGGGAAGGCCGGCGTGGGGTCCTCGAAAGGTGGGACGAGGATGTTGGTTTCGATCGTGATCGTGTAGGTGAGTGACATCTGGCCCATGCCATCGGCATCATTGGTCGCCGTGGACAGCGTTTGGGTGGGCGTGCTGCCGTCGATGTAGATGTAGTTCTCGTTGACCACCCGGAATGAGCACGTGTCGTCGGAGGTGATCGTGTCCTCGTCGACAAACGTGCCGGAGACATGGAAGCGGTAACGCTTCCAATCGAATCCGTAGGTCCGCTGCGGCGCGCGCGGGCCCAGGCTGGGACCCATCCCGATGGCGGTGCGCGGCACATAGACGAAGAGTTTGGCCGGTGTCTTGTCCAGCGGCAGGGAGCTGTTCAGCGAAAGGTTGGCGATGTTGCTCTTCGGGCGGTTGACGAGCGTCACGCTCTCGATCTCGGTCCACCGACCGTTGATGTTCTCCTCGGCGTGGAGCACGATGGGATCCTTGGTGTAGACTTCGATTTCGCTGGAACCGTTGACGCCTTCGTCGTGCACCCGCCCGGCGATGATCGAATTGGCCTCGATCGTCACGAGGGCAGGATTGCGGTTGGCCGGGTCGGGCAGCGCGCTCAGGTACCAGTTGAACGCCTTCTCCATGATCGTGCGGCGCCGGGCGAGCGCGCTCTTTTCCGCGGGCGTGGTGGCCCGAAACAGGCGTGGGAGAAGCAACTCGTAGATCGGGGCCAGCTGCACCCTGATCGGCGCGTTGCCGTCGGCGAGCGTGACATTCGAATCCTGGCGACCGACCGTCACGTTATCCACGCCGGAGAGCGTCCAGGTCGAGTCCTCGTTGGTCCGCGTATCCTTGTGACCGGACTCCGAGGTCTCTTCGTAGGAGGCCTCGATGTTGGCGGGGGCTTTTCCAAGGGGCAGGCTCCCGGAAGCCGACGTGGTTTCACTCTCCTTGCGCATCATCTCCGAGGCCACCCGCGTCTCGGTGAGGGTGGCGCGGGCGCCAAACAACGTCGAGATCGGGTAGTGCGTGCCCCAGTTCTCGAAGAAGCGAACATAGGCGCGCAGTTGGTTCTGGTCGTTGCCGGAGGGGTCACCGTTGGGCAGCATGTTGACGGTTTGGATGAATTGCGGCGTGAGGACGGCAAACCGCTTGGCCAGGCTGAGCCAGGACCGGTGGGACACCGCCGTCTTCATGAAGAGCATGCTGTCCGTGGAATTGAGGCTTTCCGACGCCTTGCTCTGGCCATAGGACGCGCTGGGGCCGGCCTTTTGCCCTGATCCCGAACTGATCCCGACCTTGAGCGAACTGCTCTGCCGCAGGCTGTCTTCCGAATAGACCGCGCGCAGCTTCGAGTTGACGTTGCCGGCCTTGGCGACCGTGGCGCGCAAGAATCCGGGCAACCGCAGCTCCGTATCCGGATCCATGTACCAGTCCTTCGTCTCGTTGTAACCGGAGAGCTGGAAGATCCGGTTGCCGGTCGTGCGCAAGCCGCCCGGGTAGGGCAGCCGGGCCAGCGGCGTGATGTCGAGGGGCGCGAGGCTGAAGCTCGCCCCGCGTTGCGGTGGCGCCGCAGGCCCGCGACTTTGCCCGGTCAGGTCGTAGGGATCGACCGCGAGCACGTTGTAGCCCTGCAGGGCCGCGCCGATGTTCGAGGGGGTCTTCCCCAGGAAGCCCTCGCTGACCGTGACCGTGGCGGCGCGCTTCCGGCCCAGCCAATTGGGATTCTGATCGGTCCGGATCCATGTCTCCCACACCTCGTCCGCAATCGTTCCGGTGGCCAGCGTGTCGGTGAGTGCCGCCTGCTCCTGGCGCGTGAGCTTGACCTCGCCCATGCCCGCGACATTCGCGGTCCCTTCGATCGAACCGCGCATGCGCTGGAAGCTGATCTTGCCCTCGCCGGCGGGTTCCGGGCGGCCATTGCGCGTAACGGATTCGAGCACGTAGGTGTTCGGCTCCGCGAGGAAGGGATGAAACATGAACACGCGGCTCTGCTGCGTGTCCTCCATCGTGAGCTTCGGCGTCAGTCCCTCCGGATCGACGAAACTGATGAAGACGCTCTTGCTGTCGGTGGTGTTGGCCGCGCCGACCTTCCATTCGCCCGTGGGATCGAGCGTCCAGTAGGACTTGCGCTCGAGGGGAATCCGATCCTGCGCAAACGGCACCAGGTAACCCTTGTTCTCGCCGGTGAAGGCCAGCAGCGTCGGGCGGTTCTTGAGGAATCCCCGGTCCCACATGATGGTCTGATTGCTGAGGTATTCGATCTTCGTGGCCGCGTAGAAGAGGTTGGATCGCGAGCCGACCGGCATCATCAAATCCGCAAGGACGCCGCCCCGGTCGCTCTTGTCGCCATAGCGGACGACGAGAAACGACGCGAACCCCTGGATCTCAACGACGTTGAATCCGGTGCGGGTCACGTTCTCGCCGTCGATGCCATACATGGTCCACTTTGGGCGGCCGTTGCCGAAAGACCACCGGCCCGCGGGCAGGACCGGATCCTCGCTGGTTTGCGGCATCTCGAAGTCACCGGCCCGCGAGAGACTGATCGGATGCGTCTGGGGATCGCGGTAGTCGAGAATCGCGGCATTGGACCCCGTGAAGATCAGACGAAACGGGGTGTCGTCGTAGATGTATTCCTTGCCGATCTCCTTCGTCGCCTCGACCTCCCGCGCCAGATAATAGACGTTTCGCACGTCGGGGTCCGGGTGCTTCTTCATCACGTCCGACTGCTTGCCCTGACTGAGCGGCGTCAGCCGCAGCTCCGGGTTCATGTGATAGGTCTCGTAGGAGAAGATGAAGTTGACGCCGAGGTAGCGAAAAGCGTCCTGGGACGCCTCGGCGTACCAGAGGCCGGCGGGTTCGACGTCCTCCTCCGCCGGGTTGGAATCGAGTTGAAAGCCGAGCTTCACGTGCGGTGGCTCGACCGGCGCCGGGGCTCGGGTGGGGCGGCCGCGCCGGCGGCACTCGCCGGGCCCGAAGGCGCGTTCGCGGCCGAACCGGACGGCGGGGGTGGCGGCGGCGGGGTGCTTGCGCCACCCACGAGAAATACCTGATCCGCGGCGTCCGTGACCACATATTCCTGCAGGAAGGCCGCGCCCCGGTAGGCCCGCCAGTGCGTGCCCGGGTAACTCTGAAAGGGCGCGTCCTGTCCCGCTGGCACCGGCGCGGAAAGGTAGGTCTGATTGTTCCCGTCATCGGCGACCCAATACAAATCCAAGGGCGCCTCGGTCGCGTTGCGCAGCGTGACCGTCAGCGGTTGCGGGGTTTGCGCGGTTAGGTGGGCGTGCGCGGCCAACCCCAGGAGCGCAAGGGCGATCACGGCCCGAAGCGCGACCTGCACACGGGCTGCCCGAGTCTCGGGCTTGGCGGAGGAAAGCGCGGCCATCGGACCGCGGATGGGGAAACGCCCCTGCGGACGTGGATCACCGGGACGAGCGGGAAGGGTCATTCGGGAAGGGGGGATTGCGAGATGACGGCAAAGGCGCGCCCAATATTCACCGAATGGTGCAGCGCACGATGGAGGCCGGGCGGACCTAACACGATCGCGGGGCGCAAGGCGAGCAGACTTTCCAGAGGGCGGCGTCACGACGAAGTCGAAAAAACTCTCCGCCCCACCCCTCGGCGGCAGAACGTGAACGTTCAGGCCCGGTGCGATCGCGAAGTTGACCCGGCGACGACGTTAGCGGAACAGCGCGTCCACGCCCATCGCCGTTCAGCGTGCAAGCTTGGGTAGCGCTTCGTCGACGAAAAACAGGCGTACATCGGTCGCCTGGGCAAGGACGTGCAGAGCCAAATCACCGACAACGAATCGGCCAGAATGAAGAGCAGCCATGACATCATCCGGGGCTACAACGCCGACGCGATCCCCGGCTGGCCGACGTCCGGCGCGACTTCGCTTCTCGGAACTTCCCGCGTGGGGTTACCCCGTTCCGGCTGGTCCCGCGGCCGCGGGATAGTCGTTTCTCATTCATCATGTTGGGTGCTTCGAGAGGGGCCTTGTCCGATGTCGCTTCGCTCCGGTACACCCCATTTACAGTGCGCCCATGCCGGGCGCACACCAACGTGTCGACACAACGCCGTTCAGCCGCCCCGCATTTCGGAAAGTCCGCTTTCCACCGCACGCTTCATTGTGGCGTGTATCAAACGTTGCGTCGGGGAGGCGATGAAAGCGTTAATCGCGGCCGATCCGAATGGGGTCAGGCCGTTGTATGTTGATTTGCAGCATCGCGACACGGATAGCTTCGCACGGAGACGGGGCTGCCAAAGCAGGGACGCTGGGCGATCCAGACGGGCGAGGCGCCGGCGTCTCGCAGCACGCGGGCAATGGCGAGCTTCCAACCTGAGGTATCTACGGCGCGGACACGCCATTCACTTCCGGGGGCCGAACGTCACTCGCTCTTCGCGGACCGAGGACCGCGAATGCAAGACGGCTGAAGCGCGAAAAGGAATAGCTCACGATGCGGTACATCCTCGATAGGCAAAAGCTCATCGGCAAGGCCGCGCCCCGAGTGACCTCCCGTGCGCCAGGGAAAAACAACAGGTACTCGGCCTGACCCCATCGGCCCCCCACCCCATCGGCCCCCCCGCCTGCTTTTCCGCTTCTACTCCGCCCGCAACGCCACCAGCGGATCAATCCTGGTCGCCCGGCGCGCGGGGATCAGGCAGGCCAGCAGCACGACGAGGATCAACAGCAGCGGCACGGCGATGAAGGTCAGGGGATCGACCGCGTCGACATCGTAGAGCAGGCTGCGCAAGGTTCCGGTGAGCGTGAAGGCGCCGGTGAGGCCGAGCACGATGCCAAGTCCCGCCAGCAGTGCGCCCTGGCGTAGGATCAGGCGCAGGACGTGATGGCGTTGCGCGCCGATCGCCATGCGGATGCCGATCTCGTGCGAGCGCTGCGCCACCGCGTGCGACATCACGCCATAGAGTCCGACGATCGCGAGGGCGAGAGCGACGAGGGCAAAGGCCGCGATCAAGCTCATCGCGAAGCGCTGCGCGGCGATGGACTGGTCCCGGATCGCGTCCATGGTCTTGATTTCTTCAATCACGACCGCGGGGTCGACGCCCTGCAGCGCGCGCCGCACGGCGGGAATCAGCCCGCGCGGGTCGGCGGCCGTGCGCACGACGAGCGACTTGGAAAAGGCCATCTGCTGGAAGAAGGACAAGTAGACCTCCGGCTCCACCGGGGCGGTCAGCGCCGCGGAGCGCAGGTCGCGGACCACGCCGATGATCTCGCACGGCTGGCGATTGAAAATGACGACCTTTCGACCGACCGGGTTCTCTCCCGGGAAGTGCCGGCGGGCGAGCGCTTCATTGATGATCGCGACCGCGGGTGCGTCGCGTTGATCGCGCTCGTCGAAAAGGCGTCCCTCGCGCAGCGCGATGTCCATCAGGCCAAAATATCCGGGCGTGACCGAGCGATAGGGCACTGCGACCTGATCCTTCAACTGATCCGATTCCGCACGCCCTTCGATCGCGAACGGCCCCATCCAGTTGTTCCCGGTCAGCGGCACGCCCCACGCAAACGCCGCCGCCTGCACGCCGGGCAGCGGCTGCACCGCCTCCAGCGCGCGCCGGTGAAACCCCGCCCGGTCCTCCTGCAGTGTGGTGACCGTCATCGTGAGAATCCGGTCGATCCGATAACCTGGATCCACGCGCGCCAGGGAAACCATCGTGCGCAGCATCAACCCGGCGCCGATCAGCAGCACGAGCGTCAGCGCGACTTCGCCGGCCACGAGGAGCCCGAGCAGGCGTTGGCGCGCGGGTCCGCTGCCGGCGCCGTGTCCGCTGGCCTTGATCACGCGGTTCAGATCGGGCCGCAACGCCTGCCACGCGGTCAGCAGCCCGGTGCCGAGGCCCGCCAGCAGCGACACTGCGAGCGCGAAGCCCGCCACCCGCCAGTCGATGGCCACCTCGTTGAGCCTCGGAATGGAATGCGCGCCCACGGCGAGCAATACCTTCGTCGCCGCGAAGGCGAGCGCGCCGCCGAGTGCGCCGCCGGCCAGGGCCAGCAGAAGGCTTTCCATCAGCGTCAGGCGCAACAGCCGTCCGCCGCCCGCACCCAGCGCGGCGCGCACCGCCAGCTCGCGCTGGCGACCGAGCCCGCGCACCAGGAGGAGCCCGGCGACATTTGCGCCGGCGATCAGCAGCACGAAACTCACGGCGCCGAACAGTGGCAGCACGATGCGGCGGATGTCGCGGTCGAGCACGTCGGCGATCGGCGTCACGACCGTGGTCATGCCCGCGAGCGCGGGATCGGTCTGCGCCGCGGCCACCGCGAGCTGCGTCATCTCCGCCTGCGCCTGCGCGAGGGAGACGCCGGGCGCGAGCCGGGCGACGACGCTCCAGCCGCGATTCTTCGTGCTCGCCACGTTGGGTGTCTCCGGCAGCCAATAGTCGACCTGCGCGTGGAGATTGTAGTTGGGTTCCTGCGCGGCGCCCCGCGACGGCAGGAAGCGCAACCCCGGGGGCATCACGCCGATCACGGTGAGCGGTGGCAGGCGGCTGACCCGGATCGTTTTCCCCACGATGGCGGGATCGCCGGCAAACTGGCGTTGCCAGAGATCATACCCGAGCACGACGACGGGGTGGTCTCCAACCTCCTTCTCCTCAGGCGAAAACGTGCGGCCGAGCAGCGGCGTGACGCCGAGGACGGAAAACAACTCGTGCGTGCCCTGGAGTCCCTCGATCGATTCCGATCCCGGGCCCTCCGCCGATCGTGAACCCACTGGACCACGATCCGCCTCGCCAACTGTTTGGCGCTCGGGCCGAACAGTGAGAGATGGGCGAAGCCCTGTTCCGCTCCCGCCGTCCGGGATCAGGAAGTTGAACGTCCAGTGGTACGGCGCGACGCCGCGAAACGACTTCGCCGCCCGCCAGGTCGCGACCTCGGCGCCGCTGGCGCTCTCAGAGAAAGCAGTGCCGTCCAGCTTCTCCGGCGAAACAAACACCAGCTCGTCGGCCGCGGTGTAGGGTGTGGACTGCAGCAGCGTGCCATTGAGGATGCTGAACACGGCCGTGGTCGCTCCGATGCCGAGGGCCAACGAGATACCGCGATCGCGGTGAACCCCGGGTTCTTGATAAGCTGCCGGGTTGAGAAACGGAGGTCGGTGAACATAAGCTAGGGGAACGATCCGAGGTCATCTCCCGCTATTCGCCCCAAGCCGCGAATAGCTGGCGAGGCATCCCGTGCGGGGCACGGGAGGCAAAACGAAGGTCGGTGAACATGGGGGGCGGAGGCTTCGGAGAATACCGCCGATGCGCGGACGAGGTTACAGAGTTTCTGTCGCGCGCGCCTGCTGGCAGCGAGAACTCGTCAGTCCAGAGTCAAGTTGTGGCGACTTCGCCGCCTCATGGCGCCGCATTTCACATCGGCGAATTCCGGCCGGAAGGCGAATGCGACGAACGCTGAACGGCCGCGCGTGAAGCCTGAACCTCGCGGTCCGAATCCGCGGAAATGGAGTTCACGGCCAATCGCAAAGGTAACGCATTGACCCCTTCCCGCCCCACCGGGCTGTCGTATGCGATCTGCGCTTGGCTCCTCGACTTTGCGGTCCCACCGATATCAGACATTAGGGTTTGACCCCTTTTCAGCGGTGACCCCTTTTCAGGGTCCGATACGGAGATAGGTGACACTCTGTCCGGGGAGATGGGTGACACTTTCGTACAGGGTTTTCTTGCGAATATCGCAAGGGGATTGGGGATTGAACTTAATCTATATCAAGGGAGGGGTGCAGGGGAGGGAGCTTGCTCCCTCCCCGCTCTGATTGCCGCCGCAGGCGGCCGTTTGGATCGAGTCGGCGGGGTTCGGACTGGGGCCGACGTAGGCGGCCGGTTGGAAGCGTCCGCCCTCGGCGTCGAAGGCGAGATGACCGAGATGGACGTTGGCAAAGTGCAGCTCGGTTTGCCCCGAATGGTTGAGCCGCAACCCGACGCGTTTGCCCGCGAAGGCCTCGCCGACGTGGTAGTTGCGGCCCTCGTGCGCGAGGTGGCCGGAGGTCGAGACGAGCTTGACCTCCTGGTCCGAGGGATAGACCAGCGGTTTGTCGTTTTCGCCCAGGCGCCGGGCACTGGGGTGGTAAAACTCGGCCGGCGGGCGCTGGTCGAGTGACTCGTGCGGGCGTTCGAAATTGTAGGTGTGCTGCCAGCGATCAAAGCGACGTTGCTGGGCCCGGAAGTTCGGGGACGGAGGCTGGGTCGCCTCGACCTTCAGATCGTGATGCATGCGCTCGTGCGAACCGTTCTCTTGGGGCGAGGCCGGATGCATGAACTCCACCTCGATTCCCTGTTCGATCCACCACAAACTCAAGCTCGAGAAGCGCCCCAGGCCCAAGGAGGCAAAGGGCGAACCCAGATCGCAGCGGATGATTTCCGGCAGTCCATGATGGCGCATCAACCCGCGAAAGGCGTGCAGCGTGCCGCCGAATTGCTGATTGGGCCGCGCATCGCACGCCAGCACGTAGTGGCTGTAGCGGTCGCACACCGTCAACGGATCACAGCGCCGACCATCGCCCAGCACGAAACAGCCCTTGAAGTCCACCGTCCACACGTGGTTGGGCTGGGTTGGGTGGGTCAACCCGTCGTTACCCCGCACGAAGGCGCCCGGCCGTCGCCGGCGTCGCACGCTCAGGCCGTGCCGGCGCAGCAACTCGGCGATCGTGCTGCACGCCGGCGGCCGTTCGATCCCGTGCTTGCGCGCGAGCACCACCCGCAACTTCTTCGGCCCCCACGTGCGATGCGCGCGCCGCTCGGCCACCAGCAATGCCGTCACCACCTCGTCCGTACGCTCGGGCGAGTGATGCGGTCGACAACTGCGCGGCTGTAACCCCGCCAGTCCGCTTTCTGCATACCGCTCCAGATGCTTGTAGCCGGTCTTGCGGCTGATGCCGAACTGCTCGCACAGATCCGTCACGCTGAAACGGCCGCTGCGTGCGAGCATCACGAATCGAATAATCTCTTCCATCGGGGTCGTTTGGGTCCAGGGCATGCGCCCTATGTGTAACCCATCTCCCCGGATTAAGTGTCACCTATCTCTCCGGATCGGACCCAGCGATCGGGTTTCCCAAACTGACGAACTCGGGCCGAGGCCGATCGACCGGGACGATCGATCGGGTCAACCCGGGATGTGTGTGGTTGAGGGCCATCGAGAGCGCGGGAAGAGAAGATCGGGGCTCGCCAGACAATTCGAGGTGACAGGACGTTCGCAATCCGCGCCTCGGAGAGCCGACCTCCCGATCGGCCGCGCCGTGCCCGCGGCACGGCTCAGACGCGCGGCGAATACTTGATCGCGTGCACGTCGATGACACCCGCCTTGGTCTCGAGGAAAGGCTTTCCCTCCCGCACGCCCACCGTGCCATAGCCGGTGGCCGTCGCGAGAAAGCTGCGGAAGTCCCCGGCCATCGATGGCTCGAGATGGAGCACCTTGTCCACCGCATCGTAGCGCGCTCCGCTCAGGCCCTGCAGCAGCCCGTAGGATGACAGCGCCCGCGCATACCAGTGTCCGCATTCGTACTCGTCGAAGGGATTGCGCACGCGTCCATCGTAGCGCGCCCGGCAGGTGCGCACGATTTCCCGGCCGGCCTCGACGCGGCCCATGAACATCAGGTGCGACGCCACCTGGTATTCGATGCCGGTCCAGACCTCGTTGGAATACACGAACGGCAGCGACAGGGCGCCGCCCTTCGGCCAGGTGCAGATCAACAGCCCGCCCTCCGCGCCGGCCGCATAACTCGGCCGCTGCGGGTTGGCGTGCGCCGAGAGATCCTTCTTCAGATTGTGCCGGTGCACCGCCTCCAGGTGACTCGCGACCCTGGCGGGATCGAGCACCTCGCCAACTCCGCACACCAGCGCGAGCCAGGCACCGAGCACGCCGTCGGATAGACAACCGGCGCCGTACTGGTATTTCGGGCCCTCCTGCTCGAGCAGCGCGCGGGCCTCGGGCGAGTAGCTGTTGAACAACCCCGACATCTTCGTCGGATCGCCCGCCCGGAGATTCTTCCATTCGATCTTCTGGATGAAGTACTCGCCGTCGAACAACTCCGTCTCCGCGCGTTGCCGGCCGCGCGCGAGCAGGTCCGCGTAGCCGCTCACGTCGTCGCCCAGCGCCGTTCCCATCCGCACCGCCGCCTGGAGCGCGCCGAGGTAGATGCTCGTGCACATGCCGTCGGGACCCCAGAACTCGATGTCGTAGGTGTTGTGGTGCGGCTCCTCGACCCAGCCCTTGTGCGCCGGATCCCACGTCTCGATGCAATAGTCCAGGCTCTGCCGGACCCGCGGCCAGAGACCACGCAACCATTCCGTGTCACCGCTGATCCGCCAGTCCCGGTGCATTTTCATGATGCCGCCGAGCTGGCCGTCGGCCGCGGCGTGAAAGTCGTGCGCCACCGGACCGATCGGCAGCGCCGAGCGAAACGTCTGGTGTCCGCGTTCATCCTGCGACGGACCAAATTCCGTCTCGCGCAAACTGCGTTCGAGCGCGGGAAACAAATGGGCGATCGCCTGGGCGTAGTTCCACACGTGCGTGCAGGAACCATGGCAACAGCCCCAGTCATCGCCGCAACCTTCCCACGCCCACATCCGTCCGTCCGTCTGCCGGAGAATCGTCGGCGATTTCAGAATCGAGAGGTTTGCCGCCACCGCCTCGACCACTTCCGCCGGCAGCGTCGTGTCATGGAAACAGTCGCTGAACCGCGCCGACTTGCGCCGCAACTCGTCGAATTCGGCGGCCCAGAATGCCGCGACGTCATCGATCCCGGCAAAACGTCCCGCGTACCATGGCGTGTGCGTCGGTCGGGGCGGCACATCTTCCGCCGGGGCCGCGGCACCTGACTTCGTCCCGGCGGTGAGGTTGGTTTTCGGAAAGTACCAACACAGGCGCAAAGCAATCGTCTTCGTCGCGCCGGGTTCGAGCCGGAAGCGAACAAACAACGAGGCGCCGAGCGTCGCGGGTTCCTCCGTCACCGGTGGTCGCGCAATGGCGGCGCCCGCCATCACGTCGTTCCATGCCATCGTGAGCGGATCCCACCAACCGCCGCGAAACCACGCGTGGTTCACCTTCACCGCCGGATCGCCGACCGCGGCGCCGAACGAGCCCGTGGACCACGGATGCCGCTCCTTGTCGGTGCCGTGGAAGATGAATCCGCCCGGCGACGCGCGCACCACGCTCGTGGATTCGTCGAGCGCCGCCACGTTCTTCGAGTTGTAGGAAAAGATCGCGTCGACCGCCTCCGGCCCCGGATTCGTGAAACGATATTCCAGCGCGGCGACCGGCAGGCTCGAGCTGTCCGCGTCGCCTGGCACGAACGGACTCCATCCCGTGAGCTCGACCGTGAGCGGAACCTGTTCGTCGCGCAGTGCGACGGTCGCGAACGGAAAACGCGCGTGGAATTCGGCGTGAGCCAGACGCGGCAACCCATACGAGGTGCCACTGGCGCCATTGGCGTCATCGCGGCCCCCGAAGAGTTTCCATGCCGGCACGGGGCCCTCCAGCACGCGCGCCAGTTGGCGCCCGGGAAACGCAATGGCCGCGAACGAACACGGTTCGTTGAACACATCGGGCTTCTGCCGCAGCGACACGTGAGACACGGCGCCGGTACCTTCCAGGCAGATCATGCCGGCGCCGATGCCGCCGAGCGGAAACGCCACCTGGCTCAGGTGCGGTCCGCGATAAGGCGCGTTGAAATCGCGCCCGGCCGAACTTCGCTCCGCCTCGCGCGCGGGCCCCGCGGAGGTGGGCGCATCAGCGGCGTCACCGCGCGTCGCGGACGCGCCGAGCGCGCCCACGCCTCCCAGCGCGAACGCCGACAGCTTCAGAAAATCGCGACGAGGCAGACAGCAGTCGGAATCGGGATCGCAGGCCATATGAGGAAGGGTTCACCGGGATGATCTCGCCGCGCGGCCCAGGCGCGAATGTTTATCGCGAGCGGGAAGCGATGTCGACGATCTGCGTCGGACCGGCGCGGGCGGCAGGTTCATGTCGCGACTGTCACGGCCGTCTCGGCCGAGTCGCGCGCCAGCATCACGGAGAGGTACCAGTTCCTGAAGTTTCTTCACGGCGAGATCCGGCGGCGGGAAGTTTCGCGACAGCCGGCGGGCACGGCAAGGCATTCCAGTCTGGATGACCGGCGACGGTGGTGGGGCTGGAAGTATCACAAACGGGACCCGACGATGAACGAGGAATCCGCGAGTTGCATTCGACTCTGGTGTGATGCCTTCAACGTCGGCGATGTGTTCCCTTCCGCGGCCTACCGATTTCTTGCGAGATAGATGGTGTTCGACGATACCCCGTCCAGGAGAGGATTGGGAAAGGAAACCACCTGCGCACGCGCACTGGCGAACACACTCTGAAGCGCCTGCAGGAATCCTGTGTCCGGCGGATCATTTGACCACATCGCGAAGACCCCGTCCGGATGCACGTGCCGCATCAGCGCGCTTAGTCCGGCAGGCGCATAGAATGCGGCGTGACGGGGATGCAGGAGGAAGTCCGGCGTGTGATCGATATCCAGCAACACTGCATGAAACCGGCGGCCGTCGTCGAACCCGGCGTCGGCACCAGCGAGCGCGAAAAAGTCGCCGTGAAGAAAGCGACACCGAGGATCGGCCGTGAGCTTCGCCCCCAGGGGGACCATCCCGCGGCGATGCCAGCCGATGACGGCCTCGAGCGTCTCAACGACAAGCAGCGAACGCACCGACGCATGCGCGAGCGCAGCCGCAGCCGTGTAGCCGAGACCGAGACCGCCCACGACCACGTCGAAGCCGCCGGCGCCCAACTCTCCCAGCGCGAGATCGGCCAGCGCCACTTCGGCGACGTGAAACAAACTCGACATGAGATACTCCTCGCCGAGCTTCACTTCGAACACC
The DNA here is from genome assembly GCA_963797435.1 of uncultured Verrucomicrobiae bacterium. Lineage (GTDB taxonomy): Bacteria > Verrucomicrobiota > Verrucomicrobiia > Opitutales > Opitutaceae > CAWCPJ01. The sequence continues at coordinate 431,680 of CAWCPJ010000002.1, read as the reverse complement.
TCGAGGTCGTCCAGGGTCGGGATCCGGCGTCGCCGCAGGACCAACTCGCCCATAGGTGTCTGCTGGTAGTCCAGCTCCTCGAAGGTTGGCGTCATCGCGCGACGGTAGGACATGACCGACCAGACGCACGCTCCGACCTTACCGGCCGGGTATCCGCACGATCATTCGGAACCCACAATGCGCTCGACCGCGGTCGCGGATGGCGCGGCCAGCAGCCGGTTCGCGTAGGCGCGGCAAAAAGGGGCCGAGCACTCGTCGAGCATGGCGCGGGCGGATTCCAATCGCGGCAGGGCGACGCTGACCGCATCCACGCCCAGGCCGATCAGGAAGGGCAGGAAATTCGGATTGGCCGCGCTCTGGCCGCATACGGAAAGATGCACCCGCGCCGCCTTCGCGGCACGCACGGCGCGGGCCACGATCTGCAGGACGATCGGATGCAGGGGACTGTAGAGGCCCGACAGACGTGAGTTCGTGCGATCCACCGCGAGCAGATACATGACGAGATCATTCGTGCCGATGGACAGAAAATCGACCGCCTCGGCAAAATGTTCCACGGCGAGCGCGGCGGCTGGCGTCTCGATCATCACCCCGAGGCGCGGGCGCGCGTTGTGGGGGACTCCGGCGTCCTGCAATTCGAAGCGGGCGAACGCGAGTTCCTCCTTGGCGAGGTTCACCTCCTCCACGGAGGTCACCATCGGCAGCATGATGCCCAGGTCGGCATCGAGTCCCGCGCGCAGCAACGCGCGCAACTGCCGGCGAAAGAGCCCGCGGTTGCGCAGGGAGGCGCGAACGCCGCGGGCGCCGAGAAACGGGTTCGCCTCCGCCGGCTGTTCGAGGCCGCGCAGGATCTTGTCGCCGCCCACGTCCGCCGTGCGCAGATGCACGCGCTTGCCGCGAAATGTCTCCACGATCGCGCGGTAGTCCTGATACTGCTCCTCTTCTTCCAACACCCGGCCGGCGAGCCCCCAGGAAAATTCGCTGCGGTACAGTCCGACGCCGGCCGCATGGGCGACGGCTCGCGGCGCCTCGCTCGGCAGGTTGAGGTTCACCCAGAGTTCCGGTGCGTCCTCGCGCGCCGGCACCGTGGAAAACGCCATCCGGCTTCCCATCGCGACGAATCGCGGGGTGCGCGATCGCGCCTCGGTTTCCAGGCCCGCGCGCGCAAGCACGCCGCGCCCCCCATCGAGGCGGTAAACCCCCGGTTCGAGGGGCGCCGGCATCGCAAATGGAAAAATCACCGCCGGAATACCCAGCGACGAGGCAATGATCGACAGGTGACTGGTGATCCCCGCGTCGAAAATCGCCACCCCCGCGATCTTTCGACAGAGCAACTGAAACAGGGTGGACGCCAGCGGTTGCGGCACGGCCACGATGGCGCCGATGTAAGCCGCCCCGATCTCGCCGTCGCGATCCAGGAGTTCACCCGCCAGTTGGGCGGCGAGATCACGCACGTCCTGAATCTTCTCCCGCACCAGCGCGCTGTCGCTCCGGCTCAATCGCGCGGTCAATTGCTCGACGACGCGAGCCAGCGCATCGGATGCCGCGCGCCCGGCCTGGAGATCGTCGCGCATGGGCTGCACGAACGAACGGGACGCGAGCATCAAACGTTGCGCCCCGACGATCTCGGCGGCGGCGCCGTGGATCCGCGCCACCTGCACGGCGTTGATCGCGAGGGCCTGGTCGAGGCGCGCGACCGCCCGCTCCAACGCTTCCGGCGACATCGGTCTCTGCAACTGCGGATCGGAAAGCAAGGCCTCCAGCGTGATCGGAATGTGCGGGATCAGCCTGGCCTCCACCACGCCGGGATGCACGCCCTCGCCGTGCCAGAGGTTCATGATCGGTCAGGTTCCAAGGGACCGGGCCTCGAAGCGAAACGCCTCGGTATCGACGCGACCTGCCACGCTCGCGAAACCGGCGAGGCGGCCGAAGACCAGGGCAAACCGGGCCAGCAAGGCGGCTTCGCGGGCGTGCGCCACCAGTTCCTGCAGCGGGGCCGATGGGGGCGACCACGCCAATCGCCCGTCAGCGCAAACCACGATACTGTGTCCGGCTCCGCGGAGTTGAAAAACGTCCGCGACCGCTGGTCCAACGTCACCGCGCGGCGGTCCGTTCAGGCGCGCCCGCATAACCTCGACGGGAATCAAGCCCCCCACCAGCGCTGCCGGGATCAGCGCGGACATCGGCAACGATGCTTCCGCCCGGGCGGCAAGCGTCGTATCGCGTAGACAGGCAGGTGCGGTCGAAGGCAAAGCGCTGCTGAGCTGGCGCCACGCCTCCGTCGCGTCGTTCAGATCGACGGTCGCGTAGCGGCCGGCCTGCGACGCCAGCGCTCGCAGTGCCGCCTCGCCGTGTTCCAGAAGGGACAGGAACAATGCCGCCGCCCACGTCAGTCTGCCGGCCACGATCTCGCGCATGACATCGACCGCCAATCCCGCGAGATCGGTCGTCGCCGCCGCGCGATCACGATCGTAGGTCTCGAACTGCAGCCGATCCACGAGATCCCGGTAGACCCAGATCTTGCCTTCGGTCCGGCCTTCGATTCGCAGGGGAGCGGCCAGCCGTTCCATCAACCGGCCAGTCCGCAATTCCACGAGATCGTAGCCCCGCTCGTCCAGGTTGTCGCGCAGGTAGCGAAAGCGCGCCACGGAGGACACGGGATCGGCGATCAGCGGCGAGAGGTCGGCAACGACTTGTTCGATCGTTACCGCCGACCACGAGTCGGGCTGCCCGAAGAGCACACTCAGCCGCGCATTCGTGAAAAGCACGTTACCGTCGCGACCGGCCACCAGCACTCCATCCTCAATCGAGTCGAGGGCGGCACGAAGGATCTCGGGTTGCATGGTCCCACGATCCACAATCGCGGATTTCTGTCCAGCCACCCGGGGTCGCGCCTCCACCGGGCTCGCGTCACCGTCCGGTCGCCTGCGTCCGCACCGTGTAGAGTGACGTTCGGGCGGCGATGAAAAGCACGTGGCGCTCGGAGCCGCCAAAGGCCACGGCGTTCGGGCGCTCGGCGACTTTGATCACATCGATCAGTTGGCCATTCGGGTCATAAACGAAGACGTGGCCCGCGCAGACATAGACGTTGCCGTCGGCGTCGACCACCGTGCCGGCTTCGCCTTCCTCGGCAAACAATTCGGGGTCGGCGAGAGAACCGTCCGCCTGCACGCGGAAACGCCAGGTCTTCTGTCCAAACTCGTCCGCGACGTAAAAGGTCTCACCGAATCGAGCCGGCGCGAGCGCATAGGCGCGGGCGAGATCGACCGTGCCCCAGTGTCGACCTGGACTCGCCAGGTCTACGAACGCTTTCGGCGCTGGGATCCAGGTCGAGCGGTCCGGCGACACGAAGCCCAACGGTTCGCGCCGCAGGTTGACCTCGAGCCAGTCGTGAGCGTCACGCCAGCGGCTGGTGGGCAGCCAGACTGTTGTGCCAGCCAGGGGATTTGCGAATGATTGGGCATCGAGCACGGCAATCGCGTCCGCATCGCCATCCGGAGGGAGGGCGACGACGTGACCGTCACGGGTGACAACGAGGACGTTTCCCGCCTGGTCCAACGCCAGCGCGACGGGCTGACGGATGGCATCGGTGACAAGCGATAGACCGCGATCGTCCGACCAGCGAAAGATTCGATCCCAGCGCTGATCCACGAAATAGACCTCGCCGGAACGGCCGGCTACGAGGCCATCGATGTTCGTAAACCCGCCGGCAACGCGGGTGATCTGCGTCGCGGATGCACCCTCCGGCCCGGGTGAACTCGCCGGCGTGGTGGCCGGTGAAGCGCCCGATACGTGCAGCCAGGCGATCTCGCGCGAGCGCACGGACACGTGATGCGTCTGATCGATCAGGGTATTGTCAAAGCTCAGCTTGCCCGGGCTGTAGACGTGCAGGCCGCGAAAATCCAGATCATGCGACTGCGTGACCTGGATGCCGGCGTTGAACGGCACCCATGTGTCGACTCGATAGAGAAAGAAGTTGGTGATCGTCAGGTCGTGACAGTCCTGAACGTCGAGCGGCAGCGCGTGCGGGCCCTCTCCCCGTTCCTCCTCCGTCTGCAGCGCGCAAAAGCGCCAGTGCGCGACCCGGCGCAGCATGATCTCGTTGCGCACGTGGTGTTCGCTCGAAAGGGCGTAAACGCGACCGGGAGTTGCGGTGTTCGAGACATACAGGCCGGCCGCCGCGTAGGGACTCGGCGTCCAGATGTTCTGGAAGGTGCCACCACCACCGTCGGTCACCCAGAGGCTCCAGTATTCCGAATCCCACTTGCGGTTCGGATCCGGATCGGCGGTGTGATTTTCGTTGTAGATCTTCAACCAGCGCCCATCCGGACCGTAGGTGCCGTGTCCGCCGAGCAGCCGCACGTCGTCAACCAGGGAGGTGGCGCCCGACATCCACTTGAGCGCGACCGCCCGCGGGTTGATGCCGTTCGTATCGAGACCGATTCCGGTGACGATGTTTGCACCACCAGCAGATGCCTCGATCAGCGGCTTGGGTGAACCCACGCCGCGGAAAGCCTCGGTCCCGTCGGCGAGCACGATCTGCGTGGTGATCGGATTGAGCCCGATGAGCACGGTGTCCGGGCGCAGCGTAATGGTGTCCGTCACGCGGTAGCGGCCGCTCGGTAGATAGATCGCACGATGTTGCGCGATGGCGGCGCGCAGCGCCACCGTGTCGTCGGCCACGCCATCCCCGATCGCGCCCAACTTGCGGAGGTTCTTCCACGTTTCCATGGGCGGCAATGCCGCGACCACGGGGGACACAGGTGGCGGCATGGTTTCAACGACACCCGCGTCGAATGTCGTCTTGATTCCTGGCGTGGTCCAGGACTCGCCGAGTTGCAGACCATGGCAAAAGGTACGGACGCGATAGATCGAACCGGGACCGGCCAGCTCCTGACCCGACTCCCGAAACGTCGCGAACACTGCGACATCACGGCACGTGATGTCTTCGAGGTTGATCTGAGTGCGGGCGTTGTGCTCGTCGCTGATCACGATCGCCGGACCCGAAATACGTTCGAAGGTGGAATCCTCGACCCACAACTCCTCCGCGCGATCGGGCCGGACCAACACGGCGGTTGGCGTATCCGACACGTGAACGCGGACCAGCGTGAGTCCACCTTCCTCAGTCTCGATGGCAGCCCGACGCTGCCCGGAGAAGGTCGCGTCGACCAGCGCGAACGGCCAGCTCGGCGAGGGCTTGTGCATGGTGATGCCGAACTTGCCGCCGAAGAAATGCAGATCCTGGAAGAAGTTGCCCACCTCCTCGACGCCCGCCCGGCCGGAATCGATGTGGATGTCCATGTGCGCGAGAAAACAGTGCTGGGCGAAATGGGCCCGCACGCCAACCGCTGCCGGATTGCCGTCGCCGATCTCGATGTCGATGTTGCTGATCACCGAGTAGAAGGTGCCGGGATTCGCATCGCGCACGGGCTGGTCCGGCGACGTCGGCCGTTCGCTCGCGAAGTGCACGAGATAGGCGCCGGCGCCTTCCCGGAACCCCGGCGTATTCGCGGCGAGCACCAACACCGGCCGCGTCCCGCCGTAGCCAATCAGCCGAATGCCACTCCACACCAACAGGGCCTTGGTGAGGCGATAGCGACCGGAGGGAACGAACACGATGCCGCGGCGCGTCGTCTCCTGCACGTGATCAATGGCGGCCTGCAGTCCCGCGGTGTCATCGGCGACGCCGTCGCCCCGCACGGCAAAACGATCCTTGGTGACGTAGACGGCCCGAGGATCGTCGGGACGGAGCGGGTAGAACGATGCGGAAAAAGTCGGCACCGTGGCCGCCAAAGCCAACACGGATGTCGCGACCATCCTGCACCAGCGTGGTCTGGTTTCACTCATGGCGTACCTGGTAGGAGCCTGCTTGCAGGCGAAACACTCGCACGTTCTGCTTACGGATTATCGCCTGCAAGCAGGCCCCTACGAAAGAGCGGGAGCCGCACCGTACCGGCGGTTTCACGATCTACGGCGAATTGCCCAACACCCATTCGCACGCGTCCGTGAGCGTTTCGCCGCCGGCATGCGCAATGGCTTCGATGCGATTGTTGCCCGGCTGCAGGACGATCTTTCCCCAATGGAAGACGTGCACGGCGTCGGGTTTCGTGGTTCCGAGCGACCTGCCGTTCACGCGCAGTTCCACCTCCGTGGAGTTGGGGTACACCTTGACGGCGGTCTCCGCCTGCTGTCGCGGCGTCATGCGGCGCGCAGCGATGTGCACCATCGGCTGGTCGGACCAGTTCGCCTGATAGAAAAAGTACGCATCCTTCTTCGTCCGGCGATCGTGCGTGACGAGTCCCTTGTCGTTGATGCCCGGCGTGCCCCCCTCGTCGCGCGCATCGCTCGCGAAGTCGAACATCACCCAGACAAACGTGCCCCACAGCTTGGGATTGTTGTGCAACGTCGCCCAGGCGTTCTCGTGCACGAAGGACTGCCATTCCTCGGGATGAAACGGCCCGCCCGGCTTCGGTTGGTGCAGTCCTCCCTCTTCGTGTTGCGCGACGTTCGCGCCGGCACCGTATTCGCTGAGTGCGACAGTGCGGCCGCCGAGGCCGGCGCTGGCTTTCGCGATCGTCGGGCCGTAGTCGTCCACCGTCCCCCAATACCAGCCCGGGTAGGTGTTGAATGCCTGGCCGGCCGTTGAGCAGGAAGCCGCGCTCGGGATCGATCGTGACCGTGCGCAAGCCCAGCGTCTCGTCCACTTCGTCGACAAACGCGCCCTCGCGTACCAGGCGTATGCGCACGCGATAAAGATAGGGATCCGCGCGACCGTTCCACAAATGCGGCGCCTGGATTGCCAGGGTGCCGAGGGCGGACGTCGTCGCGCCCGCTGCCACAGTGACATTGGACCGGATTGACGTGACCGCATGATCGGCCGCGTCACGCAGTTCGACTTCGACGACACAGGAAGTGGAAGTCGTTCCCGCGTTCGACAGCTCCGTCTTCACGTCGACGACCGCCTCGTCTGCGTTTACCTGCTTCGGCGCGAGGAACACACCGGAGGAACCGTGATCCAGCGGCGAGATGCACACGGGATCCGTGACGAGCAGGTGCACGGGACGATAGAGTCCACCGTCGACCGTGAAATCCCCAGACAGTGGCGGCACATCCTCGCAATGCGAGTTATCCACGCGCACGCGCAACAAGTTGCGCTCGCCGAAGCGCAATTCCGGAGTCAGCTCGAAACAGAATGCGGCGAACCCGCCGCGATGCTGGCCGAGCTTCTTTCCGTTGAGGTAGACGTCGGCGACGAGGGAGGCCGCTTCGAAGCGGATGAACAGGCGCCGGCCCTGCCACGACTGGGGAACGTCGAGGTCGCGTGCATACCAGGCAGGACCGCGGTAATAGCCGTCCGGCAGATCCGGATCGGCGGCCTTGCCGTCCTGGCCGTCAAACGCGTTCCACGTGTGTGGGACCGTGACGTTTTCCCAAGTCGCCGTGGGTGCGTCCGGCGCGACGTCGGTCCGGAAGAACTTCCAACCGTCGGCGAGAACGATGTGGGTGCGTGATCCCGCCGCGAGGGCGAGGGTCGAAAACGAAAGCGATGTCATGGCAAGCCAAACAGCAAGTGTTCTCATGGGGCCAAACTGAAACGTCATCCCGAAACGTGTCATAGCGAGGAGCGCGGCGACGCAGTGATCCAGCACTTTCATACTCAAAAACAAGACGAATTGCCACGCCCTCGTGCCTCGGGCTCGCAATGGCATCACGCTTGGGATGGCAGTCACGGCGCCGCGGCGGGGACTTCGTAGGTTTCCACGAGTGCGGTGCCGGTGGTGCCATGGTTGCCCTCGATCACCGCGGTGTAAACTCCCGGCGGCAAGTCAACGACGACCGCGGCATCCGTGCTCCCCTCGTCGAGCGCAAATGCGCCCGCGGACACGGCGGAAGACCGCACCACATCCGCGTTGCCATCGCTTGCCCAGTCGTCGTCGGTCGCAATCGCGCCACCGGAATCCAGATCATACAACGTAAGCCTGGGGTCCGCCAACGGATCGTTGACGTCATACGCACGCAACGCCGGTCCGATGCCGCGCACGAGCAGGCGCCGCGTTTCCGTGCCGGCGACGGCGAAGCCGACGATCGCGACGTGTTCACCCGTCGCGACATAAGCCCGCGTCGAGACGTTGGCGAGCCGCGTGCCTCGATCCGCGCCCGCGTCGCGCAGCGTCAACTCCGCAGTCGCTGTCGACGTGAAATCCGACATCCCGTTGGCCGTGATCGCGGCCAGCCGGTAGTACGATGTGCGGCCCGCGAGCAGACCCTTGTCCGTGAATTGCGTGATTGCCGGAATGATTCGCGCGAGAAGATTTTCGGTGAAGGCGGGGTTCGTCGCGCGCTGGAGTTCGTAGCCGGTCACGGGCGCACCAAATGTATCCGCTGGCGCCGTCCAAGTCAGCGCGATCCGGCCGGAATTCGCGTTGTTGACCTCCACCGCCGTCGGCCCCGCCGGTGGATAGACCAAACCGGTCGGCGGAGTCTCCGGCAAGTCGTAGAGCCGGACGTAGTCGATGCGATATTCCTGGGGAAACACCGTCGACGCATCGGGCAACCCGGGCCAGTTGCCGCCCACGGCAAGATTCAGGATAATGTAGAACGGCTGATCGAACGGCCACTGCGCTCCCGCGGGGATCGTGTTTTTCTGCCGATCCTCGTACACGGCACCGTCCACCGAAAACACGATGCGATCGGGATAGCGATCGACCGCGAACACATGATAGGCATCGCTGAACGTCTCCGGTGCCGGCAACGAATAGCGGGCGCTCAGTGGGTTCGTTCCCGAGTAACCGACGGCGTGCAACGAGCCGAGGATCGTGCCATTGCCCAGTGCCGGCCCCACCCACTCCATCGCATCGATCTCGCCGCAGGCGGGCCAGCCCACCGTGCCGACGTTGCTGCCCAGCGCCCAGAACGCCGGCCACAAGCCGCGGCCGCGCGGCATTTTCAATCGCGCCTCCAAACGACCATACGTGAACGTGCGCTTGCCGGACGTTTGCAACCGGGCCGACGTGTAGGTGGAACCCGACTGCTGCGCGCGAATGACCAGCGCGTGCCCGTCGATCGCCTCGGCGTCGCCCAGTATTTCCGCGTTCTCCCGCGCGTTGGAGTAGGTCTCCAATTCATCGTTGCCCCAGCCGACGGGATGGCCGCGGCCGAGATCATAGCCCCAGTTGTTCGCGTCCGGCGCAGACCCGTTCGGTTGGTTGAATTCATCGCTCCAGACCAGTGCCGGCGCTGCAGCCAGAGCATTCGTCACGGCGAGTACGAGCACGAGGACCGTCGCGCACGCCGCGAAGCATTCGCCCTTCGTTCCATTAGTGAATCGCGCCGACATTGGTTTGAATCGGATCTCCAGGAATGTCACCAGCAACCACCTCGCCGGCCGCGCTGACGGCGAGCACCTCGCGCAGACGCGGTGGAACTCGACCCAGCCAAGGCCGGACACGCGCACGGCCGGGACCGTGCGCATGTCCACAAATCGGACACCCGCCGGTCAGAACCCGATGTCGTAGGTGAGGCGCGCCGAGATCGGTGGATTGTAGATCAAGCCGTAGAGCTTACGGTCATTGAGCACATTGTTCACGTTGAGCTGCACGGAATGCCGCTGCTCGCCTCGCTGCCATTCCTTGCGCACAAACAGGTTCACGGTGAGCTGCGACGGCATGTAGAGCACGATGACCTGGCCGTTCGTATCCGTCTGCACCTGACCCGAACCGTGGGTGACACCGGAGAAGTAGGCCCGCTTCGAGGCCCAGTCCCCGCCCGCGCCGACCGTCCAGCCCTTGAGTTCCTCGCCGAACTTGTAGTTGGCGAACAGCGTGAACCGGTTCTTCGGGGTGTCGTCGCCCGGGAAGGTGCCGGAGTTCGTCCGGGTGGATGTATCCGAAGGATCGGTATACGCCTCCGCCAGGGTCTGGCCCTTCAGGCCGAAGCCGCCGTTGGGGAAATACCAGGTGGCCCAGCGATCCTGGGGATACGGGTATTTGATCCACTTGCCCTTGTTGATCAGGTTGACCTTGGCGTTGACCGAGCCGGAGAGCGCGATCTGCAGGTGTCGATTGGGCGTGAAGAGCAGCGTGCCGTCCCAGCCTTCCGCCTCGGAGATTGCCGGCAGCGCATTGTGCTGCGAGCCGTTCTGGAACGCCCCGTCATCGAGCGTGGCGTTGTTGATGCCGGGATCGTTGATGTCGTTCCCGTGATACAGCCAGCCCGCCCAACCGGGCGCGGCCGCGGCAAACATCGCATCCAGCCAGGCGGCGCCTTCCGGTGTGCTCGCGTTGAGGTAGATGCTGGCGTCGTCGGCCCGCTGCCCGTTGATCGGCGACGTGAGCGTCACCGCGCCCGCGTTGGCGGCGGCGACCCAGGCCGCCTGCTCGGCCGCATTCGGCGTGTAGGTCTGGCCGTTGGCCACGAACTGATCGGGGAACGGATTGTAGAAACCCGTGCCGTTGGCGTCGCCGAGATTGTAGATGATCGGCTTCGTCGGATCGAACCGGGGATGCCCCAGTGGCGCCGGCGTCGAGAATCCCTGCCCCAGCCACGCGTTCTTCGTGATCTTGTAGCGGCTGATCGTGCCCGAGATCTTGCCCTCGAGGAAATCGAACTTCACGCCGTACTCCTTGCTCTCGGCCGTGTCCGCCCCCACCGGGGCGCCGGTCAGGGATTCGTGGAGACCGCCGAAGTTCGGCTGGAATCCATCGGCCTTGAGCGCGAAGGCGGACAGGTCCTTCGTGAGCTTGATCATGACGCCGTACTGGCGGGAGGTCGCCGTGGTCGTCGGGGCGGAATTGGTCGTGGTCGTGGCCACGCTGGGCGGATCCGCCGTGGGCGCCGTCACGGTCGTGTCGGTCGACCAGTTGTCCGCCGTGTCCCGGCGCACACCCGCCATCAGGGTGAGGCGGTCCTCGACCCCACCAACGTTGAGCAGCTTGAGAAAATTATTGAAGTAAAACGCCTTGTCCCAGCCCTTGTTCACGTTGTCGCGGTCGTTCTGGAACAGTCCGGGCGCGGCGCTGCCGTCGCCCTGGATACCGAAGTGGATGGGCGACAGCTCGAGCGGCCCCTTGAAACTGTAGAGACCCGGCAGCGTCTGCCAGTTGGCGCCGTTGATCTCGTTATACAGGCGGGAGTAACCGGCCAGGAACTGGTCTTCGAGTTGGTACCAGGAGCCCTGGAAGAGATCCTTGCGGCCCGTGATCTCGACGCGCTCCTGGTCGCGCTTGGTCGAGGACCGGGTCTGGTTCCAGGCATACCGGACGACCTCGTTGTCGAACGTGCCGTACTGCAGGTTGCCGTTGGACGGGGTCACCCCGTCGAGGCCGTTGTCGAGCGACGTGAGCGTGATCGTCTGCGACAGGTTGTAGCCGGGGTTTCCGACCGAAACCTGCTCGATGCCACCGTTGGCATCCTGCGTCTGCACATCCCACTTCGAGTAGTTGACGCCGACCAGGAAATCCAATTGCGGCACGTAGTCGCTGCCGCGGAACAGCTGCTGGGTGAGCACCAGCTCGACGTTGCCCTGCTGCTGATGGTTGTAGGTGTCGGGGCCGCCGAGATTGAAGGTGCGCTTGTTCGCCCCGGGGGGCCAGTAGAAGCCGGTCGCCTCGAGCTGATCGTTGTTGATCGGCGTGGCCCCGGTGCCCTGCGCCGCGCGCAGCGCGCGGAAACCGAAACCACTTTGCTTCGCGCGGACGTACTCCGTCGACAGGAAGACCTCGGTGGTTCGCGTCGGCCGCCACAGGAATGATGGGGCGATGTAATAGTGCGAATCCTTCTGGGAATCGACGTGCGTGTGCATGTTCGCCCAGCTCCCGACGACGCGGTAGTCGACGTTGGTCGAACCACCGACCGGTCCGGTCACGTCGAGCGTGGTCCGCAGCATGTCGTGGGATCCGTAGGTGAACGTCACCTCGCCCTGGCGCCGGTCCTGCGGGCGCTTGGTGAGGTAGTCGACCACGCCGCCGAAGTTGCCCGTGCCGTAGAGCAGCGCGTTCGGCCCCTGCACCACTTCGATGCGGTCGATGTTGATCGCGTCGCTCGGGCTGCCGCGGAGGAAGCCGTCGCGCAGCACGTTGTTGGTGAGAAAACCGCGGATCTTGAGTTGCGTTCCGCTGATGTTGGAGGTGATCCCTTCGGGATTGTTCACTCCGCCGGGACCATAGGCGCTGCCCTGGATGCCGCCGACGCCGCCATTGTTTTCCAGGTCGTTTTGCGTCTGGAGGGAAATCCCGGATACATACGACAACGACTCGCGCAGATCCGTGGCGCCGGTATCCTTGATGAACTCGCTCGTGATGACCTGGATGGCGATCGGGATTTCCTTGATCGGCGTGTTGACGCGGGATCCCGACACCGAGTTGGTGGCGGCGTAACCCTGATCGCGATCGGTCGTGACCTGGAACGGCGAGAGCGTCACGACTTCGGTTTCGGTGGACTCATCCGAGGCGGGGGAAGCTGTCTCCTGGGCAGAAGCCAGCGGCAGTCCGAGCAACGCGGCCGCGATAGCAGCCGGCCCGGCGAAGCGAAGCAGAAACGAAGTTCTGGTTTTCATGCGTGGGGATGGTTGGGCAAAGGCCGGCCGCGACCACGGGTCACGACCTTGATGAAGGATGGGCAACGGCGAACGGAGCGAGCGACGAGGCGTGGGCGAATCGAGCGCGGCACCCCGGGGAACTGAGTGGCTTTAATGTGCATAAAGTTGCAATGATCCTGCGACGTCAACTCAAAATCGTGCAGGCGGCTCGCGGGCGGCTGAATACGCCTCGGTCCCGGCGCAATGGAACAGTGACGGCGGCAGGGTGCTTCCTTCCATCGCATGCAGCCTTTGTAGTGCATTTTTGTGCATTGGTTAGGCACATGGTTCACAACGCCGTTCCGGAGAGGTTCCAACGCCCGATCGTCACTTCGATGCGTTCGATGCTGCCGCTCCGGGCAAACAGCTCCGCCGCCATCCCGGCCGGCAGGATCGGCTCGACCAGCCGCTGCCGCCCCTCAGCGCCGCGCGTGACGGTCACGGTGACTTCCTCGCCGTCGATCAGGCGATACACCACGAGCGTGCCGCAGAGCGTAAAGGCGAGCGCGGCAGCCGGCAGGACGGTCCGGCGCTCCCGCCCGATCGCATCGAACCAGGTGAACGACCTCGACTCGGCAGCGAACTCGCTCGCGCGCAGCAGACTTGGCCGGAAAGCGACGACACCGTCCCGGATCAGCACGCCGAGCTCGCCGAGACGGGCGAGAACGCCCTCCTTCACCTGGCCGGTCATGCCCGGCTGCTGCGCACCCGCGTGCCCCGGAGTATGCGAGTAGGGATCCGTCGGAAACGCGCCCCAACTCGCGGCCTGCTTGTTGAATCCAAGCCCGGCGCGAATGTCGAAGTAAGCCTCGGCGAGTTCCTCCGCCGCCGGATGCTCTCTCTCCAGGGCATCGACGTGCGCCTGCTGCGTCGCGAGGAGCAGCTTGGACACCATGTGCCAGTAGACGCTGCCGAGACCCTCATAGGCGAACATCGCGCCACTGCGCCCGGTGAAGGCACGGTGCGAGAACACGTGTTCGAAGGCGGTCCGCACCGCGTCCGCGTCGTCCTTGACCCGCAAGGACCAGGTCTCGTCGCGCGCGAGCTCGGCCAGGCGCGCCTCGAGGGCGGCGGCATTGACGAGGTCGTGACGGAAGCGGACCGTCCCCCGCGCATCCCGCCGCACCAGGCGATGGTCGCCCGCATCGAGCAGCGCGCCCAGCAGGGGGATGCCCGCCGCCACCTCCGTCGGGACGACGTTGCGCTCCAGGAATCCCGGAGGATTGCCGTCGGGGTAGAGCAAATAGCTGTGTTGATCCGCGCGATACAGCGGACTCGCGCGCAACGCGCGCAACAAGGCCACCGCCTCCTCGGGTTCCAGGAAGCCCGAGGCCAGCGCGGCCACCTGTCCCTCCAACATCAAGGGCAGGTCGTCGAGCGGCAGCGTCCGGGCATCGGGAAAATGCAGCAGGCAGTAGGCGTGATAGAGACCATCCGGCCGGCGCAGCGCGCACAGACTTGCCTCAACCAGCGGCAGTGCGGCATCGCACAACGCCAGCACCACCGTCGTCGGGACCGACCGTCGGCCGCCCGGACCCTGCGCGTAAACCGCCTCGCGATACCGCGAGCCGGCACCCGCCAGGCGGTCCACGACGGCGCGCCGCTCCCGGGCGTCGACCGCGACAGTTCCCTCCCGGCCGGCGGCGAACCGCAGCGCCTCGAGAATGGACTCCACAAAACCGGCGACCGCGGAAGACAGCGTGATTTCCGTGGTTGCACGATCGGCAACCAACCGGCGACAGAGCCGCAGGTAGCGCCGCAGATAACACAGCGTCACGCCCGAGACCCCGAACCCGACGAGCGCGTTGTTCGCGTCGTTCCACTCCGGGCGCTGCGTGTTCATCCAGATGCCACCGCCGGGAATCAGGTTGGCCAGGCGAGCCAGCGCCGTGACGAGGAGTTTCTCCAGCAGCGTCACGTGCCACACGCCGCCGTCCGGTCCGCGCACGAGGCGCGCGTCGGTGCCCTCGTTCCGCTCCCGCGAACGAAGGAGGGCGTCCGCCCCGGCCTGGAAGGTGATGGTGGCACGGGGATGCCGCCGCATCTCCTCGTAGCTGACAATCCGGTACGGTACCGCGGTGTAGCTGAAGACCGGACGCTCGAGCCATTGGTGAAAGCGTCCGGGCGCGAAGTGCTCCGCCCATTCCAGCAACTTGAGCAGGTAGACGATCTGGTGGTCGCCCCAATACCCGATGCCCGCCCAGGGATCGTCGGGTGCGGGCACCTCCCACTCCACGCCCCGTCGCGTCACGCGGTAGGGGTTATGGCCGTCGAGCGTGCTGGCGTTGACGAACTTCGCCACCATGTGCTCGAGAAACTCCGGATACGCAGTGCCGAGCGCCTCCCAGTTCTGGAAGATGTCGCGCCAGTTACCCTCGTATTCGAACACCTCGCGGCCGGCCTCGTCTCGGAGACGGATCGAGAAACGGTTCCAGGGCCGGCTCGGGTCGCCATGCCGCCGGCTGAATCCGAGCGGCAGGTATTCGAGGAAGAGGCGCTCGAGGTCGGCAGAGTCGCACCGCCGCACCCGCTCGCCAAGTTCGTCCCGGGACAAGGCGGACGGCAGATCCGCCAGCCAGGGGGCAGCCCCACGCGCCACGCCATGGTTTCGCTCCCCGACGAAGCGGGCAAAATCGTCGGCGCGGATGCCGTATCCCCGCAGGCAGGCGCCGCCCCGCATGACGTTGAACAGGACGTTGGCGAAATGATGGGCCGTCGTGGTTTCGTCGCCCCCGGACTGCAGCCCGTCCGCTCCGCCGACGATTTCGCGCAGGCGCTGCGTTCCCGCGTCGATGTCGACCCGCACCTCGCCGCTGGCGTTGCCCGCGCGCAAGCGCTCCGCGAGTGCGACCACGCCGGATTGCGACCAACCCTCGTCGGCGATCACCTGCCACGCGTGCGCGTCGCCCGCCTCGAGCACGAGTTCCGCCGCCACCGCGTAGACGCCGCGCACGCCGCGGACGTCCGCTTCGGCTTGCGGCAGGATCCCCCCGCGAAAGGCATCGAGTTGTCGCTCGGTCAGAAGCACGCGCGCGCCGGTGAGCCCGTCGCTCCACGCCACCGTGGCGAGCAGCGACTCGAGGGGAACCGGCTGGTCCGTGATGCCGACGGACAGCGCAAAGACCGCCAGCGAGGTGCCGGCAACCACCTCGCTGCGCTTGTAGGCGTCGGCGAGACAACTCATGGAATCCTGCAAGCGACGCGGTATGCCCGCCGGCAGGAGATTGCGCAGGCCGTCGACCACGCGCACGTCGGCGCGCGAAAATCCATCGTTCGCCAACCGGACGCGCCGCACGAAGCCGAAGCGTTCGCTGGTCGTCCATTCCGCACTGAAGGTGAGGCCGAGGTCCTGGTTGGTCTCCTCGAAGATGAGCCGGTTGCCCTCGATGCTCTTGTAGAGATTGCGCGAGAGCCGGTGAAACCGGCGCCCGGCGGCGTGAAACGGCTCCCACAACCGCGACTGCTCGCCGTGCGTGACGTGCAGGCAGGTGAACGGCCCCGCGCTCGCGGCCGTGTCGTAGATACGATCCACCGCCTGATAGGGAAAGAGCGCCCGGTCGGCGTCCACCCGCCCGGCGGTCAACCCACCGTTGCTGGCGACAAACAGCCAATGATCCGACGCGCTGACGATCGTCATCAGAAACGGCGGCATCCGGTCGTATTCCGCGATGCGATAAAAGCGCCCGCCATCCCGATCCACGAAGTGGCCGCCCTGGTCTTGCGGCTCCCTCGCTTCGGAGGCCGACCGCCGATGAGCTTCCGCCGGCGCAGATGGCGGGGCGAGGACAGCGTCCGACGAGGCGGAAAGCGGGTTTCATGGCGGGAATCCGCAGCGGAATCAGCGGCGGCACCGTGCCGGACTTGGTTCCGGAAGTAAAGCATAAACGTGCATCTTTGTGCATTGATTGTGCACAACGCGCTGAACGCGTGCACGGCCGGTTCCTATAGCGGAGATTTGGTTTACCGGCACGATGGTTGCATGAACGTGCAACCTTTCGATGGCCCGTCTGTCGCCGACCGCCCAAGGCGGATACCGGGCGATGATGACGCAGCGGCGCATGCCGGCTTTACCGCGGCGGCAAAACGTCCGGCAGTGACCGTGACCCCGCCGGAAGCGACCGCTACTTGACGGGCGCAGCCGTCGTGGCCCCGGCGACGAGCCGGGCCCCGATCAGGATGTGACGTCGCGGCGCCGACGGATGCATGATGCGGTCGACCAGTCGCGAAACCGCCGCCGAACCCATGTCCTCGTAGGCCACCCGCATGGTGGTGAGCGCGGGCAGGTGCGGCGGCACCTCGATGCCGTCGAAGCCGGTGATCGAGCAGGCCTTCGGCACGGCCAGGCCCCGCTCGCGCAAGGCGGTGATCAACGGATAGGCCTGGTGATCCGCGGCGCAGACAAACGCGGTCACCCGTTCCTTGCGCATGAGGCGCTCGGCCCAGACGCCCGCCTGCTCCACCGTCAGCGGCTTTTGATTCCGGTGCACGTTGGCCGTCCACTCCGCGTTGAACTCGAGCCCGAGGCCGTAGAGGGCCTCGACGAAGGCGCCGAGCCGTCGCTGTACCCAGGGCGCCGGCACGGGATAGGACCAGGAATAGAAGGCGATCCGCCGGTGGCCCAACCCGGCGAGATGACTCACCAGCCGCACGATGCCGTCGTTCTGGTCCGTGTCGATGCAGTCCAGGCCGGGCTCCGCGTAGTTTTCAATGACGGACACCGCGGAGATCCGCCGGCTGAGGGCGTGTATGGCTTCCGTGGGAAACGGGTAGATGAGAATCGCGCCGCGCCACGGGCCGGTCCGCACCCCGCTGGACAGGCCGTTCTCCGGATCAAAGGTCGCGGGATCGTGGAAGCCCACGTCGACCTGGATGTCCAGCGCGGCCGCCCGTTCCGTGACTCCCTTCAGCACGTAGCGAAAGGTCTCCGCCGCCCCGAGGGCGCCGCCGGCCGAGCCGATCAGGACCCCGATCGTCGAGGGCTTGCGTGAGGCGCGCCGCGCGGCGCTGCGCGGGCCCGCGTAACGGTAGCCCATGCGCGCGGCGAGACTGAGCACCTGGGCGCGCGTGTCCGGATTGATCGCCGGATGATTGGAGAAAGAGCGCGACACGGTGGTGCGCGAAATCTTCAGTTGATCCGCGATCAGTTGCTGGTTGATCTTGGCCACACTCCCAAGCGAGCCACCGCCGGCGACGATTGCAATATAAATGCACATCGCTGCACCTCCGGACGAGAGGACCACGGAGCCGGCACCGATCCGCCGCATCGTAGATCGTCGGGCGATCGCGAGCGCGGGTAATATCCTGGCCCGATAAATTCGTGCACACTTATGCACATTATATTTGCCTTGCGCGCGTCGCGGACGAGTTTTCCCGCCGCCTCCGTCCCGACCGGCCCCTGCCTCACCCCATGCGCTCGTCCGCCTCCGTCTCCCCTCACCTGTCGTTCGTCGAGAAGCTTGGTTACGGCCTCGGCGACACGGCCTCGAACTTCGTCTTCCACACGGTCAATCTGTTCCTGTTCTACTACTACACCGATGTCTTCGGCCTGCTGCCGGGAACGGTGGGCACGATGTTTCTCCTCGTGCGGCTGTGGGACGCGATCAACGACCCGATGATGGGCGCCCTGGCCGATCGCACGTCCACCCGCTGGGGCAAGTACCGCCCCTATCTCCTGTGGATCGCCGTGCCTTTCGGGCTGATCACGTGGCTCACGTTCGCCAATCCGTCCTTCAGCGAGACCGGCAAGCTCGTCTACGCCTACGTCACCTACAACGCGCTCTGCATGGTCTACACGGCGATCAATGTGCCGTATTCCGCGATGCTCGGCGTGATGACGCCGTCGTCGCCCGAGCGCACGGTGTTGTCGAGCTATCGCTTCGTCTGCGCCTTTGGCGGGCAGTTGTTGATCGGATTTGTCGCCCGTCCCCTGGTGCGCTTCTTCGGCCACGGCAATGAAGGCGCCGGCTGGACGATCACGATGAGCCTGCTCAGCCTGGCGGCGATCGGGATGTTCCTCTTCACGTTTGCCGTCACCCGCGAACGTGTGCGCCCGCCGGCGCAGCAGCGGCCCGATCTCAAGCGCGACGTGGGTCTGCTCTGGCAAAACCGGCCCTGGCTCGTGCTCGCCGTCGCCGCGGTGTTCACGCTCGCCAATGTCGCGGTGCGCAACGCCGTCACGGTGCACTTCTTCAAATACTACATTGGCGACGACGGCTCCGCCTTTCTCGGCCAGCTCGACCTGACGACGATGTTCTTCACCTCCGGCACCGTGGCCCTGATCCTCGGCGTGGCCTGCACGAAGTGGTTCAGCCGCCGGTGGAGCAAGCGGGCGTTGCTCGTCGGGCTCTCGGCCGCCAACGCAGTCGGGATGGGGATCCTGTTTGTGATACCGCCCGATCGGCTCGGGTGGATCTTCGCGGTCAACACTCTCAGCACCTTCATCGTCGGACCGACCCCGGCGCTGGTGTGGGCGATGTTCGCCGATGTCGCGGACTACGGCACCTGGAAGTTCGGCCGCCGCACCAATGGCCTGATTTTTTCCGCCACCCAATTTGCGCAAAAGACCGGACTGATGCTTGGCGGATTCATTCCGGGCATGGCCCTGGCATGGGTGGGGTTCGTCGCCAACCAGAGCCAGACCACCGAGGCAGTGATGGGCATTCGCGTCCTCTTCACGCTGGTGCCGGCGACCTTCGCGTTGACCGGTGCGATGATCATCTGGTTCTACCCGCTCGAGGACGCAACCGTGGCCGAGATCGAGCGCGAGCTGGCGGAGCGCGAGGTGCTCGCCACCTCGGTCGAAGCCGGCACATGAACTCGCAGGTGCCACGGAGCACAGAGTCGCGTCGGTCCAGCCCTCGCCACCGTCATCTCGGCCGCGCAGGCCGTCTTCACGATCAGCGGCCGCGCGATTCTGCGCGGCCGCACCGCATTTTCAGGGCGCGGCGTCGGTTACGCGCCGACGCCGATCGGCGAGGCGCGCTGGGGGGGGACGACGCCGCCCCCGGGGGACTTGGTTTATGAAACTCCGTAGGCGCCGTCCACCAGGTCCGCGGCAAGGGTTTCGAATACCGCCTCCTCGTGCACGACCCGGCGGTGCTGCTCCATCGCTCCAGCCAGCGCGTAGTCCCAAGGGGTGAGACCAGGCGCCGTGTTGAGCCGTTCGCCCTTGGGCGCAGCGAGATAATCGGCTGCGGACATGCGCCAGGGCCGGGCGGAAAATTCTCCGATAACACGCCGGGCAATCGCCAGTCCTCCCGCATCGAAATCACCGTGATAGTGCAAGCGTGCGCCCGCGGTACAGAGCTGACGAAGCAGGACGCGCGAGGGCGTCGCGTACTGCCCCTGCACACTCACCAACGGGACACACTCCCGGCCCAGCCGCGCGGCCGCGAGCGCGACGACCGTCGCGTTTTCGCACACAAACACGTTGCGACCCGCGAGACCCTTGTCATTGGAAAGTGGATGCCGGACCAGCAGCCGCAACGAAAGATGCAGCGGTTCCCCCCGGGCGAGGCGCAGGAGTTCTGCCGTTCGCGACTCGCCCGTCGCCGGAAGGTTGAGCACCAGGGCCGGTGCGCTGAGTTCGTCACAGATGACGCCGACCGCCGCCCAAACGTCGCGGCGGCCCTCGGCGTCACTCGCGAGTTCGATTTCCGCGAGGGCCGCCGCGAGTTGGAGGACGAGCGTCGTGGTCGGCTCGCCCGGATCGAGCGCGTGGGCGTTGCCGAGCGTTTCGGCCGCGAGTTGCGCCAGGGTCCGCCCGTCGGTCGGAAGCAGCGCGGCGATTCTGGCCGCGCGAGCCAGGAGGTTCTCGGCGGCGACCGGGGACCCGCGCGCGAGGCGTTTGAGCGAGCCTGAGGTGCGCCAGCGTGTGAGGCAGACGGCGAGGCGTGGCCGGCGGAGGATGTCCGGCGCCTGGTCGAACACCGCGGCCCAGCGCGCCTCGCGCTTCGCGTGCCGGGCGACGGTATTGTCCACCGGGCCCGTGAGCAGTTCAACTGCTTGACGCAGCGATTCACACACGCGGGCTTCCTTGAGACGCGCCTCGAGTTCATCCAGCCGCACACTCACGAATTGTTCGCCCGTCTGACCGGGCGGCCGACCGAGCAGTAACGAAATCGCCTCGCGCTGACCGGCGCCGAGGTGGTGGAGAATGATCGTCCCCGTCAGGGGGTGACCGCGTTCGAGCCGTTGCCGCAACCGCCGGAGCAGCGGCTCGCATTCGGGACGCCCGAGCAGGCGCGCGAGCCGGTCGTGATCAGGCATCCCGGGACGATGGTTCAGTCTCGTCCGCGAACAACGTTTCTTCGTCGGCGGAGGAGGTGCGGGCCGCGCCCATTGCCGCGGGACGTGACGGCGGCAACGGCACGTCGACCGACCGACGCTCGCGCCCGTTCCAGACCCAGCGGGTGATCCCAACCGCGTCGATGCCCGGAAAGGCGCTCAGGTGATAGATGGCAAGGCCGGGAACAGTCGGATAACAACCCCACTCGAGCTCGCTCGTCATCACCACATCCAGATCAAATTGCTCGAGCACGCCGAGACATTGCGCGCGCATTGTCGGATCGATGCCGGCGAAGGCTTCGTCGAGCATGATCAGTCGCGGCGCGTGCGGCGCGGCTCCGCGGTAATACGCGGCCGCCGCGGCGAAGCGCGGCAACGTCAGCGCGAGCGCTTTCTCGCCCCCCGAACCGGTGCCATAGGTGCGGCGGTCGAGGCGGCGCCACTGGCCTTCCTGCTGGCGCTCGACGATGAAGCGGTGCCACCGGCGGTAGTCGAGCGCGCTGGCCAGGTGATCGCGCCACGAGCCGTCCTGGTCCGCGTCCTGGGCGGCGCGAATGCGCCCGTGCAGGAACTGCGCGAGAGCGCTGCGCTCGGCGGGCGACCAAAGCTCACTCGTGCGCAGGAACGGCCGCCGGATCGCGCCGAAGCCGCTCTCTTCGATCGTATCCCACGCGAAGCGAAAACGCAGGCCCGTGCTGGTTGGGCGTGACGCCAATTCGCCGTTGGCCGACGCAATCCACTCCTCGGCGGACCGGACGAGCTTCTGCAACTCCACGGCCACTTCGCCGAGCAGATGGTTTTCGATGATCTCCTTCTCCCGGGCGGCCAGCAGGCGTTCGCGCTCGCTCACCTCCGCGGCAAAGGCCGTGTGCAATTCCGACATGGTGTGCGGCCGTCCCTGAAACAGGCAGCGCACCACGACGAAGTCGGCCAGCGCGTGCGATTCCGGTTGGTGCCCCTGCGCCACGAGCCGGTCCCGCAGTTCCTGGATGTGACTGTGAATCGTGTCCTGCAAGTGTCGCCAGCGCTCGTCGTCATGCGGAGTATCCGCCAGGCGCGGCTCGATCAGGCGCGCAATCTCGACGGCACGCGTAACCGACCACCCGGCGGATTCGATGTCGGCCAACTCCTCATCCGCCTCGGACAACAACCTTTGTTCCGCGAAGCGCTGGAGTTCGGTGATGGCCGCGGCTCGCTCCGTTTCATGGCGCTCGCGCTCGCTGTCGGCGTGGGCGGCATCCTGGCGCGCCGTGTCCCGCGCCGACGTCTCCCCGACAACGTGGACCTGGTTGCACCTGGACTCCTCACGCATGATCCGTATTTGATTTTCGGTTTCAGCCAGTTTCCCCAGGATCGCCGCGATCGACGCGCCATGGGTTTCCTGCAACACGCGCTGACGGCTGATGGCCGCCGCCGCGGCTTCCGCTGCGGTCTGCCGGCGGGCGGCGCGCAACCGACGTTGGGCCGTGGCCGCCTCCGCGGCCTCGGTCGCGAGGCGCAGTTGGCGTTGTTCCGATTCCCAATGCCGCAGCGTCGGCCAGAGTCCCTGCACCGCGGCCGCATAGTCGGCAACCGCGTCCTGTAACTCATCGAGCCGTCCGAGCCAGGCCGACAGGCCGCAGTCGCCCGCGTCCGTGTCGCGCCGGCGGAGCGCTTCGTCCGCTTCGCCGCGCGCGCGCGCAGCGTCCTGCTCCGCACGTTCATGCGCGGTAAAGGTATCAGCCGTCGCCCGCACGGCTGCGGCCATTTCGAATCCCGCCTCGAGCACGAGGGCATCCAGTGGCAGCGAACGCAACTCCTCGTCTGCGCGGCTCCGCCGGTTCGTGAGCGCGGCGCGGGCCGACTCGATTTCGCGGCAGCGGGCGTCGAGTTCGGCCAGCGTGGCCCGCAACTCGCCCATCCGACGTCGGCGGGCCTGCTCGCGCGAACTCGCGCCGATGAATTCCGCGGCGGGTTTGGTCCAGCGCCCCGTGAGCGGCCCGAGCCGCCACGATCCATCGGGATCGACCCAATGCGTGCCCTGGTCGCGGCCGACGCCGATCGCAGCGAGCACACGCTCGACGGTTGCGGCGGTCAGCGCCGCGCTGCCCGGATCGGCGGCGTCGATCGCCGGAACGAGAACCGTGCCCAGGTGGCGTCCGGCAGCCGGAGGTTCCCCGAGCAAAAATGTGTCCTCGGTATCGGTGTCCAGCAGACGTCCGTCCGGAAGCAGCCAGGCGTCGAGCAGCCCGGAAGCCTGGAGCGCGCTTTCCAGTCCTGCGCGTTGGGCGTTTGATGTGCCGGGTGCGAAATCGCACAACCGCCAGAGCGGCGCGCCGGCGCGACCCGCGCGTTCCGCACGATCGGTCGGCGGCGGAGGTGGCGGCGTGGTGCCGCCCTGTTCCAGCGATGAGAGTTCCGCCTGGATGTCGTTTCGCCGCAGTTGTTCCGCGGCCAGGCGCAGGCCCAGTTCCGTATCCTCCACGGTGATGCGCGCCACCGTGGCTCGATGGGCCATGCTCGCCGCCGACTGCAACGGGCTCGGTCCCTCCCGTTGCGCCATCCACAGCGCGAACGCCTCGGCGAGTTCGTCCGCCGTGGGACAGGTCAGCTCGCGCAGCGCGTTGTGCCAGTCGTGATACGCTCGCTGCAGGGCCGCGGCCGCGGCATCGAGCGCCTCCCGCGCGGCCCGTTCGCGTTCCCGCGCGGCGGAGCACGCTTCATCCGCGTGCCGGCGCCGCGTCTCCGCCGCGTCGAAAGCGGCGCGGGCCGCGGCGAGTTCGGCGTCACGCCGACGGAGCAGCGCAATCCCCTGGCGCCGCCGGGTCACTTCACCATCGAGGGCCCTGGCGGCGACATCCATCACGCCGCGACGGCTGTCCTCGTCACCCGCAAACGGGTTCGCGAGTTGATCGCGATGAAGTTCGAGCAGGTCCGCCTTGAGGGCGTGCGCTTCGGCGGTGCGCAGCGCCTGTTCTGTTGTTTGCCGAATTCCGGCGAGGCGCCGCTCCGCTTCCTCCCGCCGGGTGTTGGCCTGAATTGCCTCCCTTTCGGCGGACGCCATGTCCTGCGCCGCCTGCTCGCGGGCTGCGGTTGCGGTCGTCACGGCACGGGCAGCCTGGTCGAGTTCGTCGGCCGTGCGCATCTCGGGGCTCGAACGCAGGGTGCGCTCGGTCTCCTCGGCCGCGGCGAGGTCTTGCTCGCGTTGCGCCTGTTCGGCGGTCAGCCGCTGTAGCGCGTCTCCTGCCGCGGTGGCGCGGCGTTCGGCGTCACGCACCCGGCGTTGCGCGTCCTCGACGGCGGCATGGTCCGAGCGCACGGCCGCGCCTCGCCGGCGGAGAGCGGTGCGGGTGTAGCGCCGGTATTCGCGGAGGAACGCGCCGACCGCGTCGCGCATGTCGCAAAACCCCTGCCAGGCGTCGCGATCCGTCTGCAACCCGCGAAACGCCTCGGCCACGACCTCCACGATCGCGGCCGGCAGGACGGGCAACGCATCGCTCAAGGTCTGCGAGAGCTCCTCCTCGTCGAGCTTGCGGGAGAGCTGTGGACGCCGCAGGCGGATGAGCAGATCGATGAGTCGCGGATAGCGTTCGCCAAGTCCGAAGAGTTCCGCGTCGACCGTGCGCCGGTAGTCGTCGGTGCGGGTGAAAAGACGGCCGGACGGCGCGAGCGCCTCTTCCAGGCGTTCGCGGCCGAGCGGCTGGCCGGCGGCGTTTTGCAGGAAGAGATCGCGACCGACGCGCTGCGGGGTGAGGAAGAACCAGCGCGCCCGCAGGCCGCTTTGTCCCGCCACGGCCCGCATGCCGCATCCAAGCGTCAAATACACGGCCTCGCCGTCGTCGGGGCCGCGCCGGCCGAACTCGATCCAGGTGTAACCCGTGCGGTCGGCGTGGCGGCCCATCAGCAGGTTCCACTCGATGCGCTTGGCGGGATCGCCGTCGGGTTCGAACCGCGCAGGTGTCGCCTCGCCGTCGAGGAGGAAGGGCAGTTGCAGGGCGAGCAGGCGCGACTTGCCGGCGCCGTTGTTGCCGCGCAACAGCAGGCGGCCGCGCTCGTAATGGAATTCCTCGTAGTCGAAGCGATAGATGTTGAGCACACCGCCGCGCAGCGGCTGCCAGCGATCGCTCCGGGACGGGACGGGCAGCATCGAGTCTTCGTCGTTCGCCTGCGGCGGCGAGGAGGGCGCGGGCGCGTGATCGGGTACGTTGCTCACAGGGAGAGTTGCAGGGTATTGTCGCCCTCGTCCGGGCGGGGCGAGGTGGCCGGCGTGTCGCGCAGGCCAAAGCGGCCCAGCGCGGCCAGTGGTCGCCAGCCGCCGTCGCGCGGTGCGATCAGCCGCAGCGCCGTCAGGCGGTGGGCGACAACGTCCGCCAGCGGGCCCTCGGCACCGGGCTCGGCGACCTCACGGCGCCAGTGATGGCGATGTTGGCGGATAAACCGGGCGGTCTGCTGGCGCAAGGCCTCGCGCGTGACGAACGCCGTGGCTCCGTCCGCTCGGGCCTTTTCCGCCAGCCAGGTGGCGAGCAGGAGCGTCAAATGACCTTCGGTCCCCTCCTCGGGCAGGCCCAGGTCGGTGCAGTCACCTTCGAGATCGGCGAGTGCCACGCCTTCTGCGCGCAGCTCCGGCTCCAGCCCGGTGGCGTCGGCCAGCTCGCGCAGCAGGAATCCGCGCTGCCGCTCAAAGTAGGCCCGCGTCTCCTCGTCGAGCGTGTCGTAGTAAAGCACGGGATCGTCGAGCAGGCGCCGATTGAGGAGCAGGCGGAGGGCGCGATGGCGTGCCTCGGGCGAGTCGGGGAGATTCGCGTCGAGCAGCTCCGCGATCCGGATGTCCGCATCGGTCGCGGTGATCAGCGACGGACTCCGGCGGGTCGCAAGCAGCGCGGCCAGCACAGGCCGCACGACGTCGTAGAGGACGTCGGCGTCGCGGTCGTGCAGGTAGCGTTCTTCGTCGCCCTCGACGCGCCGCAAGACGCCGAGATGTATCAGAAAACGCAGCACGTGGACAAAGTCGCGCCGTCCGGCGAAGGAGTCGAGCGACCAATCGAGTCCGCTCCCGGCCAACTCCGGTTCGGCGGCGATCGCACCGGCGATCTGGCGGGCGAGCCGGTCGAGGGTGGTCTGCGAATCGCCGCGTTCGAGCGCGGCGAGGGCAAGGCACAGGAGCAGGTAGCGCGTGCGGGTGAACGGCTCGCCACTGCGCGGTTCCATGGCGCCACGGGTTTCGTCGTCGGGATCGCCCGGCGTTTTGCGCAAGCGGATGACGTCGGCGGTCGCGATCAGGCTCCAGCCGGCGTGGTGCGCAAACCAGTCGGCAACGTACTCGCGATGACGCCGCACCAGCGCGAAGAGGCGTTCCCGGGGTCCGTCGGGCGTGAGCAGCGGAAAGTGCAGGAGCGCGCGCAGGGCGACGCGCCGTTCCTCCGCCACGAGCGGATCGGTGCCCTCGCGAAGGCGCGCGAGGCGCTGGCGGCGGGCGGAGCCCAGCGATGCAAACGCGGCTTTCATCCGGATGACGTGCAGGCCGGCTCGATGGAAACCCAGTGGTCGCGGCCGCAGAACGCACCCTCAGTCGTCGGAACCGAGACCCAGGCGCCGTCCGCGATCGGGTCCAGCCGGATGCGCAGCGAGCCGTCGATTGAGGCGGCTTCGACCGACTCGCCGTCGCGGCGGCGGCTCAACGCCTGCCCGAGCAGGTCGAGGAACAACCCCAGCTGAGCGCGATCAAGCGGACCGAGCTCGGCGAGGCGCCGCCGGCCGCCGCGCAACAGCAGGGTGCGGGCGCGCTGCAGCTCCGCGGATTGGTCGCGGGCGAACGCAGCGAGGCGGGCTTTCCCGGCGGAGCGGTCGATGGTCGCAGGCGCCGCACCACTGCGGGCGTGGCGACCGCTTTGCCGCAACCGTGGCGACAGCCACATCGGCGTGGCGTCGAGCCAGCTCACGCGGGCGGACTCGTCGTGCGCCTGGCGCAGGCGAAGGGTTTCCTCGTTGAGGCTAAGGTGCCGGGACGGGGCGAGCGCGAATGCGGCCCGCCACAGTCGGTGCGCGGCGCCTTCGTCCGACGCGGCGGCAAACCAGCGCGCGAGCGCCGAAAAATCGGCGGCGCGGTCGGTGCGGCTGGCGCGTCGCTCGTTGATTTGCCCGACGGCCTGGAGCAGGGCCGGGATCGCGGAGCGTGCGCGGGCGCGGAGCAGTTCGGCGTGCGAGGCGGCGTTTCCGGCGATGAACCAGCGCTTCAGCCCGTCCCAGCGCTCGCGCCAACTATGCTCGGCGGCGGTCACCGCTGCCGGTCCGGCGTCGAGGGCATCGGCCGTTTCGCGGCGGGCGGCGGCGGCAAAGGCGGCTTCCAGCGACACGGCCGGCAGCGTGAGCAGCGCCTCGGCGATGCGGTTCGTCGCAATCGCGAGTTCGCCGATGAAGCGCTCGAGATAATCGATCAGGCGCTCCTTATAGGCGAGAAAGTCGTCGATGCTCAGACCCTGGAGATCGATCCGCCGCTGGAGGTCACGCATGAAGCTCTGGGCGCGCGAGGTGAGCTGTTCGAAGCGGGTGGCGAGCTGGGTCAGGGCGAGGTGAATACGCGCTTCGTCGAGCGGTTGCTCGGCGAGCAGCGCCGGCAGGTCGTCGAGCAGCGCCAGAATATCGTGCAGTGCGGTGGTCTGGAGCTCGCCGGGCCGGACGAGGTGCTCATGGAAGGTCGCGAGGGCCCGTTCGGCCGCTTCGCCCGCCGCGCTGAGCTGATAGATGCGGCGCTGACGATAGAAGTCCTCGATCGTCGCGGCGTGCGCGGTGTCGGGTGCGTCGTCGAGATTGCCCCAGTCGCGCAACTGACGCAGGGCGGTCTCGACCTCGTCGAGCAAAGGTGACACCGCCGGACCGGCGGCGGAGTCGGGCCGGGCCGCGCATGTGATCGCGGCGTGAATCTCCGTCGGCCGCAACGCGACGGCAAACCGCGCCCGCCCGGCCACCAGCGCATCGAGAATCGCGCGGTAAAGCTCGCTCTTCTCGGCGGTCAGATGGGCGAAGACGGCATAGGCGGCGGGCATGGCGGAAACGCTATTCGTCGCGCCCGTGCCGCCGGTTCAACACCCGTTTCCGGAGAATGTGGAATCGGAGGTTCTCCATTTCAGATTTTGCCAGCCCGGAAGGCTTCGAAGCAACGATCGGTGGACCGGGTTGGTCGGCGGGGGGAGTCTCAAACGCCAGTAACCATGGCGTAACATTCATGGGGGGAGCTCACGTGGACTCTCGGAACGCAGGGGGAAGGGCTGAAGCAGTGGCGATCACCGTCCTTCCAGGACGACGGTTCGACCCCAGTGGACCTTGCATGTGCAGGCGCAGCACAATGTCCCCACCCTTTACAAAACATCGCGGGAACCTCCGCCGCCGTCCCGAGTCGCATCCCGCTTATGCACCCGGACCAGCCTGCAATTCTGGTGGTGGGCGTGAAATCCGAAAGTGGCCGTACGTGCACACGCGCTTTGACCCGCCTGGGGCACATCGTTTTGCCGGCCGTGGATGCGGCGGACGCCATCGCCTTCCTTCAGCTCGTTCGCGTCGACCTCATCGTTGCCGCGGATTCCTGGAGCGATCGGATTCGTGCCCACGTTCTCACCTGCGCACAGCGATGGAATCGAAAAGTGTCGCTCCTCGAACTGGCCCCCGGGAGCACGATGAACGTTGTTCATGCCGTCGCCGGGGTGCTGTTTTCGAGTCCCGGCTTCCGCAAGCCCGGCCGGGTCGAAGTCCCTCATGTGGCGTAGTCGCCCCAAAGGCCGCAGGACGTGCCCTGGTCCATGCGCGCCCACCGGGTGACGGCGCAAGAGCGTCGGCCTTGCCTGCGTTGATACTACATGGGCGGGATAAGGTCGAATCGCGCGACGGGAGCGGTCGCCTGGCCCTGTCAGATCATGGATCCGAGCGGCCCTCAGAAATCCAATGCCTGGGTGCCCGCCTGCAGCGACTTTGCGGCGCCCTGCCAGATGAATTCACCACTCAGGCCGGTCGGCAGTTCCACGTCGGCGTGCAGTTTCCCGCCGTCGCGCGTGAGCTTCACGTGAACCAACCCAAGCGGATGCGGCACCGTGCCCTCGACGTGCGCGAGTTTCCCCAAGTGCGGCTCGATGCGCACGGTCTTGAATCCCGGGCTGCCGGGCTCGATGCCGCAGACGGTGGCAAGAAACTCGTAGAGCGGGGACGCGCTCCAGGCATGACAGTCGCTGCGCGTCGGTTCGGGACGCTCGGCGAAAGTGGACAGGCCGAGCTCGAGCATCCTGCGCCAGGGGCCAAGCTGGTCGAGGTATCGGTCGCCGAGACCGGCGGCCTTGAGCGCGCGCAACAGATAAAAGCGGAAATAGAACGTGCACTGGACGAGGGAATCGATCCGCGAGCACGCGCGTGATCAGGTCGCGCGCCGCATCGCCAGTCACCGCTCCGGAGAGAATCGCCAGGGCATTGGCGTGCTGGCTGAAGCTCCGCTGCTCCGGCGTGTCGGCGAGCAGGCGCCGCTCGCCGTTCCAGCACGCGCGCAGGGTCGCGGCGCGCAGGGCCGCCGCACGCCTGGTGTAGTCGGCGGCGCATTCATTCTCACCATACGCCCGCACCAGATCCGACGCCTGGTCGAGGGCCATCGCGTATTGCAGCGTGACGATCGACGAACCGCCGGCGTGCGCGCCCGGTGGTTCACCACCAATGTCGCGCGTGTGATCCCACTTCCACTCGTCAGGCCAGTCCACGAACGTCCAGAACGGCAGTGGGCCAAGCAAACCGGTCTGGGCGTCAACGTGGCGATCGAACCACGCGAGCACGTCCTTGAGGCCAGGCAACCGCGCCGCGACAAACGGGACATCGTCGCGATGCATCCAGTAATCGTGCACCATGCCGATCCAGAAGAGGGAAAACGTGTTGATGAGCTGCATGGTGTGCGAGGGATAGCGGCTCTGCGTCAGGCCCTCGGGGATGCGCGACTGGTCGAACAGCGTGATCGCGTTGCGCAGGAGCCGGTCGTCGCCGGAAACGTAAAGCGAGATCAACGCCTGGATGCGCGTGTCGCCGATGTACTGCAGGCGTTCGTAGTACGGGCAATCCATGTAGGTCTCGCCCGCACAAAGGCGCGCCGTGCGCCAGCCCACCGTCCAGATGCGGGCGAGTTCGGGATCGTCGCTGGTGAACGAGCCGTTTTCATAAAACGGATACCCGGTCGCGACGCTGCGAATGTCGTCGATGGTCGCGGGTTCACCCCGGGTCTCGATGCGGAGCTCGAGGTAACGGAAGGTGCGGTAGTCGAGCGTCGTGAAGTGGGTTCTCACTCCGCCGTTGGGGCGGAGCCGGTCTTCGACGCCCCGAAGTTGACGGCCCTCGACTTCGTCGCGATTGCCCTTGCGACCGTTCGCATCAAACAACGCCTCGGCATAGGCGAGGGTGATGTCGGCCCCCCGACCGCCACTCACGACAAGTTCCGGAAACGCATTGGTCTCGAATCCCTGGTCGAGCAACAGGCGCGCCTTGGTTTTCGGCGGCACCACCCAGGGCGCCCGGCCGGCGAGAAACTCCCTGCCCGGCGCCGGCGCGGCCGTGGTGCGACGGACCGCGGCGAATCGTTGCGGCGTTTCCTCGAGGAGCGGAATCGTGCGCGGCACGAGCCATCGCGCGGC
Organism: uncultured Verrucomicrobiae bacterium; assembly: GCA_963797435.1. Classification (GTDB taxonomy): domain Bacteria; phylum Verrucomicrobiota; class Verrucomicrobiia; order Opitutales; family Opitutaceae; genus CAWCPJ01. Next base: position 401,194 of record CAWCPJ010000002.1, on the reverse strand, counting down.
GTCGGTCCCGTAGCCAAACGGGAGGCCCGCCTCCATCACGCGCGGGGTCAGCCACGCCGTGTCGTCGAAGTCCGGCAGTTCCCAGCCCCATGGGTGCATGATCGCGTCGAGTTGTTCGCCCGGACCGACCACGATGAACGTATTCAGTTTCTCCCGCGATACCGGCAGGGGCGCATAGGCCGCATCCTTGCGCACGCGCCAGGTATCGTCGGTGTTGACTCCCGCCTCCGCCTCGCCGTCGCCCTGCACGATCAATCCCGTGTGCAGACTCATCAACGCATAGGGCCGGTTCTCGCCGTAGTTACCCACCTGCACGGCGAGCACGTTCTCTCCGGCATGCAGATGCGTCGCGACATCCACGGAATCGTAGGGCCAGCGCATCACGTCGCCGCGCTGCGGGCCGAAGGTGACGGACGTGCCATTGACGAAGAGTCGGTAGCGGTTGTCGGCCGAGATGTGGATGACGTAGCTCGCGGGCTGCGCCGGCAACGTGAAGTGTTTGCGGAAAAGAAACATGCCGTAATCCGTCAGCGAGACGTCCGGTGGCGCGATCCAGTGCGCCGGCCAGCGGTCGGACAGCAGCGCGGGATTCGTAGGCGGCACATCGGGCGCACGGCGGAAGGGCTCAGCCGGGAAGGCGGGAATCGCAGTGGCCATGAGGACGAGGGGGAGAATGAATCGGTGGGAAAGCATGGGGAGAAGGGTCTGGTTCGGCAGGGATGGACCCTGCATTCGGGGCCGCCAGCCGCGCCGGATCGGACCGGACACGGGAGTCGGGCCTACCTGAGCGTGACGACGGCGCGACAATACGCGAACAGGTTTGGTGAACCGTAATCGGTGTTGATCCCACCCCGGCGGGCGTCGGGTTTCCCGCATGTTTCGCGACGGCTGCTCGCCGGAACCGGCTCTCCTTCCGCCCTCGGGACCGGCGTCTCCCCTCCGCAGACGCGTGCCGTGTGCCAGTTTCCTCTGCGCGGGATTCCTTGCCGCGATCGCGGCGCGCGCGCTTCCGGAGTCGTCCGCGGACGGAGCCGACGGACCACGCCTGGACCCCCGGCCGCCGGACGTGCCCATCATCGATTCCTACGGACCCAGAGGTGCACCTCCTGCTGGCCGTCGGCGCCGAAAGCGCGGGCCGGCATTGGCCTCAATGTCGTACGCGGTCGATTCAACGCTCCGCGGACGGTGCACCGAGCCCCGGTGGGACCGGACCGGGCAACCCGCGCTTCACGGCCTCAGCCAGTATCGCCTCGGTCGCCGTGGCTCCGACGCGGGTGACGCCGAGGTCTCGGACGCGCAACAGGTCGTCAAGCGTGCGCACGCCGCCGGCGGCCTTGATCTGCACTTCGGGCCCGCAATGCTGACGCATGAGGCGCAGGTGATGATCCGTCGCTCCGCGGTAATTGTAGTCGCCGCCGGGCTGCTTCACGAAGCCATAGCCGGTCGACGTCTTCACGAAAGAGACCTTCAGTTCAGTGCAAATCTGGCACAAACGGATGATCTGCGAGTCGTCCAGAAAATCGTTTTCGAAAATCACCTTCAGCAGGCGTCCGCGGCTCGTGCACGCCTCGTTGAGGACCTTGATTTCCTCGCGCACAACGGTCCAGTCGCCCCCCAGGACCTTGCCGACGTTGATCACGGCGTCGATCTCAGCGGCGCCCTCGCCGATGGCGCGCACGGCTTCGAGCACCTTGATCGCGGGATAACTGTTGCCATGGGGAAAGCCCGCAACCGCGCACACGCCCACCCCGGTCGCGGCCAGGGCGCTCGCCGCCATCGGCACGGCGTAGGGCTTCACGCAAGCCGTCGCACATCCACAGCGGCGGGCAAGCGCAACTCCCGCGCGCAATTGCTCGTCGGTGATCGTGGGGTGCAACAGCGAGTGATCGATCATGCGGGCCAGATCAGCGATCGGTGGTTGGGCGTTTGCCATGACGGTGAATTTGGCGGCTCAACGCGCCATGGCCAGTCGGTAGCACAAGCACCTTCGCGGATTCCCAGGTCCTTTATTCATGCCGATGCCGCCGAAGGAATTTTCTTCGGGACGGAGCCGGTCGGCCGCCGGGAGAAGACAGGCTGGCGAGGACGCCGCTCACGAGGCAATTCGTTGCAGATTTGATCGTGTCGCCGGCCTTTCTGCGTCACGACGATTCCCGTCGTGACGTTCGCCACGCAAATCACCATCGTCCGCATCCTGCTGATCCCGGTGTTCGTCGGGTTCGCGATCTACTACGCTCAGGGAACGGCCGCCGGGGAGTCCGTGGAATGGTTGCGCTACGCGGCGATCGCTACCTTCGCGCTGGCGGCGTTGTGCGATGCGGCGGACGGCTGGGTCGCGCGGCGCTTTCGACAGCAAAGCAACCTCGGTCGCATCCTCGATCCGCTGGCGGACAAACTCCTGCTCGTCGCCGCCGTGCTCACGCTGACGTTCAGCTCCTGGCCGGCACCGTTGCCGTTGTGGTTCGTGCTCGTGCTCGTGTCGCGGGAGGTCCTGCTGTCACTCGGCACGTACATTGTCGACCATGTCGTCGGCAAGGTGCACATCCAGCCGCACTGGACGGGCAAACTCGCGACGTGCCTGCAAATCCTGACCGTGAGCGCGGCCATGCTGCGTCTGGACGCGGTGGTGATCTGGTTCGCCATTCCCGCGACCGCGTTCACCGCGATCTCGGCCCTGCTGTATTTCGCGGACGGCGCCCGCCAGGCGATGGCATCGCCGCCCAGGTCGGGCGTTTAGCGAACGCGCGTCCCCTGCCCCACCCGCCGCTGGAGCGGGCTCCGCCCCGACGTTGATCAGGAACCGGAGGGAAAAACGCTCGATCGTAGTCGTTCGACACGGCGGCGGTTCATACCGAGATCGAAATGACCCACGCGTGACGCGGAGCGGATCTGGATCAAGCCGGCAGAGTGGTCGAGTCGCAGTTCCACGTCGTCGACGAAACGAAACACCGGCGTGCGAAAAGTCGCCCAGACGTACTCGTCGGTTTCGCGCTCGATGTGCCCGCCGGCTTCGATAATCACCGCTCGCAGACGCACCCACGCCGCCTCCGGCGCACCGGCGAGGGCGAACGGCGCCACGGCGTGTTCCGGCGGTGTGCCCGATTCGCTGCACACGCAGTTCGCCGTGCCGGGGCATGGACGCAGACGACCGAGTTCGAGGCCGCCAGGCGGATGCACGCGGTGCGATCCCAACGCGAGCACCACCGCACCAATGAATAGCAACAGGATGGGCAGCGAGAACAACACGAACATGCGTTTCATGCGGGAAACAGGTCGCGCGGGACCCTTGCACGGGCCGGGACAATGGCACCACGGAAACGTGCGGCGAGCAAGCGTGCAAAGGCGGCCGGGGCCTCTTCGGCGCCCGAAGCAGCGCAGCCTTCAAGACCCGCATCCGGCAGACCCACAGGCAGCGGTGCCTGCGCTGCGGCGTACCACGGTCGGGGATTGCCGCGGAGCTCTTTACTGCGCGTGGCTTGGTGGAGAAGCCGGCCACCTCAACCACGGAAAGGTTGCCGATCAGCCTCGGCGTTCGCCCAAGGAAGGCGCGGGACGCGCGGGTGGTTTTACGCCGGGCGATTCATCCTCGTAGGGTGCGAGGCGGGTCGTGAGTTCATCGACTTGGTGCGTGCGCTGCGCGACCAGATCCTGCAGACGGCGTTTTTCGCGACGCGTGACAATCGTCGCGACCCAGATCGCAAACAAGATGAGGCCGATCGCCCCGGCCACGTAGGTCGCGTACGCCCAGGTCGTGCGATACCATGGCGTCCGCACGGTGATCGCAAGCGTCGCCTCCTCGCCGACGACGCCACCGCTCTGGGGCCGCACATGCAGCACGTAGTGGCCTTCCTTCAGGCGATTGAACGAGGCCGAACCGCTGCTGCCGACGTCCGTTCGCGTCGCCCCGTTGCCTTCGAGCATCACATCAAAATGCACGGGCGTGGTGATCGGATTGCCGGCCGCGACAAAGTGTGCGACCAGGGAATTGTCCGAGTAGTCGAGGGGCGGCAGCTTCGTGTTCGCAGGGAAAATGGTACGCGCGCTGCCCGCCATATTGATATCGGTGATCATTGCGCGCAACGGCACCAGCTTGGGCAGCGGCATGGCCGGATCAAAGCGCGCCAGACGACGCTCCGCATGCATCCAGACGACGCCGCCCTCCTCGACGGTGAAGAAATAGGGCAGGAAGCCCGGCGGAGTTCGTGCCTCGAGATTGATCCAGCGGTCGCCGCGAGCCTCGTACACCTGCGCGGCGCCGTTGGCGGAGATCCACACCCGGCCCTGCGCATCGCGCGTCGGTCGTCCGACGATGTTCTTCAGACCGGGGAAATTGCGGGCGAATTCCGCGTCCGGCGTGAAGTGATGCGTCGCCTCGTCGAAACGCAGGATCTGTCCCTCGATGTTGAAGCTGACGTCGTCGCCGATGCGGAACAGATTCACCCAGCCCTCGGGCAGCCCATCCTGGCGGTCGAAGAAATCGACCTGGGGTTGACCGTCGACCAGGCGCAGCCGCCCGACCCGCCGGTTGCCAAGCTCGAACCAGATGGTGCCATCACGACTCGCGATGGAATTGTAGAGATTGCCCAGGCCGCCCACCGGAACGCGGTCGATCTGAAAGCCGTCCGCGGTCGGGCGCAACCAGCCGACTTCGCCGACCGCGCCATAGAGCCAGCGCCCGTCGATCGGGTGCCGTTCGAGAATGCGCAGGTTCGCCGAAAGCGGAAAGAATTCCTTCCACTCGTGGTCGTCGCGATAGAACGCACCGCGATCGGTGCCGACGACCGGCCGGCCCAAGGCACACGAGAAGGCGAAGGCGAACCGATCGGCGGGCGTGTCGGTGGCAAAGCGCACGAGACGACCGTCGGCATCGTAGACGCCGCGATAGACCTTGCCATCCGCCATGATCCACAGGCGGCCGTCGAGTCGGTCCGGATGCGCCACCGCAAGGCCCGAGCCGATCAACGGTTCGAAGTGGGACAGCCGCGACGGGAATTCCACGCGCAATACTCCTTCGTTCAGCTGGCCCCACACCACGCCACCCGGCGCGGGCACCAGCCGGCGGACGTGCCCGAGACGATGGTCGAGCGCGCGGTCGAGCACCTGCAACGTGCGCCCCTGTCGATCGAAGAAGACGATGCCGACGTTCTCGACGGCGGCGGCGAGAAAACCGCCTTCCGTCTCGCAAAGGTCATTGACCCGGACCCCGCCCGCAAAGACCGCCCGGTCGCCAAAGGGTCGCGTGCGCTCACCATCGAACACCTCGAGTCCGCGCGCGTAGGTGCCGACGAGCAGTAATCCGGGTTTCAGCGGAACGCCGCAGGTGAGGGTCTCGCTCACCGAGACGCCCGCCGCGTGCGTGACGGGCTGCATCGCAGCGTCGGTCAGCCGCCACAACTTTCCGTTCGTGCGGTCGCTGAGATAGAACGCATCACCGAGATGCAACACCTGTTCGACCGTGTCGGCCCGGCCCCGGAACCGCGCGGTTTCGCCCGGGCGCCACGTGAACACCGCGCCCGTGCCACTGTGCCAGAACCACTCGCCATCCACCTGAATCGCATGTCGCAGGACCGGGAGGTTCGAGCCTTCCGCGGCCGACCACGGCGCCACGACCTGCAAGCGCCACCGGGCATCGGCGCCAAACTCGACCCGGGCAAACCCGGCCGCGACGCCGGTGTAGATGGCGCCATTCTCGTCGACCGCAAGTTCGAGCCCCGGCGTAGTTGGATCGTCTGCGGCCTGATGGAAGATTTCCCAGCGCGAGCCGTCACCAAACGCAAGCTCGCGCCCCGCGAACACCAGCAAGCGGCCGTCGGGCAGACGGTGAATGTCCGTCGGCGACTGGCTCAGCCCCAGCGCTTCCTCGGTGCGAATGGAATACAGGGGGGCACCTGACTCGAGCAATCCCTCTGCGGGCGACGCAATTTGATGCGCCTGCGCACGCAGGCGAACCGGCGGCAGGCATGCAAACGCGAGCACCAGCATGATCGCCAAGGCGCGAGGACGGCACAGCGTCCGAGCGCCCTGCGGCCGGCACGGCCGATGAACCGGCGGCAGCACTTGCCGCTGCGCGTTGAGCATAGCGTGACAAAGGCCCATGGGAATTGCTCGGAAAGATGAGGAACCAGGAAGGTCGGCGAAAGATTCCGACCTCCAACTGCATCGACGCCGATCCGGCGGGACTTGAGGTGAACTCCACAGACGCAGCGGGGTCTTATCACCGGGCGTCGCGGCCCCTGGCGACCGTGAGGCGGGCGCGTCGGACGCGGCGTCGGGAACGCGGCACCGACGACATCTTCGGGGATACCTGAACGTCGCGAACGACGCTCAGCGCTGCCGCGCCCGCAACATGAACCACGTGGGCACCTCGAGGACGCCGGCTTCCGCCATCGGCTTGAATCCGAAGCGCGCAAAGAACGGCACGCTCAAGCGCCGATCGGTTTCGAGGTAGGCCATCGTGGGAAACTTGTCGATGCGCTCGCACAGCGCGGTCATCAGCCCCGTACCCACTCCCTTGCGCTGGTAACCGGGCTCGACCACCACCGGGCCGACGTGCCAGTGCTGGTCCTTCGGGTCACGCCGCGCCAGCGCCGCCTGCCAGCGCTGATAGGCGAGCGCCATCTCGACCGAGGAGCATGACTGGATCACGCGAGTGAGGGCGATTTTTTCAAACGTGCTCGGAGCGCAACGGCCGGGCTGCACGAGAGCGCCGACGCCGACGAGCGTGTCGTCGCCGACAAACGCGCCCAGGATCGCGCCCTTGGCCTGGATTTGCCGAAGGATCGTGCCGTAGATCTCCCCGACCGCCGCCGCCCGCCGGGAGAAACAACGTTCGAACACGCGCTGGATGATCGGATTGTCCTGCACGGACCGGCCGACCAGCGCACCGGCGCCGGAAAGCTCCGACTGCCCGAGATCGCGCACGGTCACCTGACTCATCACGGCTTGCGACATGTTCATTGTTACGGCGTGAATGCATCGACACCGAAAACGCGCCGGAGTGCCCCGCGCCACTCGCGCGCTTTTCTCACGGATTTAACATGCCGGCCCACCGACCGCTACCGTCGCTCGCCGGTTAGCTGGAACGGTCCCCACCGAGATCGCGCAACTTCGCAGAAATCTCCCCGAGCCTGTCCCGATAGATGACCTCGTCGTCGACGGCCAGCGTAGCCAACGCGTCATTGAGCAGGCGGAACGCGAGAGCGTAGCTCGCCACCGCCTCCGGCGGATTGCCCCGCTCCTCGGCAAGCGCTGCATCCTGCAACAGGAGTTCAGACAGCAACACGCCGCGAACATGGCGTCGCGCGCCGCTCTCCGCCAGCAATGCGGTCACGGCTTCCGGCGGCGAATGTTTCACGACAAAAAGTGGCAGACCCACCTGTCGCAGCGACTGCTCCTCCAATTCCTGCGCCGCGCCCGCCTGATCGCCCGCCTTCCGCCGCGCCATGATCCCGGCGAGCATCGCCGCCACCTGCTCGATCACGCGCATGATGTAGTCAGTCGCCATGGGAAGGTCCCGCGGGCAGGATAGGTGACGTCTGACGACGAAGCCAGTTCCCACCCGAGGTTGCCGGACATGGCGCCTCCGGAGGAAAACGAGAATCGGCGCCCCCATCGATCGTGCATTTCAACCGAAAAGGACGCGGCGACTCACGAAGTCTCCGGCGCACGGGAAAATTCGCTTTCCGATGCAAAGAATTGCCGGGTTGCGACGTTCTCCGAGGTGGCTGTACCCCACTCCCCACTCGCACCGACGGGCTTCACGGCGCCGGTTCGCACGGTTTTCCGCGCAATGGACGCTTGCTCCGGATGCGCAGATCCCATCCTCTTATTTCAAACTGCTGTGGCTCCCCATGGTTCTCAGAAAAACGACCCGCCGAATGCTGCCGCGCGAGTGCGGGTGTTGCTCGTCGAAGACCATCCCATGGTCCGGCGAGGCATGCGTGCATTGCTCGCTTCAACCGGCGACTTTCTGCTGTGCGCCGAAGCCGAGACGCCCGAGGATGCCTTGGAGGCGCTGGTTGGCGAGCGGCCCGACGTCGTATGCCTCGACCTGATCCTGGGGAAGGCGGATGGCTTGGGATTGATTCGCGCGATGGTCGAAGCCTCCCCCAACGTCCGCATTCTCGTCGTCTCCGTGCGCGAGGAACAGGCGTATGCGGAACGCTGCCTCGATGCCGGTGCCCTGGGTTATGCGATGAAGACCGAACCGAACGAGGCGTTGCTCGCCGCCCTGCGCCGCGTCGCCGAAGGCAAGGTGCACCTGAGTCCGCGCGTGGCCATGCACGTGCTTAACGACCTGCCCAACCCCCGTCCCGCGCGCAAGGGCGTCGGCGGACTCACCGAACGCGAATTGCAGGTGTTCCGGCTGATCGGTCTCGGCTGGTCGACCCGACGGATCAGCGAGCGCCTTGGCATCGGTATCAAGACGGTCGAGACCCATCGCGAGAACATCAAGAACAAGCTGCGCATCGAACACTCCACGGCGCTGGTGCGGGAAGCCACCCGCTGGGTTCGCGAAACGACCTGAGGAACCGCCGCCCGCGCCGTCGGCGCCCCGCTCATGCTCATTCCCGCAAACCCGCTGTGGTGGCTCGAAGCGGTCGCGGGCTATCTCGAGTTCGTCGGGGCGGTCGGCTGGATGATCTGTGCCGTGTTCGCCGCCGGATTCTGGACGCCACCCGGGACGGGACGCTGCCTGCGCCGCCGCTCTCCCGTATCGCTTGCCGCCGCCACGGCGTTCCTGTTGCTCGCCGGCGGACTGGTGGGGGCGCTGCTCCATCAGCATGCCCGCACGCTACCGGGCATCTCCGACCTGGCGGTGGCCGCCAACATGTGCATCGCGAGCGGGGCGACGGTGCTGTTCGCCATTGCGCCGCTCCCGGGTCCGGTGCGCTATGCGCGGCCGCGGCTCGCGCGTACGTTGCTGATCCTGATCGGGACCGTGCCCCTGCTGCTCACGTTCGCGCATCCGATCGCGCATGCGTGGAGCGCGATCGAAGTTTACGGCCTGCTCGGCACATGGCTCCTCGTCGCGCGCCCGGCGCCCCAACCGCGCGCGAAAGGCGAGATTCCCGCCGATCGGTTCGCCGGCATCCTTGGTCGTGCGCTGGTCACGCTCGGCGCCGCGGCCCTGGCCTCGGCGGTCTTGCGCAATGCGCCTGCCCAGCTTTGCGCCCGCGGATTCGTCCTCGCCCTCGGCGCCTGCAACACCAGCAGCGCCTGGTGGCGGCTTTACCTCGAAGAACGCACGCTGCCCCCCGTTCGCCGGCGCCGTGGGATGCTCGGGATCCGCCTGCGACACCTTTTCCTCCTGGCCCAAGTGGCCGTCCTCGGTGGCGGTTTCGCTGTCCTGCGATTGAGTTCGCAACTGGCAGAGGGTTTCGCCGCGCAACGCCTGGTCGACGAGGTGCAGGCTGTCGCGTCACCGCTGCAGGCGAGCCTTGCTGGCCTGCCCGGATCGCCCGATCCGGGGAGCCACCAGCCGGCGCTCGATGCCCTGCTGGCAGCGACTCCCGGGTATCGCGCCGCGGCTCTTTGGGTCGTCGGAGATGAACCGCCCGCCCCGCAGGACATCGCGACGCGATGGCGGGAGGGGGCACCCTCCACGGCCGAATCCTTTCATCCGCAATCCGCACCGGAACGGAATGCAGCGCACGCCGGGAAGCCGTTCGTGCGCTGGCGCTCACCCACCCGTGGACGCGACACGCTCATGGTCGTAACGCCACTCGCATCCATACCCGGAGCGAGCGCCCCCCGGTTTCTGTCCGTGCTGGTCGAAGCCGCCGGACTCGCCGACGTCGTGGTGGTGCAGCGTCTGCAGACGCTGGCGATCATCGGCCTGCTGGCGTTGTTTACCAGCATCTCAGTGCTCGCGACGGCGCGGGCATTCAATGAGACCGAGCTGCGTGCGTTGCAGACCCGGGCCGAACTCGAGAACGAGGCACGCAACGAACTGCTCGCGATGGTATCGCACGAGGTACGCACGCCCCTGCAGAGCGTGCTGGGGTACGCTGAACTCGCGGCCGCGGACGCGCTGCCTCCCGCCGCCGAACGCCACGTACGGGCCATCCGGGTGCAAGGAGCGGCCCTCATGCGGATGGTGCAGGACATCCTCGATCTTAGCGCGCTGCGCAGCGGTCGGCTGCACCTGCAGCCGGAGCCGGTAACGCTTTCGGCGCTGGGCGCGGAGGTGCGCCAGGCCCTTGCCGAGCGCGCCCGCCGCAAAGGACTGGCGTTCACAGTCGACGTCGACAACACCGTCCCGGCCGTGGTTCAGGTCGATCGCGTGCGCCTCTTGCAGGTCCTGCTCAACCTTACCGGCAACGCGATCAAGTTCACCACCAAGGGCAGCGTCCGCGTGCGGATCTCCGGCAGCGAACCCGCGCCCGGGTCCGGCCTCACCCGCGTGGAACTGGAGGTCGCCGACACGGGCCCGGGCATTCCCGCGGCCCAGCAGGAGCGCGTGTTCGAGCCCTTTCGCAAGTTGCGCGACGATCCCGCCTCCGAAACCGGCGTCGGCCTGGGTCTCGCCATCTGCGAACAAATCGTCACGAGCCTCCGCGGGCGTATCTACATGGAGAGCACGGAAGGCCGGGGCTCCACGTTCCGCGTGGTGCTCGACCTTGCCACCGCACGGCCCGAGGCACAGCCGGCGCCGCCGCAGGCCGCTGGACGCGACCCGGCCTGGGGCGTGCCCGCCGGGCGCGCGCTGGCCGGGCTGCGGGTGCTGATCGTCGATGACCATCCGTTCGTGCGCGATCTCCTGCATGATTTTCTGCAGCGGCTCGGTGCGGAGGTGTTCACGAGCGCGGACGGCACCTCGGCCCTGGCGGCCGCGACGGAACAGCGACCGGACGTCATCCTGCTCGACCTGAAGTTGCCCGACCGTTCGCCCGAAGACCTTCTCGCCGAGCTGCGAGCCCGGGCTGCCTCCGCGGAAGATCCCTGGATCGTCGGCATGTCCGCCGGCGCGACGGAACTGCAGATCCAGCGGGCCCTCACCGGCGGCATGAACGACTTTCTGATCAAGCCGGTTTCGCTCTCCGGTCTCGCGGAAACCCTTCGTCTCAGTCCGGCCGGTGTCCGGATTGCCTCGGTCGAGACGCCGCTTGCCACCCTCCCGGTCGATCCCCGCGCCGCCACGCCCGAAGAACGCGCGGCGTTGCTCGCGGAAATCGCGCCCGCCATCGTGCGGATCGCACACGCCTGTCACATCGGCGATTTCGATCTCGCCGCGGCCGAGTCGCACTACCTCGCGAACTCCTGCGTTGTGCTGGGCTTCGCCGCGGCCACCGCCGCCTGTCGCGCCATCCAGAAGGCTGCGGAAAGCGAGGATCCCGCGACCGCCCGCGACCTGCTGGGCGACTTGCGCGTGGCAATTGCGCAAGCGCATCGCGGGGCGACGCCGGCTTGAGTGAATCCCTTCGGAAGGGCCGTGCGAGAGTCGTTGGCCCGAGGGGCACGGGACTGCGTTTCCCGGTTCGCCGGCCGCCCGCCGCCGTTCCGTCGCGAAAACGGCCGGACTGCTGCTGCCCCGGGGAAATCGCGGGCAGACCGCACGCGACCGCCCTTGAAAGGCGGACGCATTTCGCCGCGATGGCGACGGCGTCCCGGGCGAGATGTGCAGGCACCCGATCATAGCCCCCTCGGGGCGAACGGACCCATGCTCCGGGCGCTGGCGAACGGTACACAGCACACTCGGACGTTGCCAGCTTTCGCGGCTCAGTGCCGAATGCACAGCCATCGCATCCTCTCCGTGAACGACGCCGGTTACGAAGTCTCGAGCTGGTTTCTCCAGCAGGATTACCTCACGTTTCTCGCCGTGCTGGGTTGGTTGACGACGGGGCTGATCGCCTGGGGCGAGGCGGCCGCGGAAACCGACCATCGCGCCCTGCCGCTGAAGTGGTTCGCGTTTTTCAGTTTCTTTACGGTGCTGGACTCCACGCTCGATCTCGCCCGGATGATCGCGCCCGAGGTCTGGCCGCACGCACTGGACGCCACGCTGCGGCTGATCAGCTATGGCTATCTGCTCGAGTTTGCCCGCCGCGCTGCCGCCCGCCGACATGGGTTGCGGTTGCCCGCCTGGGTGCCGCTCCTCGTCATCCTGGTCGCGCAGCTGACCTTGCTCTACGCGCCGGGAACCGCGCCGGTGCCTCAATTTGTCGCCGCTCTGCTGTCCGGACTGAGCGCCGCAGTCGTGATTGTCGCGGCGACCGACGCCCGTTCACGCGCCTTGCTCGCGGTAGCGGCGGTGCTGCCATTCCTCGGTCCGATGGAACTGCTCCGTGCGGGCGGCGGCGGCACGGCCGTCGAGGGCCTTTACGGACTCCTCGTGACGGGGGACGGTGCGGCCGCCGCACTGAATGCGGCGGTGCTTGCGTGGGTGGCGGCCGCCGGATTCTGGCTGCACGGGATCCTGCGGCGACGCTCCGGCCTTTTTGCCGGCCGGCCGGAGGCGTTTTCCCCGGTTGTCGCGATCGTGCTGCCCGTGGTACTCGCCGGTACGCTCACGGCAGGTTACTTCCTGGTGAACTCGAGTGCGCGTCACGCCCGCGCCGTGGTGGAACACGACTATCTCAACCGGGCCATCATGGCCGCTCTGTCCGTCGATCCCATGATCCTGGCCACCAGCATGCACGGCGGATCGCTCGACGCGGCACCGGATGCGTTCGAACGGATCCGCCACCAGATCGTCGCGGTCCAGGCCGCGACCGACGACATTCGGCGCGTCTACCTTTGGAATGTCGTGGGTGGTCGCATCCTGTTGCCCGCCGCCTGGGTCGCAGGCGAGCGCGGTCCGGGCGACGACGCCGCCATCATCCGCGCGGGCGTGCAGATGCTCAGCCCGACCGGCAAGGCCAACGTCCTGCCGCCGGTCGGCAGCCGCGATCAGGCCGTGCTCATTGCCAACGCCCCGATCATCAGCCCGGTCGACCACCAACACCTTGCCTGGCTCGGCATCGACTTCGATGCCAATGGCTGGCTCCTGGCGCAGGCGACGGCGCGACTGCAAACCATTGCCCTGGTCGGCCTCTTCGCCTCGCTCGTGGTTTTCTTCCTCGCGCACGTGATGTTGCGCGAGCACGAAGGCGAATTGCTCATCGGCAAGGAACGCGCCGAGGCTGCCGATCGGGCCAAGGACGAGTTTCTCGCGGTGATGAGCCACGAAATTCGCACCCCCATGCACAGTGTGCTCGGCTATAGCGACCTGCTCGCGCGCACTGCGATGACCGGCGCCCAAAACAGTTACCTCGAGACAATCCGCAGCCAGGGTCGCACCCTGCTGCGCATCGTCCAGGACATCCTCGATTTCTCCAGCCTGCGCAAATCCAGCTACACGCTCAAGAACGAGATCGTCGGCCTGCAGCGCATCGTCGAAACCGCCTTCGACTCGATCCGGCCGCTCGCCGAACGCAAGCAACTCGCATTTGAACTCACCATCGATCCTGACGTGCCCGACGTCGTGCGCGGTGATGGAGTGCGCATCGAGCAGATCCTGCTCAACCTGCTGAATAACTGCGTGAAGTTTACCGAGAAGGGAGGAGTCAAGCTCACCATCTCGCTGGAAAAGGGAGATCGGGCCCGGGCTCCCGGGGTGCACCCGGTATTGTTCACGATTCGCGACACGGGCATCGGCATCAAACCGGGGGATGCACGCAAGCTCTTCCAGCCGTTCACCCGCCTGGAGACAGATGACCACGTGACGCGCGAGGGCACCGGCCTCGGCCTCGCGATCGTGAAGCGGCTTTGCGAGCTGATGGGCGGCAGCATCGAACTGGAAAGCGAACCCGGCATCGGCTCGTGTTTCCTGGTGCGACTGCCTCTCGCCGCGGCCACCGAGGGCGGCGCCGGCGATCGGGCAACTGCGGCCACCAGCAGCGGTGCACCTGTCTCCGCCGTCGTCAACCTCGGTCACGTGCTGCCCCTGCGCATCCTCGTCGCCGACGACAATCCGTTTGTTCGCCGCCTCCTCATCGAATACCTGCAGTCCATCGGCTATCGTCCAGAGTTTACCACATCGGGCGTCGACGCGGTCGCGCGCTGGCGGGAGTTCGATCTGCTGATGATGGACCTGCGCATGCCGGGCATGGACGGTATCACCGCCGCGGAGAAGATTCGCGCGGAATCCGGTGATGACAGCGTGCCCTACATCATCGGCGTTTCCGCCACGCTCGCGGAACACGAGATCGAACGCGCGATGCAAGCGGGCATGAACGATTTCCTCGGCAAACCATTTTTCGTGCAAAGCCTGATCGAAGCGATCCAGGCCAGTCCGCTGTTTGCCCGCCGTACCGGCGAACCCGAGGCCGTCGCGACGGAGTTCGCGGCCGACGAAGCGATTCCGACGGCCCCGGCCGGCGTGATGAGCTGGATGCCGGACCTGTCGGCCGACGGGAACAACCGCGAGATCGTGCAGCAGGCGCTCGCGGAAATTCCCCAGGTACTCAACGACATTGAACGGGCGCTCGATGACGCCGACAGCGAAGCCGCCGGCGAACGAGCGCACTATTTGAAGAACACGGTCCTGGCCCTGCGCATCGAACCGATGATCGAACCCTGCCGGGTCGTCCTCGAGCGGGCCCATACCGGCGACCGCGCCTCCGCCCGCGATTCGCTCACGGCCCTGCGTCTCGCTTTCGCCTCCTGGAAGGACGCACGCGAGAAGTCGATTCAGGCGTCCTCGTAGGGCGCGAACGCCCGGGGGAAACTGCTTCAGGAAAGCAACGACGTTTCTTGCTTCGCCTGCCATGCAGCCACGCCGGCGGCGATTCCCAGGGCAATTCCGGCGGCATGCGGAGTGCCGAGGTGAATACCGGCCGGGCCGCGAATGCGCGCCAGCGATGGTTCGTCCGCGCCCCGGCCGCGTAGTCGATCCAGTCGCGCCGCATGGCTGCGCGTGCTCCCCAAGGCACCGACGTAGCCCGCCCGCGTTTGCAGCAATGCCTCCAAAGCCACGTCATCAATCTTGGGATCGTGCGTGAGCACGACGGCGGCGTCGCGCGGCCCCAACTTGAATCCTGGGATTCGTTCCTGGGGCCAGCCGCGTTCGATCCCATCGGGTCGAACGGGAAACCGATCCGGCACGGTGAACGCCTCCCGCGGATCAATCACGTGCGTCGCAAACCCCCCGTCACGCGCAAGCACAACCAGGTGCACCGCCACGTCGACCGCCCCGATGATCAGCAAACGCGCTCGCCGTCGAATGGTACGCAGGAAGAGAGGTTCGCGTCGGGCGGGATCCTTCGTCCGGCCCGCTTCATTCGCTGCCGGCGGCCCGGCCTCCAAGTCTGGCCCTTCGGTCGGTACTTCCGTCGGTGGCAGTTCGTCCCGCAATCGCCCAAGCGCCGCGGCCAACACGCTCTGCGGAAAACCTGCGGCGTCACCAACAACTCCACCGTCTTCATCGATGGCCACATGTTGCGTTTCGTTGGAAACCACAATCCCGGCCTCGTCGTTCTCCAACCAGCGGCGGACCGCGGAGGCGACATCACCGTGGCGCGATCCCCACCAAGGTTCCACCCGCACCGCCATCCATCCGCCACAGGACAGACCGTCACTCCAGGGCGGGCTTCCGTCCGGGCCAAAACGCAGGTGTTGGGTGGAGCCCCTACGCAAGGCCGCGCGAGCGGCTTCCACAACCTCGACATCCAGGCAGCCGGAGCTGACGGAACCAATGAAGCGCACGCGTTCCGGCATGATCGCCATGCAAGATCCTGGCACACGCGGGGCGCTGCCTGCGACCGCCGTCACGGTCGCGAGCGCGAACGTTTCGCCGTCGTCCAGCCAGGCACGAAGCTGGGGCCAAAGGGAGCGCATGGCGGAAACTTTAGGCGGTGACCGATAAGCTGAAAGCTCGGAACCGTCACGCCTGACCCACGTCGCACTGGCCAGGAGTAACGCGCTTGCTGCTTACCGCTTGTCGTCTCCTAAAGGCTGAATCCTTCTTTGGCGATCGGCATGGTCCGGATGCGATGTCCCGTGGCGGCGAAGATGGCGTTGCACACCGCCGGAGCGACCGGTGGAAACGCGGGTTCGCCCAGCCCCGTCGGCTTGAAGTCGCTCTCGATCATGTGCACTTCAATCTTCGGTGCGGACGAAATCCGGATCATCGGGTAGTCGTCGAAGTTCGATTGCAGCACGGAGCCGCCTTCGAATGTGATCTCGAGCGCGGCCATCGTGTTGAGTCCGTCGACCACGGAGCCCTCGATCTGGTTCTCGGCGCCGCTGCGGTTCACGATCACGCCGACGTCGCCTGCGACCACGACCCGGTGCACGGTTACCCGCTGCGCTTCGTCCACGCTGACCTCGGCGGCGTGCGCAAAATGGCCGGCGTGGCTGAAATGAAACGCCAGGCCGAGGCCGCGTCCCTTGGGTTGCGGGTTGCCCCAGCCGATCTTTTCCGCGGCAAGCTTGATTACCGCCGCCGCGCGACCGGTGTGGAGTGACCAGGGATCCCCCTCCTTGAACCACTTCGGCGGTCCCATCACCTCGAGCAGGAATTCGACATGATCCCGGCCCGCCGCGTGCGAAAGTTCGTGCAGGAAACTTTGCACCACCCACGCGATCGCATTTGAACCGGGCGCCCGCCAGTACCCCGTCGGCACCTGAAGCGGCAGCAACGTCTGGCCGAGCCGCGACTCGGCCACGTTTTGCAGGGGAAATTCCGTATCCTTGAGTCCGGCACCGCGTGCAGGCTGTTTGCCGTCCGTCGTGAACGAAACGAAATGATTCTGCCAGGCAACCAGCTTGCCGGTGCCGTCCACCGCCCCTTTCAGATGATGGAATCCTCCGGCCCGGAAGAAATCGTAGGCCATGTCCTGTTCGCGCATCCAGGTGAGCTTCACGGGAGCATCGACCTGTTTGGCGATGGCCGCGGCTTCGCAAACGAAGTCGTTCATCAATCGACGGCCAAAGCCGCCGCCGATGCGAAGCATGTGCAACGTCACCTGGTCTTCCGTCAGCCCGGTCACTTTCGCAGCGGCCTTCAATCCGTCCCCCGGCGTCTGCGACGGCGCCCAAATCTCCAGTCTGCCATCGTGAAACCATGCCGTACAATTCTGTGGCTCAAGGTTCGCGTGATGCACGAACGGATAGGTGTAAGAGGCCGTCACCGTCTTCGCCGCCCCGGCAAATGCGGTGTCGACGCCGTCGGTCTCCTTGACGATCGTGCCGGATTCGCCGGCGAGCGACGCCGCTTTTTCGACAAAGCTGCTCCAGCTGTCCCTGGAAGCGTTCTCCTCGTTCCAGTTGACCCGCAAATGACGTCGCGCCTGAAACGCCGCCCACGTCGAGGTGGCGACGACAGCAACACCCGCTCGCAAATCGGCGTCGTCCCCCACCGCGTCAATCGTGAAGGCCGCCGTTATGCCGGGCAACTTTTTGACCTGTTCCAGGTTTGCGCTCGAGACACCACCACCAAACGACGGACACTTCTCATAGATCGCGTAGAGCATGCCCGGAAGGTCTTGGTCGATCCCAAACAGTCGGCCGCCGGTGACGATCGTGTGGTTGTCGACGCCGGTGATCCGCCGACCGAGCAGCTTATAGTCCTTGCGATCCTTGAGCGGCACGCTCGCCTCTTCCGGCACCGGCAACCCGGCGGCGGCAGTTGCCAGGGAGGCGTAGGTCGCCTTTCGCGTGGAGGCCGAGTGGATGACATTCCCCTCTTCCGTCCTGCACTCGCCCGCCGGCACACCCCATTGCGCCGCGGCCGCAGCGACGAGCATCGCACGAGCCGTGGCGCCCGCCTTGCGCAGCCGGTCCCAGTTCTGCGGCGTCGAAAGAGAGCCACCCGCGAATTGCGGTCCATAGGCCTTGCCGTCGAGCCTCGCCTGTTCGACGTGCACGGCTTCCCAAGGCACGTCCAATTCCTCGGCGACGATCATCGGCAGCGACGTTTTCACGCCCTGGCCGCCTTCGGGATTTTTCGCATAAATCACGATCCGTCCGTCCGGCGACACCCGCAGGAATGCGTTCGGGGAGAATGTCTGCGACGGAGACGCGTCCGCCGCGCCCGCGCGAGATTTCGTTCCGAGATAAAAGGCCAGCAACAGACCGCCGCCCGCGACCCCGGTGAGCTTTAGAAATCCGCGACGGTCAATCGAACGCTGCAGGCCCAGCAGGGCAGCCGACGTGTCGGCCTGCTGCTGCTGCAAAAAATCCGGAAGATTCGGATTCCGTTCCGTTTTCATGCCACACCTCCCTGAGCCGCAAGCGTCGCCGCCGCCGTATGAATAGCCGCCCGAATCCGGGTATAGGTCGCGCAGCGACAGATGTTGCCGGACATCGCCGCATCGATGTCCGCGTCGGTTGGTGCGGGGGTCTTGTGCAAGAGCGCGGCAGCCGACATGATCTGCCCTGCCTGGCAATAACCGCATTGTGGCACGTCGTGTTCGATCCACGCCTCCTGCAAAGGGTGCAGTTTGCCATCCGACGATGCCAGTCCCTCAATGGTTCGGATCGGCCTTCCGACCGCCCCGGTCACCGGCAATTGACAGGAACGAACGGCGGCATCTCCGACGTGGACGGTGCATGCACCGCACAGTGAGCGGCCGCAGCCGTATTTTGTCCCCGTCAGGCCAAGATGGTCGCGGAGGACCCAAAGGAGCGGGGTGGAGGAATCGACGTTTTCAACGACGTGCTCCGTTCCGTTGATGTTGAGTCTGACTGTGGGCATGAGCGGTGAGATTCCTCA
>CAWCPJ010000002.1:0-375000 GCA_963797435.1 uncultured Verrucomicrobiae bacterium | reverse complement strand
AGGCATGGCCGCTGTCGCTGCCCGACCTCCGCGACATCGTTGCCACCAGTCGCAGCTTCTCCTCGCTCACGCCTTTCCAGTGGCACGCCTATAACCTCACCGAACCGGGTGGCCCCGCCGTGCGCCTTTCCGGCATGATGGCGTCGGCCGATCTTTTCGCGACACTCGGCATGCAGCCGATGATCGGCCGCGGCTTCAACCACGACGAACAGCAGCCCGGCGCCGACCGCGTCGTCCTGCTCAGCTACGATTTCTGGCAGGATCACTACGGCGGCGATCGCGACGTCATCGGCCGGACCCTTCGCATCGACAGCGAAACCAACGTCGTCATCGGCATCCTTCCCGAACGCTTTTCCTACCCGATGCTGTGGGGCCGCGTCGATCTTTGGAAGCCGCTGCCGCTCACCCCCGACTGGCGCCAGGAACGCAGCGAACACTGGCTCAACGCCATGGCGCGCCTCAGACCCGGCATCTCCATCGAGCAGGCGGGCGCCGAACTCGACGGCATCGCTACACAACTTGCCCGCCAGTATCCCGCCACCAACGCCGGCAGCGGCTTCCGTCTCGAGCCGCTCCACCGCTCCGCAACCAACGCCACCCAACGCAACCTCTCCTGGCTCGCCCTCGCCCTGTCGGGGTTCGTTCTCCTGATTGCGTGCGCCAATCTCGCCAACCTCCAGCTCGCGCGCAATGCGGAGCGCAGCCGCGAATTCGCCATCCGCGCCGCGCTCGGCGCCTCCCGCTGGCGGCTCACCAAGCAACTGCTCATCGAAAGCGTGCTGCTTTCCCTGCTCGGCGGCTCCGCCGGCCTGGTCATCGCGCTCTGGATCAACCATGCCCTCGGCCATCAGCTTCGCTTCGGCCCCTCGTTCACCATTCCTCTCGACCTGCCCGTCCTGCTTTTCGCCGCGCTCGCTTCGGTCATGACCGGCATGCTCTTCGGCACGGTGCCCGCCTGGGTGGTCAGCCGTGCGGATCCGAACTCCGCCATGAAATCCCAGGCCCGAGGTTCCACGGGCGACCGTTCACAACACCGCCTCCGCCAAAGTCTCGTCGTCGCCGAGGTCGCCCTCTCGCTGGTGCTGCTCAGCGGCGCCGGCTTCTTCATCCGCGGACTCCAGCGTTTCATGCAGCGCGACGTCGGCTGGGAAACTTCCGGCCTGCTCACCGCCTCGATTTCCCTCCCGCAAAGCCGCTACAGCTATCGCGAGGCCCGCGGCTTCCATGAACTGCTCGAGCAACGCCTGGCCGCGCTTCCCGGCGTCGAGGACGCCGCGCTCGCCACGTCGATCCCCATCGTCGAATACAGCAGCCCCGATCCGATTTTTGTCGAGGGCAAGCCGATGCCCCTGCCCGGCGAGGAGCCGAAGGCCTACCAGGCGATGGTCACACCGAGTTTCTTCCCGACCCTCCACATCCCACTGGTTTCCGGACGACTGTTTCCCAAGCACGTGGATCCCCGCGGTCCCCGAATTGCTCTCATCAACGAGTCGTTGGCCCGCCAGCTCTTCCCGAACGAGGATCCCATCGGCCACCGCATCGCCGCCGTGGGAGATCCGGGCTACCGTTGGGAAGTCATCGGCATCGTGCGCGACATCGGCCTCGCGGCCTACGGTGCGAGCACGGAAAAACGTATGCAGATCTACCGGCCGCTGGCACAGGAGCCGTGGACCTGGACCTCGATAATCCTCCGCTCTCCGGTCCCCGAAACGCTCGCCGGCCCGCTTCGTCACCTGGTCGCCGAGCTCGATCCCGATCTGCCGGTCGCCAGCATCCGCACCGTCCGCCAGACGATCGACAGCTACCAACACAATTTCTATGTCATCAACCGCGTTCTCGGCGGTTTCGCCCTGCTTGGTCTCGGCCTGTGCGCTGTCGGTATCTACGGCGTGCTTGCCGGGTTGGTTGTCCAACGCCTGCCCGAATTCGGCATCCGCCTCGCGCTCGGCGCCTCGCCGCAAAACGTCCACCACCTCGTCTTCGGCCAGGGCCTGCGGCTCGCCCTCTACGGTTCGTTGGCCGGCCTCGCCGGGAGCATCGCGCTCGTGCGGTTTCTCTCGTCTGTCGTGCCCGGCCTGCCCGGTCAGGATTATCTCACCTTTGCGCTCAACCTGATCGTCATCTATCTCGTCGCCGCACTCGCCTGTTGGCAGCCCGCACGCCGGGCCACGAAAGCGGATCCAATCGATGCCATCCGTGCCGAATGAGCAACCGCTTCGTCATGTCATCTCGTCACCAACACAGCCGCGTGTTCAATCGGGCGGAGGCGTTTCTTACCGTAACTCCGGCATCCCCCTTCGGTCAGGGCTTGGGCACGGTCAGGCTATCCTGCAGAATCGAAACCAGGCCGTCTGCATCGTCCGGTTCGGGACTGACCCAACGCGAGCCGAACACGAGTTTGGGGACGCCGCCGGCGCCCCGCTGCATGGTCTCGCCGTAAACGCGAATCGACCGGTGCATATACCGGTCGATCCATGGATCACCCAGGGCAGTATCGAACTTCGCCTCGCCCACCAGTTCAACTCCTTTGGCCCGGGCGGCGTCGAGGCTTCGCGGGTGCCAGTGGTCGCCGGACTCAAACGAGAACATCCAGCGGTCGAATTCGGGAAATGCCTCCCGCTTGGCCACCCAAACCGACAGGGCAACCCTGGCCAGTTCGCAGGAGTCCTTGAATTCATCCACGTCCCGAGGCACGTAAGGGTTGCACTCGGTGTTCAACGGGGCGGGACACAGTGCAAAGGCCAGCTTGCCGCCGTAGCGGCGAATCGCCTCTTCCAGCATCAAGTGCAATTGCTGGCAATGGGGGCATTTATAGTCGAAGAGCAGCGTGACAATATAGCGAGCGTCCGGCGCACCGACCAGCGGCACGGCGTGGGGATCGGGCGCGGGCAAAGTCTCCTGCGATTCGCCTCCGCGATAGACGGCCGGGGGAGTAAACCCGACCTGGCCGGCCGTAAGGATGCCGGCCAGGGCCAGACCGATCAGGAAGGAGGACAGACAACGGAGGAGAGAACGCAGCGCCGTCGTCCTCCGTGCCCCCTCATCGGGAAGTGCCGACGCAGCACTCGTCAGGGCGACCTCGGTTGAATCGTCGCCGGACGGCAGAGGCGCTCGCCCGATGACCAATGCAGCCAGCAGCAGGCCGGTGATGTGCGTGGCCATGCAATAGGGGCAAATGGCGCCGATGATCCATTCCTGCACGATGGTAAACCACACGGCGCTGCCCGCCGCCGCCCCGGCCAGAACCAACAGGGCGCCCCAGGCCAGCCGTCGGACCGGAGCCGCCGTGGCCGGACCGATGGAAAGACCGGATACAAGCATCGCCAGATACGCCCCCGCCGCCAGCCCGCTGACGGGTAGAATCCCGCCGATCGTTGACCATCGGCTGTTCAGCACCTGATCGCATGGGCTCCCGCCGCCGCAGCCAATCACCGCCCCACCGACCAGGTAGTGCCAGCTCAGGTAGGCGCTCAACGCGAGACCCAGTGCGCTCAAACCCGTCAAGGCCCAGCGCCACCAGGGCCACGCCCGGCGAGAATGAATCCTCTTTATGTCAGAGACCAAAGTTCCATCCGGTTGGGCCTGACTTACCCGGGGAATTTCACCCGTTCGGCCATGTTTGTTCCGGTTCGCTTCGCGCCCGGTCATGTCACTTCGTTCGGAACGCGGAACTCAAACGCGGCGACAGGGACGGCGAATCCCGTAGCTGCGTTGGAGTGTAACGACAACGTGGCCCGGTTTTCCCTCGGACTGCGACGTTTCCAGGTTAGCGCGCGTCCCCCAAGGTTGGGTCGCGAGTCCCTTCCCGACCGCGGTCCGCTGGGGACAGCCGACCTTACCACCAACTTGCCGGTCATTGAACCACAGAACGTTGGTAGGTGTGGTCGCACATGGCATGAGCTATTGTCGTCTGGTCAGCACCACCGGCGGCCTCACTGCGACCTCCGGTAATAGTGGTTCGGTGCGCCGGGCGTGGGAAGACTACCGCCGACCAGCGCGCCGGTCTCATGCGCACGGGTCAATGCCGTGGTGAGCGTGATGCCGGTGCCGGCGACGTCCGCACCGGCGGCATGCGCAAACCTGAGCGGCGCAGCGACCGTGATTTTGGCCGGGCGGCCCGGGCCGCCCCGGAAACCGACGGGAAAACCGCGAACGGTGGAAACGACGACCGCCGTCTCGAAATCCGCATCGTGGTCAATGTTGATGGTCTGACCGGCGCTGAAGCCTCCTATGTCGTGGACGACGATTTCGGTCGCACCGACGTTGCTGGCCTCGCCCGCCGTGGTGCCGCCGGATGTGCCAATCGCCGAAATGACCGCGCTCTCCTGATTCGCGCCCGAGTCGATCGTGATCGCCTGGCCGGGTCCGAATGCTGCCACGCTGTCGACTTTGATATTGGCCGTGCCCGCGGCCGATCCGGACGCGAGCGCGGTGGCGGGCTGCACCAAAAAATCGTCGCCGTTGCTGTCGGTGTCGACGCCGTCCGGGAAGCGACCGGCGCTGCGGTTGGCCGCATCGGAAGATCCGGCGGGCTCCCAAAACGGCCGGGCCCGGTTGGTGTGGGCGCGAGACTCCCATGCTCCGCCGGTCCGCCCTCGGCTTGGTAACCTTCCGCGGCCCATGGGTCGGTGAGGAGACCATAGTTGAGGCTGTCCACGACCAGACCGGCGCCGTCGCGCAGCACCATGTTGCCGGCGTAGAGCATGCGGCTGGGTCGGGTCTGATCCGTTCGAGAAAGGGCGGGACCGCCGAACCATTGATCGGGCGCCGGCGTCCCTTGGTAGCCCGCGGTCTTGACTCCGGCGTCACGCACCACCGCGTTGATCGCGTGATCGCGGGCCAGCGGCTGGTCGAGCGTGATGCCGGTGCCCAGCGCCTGGACGGGCTCATTGCTCGAATGGGCGTAGGCCGTCGCCGGTTCGAAACTGATCCCCGTTCCCCTGACGCTGAACGGCATGTTGGCCGCGTGATCGAACTTCAGTGGGGCGGCCAGATCGAGGCCTGTGCCCGGATCCTCGCCCTCCTTCAGCGAACCGCGGAACGGGCTCCGGACCGACGCCGTGCCAACGTGCGTAACCGTGACGGATTCGACGCCGTGCCCGACGCTGTCGATGTCCAACCGGATTTTGTCCCCGGCCGAAATGTGCTCGACGGACGAAACCTTGATGTTGGTGTCGCCGGCTTTCGC
Source organism: uncultured Verrucomicrobiae bacterium (assembly GCA_963797435.1). Taxonomy (GTDB): domain Bacteria; phylum Verrucomicrobiota; class Verrucomicrobiia; order Opitutales; family Opitutaceae; genus CAWCPJ01. The sequence continues at coordinate 369,812 of CAWCPJ010000002.1, read as the reverse complement.
ATCGGCCGACAGCCAGGCTTGGGTGCCGGGTTTGCCGACCGCCGTGACGGTGGCCACCTCATAGTGCTCCGTGGCATTCGCTACGGCCGAAGACGTCGTGCCGTAGCCGAGGGCGATCTTCTCGCCGACCGCGAAGCCGGCCACGTCCGTGACCGGCACGTTGGTTGAACCAGCGGGGATGGTGATGACCGGACCTTCGGGGAGAGGCTGCCACAGCGTGGTGCTGCTCGTGGCCGCCGTCCCAACACTCGCGATCTTGCGGGTCTCCGCGCCGGAGCCGTTGTCGATCTCAATCGAATCGCCGGCCTTCATGTCGGTCGTGCTCCTCACGTAGAGCGTGCTGTCTCCCTTGTGTGCGGAGACCGCCAATCCGGAGTTGGCGAGCCCGAGCAGGTAGAAGCCTTTGGCCGCGAGTTTTGTCCCGGCCGGAATTTTCAGCGACGAAAAGATCGGCTCCTCGGCCGGGTGGTGAGTCAGCGTCCAGTTTGAGATGTCCACGGCACTCGTGCCGGGGTTGTAGAGCTCGATGAACGAATCGGTCGGGTTGAAGGGCGAACCGGTGCTGATGCGAAATTCGTTGATCTTGATCGGGGTCGCGTTGCGCACTTTTTCGGCCGTCGTGCCGGTTTGCATCCCGCCGGTCGCGGAGTCCGCCCACGAAGCGTGGCCGACAAGGTCGCCATTGAAGGCGGCCGGCCCGGACGTAACCTTGAAGGTCGCGCTCACGCTCGCGCCCGATGCGACCGGTCCGGCGAACGTCGCCGACGTGTCCTTGGTACCCGCGACCATGGCGGTCCACCCCGACGGCACGGTCATGCTCAGCTTGACGTTCGTCGCAGGCGCCGCGGCGGTGTTGGTGAATGTCACGGTGGTGTCCTGCGAGGACTTCGGTGAAAAAGTCTGGAGGCCGGGCGGCTTGGCGGTGGCCGAGGCCGGGGCGACGGTGAGCTGCGGCAGGTTGTAGCCGGCAGCGACGATGTTGGCCTGCACCAATCGGTCGGTGGCGTCGGTCGGGAACGTGCCGGCCGCCGTCATCGCCCCTTCATAGAACGTGCCCTGCGAGCCGACGCTGTTGTCTCCGCCGTTGCCCAGGAGGATGGCGCCCTGCTTGCGCATCGGGTCGTAGGTGTCGTTGACGCGCGGTCCGTCGAACATGACGGACAGGTCGCCGCGCTGCGCGTCGCCGCCGAGGGAAGTCCAGTGGTGCGGTTCGCCCTTGGCGACCGCGGTCACGAAACGCCAGTCGATGCTCGGCAGTCCGACGCAGAGTTTGGAGCCGTCCGGGTTCACGCAGCCGACGAGGTTGTTCTCCTGGTCGGTCATGACCCAGGGGCCGGGAGGATTGCCGTGATACCAGACGTTCGCGCTGCCGTAATAGGTGGTTTCCATCGTGCCGTTGCCATCGTCGCGGCTGTCGGTCTCGGCGTTGCCGTAGTCGAAGCAGCAACCGCTGTTGTAGTGATGGCCGTTGATCACCCAATACTGCCCCTCCGCCTGGTCATCGACGGCGGTGCCCTTGGCGTCGTTCTGGCGGAGGCCCATGCCGGGCTCGATGAAAACGCCGTAGACTTTGTGGCCCATGACCGTGACCGGCGCCATGTCGGCGACCGGTAGGTTGTTGAAACCGCCCATGGCCGGACCGCTGAATCCGCCGCGCGGCGCCTGGGTGAGGTCGTTGCCGTGGCCGGACTGGTCGTAGAGCTTGGTGATCCAGCAATAGGTGTTGGCACAAAACGCGTCCTGCGCGGCCGCGTCGGCATATCCGCCCGCATCCGTGCCGGAGGACTGGACGACGCCGATGTCCCGGGTCTTGCCGTCCGACTGGCGCATGACTTCGTAGAGCGGGCCGTTGTAGGAAGCGTAAAGCGCGCGCGTGGAACTGTGCGCGGCCACGCAGGGGTCGCCGGCAGTGGCATAGATGTCACACGGGCCTTGCGGCCTGGAAGGAGCAGCGTTGGTCCCCTTTCCGGGCCTGCGCCGCAATCATCAAAATGGCGGCAGGCAGCGTGAGCGCCAGTCCGAGCATTATCACAAAACCGAATGTCTTCTTCATGTTCGTCCTGCTCTTTAAATCATGATCTTCCATGGTGCTCTTCCCGTGACCGGCGCCGCAAAGACAACCGGGAAACAAGTTAACCTGCCACGCCGGTCGCCGGAAGCAGAATCTTGACGGTGGCGCATTCCGCTCGCACCGAGGTGGAGTCGGTCTGCTCCTTGTCGCGCACGTCATTGAGAGGCGTCGCACCCCATGGGCGTGTGGTGCCAATCAAGGGAAATGGCTGGCACCGCGCGCAGGTCATGCAACGCGATCACGGCATCTCAACCGGAGGGACGAAGTTCAATCCTTCAGGGCATGCCTGGCGGGCAGATCCTCGCCGGACCAGATTTTTCTTTGCGTCCACGGCTCGTTCGGGCCGGACCAAAACGGATCGTCAGCGGGGAGTCCGAGCTGTAGAAGTCCGAACGTGCACAGGTACAGGCTGCCGGTGTTGATATAGACTTCGGCGGCGAGCGGCTGGGCGCCCACGACGCCCACCCGCAGCCACCCCTCGTCGTCGAAAGTGCCCGGCGCTTCGATCATGCGGTGAATGACCGCGTTCAATCCGCTGCGCACGCCCGCGGGCGCGAGGGAGGCTGGCAGCCGGTGGCGCAGCGCCATCAGGGACAGCGCCTGCAAGGCGCCAAAGCGGTAGGTGGAGGAGCGACCGATGACGGGGAAAGTGCCCTCCGGGGAAATCATCCGCTCCAGGACCTCCGCGTAGCGTTGGGCGCGCCCTTGTTCGAGGGCATAGCTCTCGCCCAACGGGAGCTGCTTGCGCGCGCAGACCTCGAGGACTTCCCAGAGCATCGGGTGAATCACGAAGCTGTTGTAATAGTCCCAGTGGAACGTCGGTCCGTCGCCATAGGTGCCGTCGCCCACATACCACTCGAGGTGCCGCTTCACCGCCTGCTCGATCGGCGCCATTTCGCAATCGCCGGTGAACTCGAGCAGCGCCGCCTCGATCGTGGCGCTGAACAGGAGCCAGTTGCTTTCGTAGGGTTGGATCGCCCGGGTGGTCCGGAATGCGGCGACGACCTGGGCGCGGGTGGTTGCATCGAGCTTGCCCCAGAGCTGGTGGGGCGCGCGCAGCAACGCCTGGGCAAGGAAAGCGGTGTCGACCAGGGGCTGTCCGCCCTCCGTGAAGTTCAGGTGGCCCGGCGACTGCGGATCGACCGCCCGCGCGATCGCTTCCACCGCGAGTTCGATATAGTGTCCGCGCAATGCGCCTTCGGCGTCCGCGCCGGGACCGAGTTCCAGCCAGGGTGCGATACCGGCGAGGGTCCGACCCAGCGCCTCGAGCGGAGCGTATTGGTTGCGCGCGCCGGGGATCTTCGGGATCCGCTCCTGGAGTGTGCCCGCGGCCCCGGCGCTCAGGACCGGTTCCGCGAGGCGGACGAGCACGGCCACCTGATAGGCACGCTGCGAGGGACCATCGGCACCCGGCGGCGGCAGTGCGGCCGCCAGGAGAAGGCGGGGCACGAGCGGGAGCGCGAGCAGAGCAACCACGCGCTGGCAGACGAGGCGGGGAAGACGCGAGGCATCGATCGGGTCTGAAGAAATCGCATGGCGAACAGGCAGGCGGGCGGCGGGGGAAACCAACGCCACGTGCAATGGTGATCGTGATATCGATGCCAGTACGGACATCAACGCTGGATAACAATCGGGACGATCAAGCGGAAGCGGCACGCGTATCCAAATCAGCGGCAGCGATAGCGGGTGGCGTCGCGCGCTGCTTTCGCTCCGCGACCTTCTGCGCGATCCCGCCGGACTTTACCGAACACCGCAGGCTGCCCTAATGGCCGGGACCCGGTGGGGGCGGCGGCGGAACCGGAAGACCCCAATCATGCCGATCACCGCTCGATGGCGTTTCGCGTCCATGAAGTGTGCGCTCCACCTCCCTGATTTCCTGGCGCACCGTTGCGACATCTTCCTGCAGCAAGTCGTCGATGAGTTTGCGAGTGCGGGGATCTGCATCCTTCCGGGCCGCTTCCAGCGTCTGACGCACCAACGGGTGGTGCGGGGCGTTGTAGGCGAGTGATACCATGGCATCGGCGCCAGCGTAGAAGACCGATCGATCCCCGTCGTTCACGAGTCGCAACCGATCGATCAACTTGCGGAGATAGGCAGGATTGCCGGAGGCGAAGAAAGCTCCCCAATATATATCCGTCAGCCCGACCGAGTCGGGGCTCTTCGGCCCCAGTTCGAGAAGTGCCCCCGGCCGGCACAATTTCAGCGCCTTGCGCAGCCAGAACCGGATGTCGCCATCCTGGCCACGCCGGTCGATGAGCTTCCGCCACTCCGTCGTCCGTGCGGGATTGGCCGCGAAGACCTCAGCGAAGAAGCCGACGCAGGTGTACCCACGTTGATTGTACCAGTAGGAATATTGTTTACCTCCGCTGTCCAAAAACCCGCTCGGGCCCAGCGACTCGATCGCCCCGGCGATCAGCTCCGGCTGGGGTTGCCGATAGTAGTAGGTGGCAAATTGGGCAAACTCCTCCGCCGTCATGCGCCGATCGTCCCGCGTGGCGCGAGATTCCGATCCTTCCGCCGGCATGGTATTGAGCAGCAACAGCAGGCTGTAGTCGCTCCCATTTGGCTTTCGGATCAAGAGCGCCGCCGGCTCCCCCGTGCGCACCCCCACTTCGACCCGGTCCTGGAAGCGCGCGAGCAACGGCCGACCCACATCGAGGCTCAGGCCGGGGACATCCTCGCGCGCGGACACCGTGGCAATGTCCAGGTTGCAGGATACCCGCAGATCCGCACTCGCCTCGTCCGGTGACGCCACCGCAAACCTTATGCGGCAATGCGGCGCATCGGCCGAGTCCGCGCCGATGTCCCGCACCTGCAAGGTACCATCGGCCGCTTTTTCGATGTATTGGACGGGCGCCGTGGACAGCATTTCCACCGGCTTGCCGGGGCCGATCATAATGTCGGGAGTCTTGACGAGAGTGAATCGTTCGGGAGGATTGCGGCCGCCGCTCCACGAAAAGCCCGCGTCATGAAGCGAGAGTGATTCATGGTCGAAAGCGATCGTCGCGGGCGCATGGACGACGACGGCACCGTGATCCCCCGTCTCCTTCGCCACCGGGAGTTTGAGCGATTCAAAGTCGCTGTCCTTGAAAACATATACGCTGGTTTCGAGCCGGTAGCGCTCTCCGGCCGCGAGTTTCCCCGCGCCCGTCAGCACGAGCGCAACAACGGTAACGACCACCGGAAAACCTGCTTTCAATTTGTTCATGGTAGGAGGGCGACCACCGAAATCGGATGTCATGGAGTGTTCACGCGGAAGACAAACTGCGGCGCGACCCCGCGAATCATCGTTGGATTGAGGAGCATTTCCCGCATCCGGCCCGGCGCCTCGATTCGATACACTGCCACTTGGGGCACCGGGAACGGGGGGCGCGCGGAAACCACGAAAAGTGCCGCCATGCCCCCGGCCGTCGCCAGCGCCGCCGTCCCCCACCAAAACGCCGCCACGTGGCGTGATGCCGTTCGCCGGCGCCGGGCTGCCGCAAAGGTATCATCGATGCGTCGATCCAAACCGTTCGACGGCGCGGCCAGTCGCGCGCATTTCAGTTTCTGCTCGAGTTCGTCCATCAGTGCTCCCCGGCCAGCATGGTCTTCAAACGCTCGAGTCCCCGGCGATACCACGACGCCACCGTCGGCAACGGCGCCCCGCGTATTTCCGCGATTTGTTGAAACGTAAGTCCTCCGTGGATTTTGAGCACGATCGCTTCGCGCTCGTCCGGCGAGAGTCGCTGCAGCAGTGGCTCCAAGTCATCGGGTCGGCCGGGACCCGGCGATCCCGTGCCCGCGGTCTCGCCCGCAACTGTGAGATCGAAAATAGAATCGGTCCGGACCCTCGTGCGCCGCCATGCATCGTAGGCGGCATTCCGGACGGACCGGAAAACGTAGGGGCGAAGATTGGCCGGCAGACCGCCGCCCTGCAGCAACCGCTCGAAAACGCCGTGAATCGCGTCCTCCGCCGCTTCCCGATTTCTCGTGAGGGATAATGCATACGTGTAGAGCTCCTGGCGGTATTCGACATACAAGGCATGAAGCGCTTCGATTTCCGTGGCTTTCATCCTTTCATTGTTCTTACGACATGGTCCTTTACCAAACTCACGCGCGCGAGGCGCGCACTTATGCACCGGCGACGCGAAAAAACGGCGAGAAAGCCGCAGAGGCTGGCTTCTTCAGCGCACCTGGCGACCATGCGACGAGCGCAGTGCTGGTCTTTCGATGCGATCACATCCCGTCATGGGCGATGAGCCTTCTGGGGACGGAAAAGCAATTGCCTTTCTTGCTCGTCTCGACGGATGACGACGGCGGAGCCTGCCGAGGAAGTCACAGCGCATCTCTGGCTGCCGGGGGAGACGAGGTTTGATCCCGCCATGAGGACGCGGTTTTACCTCACTCGGCCGAATCGCGATGGGAGGAGGATGGGAGAAAGCAACAGCCCGCATTCGCCCTGTCCTCCGCGGTAGACCACGATCGCTCTTGGCCAGCGCGACGAAAGTCCCGCCCTGCCCGAGGGATCAACGCCGCTTGCCTTTTGGGGAACCTTGACCCCACTCCGTGCCGCGTTAGTCAGGGGACATGAAATCCGTGCTGGGGATTGTCCTGTTGGTCAGCGTCGGCCTGCCGATCAGGGCAGCGGCGGCGGAGTCGCCGCCGCCGCAACGCCAGATTGATCTCGCCGTGCTGGCCGCACCGGAGGAGCAGCGCGACGCATGCACGGTGCTCGGCTACGACCCCTCCGGAAAACTGATCAAGCTGCGTGAAGGCACGAACAACCTGATCTGTCTCGCGGACGATCCGAATCAATCGGGCTTCAGCGTGGCGTGCTACGAAAAGGGACTGGAGCCGTTCATGCGCCGCGGTCGCGAACTGCGCGCCGAAGGCAAGGATGAGAAGACGGTGTTTGACACACGGGAAGCGGAGGTGAAGGCCGGCACGCTCAAGATACCGGACAAGAGCATGCTTTATGTCCTGACCGGCACGGAAAACCCCAAGACGGGCGAGATCGAAGATCAGTACCTGCGTTATGTCATCTACATCCCCTACGCGACGCCGGAATCGACGGGCATACCGCTGCATCCCACGGGCACGGGCGGGCCGTGGATGATGGACCCCGGCACGCACCACGCGCATATCATGATCAATCCGCCGCGCGGGTGAGCTTCGCTCTTCCCCGGAAATTCGAGCTGCCTGACGGTCAATGTGACGGCGCTGGAGACTGATGCCGCCGGATGCCCGCCGACATCAGCCCCGTGGCCGTCGTGCGATCACCGATTGAACCGCCCCCGGCGGATTGACGGCTCAAGCGCCCGGCGAGGCCCCGCCTTTGACCCGATCCGCTGCGTGTGACGTTCCGCCGCGATTCGCAAACGCAATCAGGCAACCGAGGATGATGCCGAGAAGCGCGGTGGCGCCATGAATAACGCGCAGGGATACCAGCCTTGGAGCCGTCATCGAGGTGGTCTCCGGCCAGGATCTCGATACGTTTCTGCACGAGCGCATCCTGGCCCCCCTCGGGATGGTCGACACCCATTTCTATCTGCCGCCGAACCAGCGGGACCGTCTCTCGGTCGTGTACGCGAAGCGCGGTGACCAGCCCCTGGTGCGCTCACCCGACGGTGGGGGCATGGAGGCACAGTGCCAATACGTCGATGATCCGCGCCAGAGCTTCTCGGGTGGTGCGGGACTGCTGTCCACGGCCAGGGACAACGCGATCTTCCTGCAAATGATGGCCAACGGCGGCACCCACAACGGCCACCGCATCTTGACCCAGACCGTGCAGTTGATGACCGTGAATCATCTGCCTGACGGCGTGACGTTTCCTTGGGCGGATGGCGTGGGCTTCGGACTCGGCTTCCGCATCACGCTGGACCTCGGCAAGAGCGCGGCGCCGACCTCGGTCGGCGAATCTCGCTGCTCTGGCCTGGAAACTTCACACGTTCGGCCAGACCTTCGCGGAGCTCAAACGCGGCCACCGGGATAGAGCACCCGTAGCTGCGTTGGAGTGTAACGACAACATGGCCCGATTTTCCCCCGGACCATGAAATTTTCAGACTTGGCCGGGAGATCAACCGCGCTTGAAGCGCTTCCTCGCAGCAATCGCCAGACCGGTGATGCCGACGGCGAGCAGCACGATGCTCGAGCCACCATCCGGGACCGTGCAAACGTCGGCGCCATTAAGAACTTCACCAGCAGTGAGGAACGCGGTCGGAGTCGTGAAAAGGACGGCGAAGAAGAGGGAACGGAGGGGGAGTTTCATGCATCCTTATTAGCACGCGACATGCCCCCTATAAAACACAACAACGCAGCGTGCGCCGGACCGCGCTAACATGTTCCACACGAACTCATTCCCCTGGCATATTTTTTGAGGTCGCCGAAACTTGTGCCACAATCGCTCCGGACTTCTGTAAGCGGTTCCGACGGGCCCAGTTTCTGAAGTCTGATTTAGTCTACGTAAGTCGCTGACTTGCAGGCTTTTGTGGGCGACACGTGACAACGTAAAAACAGCCGACACCAAGGCCGCGATCAATCCCATGCCCAAAATCGGATCCGCTGTCGCGCCTCCCCTTTTTGGCTCCGATGGGAGTCCGCGATCTGGCGCAGCGGCGTTCCCATCCACCCGGCGAGCTAATCGCTCCCGACCGTGACGTCATCAACCACCACCTGCCAGTAGCCGTCGGACGAGAACTCGATTCGGGAGACATCAAGATAGTCGGCGTCGAAATAGATGGGACCAGCCGTGCTGGCGCGAAAACGGTCCTCGTGAACCAGGACGTCTTGCCTCCATGCCTTGACGACCACATCGAAATCCTCGCCCTTGGGCCAGGCGACGCCGACGTAGGCCCCCAGGAAATCGAAGGTTTCCTCAGATGAAATCGTGGCCGGGTGGCCCGAACTCGTATACGCGAGATATTCGGAAGATACGGTGGCGTTGATAAAGCCGTTCCCCTGATATAGCTTTTGATGGGTGGCCACCCAGTTTCGCCAGTTGAGGCCCGCGTAACCGTTCGGGATCTCGCATAGCGTGTCCGAGGGCGTAAGGTCATCGAAACCGATCGTCCGGATATTCGGCTTGGCCCGCATCGACCCGGCCTCGGAGACTAGCCGTGAAACCATCACCGGATACTCGCGCACCACCACTTTCCGTGCGATCGCTTTCCCGTTGTCCGCCACCAACTCCAGTTGCCAGGTTCCGGCCGTTGCCGGAAAGGAATAGGTTCCGTTTTCGCCCCGCGTTGCGGCCAGGGACGTTCCATCCGGTGCGCGAACCTCCAGCCCGGTGTTCCCGGCGTCCCCGCCCGGGAGCTTGCTCCCGATGGCCCCCGAAACCCGGAGAACGGGAGCCACGCCCACCGCGTCGAAGGTCCGCAGGGCGATCATGCCGGTGGCACTGCCTTCGCGCTTCTCGAATCGGGCCGTTTGCACGTTGTTGCCGGACGTGACCTTCCAGTTTGCCGGTGGTTCGATCTGAATCGTGTGTTCCCCCGGGGTATGGATATCGAGTTGCGCGACGTTCAGGGCCATGTCGAAATTCGTGAATCCGGCGATATTGGACTCCTTTCGGACGGGCCGGCTTTCGGGCCGATTCAGGATCATTTTCAAACCGGCATACGGGCGGTCGCCGACGTCATATACGCCGTTGCGATTCACATCCCGATACGCGAAACACGAGATATGTACGCTAAGCTGTTCCTTTCGCCTCCCCCAAAAACCCGGAAAAAACAAGCGGAGAAAATAGAGCGCGATCAGACCCGCACTGACCACCGCCAGAAGGGTTGGCCAGCTATCGGAAAAGCGGGAGCGCAGGGTCATTCCGCTTCTTTCTCAGCCAGACGGGGCCGATCGTGTCAAGGAACCGAACCGGGGCGAACGCACCCCGCTCATCGTCGCTCGGCTCGCGTGTGGCCCGGACATGATCGACTCCTTGGGCCCGACCAGGAATTCAGTCGACGTCGCTGCGGCGGTTCAGCGTCAGGAACCCAGGCAACAAGGGACCACCGACCCCTGTTCCAGAGGGAAAAAATACACAACGGCACCGGCGCTAACCCGGGAAAACGCTGTGCGTCTCAATATAGTCCGGATCGATCGTGATACCGAGGCCCGAGCCCTGCGGCGCCTTGATCACGCCGCCGCGGCTTTCGAACGGCCCGGCCTTGCTCTCGAGGGGAATGATCGTGCCGTTGGCATCCTTGGCTTCGAAGAGTTTGAATTCGTTGAACTCATGGGCGGCGGGACACACCGCGACCATGTGGAGCATATAAAGGAAACCGAGCCCGCCTTCCGAGATGTGGGGCGCGATCTTCAACCCGGCGGCCTCGACCATGCGCGCGACCTGCATCGAGCGAATCATGCCGCCGAAGTAGAAGAGGTCCGGCTGGAGGATCTGAAACACCTCGTTGCCGACAAGGTAACGGAAGGCGTGGAGGCCAAACTCCTCCTCACCCCCGGCCATGGGGATGGCGAGCGCCTCCTCGACCTGTTTTTGCTCCTGGTACCAATCCCACGGCACCGGCTCCTCGTACCAGGCAAAGCGATACTCCTCGAGGATCCGGCCAATGCGGATGGCCTCCTGCACACCGTAGGATCCGTTGCCATCGATCATGAGCGTGAAGTTGTCGCCGAACCTTTCGCGAGCCAGGCGAATGAGCTTCTCCGTGCGACCGGGGGCGTTGTCGATGTCGGACGCGAGATTGTCGCCGCGGCCGGCGCGGAGCTTCACGGCCCGTGCCTCGGTCGCGATCGCGTCCTTTTGCATCATTTCGAGCGACACCTCGGGCTCGAGCGTGCGGAGTTCGCGTAACAGGTGTCCGAGATAGATCGAGACCTCGGGATTGATGAGGTCTCCGACGAGCTGACCGGCCGGTTTATTCGCGATCGTGCCCAGCAGATCGAGGATCGCGAACTCGATGGCCGCCACGTGGACGCATAGCGGATTGCCCTGGCTCTTCACGTTGCGCTCGGTGGCATTGAAGATCGACCGGTCGAGATCACGCGCGTCCTTGCCAACGAAGTGGCGCGCCAGAATCCTCGGCACCATCGGATAGCTCACCTCGGCGATGAAAGGATGACCGACGGATACTCCGACCGCGCCATCCTTTGAACGGACACGGTAGAGACAGTTCTTCCGGTCAAGCAGGAGTTCGAGCGACTCAATGACGATCGGATCGGGAAACAACTCCCGCTTGAGCACGGGGCGTTGGCGGGCTTCGTCGAGCATCGTGTAGCCGGTCGCCGGTCTGCCCGCGGCGGAAAGCCGGGAGCACGAGGTCAAACCGAGCATCGAGGTGGCGCCGCCGGCCAGCAAGGCCGAGGCGAGAAAGTCGCGTCGCGTTGTTTTCATGGTTATAGCTCAGGAACCCGGCAAAACGACGTCACGGCGGTGAGAGAAAGGATGCAGAGGGGGATTTTCGGTTTCATGGGATGATCCCGGTCGGCCAGAGGATCGAAAGCCGGGCGTGGTTCCAGCCGTCAACCCATCCGGATGGCTGGCTCAACGAACAGGCTTCGTCGCCTGGACAATCGGTGTGGTTGACGAGTAGCCGATTTTGCCGATCGCAAGATGACGTCTTTAGGCGTGGCCGCCAATGGTGGTTGCTACACCGCGGCGGGATCTGGGTGGGTCCAGGGAGCACGGTAGGGACGGGCGAGCAGGCGGGTGGCCTCGGGATCGCCGGGGATCGTGCGGGATTTCGGATCGTATGCGAGGGGGCGGCCGAGCTGGTACGAGAGATTGGAAAGGATGCAACAGGCGCTCGAGATAAAACCCTGTTCGATATCGGCCACCGGACGGCGCGGACCCACCGGGCCGCGGGCCACCTCACCCGTTGTCTCCCCCTCGCCGGAAACCGTGCGCGATGAGTCGTGAGCCAGGCTGGGGTTTTGATCGCGCTCCTCCCGCGCCCGCATGAAGTCCAGCACGTGCCGGTTCTCGACTTCGAAATACGCGGGGCCCGCGGCACGGAAATCGATGTTCTCAAGGTCGCCGGTCTGCGAGAGCATGTGGACGCCCTTGCGCGGCCCGCCATCCTTGGGGGTGAAGACGTACTCGAACATCGTAACGTTGAGCGTGCCCCGGTCGCCGATGAAACGCGCTCCCCACTGGTCGCTCCAATGCCGCGGTGGAATCGGCGAGACGCCCCACATGCGGTGCTCCCAGCTCAGGTTGAGGTCGGGGTACTTCATCACGCTGCGCAGCGTGTCGGTGGTGTTCGAGAAGGACTCCTTCGCATAGCGCAGCCCCGTGGCGTCGATCGCCTGCGGCCAGCCGAGGTCGAGCAGCCAGCGAACCTGGTCGACCATGTGCACGCCGACGTTCCCGATGATGCCGTTGCCGAACTCCATGAACGAGCGCCATCCCCGGTTTTCCATCATCGCCTTGAATGGCAGCACGGGTGCCGGACCGGTCCAGAGTTCAAAGTCGAGATGGGCGGGCAACGGCGCGTCGGGAATCGGGCCCGCGCTCCAGCCTTCGAGGCCGAGATAGCTGTAAGTCTCGACCAAACCGATGCGGCCCAGCCGACCGCTGCGAAGGTATTTGTCGCGAACCTCCAGGTACAGGGGATTGCTGCGGCGTTGCGTGTTCACCTGGACCACGCGATCGTACTGGCGCGCGGCGGCGACGAGCGCTTCCCCCTCGCGCACGTCGACGCTCACGGGCTTTTCCAGGTAAAGGTCCGCGCCGGCCTTCATCGCGGCGATCGCCGGAAGCGCATGCCAGTGGTCGGGGGTGGCGACGATGACAACCTCGGGCACGTCGGCCGCGAGCATCTCCCGGTAGTCGGCGAACGCGCGCGGCACGGTGGACTGATGACGTGCGACCGCCTCCAGGGTGTTCCGGCGGTTGACCGCATTGGGATCGCAGACCGAGACGACCTGCGCATCGACGTTGCGAGTGAAGGCCTCGTAGTCCACGCCGCCAAACCAGCCGCATCCGATGATGCCAAGGCGAACCCGCGGTCTGGCGCCGGCGGCGGCGGCCCGAAGTCGGGAACCGGTGGCAACGGCGGCGCCAGCCACGGCAAGAGAGGTAACAAAAGTGCGACGGTTCATGGCGGTGGTGCGGGAAAAGACGTCGACGGACCGCTCCGTGTCTCTGACAACGGGAAAATTTCCCGCGCCGAACCCAAGGCCGGTGATCGCGATTGGTCAGATTCGCCAGAAGCGGCGTGTCGCCACGAGGCGGCGGCGGGGAGCGGGGTTGCCAATGCGGACTTTCTACGCCTGCTGTGGCCATGCGCAGCCCCACCTTGATCACCGTGGTCGCGGCGGCCTCGGCCTGGACCTTCGTGGCTGGCACGGCTGCCGACACGCCGGAGGTCTGGCGCCCCTTTTCCAACGACAGCCCGTGGAATCAGCCCATCGGAGCAGAGGTGCCGTCCGATCCGAATTCGGATCAATTGATCGCCGACCTCGCCTCGCGCGGTCCGTGGCAGATCAACATCCGCGACTGGTCCATTCCCGTTTACTTTGTCGATGCCAGCACGACACCCCGGCGCGACGTCGGCGACCTCCGCCCCGGCATCTACGGTCGCGGCTTTGAGTTTCCGCGCCATATCCCGATCCCGGACGGCGCGGTTGCCTCGCCGCCCGTGGGCGACGACAGCGACAATCACCTGTGCATCATCGATCGCACCCGCCACCTGGAATGGGGCATGTGGGCGGCGCGCCAGGACCCGACCGGTCGCTGGTTCACCGGCCTGGGCGCGGTCACGGACCTTTCCGGAACCGGCGTGGCGCCGCCGTGGTTTGACTCCCCGCGCCAGCTCGACTCGCACCGCGCCCGCGCCAGTGGTTTCCCGCTCATCGCCGGCCTGATCCGGGTCGAGGAGATCAAGGCCGGCCACATCGATCACGCCCTCGTTTTCGCCTACGACCACTGTCGACCGGAGTTCCTCATCCCGCCCGCCAGCACCGCCCAGGTGAACTCGTTTCCGCAGCTCGATCCTGCCCGCGGCATTCCCATGGGCGGCCGCATTCAGCTCGATCCCGCATGGGACGTGGAGCACTCCGGTCTGTCGCCGTCCGGCAAGATCATCGCACGAGCGTTGCAGGAATACGGCGCGTATTGCGGCGACTACGCGGGAGCAAACGTTCTCTACGCCGAGAACTCACCCGCCGCCGTTGCCGCGTGGCAGGGACTCCTCCGCAAGGACGAGCTGACGGCGATCTTCAATCCCGCGATGATCGCAAAACACTTTCGCGTCATCCGCATGGGCAATCTCCTGCCGGGCCAGAATCTCTCCGTCGCCCCTCCCTATGTGATTTCGTTTGCCGTCGCCGGTGAACGCGCGCCGGCCCGCATCGATCAACTTTCCCGCACCGTCACCGTGTTCCCTGCAGCGGACGCAACGTCGGCCAGCGTCGTTTGCACGTGGAAAACCTACCCGTCCGATACACGCGTCACGGTCGATCAGCGATCTTCGGTCAGCGGCAAATCGGCCCTTGACCTTCGTTCCGGCTCCGCGACGGCGCTCCGACTCGATTCCCCGGAGGGGTCGCCGGACACGTGGACCGTGACGATCGGCAAGGATTGACCTGCTGCCGGGATCGCACCTGTCGCCGGGAGAATGTTTCGAGGCTACAGCCTGCCCGCACGCATCCGCTCGCGGGCTTGCTCCAGCGGCAACGGCTTCTGACGCTTGATCGCCTCGATGACCTGTCGCTGCTGGTCCGTCGCGGTGAACAGTGCCGACGCCAGGGCGTCGGTAACGTCGACCTGCTCCGCACCGTCGAGTTTCTGTAGCGCAGCTTCGTCCCATTTCGAGACGAGGCGCGTGACGCCCGCCTCGGCCATGATCACAACCACCTGCGGGCGGATCGATTCCAGCACTGCATCCACCGGCGCGGTGCTGAAGACCTGCAGGTGGTTCTCCTCCTGATACGCAGCCACGGCGGCCGAAGTTTGCTGCATGCGCACGGCATCGCCGTCTTGTTTCGCAGCACGCGCGGCGGCGATCAGTTCTTCGCGCCGGCGCGTGCCCGCCTCGCTCCAAAACCAGGCGTAAGCCACGACGCGCGAATCAAAGAGGCCGACGCGTGCGGCGCCCGGCGCGCCGGCCTTGGGATCCGCCGCCGCCAACGACGGGGCGGCGCCACCGCCCAGCACCAACGCCATGAACAGGGCGAATGCGCCCGCCCTCGTTCTGCTTTTCCGAATGATGCTTTCCTTCGTTTTCATGGTACTTGCCCTTGGAATTCTGAACCCGGGGGATGCGTGGATCGATCAACGGTGCATAGGCTGGTCGGAAACGCCGCGAGGAACCACCCCGCCAGGAAACAGCCAGCGGCCTTCGCCGAGTGTTCGCGGTGCGCGTATCGGTCGCGAGGTCCATGTTCCGGCAGTCGCACAAGCCGTACCCGCGGCGAGGGCCCGCGCGAAACCTGCCGTCTCCGAAGGCGATGGATCGTTCGCGGCGCGGCCACCACGACACCACCGTCATGAAAGCGACATTTTCTGCCGGAAGCTTCGACATCCTTCGTTGGCCGAAAACGGCGTCCGCCAATCCAGATGGCGAAGTGCCGGTGCCGACGCGCCGCACGATCGGCGTCGACGCTGGCAACGGCAGGAAACCTACTGGGCCGATGCAAATTCCCGCCCGGCTTCGGCTGCGTCCTCTCGCATTCGCTGGCGTCGCGGCCTTCGTGCCGCCGTTGCCGACCGCCCGTGCGGCCGCGCCCTTCCCGATCGACGCGCCGATGATCCGCGTGTGGCCGGGCGTGGCTCCGGGATCCGAGGGACAAACAGCGCCGGAACGCTGGATCGATGGAGCGACGCCCGACGCATTTCACCGCATCACTGACATCCATGCGCCCACGTTGACGATCTACCTCCCGCCGAAGGAAACCGCGACCGGAGCCGCCATCATCATCGCGCCCGGCGGCGGGCACCGCTATCTTGTCGTGGATCTCGAAGGCGAGTTTGTCGCGCGCAGGCTCAACGCGATGGGGGTTGCGGCGTTTGTCTTGCGCTACCGTCTCGCCCGCGCGGAAAACTCACCCTATCGGGTCGAGGTCGAATCCCTGGCGGACATGCAGCAGGCGATCCGCGACGTCCGCGCGCGGGCCGGAGATTGGGGAATCAATCCCGCGCGCGTCGGCATCATGGGTTTTTCCGCCGGCGGTCAACTTGCCGCGCTCGCGGAAAATCGATTCGATGCGGCCACGCGCCCCGATTTCACGGTGCTGGGCTATCCCGCATTGGCCGGCAGCAACGCTCCGGCCGTCGTCGCGAACGCACCGCCGACTTTTCTCTACGTGAACGACGATGACGAGCTCGCCACCGGAGCGGTCGAATATTATCTCGCGCTGCGCACCGCGAAGGTCTCCGCGGAATTGCACGTCTTCCGACGCGGCGGCCACGGCACCGGCTTCACCGGCCGCGGCCCGGACTCCGGCTTCGACCAGCTCGGCGCGGCCAAGTGGCCCGAACTCCTCGGGATCTGGCTGCGCGACCTGGGGATGCTACGCTGATCCAGGTCACGGCTTCCGCATTGGTCGGGGCGTCTGCGGGTCGCTAACCGACCAGGCTCCGACAGGAAGGCTCCGCAGCTTCGTGACGGTTTCGAGGTTGGCGCGCTGGCATCGCTGCGGGGGCAGCCCCGCGAGGATGCTTTCGAGATCGTCGACCACGAGCTGGCCGATGAGCGGCTGGATTTCCGGCACGCTGCCACAGCGGTGCGCCTGGAGGAGGGTGTTGGGCGTGGTGCGGCCCGGTTCCTCCGGCGGGATGGGCTCTTCCGGCCACACATCGATTCCCGCGCGAATGTGTCCGCGGCGCGCCGCGTCGAGCAACTCCGGAAAATTCACGAGGGCCGCCCGGCTGGCGAGGATGACCACGCTGCCCGGCTGCATGCTCGAGAATTGTCGCGCCCCGATCGAGCCCGCGTTTTCGCTGGTGACCGCGGCGAGCAGGAACACCACGCGGGCGCGGGCAAAGCAGTCGTCGAGCGACGCGGGTATCACGTCAAGATCGCGCAACACCGCCGGATGCATCCACGGGTCATGCACCAGGATTTCACGGCTGAACGGCCGCAGCAGCGGCAGCAAGGCCCGGCCGGTATTGCCAAGCCCGACAATTGCGAGCGGTTTGTCGTGCAGGAGAAACGCGTCGTGGTTGTCGCCCTTGAATTCCTTCCCGAGCCGCAGCGCGGCATCGGCCTCGTGCA
This sequence comes from uncultured Verrucomicrobiae bacterium, assembly GCA_963797435.1. Classification (GTDB taxonomy): domain Bacteria; phylum Verrucomicrobiota; class Verrucomicrobiia; order Opitutales; family Opitutaceae; genus CAWCPJ01. The sequence continues at coordinate 352,586 of CAWCPJ010000002.1, read as the reverse complement.
TCCGTCTTGCGAGCGAAATCGCCATCGCGAGCACCATCTCCGCGACCGGACGCGCGTATACCGGTGCGGTCGAAAGCACCGGTATGCCGCGGCGGTGGCACTCGAGATAGTCGATGTTGGGCAGAAAATTGCTTTCGACGTTGAACACCGCGCGCAGATGCGGCGCGCGATCGAGCCGGGCCCGGTTCAGCGGCGTCTGCCCGATCAACGCAATCGTCTCGGGTAGATAGCGGTCGATGTGTTCCGCCGTCGCCGGCGTGCCGTCGTGCCAGATCACGCGCCCGAGACGCTCGAGCCGCCGCCGGGTCGCTTCAGCAAAGATGCGCTCGATCCGCCGCGGATGCGGATCGAGCAGGATGATTCCCTCAGTCGGTGACATGGGCGATCGAGCGCGCGTCCCCTACCCTTTTGCCTCGGTTGCAGAAGCCGGCTGCCCCCGCACGCCGGACGGCGTGAATGGTCCGATGCGATAGTCGCGTTCGACATAGTCAAAGGAGTCGAAGTCGGCGGGGTGGGCGGTGCCGGACAGATCCTGGCAGGCCAGGCCGACGAATGCACCCGTGAAGTTGGGCAGCCCCGGCGCAGATGCTTCGTCGGACAGGATGCTGGCGTCGAACTGCTGGGGCAACCACTGCCATTCCGCGTCGTCGCCGAGGCGATAGGCGAAGAACAGCCGCTCTTCATCGACCTCCACGCGCAGTTGCACGGGCTGGCCAGCCCGAATCGCAATCGGCGCGGAGAAGGCGTCGGCCTGCGGGCTGTCGGGCAACGCGGACATCACCCGAAGGTGCTTTCCCATGGTTTCGTCGTGCGAGACGTAAAGGTAGTGAAACTTCGCGCTGTTGTAATAGCAGATCAATCCGGCCTGCTGCTGAAAGTGGGCGGGCTCGAACTCCATCACCGTCGTCGCGGTATAGCAATGCGCCTGCTGGCGGCGCGCGACCAGAGCCTGCTTGAACAGGCTGCCAATCGTCTCGCGACCATACAGCCGGAGATGTCCCGGGCGAGCCGTGAGGCTGAACAGTTCGTCCGGCCACGGGGAACGCAACCACTGGAATTCGATCGGCAATGCGGGTTGATCGAAGTCCTCGCGCGTCGGCGCGGGGGGAAACGGATGGGCGGCCAAGTCCGGCGCGTCCGTCTCCAGGGACGGGACCCCCGCACCGTCGGACGTCCGCAGCCAGCCGTCCGGCGACCATGCCATGCGCTGGATGCCGGTTTCGCGACCGAGCGGACAACGCCCGCGATTGCGCAGCGGGCGCCCACAAAGGTACACCATGTACGTTTCTCCCGACTGCGTTTCCACGATGTCCGCGTGGCCGGCCCGCTGCAATTCGACATCGGGCCGGTGACGTGAGCTCAAGACCGTGATGTCGGGATGAAGTTCATACGGACCGGTGACCACGCGCGAACGCGCCATGGTCACGGCGTGTCCCCAGCCGGTGCCTCCCTCGGCGGTGAGGAGGTGATACCAACCGTCCCGCTTGTAGAGATGCGGAGCCTCGGTCAGGCCGAGCGACGTGCCGGTAAAGATCAGCTTGCGCTCACCCACGAGCCGGCCTTCGGCCACGGCATATTCCTGCAGGAGGATGCCGGCAAAACGATTCCGGCCCGGACGGTAGTCCCAGAGCTGGTTGACGAGATACTTGCGCCCGTCGTCGTCGTGGAAAAGCGAGGGATCAAACCCGCTGCTGTTGAGTTGGACGGGGTCGGACCACTCGCCGTCGATGCGCGGGCTCGTAACGAGATAATTGTGGAAATCGCGCAGCGAGGCGCCGGACGAGCCGCCGACGGTCGTGCGGCCATAGCGCTTCACATCTGTGTAGATCAACCAGAACAAGCCGTCCGCATGCGTCAGGCACGGCGCCCAGATGCCGCAGGAATCCGGATCGCCGAGCATGTTGAGCTGGCTCGCACGGGTGAGCGGCCGGGTGAGCAAGCGCCAGTGCACGAGGTCCCGCGAGTGGTGGATCTGCACGCCGGGAAACCATTCGAAGGTCGAGGTCGCGATGTAGTAGTCGTCGCCGACGCGAACGATCGATGGGTCGGGATTGAATCCCTTCAGGATCGGATTCCGGATTTTCGCGGGGGTCACGGGCGATCATACAGCCGCAAGACAGTCGCCGCCGTCAAAGACGGAGTGTGCAACCAAGTCCGCCGGAGGCCAACATCCAGCCGGCCCCAGGCTCTCGGCACCGGCGGTGCGCGGCCGGCCGGTTGCGCCCACCGTTGGTGCAACCGGCACCGCATTCCCGACGAGCCCTTGTCCGGGCCATTTGGCCCCCCGGCCGGACGGCGATCGGACTTTGACATCAGCGGGGCCCGACCTAGTTATCCGCCCCTGATGCAGCACCTGCATGCCTACTGGCGGATGGAATACATCGAAACTCCCAAAGGGCCCTCGTACGCCAATCCCTTCGCCAGTCTGCCGCACCTTGGCGACGATCGCGCGGCCTTGATTCTGCTGCGCTCGCGCCACGCCTATCTCTTACTGAACCGCTTCCCCTACAATGCCGGGCACCTGTTGGTGGTGCCCTTTCGTGAAATCGCGGACCTGCCGCAACTCGAGGCGGCGGAGCGCTTGGACTTCTTCGACACCTTGATTCAGGGGAAGGAAATCCTGCAGCGCGCCCTGAGTCCGGACGGGTTCAACATCGGGCTCAACCTTGGCAGCGCAGCCGGGGCCGGCATCCCGCGACACTTGCATGCGCACATCGTCCCCCGCTGGAACGGCGACACCAACTTCATGCCGGTGGTGGGCGACACCCGCGTGCTCCCGCAGTCACTCGAGATGATGTGGTCGCGACTCCGGGAGTTTTGCCCGGACGGCGGTGCCAGCTGAGCGGCGCGCTCATCCGCTCCTCCCCGATGGCGAACAAGGTCCTCAATTTCGAAAACCCTCGGCTGCTCAGCCAGCTTTATGCCAGCAACCTCGAGAATCTTGCGTCGGTGGAAAGGGCGCTCTCGGTCAAGCTCGTCGCCCGGGACGACTGGCTGTCGATCGAGGGTGACAACGGACAGGTTGCGAAGGTCGAAGCCCTCTTCAACCTGCTCAACGAGGGCCGCTCCCAAGGCATGCAGATCAAGAATGCGGACTTCATGCACATGCTCGACGGCGTGGCCCGCGGGGACGCCGATCGCCTGCGAGAGCTGTTCAGTTCGGCGATGGTCGTGCAGACGGGGAAGCGCACCATCGTGCCAAAGACGCTGGGGCAGAAAGGCTACCTCCAGGCGATCGCAAAGCACGACATCGTGCTCGGCATCGGACCCGCCGGAACGGGCAAGACCTACCTGGCGATGGCCGTGGCCATTTCGGCCCTGTTGCGCAACCAGGTGCAGCGGCTCGTCCTCACGCGTCCGGCGGTCGAGGCCGGCGAGGCGTTGGGTTTTCTCCCGGGCGATTTGCGCGAAAAGCTCCTGCCCTACCTCCGCCCCCTCTACGACGCGATGTATGACATGATCGATCGCGAGGACGTCGCCCGGCTGGTCGAAAAGGGCGTGATCGAGATCGCGCCCCTCGCGTACATGCGCGGGCGGACCCTCAGCAACGCCTTCATCATCCTTGACGAGGCGCAAAACACGACGACCGAGCAGATGATGATGTTCCTCACCCGCCTCGGCGACGGTAGCAAAATGGTTGTCACCGGGGATATTACGCAAATTGACCTGCCCCGGTCGAAGACCTCGGGTCTGGTTCAAGCGCACCAGATTCTGGCCGACGTACCCGGGATTGAGACTTTCATCTTCGGCCCCAGCGACGTGGTGCGTCATCCGTTGGTCTTGCGCATCCTCGAAGCCTACGATAGGCATCGCACCCGGAACGAGCCCGCCAGACCCGCGAGGGATTAATCGTGCTGACTGAACACGCGTTGGGTTGAAGCCCTTTCATGGCTGTATTTGATCTCTTCCGCAGCCGCGGCGAGTCTCCCGTGGCCCGACGCCGTCGGCGCAAAACCGAGGGTGGCTCCGCCTTCTTCCGGTTCCTCGAGCACAACCGACTGGTGGCGCTGTGCGTCTTCGTCCTGACGGTCGCGGCGATCTTCACGGTCAGCTTCGTCGGCGTGAGCCCGACGGCGTTTCGCATCCTGCCGAATCAGACGGCCACGATCCGCATCGTCGCGGACGCCTCCTTCTCCTACCCGAGCGAGATCCTCACCCGCCGCGCCCGCGAGCGGACCGTCGGAGAGATTCCGCCGGTGTTCAAGGTCGACCTGACGCAGGCGAATAACTTCGAGGAACAGATCCGCAAGCTCCTCACCGCCCTCACGAAGCTCGACCAGACCTGGGCCACGCTGAGCGAGCCCGACCGCCTGCGGGAACTCGAGTCCATCGCCACGACCGCGCGCGCCGAGAGCGGACTGCAGGTCAGTGTGCGCGATCTCGGGACGATCATGAACTACGGCGACGCCGCCGCGCGCGAAAATCTCATCAACAATGGGCTCTTCGTGCTGCGCGAGATCCTGCGCAACGGCGTCTATGATCCCGACAGCTCCATCGCCGCGGCCGACGGCAACACCCTCCTGATCTTCCAGATCAAGCGCGACACCGGCGACATCGGCCAGGCCCGGGTGGACTCGCTGGAGGATGCGCTCACGTTTCTGCAGGCCAACCTCCGGGCGGAGAACGCGCCTGATCCCGTGCGCCTGGCCGTGTTTCGCCTGCTGCGCGGCGGCCTGCGGCCGAACCTCAGGCTCGACGAGGCCGCGCGCGCGGAATTGCGCGAGAAGGCCCTCGCCAACCTCAAGCCGGTGATCCAGCACGTCGAACAGGGACGCAGCATCATCGAACCGGATACGCAAGTCACGCCCGAGCAGATCGAAATGCTCCGGGCCTACCAGGCCTATCTCAACCAGCAGAACCGCCTGCCCACCGGCGTCGACCGGCAGACGGTGGGCCGCATCCTGCTCGTGCTGGGCGTCATCATCGTGGCGGCGTTCTACATCCGTCTCGAGGATCCCATGACGCTCCAGAGCAACTCGCGGCTCGGCCTCCTGGCGCTGGTGCTGGTGTTCAGCCTCAGCCTCGTCCGCCTGACGCTCGAATGGAACAACACCTCGATGTTCGAACGTCATCCCGAGCTGGCGGGGCTGCTGCCGTATCTCGCCCCGATGGCCTTCGCGCCGATGGTGATCGCCGTGCTGGTCGGCGCCGCTCCCGCCCTGTTTTCCGGGCTGCTGGTCAGCGTATTTTCCGCCATCATCTTCGGCAACCGCCTCGAGGTGCTCGTGCTGTCGCTGGTCACGGCCACGGTCGCGGCCTATGACTGCCGCGCGGTCCGCCGCCGCTCCCGCGTCGTCCGCGCCGGCTGGCTGTCCGGACTGGTTCTCGCCGGCTTTGCGCTCCTGCTCGGCTGGACCGAGGAACTGAACCAGGGGCTTATCATCAAAAGCATCCTGGGCGCCCAGGCGACGGGCATCGTGACGGGCATCGTGGTGGTCGGTCTGCTGCCGGTGCTGGAGGGCCTGTTCAAGCGCACCACGGACATCACGCTGCTCGAACTCACGGATTTCAACCACCCCCTGCTGCGGCGCATGCAGATGGATGCGCCCGGCACCTACCACCACAGCCTGATGGTGGCGAACCTCTCGGAGAATGCGGCGAATGCCATCGGCGCCAATTCCCTGCTCTGCCGCGTGTGCTGCATGTTCCACGACATCGGCAAGCTCGTGAAACCCGACTACTTCACGGAGAACCAGCGCGACGGGATCAATCCGCACGCCGAACACACGGCGTCCTTCAGCGCCCTTATCATCAAGAGTCACGTCAAGGAAGGCGTCGACCTTGCGATCAAGCACCACCTGCCCCGGCCGGTCATCGACGTGATCCGGCAACACCACGGCACGACGCTCATCCGCTATTTCTACGAGCAGGCGCGCGCCCAGGCGAAGAAGAACGCGAGCAGCTCCACGGGACCGACGCCCGACCCGAATGCCGCGGCCGAATCGACGTTCCGCTATGACGGACCGAAGCCGAAGTTCAAGGAGAGCGCCGTCATCCTGTTCGCGGATTCGGTGGAGGCGGCGAGCCGCTCCCTCCAGAAGGTTTCACCCCAGGCCGTCGAGGATTTGATCGACGCCATCATCCGGGAAAAGGTGGACGACGGACAGATCAACGATGCCCCGCTCACGGTCCAGGAAATCGCCCTCATCAAGCGCAGCTTCACGTTCACGCTCCTCAACTCGCTCCACTCGCGGGTCGTCTATCCCAAGGCCGATCGCGGCAACACCGCGGCCGCCATCCGGGCCGTCCCGGCGCCCAAAGCGCCGGCGGGTGCTCGTCCTTAACCGCTGCCCCGGCCTCACGGCGCCCGCGGCGCAGGTCGCCCACCTCGTCCACGCGCTCGATCAATCGGGGCGGTTCCGGATCCCGCCCGGCGAACTCTCGATCGTGTTGCTCGACGCGGACGCGATGACGGAGGTGCATCGCGATTTTCTCGATGATCCGTCGCCGACGGATGTGATCACCTTCGACGGCGACCCGGCCTTTGCGTCCGCCGGCGAAATCTGCGTCTGCGCCGAGCTGGCGTGGGCGTATGCAGCGACTCACGACAAAGACCCCGCCGCGGAGCTGGCGCTCTACCTGGCGCATGGCTATCTGCATCTGGCGGGATTCGACGACACTGCGCCCGTGGTCCGGCGCCGCATGCGCGCGGCGGAAAAGGAAGCCCTGGCCGTCCTGCACGCCGCCCACGCGATCCCGCGGTTTGCCTGGCGGCGGAGTCGTCGAGTCGAGGGCAGTCCTCCGTGACCACCTCGTTGGGTCCGATCGCGACCGGCCTTCGGAACCGTCGGTTTGCCCCGCCGACCCGGGGTCGCACCGACCAACGCGTCGCCAACCGCGCTTGCGCTGGACAACCGTTCCGGACCGTCAGGCCAGGAAGTCTCCGGATTCCGACGGTGCCGCCACCACTGAGCCGGATTTGATTGGATAGCGAAATTCCCGGCCCTCGTAGTTGCGGAAGACGATTTCCTCGTCCGTGATGCGTTCCACGTAGTCGGGGTTGATCGGCACCTTGCCGCCGCCGCCGGGCGCATCGATCACGAACTGCGGGATCGCGTAGCCGGTGGTGTGGCCGCGCAGCCCCTGAATGATCTCGATGCCCTTGCGCACATCGACGCGGAAGTGCGCGCTGCCCGTGATCAGGTCGCACGCATACAGATAGTACGGCCGCACCCGCATGCGCAGCAGGCGGTGGACAAGCGCCCGCATCACCTCGACGTCGTCGTTTACGCCGCGCAACAGCACGGATTGGTTCCCCAGGGGCACGCCCGCGAAGGACAGCCGCTCGCATGCATCCTTCAGGTCCTGCGTGCACTCCCGCGGATGATTGACGTGAATACTCATCCAGATCGGACCGTGCTTCCGGAAAATCTCGCAAAGTTCGGGCGTGATGCGCTGCGGCAGGAAGACCGGGATGCGCGACCCGATCCGGATGAATTCGACGTGCGGGATGGCGCGCAACCGGCTGAGTAAATGATCGATCTTGCGGTCGGCCAGCAGCAGCGGATCGCCGCCGCTGATCAGCACGTCCCGCACCTCGGGGTGACTTTCGATGTAGCGCAGCCCCTGTTCGAACTCGGGATGAAAATTGTAGTCCTGCGCATTGCTGACGAGCCGGCTGCGCGTGCAATAGCGACAATAGGCGGCGCAACGATCGGTCACGAGGAACAAGACGCGATCCGGGTAGCGGTGCACCAGACCGGGCACGGGCGAGTGTTCGTCCTCGCCCAGCGAATCGAGCATTTCCTCCGGCGCCGTCTGCATTTCGCCCTCGCGCGGGATCAGCTGCCGGCGCAAGGCGCATTCGGGATCGTCCCGATCGATGAGGTTGAAAAAGTACGGCGTAATCGCGAGCGCCAGCTTGTGGTTTGCGAAGGCGCACCCCCGCCGTTCCTCGTCGCTCAGGTGCAGGAGCTTCTCCAACTGGTCGAGCGTCGTGATCCGGTGCTGGAGTTGCCAGGTCCAGTCGTTCCACTGCTCGGCCGGAACGTCGGCCCAAAGTCCCTGCCCTGAATGCCAGGTTTCTCGATTTTCCGTATACGGCATGAGGAAGACCAATGGCTACGCACCGTCGAACCGGTGTCAAACGTCAGACGGCTTTGCCACCACGTCGCCTCCCGGCGGTTTCGTGCCTGCTCCGGTCCGGCCACGGGGAAACGCCGGAGAAATGGGCCGGGGCGCGTTCGGAACTGTATCCCGGGCGGACGACCGGTGCGGAGGGTTCACTTGCCCTCTGCACGACCGGCCCGTTTTTCCGGGCCCCGTAGGGCGCCATGGCCCGGAACATCCGACGTTCGCTACTGCAACTTCTCGAGTTCCTCGGACCAGAGTTGGGTCAGCGTGTCGTCGCCGGCGGCCGATGCGGCGTCGCGCGCCCGCGGAAGCAGGACCCGCCGCCACGCGTCCGTGAGAAGAGGTTGTTCGAGCAACCCGCGATAGATCACGACGGCATCGTCGGATGTTCCCTGCGCCATCAGCAATGCGGCCGCCTCTGCGACGACGCCGAATTCGTCCGGTCTCACCGCTCGTCCGTCGCGAAACAGGGCAAGCGTTCCGCGGGCCGCGGCCGTGTCGCCCGCGGCAAACTCGCGCCGGGCAAGGCGCAGGTTGAGCGCGAGCCCGGGATGGCGGGAAGATTCGCGCACGAGCCAGGCGAGTTCGGCATCCGGACCGCCGGTGCGGGCGAGGTGATGGGCTTCCCGGAGGGCGACATACGCCACGCCGGCGTCGTGCCGCTGCGGCAGTGCCGCCACCTGGTCGGCCAATCCATGGGCAAACGGTCGATACAGCGGATCGCCGATGACCACCGATTGCCAGCTCAGCACGGGCAGCGCATAATAGGCGGCTTCCCCCCACGCGGCGCCATCGAGCAGCGCGGCGACCAGGAGGTCGGGACGATGCGTGAACTCGAGATTGGGTTCGAAAACGTTGCCGACGGTTGCCGCAACTCCCCGGGCCACCAACGGACCACACCAGGCCTGCGTATCCGAATGCAGGGTTTCCGCGGAGAAACTGTGGATGTGCAGCGCGATTGCACCCGCCGGAAACTGAAAGCCGGGAATCTGCATCGGGCCGTTGAGGTCCGCGGCATACCAGCCGAGGTAGATGATGGGCGCGTCGAACCGGTCGGTCTCCGCAAACATGCCGCCGGGTCCATTCACGGTCACGTCAAAGTCGCGCGCGCGCAACGCTGCCGCCGCCCGTTCAAACCACCGGTCGGCCATCGGATGAGGTCCCCCCTCGTCGATATACGCGCGACCGGCCAGACCGCGCTGCTCCCCGGCCAATGCCGAAAGAATCAAGTGTTCGCAGGCCGCCCGGTCCGGACCGTCAAGGCGGGTGACGCGCACGAACGTGCGCAACACATCCGCTGGTGGGTGCGCTTGCTCGAAGAATGGATTGGCCGCCGGGCCGTTGATTTTCACGAGATCGTGACGGGCGGCGAGCAACGCAAGTTCGGTATCGACCGATGCCTCGTTGGTCGGCGACGCCGGCGGATGTGCGGCCGCGTATTCCGGGGTGATCCGCGCGGGATCGTGCTCGATGCGCAGCGGCACGCCGCGGCAAAGGACCAGGTACGAGAGGCGATGTGTGCTGAGGTCGATCTCCGCCGGCGTCGGCCCCGTGGTACCGTCCGCCCATCCATGCTCGACCAGCCAGTGCTGCAGCGGGTGATACAGATCTTCCGCGAAAACGTCCCACGTGATCGTTTCCGTCGACGGCAGCGGCAGGGTCACGATATTCGCTCGAGGAATCCCGCGATGGTCCGCATAAAACGAGGCGAGTGCGGTGGAATCGGGATCATCCGCATTGGCGACGATCACGACCCGGGCGGCGGTGTCGTCTGCCGCCCAAGCCGAGGCGGAACCGGCGAGCGCCAGGGCAAACCCGAGACATCGAAGATGGACCGCGAACCCGCGAGTGCGCCCGACAAACTGCGGCGCCATCGTCAGTCCGTCGGTTGCTGTCCGCGGTAGTGCAGGACGCGCAGGTCCTCGATTGTCACCAGGCCGCCGCGCACGGCGTCGTCGAGATAGGGCAGGAGCTTCCCGAGGTTCTCCGGTCGGTCGACGATCTCGATGACCATTGGCAGATCGAGGGACAGGCGGAGGATCTTGGCGGTGTGCAGGTGGCTGCTGGCCCCGAAGCCCATCACGGCGCGTGTCACGGTGGCCCCGGCCAACCCGAGCGCGCGCGCCTTCAGCACGATCGCCTCGTAAAGTGGGCGGCCTTCGTGGCGGTCGCTTTCACCAACAATGATGCGCAGGAGCTGGCCGTTTTCGATCGTATGCATGAGGAAGCGGACGGAGCTGACTTACAGGAGGACCACCGGGAACGCTATGGGTGCGCTGGCCATTTGTCGGGGGTTCAGTCAGCAAGCCGGGCAAGCCAGTAGCCGAGGGCGACAGCGCTCAGACAGAACAAGAGACTGAGGCCGACATTGGCGATGGCGCGCAGCCAGTCACCCTCCTGCATGCGCTGCAGGGTCTGCAGGCTGAACGACGAGAACGTGGTGAAACCGCCCATCACGCCGATCATGAGAAAACTGCGCGCCTCCGGCGTGAGCGCCATGCGGGCCGAATCGTGCAAGCCGGCGAACAGGCCGATCAGCATCGAGCCGAGCACGTTCACCACCAGGGTGCCCCAGGGGAAGATCTCACCGACGCGCGACGCCACCAGGCCCGAGAGCCAGTAGCGCGCGACGCCGCCGACGGCGGAACCGAGCGCAACGAGAAGGACGATTCGCATGAGGGGGAAGCAGGAGGCTTCCGAGGAGCGTGAGCGCGCGACGGCCTCGCTGTCAGCCATCAAGCTTCACGCGTCCGACGATGGAGTTCGAAGTCGGAGGCGGAATCGTTGGCACTCCAAGCGGCTACGGGATGTCCTATCCCTGTAGCCGCGTTGGAGCTCCGCGAAAACGTGGCCGACATGTGTGACGGTCTCTTCGCCGCTTCGCCCGCGGATCAGGAGGACTGGGTCTGCACAGGTCTTCATCCGTGCAGGATATACCGGCCAGGGCTCCCCTGAGGCAATCAGGGACGTGGGGCGCGGATGGCGCCGCCGGCCCGAGGGGCGTTCGAACGCGGCGGGGGCGCGGCGTGGACGGTCGGCGGGTTGAACAACGCGGCGTAGGCATCGACGCCCGCGGCAATGGCGGCGGCCACCTGCTCGCGATGCGCCGGCAGCGAGATCAGTTTTGCCTCGTCGGTATTGCTGAGATAGCCGCACTCGATCAACGCGCCGGGGCAGGTCGCGAGATCGCGAATCACGACAAAGCGCGCGTGCTTCAAGCCCCGGTCGAAGCGGCCGACGTCGCGCTGGAGCTGCCGGTGAATACTGAAACTGAGCAACGTGTTCCAGGGATCCCACGCGTTCCCGGGCACGGCGTCATCGTCGTCGGGCGTGAGCTTGTCGCTCGCCGTGGAGCGCAGGTGCTGCGGCGTGAGGCGGTAGGTTTCGATGCCGTTGACCGAGGGCGGCCCCGCATTGAAGTGGATGGCAAGAAACAGGTCCGCCCCGGCCTTCGCGGCGCGCTGCGGGCGTTCCTTGAGATCGACGAACGTGTCGTCATGGCGCGTGAGCACGACGCGATACCCGCGCGATTCGAGCTGGCGCTTCAGGCGCTGAACGACGTCGAGCGCGAGATCCTTTTCGAGGAGCTTGAGCTTGTCGTTGCGCGTGCCCTGGTCTTTGCCGCCGTGGCCGGCGTCGAGGACGATCGTGCGGATCGGGGGTCGCGGTCCAAACCGTTTCGGCGAGAGCAGGGGCAGCAGCACGCGGTCGCGATCAACGGGCGAGACCACGAGCGTTTGCTCGGCAAAGATCGGTGCCTCGCCCAGGAACACGCGCAACCCGTCGACGGTGATCTCGCGCCGGTCGGCCTCGAAGACCATGTCGTGCCATGCGTTCTTGAGTCGAAGCTTCCGGTTCTTCTCCACCCACGACACCTGACCGCCGATGGTGGTCGCCAGGACGCGCAGGCTGACGGGAGTGAGGGCGGGCCGCGCCTCCCGCAAGGTCGTGACGGAAGCGGCCCGGCGAGGGGCGGAACCCGCGGAGAGCGTTGCCGGCAGGAGCGCCAGCAGGGCTGCGATCAACGTCAGGATCGCGGGCCGGAGCCGGCGTTCACGCAGCGTGTCGATCACGATTCGCGGTCGGAATCGTCCTCGGCCCCGGAGGGCACGGTTTCGGGGGATTCCTCGCCTTCGAGATTGTACTTCATCTTCCGCTTATTGGCGGGCACGGGCGTCATCATCACGATGATGTTTCGCCCCACCAGCTTCGGCTCGTTATCCGGATGGCCGACATGCCCGAGCTCGAGCACGGCACGGCGCATCGTCTCATAGCCGATTTCGGTGTGCGCCATTTCGCGACCACGAAAGGTGAGGGTGAGCTTGACCTTGTTGCCGTGGAACAGGAACTCCTCCGCGTGACGCAGCTTCGTCATGAAGTCATGCGTGTCGACGCGGGGCCGAAACTTTACCTCCTTGACCTTCGCCGCGCCGGCCTTGCTGCCCTTCTCCTTCTTGTGCTGCTCGTAGACGTACTTGCCGAAGTCCATCACGCGGCAGACGGGCGGCTGCGCGTTGGGCGCGACCTCGACGAGATCGAGGCCCGCCTCCTGGGCGATGGCGAGGGCCTGCGAGGTTGGCATCACGCCGGCCTGGCGTCCATCGGGCAGGATCACGCGAATCTCGGGAGCGCGGATCCGCTGGTTGCGACGTATCGCAGCAAAAGGGTCGTTGTTACGACGGTAGTACGGATTACGGCGACCCGGAGGAAATGGCGGAGGCATTCAGTATTCAGCTAGGTTGGCAGCGATAAGTCCCCGTGTCTTTGTCGGGAACGGGAAAGGGTTTCAAACCTTTTCATGAAAACGGCAATGCGGGGCGGGACGCGGTCGGGCGGATGCTCGCGGTCGCGATTCCCTGCCCCACTCCACTGGCGCATTGCGTTCCCAAATCAAACGCTGAAGCTTTCGCCGCACGAACAACTGGCTTTGGCGTTGGGATTGGAGAACTTGAACCCGCCCGCGACAAGCTGGTGCGAGTAATCGAGCACGGTGCCCTTCAGATAGAGGGCGCTGCGGCCGTCCACCAGGACCGCCACGTCATCAAAACGCACGACGATGTCGCCGCGCCGCGGTTCCGGAACGAACTTTAGCTTGTAGGACAAGCCGTTGCACCCACCACCCGAGATCGCCACACGCAGGAATTCGCCGGCGTCTTCCCGCTCACGCAACGCCCGCACCTTGGCCACGGCGGCCTCGGTCAACTTGACGAGACGGTCGTTTCCTTCGCGGACCCCTTCGGGCAAGGCAGTAGCGGTGACGGACATGGCGTGGTGAACAGGACTATCGACCGGCCAGCGGGTTTGGCAAGGCCGAGGCCGCCGGAAACCTCCGAGGATTTTGCCACGTTCCGAAGCCGCAACCATTCAATCTGTAGGACTGGCCCGCCTGAGCTGAGCTCCTCGAAGCTCTGAGGCATGCCGCGGAGGCAAAGCGGCACGGCCCCGGACTCGATTGCATGATTACGACTCAGAAGGGATGTTCCTCCCGATAGCGGGCGAGACGTACGGCCACCCGGATCGCGTTTTCGAAGCTGGAGGTTTGCGCGATGCCCTGTCCGGCGATGCCGAAGGCGGTGCCGTGGTCGGGACTTGTGCGGATGTGCGGCAGGCCGAGCGTGCAGTTTACGGCGGCGTCGAAGTCGATCGCCTTGAGCGGGGCCAGGCCCTGATCGTGATAAGGGGAAACGATCACATCGAACTCCCCGCGCAACATGCGCGCGAACACCGTATCTCCGGGCAGGCAGGACGACAGAAGGGGGAACTCCGGCCGCATCGCGGCCAGCCATGGGTTGAGCGCGTCGAGTTCCTCGCGGCCGAGCACGCCATCCTCCCCGGCGTGCGGATTAAGACCGCAGACCGCGATCCGCGGGTTGGCCACGCCGTCGGCCCGCGCCAGCCAGTCGGCGTGGCGCACCGTGCGCTCGAGAACCGCCCGCGTCAGCTTCGCCGGGACCTCACGCAGCGGAATGTGCCAGGTGGCGAGCAGCACTCGCAGCCTGCCACCGGTAAACGCCATCGTCGGTTCCCCACCCCAGCGCGCGGCAAAAAACTCGCTCTGCCCGGGAAACGGATAACCAATGCGTTGCAGCGCGCTCTTCGCGACCGGCCCCGTCACCACGGCGTCCCAGCGCCCGTCGCCGCCTCCTGCCGCGGCCGCCTCCATCGCCGCGATCGCGATGGCCGAACCCGCGTCCGACGGTCGGCCCGACACCGCGCGGTACGCCTGGTCGCCGACTGGTGTCAGCGTCACGCCCTCCGGCGCGTGCATGGATTCCAGCCAGGACGCCGCTCCCAGGACGGTGAATTCCGCAACGAGCGCCGGCAGGGCTGGCAGCAGGCGCGCGATGATCTCCGGCCCCACGCCAGCGGGATCGCCACACGTGATAGCAAGTCGCGTCAAGATTCGGGCTCCGAATTGAAAACGACGTCCCCGGGCGGTTCATGGCTGCGGGACGGGCGAACGATGCCACGCTTGCCGGCGCCGAAGAACTCGAGAAAACGGCGTCCCTGCGCAGTCGTGGCCGCACCTGCCGCCAGCGCGGTTGCCGCCTCCGCCTTCGGCCGGTAGGCCGCGTACACGCGTGCATAGAGTTGCTTCAGTTCCGTCATCGCCGCCCGGGGGACTCCGCGCCGCCGCAGCCCGACGAGGTTGAGCCCGGACACGTGGTTGCGCTCCGCCACCATCAGGTAGGGCGGGATGTCCTCGCTGATCCGCGAAAGGCCGCTGACGATCACCCCTTCCCCCACCCGCGAGAACTGGTGAATCCCCGCGCCTCCCCCGAAGAAAGCGTCCGCCCCGATCGTGCAGTGGCCGGCAAACATGACATTGTTGGCCGTGATCACCCGGTCTCCCAACACGCAATCGTGCGCCACATGGGTGTTGGCCATCAGGAAGCAGTCTTCACCCACGACGGTGAAGCCGGCGGGCTGCGTCGAACGGTTGAGCGTGACGTACTCGCGCAGGACCGTCCCCGCGCCGACGCGCACGCCCGAAGGCGTCCCCGGATCGAAATGCAACGCCTGGGGCGGACCGCCCAACGTCGCGAAGGGATGCACGACCACCCCGGCACCGAGAATCGTGCCTGTATTGAGGATATCGTGACCAAGCAGCCGGCAGCGTTCGCCGATGGTCACGCCCGCCTCCACCACGCAATAGGGCCCGATCGTCACCTCGGCGCCGATCACGGCCTCCGGGGAAACGATCGCGGTGTCATGAATCATGCGCCGGCAGCTTCCGCGGCGCCATGCAGGGAGTGAAGGGGAAAATGAGGGCGTCCCCGCCTCCCCAACCCACCCCGGCGCCACGGGCCACCCGTTCGGCTGACTTCAGGCCGAGGCCCTCAGGAGGACATCTTCATTGCGCATTTTGCGCCACAAACGATGTCGCTCCCGGACAATTCCGGAGCGGATCGATTCCCTGAGATGTCACGCAATACGTGACATTCCAGGCGGCGCATCCTTCACGTCTCGCGGCAGAACGCCGGGGACGCGGAGGCGACGCCCGAGGTCCGGCGCCGGGCAGGTTCAACCTCGTTCGTCAGGCGAGCACGTAGCGCAGGTCGTCGAGGTTCATGACCGTCGCCAGGCTTTCCTCCTGGACGACGGCGCGGGCGAGTGCGGCCTTTTCCTGCTTCAGCCGGCGGATCTTTTCCTCCACCGTGTCTTTCGCGATGAGGCGATAGGCAATGACCTGGTTGGTCTGACCGATGCGGTGGGTGCGATCAATCGCCTGGGCCTCGACCGCCGGGTTCCACCACGGGTCGAACAACACGACATAGCTCGCCGCGGTGAGATTGAGACCGGAACCCGCGGCCTTTAGGGAAAGCAGGAACACGCTGATCCCGGGGGCGGTTTGAAACCGGTCGACGAGTTCCTGTCGGTTTTCCGTCTGTCCGGTGATCGTGAGGAACGCGATGTCGCGCGCGGCGAGCTCACGCTGCAAGATCTCGAGCATCGAAACGAACTGCGAAAACACGAGGACCTTGTGTCCCTCGGCGATGATCGGCTCGAGCTGGTCAAACAGCGCCGCGACCTTGGCGCTGTCATCGTCGCCCCCCGCCCCGAGCAGGCGCGGGTCGCAACAGATCTGGCGCAGCCGCAACAGCGATTGCAGGATGTTGAAACGCTGCGCATCGAACTGCCGGGCGGTTTCGAGACCCAGCAGCATCTGCCGCGCGCGCTTGAGTTCGGCGTCGTAGAGCTTGCGCTGGCCCGGCTCGAGTTCGACGACGAGATCCTCCTCGATGCGCGGGGGCAGGTCGGCGGCAACCTGGCGCTTCGTGCGCCGCAACATGAAATGGCGCACGCGGCGCGCGAGCCGGGCGCGCGCGAGCGGATCGGTCTTGTCGTTGAACGCGCGCTTGAAAGCCGTCTGCCCACCGAGCAGCCCGGGCATGGCAAACGCAAACAGGCTCCAGAGATCGAGCACGCGATTTTCGATCGGCGTGCCGGTGAGCACGAGCCGGTGCGGAGCACGCAGTCCCCGCGCGGCCTGCGCGGTTTGCGACTGCGGATTCTTAATGTTCTGGCCTTCGTCGAGGATCACCGCATCCCAGACGACCGCCTGCAGTTGATCCACCGCGAGGCGCAGTTGCGCATAGTTGATGACGATGAGACTGGCGGCCGGGAGCGCCGCCGTGCGACCCGACAGCGTGGCCGTGGTGAGCGCGGGGGCGAACCGCCGCGTCTCGAGTTCCCAATTCGTGACGACGCTTTTCGGGCAGACGACCAGCGCGCGCAGCCCGGGACGTTCCTGCGCCAGCCAGAGCAACCACGCCAGAGCCTGCACGGTCTTGCCCAGGCCCATGTCGTCGGCGAGCACGCCGCCGAGCCCGTTCGCGGAAAGGTGACCCAGGAAATGAAAGCCCTCCCGTTGGTAGGGTCGCAGTTCGGCTGCGAGCGTCGCGGGCAACGGAGGAGGTGGGATCGCCTGCAGGCGGGCGACGCGATCGCGCACGCGCGCGGCGTGTTGTTCCGGCAGAAGCCCGGCGATGCGCTCGTCGGCAAGCTGGAGAGCGTGAAACCGCTGACGCTGCGGCGGACCTTCCAGCGTCGCGGGATCGAGTCCCAGTTCGCCAAGACGCGCGGTCTGCTCCGGGTCGATTGCGAGTTCCAGTCGCCGCCATCCCTTGCCCCGGAGCAGGACAAACCGCCCGCGCGCCTTGAGCAGCAGCGCGATTTCTTCGGGCGTGAGCTCCGCGTCTTCGGCGTGCACGACGAGTTGCAGATCGAACCAGTCAATTTCGCCGCCCTCCTCGTCGCCAGCGGTGATCTGCATTTCGACGTGCGCCCGCTCGGCCGGCCGGGTGAGGCCGGCAAGCATCGGGTCGCACTCGAGATCACAGCCGGCGGCACGCACGGTTTCCGCCCAGTCGGCAAACTCCTCCGGGAATTTCCTGTTCACCGCTCGCGTCCATCCGCAGTTCGGTCCGGCCCAGACCACGCGCAATGGGGCGAGCAAGCCAATGGCCGCCTCCGCCGGACTTCGATCGAGATCCCAGGTCGTGTTGCCGTCGCGGCCGAGCGCGCCAACGCCGGACCCGGGCAGGGAGGTCCACGCCTGCCCGTTCCAGCGCTGCACGACCTTTTGATCGGCGGAACGGGCGTGAAACTCGACCCGCAATCCGGATGCACTGCCGCCGGTCCGGCTTCCGATATCGTCGGCCAGCCGGCAGACAAAACACGGCCGCAGCGTCACCACACGGACCTCCGGCAGTTCCAGGCCCTCGTGCGCGACCACGCCGGCCCGGTGCAGGTGCCGGACGGCCAGCGGAGAGGTGAGCGCTTCGCGCGGAACTTGAAACGAACTCGCGTCGAGCGTTCCGGGCAGGGAGGGAGGAAACGAATGGACGGTACGGCCGCGGAAGCCGACGGGCGGGTTGCCCGCCACTCGCACGAGATCGCGAGGCAGCGGAGCGCCGTCCGGCAGCGTGACCGAAAACTCGACGTCGTCGGGCTGCTTTGGAGACGGCCGCGCGGTCCAGACCAACGATACGGGGGTTTGCTCGTAGGTCTCTCCCGCCTCGTTGACGAAGAGATGGCGCAAGGATTCGTTCTCGAGCAACCAGCGGATGAAATCGGCGGTGGACGCATCGTCGAGTCGCAGCGTTTGCGGTTCGCGGCCGGAGCCACTCCATCCGAACTCCTGCCGCTGGTTCCGAAAGCGCCGGAGTTGCGCCTCCTGCAGGAGGGCCAGCGTGCTCGGCGGCACGCCGGCCGCATGCACCGCGATCGCCTCGAACCATTGGCGAACGATGCCGCCCTTGGCCGCACGCCATGGCGCGGTGGGGTCGAGCCGGTATTCCCAATTCAACTTGGGTGAGGCCAGGCGCAGCCTGACTTCCGGAATGGCGATGGCCGGCGCGCTTTCCCCACCAGCTTGAGGCGCGGGCTGCTTGAAGAGACGGTCCCAGTGTTCGATCTGGCGCCGCCGCTCGAGGGCTTCGACGCGCGCCCGCACCGGCGCGGTGTCGGTGACCGGCTTCATCAACGGGGGCAGCGGCCGGTTGGCCCGTTCGGCGAAAAACGCGAGGTACTGCCAGAGATCCAGGGGTGAGCTCAGGGGTGTTTCCCACCAACCCTGGATTGCGGGATTGAAATCGTAATAGAGACCGGCCCCGCGTTCCGCGAGGCTCACGTCGGCCAGTTCCGCGGGATAAATCGTGCCGTGAAGTCGATGCCGCTGCCAGATCTGCTCGAGTTTGCGGACGAACGAAATTTCCGGTTTCGTCAACGCGCGTCCGTGGCGCTGCGCGAGCAACTGGACCAGATGCGCCACCTCGGCGGGCAAGGAGGGATGGGAGGAGCGCATTCCAGGTTCAGGTGGCGCCGCCGGTTTGCCCGACCGACTGGCTGGTTGCAGTTCCGCGACGTCCAACTCGACCACGCCATCCGCCGCACGCGAGCCGACGGAATGCGGCTGCATGTCAAACAATGCAAGCGCGGCAGCATATGCGTGCTTGCAGTCGATTTCGACGGGACACGTGCAGGAGCTGGTCCAGCCCTTGTCCGGAAGGAGCTCCCACTCGACGGTGTAGAGTTGAGATCCCAGGACCTCCGCCTCGAAGCCCACCAGCGGTCCGTTGCGTCGGGTGGCGGACGATGGTCGCAACTCCTGCACTCGTCTCCGAGAAAAGTAGTCTTTCCCGCGGGCCCGGTCGCGGAGGTCGAAAGCGTCAATCCGACTGCGCAACGCGCGCAGTTCCCCCGCTCCGACGTTTATGATTCCACTCACGGCTCGTGGTTACTCGCGCCTGCGGTCAAGGCGCAAGGATCGAAATTCGGAACGCGTGGCCGTCCTCGCCTCGCCCCGGGCGCCGGGAGATGGCAACTGGGCGAGCGCCGCGGCCGGTCCGGGCCGAACCGTGTTCCGGATCACCTTTCCGGAGGCGCGTCCATGAATCCGGCGATCGCCGACCAGAATGTGGCGGGATCAACGAAAGCGACGTTGTGATGGCCGGCGTGCGGAATGGTGACGAAGCGCTTGGGTGTCCGGATCGCCTGGAACAGCCGCCGGCCCTCCGGTACGGAATGACCTGGTCGTCCGTGCCATGGATGACCAGCACCGGCGATCGCAGATGCGGGACCTTTGCCAGCGAGTCGAACGCGCCGCCCACGATCCAGGCGAGGCTGCCACGATGATGATCGCGGGCGAGTTCGCGGCCGGAAGTCAGCGGCGAAACGAGGATGACACCGGCCAAAGCGCGACCTTGTGCCACGTCGACGGCGACCGTCGTGCCCAGGGAAACGCCGCACACGAAGATTCGGCTCTCGGTTACCGCGAGTTCCTTTTCCGCGTAGCGCAGGGCCGCTTCGCCATCGCGGTAGATGCCCGGTTCGCTCGGTCGCCCGGTACTCGCCCCGTAGCCGCGATAGCCGATGCCCAAAACGGTCGCGCCGGTCCGATCGGCAAAGGTCTGCATTTGCGGCAGGCGCTGGGTGACATTGCCGGCATTGCCGTGGAAATACAGCACGAGCCTGGTGACGTGCTCCGGCCCCACTACAAATCCTTCGAGTTGTTCTCCATCCACGGTCGGCACGACGACTCGACGAACATTTGCAGGCAACGGCCCATCCGCAACCGCGTCCTCCGGGTCGGGCTGAAACGCCGCGCGATTCACGAACGACGTGCAGCCTGTTGCGAGAAGGACGGCCACCGCACCGGCGATTGCAGAAGGACGCCACCGTCGATGGCGACGAACGCCCCGCTCAAGCCCGGTGGGTCGGAGCACTTTCGTGTTACTCCTTCGGACCGCGGTCCGGCTTGAACGGGTTGCGGCGGATTTCCTCGGCCGTGGCGTCCAGGCTCGCGCGACGGCGCCACCAGAGGAAGAGCGCAACCACCAAAAGCACGCCTCCGATCACGGCCAGCACGCGAACGCGCTGGGTAAGGCCGTAGAGCACCATGATCGCGCCGGCCGGGCCACCGAGGGCGACGAGGATGAAGAGCAGGCGCCGCCTGATGTCGGCGGAAGCCGCGAGATCGGTGCGGCGTTCAGGGACCGGGAGGCCGGGGTCGGCGGGCATGGGGAATCGGATACGTCGCGCGGACCTCCGCGACGCCTCAGTCCAGCTTTTCGTTCAACCGCGTCAGGAGTTGCTCCTCGTTGACGCGTTCCTGCTTCAGGGTGTCGCGATCGCGCAGGGTGAACGTGCCGTCCTTTTCAATCGTGTCGAAGTCGATGGTCACGCACCACGGCGTGCCGATCTCGTCCTGGCGGCGGTAGCGACGGCCGATCGCCCCGGTTTCGTCGTAGAACACATTCCAGCGACGCTTGAGGCGGCGGTAGAGTTGTTGCGCGCGCTCGACCAGGGGCGGCTTGTTCTTGAGCAGCGGAAACACCGCCACCTTGTACGGCGCGATGCGCGGATGCAGGCGCAGGACGGTGCGCTTCTCGCCTTCGATCTCGTCCTCGTAGAACGCACTCACCAGCACCGCGAGCAGGATGCGGTCGACGCCGACGGCCGGTTCGATGACGTGCGGCACGACCTTGGTCTTCGAGGCCTCGTCGAAGAACTCGAGCGGCTTGCCCGACGCCTTCGCGTGTTGCTTGAGATCGTAGTCACTGCGCGCGGCGATGCCCCAGAGTTCCTGCACGCCGAACGGATACTTGAACATGATGTCCACCGTGCGGCGGGAGTAGAACGCGAGTTTCTCCTTCGCGTGCTCGAACAGCGAAATCTGTTCGCGCGGGATGCCGATGGAGACCAGCCAGTCCTGGCACCAGTTCAGCCATTCCTCGTGACAGGCGAACCAGTCGGCATCGGGATGGATGAAGTATTCCATCTCCATTTGTTCAAACTCGCGGGAGCGGAAGATGAAGTTGCGCGGCGTGATCTCGTTGCGGAACGACTTTCCGATTTGCGCGATGCCGAACGGCAGTTTCACGCGCCCGGTATCGACGCACGGTCTTGAAGTCGACGAACATGCCTTGCGCGGTTTCCGGTCGCAGGTAGGCGACTGCGACTCTCGTCGCGCAGCGCACCCACGTAAGTCTGGAACATCAGGTTGAACGCGCGCGGCGGCGTGAGACTGCCGGGCTCGCCGGTGGCGGGCGAGGGAATCAACGCGATCTCCTCCGGTTTTGCTTCCGTAATGTCCCGGCCCCGCACCGGATGCAGCGTGCCGCGGATGCCTTTCTTGCGCTTCAGCTCCTCCGCGAGTCTTTGCAGTTCCGCGGAGGTATCGTCGCTCTCCAGGGCTGACACGTAGCCCATGACTTCGGACTCGCCGTTTTCCGCGGCCACGATGACCTGCGCGAAGAACAACTGGTCCGCGCGAAACCGCTGTTTCGACACCTTGCAGTCCACCATCGGATCGGTGAAGCCCTCGACGTGACCCGAGGCCTCCCAGACCTTCGGGTGCATGATGATCGAGGTTTCGAGTCCGACGATGTCGTCGCGACGATGCACGAGGTCGCGCCACCAGGCGTCGCGAATGTTGCGTTTGATTTCCGCGCCGAGCGGACCGTAGTCGAAAAAGCCGTTGAGCCCGCCGTAGATCTCCGAGGACGGAAAGATGATGCCGCGCCGCTTGGCCAGCGAGACGATCGTTTCCATGGAAACGGCGGCGGGTGGGGCCGACGCGGCGGGTGCGTCACCAGCGGACGTGGGTTGCTCGGACATAAGGGGTCGAGGAATGCCGCCGGCTCGCGGCCCGGTCAAGCCGGAGGCGGGACGGTCCGAATCGACGCGCGCATCTGCCGGTTGCAGGCGACGGCGGAAACACAGCGGCGCAGAGCGCACGCCCTCCGGGACGCGGTCGCGCCACCGTGGGTGCCTCGAATTCCCTCAGTTCTTGGGGTGCGGTGCTCGGCATCGCTTTTTCGCAAACCAAACCGAGAATACAGAGAGCAACCCAAACGGACGCGCACGACCGTGACCGGCAGCGCCTCAAGCAACCTTGAAAAGCGGGGCAAAATCACGCTGGTCCCTTGGGTACCTCCGGGGGGGTTCGGACCGGTTGTTGAGCTGCTGAAACCCGGCCTTTGCGACTGGACAGCGCAAGCCACCGTCGGCCCACCGAGTGGCCGAGGCCCGGGAGGTGCCGGGGTCGACGAACATACGGTGTTCCCGGGATTTAGGGTTTGCCAGCCCCTCTGGCGAAAGGTTTGCCTCTCGATTCTTTCACCGCTTACGGCTTCGAAACCTTTCCGAACATGGCAGAACTCACCGGCAATTGCTTGATTGGGCAGTCCGGCGGCCCCACGGCCGTCATCAACGCCTCCGTGGCGGGCGCGATCAGCGAAGCGCTCAACCACGAATGTATCGAGGAGATCTACGGGTCCCTCAATGGCGTGCTGGGCATTCTGCAGGAGGACTTTATCGATCTCGCGTCTGAATCGCAGCAGACGATTCGCGCCCTCAAGCACACGCCGGGCGCCGCCCTCGGCACCTGCCGTTACAAGCTCAAGAAACAGCAGGATTACGAACGCGTCCTCGAAGTCTTCAAGGCGCAAAACATCCGCTACTTCTTCTACGCGGGCGGCAACGACTCGCAGGATACCGCCGACAAGATCTCGAAGCTCGCCCAGGAACAGGGCTACGAGCTGCGGGTGATCGGCATTCCCAAGACGATCGACAACGACCTCCCGACCACGGATCATTGTCCGGGTTACGGCAGTGTCGTGAAGTACGTCTGCACCACCGTGAAGGAACTTGCCTGCGACAACGAGGCGATGGGCCAGCACGATCTTGTCTCGATCCTCGAGGTGATGGGCCGCTCCGCGGGCTGGATTGCCGCCGGCTCCGCCCTCGCAAAGCGTCGTGATCACCCGCACGATCCACCGCACCTGATCTACCTGCCGGAGGTCGCGTTCACGCCGGAAAAGTTTGTCGAGGACGTGCGTCGCGTGCTCAAGCGCGAGAAGTACTGCCTGATCGTCGTCGGCGAAGGTCTGGTCGATCCGGATGGCAACTACGTCGCGACGTCGTCGGGTCAGACCGATTCATTCGGTCACGCCCAGCTCGGCGGCGCCGGCGATTACCTCCGCGGACTGGTCGAACAGCAGCTCGGCATCAAGGCCCGTTCCGCCAAGCTCGGCATCGCGCAGCGCGCCGCCGCCCATTGCGCCTCGAAGGCCGACGTCGACGAGGCCTTCCTCGCCGGCAGCGCCGCGGTGAAAGCCGCCGTCTCCGGCGTGACCGACAAGATGGTCACCCTCGTGCGTGCCGAGTCCGACCACTACGTGTGCGAGACCGGCCTCGCCGACCTGAGCGACATCGCGAACGGGGTGAAGAAGCTCCCGCGCGAATGGGTCAACGAAGACGGCGTCAGCATGAATCATCAGTTTGTGCGCTACGCCACGCCGCTGATCCAGGGGGAGGTCACGCTGCCCTACGACCATGGCGTGCCCCAATTTGCACGGCTCGATCGCGTGCCGGTGGACAAGCTGCTCGGCGGATACGAAATCTGATCGCAGCCATCCACCGTTTCTTGGCAAGGGCGCCGTTGTTCGGCGCCTTTTTCGTTGGGCGACAGCGATTCGGTCGGAACCCGCAAACCCGTGGCAGCCGAGGTCACGAGCCTGGCGTCTGCGCTTCACCTCGCCAATCCCAATAAGGTAACAGGGGCCACCTCCCACCGTGCCGTCTCGGCGGGCTCGAGGCCCTGAGCCTCTCGAAGGGCTGGCGCACGGCCCCCCTCCTCGAAGGAGGGAACTGAAGAGAGGGGCTTCGCCCGCCAAACCCATCCCGCCTTGAGGGGGCGCGGCTACATGTAGCTGCGCTTGAGTTTAGGCGAAAGCGTGGCCGAGGTTGCGCATTTTCAAGCTGGAGCCATCAACGATGTCGCGTACGCGACATCGTTGATGGCTCCAGCCTCCGCGGCATGGCCCAGAGGGCCAGCCCTACAACCGACCGGTGGATTGGGCCACCCGCGTAATCGCGGTTCGACTACATCGACACCGCTCAGAGTGCCGCAGCAAGCTTGTCGTAGTCGATGCCTTCGGCGAACGAGCGAAGTTCAGTGTCCGTGAGGTTGTTGCCCTCGATCTGCACCAGCAGCGAGCCGTTCACCACGATGTTGATCGAGCCGGACTTGCCTCCCTTGTCGTACTTCACGATCGCCTTCTGCTTCTTGATGCGCTCCAGCTTGCCGCCGTCGGAGCCGGCCATCATCGGCATGTTGAACATCATGAGCATCGTCTGCAGCATCGGCGAGTCGGTGACGAACTGCACCTTCGCGTGCGCGTCGCCCTTGTTGTATTCACGTTCTGCACTCACCATGCCGCCCATCATCGAGGCCCCGGCCGCAGAGGTGTCCGCCTCCTCGGCGGTCCACCCCGAAGGCGCCGGCGGGAGAAAGACCGTTAGGCCTTCCGCACGCTGCTGGCGCACGAGTTGCGCGGCGGTCTCGAGCGCGGAGACGGCGCCGGCGTAATCCTTGTCTTCATAGGCCTGCTTGGCCTCGTCGATCGAATCGGTCACGGGATCGGCGCGCAGGCACGCGGCCCCGGCAAGCAAACCGGCGATCAGCAGGAAAGGACGGGAACGGGACGGGAGGTACATTCATGGCATCGGTGGGGACTAAGTTATGGAAAACAAACGCGCCGATCGGGAGCCGATCACGGGCGCCTGTCACAGGATGCGCCGCACGCGGACGCACGCAAGTTCCGTCCCCGGCGGCCGGGTTTGCGCCTTGAACCCCGCGACCGGGTTGCCGTCCACTGCGAGGCGGTCGGACGAGCCGTCCGGCCCGTGCGATTGCGCATGATCATTCTGCACCATCCTGACTCGGCAAACTACGCCAGCCCGGGCCATCCCGAGCGTCCGGCGCGGGTGCTCGACAGCGCCGCGCACCTGGCCCGAGCGTTGCCGGCAGCGGAATGGCGGCGGCCCGCGCCCGCAATGGAAGACCACATCCTCGAGCTCGCGCACTCGCCGGTGCACCTCGCCCGCCTGCAGGATCCACGCCCGTTCGACGCCGACACGCCATACCACGAAAACATCGCGGAGATGGCGCGGCTGTCCGCGGGAGCGGGGCTCGCTGCGATTGACTTCGCGCAGGCCGGGCATCCCGTCTTCTCGCTCATGCGCCCGCCGGGGCACCATGCCACCGCCGACCGGGCGATGGGCTTTTGTTACCTGAACAACATCGCGATCGCCGCCCTCCAGGCCCGGGAGGTGGGCGCGCGGCGCGTGGCCGTGTGGGACTTCGATGCCCATCATGGCAACGGCACGGAAGCAATCCTGCGCGGCAAAGAGGGCATCCTGTTCGTCTCCGTGCACCAATTTCCCGGCTATCCCGGCACCGGCACGGAGAACATCGACAACTGCCTCAACTTTCCCGTGCTGCCCGATACGCCGTCCACCCAGCACATGGGTACCCTCCGCCGCTCCTGGGAGGCCGTGCTGGCATTCGGCCCGGACCTCATTCTGGTCTCGGCAGGATTCGATGCCTACGTGCACGATCCAATCACGACGATGTGTCTGGAACGGGATGATTTTCTCACGCTGGGAGCGTGGCTGCACCAGGCAAACCGGCCGACCGCGGCCCTGCTGGAGGGCGGCTACAGCGCCCAACTGCCGGAGTTGATCGGCGCCTTTCTCGAAGGCTGGTCCCACGGATGAGCGCAGCCCGGCGCAGACGTGGCCGCGGCCGCGGCCGCAGTGGTCCCGCGGAGCACTCACCTGCCCCGGCTCCGGCAACTCCGCCGGTCCGGGCGCACCAACGGGCGGGTTCCCGCACGCCGCTCAAGATTCTCGCCGCCTTTGGCTCCGCCGTGAAACGTGGCGTCCGCTCGACGTTGTTTTCCATTCGCGCGCGTCCGCAGGCCGCGCAAGCTGCGGGCACGCCGCCGACGATGCAGGACGCGATCCCTTTCATCAATACGCCCGAAGCCCTCGCCGACCTCCTCGTGCACCTGCGGCCCCACGCGCGCATCGCCCTGGATACGGAAGCCGACAACCTGCACCACTACGAAACCCGCGTGTGTCTGTTGCAGATCGATGCGGGCGGGAAACAATTCCTCCTCGACACGCTGGCCGGGCTCGACCTGCAGCCGCTGTTCAATGTCCTGGCGCCGAAAACGCTGATCATGCACGGCAGCGATTACGATCTGCGGCTGCTGTGGGAACTCGCGAAGTTTCAACCGGCCGAGGTCTTCGACACCATGCTCGCGGCCCAGCTGCTCGGCCGCCCGCGCATCGGCCTGTCGTCCCTGCTGCAGGAATTGCTCGGGCTGCACCACCCGAAGGACAGCCAGAAGAGCGACTGGTCCCGCCGGCCGTTACCGGAGAAGATGTACCGCTACGCCGCGGGCGACGTCGCCCACCTCGCCGCGCTGCACCGCATGCTCCTGAAGCAATTGAAGGAACTCGGCCGGGACGAATGGCACCGCCAGAAGTGCCGCTGGCAAATCGACGTCGCGACGTCGGGGTTTCCCGCCGACCACGAGCACGCCTGGCGCCTGGGGCCGTCGCGACACTGGCCGCCCCGCGCGCTGGCCGCGCTCTACGAACTGTGGCACTGGCGCGAACGCGAAGCGAAGCGACTGGATCGGCCGCCGTTCAAGGTGATGAGCAACGACTACATTGCGAAACTGGCGCTTGCGGTCGCCGAGGGCACGCACCAGCGCGCCTTCGAGAGCCTGCCCGAAGGCTTGCGTCGCGGCCGCTCGCGCGGATTGACGGACGCGCTTCAACGCGCCGTCACGCGCGATCCGAAAACGTTGCCCCGCCGTCCGCCGTCAGGCGACCGCCTGCCGCCGCTCTCCGGCGCCGAACTCGCGCGGCAGGACAAGATCCGGGAGCACCGCGACCAGGTGGCGCAGGAGCTGCAAATCGACGCGACGCTGATCGCGAGTCGCTCGCAGATCGCCCAGCTCGCCCGCGCACCGGAGGAAGCCGAGCGCCTGCTGTTGCCGTGGCAGGTCGAGTTGCTGCGCCCCGTGCTGGATTCGTTCGGCCGGAAATAGGCCGGGGAGCCAAGACCGGCATGCCGGCAGCCGCAGACGGGCACTCACGCGAGAGCTCTTTCAGGAGCAGCTTCAGCCGCGATCCCCGGTCAGTGACGAACGCATCGCGGCTGAGCCCGTTCCCGGCCGAGAAGAAAATTTCCCGTCCCTTCGTCCAGCTCCGTCCGAGACCTTTTCCAACCTCTGCATAGCTGGAGGGACAAACCCCGCCTCGTCTGCCGGTCCACCCGGATGGGGACCCCAGAATCAAGCCGCCCTGCGCCTCGCCCAAGTCCAGGCTTGAAAGCCGTTGGCAGCCGGCGTTCTCTGCTGACCTGCGGTCACCCTCAGCCCCACGTTCCCATGCGCCGAATCCACGCCGTTCTTGCCGTTCTTTCCGTTTCCATCACCGGCCTGCTGTTCTCCGGATGTGCGTCCAGCGCCCGGTCGCCGGCCGCCCGTCCCCACGATACGGTGATCCTGGGCGGCTTGTTCGAATCGCGCCCAGGCGCGTTCGACCAGCAGACTTCGACCGGCATCCCGCTCAATTCAGACAGGCCATCGCGTTCGAAGCGCATGTCAGGCGACAAGATCTCGTTTCTCTGGGGCCTGTTCACCTATCGCGATCAATAGGCAGGCGGAAGGCGTCTCGAGGGCAGGTGCGCGCAACAACGCCGGAGGGCTCTGGCGAGGGCGCCGTCAATGTCGCGCGCTTCCTGCCGGCGATCGCGGCGCGCCAACCGGAGACGCTGGGCCTGCGAGTGCCGCGTGGCCGTGATCGGGACAGCGGTGCGATCCGTTATTTCGACCTCACGTTTGGTCAGCTCGATCAAGAAACCGATGCGTGGGCCCACCGCTTGGCCGCGCAGGGGATCGCGCGGGGCACGCGCGTCCTGTTGCTGGTGCGACCCGGCTTGTCGCTGATCGCGATCTGCTTCGGCTTGTTCAAGGTCGGCGCCGTGCCGGTCGTGATCGATCCCGGCATGGGGCTGCGCTCCTTCCTGCGTTGCGTCCGTCGGACCACGCCGGCGGCCGTGGTGGCGATACCACGCGGCATCCTGCTGTCGCGTCTGTTCCGCCGCACCTTTGCCGGTGTGCGCGCGCGGATCGCGGTGCATACGCACGAGCCTTTGGGCGCCGCGCGCGCGGACCCTTCCCACGTGAACCCCTCACCCTTCCCGGTCGCGCCAACAGAATCCCGCGAACTCGCCGCGATACTTTTCACCTCCGGCTCGACCGGTCCGCCCAAAGGCGTGTGCTACGAGCACGGCATGTTCGAGGCCCAGGTGCGCGTGATCCGCGAAAGCTACGGGATCACACCCGGCGAGGTCGACCTCCCGATGCTGCCGGTGTTCGCGTTGTTCAATCCGGCGCTGGGCATGACGACCGTGGTGCCCGAGATCGATCCAGGCCGTCCGGCGACGGTGAACCCGGCGCGGATCGTCCAGGCAATCCGGCAATGCGGCGTGACCAACAGCTTCGGTTCGCCGGTCCTGTGGCGAAAGATTGCCGACCATTGCCTCGCCGGCGGCATCGTCCTGCCGGGTCTGCGCCGCGTGTTGAGCGCCGGCGCACCCGTGCCTCCGGACTTGATGGCGGATTTTCGCCGAGTCGCACCACAGGCGGTCATGCATTCGCCCTACGGAGCAACCGAGGCCCTGCCGGTGGCGACCGTGAACGATCGCGAGATCCTCGACTTCGCCGCCAGTCGCACCGCCGCAGGCGCGGGCACCTGCGTCGGGCGTCCGGTGGACGGCGTCGAGTTGCGGATCGTTCGCCTGACGGACGAACCGATTGCCGCGTGGAACAATGATCTCGTGCGGACGGCGGGCGCGATCGGCGAAATCGTCGTCCGCGGCGCCCAGGTGACGCGCGCCTACGATGCGCTGCCCGAGGCAACGGCGGCAGCGAAGATCCCGGACGGAACGACCTTCTGGCATCGCATGGGTGACGCGGGCTACCTGGATCCGGACGGCCTCCTTTGGTTCTGCGGACGCAAGGCTGAACGCGTGCGAAGCCGCCACGGCGACCTGTTCACGGACGTGTGCGAGCCGGTGTTCAACCAACACCCCCTGGTTTCGCGCTGCGCATTGATCGGCCTCGGAAAGCCCGGCGAGCAGGAGCCGGCGATCGTGGTGGAACCCAAGGCCGGTGCGCGGATCCGCCAGGAAACACTCGTCCGCGAGTTGCGCGAACTCGGGCGCGCCTGCGAGACCACACGCAATATCGAAGCGTTCTTTTTCCATCGTCACCTGCCCGTGGACGTGCGGCACAACGCCAAGATCCATCGCCTCGCGCTGGCGCGGCGCTTCGCAGGCGAAGCAGCGTTGCGCGTGCCATGAGCGCGCGCGAAAATGCCGACCAGGTCGCAACCGGCCTCGGCGAGCTGATTCTCGTCACCGGCGCATCGGGTTTCGTTGGCGGCAAACTCGCGCGGCGACTGCTCGCGGATGGCTTCCGCGTGCGGGTGCTCAGTCGTTCGGCCAGCCCGGAACTCGGGCAACTCGGCGCGGAAGTGGTGCGCGCTGACGTGGCCGACGAGGCCGCGATGCGCACCGCCTGCGCCGGCGCAACGACGGTCTTCCACACTGCCGCCCGCGTCGGCATCTGGGGACCGCGAACGGAATTCGAGCGCACGAACATCGGCGGCGCACATTCCGTGGTGACGGCGTGTCGTGCCTCCGGTGTGCGCCGGCTCGTGTTCACCAGTTCGCCCAGCGTCGTTTTCCACGACGGAAATCTCTCCGGCGTCGACGAGTCGCAACCACGCGCGACGGCATTTCCCGCGGACTACCCGCGCACCAAGGCGGAAGCTGAGCGTATCATCCTCGCTGCGCATGCATCCGGAACGCTGGCGACCTGCGCGTTGCGCCCGCACCTCGTCTGGGGGCCGGGTGACAAAAACCTGATTCCGCGCGTGGTGGCGCGTGCGCGCGCGG
Organism: uncultured Verrucomicrobiae bacterium; assembly: GCA_963797435.1. Lineage (GTDB taxonomy): Bacteria > Verrucomicrobiota > Verrucomicrobiia > Opitutales > Opitutaceae > CAWCPJ01. Next base: position 322,180 of record CAWCPJ010000002.1, on the reverse strand, counting down.
GACGCCTGCGCATCGTCGGCACGGGCGAAAACAGGGTCGATCTCACGCACGTCGAAAATGTCGTCGATGCGCATCTGCTCGCCGCGGCCGCCCTGGCCCGCCGCGATTCGCCCGTCGGCGGCCGCGCCTACTTCATCACGAACGGCGAACCCGTGCTCCTCTGGCGGTGGATCAACGAGCTGTTGCGCCAACTCGGGGTGCCTCCGGTAACGAAGCGCATCAGCCTCGCCGCCGCCGCGCGCCTCGGCGGCGCCTGCGAAATCGTGTGGCGCACGCTGCGCCGGCGCGGCGAACCACCGATGACGCGGTTCCTTGCCGCCGAACTCGCGCACGACCATTGGTTCAACATTGATGCCGCTCGCCGCGATCTCAGCTACGCACCGCGCGTATCGATGACCGAGGGACTGGCGGAGCTGGTGCCGATGCTGCGCGCTTCACCGTAAGGCTGGCCCTCCGGTCCCCGCCGTGGATGGTGTTGTCTCCGCTGTCACCCCCCACCCGGAGATGCACCCGGCGTTGCGCGCCTATCGCCGGGCCCTGCGGCGCGTGAACAAGCGTCGCGCAAACCCGCCGAAACTCGTTTCGGGTTTCCGCGCGCGCCGGGCCGCCGGGGCCTCCCGCGGGAAACGCAAGAGGCGATAGGCGTGCACATCGTCGAAACCGAGGCGTTTGGCGAGTCGCACGGAAGCGGCGTTGTCCGTATCGCAATTCCAATACGTGCTCAGGCCAACGCTTTCACAGGCCTTGATCAACGAAGCGCACAGGACGGTCGCGTATCCCCGACGACGGTGGGCCGGATTCGTCACCGTGGCGATCTCCGCGCGCTCGCCGCTCCAGATGACGGCGTAGGATTCGGCGACGATTTCCTCCTCGAGCATCAGGCAAAAGCCGAGACCGTGACCGAGAAACTCGCTTGTCGAGCCCGTCGCCCGCAGCACGTCATGCCGCCAAAGGCAGCGGCGGATCATGCGGGAATCGATTCGGCGCACCTCCGCCTGCGGCGCCCCCGCTGCGAGCGTGTCCAGATGGGTGGGGCCGCGATTCTGCCGGCGACGAAATTCCAGGCGCCCGACCACCTCGTTCGGCGCGCTGCCTTTCGGCAGCTTCGCCGGACCCGCGGGCCAGACGAGATCAAATGCCTGCTGACTGCGCAACCGGCGCACCGCGCTTTCCTGAAACGCACGCGACGGACGGCCGCCAAAGAAGGCAAACCGGTAGTTGACGGCGACCACGCAGGCACCCGGCGAAGGCAGCGCGTCGACCAGCGCAGTGCCGGGCACACGCCCGCTCAGGTAGGCCCGCAACAACGGCTCATTTGCGGGTGGCTCGGAAAGGATTGGTTCGAGGAGGGAAAGATCGTCGGGCAGAAGCTGATGCATGTGATCGTTCCGGCCACCGGGGAGCGGTGCGGATGCGATGCTCAACGACGGAGTCACCCCGCCCTTGAGACAAACTTTTCGCACGTCGCGCGCAATGGCTTGGACCATGAAAGCGGCGCAGGGGCGCACTTTCCCCGGTGTCGGCCGGGGCCCCATCGCGAATCGTCAGCCACCACCTACAATCCCACCCCGAGGATAGCGTCGTTCTGCGGGTCCACCTCCGTATGGATCGCACGGACGACAGGAGTGTCGTCCCTCCAAAGACACTCGAGAATGACCCTGCCCAACCGTACCCCGCGAAAAGGGGAGCCGTGTTCTTGTCTTTCGGTGTCGTCATCGCCCGCTACCTTGCGGTCTTTTCACCCGTTCCCCCATGGCCGCCATCACCACCATCGGTTTCGACGCTGACGATACGCTCTGGCACAACGAGTCCATCTTCGAGGACGCCCACCGGCGTTACTGCGAACTGCTGGTGCGCTGGCACGATGCCGCGACGGTCGAGCGCACGCTGTTCGCCACCGAAATGCGCAACCTCGAATTGTTCGGTTACGGCATCAAGTCACACGCATTGTCGTCGATCGAAACCGCAATCGCCCTGACGGAGGGTGCGATCAGCGCCGACGAGATCCGGGCGATCATCGGGCTCGCGAAGGGCATGCTGCAGCACCCGGTCGAGTTGCTCGACGGCGTTGCCGAAGTCGTGCCGCAGCTTGCGCAGCGGCATCAACTCGTGCTGATCACGAAGGGCGATCTGCGCGACCAGGAACGCAAGGTACGCAACAGCGGACTCGAACGCCATTTCACTCACATCGAGATCATCTCGGAGAAGGACACCTCCGTCTATCGGCGCTTGTTGTCCCGCCACGGTATTGCACCGGAGACATTCCTGATGGTGGGCAACTCGCTCAAGTCGGACATCCTCCCGGTCCTCGAACTCGGCGGCCGCGGCGTCTACGTGCCCTATCGGATTACGTGGCAGGCGGAACGCGCCGAACCCCCGCAAGAAGCCGCCGCCAGGGGCCGTTTTTTTCAAATCGCGAACTTGCGCGAGCTACCCGCCCTCGTCGAGCAACTCGACCACGGCTGACCACGGCCTGGTTTTCGCGCCACCATGTTCCGTTGCAACGGTTCTCTATGGTTCACTCGAGCCCGATGGAAACCACCGCCACGCTTTCCGTCCATCCGGTCCCGCCGCGCTGGCGGATCGGGGTGGCGCTGACGTCGCTCTATCTCGTCTGGGGCTCGACCTATTTCGCGATCGGCCAGGCGGTGCACACGCTGCCGCCGTTTCTCATGTCGAGCGCCCGGTTTGTCGCCGCCGGCACGCTCCTCTATGCCTGGCGCCGGCGGGCGGGCGCACCGCGCCCGAAACCCGAGCACTGGCGGTCGGCCGCGATCATCAGCCTGTTTCTGATCCTGGGAGGCAATGGCTTTGTCGCTTGGGCGGAACAACGCGTGCCCTCCGGACTCGCCGCCCTGATTATATCGATCACGCCGGTGATGATCGTCCTCATTGACTGGTGGCGACCGCGTGGCCCCGTGCCGGCGCCTCCCGTTGTCGCCGGCTTGGTCGTCGGGCTCGCCGGCATGGTCATCCTCGTCGGACCCGCCCGGCTCGAAGCGGCGAAAAACGCGGATGGGTTTTCCACCTTCGTCTGTGTGCTCGCCCCCGTGCTGTGGGCGAGCGGCTCCATCTACAGCCGCCAGGCCCGGCAAACCCCGGACCTGCTGCTGGGCGCAGGCATGCAGATGCTCATCGGCAGCGCCTGGCTGTTGGGAGCCTCGATGCTGACGGGTGAACTCGTTCACATTTCCATCGCCGCGGTCACCAGCACCTCCGTGATCGCATGGGCCTATCTCACGGTGGTCGGATCGATCGTGGGCTATTGCTCCTACCTTTACCTGTTGCGCCACACCACGCCGGCCATCGCCACGACCTACGCCTACGTCAACCCGATCATCGCGGTGCTGCTCGGCTGGCTGGCCGGAGGGGAGGTCGTCACCGGCCGGATTCTGTTCGCTGCAACCATGTTGATCGGAGGCGTCGTCTTGATCACTGCGTTCAAATCCCGTCGATGACCAAACCCCGCGTCTTTCTCACCCGCATCCTGCCCCCCGCCGTCATGGAACGGCTCGCCGCCACCACCGTGCTCACCGTGCACCCGGCGGCCCGCTCGCCCGATCCCGAGGAAATGATCGCCGGCGCTCGCGAAGCCGATGCATTGCTCAGCACCATCCTCGACCGCGTGGACGCCGCATTCTTCGCCGCCTGCCCGAAGGTGAAGATCGTGGCGAACTTTGGCGTCGGATTCAACCACATCGACGTCACCGCCGCCACCGCCCGGCGCATTCCCGTGACCAATACGCCGGGCGTGCTGACCGACTCGACCGCCGATCTCGCGTTCGGCCTGATCCTCGCGACCGCCCGGCGCTTCAGCGAAGGAGACCACCTGGTGCGCAGCGGCGCGTGGCCCGGCTGGGAGCCGATGCAGCTGCTCGGCACGGACGTCACCGGCGCCACGCTCGGCTTGCTCGGCCTGGGGCGCATCGGCCAGGCGGTGGCGCGACGGGCGCGGGCCTTCAATATGCGCGTGCTTTACTGGAACCGCACGCGCCTGTCTCCAGGGGAGGAGGCGGATCTCGGCGTCGCCTACCGCTCGCGCGACGAGCTCCTCGCCGAGGCCGATATCATTTCGCTGCACGTCGCCTATACGCCGGAAACGCACCACCTGATCGACGCCGCCGCGCTGGCGCGCATGAAACCCGGCGCGATTCTCGTGAACACGGCGCGCGGTCTCGTGGTCGACGAACCCGCCCTGGTCGAGGCCCTACGGACGCGGCGCCTGGCGGCCGCCGGGCTCGACGTTTTCGAACACGAGCCACGGCTTGCGCCGGGGTTGGCGGAGCTGCCGAACTGCGTCCTGCTGCCGCATCTCGGCAGTTCGACCATCGGCACGCGCACCCGAATGGGCATGCTCGCGGTCGACAACCTGCTCGCTGCCTGGGCGGGCGAGCGCCCGCCCCATTGTGTGAATCCCGAAGTCCTGAGCTAAGCCGGTCATGACATTTTGTCGACGCGCATTGCGCCCGGGCCGCATGCCCACATCATCTCGCCTGATCATGAATCTTCGCACCCTCATCCCTGCCGTTGCCGCGCTTGTGCTGGCGGCCCGTCTGCCCGCCGCGGCTCCCATCGCCGGCGAGATCACCTCCACCGACTACGAATACAAGATCGGCGACGCCACCTACGAAGGCTATATTGCACGTCCGGCCAATCTCGAAGCTGGCGCCATGTTGCCGGCCGTGTTGGTCGTCCATGACTGGACGGGCAACGGCGATTTCAGCAAGACCAAGGCGAATTACATGGCCGGTCTTGGGTATATCGCGTTCGCGGTGGACATGTACGGCAAGGGCCAGCGCGCGGCCAACAGCGATGAGGCGGCCAAGCTCGCGGGCGTGCTTTATAACAAGCCCGAGTTGTTCCAGGAGCGCATGCTCGCCGCTCTCGAGGAGCTGAAAAAGCAACCCAACGTCGACGCCGGCCGCGTCGGCGCGATGGGTTTCTGTTTCGGCGGCACCGCCGTGATGGAGCTTGCCCGCAGCGGCGCCGACGTGAAGGGGGTGGTTACATTCCATGGCGGGGTGAAGCCGTTTCGACCGACCCCGGCGGGCGCGATCAAGGCGAAGATCCTCATCCTGCACGGTGTAATGGATCCACTCGTGCCCCCGACGGACCTCGCCGCGTGCATGAGCGACCTGAACCAGGCCGGGGCCTGGTATCAGCTCGTCGGCTATCCGGAGGCGGTGCACGGCTTCACCAACCCGAACGCCGGCGACGATCCCTCGAAAGGGGTGGCCTACAACCCGGCGGCGGAAAAGGGCAGCTTCATCACGATGCAGGCGTTCTTCCGCGGTGTCCTCGCACCGCCGCGAACGAACTGAAGCGACGCTCGCGCCTGCCAGGCCCGGGCCGGTCGTCGACCGGCCCTGCTACTTTTCCACGGACGGCGGAGGACCGCCGAGCACCTCGAGCGCCCGCACGGTCGCGCCGTTGCGGGTTTCCACGCCAAGTTTCTCGAAGATGTTCTGGAGGTGCTTCTTCACCGTGTGCACGGTGGTGTCGAGGATTGTTGCGATGTCGGCATTGGCCTTGCCCTGCGCAACCCACAACAGCACTTCGGCTTCGCGCCGTGTAAGTCCGAGCGTTTCGAGTGGCACGGAGGAGCTGTAGTCGGGCTTGAACTCACGTGCCGCCGTGGTCCGGGCGCGCATCATCCGCGCATCGATGGCCGCGAGCAGGTCGGTGGCCGTGACCGGCTTGGTGAGGTAGTCGTCGGCGCCGAGATTCATCCCCGAGCGCACGTCCCGCTTCTCCCCTTTCGCGGTGAGAAAGATGAACGGGATCGCGGCGGTCGTGGCATCGCCGCGCAACGCCTGGATCACCGCGTAACCGTCCATCTCGGGCATCATGACATCGCAAAGGATGAGATCGGGCTGCCGCGCGCGGGCGAGTTCGATGCCCGCGCGGCCATCGGCGGCGGCGAGCACGGTGTAGTTTTCCATTTCAAGGATGGTCGCGATGTTGCGCCGCATTTCGGCGTGATCCTCGATCAGCAGGATGGTCTTCATGGGAGGGAAACGGGAAATGGTCGTGTCATTGCGGCCGCGCCCGGACGTCGACGGTATCGGCGGGCGACAGGGGAGAGACTGGTCGAGCCGGCGCGAAGACACGCAGGCGAACCGTGACGCAGGTTCCCTGCCCGGGATCGCTTTCGAAATGAATCTCGGCCCCATGCAGTTGGACGCATCGCTGCACGATCACCAACCCGAGCCCCGAGCCCGGGCGCGCACCGACGTTGCGTCCCCGGCGAAACGCCTGGAACAGGTGTCGTACATCTTCGGGATGGATGCCGATGCCGCGGTCACGCACGCGGCACACCGCGTCGGCACCGTCGCGCGTGATCGAAAACTCCACGGCCGAACCGGCCGGTGAATACTTGACGGCATTGCTGAGCAGATTGGTGAAGATGTGCCGCAGGAGGAAATCGTCGCTCAGCGCCCCGGTGAGGTCCCCCTCGGTGGCGACCTCGATCGGACAGGCCCGGTCGGTGGCGGCGCCAATCTCCCCGGCGAGCCCGCGGGCAAAGGCGACGAGATCCACCGGCTTCGGCGTGAACTGCATCCGGCCGGACTCGAACCGGCCGAGCAGGAGCACTTCCTCCATCATCGTGCCCAGGACCCGGGTGGAGCGCACGATCGTGTCGAGATGTTCGCGACGCGTCGCGGCATCGAGCCGGTCGAAGTAGCGCCCGAGGATCTCCGCCGAGGACGAAATGATCCCGAGCGGGGTGCGGAATTCGTGCGAGACCATCGATACGAAGTTGGTCTTGAGTTCGTTCAACTCACGCTCGTGCTCGAGGGTCTGCAGCAGCCGCCTTTCCGCCTGCTTGCGCGCGGTGATGTCGATGATCGTCGCAATGACCAGGTTGCGGCCGCGCGCATCCGGCAGCCGACTGAGCCGGACCTCGCAGGGCACGACGTCGCCCGCCGAACCCCGGTGGAGCCACTCGAGCGACGCCATGCGCCCCTCCTGCGCGATCTGCATGGCTTCGCGCAACACCACGGAAGACGGGCGACCGTTGTCCTGCACCGCCGGACTCACGTCGAGCGGGCCGACCTTTTCCATTCCGTCGCGCGGCACGCCGAGCGAGCGGACCGCGATTTCATTGGCCGCGACGAAGTGGCCGGTGTCCGCATCGATCACGACAATCGCGCCCGGCGTGCTCTCCAGCATGGCGCGCACGCGGCTTTCGCTCGTCTGCAGTTCCGCGGTGCGCGCAATGATGCGTTGCTCGAGATCGGCGTTGAGCTGGCGCATGGCCGCATCGCGCTCGCCGATCTTCCCGGACATGCGATTGAACGCCGTGGCGAGTTGTCCGAGCTCGTCGTTGCGCACGGCGACGAGCGCCCCGGGTGACTCACCCGCGCTCAGGCGGTCGGTCGCGCGCGTCAACTCCGCCAGTGGTGCGGCAATGCCGCGCCGCAAGGTGACGGCGAGCAGGACCAGCAGCACGAGGACCGACGCGCCACCGGTCCAGATGATCCATTGGGCGCTGCCGAACGCTTCGCGCGCGATTACCGCTCGCGGCAGGATCGAGATGAAGAGCCAGCGCGGACCGACGAGGCGGTGCGCGGCGTAGTAAAGTTTCGAACCTGGATCGTAGCCGGCGAACTGCTCCTCCGGACGGCTCTGGATCCGCGCAAACACGCTGGCGAGCGCCGGATCGTCGCGCATCGCGTAGTCGCCGTTGGTGCGGACGATGTCGTCTCCCTTGTCGGGATGCGCGATGATGCGGCCGTCGTCGCGCACGATCATCTGCGTCAGGTCCGTGATGTCGCTGCGCAACGAGCGGTGGATCAGGCGAAACACCCGCACGTCGTGTCCGAACGTCGCCACGTAGCGGTCACCGATATACACCGGCATGCACACGGAGACATAGCACTCGCCCCCATTCCCCTCGACGATGGACTTCGTCCACCCGATGCCGCGACCAGGATTGTGGATGGGATCGGCAACGGTGGCCCACTCGGAGGCGTTCTGATTCCAGTCGCCGGGAGTGTCGTACGCCCAGTTGGGAATCAGGGGATCAAAGCCGACGTTCGTCATCTCCGGCGTGCTGGCCCAAAGACTGCGGAACGAAGCGATCCACGCGGGCCGAAAGCGCTCGTGGATCTCATAGAGAATCAAAACGCGACGCTTTAGCTCGTCCGTCAGGTCGAGATCGCGGTGCACCCAGATTGTCGTGTCGCGGGTGCCGTCGAAACGGGCGCGCGGGCTGCGCCATGCGCCGTCGGGATCCTTCTCGCACAACTCCTCCCAACGGTCGAGGTAGCCGGGCGGATCCGCCATCGCGTAACGCTCGAGAAAGGCGCGCACGGCAAGGTTGAGGTTGTCCGCAACCTGCGCAAATTGCGCCTCCTCGCGCTTCGCCCGCTCCGCCACGTACTGGTCGAGATTGACCACTGCCCGCTCCTCGATGGCCCGGAACAACAAGTGATAGGTGACGTAGGTGCCGAGGGCCGCGAGCAACACGGCACCGATCGCGATGCGCAGCAGGGTCGCGTGGATCAGAGAGTGGCGCCGCCGACGAAACACGAGCGAAAGCGTGGACTTTTTCCCGGCTGAAACGAGTCCAATGCCGGGCGCGCTCCACCAAAGTGGAAGGGCGGCGAGGTGGTTTCCCGCCTTCGTTCCTCCGCCGGGGAATAGCGGGAAAATGCGCCTCGCGATAGGATCCTGTCCACACCCGGGCCGCCGCTCCTCACGCGAACAGGTCTGCCGGTTTGGCTCCCCAAAACGGCAGCGGCGGCGGCCCGGCCCAAGCCACCCTCCGCTGTGCACTCACCCAACCTGCTCCTGGAACCCCTCCGACCCTCAACCACGACCCGCCGGAAGCCGGTGTCCGCGTCGGCGGCTGCGCCGCAACCGCCCGCGTCGACCTTTGGCCAGCTGCCTCCTCTCAGCATCGCCGTGTCCCGGCAGGCGACGGCCGCGCGTCTCAGCCGTCGCCCGTTTGCCGTTTCGCGCTCGGGCTATGATCACTCCTGGATCGGCGCATTTGTACTTGTCGCGCTTCTATTGATCGCGGGCATGAAACCCACCCTCACCGCCGCCCCGGTGGATGTGGAGATGCCCCGCTCGGTCCACGCGGAAGCAGTCGCGAACTCATCCCGCCCGGGGTTCCTCCAAATCACGGACCGGGAGGTTCCTGCCTACGCATTCCTCAGTTCGCAGCGGACGACCTCCGGGGGTGCGAACGCGCGAAACGGCACCGTGCTATAGCCCACGCCAAGACTGACCACGAGGTGACGGTGCCGCTCCAACTCGTGCACGCCGCGCGCGAACCGGCGGTTGAGCCGGCCATTCGGCAGCACGATTGCCCGGCCGCCCGGCAGTGCAATCTGGCCGCCGTGCGTGTGCCCGCAAAACGCGACTTCGAAGTGCTCGTCTCCCAGCGTGAGCAGGCCGTCGGGCGCATGCATCAAGACGATGCGCACGCCATCCGCTCCGGCGAGCGCGGCTTCCGCGTCGGGGAAACCGCAGTCCGCGTCGTCGAGACCGCACACCCATACGCGGTCAAACGGCGGGCGCAGGCGCACATTGCGATTGGTGAGCAGTTCCACTCCGGCGTGCTCCAGGCGGCGCTCGATGTATCCGTAGTCCACCCACAAATCATGGTTGCCCAGCACCGCATAGCTACCCAGCGGCGTCCGCACCGCCGCCATGTGCTCAAGCACCTGATCGATGTGCCGGGCATCAAGGCACACGAAATCACCGCCCCACAAGACGAGATCTGCTCGCATCGCGGCCAGGGTTTGACAGGCGTGCTCGAGCAATCGCGGATGCGTGATCGGTCCCGCGTGCAGGTCGGACGCAAATCCGATGCGTAACGGCGGGTGCTCGTCCCGCGCGTGCGAAAACCCCACTTCGCGCACCCGCACCCGGGCCGGCATGCCCAGCCAGCGCGCCACGGTGGCCGGCCAGCCGCGCCCGCACAGCCAGGCCAGTGTGCGCTCGCGGACCCGCGTGAGCCTGGTGAAGTTACGAATGCGACGGCGGGATGATGACATGGCAGCGGCCGGAGCAGACACGTCTTACCTATCGGCCGCCCCCCGGCCAGACTCGAACCGTTCCCAACCCTTTCCAACGTTAATGCCTTCATCGCCGCCGGGGCCATCGGGTCCCCGATCGACCGGGCCTTCGTGGGGGCATTACCGTCAGACCAGACCCTGCCGCAGGCACCAATACACCAACTGCGGGGCGCTGCGTGCCCCGAGCTTGCGCATGACGCTCGCACGATGTTTTTCCACGGTCCGCGGACTCAGGTGCAGGCGATCAGCAATCTCCTTTGACAACAAGCCAGCCGCGACCAGACGCACCACGTCGCGTTCTCGTTCAGAAAGCGCGGGTGTGGTGCCCGGCGGATTCGGCGTTGCGTCCGGCGCGCCCTGCAGTCGGGCCGGCGTCACTTGGGCCGAGAAGTACATGCCCCCGGCCAGGACACGGGAGATCGCCGACTGGATGTGCTCGTGCAACGACGTCTTGTCGATAAATCCAGCAACCCCGAGATCCCACAGCTCCCGCGGCAGGTCATCCGTGGGTGAGCCGGTCATGACGATGACATGGGCGACGCGTCCCATTGCGCGCACGTGACGGATCACCTCCAAACCGTGCATATCGGGCAGCCCCAAGTCAGTAAGCAGCAAAGTCACGGATTCCCGCTGACAGAACTCGATGGCCGGACGACCCGAGGCAAATCCTTCGATGCGGAGCCGGGGAAAGGTCGCGCGCAGCAATGCGCTGAGGCTCCGACGAACGTCGTCGTCGTCCTCAACCAGGACAAGAACGTCACCAGGTCCGTCCACAGGAGGACTCAGCTAACTCGTGGAGGGAGCCTCGGCAAGGCCGGAGCGGCGGAACGAGTCCGTCACGAAACTGCGCGAATCCTGGCCTTGCGAGACCGCCCGGTGGCTCGCCTTTTGGACCAAACGAAAACGGGGTGGGCGTGCCAGAACACAACCCACCCCGTCGGCAGCAGACCTCAACCGGGGGTCGCTCAGCAGGCGATCGCGAGTTCCACGGCAGCCCCGGCGGGCGTGGTTCGCGGTCCATGGACGGCGATGCCGAGCCGGGCAATGGGCGCGAGGTCCACCGGGAGTGCATCCGGTGAACACCATTGCGTTTCCGCAGTTCGTCCACACGCCCGCGCCCGATCGGAGGAAATCTCGTCGACGCCGATCTCCGCCGAGAGTCCCGCGAGCGTCACATAGGCCAGGGGAGCGCTGAACTCCGGAGTCACGCCGATCTGTCGACGACAACACCCGGCCAGAAACTCGGAACGCGACGCCGCGGGCACCCGCACGGCCGAACCGGGGAGGCTCCACAGCGCGGAGTCCTTGCGGCGGACGAGCAACACGCGACCAGACGAATCGGAGAGAAGGGCGAGGAGAATTTGAGGGAACATACGGGTCGCTTTTCCCGCAATATCGCCGGTCACCTGGAGAATTTCACCGATTGGGCGGTTTTTGGGTACGAGTCACGCCCACGGCCGAGAACGAGCCGCGGCGTTGCACATGGGCAGTCGCGCCATCCGACGCATGGAATCATGCATTTCGCAGGACGCCCGCACCAGTCCGAGCGCTCGCCCGACGTTTTTCCGGCGATGGATTCCGCTCAGGCCGAAAGCCCGAGTCGACGACCGGGCAAGCGAGCCTTGATTGACCGCTCTTCCAGCGAACGCGCGCGCAGGGCGATCGCCATGCATGCAACCGGAGTGAGCTCGACCGGCAATGCGTCATACCGGAACCACTGCGACGCTTCGATTCGTCCGCACGCACGGGCGCGATCGTGCGGAACCTCGTCGACGCCCATGACGACCTGCGTGCCCGCAAAATCGAACTCAATGAGGGGTCCCCCGAAATCAGGTGTGACCCCCACCTGACGCGAGCAGCAGGCGGCGAGATAAAGTTGGACTGAAGCCACGGGAGCGCGGATCTCGCCGCCCGGCAGACTCCACAGCAGGGAGTTCTTGCGCCGAACAAGCAGGACGCGGCCCGAGTCATCGGTGAGCAGCGCAAGCAAGGTGTGTGGAAACATGCGGATGGCCCTGTTCCGTGGTATCGCCACCAGGTCCGGTCGTTTCACCCCACACCGCAAAATCGGGTACAAGTACGGACGGGTTGTCCGCGCGTTTCCACTCAGGCGTGCGCGTCCCCGCGCAACGACACCGGCGCCGGGTCGCGTAACCCGATCGGGCCGCGGATTGCGGCCCGGGACCCGGGAAACCATCCGGGGCGGGACAGCTTCCATTCAACTACGGGGAATCGGGAGAGCCCCCGGGCAACAGCGCGCAACCAAACACGTTTGCGGTCGCGGCATTCCAGGAGTCAGCCGCCTGAAACGTCACGGTCACTGCCGGTTTCCCACGCACGACTTCACTCGGTAGCGGGTATTGTTCGAGGCGCGTTTCACCCGGCGCTGCACCGTCGAGCTCGGGCATGGCGACCTTCGCACCGTCGGCGAGGATCGTGAACGTTCGCGCTGTGTCGTGGCTGCCGAAAACACAGAGCAACGTGAGCGAGTCGCGACCCGCGGTTGCCAGACGATAGCTGAAGTATCCGCCTTTCTGGGCCTGTCGCCAACCCCGACCGTCAACCGAACCCGATTGGGAGTTCTTGCCGGTGAACCCATGCGCGCCTTCGGACTCGTCGTCGCCCGGTTGCACGCGGTCGATCGCTTTCGCTTCCAGCCGTTGACGCTTGTCCGCCAGGTCGGCGATTGTGCGCGTGTGTTCCTGCCACGCTGATGGAGTGAGCACCTTCCAGTACACGGAATATCGTTCGTGATGCACCTTGTAGAACGGCGCCAGCATCACGTCATGCGGCCGGGCCAGTCCGTGCGTGCGGAACAACAGCGGCCGGTGCGAAACCATCTCGACGTTTGACAACCACGACTCGTTCGTCGCGTCCGTAACAAACGCCGGCACGGCCGGGTCCGGATAGCGCGCCTGATCGAGTTGATCGCGCACGTAGGGATTGGGCATGCCATCCTGACCGAGCTGGCCCGCGAGCACGATCGGTCCGTAGAGCAGCGCCACTTCGCCGGAGTCACCCGGCAGGGATTCCACGTGCAAGCCCATGGGAAACCGGATCTCGATGACATCGCCGTCGCGCCACGTGCGCTCGTACTGGGCGTAGGTGCCGGGCGCGCTGGCGAGTTGGACCGGCTTGCCATTCACGGTCATGGCGAGCGGCCCCTGGGCCCAGCCGGGATGCCGAATCTGCAGGGCGAATTTCGCGGGCTGGCCGCACTGCAGGGTCAGGCGGGTTGCATCCTCCTCCGGGAAATGCGTCTCCTGACGCACCACGACACCGCGCTCCCGCCAGTTGAGTTCGGCGGGGATGAACAGGTTCACCAGCAGCCCGCGATCGTTGTGCATGAAGATCGTGTCGCCGTATTTCGCGTGGTTCTCCATGCCCGTGCCAACGCAGCACCAGAACGAGTTTTCCGGCGTGGAGTAGGTCTTGTAGTGACCGGGCGCGAGCGACATCAAGTAAACGAACCGCCCGAGGGCCGGGTCCTGCGAGGCGAGGATGTGGTTGTAGAGACCGCGTTCGTAGAAATCCATCACGCGTGCGTCCGGCTGCCATTCAAACAGGTGCCGCGTGAGCTTGAGCATGTTGTAGGTGTTGCACGTCTCGGCGGTTTCCGGGCTGAGATGTTCGGCGAAGTCCGACACGGGAAAGAAGTGCTCACGATCGCTGTCGCCGCCGATGACGTAGGAGCGGTGCAGCGCGACATCGTCCCAGAAATTGTGGGCGATGTCGCGGTAGCGCGGCTCGCCCGTCACTTCGAATTCGCGCGCGGCGCCGATGACCTTTGGGATCTGCGTATTCGCGTGGAGTCCGTTCAGTTCGTCCTCGCCCCGGGCGAGGGGATCGAACACGGCGGCGTGATCAAAAGCGCGCGCGAGGCGCAAGTGATCAGGATTGCCCGTGACGCGATAGAGATTCGCCAGCACGTCATTCATGCCGCCGAACTCGGTCTTGAGCGAGGCCTGCATCTGTTCGGGCGTGAGGCGATCAACACGGAATTTGATCCACCCCGCCATGCCCTTGAGGATGGCGAGCGCCGGCGCGTTGCCCGCGAGTTCATGGGCGTCGAGCAGGCCGGCCATGATCTTGTGCAGCGTGTACCAGGGCGCCCAGACGGGCTTGCCCGTTTCGACGCGATCGATGAATGATTCGGGGTAGGCCGAGAGATAACCCTCGTGAAATCCCGCCGCCGGCGAGGCGGCCTGGCATTTCGCGAGTTCGCCGACGATATAGTCGATGCGGCGCTTCAATTCCTGATCGCCGGTGCTGCGATACATCAACGAACACGCCGAAAGGTAATGGCCCAGCGTGTGCCCGCGCAGTTCCACATCGGGTCCTTCCCAGCCGCCATAGGGCTGTGCCGAACTCGGCAGGCCGACGTTCAGCCGAAACGTGTGCAGCAGGCGGTCGGGGTCCAGGCGCAACAGGTAGGCGAGATCGCGCAGCATGGCGTCGCGAAACGGCCCGTCGCCGAGGCGCACGTCGGCGAGGTCGAAAGGTTGGGCGGCAAGGGAAACCGCGGCCGGTATGGCCGCAGCCGGCTCGGGCGGCAGGGACGCCGCTTGAGCCAATGAGCTCGCACAAACCGTAACCAGAAACGCGATGAGGCGGAAGCGCATGATGCGAAAAACGTAGCCGCTTCACGAGAGATGCCAAAGACGAAGCGCGTGAAAAAACTGCGTCCGATCCCATGGCACAAGCGAGGTAGGGTCGCGTGTCCCCACGCGACCGCGCTCGACTGGGGACAGCCGACCCTACCTTTGGTTGCGGCCGCTGTTCCCCGCGTGTGCAATGGGATCGCCCGAATCGCGTGTGGAGGGACGTCTCCGAGTTCCGCCAGGCCCTGGAGCGTGGCGCTTCGCCCGCAGAGCCGTCCGAATAGGCTCGTCGAAATTCAAACCGCACGCAAAGTTCGCGTCCCCATGTCGGGCCCGTCCGCGCCGCGTTCGTCGCAGGTCGCCGCCGCACTTTCCGATCGCCTCAAGGGCGAAGTGCGCTTCGACGAGCTCACCCGCACGCTCTACGCCACGGACGCGTCGGTCTACCAGGAGACGCCGCTCGCCGTGGCGTTTCCGCAGGATGAATCGGATATCGCGGCGTTGATCAACTTTGCCGGAGAGCACGGCATCGGACTCATCCCGCGCACGGCCGGCACGTCGCTCGCGGGCCAGGTGGTTGGCTCAGGCGTCGTCGTCGACGTATCCAGGCACTTCACCCGGATTCTCGACATCGATCCCGGGCGCCGCCGCGCCCGCGTCCAGCCCGGCGTGGTGCGCAACGAACTCAACCTCGCCCTGCGTCCACACGGCCTTTGGTTTGCGCCGGAGACCTCCACGGCCAACCGCGCCATGCTCGGCGGGATGTTCGGCAACAATTCGTGTGGTTCGAATTCAGTCGTCTACGGCAGCACGCGGGAACACGTGATCGAGGTTTCCGGCTTTCTGGCCGACGGCTGCCGGGCGACGTTTGGTCCGTTGTCGCCGTCCGAATTCGCCGCCCGTTGCGCGGCGGATGACGACGGTCTCGAGACGCGCCTCTACCGCGACATCGCGATCCTGCTCGGCGACGCGAGGCACCGTGAAGCCATTGCACACTCGGCGCCGCGTCCCGAGATCCATCGGCGCAACACCGGCTACGCCCTCGATCGCCTGATGGACTCCGTGGTCTTCGATCCCGCCGGCGCGCGTCCGTTCAACTTCTGCCAGTTGCTCGCGGGCTCGGAGGGCACGCTGTTTTTTGCCACGGAACTGCTGGTGAACTGCGAACCCCTTCCGCCGCGCGAGGGAGCACTGGTCGTCGGGCATTTCAACAGCGTGGACGAAGCGCTGCGTGCAAATCTTGTCGCCCTGCGCCACCGCCATTCGCGAGCGAGTTGATCGACCGGATCATTCTCGAATGCACCAAGACGAATCTCGAACAGCGGCGGAACCGGTTCTTTCTCCAGGGTGACCCCGGTGCGATCCTGGCGGTGGAATTGCGCCACGATACCGTCGATGCGTTGACCGACGCGTGCCATGCGCTGGTCGACGAACTGCGTGGCGCCAACCTTGGGTTCGCCTTTCCCATTCTGCGTGGCGCCGACGCTGCCCGCGTGTGGGAACTGCGCCGCGCCGGCCTTGGCCTCCTGTCAAATCTGCCGGGAGACGCAAAGCCGGTGGCCGTGGTTGAAGACACCGCGGTCCGGCCGGAGGACTTGCCCGCGTATATCCGCGAGTTCGACGCGATGCTCGCGGAACGGCACAGCCTGCGATCCGTGCACTACGCGCACGCCGGTTCCGGCGAGATTCACCTGCGCCCGATCTTGAACCTGAAGGATCCCGCCGACGTGCAACGCTTCCGTGCCGTCGCCGAGGACACCGCGACGCTGGTCCGCAAATATCGTGGAGCGCTGAGCGGTGAACATGGCGACGGCCGGTTGCGCGCCGAATTTCTCCGGCGCATGGTCGGCGACGAGGTCTATGCGCTTTTCCAGCACGTGAAGCGGACGTGGGATCCGCGGGGCATCTTCAATCCCGGCAAGATCGTGGACGCGCCGCCCATGCACACGCACCTGCGCTACGCGCCCGGGCAGACGATACCGGCTTACGAAACGGTCTTCGATTTCAGTCGCACGCAGGGCATTCTGCGGGCGGCCGAGATGTGCAACGGGTCCGGCGACTGTCGCAAGTCGCACCTGATCGGCGGTACCATGTGTCCGAGCTATATGGCGACGCGCGACGAAAAGGACACGACGCGGGCGCGGGCGAACATGCTGCGCCACGTGCTCACGGAAGGACGCGGGAGATCGGAAGCCTTCGCCGCGACGGAACTGCACGAGGTCCTCGACCTTTGTCTCTCCTGCAAAGGTTGCAAATCCGAGTGCCCGTCCAACGTCGACATGGCGCGGCTCAAGGCCGAGTGCCTGCAACAAACCTACGACCGAACCGGCGTTCCGCTGCGTTCACGAATCGTCGCGGCCTACCCGCGCTTGATGCGCTGGGCTGCACACGCACCCGCACTCCACAATGCGCTCGTGCGCGGTCGGGCTGGCCGGTGGCTGCGGCGCGCCGTCGGATTTCATGTCGAGCGCTCGCTTCCCTCGCTGCCGCCGGAATCCCTGCGCGCGTGGTTCCGGCGTCACACGCCCGCCGCGACCGCCGGACGCCAGGGAAAGGTTTGGCTGCTGGCAGATGAGTTCACGGATTCCGTCGACGCTGCGATCGGGATCAAGGCGGTCGAACTGCTTGAAGCCCTCGGCTATGCCGTCGACCTCGCGCCGGTGAATGAGACCGGTCGGGCCGCGATGTCGAAGGGAATGCTGCGCCAGGTCGCGCGGCTCGCGCAGAAAAACGTCGCCGCGCTGGCCGGTGGCGTGACGGCCGAACAGCCGCTCATCGGCATCGAGCCGTCCGCACTGCTCAGCTTCCGCGACGAGTATCCGGATCTCTTACGCGGTGCAGAAGCGCAACAGGCGCAGGACGTCGCGGAGCACTGTCTCCTGTTCGATGAGTTCATCGCCCGCGAGATCGATGCCGGACGCATCATCGCCGGCGATGTTCGCGCCTGCGGAACGGGTGATCAAACTTCACGGCCACTGCCATCAGAAAGCGCTGGCGTCCCTCGTCCCGACCGTGCGCATGCTCGAACTGCCAGCCGGCCATCAGGTCCAACTGATTCCCTCCGGTTGCTGCGGCATGGCAGGGTCCTTCGGCTATGAAGCCGAGCACTACCGGATCTCGATGCAGATCGGTGAACTGGTCTTGTTTCCCGCCGTGCGGGCGCTGTCCTCAAACGTCATCGTGGCGGCTCCGGGCACCAGTTGCCGGCACCAGATCCTCGACGGGACCGGCCGGCAGGCGATGCATCCGCTGGAGATTCTGCATGCGGCGCTGGCCCCCCCTCTGTAGTTGGTCGCCGATTCGAATCGTAGGAGAGGGTTTATCCCGCGATGCTGGAGCATGAATCGGGGCATAAAGCCCCTCCTACACAAGGCGTGGATCCTGCGCCGAGGAAACGCCGTTCGCCCGTCTCCTCACGCCAGTTGCGAAACCGCGTGTTCGCGACGAAAGTTTCCCGCCATGCCGGTCCAGTTCAAAGACTACTATGCCGTGCTCGGCGTCCCCCGGGACGCGACGGATGACACCATCAAGAAGGCGTTTCGTCGCCTCGCGCGGCAGTATCATCCCGATGTCGCCAAGGACAAGTCCACGGCC
Organism: uncultured Verrucomicrobiae bacterium; assembly: GCA_963797435.1. GTDB lineage: Bacteria > Verrucomicrobiota > Verrucomicrobiia > Opitutales > Opitutaceae > CAWCPJ01. The sequence continues at coordinate 303,954 of CAWCPJ010000002.1, read as the reverse complement.
GAGGAGAAGTTCAAGGAGATCAACGAGGCCTACGACGTACTGAGCGATCCGCAGAAGCGGAAGCGCTACGACGAACTCGGAGCGAACTGGGAAAACGGCGCGGCCTATCCGCCGCCGCCGCGACCGGGCGCTCGCGGGGGTGGTACGCCCCGCGATTCCGATTTCCATTTCGGCGGCACCGGGTTCAGCGATTTCTTCGAGCAGTTCTTTGGCGGCGGCGACGGGCGCGGCCGACGCGGCGGCTTCACGTTCACCGAAGAAGGCCCGGGCGAGGGTTATTTCGGACGCGCCCACGGCGGACCGGTGCGCGGGGCCGATATCGAGGGCGATATTCTCGTGACCTTGGAAGAGGTGATGACCGGCGCCGTGCGCGAGCTTTCGCTGCAGCACACGAACCCGCAAACCGGCGAGGTGAAGACCGAAACGTTCAAGGCACGCATCCCCGCGGGCGTGCAGGATGGCCAGACCATTCGCGCACGCGGTCGCGGCGGCGAAGCGGGGCCCGGGGGTGAACGCGGCGATCTCTATCTGCACGTGCGCCTGGCCGCGCATCCGAACTTCCGCGCCCGTGGGTCGGATCTCTATCACGAACTGGAGATTGCACCGTGGGACGCGGTGCTCGGCGCGACGGTCACCGTCCCCACCCTCACGAGCCGCGTGAACCTGCGCATCCCATCCGGCACGCACAACCAACAGCACCTGCGCATTCGCGGCCAGGGATTGCCCGTGGGCAAGAGCGACAATCGCGGAGATCTCTACGTCGTCGTCACGATCGAAACGCCCACGCAGGTCACGCCGGAAGAACGGGACCTCTGGGAAAAACTTCGCGCCACATCGCGCTTCAACCCCCGCCAACCCATCTGAACCATGCCTGATTTTTCCACCGACACCACGCACGACATTGCAGCGGATGAACGCGGCCTCGTGGTTGCATGTCCGCATTGCGGACAGCCCAACCGCCTGCCCTACGAACGCCTCGGCCAGTCCGGGCGCTGCGGCAAATGCCATCAGGATCTTTCCCCTCCCGGCGAACCCATCGACGCGCCGAACGAGGCGGTGTTCGATGCTGCCATCTCGCGCTCGGCGCTTCCCGTGCTCGTGGATTTCTGGGCCGCGTGGTGCGGCCCATGCAAGATGATCGCCCCGGAAGTCGCCAAGGCAGCGGCAGCCGGTGCGGGTCGCTGGCTGACGCTCAAGGTGGACACCGAAGCGCTACCGGCGCTCGCCCAACGCTACCGGGTGCAGGCGATTCCGCTGCTTGCCGTGTTCAAAACCGGACGCGAAGTCGCCCAGCAACCCGGCATGGTCCCCGCAGCGGCGATCCGCGAGTTCGTCGAGCGCGCGCGGTAAATGCAGCAGTGTTCCAGCGCCTGAGCAGATCCCGAATCGTCGCTTTGTCCGACTTGTTTGACGGTCGCGAAAGCAGGAGCGGCTTTCCGCCGCGATGCGCACCCAGTCCGGTAGCTTGAGCGGGCAAGAGACACAGACATCCTGACCCGCCGTGAAACGGCGTAAGGCTCAAAACGCAACGTAGCTGCGTTGGAGTCTCGCGACAACGTGGTCGAAGACGGCGTGCGGCCACGTTGTCGCAGGACCCCACCGCAGCTACGAGGGGCTGGCTCTTCTCCCTTCCAAGCTTGACGCCAGTGTTGCCGAGCAGATCAGGAGTTCTCAGCGGGTGTCCCGAAGGTAGGGTTGCGAGTCCCCTCGCGACCGCGGTCGGCTGGGACAGCCGACCCTACCTCTGATGGTCGTAGGCGATAACTCCGGATCAAACGCCGTGGTTTGCTCCTCGTGACTCTCTTGGGGCTCTCACAATCGTGGAGCAATCGACGACCGTTGCCTGGAAAACAAAACGCCCGCGACACGGGAGCGGCACGGGCGTTGAAACGAAAGCGGCGGGCGAGAGCGCCCGCCGTTACGGGTGGGATCAGTCGCCGGCGTGTTGGCCGGTTCCTTCCGGGCAGGCTCGGTCGGCCGGAGCAACACCGGCGGCTTGCGCCGCCTTTTCCTTGGCCTCGATCTCGGCGAGGGCGGCTTTGCGGCTCAGGCGCACGCGGCCCTTTTCGTCGATGCCGACGCACTTCACCACCATCTCGTCGCCCATCTTGCAGACGTCCTCGGTGCGGCGCACGCGGAAGTCGGCGAGTTCGCGAGATGTGCACGAGACCTTCCTGGCCCGGGAGCACTTCGACGAAGCAGCCGAATTCCTTGATGCCGCGGACGACGCCCCGGTAGATCTTGCCTTCCTCGATCTTGGCGCCGACGGCGGTGACCTCGGCGACGGCGCGCTTCAGCGCCTCGAGGTTGTTCGAGTAGATGTGCACGCGACCGGAGTTGTCCTCGTCGATGTCGATCTGGGCGCCGGTGGTTTCGGTGATGCGGCGGATGTTCTTGCCGCCCGGGCCGATGAGGGCGCCGATCTTTTCCGGGATCGATCTGCACGGTCTCGATGCGCGGCGCGTACTGGCTGAGTTCCTTGCGGGCCTCGGGCAGCGCGCCGGCCATGTTGGCGAGGATCTGGAGGCGCGCCTCGCGCGAGCGGGCGACCGCCTCGCGCACGATGTTGAACGGCAGGCCGTTGATCTTGAGGTCGAGCTGGAAGCCCGTGATGCCCTCGGTCGTGCCGGCGATCTTGAAGTCCATGTCGCCGAAATGATCCTCCTCGCCGAGGATGTCGGTGAGGGTGATCGAAACGCGAGATCGCGCCGGAGTCGTCGCGCTCGGTCACGAGGCCGATGGAAATGCCGGCGACGGGCGCGATGATCGGCACGCCCGCGTCCATCAGCGCGAGGCAACCGCCGCAGATCGAGGCCATCGAGGTCGAGCCGTTCGAGGCCATGATGTCGGAGACGAGGCGGATCGTGTAGGGAAACACGTCCTCGGTCGGCACGACCGGCAGCAGCGAACGCTCGGCGAGCGCACCGTGGCCGATTTCGCGACGACCCGGGCTGCCGAAGCGGCCGGTCTCACCGACGGAATACGGCGGGAAGTTGTAGTGGAGGACGAAGCTCTTGCTCTTCGGTCCGCCGGTGAGGCCGTCGAGGTCCTGCGATTCGGCGGTCGAGCCGAGGGTCGCGGTGACGAGCGCCTGGGTTTCGCCGCGTTGGAAGATCGCGGAACCGTGCACGCGCGGCAGCACGCCGACGTGGCTGGAGAGTTCGCGCAGCTCGTTCGTGCCGCGGCCGCCGGAGCGGTAACCCTCCTTGAGGATGAGGCCGCGATAGGCGTCTTCCTGGAGTTCCTCGAACGCGAGTTCGACGTGGAACGTGATCCCAGTTGCCTTCGCCGAGTTCGGCCTTGAGCGCGGCCTCGACCTCGTCCGTGACGGTGGCGATGCCGGCCTGGCGATCCTGCCTTGTTCTTCGCCTTGACGGCTTCGGTGACCTTGGCGCGGGCGACGCGGTCGACGATCGCGAAGACCTTCGGGTCGCAGGTGTGCAGCTTGAACTCCTGCTTCGGTTTGCCGTGTTCGACGGCGAGCTGCTTGATCGTCGCGATGATCGGCTGGATTGCCTGGTGGCCGAACTCGAGCGCGTCGAGGAAGCGATCCTCCGGCACCTGGTCGCCGCTGCCCTCGATCATGAGCATCTCGGTCTCGCTGCCGACGTAGATCAGGTCGAGGTTCGACGAATACATCTGCTCGATGGTGGGATTGGCGACGAACTGGCCGTCGATCTGGCCGACGCGCACGCAGGCGATCGGGCCGTTCCAGGGGATGTCGGACATCGCGAGCGCGGCGGAAGCGCCGTTGACCATGCAGATGTCCGGCTCGTTGGTCGTGTCGGTCGAGAGCAACAGGCCGATGACCTGCACCTCGTTGAGGAAGCCCTTCGGGAAGAGCGGACGACAGGGCCGGTCGCAGAGGCGCGATCGTGAGGATTTCCTTCTCGGAGGGACGGCCCTCGCGTTTGAAGTAACCTCCGGGGAAACGGCCGGCCGCGGAGAATTTCTCCGCGGTACTCGACGGTGAGCGGAAACCAGGTCTGCCCCTCGCGCAACTTGGTGGCGGCGGTGGTGGCGACGAACACGATGGTCTCGCCGATCTGGACGGTGACGGCGCCATTCGCGAGAGCCGCGAGGGTGCCGGTGCTGAAAGTCAGTCCCGTGTTGGGGACCGTGACGGAATATTTCTGCTTCATTACTGACTGAGTTGGTTGCTGTCGATTCGGCCAACCTCAACCAGGATGAGAGATTCCCGTCTGCGGCCCCGGGTCGCAGAGCGCGACGGCGGGCGGCAGGCGGAAATGTCCCAGCCCTGGTTGCAAGCTGGCGGGTGGATTTCGGATACTAGACGGAACAAGAGCCGCAGGCGGGGACGACCTGAGGAGTCGCCGCAAGCGATGTCACCGGCCGCCGCAACAACAAATGCGCCCGGCCCCGGCATCCCGCAGGATGCCCCGGGCGAATGGACGCAGGCGAGGCGGAGTGGATGGCAACAGCGGTGGCGCGGCGGTCAAACACGGGACCGAAACTCGCGACCACGGCTCTGATGGATCACGATCACTTGCGCAGGCCGAGGCGCTGCAGCAGATCGTTGTAACGGGCGAGGTCGTGCCGCTTCAGGTAATCCAGAAGTTTTCGGCGACGGCTCGCGAGGGCGAGAAGACCCCGGCGGGAATGGAAGTCCTTGCGGTGCTCCCGGAGGTGGTCGGTCAGGTGGTTGATGCGCGCGGAAAGGAGCGCGACCTGCACCTCGCACGAACCGGTGTCCTTCTCGTTGATCTTAAACTGAGTGATTACTTCCTGTTTATTGACGACTTCTGACATGTTTGAGGTTTTTTGTTACTGACTGCGCACTCCGGATTCCGCGTCGGCGGAACCGCGAGCCCAGCCGAAGCCGGTCTCGCCGTTGGCCTGCGCACCGGAATCGGTCCGGCGAACAGGGAGCACGGAAGCAGTCCGCAACCGACGGGCTGCTTCTAACGCAAGGCGTGATGTTCTGGGGCAGGTTTTGTGCCCGCAAGAAGAAAAACTGCGGGTAAACCCGGGAGTCTGGGGGGCGGGGGTGGCCACGACTTGGAGTAACGGCGAGAAGCGCCGCGCACTGAATTCATGGTCTTTCGATCGCGCAACCGCTTTCCATCGGATCGGACCGTCCGGATACGATTTGTTGCCGGTGGCTTCCCTTGCCGCCGCGCTCCAGCAAGAATCCACGACATCAGCCGCCGCTGTTCTTCCGGTGGTTCAGAAGCGCCCCATGCCGCTGCCCATCGAACGGGTTGCCGCCCGCACGCTTCGCGCCCGCCCTCGACGCCGCGCGTGGCTCTTCCTGCGGATGATGTTGGCCGGATGCGGCGGCTCGACCTTGCAGGCCGATCCCCACGTTGCGATCCGGGCGACGGCGGATCCGGAATACGCGGCCCGGCGCGTTGCGCGCTCCCGGAGTGAACTTCCACACCGCGCTCAGTCGACTGAGCACCGCTGGCGGCGACGTCTTTGGCTGGCGACTCGACGGTCTCACGGTCAAGCCCATACGCGAACACAATGGAGAAGTCCTGCTGGGTGAGCTGATTGTGATCGGCACGGAGGAGGAACCCGCGCCTCCTGGCCGTAAATAGAATATGCAGGGTTTTCCGGTGCGTCGGCCTGTAGCAGCCGACGTCAGGAGGCTGATTGGATCGAAGCGGGAGATTGCCCCCTGACATCGGCTGCTACGAGCTTATCACGCGCCACCGTCCGAAAGGGCCGCTTTTCCAGCCTCGAATTCGTTTGTCCCGGCGCAGGACCGGGCACTTCGTCGCCCCCGCCGACTATGAAACGCCTGGTCCAATTCCTCTCGTTGTCGCTGGCGGTCGCAACGTGGGCCGCGCCCGATGTACGCGCGCGCGAATTCACGGTCATGGCCTACAATGTCGAGATGCTGTTCGACGTGGACGGCGTCTCGCTGCTCGACGAATACGGACCAGCCCACTGGGGCCCCACGCAGCTCGATCACAAACTCGCGGCGATCGCCGCCGTGCTGCAACACGTCAACGACGGCCGCGGGCCGGACATCATTTGCTTCGAGGAGCTCGAAGCCGACCAGACGCCCGGCTCCACGGTGCCGGACCTCGATGGCTTCCTCCGGAAATGGTCCGGGAAAACCGTGCATGAACTCCTGACCGCGCCGCAGCTCGATCCCCAGCTTGCCGGAGCGCCCGTGCAGGCGTGGCTCGCCAAGAGTCTCGCCGATCATGGCATGGCCGGATACGATGTCGCCGTCGGCCGCTGGCGCCAGGACCCGACCGGCCATCTCGTCTTTCATACCAACGCCGTGTTCTCGCGCTTTCCGATCAATGCGGCACGCACGCACGACACCAATGGCGCCCGCGGTATCCTCGAGGCGCAGCTCGACGTCGGCGGAAAAGGCCCGCTCTACGTCTTCGACAATCACTGGAAATCCGGCGCCGGCGATCCGGTGACCGAGCCGGTGCGCATCGGCAACGCCCGGGTGTTGCGCACGCGCCTCGATGACATCCTCCGGGCAGACCCGGAGGCGGACGTGATCCTCGCGGGCGATTTCAATTCGCAATACAACCAAAAGCAGCGCTACCCCGACATGCCCCGGACCGCGATCAACGACCTGCTCGGGTCCCAGGGTGATGAGACCGCGATGCAGCAACCCCGCGGGCCCGATCTCTACAACCTCTGGTTCGAATTGCCAAATGACCGCCGCGGCAGCGACGAATTTCACGGAGAGTGGGGCACGCTGATGCAAATCCTCGTCACCCGCGGTCTCTACGATGCGCGCGGCGTTCAATATGTGGACAACAGCTTTTCCGTCGCGGCTTTTCCCGGCCTCAACGCGATGCCGGATACTGGTCGGCCGATTCGCTGGACGTTCGCCGACGGTGGGACCGGCGTCTCCGATCATCTTCCGGTGATGGCGCGTTTTCGCGTGGGTTCCGACGTGAAGCCGATACGACTAGAGCAACCCAGCCGCACGGCCACCGGCCCGGCCGAAGCCCGGCGGATCGCGCCGGATCTGGATCACGTCGCAACGTTGGCCGATTGGCCCGCAGGCAAGGACTTTCGCACGGCGCAGAACCTCGGCCGGTTCTTCCGCGTGACGGGGCGCGTGACGAGCCACCATCCGTTCCGAGCCAAGGTGGTCGGGCCAGGGGTCGTGATCGACATCTGGATCTACGACCGCGCCGCGCGCGAACGGTTTTTCGCCGGCCATCCGGTGGGCGACCGGTTGACCTTCATCGGCGAGCTGGGCGAATACAAGGGGAAGTGGCAGTTCGTCATCCCTGACGACATGGCAGAGTGACGGTTGCGCAGCCACCGCCACGACGGGTTCCCCGCACCGTCACCCTCGCCTCGATGCCGCTCCTGGCGGCCCGGACCCGCGGGCACCTGGCGGTGGTTTTTGCCACCTCGTCCCGGCGTGCGTGATCGGTTGGACAAACGGGAGCTCCCGACATTTCTTGTATCTATGACAACGACCTTGGCCATCCTGGGCGACCTCGGCGGGGGCGAGCTGATGATGATCGCGCTGCTCGCGCTGATCATGTTCGGCTCGAAGCGGCTGCCCGAACTCGGTCGGGCGTTTGGCCGGGCGATGCGCGAATTCAAGCGCGCCACCAGCGGCGTGGAGGAAAACCTGCGCGAAGTGATGCGCGAAGATCCACTCGCCCCGAAGATCCGGCCGGCCTCACGTGGCGTCGCACGCAATCCCGCGAAGCCCGCCCGACCGCAGGATACCGCGGCCGCTTCGGCCGCCATCGCCAGCCTGCCGCCGCCGGCCACGACACCACCGCCGTCGAAACCACCGGGCGACGACCCGACCACGTTCGATCCGCCCGCCGCGCCCGATTCGGAAAAGAGCGCGGGAGCGGAGGACGAAATCGCGAGCTGAACGAACGCGCGCGGTTGCGCGCGACAGCGTCACGAAATTCCGGGCAACCCTTTTCCTACGCGTTGCACCGCGATTCTTGCGCACAAAAAAGCAGGCGGACGCGAAATCTTGTTTGCGTCATCAGTGCGCGAGTCCGATACCGTTCGCCAATCGTTCATGCAACGATGCTCGCTCTGCGCCGCCGCCGGTTTTCCCCCAGCTTGCGGGTGGCCCTGGTCCCCTTCTCCACCGTTTCCCCGTCTGCCCTCCCGATCCTTTTCGCGCGATGAAGCAGCTCAAGATGTCCATTTTGAACGACCCGGCCGCGCAACCCGTGTCGCCTCTCCTCGGCCGCCAGGTGCTCAAGCGTGACGGTACGATCGCCGCCTGGGATTCCACGCGCATCACGCGCGCCATCGCGCTCGCTTACTTCCACATCGCGCACGGCACGACGGACAACGAGCACCGTCACGATGCCGCCGCACAGTTCGGCCTCGACGACGAGACCTTCGAACGCGCGCAACAGCTCACCGGCATGGTGGAGCGCGCCGCGTTGCACCGCTTTCCCTCGGACAAACCGATCTCGATCGACGACGTGCAGGACCTCGTCGAAACGTGCATCGCGATGCTCGGTGACTGGGAGGTCGCGAAGGCCTACGTCGTCTACCGCACCCTCAAGAACGAACTGCGGCCGCGCGTGCACGAGCACAACGGGCTGCAGGACTTCATCGCGATCTCGCGCTACGCGCGCTACCGGCCGGACCTCGGACGCCGCGAGGTCTGGGCCGAATGCGCGGAACGCGTGCGCAACATGCATCTGCGCATGTTCGCCCCCCGCGCGACCGCGCTGCCGCGTCGCACCGTGATCGAGGCGCTGCGTGCACGCAGCGAAATCGGCGAGAACTTCGAAGCGAGCTTTGGCGAGTTCCACTCGCTCACCGACGAGATCTGGAACGCCTTCGAGCTGGTGAAGGAACGCCAGATCCTGCCGTCGATGCGCAGCGTGCAGTTCGGCGGCCCGGCGATCGAGGCGGCCCACGCGCGGCTCTACAACTGCTCGTTCAGCTTCGCAGACCGCCCCGCCTTCTTCAAGGAAGCCTTCTACCTGCTGCTCTGTGGCACCGGCGTGGGCTTTTCCGTGCAGAAGCACCACGTGGAAAAGCTGCCGCCGTTTCCGATCCGCGGCGAGGAAATGGAACTGCCGGTCAAGCACGTCACGGTGGGCGACACGATCGAAGGCTGGTCCGATGCGATCGGGGCCCTGTTCGATTCGTTCTACGAGAACAGCTTTGCCGAATTCAACTTCTCGCAGGTGCGGCCGCGGGGCTCCCCCCTGCGCACCGCCGGCGGCAAGGCGCCCGGTCACCTGCCCCTCAAGCGCGGCATCGACAACGTCTCGAGGATCCTGCGGGGCGCGTCCGGCCGCCAACTGCGGCCCATCGAGGTTTACGACATTGTCATGCATCTCGCGCAGGCCGTGCTGTCGGGCGGCGTGCGCCGCTCCGCGACGATCTGCCTCTTCTCGCCCGACGACGCGGAGATGGCCAACGCGAAGACCGGCAACTGGTTTGAGACCAATCCGCACCGTGCGTTCTCCAACAACTCCGCCCTGCTCGACCGCAAGACGGCGACGAAGGAGCAATTTCTCAACCTGTTCGAGCGCCAGAAGGAATTCGGGGAGCCCGGTTTCTATTTTTCCGCCGACAAGGAATATGGTGCGAATCCCTGCGTCGAGATCGGCCTGCATCCACGCCTGGTCGTGCGCGAGGAAGACATCCCGCAACTACGCCGCCTCGGCTTGCGCAACGAAGTGAAGGTCGGCGAAGCGCTCTCGGGCTGGCAGATGTGCAACCTGTCCACGATCAATGGCGCCGCCCCGCGCAATCGCGCCGAGTTCCTCGCCCTCTGCAAGTACGCTTCGCTGCTGGGCACCCTGCAGGCCGCCTACACCGATATTCCGTATCTTGGACCGGTGACGCGATGGATCAACCAGCGCGAAGCCTTGCTCGGTGTTTCCATCTGCGGCATCCTCGACAATCCCGAGTTGCTGCTCGACGCGGCGACTCTCGAGGCCGGCGCCGAGATGGTGCGCGGCGCCAATGCCCTCTACGCCGATCTGCTCGGCATCCATCGCGCGGCCCGCACCACCTGTGTGAAACCCGAAGGCACCGCCTCGCTGCTGCTCGGCACCGGCTCGGGCATCCACGCGCATCACGCACGCCGTTACTTCCGCCGCGTGCAGGTCAACCGCATCGACCCCGTCTACAAGTTCTTCCGGCACGCCAATGGCCACATGACCGAGAAGAGCGCCTATAACCAGGCGACCGACGACGTCATCACGTTCCCGGTGGAGGCGCCGGAACACGCGATCACCCGCCGCGAACTCTCGGCCACGCGCTTCCTCGACTACGTGAAGCTCGTGCAGCACCACTGGGTCGAGGCCGGCCGGGCCGACGATTCATTCTCTCCCGGCCTGCATCACAACGTTTCCAATACGGTCACGGTGGGCGAGCCGGAGTGGGACGAGGTCGCGGATTTCATCTGGGACAACCGCGAGCACTTCACCGGCATCGCGCTGCTCACCGACGTCGGTGACAAGACTTACCTGCAGGCACCGCGCGAGGAGATCACGACCGACGACGACGTGCGCAAGTGGAACGCACTCGCCTATCAGCCGGTGGACTACTCGCAAATGCGCGAACTGACCGACGCCACCGCCTTGCGCCAGGAACTCGCGTGCGCCGGCGGCGCATGCGAACTGACGGTCATGCCCGCCGCGAGCTGAGCAGGGACGCAGACGAACCCAACCGATCGCCAAGAAGAGAAGGCCGGGCGTGCGACGCGCCCGGCCTTTTCGCTGGCCGATCGGGCGGTTCCAATGCGTCACACCCTGATCGTCAGCGCCTCGGCGCCGGGCGCTTGGGCAAGGGCCAGCACGCGGGGATCCTCGCGCAGTGAAATCGCCATCCCGGCCAGTGGATCCAGGCCCAGCGGCAACCCGTCGGGACGACACCATTGCACCGATTCGATCCAGCCGCAGGCCCGTGCCCGTTCGTGCGGGATCTCGTCGCGTCCCACGATCACCCGCCGACCCGAAAACTCGAAGGTGAACAACGGAGACACGAAGTCAGGCGCGACACCGACCTGGCGCCGACTCAGCGACACGAGCATCCCCATGACGGAAGCCGTGCGACTGATGTCTCCACCGGGCAGACGCCAGAGCGCGGAACCCTTGCGGTGAACCAGCAGGATCGACCCGGCGGAATCAAAGAGCAGCGCAGAAACGGAGAGCAGCGGCATGGTCGGCTGCGTCCTGCATCGTCGTGCTTCGGTTCCGCACTGAGCGGCCCTTGACGGGATCTACCTAGATGGTCCGCGTTTTTGGTTCCTGTTTACGGTCGGCGAACCTGCGAGCCCTCCGGCGAGAACCGCAGCTACTTGCACCGCAGCGATGGGCTTATGCAACCCGCGCTATCGCCGCTGCGAGCGCTCCGCCTGTCGCATTTGCAGGAGTTCCACGATCAGGCAGAATCCGAGGGGCAGGTACACGTAAGTCTTCGGCAGGTGGTGATGCATGCCCTCGAGGGTGATGGTCACGCCGATCACGATGAGAAACGCGAGAGCGAGCACCTTGAGCGCGGGGTTCGCACGGATGAAACGCGCAATCGGCGCCGAGATCGTCACCACGAACACGACCGAGGAAATGACCGCACCGTACAACACCCACGTCTCCTGCGTAAGCCCCACCGCGGTGATCACGGAGTCGATCGAGAACACGAGGTCGAGCGCGAGGATTTGCGCCAGCGCTCCGCCGCGGGAAAGTGCCACCGCCGCGCCCGCGCCCGCCGGATCATCGCCATGGGGATGTTCGACCGTGTGGTGCATTTCCTTGACCGCCTTGTAGAGGAGAAACGCCCCGCCCAGGATCAGGATCAGATCCTTCCAGGAGATCGGTTCCTCGCGAAACATGAAGACCGGCGTCCCCAGGCGCATCACCCACGTCACGCTGAACAACAAGGCCAGCCGCCCCACGGCCGCGAGCAGGATGCCGAGCACGCGGGTGCGATCCCGCTGCGCCGGCGCGCACCGCTCGCTGATGACGGAGACGAGCAGGATGTTGTCGATCCCGAGGACCAGCTCCAGGCCGACGAGGATCAAAAACGTACCGATCAGATGCAGCTCCATGATATGAACCGAAACCGGCGCAGGCTGGACGGTGAGTTTCGGTCTGACAAGGCGGGAGCCGCCGCCGGCGAGCCTCACGCATCCCCCGCCCGGCTGCGCGTGGTCGCATCCGCGATGGCAGCGGCGGAGCCCGGACCTCAGTCAGCCTTCGCGTCGGGCAGGCTGAAGAAAAACGTGGCGCCCTTCCCCACCTCGCCTTCGGCCCAGGTCCGGCCGCCGTGCCGCTGGATGATGCGCCGCACGTTGGCCAGGCCGATGCCCGTGCCCTCAAACTCGTCCGCGCGATGCAGGCGCTCGAACATGCCAAAGAGCTTTCCCACGAAGCGCATGTCGAAGCCGGCGCCGTTGTCGCGCACGAAGCAGATCGTCTCGCCCGGCTCGCCCGGGCGGCTCCCGACTTCGATCACCGCCGGCGTGCGGCCGCGGGTGTACTTGATGGCGTTGGACAGCAGGTTGACGAGGACCTGCCGCAACATCGACTCGTCGGCCGGGACCACCGGCAACGGTGCCACTTCCCATACGATCTCACGGTTTTCCGTTTCAAACTTCAGTTCATGGCGCAAGCGCGCCACCAGCGCATCCAGCGCAACCGGCTGCCGTTGCATTTCCGCACGGGCCAGTCGCGAGAAGGCGAGCAAATCCGCGATCAGGTGGCCCATGCGCTCCGCCGCATCCGCGATCACGCGCAGATGCCCCTGCGCTTCCGGACTCAACTCGGCGGCATACCGCTGGAGGAGAATCTGGGCGTAGCCGTTGACGTGCCGCGTCGGGGCATGGAGGTCGTGCGCGACCGAACTGGCGAAGGCATCAAGATCCCGGTTGGCGGCCTCGAGTTCGGCGCTACGTTCGCGGACCCGCGCATCCAGCGCCGCGTTTTCCCGGCGCAGTTGACGGACGTTCAACGCCCGCGTCAGCACGGGAAGAATGACGCTCAACTTGAACGGCTTGAGGATGTAGTCGAGCGCTCCACTCTTCATCGCGGCGATCGCGGTGTCGATCGTACCGTGTCCGGTCATCAGGATGCCCACCAGATCGGGATCCGTCTCGTGCGCCGCCCGCAGCAGGCTGATGCCGTCCATCCCGGGCATCATCAGATCGGTAAGCAGGAGATCGAATTTCTGCTTGCGCAACGTCGCGAGGGCCGCATGCGGCGAGGTACACCCGTGGGTCTCGTATTCATGGTCGCTCAACGTCTCGCAAAGCGCCCGCATCTGGGGCGCTTCGTCGTCGACCACGAGAATCCGCGCCAGCGCAGGCACGGCGGCAGTCGGCGGATCTGGTTTGAGGCTCACGGTGGAACGGAGGCGAACGACATCAGGCAGGTCCCATGGTCAAATCAGCGAGGGTCGCCCGTAGTTCGTGCAGTTTTGGAGGTTTGTTGAGCACGCGATCAACATGCGGTGGCACGTCCCCTTCGGCGATCAAGCGCTGACCCCAGCCGGTGAGAAGAATCACCGGGGTCGCCGGCGCCGCGGCCTTCACCGAACTCGCGACCTTGCGGCCGTCGACGTAAGGCATGCCGAGGTCGGTGATGACCACGTCGAACGGCGCGGGACTGCCCACGGCCGGGACAAACGCATCGATCCCCGCCTTGCCGCCGTCGGCCACGGTGACGATGTGACCGTCGTCCTCGAGCGTGTCGCGCAGCGACTTGATGAGCAGCGGATCGTCGTCCACCACCAGAATACGCAGGCGCCGCGTCGGCCTCGCGGCGAATACCGCCGGGCCCGCCGCCGCATCGACCACGGCAGACACCGGAAAAATCAGGCGCACGACCGTGCCCTGGCCCGGCTCGCTGGCGATTTCGATGTCGGCGCTGTGGCGCTGCACCATGCCGTAGACCATCGCGAGACCGAGCCCGGTGCCGCGCTCGCCCTTCGTGGTAAAGAACGGCTCCAGGCAGCGCGCCCGCGTCTCCTCGTCCATGCCCAGGCCCGTGTCGGCCACCTCGAGGCTGGCCACCGTGGCGGACGCGCGCGGCGCGGGCTGGTGCTGGTCGGTGAGGGTACGCGTGCGCAGGGTGAGCGTGCCGCCGTGCGGCATGGCATCCACGGCATTGAAGACGAGGTTGGTGAGCGCGTCGCGGATTTCGCCCTCGGCACCCATGATGTCGGGCAGGTCCTCGGTCAGTTCGGTGCGCAGATCGATGACGATGCCGCGTTCCTGAGGCTGGTTGCTCCAACGGGCGCGGGTGAGGTCGATGACCTGTTGCACCACCTGGTTGAGCGCGACCCGCGCGAGCAGCAGCTGCGGCTCCCGCTCGCGGTAAAACTCGCGCATGCGGGCGACGGTTCCGGAGACGTCGTCGATCGCGCGCTGAATCGTGCCGAGGTAATCGCGCGCCCGGGGGCTGAGGTTCGGCTCCTTTTCGAGCAGCGACTCCGTGTAGAGCGCGACCGGCGAGATGGCGTTGTTGATGTCGTGGGCGATGCCGCTCGCCATCTGCCCGAGCACGCGCAGCCGCTCCTGCTGCATCACCGTCAGCTGCGTCTCGCGCAGTTCGTCGTAGGCCTTCTGCAACGCCGTGTAGAGTTGCGCCTGATGCGCGGCGAGCGCGACGTGTTCGCTCAGCTGCCGCAGGAATTCGCAGTCGGCGCTGCTGAAGCTTTCCGGCTGGATGCGCGCGGCGATGAGCACGCCAAAGACCTGGCTCTCGACCAGCAGAGGCGCGGCGACGAACGCCCGCAGGCCGCCGCGCGCGAGTCGCTGCGGAAAGGGAAACGCCAGCGCCGCGATGTCCGGTTCGTAGACGAGCTGTCCGCGCACGCAGCGTGAGAGGCCGTTCTGATCGACCGTGATGTGCGCCTGCTCGCCCATGGCAAGCTCGCTGGCCAGCGCCTGACTGCGTGCGCCGACGCAGTTGACGACGAGTTCCGCATTGGCCGCGTCGCGCAGACAGATGCAGCCGAAGTCGATCGGCAGATCCTCCTCGAGACTGCGGACCACGACCTGGAAAATACTCGGCAGGTCCTGGCGTTCGCCGATCGCCCGCGTGATGCGGTTGAGCAGTTCCAGCCGGCCGAACTGGGTCCGCAACCGGATCTCGGACGCCTTGCGTTCGGTGATGTCGCGCGCGATCTTGGACATGCCGATGACGCGTCCCGCCCGGTCACGCAACGGCGCGACGCTCACCGACATGTCGATGCTCTGCCGGTCCTTTCTCAATCGGACCGTCTCAAAGTGATCGATGTTTTCTCCGCGGCCGATGGATTGGAGAATCTCCGACTCCTCATGTGCCCGTTCCGCCGGCAGGAGCATGAGGATCGACTGGCCGAGCACTTCCCCGGCGGCGTACCCGAAAATCTTCTCTGCACCATGATTCCAACTGGTGATCACCGCATCCATGTCCGTGCTGATGATCGCATCTTCGGAGGATTCGACAATGGCGGCGAACCGCGCCCGCATCACCTCCTCGCGCTTGGTTTCCGTGACATCCGTGACGAAACCGCAAAAGGTCGTGATGTTGCCCGATGTCAGCGGACTGATGGATATTTCGACCGGGAACTCCGCGCCATCACGGCGCAGGGCGCTCATCTCTATGACCCGGTGGAGCACCGGCCCCTCGCCGGTGGCGAGAAAGTGCCGCATCCCGCGACGATGGTCCTCCCGGAATCGCTCGGGCATGACGAAGTCGGCAAGATCCCGGCCGATCGCCTCCTCCCGGGGCCAACCGAACATCTCGCCGGCGCGCGCGTTCCAATCGATGATGCCGCCACCCGTGTCGATCACCACCACCGCACTCGTCGCGGAATCGAGCACCGCCCGCACCCGTGCCTCGCTTTCACTCAACGCCTGGTCGCGTCCCTGAATCTGCCCGAGCATGTGGTTGAACGCGTCGGTCAGGAGACCGAATTCGGCCTCGCCCAGGCGCGGCGCGCGCACGGAATAGTCCCGTCGGTCCGAGACCGCACGCGCGGTTTCGGCGAGCGCATGGATCGGTTCCGAGATCTGACGCTGCAATCGCCGTGAGATCAGAAACGACGCCAGAAAGGAGACGGCGAAGACGGCAAAAGCCACCAGGCCATACAGCCGGAAACGCTCCGTCAGCGCGCTGGTGTCGGACTTCAGGTACAGCGTGCCGAGTCTTCTGGTGCCATCCTGCACCACCGGCTGGAAACCAGAAAGAGACGAGGCCGCGAAGCGATACCCGTCCGGACCGGGAACGACCGGAAAAGCGGTCGCCTCGAGACTCGCGGGATAAAACGAGAAGAGCTTCCCGGTCTGGTCATAGAGTGCGACGGCGTTGACATTGCGCTCGACCTGGACCGCGCGGAGGATTTCCGCGGCATCCTCCCGGTTGTTGAAGGCGAGCGCAGCGGTGCTGTTGTCGGCAATGATCTCACCCAGGGTCGCGAGTCGCCGTACCGCCGTCTGTCGAAAACTGACAAACTCATAGCCGAAAAACGCGGCGCACACGAGCAAGAGCACGGCGCCGCTCGTCAGCATGATGATCGACATCAGCTTCCGCTGGATCGGAGAAGCGCCGGGTTGCCGGTTCATTCTTGATCGGTGGAAACGATTTCGGCCGCGCGCAGCAGTTTTGAGCTGATCGTCAGCCGCGCCTCGCGGGCCGCCTCCACATTGATACGGAGACGGATCTTGTGGTCGACCAAGGCAAACCCGATCATTCCTCCACGCCGGGCAAACGATGGAGCGTCGCCCGCCGTGAGCATGCCGCGGTCCTGCAGCGTCGGGAGAATGGTTGCGAGCTGGTTTTCCTTCGAGCCACTGATGAAGAGAATCTGACAACGGTCGACCTCCGCGAGCCGGCGAAACCGCCGGACGATCATGGGGTGACCGTTCACCTCTTCGCCACGCACGGTCTCGTCCAGAAAGTCGCCGAAGGGATCGCGGCCAAGCACCCCGATGATGAATGGCGCCTTCGTGTCGGGAAACGTCTCGGGCGGCCATTCCACAAACACGGCGAAGTTGAAGAGGAAAACCGCCTCGAGTTGCGACTCGGTCACCGCCGCCGCGTGGACTCGCCCGGAAGAAAGGAAAGCGAGGATTGCGAGCAACAGCGTCCCGGACCCGAAACTCAGAAGGCGCATGGGCGCGGTCCCTCGCGTGCGTGGCGTTCCCGCGTTCAGCAGCTCCATGTCGTTTTTCCGTGGATCGCGCGCTCAACTTCGCGACGGGTCGCGAACGAATGGAGTTCCGCCGGGCGACGCCGGAGCAGGTCCTGCCCGACGAGGGAAAGCTCGAGACCGAACGAACGGCTCGCCACCGCACTACCCCACGGGCATCCACGTTTCTGGTGGGTGCACACGCCAGTCATTCGGAAATACGGGGAAAGGTTCCGGTGGCCACGCCTCACGGATGTCGCATCCGCGCTCGCGAATATGCGCCAGATCCTCCGCGCGGAAAGAAGTAAATGTCACAGCGCAACTTCCGGACGCGCTGCAATGTGCAACAAGACCGCTGCGCGCGCTGTCACGTATATACGAATGTGACGCGCCCCGGATAAGGATCGGCGCACCTCCCGCCGAGGCGCGGGAGCCGCGCGTAACGGAACCGGCATTACGGGGCGCTTCGCCTCGCCGCGGCTGGCGTGAAGACCGCGCGGTCGAGAAACGCCGCGCGCCACCTCCGCCGGCGATCGTTTGCCCTCGTCCACCTGCGCGTTCAGTCGCTGCATGATTTTCGTCGTGAGCCGTCCCGCCAGCCGGTTCAGCACGCCGGGAAGGTCGGGGTGCTGATCGATCATCGCCTGGCGCAGGACCGGGGCCGCCTGGTAGGGCGGAAAGAAATGGCGATCGTCACGGAGCGGCTGCAGATGGTTGGCCGCGATCCGGCCGTCGGTGGAAAACGCGCAAATGACATCGACCTGTCCGTGCACGACCGCTGCGTACATCAATGCCGGATCGAGATCACGCACCTGCGCAAACCGCAGCCCGTAGCGCTGCCGCAGACCGGGAAAGCCGTCCGGGCGTTCGCTGAATTCCGCGGTCCACCCCGCCCGCAGTTCGGGGCTGCGCCCGGCGAGTCCGGAGATCGTCTCGATGCCCCAGCGACGGGCATCATCGGACCGGATCGTGATCGCATAGGTGTTGTTGAAGCCAAAGGGCCGTAGCCAGCGCAGATCGAGCGATCGCGCGTAGGTGTCCGCCACCGCCTCGTAGGCGGCTCGCGGATCGGTGATGGCCGGGCGCCCCAGGACCGCGGTGAGCGCCGTGCCGGTGTACTCCGCGTAGACGTCGATCTGGCCGTCGACCAGCGCCTGATGACAAATCATCGTGCCGCCGAGGTCGAAATTGCGCACCACGCGCAGGTCCGTGTCGTGCTCGAGCAACTGCGCCATCAATTCCCCAAGCACGAGCTGCTCCGTGAAATTTTTCGAGCCCACCCGGATGACCGGGGCATCGGCCGCCGTCGCGGTGGCGCGACGGGGGGAGATGAGGCCGGGTCGGGTCACGGCGAGCACGCCAGCCGCAAGAATCAGCCCCGGTGCGCAGACGCCGGCCGTGCGGCACGCGCGATCGAACCAGCGTGGTCCCGGAGTGGCACCGCGCCGGCGCAGTCCCCACTGCGCCGCGCCGATCGCGAGGTCGACGAGAATCGCGAGCAGCGCCGAGGGCACCGCCCCGAGCAGGATCAGTTGGTGATTGGAGAGGGACAGGCCGCGATTGATGAACTGGCCCAGACCGCCGGCCCCGACGAATGCGGACAACGTTGCGATGCCCACTCCCACCACGGCGGCGGTGCGAATACCCGTGACAATGACCGGCGCCGCGAGCGGCAGCTCCACCCACCACAAGCGCTGGCGGCGGGTCATGCCAATGCCATCCGCCGCCTCGAGGATCGCAGGCGGCACTTGCGTCAATCCCGCCAGCGTGTTGCGCACGATCGGCAGCAGCGCATACAGCACGAGCGCAATGACGGCGGGCACGGCACCGATCCGGTTCAGGAACGCGAGCAGGAACGCCAGCATCGCCAGGCTGGGAATCGTCTGCAACACGCCCACCATGCCCGTGATGGAGCCGCGCAGCCAGCGCAGGCGCGCAGCCGCGATGCCAAAGGGCAACCCGATGGCTATCGCCGCAAGCGTCGAAACACCCGTGAGCAGGATGTGTTCGCCGGTGCGCAGCCATAGACCCGGCAGGCGGCTGGCGACAAAGTGCAGCCAGTCACTCACGGATGGGCAGCGAAGGCGCGAGCTTCACGCCGAAGCGCGCCGCCGGACGCGCGAACAGGTCGCGCACAAAATCGTTGGCCGGGGCCCGCATCAATTCATCGGCCCTCCCGACCTGTTGCAGGCGCCCGTGATGCATCACGGCGATGCGATCGCCCAAGGTCAGCGCTTCGAGGATGTCGTGCGTGACGAACACAATCGTCTTGCGGATGCTTCGCTTCAACTCGAGCAACTCCTGCTGCAGGGCCTCGCGCGTGATGGCGTCGAGGGCACCAAACGGCTCGTCCATCAGCAGCATTTCCGGCTCGGCCGCGAGCGCGCGGGCCACGCCGGCCCGCTGCTGCTGTCCGCCCGAAAGTTCGTCGGGGTAGCGCGCCGCGTGGACATGCGGATCCAGGCCGACAAGTTGCAGCAACTCTCCGACTCTTTGCTCACGGCGCGCCGGAGGCCAGCCCAGCAACCGCGGGACCATCCCGACGTTGGCCCGGATGTTCAGGTGCGGAAACAGACCGATGCCCTGGAACACGTAGCCGATTCGCCGGCGCAACTGCACCGGGTCCTGTCCCGCGATGTCGACCCCGGCGACAAGAATGCGCCCCGACGTCGGCTCAATCAAGCGATTCACCAGCCGCAACAACGTGGTCTTGCCGCTGCCGGATGAACCGAGCAGCACCAGGATCTCGCCGGCGCGAACGTCGAGTGTCACGTCGCGGACGGCGAAGTCTCCGTTATCGCCGAAGCGTTTGGAGACTCCGGCAAACGAGATCATGACACCGGATCGCTCATCGCGGGCCGGGAAACCGGAAACCGTGCGTCGACCGCCACCATGGCCGCCATCAAGGCGCCAAAGTCCACCGGGCGTGCGCCAACGAAAAGGTCCGCATAGAGGTAGCCCGTGCTTTCCCAACCTTCGGGGTCGAGCCCACGCTTGCGCAACAGCCGGAGCGTCTCCTGCTGTTCGCGATCGTCGTCGAAACGGCGCTGCCGCAGGCGGACGCCGGGCACGACTTCGAAGCGCATTCCGAAGCGGTTGAACGTTGCCGCGATCGGTTCCGGTGGAAACATGCGCAGGATCGTCACGGCCGCATAGGGTCCGTGCGCAAACGGCTGCGCCTTGCCGAGGTTGCGCAGGATGGGCGACAACGTGTTCTCGCCGACGTAGCCGATCGTCCCGGTGCTGGTCAGGAGATTGCACTCGGCGACGGTCGCACGTTCCCTGGTGTCGAGGTGCGGATCTGCCTCGAGGTCGTGGGCAATCCCGTCCGCGATCAGGCCGGCCTCCGCGGCAAACCGGATCGCCGGCTCGGACGAATCGGCGCCAATGCAGGTGATGGGTTTGCCATCGCCGTTTTGCTCCAACCACTGACGGGTTTCCCGAACACAGCGGCGAAAATCGCGGTCGGCATCGTTCTCGAAAAACTCTGCGATCTCACCAAAGGAGAGCCCGTACTTCACCAGGGCCGAGCCGACCCCATAAGAGCAGCCGAGGTCGAGCATGCGTATTGATGTCGCCGCGCCCAACTGCCGGCGCAAGAGCGCGGCCGCCGCCTGGAAGTAGGGTCTCGCCTCCTGCCCGATGGCGTACTCGAGGCGATGCATCGCGGCAAAGTAGGCGTGAGGCGTGGGGGCCTGATAGACGTCATTGAAGCTGGATTTGGCTTCGTTCGCAGAGTCGTAACTGGTCATTGAGTCCTTGGTTATGGGGCAGCACACCGACCGGACCGCCCACCCGCCGACTCTCCGACGAGCATCACGCCCCGCCCCGATGGGCTGGCATAGGATGCCAATTTACCGATCGCGAAGCCTGGTTGTCGACCCCTTAACTTTCGCCGCACGGAAACAAACTCTCGAGGGTCGAATGCACGTTCAGGATGGGTCGCGCGTTGCGCCCAAGGGATCGTCGGTGGCCCCATACACCCACGCCGCGATGGCCACGGGGGAACCCGCCGGATCCAGGAGAACCGGCACCACGACACGAAGATAGCTGCCCGGCCGCGCCGGTGAAAATTCCTCCCATCCGTCGAGCGCCGGCCAGGCGTCGACCGCATCGCGAAACGACAACACTTCACCGTCCACCCACGGCCAGTCGGCATCCGGAGCGCTCATGGCGGCGGCGATGGCACCAATGGATTCCCGAGTTATTCGAGAACGACGTCGCTCATCGCCCGCTGCATCCAGCGTGGCCCGCAGCAGCACCGCGGCCGGCGACACGGTGACGATGCGATACCCCGCCGGCAGCATCCAGGACCGCGCCCGCAGCCGGGCCGGCCTCCAGCCGGTGACCCCGCGACAATACTTTACGTGCTCCGGTTGATCGTGTCGCAACGTGCCGTAGACGAAGAGTTGAGTCGGGTTCACGGTTCGGTTCGGTCCTCGTTCTCCTCCCCTGCACGTCCGCGCAATGGCAAACGCAATCGAAACGAGCAGAGCAGGATGAGGAGGAGGAACGCCCGTTAAGCACGCCTGCAAGCATCTCCAGCCCGGACTGATCGGCGCCCGCCGCGCGGATGACCTTGAATCAACGCCCGAGAAAACGTGGCTTGGACGGCCTTTGCGCCCAATCGGGTCTTGCCACCCGCGCTCCGGGTAGTTGCCTTGGACGCTTTTCCTCACGCCTCCGGGTTCGTCGGACGGGAGCGTGGGTCCTCCCATCCGGCGAAATCAGTCAACCAGAAACTCGTAAGGCTGCCTCCGCGCAGACCTGTGTCCCCTCCGGGACATGTTCGCATGAATATCACTCCGAAAGATCTGCTCGATGCCGGTGTCCACTTTGGCCACCAGACCAAGCGCTGGAACCCGCGCTTCAAACCGTACCTCTTCGACCACCGTCAGGGCATCTCCGTCATCGATCTGACGAAGACCCACGTCTGCCTGGAGCGGGCGTGCCGGTTTCTCGAGGACATCGTGGCCGAGGGTGGCGAGGTCCTGTTGGTCGGGACGAAGCGGCAGGCGCAAGAAATCGTGCGCGAGGCGGCGACATCCACCAACATGCCGTTCTGCACGAACCGCTGGATGGGTGGCACCCTGACGAATTTCGAGACGATCAAGCGCAGCATTGCGAAGTACAAGCGCTACCAGGAGCTCGAGGCGAACGGCGAGCTGGCCAAGATGCACAAGAAGGAAGCCTCGGCGATCAAGCGCGAGATGGAACGCATGCATCGCAACTTCGAGGGTCTCGTCGGCCTGTCGCAGCTTCCGGCCGCGATGCTGGTGATCGACACCAATTACGAGGACATCGCCGTCGCCGAAGGCAACCGCTGCAACCTGCCGGTCGTCGCCCTGGTCGACACCAATTCCGATCCCGGCGCAGTCAACTATCCGATCCCGGGCAACGACGATGCGGTGAAGTCGATCCGCATTGTCCTCGAGACGCTCATCGAGGCGATC
Organism: uncultured Verrucomicrobiae bacterium; assembly: GCA_963797435.1. Taxonomy (GTDB): domain Bacteria; phylum Verrucomicrobiota; class Verrucomicrobiia; order Opitutales; family Opitutaceae; genus CAWCPJ01. The sequence continues at coordinate 281,428 of CAWCPJ010000002.1, read as the reverse complement.
CAGTCCGGCCTCTCGCAACGCGATTCGCGGCGCATCGCCCGCGGCCAGCAACAGCTCACGGAGAGCGCGCGCTTTGCCGCCCCGGTCCAGCCCGTCGTCGCACCCGCCCCTGCGGAGGAACCGCCGGCGGCCGTCGTGGAACCCGCGACCGTGGAACCCGAGGCGGCGATCGCCGTCGCGGACGACGCGGAGGTGGCCGATGAGGAGATCGTCGAGGAAGTGAAACACCCGGTCAAGCCGCCCAAGCGCCCGGCCAAGGCACCAGGCAAAGCAGACGAAGAAGGTGACGCGGACTGATCCCGCCATCCCTCAACCATTCCACGCATTCATGAGCACTGTTGTCATCAGCGCCCAAATGGTCAGCCAGCTTCGCGAGAAAACCGGCGCGGGGCTGCTCGACTGCAAAAAAGCCCTCACGGAAGCCAGTGGCGATTTCGAGCAGGCGGAAACCCTCCTGCGCAAGAAAGGCATCGCCTCCGCGGCGAAGAAAGCCGATCGCGCAGCCAACGAGGGCCTGATCGAGAGCTACATCCACCTTGGCGGCAAGGTCGGCGTTCTCATCGAGGTGAACTGCGAGACGGACTTCGTCGCAAAGACCGACGAGTTCAAGGCACTGTGCCGCGACCTCTGCCTGCAGATCGCCGCCGCCAATCCCACGATCGTCAGCCGTGAACAGGTGCCCGAAGCGGAACTCGCCAAGGAGCGGGAAATTGCGACCTCCCAGGCCGCAGGCAAGCCGCCCGCCGCGGTGCAGAAGATCGTTGAGGGCAAGCTCGAGAAATACTTCTCGTCGATCTGCCTGCTCGAGCAGCCGTTTGTGAAAAATCCGGACCAGACCGTGAAGGACCTCCTGACGGGGAAGATTGCCAAGCTGGGCGAGAACATCCTCGTGCGCCGCTTCATCCGCTACCAGATCGGCGCCTGACCGTTCGGGAGCCCTTCACTGCACGGCCTTGTATTACCCGGGCGCGCGACCCTTTCGGTTGCGCGCCCTTTCTGCAGGTACCGGCAGCAAATCCCGCGAAGCCCCCGAGCCGGGAATGGCAGCGGAACCCGCCAGTGATTTCTGGCTGCCCCACCGGGCTCATTTTCAAATTGCCAGCCGCAGCCGGCTGACTTGAACCGTCGGTCCGAGATTCCCGCCACAGGTGCCGCTTGATCGGTGGACGACCGTTTGCACAACCTCAGCCACAGTTTGAATTCCGCATCGCGGAACCAATGAACGCGGACTGCGCGGGACCGGAAAGGATCGATGGCCAACAGACTGTATGTCGCGAACGTTCCGTTCGCCGCTACCAACGAAAGTCTCTCGCAACACTTCGCCCAAGCCGGCGCCGTGATCGATGTCCAGATCATGCTGGATAAGTTCACCGGTCGCTCGCGCGGGCTCGCCTTTGTGACGATGGCCGGCGATGGCGAGGCGCAGAACGCGATCAGCATGCTCCACGGCCAGCCGTTCGAAGGGCGTCCGCTCACGGTGAGCGAAGCGCGGCCGCGCGAGGAACGTGTGCCCGGCAGCCCTCGCCGCAGTTTTGGTGGCGGCGGTGGCGATGGCCCGGGCGGCGGCGAACGACGGCGTTTCGACCGTGGGGAGCGCCAACGAGAACGCGAACGCGGGCATCGCGGCGAGCGGCGCGAACGACGCGAATTGGGGGGCGGAAGCCGTCGTTTCTCGCCGGAAGATCTGGACGACGGCGCAGAGTAAGCCGAGGGACTTTCCCGTCCGGCGCATCAACCAACCGTGCCCGCAACGGCCGCCGAAACCGGCGTCGTTGCCCACGGGCTGCGACGCAAGGCGTCCGCCGCCCGCAGGTCGTCTCGTCCTGCCATCACTCGGTGCTCACGCTGCCGCGGCCCTCGAGGGCCGCTTCGAGCGTGTGCCAGGCCAGCGTGGCGCACTTCACCCGCACGGCGTACTTGCGCACGCCGGCAAGCGCGGCGAGGTCACCGAGTTTCTCGAGATCGGGCTCGTCCTCGTCCTGACCGGCCAGCATCGCACGGACCTCCTGCGCCAGGTTACGCACTTCGGCGAGGGTCCGGCCCTTCAGGCGCGTCGTCATGAGCGAGGCCGATGCCTTGGAAATCGCACAACCCTGCCCGTCGAAACTCACGTCGGTGATCGTGTCGCCATCGAGATGCACGTACACCGTGACTTCGTCGCCACACAAGGGATTATGCCCCTCGGCTTGATGCGTGGCCGTGGCCAGCTTGCCGTAGTTTCGCGGGCGCTTGTTATGATTCAGGATGATGTCCTGATAAAGGTCATCGAGTTCGGACATGGGAAAAATCAGCCGAAGAGCACGCGCACGCGATCAAGCGCCGCCACCAGCGCATCAACCTCGGCCCGCGTATTGTAGAGTCCAAAAGACGCCCGCGCCGTCGCCGGCAGGCCGAGCCGGCGCATCAGTGGCTGCGTGCAGTGATGGCCCGCGCGAATCGCCACCCCTTCGTGGTCCAGGATTGTGCCGATGTCGTGCGGGTGCGCGTTCTCCATGACGAAGGAAATCACGCCCGCGCGCTGACGCGGTTGCCCGATCAGCCGCAGTCCCGGGACGGCGGCGAGCCGGCCTGCGGCATAGCCGACGACGTTATCCTCGTGGGCCGCCACGCGGTCGCGGCCGAGTCGGTCGAGGTAATCCGCCGCGGCACCGAACCCGATCGCGCCGCTGATATGTGGCGTCCCCGCCTCGAAACGCGCCGGCGGTTCCCGGTAAGTCGTACCGTCGAACGTCACCTTCTGGATCATGTCTCCGCCGCCCTGCCAGGGTGGCATCGATTCGAGAATCTCGCGACGGCCATAGAGCAGGCCGATTCCGGTCGGACCATAGAGCTTGTGGCCCGAGCAGACGAAAAAGTCGCAGCCCAGTTCCTGCACGTCGAGGGGCAGGTGGGGCGCGGATTGTGCGCCGTCCAGCAGCACGACCGCACCGTGGGCATGCGCCGCGGTGATGATTTCCTTGACCGGATTGACCGTGCCCAGGGCGTTTGACACGTGCGCCACCGCGACCAGCCGCGTGCGTTTCGACAGCAATGCCCGGAAGGCGTCGATGTCGAGCTCGCCCTCGTCGGTGATCGGCGCGACCCGGATTTGCGCTCCCGTGCGTTCCGCGAGCAATTGCCACGGCACGATGTTGGAGTGGTGTTCCATCTCCGTGAGGACGATCTCGTCGCCGGCGCGCACGAAACGCCCGCCCCAGCTTTGCGCCACGAGATTGATGCCTTCAGTCGAGCCGCGTACGAAAACGATCTCCTCCGGCGCCGCCGCGCCCACAAACCGCGCGAGACGCACGCGCGCCTGTTCGTAGGCGTCGGTCGCCTGCTGGCTGAGGTAGTGAACGCCGCGATGAATGTTGGCGTTCTGCAGCATGTAATAACGCTGCACGACATCGATCACCGGCTGCGGTTTCTGGGTTGTGGCCGCGTTGTCGAGGTAGATCAACGGTTTGCTGCCGATCCGCACATCCAGAATCGGAAAGTCGCGGCGGGCCGCTTCGACATCGAGCGGGAACGCGGCCACTGGATCAGGCACCCCGGCAGCCGGCGAGACGGGTATGGGTTCGGCCATAGGAGAGGTCGAAACTAGTCCATATGGCCGGGCACGCCAGCCGATTGGCACGATGGAACGCTCCCGCGGCCTTGGGGGCCTTCCCCGCCCCGGTTCCTGCACACCCTGGCGGGGCAGTGCAATTCGTTCCATGCCTGCCGGGACGGGCTCCTTCTGTCCGCCGCCCGCACCGAAAACAATCCTCCAGAATCAATCCGACCTGCCGCCGGGGCGGCGAAATCCAAGCTGCCGTTGACACCCGGGGCACCGGCGGTCAGATGACTTCCTTCAGACCGTCGGTCGGCCGTGGAAACGCCGTGCAATACTGCAGGCCTCCACCACGACAGGCGCGCGATGGCGCCTCCCGGCGCCCGTTTGGTTCCATGCTCAGAAAACTTCTCGGAAAAATCCTCGGTAAGGCGAAACAGCCCGAATCCCCTCCCTCGCGTGCGAAGGGCTCATCGCACACTGGATCAAGCCACACACGCGGCCACGGACACGCCGCCAAGGCGGCCGGCCCCTCCCCCACCGCGAAGAGCGGCAAGCCCGAACACGGGCGTCCCACCGACAAGCGCGAACATTCGCGCGACGGTGCCCGAACCGCGGGTCCAGGGGCACATGGAAGTGGTCGCGACCGCGGACCCAGTTCCGCACCCGGCCACGGCGGGCGTGGGTCCTCGAAAGCGGGACATGGTCCGTCCCGCGGCCACGGGGACGGATCGCACGGTGAGGCCGGGCGCGCCGAACATCCCGAACGCCAGCGGAGCGGCGAAAGCGGCACGGGCGAAAGCGAACGTCGTCGACGCGGTCGCGGTCGTGGCGGTCGCGGTCGGGGAAGAGGTGGCGAGCGCGATCACGCCCAGGGTGGCGAACACGGCCATGCCCGCGGCCAAGGGCGGGGGCCACGCCGCGACGCCCCTCCCGAGGGAGAACCGCGCGATAGATCGCCTGCCGACGAGAGGGAAATGCCGGAATCAGCGGTGGCATCCACGCCCGTCGAATCGGGCCCGCGCGGTCCAATGGAAATTCCGCCGATCTCGGAGGACTCCGAGTTTTCCGATCTCGGCCTCGAGCCCTTCATCGTGGCAGCCGTCGAAGCCAAGGGTTACACCCAGCCGACTCCGATCCAGTCCGAGGCAATCCCCTACGTGCTCAGCGGCCGCGACGTGATCGGCTCGGCGCAAACCGGCACGGGCAAGACCGCGGCATTCGCCCTGCCGATCCTGCAGAAGCTGCGGTCCCACGGCTCCCTGCGGTGCCTGATCCTCGAGCCCACGCGCGAACTCGCGCTCCAGGTCGACGAGGCGATCCACACCTACGGCAGGTTCACCGACCTGCGCAATACCGTCATCTTTGGTGGAGTGGGCTACGGTCCCCAGCGGGACGCGATCGCCCGCGGCCTCGATATCGTCGTCGCCACGCCGGGTCGTCTGCTCGACCATCTCCAGCAGGGCAGTTTCAATCTCAAGGGCGTCAACCTGCTCGTGCTTGACGAGGTCGACCGCATGCTCGACATGGGCTTCCTGCCGGACGTGAAGCGCATCATCGAGCAATGCCCGACGGAGCGCCAGACGCTGTTCTTCTCCGCGACGATTCCGCCGGAACTCGAGAACCTCACCAAGTGGGTGCTGCGCGATCCCCACACGATCGAAATTGGTCGCCGTCAGATGGCTGCGGAAACCGTTTCGCACGCGTTCTATCCCGTCATCGAAGCGCAGAAATTCGATCTGCTGAAGGCGCTGCTCGAGCAGACACACTATGAGAGCGTGATCGTGTTCTGTCGGACCAAGCATGGCGCGGACTTCGTCGCCAACCGGCTCAGCAGCCAGGGCCACAAGGTTGCGGTGATGCATTCCAATCGCTCGCAATCCGAACGCATGGAGGCGCTCAAGGGTTTCAAGTCGGGCAAATACGAGATGCTCGTCGCCACCGACCTCGCCGCGCGCGGCCTCGATATCGCCGGAGTTACGCACGTGATCAACTTCGACACCCCGCAGCACGCGGAAGACTACGTGCACCGCATCGGACGCACCGGCCGGGCCGAGGCCGAAGGCGACGCTTTCACCCTGCTGACCGAGGACGAGATGAAGCACGCGTATGCGATCGAGCGTTTCATCGGCCAGAAGGTGGAGCGAAAGAAGATCGAAGGTTTCGCCTATCAGTATTCCGCGATTTTTGAATCCGCGGCAGACGCGCCCAAGAATCAATTCCGCAGCCGTCTCTACCGCGGCACGCGCAAGTAGCGCGGAGCGCACACGGATTCGGCTCAGCCGTAACCAGCCTCGATACCGGCAGCGGCCCACGCCGCCGACAAGGCGACCGGCCCTCGGTCCGGTGCCGCCTCGCCGAGAGCATGGCTCCGACTGCGGCTGCGGCGAACAGGGCATCGGACAAAAAATGTGGCGGCCGCCACTTGTTTTGTCCGATTTCGGGCAAGCCTCGGTCCCCGGTGGTGGCATTGGTTCCCGACAAACGCTGTGGCGGCCGCCACATTTTTTGTCGCGAACGTGGGCGTTCGGGTTCGACGAAGCGGACCACATGGTTGCGACTCAGCTTTCCTCGCGCAACCACTCGAGGCGGGCGGACGCACCCGGCTCGAGGGCGAGCACGTCGCGCAACGCCTCGGCCAGCGCGGCAAGTTCGTCGGCAATTCCCCAAGGCGGATTCATCACCACGAGACCACAACCATTGAGCCGGTCGCGAGGGTCGTTGGCATAGGCGGTGAATTCGACCGCCAGGGTCGGCGGTAGTGGAAGCGTACCCAGCAGACTCTTGAAGGCGTTCGCTCCCGCACGATCCTTGATCGGATACCAGATCAGGTAAGTGGCCGGAGGGAAAAGCGTGAGCGCATCCTGCATCGCGCCATGGATGCGGACGACCTCGTTGTGATCCTCGTAGGGAGGATCGATCAATACGAGGGCGCGTCGTTCCGGCGGCGGCAGGTAGGCGCGAAGCGCTGAATAGGCATCGATCCGTTGCATACTCAAACCACGTTGCCGCGCGAATTCCAGGCGCAGCGTTTCGAAGTCGTCGGGGTGCAGTTCCGTCAGCGCCATCCGGTCTTGAGGCCGTAGCACCGCGAAAGCGATGCGCGGCGAGCCGGGATAGAACCGCAACGCGTGCTCCGGGGCACCCCGCTCCCGGTTGAAATTCCGAACGAGATTCACGTAGTCCGACAACGCCGGGAGCAGCGCGCCGCGCGACCAGATCTTCCCAATCCCGTCGGAGAACTCCAGCGTGCGCCCGGCCGGCGCCGCACTCAGGTCGTAGGCGCCGACGCCGGCGTGCGTATCGAGAAACAAGAACCCCTTCTCCTTGCGTTGGAGACCGCGCACCAAGGGCAGCAGGAGCGCGTGTTTGAACACGTCGCAGAAGTTCCCTGCGTGATAGGCGTGACGGTAGTTCAATGCGATCAAGGTTGGCGAACGCCAGGTTCGCGATTTCCCATGCCACGAGACCATGGGGTGGTGCCGCCCCCCGGGAGCGCAGGTTCAGCCGCGAACTCCCTCTTCCATTGACGTCCGCGGCTGAAGCCGCTCCCGCGAGACCCCGCCTATTTTAGTTTCTCCGCGACGAGCTTTTCCAACTTCACGATGTCGGCGGCGAAATTACGGATGCCCTCCGCGGTCTTCTCGGTGGCCATCGCGTCCTCGTTGAGCAGGAAGCGAAATTGCTTTTCGTCGAGGACGAGTTCGGTGACTTCGACGTCCTTGGCCATCCCGGGCGACAACCGGCGCGGGGCCGGACGCGTGTCCGCCTGAAGTTTGCCCAGCAGTTCGGGACTGATCGTGAGCAGATCGCAACCGCACAGCTCGAGGATTTCGTCGGGATTCCGGAAGCTCGCCCCCATGACCTCGGTTTTGTAGCCGAACTTCTTGTAGTAGGTGTAGATCTCCCGCACCGATTGCACGCCGGGGTCCTCATCCGCGGCATAGTCGCGATTGTGCTTCGCCTTGTGCCAATCAAGGATGCGACCGACGAAAGGAGAAATGAGCGTCGCTCCCGCCTCGGCGCAACGGACGGCCTGCGGGAGCGAGAACAGCAGGGTCATGTTGCAGTGGATGCCCTCGCGCTCCAGTTCCTCGGCGGCGGCGATACCCTCCCAGGTCGAGGCGATCTTGATCAGGATGCGTTCCCGATCGACGCCGTGCTGCTTGTAGAGCGCAATGAGGTGGCGGGCCTTCGCGATCGTGCCTTCGACGTCGAACGAGAGCCGCGCATCCGTCTCGGTGGATACGCGACCGGGAATGATCTGGAGGATCTCGGTGCCGAAGCGCACGAGCAGATGATCGATCATGTGCTCCACGAGATCGCGCCGCTCCAGTGCCGCATCGCGCTCGCGGGCGACCACTTCGTCGACGATCGCGGCGTAGCCCGGCATCTGTGCCGCCTTGAAGATCAGACTTGGATTCGTCGTGGCATCGCGGGGAGCGAACTCCCGGATTGCGTGGAAGTCGCCGGTGTCCGCGACGACGATCGTGTGTTGCTTGAGTTGCTCGAGGGTGTTCATCGGCGGTGGCGGCACCCTAGGCTGCCGCGAAGTCCGGTCAAGGCACAGCGGCGGCCCCGGGTGGGGCCGTGTCCGGGAATCCTCGTCGTCGGCTGTGGATTTCCGCGGTTGGCCCGGTTCCCGCGTCCGTTGGGCCCGGGCTACGGATTTTCGTCCGCGGCGTCGGATGCGACCGATGGCGCGATCCCGAGATGCCGCCGCAACCAGGCAACGCCCCCGGCGTGATCGTGAAACGCGCCGTCGAGTTGCGCCTCAAACGCCCGATGCAGGATGTCGCTGAAATGTCGGCCGGGAGCAAGGCCGAGCGCGATCAAGTCGCGCCCGTGGACGAGCGGCTCGGGTGGTCGAGCCTGCAGTGCAAGCGACTGCGCCGCTTCCCGCAGCCGGGCCAACCGGAGCGTCGTCTCTTCCGAAAGCAACGGCGGGCGGCCACGGTGATCGGCTGCCATCACCGTGAGCAGTTCATCGATGGAGGCGGGCGCAAGCTTGCGTGCGAGCCGGCGCACCGCCGCCGCCGATGGTCCCTCCAGCGGCCAGCTCTGGTGCACGTGATGGTGTTCCACCAGGGCGCGAATGCGGGGACGCAACTCGAGCGGGGAACCGAGCCGCTCGAGGAAGGCCTCAACGATCGGCCCCCCGGCTCGATCGTGTCCCGGGCTGACGATGCGCTCGACCCCGTTGCGCTCCGTGCGCTGGGTCACGGCAGGCTTCCCGAAGTCGTGTCCGAGCACTGCAAAGCTCAGCACACGCCGATGCGCAGGATCGGCGTCCCGCCAGGCCGGCAGAGAGACCAGCGCGTCGAGACAATGCCCGACGTGAGTGAACACGTCGCCCTCCGGATGCCACGCGGGTTCCTGGGGCGTGCCGTCCAGCGCCGCGACCTCGGGAAAATGTTCCAGCCAGCCGGTGGCCTTGAGGACGGCGAGACCGCGCGACGGCACGGTGGACAAGGTCGCCCATTTGTCCCATTCGCCCCACACGCGTTCGCGCGGCAGTTCGCGATAGGTGTTCAGCATGTCGGCACACCGGGCGATGGTTTCGGGCGCGACGATGAAATCAAACCGCGCGGCGAATTGAAACGCTCGCAACACCCGCAGGGGATCCTCCGAGAACGCCGCGCTCGTGTGCCGTAGCACGCCGCGGCGCAAATCCTCGACTCCGCCGTGATGGTCCACGATGCGGTCGGCGACCGGATCATAGAGAATCGCATTGATCGTGAAATCGCGACGTGCCGATGCCGCCCGCTCGTCGAGGGTGGCATCGGGCTCCACGGTGAAACCTCGGTGACCGGAACCGGTTTTTGTTTCACGCCGGGGCAGGCTGATGTCGTACTCGGCGCCGCGGACCCGGACCTTGACCACTCCGAAACTGCGCCCGACCACGTCGGTCGGGCCGAACGGCGCCAGCCGGGCCATGACGTCGTCCCATGTCAGCCCGAACACCTCGACATCGAAATCCTTCGGGGAGGAACCGAGCAATGAATCGCGCACGCAACCGCCGACGAGAAACGGTCGTCCGCCGCGGGCCAGCGCGTCCAGGACCGGGCGAAGTTCAGCTGGAATCCTCATGTGGTCGGAGGCACCCGCGGCGCCAGCCGCCAGGCGGCCACGGCGAGCGCAAGCCAGCCGGCCAGAAAGCAGATCCCGCCCAGCGGCGTGATGAACATCAACCATCCTGGCCCGCCGACACTGAAGAGATAGAGAGATCCGCTAAAGCAGCCGATGCCGGCCACCCAAAGCGAGGTCGCCACGCGAACCCACCGGTCCCGTGCCGTTTTCGGATCGACCTGCTGCCAGATGCCAACCCCAAGGAGCGCGAGCCCATGAAGGGCATGGTACAGCACTCCGGTTGCCCAAGTGGCTACGTGGCCAGTAGCTTCGAGATGCGGCTGCAGGGCGTGCGCCCCGATCGCACCCAATGCAACAGCCACAAACATCAAGCAGGCGGCACAGAGCAATGTTCTCATCTTCCGATTTGATGCTGGCACATTTACTGATATTTGCAGTCCCGAAGGTCTGGCACGGCACGTGCAGACCCGCCGGCTGGCGCAGGTTGTAAACAAAATCAACTTGTCGTCTGTCGCGGGCGCCATTGTGTCGCCGGCTCCCCGCTGCTGAAAGGCAGGGGGGACTTATCAGAACAAAACAGAAAACGAAACATGAAGAAGACCTTGGTAATCGCATTGGCCACCTTGTTTGCCGGTGGCGCGGCACAGGCCGGAGATTTCTCGATCTCGAGCGACCTGACCTTTGCCTCGGAGTATGTTTTCCGCGGCATCAAGTATGGAGACAACTCGCTGCAGCCGTCGGTCGAGTTTTCCCAGGACGAGTTCTACGCCGGAATCTGGGCCCAGCAACCGCTCGAGAACCGCTCCTCGCGGGGCTGGGGTGACGAGATCGACTTCTACGGTGGATACACGCCGAAGCTGTCGGATGCGGTGTCGCTCGACCTGGGCGGGACCCATTACTACTACCCGTCCGGGGACTCGACCACCGAGGCCTTTGTGGGGGCCAACTTCACGGTCAACAGCATCACGCCGGGAATCTATGGATACTACGACTTCGACCTGAAGGCGTTCACCGTCCAGGGCAACCTCGGCTTCAGCGTGCCGCTGGACCAGGCGGGCACCGCGCTCGACATCGCCATCGCGGTCGGCCACGTGTCGCCGGATGAAGGACCGTCCTACACCTATTACAGCGCCGGTGTCTCGGTCCCGTACAAGATCAACGAAAACGCCACCGTGAAGGTGGGGCTGAATTGGGCCGGGCACAACCTCAGCCACTTGAACGCCCTGGCCATCGATGGGGGTGACAAGAACCATCTCTGGTTCACCGCCGGTCTCACGGTGGGCTTTTGATCCCGGATCGCCCACCGCCTGAGCGTTTGCCTTTCTCACGGCCCGCGTCGAACGACGCGGGCCGTTTGCCTATCGAGGTTTCCCGGACGACACCCTACGGGCGGCGGCGGGGTGCGCCGCAGGATTTGCGGTTGCTCTGGGGAAAGTCGGAAGCAGAAGATGCGACGTCGTGAGCTTTCGCGTCCCCATGCCGAAGCCGTCGCGCACGCTGCTGGCGATGGTGTTTTCGCTGGCGCTTGTGTTGCTCTCCGTTCGACCCGTGGGAAACGCGGCACCGCGAACGGGCCGGTCACCAATGCTTGCGGCAACGAACCTCGACGCCGAACAGCGGGAAGGGCAAAAGCTGGCGGACCGCATTGCCCAAAACATCGGACCACTTGCGCCCATCGCGCTGTCGCCGTTTTTCGCTCTTACCTGTTTGTCCGGGGCCTCGCTGCTCGCCGATTCCGGAATACCGTTGCTGGACGGACTGCAGAAGAACGCCGTCCTCGGCGCGGGCAGCCCGCTGCACCATTGGGCGGTATTCACCGGCCTGCTGGCGCTGAGTGTCGTCACCGCGCTGCCCAAGCTGACCAAAGTCACCAAACCGCTCGCGCAGGCGGTCGACCAGCTCGAAGCCCACGCCGGCATCGTCGCCGTGGTGGCGGTTCAGTTTCTGTCGAGCCTGCACCTCGGCGGCGAGCCGGCCGCGCCGGCGGCCATCGTTTTCCAGGCCGGCATCTTTTCTTTCAGTGCGAACGTCCTCATCGCTGCCTTTTCCGCGGTCAACATCTTCGTGGTCAACACGGTGAAATTCTTCTTCGAGGTATTGATCTGGCTCTCGCCCTTTCCGGTGGTCGACGCCGCCTTCGAAGCGGCGAACAAATCGGTCGCGGCGTTTCTTCTCGCGATCTACGTGTGGAGTCCGTGGGCCGGACTGTCGCTGAACTTGCTGATCTTTGCCGTCTGCCTGTTGATTTTTTCCTGGGCGCGGCGGCGCGTCATCTACATGCGTGGCGTGCTCGGCGATCCAATCTTCGGCTGGATGGCGGAAAAGATCTTCCGTCGGCCCCCGGTTGGGCTGACGTCCACCCGCCTGCCCAGTGCCCTCGCGAGTCAACTGTCCGGACGCACTCTGGTGATAAAGGCGTTCGCCGGAAAATCGCTCCCGGGCGTGAAACGCAAGGCTCGTGGCTTCCTCGTCCGCAGCGGTGACCGGCTGGTTTTTGCCCAGCCACGATTCCTGCGCCGTCCCATCATCGTGGATCTGCCGCAACCCGACGCTGGAAATGCGGTCCAATCGGGCCTGCTCTCCAACGCGGCCATATTCGGCGCCACCGGGCAGGAATTGATCTTCACCCGTCGCTACAACACCGTGCTCGATGGCATTCGTACCCAGATGGGCACGCCGCCAGCCGCTCCTTCACGCGGGGCAGCGGATTCCGCTCGCGCCCTCGCCGCCAGCCGTGAACTCGGCGCCGCCGCCCGCGTGCCCACCGGGCGCGATGAGCTGCGCGCCGAACTCGCATGATGCCGATGTTCCGAAAGTCTTCCCGCCCGCACGCCGTTCGATCGCGTCGCTCCAACCCGCGTGCCGCGTCGAAGGTTCTGCTCGCGCTGTCGGCATCGATGACCCTGTTCGTAACGCTTTCCGCACAATCCGGACCGCCGCCGACGGCCGGAACCATCGCCACGCGTGACTATGTCGCACCGGTAGATATTCAGTTTGTCGACGTGGAAGCCACCGTCGCGGCAGCGTCCGCCACCGGCGAACACCTTCCGCTCGTGGTCCGTTCCGATCCCCGGGCGGCGGATGACGTCGTCACGGATTTTGACGCAGCCTTTCGCAAGACTCGCACCGCGTATCTCGACGCGCTTGCAGCCGCTTTTGGCCGGCGGTCCATCAGTGATCAGGAAATCGACTCCTCTCGATTCCAATCGTTTCGCACGGAATTCGACGCCGCCAATCCTTCGTTTCCCGTCACGCTCGGGCTTGCGCAAACCTGGGCCCGCGGCGATGACGGCGAAGCAACCCGGGAGCGACTTGCGCGCGCGCTGCAAGGCGAGATGACGCGCGCCCTGATTGGCGACCTCCGCGCAGCTTCGACGGTATTCATCACTACCCTGCGCCCCTCGGATCGGATTCGTAACTGGGGTGAAGCCTCTTCTCACACCCGTCCGGTTGATCGCGGCGCCATTCTCTCCGTGGATGCGGCAGGCCGGGATCTGCGTCAGTCGCTGGACCTTCTGGATCGCGGTGCCGGCGGTTTCATGGCCGGTCTGTTGCACGCCAACCTTGTTGCCGACGACTACCTCACGGGCCTGCTGCTGGACGAGCGCCTGGGAAACCGCGCGCGGCACGAGACGTTTCGCGCGGGTCAGTACATTGCGCGCCATGGTGAGCCCGTCGACCGAATCGGCGCGGTGGCGCTGGCCCAGCTTGCCCGGCTCGAGCTGGCGGCCGGGTCCGGTCCGCCGCCCTCGCCCGCGGAGGCCGCCCCGGTTCCGCCCCCTCACGCGACCGCAATCGCGCCCGCGGTGGCCGCCCCCGCCGTACAGGATTCACCGCGACCCCGCGCGGCCCTACGATGGCACCCGGTGCTCCTGGTCGCCGGCGCCGCTGCAATCATCCTGTTGATCGTCGCCTTCGCGCTCTGGCGCGGCCGGCGCCGGCCGCGCTCCGCGGCCTCGACCGAGTGGCTCGACGAACCGGCGGTCAAGCCGGCGGGTAACGTGCGCGAGGCGTTGATTCCGCATCTTGCCCGTGAGCTGAAGAACCGGCTGGTCCAGGCGTTGTTTGCCCAGCGCCAGGCATTGTTGCACAACGAAGCCGCCGCAAGTCAGCGCGTGGCGATCCTGGAGGAACGGCTGGCCCGGCTGCAGCCGGCCATCGCGGAGAAGATCCGTGGTTACGAGAAGCGCATTCAAGCTCTCGAGGCCGAACTCGACGAAAAAGATCAGGAGACCCGCGATCTCATCCGGGCGAAGCTGGTGCTCGCGCGCAAGGAACTCGACGCCGAGATCACGCGGCACCACATCAACTGGAATTAGCGCGGAAATCTCCCATCGTGACCTGTGGCCGCGGTGGGAAGGCTTCGGACTGACGACAAAGTCGCGGTAATGCGGGTATCCGACCGATTCCCGCGGAGAATGGAATCCCTTCTCAGCCTTGAGCTGCGACTTTGGGGCGGTGGAAAAGTGCCCGAATCCCGGCGCGCCGTGGACGGCTCAGACCGCCGCGCGGTGCACCTCGAGGGCGCGCTCGTAACACGCAAGGGCCTCCGAAAAGCGTTCCTGGCGATTCAGGACTCCGGCCTTCAGCAACAGCGCGCTGGTGTTCTGATCGTCGACATCCACCGCCGTGTCGTATGCCTGCAAGGCGTCACCGAGCCGGCCGAGTTTCTCGAGCACCTGACCGCGCGCGAGATGCACCTCGGTCTTCGCGCCATCGAGTCTCGAGGCTTCGTCGAGGGTGGCGAGCGCATCACTGAGCTTGCCGAGGTTTGAAAGCGTCTGCGCCTTGTGCACGAGGATCATGGCACGGGGAATCTCCTGCCGCGGCGGTGCGGTCAATCCCGCCTCGTCCGCCCGGGCGGATGCGCCGGCCGACATCTCCGCATGGTCCGTCTTGTCCAGACTGGAGGCAGCGGAATCCCTGCCGGCGAGATGCTCGAGTTCGGCGAGGCGTTCCTCCAGGCCGGACATGCGCGATTGAAAGCGTTGCCCGGACGCCTGCACGCGCTCGATCCCGGGAACTGCCGGACTTTCGGGTGCGGCCAGCATGCCGTTGGACGTCCCCGGAGAGCACCGCCGGAGCCTGCATCCGCGCATATGCGGCCTGCACGGCCATCAGCGCCCGATAATTCAGAAATGCGGCCGCCAACAGGCCAATCATGCTCAACCCGGCAAACGCGCCACCAAAGATCGTCACCAGCCGGATCATGGCTTCGTAGTGTCTGGTTTCCCGATCCTGCTGCGCAAAGAATAGTTGGTTCATCAGACTCACGCTTGCGGTGAGCGCCTCGACTCGCGGATCGACCGTGACGGGGTTCGCGACTGCCGGAGGAGAATGGGCGGGCGGATTTGCGGGAGCCGCTGCGGGCGGTCCGGTGACGGTCGCATTCTTTCCGGCCGTCTTTGGGCCGGCGGCCGCCGAAGAAGTTGTTTCAGGCGAAACCGCCGGAGTCGTGCTCGGCGCACCTTTCCCTACGGAAGCCGCACTTCCTTCCCGAACGATGTCTTCGACGCCTTCCGCGATGGCCGCGTTCACGGTGGCGTCGGTCTTGCTGACGACGGCCGTAACGGCCGTGGAAGGGGTCTGACCGACGGCCGCCGGCTCAGCCGCGGCTGCCTGGCGCGACGGGTCGCTGGCGTCAGGTGTGGGGACCGGCTGTGCCTGCGCGCCGAATACCGAAGTGGCCAGACTGACCGCAAGACCCAGCGAGGAGAAATAGGGGTGCATGACGCGGAAAGAGAGAGGGGAAGAGCCGCCGCGACGGATGTTGAAAAGCTAGCTTCTCGAAATCGCGAAACAAGGAGAATCACGCGGCCTCGCTGCGCGAGCCTCGCGTGATGTCGGGCCGTCCGAAAGGGTATAGATCGGACGGCCGCACGCTTCCGCCAAACCCCGTGTTTCCGCCTCGCGCAACCCCGAGGCTGGACTCAGGCGCGCTCGTTGAGAAGACGGCCCACGCGCCCACCGCTTTCGTTTCCCGAGGATCCCGTGGCGAACGACGCCGTGGTCGAGCGGTCCGCACGCATGGACGGTGCTTCCTCCGCCCCCTTCTCCACCTCTCTTAGTGCCCGCAAAAACCCCCACCGGGCGGTGTCCATGGGAATCTCGAACCACCGCACGGGCACGGGAAAGAAAGGCGTGTCCGGCTGCTCATGCATGCCAAGTCCGGCCTTTCGGAACCGGCGTTCCGGAATTGAGGACCGGATGCGCTGCAACCGGGCAAATAGGGAATGAGCCCGGGACCAGACGTGCGCATTTTCCGTCGGCCCCACCCCGGAATCCCCCGGGTGGCCGGAGGTTTCGACAGGCGTTGCAGCCGATGGCTGTGAGAGTCGCGGATGGCGGGAACTTCTGCGACCATCGACCGTGTTTCCGACAAATTGAAAGAAATGTTGAGCTAATGTGTCGCGTTCCACCCAGCCGGACCGGTCCCACGTGGATAACCCTCTCCAGGATCCCCCCCATCAGGCTCGTGTCGCATCCGCAGCAATCGGGAGCCGTCCTCTCGCAGGTCGATGCGCAACCACCAGTGATCAGCGGGAAGGTTCGACCGGACACGCTCGGGCCACTCGATCACGAGACACCAGGGCGAGCGGAGAAACTCCTCGATCATCAGCGCATCCCAGTTGGTGTCCGGACCGAGCCGGTACGCGTCGACATGGACCAGCAGACGGTCTCCGCCGTGGAGGTTGCACACGGTGAAGCTCGGACTGGTCACCGCCTCGCGCACGCGCCAGGCGGCGGCGAGTCCCTGGACAAACGTGGTCTTGCCCGCCCCGAGCTCGCCGGACAGCGCGAGCACGCAGTCCGGCGGCAGTGCGTGGGCGAGGCGGGTGGCGATCACGCGAGTGTCGCGATCCTGCGCCGCAACGATCCCCGCCGCCAGTTCAGCGAAAATGCTCATACCCGCGCAAATCGATCGGCACGTCCGGTTCCGGCGCGAAATGTACGACGGGCGCGCCACGGCGCCGAGGCTCCAGGCGGCCGATGCACGACAGCCGCGTCGTGAATCGCCGATGCCAGGCGACCACGAATGACTCCACGCGTCCCGGGGCCACGGCGAACAACAATTCGTAGTCCTCGCCGTCGTTGCAGGCGTGCTCCAGGGCCGGCCGGCCGGTGCGTCGCGCCAACCGGCGAGCTGCGGTGCTGACGGGCACGTGGCCGGGATCGATGCGGACCGCCGCGTCGGGAGAAAGGAGTGCCCGTACGTCCTTGGCCAGGCCATCGCTCAGATCAATCGCCGACCGGACGTCGGGCCGCCCTGCCAGCCAACGACCTTCCTCGAGCCGGGGCGTAAAGCGCACATGGTGGCCGAGCCCGCTTCCACCGAGTGTACCGGAAACGAAGAGCAAATCGCCCGCGCGCGCTCCGCGGCGGGTCAATGGCCGGCGTGGTGCCTCACCCAGCGCCGTGATCCACACGCCGAGCCCGGGACCGGGTTCCCCGGTTTGCGTGCAATCCCCGCCGACGACGGGCACATGCCACCGGGTGGATTCCCGGCTCAGCGCACGAAAGAAGCGACGCAGCCACGCCAGCTCCGTGTCCGGTGAAGCCGCGAGCGCCACCACCACCCAGCGAGGCACTCCCCCCATCGCCGCAATATCACTGAGGTTGCGCCGGAACAACTTCGCGGCGACGGCGGCGGGCGACACCCGATCATCGAAATGACGCCCCCGAATCACCGGATCAACGGTGACGAGCTGGCGGTGTTTTCGTCGGGGCGGCGGAAGCACCGCGCAATCATCCCCGATGCCCCGGGGCGCCGGGGGACTCGCCGCACCGAGCCATGAGCGGATGTAGCCGATCAGGCGAGTTTCGCCGACCCGGCCGACCGTCCTGGCATGCGTCCCTGGCATGTGTTCCGGTTCTCGTTCACGCGTTCCGACTCAACACCACCACGACGAGGGTGTGCAGATTGAAAACCGCGTGCATGACAATGGGCGTGATCAGGCGACCGGTATAGCGGTAGGCGAGGCACAGCGCGATGCCCAAGACCAACAACGGCAGAAACGAGGCCGGGTTGTCGTGCATCAGACCGAACAGCACCGCCGAGACCGTGATCGCCGCGCCGGACGGCATGCGGGCGGAAAGAAAACGATAGAGCAACCCGCGGAACGCCCACTCCTCCACCACGGGCGCGAGCCCCACGAACAACACCAGCCAGCCGATGAACTCACCCGCGCTGCCGACGTGCCTCAGGTAGTTGACCGAATCCTGCAACGTATCGGAGAAATGCAGGTACGGCAGGATCAGCTGCCACAGCCGGCCCGCCGCCGCGCCGGCGGGGAGGAACAGCAGGAAGCCGGTGAGGCCGGCCACGGCAGCCGTGGCCGGCCGCATGCTGCCCGCGTGCGGCCGCAGGAAGCGCGGGGTGCAGAACAGCGCGCACAGCGCGAGCCACGAAAGTTGCACCGCATACCCCAGGGTCATGGCGGAGGTTGGCGGCATCGGCGTTGCCGTCAGATCAAGCGAAAAGAGCTTCGCCGCGAACAGCGGCGCTGCATAGCTCGCCAGGAGAAACGCGGCCACGAACGCCAGAAACTCGGACGAAGCGATGCGCCACACCGGCAGTTGGTCCGGCCCGACAAACCACTCGATGGCACGCCCCCGCACCAGGGCGATAATCCACAGCAGCACCCCGAGAACGACGAGCAGGTAATCCGCTATTTCGATGTGCGCCGCATTCATCACCGCACCCCGCCCGCCTTCCGGCGTGTCGGCCTTGCGTGGTCCGTCCGGTTCTCGCACAAACGTCGTCGCATGAAAGTGGCGTTCATAAGCGGAACCAGCATTGCCCGGTCGAACCTTTTCGACAGGTGGCACGAGGAAATGGTCACGACGCCCCACGGGGTCGTGGCAGTGCGGACGCGAGGTGAACTCGTCGTGCTCAACCGCCATGGTTTTGCCGTGCCGCGTCCCCCGCACGCGATCAACCATCGTGCCAACATCGCCGCGTTGCAGGCGTGGGGTGCCACCGAGGCCGTTTCGCTCAACTCGGTCGGCTCCCTGCGCGAAGACCTGCCGCCCGGAACCGTCGTGTCATGCGGCGATTATGTGAGCTTCACGCCGGCGACGTTTCACGACGACAGGCTCGCTTCCCTGGCCCCGACGGTGCCAAACCGTCTGTTGCCGCGCTTGTGCGCCGGTTTTCCAATGCCGGTCGCAACCGGGAAGGTCTATGTGCAGATGCGCGGACCGCGCTTCGAGACCAAAGCGGAGATCCGCATCATCCGCCAATGGGGTGACGTCGTCGGCATGACGATGGCCAGCGAGGCGGACCTCTGCCAGGAAACGGGCATCGGCTACAACTCGCTTTGCATGGTGGACAACTTCGCGCACGGCCTCACCGCCCACGAACTCTCGCACGAGGAATTTCAAAGGCTCGTAAAGTCCAACCAGGACACGGTGAACACCCTGTTGACCCATCTCGTGCGCGTGCTCTCAGGGTAAACGCGCCCGATGCCAATCCCCGAAAAACGCGCAAACCCATCGGCTTCAGCTCATCGCGCCGGGGACGATGCACGTTTCGAGGCCCGTACCTTGCCGCCACCCGCCGCTCACGTATTTTCCGCCGCCCGCGTTTCCCTCCCATGAGTGACTTTGTGCAATCCGTCCACGTACAGGAGGCCAAGACCTCCCTGGAACGCCTGAAGAACAGCGTCTGCCAGCACATCCGCGGCAAGGACGAGGTGATCGACAAGGTACTCACCTGCCTGATCGCATCGGGCCATGTGTTGATCGAAGATCTGCCCGGCGTCGGCAAGACGACCCTCGCCTACTGCCTCGCGAAATCGATCGACCTCGCGTTCAAGCGCGTCCAGTTCACCAGCGACCTGCTGCCCAACGACGTGACGGGGGTTTCGATCTACGACGAGCGCACGCGCGAGTTCGTGTTCAAACCCGGTCCCGTCTTCGCCAACATCGTGCTCGCCGACGAGATCAACCGCGCCACGCCGAAGACGCAGTCGTCGCTGCTCGAGGTGATGGACCGGGGCAAGGTTTCCGTCGACGGCCGCACGGAATCGATCGGCGCGCCCTTCATGGTGTTCGCGACGCAGAATCCCGTCGACTACGAGGGCACCTTTCCGCTGCCCGAAAGCCAGATGGATCGCTTTCTGATGCGGCTGCAGATGGGCTACCCGGATTTCGCGGACGAGAAGGACATCCTGCGGCAGACGAACTTCAACTACGACAACCTGGCCCTGTCACCGGTCGTCTCCGCACGCGAGATCGTGACGATCCAGCGGCTCGTCCCGCAGGTGTTCGTCGAGGACAGCGTACTCGAGTACATCCTGAAGATCGTCGCCGCCACGCGCACCGAAAGCGAGTTCAAGGCCGGCATCAGCGTCCGCGGCTGTCTTTCGCTGAAACTGGCCGCGCAGGCCAGTGCCCTGCTCGCGGGCCGCGACTTTGTGGTGCCCGAGGATGTCGAACGCATCGCGCACGACGTGCTGGTGCACCGCCTGAGTCTGCGCCGCACGTTCACCGACTCGCTCGAGGAGCGGCGCGTGTGCACGACGATTCTGCGGCGCATCATTTCCGCGATCCCGGAACCGGGCTGACGTTCTGCGGACGCACGCCTGAGGGTTCGGCAAGAGGGCATCCCCATCCGTTCCCCGGCACGCACCTCCTCTCCTTCCACCCTCAGCCCGCGCCCTGATGCCCGACCTTTCGTTCAACCCGAATGCCGAGTGGTTCGGTCCCGGCGCGCGGGTGCGTCGCTGGCGGGACGTGCGCATCGGGCGATTTCTCCTTTCGCTCTTCATCCCGCCGAAGGGCCAGAAGGTGATCCCGACGAAGGCCGGTTTGGTGCTGCTCGTGCTGGCGATGAGCATCGGCATCGCGGCCTACAACGCCTCGAGCAACATCCTGTTCATCGCGCTCTCCCTGCTGCTCGCGACCATCATCCTCAGCGGCATGCTTTCGCTGCTGAACTTTCGGCGCACCGCGTGGCGCATGACGATGCAGGCGCCGTTCCGGGCGGGACAGCCGGCGGTGATCGCGCTCGAGGTGCACAACGGCAAGGGCTTCCTGCCCACCTACAGCCTCGCCTTCGAGTTTCGCGCCGGCAGCGGCGATGAGGGCCGCCTGGTCTTGCGCCACCGTCTCGACCCCGGGGATACGCGTCGGATGGAGTGGACGTTCACGCCCCGGCGCCGGGGCCGTGAATTGATTGAGATGGCGGGAGTGGGCTCGGAGTATCCGTTCGGTTTTCTCTACAAGCACTTCGGCGGGCGCATCGATCGCGAAGTCTACGTCTGGCCCGCCCGCGTGTCATACGAGGCCAACCTGCTGGCGATGGCCGCCCCGGATTCCGTGGGCGACGTGCTCAACCGCGCGGGGGCGGGCAACGACTTTGTCAACCTGCGTCAGTACCAGATCGGCGATTCCGTGCGTCACATCCACTGGAAAGCCACCGCCCGGCAGCGCAAACTGATGGTGCGCCAGCTGCTGGCCGAGAATCACAGCGGATTTTACCTGCACGTGGAATCTCCGACGTCGGTCTGGCACCGGCCCGAGCAGTTCGAACAGATGTGCAGTCTTGCCGCGACGCTGGCCGAGGACCTGTTCCGTTCGGGCCAGCTCGTCGGTGCAATCATCAATGACCGGCCCACGCTGCAGATCCGGCGCGTCACGGAACTCGAACTGTTCCTCGACCAACTCGCCGTGCTCGAAACGGTCGATCACTATCAGCCCGGGCGCGGCGGTCCCGCCCGCAACGTCATCAACTTCGAACCCGGGCAACCGGAGGGGGTCCATGCCTTCGTTCGCGGCCAGAAAGCAGCCTCAGCTTAATCTCGAGGAGCTGCTGCACTTTCGCTGGCTGCTCGGCGGCGCGCTCGCCCTGCTGTCGATCTCGACGTTGTTCGATCTCGAGGCGTCGATCTGGCCGGCGGCGCTGTTCGCCTCCGGGTTGATCCTGCTCTGCCTGCTGCGTCCCGGCCTGCCGCGGCATGTACCCGGGTGGCTGTGGCGCCTCGGCGTGCCGTTGATCGCGGTGTTCTTTGGCGTCGACGTGCTGCTGCACGACATGATCCCGGCCTTCGTCCGCCTGAACACGCTGCTCGTGCTGCACCGGGCGGTTTCCTATCGGACGCGACGCGAAGACCTGCAGCTCGCGGCGCTGTGTCTGTTTCTCGTGATCATCGCCGGGGTGCTCACGGTCTCGCTGCTGTTTGCCGTGCAGATCCTCCTGTTCACCGCCCTCACGCTGGTGTTCCTGTTTGTCGTCAACATCGTGCACGCCGCCACGGACGACGAGCCGGTCAATCCCTCGACCTGGTCCGCCCTGCCGCGGCGGCGACTGCTCAAACGCCTCTGGAGCGTGTTCGACCTGCGTCTGGTTTCGCTTGGGATCGGCCTGTTCCTCGCGGTGGTGGTGTTCGCCGGCGTGATCTTTCTTTCGATCCCGCGGTTCCAGATGCAAAGCGCCCTGGGCTTTCTTCAGCTCAGCCGCAGTCGCTCGCTCACGGGATTTTCCGAACAGATCGCCCTCGGGGAGGTCACGCAAATTGCCCAGGACCATTCCATCGCGATGCGGGTGGACGTGAACGGCCACGAGATCGTGCCCACCGTGCCCTATTGGCGCATGGTCGTGCTGGACGCCTACGAGCGCGGTGTGTTCAGCGTATCCCGCGCCATCACCGCGCACGTCGGCATCCGTTCGCTGCCCGTGCTGCAGTACACGCCGCCCTGGGAAGCTTTGCCGGGAAGCGACCCGTCAGTGGCGTCGGAGTTGCCGGCCGTCCGACTGGCATCAACCCAACCGCGACCGCTCTACACGGTTTTTCTGGAAAGCGGCATCAGCCGTTTCTTGCCGCTGCCGGGTGATTTCAGCGGCCTGCGCTTTACCGAAATGCAGGAGGTGATCGAGAACCGTTACTTCGAGACGATCCAGACGCTGAAGCAGAGTGCGACGTTGCTGAGTTTCCAGATCGAGAACGCGGATTTCAGCGGCGTGATCAGCGATCCCCAATTCGCCACCCTGAACCTGCGGGCCCCGGCGGACCACGCCGGCGCGACCATGGTGGACGAACGATCGCGCAATCGTTACCTCAACTACCCGGCCACGACGCTGGCTCTTCCCGTTTCCGCCGCGGCGCATCAATTTCTGAGCGGCGCCGTGGCGGAGATCACCGGCGACGAGAAACTGTCGGCGGCGGAATTCGCGCGGCGTGCCTGCGCCTGGCTCGCCCGGCATCATCGTTATGCCCTCGCCGTCGAGCTTCCGCCTTCGACGGAGTTCGAGGATCCCGTGGTGCGCTGGATGCAGGCGAACGCGGCCGGACACTGCGAGTTCTTCGCCGCCGGCTTCATCCTCCTCAGTCGCACCGCCGGTTTCCCGACGCGCGCCGTCACGGGCTTCAAGGGCGGCACCTGGAACGCGTACGAGAATTACTACATGGTGCGCAATTCCGATGCCCATGCCTGGTGCGAAATCTTCGACAGCGCCGGCTCCTGGCTGCGCGTCGATCCCACGCCCGGGAGTTCGCCGGTCTCGACGCCCGCGGATCCCATCGCGCTCGGCACCGTCGCCAAGGACGACAGCCTGCAAGCCTATATCGACAGCCTCCGCATGGTCTGGTACCGGAGAATCGTCAATTTCGACCAGGGCAGCCAGCAACAGGTCGTCGGTTCGATGCGCAACATCTCGGGCCAGATCGGCATCTGGAGTCGGGCGCTCGTTCAGACGGTGTGGTCCGAGTTCCATGGCTGGATGTCGCGCCCCTGGACCCTGCGCACCTCGGGTGACTTGTTTTTCTACGCCCTCTCGTTGCTGTTGATCACGGGCCTCATGCGCTACTTCGGCGTCGGCACGTCGGACCTGCTGGCCTGGATGCGTCGCGGCGAACACCCGACGCGACGCCGTGCCGGCGACCTGTTGCACCGTATCCGCCTGAAGCTCGCCGAGCCTCCCCGGCGGCGCGGCCGCTTCGATCCGGAAATGGCGCGACAAATCGAGGCCCAACTATGCGAGATTCGTTTCGGCCGCGCCGATCGCTGGCCAGCCCCGCTTGCCGTGTTCCGCGCGGCGCGCCGGATCCTGTGACCAAACCGGGGAGAATTCCCGCCGAGGCTCTGCAACCTTCGCCGCTGGTAGCTCCGCCGCGTGCACGCGGGACCCTGCGCGCACGCGCAAGCCGGCGGTCGACGAGTGATCGATTGGGGCTACCGCGCGACGTCCCCCTGGCTGAGAACGCGAAAACCGTGATGGACCAGCGCGTGTTCAGCGACGTCACCGTCATCGGCATTGATCGCGAGCGCCGAACGTTCGAGCGGCCGAAAGATGAAGGGATACGCGTAGTGAATGTTGACCTCGGCCTCGAGCAGGGCGGCGAGCACGCGTCGAAGATCGCCCTCGCCGTCGATCTCGACCACGGTCAGGTCGTTCATCGTAAAGGCGAAGCCCTGCTCTTGAAAGAGCTCCCGCGCCCGATCCGGATCATCGACCACGACGCGCAGGATCGCGCTGTCGGTCGTATCGAGGGTGTTCAGCGCCATCACATGCACATTGTGCGAACTCAACAAGCCGACGAGCTCACTCAAACGGCCAACCTTGTTCTCGGTGAAGATGGAGAACTGCTTCACCGGGTCGTTGCGCTGGGACTTCGTCCGGCTGCTCGTTGGCATAGCCACGGCTTGTAGGCAACGCCGCCGGCGTTGCACGCCAAAAGGTGCGCTGCCGCCGCCCCGGCCGGGGGCATCTTCGGCTGGTCGATCCGGCCTGCGGATGTGCGGCCCTCCGCGCCGCGTTGGTTTCCCCCGCCGTCATCGCCCAACCCAAAGGTGCGCCGCGCCCCGGTCGTGGATTGCCAGTCGCAACCGGCCGGAGTTGGCTGTCGGCGTGCCCGAAGCCTCTCCCGTCACCCGCAGACAGATCATCGCGCGCGGCCTGCACAACCGCTGTCCCAACTGCGGCCAATGCCGGCTTTTCGCGCACGGCCTCACCTTGCATCGGGCCTGCCCCGCGTGCGGCCTGGAGTTCGAGCGGGGCGAAGGCTTCTTCCTCGGCTCGATGTCGATCAACTTCGGCGTGACGATCGTCGTCTGTCTCGTGCCGATCCTGATCCTCGGCCTGACCGGCGTGCTGTCGCAGGATTGGGCCATCGGCCTCGCCGTGGCCGGCACGATTTTCTTCCCGATTCTCTTCTACCGTTCCTCGCGCAGCTGGTGGCTGATGTCGTTCTTCTTTTTTCTGCCCCACCTCCTGCCCGCCAACCGCCGCGAACTGGCGAGCGACGAGGACGAAAACGTCTAGCCGGGAACATCTTTACTGCCGGTCGTGATTGGATCGCGCTCCCTTCGCCGCAACGGCGGCCTGCATGCGTGGCAGGGAAGCGCCATCGAACCACGTTCCCTCGACCAGGGTCGCCGTGGGAAAAGCCGGTATGCCGTACAGGTTTTGCTGGAGCTGGCCGGCGAGGATTTCGACCGCGAGTTCGCCGACACGCTGGCAGTTGTGGCGGACGCCGGCGGTTGTCCCGATGGCGCTCAGGAAAATCTCCGCATACGCGATGTCACGGGGCACGTGCAGGCCCAGCTCCTCGAGGCGCGACATCACGAACTCCTCGTTGCTGACAATGACCTCGGGCCGATAACGCCGGATCCAGCGCTGCATATCTCGCAGCGGCACGATCATCTCGCGGTTTTCCAAAGTCGACCGTCCTCCGGGCGGGGGTTCGGAGAAGAACAGGATCGGAATCCAGTCCCGCGCATCGAGCACCTGTTGTTCAGCCAGGAAACCAGCGGACCAGGAACGGTCCGCAAACTCGTCCCACCAGCGCGGGATCACGAACCCGATGCGCCGATATCCCGCCTGCATCACCCGCTGCACGACAAGTCGCATGATGGCACGCTGGTCGTTGGTGACCAGATGAAGTTCGGGTTCGTGCGGAAAGTAGTCGATCTTGACGGCACTGAATTTCGTCCAATTGAGCGACAGGGGCACGTCGTTTTCCGGTAGATGCGACGCCACCACCACGCCGTGGATGCCGCGGGCAAGCAGGATCTCGCTCATGCGGTGGTGGCTGAGGTTAGGCTCCCCCAGCCAGAAATGCTCGAGCCGGTAGCCGAGCTGTCTGGCCTTGGCCTCGGCCGCCGCATGGAAGTCCCCGTGCGCTCGCGCCCGCTTCCACCCCCACTGGGTGCCCCAATGCGTGAGGTAGGCGAGCGGCGGAACTTCCGCGGGACTCCGGGCGCGGCGGCGCAGCGCCATCAGTGAGGACAGCGCGGGATCCGGCCGGTAACCGATCCGGTCGGCCAGCGCGCGAATCCGCTGTCGGGTCGATTCGGGGATGCTGGGGTGATTGCGCAGCGCCAGCGATATGGTGGAGGTATGCAGCCCCGCCTGCCTGGCTACATCGGCCATGGTGACTCGTCGATTCATACGCGCTGCGGGTGGTGGGCGTTCGCCGGTTCGGGAGGCACGTGAGCCGGCGGCTCCAGCATCATTTCTCGAACCACTTCAGATCAAACGCTTCCGCCATGGCGTGGTAGCCCGCCGGGTTGAGGTGCAGATGGTCCCCCACATCGTAGTCCGGAGCCAGATGCGTGGGATCTTTCGGATCCTGGGTGATCGCGTCGAAGTCGACGACGGTGTCAAACGTCCCGCTGGCGCGCATCCACTCATTGATGGTCTGGCGATCGGCTTCGCCTTGCTCGCTAAAGTAAAAGGAACCCCGGTAAGGCGGAATCGTCGCACCGCATACCTTGATGCCGTGATCATGTGCGCGCCGGACGATCTGCTCATACGCCGCGATCAGGTCCTGTGCGGTCGCAGCGGCTTCACCCCGCGCGCGGGCGCCGGCCGCCGTGCCGAGATCATTGATCCCCTCGAAAACGACGAGCCAGCGTACCCCCGGCTGCGCGATGACGTCGCGATCCAGTCGCGCCAGCGCGTTCGGACCCAGTCCGTCGCGCAGGACGCGGTTTCCGCCGATCCCCTGATTGAGCACGGCAATCCCGGCGGTGGCGGGGTTTGCCTGGAGGCGCACCGCCAGTTGATCGGGCCAGCGATCGTTGCCGTTGGTCGTGGATCCGCGGCCGTCGGTGATGGAGTCGCCCAAGGTGACGATGGCGCCCGGCGAGGCATCCGTCCAGACGTCGACGCCGCTCAGGATGTACCAGTGATCCGTCTGCGCGGCCTCGGGCAACGTCGCGGCCGAAACCACATCACCCGCCTGGAGAAACGACGTCGTGCGCGAGCCGGGATGCCCGGTGACGATCTGCGTGACCCCCTGCACACGCATCGACACGGCCAGATCGGCGAAGGTATGGACCGGGAAATTAAGCGGATCGGAAAGCATCAATGCCCCCCGCGGAATGTCCACCGACGCTTGCCCGTGAAACGTGAGCGCGTGGTCGGTGGCGGGCTGGATCCGGTCGTTGCCCGGCGCCAGCGCCAGCGCGACGTGGGCGGACGCCAAATGGAGCGCATCATGGCCAAAGGCATTGGAAAACGCCACGCGCACGCGCTCGCCGCCAATAGTCAGATGGATAGTCTGGCGCAGGGTGGTGTCGCCGAGCCCGGGCGAGGGCGGCAGGTTCCTTTCCTCGGTCAATTGGGGCGCTGCGACCCAGGCGCCGATCCAGCGTGCGCTTGATTGCGGAGCGCCGCTTGCGTTGGGGAGGCAGAGGCTCGCCATCCACGCCACGACGAGCAGATGAAACGATCTGCTGTGAGATTCTCTCTCCGGAATGTGCATTTTTACGACGGCTTCTCTCGAATTGGGGGATTCGAGGCAGGATTGCATGTCCCTACGCGGCCGCGGTCGGCTGGGGACAGCCGCCCCTACCATTGGCATCGTTGAGTAACGGCAGCGTTGCGGCTGCGCAAGCGTTGCGTCAGCGCTCCGCTACTCCTCGGCGGTCGCGGAAATGAGCGTCGTTCCGTTGGCAACGCCGTCACTGGAAGCGGTGAGGCGTATCCCTCCCGGATGTTTCGCCTGCCCCCGCACGATGACGAGACACCGGCCATTGAAGGCGTTGCGCTCCGGCGCCTGAAAAGATTCGAAACTTGTGGGATCGCCATTGGCCGTGGCGACAATTTCGCCCGGGCCGTCGATCTTGAAGTGGAGGGCGTTGCTCGACCGGGGAACAGTGAGGCCGTCCTCGTCGGCCACGCGCACGGTCACGAATGCCAGGTCGCGGCCGTCGGCGCGGATTTCGGCGCGATCCGGCTGCACGTCCAGTCTTGCCGGTGCCTTCGCGGTGCGCATGACGTCGGTGGCCCAACGCCGGCCATCCTTGTAGGTCACGACCTCGAGCGTGCCCGGCTCGTAGACGACGTCGTCCCAACGCAACCTGTATTCATATGGTCCCTTCACGCGGCGGCCGAGCGACCGGCCGTTGAGGAACAATTCGCCCTCGTCGCCGGAGGTGAAGGCATGGACGGGCGTTACCTGACCAACGCGTTCAGGCCACGTCCAGTGCGGCAGGAGGTGCGCCATTGGCAGATCGGGGCGCCAGTGCGCCTGGTAGAGGAAAAACCGGTCCTTCTTGAAGCCCGCCAGGTCGATGATCCCCGAGTACGAGCTGCGTGACGTGTCGTAGGGCGTCGGCTCGCCGAGGTAGTCCCAACCGGTCCAGACGAACTCCCCGGCCACGTAGGAATGCCTTTCCTGTGAGGCGAAGACCCTGTCGGCCGAGGAACCAAAGTCGACGGCGTAGAGTTCGTAGGCGCTCACTTGATGCCTGGTCGAGTCTCCCCCACGGCCGTCGCGCACGGGTGAACTGATCGCAGGCGTCACGGGAAACAGATAGACGCCACGGCTGCTGAAGGCCGACGCGGTCTCCGTGCTGAGAATCACCTTGTCGGGAAACGTCCCGCGAAAGGCCGGGTATTGCGGTGGCGTTTGAATGCGATTCGTTCCCTCGAATATCGGATCCTGGCGAATCCCTTGTCCCTGGTAGTTGAGACCAATCACATCCAGGACCGCCGGGAGAGGCATGGACGGCTTGGCAAAGTTCATCGCGCAGGTCACCGGTCGGGTGGGATCCTCCTCGTGCACGATGTCGCGGAGTTCCCGCGCGACCGTCGCGCCCTCCTCACCGGTGTACTGCTCGCCGACTTCGTTGCCAATGCTCCAGAGGATCACGGACGGATGGTTGCGATCCCGGCGGACGAGCGCGCGGAGATCCGGCTCATGCCAGTCGGGAAAAAGCAGATGATAATCGAGCGGAGTCTTCTCCCGTTCCCAGACGTCGAACGCCTCGTCCAGCACCAGGAAGCCCATGCGGTCCGTGAGTTCGAGCAGTTCGGGGGCGGGCGGATTGTGGCTCGTGCGGATCGCGTTGCATCCCATTTCGCGAAGGATTTCCAGCTGCCGCGCGGCCGCGCGCACATTGAATGCCGCGCCCAACGCGCCAAGATCGTGATGTTGGTTGACCCCTCGGATCTCGACCTGCTCGCCGTTGACCAGGAGTCCCCGGTCAGGATGGAACCGCACGTCGCGGATGCCGAAGCGGGTCTCGTAGGTGTCGAGTTCGGTGCCGGCCTGCGACACGGTGGTCACCGCCACGTAACGGTTCGGCTGCTGGTCCGGCGGCGGCCCCCACAATTTCGGGTGGGTCATCACCACGCTGCCCCGCGCCGTGTTGCTCGAGCCGGCAACCGTTGCGAGGTCCACCGCTGCAATGGTGGCGACGGCCTCCCCGGTCTTCCGGCTCTCCGTATCCAGGATGTAAATCTCCGTGACAACCCTGACGGTCACATCACTCGGGGAGTCGTTGTCGACCGTGACCTTCAGATCGACCGTCGCGGACGACGGCGACACGTCGGGCGTCGTCAGATCCGTTCCCCAATGGCCCACGTGGATGGGCCGGGTCGTCGTGAGCCAGACATTTCGATACAGCCCGGCCCCGGGGTACCAGCGCGAGGAGTGAGGCGGATTGTCCAGCCGGACGGCCAGTTGGTTCACGCCGCCGGGAACGGCGAATGGGGTCAGGTCCACGCGCCACGAGGCGTAGCCGTAGGGCCAGCCGCCCACGAGATGCCCGTTCAGCCAGACCGTCGCGTAGGACATCGCACCATCGACGTCCAGGAAGATGGACTTGCCGGCGTCGCCCGCGGGGAGGTTCAGCTTCTTCCGATACCAACCCACCCCCGCGCTGGGGAGCCGCCCCATGCCGCCGCCGCCGGCGGTCGTGAACGGCCCGCGGATGGCCCAGTCGTGCGGGAGGTCCACGATCGGCCACGAGCCATCGTCGAAGTCCTTTTGCACATACGCGACGTCTCTGCCCGGGTCCCCCGGCGGCCGGACGAAGCGGCGGGAGCGGTCTTTGATGAAAGGATTTCCCGTCGGCAGAATCCAAGGCTTGATCACCGCTGGCGCGGCCGTCGAGGGAGCATCGGGAGTGGCCGGGTTCGCTTCCGTCGACTCCTTCTCCCGCGGACGCACATCGTAGAGCAGGCTCACCGAAAGTCCTTCCGGATCGCCTTTCGTGAAGCGCCAGCCATCGCCGATGGAGGTCCGATCGCGCGGAGTGCGCAGCGGTTCCGGACGGGGAGCCGAGCGGTCTCCTTCGGCGGCAGCGGCCCCGGCGGCCAAGGACACAAAAACTGCCAAAGCGCCGAAGGTGACGATCCAGGTGACCACCTTCTTCATTGCGGGATCGAAGGCGTTCAGGCCTGCTTCCGCTTGGTGGCGCGTTGACGCAGGATCTGATCTGCCAGCACGCCGACGAGGACGACCGCGCCCATGACGGCGAAGTTGAGGGAGCTCGGAATCCCCAAGAGATTGACCAGGTTTTGCAGCACCTGCAGCAGGGCGGTGCCAATGATAATGCCGACGATCGAACCTTCGCCGCCGCGCAGGCTGCATCCGCCGAGAACTGCCGCGGCGATACCGTAGAGTTCGTAGAAGTTCCCGTGGTTGGAGGGGGAAATCGAATTGGTGTAGAACGCGAGGAGGATGCCCGAAATGCCCGTGAGCAGACCGGCGACGACATAACTGCTGGCGATCACCAACCGCGTATTGATGCCCGAGAAGCGGGCGGCTTCCTCGTTGCGCCCCACCGCGAGCAGATAGCGCCCATAGATCGAACGATGCAGGACGAACCACATGATCACGGAGACCACGATGAGAATGACGAACGGCATGGGCAGCCCCAGGAAACGGCCGGTCGCAAGGGTGCGCAGCGTTTCAAAGCCCTCGGCGTTGCCGAAGCCCTTGGTCGTGTCACCGGCGATGAACCGGGCCAGACCGCGATACAGCAACAGGCCGCAAAGCGTGACGATGAACGGCTGCATGTTCATCCGGGTCACGAGCCATCCGTGCCCCACGCCGAAGATCATCGGGATGAGGATCGCGAGAGCCGCCGCGAGCGGCCAGGGCAGCTCCCATTCGACCAGGCCCATCGCAAGCAGCACGCCGGCGAGCGCAAACATCGAACCGACGGAGAGATCGATGCCGCCGGAAATGATCACGAGGCCGAGGCCGATGCTGAAGATCCCGAACATGCCGATGATGTTGGCCATGTTCGAAAGATTGGTGGCCGACAGAAACCGCGGGTTGATGGCCGCAGTCACGGTGCAGAGCGCCAGGAGCAGGATGAAAATGCCGATTTCTTTTTTCACAGTGGAAAAGCGCCCGCCCGCGCACGACGCCGGGGCGGGCAGCTAGTGATACATCTCGGGTTTTTGCCTATCTTGGAAGGACCGGCTCCGTCCGGTCCGCGGACGACGCGGAGGCACGAAGCGGCAGGCAAATGCTTCCATGCTCGCGCCGACACCTCCCACCGCGCTTGCGCGCATTCCCCCTCCTCAAGGAGGGGACTGATCAGGTCCCTTCTCGAGAGAGCGAACGCGCAGCGCCGAGGTATGTTCGCAGGCTGACACGAGTTGCGTGTAAGCTTATTCACGAACGTTGTCCCTCCAAGGTTGCGCGAACACGTGTGACGCCATGTCAGACACCGGGATCGGGAGAACTCGCCGCAGCCACGGAACCGCCGACCGCGAGCTGCATGACGTTTTCCTCCGTGCAATCGGCACGGGCGAGCACGCCGGTGATCCGGCCCTCGTGCATCACGGCGACGCGATCGCTGACGTGCAGGACCTCCTCCATGTCGCTGCTGATCATCAAAATCACGGTGCCGGCCGCAGCCAGCGAACGCATGATCCGGTAGATCTCCGCCTTGGCTCCAACATCGATGCCGCGCGTGGGCTCGTCGAGGATGATGACCTTTGGTTGCATCGACAGCCATTTGCCGAGGACGACCTTCTGTTGATTGCCGCCGCTGAGATTGCGGACCAGGGTGGACGTGCCCGGCGCCTTGATCTGGAGGGCGGTCAGCTGCTCGGTGGCAGTCCGGTTCTCCCGCGCGCGATCGATCAAACCCAGTCGCGCGAACTGATGCAGTGACGGCAGGCTGATGTTCTCGCAGATGTCCATCTCGACGACCAGTCCCTCGGTGCGCCGGTTCTCCGGCACGAGGAAGATGCCGTGGGTGATGGCGTCACGCGGCCGCCGGATCTCGATCTTTTCGTCACCCAGGTGAACCTCGGCCTGTCCACCGGGATCGAGTCCAACCATGGCTTTCGCGATCTCCGACCGGCCGGCTCCCACGAGCCCGGCGAAACCCAGGATCTCGCCCCGTGCGGCCTCGAACGACACGGTGCGGTCGGGGTAGCGGCTCGAACGCGCTTCCCGGACGCGCAGATGACCGGCCGATTTGGGGACATTGGTCTCGACGTAGTGGGTCTTGATATCGCGACCGATCATCAGGGCCACCATGCGATCATGATCGATCTCGTCGCGCGCCAGCTCGCCGGCATTGCGGCCGTCGCGCAGGCCGACGACCCGGTCGGCACAGCGGTTGACCTCGCTGAGCCGGTGGGAAATGTAGATCACGCTCACGCCTTGCGTGCGCAGTTCCAGGACCAGGGCGAGCAGCCGCTCCGTCTCCGATAGCGTGAGGCTGGACGTGGGCTCGTCCATGATGATGAGCCGCGCGTTCAGCGAAAGCGCCTTGGCAATTTCGACCATCTGCTGCTCGGCCAGGGACAGGCGGTCGAGCCGCGTGGTCGTGGCGATGGATAGCCCGAGGCGCTGCAAATACGGCGCGGTGTCGGCGTGGATCTTGCGCCGGTCGATCAGCCGGAACGGCGTGTGCAGCGGCTCGCGCCCGAGGTACACATTTCCCGCCACGTCGAGGTTTTCCAGGACGTTCAGCTCCTGGTGGATGAATGCGATGCCCAGACGCATCGCATCCGTCACGTGGTGAACCTGGACCGGTTTGCCATCGACGAGGATCTCCCCGGCGTCGGCCTCGTGCACCCCGCCGAGAATCTTCATCAGGGTCGACTTGCCGGCGCCGTTCTCGCCCAGGAGCGCGACGACTTCACCCGCCGCAATCTCCAGGTCGACGCGGTCGAGCGCCCGGACACCAGGAAACGACTTGGAGATGCCGCGCATGCTCAGCAACGGCGGTCCGGGCGGGGAGAACGTCATGCGATGGTCGCAGCCGGGGCCGACGTCACTTCCCAAGCATCGCGTTCAGCTTCGCCTGAAAATCGGCGACGTTGGCCTTGGTGACGTCCAGCGTCGGGATGATCTGGCGACCGCCGGCGAGGGCCGCCTTGTCGCCGCGCAGGTACTGGGCCATGCGTGTGATCGCCTGGTGGCCGAATTCGAAGGGTTGCTGCACCACCGTGCCGAAGATATCGCCCGAGGCGACGCCGGCGAGGGTCTCGTCTTCCTCGTCGAAGCATACGATCTTCACCTGACCGGTTTTCCCGCTCGAGCGCACGGCATTGAGGATGGCCGGGCCGTTGTAGCTCCACAAGCCGACGAGGCAGGCAACATCCGGGTACTTGACCAGCGTGTCCTCGACGTTCTTCTGCGCGCGCACGCGGTCGGTCTCGTCGGTGCGCACGTCGATGATCTCGACGTTGGATCCTGCGAGCTCCTGCTTGATGCCGGCGTAGCGATCCTTCGCGTTCTGCGCATCCAGGGTGCCGACGAAGAGCATGATTTTGCCGCCGTTGGGCAGCGCCTGCTTGATCAATTTCGCCGCCTCGACCCCCGCCGCGACATTGTCCGTCCCGATGTAGCAAACCCGATTGCTCGCCGGCGCGTCACTGTCAACGGTCACGAGCAGGGCCTGGGAAGCGACGCGGTTCAACAGTTCCGTCTGGTTCGTCGGATCGATCGGGCTCATGGCGATGCCATCGATGCCGCGCGCGAGCAGATCGTCCAGCAGTTGCTGTTGTTCGGCTGCCGCGCCCGAGGAAGGAATGCGAAAATCAACCGCCACGTTGTCGAGTTCGCCCGCGGCCTTCTGGCAGCCCGCGCGGGCGATCGTCCAGAACGGCGCCGCATTGTTCGATACGAAGGCAAGGGAGAGCTTCCTGGTCGCGGCCGTGGCGGAGGAATCGCTTTTCCTGCCGCAGCCAGATGCGAGCAGAGCCAGACCCAGCAGGCCGGCGAACAGTGGCGGAACGTTTGAGGTTTTGGGAGAGGTTCATGATGGAAATGGGGAATGGGGGGTGGATGGCAGCGGCGAGGACAGCATTGGAAGGCCCGCGGGAACGCAGGTCGAACATGTTTGGACCAACGCCGGCGAATCAATGCCGGGTCGGCGGCGAGAGCAAGATCTCGTCCCAAACGAAGGCAGGGTCGCGCCCGCAATCGCGTCCCACGCCCGGCGGATCCGCTGCAGCGGCGCCGAGCCGTGATGGAGGACCCCCGCGATTCGTTTCATCCATGCGGGGAATCCGTCAACGCAGCGTCTCGGGATCTCATTGCACTTCGTAGACCTCGACCAGCACGTTGCCGGTGGCGCCGCCGACGCCGCGGGCCTGCGCCGTGTAGACGCCGGGCATCAAGGAAACGAGCACCGCCGCGTCGGCGCCGCCTTCGTCCAGCGGAAATGCGCCGACCGCATCCGACGCCGCGACCAACGCGGCGACGTCAGTTGCCTGGCCCCAGTCGTCGTTGCTCAGGATTGGCGTGTTGCCTTCGTAGATTGTGAGTTCCGGATTCGTGAGCCAGCCGGTGACTCCGTGATGGGCCAGTGATGGGCCGACCGCGCGAATCAACAACGTTTTCGCCCCGCTCCCGGAAATGGAAAAACCGGGGATCATGATTTCCTCACCGGTGCCGATGTCGCCGCGGGCGGAAATGTTGACGAGCTGCGAATCGGTTCCTTCCCCCGCGTAGAGTTCAAACAAGACCACGCCAGCCGAACCGGCCGCTCCGGTCACCAGCGTGGTGTAGAGTCCCGGACCGAGGTCCACCAGCGCCGCGGCATCGGCGCTGGCCGGGGCCAGCGGGAAACCGCCGAGCTGTTGCGTGACGGAGGCGATGATGCCGGCGTTGGTCGCCTCGCCCCAGTTGTCGTTGGTGAGTTGTGGCGTCTGGTCCCGCATACAAGGTCATGGCCGGATCGGCGAGGACGTCCACGACTCCATGGTCCGCCAAGGTCGGCCCGACGGCACGAATCAACAACTGTCGCGATCCCGTCCCCGTCGCCACAAATCCCGGGATCAGCGTCGCGCCGGCGGCGAGCGGGGAGCGCACCGACATGTTCACCAGGCGCGCCGCGGCCGCCGGATTGAGCGCAACCGTGGCCGCATGGCTGACGACGCTGCCGAAGCTGTTCGATACCTCGACCGTGTACTTGCCCGCGTCTGCCGGCGAGGCCGCGGCGATCTCGAAGAAGCGACCCGTCGCGCCGGCAATCGGCATGCCGTCCTTCTGCCATTGATAGTCGAGCAGGTCGCCGCCGTCTGGCATCGACCCACAGGCTGAGGCGCTCCCCCGGAGCCAGCGTGAGCGAGCGAGGCTGAACGGAGATAACGGGCGTCCTGTCGGCAAACTGCCACCAGTCGAGGTTGAGCAGGGATGTTCCGGTTCCCACGAATACAAGATAAAGATCCTCCACGCCGGTGGCTCCACTGACTTCACACGTCTCCGTGGTCCACGACTGAGCGCCGCCGGTGCCGCGCACGGCGCATGTGCCGATGAGCGGTCCGGTCGGGCTGTCCAGATGGAGTTCGATATTGCCGCCGTTGGTCGCGCTCGCCACGCGCGCGGAAAACGCGCCGGCGCCCGCGGTGCCGAAGTCGACGCCGCGGATTTTGATCCAGTCGCCGTTGTCAATCGCGTTGACGTCCATCCCCCCTTCGCTGCAAGGCTCCGTCTCGATGCCGGATTGCGCATTGATGGTCTCGCCCTCGACGCGAGCGAAGGGATCGACACGGCCGTCCTGGGCCACGCCGTCGGTCGTGTACGTCACCGGCTGGATCGTACCGTCGGCGTTGTACTCGAGGCGCTCGATGCCGAGGTTGCGCCGGTAGGTGGTCGGAATGCCCGCCTGCGTGGCGACGTATGCGATTGTGGTAGGCGTGATACCACGCGCCGTTGAATTCGAAGATGGCGGCGTGATTGTTGTTGTTGTTGTCTCGGCGGCTGGCCCGCAACGATGCCGCGGTAGGTGAAGCCTCCGATCGGACTGTCGCTGGTGAGGTAGTCGATCCGCAGCCCGTTGGAGGGTTGGTCGAGTAGGAAAAATAGTAGAGGCCGTCGCGTTTGTGCATCCAGGCCGCCTCGAAGAAATACGGAACCGTCAGCGCAACGGCGGAACCCGACGTGCTGACCATGTCTTCGTTGAGCCGGATGACGCGCACGTTGCCCTCGCCGTTGCCGCCGAAATAGAGATACGCCTGGCCATCTTCGTCGATGAACACGGCCGGATCAAAGATCCAGATACTGGAGGCCGGCAGCACCCCCGGCGTGCCCGCATCGATCAGGTAGCCGCCCTTCGCATCCGTGAACGGGCCGGTCGGACTCGAGCTGGATGCCACGCCGATGCCGGACCCGCTGTTGCCGAAGTAGAGATAGAAAGCGTTATTGCGCGCAACGACCGCGGGCGCCCAGGCATACGACGCCCACGCCGCGTCGGCCGGTAC
Source organism: uncultured Verrucomicrobiae bacterium (assembly GCA_963797435.1). GTDB lineage: Bacteria > Verrucomicrobiota > Verrucomicrobiia > Opitutales > Opitutaceae > CAWCPJ01. The sequence goes on along the minus strand of CAWCPJ010000002.1, from coordinate 244,889 downwards.
GCGAAAGACGACACCGTGGTCCGTCCAGTTCTTGAGATCATTGCTCGACACGCAAACGATCGACTTCATCGAGTATCCGCCACCTGTCGGGTTTTCGTCGTCGTTTGAGCAGTAGAGGTAGACGCGCCCATCGTAGACCATCGCCCCGGGGTCTGCCAGGTAACGGTGCGAAACGATGGGGTAATCCGCAATCGCGCACGGCGTGCTCGCCAGATATGCGACGAGCGCAGTCATCGGCAGAAGATCCGGCTTCATTCGGTCACTGGCTCTTCGTAGACCTCGACGAGCGCCACGCCGCTGCCGCCGTTCTGGCCACGGACGATCGCGGTATAGGCGCCGGGATTGAGCGACGTGACCATGGCGGCGTCCTTGCTTCCGGTGGTCCAGGGAAACGCCCCGACCGCGTCGAAATGGGGTGCAAACGCATCCTCCCAGTCGTCGGCCGTGGCGATCACGGCGCCGGTTCCCTGGTCGTAGAGTTCGATCACAGGATCGGCCAACACGCCGTTGAGTCCAAAGCTGGCGTTAAGCGCCGGACCGGCGGCGCGAATCACCACGGATTTTGCCGTACTGCCGCCGATCACGAAACCACCGATCTGCACGCTGTCGTCGACGCCGACGAGTGACCGGGTCGAAATGTTCACGAGCCTCGCATCGACCCCGCCGCTCGTGAGTTCGTACACTTCGACCAGCGCAATACCGGTGCCGCCGCCCGCCCCCTTGACGACGGCCGTATAGGCACCGGGATCGAGCGTCGTCACCAGGGCCGCGTCCTTGCTTCCTTCGGTCCAGGCAAAAGCGTGCACCGCCGCAAACGTGCTGACCAGCCCCGGATCCCAATCGTCATTCGTCGCAACCACGCCACCCGTACCCTGATCGTGGAGTTCAATCATCGGATCGTTAAGCACTCCGGCCAGGCTGTAGCTCACGTTCAACGCCGGGCCGGCCGCGCGGACGAGCACCTCCTTGGGGACCGATCCGGCGACGACAAATCCACCGATTTGCACGTTGTCCGCGGTCCCGACCGGTGAACGCGTCGAGATGTTGGCGAGGTGGCCGGGATCCGCCGCCGCCACCGTGACGGTCGCACCGGCGCTGGTCACGCTGCCGCCGGAATTCGTCACGGTTACTGTATAACTACCGGCGTCGGCTGCCTGCGCATTCGCAATCGTGAGGAGCCGGGCGGTCGCACCGGATAACCCGGTCCCATCATGCTTCCATTCGTATGCCGGAAATTCTCCCGCCGGCCTGACGTCCAGGACAAGCGTGTCTCCCACGGCCACGGTCCGATCCGGCGGCGGAGTGATGATCGTCGGCGGGGGGAAGACCAAGTCGCCCACGAAGGTGGTGACGCTTTCCGCGGGCAGCGCCGCCGTGAAGGAACCACCCGTCACCGCAATCGCGGGCTGTTGGGCCACGTCCAGTGTGCTCGACGTCGTCCACGGCGTGACCGCGTCCACGGTCGCGTTTTGCAGCGAGAAAGACTGGTCCACCGTGGCGGCACTCTGATTGACCGCGACAATCACCAGTTTTTCCCGCTGGTAGGCGGATACGTACACCCCGCTGACCGGATTGGCGCTCGCATCGACCCGAACATATCCGGGCCGGATGAACTTCGAAAACTGCGTCATCACGCGCCCTCGCTTGGTGATCACGCCGGTCTCGTCGAGCGGGCCGTAGTAGCGCTTGATGTACCACCAGAGGTAGGCGCTGAAATTGGCGACCGCGAGACAGTCGTGGATTTCCTTGCCCGTGGCGAGGGCCGCGGCCCAATCGGTCGACAGGTCGAGATGCTCGGTCATCCAGACTTCCTTCCCCTTGCTCCGGGCCAGCGGGTAGTCGTCCAGCCCCCCGCCATAAATGTGGCCGCCGATGATCTCCACGTTCTCAGCCGCGGTATCGTCGTTGAGAATTGGATCCGACAGGTTCCGCCGGAACTGAAAAGACTCGGGAGCGATCAGCCTGGTGGCGGTGATCGCGCTGGCAAAGTTCCGGCAGAAATCGAGCATCTGGGCGGGAGTCCAGTCGCATGACTCGTAGGTCACGTCGATGTCCGGCTCATTCTGCACCGAGATCGCGTACAAGGGAGCTCCGTTTGCGGCCATCTCCTTTGCAAAATCGTTCAGATAGGTGGCGTACGCGGCGTACGACGAGGCGTTGAGCGAGCCGGCAACCAGGCTGTTGTTGCTCTTCATGTCCGCCGGGGGCGACCAGGGCGTCGCGATCACGTTGGCCCCCCGTGCGATCGCGCCCTGCGCATTCGACCGCTCAATCGCGCGCCACGCATCATCCGAAGCCACCCGGATGCGCAACAGCGTGAATCCAATCTGGTCGGGTCCGGTGCCAAAGAGAACGTCAATATCGGCGTCGGTCAGCGGCTGGGTGGGAGGATCCGTCTGGAATGCGGTCGCGCCCCCGAAGCCACGAATCGTCTGGTGGACGACACCGGGGTCGACCACGACCGTCGCCCCACCCGCGTCGATCGCCGCCCAAGGCACCCCCCAGCAGAACGGAAATCGCTGACAGAAGGTTTTTCATGACTGCCAACATGAAGATTATAGCCGATCGTTGTCGGCCATCAACCAGACCCTCGCATGCTCGATTGCGAATCTGCGCCGGCGTTGACGTGGCCGACCCGTCTCCTGGCCTCCTCGCCAAGGCAAGCGAAGCGTCCACCACGCAGCCTGCCTCCCGTTTGCCCCGCTACTTGGCGGTCAAGCGACCGCGAACGCTCGGCGGGATCAGCTCCATCGCGACGCCTTTCAGCTCCTGCTGTGGAAACGAGATTTCAAGCGAACGGCTGAGCGCCAGCAAATTCACCACGGAAGCGGGCGTCATCGTGCGAAGCGTGCCCGAATCGAGATCCTCGAAGCACGCGGTGAGTTGCTCCCGGGCGAGTTCCACCTGCTTGGTCTGTAGAAACAGAGTCGCGAGACTGATGCGCCGGTCGGCTGGCAAATCGCGCGCCGACCGCCGGGAGAGGTGCGGGATCAGGTTCTTCAGTGACTCCTGAAGCCCGCCATGATCCCCCAGGGCGAGATCAACGGTCGCTATCGCTCCCAACGCAGCCACGCTGCGCGGATATTCTTCAAGACTCTTCCGCACCGACTGTGCCTCGCGCAGCTGCCCCCGCTGCACGAAAAAGTCGGCCAGGCGGCTCAGACCAAGGTCGGGTTCCTGCTCTGGCTGCAAGGCAAAGGCTCTCACCTCGAAACCCTGATACGCCGCCGTCTTGGGAATCAAATAATCCATCGGCCGCATCCACAGCGGAATGTCCCACTGGCGCAAGGCGACCGAAAATGCGTTCTGCGGCAGGGGCTGTTCCGCCGGCAGGCTCAACCCGATGCGCACGAGCTGATCCAGGGCGGGGTCCCACAAGGGCAGGGCCACATGGGTGATTCCGCGCGCCTGCAGCAGGATCGACACTTCCTGCGCGGTAGTGGCACTGGCGATACGAACCGCCGTCAGGTAACCCGTCTTGTTCCCACCGTCGCTCGAGTCGACCACGGCGAAACCCCCGAAATAGGCAACCGCCCCCGAAAACACAGGCGTGGAGAACAGGACGTTCGGCTCCGCTCCGCCGCGCCGCCCCAGCCAGTAGGAAAAGTCGCGCTCGATCAACTCCTGCGCCTCCTGCGGCGAGGTTTCCGTGACCTCCTTCTCCCGGACCGGCGGCGGGAATCCCACGAGCAGACCGGGCAGGACCAGCAACATTGTCCCCAGGATTTTTCCGCGCTCGCGCATCACCGTGCCTTCGGTCCCGGCGAAGAACGCGGCCAGGGCAACCAAGGTGAACACGTCGAAGAGATTCCACCAGCGGAGCTGCCGGGTGGCCAGGAGTGCGGCGAAGAACAGCGTGCTCAAAACGAAGACGAGATGGCCTCGCGCTTCCCGGTCGATCTTGCCCCGGAAAATTCGACCCAGCAAAACGATCAGGATAACACAGGGCAACAACGTCGCCCACTTCGCACCGGTATCGCCGGCTCGGTTGAGCCAGACGCTCAGGTTGCGCGCGAACCCGGCACCCGGATGGTTCGCCAGCTCCTGCGCATAGAAATCGGAGGCCAACAAGGTTCCCGAGCCACTCATCATCGCGACCACCGGCCACGCGGCGATCGCCAAACCGGCACCAGCCAGACCCACCAGCGAACGCGGACGGAAGCCCGTGCGCCCCTCCCGGAACCATGTCCCCGCCGCGTGCAGCGCCTCGCCCAGCCCCCACCAGGTGATGGCGTGGATTGGACTCACCGAGTCCAGCGACCAGGAAAAATGACTGGGCGCGAATTCGAAGACGCTCGCCGCGAAGGTCGTGAACGCCCCCGCCCCGGCCCACGCCCGCCAGTTCGACCGCGTGGCTGGCGTGGGTCCTGCGCCCCGCGACCGGATAAACTCGTAACCCAGCGCGCCAAGGAAAATCGCCAGCAGAACGGGCGCCTGGCTCGTTGCATCGTTCCAGAACCCGAGTCCACCGAAAATCCCGGCGGCTACGAAATGAGCCCGGCTTCCCGGCCCCGCCACTTGTTGGCGGAATCCGGCGAGCAGCGGCAGGACGCTGCCCACCGCCAGGATCCACGCGAGCGAGTGCGGATCCGGTGCCCCCGGTTGAAAGTTGGCCGCCAGCGGAAAGACCGCAATCCCGCCCACGACGAAACCGATGGCCGCGAACGAACCAAGATATCGGGCGCTGTAGCCGGCGCCGACGACGAGCAGCAGGGCGAGCAGCAGCGGATCCGCGACCAGCGCACCGCGTTCGATGGCAAAACCGAGCGGCTCACCGGACATGAACCCGCGCAGCCAGCCTATCGCAATCAGCCACCATCGGTAGGGTGAAGTCCTGCGGATGTCACGGCCGGCGGGCGGCGCGTCGTAGTCGATGTGGCGGAGACGCAGGCTGCCCTGCCGCGCGGCCTGCTGGGCTTCCATGATCCACCAAAAGCTCGGATTGTGATGGCCCGGCACGATGAGCTTGCGCTGCCCCTGCGCGTAGCCGGTCGGGCTGGCGACGTCGCGTGGCGGTGCGTCGACCGACCACGTGGGCGAGTTGGTGAGCGCATCGACGCGTCCGATACGGCGGGCGGTGGCCAGCCAAAGCAGGGCCAGCGCGGCAATCAGGAGGATCCACCAGGTGTGGGATGCCAGTCTGGCGACGAAAAGGGGGGCCCTGAATGCAGAAGCGGACATCGATGAGGTGGTCAGGATCAGGCCGAGAGTGTCCCTCGCGCCGGACGGGGCAATTGCATCTGGCGGGGGCAAACGAAAGTCCGGAGATCCGGGTTTGGCTGCAATGCCGTAACGGGAACCGAACAACAGGAAACTCGCTGAAGAAATTCCCGACGACGCACTGCGGTTGGGAGTTCCGCGTTTACGCCGTCCGTTTCAGCCGATTCATTCACGCGGACGTTCCGCCCTCCCTGCGCATGACGACAGCTTGCGCCGACCGAGCGCGACGAGGGCCGCTTTCACGCAAGCGCCGGCGCCGGCCCTGGCGTTCACCGCCACATCGTGCGGGCGATTCCGGGTGCGGGAATTTGTAACCGATCACGGCGGCTTGCTACGAACACCTCCCGATCAGAGGATCGCAGAATGTACGAAGGAACCGCCGGAAGGCGGAACGCCAGACCTGCAGCCTCGCGTTCGTAGCCAGGGGACATGCAGACCCTTGTCTGCGCGGCCGGCCGCGAGCGCCGCCCTTGACTTGGTGCCCCGGCAACAATTCGGTCGGAGTCGGATTTTCCAGATGTCATTTCACGAGTGCCCCCGGTCACGGGAAATGCGAGCATGAATGCGCTCCGCCAATTCAGAACGCTTCTCCCGGGCCTGTTGTTGCTTGGCTCCTTGGGCGCATCGCTTCCGGCCGCGGAGGATCTCGCCTCGACACCTTTCCATCCCCGTTCCCGTCCGGGCGGAGCGACCCGGTTCACCGAGCTTCCTCCCGGGCGTACCGGCATCGTGACTACCAACCGCTACGACGACCCGCGCATGTGGGCCGAGCGGCACCGCGAGTACCATGTCGGCGCCATCGGCACGGGCGTGGCCGTGGGCGATTACGATGGAGACGGCCGCCCGGATGTCTTCATCGTAAGCAAGGTGGAGTCGGGGCGGCTCTTTCGCAACCTGGGCGACTGGCATTTCGAGGACGTCACGGCCGCGGCCGGCCTCGAGGACGATAGTGGTGAATGGAAACAGGGAGCCGCCTTCGCCGACGTCAACAACGACGGCCGGCTCGATCTCTATGTCTGCCGTTTCGGAGCCGCCAATCAACTCTTCATCAACCGGGGCGATGGCACCTTCAAGGACGAGGCGGCGGCGCGTGGCCTCGCGGTGGTCGACGCCAGCGGCATGGCCTGCTTTGCGGACTACGACCGCGACGGGTGGCTGGATGTCTACATCCAGACGAATCTCGAGGACGCGACCGCGAGTCCCGCAGGCCAGCGCGACTACCTGTTTCACAACCAGGGAGACGGCACCTTTCGCAATGGGACCGACGCCGCCGGAATCCTCGAGCAAGCCACGCAGGGTCATTCCGCGACGTGGTGGGACCAAGACGAGGACGGCTGGCTCGATCTTTACGTCGCCAACGACTTCGCTCCTCCGGATTTCCTGTACCACAATAATCACGACGGAACCTTCACCAACGTGATCGACCGGACCGTGCCTCACACGCCGTTCTCCGCGATGGGGTCGGACTTGGGCGACGTCGACAACGATGGGCACATCGATTTCTTCGTCGCGGACATGGCCGGCACCACGCACGAAAAGACCCAGCGAGGCCTGGCCGACTCGCGGGCCCGGGCCAGCGTCACCCAAAACGAGGAACGGGAAACGGCCGTTCAGCTCCTCCGGAACATGCTTTATCTGAATACGGGAACCGGACGCTGCCTCGAAGCCGCCTACCTCGCGGGACTGGCCGGAACGAACTGGACCTGGTCCAACCGGTTCGAAGACCTGGACAATGACGGACGACTCGACCTGTTCGTCACCAACGGAACCGATCGCGAACAGAACAATCTCGACATGATCACCCGGCGGCTGAACGCCGTGAGCGCGCTCGAACGCATCCGCATCACGAAAAGCAGTCCCGTGCTGAAGGAGGCGAACCTCGCCTTTGCCAATCGCGGCAACCTGCAGTTCGAAGAAGTCGGCCGGCAATGGGGTCTCGATCAGGTTGGGGCGAGCTTTGGTGCGGCGTTTGGAGACTTCGATGGAGACGGGGACCTTGATCTCGTCTTCACCAACTACCAGCGGGGAGCCACCGTCCTGCGCAACGACAGCCAACACGGGAACAGCGTGATCATCGCGCTCCGCGGGACGGCCTCGAACCACTTCGGCATCGGCGCCCGCTTGGAAGCGACGACAGCGTCGGGGACGCAGGTTCGGCAGCTCATCCTCGCTCGCGGCTATCTCTCCACCAGCGAGCCGGTGATTCATTTCGGGTTTGGCGACGAGCCGATCATCCAGCGCCTGAAGATCGTCTGGCCGAGCGGACGGGTGCAGACCCTCGCCAGTCTGGCCACCGGCCGGCTTTATACCGTGACCGAGCCCGAAGCAGAACCTGCAGCCCGTGTTGCAGCCGGTCTCGGCGTGCCGGCCGAAGCCTCAACCGGTGCCGCGGCTGGGGCAGACGTTTCGGCGAAGGCTGGTGAGGCCGGCCCGCGGGCAACGACCCGGGCCACAACGGAAACGCCAGGTGTATCCCGACAGACGCAATTCGAAGAGGTTTCCGGGTCCCTGGGCCTGCAAATCACGCAACGCGAAGAGCTGCTCGAGGGCACCGTCGAGCAACCGCTTCTGCCGCGACGTTTCAATCGCCGTGGCCCCGGCCTCGCCGTCGGTGATCTCGATGGCGACGGAAACGACGAAATTATCATTGGCCCCACCGTCGTCGACGGCGCGAAAATCTTCACGCGCCATGGATCCACCTATCAAGCGCTGGACACGGGTCCACTCGGCGAGAAGCCTCGCGTGAACGGTGGCCCCCCCCTTATCTTCGACGCCAATGGCGACGGCGCGAATGATGTCTTTCTGCCCGCCGGCGGCGCCGCGATCCCCGCCGAAGAACCCGAGTACGAACCTGCCCTTTGGCTCAACGACGGGCACGGCCACTTCCGCCCGGCGCCGAAAGGAACCTTCCCCTCCGAGCCCATCAGCGTTGGTGCGGCGGTCGCCGCCGATTTCGATCGCGACGGCGCGCTCGACCTGTTCCTGGGGGCACGGCTGTTCCCCGGCTACTATCCGGAAGCGCCGACGAGCGCACTGCTTCTGCAGCGAGACGGACGGCTGACCGACTCGACCACGTCCTTTGCCCCGGCCCTGCGCGAGATTGGACTCGTGACTTCCGCGCTGGCGAGCGATGTCGACGGCGACGGTTGGACCGACTTCGTTGTGACCCTGGAATGGGGCGGCGTTCGCTGCTTTCGCAACGAGGAGGGTCGGAAGCTGGAAGACGTATCCACCACGTGGGGCTTCGACACCGCCGGCTCGGGTTTGTGGACCTCACTCACGACGGCCGATTTCAACCACGACGGCAAGCTGGACTATGCGGTCGGCAACCTGGGACTGAATACGGAATATGTCGCGTCACGGGAGCATCCGATGCGTCTCTTCGCCGGCCATTTCGCGGGCAGCGGCGAGCCGCAACTGGTCCTGGCCTACGACGACGACGGGGCGCTGCATCCGGTCGCGAGCCGCGGCGAACTCGCGGCGAAGATCCCCGCCGTGCTCAAGCGCTTTCCCTCCAACAATCAATACGCCGCCGCCACGCTCGATGAGATCCTGGGCAAGGAGGCGCTGGCGAAAGCCGACGTCCGCGAGGCGGGCGAGCTGCGCAGCGGCATCCTGCTCAGCCAGCCCTCGGGACGTTATGCGTTCGAGCCGCTTCCGCGTTACGCACAGATTGCACCCGCCCAGGGCATGGTCGCGGAAGATTTTGACGGCGATGGCAACAGCGATCTCCTGCTCGCCAACAATGACTACTCCCCCATCCCCGCCATTGGACGCTTCGATGGAGGTCTGGGCTGGTTCTTGCGCGGCGACGGCAAGGGCGGCTTCCACATCGTCCCGGTGGCACAGAGTGGCTGGGAGGTCCCGGGAAACGCCAAGGCGCTCGTGCTCGCCGACCTCGACGGCGATGGCCGCCCCGATGCAATCGTCAGCCGCAACAACGAATCGATCCTGGCCTTTCGCAACTCCCAGTCCGTCGACGAAATCTTCGTGGCCCTGCGGCTGCACGGACGGGGCGGCAACCCCGACGCGATCGGCGCCCGGGTCGCCCTCGAGAGCGGCGGGCGGACGCTGCAGGTTTCCGAAATTCATGCAGGCGGGGGTTTCGCAAGCCAGTCAACGGTCACGGTCTTTTTCGGCATCCCTCGCGAGCTCGCCGGCACCGCAAGCCTCCGCATTCGCTGGCCATCCGGCACGGTCAGGGAAATCAGCGTCCCGCAGAAAAGCGGCGCCTTGGATGTCAAGGAATAGGCGGGCAAACGCCGAAGGTGCCACGCCCACCGCAGGGAACTGCCGAGGATCCGATGAGCTTCACGCGCAAAGGAGCGGTCCCGCCCGGTTCTCATGTCCGGGTGGCTCACTGCTCCCGCGTGGCCTTCTGGAGCTGGTCGCGAAGTCCAGGATAGTTCGGATCGATCTCCAGCGCTCGACGCCATTCCGCGAGTCCGGCTGTGCGATCACCGGTGCGGATCAATAGATAACCGAGCGCTGCGTGCGGCGCGCTGTCGGTCGGTGCCAGCTCGACAGCGCGACGGCACACCCGGATGGCAGTCACAAGATCGCCGAGGCGCGCGTAGATCTCCGCGGCGCGGAACTGAACGGCAGGATTGTCGGGCCCGGACGCGAGAGCACGCCCGAGCGCGGCCGTGGCTTCGTCGGTCCGCCCCAGTTGCTCCGCACAACGGGCCAGGGCGAGCTGCGCGTCCGTCAGGGCGGGATCGCGCATCGTCGCCGCGCGCAGATGTTCGAGGGCACCTTTTGGGTCGTTTTGTGCGAGCAATATGGCACCCATCCCGGCGTGCGCCTCCGCGTCGTCGGGCATGACGGCGAGCACCAATCGGAAAAGAAAAAGTGCGGAGTTCGTATCATGGTCGGCGAGAGCGCGGAGCGCGATTTCCAGGGTGCGTCCGCGCAAGGCTGGCTTGGTGCGGAGCCCGGCCGTCATCAAACGCCGCGCCTCCTCCACGTGCCCGGCACCCCGCTCGAGCAAACCGAGTTGCATCTCCACGGTCGCGTTGCCGGGCAGGAGGGCAAGTGCCTTGCGGTAAAGCGTGACGGCTTCCGCCGTCCGGCCTTGTCGTTCGCGAATACCGGCAAACGTCGCGAACGCCGGACCATGGCGTGGACTCAGCGCGCAAGCGCGTTCCGCATGAGCCGCCGCCTCATCAATCCGGTCGTCCGCGAACAACGCGGAGGCGAGAAAATCCTCGGCCGTGCCGTTGTCCCTGCTGACCGCGACAGCGTGCTTGAAGAGCGACACGGAATCGCGCCAGACCCCCTCCTGATTCCACGTGCGCACGCCAAGCGCGATCAGAACAGTCGCGGCTGCACACGTCGCGCCAATCCGCATGCGCGACGAACGCCAGGGCGGACCGATGCTCCCAAACAGCGCCAGTTCGATGCCGAGGAGCGCCAAATAGGTGTAGCGATCGGCCATCGCCTGGAACCCGACCTGGACCAGTCCAATGACCGGCAGCAGCACAACGAGAAACCATAAGCAGCCGGCCGCGATCCAGGGGCGCATGTGACGCTGTCGCCACGCGAGCCAACTGATGCCGAGCAGCAGAACCAACGCGGGGAGCACCACGAGCGCCGGCCAATGGCCGGGATGGGGATAGCAGACGATGAGGTCGGACGGCCAAAGGAACTTCGCCAGGTAGCGAACATACGAAACGACGGCGTTGCCCGCGCGTGCACCCAACGGCAGGTCGAGCACGAACGCGCCGTGATGTTGCTGCATCAGCACCGTCACCACGGATGCGACGCCGGCCAGAAGGAAGAAGGGGACCTTCTCGAGCAACGCCGGGCGCAGGCTGGCGACTGAAGTGTAGCGGGCGAACGGCCACCAATCCAGGATCAGCAGGACGAGCGGCAGCGTCACGAGCATTGGCTTGCTCGTCAGGCCGGCAGCGAAGCACGTCAATGCCAGCAGATAATCCGGCCACCATCGACGGGCGGCTTTGCGTTGGTCGACATAACGGGAATAGGCGAGCAGCGTGAGGAGAAAGAAACAGCCGCTCATCACATCCTTGCGCTCCGCAATCCACACGACGGACTCGACCCGCAGTGGATGCCATGCAAATAGCGCAGCCGCGAACGCGCTCAGCCAGAGTTCGCCCACGAGCCGGCGAAAGACGAGAAACGCGAGCACGGCGTTGAGCGCATGCCAGAGCATGCTCGTAAGATGGTGCCCGGCGGCGGCGGAGCCGTAGACCTGCGAGTCCAGCATGTGGGAAAGCCAGGCAAGCGGGTGCCAGTAATCGGTCGGAGCCGTAAACGCCCATACCACGCCCGCCCAACCAATCCCGCCCTGCACCTGAGGATTGTCCGTGACGTAGGAGGGGTCGTCATAGTTGACGAATCCGCAGCGCAGCGCCCGGCTGAAAAGCAGGATCGTGCCGGCAAACAGAATCGCACTCACGATCGCAGCACGAAGTCGGGGACGCGCGGAGAGGATGCGAGCCACGCGGGCTACCTAGAATTCCGCTCCGGCTGCGCAACGGTTTTCCGGCGCAGCGAAAACGACTACGTTGATTCGCGTCGCCGCGGCGCCTGGAACAGTTCGCCAAGCGCGAACGCTCCCGAGCTGGCCGCGGGCCGGCCCTTGACCAGCGCAGGCAGGAACCGGATTTCGCTCACGGCGTGCAGCACGCTGGCCGGCAGGGGGCTCGCAATGGCCGCACCGGCATCGACCTTGGCAACGGTCCCCTGCTCCGTGAGGCTGACTGTAACCGTGGCATTCGACCACTGTGCTGCCAAAGCGGCGTCAGGCCATTCCGGCTTCAAGTCGGCGGCCACCTGCGGTGGCAGCGTGGCGCCCGGGTGACTCTGCATATGGCGCAAGATCAGGAACTGGTGCGCCTCGTCATCCGTGACCTCGACCCGGCTCGGCGAGGTTGTCGTGGCCAGTTCCTGTCCCTCGACGTAGACGTGGACATCGTAGGACGCTACGTGGAAGCCCGGCGGCAGACCGAATCTCCGCACGACCACCTTGCGCGGGGTTGCATCCAACGAACGCATACGAAAGACGTGCAAGGCCATCGACGACTCTTGGGAGCGCGCGGAATCCTGCAACAACAAGCGCAATACGCCGTAGGCATCGTCATGCGGTTCGGCCGCGGAGACACGAAAGCTGACTTCGAAACCATCGAAACCGCCCTTGCCCCTGCCCGAGCCCGGCAGAAAGTCACCAAACTCCGGATTCGATAACACCGAATCCAGATCGCTCGTCGCCGTCGCAACTTGGGCCCTGGCCTTCTCCAGATCCGCCTGCGAACCGCCAGATTGCAGCGCCGCACCCGCTTGCATTTGGGCGAACTCCGCCTGGCGCAATGCTGCCTCGCTCGCCTCTTGTCGGTCCGCCTCGATGTTCTGCATCGCCATCATCTGCTGTTGCGCATCGGCCTCCGGGTTGGTTGCCGGCGAATGTACGGGATAGCCCGTCAATGCATCGATCGTGACGCCGAGGCGGCTCAACTTTGGTTCCACCGTCGCCGACAAGGCCACCTCCCGGCGAGGCAGGACCACGTTCTCCCCCTCGTCTCGGACGACAACGTCGCGGTCTGAGCCACGAACCACAGGGAGCAATTTACCGTGACGATCGACCGAAACATTCAGTCCGAGGAACACGACGAAATCCTTGGGCTCCGATGCCTCTCCGGTTGAGGACGGTGCGGCGGCGCCGTACCCGGAGCCCAGCAGCAACATGGTAACCGCCGTGAGGGCAAGGCACGGCCGGAACGGCCGGATTGGCATCGGACTCTGCATGCTCATGAGCTTCATCCCTCGCGGTTCCCTCGCCAACCATTCTCCAGATGCCCCAAGGCCCGGGGGAGAATTCTCCTCCGGGCCTCAAGAGAACGACCGCCAGACACAAGCACCTGGTGCGGGAGCCGGCCGCGAACCGCCACGACCGGCTCCGCCCGAAGTTTCCGGCCTCAGAACGAGAATGTGTTCGTGAGGAACCATTCCCGGTTGGGCGGTATGCGGACGGTGGCCCACGTCTTGCCATCCGGCTGCACCGAGATCGGGATCAGGTTGTCGCTGGCAAACGCGTTGCGTATGTTCAGCTGGATCTTCCAGTTGATCTTCTCCGTGATCCGGTGTTCGTAGCTCGCCCAGAGGTCGACCGAATCCTCCGAGGGGCCGAAGTACCGGCTGCGAGAGATCGAAGGAGCCGGTGGACGTAACCGGATAGCCGATCACGACCTTGTCGATCCAGTGATAGCTTCCGCCCAATCCGACGTTCCGCAGGAAGCCCGACTGGAACGTGTAGTTGGTGACGAAGTTGTAGCGCCACTTGCGGATCTCGGGCGCGGACGCGCCTTCCTGCAACTTCATCAACACATAGTTCGAGCGCCACGGACCGTATACATTGGCGTAGATGCTCAAACTCGTGTTGCCGAACTGAGGCATGTTGCCCGCCGGCATGTTGGTCAACTTCTCGTCCAGATAGGTGATGAAGTCGTCAAGCAGCTGTCCACCCACGTTGCTGCGTACTGCTTCGGTCTGGGAGGCATTGAAGCTGACGCGCCAGTTCGGCAGCGGATTTGCCGTGAGCTCGAACTCGTAGCCCTTCGAGATCGTGTCCGCCGTGACCGTGAAGCCCGGAGGGGGGCTCGAGCCATAGGCATAGACGTTCGCCGACGGAGGCAGGAATTGGGCCGGGGGATCGCCATTGGCATCGAGTGAGGCTTCGTAGGTCGAACGGTCGGTCAGGTATTGCAGCGGGACCGGATCGAAGCCCCACGCCTGGAAGAATCCCTTGGCGGTCAGATCGGTCTGGATCTGGTTCCAGGTGGTGATCGCCTGGTCTTCCAAGGCCCGTCCTTCCTCGGGTGTCAGGTTCGCGTCGGCCCCGTAGGTCGTGCCGTCGGACCGGGTAACCGTACCCCAGCTATTGCGGCTCTGGGGCTGGTTGCGCGTGCTCCAGTCATAACCGCCCATGTCATAAAGAAAGACATTGCGGAAACGCAGGCCCTGCTGGATCACGCGGCCAATGCCGCCCGGATCGCCGATCCCGCTGCTGCCGCCCTTGACGGTCGTCTCGTACTTGACCGCCCGAAAGGTGTACTTGTTGTCCTTCGTGGACAACAGCACGCCGTAATCCTTGGTGCTGCCGGTCGGATTTCCGATCACGTTGCCATAGATGTCCCGACGAGCGTCCGTCACCGTGAAATTGTTGGACTTGGTATACGAAAGGCCGATGTTGATGGGCAGGGGGTCGCGGTCGCCGAGCAGCTGATTCAAATGCACCACGATGCTGCCCGCGGTGGAGTGATCCTTGAAGATGCTTCCACCCGGGGGATCGTAATTGTCCGGCAGCGTGTATACGTCCGGATTCAGGTTCAGGATACTGCGGTTGTTGCCCTGCTGCTTCGCATTGATCGCCCGGCTTTTCACTTCATCGAAGCGCCAACCGAGGGTGGTGACGATGGCGTCGTTCCAGAAGTATCCCTGCCAGGATCCGGCGAGGGAGTTGGTTTCGCGCTGGGAGAGCTGGGACCGCGTCAGCAGGCTCAGGTCGGCGCCATCATTGTAACGCAGAAGGTTGATCTGGCGGTTGCTGTTCCAACCCACGTAGTTGGCGGGGTTCGAGTTCTGGGCGTACATGATCGGGTCGCCGTCAGCATTGGTGACCGGGTAAATGAGCTGCAATCCGGCTGGCGGCACCCACGGGTCGTCGAACCCGACCCCGTAGTTCTGCCACGTCGAATCCATCAGGTAGACCGACGAGTCGGCAAGTTTCACGTTCGCCTTGATGCCAGGAATATCCACGCCGGAAGACGAATTCGTATCGACCAGGGAGGAGCCGAGATAGATGACCCCCACGGGGCCACGATCCGTGATGCTGGAACCGCTGCCGTCGTTTCCATTCCAGAAGCCCGCCCATTCCCTCGGGTTGGCGTATTCAACCCACCCCCGGGTCTCGGTGGAATAATCTTCCTTGCTGTAGACGCCGTTGAAGCGGTGCTTGCCCAGCAACTTTACGAGGAAGTCGTTGTGCAACATGTCGGCCGCACGCAGCTCTCCAAAGAGCGAGGCGCGCCAGTACTTGCGCTCGCTGGTATAGGAGCTGCCGCTCCCCTGCCCTGCGGTGACAAAAGGCCGGCCGAAGTTGGGGTTGGTAATGCTGGTTTCTCCGTTCGCGTTTGGTGTGAGGTAGAAGTCCTGCGGATTCCTCAGAATGTCGATCGTCAAAGTCGGACTGCCGCCGAGCAGGGCCTCGCCCCCGCGCGTGTACCTCTGGTTGTCGTAGATGACCTGGACGCCGACGCGATCGTCCAACGCCGTCTGGCTGAAGTCGACGTTGTAGGCGTCCCACCGCTCGAATTCCGACTTGGTCGGTCCATCGAGCAAGGTATTGTAGAAATCGAAGACCGACGAATCCATCAGCGACTGCGTTCGGAACTGCCCGAACTCCGAGCCCGGAAGGTTCATGGCTTTCGCCGCCTGATCCAGGCTGACGAGCCGGAAGAGCTGTTCCGCATAGCGCTTGCCGGCAATGCCGGAGGAAATGCCGTTGAAGTTGCCGCTGGTATCCTTGGCGCCGTTGTTGATATAGCCCGATGTCACTTTCTGCAGCTGGCCGGTCGTGCCGTCGATGAGCCACATCGGCTGTTGTTGGTTCACCACGGAACCAAGCCATGGATTGAAGGCCGCGAGGTCCACGCCGAGATCATAGCCGTTCGTGACGACTTGCTGGCCCATGCCACCGAACGGATTACTCGTCGTCACGTCGGTCGGACGCCACCAGGGCGTGATACTGTCGTTGGGGGGCACCTGCCGCGGGCGGTTGGCATCGATGTCGCCGTGTTTGTACTTCGCCTTGATGCTGGTATGCCAGCCGTTTTGCGAAAACAACTTCGGGTCGAAACGAATCGCACCGTAGTAACGCCGATCGTTCTGGAAGGCCTGTTTCTGCTGATACTTTTCGTCGCCCCACAAGCCGTCGAAACGGACGGCAAGGGTGTCGGGGATCAGCACCTGGTTGAAGTCGACGGTGCTCCGCCAGCTGCCATAGGAGCCGACGCGCCCCTGCAGGTCTCCACCGGTGGTGAACCCGGCGTTGCGCGTCGACGCGTTGACGATGCCCGCGGGACTGCCCAGCCCGAACAGGAAGGAATTCGCGCCGCGGTTGATATCGATCCGATCGACATTGAAGCTGTCCCAGGGAATGTCGGTGACGAAGAAATCCCGGGTGTTGTCGGCCGCCGCCAGGCCACGCAGGCGTTGCGCACTCTGCGGGGAACGGAGATTGGCGGTTTCGTCGACGCTCGTGCCGTTGCCCAGGCCGGTGTAGGTCCCGTGAGTGCCCGCCACCTCGGCGTTGGGGGTGTACCTGCAGGAGCGTCCCGCTGTCGGTGGCGCCGATGTCGTCCATGAACTGCTTCGTGACAACGGTGATCGCCGAGCCGACGTCCTTCAGCTCGGTACGGATGCGGGATCCAGCGAGCGTTTCGGTCGCCACGTATCCCGTGTCACTGTTCGCAGTGACTTCGAAGGGACTCAGGACGATGGTCTCCTCCTCAGATTCGCCGGGCGTTGGGGGATTGGTGCCGGAGGGCTGCGACGCAGCCTGGCCAAAAGTCAGACTTGCCGACAGAAAGACGGTTGCGAGCACCGTCGTGGGTTGCGCTATGCGTAGGATCATTTTCATGGCAGCTACGATGAGGGTTGGTGTCTGCAAACCGGAAACGGACTTCCGATCCGGGAAACGCCACGGAGGCGGATCCTGCTCATGAACAGGGTCGGTATCGAAAGCCACTCCCACCACCTGAGCGCTGCACCGCCCTAAATACCCGTAGTACCGATCCGCCTGAAGCAAGGGCGGACCGCCGAACAGCAACGCTCGGATAAATCGGAACCGGAGGGGTTTGTAGGGACACGGGAGTGGACTTCCGATCTCGCGCCCTTGTCGAAGGAGCAAGACGGCGGCAGGCTCATTCTCCGCCTACATAGTCGCGAATCCACCCCAACTCACATCGTTTAGCAAGCCCGGGAGGGCTCATTTTGGTGACTCTCATGGTCGAAAGGCAATGCCTTCATTATCCACCTCCCATTATAATGTTACGTGATCATTGAGCGTGCTATTTTTGCGGCGTTCAACGTCGACTAAAATGGGCGGGGTCCCGCCTGCTTCCAATTCGCGGCGTCGTCAGCATCGCAGCGGCGCAATTGCCGGTATGACCGTGGCGGAAAACGAACAGAGTGGAACCGTCAGGACCGGGTTGAATCCACCACGGATGAATCCGACGACCGCCGCTTCACTTGATCCGGATCAAAAAAAGGGGTGTCCCGATTAATATAGAGGAATTACGCCGGCAGAACCGGGCAATAAAACCTCCGCCCCCGCACGTCCGCCTCGCGGTTTAAATTGTAGCTGGCAAGCCCCGGTGCCCGCACCGACTGCGGCCGGCGGCCGACGCCGCCACGGCCGGGGAACGGTCCCGCCTGATCGGGCGCCTGACCCGGACCCGCAAACGCGTTGCGCTCGTCTGCCCGGAAGACCACGTCGCGGCGCTGCTCCTGAGTGCCATACGTGACGCCGGCGAAGACTGCCCGGAACACCCGGGCGTGTTCTCCGTCATGGGCACGACCGGCGCGATCGACGCCGGCCTGAGTTGCCTGCACTATGATTTTCGCGCACTGGGTCGCCTCGCCGTCGCCGGACTGAACGCCAGCCGCAACGTCACGTGCTGCAGCCATCGCTTGTCTCCGGCGTGACGACGTGAGTCTGCATCCACGCTGTCCCGGGAGCCGTCAGCCGCAAATTTCGATCCTGATCCCGCGCGCCCTCAGTCGACGCGCCGTCGTCGCTTTCAGCCCGGCGTCGGAAACCAGCATATCAACCTGGTTCAGTGGAAGCACCTGCCCTGACGGAGCGCGGCAAAGTCGCGCCACCTTCCACCACGCGGCACAAGCGATGTTTGAATTCCCCCCGCGAATCGGGGTGGAGAAAGCGCCACGGCGAATGTCCGACGACATCGTCGCTCTGGCGGGCACCAACCAGCACCTTCGCCGCGGTATTGGCAAAGTCGATCCGGAAGCGATCCTTGACGACAATCCCGTCAGGTGACGATTCGATCAGCGCCCGGTAGCGTTCCTCGCTTTGCCGGAGATCGTTCTCCGCCTTCATCCGTTCTATATCCTTGCGGTGCAGAGCGGTGGCCATGCCAAGAATCGCGCCCCCCAGCAAGAACACCGTTCCGGCAGCATCCAGCATCCAGCCAAAGCGATGGGGAATCAGGCCCCGCGACTCCGCCGCCGCCTCGAGCCCGTTCATGAGCAACGGCAGCACCAGAACGGGCAGGATCAACCAACGGGCAATGGACCCGCCCACGCTCGTTGCCGTCATCACCCGCATCACGCCGCCATCCGGCCGGAGGCACAGCGTGCCAACCGCCAAGACCAGCAAGAGAAGCATCGAGGGCACTGCGGATCCGGCATACCAGATCGACTGATAGAGCGCGGCGATGTCATAAAAGTAACCAGCGATGGCAACCAGCGCGGTAAACACAATAAGCAATGCCGGGATCTGAGGGACCCATTCAGACTTTGGACGAAACGGTGTAACGAAGAGCGCGCAGCTGAGCAGCAATAGGTCGAGGGAGACTATTGGAGGCGTGTAGCCCCTGCCGCTCGGAGTCGGCAAGGCCTGCATGATCAACCAGCGATCCAGCGCGGAAGGCGCCTCACGGAGAACTTCTGCCATGCCAATGACGCCGATGATGCCGACAAGCCCTGCGGGGATACAAGCCAACCACGCTTGGCGGCGCGCCGGCACCGCTCGCGGTCGGAGAAGAAGGTAAATCGCGCAGCCCGCCAAGGAAAACGCCAGGGCTGCCTTTGGCGACGTCGGTCCGAGGCCCGGCAGGGCGGTCTTGAGAAACTCGATACCCAACCACCAGCCGATGAGAATCAGGACTCCGCCAATGATGGAAAGAATTGCAGACCCGTGAGCCAGGCGCCGGCAAAATGCGACCGCACGTTGACTTGTACCGATCATGGTTAATTTGACGCCCAAGAAACGGAAGCCAAACTGTTCTCTTCAACGCGGCCAGCAGTATCGGCAATCGTCGATGCTACGTTCCCCCCGATCGTCTTCCAGACAATTCAGCGGAGGGAGGCGTTGCAGCGCGTTTCGCAATTAAGCGCATGGCGAAAGGAAGTGTCGCTTCGTCCTGCAAAATACACGCAGTTTGGCGAATACTTGGCGCTTGATGCCGCAGTTTCAGCCCGATTCCGCAGGCTATCGCGACGCTTCCTGGCCACAGAGTACCTTCGGGCACGCGCATCGTAGGACTTCCAGCTAAACTTATCGCCCGCCGAACACTCCCCGCCACTCAGGTGCGTCGTCCCCCTGCGCTTCCACGCCAAGGCGACCCAAGCGGGCTGCTGTAATGTGGCGCTTGGCGCGACCGCCAAGCCACACCGATGCGACGTCGCGATAGCACGGGACTCGGACATCTCCGATCCCGCGGTCAACGCCTCGATGATTGGCCCGATGGCATGGCGTTCCAACTCGCGAGACAGTGCGATCCGCGACTCAACGGACCGTCATTTCCCGGGGCGCACGCTGAGGCCCGCCAGGCATGCCGGCGGTTGCGAAGGTCGCGCCCGAGTTCGGGCAGCTCGTCGGTGAGAAGTTCAGTGTTCGTCGGGCCGGCCCCTTCGCAGGGTACGGAGACAGGCGTGAGCGACTCGCTGGGAGGCGCCGACGGTGGAGGGCTCGCCGCGGCAGGCGCGAAGGTATCTCTCACGGTGCGTGATCTGCTCGATCACCACCACGCGGGGCGGGATCAGCTATCCGCGGGTCGGCGGAGTTGGACCTGCGTCCTGTGCGATTGAAGCATACTCGCGGAATCTCGCAGACGATTCGGTAGTGAGACCTCCGACGGCGGCACAGCGCGAGCGAGGCGCGGTTACGGGGCGTCGGGTCGCAGGGGCGCCCAGGCGACGGTTCCTTCTTCAAAGGCGTTGTCCGTCAACTGCCGCAGGTCCGAGCCGTCGGCCCGCATGACGCAGATCTCTCCGTAGGGTTGACCGTTGCGGGGATGCAGCGCGGCCTCGTCCTTGAATCCGCCGCGACCGCTCGTGAACGCGATCCACTTGCCGTCCGGCGACCACGCACAGTGCGCGTCGTTTCCCGGCGTGTGGGTCAGGCGACGCGCTTCGGTGCCGTCGGGCTTGATCGTGTAGATCTCGTAGTCACCGTCGCGGAAGCTCGTGAACGCGATGCGATCGCCCTTCGGTGACCAGGCAGGGAAATTGTCATGACTGGATCCAGAGGTAAGCGCGCGAACTTCGCCGGTCGCGAGCGTGGTGATGAACAGGCCGCGATTATCCTTCCCCGAGCTGCGATAGACGAGTTGGTGTCCGTCGGGCGACCAACTTGGAAAACCCCGGTTGCCGGAGCCATCCGTGAGCACCTTCAAGCCCGTGCCGTCGCCGTTGATCACGGCGATGTCGGCGAACGCCGGGCCGAGGAGCGTTTGAAAGAAGCGGCCGAACGCGAACGCGACGCACCTGCCGTCGGGTGACCACACCGGCGCGATCGCGCTTTTCTCACCGCCGCCAAACAGCACGGCACGCTGCGAGCCGTCGGTCTTCATCGTGAGGATGTTCTTCGAATTGATGGCACCGAGCTCGTCGTTGCAGAGCAGACGGTTTCCGTCTGGCGAATACGCCGGGAAAACCCCCGTGCGCACGAGACCGAACTCCGGATCCTTGCTGTGCCAGCGTTGAAACGGCGGCCAGTTGGAATCGACCTCGCGATGAAAGACCATGCGCCGCCCGTCCGCCGACCAGTGCGGGCCGCGCATCTCGCCTCGCGCGCCCGCCCTGAAGTTGTCGACTGCGCCGGGGATGATTCCGTTTTCGCCGACAAACTCGAGGCCGCATTCAGGTCCGCCGCTCACGTACGCGATGCGCTCCGCACCGATCCAGCGCGGCGACCATTTCTCGCCGGAGCCCGTCGTCAGCGCACGGTGCTCCTGGGTGACGAGATCGGACGTGGCGATCTGGGTCGTGCCGCGTTTCGGGAGAACAGAAACGATGTTTCCGACCTCCATGATCTCCGCCTCGTAGAATACAAGTCGCTTTCCGTCCGTCGACCACGACGGACTTCCGGCAAACGCATCTGCGTGCGTCACCCGCCGCAGCTTCGATCCGTCGGCACGCACGACGTAGATTTCCGTGGAGTGCCACAGACTGAATCCGCTGATGCCGATCGGTTTTCGCGAATCGCGGTCCGTCGAGAATGCGATCCACTCGCCGTCCGGCGACCACGCGGGACGAAAATCGCCGGCCGGGTGGTTGGTAAGGTTGCGCAGCTTCTTCGTCGCGAGCTCGAGGATCCAGATGTCCGCCTGACCGCTGCGGCTGGAGACAAAAGCGAGCACTTTTCCGTCGGGCGAAAGCGCCGCTTGATCGTCGAACGTTGGATCATCGACGAGTCGTTCGACTCCGCTGCCGTCGAGCCGCGCGCGAAAGATATCGAATGAGCCTGCGCGCTCCGACGTGAACACGATCCACACGCCGTCGCGCGAGAACGATGCATTGCCATCGAATCCCGCGTGCGGCAGCCACGGCTGCGCGTTGTGGCCGTCGGCGTCGGCGATAAACACATCCGCGTCCACCGGGCCGAAGCTGGCGAAAGCGATCTCGTAAGACGGCTCGGAGCCGGAGGCGAACGCCGCGTGCGCCGCGACCAGCGCGAGCCACGTTATCTTCAAAAGACACCGTCCGCGAAATTCAGGTCTCATGGAGAGATGGCCTCGCGGTTTTCCAGCGCCCTCAGGAAGGCGTCCGAAGTCGATACCGAGCCGAACACTCGCTGGATCACGAGGAGGGAGGCGTCGTGGTTGCTGCGCGGCAGATCGCTGCCGATCGGTTCGGCTGAGCAGTCAGCGAGAAGCACGCACAAATAGTCTCGGAACACGGCGTCGCGGATCGTCGATTCCACGCATACGCTCGTCGTGCAGCCGGTGACCACGAGCTGTACGACGCCCATTTTCTTGAGCGTCGCGTCCAGCTCGGTTTCGAAGAATCCGCTGAACCGGTGTTTGTAGATCACGACGTCGCCGGGTTCCGGCTTCAGTGCGGGAAGAATTTCCGTGTTCCAGGTGTCGCGGATCAGGATGCGGCCTTCCGATCCGTCCGGGGCGCGGACCGTTTTTCCGACTCCCGAGTCCAGACGGCGGGCGCGGATCGGGGATCCTTCGGCACCGAGGTCCGAAAGGTCGGGCCGAAACCCCATCTTCAAAAAGACGATCTTCATGCCGGCTTTTCGGGCCGCGGTCATCACGCGGGCGGTCGGCGCGACGGCGAGCTGGATTCCGGAGATGTCGATGCCCGCAAGATCGAACATCCCGCCTTTCGCGCCGAAGTCGTTTTGCATGTCGACCACGAGCACGGCCGCGCGCGCAGGATCGATGGTGACCGGTGCTGGTTTGGCTTCGAGCGTCGTGCCGGTGGGACGATCTTCGCCGGCCGCAACCGCAGCCGTAGCGAAGGTGAGGGCGAAGATGACGAACAGACGTGCGGCGAAATAACGGGCGGGAAGAGATTCGTGCATGACGTATGAGACCCGCTGCCTTTCTCCAAATCTCGTGCGCGAACCGGGGTACGAGCGCTGCGCTGACGCGGGCGGCGGCCGGTGGTCGGTGATGTCCGGCGGTCCACGACGGGCGGGGGCAGGGAATCTCATGGCGGGGCCGTTTCGTTGTACACCAGGGTAGCGGAATCGCTGCGCACGATCCTGGTCTCGCAACGTGTAGGGTACTACGGCCGATTCGTGCCGACGCCAATGGGGTGTCCACCCACCAAACGACTTGGTCGAGGCCGGCTCCGCCGGCCGACTGCAATGGTGCGGGTTTCACCAACCTCGAGGCCGTCCTAGCCGCAACGATACGACTGACAGGCGGATGCCGATCTCCGGACGGCGTCTTTCGCAACCGAGAGACCGGGTGGCGCGGTCCAGATGTGCATGTCCAGCTGCGGAGCTGTTCTTTCGCTCGTTCAGAGTCGCTGGTCGGAGATGTCACCCCGTTTTGCGAGTCTCAGTAGGATTAATCCCCATTTTCTGCGCCTGCTGCGCAACGTATGCTCCGACCGATCACGATGTTCAACCCGGCATGCGTCAACAGTCGTTCGCCGCCCGCTCAGTGATCCTGATTCGCGTTCCTCGTCGCCGGGAATACGGCACGGGCGTGCATGGTGCGGATCGGGTCATGGCTGTCGGTCCGAACCAACCATCTCCAGTTCGCGCTGGCGCACAACCTCCAGGAATTCCTCAGGAGTTTCTTCGCAACGTCTGGAAGCATTTTGGCACCTACACCGCGCTGGCCTTGTGAAGAATTCACGAGCCTTCGCTTCGGTCGTGAGATCCGCATACGCGTCGTGGAGGAGAGTCGGATCTCCACGGTGGCCGAGCGCCATGGCCACGAGTCCCGGGTTCCGCGTGAGGGCCAGGTGATAGGTCGCATAGGTGTGCCGCAGGATGTCCTGTTTGTAGATCCCCCGGGCCTTGCCCACCGACTCTTTAGCTGGCGGAGAGGGTGGGATTCGAACCCACGGTACCCTTGCGGGCACGCCTGATTTCGAGTCAGGTACAATAGACCACTCTGCCACCTCTCCGGTGCAGAAGGGCTCTTTTGGCCGGAAGTCACCCGGGCGCGCAAGACTGGAGTTGCCATCCGGCTGGATCCCGGTCCCTCACCCATGTCGATACCAAGACGTCAGTGGAGAGGAACCTTTCGTCCGCGACCAAACCAGAAGAGCGGGGAGTGCATGGAGTCATGGGTCGGGGCCGATCGCGATCCTCTGGCGTCGGAGAGCAAAAGCACCACGCGTTCGACCGATGGCGACGCCCGCGGCAATGCGTGCGTCCGGAACCGCGATCTTGCCCAAGACTCAGGCCACTCCGAGGCCCGCGGGATCAGTCTTCGGAACTCATTGCGGGTCCCGATGCCCCGGAGATCTCCAAATTGAAACCGGCGTCCCGGTTTGATCCGGGACGCCGGGAAAAACGATGCATCCGGCGCGGCACGAGTTATCGCGGCGCGCCTGCATCGGGCTATGAGGCACTCAGCTGACGCTAATCTTGCGAGGCTTGAGCGCTTCGGCCTTCGGAAGCGTCACGCGCAGGACGCCCTGTTCGAGTTCGGCGTTGATCTTTTCGACGTCGACCGACTCGTTGAGATCGACGCGCAACCGATAGTCGGCGTCACGGGTTTCACGGAACACTTCGTTCCAGCCCTTCGGCGCTTCCCAGCGTCGCCGTGCAGTAATCACGAGCTGGCTCTGGTCGACCTGAAGTTCGAGCGCATCCTTGGTGACTCCGGGCACGAGGATCTCGACGCCGTAGGCATCGGCCGACTCCTTGATGTCGTAGGCGGGAACCACGAATGCCTCGTCCTCCGCGTCCGCAGAACGACGCGCGAGGGAATTGGTGCGGGTTGGGATCAGTTCACTGAAGAGTGACATGGCTTGCTCCTGGTTGAATACTGTGGGTTGAAGCGGTGGTGATGGTTACTTGACCTGGACGGCAATGCGTTTCGGCTTCACTTCCTCGGCCTTTGGCATCGTCACGGTGAGAACGCCGTCCTCGTACTTCGCGGCGATGTTGGCCTCCTGCACGCGTGCCGGCACGGAGATGCTGCGCGAGAACTCGCTCGTGCGCTCCTGCTGGCCATCGCCAGCGAACGTACGCCGGGTACCGGCGAGGGTGAGGACGCCTTCGCCGAGTTCGACGCGGATGTCCTCCTTCTTCAGGCCCGGGAGCTCCGTCCGGAGATAGAAGTTGTCCTTGTCCTCGTAGAGGTCGGCGCGGGGATGAGCCCAGAGAGCCCCGGCTTCCGGGGTGTTGAAAAACGACGAGAACGTCGAATTGAACACACGATCGATCTCGTCTTCCAGATCGGGCCAACGGTTGAAGAACGTCGCCCGAGGCGCCAACGAACGTGGATGTTGGTAACGAATGAGTGTCATGATAGCTTTCGAGTTGTGGGTTGGTGTTGGAGATTCGTTTCTAATCAACACCTCTATCGCTTGGGGAGTGCCAGCGGACACTACTTGTGCACACACTTGTAGATCAGAGACTAGCAAGGCACCTCCAAAGCCGATCTGTGACACTTCCGGAGCAATCCTTCACACGGAAGGGAGACACAATGTCACAGACCACAAGGTGGCGAAACAGTCGAGGTCAGCCGCGGATAAGTAGCGCCACTCTGGCTCAAGCCAGTTCGATGTCGTCATCAGCCGCGATCTCGTCCATCACCCGCCGCTCCGCACGATGAGCTACGATTTCGCATCCATCCGTAGTCGAAAGGGCAGTGACAGCCTCAAATGGCAGAAATACCGGAATCGCGACATTCTACCGATGTGGGTCGCCGACATGGACTTCCATGCAGCCCCGGAAATCGTGTCCGCCGTCGCTCAACGTGCGCAAGAGGGAATCTATGCCTATGCGCGACCGACGCCCGAGGTTGTCGAGGCCGTTCTGGGCTATTTCGAGGACACGTTGCGGTGGCGCATCGAGGCCGAGTGGATCGTCTGGCTGCCGGGTTTGGTGCCGGGCATCAATCTGGCATGTCGAGCGGTCGGCCAGCGGGGCGACGCCGTGCTGGTGCCGACGCCGGTATATGCTCCGTTCATAACCGCCCCGAAACTGGCGGAACGCGAGCAGCACAACGTGCCGCTGCGATGGAGCGGCCGACGCTGGGAGTTCGACTGGGAGGCCATGGAGCGTGCCGTGACGGCGAACACCCGCCTGCTCCTTCTCTGCCACCCGCACAACCCTGTCGGCCGGGTCTGGTCGCGCGAGGAACTCGGTCGACTGGCGGAGTTCTGCGGCCGGCACGAGCTCGTCATTTGCTCCGACGAGGTGCACTGCGATCTGCTATTGGATGACGTGGCGTTCACGCCGACCGCAGCGCTGGGACCGGAGGTTGCCGCCCGCACCATCACGCTCAACTCGCCAAGCAAGACCTACAACGTCGCCGGGCTTGCGTTTTCCTATGCGGTGATTCCCGACGCCCGGCTTCGGGCAGCGTTTCGTCACGCGGGTGACGGTCTGATGGCGGAATTGAATCCGTTTGGCCTGGTCGCCTGCGCCGCCGCCTACCGCCATGGCGAACCGTGGCGACAGGCGCTGCTGCAACAACTGCGCACGAATCGTGATCTCGTGCTTTCGGCCATCGAAGGCGCCATGCTGCCGGGCGTCACCACGACCCCGATCGAGGCGACGTACCTCGCCTGGCTGAACGTCGAGTCGCTCGGCCTGGAGGATCCCGTCGGCTTCTTCGAGGCCGGTGGCGTCGGACTCTCCGACGGCCGACCCTTCGGCGATGCCCGGTATGTGCGATTCAACTTCGCCTGTCCGGAAGCCAACGTCCGCGAAGCCCTGTCCCGCATGAGCCGGGCGCTCGCGGCACCGCGTTGATCGGGGGGAGAGCCTCCGCCAGGCTCAGGCGCTGCGGGCCTCGACGACGTCCGCCAGCAGGAACGCGAGTTCGATCATGGCCGGCCAGCGATCGCAGACCTTCCGCGAGGAAAAGCTGCCGGTTTCCGCGTATTTGATCTCACCGCCCTCGATCCTCATCGTGCCGCGCGCACCTTGATTCCAGGCCTGGCTAATCTGGGAACGCACTTCGGGCAGGAACGCCGCGTGCACGTAGGCCGGGTCGTTCGACTTGACGTAGAACTCCTTGTCGAACGACGCGTCGCCCGTGGCCACGTCATCGACGCCGAAGATGCGTCCCGCACGCGTGAACATATTCTCGCGCGACACGCGCAGTGTCAGATTGCCCGGGTTGCGCACCGCCAGCGCCAGTGCGCACCACGTCGTGCGATTCTTGCCGCTGCCCGTGGAATAGTTGTAGACGCGCAAGTGGCGCCCGCGGACGTCGCCCCCGAGCGTTGGTGGCGCGAAGCGAGCGAGGAAACCCTGCTTCTGGACGGGCGCCGGGAGGCCGAGACCCTGCGCCAGAAGGCCGAGGTTTTGCCGCGCACGCGCCACCTGGCGCATGCTCGCAAACCAGATGACGACAAACACGGCCACGAAACCGATGAAGACGAGGAAGGGCAGGATTTTTTCCATGGCGGGAAATCGTCGGGATACGTTTCGGGATGGAGCCGAAGCGCCACCGGTCGCGCGGGAGCGTGTCCGTTTTTTCCGGAAGCGTCCGCACTTCCCGAGGCTTACGTACGCGGCTCCGCACGTCGCGTCTTAATCGACCCGGAAGATCGTTTTTCAAGAGTGTTGCGGCGCGGCAGTCGATTGCCATGGCGCCTCCGCTTGATCGTGCTACGTTGTCCGCCGCGATCATGTGCGGACGCTACACCCTGAAGTCCGGCCGCAAGAAACTCGCCGAGCAGTTTGAACTCGACGAGCTCCCCGAATTCACCCCCGGTACAATCTCGGCCCCACCCAGGACGGACTCGTCGTGCGCACGGGGGATCCGCCCGACCGACGCACCGCCGCGTTCCTGCGGTGGGGCCTGGTTCCCGCATGGACGCGAGAAGGAGCGCGTCCGCCGCTCCTGATCAACGCGCGCAGCGAAACCGTGGCCACCAGACCGGCGTTTCGCGAAGCCTTGAAGCGACGGCGCTGTCTGGTGCTGGCCGATGGTTTCTTCGAGTGGTCCCGGCACGGCGCGGTCAGGCAGCCCTACTATCTCACCATCAATGGCGGTGAGCCGTTCGCGATGGCGGGCCTGTGGGAACGATGGCAACCTCCCGCCCGTTCCGATGAACCAGCGCGGGAGGTGCTCGAGACCTTCGCGATCATCACGACGGCCGCCAACGAAGTGCTCG
Source organism: uncultured Verrucomicrobiae bacterium (assembly GCA_963797435.1). Classification (GTDB taxonomy): domain Bacteria; phylum Verrucomicrobiota; class Verrucomicrobiia; order Opitutales; family Opitutaceae; genus CAWCPJ01. The sequence goes on along the minus strand of CAWCPJ010000002.1, from coordinate 216,851 downwards.
CCCCGCTGCACGACCGCATGCCCGTGATCCTCGAACCGGATTTCTACGACGACTGGCTGAATCCACTACTCAGCGACACGCATGGCCTGCAGCCGCTGTTAAGGCCGTTTCCCGCGTTCCGGATGTTCGCGCGTGCAGTCAGCCCGCGAGTGAACAGCATCCGGCACGATGATCCGGAGTGCCTTGCCCCGCTGCCCGATCCGGCCGCACCCGGACATGCCGGGACGACGCACGCCGTCGACGACGAGAGGCGAAACGGCCAGCTCGATTTTGATTTCGAGCAGTGACTCGACGGGCGTCGATCGCGAGGCCGCGAGCCGACGCCGCCCCGGTCCCGAATTGGCAGAGTCGTCACACGATCGACACCTGATTGTCACAGACCACCGGTAGCATGGCGGCGGGTGTTTGGGTCTCCGGCCCGGCCATCCAGCCAAACCTCCAAGCCAATCAAGTATGCTACCAAAAAGATCGATCCTGTTGATCCCCATGCTCATCATGGCGGGGACCAGCAACGTGCTCCCTCAGGACAACAGCGCGTTGGCAAGGCTTCTCATCCGAAAGGGGATTATCACCCAGGCTGAGGCCGACGAACTCATCAAGGAGGCTGCGGCCACGCCCCCAACGGCCCCAGCCGGAGTGGGCCTGACACCGGCTCCCGCGGAGGCGCCGCTGGTCGACGCCCGGAAATGGGCAGCCACCGGCGGCGGAAAATTCCTCGAGCGACTTACGTTTTCCGGCCGGTTTCAGACGCAGTATGCCGGACTCGACACCGACATCAGCGGCACCACGGCCGATCCGGCCTCGACCAATCACTTCTTCCTTCGCCGGATGTATCTCGGTGCGAAGGCGGACCTGGCCGGCGGCTGGAGCGGCAACCTCAACTACGATTTTGCCGGCACGACGTTCGACGCCGCCTTCATGCAATGGAAGCAGAGCCCGCTTTTCGTCCTGGACGTCGGCTTCCGCAAGGTGCCGTTGGGCCTCGAGGAATGGGGCACATCGAGTGGCAGCCTGCGGGCGATCGAACGCTCGCCCGCCACCCGCTATTTCGTCGAAGGCAACAACGGCCGCCGTCTCGGCGCGGGCAGTTACCGCACGGGCGTTTTTGTCGGCGGCAAGGCCGACAGCGGGATCACTTACAACGTCGCGGTCACCAACCCGGAGCGCGACGAATCCGGCGCGGGCGTGACCAGCAGCGGCTCCGGCGCCAACAATTCCCAGGCCTACTGGGGCAACATCGGATACGGCGCCAGGATCGACGAAGGCGATTACCGCGTCAGCGCCTCGGTCGGAATCCTGCCGGACCAGGGCGGCAAGACGCTCGGTGCGGGCGACGATCTCACGGTCTACAACCTGTTTGGCGAACTAAACCGCGGACCGGCCAACCTTCAGCTCGAATGGTTCGGTAGCAGCAACGATCACGGTGCGTCCGCGACCCGCGACGCCAGGAGCACCGGCTGGTCGATCCAGCCCGCCTACCGCGTCGGCGATCTCGAAGGCGTGCTGCGCTACACCAACGTCGATTCCGACGGCCGTGGCGTGAATCTCAGCGACGGGATTCGTTCCGCGCCCAGTGGCGGCACGATGGACATGATGTCCGAATGGTATCTCGGCCTCAACTGGTACATCCGGGGCAACGACGTGAAGTGGCAGGGCGGTTACATCCATGGCGAGTCGAAGGACACCGTCACCGGGGACGCCGCCAAGGCGACCACGGACGGCGTGCGTTCGCAGCTCCAGATCAACTTCTAACCCCTCAACCAACCCTGCCTCATCCATTCATCCGCGAACAACCCATCATGAAAAACCACCTCCTCGCAGTGGCCGCGCTCGGCCTGATGCTCCCGGCAAGCAGCCTGGCGCAGACACTTATCAACGGCGCCGGCGCGACGTTTCCGTATCCGATCTATTCGAAATGGTTCGACACCTACGCCAAGGTCGATCCGTCCGTCCGCTTCAACTACCAGTCCATCGGCTCGGGTGGCGGTCAAAAGCAGATCCTCGCGGAGACGGTCGATTTTGGCGCCTCCGACGGTCCCATGTCGGACGAAAATCTGGCGAAAGCCCCGCGCAAGCTCCTGCACATTCCCACGGTAGCCGGCGCCGACGTCGTGAGCTACAACGTGCCGGGACTCACCAGCCTGAAGCTCGATGGCCCCACGCTGGCCGACATCTTCCTCGGCAAGATCACGAAATGGAACGACCCGAAGATCGCCGGGCAGAACGCCGGGGTCAAGCTGCCGGCTCAGGACATCATCGTGGTGCACCGCTCCGATGGCAGCGGCACGACCTACATCTTCGTCGACTACCTCTCCCACGTCAGTCCGGAGTGGAAGACGAAGGTCGGCACGAACACGTCGGTGAGCTGGCCGACCGGGTCTTGGCGGCAAAGGCAACGAAGGCGTGGCGGGCCAGATCAAGCAGGTGCCGGGCTCGATCGGTTACATCGAGCTGGCCTACGCCAAGCAGAACCATCTGCCCTTTGCCGACATCAAGAACTCGGCGGGAAATTACATCACGCCGTCGATCGAGTCGGTAACCGAGGCGCTGGCGACCGCGACGATCCCGGACGACTTTCGTTTCTCGATGGTCGACCCGCCGGGAGCCAAGGCGTATCCAATCGCGGGCACGACCTGGCTGCTCGTCTACCAGAAGCAGAAGGATCACCTCAAGGGTCAGAAGCTGGTCGAGTTCCTGAAGTGGGCGTACGCCGAGGGCGAGAAGATGGCGTCGTCTCTCGACTACGCGCCCCTGCCCGAAAACGTCGTCCAGCGGGTCTTGCAGCGCGTCAGCGAAATCGAGTACCTGATCTCTCGGGTCGCATCGTCCAACCGTTTCGTTCCGGGCGGCGGGCTCCTGCCGCCCGTTTTTTTCCCTCCGACCGAGCCATGTCCGCCTCGTCCACGTCCGAAGTCGTGCCCGGCACCGTGCCCCTGCCGATGCCGTCCCGCTGGGCGGATCGCCTGTTCCACGGCGTGTCTCTGCTGGCGGCGACGGGGGTGGGTGCGCTGTTCCTGCTGGTGATCTACATCCTCACGCGAGGGGCGCATCTGTCGCTGGCGAAGTTCGGCTGGCATTTTCTGGTGTCGTCGGAGTGGGATCCGGTGCAGGAAGACTACGGCGCCCTGCCCTTCATCTACGGCACCGTCGTTTCGTCGGTGATCGCACTCCTGATCGCGGTGCCCCTGAGTATCGGCACAGCGGTGTTTCTGACGGATCTCTCGCCACGCTGGATGCGCCAGCCGCTCGCGTCGCTGATTGAAATGCTGGCCGCCGTCCCGAGCGTGATCTGGGGTCTCTGGGGCGTGTTTGTCATGGTGCCCTGGCTGCGGGATCATGCCTTCCCGTTCCTGCGGGAGTATTTGGGCTTTCTGCCCCTGTTTCAGGGCCCGATCTACGGTGTCAGCATGCTCGCCGGGGGGCTGATCATTGCGATCATGATCCTGCCGATCGTCACCTCGGTCTCGCGCGAAATCCTGCGCTCGGTGCCGAATCTCCAGCGCGAAGCCGCCTATGGCCTGGGCGCCACCCGCTGGGAGGTCACGCGCATCGCGGTGCTCAGCTACGCACGGCGCGGCCTGCTCGGCGCCGCCGTCCTCGGCCTCGGCCGCGCGCTGGGCGAGACCATGGCCGTGACCATGGTGATCGGCAACCGCCCCGAGATCGTAAAGTCGCTCTTCGCGCCCGGCTACACCTTGGCGAGCGTGATCGCGAATGAGTTCAATGAGGCGACGACGGAGATGTACGTCAGCGCTCTCTTCGAGCTTGGTCTCGTTCTGGTGGGCGTGACGATCACCGTGAACATCCTCGCGCAAGTCCTCATCAAGACGATCGAAACGCCCGGCAGCCGGCGCGCCTGAAACCAACCACGCACCGTGTCCATCCGCTACGATCAATACCGCAAATACAAGAGTGCATCGCGATCAGCGCGCTGACGGTGCTTTGCGCCATCCTGGTGGTCTCGCCGCTTGCCCTCATCGTTGTGCATTTGCTGCGCGAGGGCTTCGGCGCGGTAAATTGGGCCTTCTTTACCCAGCTGCCCAAGCCCGTCGGGGAACCGGGCGGCGGTATGGCCAACGCCATCATCGGAACGGGCGAGCTGCTCGCCCTCACCATCGTATTCGGGGTGCCCGTGGGTCTGCTCGGCGGCGTTTACCTCTCCGAATTTGGGGCAGAGCGCATCAACTTCTGGATCCGGTTTGGCGCGGACATTCTCAACGGCGTACCGTCGATCGTCTGGGGAATGACGGCGTACGCCATCGCGGTCGTGCCCTTCAAGTCGTTCTCGGCCTGGTCCGGCGGACTGGCGCTCGGCTTCATCACGATTCCGCTGGTCCTGCGCACAACCGAGGAAGTGCTCGTGCTCGTTCCGACATCCTACCGCGAAGCCGCCCTTGCGTTGGGTATCGCGCGCTGGAAGATTATTGTTCACATCGTCCTGCGCACCGCCGCGAAAGGTATCGTCACCGGCATCCTGCTCGCCCTCGGCCGGGTCGCCGGCGAAACCGCCCCATTGCTGTTCACGGCCCTCGGTAATCCCTTCTGGAGCCACCGTCTTACCGAGCCGATCGCCGCCCTCCCGCTGCAGATCTTCACCTACGCGATCTCTCCCTACGACGACTGGCACCGACAGGCATGGGCGGGTGCGTTGGTTCTCGTGTTCCTGGTCTTTCTCCTGAGTACGGGGGTGCGGATCTTTTCCGCTGGTCGCTCCGATCGCTCACGCTCATGAAATCCACCTTGTCCAATGCTCCCCCACCCATGAGTGCCAACGAAACACCGAGTGCCGATGTTCATCGTGCCGCGCCCGGAATTCAAGTGCCCGCCCGCGCGCCCGAGATGGGCCCGACCGGCGTCGCGTTCGACATCCGCGATCTCTGCATCTATTACGGCGCCAACCGGGCCTTGAACAATGTCACGATCCAGATTCCGGAAAACCGCGTAACCGCGATCATCGGGCCGAGCGGTTGCGGCAAGTCGACCTTCCTGCGGTCGCTCAACCGCATGCACGAACTCACCCCCGGCGCCCGCCATACCGGCAAGATCCTGCTCAAGGGAGAGGACCTCTACGGACCGAAGGTGGATGCGACGCTCGTCCGCCGCCGGGTCGGCATGATTTTTCAGAAGTCAAATCCGTTTCCGACCCTCTCCATCGCGGACAACGTTCTGGTCGGTCTTCGTCTCAACGGCGTGCGGGATCGCGCGTTGCTCAGCGAACGCCTCGAGGAATCCATGCGCATGGCCGCCCTCTGGGACGAGGTCGAGGACCGTCTCCATCGGCCGGGCACCAGCCTTTCCGGCGGCCAGCAACAACGCCTCTGCATTGCGCGCGCGCTCGCCGTCCGCCCGGAGATCATTTTGATGGACGAGCCCTGCTCCGCGCTCGACCCGATCGCAACTGCAAAGATCGAGGAACTGATCCACAAGCTCAAGCGCGACTACACGGTCGTCATTGTGACCCACAACATGCAACAGGCGGCCCGCGTCTCCGATCACACCGCCTTCTTCTACCTCGGGCAGCTCGTGGAGTTCGACGACACGCACAAGATCTTCATGAGCCCGTCCAATCCGCAAACTGAAGCGTACGTCTCGGGACGCTTCGGGTAAGCCGCGGCCGCACCGCGGTGGAGATCGATTTGCCATGAAACGTTTCTTCGATGCCGAACTCGAGACCCTGCGCTCCGATCTCTTCCGCATGGGCGCGGAGGTCATCGACCAGTTGCGCCGCGCGCTGGCCGCCTACGTTGACGGCGATGGGGAAGCGGCCCGGCTGGTCATCGAGGCGGACAACATCATCGATGACCTGGAGATTCGGATCGACGAGGAAGCCGTGCGCTACATCAGCCTGCGCTCGCCCGTCGCCACGGAACTGCGCACCGTCATCGCCGGCATGAAGGCGAGTCACGATTTCGAACGCGCCGCCGATGAAGTGACGAAGATTGCACGTCGCATCCGCAACCTGAGTTCGGACCTCCCGTTGCCCATCGGGATCGATGTCCGCGCAATGGGCGAGATTGCCGCCGAGATGCTGCGCGAAGCGCTCGATTGCCTGGTGGAAAGCGATGAGGCACGCGCGCTCGCGGTCTGCCGCCGCGACGTCGAGGTCGACCGCATGAACCGGGAAGCCTGTGACCAGCTCACCCAATTGATGGCCCGGGATCCCGCCCAGATCGGACGCGCCATCGATCTCATGTTTGTGTCCAAGGCGATCGAACGGATCGCCGACCACGCCACGAATATCGCCGAGGAGACGATCTTCCTTTATCAGGGAAAGGATCTGCGCCACACGCCGGAACTGAAGCGATCCGGCGCGGATGGCGCGGCGTGATCGGCTCCGTCCTTGGTCCCACGACACGGCCCGGACCCAAGGTCCGGGCGTCTACGGATTCATCGGCAGGGTCACGCCTGGGCTGGCTGAGAGAAGGCGGGAGGTGGACCCTCGAGAACGCCGCCGCTCTGCCGCGACGATCAGGACCACGCCGAGCGCCGAAATTATCGGACCCGCATCGGTCGCCAGTTTCGCCATACGGGACCAGGCCCCAATGTAGCCGGGACTCGGCTGAAGCGAAGCCGGGAGCACGGCCCGCAGTTCGGGCTGGTCGAGCGCTTCCATCAGCCTGACCGGATCGGGATACCGGATCTCGCCCTCGCGCAATCGCGCCGCATTTCCCTCGAATACATAACGGCGAATTCGGGCGGCGTCCGCGCTGCGAAGCTCCCGCTCGACCGGGAGGTCGTGCCGGAAGAAAAACGTCAGGTGCAAACCGATGCCGATGCCCGCCAGCACCGCCGTCCCCATGCCGAGTCTCGCCCACAGACGCCGGGCACCTCCTGCCTCCGGCGAGGCCATCATGCGTAGAAGCAGCAGTCCGTTCAGGGCCAGACCGATCGCCATGATGTCCATGTACCGCGACGCCGGTCGCGCGTAGGTCCCACGGGCATAGGCGCACGCGGCGAACTGCAGGAGCGTCCATACGCCCACCGCCAGGAGCACGCGTTCCGCCGCCGACGCGCCACCGCGTTGCGACCAGATCCGAAGCAGCAACCCGCCCCACGGAAGCCACCACAGGGGCGCGAGCACGTAGGGAACGATCGGGCTGATCGCGTGCAAGCGCTCAAAAGGCCAGGCGAGATACCGCCAGTAAGCCACCGCAAACTCCGCGAACGACCGGGCATGCAGCCCTTCGTTTTCCGGCAACTGAACCGTCAGCGCAGCTCCGGCTGCCACCGTGAGTGCGCAGACCAGCAGTGTCCAACGATGGCGACGCAGTGCGCTGCCCGGCCTCCCGTCGACCAAACAGGCGCAGGCCACCGCGACTCCTGCCAGCAAACCCGAGGCCAGGGAAAACAACGCGAGTCCGGCGCTGACCGCCCCGCCCCACCACGATGCCTGGCGGGGACTGCCCGTCGGCAGCAGAACGAGCGCAACCAACGAAAACCAGAGCAGGAAATAGTGCTGCGAATGAAAACCGCTGATGACGTTATTCCAGTCCACCGGCAGACCGACAAGCACCACCACGGTTGCCAGCCACACCCGATGCCACTTCGGCTCGATCACGCGACCGCCCCAAAACACCAGGGCCACCGCCAGCGCGGCATGGATGGCGGCGCTGGCCACGTTCTCGAGACGCGGGTCCCATTGTCCGTTCACAAGAAAAAGGGCGAGCGTCAGAACCCGGGTGCAAAGAATCCGGTGCTCGCTGTGCGCCGCAAAATAGTCGCGCCACGAAGAGCTGCCCCGCAGGTACGGCAAGATGACGGCTCCGCCCTCGGCATCCCATTGGTCCATCACGGGAACATCCGAACCGTAACGGGAAATCACGCCGAGTTTCGCGCCCCAGACGGCGGCGAAAACCCCCAGCGCGATCAGCATGGTAGAAATGCTCCGCCGCGACGCTCGATTCACAGGCTTTCATCAGACTTCCGGCAATCCGACCGGGAATGCAAGCCCTCGTGACGTACGGGTTCGATCAGGACGTGCCCGACGACGTCGTGCATGGGTTGGGCCAGCAGGGATGCCACCGTTGAGCAGCGCATCCCCTTGTTTACCGGAAAGCGGCTTCAGCCCCAACGCTCCGGCGTGCGCGGCGATCGCCAGCCGCTCACGTAAGGCGAGCGGGGCGATCCACACGTCCACGAGCGCACGGCCTTCGAGATCCCACCCAAAATGCCAACGGCGACAGCCACGTTTCGCTTCCCGACTATGCCATCGCGTTCATCGACGAACTGGAACGACCACGCCACCCCGTGCCCGTTTCACGGTCGGCTACTAAGGACTACGCCGCTGAAGCGCGGGCATCGCCACACCTCGAGTTCCGCCGCAGGGCTGGCCGCCTGAGTCCTTCGCGCGCCACCGACTTTGATCGCAAGGCGTCGACTCTGAATCGTGAGGTCGCCAGTGGTGCCCGGGGCGGGGGTCGAACCCGCACTCCTTTAGAGGGAACCGGATTTTGAGTCCGGCGCGTCTGCCGATTCCGCCACCCGGGCCTGACATGAACGGTGGGCAGCGAAGCTCAACCCGCTGGAGTTGAAAAGGATAAAGTTCATCCAGGAAAACCGATTTTTTTCTGGCGAGAACTTTGAACGCCCTGTCGCCCGTCGCGTCTATCTCATCGCGCTAGATGTTTAGGGTTTTGTTCTAGTTAGCGTTCTGGTTTGTAGTTTGATAAGTCGGGAAAGGCACCGCGGAGACGCGGTGCCTTTTCCGTTTTGCAGGCGGCCCGCGCCCCACCCCGGCCTTACGCCCGGATTTTTGAACGCCTCCCGTTGGCCCCGCGTCTTTCTTCACGGTAGTCAGCTCGATACGTTCATTTCTCTGATCTGGTTTGTAGTTTAGTCAGGTTTGAGAAGGCACTCTGTTTGGGCGGAGTGCCTTTTCTGTTGCCACGGTTCGGGCCGCCACGTTTCCCCAACGCATGCCCGATCTGCGTTCGTTCTTCCGGCCCGCCGAGGTTGAACCCACCGAGATCCGCCTCGATCGTGATGAGTCCCATCACCTGGTCACGACGAACCGTGCCCGCGCCGGTGACACTGTCGTGGTGTTTGATGGCCGAGGCCACGAGTGGGTGTGCGAATGCACCGATGCGAACCGCAGCGCGGCGATGCTAAAGGTGCGGTTCGCCCAAAGGATCCCGCCCCTGCCTTACCGGATCACGCTCGCGCAGGCGCTGCCGAAGGGAAAGTTCATGGACGCGATCGTGCGCATGGCCACGGAAGTGGGCGTGGCGACGATCGCACCATTGCAGAGCGAGCGCACGGTGGTGCGCATTGAGGACGGCGCCGCGGAACACAAGCTCGAGAAATGGGAACACGCCGTGATCGAGGCCGCCAAGCAAAGCGGCAATGCCTGGCTGCCGGAAATTCAGCCGGTGCAGGCAGTCGAGTCGTTTGTCGCCAACGGCGCCCGCGACCATGACCTGAAGCTGATCGCCAGCCTGCAACCCGGGGCACAACCGCTGCGCGAGATCCTGCGACGCTTCCAGGAAGAGAAGGGACGCGCCCCCACCAGCGCCGCATGGATGATTGGCCCCGAGGGTGACTTCACGACCGCGGAAATGGCCCTCGCCCGCAACCACGGCTTCGAACCGGTAACGCTCGGCCCCCTGGTCCTGCGGTGTGAGACCGCCGCGATCTTCGCGCTGAGCATCTTGAGCTACGAACTCGCGGGCTGAGCGCCGCCACGCCCGACCGTTCGCGCCGCCCATCCGATGCCCCCTCTCGTTGCCGTCATCGATTCATCGGAGTTCCAGCATGGAGATCCCGCCAGCACGCTCGAACGCGAGGTGATTGGCACACTTGGCACGGTCCGCCGCTTCCTGCTTTCCGAGCAGGGTGTGCTTTCGCCCGAAGCGCTGGCCGCCGACGTTCACATTGTCTGGCACAACGCGCCGTATCCCGCGTCCATCATCCAGCGCCTCCAGGGCTGCCGCGCGATCATTCGCAACGGCGTCGGCGTGGACAGTGTGGACACCGCCGCCGCCGCCGCGCGCGGCATTCCCGTCTGCAACGTTCCTGATTACGGCACCGAGGAAGTCGCGGATCATGCGCTGGCGCTGACGCTCGCATTGTTCCGTCAACTCTTTCCGCTCGACGCGGCGGCCAAACGACTCACCTGGCGCATCGAAACACCCGAACGCATGCGCCGGATTCGCGGCCGCCAGTTCGGCATCATCGGTCTCGGGCGCATCGGCACCGCGGCGGCACTGCGCGCCAAGGCCTTCGGGTTTCATGTCGTCTTCTTCGATCCCTATCTCGCTGCGGGGGCCGACAAGGCCGTCGGCGTAACCCGCGTCGCATCACTCGATGAACTGCTGCGGGGCAGCGATGTGGTGTCGGTCCACTGCCCGCTTACCCGCGAGACCCGACACCTGCTGGGCGACCGCGAACTTGCGCTGATGCCGCCGGGCGCGTTTCTCGTGAACACCGCGCGCGGAGCAATCGTGGCGAAGGATGCGGTGCTGGCGGCCCTGCGCACCGGCCATCTCGGTGGTGCCGGTCTCGACGTCGTGGAGGATGAGCCACTGCGCACCGCCCTCGAGGCGGCGACGCCAAACTTGATCTGCACCTGCCATGCCGCCTTTTGCAGCCCGGAGGGCAAGGCCGAGATGCGTCGCAGTTCCGCCCGGATCGCCGCGCAGGTCTTGCGCGGCGAGGATCCGGACAACCGCGTGAATTGAGACGCTTTACGCGGATCGGGACGCCTCGCCGGGCCCAGGGACGCGTGCCATCCCGGAAGTTGGCGCTTGCGACAGTGCCGGCGCCGCCGGGCCTACCACGTCAGCAGGCCGCCGGCAAACGTCAGGCCGGCGCCGACGGAGCAAAAGACGATGCGGTCGCCGGAATTGAAGATCCCCTCCTCGGCAGCCCAGCCAAGCGCCATCGAGACGGAGGCGGCGGAGGTGTTGCCGTACTTGGCGATCGTGACGACAAACTTTTCGTAGGCGATGCCGACGCGCTTGCTGACGGCGCGCAGGATGCGCTCGTTGGCCTGGTGTGGCACGACCCAGGAGACATCGTCGGGTTTGAGGTGATGCCGGGCGATCGTCTCTTCAATCATGCGCGCGAAGGCGAGGACCCCGTGTTTGAACACTACGGAACCGTCCATTTGCAGGTAGAATCGGTCGAGGTTGGCGCCGGGCTCCGGCATCGGTTCGCGCGCACCGCCACCGGCACGCTGGATGCATTCGTAGTGCTCGGCATCGCCGGTCAACATCATGCGATTGAGCCGATGGCCACCGGAGTCATCCGTGAGGATCGCCGCGCCCGCGCCGTCGCCAAAGAGGAAAGCCGTGGAGTAATCCTTCGGGTTCGTGATCCGGGAAAGCAGCTCACCGGTGACAACGATCAGCTTGCGCGCCGAACCTGCGCGAATCATCGCGCGCCCGATTTCCAGGGCGTAGAGCCACCCGGAACATGCAGCGTTGAGATCAAACGCAAGAACGTGACGCAACCCCAGTTCACGGGCCAGGGCGCTGGCGGCGCTGGGCACCGGCTGATCCGGGATCAAGGTCGCCATGATGATGCCGTCGATCTCGGAAAGATTCGCCCCCGACATCGACAGGGCGTGGTTGACCGCGATCTTGGCGAGGCTCGTCACCGACTCGCCCGGCCCGGCGAAATGCCGCTGGCGGATGCCGGTGATGCGGACAATCTCCTCGGGAGACTTGTCGGGGAACGCCTTCAGGATCTCCTCGTTGGACCGGACGTTCTTCGGCACGGCGTAGCCAATGCCCGCGACGCAGACGGTTTCCGCCAGCTTCGGATCGAAACCCTCCGTTTGCGGAGCCGGCGAAGGCTGGCCAGTGGCCGCCGCGGGCGCCGGACGCGACGCAAGGTAATGTTCGATGTCGTCGCCGGAGACCCGGCCACCCGGACCCGTCGCGCGCACGTCCGACAGCGCCGCCGGATCAAGGCCGGCCTCACGGGCAAGTTTCAAAGCGCGCGGGGTCCAGGCCAGCCGTCCCGCCGGCGCGCCGGGCGGTGCCGCAGGCGCCTGAACCGTTTGAGGCGCAGTCGAAGAGGCCGCCTTGGCGGGTGTCGGTTTCCGCGGGGGAGCGGGCACCGGTGCGGGTGCGGGCACGCTCCGAGTCGCCGCGATCGCCGCCTGGACTTGCAGGTGTTGCAGGGAGGTGTCCGCGGTCTCGATGCGCATGAACGGCTGATTGACCGGCACGATATCACCCGCGCGACAAAATACCTGCACCAGGGTTCCGTCGCAGGGCGCCTCGAAATCGAACGCTGATTTGTCGCTCTCGAACTCGGCCAGTTTCTGGCCCTTGGTGAACGTGGCGCCCGCATCGATCAGGAGGTCGATGACGGTGATTTCATTGACCGTCGCCCCCATCGAGGGAATCGGAATGTCGATCAAAAATGTTTCCATCGAGAGTAGTCGTTCCAGGCCCCCACGGGTTCACGATCGGCTCGCGACGCGGCGCGGAACGCCCGAGGAGCTTGCCCACGACCCGAATCCGGTCAACCTCCGACGCTGACCCCGTGGTCCAGGCACACGGTCTTCCGGTCTGAACGGCTAAGGTGTTTGCGATGAGGAGTCGGACTATTTTCTGGCCAGATTGAGTGCGACGTGCAGGGTGGACGGTGGCATGGCAGAACCATCGTCCTATCTTGATTTGTCGCGGGTACAGGTCCGCGCGGCGCGGCCTGACGAAGTTGCGCGCGTCGAGCAGTTGCTCGCCACGCACCACTATTTGCGCGAGGCGCACGTGGCGGGTGATCGCGGCTGGCAGATCGCCGAATGCGACGGCGCGTGGGTGGCGATCATCCTGTGGTGCGCGGCGGCCAAACGGCTCAAGGCGCGCGAGGCGTGGATCGGCTGGGATCCGCGCACGCGCGCCGAGCGACTCAAGCTGGTCGTGCAACAGGCGCGCTTCTGTCTGTTGCGCGCCCAACCCAACCTCGCCAGTCGCGTGCTGGGTGAGGCCGTGCGCCACCTGCCGGAGTGGTGGCAACAAAAGCACGGCTATACGCCGCTGCTGGCGGAGAGCTTCATCGATCCGGAGCGCTTCGAGGGCACCTGCTATCGCGCGGCCGGCTGGATCGAGGCGGGCGCCACCGCCGGTCATCGCCGCGTCGGCCGCGATTATTATCAACCCGGCGCCGGCCTGAAAAGTCTCTGGCTCAAACCGCTGCGTCCGGACGCCGCGGTGCGCCTACGCGGGCCCGAGCCGCTGCTGCCGCCCGAGTGTCGCGCCGCCTTGCCGGTGGCGACGATGGGCATCCTGCCCGTCAAGCTCGCGCAGCTCGAGTCGCTGCACGAGGCGTTCGCGCGCGTGCCCGATCCGCGTGCGGGCAACCGCCAGCACCGCCTGGCCACCGTGCTCACGCTCGTGGCGCTCTCGGTGCTCATGGGCCGGCAGCGGCCGGCCGACTGGCTGCGGCTGGCCCAGCAACTCAACGCCCGCCAGCGCGAGGCCTTGGGCTACTATCGCGCGCCGGGCAAAAGGGTGCGTCTGGCGCCCGGGCGCGACGTGTTCTACACCCTGCTGGGCCGTGTCGATTCGCAGGCGCTGGCCGGCGTATTGAACCACTGGTTGCAAGCCCAACACGGCCAGCTCCCCGCCGCGCTCGCCCTCGATGGCAAGGCCGTTACCGACCGGCTCGCCCAGGTCGTCAGCCTCGTCGCCCAGCACAGCGGCGCCACCGTCGCGGTCGCGCCCGTGCTCGCCACGGAAAAGGAACACGAAGTGCCCGCCGCTCGCGCGTTGCTGGAACAAACCGATCTGGCCGGCGCGCTGGTCAGCTTCGATGCCGGCCACGCCAATCACGACACGGCCCGCACCGTCGTGAGCGCCGAGGGCGAGTACCTGATCCAACTCAAGGACAACACGCCCGCGGTGCGCGCGGCCGCCGCCCACGCGCTGGAGGGCCAGGCCCCCCTTTTTGCTCCGACGACGCCGCGCACGGCCGCGCCGAACACCGCGTCCTGACGCTCGCGCGCGTCACGCCCGTGCAACTGGGTTTTCCCCATGCCGCCACCGTCGTGGCGGTGACCAGCACGATCACCGACAAGAAAACCGGTCAGTCCAGCGGCGAGAGCCGCCTGTTCGTCTCCTCGCTCGAACGCGGCGCGCTGACCTCCCGCCAGTGGCTGGCGCGCTGCCGCGGCCACTGGAGCGTCGAAAGCGCCAACCACTACCGCCGCGACGTCACCTGGCGCGAAGACCAGGAACTGGGGCGCCATGCCCGGCGCGCCTGCAATCTCGCGCTGCTGCGCTCGGCCCTGCTGGGCGCGTTGCTGCGCGACGGCCCCATCAACCTCTCCGCCCTCACCCAACATTACGCCTTCCATCCCGCTGCCGCCATCCGCTTCCTGCGCTCCCGCCACGCTCAACCCTGAGCCCAAACCGGAATACCGTGGGTCCAGGCATCCCCCTGCATTTGGCAAGGATGCTTGCAGGGGCATCCAGCTCCACGCCGACGACCGCCAGACCGTCACCACCGCCCCGGGCAGACGATGACCGCCATCGCTACGCCTTGACGCGTCCGCCCGCGTAACGCACCGCCACGGCCGCCGGCAAGTCCGCCGGCCGTTTGCGCTCCATCGGCGGACGGAAAAATCGCGGAGCGCCGCATCCACGGACACTCACGCGCTTGCGAGGGTCGCCCAAAGCGTCGCCTTTTCGACTCACCCATGGGATGTCGTTGGCGGCGAAAAAAGAGAGACCATCTCGCTCTGTCTTGCGCCCTTCTCCACCATGCAAAAACTCGCGGCGTGCTCCCCTCGCCCATCGTCGCCACTTCGATTCAGGCGCGGACGTTCATGCTGCGCGCGCTCGGACTCCTCACCCCGTTCCCCGACGTGGCCACGGCGATCCGATACCATGGTTTCGTCCAGCTCGACCCGATCAACGTCTGCGGGCGCATGCACGATCTCATCCTGCGCAACCGCGTCGCCGCCTATCGCGAAGGTGATCTCCTGCGGCACCTGCACGGTGACGATTCCGCGCAACCCCTCGTCCCGGACGCGCGCCTTTTTTTCGAACATTACTTCGGCGTCCTCGCGGCATTGCCCGTGGAGGCGTGGCCCTACCTGGTGGATGAAATCCGCAACCGGGCGGACCGACCGAACCAGTGGTGGGGCAGACTCTCGGCAAGGGAGGAACAACTCGCCCGACGCATTCTCGCCACGATCGATGAACGCGGTCCGATCAGTTCCGACGACATCGATCATGCCGAGCGCGGTGTGACCGGCCTGGAATTCGACCGCGCGATTCGCGAAGGTCGTCTTGGATAAACTGTTCGCGCACGGACGCGTCTTGATCGCGACGCGCCGCGCCTTCCGACGGGTGTACGACCTGCCGGAGCGCGTGCTGCCCCCGCGGGTGCGGAATGCGGCCACTCCGCCCGCGGATGATATCAAGCGCTGGCGCATCCTGATGAAGCTGCGGCAGCGGCGCCTTGTGAAACTGAACCGGCCGGACCTGGTTGTGGTGGCCGACCGCGTGCAACCCGTCCGCATCGAAGGTGGTCCGGCCGTCTATTGCCTGCGCGACGACGTGAGCCTGTTCGACCCAGCCACGTCACCGGCCGCGAACGGCTCGCCGTTCCTTCGCTTGCTCGCCCCGCTCGACCCGGTGATCTACGATCGGGAACTCACACGCCGGGTGTGGGATTTCGATTACACGTGGGAAGTTTATACGCCTCCGGCGAAACGCGTGCGGGGTTACTACGCCCTGCCCTTGTTGGCCGGCGACGCCATCGTCGGTCACGTGGACCCGAAGGCGGACCGCGAACGGCAGCGTCTGCGGGTGATCTCGCGTCGTGCGAGACGCGGTGTCTCCACGGTCGCCGCCGTCGGCGAACTGGCGCATTTCCTTGGCCTCCGCGCAAGGTAGGGCACGGACCCCGCTCCGCGCCGCTCACCGTGTCGACCGAGCTGTCCGGTGAGCTGCGAGGCGCAGTGAGCGATTCACGGCGACCCGTCATTCTACGCCGTAGCACGACCACATCCTTCCTGGCATTCGCCCCTGCAGAATAACGAGCTTTCCACCGCGACCCCTATCGCACCGCCTGCCACACGCGCAGGCTCGCGCGCAACAGCGGTTCGAGCTCATCAAGCGGCACCTGGTTCGGCCCATCGGAGATCGCCTGTTCCGGGTTCGGGTGCGTTTCCACAAACAAACCCTGCGCCCCCGCCGCCAGGGCCGCGCGGGCCAGCGGCGGGATGAATTCGCGCTGGCCCCCGCTCTTGCCGCCAGCCGCGCCCGGCAACTGCACGCTGTGCGTGGCGTCGAAGATCACGGGATGCCCGTAACCGTGCAGGATTGCGAAACTGCGCATGTCGACGACGAGGTTCTGATAACCAAAGGTGGTGCCGCGTTCGGTCTGCCAGATTTCCAGCGCGTGCGATTCGTGCAGTTTTTCCACGACGAAACGCATCTCCGCCGGCGAGAGGAACTGGCCTTTCTTCACGTTGACGACCCGGCCGCTTTCCGCGCATGCGACGAGCAGGTCGGTTTGTCGGCACAGAAACGCCGGGACCTGCACGACATCGACGATCGGCGCCACCGCGTCCACCTGCGTGGCCTCATGCACGTCCGTGAGCACCGGCAGGTCGTACTCGCGCCGCACCATCTCCAGCAAGGCGAGGCCGCCTTCGAGGCCGGTCCCACGCGGCCCACCCAGCGAGGTGCGGTTGGCCTTGTCGAACGAGCCCTTGAAAACGATGCGCAGCTCCGGGTGCTTGAGCCCGACGGCGACCAGACGTTCCGCCACCGCGCGGCACACGCTCTCGTTCTCGAGCGAGCATGGTCCGGCGATCAGCAGGAGTTTGGCGGGGTCGAAGAGCACGGCGGAATTTCGGATTTCAGATTCTCGATTTTCGATTTTCGATTCGCCGAGGCACAGGGTTTCGATGTCTCAAGATGGAGTCCAAAATCGCCGATCCAAAATCAAAAATCCTACCTACCGCCCTTCCTTCCGCTTGATGCATGCGGCGATGAAGGCGGCGAACAGCGGGTGCGCGTGGTTGGGCTTGGATTGAAACTCGGGATGGAACTGCACGCCGACGAACCACGGGTGCGCGGTGATTTCCATGATCTCGACGAGATCGCGTTTGGGGTTGCGCCCGGCCACGCGCATGCCGGCGGCTTCGAGCTCGCTCGACGTAGGCGTTGTTCACCTCGTAACGGTGACGGTGGCGTTCGCGCACGGACTCCACCCCGTAGGCCGCCTGCGGCATGCGTGCCCGGCACGAGCGCGCACTCGATACGAGCCGAGGCGCATGGTCGCGCCCTTGTCGAGGCACCGATCTTTTGCTCCTCCATCAGGTGGATGACGGGATGCGCGCGTGTGCTCGTCGAACTCCACGCTGTTGGCCTCGGCGAGCCCCAGGACGTGGCGCGCAAATTCGATCGACGGCGATCTGCAGGCCGAGGCAAAGACCGAAGTACGGCATCCCGGACTCGCGCGCGAAACGCGCGGCGGCGATCTTGCCCTCCGTGCCGCGGTCGCCAAAGCCGCCGGGAACGAGGATGCCGTCGAGGCCGCGCAGGCGCATCCGCCGCGTTCGTTCTCGAGTTCCTCGGCGTCGATGCGCTTCGACCTCGACCGCGCAATCGTTGGCGATGCCGCCGTGCGTGATCGATTCGTAGACCGACTTGTAGGCGTCCTGCAGCTCGATGTATTTGCCGACGACGCCGATCGTCACCCGCTGCGCTGGCGACTTGAGGCGCCGCACGATGTCGGCTCCAGCCGTTCTTCGGTGCGGGTGGCGCCTTGAGCCCGAGCATTTGCACGACGAGGTCGTCCATCCGTTCGCGCTGCAGCATCAGCGGCAGTTCGTAGATCGAGGACGCGACGTCCTGCTCCTCGATCACGGCCTTGACCGGCACGTTGCAGAACAGGCTGAGCTTTTCCCGCATGTCCGCGTCCATCGGATGCTCGCAACGGCAGACGAGGATGTGCGGCTGGATGCCGATCTCGCGCAACTTGGCGACGCTTTGCTGCGTGGGCTTGGTCTTGAGCTCGCCCGCCGCCTTCAAGAACGGAATGAGCGTGACGTGGATGAACACGACGTTGCCCGGCCCGGCCTCGAGCGCGAACTGGCGCATCGCTTCGAGAAACGGCAGTCCCTCGATGTCGCCGGTGGTGCCGCCGATCTCGGTGATCAACACGTCGACGTCCTTGCCCGCATCCAGGATGCGCGCCTTGATTTCGTTGGTGACGTGCGGGAATCACCTGCACGGTCTTGCCCAGGTAATCGCCGCGGCGCTCCTTCTGGATCACCGCCTCGTACACCTGACCGGAGGTGAGGTTGTTGAGGCGCGACAGCTTGCCGGAGGTGAACCGCTCGTAGTGGCCGAGATCGAGATCGGTTTCGGCGCCGTCCTCCAGCACATAGACTTCGCCGTGCTGAAAGGGGCTCATCGTCCCCGGGTCGACGTTGAGGTAGGGATCGAACTTCTGGATCCGCACCACCTGCCCGCGTTGCTCGAGCAGCGCGCCGAGCGCGGCGGCGGTGAGTCCCTTGCCCAGGGAAGAGACCACGCCGCCGGTGACAAAAATGTATTTCACCGGCGACTGTTACACCGCGCCAAAATCGCGTGACAAGTCAAACGTGCCCCCGCCGACGATTCCGCGTCGAAAGTGCTCAACGCCGCGGTCGCGCATTGGGCTCACCGGCCTTTCGGCTCGGCTGGGGCGGGCGCCGGCGCGGTCGCGTGCGGCTGCGAGACCCGATCCCAGACGAACCATCCGCCGGCGATCAGGGCCGCGACGATCAGCGCCATGATCGCGATCCGCATCGCCTTCCACAAGAGAACCACGATCACCACAACGACGAAGCCGATCACTCCGGCCACCATCCATGTGGGGTATTGCGCGATCTTGTCCTGAAGCTGAACCAGCAGGTCGCTCACGGCTCCCGATCAAGCAAACGCCCGTGATGGGCGCAATGGAAATTGCCGACTTCCATCGACTCCGGGGCATGCATCGGTACGGGTGCCGTCAGGCCCAGGGCGTGTGATGCTCCCGTTTGAGATAATGACGCCCGGGCGCATGCGTGAGCACCCGCTCCGCCTCGACATCCCCGGAACGCCAGTAATGCGTGACCAGGGTCCGCCGGGTCCGCGCATGGTCCCGGATGGGGGTGCCGCCGTGATAGAGTTGCCCGTGCCAGAAAAGCACGTCGCCCTTCCGACCCAGGAACGGCTCGGGCGTGATGCCGCGTTTCGCCAGCTCCCCGTCAATGTAGGTTTTCGCATCCTTCTTTTCCGCCATGTCGACCACATGGATGCCGCCGTGCGAAAACCGATACGGCGGGATCAGATGGCTGCCGGGATAGTACTGCACCGGTCCCGAATCCGGATGGATGTCCTCAAGACAGATCGAGGTCACGACCATGCGCCCGTCACCTGGCGGCGGCATGTAGTAGGTGTCGAAGTGATCCTCCTGCTGGCTGCCCTTTTCGAACGTGAGCGTGCCGATCGCCAGCGGTTCGCCGCCGAGCAGGCCCTCGAGCGCCCCCCCGAGGTTCGCATGCAGAATCAAATCCCGACACTCCGCGGAAACGAAATGGGTGTCGTTGAGCTTGTGCGAATACTGCCGGCCATCATCCGGCGCGTCCCGAAAGTAGAGGCGTCGACCGTCCAGCGGTCCCTCCCAGAAATCGATGACCAACGGGTTGTCCGCGCGCTTTCGTTCCGTCCACAGCCGATCCACGGCCCGCAGGTAGCGCTCGATCGCGGCGTCGGGAATCGCGCCCTTGAGCACGAGGAAACCCTGGGCGTCCCAGAACGCGCGTTGTTCCTCGGTGAATTCGGTTCGTGGAGCGAAGAGACGGGACAACAGATTCATGAAGCGAATGATCCAGGCGGCGGTGAATGCAGGTATGAGGCGCCCCGCGTCGCCTCACAAGCAAACAGCTAGCAACCTCAACGCGGTGGAGTCCCGGCGAATGAATCCCGACGGGGTTTACGCCGCGACCGCGATTTCTGCGGCACCAACCATGACCTTTAACGTTGCCGCACTCCGCGAACGGCGACGGATTTGCTCCCGCGCCACCCGCTTCACCGCTTCACCATGCCGTCTGCCTCTCCCTCCACTCCGCCCGTTCTCGTCGTCGGCTCGGTCGCCTTTGATGCGATCAAGACCACCACCGCCTTTGCCCCCCGCATCCTCGGCGGCTCGGCCACCTACGCTGCCATCGCCGCAAGTTACTTTGCTCCGACGCGGCTGGTCGGGGTGGTCGGCACGGATTTTGGCGACGATAATTTCGCGCGCCTGAAGCATCGCGGGATTGATCTGGAGGGCCTCCAGGTTGACCAGCGCGGCGAGACGTTCTTCTGGTCGGGCGTCTACGCGGAAAACTTCGTCACCCGCTCGACGCTCGAAACACGGCTCAACGTGTTCGCCGATTTTCAGCCCACCCTGCCGGAATCGTGGCGTGCCTCGAAATACGCGCTGCTCGGCAATATTCAACCTTCGTTGCAGGCGATGGTGCTCGATCAACTCGCGCCGGGCGCGTTCACCGTGGCCGACACGATGAAACTCTGGCTCGACATCGCGCAGCCGGAGTTGCGCACGCTGTTGCCGCGCGTCGATCTGTTTATCCTCAATGACGAGGAAGCCGAACAACTCACCGGTGAGGGCAACGTCTATGTTGCCGGGCCGCTGCTCCAGAAGATCGGCCCGAAGATCGTCCTCATCAAGAAGGGTGCGCACGGGGCGGTGCTGTTTCACCCGGATGGACTCTTCTCGCTCCCGGCCTTCCCCGTGACAAAAGTCGAGGACCCGACCGGCGCGGGTGATTCATTCGCCGGCGCCCTGCTCGGCTGCCTCGCGGCGGCCGACAGCACCTCCTTCGCCACGCTGAAACGCGCCACCGCCTACGCCACCGTCACGGCCAGCCTCACCGTGGAAGCGCTTGGCGTCGATCGGCTCGATCATGCGGGCCGCGCGGAGATCGACCGCCGCTTCGCCGAATTGGTGGACTTGACCCGCATCAACTGAACCGAGGCTCGCTGCGAGAATGTCACGCAATCGGTGGCATTCGACTCAGGCCCGATCGCCTGGCGGCGTCAGAAGATGGCGCCGAGACCGAAGATCAGCGCGAGGGTGATGGCGCCCATCACGAAGTAGCTGGCCACCTCGGTCGCGATCGCAATTTTGAGCGCGGTGATGCCCTCGAGGGCGACCTTGAAGCGCACGAGCAGTCCGCACAGGACGAGAAAGCTGACGATGTCCGAGGCGCGAAAGAGGTGCAGCCACTGCCAGTTTCCACCGAGGCCGCCCAGGCCGTAGACTCCCTCGCGGATGACGACGAAGATCGCCGCCACCTTGGCGACATCGGGCATGTAGCATGGCAGGCCCACCCAGCCGATCGCGACGCGCAGGACGAGCAAGGCCAGGCCGAAGCGGATGCATGCCAGCACGACTTCCGTGACGGGTTTCACCCACGTCGGCTCCGTCCTCGTCTTCTCGACGCTCAACTGCCCGTGCTGGACGTAGTTGTCCGCCAGCTTGAGCATCTTGGTGTCCAGACCCGGTGTGCTCGAGGTGGAATCCTTCGGCACGTGGGTCCATGATTTACCTTCGTCGGTTTCACCGTCCTTGATCATGGCGACCAAGCCGGTGTCAGGCGTGCTCGCCGGTGGAGTTGCCTTGGCAGCGGTCTTGGCAACGGCGGCGGGCGCCGTCGCCAACGGGACAGCGGGCGAGGCGGTTGGCGGCGCAGGAGTCGGAGTGGGAGTAGAAGCCGATGGTGCCGTCGCCGGTGCAGACGCGACGGACGTTTCGGGCGATGGGTTTTCGGCGGGCGGAGGTTCGATCCGCGTGACCTTGCCAGTATTGCTCGCCGTATAACGGGTGCCGTCACCTTTCACCAGAATTGCCTGGGAACCGGACCGAAAGGAAACGACCTGATCGTTCCGGATCTCGACGCGAACGCTCTTTGGATACACCAGGACCTCGGTGTCGCCACGCTGCAGGACGGACTGCGGCTTGCCCAGGCCGGCCATTACTTCCGCGCGAGAATGCCCCGTCCAGTTCACCACCGGAGGCTGGTCCGCGCCCATGCAACACGATGCACCCCAGACGAGCAGAGCCAGGACAACGCAAGGCCACAGCGGAGGCAACAGCCGGGTGACGCGCCCGCGCCGGTCGATGCGGCGACGTGCGTGGAGCAGGAAACTGAGCGCAGTCATCCCCCGTCTATCGGCAGAGCACGGGGAGAACTTTGACGCGGCGACCGATCAGCCGCCTTCTGCTAAAAACATGTCAGCATGCCCGGTGCGGCGCCGCGTGGCTTTCCGTCGGCGCACTCCGGATGCCGTAGCTGCCGGATCGGTACGCGGCTGGCGTGGCTCAGAACCACCTGCCCATCGCCGGGCGGACCGATGGCCGGTTCTGTGGAAAGCTCGGTTCGCGCAGGCAAGTCATCAGTTTCTCATCGGGAAAAGGCCTCGGCAGGATCGACGACGATTTGCCCGTTCTGGGCGAAGCGTCACGGCGGAGTGACGCGAGACTTTTGCAGCGGTTCATCGCTGGGGGAGTCGGACGCGTATCGGCAAGCCCCCACATGGGGCCGGCCCCGGGCAATGAGGGTCGACCGGTGTTCTACCGACCATCACGAGATCCCGCTCAACGGACCGCCATGCCTGCCTCCGCACCCCTTGCCATTGGTACTGCAGCCCTTGGACGCGCGGACGATCCGCCACCGTTTTCATCCCTCGCTGTATCGACGAGGTCCGACTCCGTTGCTAGGGTACTCCTCGGGCATCTCTTGACCCGATGAGCCCTGACCTTCCGTTGATCCGGACGATAATCGTCGACGATGAACCGCTCGCGCGCGAACGGATGCGGATGTTGCTGCGTGCGGAGGATGATGTGCAAACCATCGCGGAATGTGGCAACGGACGCGAGGCTGTCCGGGCGATCACCGACCTGCATCCGGATCTCGTGATGCTCGACGTGCAATTGCCGGAGCTGGATGGGTTCGGCGTGCTGGAGGCCGTCGCCACGCCGCCGGATTTCGACGTGATCTTTGTCACCGCCCACGACGAACACGCGGTGCACGCCTTCGAAGTCAACGCGTGCGACTACCTGCTCAAGCCCTGCGACGCCGAGCGCCTGCGGCACGCGATCCAGCGCGTGCGCGAACGTCGCACCACCACGGCTGCCCCGCGTCCGGCGACGGAGGAGCCAATGCCGCATCCGGCCGGCTGGGACCGCCTCGCCGTGCGCGAACACAACCGTGTGATCTTCCTGAAGCCCGCGGAGATTGACTGGATCGAAGCCGAGGGGAACTACGTGCGCCTGCACCTCAACGGCAAGGCGCACCTGTTGCGCGAGACGATGCACGCCGCGGAGCAGCGGCTCGCGACCCGGGGTTTTCTGCGCATCAGCCGTTCGGCGCTCGTGAACCTCGAACGCGTGCGGGAGATGCAGCCGTTGTTCCACGGCGACGCGGTGCTCGTGCTCCATGACGGCCGGCAGTTGTCGGTCACCCGCGCCTATCGGACGCAACTCGACAATCTGCTCGCGCAATCCCGCTGAGCCGTAACCAGGCCGCCGTGACGCAGGGCGCCGCACGCGTCCGGTCTGACGCCGCCGCCGTGCAGTTGCGTTGTAGGGCCGGACCTTGCGTCCGTGCCGATACCGCCCGACGGAGCGACCTTTTATTGGCCGCCAGGGCACAATGTCAGGGTCGATGATGACGCGGATATCATCATGTTCAGTCCGCAACATGAACACAGCCGGGTCATCAACCACATGATTCAAAAGACAAAAGGCTAGAGCGTGGCCTGCCCTTTGGTGGATGAAACACCTCTCACCACGCCCGCGCGTGGTCCCCAGACTGCCGTGCAGCACGTCGGCCGGACGCGAGAAAACACCTCCCCCGGTGCTGGCGCACACTGAATAGGTCCCGCCTTGAGGCGGGGGGGACCACGCGCCAGCGTGGTGGGTGGTGTTTTCTTTCTCGGCGATCTTATCTTATTGGGATTGGCTCCAGCCTGTTCGCCGGCGCCGCGGCGTTCGGCTGAACCGCGCGGCGCCCCTAACAAAGCCGGCCATGGCGCATTCTACTAAACAACGCCTCATTGACGCCGGGCTCCGGATGCTGCTGGAACGAGGCTACAACAACTTGGGCGTCCAAACCCTGCTCATGGCAACGGGTGACCCCAAGGGCTCCTTTTATCACCATTTCAAGGACGAGGAGGATTTCGCGCTTCAGGTTATTGATGCGTACATACTGCAGGTGCATGCGGGCCTCGATGGGTGCCTCAAAGACGAGCAACAACCTCCACTCGCAAGGATCCGGCGTTTTTTTGAACTGACGCAGCAGAAGTATCAGCAAGAGGGTTACCTCGGGTGTCTCATGGGTGGCCTGGGGCAGGAACTGTCGGGCATCAACGAGGTTTTCCGTCGCAAGATCGATTGGTGCTTCTCGTCAATCGCGGAACGCCTGGCGGTCTGTTTGGGCGAGGCACGGCAACGAGGTGAGATTCCGGCCGCGACCGACGTGCGGCAGATGGCCGATCTCCTGGTCGACTGCTGGGAGGGGGCGGCGCTGCGAAGCCGGCTGCGAAAAACCCCTGCGTCCCTGAACGCGATGCTCGACTTCTACCTCGAGTCGGTCGGGGCCCGTTCTCCTCGTCGGGAGACCAGCCTTCAATAACAGCTGCCTGGCTTTTGCACTAAAGACGTAAGCCACCGCCGGAGCCCGACAACGGTTGGAAAAGGCGTCCGATCAGGGCCCGTCGGCCGCGTGGCGCTCCAGATGCCTGGAGCCAGTCGTGCGGCTGATTCGTCAACGAGGAGCGAAGCGACGACACCTCAACGAGAGGAGCGAGAAAAGCACTGCTCGCAAGTAATTCCAGATTTACCTGCGCCGAGGGCGCGCCGCCATCGCCCGACAGCCCTCGTTTAGCATCTCAGCTTTGGACGACTTTGCCGCCAACACCCCAACCGTGCGACATGCGGTCGCATTTCATCGCCTTCCGAGCGGGCTCGTTCTCGGCCAGCCGGCCGAGATATATTGTGACTCAGCCTGACTCATTTTTCGAGACTTGACTCCTTTTATCGTGACTCCTGGTTTATCGATTGCGCACTTCGGCGGTGGCGGGAACAATTCCGTTGCTCAGCAGTGACGGCGCGAGGAACCGTGCGCGCCCTCGACCCGGTATTCCCTGGCATGATCCGACTTTTCGACAGCCTGGTGTTGGCGACGACCGAGGTGTTGCTGCATGCGACGCATCGCCGAATCGTGAAGCAATACGTCCGCCGCCACGGCCGGCGTCCACGGATCGCCGATCCCGGTCGCTACTCGGAAAGGATGCTCTGGCGAAAGTTGGTGAATCACGATCCGCAGTATGTCGTGTTCTCCGACAAACTCGCCACCAAGGAGTATTGCCGGAGGATTTGTCCCGACCTCGCAGTGCCGCCGACTCTCTGGATCGGAACGGATGCCGACGCCATCCCGGATGAAGTGCTGGCCGGCGATGTGTTTGTGAAGGCAAACCACGGCTATGCCTACAACTTCGAGATCCGAAACGGGCAGGTGAATCGACCGGAGTTGAAGGGGAAAACTGACCGCTGGCTGAACTCGGTGCACGGACGGGGAGATGGCCAATGGGCCTACAGTCAGGTGAAACCCAAGCTCTTCGTCGAACAGGCGATTGGCGCCGCGGCCGGCGACCTGCTCGAATTCAGTGTGCGGGCGAGTAACGGAACTCCCATCCTCGGTTCGGTCATTGGACACAACAAGATGGCCAACGCCTGGATGGTCTATCTGGACGTCGCAGGCAACCCGACCGCCGGGCCGAAGGATGTGAACGGTGCGCCGGGGGCGCGTCTCCCGGAGGAGATGGCGATCACCGAACCATACAACCGGGCCGTCGAGTTCACCAAGCGACTCAGCGTCGGTGTCGATTACGCACGCTTTGACTTCATGTGGAACGGTTCCGACCTCTACGCCGGAGAGATCACGATCTACCCAGCTGCGGGCAACACTGAACTCGCGAACGCCTCCGTTCACGCCGCGATCATCGCAGGGTGGGACTTGTCCGCCTCGCATTTCCTCACCGCGTGCCACTCCGGGCTGAAACGTGTTTATGCGAACAGCTTGAGACGCACGATCCAGCGTCGGGCTGCAACCGGGGAAAACGCCGTTCGCTCAA
This sequence comes from uncultured Verrucomicrobiae bacterium, assembly GCA_963797435.1. GTDB lineage: Bacteria > Verrucomicrobiota > Verrucomicrobiia > Opitutales > Opitutaceae > CAWCPJ01. Next base: position 190,716 of record CAWCPJ010000002.1, on the reverse strand, counting down.
CGTGACGAAGCCCCCTCTATGGTGACCGTATCCACTTCAGCTTTGTTTCGGCCGGGGGGGGCCGACGAAGGTCGGAATATGGGGTCAAACCCGAATGTCTGTAATCGTAACAACACGGTGGTGACCGTTCGGTCGGCGTCTTTTTGCGCGAGTCGGTCGCCGCCGATATCAGATATCAGGGTTTGACCCGTTTTCGGCCCTTTTCGGCCTCGAAAGGCTTTAGGGCTAGCCAAGAGCCGCTTGTAGTATCGCCCCGAAGAGCACCGTTACTGCCGCGCCACACAAGTCACACGATCGCAATCACGAATATGAATCGCCTCCCTTCTCGCTTTCGTACAATGGGCACTATGGCAAAACCCACAGCCACGAACAAGGCGCACAGCATCATCCACGCAGGCACCCTCCCTCCCGCTACCTTTTCGCTAACGACTGCTGCTGGCGCGAAAAGTGCCACTGGAACCAAATACGACCAGGATCTTCTCGCGCTATGTAACAATTGACGCACAATTCCCATCGACCTACCCTTCAGCCATTGAGTTTACTCACGCCGCCGAACGCCGGCACGCTGAAACGCGCGCTGCGTGCGAGCATCACGAATCGAATAATCTCTCCCATCGGGGTCGTTTGGGTCCAGGGCATGCGCCCTATGTGTACCCATCTCCCCGGACAATGCGTCACCCATGTCTCCGGATCGGCCCCCCTTGAAGTCCACGGTCGTCGCCGCGATCATCGACGACGAGTCAGGCAGCTAAGAAGAGAAGCGGCGAGCCGGTTTTCAGCTCGTCACTCGCGGTGCGTCAGGCGGCGAAGCAGCGCGGCCAACTCGGGTTTGCCCATGCGTCGCTCGGCGATCGCGATCATCGCGGCGTAAAGCTCTGCCGTGCACTCGGGCACGGGCACGCTGTTGCCTTCCAGGAACACGAGAGCAGCGCCCATGCCGGTGCGTTTGTTGCCATCGAGGAAGGCCTGCGATTCGGCCAGATGGAAGGCGTAGGCGGCAGCCACGTCGCAGAGATCGCCCTGCGCGTAATACCACCCGTTGCGCGGCTGCAACACTGCGCTCTCGAAGGCAGCGGGGTCACGCAGGCCGTCCCGTCCTCCGTGCCGCTCCAGTGCGACGCGATGGATCGCCTCCACCTGCTCGACGCTGAGGAAGGCGGGATCGTCCCTCATTTGCTGAGCTTGCGCATCAGCTCAGCATGCCGGTCGAAGACCTGGCCGGTCGCGCGCTCGAAGGTGCTTCGATCCATGACGCGCTCGGGGCGCGTCGCTTCCATTTCGTGGAGGTACTCCACGACTTTGGCGCGCTCCTCGGGCGGGAGCGCCTTGAGTTGATCGATGACCTGGGCGGCTGTCATACCGAGGGAAGCTTAGCTGCGGCGCTGCCGTCGGCAAGCTCGCCGTCTTCGGCGGCGTCCTCCGTCAGTTCCTGGGCAAGTTCGTCATGGTCACCGGCCTGCGGCCTCAGCCTTGCCGGATGGGTGGCGGTGTGGACCTGCTTGAGCATGCGGATCGAGACCTGCGGGCCGAACCGAAAGAGTCAGGCCGAACCGAAGAGAAGGCTTTGCCCTTTGCCATTTTTGCAGGTGAACCCGTGCCGGACCCGGGTCACGGCGGCAGGCGCTCACCAGCCGGCTGACGCGAAACGGATTGCCCATATTCAACGCCTCGGCCAGCCACCGGTTCTGGCCGTCCCGGTCGCCTTCAGCTCCGAGGCGATGGCGATCTTCCACGGCGCCGACTTGCGATCACGTTTCACGTCGGGTGAAGGTGTAGTAGGCAATAAGGGGTCGGTCCGATCCGGAGAGATAGGTGACACTTAATCCGGGGAGATGGGTTACACATAGGGCGCATGCCCTGGACCCAAACGACCCCGATGGAAGAGATTATTCGATTCGTGATGCTCGCACGCAGCGGCCGTTTCAGCGTGACGGATCTGTGCGAGCAGTTCGGCATCAGCCGCAAGACCGGCTACAAGCATCTGGAGCGGTATGCCGAGAGCGGACTGGCGGGGTTACAGCCGCGCAGTTGTCGACCGCATCACTCGCCCGAGCGTACGGACGAGGTGGTGACGGCATTGCTGGTGGCCGAGCGGCGCGCGCATCGCACGTGGGGGCCGAAGAAGTTGCAGGTGGTGCTCGCGCGCAAGCACGGGATCGAACGGCCGCCGGCGTGCAGCACGATCGCCGAGTTGCTGCGCCGGCACGGCCTGAGCGTGCGACGCCGGCGACGGCCGGGCGCCTTCGTGCCGGGTAACGACGGGTTGACCCACCCAACCCAGCCCAACCACGTGTGGACGGTGGACTTCAAGGGCTGTTTCGTGCTGGGCGATGGTCAGCGCTGTGATCCGTTGACGGTGTGCGACCGCTACAGCCACTACGTGCTGGCGTGCGATGCGCGGCCCAATCAGCAATTCGGCAGCACGCTGCACGCCTTTCGCGGCTTGATGCGCCATCATGGACTGCCGGAAATCATCCGCTGCGATCTGGGTTCGCCCTTTGCCTCCTTGGGCCTGGGGCGCTTCTCGAGCTTGAGTTTGTGGTGGATCGAACAGGGAATCGAGGTGGAGTTCATGCATCCGGCCTCGCCGCAAGAGAACGGTTCGCACGAGCGCATGCATCACGATCTGAAGGTCGAGGCGACCCAGCCCCCGTCCCCGAACTTCCGGGCCCAGCAACGGCGGTTTGATCGCTGGCAACACACCTACAATTTCGAACGCCCGCATGAGTCACTCGACCAGCGCCCGCCGGCCGAGTTTTACCACCCCAGTGCCCGGCGCCTGGGCGAAAACGACAAACCGCTGGTCTATCCCTCGGACCAGGAGGTGAAGATCGTCTCGACTTCCGGCCACCTCGCCCACGAAGGCCGCAACTATCACGTCGGCGACGCCTTCGCCGGCAAACGCGTCGGCTTGCGGCTCAACCCCGCGGGGCAAACCGAGCTGCACTTTGCCAACGTCCATCTCGGTCATCTCGCCTTCAACGCCGAGGGCGGACGCTTCCAACCCGCCGCCTACGTCGCCCCACTCCGCCCCGCCGACCCGATCCAAAGGCCGCCAGCGCGGCAATCAGAGCGGGGAGGGAGCAAGCTCCCTCCCCTGCACCCCTCCCTTGATATAGATTCAGTTCAATCCCCAATCCCCTTGCGTATTCGCAAGAAAACCCTGTACCAAAGTGTCACCTATCTCCCCGGACAGAGTGTCACCTATCTCCGCATCGGACCATAAGTAGGCAATAAGGGTCGGCAATAAGGGGTCAAACCCTAATGTCTGTAATCGTAACAACACGGTGGTGACGGGTTTTAGTTGGCGTCTTTTTGAGTGCGTCGGTCGGCGCCGATATCAGACATTAGGGTTTGACCCCTTTTTTCGGCCATCGACGAGTTCAACGCCTCGATACGCCTTCGGCCAACTGAAGCCGACGCCTACATCGAACTCGCGCTCACGTTGCTTGCCCTGAATCGCGTGCCCGAAGGCATGGAGGAGATGAAGCGGGCCCTGGTCGCCGAACCCGATCAACCCGTCGCGCTAAGCGCGCTCGCGCATCACGCCATCATCAGTGGCAACGAGCCGGCCGCACAGTCCTTCCTGCAGCGGGCACAAAATCAGCCGCGCGTCGCCCGGGCGGAGTTCGACCAGCTTTGCGCCGGGTTCCAGGAAAAGTTTGGTCGTCCCTTCCGCTGAACCGGTCGCGCCGCTCAACGCGCATTCGACGCGACGGACGTTGGCCCGTTTCGATTCGCCGGCTCGGCCTCCGGGCGGCCCAGGCGGGCTAGCGCCTCGGTGATTAGCATCGGCAGGCAGGTTTCGATTCCGTCCCGTTCGTCTTCCAGGGAAGCCTGCACGCGCCAGAATTCGATGCCTCGATCCCGCTTCATCGCACCGGGGCGGCCGACGCTTCGCGCGACTATCGTCACGCGTTTCTCGTAGGCGCGGCGCAGGACCACTTCGGTTGGCTGCTCAAAGCCCGGCGCCGCGGCGCGGAGTGGCGACTGATAGGAAACGCTGCCATCCGGCATCCACACCGCGCGCGAGTGCCGATCATCCGCAGACGGAGCCGCGCCTCCATCGCGTTTCGGCATGGCGTCGACCTGCCCCGGTTCGACGCTGCAGTCGACCTCGATGACCACATCGGCAAGGTCGGGCCGGGCCGCTTCAAGCAGTCCTCGCTCCAACAGGGCCGCGCTGATCGCCGATCGCACCGGTGCCGGCGCCGCCTCGTCCCCCCTTCCCGTGAGGCCGTTCCAGGCGACCCGATAGCACGCTCCGGCCGGCAACGGCTCGTCGGCGCGGAAGGCATCGACATGCACGGACGGACGGCTCGCACATCCCGGCAAGCCTGCACCGAGCAGGACCAGGACGGCGCCACAACAAGCGCGCACAACAACCGCGGGTGGAAGGCTCGACATCGGGGGGAATGGCGGGCGAAAAGCCGAAAGTTCGATTCGTGACCATACGTGTCTCGGAAACCGCGAAAGTCAGCACACATCGGCCAGATCACGAAAAGCAGAACGCCGCGTTATACCGGCGCCGTTGCGCGAAAACGTTTCGTTGCGCCAGGACACATGAGTCCGCAGCGCATCCCGTCCACGTGGTCGCTGCGCTCCAACGCGCCGGGCCCGAGCAAACCGTTTACGTCGTCGCGCCCCGTTTGCGCCCCTCCATCAGCAACCACCGGTTCCAAGACACGCGGGAGCTGGGCCTCGCGGGAGGCGCATGCGCCTTCCGCGATGACTTCATTATCCGGATACGATACGATCCGCGGATCGAGGGTTTTGCTCCAAAATCCGGCGTTGACAGGCTCGCGAAGGCGGGCCAGCGTGGCTCTAGACCGATCGGTCTATTCGAAGCAGAAAGGGAAACCAAAAATGCGGGTAGCAATCGCCGATCGTAGTAGACGTCAAGATGGCCATCCCAGGCGCCGTCATCCGTCAGCGCACGGATTTCGGTGATACGAGTGGCGTATGACAAGCTCAGCGCCGAATACTTCACTTTAGCCGCGGGCGTCGATACCACGCCGCTCTTCCAGGGACTGGAAGGAAATCTCTGTCAATGTCCCCATTGGGGCTTCGTGATCCGCGGTCAGCTCACCACGACCGATGCGAACGGCAATGCAGGAGACCGTCCAGCGAATGACCTGTTTCTATTGGCCGCCCGGGCACAATGTCAAGGTCGATGATGACGCGGAGATCATCATGTTCAGTCCCGCAACATGAACACAGCCGGGTCATCAACCACATGATTGAAAAGACAAAAGGCTAGAGCGTGGCCCGCCCTTTTGGTGGATGAAATACCTCTCATCACGCCCCGCGCGTGGTCTCCAGACTGCCGTGCAGCACGTCGGCCGGACGAGAGAAAACACCTCCCCCCGTGCTGGAGCAGGGTCTCCCCCCTCGAGGAGGGAACTGGAGTGTGCGTTGCGCGCGCTGAATAGATCCCGCCGTGCCCGCCTCCGCCAAGGCTCTGGCTCGGTCCGGCGGGACGGTGCCGTCGCGCCGTAGCTCGCAGAGCGAAGGCGGGAGGCGGGGGACCACACGCCAGCGTGGTGGGTGGTGTTTTCTCCCTCGGCGGTTTTATCTTATCGGCATTGGCTCCAGCCTGCTCGCCGGCGCGCGGCTCGCCCTAACGAACCTGGCATGGCCCACTCGACCAAACAACGCCTCATTGACGCGGGGCTCCGGATGCTGCTGGAGCGGGGCTACAACAACTTGGGCATCCAAACCCTGCTCATGGCGACCGGTGACCCCAAGGGCTCCTTTTATCACCACTTCAAGGACAAGGAGGATTTCGCGCTTCAGGTCATCGATGCTTACATACTGCAGGTGCACGCGGGTCTCGATGGGTGCCTCAACGACGAGCAACAACCTCCACTTGCAAGGATCCGGCGGTTTTTTGAGCTGACGCAGCAAAAGTATCAGCAAGAGGGTTACCTCGGATGTCTCATGGGTGGCCTGGGGCAGGAACTGTCGGGCATCAACGACGTTTTCCGGCGCAAGATCGATTGGTGCTTCTCGTCAATCGCGGAACGCCTCGCGGTCTGTTTGGGCGAGGCACGGCAACGAGGTGAGATTCCGGCCGCGACTGACGTGCGACAGATGGCCGATCTCCTGGTCGACTGCTGGGAAGGGGCGGCGCTGCGAAGCCGGCTGCGGAAAACCCCTGCGTCCCTGAACGCGATGCTCGACTTCTACCTCAAGTCGGTCGGGGCCCGCTCCCCTCGTCAGGAGACCAGCCTTCAATAAAGAGCTGCCGGCTCTTGCACTTGAGACGTGAGCCTCCGCCGGAGCCCGCCGGCTTTGCCACCCCCACAGCCCGCCGCGGAAAAGTCCGGCCCGCGGATGAACGAGTACCCAAGCGTGTAGCCGTCGCTGTTGGTCTCCGCCAGCAAGGTCCAGCCGCTCCAGATGTATTTGTGGTCGATCGCCCCGGTTCCGGTCACCTGCTTGCGGATCCGCCGCCCTGCATAGTCATAAGTGAACGTGAGCGTCTGCCCCGTCCTGTTCATGGTCTTTAGCCGGTTTTCCGCGTCCCAAGTATAGGCCCAGGTGCCATCGTGCGTCAGGTTTCCGTCACCGTCATGGTGCCGACAACGGTGTCCGGTATCGCCGTCTGATACATATGTGAGGCGGCCTGCGCGGAGGCGAGAACATAGGCGTGAGCGCGTGCGGCGATCACCGGGACTTTTGAGCGCGTTCCGGTTCCTAATCCGGAAGGTCAGCGGGGTGGCCGCGGCAAAAATCAGGCCTCCACGAGCCTCCGCAGGGTGGCTGGCTTGCATATAGCGGCGGGATCTCGAGACGGGAGGGTGATGCGGAGGGCGGCGCCGCCGCCGCACAAGGCACGCAATGGCCCCGGGGCGAAAAGTCCAGGCGCCGGAGGAATACGGTCGCCACGATCCATCGTAATCATATCATGGTGACGTGTCACCTCTTCATGATGATCTTGTCGACGAGCAATTCATGCAACCGGCGCTGGACCTGTTGCGCGACTACACCCGGGGAGCGCGTCGCGACGGCGCCCTCGATGACGAAACGTTCGTGCGTCTGGGCTTGCGCCGCGCCCTCGATGGCGACGAGTCGGGCCGCGCGTTCCTCCAGGCGCGCGGCGATGCCGGCGAGGGCGTGGCGCGCACCACTTGGTTTGATGCGTGGCAGTCGCGCCGCCGACTCTCCTTGATCGAGCAGATGGCCGGGCGCAGCTACGCCGTCATGGAGCGTCTCCTGCAGGAGCGCGACTGGCTGGGGGCGTTTCCGGAACTGGGCGAACGGGCCGTGTGGGCGGTGGACGGCCACCAGATCGAGCATGCCTGTCATGCATTGCGCGATCGCAAAGGAGAACAGGTTCCCGTCGGTGTCACCTACGGGCTGTGTTTGCATACCGGCCTGATGCGCCCGTTAGGTTGCTTCCAGGTCGAGGGCAAACGCGGCCATGAGTGGCCGCTGTTCAAACAGCAAGTGGCAACATTGGCTGCGCCTGGACCAGCGTCCGCTGTTGCCGGTGCTCGTGGTTGATCCGGCCTATATCGACGTGTTGTTCTGGGCCCAGCAGAAGATCCAGCGGCAGGCGGTCGTCATCACGCGAGAAAAGAAGAACATGAAACCCACGATCATCGCCGCCCATCCGTTTGATCCGGCGGATCCGGTGAATCGTGGGGTTTTGGCCGACGAAATGGCCGGCTATGGATATGCTTACCTGCGGCGCATCCAGTTCCGCGACCCGGCGACGCGGCGAGGAGTTCATCTTCATCACCACCGACACCAGCATGCGCCCCGGCCTGGTCGCGCTGCTTTATCTGCTGCGCTGGAAAATCGAGAAGTCCTACGACGTGTTCAAAAACAAGTTTCGGGTGCGCAAAGCGTGGGGCAACGGTGCGGTCGCCAACCTGATGCAGGGACACTTCATGGCGCTGCTGCACAATCTGCTCACGGTGTTGCTGGTCGTCCTGGAGAGCGCCGGTATCGTCGAACAGAAGGTGCTGGATCGTCGCGCCGCGGCGCGACGTCTGCAGCCGTCCGGCAAACGCGTCCCGGCCCAGGAATTGGTCCGCCACGCCCTCTGCCTGACCTGCCAGTTCATCCGGCTGGTGCGACATTGTTTGCGCGTACAAATGCCTTGGAAGATGGCCTTGCCGCTGTTTGAGTGCCGCCTGAAAATCTACTTGTAGTGTGACACCGGACACCGTTGGGTGCCGAATGAAGGGGTCAAACCCTAATGTCTGTAATCGTAACAACACGGTGGTGACGGGTTTAGTTGGCGTCTTTTTGAGTGCGTCGGTCGGCGCCGATATCAGACATTAGGGTTTGACCCCTTTTTCGGCCTCAGGGTTTGCCCCCTTTTTTCGGCCCATATCAGACATTAGGGTTTGACCACTTTTTTCGTCCCTTTTTTCGGCCTCAGGTCCGTGCGGTAGTTGAACGTGCGCGTGCCGGCTGCGTCGGCCGCGGTGGCCAAGGCGCGAAGCAGGAAGCAGACAGCGTGAACGCCGCGCAGCCATGGCGCGACCTATGCCCAAGGTTCTCGTTGTGATCGCAAAGATAAAGTAGTGACCCCGTTCGCACCCCCCCCCGTTCGCACGCCCCCCCGTTCGCACGCCCACCCCGTTCGCACGCCCCCGTTCGCACGCTCCCCCGTTTGCACGCCCCCCCGCCCCGATATTCCGGAGGATCGGCTGTCACTGCGGTATCTTTCCGTCCAACGGCACCCACTTCCAATAGCGCCGCCGCATGTAGGCATTCTCCTCCTCGCTCGGTGCCTCGATGCGGATGCTCGAAAACCACTCTTCAGCGATCTCCCGGAGAGTTGGATCGGGCTTCCCGCCTCGCGCTGGATCGAAAAAATCTCCGATCGATAAAATCACCAAATACTCGACATCGTACGGATGGGGGAAAATGTAGCCTTCCCGGATGTTTATAAAATCAGAGTTCCCCGGGTTCGTAGCGCGAGTCGTGTAAATGAAGTGAAAACCGTTCTGACCAAATCGCAAGTCATCCTGCACATCAACATCAACCAACTCATGAGGGGAAGCATCCGGCCACGTGCTGATAAATAGCTCGACGGTGTTGCGATCCATTACGGCAAACGTTCCATCTGTAAAGGGATTTCGCGGGAATCGCACTTGGAAGCTCGCCCCGAACGCACGAACTCGATCCCAAGAATAGCTGACGTCAAAAGGCGACCAATATAGTCCAGCGTAGACGTCGCCTCGGAGATATTGAATGCCGACCGCACGTGGAACATCGTGCTCGATTCCATACCGCACGGGCCGTTTGACGGATCGTGGAATCGACGCAATACCCGGTAGACCGTAAAAGCTGCACGCCGAAAGCAGCGCGAATACCAGCAAAGTCACAGTGGCCATTTTGCGTTCTGTTTTCACGGTCTAGCCTGCTCGACTACGGCTGCGGCCAATACGGCAGGCTTTGATCAATCAAGCGCCCGTATGTGTAGCCAAACGCCGGCAACATGGTCGCCTTGCTTCCAAAGAGACTAGCGAACTCCTGCACGAAATTCCCTCGCCCTGTTACCTCGAACGTCGCTGCAATATAATCGTGGTAGATCGAGACCTGATTCATGCCAGGAATATGATTCACGAAACTCGAAAGCGACCCACCCTCACTCCAAAAACCGGCTGGCCCGGCAGGAAAGGATCCGCCAGCCTGCATGCCGCGCGGAAGGAATAAATTGTTCGCCCGTATGCTTCGGTACCGCCTCGATGTGTTCGGGCTTGGGTACCGCAGCCCCGCCCGCCTCCCAAGTTGGATTGTCCAGCTCCGAGCTAGAGTAGGTTTTCCCCAGGTCCCTCAGATCTTGCCGTCGGGTTTCATAGTTGAATCGCGCCTCGACCCACACATCCATCGCCCAATCGGCCGTATCGAAATAGGCCGTGGATCGGAAAGCGTCCGAGAAGCTGCCGCCGGTGATCTCGCTGGCGACACCACGCACAAAGCCGCGAGCGCCCATGCGCTCGAGTTGCGTGAGCACACGATCTCCGGAAAACCACCCCCATCCCGGTTGCTGCGTTTCCGGCGCTGTGTTCATCCATGATGGTAGGGCTTCGTCAATGCCGGAGAGCATCCCCGCAGTCATGCCTCCAACAAGGGCACCGGTGAAGCCGGCATGGAACGAGTCGCTGATCGAGGCACCCGACGCTCGCGCTCCCACAAAGCCACCGCCAAAACCAGCCGCCGCGCCGGAGAACGTTGCGGCCCCTGCTCCTTCGAGTCCGAAGGCCGCGGCGCCAATTCCTCCTACATACCACGTGGCGACGGCTGCCACAACCGCAGCAATTTCCGGATTTTTTTGCGCGAAGTGCCACGTGTCGCGTGCGCGTGCCTGTGAAGCAAACGGTTCAAGCCCTAGCAGCGTCGCCCCAAGGCTGTGCTTCTTGGACCACCTCTGCACCTTGTGCATCGCGTTGCTCAGCCAACTCTGCCCGAGCACGTCCCAGTGATCGATCGGGTCGTCGCCGCAGAAGCCATAGAGGTTGTTGCCTCCCGCTTCCTCGATCGGGTCGCGGTTGATGAAGCGGCCGTGCCGCGGGCTGTAGTAGCGCAAGCCGTAGTAGACCAGGCCGGTTTCCTCGTCGGTGTACTGGCCGGCATAGCCGATGGGGTATCCGGACTGCGTGCCATAGGTGTTGATCCGCTCGCCATAGAGGGAATATTCCCGGGCCGCGGCGAAGTTGCCGCTGCTGTCGAGGTAACCCACGATGTTGCCCTGCACGTCGGGGATCGCGTAGGCCAGCACGGCGCCGGTGCTGTACTGCCCGAGCAAGGCGCCCGCCCCGCCGGCCGCGCCTTGCGCGTTGGAGAAGTCCGGCCCCCAGATGAAGCTGCGGGTGATGGTGAAGCCGTCGGTGCCGGTTTCCGCCACCAGCGTCCAACCCGCCCAGATGTAACGTGACCCGAACGGGGTGGAGCCGATCAAGCCGCTCTTGTTGATCCGCCGGTCCGCGTAGTCGTAGATGAAGCTGATGAGGTACGTTCCGCCGGCCGCTGACTTCATCCGGTTCTCCGCGTCGTAGGTATACGTCCAGGCGCCGGCCTGCGTCAGGTTGCCGTCGGCGTCGTACTTCACCACGCTCTCCGCCTTGGCCCCGGTGATCGTGCTGTATTCGTTGAGCGCGGCATAGGCGCCGTTGCCGGCGTTGTCGCCCACGGTGTAGGTCGTGGCCCCGCCCCAGTCGGTGTTGGCGCCCGCTGCGGTTGTTGGCCAGGTCGTAGGCCCAGTTCACCTGCCGCGCGGGGAGGTTCTGCGTGCCCGTGACGTTTTGCCAGGTGGGCACCGCGTCGGTGTTGCGGTCCAGCCGCCCGTAGTCGTCGTAGACCAGCGTCTGTTTGTAGCCGTCGCCGAGGTTGAGTTTGCGCGACCAGGACTCGGTCGGCGTGCCTGCCACGTTGCCGTTGTCGTAGAGGTTGCGGTAACCGCGCGCATCGGTGTAGCCCGCGACGAAGCGCGCGCGCTCGACCGTGTCCCATTTGGTGGTGGCGCTCGCGAGCACGTCGTATTTGCTCACCAGCGGCAGCGAACGGGTATACGAGCCGCTGGTCACGGCGTTCACCCAGTCGGTGCCCGCGGCGTAGCCGAGGGTGAAGGTCGTGTTGCTGGTGCTGAAGTCCCCGCGCACCGAATTCACGCGGCCAGCACTATCGAATCCCTGCGTCAGCGCAACCGTGACGTTGCCGTTGAACGAATACCCCGTCACCCGGCCCGGCACCGCGCCGTCGTAGGTCGTGGTCAGGATCTTCGAGCCGAAGAAGGCCGGCAGCGATTCGGTGCCCAGCTTCAGGTCGGTGCGGTAGTTGAACGTGCGCGTGCCCGCGGCATCGGCCGCGGTGGCCAGGGCGCCGAAGCGGTTGTAGGTGAAGGTCACCGCCGGCGTGGTGTCGCTGTAGGTCTTGCCCGTGGGTTCGCCCGTGAGCGGGTTGTAGGTGTAGGTCGTCGTGACCGCCGGCGTCCGCGCCCACGTGCGCGTGGCCACCTGCCCGCGCGCGTTGTAGCTGAAGTCGACATGGGTCGCGTTCGGGTAGGTCTTGCGCGTGGCCGCGCCGGTGGCGGGATCGATCGTCCAGGTGATGGTGTCACCGGCGGGCGGCGTTCCCGGCCAGGTTGAACCGCCGAACAGGTTGGTCGGATCGCTCCGGTACATCGTCAGGGTCGTCCGACGGCCATAGGCGTCGTAGCCGTATTGACTGGGCGCCCCGCCGCTCCCCCAGGAGCGCCACGGTTGGCCGAGGGCGTTGTATTGGACGTAGCTGGTCTTGGTCGCCGCGTCGGTCACGGCCACGGTGTTGGTGTAGGGCGAACTCGTGTTCCAGGAATAGCTCGTGGTCGTCTGCGTCGTGCTCGAGGTCCCGGTCGTTTGCGTGGTGTGCTGCACGAACGCGGTGTTGGTGTAGTAGTCGTAGGAGGTCTGGGCGTTGGTCGTGCTTTCGGTCACGCTGGCGAGCGGTGCCGAATAAGGGGTCAAACCCTAATGTCTGTAATCGTAACAACACGGTGGTGACGGGTTTAGTTGGCGTCTTTTTGAGTGCGTCGGTCGGCGCCGATATCAGACATTAGGGTTTGACCCCTTTTTTTCGGCCGACCCCTTTTTTCGGCCCGCCCCTTTTGGCCCGCCCCACCGGTCTGATCACGGCGGTCGCGACTCGTGGGCCGGGAGCGCAGCGGACGGACCACGTGACGCGACAGGGCCGGGTGTTCCAGGAGGCCCTGCCGTCTCCGCGCGTTATTCGCGCGGGGGCCGCCGCCGGTGGGGCGGTAGCTACCGCACGGAGCGTAAGCGGAGGAGGAAGCAGGGCTCGTGACAGGTCGGAGTCTGCGACGGAGAGCTGGCGCGAGACGTGCCGCTCGTTCGTCACTCCTGTTCTCGATGCAAACCAAAAGCATCCTCTGCATGCTTACGAACCCGAGCATCCGGATGATAAAGAAAAAAGTCCGTCTTTGCTGCCAACTCTTCTCTGCCAACACCCATTGCAATAAGGTACTTTAGGCTATTCACGCAGTCGAAGGCTAGCCAGTTGAATGACTCACTTGCCTCAGCCGGTGTCGACTGTCCCCAGAGCACCTCGTGCTGAGATTCCAAAAATGCTAACGCTTCCTTAGTTCCCAAACACGCAAGCGCTTGAAAGAAATTGGACCGTCGTCCGGCGGGTGCCACTTCACACGCACGTGTGAGAAATCTCAGCGCCTTGGCGCTATCGAGTCGCTGTGCAATCGGCATCGCGACGCTCGAACACAATTCGTGCTCTCCAGTGTTCGCAACAAATTCCAAGATTAGGACAATCTCGTCGACGCTTGATGGAGCAAGAGACTCCGCAAAATCCAATCTTTCCTTTCTCGTCCACGAAGACCAAAGCTTCTTGACCTCGGACAAGGTGACCGTTGACGAACCGTCTTCGAGACGAGATTGCCTGAACATCAATCGAGATGCCGGATCGAAAAAGAAACGGGTCCACCGAGTCTCCCGTGTCAGCGGGAGTTCCGTGCCGTCAATGCTAACTGATCGGGGATAGCTCTGCAAATCCACCTTCATAAAGACTCAATCGGATCAGAAAAAATCAAACGGTTGAAGATCGTCCCAATTCTTAACGTCCGGACATTGATATCCCTTAGGATGCACTTCGATAACTGAAATGACTCCGCCTTCTGGATCGGGGCAAAGGTAGGTGCAAACCGTTGTGCCGCCTCCGTCTATCTGTCCTCCGGGGACGAGGTGGCATGCTCCGCCCGGGCCACTACCGGGCTTGTGCTCGTTGTCATCACCGAACCCTGGGGGCGAACTGAGGCCCTGCTGAATGGCACGTCCGATTACAATTGCCGCTGCGAACCTCCCGTCATCCGCGTTGATTGCCCCGCTCTCTAGCGAGGGATCGTCTACTGTCACCGTTCCGTGTACGTCGTCGTAAACAGGGGGTCGCCGAGGGCTATTCCAAATAGTCCTAACTCTGATTTCATCGTATGGGGTGGAGACTGTGCCGTCATCTGTGGGGAACCTCAAGTCACCTCCCGGCTTGCGTGTCCCCCGGCCCGGTCGCGGCCTCTCCTTCGTATTGATGAGGTTGTATCCCGGGAGATGCTGCTGCCTAGTTTTTTTTTTTTTTTTTTTTTTTTTTTTTTTTTTTTTTTTTTTTTTTTTTTTTTTTTTTTTTTTTTTTTTTTTTTTTTTTTTTTTTTTTTTTTTTTTTTTTTTTTTTTTTTTTTTTTTTTTTTTTTTTTTTTTTTTTTTTTTTTTTTTTTTTTTTTTTTTTTTTTTTTTTTTTTTTTTTTTTTTTTTTTTTTTTTTTTTTTTTTTTTTTTTTTTTTTTTTTTTTTTTTTTTTTTTTTTTTTTTTTTTTTTTTTTTTTTTTTTTTTTTTTTTTTTTTTTTTTTTTTTTTTTTTTTTTTTTTTTTTTTTTTTTTTTTTTTTTTTTTTTTTTTTTTTTTTTTTTTTTTTTTTTTTTTTTTTTTTTTTTTTTTTTTTTTTTTTTTTTTTTTTTTTTTTTTTTTTTTTTTTTTTTTTTTTTTTTTTTTTTTTTTTTTTTTTTTTTTTTTTTTTTTTTTTTTTTTTTTTTTTTTTTTTTTTTTTTTTTTTTTTTTTTTTTTTTTTTTTTTTTTTTTTTTTTTTTTTTTTTTTTTTTTTTTTTTTTTTTTTTTTTTTTTTTTTTTTTTTTTTTTTTTTTTTTTTTTTTTTTTTTTTTTTTTTTTTTTTTTTTTTTTTTTTTTTTTTTTTTTTTTTTTTTTTTTTTTTTTTTTTTTTTTTTTTTTTTTTTTTTTTTTTTTTTTTTTTTTTTTTTTTTTTTTTTTTTTTTTTTTTTTTTTTTTTTTTTTTTTTTTTTTTTTTTTTTTTTTTTTTTTTTTTTTTTTTTTTTTTTTTTTTTTTTTTTTTTTTTTTTTTTTTTTTTTTTTTTTTTTTTTTTTTTTTTTTTTTTTTTTTTTTTTTTTTTTTTTTTTTTTTTTTTTTTTTTTTTTTTTTTTTTTTTTTTTTTTTTTTTTTTTTTTTTTTTTTTTTTTTTTTTTTTTTTTTTTTTTTTTTTTTTTTTTTTTTTTTTTTTTTTTTTTTTTTTTTTTTTTTTTTTTTTTTTTTTTTTTTTTTTTTTTTTTTTTTTTTTTTTTTTTTTTTTTTTTTTTTTTTTTTTTTTTTTTTTTTTTTTTTTTTTTTTTTTTTTTTTTTTTTTTTTTTTTTTTTTTTTTTTTTTTTTTTTTTTTTTTTTTTTTTTTTTTTTTTTTTTTTTTTTTTTTTTTTTTTTTTTTTTTTTTTTTTTTTTTTTTTTTTTTTTTTTTTTTTTTTTTTTTTTTTTTTTTTTTTTTTTTTTTTTTTTTTTTTTTTTTTTTTTTTTTTTTTTTTTTTTTTTTTTTTTTTTTTTTTTTTTTTTTTTTTTTTTTTTTTTTTTTTTTTTTTTTTTTTTTTTTTTTTTTTTTTTTTTTTTTTTTTTTTTTTTTTTTTTTTTTTTTTTTTTTTTTTTTTTTTTTTTTTGGCCGGGTGCGTGGCGGTGTGGATCTCCTTCAACTTGTGGATGGTCACCTGCGTGTAGATTTGCGTCGTTTCGAGGCCCGGCGTGGCCGAGCATCTGCTGGATGAAGCGGATGTCGGCGCCGTTTTCGAGCATGAGCGTCGCCATGGTGTGGCGGAAGAGGTGGCAAGCGCCGCTCTTGCCGAGCTCGGCGGCGTCCACGTAGCGCCGCGACGAGTTGCGTGAGGCGGTTCGGGCTTGAAGGGCTCGCCCAGGTCGGTGAGGAAGAGCGTGTCGCCGTCCGGCGTCGCGCGACGAGCCTCGGGCGCGCCTCGTGGAGGTAGCGGTCGATCCAGCGCGATGGCGCGCTCGCCGATGGGGATGATGCGGTCCTTCCTGCCCTTGCCCTGGCGCACGCATGACCGTGCCGCGCTCGTGGTCCAGGTCGTAGAGCCGGAGGCGCGATGAGTTCCATGCGGCGCATGCCGGTCGAGTAGAAGCGTCTCCAGGATGGCCCGGTCGCGCAGGCCCGAGCGGATCTTCGAGTCCGGGGACCTGCGAGGATGCGCTCGACTTCGCCCGATGGTGAGGACGTGCTTCGGCAGCCGGTGCTCCAGCCGCGGCAGTTCGAGTTCGCAGGCCGGGTTGTAGAGGATGTGGTTCTGCCGGCACAGCCATTTGAAGAAGGCGCGCACCGGGACGAGGCGCGTCGTGCTGGCGCGCGGAAGGACAGCGGCTCGCCGTTCTTTTGCCGGTAGTGAAAGAGATAGCGCTGGTACCGCTCCAGGATCGGCTTGGTCACTTCGAGCGGCCGCATGAGGCCGCGCTCCAGCGCCCACTTCGATGAAGTCGCCCAGGTGAGTCTTCGCGCGGCTGGCGATCTTGCTCGGTGAGTAGTATGGGCACGGCGAGCCATTCCAGGTACTTCCGCGCGAGTGCGGCAAGCCATGCGCCTCGGGTCGCGTCGCCGAGGGGGCGGCTTGCGGCCGTGCGTTCGCCTCTTGCGCGGCATGACGTTCTCGTCCAGGTTTACGACTACGACATTCACCTTTTCGGGTCTTCCCAGGTACTGCAGTTTGCGGCCGCGTTGGAGCGGCCCGCCGCGCGATTCTCAGCTTCATGGCTTTCGGGTTTTGGTCGGGCCGAAACACCCCCCGACCTGCCCCCGACCGGGGGCCGACCAAGGGCCGACCGACCGTCGCCAACCCCCGACCGATTTTCATCGTAGCGTAACTTTTGCAGGTCTCCGGGCTGTCGACTCGACCCGGAGAGGCTCGCGCCGGTCTCCGGCTCGTCGCCGTCGTCCACGAGCCCGGAGACGAAGCCCGTGGCCGTCGCCCGGCCTCGCGGCTCGGCAGTACGTACTGGAGTTCGACCAGCCGCGCCGAGATGGAGGTCCATACTCCGTGTCTCACGAGCCGCGTGAACTCTTGCAGTTGCGTCTGCCGCCAGCCGGTCGCCTCCCAACTCACGGCCTGGCGAAGCGGAAGTGCGGGCGTCCATGCCTTCTCCCGGCATCCGCTACCATCGACCATCCGATTAGAGCCGAGGAGCCTCCGCGTCTGGGGCGGGAGGTCGTCGAGGCGAGCGGCCGAGGACTTCGTGGGCGAGGGCGTTCGCGCAGCGCGATGTCCTCGAGGGTGGCCTCGATGTACTTCGAAGTCGCGGCCATCGTGCGACGCGTCTTCCGGACCCGCTGGTGCTGGTGGAGCTAGGCGAGCGTGTCGATGAGCAGTGAGGTATTTCTGGTGGTCGCGGCGGGTGCGCGTTGCGTCGTCGAGGAAGGTGAGCGGCGCGCCGTAGGGATTGACGACGGGGAGCGGCCGCAGGAGCCGTCTGGGCGTTCGCGATGGAGCGCGAGGAGTTCGTCGCGCCTGGCTTCCCGGCGGAGGCCCGCCTAGCGTGCGCGCGCTCTCGCTGCCGCTCGTGGATGCGCTCGGTCTGCTCGCGCGACTCATCGACGGTGAGGACGAGGGCAGCGGTTGAGCAGTTCCTCGTCGAGTCGAGTCGCGGTCGTCGTGAGGAAGATCATCGCCGGGCCTTCGCACGCGGTATTCCTGGGTGACGAGGCGGCCGGTGTGCGGGTCCTTGCCCGGTCGAGGCGATGCGAGTTCGCCCTCGCTCTGGAGCAGCTTTGAGCGCGTAGGCGCTTTCTCGCGCGCCCTCCTCCTCGACGATGGCGAGGATCTTGTGGCGCGAGATCCGCGCCGCCCATGTAGAAGAGCGACTGGCCGGTGATGGCCGAGTACTTGACGCGCTCCTCGCGGCGGCACGAACGCGAGGATCGCATCCATCAACGTCGTTTTGCCCGCCGCCGTGAGGTTGGATGATGATCGCGAGGGGCCGGTCGAGCAGCCGCGAGACCGCGCCGAGATAGCCCACGAGCACGTTGACGCGTTCGCCCGCGATGCCGCACGCCGTGCGCGTGCTCGACGATACAGATCCCACAGACGTCGGATCGCGCAACGAACGCGCGCGCCGCGTCCAGAAGCGACGGCGCGATCTCCGGCTCGGTCTTCTTCGGCTGCAGGGTCGGCGCGCAAGCGCTGCTCCTGCAGTTGCTCGAGCGTGAAGAGGACTTTGCCCAGGTCGCGCTTGAGCAGATCGACCTTCAACGTCGTCTCGCACGCGGCCGCGTCGAGGAACGACTGCCGCTGCCGCGCGAGACAAAGATCGATCGTGTCGAGGTGCCAGCGTTCGCCGCAGGCGACGCGCAGCGCGACCTTCAGCGATTCGATCCCGGCGTTCTTCGCGAGGCCGCGCACGCGGTACTCGCGATCGTCGATCAGCAACACAGTTTCTTCCGGTTCGTTCTTCGCGATGGTGACCGCGTTGACGGCCGCGGCGGTCGGAGCCGCAGGCGACGCCGGCGTTGCGCCCGTCGCGTTGTCGTTCGTCGTCGTTGTCGTGGGCGCGACCGTGACTTTCGCCGCCGTTTCTTTTCTAGCCGCCTCTTCCGTCGACGTGGGCGGCGGTTTGTTCGATGTAACGGCCGCGCCTGGCTGCGACGCTGCGTTCTTGTCCGCCGTAGCCTCGGCGAAGGCAGAAGCAGCTTCAGCAGCAGCTAAAGAAGAAGGCGCGGGCGCGAGACGCGACGGCGCAGACGGAGCGACGACGCGCTTCGCGCCATCCAACGGCACGGCGCTGCGCAGCAGCAGCCCGAGGGATTTCTCGGGCGGCGTGACGCTCAACGCGTAAGCGTTGGCGTCCATGCCGTGAGGGAACATGACGCGCAGGCATTCGATGCCGTGGGCGGCGAGTTGCGCGCCGACCGCAGCCGTCGCTTCGTCGCCCGAGTCGTCCCGATCAAACGCGAGCAACACCCGGCGCGTCTGCGCCGCGCGCAGTGCGTCGAGTAGTTCCTCCGGCAGCGCTTTCGCGCTGTAGCTCGTCGTGACGTTGACGAAGCCCGCGCCGTAGAACGTGAGCGCATCGATGATGCCTTCGGTGATGATCACTTCCGGCGCGCGCAGCGCCGCCGGATTCCAGATGCCGCGTTGCGGCCCGGGCAGGAACAGATGCCGCTCGTGCTTCTCCACATCACCGACGGCGCGGCCGTAGATCGTGCCGATCACCGTCCAGTCTTCGACCGCGCCCGGCGTGAACGCCGGCACCGGGAACACGAGGCGCCCGCGCAAGTGCTCGTGCCCGGTCTTGCGGATGATGCCCATTGCCGTCAGGCGCGCGCGCAGCGCCGCGCCCGTCACGCGCTGGTTGTTGGGCAGCCGCAACCCGAGCGTGCGATCAACGAACCCGATCTTGAAGCGCGTCAGCGCTTCCTCGTGCGCGAGCCCGCGTTTCGCGAGATAGGCGAGCGCGGCGGGGTTCTCCTTCAAACGCGCGTGATAGTAGTCGACGACCTGGCGCATCAGCGCCGCGTTGTCGGCGTCGAGGGCGAGCGGCGAGTCGAGCCGCGGCACGGTCGCGCGCTTGAGCGGCGCGCCGGTGCGCGGTGGCGCGGGTAGCGCCGCCGCGCCCGCGTCGAGCGCGGCCTTCAAAAGCTCGAAGGCGTGCCGCCAGGACACGCCGTCAAACTTCTGCACGAACTGGATCACGTTGCCCGTCGCCTGACACGAGACGCAGCGCCACAGGCCTTTCGCGCTGGTGACGTGCAAGCTGGGGTGTTCGTCCGGCTGGTGGAACGGACAGCGGCCCACGAGGTCGCCGCCCTGGCGTTTCAGTTCGACGCCGCGCGAGCGCACGACCGCCGCGAGGTCGGTCCCGCGCTTGATGCGCTCGATCTCGTCTTCCGGGATCATAGGCATGGCTCGCCCTCCGGCGGAGTGGCTCCGCCACTTCCAAACTTTTTTGTGGTTTCCATCCGCGCCCGAGTTGGCTGATATGTCTGCCAACATGCAAGCCTCAATCAGTCAACTCGCCTATCATTGGCCCATGCCCGGTGGTCGTCCTGCTTCCAAACCCGCGCCGAAGTTCGGCCAGCGCATGGCCGCGTTTCGCGTCGCGAAGGGATTGTCTCAAGAGCAACTCGCCGAAGCGCTCGGCATGACGCGCTCGCGCGTCAACTACTACGAACGCGCGGCGAAGAACCCGAGCATGGAGGTGGTCGAGAAGGTCGCCGCGTTCTTCGGCGTCACCGTCGGCGAGTTGTTCAACGACGTTTCGCGCACGGCCAAAAAACCCGGCCCGCCCTCGCAATTCGCGAAGCTTGCCGACCGGCTCGATCAACTGCCGCGTTCGCATCAAAAGGCCGTCGCCACGATGCTTGAGGGCTACCTCAAGCAGATCGCTTCCTGAGCCGCGCGCAGCGCGGCGATGGTTCGCGCCGGGGGCTAGGCCCGGCGCAAGGCGAGCGCAGCGAGCGGCGGCTCGCGCTCGGAGTGCAGCGACGAAGGAGCGGAACGCAGAGCGCGAGGCGTAGGCGGTAAGGAGCGAAGCGACGCGCAGCGCAGCGGAGTTTCTGCGGCGCGGGTGTTCCAGGAGCGCCGCACACCGGAGCGGTCTGCCCGAGCTTGCGAGGGCTGTCCGCGGAGGTGTTCCTCAGCCCGCACCGCGGGCGGTCGGGCCGGAGATGGTGACCGCGCGCAGCGCCACGCCCGGCTTGCCGGGCGAGCGCGCGGGCACCGTGAGCGCCGGGCCATGCGGACCCGGCCGCAGGGAGCGGAGCGACCGGAGCCGAGGGCCGAGCCGCGGACACGTCGTAATCGATGGCACCTTGTGCGCCGTCCGCGGCGAGTCGCGACGCCGACCCCGGCGCCGCGCGGGACGAGCTTGCTCGGCCCGGCTGCGCCGGGTTGAGGCGACGCGTGTGCCCTCCGGGCGCAACGGGGTCCCCACCGGTCTGATCACGGCGGTCGCGACTCGTGGGCCGGGAGCGCAGCGGACGGAACACGTGACGCGACGGCGCGGGTCTTACAGGAGCGCCGCTTCTCCGCGCGCAGCGCGCGCGGGGGCCGCCGCCGGTGGGGCGGTAGCTACCGGACGGAGCCGCGTTCCAGCGGCGCAGGAGGAAGCACGTGTCGTGACAGATCGTAGGAGTCCGCGACGAAGAGCTGGCGCGAGACGTGCCGCTGGTTCAACTCCTATTATGGTGCCATGCCGCCAGACCTCCAAATAAGGCCCGTCAGGAAAAGTAGCGCCAGCGGAACGATCAGTGGCAATCCGACCGCCAAAGGGAAAAGCAGCAATTTGAATCGCCTTCCTCCTGCGAGGTAAGCCGCAACTACACACGGAGCGTATACGAAAAAACAGACAAGTAGGATCGTGATGCGCGACACCTCGTAACCAAACAATCCCTGTGCAAACATTGGTAGGATCGCAGCGATAGTCGCCACGCTCACGAATACAAAGTAGGCTGCTCGGTGCTTCATTCGAAGAAAAAGATTGCTGCATCTGCGAACTCTCGCGCCCGTGCATCCATTGCCCGATCTGGCGGCGGTCGCGGCCAACTACGCGGATCACGAGGCAGGTTCTTGATCTCGGTCACGAGTTGATTGTCACAACTCCGTATACATTTCTGAAACTCAGACGGCTTCGGTACCTTCCCGAACGAGTCGTCGATTTGCCCGCACATGAGGCGTAGCAGCGGTCGTGTCGTTCATACGCTTCATCCGAGCTATCGATGGGTTGCCCGTTCCCCGATGGTCCACCACTCCAATTCTTCCCGCCCCAGTTTCCATATCGCGGTCCATCGGAAAATCCTCGCTCTCCCCCTCCAGTCCGAGGTCCAAAAAAGTCGTCGATGCCCCTCCCCGGAGAATTAGGCGTCCGAGGCGCAGGATATCGGCTTCGCGAAGTACCAGGTCTACCCCTCGGAGTGGTCTGCCAAGCTATCCCAAAACTTCTCTCGCTTCCAAAGATGTCGAAGGAATCAATTCCATAACCGCCTCCCCAGTTTGCGGCCCGTGGATCAAACCCCCAGGGTTTGTGTTCCCAGCCGAGGTTCGGCTCGAAGCTCGGGCGGCTGAAGGAGCCCTCATAGAGCACAGGCTGGGGTGCCTCGCTTCCCCAGTGACAATTCAGTCCGACGTAGGTCCGGCACCGAATCCCACCGGTCTCCCAGTCATATTCGCAAAGCACCTGGCTCTGATAGGTGCATCCGGTTACATCCAGGCCTAAAACGTCCCAACGGTCGACCGGATCGTTGTCGACGAAGGCGTAGAGGTTGTTGCCGCCGGCTTCCTCGATCGGATCGCGGTTGAGGAAGCGGCCGTGCAACCCGTTGTAGTAGCGGAGACCATAGTAGACCAGCCCGCTTTCGCGGTCAGTGTACTGGCTGGCAAAGCCAACGGGAAGGCTCGTCAGCGAGCCGGTCTGCGCGGCAACCCACCCGTACGCGTCATACCGATAGCTGGCGACCACGCTGCCGCTGGTGTTCAGGTAACCCATCACATTCCCCATCGCGTCCGGCACGGCATAGTAGAGCAAACCCGAACTGTAAATGCCCAACAAGCCGCCGGCGCCGCCGGCTTTGCCACCCCCACAGCCCGCCGCGGAAAAGTCCGGCCCGCGGATGAACGAGTCCTGAAGCGTGTAGCCGTCGCTGTTGGTCTCCGCCAGCAAGGTCCAGCCGCTCCAGATGTATTTGTGGTCGATCGCCCCGGTTCCGGTGACCTGCTTGCGGATCCGCCGCCCTGCATAGTCATAGGTGAACGTGAGCGTCTGCCCCGTCCTGTTCATGGTCTTTAGCCGGTTTTCCGCGTCCCAAGTATAGGCCCAGGTGCCATCGTGCGTCAGGTTTCCGTCACCGTCATAGGTCAGAACGCTTTCCGGGCGCAGACCCGTGATCGCTGTGTACTTGTTGGTCGTATCGCTGGTATAAGACGTAGTACCCAACGTACCTTCCACTTTCGATAGGCGATTTGCCGCGAGATCATAAGCGTAAACAAAGTGCTGAGCGCTGTCCTGATCGTTCCACTCACTGTTGACCTCGTTGCGCGCGGTGAAGTCGAAGTGATGCTGATTGTTCCCGCCGATCGCGACCGATCCTCCCCGGAAGAGGCTGTTGCGGCGGCCGGCGCTGTCAAACCCGCTGTCGAAGTCCCCCCGCGTTGATCCCGCCCATTGGGTAAGCACCCGGTCGAGCCGGTCACACGAGGTTGCGAGATACTGCGTACGGCTGAAGGAGCCTTGCGTAATTGTCTGCACCCAGTCGGTGGCGGGGGCATAGCCCAGATTAAAGGTCGCACTGGAACCACCGTAAACCCCCTGCACTGAATTGATCCGCCCCGTACCTCCATCGTAGCCCAGAACAGTGCCGACCGTCACGCTGCCGTTGTAGCTAACTCCGGTGGCCCGGCCAGGAACCGAAACGTCATAGGTGGAGGTTAGCGTGCGCGAGCCAAAGTAGGTGTCCAGCGTTTCGTGGTCCAGCTTGAGATCACTGCGGTAGGCGAAGGTGCGATTGGTCACGGCCGTCTCGTTCGCGCTGGCCAGGGCCCCGAATCGATTGTAAGTGTAGCTCACGGTCGGCGTGCCGTCGCTGTAAGACTGCTGGGTGAGTTCTCCCGTGAGCGCATCGTACGTGTAGGTCGTGACGACCCCTCTTCCCCAAGTGCGATGGAACACCTGTCCGCGCGCATTGTAGTCGTATTGCACGGGGTTCCCGAGCGGGTACGATTTGCTCACCGGCAGGCCGGTCGGTGTATCGAAGTTCCAATGCATTGTTTCCGGAATGGTGAACGACGACGTCGCCCATGTGGTACCTGACGTACCCGATTTCCAGGTGGTCAAGTCCGATCGGCGGCCCAAACCATCGTAAACCTCTTCCGTCGGATGAGCCCCGTCCCCCCAAGTCCGCCACACGTTGTCCTTGGCATCATAATCGACGTAGCTGTAGGTCCCGGCGGGATCCTGGGTTCGGACCTGACGATAGGGCGTGGTTTGCGTGGAATCCGTTTGCGACCAATAATATGTATAGTTGGTTGTTGCATTGCCTCCCGCTCCGTTGGGTTGGGAAACACTCGATAGATACTTTGTGCCATCGTAGTAGGCGTAGGAAGTTTGGGCGCCCGTCCCGCTGGCGGTCACACTGGCCAGCAGGCCCTGCCCATTATAAGCATAGGTCTTGGAGGTGCCGCCGGTGGAGGTTTCGGAACTCAGATAGCCGTCTTGCCAGTTGGTCGATCCCTGGCCCGTGCCTTGGTACTGGATCGTCGTTTGGCGCGTCCGGGCCACCGGATTCACCCAACCCCATGAGACGCTCCAGCGGCCACTTGCATCCAGCTCGACAACGTCGCGGATCGCCCTGGCGTTGCCTGCTGGCGCACCGTTGTTGAACCGCGTAAATCGCGTCCGCCGATCCAGCGTCGTCGTCAAATCCGAACCGTTGTTGTTGGTGCGATAGATTTGCGTGATATCCTGTCGAATCCAACCATTGTAGCCGCCGGTGTCCTTGTAGAAAGACGTGCTATGCTTCGTTATCCGGTCGGTGCTGACGGCGTCCAAACTGCCATTGGAACCCAAATCGTCCCCTTCCTGGACGAGCAGGCCCAGGTTGCCGTAGGTATACAAGTGATCCGGCAATAGGCGCGCTCCGCCGACCTCCTCCGTGGTCGCTGTTTTCGTCAACTGACCCGTCGTCGTGCTATAAGTGTACGTCTTGCGCACCGCCTTCGTGCTGGTCGTGGTCGTCCAGCCCGTCTGCGGGCTGCGTTCCTGGACTACCCGTCCCAGCCCGTCAATCGTTCCAGCACTCCAGGGGTAGCTGGTCCCGGAGCCGTGGCGAGTGGTCCTGGTGATGACATAGCTCGCTGCCACATAGTCGTAATAGGTGGGAACCTGCGCGGTTCCGGTTATCGACGTCGTCTGGCCATCGACATAGAGATTCGTGATCCGGGTCGCTCCTGTCGGCAAGGCTACCGTGGTCTGACGGTCGTTGTCGTACGCGTAACCCGTCATAAGGACGGCTCCATTTCCGCCCGGTTTCGGTTCGAACATTGCAAGAATGCGGCCGGCGGTATCGTACTCGTAGGTCATGATCGCGGGTGAGCACGAGCATTCCTGCGCCGACGCCTTCAGGTCCGCCAGGTTGTACGAAAACGTCTGGCTTTTCGCCGGATAATTGCCCGTGCCACCGGATGCGCTGGTGATCGTCTCCACGCGGAACTGATTGTCGTAGGTGTAGGCGGTCTGGGAGCCGTCGATTTCGGTTTGCGACGCCAACTGCCCATTGGCCGAGTACGTGTAGTTGACCGCCACGGGGGCTCCCGGCACCGTGCGCGCCATATCCAACTCCTGCGCCAGGAGATTGTTCGCATTGAAAGTCCGGGCGGTGCCGCTGATGCGCTCCATCGAAGAAGGGCCGAGGAAAATGTTTTCCCCCGAAAAGGCCACGTGGCCGGTGCGATCGATGACCGTTTCGGAGATAGTTGAGAGATTGACAAAGAGATACGTAGTCTCCAGCGCCCACGACTTGGCGTTCTGGAGCCAAGAACTAACCGCGGTGCCGCCGGTCCCCGCCGTGTTCTGTCCGTGCAGGACAAGAACGAGCCGATCCTCCCCAGTGTCTGACTGCGTGAACACCTGGGTCCCCGCGTTCCACGTGCCATAATAATAGGCATAGGAATCCTTGGTTCCATCAGGATGCGTGACGCAATGCGGCTTGTTCTGGAAGAAGCCCATGGCGTCGTCCGGGCGGAAAGCGACCGTCGTGGTCGTCAAGAAACTGCTCGCGGAGGCATAATCATGTTGGGTGACCGAATATCGAGAGTGTGCGTTCGCCGCGCCAAACGACCAATTGTAGCTCCAAGTCGTCTGGCCCACCGTCACATTGTTGATCGCCACGACTTTAGAAGAGGGCGCGGTCATCGTGCCATCGAAGTTGATGGTGTAGTTGTAGGTTTCCACCCGACCGAGGGTTGTTGCGGCACCGCTGGGGTCCGTTGGGCTATTGAGCCAGGGACGGTAGATCCGATACACGAGGCCGTCGCGTGAATCGTTGGCCCCGTTGTAATAGTCGAACTTCGTCCATCGCTTCGTCGGCTCGACAATCGAATCGATCGCCCGAATCCAGCCACCCCCCGTGCTGGCGTTGTAGTAGCTGTAGGTGGTTGCGGCTTTGACCGCCTCGCCGGGACCCCACGTTAAATTGGTCAGCTCTTTACCCCACCAGGTACTGCGCATAAGTCTTTTGCTTTACCAGCGTGGGCGTGCTGACGGAATTCGTAATCCCGTAGTTGGTCGTCTCCGAGAGTCCGTCAGCGGCGACGACCGTCTCTACGCGCTTGTCGGGAAATGGGTATACACCATTGGTTCCGAGGAAATTCCCATTGACATCGGACTTGCGCCAGTCGTAAAGCGTCCATTTCCGGGTGGGGGAGTCGTAGGCGAGGCGGCATGCGGAATAGCTGCCCCCCTCGGCCTTGACGATCAGGATGGCGCTGCCAGCACCGTATTGTTGGACGGTGTAGGTGATGAAAATCGGACCCGTTGTGCCGTCGGGTTTTCGCTGGAAGACGTCGATGTGGTATTTAGTCGCAGTATCGGTCGTCATCGTGAGGTACACCTCCCGAGCCGTAATCGAGGTGAGGTAACCGGAAGTGTCTCTGGTGACGCTCACTTCGCTCGGGTCCACCGAGTCGTACATGAGGCCTGTTCTCTGATAGATCGCCGACGAGATCCCGGAGGCGCGGAATCCAACTGCGCCGGCAAAACGTCCGCCTCGCAGGCGCCCCAGCCCCACGTACCAGATCGCCTTGTCCTCGGTTGGCGACGAGCATTGCCCCCCTCGCTTCTCCGCCAGCGACTGGGTCAGGTCGTTGATCGACTCGAGACGGAAGTAAAAGGTGTAGTTCGCACCCAGCGTGATCTCGTTCTGCCGGGCGACGGCGGCGTAAGGGCCCACGTAAATGTTGTATCCGGGGATGGCGGCGAAGTGTACCGTCACCACCGCGAAATTGGTGCTGGTTACCTGCACCATGTATTCCTTGCCGGGAATGACGGTACCAGTTGCTACCGCAGAATAGACCGTGGAACCACCGGTGAGAAAGCTGCCGCTTGCCTGCGTCGTAGCGCCGAGCTCCGAACCAAACGAATACTGCGACCACGGCTGCCCGCTCTGAGAGACAATTCCTTCACCATAGTAGTAAACTGGAAGGATCGTCGGGTTGTCTTGTTGCTGGCCGAAAGCCGGCCAACTGAGGACGGTAAAAGCGGAGATCAGGATCGTGCGTCTCATGTCTTGGTTCCTCCGTTGGAAATTCCTAGCGGCCGAAAGAACCGAGAGCCTGCGCGAGTTGCTGTTCGCTCTGCAGAATCCGGTCGTCGTCCGGCGCCAGTCTCTCCGCCTCCTGAAGCTTGACCAAGGCGTCCGCTTTGCGGCCGAGTATTCCGGCCAGCAAGACCGATTCCCAATACAGGCGCTCGACGCGATCCGTGTCGTTGCTTTCCGACATGCCTGCGAGCCGCTGCAACACGCGCTCGGCGAGCCGCATCGCCCGGCCGTATTCGTTGTCGTTACGCAGCCAGCCGCAGACGCCGACCGCGCGACGCGCCAGGGTCACGCTCCGCTGGTCCACCGATCGGTCCGACAGTCCGGAGAACAGCGTCACGTCGACGCCCATGTCGTCGTCTGCCAGGGCCGACTGCCGCGCTGCGGCCACCACGCCGTCTTCCGCCTGAACGTCCGTGACAGCCGACGACGACGTCTCCGCCCCGGATTGGGCGATCGCCGCAGGATTACAAAAGACAGCGGCCAGCGCGGCCGCGACCACGAACAGGGCAGGCTTTGTTTGCATGATGGACAATCAGGGATTGCAGACCCATCGGGATTCGGGATGCACGCCACCCGGCTCTATAACGCACGAGGATCCGCGCGGGAGAATGCGTCGTCGGTTGCCGTCTCGCTATCAATATAAATATCGCAAAACCCGGCAGCTATAAGAAAACGGATTTTCAGGTCCTCTCGATCTAGGAAAGGCCCCGACCCGCGCTAAGGGCGCAGTCCAGAAACACCCGACGGTACTGCTGGATCCGTTTACCGTCTAGTGACATATATCGTTGGTAGACCCCGCACCTTTACACATGGATACCAAACGAGACGATCAGCGGCGAATTGACGTCATATCCCGCCTGCCTTGGGACATCTTCCCATTCCGGACCGGGAAACGCATCGACCAATGAGGCCACGCTGGAGGACCCGATTTCCTGGCAGCGAATCGCTTTCCCCCGGGCAGGGCACTCACGGCATCGTGTAGACTTCGACCAACGCAACACCCTCGGTGTCGCAGGCGTCGCGGGTGTGGACGGTGTAGACGCCGGGGTTGAGCGTGACGACGAATGCCGCTTTGTTGCTGACTTCGGGCAGCGCGGAAAGGCCGAAACCTGCACCGCGACGTCGCGGGTGCGGGCGGCTCGTTGGAGAGGATTTCCACCCGGTTTCGCCAACCACGATCAGGGAAACGCCCGCGGGAATACTGCTGCGGTCCATAACATCCCACGCTCGTTCCGGTCGTCCGGCAGTCATGACTGCACCGGATGACGTTCCGGAATTTGGTTAGCCATCACCCGACGACATCCAGGAAAAAACATGACATTCCGCCCTCAAAACTCTCTCGTCGTCATGGCCATGCTCGCCCTTTGGGCCGGGCCCTCACCGGCCCGCGCAGACGACTTGATGGATCCGCCGGCCTGGTTGAAGGCGGGCGACGCCGTGCCCGCGGTGACGCTGCATAACGCAGCCGGCGAAGCGGTCGAGCTTCGCGCCGAGGTGATGAAGCAGCCGACCGTCCTTATCTTCTACCGGGGCGGCTGGTGTCCGTTCTGCAATGCGCATCTCGGAGCGCTCAACGCCATCGTGCCGGACCTGCGCGCCGCCGGTTACCAGTTGATCGCGATCAGCCCGGACCGTCCGGCGAAACTCTACGACGCCCCCAAGCGCAAAACCAAACCCGAGTATTCCCTGCTCAGCGATCAGGACGCGCAGGCGATCGACGCTTTCAAGATTTCGTATGTCGTTCCCGAAGACATGGTGGCTAAGTACAAGAATCAATACGGAATCGACCTCGAGGCCGACTCCGGGCGAAAGCATCACAAGCTGCCCCACCCCGCTGTGTATATTGTCGATACAAAAGGCGTGATCCGGTTCGCCCACGTAAATCCCAACTACAAGGTGCGCATGGATCCAAAGAAGATTCTGGAAGCCGCAAAGCAGGCGGCCGCGCCGATGCCGGCGATGTAACGCCTGGCTCCAGGACCCGTAAGAAAAAGGGAGAACGCCTCCCACCGTGCCGTCGCGGCGGGCTCGAGGCCCTGAGCCTGTCGAAGGTCCCGCGCACGGTCCCCGTCCTCTTGGAGCGGAAATTACATAGTCCGAGAGACAACGGGGGCCATGTTTTCGTTACACTCCAACGCGGCTACATGTAGCTTCGCTTGAGGGGCGAAAGCGTGGCCGAATCGGTGGAATTTTCAGGTTTGAGGGATCTGTTTTGCGCATCGCCGTGCGCGCGCGGCTTCGCTTCTGTGGCGGACATGCATTGGTTCATCTGGGCGTTGCTCGCCGCCGTGTTTGCCGGTGCCACGGCGATCCTCGCGAAGATTGGCGTGGCCGGCGTCAACTCTCACCTGGCCACCGCCGTGCGCACGACGGTGGTGCTCGTGTTCACCTGGGGCATCGCGCTCGCGGTCGTGCCGATCCGCAATGTCGGTAGCCTGACCGGGCGCACCTGGCTTTTCCTCGCCCTTTCCGGCATCGCCACGGGTCTGTCCTGGCTGTGCTACTTCCGCGCCCTGCAACTTGGCCCGGCCGCCAAGGTCGCGCCCATCGACAAACTGAGTGTCGTGTTCGTGCTGGTGTTCGCCGCGCTCTTCCTGCGCGAACCACTGACGCTCAAGACGCTGATCGGGGGCGGCCTGATTGCCGCCGGCGCCATCGTGCTCGCGACGGCTTGAACATCCGCTTCCCGGGCTTGCGTCCGGCAACGGTGCCCTGACACTTCGCGCCATGGCCCTGAACCGCCCAACCAAGGCAGCGTTGCAGACGTCCGAGAAGCTCGTCGACCGCGCGTTGTGCGTGGGCGGGGCATTGCTGTTCTCCCAGGCGCCGGAATTCATGCAACAGTACCTGCAGCGACTCGGCGGTCACCTCGCCGAAGCGCAGCGGCATCTCGCCGAGTTCCAGCGCGTCGCGGCCCAATCCGGGCAGACCCTCGATCACCTCATTGCCACGAGCCGACAGAGCGCGGACGTGGCGATTGCCAAACTGGGTGATGTCATGCAGGGCGCCAGCGCACGCGTGGCGGAACTCAGTTCGGCCGAAGTCGCCATCCGCGACGCCTCGCCGCTTACCCGGCCGTTTGAATTCGTCCGGCATCTTGATCCGGCGATTGTGCATGACACGTGGTCGATCTTCCTGCCCGCCGTGCCCACGACGCTCGAGGGCGTCATCTATGCCGCTGTCGGCATGGTGTTTCTGCTCGGCGTCTACCACGGTTTGGTTCGTTACCCGGTCGCTCGCGTGTGGCAGCGGCGGCAGGCCAGGAAGCTCGCCGCCGCGGGCAGAAAACCGGCGGTGGTTTCGGGAAAGAAGACGGCGCCGGTGTAACGGTCATCGTGATGGCCGCGGCCATCGGTAGGGACGACTTACTAGGCCTCCGCGGACGGCTCCGAGAGCCGTCCCTTGAAGCACCGATGCAGTTGAACATGTAGGGCCGAGCTTGCCTCCGGGCCGCAAGCTACCGACGACTTTTCAGTCGCAGCCCTCAGGGCGAAGACGGAAGCGGCCCGGAGGCAAGCTCCGGCCCTACAACGGAGCGCTTGAACGCGATTTTGAGTCGCCCTGAACAGGTGAGGACGCCTCTCCACACCGTCCCTACCGATCCCGGGCCGCCTCGCGCGGCGGCACCGCGTCGACCAACCGGGCGAAGAACGCCCGATCGAGATCGGCGCGGTGCCGGACCTCGACGACATCGTGCAGTTTCGCGAGCTGCCGCTCGACCTGCTCGAGCCGCGGTTCCGCGGCGACGAGCAACAACATGCGACTGGTTGCTCCATTATCGTCGGTCCGGGGCGCGCAGAAGATCGCCTCGAGATTGAACGCCCGCCGCGCAAACAATCCCGTGATATGCGACATTGCCCCGGGGTGGTTGCGCACGCGCAATTCGATCACTGCACCCGGCGTTGCGGATGGATGCGAGGGAGCGGGCGTGGATGTCTGGTTATCAGGCATGGATGGCAGTGGGTTGAGGTTGGGCGGTGATGGTGTCGCGGTTGGCGGCACCGGGCGGGACCATCGGAAAGACGTTGGTGATTTCGTGGATCGGCACGTCGATCAGGCACGGACCGGAACCGGCGAGCGTGGCGCCGATCTCCCCGAGCGGATCGCGGGACATCGGATCGATGCGCACGCCGCGCATCCCGAACGCGCGGGCCACCGCGGCGAAATCCGGTTGGGCCGGAAAGCGGGACGCCTCGTAGCGCTGCGCGTAGAACAACT
Organism: uncultured Verrucomicrobiae bacterium; assembly: GCA_963797435.1. GTDB lineage: Bacteria > Verrucomicrobiota > Verrucomicrobiia > Opitutales > Opitutaceae > CAWCPJ01. The sequence goes on along the minus strand of CAWCPJ010000002.1, from coordinate 159,398 downwards.
CCTGCTGCTGCCGCACGAGCCCGAGGTGGGCGTTGTTGAACAGCACGATCGCGACCGGCAAATCGAGTTCGGCCAGTGTCGCCAGTTCCTGGATATTCATCAGGATCGAGCCGTCGCCGCTCACGCATACGACGCGCGGTTCCGGGTGCGGCGAGCGCCGCGCCGATCGCGGCGGGGAGGCCGAAGCCCATCGTGCCAAGCCCGCCCGACGTGAGAAACGTGCGCGGCCGGCGCACGGGATAAGCCTGCGCCATCCACATCTGGTGCTGGCCCACGTCGGTCGTGACGATCGTCTCGGACGCGAGCTGTTCGCCGAGAAACCGACAGAGATTGATCGGGTTGAGCGGGTCCTCGGCGCGCGGCGGATGCTGCAGCGGGAATTGCGCGCGCAGCGTCGCGGCGCGGGCGCACCAGGCGGACGTTGCTGCGGGGCGAGGATGCGCAGCAATCGCCGCAGGATGTCCGCGGCATCGCCGACCAGGCCGAGAAACGGCATCTTGATCTTCCCGATCTCGGCGGCGTCGATGTCGACATGCGCGATCGTCGCCCGCGGGCAAAACTCCGCCACCTTGCCCGTGGCGCGATCGTCGAACCGCGCGCCGATTGCGAGCACGAGATCGGCCTCCTCGAGCAACTGGTTCGTCGCCTGGGTGCCGTGCATGCCGAGCATGCCCATGAACAGCGGATCGTCGGGAGCCATTGCCCCGAATGCCATCAACGTGCACACCACCGGGGCGGATGCGCGGTGCGCAAGTTCGCGCGGCGAGCGCCGAGGCCTCCGCGGCGATCACCCCGCCGCCAAGGTAAAGCACCGGACGCTTCGCGTCGAAGAGCAGGTGCGCGAGCGCGGTGATGCGATCGTCCTCGCACGCGCGCACCTTCTGCCGTCCTCCCGGCTCCGGCAGCGCATCCTCGTCGACCGTGATGCGCGCGCACTGCACGTCCTTCGGCACATCGATTGCCACCGGGCCCGGACGGCCGGATTCCGCAATCGTGAACGCGAGCGGCACCACCTCGAGCAACTCCTCGGCGGAACGCACGAGGAAGTTATGCTTCGTGATCGGCAGCGTGAGTCCGTAGGTGTCGACCTCCTGGAACGCGTCGGTGCCGATCATGCTCTGCGGCACCTGGCCGGTGATCGCCACCAGGGGCACCGAATCGAGGCGCGCGTCGGCGATCGCCGTGAGGAGATTGGTCGCGCCCGGGCCGGACGTGCCGAGCGCCACCGCGGCGCGGCCGGTGACGCGGGCCATGCCCTGGGCGATGAAACCCGCGCCCTGTTCGTGGCGCGCGAGCACGTGGCGGATACGGCTGCGATGCAGCGCATCGTAGAATGGCAGGATCGCCCCGCCCGGAATGCCAGGGATCGTATCGATCCCCTGGCGTTCGAGCAGGATGCGCAGGAGGTTGGCTCCGTTGGTTTGCATGATGACTGGCTGGCATGGTGAGCGGTGGTGTGGTGAATCACCCGCTCCCTGCGTTCACGCCATCGGGGCCAAAACGAAAAGCCCCCTCCGGCACGGCGCCGGAGGGGGCTTTGGTTGAACGAAATTCAGATCCCTCGCGGCGCCTTGATGAGCGTACGACGACGACGACGACCACGAGGAGGAGGTCGAAGCAGCGAGAGATCGTCGTGCCGGAGGAATTCATGCGGTGCATTTCGGATATCGACAAACGGCCAGGTTGATCAAGACCGAAATCTCTTTCGCAGGCGGCGCGGTCGCAGGTGCCGACGTCGGAAGCACGGGTGGGCACGGACAAGGCAGAATCCGATCACACCGCGGGAGGACCTGCAACACAAGGAGTGGACACCGAGGTCACGGAGATTCGAGCCGAGATCACGGAGGGACTCCCTCCATTAACGCTGTGACGCGTTGTTCCCGGCAACTCCGGGAATTCTGACCAGTCCGGCACATTGACGGATTGCGCCCACCGGACCTTCAACCCGGCATCGGCTGCGTGCGGCGGCAGAGCTGAATGCAAACGCCCCAGGGATCGCGCATCATGATCAAGCGCGAACCGTCGGGCAGATCATCGATCGTCGCGACCGTGGCACCGGCCGCCGCGAGCCGCGCCCGGTCGGCATCGGCGTCGCGGGACACGACCGCGAAGTGCGCGACCAACCAATGTTGTTTCGCATAGTCGGGCACGGGAGCGGCCGGATTTGAATACACCTCGAGCACCGTGCGACCGGTATTGTCGGCGAGAAACCGCGTGAACGGCACGCCCTCCACCGCGCGCACGATGGCGAAGCCGAGATGTTGCACATACCAATCGGCCGCGGAACGCGCGTCGGGCACATTGATGGCAAAATGTTCGAAGACCATCGCAGCGCAGTTTTGCGGGCGCTTCCCGGCGAGCCAAGCCGGGAACGAAGTGAAATCGCGATCCTACGACGACCGTCCGAAAAACCAATGCATCAGCACCGCGCCCGCGGCGGAGACATTGAGCGATTCGATCGGCCCGGAACCCGGAATCAGCACGCGCTGTTCGCACGCGGCAAGGACGGCCGGCGCGAGGCCCTCCTCCTCGTTGCCGAGGACGAGTGCGACCGGGCGGGAGCGCGGTCGCGACATCGCGGGCATGCGTTCAAGCGGTTCGCCCTGCAAGGCGGCGCCGATCGCAAGATAGTGCGGCCGAATCGCGCGCAGAAAACGCGGGAGTCCGGCAACCGGGCGCAGCTCCACATACTCCATGCCGCCCTCGGCGATGCGATAGGTCGATTCTCCCGGCAACGGCCTGGTCGCGATGCGCGCCGTAGACGATCGCCGGCACCCCGAAAAAGGCGGCGGTGCGCACGAGCGCGCCGAGGTTGTGATGGTTGGCGACGCGATCGAGCACGAGCAGGGGACGCGCCGCGGCGGACCAGTCGGCAATTTCCGCCGGCGTGATCTCGGGCGGATCCGCCCGTTCCGTGATCGCCACGATGCCGCCGTGATGCACGGTGCCGGCGACTTTCCCCAGTTCCTCGGGCGCCACCTGGCGGTAGATGCGCCGCGACTGCGCCAGCAACTTGCAGAAATCACCCGCGCGCCGGCCGGTGACCGGATCGAAGAACAACCGGCGCACACACTCCGGCCGGCGGGCGAACACCGCCGCCACCGCCTTCCAGCCGCACACGGGGATCTCACGCGTCCGTCGCACGCGCGCGCACCGTAGCGAGGCGGCACGAGGCCGCCAAAGGAAAAGCGTATGAACCGGAGGACGGTCTTCGACGTAGGAGGGGCTTTATACCAGCTTGCCCCGATGCCACCAACGTCGGCTGGCCCTCAGATCGCGGCGTAAAGCCGCTCGTACACCGAGCCTCGCAAAATAGTTGAAGGTAGGGCGGGGACTCCGTTCCCCGCCGCGGCGGCCAGCGGAGTGGCCGCCCTACCGTGCAACCGTCACGGTATGGTGCGAGATTCCGCAAATGTCGTAAGCGGACTCGAGCACCTCACACCTCACCGACGAGCGTGAACTCCTCGCGATCGTGAAAGAGGTGCCGGACGACGAGTCGCGCGCACTTCGGGCCGACTTTCGCCCGGGTCTCGCCGCAGCAACGTGATCGCATCGGCCCGGCCAAACTTCAGGTTGATCACGAAGCGCCGGCACCAGCGGCCGTCGAGCCACGGCTCGACAATCGATCGCATGACATGATGCGGCTCCTCGACGAGGTCGCAGAACAACCAGTCGAACACCTCGCCCGCGGCGGGCCGGAATTTGAAGGCGTCGGCACGCCGATGCTCGATGTGGGGATGGTCGAGCGCACCGGCCTTGAGCGGACCGTTGTCGATCGCGATCACGTGCGCGCCATGTTGCGCCGCGCTGAAACTCCAGCCGCCCGGCGCCGCGCCGAGATCGACCACGGATTCATCGGCGGCCGGCGCGCGGCCAAGGACCCCGTAGGCTTCCTCGACCTTGAGATAGCTGCGCGAAGGTGCCGCAGGATCGTCGGCCATGCGGCGTTGTCCCCCAAACCATGCGTCGCGTGTGACGAATCCGCGCTTGAAGTCGGTGAAGAACACGAACAATCCGCGACTCGCCCCCGCCCGGGGCGCGGGCGCGCTTCCGAGTTTCGCAACCCGCGGCATCTTGCGCTGCAAAAGTTCTCGCGCCGCCGCTTCGACGGCGGCCGCGCGGCGCCCAAGCCCCTCGAGCCCCGGCGCGCAACCAACTTCATACGGCCACGGCGCGACAAAGCGTTCGTCCCGCGCCGACGCCAGAAAATGCTCCGCGATGCCGCCTGCGAGTGCGTTGACGGACTCGCCGAGGATTTCCTGCGGCGCGATCAGCGCGCAGTGCGCGAAGCACCAGTCCTGAGGCATGCTGCGGGCCTCCTTTTCCGCCAGCACCCAGCCGCCGCCTTCCTCGCAGCCGGGCACGCCGGCGGCCTTGATTTCGCTGGCGAGCAGTTCCTCGTAACCGTTCTGGCAGATGAACAACACCACCGTACCGTCAAACGGCTGCCACGGACCGCGCGAGTCGAAAGCACCGTTGGGCCGCCACACGGCAGTGCCATTCTGGGAAATACGAACGTGGGCGCAAAATCCGGTGGCGTGCCGCGCCGGGGAACCTGCCGGTATCGCGCCCGGTCTTCCCGAGGTATTGCGGTTGCGTCGGCGAACCCGAACAAACTCCAGTCGCAGCTTGCGCCATCCGATAACGAACTGTTCCCTGCGAGCTTAGCCTGCCCCAGCCAACTTCCCTCCTGTCATTCTTCGTGCCTGTCTCCTTTCGACGATCCTCACCCGCAGCCATTTCCATCGTTCGCCGCGCGGTCACCGCGCTGATCCAGTGGTTTGATGCCGACTTCAGCCCGGAAGGTCCGGAGAAGATGCGGCAGGAACCCGACCGGGTCGATTGGGTGCGCTGCATTCCGTTCATCATCCTGCACGCCGGCTGTCTGTTCGTGCTCGTCAACGGTTGGAGTCCGATCGCGGTCGGCACGGCGGTGGTGTTGTATTTCGCACGGATGTTTGCCGTGACGGGAGTGTACCACCGCTATTTCTCCCACAAGACTTACAAGACCTCGCGGGTCGGCCAGTTCCTCCTCGCGCTGTGGGGTGGTACCACCGTCCAACGCGGGCCACTCTGGTGGGCCTATCATCACCGGCATCACCATCAACACTCCGACGAGGAGGAGGACGCGCACTCGCCGCATGTGCATGGTTTCTGGTGGTCGCACATCGGCTGGATCACCAGTCGCCGCAATTTCCCGACGGACTACGCGAAGGTGCGTGACCTCGTGAAGTTTCCGGAGCTCGTGTTTCTCAATCGATTCGATGCGATCGTCCCGGTGATGTTCGCATTTGCCGTGTGGGGCCTGGGTTGGATCCTGGAAGTGTACGCCCCGGGACTCGGCACCACGAAGTGGCAGATGCTCACGTGGGGTTTCTTCGTGAGCACCACGGCCCTGTTTCACGGCACATCCTGTATCAACTCGATGGCCCACCTGATGGGCAATCGTCGCTACAAGACCGGCGACGATTCGCGCAATAGCTTCATCCTCACCCTGATCACGCTGGGCGAAGGGTGGCATAACAACCATCACCGTTACCAGGCCTGCACGCGCAATGGCTTTTACTGGTGGGAGTTCGATCCCACCTACTACCTGCTCAAGACGCTCTCGTACACGCGTCTGATCTGGGGACTCAAGCCGGTGCCGCAGTCCATTCTCGACGAAGGCACGCGCGCCGACCACCACCAGTCCGTGGTGGCAGCACAGCGCGGCACGACGCTGCTGCCGGAGATCTCCGCCTTGCGCAAGGTCGTGCCCGCGGCCGCGGCCCTCGCCGTCGCCACGGCCACCGCGGCCCAGTCGACGATGCCGCGGCGCAACGAGGGACCGCCAATCCACAAGGATGTGACGGAGTTTGCCCAGGATCTTCCCCAAGCGACGACGGCGCCGGAGAATTTGCCCGATTCCCAAGGCCACGCTTGAGAAACTCCGGGGGACCGACGCGGTCGGCGCGAGTTGCGCTGGCGCGTCGTTGTCCGACCGGTGCATGATGTTCGCGTGGACTCCGCCCCGCCCATTGTCGCCCCAGTTTCCGTTCGCCGCACGCTGTGGCAGCGGCGGGTGGTGGCGCCAATCGTTGCGCAGCTCACCCAGGGGATCACGCCGGACAAAATCACCCAGACGCTCGCGATCTCGTCGGTGCTTGCGGTGTTCCCGATCCTCGGCACGACCTGGGCGCTGAACCTCGCGGTGGGCGTGTGGCTGCGGTTGAACCAGCCGATCATGCAGGTGCTCAACCAGCTCCTCGCGCCGCTGCATCTCGCGCTGATCATCGTCTACGTGCGCCTGGGGGAACAGATCTGGCAGGTTGGCGAGGAACGCCTCGACCTGGCGGAACTGACCCGCTCCTTCCACGAAAAGTCATTCGGCGAATTCCTGCAGCAGTTTGGCATGGCCGGCGTGCACGCCATCACGGCGTGGGCGCTCACGGCGCCGCTGCTTTATTTCGCGATCTACTTCGCCCTCCGCCCGATCCTGCGCCGCTTCAGTTGGAAACGCGCACCCGCACCCGTGCCGTGACGCCGGGGAAGAAGTCCACGGTTCCGTCGGAACAAAGGCGAATGCCCGGGCCGGAAGCGGCATGGCCCACATGGCCAGCCCTACGGGCGTCTTCCGATCCCGGGCTTTGACACGCCCCAGCCGCCGCCTAAGCTGCGAGCCATGCGGTAACGAGCGGTCGCGGCTTGCCGCCGCCATCGGTCCGCTCGCCCCAAGCCCGGTAACCACAACCCCAGGAGTCCCCCCATGAACTGGTCGGCAAAGCGCGCGTGGCTGGAAGAGCACCGTGATCTCTGGATCGACCTGCTGCGCATCTATCTCGGCATCGGACTGTTCATCCGCGGTCTGATTTTCTTCACCAGCGGCAGTAACATCACCTTTGGCGGCCTGGGCGGCAATGCAGCCGCGACGTGGCTGGGTTCCGGCCTCGTGTTGCACTACGTGCTGCTCGCCCATTTATGCGGCGGCGTCCTGCTCGCCTTCGGCCTGCTTACGCGCCTGGCGGCCGCCGTGCAGGTGCCGGTGTTGATCGGTGCGGTCATCGTGCACGCATCGGATGGGATCTTTGCCCTCGGGCAATCGCTGGAGTTCGCCTCGTTCGTGCTCGTGACGCTGTTATTTATCATCGTGGCGGGACCCGGACGGCTCTCGGTCGATCACTATACGTTCACGCGCAAGGTGCCGGTGGATCTCGCGCCCGACGCGACACGTCCGGCAATTCCGGTTCGGCCACACCACTGAACGGAATCCCCGTTTCCGAAGAAACCTCGTCTTGCGCGCGTCCGATCGCATTCTTGCCCTGCTGCTGGCGATCGGCGTGCTTGCGGCCGTCTTCCTCCTGCGGTCATGTCATGACGCACGCACGCCGCCGGCCGAACCGGCGCCACCAGCCAACCCGGCGGCCAGTCCTTCCGGATCGGAACCGCGGTCCTAACCTGGAAATTTCACAGGCCGGGGGAAACCCGGGCCACGTTGTCGTTACACTCCAACGCAGCTACGGGGTGCGTTGTCTCCGTAGCTGCGTTTGAGCTCCGCGTTCCGAGCGAAGCGACAAGACCGGGCGCGAAGCGAACCGGAACAAACGTGGCCGAACATGTGAAATTTGCAGGCTGAAGCGTGTCATGGACTCCTGCGGAAGAAACACCTCTCAGCGACGGATGGTCGCCAGCCGACCACGGGCCATGGGGATCCGCAACCCTGCCTCGAGTCCTCGACTCGAGAGGAGGCGTAGTAACGCGGGCGACAGCGAGTTCCGGACTTGGAACTCGTCGCGCCCGGTTACGCGCGCACGCTGGAACGCATTATTCCGATGTTCGTTTCCGCCTCTCGCTCGTTCGGCTGGCTGCGTAGCGCCGGGCTGGCACTGTTGGTCTGGGGGGCGGCACTTGCCACGGTGCATCGTTACGGCTCCGACGTTCCGTACTTCGATCAGTGGGATGCCGAAGGTCGATTGCTGTTCCTGCCTTACGCCCAGGGGACGCTCGGGGTTTCCGCGTTCTTTGCGTCCCACAACGAACACCGGGTCACATTCACGCGCGTGCTGGAGTTCGCCCTGTTTCTTGGAAACGGCCAGTGGGATTCGCGTCTCGAATGCGTCGTGAACGCCCTGCTGCGCGCCGTGATCGTCGTGCTGGTCGCGCGTTGGTCATGGGCGGTCCTCGAGCCGCGTTGGCGCTGGCCGGCGCTGGTGCTGCTGGCACTGCTGGTCGCGATTCCGATTTCCTGGGAAAACATGCTCGGCGGTTTTCACTCGCAGTGGTACTTCCTGATCGGGTTTTCGCTCTTCGCCGCCGGAGGCCTCCTCGGCGCCCCACCTGGTGGCAGGAGGTGGTGGACGGGAGCGGCATGTGCGCTGGCGGCGCTCTTCTCGATGGCGTCGGGACCGCTCGCCGCGATCACGGTCGGAGCGACCGTGCTGGCCGGTGTGCGTTCCCGGGCCGAGGCCAGGACACAGGCAGCGACTCTGGTGGTGTGCGCGTTGATCGCCGGTCTCGGCCTGGCTCTCTACCAACCCAGTGCGGGCGATGATGTGTTTCATGCGCGTTCGGTCCCCGAGGCGTTCTCAGCGTTCAAGCACTACATCGGCTGGAGCTACGAACGCTTCGCGTGGTATCGCAACGCGCGCATGATCGTGCTGCCGCTGCTCGAGTGGCTGCCGTGGTTGTGGTTGCTCGCGCGCCTGGTTCGCGCCGGTAACCGGGCGCATCCGACGGAGCGCATCCTGTTCGCGGTCGGTCTGTGGACGCTGCTGCAGTTTGCCGCGTCCGCCTACGCGCGTGGCGCCGGGTCGCCGTGGATTCCGAGTCGCTATGTCGATACCGTCACCGTTGGCACCCTCACCAATGTGCTCGCCCTCTTCTGGCTCGCGCCGCGCGCCGACCGAAGCCGCCCGGTGATCCGCTGCCTCCTCGCCTACGCCGCCACCGGTGTTGTGATAACCCTGTTTGGCACCCTGTTGAACACCCGCCACGTCCTCCAGGAAGAGTTGCCCTTTCAACGCGATCATCTTGCCCGCAGCGTCGCAAACACCCGCGCGTATCTCGCTTCCGGGGATCCTGCCGCACTCGCGACGTCTGATATTCCCTATCCGAACGCAGACCAGCTCGCCGAACGGCTGAGCCATCCCGAGATCCGCGCCATTCTTCCGGTCTCGCTCCAGCCGTCCACCGCGCCCATGGGACCCCTTTCTCGTGTGGCGGCAGGGCTCGCGCGAGCATGGGCCTGGCTCGTCGGTCTCGGCGCAGCGTTACTCGCGTTGAGCCCGTGGCGTATGCGGCGCTCCGGAGGCGAAGGCCGGTTTTGAATTCCGCCGCGGATTGATCCCCAAGGCGGGCTTCGCCTTGAGTACCTGCAGGAGCGGGTTTACCCCGCGATGGCCCAAAGCTATCGCGGGGTAAACCCGCTCCTACAGATAGCGCAACCGCTCGTGCAGTTCGCGCACGCCGCGGGTCAGCGGGATGCGTGCGCCGCTCTTAAGTATCACGACGTGTTCGTCGGCGGATACCGGCTGCACCTCGACGACGCGCTCGAGATTGATCAGCGCCGAGCGGCTCACGCGGAAGAATCGCTTGGGCGACAGCTTCGCCTCCAGCGAACCGAGAGTCTCGCGCAAGGTCGGGCGGTCTGTCCCCGCGTGCAGCACGACATAATTGCCCGAGGCCTCGACCCAGTCGAGGTCGGCAGTCTTGAGAAACGAAACGCGATCGCCCTGACGCACCGCCAGCCGGGTGACGTGCGCCGGTTCGGCCGCCCGTCGTTCCTCGAGGAGGGCGAGCAGGCGCCGGGTCAGCTCCGGTCCACCGCCGCCGAGCAGGGCGGCGCGCGCCCGCGCCAGAGCTTCGTCCAGACGAGCGGGCTTGAATGGTTTGAGCAAGTAATCGAGCGCGTGCACCTCGAATGCCTTGACGGCGTATTGATCGAAGGCCGTCACGAAGATCACCGCGGGCAACGCGTCACCCAGCGCCTGCAACACTTCGAAGCCGTCCATCTCCGGCATCTGGATGTCGAGGAAGACGAGGTCAGGTTTTTCGTGCTCGATCGCCTCCACCGCCTCCGGTCCACTGGCGCACTCCGCGACAATCGCCACGTCCGAAGCGCGCGCGAGCAGGGTTCGCACGCGTTCCCGCGCGAGGGCCTCATCGTCGACGATGATGACGCGCAGCTTCATGCCGGGGCGGCGGAGGTGGACGCAGCCGGGACCGGATTGGTGATCACGCGCCACGGCAGTTCGATCTCGACGCGCGTGCCGCCCTCGGGCGGGGCGAGCAGGACGAGGCGGGCGGCGGCGCCGTGCAGTTCATGCAGGCGCGCCTCCGTGTTCGCGAGGCCCACGCCACGGCGCTCCGATCGTGTATCCGCAGCGGGCAGACCGACGCCGTCGTCGGCGACGCTCAGGCGCAGGCGGTCACCCACGCGTTCGGCCCGCACCGCAACCGTCCCCGAAGCGCGCCGGGGCTCGATCCCGTGACGCACGGCATTCTCGACCAATGTCTGCAACATAAGCGGCGGCACCGCGGCATCGAGCACACCTGGTGCGATCACCCGCTCGACCCGCAGGCGTTCGCCGAGGCGCACCCGCTCGATCGCGAGATAGCGGTCGACCAGCTCCAGTTCGCGCCGCAACGGCACCTCCGTCTGCGTCGCCTCGAGCACGAGCCGCAGGAGGTCGCCAAGGTTGGTGATCATTTCGTCCGCCGCCGCGGGATCGCGGTGCACGAGCGTGGCCATGGCATTGAGCGTGTTGAAAAGGAAGTGCGGCTGCAGTTGCAGGCGCAGGGCCTCCAGCTTCGCCTGCGACAGGCTGGCCGTGAGCTCGAGTGCACGCCGGTCCCGCTCCGCGGCCTGCTGCCGGAGCCGCCAGGCGCTGGCGATACTCACGCTGACCCAATAGACGGCGAGGTTGAGCTGCCAGCGGGACGAGGCGAGCACGGCAAGAAACCGATGGGGTGGTCCGCCCGGCGCACCGTGCGCTCGCCGCGGCGGGGGTGGCGCATCCGGCGGCGGGCGCAGGTCGTCCGGCAACTCGCGAGCGGACCGGTGCATTCCACCAGGCGAAAACGACCGGGCTCGCGCGTCCTCGATCGAGCCGGCCGCCGTGATCAAGATGGCGCACGCAACCAGATGCACCGGAATCGCCCACCACCAGCGACCGTGGTCAAGCGGCGCGACATAGGTCAATCCGGCTCCGACGAGGAGCACTCCGAACGGCACGAGCCAGCGCTCGAACGAAATCGAGAACGCCCGATCCCACGGCAACTCGAGCGTGATGGCGAGCTGGGCCGCGAAACCGACGATCAACAGAGCCGCCACGCCGACCAGCAACAGCGGCAGCATCAGCCGGTCACGACGGGAATCGCTGGGCGCGGGCACGGTGGCAATGTGGTTGGGTTGTGAAGACGGCTCAATGGTGATTCACGAGAGCCGGGTCAGTCGTTTCGGTGCCGGGGCGAACAAAGCGGCGCGGAGCAGCCTGCACCGAGATGGTCGAACGGGCCGAACTCCAAAACGCTCACGCGCTTTCGCGAGGCTGGCGCACGCCGCCAGGCCTGGAGCGCGGTGCACTGCACCCCTTTTCGCTCCAGGGACGCCATCGGTTGACGCGGGTGTCAGCCGCCGATGGCCCAGGCAGGCGCTTAGTTCGTCGTCGCGGCGTCGGCCGGCGGAGGAGGGGGTGGCGGGGCGCCGGCATCGTCGTCAGGACCCATGTGCGGGCCCGGACCACGGCCAAACGGCCGATGCGGCGGCGGCAGCTTGCCCGACTTGATGTCGGCGTGGAGGGCCGCGCGTTCGGTATCGTCGAGTTTGCCATCCTTGTTCGTGTCGTACTTCGCCATGATCTCCGGCGGCGGCTGGTGCATCATCATGTGGCGATGATGGGGAAACTGGACCTTCCCCGCGGCGATGTCGGCGTGCAGCGCGGCACGTTCGGTATCATCGAGCTTGCCGTCCTTGTTCGTGTCGTACTTCGCCACGATTTCGGGCGGTGGACCATGCGGACCGCGGCCGCGCCAGCCGCCTTCGCGACCCGGAGGCACGAATTTGCCGGAGGCGATGTCTTCGTGCAGGACGGCACGTTCGTCGTCATCGAGCACGCCGTTATGATCGGCATCGTAGATCGCCATCACTTCGGGCGGTGGTCCGCGCCGGGCGGGCGGCGGTGGGGCTGCGTCGGGATCGGCGGGAGTATCGGCCGCGCGCGAGATGGATCCGGCCAGAACGGCCGCCGCGAGGGCGCCGATCAGGAGGAGGAGCTGAGTGGAACTTTTCATGGAGATGATTCCGTTGTTTGAGTTGGGTTACAGGATGATCCAGGCGGGGAGCCCGCCGGTTGGCATGCCTGCACCATCGTCGCTTTCGCGTCGCACGCGGCTGGATTGGGACGAAGCCGGGGGGAAATGTAGGGAGGACGGCCAAACGGGAAGGACAGGTCGGAGACCTGCCCTACTCTATTTCCTGCGCCGGCGCAGGGCGCCCCACCCAAGCAATACCAGCAGGAGCACGCCGCCCCCGCCGGCGGCGGGAAGCACATAACCGGGGAGCTTGTGCGACGTGTCCGCGTCCGGATCCCGGGTCTCGTTGTTCGTCTTGATGGCGTTCAACATCTCCACGGGGTTGAAATCATCGGTAAGCACCTTCGCACTTTCCACCTGCGCGGTGGGCCAGGCCATGTGCTCGTCGTGGATCAAGGACATGTTGAGCCGGCCGGCAAAACGCGGATTGAGCTGCTCGACCGGGGTCCAGTTCGCCGGGTCCGTGATGTCGGGCGTGGTGTATTTGACCGCGCAGGCGATCACGTTGCCGCGGCCACCGGTATTGAACAACACGATCTGCGGGAACACCGATTGGAGAGTCTTCAGGTCGGCGGCGAAAAGTTTCGTGCCGTCGTGCAGGTTGGAGATGAGCAGGCCGTGGTCGCCAAGACGGGCGGCGCACTCTTCATAAAACTCCCGGGTCTTCAGGTGCGGCGGCACGAACCCGCCGCGAAACGCGTCGAGGATGATCCAGTCCCAGGTCTCGTCGTCGTGCGCGATGAACTCGCGACCGTCGAGGATCGTCACCGGCAGGCGATCGAACGTGCGGAAGCCCATGTAGGTTTGCGCGAGTTCGAGCACCTTGGGATCGAGTTCCACGGTGTGCAGGATCGTGTCCGGATGCGCGTAGGCAAAGAGCCGGTGAAATCCGCCGCCGCCGAGGCCGACGATCAGGACGTGCCTGGGGTTCGGTTCGAAAAACAAACCGGCGAACAACGTGCGCGTGTAGGGCACCACGAGGCGCAGGGGATCGTCGAGATTGACGGCCGATTCGAGGAACTCCCGGGCCTGCTGATTGAGGCGCGCCCGCATCTCCACGATGTTGTCCTTCCGGGAGATCGTGATCGTGTTGTAGGGGGATTCGAATTGCTGCTCGAAGTCCTCGGGCGACGACTGCGCCCGCCCGGCGGGGGCGGCGTACGGAACCAGGACGAGCAGGGAAAAAGTGAAAAAGAGGAATGGTTTCACGAAGCAGAGGCGGAAGCAGTCGAACCAGAACGCAGAATCGCCACGAGGCAACCCAGACCGACCAGGGCGACGCCGACCCAGACGTACAATAGAGAGGAAACCGGCAGGTGCGGAATGAACAGGAGCGCCGTAAGCATCACGCCGGCAATATTGCCAAAAGTGCTGACCCCGTAAACCACGCCCGAGGCGAGGCCGGGCGCCATGCCGCGCCCGGCGAGGTATTGCACGTTCTGCGGACCAAACGTCGACAGGGCGGTGACCGGCAGGAAGAACAGGCTCATGCATGCGGTGAAGAGCCCGAGATTCGTGTCGGGATAGAAGGTCGCATCGATTTGCTTCAGCAGTCCGCGAACGAAGATCGCCGTGAAGGCGAACGTGGCAATCGCGAGGCCGGCCATCGCAAAATGCCAGCGCGTGCGCGCGGGAAAAGGCCGGCTGCTGATCCAACCGCCGCCGAGCGACCCCAGGCTGAAGGCGAGCAGGAAGGTCGAGATCAACCATGCCCACACGTCGATGCCCGAGCCGAAGTACGGGCTCAGCAGCCGCGAGGCGAGCAGTTGAAAACCCATGCTCAAAATGCCCAGCACCACGACCAGCGTATGGAAGGCGACGATCGTCACAAAGGCGCAGGTTAGGGGTGTCGTCGCGAGCAATGCCAGCGTGGAATGGGTATGCGCGTCTTGTCGCCCAGGGCGGGTCCATCCCGGAGGTTCCACCCCCGGAAGGAGCGCGGACGAGAAGGGGCGCGTCCCCCGGGAATGCTGCGGATAAATTTCGCCAGGTTACGATTCCGCGGGCGACGGAGAACGGCGATCGCGCGTGCGGGCGAAACAACTCGCGCCCAACCGCGTCTTTCTCACCTTCCCCACCATGCGTTCCCCCACCCTGTTGTTGATCACCTTCACCCTGGGCGCAGCGGCTGGCGCACATGCGGCCGCGCCGATCACCTCGCACGAGGCGCCCTACCCGACGACCGGTTCAATCGAGCGGGCCGATCCCGCGCTTGACGCGCTGCTCCCGCCCGACACGAAAATCGAAATGCTGGCCGAGGGTTTCAACTGGGCCGAGGGGCCGGTGTGGCGCTCGCAGACGGGCGACCTCCTGTTCAGCGATGTGCCCGAGAACATCGTCTATCGCTGGAAGGCGGGCGCTGGCATCTCGGTCTTCCTCCAGCCGAGCGGCTACACCGGTGAGCCGGCAGCCTACGATGGACGCGAGCGCGGGTCCAACGGCCTGGTCCTCGACCTCCAGGGTCATCTCCTCTTGTGCCAGCACGGCAATCGTCAGGTCGCGCGCCTCAACGACGACGGCAAGACCTTCACCCCGCTCGCGGATCGCTACGACGGCAAGCGCTTCTGCAGCCCGAACGACCTGTGCGTGGATCATGCGGGCAACATCTACTTCTCGGATCCGCCGTACGGCATGGGCAAAAGCACCACGCAGGAAACGGAATTCAACGGCGTGTATCGACGCGCGGTCGACGGCACCATCACGCTGATCAGTCACGAGCTGGATCGACCCAACGGCGTGGCGTTGTCGCCGGATGAGCAGACGCTCTACGTCGGCAACACCGGAGCGCGGCCGGTCATCCTGGCAATTCCCCTGAATCCCGACGGTTCGGCGGGCGCCAGTCGGGTGTTCTGGGACAGCACGGACCTGTCCGCGCGCACGAACCGTCGTGGTGGCATGGACGGCATGAAGGTCGACGAGAAGGGCGATATCTGGTCGAGCGGACCGGGGGGCATCCTGATCATCAGCCCGCAGGGCAACCTGCTTGGCTCGATCCTGACCGGGCGGGCCACCGCAAACTGCGCGTTCGGCGGCAAGGACGGCCGCACCTTGTTCATCACGGCAGACGACGCCATCCTGCGGGTTTCGACGCAGGTCAAGGGCGCCGTCGTGCGGTAAGCGGGCAAGGCCCGATGCCGTTGAGATAAAATCGACGAGGGAGAAAACACCACTCACCACGCTGGCGCGTGGTCCCCCTCCTCGAGGAGGGATAGGCTTAGCCTGGAAACTTCACAGTCCGAGGGAAAACCGGGCCACGTTGTCGTTGCACTCCAACGCAGCTACGGGGTGAGATGGAAGAACGCAAGGCTTGGAAGACGTATGAGATAGAAAGACTCAGTCCGGCATTCCATCGGTGGTGCAGTGACCGGACACTTCCTCCGACCGTCCGCCCCGCGCGACGACCGGTGCGGGTTGCGACCGCGCTCGAAACCGCTAGGGTGGGCCTCTCGAGTAGAACGGAGGAATCCGTCATGCCCGCCCGATTTTACGCCTTGGTTTCGCTGGTGCGCCGGCTTGTCGTTGCCGCAAGCGCCACCTGCGTCGTGATGTCCGCGGCGACCGCCGCAAACGGGTCGCGACCGCTGAAGATCATTCAGACAACGGACCTCCGGCTGCGCGATGCACTGGACCCGGATATCCCCGCCGCGGGGGAGGTTCGCTTCGTCGCCTTGGTCACTGAACAGGGTAAACTCGAGGACCTGATGTTGCTTGGATCGACCCATCGCGCCTTCACCCAGGCGGCGGTGGAGGGCTTGCAGGAATGGACTTTCGAGCCAGCGCAGGAACACGGCCGCCCCATCGGCGTGCGCACCACGCTGCGGATCTTCTTCGAGACGCATGGGCGCGTGGTGTCGGTGCACGGAGCGCAGGTGCTGCGTGCGCTGATCGGCCGGTCGCGGGAGAACGAGTTTCCCAGTCGCCTCGCCCAGGCCACGGAACTGGATCGGCCGCTTCAGGCCGACCGGGTGGTGCAGCCGCGTTTTCCCGACGGGTATTTCGGACGGATCATCCCCCGAACGGCGGTGCTGCTGGATTTCTACGTCGATGAAACCGGTCGCGTACGCATGCCGGTTGCGGTTCGTTCGCCCGATCCCCGCCTCACGCTCGCCGCCATCGACGCGCTCGACGAATGGCACTTCGAACCACCCATGCGCGACGGCCAACCTGTCATCGTACGGGCCCGGCAGGAGTTCGTCTTCTTCGACAGCACCGCGGCGGGAGATTCCTGACCGGCCGCTTCTGAACCTGAATTCCGCATACGAACTGCACAGAAGGTAACGAAGCGTTTCGAGCGGAGCGACAGGACCGGTCACGCAGCGAACCGGTCCACGAAGGCCGAGACTTGCCAGTTGGCGACAACCCGCCTCGGGATGACTGGCTGGTGACGGGTTGCGTTTCCCGCGTTCACTTTTCCGGACCGAACCGGAACACGTGGCTGGCGTGAGCAAGTGCGGGTCGCTTGTGGAACAGCGGGGGATTGAACCACCACATCTCGATTGAGGCGAGTGCCGCCGCACCGAGACGTTCATCGTCGGCGGATACAAGCACGGGCATGCGCACGCGGCCGCGTTCATCGATAAAGAAGGCGACCGTGGCCTCGCCCTGCAGCGCGGGCTCGCCGGTACGCACCAGATTGGCCGGGGTCGGCTGGCGCAGGACCTTGGGCGGAGAATCAAGTTCGTTCGATTCGCGGGCACGAAAGTCGTAGTCACGCACTGCCGCGAGCCGCGGGGTTTGTTCGTCGCTCGGAATCAGATCCAGGCCCTCGGGCGAAAAACGGGCGGTGACTTCGATGGTGGCCGGCACGGGCATTCCGTCGATGGTCGCCGGAGTGAAACGCCAATACGGGACGGCGGCCGTGACCGCCTCGGCCAGTTCCTCATCCGTGTAGCCGACGACAAGCTGGTCGAGCACGGAACCGCTCGAGCTGACATCGAACCAGATCCGGACCTCGCCCTGGGCCACACCGCGGCGAAGCAACTGCGCGGGAAATGCCGCCCGCACGCGTTGCGTGATGCGGACGGCCTGCGGGGCATCGCGAGCGGCGGAAGTTTCCGGCGGCAGGGCGTTCGCCGAAGGGAGCAGACCGGCCACGCCTGCACCGAGGAGGAAGCACAGAGTCGTTTTCATGGGCCAAGGTACACCCGCTGACCGTCGCGCTCAATTCAGCCGCACCCCCTTGCACCGCGCCTAATGCCATTGATCATCCGGGCTACCAACGACCGACGATTGCGTCGGCGTATCCGTCAGGTCAGGTCACAAGTCCGTCGGACCACCGCCGTTCCGGCGAGAGAGGATGACCGGCGCGGCAACGCGCGCCGGCCCCGCCGATTCCGGGAGCTGTTTCTAGTTATCGCCGCTGACGTAGCCGTCGTTTTCGCAGCGATAGATGAACGCCGGCGGCAGATTTCGCCAGACAACCGGCAGGATCTCGCTTTTCGCAAAAACGCTTCGGAGTTCGCGGCGAAACTTGCGGCCGCTCGGGAGCCAGGCGGCGTGCGCATACGCGAAGGTCGAGAATCGTCCGCCGGGGCGCAGGGCCCGACGGATTTCCTGCAGGATCGACCGGCGCAGCTCCGGCGGAAAGCACACCCAGGGCAGACTGCTGACGATGGCGTCGACACCACCCACCGTCGCCTCTTCAAGATACCGGCACAGTTCCTCCGCGGAGTCGCACACCACCTCGACCTTGTCTGCAAACCGGCGTCGCAACGACACGGCCAGCCGGGGATTCAATTCCATCGCCATGAAACGGGCGGACTGCGGCAGCCGCTGCACAATGACCGACGTGAACGCGCCGGTGCCGGCCCCGAGTTCGACAACCTGCGCTGCCATTTCCAAATCGAGCCCGTGGAGCATGGCCTCGGCGAGGTCGGGGGAACTTGGCGCCACCGCGCCCATCTCCCGCGGACGAAGGGCGAATTCCCTCAGAAAGCGAAGCCGTTCGATCCAGCGGATACGTGAGCCGGCATCAACCAGCGGGTCTTCCGGGCGGGCGTAAGTGTCCATAATGTGCGGATGAGGGGGAGAGGCGAGACGCGCCTGCACCACACAAAGCAATAACCTGCGCCGGGGATCAACGGCGAACGTCAAAAAGCCCGGGGAGAATCGGTCCGTCAGCCGAAAATCCGCCGTGATGAGGCACTTTTCACGGTGCAAGCCGGAGCCGGGCCGCCCGGGAGCGGCGAAAACGATCGCGAATGTCCCGGATCGTGCCCAGCGGCACGCGCGCGTAGAGACGGCCGGGAAGCGGAAAAACAAATCCCCGGTCCCTTGCAAACTCGACGATTTCGCGCAGCAGCGGATTTCGGCTGCGCAGGACCTCGCCCATGTAGCGGAGCCGGCTCCGGCGATACTGCCGCAGGTCAAAGACACCGGAATAGCGCTCCAACACACCTCCAATTTCCAGGGTCAGGAGGGTGCGCAGGCATTTCCAACAGCGCGAACAGTTCCCCGCTTCGCGCGCCCAAACGCAGACATCCAGCACGTTCCACGATTCCGGAATCTCCGCCACCTGAAGGGTCTTTTCCACCCGACGGTGGTCGCCGCCGACGCTCGCCGGCTGCATGGTCTCCGTCGAGAGCATCGGCACACCGATCGGATCGGAATAGGCCAGGTCATAGGTCGCCCCGACAAAGATGTCCCGGTAGGCGTAGCCGGAGGCATAGTAGTAACGCGACAGGCCACGTTGCAGGACCAGGGCGGCCGCGACATTGCGCGGCGTATGCGTCTGCTGAAAGTTCAGCCGCGCTCCATAGAACTCACCGACGTTGGTCTGCACGCTCACGAACGGCAGACCGAGCTTTGCCGCCGTGGGCGCGAGCCGGGCGAACCGCTCTCGAAACAGCACCTCCGTTTCGGGTGTCGGCGTGACGACGTAGTGGTAAAGCAAGTGGGTGAGGCGCGACCGCGCAGGCACCGGCCGAAACCAATGGTCGCCGAGAACGCTGAAGGAATCGATGCCGCCGGAAAAACCGGTGGCCAAGCCCGCGCCGGTCGCGTCCGAAGCGGCTGCGTGCGGCGCCTTGATGTTCACCCGGCGCAACGAGGGCATCACCTGGCACAGCAGAGACTGGTAGGTCCCGGAAAGGGTATGGACAAGCTGTTCGGATACGGGTCCCTCGACCTGGATGTCGTCCCCCTTTTCCATCGCCGGCATCAGGAGGGCAACCAGGGAGGAATCGTTTGTCGTCGACACCATATCGCCAAAACCCTCCGGCACGCACAGCCAGAGATTTCGCTCACCGTCCGATGTCCGGACCCGGACCTGATGGTACACCTTTCCGTCGCGCGCTGTAATTTCCGGCGTGCCGAGATTCATGGGGCAAGAACGACTGCAGCCCGCATGCCGAACCCATGCCTGACGCGCTTTCGTCGCACATCCAGTACCGCGGCACGCAAGTTTCGTAATTTGTAGGAGCGGGTTTACCCCGCGATTTCGGGGCATAAAGCCCCTCCTACAAACGAGAACGTCACGAGACCCCGTGTCACCGTATCAAGGGTATTCTCGGACTGGCTTGATTCCCTCCACGGGCAATTTGCCATGCTGTCGGCGTCGTTGGCTGCGGCCCAACGTCAGCGGGACGTGACCGAGCGCGACCACCCCTTCACCGCCGGGCTAACCCAGCGGATCGAACACGAACTCCTGGATCGCGCGGGCCAGGACGGGATAGCCGCCGCGGGTGGGCACTTCGAACTGCCATTGTGCGATCGCGGCGAGCGCGGCCCAACCGAGACGTTCATCATCGGTTGTCGCCACCACCGGCATGCGCACGCGGCCCCTTTCATCGATATGTCGAGAAAAAGACGCACCTCTCCGCGCGTGATTCCGGCCGCGAGCAACGTGCGCGGAAAAACAAACTCCGCGGGCTTGATGATCCGCAGGGGGCGAAAAGCATCGGAGGAGGTGCGCGGTTCACCCGCGGCAGCGGACAGGAAGAGCAGCCCGCTGCCAATCGCCGCCACCACCAGGCCGGACACCCACCGTCTCATCTCGTGCCATCTACGCCGGCAACAAATGGTGTTCAATCGCGCATGCGATGGACTTTTTTTCGACAGAACGTCCCGCGATCCCCCTCCCGCGCCAGAAAGCGATCGGGCGCTTCGCAACGCCGGGCGGGGTTCGTCCTGCAGAAAGCCCGAGCGGGCGGCCGGCTCCGTTTTTCCCGTTCCACGTCGGACGCCAATCGGCTGAAGAAGCGCGATGACGCTCATTGAAGCGAACGACCGGCAGGCACTTCGATGGCCGGCCGTGGCGACGCGGCACACCATCTGCGCTCACCAAGCAATGACGCGGTGCCTGGCACTCGGGACACGTCCCCGAATCCCGCATGTTTTCCCTTCGATCCCGTGGCTCGGACTTGCGGTGGCGCTCGCCAGCGCCGGCCTGGCTGCACAGGAACGCGAACACAACGCCTGGCCCGCACTGGTTCAGGAAACGGACGCGCACGGGCAGATCCAGGCGTGGACCGCGGCGGGGCCGCTGTTGTTTTCGCACCCGTCGTCCGGCGGCGGGACGGTGGGCGGCCTTCGTCCACTGTGGGTCCAAACCGAGAACGGACAGGGCAAGCGCGAATCCGTTCTCGTGATTTACCCGTTGTTTTCCTGGTCGGCGGATGCGGAGAGCTATCACTGGAATGTATTCGAGCTCATCCGACGCACCGCGCGCCGCCCGGACGCGCCGCCACTCACCAGCCCGCTGGAGCGCGACGACGTCCTTGAAGTCTGGCCGTTCTGGTTTTCGCAGCAAACCGGAGATCCGGATACAAGCTATCGCGCGCTGTTCCCCGTCGCGGGCACCCTCAAGGGACACCTCGGCTACCAGCGCTTGTCGTGGATCGCGTTCCCCGCTTTCGTGCAGACGGAACAACAAGGCGCCGTCACGACGCAGACCCCCTGGCCTTTCGTCCGGGTGACGCACGGAGCCGCGCATGGCTTCGCGCTCTGGCCGCTGTTCGGCTGGCAGAAGCGACCGGACATTTCGACAAAGGCCTTCTTTCTCTGGCCCTTCGGCTACCACCAGACGCACCAGCCCGCACCGGGGTCGCCGGACGACACGCCGGCGGCCCAGGAATTCGGTGCGCTGCCTTTCTACACGCTCTCCACCGGACCGGGCTATCGCAGCGAAAACTACCTGTGGCCATTCTTCGGTTACACCGACCGCACGGAATCCCCGGCCTATCACGAGACCCGCTATTTCTGGCCCTTCCTCGTGCAGGGACGGGGCGACGATCGCTACGTCAACCGCTGGGGTCCGTTCTACACCCACTCGATCATCAACGGCTATGACAAGACCTGGTACCTGTGGCCGCTGGTGCGCCACGCGGAATGGACGGCGGATGGGCTCCGGCAAACCAAGAACCAGTTCGGGATCTTTCTCTATTGGTCGCTCCAACAGCGCAGCCCCACGCATCCTGAGCTCGCCCCCGCCGCGGTGACGCATGTCTGGCCGCTCTATAGCACGTGGGACGACGGGGCCGGGCACCACCAGTTTGAATTTCCCAGCCCACTCGAGGTATTCTTTCCCGGCAACGAGAAGATTCGCTCCACCTGGACGCCTTTCTTCTCGCTGTTTCGCTACGACCGCCGCGCGTCCGGCGATCTGCGCGCGTCGCTTTTGTGGAATGCCGTCACCTGGACGCGCGACACCAGCGAAGACCGCAAGGAATTTCACCTGGGCCCCCTGGTGAGTTACGTCCGCCGGCCGGACGCGATGGACTTCGAGTTCGCCGGAGGACTGTTTGGCACGAGTCGCACCGCCGGCCGGCGGACCTGGCGGCTGTTCTGGTTCAACCTCCCCTCACGATGAATCGCGCCGCGTGAACCCGCGTCCGTCACGATGAAGCAACTCAATGCCATTCTGGAGAGCATCGGGAGCACGTTGGTGCTGCTGGTGCGCACGCTTTCCTACGTCGGCACGCTGCCCCGCCAGGCCGGACGATTCATCGAGCAATGCTATCTGATCGGTTACACCACGCTGCCGATCGTCGCGATCCTGAGCTTCTTCATCGGGAGCGTGCTCGCCCTGCAGGCGGGTTACTCCATGCAAAACTTCGGATCGCAGCAGTACATCGGCTCGCTCGTCGGACTCTCGATGGCGCGCGAACTCGGCCCGGTGATGGTGGCGATCCTCCTCGCCGGGCGCGTGGGCTCGGCCATCGCCGCGGAACTCGCCTCGATGAAGGTCTACCAGGAAGTCGACGCGCTCGAGACCATGAACATCCCGCCCGCCCGCATGCTCGTGCTGCCGCGACTGGCCGCCGTCCTCGTGATGATGCCGGTCCTGCTCATCATCGGAGACATCATCGGCTGGTTCGGCGGCGCCATCATCGCCCATTTCACCGCGTTCATCGCGCTCAGTCCGGAAACCTATTTCTCGGTCCTGCGCCGCTACACTGATTTTTCGGACGTGATGAGCGGCCTGATCAAGGCCGAGATCTTCGGTTTCGTGGTGGTGCTCGCGTGCTGCAACATCGGCCTCAACACCCGCGGCGGTCCGCGGGAGATCGGCAATGCGGTCACGCGCGCGGTGGTCACGTCGCTCATCCTCATCCTCGTGCTGGATTATTTTGTCACCAAGGTGTCGCTATGAGTGCGTCCGCCGCCTCTCCCCGCCCTGCCGAATCGCGCGGATCGCCGTCGGATGCGCCCGCCGTCAGCGTGAAGGTGGAAAACCTCTCGAAAAGCTTCGGCCGTTTCGAGGTGCTCAAGGATATTTCCTTCACGGTCGACCCCGGGGAAATCTTCGTGCTGATGGGCCCGAGCGGCTCGGGCAAGAGCGTGCTCCTCAAACACGTCGTCGGACTGGAGCGACCGACGAGCGGACGCGTCACGGTCGACGGACACGATGCCGCTTCGCCCGAGATGCGCGAGCAGGTGCGCATGGCCCTGGTGTTCCAATCCGGAGCACTCTTCAATTCGTTCAGCGTCTATGACAACCTCGCGCTGTATCCGCGCGAACACCGCCTCGCGGACGAAGCCGGGATCCGGGAAAAGGTGGAGCACGCCTTGCAGATCCTCTCGTTGACGGACGCGGCGGAGAAATTTCCCTCCGATCTTTCCGGCGGCATGAAGAAACGCGTGGCCATCGCGCGGGCCCTGGTGATGGAGCCGCAGCTTTTGCTCTACGACGAGCCGACGAGCGAACTCGACCCGGTGATGTCGGCGACGATCAGCGAGATCATCGCGACGCTGAAGCACGAGTATCACGTGACCTCGATCGTCGTCTCCCACGACCGCGAACTCGCCCTGGGGATCGCGGACCGCATCGGCATTCTCATGGACCACGAACTCATCCATCTCGGGCCCGCGGGTTCCCTGCAGGAAGCGCAGGACCCGCGCGTGGCCGAATTCCTCAACCCGAAAATCGATACCAAGCATCCACGTTTCAAGCACCTGGAGAAATGAACCATGAAAAACTTCAGCCAGACCGCCCGCGTTGGTCTCTTCTTCATCTTCGGCGTCGCCCTCATCTGGGTGACGTACGAAACCCTCAGCGAAGGTCGCGTCCTCGAGCACAAGGGCTACACGCTCGTCGCGGGCTTCGAGAACCTCAAGGAACTCAAGGTCGGCGACGAGGTGCGCATGGCCGGCGTCAAGATTGGTTCGGTGGAGAAAACCCGCCTCGCCGGCCGGCGGGCCGAAGCCGTGCTGCGCATCGATTCCGACGTGACCGTGCACGCGGATTCCACCGCGACCGTCGGCGATGGCCGGCCTGCTCGGCGGTGACTATGTGTCCGTCGACCTGGGTTCCGCCAAGGCACCCAAGCTCAACGACGGGGACGAAATCCCGACCGAAGCCACGCCCGACCTCAACTCCGTGATGAGCGATCTGGGTGACGTCGGCCAGGAACTACAAACGGCCCTTGGCAGCCTCAGCACCGCGATGAACGGAAAGGGCGGCCAACCCGGCCTGCTCGAGCGGCTCAATCAGCTCGTCGCCGATAACAGCGAAAACCTTTCCGCCACCATCGCGAACCTGCAAAAGGTGACGGCAAAGCTGAATTCAACCGACGGCACGCTGGGTTTGCTGATCAACGATCCGCGCATGCACGACGAACTCCTCGGGGCCGTCGCGGAATTCAAGCAGACCGCGACCGACGCGCGCGGGCTGCTGGCCAATGCGCAGTCCATCGTCGAGCGCGTGAAGACCGGCGAGGGCGCGATCGGCGCGCTCGTCTACGACGAAAAGGCGGGCAACGACCTGAAGGCCACGGTGCAGAATCTGCGCACGGTTTCCGACAAGCTCGCGAAGGGCGAAGGCACGCTCGGTCGATTGCTCAGCGACGACAGCCTCTACTTCAGCGTGAAGAGCACGATCAAGAAGGCGAACAACACCCTCAACAGCATGGGCGACTCGGGTCCGATCACCGCCGTCGGGATCGTCGCGCAGGGATTGTTCTAGGTTCGCCTTCGGCTCGGTACCCTCTGTGAAGCACTCGTCACGGACCGTCGTCCGTTGACGCAAACGAAATCGTGTGCCGGATTCGCTTCCGCAACGCGGGATCGATCTTCACCGGGCGGTTGGTCGCGAGAATCGCCAGGCCGGGATAGTCTTCGAGCCGCTGCAGAAGATAGCTCACCTCCAGATTTGCATAGCGGTCGTGCGCATCCCCCACGTCCGACCGTCGGCCGAACAACGCATCGGCTTCGTCGAAGAACAGACTACCCATGACCTTTCTTCGGCGCGCGCGAAGAAGCCGATCGAGATTCTTTTCCGTCTCGCCGATGTATTTGCCCGAGACCGCTCCCAGATCGACGCGATAAAGCTCCTTCTCCCGTGCCGCGGCCAGCGCGGCGGCGGCGCGCAGGCGCAGCGCGGCGTCACCGCCTGCAAAATTCACGGTACTGCCCTGCTCCGTGCCCGACGCGGATGCGAGCGAGTGCAGGGCCCGCTCCGCCTTCGCCGGCGCGTGCAGATCCGCCCACTGGACTCGAGTCTCGATCCTCTTCGCCATCACCGCTCCGGCGGCGTTGCGCACCAGAGTTGCCTCCGTTGCCAGCTCCTTCACCTGCGTCTTGCCACGGTCCGCCGCAGGCAGCGAAACAAGCCCCGCCGGGGTCAGCACCACCATCAACCCGAGGCCGAGCGTCAGGCAGCGCCGACGCTATTCGGTCCCGGTTCCTGCTTGGCGAAGCAAATTCATGCGCAAATGGGATCTACAATTGTTGGCCGATGCCGTCACTTCCAAACCCTGCCGCACCCGCACCAGGCGCCCGTCGGACTGCGACGGAGCCGCCGCCGAAAAAGTCAGAACTCAAACGTCAGAGGACGGAAGTCAGAGGTCGGAGATCACTCCGAAAGCGCGTCAGCGACTTGGAACGACGACGAAGGTCTTGACCACGGATTACACGGATGAACACGGATCAAGATGGCAGATGGAACATCTCGGAATGGCTGGTTCTCTATCCGTGATATCCGAGTAATCCGTGGTTCAATTGGAGGTGGTTCGGCGCGCAGAATCTGTCTGGCATCGTGCGGCGGCCGGCGGATCTCCTTTCGTAAAGCGCTCACGTCCGTGACAGACGTTTCGCGTCAAGGCAGGACGCGATCGTCTGGGACTACGCACGGGAATGCTGATCGATGCCAATCCGGACCAAGGCCGATACGGTCAACGCCCTGCACCACATCCCGGGCGAGAAGCGTCAGGGCGACGCCGACCACCTCGAAGGCTGCCGCCACAAGAAACGAAACACCGTCGAATATGACCGCGCCGTACGTCCAACACGGCTCAGATCGGAGAATACTCCATCTCGCCTGCGGCCTCCATGATCTTCACCGCCAGGACCGCTTGCATCCGGCTTGCGGGTCGATCGTGGTAGCGTTCGCATGCGTTCAGTTTGGGGAGGCTGGCAACCTACGGTTGAAGGTGTCCGCGTTCTTCTCCTCATCTCGAAAGACCACATCAGTATTGCGCCGAAACGCCACGCACTTCCGCGATCGCCTTCAGCGACTCGGAGGTTGCCGACATAACTGCGGCCATTGAGTTTCACGGCTGGCGCACCACGCCCTTCCGAATCTTCGCGTAGTTTGCCTTTGCCGACGCCCACATGCTCAACCGTAGTTGCACCACGGAAATCCGGACTCGCCGCAACGCATGAGCGCGCCATCAACACGCAGCAGAATAGCGAAGCCAGTTGGGCTGTACGATACTGTGGTCACCGCTTCGATTGCCGATGAACTTCAGAACCTCTCCGAAACAACAGAAGCGATCACGGAACCGCTGATTCCCGCCGACGCGGCGGAACAGCTCGCATCAGAAGTCGCGCGGCAACTCACCGCGCTGCTTGACGAAATCGGTGGTGCCGGTGCGGACAAGGTCCGGCGACAAATCGCACTGCTGAACCAGATCCTCGCCGATCTGCGCCGGCGCGAACCCACCTCAGCTTCAGCGCTCGATGACATCGAAGAGGCGGGGCGGACGCTGCGCGCGGTAATGCCCATCGCTGCGCCGATCTCTTCGCCGGAAACCGGACTCGCGCGTCCCTGGCTTTTCACCGCGAGCAAGGGCACTCCGAGTCTGCTCAGCGAGTTGCGCCGCGAAGCAAGCGACTGTGATCAGCTCGACGTGTTGGTGAGCTTCATCACGGTTTCGGGCGTTCGCAAACTGCTCGATGTCCTCGCCACTGCGAGTGGCCGATCCGACGAAGTCCGCACGGCGACAAGAATCCGGGTCATCACAACGACCTACATTGGCGCGACCGAGATCGAAGCGCTCGACATGCTCGCTCGCTTGAAGGGGGCGGAGGTGCGGGTCTCGCTGGACGGGCGGCGAACCCGGTTGCACGCGAAGGCCTGGATCTTTCATCGCCGAACCGGTCTCGGGTCAGCCTATGTCGGAAGCGCAAACATTTCGGCGGCGGCGTTGCTCGGCGGATTGGAGTGGACGGTGAAGTTCACAGAACGCGCTCACGCCGACGTCTACGAGAAGGCGAAGGCGCATTTCGAGACCCTGTGGTGCGATCGCGAGTTCGAGCGGTACGATCCGGAAGACAGAGCCCACCGATCCGCGTTGAACCAGGCCCTGCGCCGAGAGTCGGGAGAGAGTGCGATGCCGAACTTCACTTTCTTCGAACTGGAACCAAAGCAGTACCAGGTGGCCATGCTCGACGCGCTCGCCGCGGAACGCGCGCATGGCCGCACGCGCAACCTGCTCGTGGCGGCCACCGGTACAGGCAAGACCGTCGTCGCCGCCTTTGATTACCGAAATCTGTGCCAGCAGACGGGCGTGCGGCCCCGGCTGTTGTTTGTCGCCCATCGCGAGGAGATTCTTCGCCAAAGCCTCGATACGTTTCGCGTGGTGCTCCGCGATCAAGCGTTCGGGGATCTGCTCGCGGGCGGCCGCGAACCAGCTTCGTCCGACCACCTTTTCGCAACGATTCAAAGCGTGCGTTCACGAGCGCTGGTGGCTGCTCACGGCGGCGATCACTGGCATCTTGTGATCATGGACGAGTGCCATCACATCGCGGCAGACTCGTTTCGTGAATTCATGGGGTCGATTCAACCGCAACTCCTGCTTGGACTCACTGCGACCCCCGAACGCGGTGACGGCGCACCGATCCTACCGTTCTTTCAGAACCGGCCCGATGGATCTCCCGCAGTGGAACTGCGGCTTTGGCATGCGCTCGATCTGCAACTGCTCGCGCCGTTTGACTATTTTGCCTGCGACGATCCCACGGACTTCGCTGGTATACCTTGGGATCAAGCGGGCGAGGTCGCGTCGCTGGATCAACTCGTGACCGGCAACCGCATCCGCGCCCAACTTACCATCGACGAATGGACGCGGCTCTCCGGCGATCCGCGTCGCGGACGAGCCGTGGCGTTTTGTGTGTCGGTCGCGCATGCCGAATTCATGGCCACCTGCTTCAACTCGGCCGGCATCACTGCGATGTGCGTTGTGGGAGATACCGATGAAACCAAGCGCCGCGAAGCACCCGGACGACTCGCCCGTGGGGAGATCAGCGTGATCACAACCTGCGACCTCTACAACGAAGGCATCGACATACCCGCGGTGGACACACTGCTTCTCCTCCGGCCGACACAGAGCCCGGTGCTCTTCCAGCAACAAATCGGGCGGGGCCTTCGCTTGTGCCGAGAGACCGGCAAGATGAGTTGCCTCGTGATGGATTTTGTTGGCCGGCACAATGCCGAATTCCGTTTCGACCGGCTTTTCGCACGTCTCACCGGCCTCACCCGCGCGGAACTCCTCGATGCGGTCGAAAATGGATTTGGCCGCCTTCCCGCGGGCTGCCACGTGCATCTGGCGCGACAGGCACGTGAACAAGTCCTGAGAAATCTTCGAGCGGCGACGCAGCAAACGTGGCGACGGCTGACCGCTGAACTTCGGGGATATGTGGCTGTACGTGGACGGGCGAATGTCCGCCTCGCGGACTTTCTCCGCGATCAGGCGCTGTCGGTGGACGATCTTTACCGCGCGCAGGGTCGAAGTGGTTGGACGACACTTCGGCGCGACGCAGGTTTGCTGCAGGGCGATACTGGCCCGGAAGAAGAATACTTCGGACGGCGCTTCGGCGATCTCCTTCATCTCGATGATACCGACCACCTCGGACTGATTCAGCGCGTTGCAGAACCAACTGCAGACTACGGCGCCCTGATCCCACTGGATCAAAAGCGGGTTCAGATGCTCGCATACCAGGTAGACGGCCAATCATCGCAAGTAGGAGAAGGCAGGGCCTTTATCGATCGACTGGCGACCAACGCCGAAAGTCGCGCGGAACTCGGCGAGTTGGCGGACCTGTTGTCGGCGCGTACGGATGTGATGCCTACGCCGCTCCCTGGACTCGAGAATACGCCGCTCCGGCTGCATTCACACTACGGAGTCCGGGAGATTCTGACCGCTGTCGGCTGGCTGACCCCGACTCGCCGCACGCCCTTTCAAGCTGGAGTGTTGGCACTGGAGGATCGGGCAACGGAGCTGCTCTTCGTCACGCTGGACAAATCCGAGGCACTACACGCGGCAGTCGCCTACCACGACTACGCGATCTCGCCTGATCGTTTCCATTGGCAGACGCAAAACTCCGCCGGTCCGGCAACAAAGTCGGGGATGCGCTATCTCGGTAGCCCGGCAAACGGTTGGCGGTTCCAGCTCTTCGTGCGTCCGAAGAAGGGTGAAGCTTATTGCGCACTCGGACCAGTGGAACTTGTGGAGGCAACCGGAGCCAAACCGATGTCCATCACGTGGCGACTCGTGGTCCCGATGCCGGCACGCATGTTCGCACGGTTCAGTGTCCTGCGCGCCGTCTGAACACGGTCCATGGATTCGCTCGCTTCGTCCCGTCGCAGATCACGACGCCTGAAACACATTCCTCCAGCTTGACGATGCTGATGACGGTCAGATTTCGTTCACCGCGCTCGATGCCGCTGATGTAAGTCTGATCCAGCGAGGCCTTTTCGGCCAGGTTCTCCTGCGTCCAGTCGCGCTCCTCACGCAGTTCCCGGACATTTTCCCCGAAGCGCACAAGCTCCCGGGCGCGGGATCTTGCCGCCCTCTTCTTGCGCCTTCTGCGCCTCTTTGCGGCTCGACTTACCCAGAATGACGACCGGCACGGAAGCTCGCGGTCGCGATGGAGTGCGGTTCTCTCACACCGCCTCGGGATCGCCGTTCGCCTCCTTCGCAAGAAACCTTCCTCATACTGGCGCCACGACGTGGCTGGCGGTGCCGCCGCGGCGAAGGGACCCGAGGATCCTGGGGGACTCCACCGGATGACCGGGCGCAATCTTGATGATCGTCACCCGGCTTTTACCCGAGGAAGATTGACCCGGCATGTTGTCGCCGCACCGTAGCGGCCATGACGAACCAGCAAATTGCCCAGCGCCTCGTCGAGCTTTGCCGGCGGGGAGACTACGCCGCCGCCCACCAGGAATTGTTCTCCGCGGATGCGGCGACGATCGAACCCGAGGGCACTCCCGATCGCGTCCAACGAGGGCAGGCCGCACTGGCCGCCAAGCTGAAGATGTTTCAGGAAACGTTCGAGGTCCACGGCGGCGAGGTGAGCGACCCCATCGTCGCCGGGCCGTTTTTCTCATGCCGCATGATGGTCGATGTGACCGAGCGGAAATCCGGCGCGCGCTTCCCGATCGACGAGATCTGCGTGTACGAGGTGAGCGACGGCAAGATCGTGAGCCAGCAGTTTTTCTACAAGCCCGGCGGGATGTAGTGACGAAGTTGCAGGTGCTGGCCCCGGCAGGATGCGGAGCGCCGCGAAGACGAGCGCCGGCGGCTCCGGTCTGCGCTGCGCGAGGCGCTGACCGAACTGCTGCCCGGTGCAACCGTCTGGATCTTCGGCTCCCTCACCAGCTCCGGCCGATTCGGAGACCATTCCGATGTCGACATTGCCTTGGAACGCCGTTCGTCACGTTTCAGTGGGTACCTGGCTGCAGGGTGAACTCGAACTGCGCCTCGGGCGCCGCGTGGATGGGTTGATCCTTCCCGAGGTCCGCCTGCGCGAGAAGATCGAGCGCGAGGGTGAACGATGGACGCTGTAGGACTTTCGATTCTGGAGCGCGAGCTGCGACAGTTTCGGGCCCCCGAGGCTCAGACGTCCTCCAGGACCAACCGGAAACGCCGCGAGCCACGAAACCGATAGGTGCGAAAACCACGACGATCCAGAGTCAGCACATCACCGCCACCGGTATCCTCCGCGGCGAGCACGAGTGTGGCGTCCGCAAAATCCATTGGGACGCCGGCGTATTTCGCCATCAATGCAGCGGCCGCCCGCAGGCGCTCCTCCGTGAAGCAATCGCGAATCTCGACGCCGGCCTCGTCCAGCAGCCCTATGAGGGAAGACGGGCCGTTCCGCCACCGAGAGACGAAGTGCATGGCCTCGGTGACGACCGCACCCGAGGTGATCATCACACCAGAAAACGCGCGGAATGCCTCCGCGCTCTCCCGGTGCGCAGGATCATCTCGATGCAGCGCGGCGACGAGTGGACCGGTATCAAGCAGCCAGCGATTCATTCACGCCAGTTGTTCCGGCGAATGTGCTCACGCCAGGCGTCCCGATCCTTCGCCGCCGGACTGACGTTCAGGCATCCAAGATACTTGCCGATCCGCTCGCCGAGAGTCCCGGCAGTCCGGAGGTCGCGATCCAGCATCTCCCGGACGATCTCCGACTCGGTCTTGCCGGCCGCCGCCGCGCGGGCCCGCAACGCCCGCCGTTGCGCGGCGCTCAGGCGAATGGTCAATGATCCCGTCATGGGTTCACCGTGCCATGCGTAAGACACCGCGCAAGACGTTTTTTGGGCGGATCTCAGTCGCGACGGCACGCTTCCAATCGCTTTCCCTCCGCGCGTGCGGAGGTCAGCGCCGGAAGATGTCCGTCGCGCGGACGCTCAAACCCGGAACGAGCGCACTCTCGAGCGTTTCGTCCTCCTCGATCACTCGGACGGGCTTCGCAGGATTTTGGACGAAATCGTAGACGTGGATCTGTTGCAGGAGGGGATCGACCAGCCACATTTCCTTGACCCCGGCTTGTGCGTACACTCGACGCTTCGTCGTTTTCTCCAGTTGCGCCGTGGATGGTGATATCACTTCCACGACAAGATCGGGCACACCGTGGACTCCATCGTCGCCCAGAATGTTCTCACGAGCCTTGCTGACGAATAGCACGTCGGGTTGCACGACGTTGTGCTCGGAAAGGTAGACATCCGCCGGCGCGACAAACACTCGGCCGAGTCCATGCTGTTCCACGTGAGAAACAAGGGCGCGATACAGTCGCCCCACGATTTCCTGATGATAGAGGTTCGGGGCAGGGGCCATGATCAGTTCGCCTTCGACCAATTGATAGCGCGACCCTTCGGGCGTGGACCGATAGTCCTCGACCGTCAGCAACTCGGCCTTCAGGCGGGCGGGTGACATGATCTTCAGTATGTTGAGTCCTGAATCATCGTCAAAGACGGATTTCCCACGAGATGTGGTCGATCCAGGACTCACCCCATCCAGGCGGCCCTGGCCGCCAAGTTGAAGATGTTCCAGGATACGTTCGAGGTCCATGGCGGCGAGGTGAGCGAACCCATCCTCGCCGGGCCGTTTTTATCGTGCCGCGTGATGGTCGCTGTGACCGAGCGGAAGTCCGGCGCGCGCTTCCCAATCGACGAGATCTGCGTGTACGAAGTGGGCGACGGCAAGATCGTGAGCCAGCAGTTTTTCTACAAGCCCGGCGGGATGTAGTGAAGTCCATGGGACGGGGCTGTCGCGTGAGGACGGCGGCGAACCGCGGATTCCCGGCGTGGTCTGCGTCGGCGCGGTAGTGGTCGGCAACCGCGCACGTTCGGTGCCTTCGCATCGAACTCCGGGTCGGGAAAGAGCCGCAGCCCCGTGTCCTTGAAGCGCGCCCGCCTGAGCTTCTGCTCCTTCTGGGCCTCTTTGCGGCAAAACCCGGCAGCGGACGACAGGCGCGAAGGCCTGTCCTACAACCTGAATTGAGGGTGATCGCCACCCCCGGAAATCACCGCCTGCCTCCTGCATGGTTGCGTAGCCCGCGCGGTCCCGTCAGCTTTCGTCCGTCATGACGACGAAGTTGCAGGTGCTGGCCCGGCAGGATGCGGAGCGCCGCGAAGACGAGCGCCGGCGGCTCCGGTCTGCGCTGCGCGAGGCGCTGACCGAACTGCTGCCCGGTGCAACCGTCTGGATCTTCGGCTCCCTCACCAGCGCCGGCCGATTCGGAGACCATTCCGATGTCGACATTGCCCTGGAACGCCGCCCGTCGCGTTTCAGTGAGTACTGGCTGCAGGGTGAACTCGAACTGCGGCTCGGGCGCCGCGTGGATGTGTTGATCCTTCCCGAGGTCCGCCTGCGTGAGACGATCGAGCGCGAGGGGGAACGATGGACGCTGTAGGACTTTCGATTCTGGAGCGCGAGCTGCTGGCCGACCTCGCCGTGTTGCGGGATGCGAGCAGCAAGGCGCGGCAGCGGCTTCAGGAACGAGCGTCCGGTTTCGCGGAGGCATGTGCCTATGAGCTCGCCCGGCACTACACGGTCCTGGAAAAGGCCTTCGAACGGGTGTGCATTGCGTTTGAAAACCACTTCGACAAACGCGCGGACTACCACGAGCGCCTGCTGCAGCGTGTTGCCATCGACCTGCCGGGCATCCGGCCCGCTTTCGTTCCCGCGACCGTTGCAACGGGACCCCTGCGCGAACTGAAGGGGTTTCGCCACGTCATCCGGCATGCCTACGACTTGACGTTGCGTCCCGAACGGCTCGCCGAGCTGGCCGCGGCCGCAGATCAAATCACCAACCAGTTTTCGACCTGGGTTGATGCTTTCATTCGTGCGGTGCGTGCCGAACAGGGCTGGTGAGGTAGTCGCGACCGGTTTTCGAGCGAGCGTCCGCCTCGCCCACGTCCCTCCTGCATCTTGCGTCTTCTGCGCTGCTTCGCGGCCAACCCCAAAATGACGACAGGCACGGAAGCCTGTTGTCGCGGTGGAGTGCGGTCTTTCACACAGTCTCCCGACGTCCTCCTTCGCTCTGTGAGCTTCGGCGGATAAGGCGGCTGCTCCAAGCCGAGGCACCCTTCGCGTCCTTCGCTCCTTCGCGCGACCCGTTCGTCCTCAAACCCGCGCGACGAAGTGGCAGGTGCTGCCGCCGCGGCGGAGGGATTCGACGATTCGATGCTGCGCACCGGCCGGCCGAGCGCGGTTTCGATGATCATCTGGTGCGTGGCCTTCGTGCAGTGGCAGTGCAGGTCGTTCGGCCGGCCGGGCTCGTCGTGCAGCACCGGGCAATAACAGCGGTCGGATTTCTCGCCGAAGCGGACGTGAGCACTTCGTCACCCGGCTTTTACCCGCGGAAGATTGACCCGGCATGTTGTCGCCGCACCGTAACGGCCATAACCAACCAGAAAGTCGCCCAGCGCCTCGTCGAGCTTGCCGGCGGGGAGACTACGCCGCCGCCCACCAGGAATTGTTCTTCGCGGACGCGGCGACGATCGAACCCGAGGGCACTCCCGATCGCGTCCAGCGCGGGCAGGCGGCCCTGGCCGCCAAGTTGAAGATGTTCCAGGATACGTTCGAGGTCCATGGCGGCGAGGTGAGCGAACCCATCGTCGCCGGGCCGTTTTTCTCGTGCCGCATGATGGTCGATGTGACCGAGCGGAAGTCCGGCGCGCGCTTCCCGATCGACGAGATCTGCGTGTACGAGGTGAGCGACGGCAAGATCGTGAGCCAGCAGTTTTTCTACAAACCCGGCGGGATGTAACGTCGTCCGGACGGACGGGGCGGGCACCTGCCGGCGGTTGCGAATCGTGGACTCAACGCGTGGTCTGCGTCGGGTGCGACAGAGGTGCTATTGTAGAACCGGTCAGGCGTTCGGGTCTCGGGCGGCAGATCTGACTCGACGCTCGCGTCAAGCGGCTCTCAGCCGCGGGCTCTTCATCATTACCGAAACCTCAAGGTCAGGGCTGACGCCGATGCCCTGTGCCGGCCAACCGCCCCAAGGAGCCCACACAATAGACTCGCCGAAAGCAAACGGAGCTGCATAAATAAATTCATCCCGTTTCCCTGCTTTATCCTCCCATTCTCCTACAATTGCCACGCCGCAGCTGCTGGTAGGAATAGCCGGAGCCGCGGCAAGCTGAACTAACCTGCCCACAGCCGCCGTGCCGAATCTTACAGGCATTTCGGTTGATGAAACCTACCGCCCATAGATGAAACACCGTCCAGTCATACCGTCGTCCGGGTCGGCGCACACCGCTCTCATGGTCGCCGTATTCGTGTGCCTGGGATCATCTTCAGCCGTCAACGCCGCAGATCTGACATCCAGGCTGGGTGTCATAAACCGCGTTCCTACTACGCGGCGCGTCGGAGCGAGTGGCGAATATTGGAAGGCCCATGGTCCGATGAACTCCTCGGGGGTATTGATGTACTTTCAGCGTCTCGAAGACCAAAGAAACGACAACATTCATGCCACTGAGTGGGGTTCGGAAGTGTGGACCACTTTTGCGGGCAAATGGAGCGAAGTATCCATCGTTCTGCCTTCCAGCTCTCTCGAGAGCGACGCGGGTGACGAAACCACGCACGGCATCGATCTCGACTTGTCGCTACGCGTGGCGTCGCCGAATGGTTTAACGCGCGGCGTGGGAGCGGTCTTCGGCTTTCGCAACATTGATAGCGTCGATGACCGTCATAATGAGGTGAGCATGGGTCTGTATGTGGACTATGGACAAAGGATATTTAAGGACAGATGGAGGATAGCCGCGCGACCGATTCTGTCCGTGGCCGATCCTTCCGGTCCTACAGCGGGCGCGTCCACGACGTTTTTCTTGCCCTTGCGCTTGGAAACTCAGTTCGGCAAAATCAAGCGGCGTGCTATACAATCCAAGGCAGCGGATACATTGGCAGAGAAGTGTGCGCCATTCGGCATGGAGTTCAAGAAACCGGACGACGACTGGTACGTCAATCACATACTCTCAGGTTACGTTGCATATGAACACGAGTTCGAGACAGGTGATGACGCTCTCTATGCCGGCGCCGAATTACAGTTTCCTTTCACTGCTCAAACACACCCGATAGACCCTCACTGTGGGCGGCCTTCTGTCCCTGATTCATCCGCAAGACGTTCGCGTCGCTCGCCTTTATCTGTCATTGTCGGTTTGGTATTGAGAAGCCTGCAACTCTGGCGTCTTCGCCGGCGCTGGACGATCTGGCTCGCAGTTCCACAACTTCAGAAGGCCATCGTCAGTCATCGCAGCGAGCCACGAACCAGAAGCGCTGATGTCGAGCTGGCAAATCGGCCGCGGCGAAGCGGAGGCGCCCGCGCTGATTGACCACGCTGACACCGGCCGCCACCGTTCGGTATCCCAAGCCACGATCAGACCGTCGCCACCAGCAGTCAGCAGGCGCGACCGGTCCGGCGTGAAGAGCACGCACCTCACCTCGGTGCTGTGAGCCTCGGCCGTGGCCTCCGGCTTGGACTCTTCCACGTTCCAAACCAACAGGTGACCGTTTTCGTAACCCGCCGCGAGAAACCTGGCGTCTCCCGAAAAACCAAGTCCGGTAACGACCGGCCCCTCGGTCGGAATATCCGCCCAAGTCATGGAGGGTGCGACCGCAATGCGCAGGGGCCCGGAACCCCAAGCCGACGCGACATGCCCATCGTTCGAGATCGCCAGGGCCAGGACGGAACTATTAGGGCCGTCGCCCGCCCACACTCTGGTGGCGGCGCTCAGATCCCAGACTTCGACGCTGCCAGAAATAAGGCCAATAGCTGCGAGCCGTTTGTCCGGCGAGCGCGCGTACGCAGTGATCGAGGACTCATCCGGAAGTTGCACGCCTGTGTGGCTGGTGCGACCATCCCCCACATCGGAACGCACCAGATTAAACTCAGGTGCATGCGATAACGAGAAGAGCGTTCGTCCGTCGGCAGAAAAGGCAAGCGGTAGAAACGCGTCCTCGATAGTGCGAAGCACCCGACAGTGCTTGCTGTCCAACAGCACGACATTTCCCGCAGAACTGGTCCCCGCAAGCAGCGTGCCTGCGGCATTGAACGTGATCGAGCCAAGCTCGTTCGACCAAAGTCCTGCATATATTGTCGGAGAGAGCTCGCGTTGCACGTCCCAGATGCGGCACGTTCCGTCGACACTTCCGGTGACCACGCGTCGGCCGTCTTGCATCCAGCGCACGCCCGCTATCGCTTTCTCGTGACCTGCGAAACTGGCCAATTCCTTTGCATCGCTGGTCGACCAGATTTTCAGAAGACGGTCGTCTCCTGCAGTTGCCAGAAGGGCGCCGTCCGGGGAAAAATCGAAGACAGCTCGTATAGCGCCGGTCGGAATCCGCACGAGCACATCGGTGGTGTCGGAATCGCAGATCAAAACCGCCGCTCCTGCCGCTATGGCAAGCCTCCGGCCATCAGGCGAATACTGCATGCGGTCCACCGGTGGCAGATCAGGCAGACGAACGTCGACTTCACGAACAAGATTATGGAGGACGGCTTCGCCACGCCATTCCGCCTCGCGCAAGAATCCGGCGGCCAAGCGGCCACGCTCGCGGTCAATCGCGGCTGCGGATAGCCCGGCGCCGGCGTGAGCGGGCTCGGGCTTCCATCTCGGGCTCTCCTGGGCCTTTTCCATGTCCCAGCTGAAAATCTCCAGCGTCTCCGGGTCCACAAGCGTCACGCGGTCATCACGAGCCATCTCAAGACAATAGCCTCTGGTCTGCCACACCTTACGACGGGCGGTGATCAGGTCCAGAGCGGCAACTTCTTTGTCGCCTGTCGTGAAGAACAGACGAGACCCGTCCCGCGTGAATCCGACGAGATCATAGCAGTCGGGCACCGCAAGGCGCTGCGCGCCCGAAGCAACATCGAATACCCGCACGCGATCAAGAGGATCGCCTGTCGCCACCGCAAGCGCGAGCAACTGGCCGTCGGGAGACACGCACACGCTGTGAATCGGCGGATCACCAATCTCACCCAAGACAGTCGCAGCCTGCCCTTCGCTTTCATTCCAGAAAGCATACCACTCAAGTCCGCGTCGATCCTTCTCGCCGGGCTTGGGCACCTGCCGACGCAGGGCGGTTCGCGTGACACCAAAGTCGCCGTTCGCCAGGCCGATTTGCGCGAAGTGCAGATCCGACGCGTAGCTCGCCAGCCTCTCGAGCGCGCGAACCGTGAGATAGTTTCTCACCCCGAGCACGGTCAGCGCGACGACTCCACACACGCCCGCCACTGCGCCGACCCATACTAAACGGCGCAACTGCCGCCGCGTGCGGTTCAGTTCCTGCACGGATCCACCCGCCTGCAACAAGCGCAAATCGCTGAGCAACTTTTCCGCGCTCTGATACCGCTGCGCTGATTCCGCGTGGCAGGCGCGCAAAATGATTTCGTTCAGCTCAAGCAGCAATTCGGCGTCCGGTCGGGCCGCCAGGTCCGAAGGCAGCCGCGGGTACTCGTCCGCCCGAAGTCCTGTCGCCAGCTCGTAGAGCACCTTGCCCAGACTGTAGAGGTCCGCGCGCACGGACCCCCCACCTTCCGGTGGAGCATACGCCGGCGTGCCCACCATGGTCATGCTGACGTCTGTCGAGGTGATCAGGCCGATGTCCGCGAGCTTCGCGCGACCATCCACGAGGATGATGTTCGATGGCTTGACGTCGCGGTGCAGCAACCCGGCTTCGTGCAGATCCTGTAGCGCGATAGCCAGCTCGGTGCCCATCCGGACACAGTCCGCCGCCGGCAGACAGCGGCGGCGCGCACGCAGCTCGCGCAAGGTCAGCGGCACATACGTATCCGGATCGATTTCGGAACCGAAGACGGCGTCATCAGCGAGCTCCATCACATAATAAAACGCCTTCGCCTGCTCGAGCTCGCCCACGTGCAGCAACGCGAGCTGTCGAGGTTCATCCCCTACCCCCTGCTGGAAGCGCGTGATCCCCTCCAGCTCGCGCCAGAACGGGCGTTCGTCCGCGAACCGCGCCCGGCTCACGATCTTTATCGCACGGTAGATACCCGTCACGCTGCGCCCCAGCCACACGTCACCATAGCTGCCTCCACCGATCCGGCGCAGCAAGGTGTAGTCCGGGATCGAAGGAACTGTTTCCACGGTTTCCATGGGGCGCGCCTGTTTGCCCGTGGCCCGGGCGCAGCCTCTCCTGACAGAACCGTCGCGCGCTGGCAATCCTGCAGGACTTTGCCGGGGACGGCTCAGGGTGCGATCGGACGTGGCGGGCGGCCGAAGGAGAGTCTCTGCAAGGTATCTCTTCCGGTTGCACGCGGAGTCTCATGAAAGGTTTTGCGCAGGGCCTGCGTTTGGGTGCGCGAACGGACCGACCACTGCACCCAGCGATGGAAGGTCCATCAAATATCACCCAAACTGATTCACGCATCCAATGAACACACGCATCCCAGCAATCGCGATCCTCGCCGCGGCCCTCACGGTGTCCGCATTCTCCCCGCTGTCCGCCGCCCCTGCCGCCAAGCCCACCCGCTATATCGTCACGGCCGTTCGCACCCACAACGATCGCCTGCCGAAGATCGAGCGCGGAGCCACGCGGGGAGACGTCCTCCGCACCATGGGCATGCCGCAACAGAGACTGTCGCGCAGTGTCTGGCTGTATTCGCAGTATTCCGCCGTCGTTGGATCCGAGCCCGCACGCTCGGGCTGCAGCACCCTGATCGTGACCTTCGAGAACGACCGCGTGAGCGAGTTGGCCCTCGCCAACCCGGCTTCGGTCCAGAAGGTGGCGGCTCGCATCAACGACGTGCGCGCCGCGGCCAAGGCTCAGGTCGCCGCCGCACGATAACCTCACCAGCCGTCAGGCTTGCGCCCCTCCCTTCGGGCCACGCCATCGGAGTCGCGGTTCACTTGTGGACCGCGGCTCTCGTGTCTCCGGCCCCGATTACTCGAAAGTCGGGCTCAATTTTTCCACCTCGGACCGCAATCGCTCGAAGACCCGGTGCTTAATCACGTAGACCGCGGCCGGCGTTGTGTGAAACAGCTCGGCGACTCGCGGCACCGGCACCTCGTCCAGCATGATCATCTGGAAGATCTGAAGATGCTTCTTCGATACGGAGGTCTCAATGCGGGCCAGCAGCTTCTCCAGGAGAAATCGTTTCGCCTCCAGCTCGAGCTCGCGATCCAGCTCTGGGCGGGACGAAATCTGATCGAGCAGGCTGCCGTTCGCTTCATCCTCCGGTGCCCCCGCACCGGAAAGTCCAGGCCCGACCGACTGGCCAGGGCCGCGCCGTCGCATCTTGTCGGTTGTGCGCCAGCGAGCGAGCTGAAACAACCATTTGCGGAACGCTCCGCGCCGGGACGGATGCTTGTAGGTATGGATGGTCTGCGCCACTCGTCGGAAGACATCCTGCGCGACGTCTTCGGCGTCATGCTCCTGGAGCCCGCGGCGGCGCGCGAAGTTGCGGATGCGGTCCTGATAAGTGAGGTAAAATTCGCGCCAGCTCGCGTCGTCCGCGAGATTGGCCAAACGGCCGAGGAGGCTCGGTCGCGTGGGCAACGAGTCGGTGGATTCGGCGCCGTCGGCCATGGTCACGGTTCGAGACTTACCCAAGGGCGGGCTGGCTGGCAATCCTGCAGCTGCCCCGCCCCTGAGGCCCATCTCAAGCCTGACCCGCATCGGCTGCTCAATCCCTCCCGCCGTGAAAGGTTTTCCGCCAGATCTGCGTTTGGGTGCCCGCATTGACCGACACGGCCTGGCGCCGGGAAGGTCTTGCCAACAACTAACCGAACCGATCCTTACCATGAAAACTATGCTCGCGTTTGTCTTGTCGACCGCTGTGCAGATCGCGGTCGTCGCCTCAAGCGGTTATCCTTTGGATGCCGCTTCCGTCCTCTCGATTGTTTTCGTTTCCGGCCTGATGACCTGGGCGTTTCAGGAATTCAACCCCAAGCCACGCTTCTCGAGAGCGCCCCGGCGTGCAGCCGCCGCCCAGGACATTCGCAAGCCGGCAACGGACACAACCATCGCAGCGGCGTCTGCGCCCGTTCCACTGGCGTCCGCGCTGCTCAAGTCATGACTCTCCGTTCGGCACCGAGCGCACTCTTTCGCTCGCGCTCGGCGGTGAAGGATTTGTCCTGCCGCAGCTTTTCCGGGTTAACGGCGGACGGGGCATCGGCGGCGGAGGCCGAGGTGGTGTGGGCGGCAAGCACGCGCAACGCGCAGCAACCGACACCGGCTTTGATCGAGGCGGCGAGGAATTCCTTGCGATTCATGACGGGGCGGGATTCGAGACGGCTCCAACGACGGACGCTGTCATAAGCATAACGCATCGGACGTTCGGCCTCCCCGGAGATAACACTCGCGATGCGCAGTCAGTCGCCGGGCAAATGCCGGCGATCAGCCACGTTGCAGGTCCGTGCTGTGAGCCCTGGGTGCAGCGGTCGGCATCCCCGCGGACGGCAGGAAAAGTCGCTCCTGCCGTCGTCATGTTATCGCGGCCGACTACGGCAGCGCGTGCAGGTCCAGCGTGATGTCCCGCGGCTCCGGTTTGGCGGTAGCGGTCGGTCGGGCGCGGGGCGTTGTCTCGGGCGCACGCGGCGGAGCGACCAGGGAACGGAGATGCTGCAATTCGGCGGCTCGCCGGAGCCGGAACCGTCGTTGACGCGCGGCGTTCGTCCGGCGCTTGTGCTCGATGCTCAGCCGAGGACGACCGCGGCTGCGTCGCGGGTGATGCGAGGATTCGCTGCGGGATTCAGATGCCATGCAACTCGTCAATCCACTCGCTCATCGTGAACACGATATCGTGCCCAGCGCAATAAAACGTTACGTAACGATTTATTTTGGACTGATTCGATATCCGTGGGAACGCATGAAATCTGAATCGGGCAGAGGCATGCCCGCAGGTTGCGCAGATAGCACAGATACAGCAGCTTGGTTAATTACACTCCGGGTGACGCAACAGAGAGCTCGCAGCTTGTGGGCGAGCTACCTTTCCCTGCTTGGGCTTCCGTGATCTGCGCCCATCTCATCATCTGCGGTTTCAGCAGGCAGGCTGGAAGCCTGCGCTACTTCGACGGGCGGACGGGTGGCTGGCCGTCCCTACTTTGGCTAGCTCGCGGCGGCGGCGCCGGCGGGAGTCGGCTTCGTGGGTGAAAGGTAGGGCGCGAGTTCGGCTTCGAAGAGTTCGAGGCTCCGGGCGCGAAAGTCGGCGAGCGGGATCTGGCCGCCATCGACCTTCGCGAGGAGCTTCTTTTGCGCTTCGTAATCGATGTTCTCCTGGCCGGCCCGGCTTTGCATCGTGCGCCAGGATTTACGGCGCTCGATACAGAACAACACCATCTGACGCGACAGGGCGAAGTGAATCTGTTTGCCGGCGTCGTCCTCGACCGTGATGCACACGCCGAAGTCGGGCACGTAAGCGCGGTGGTCCTTGCGGATGTAGCGCTTGTTCACGACGTCCTTCTGCGTCAGGCGCGGCAGCATCGCGTCGAGCGAAGTGAGCCTGGCGGCCTCCTCGGGCTTGACGCGCTTCATGTGCCGGCGGAAGCGACCCTCCGTCGCGGCCCAGTGGGCGACGGTGTAGTTGTACTTCTCCCCGGTCGCCTTCATCGTCATCTGCAGCCAGTCGCGATTCGGGTTCTTGTTGCCCTTGATGCTGAAGCTCTCGAGGTAGCTTTCGCCGAGATCCGGATTGAAGACGAACTCGGGCAGGCCGCGGCTGTCCTTCACGCGCACGGCCTGGCGCGTGGCCATGTCGTCGCCCACGCCGTGCTCGGGCTGGCAGGTGGTGTAGCAGTGATGATAGGTGGTGCCGCGATATTCCAGGCCTTCGAGGATCGAACCGTAAAGCTTCG
This sequence comes from uncultured Verrucomicrobiae bacterium, assembly GCA_963797435.1. Taxonomy (GTDB): domain Bacteria; phylum Verrucomicrobiota; class Verrucomicrobiia; order Opitutales; family Opitutaceae; genus CAWCPJ01. The sequence goes on along the minus strand of CAWCPJ010000002.1, from coordinate 116,848 downwards.
GCACGTCGGCCATCGAGACCTGCGAGACATACGGTGAGCCGTGGCCGCTGATGAACGCCTCGGCGGTGTTCTTCATCTCGACCAGCTTGCCCTGGGTGGCGGCGCCGATCTGGTTCATGTCGAAACCACCGGTCATCGGGGACGAGTCGGAGTTCTGCCCGCCGGTGTTGGAATACACCTGCGTATCGAGCATGAGCATCTTCACGTTCGGGCGGTTCTGCAGGATGACCTTGGAGACGTTTTGGAAGCCGATGTCGCCCATCGCGCCATCGCCGCCGACACACCAAACCTTCGGCAACTCGCGCACCTCCTGGTCGGTCATCAACACGTCGGTGAAGTGCGTGTAGTCGAAGTAGTCGATCTTTGTAAGCTTGTCGCCGTTGAACAGATGGTCGGCCAGTCGCTCCGGCAGCACGGAATGGCGGGCGTTATCGAGGATGAAGCTCTCGCCCATCAGCCACGAGATGGTGGCGCCGTCCTGGAAAAGGGAGTTCATCCACGGATACGGATGCGGGTTGTTCGGCGGCGTGGACCCGTAGACCGTGTTGCAGCCCGTGTGGGCGCCCATCGCCATCACGGACATGCCGTTGGCGAGGCGCCCATCGACGGTTTGGAGCTGGCCGTGGTTGAACGCGTCCTGCCGCAGGACGGCCACGATCGCCCGCACGCACTCCTCGTCGGAGATGGTGCCGTGCGCGGCCAGGCGCGCGTCGGTGTCGGCGTCGTTGTCGCCGCCGAGGCCAATGATGATGTGCGCGACGCTGCGCTTGAACATGCGGTGTGCGTCCGCGTCCTCGGAACGAAGCTTCGCGAGCAGGGAAACGCCCTCCTGTTCGAGGCGGGCGGCCTTTTCGCGCAAGCGCGCGGCCTTGGCGTGGTAGATCGGCCGCATGTAGGCCTCCGTGACCGAGGCGAGCGCATGCAGCACGGACTTCTCGCCGCAACCGGCGCAGGCGCCGTCACCGGAGACGAGCGCGCGGTAGGCGCCCGTCATCATCATGAGGTTCTTCAGGGTGGCCGCGCGGGAATTCTGCGGCGAAGTCGCGTCGTACTTGCCGAGGTACTTCGTGTTGGTCTCGGGCAGAAGATCGAGGAAACGCTGCGCCGAGATGACCGTGGCGTTGGAGTCCTCGTCGTCGGCGCGCATCACCAGGGCGTTGTGGTCGCCGCACTCCGTGACGCATTCGCCGCAGCCCTTGCACAGGTCGGACACGAAGATCGAAAAGATGCCGCCCTCGCCCGGTTTCTGCCGTTCCATCGAGCCGTAGACGGCGTTCACCTTCGTGTAGGAAAGCGGCAGCTTTTCCACGATGGCGGCGAACTCGCGCCTGGAGGCAGCCTCGATGCCTTCGACCTTGTTGACCTCGTCGACGAGGATTTCGGGCAGGGGTTTCGACTCCCTGGCCTTGATCGCCGCGTTCATGGTCGCGCGGGCCCCGCCGTCGATGGACGGAATCGCCGCGATCAACGCAGCGCGATCGCTCGGGCGGCGGATGTAGTTGGTGAAGGCGGTCTCGAGAATGGTCTTCAGCTCCTGCGTGGTTGTCGGCAGCGCCGTGTCCGGACACGCGGTGATGCACGCCATGCACTGGGTGCAGTTCTCCGCGATGTAGCGCGGCGTCTCGCGGCGGGCGCCGTACTTCGACGCGGTCGCGCCGGAGGCGGCGGCCATGATGCCGACGGCGGCGTAGGGCGAAGCGGGCTGGTTGTAGCCGAGCCCGGCGCGGAATTCGCGGTCGAACGAGGCGGTTTGGAACAGGGGCGTCCGCTCCTCCTGCGCGGCCGGCTTGGAGCAGCCGCGTCGGTCCGCAGTCGCCGCAGGCATCCGCATGCGGGAAGAGCACCTCGCCGCGCATCGACGAGCGATCCGGCGCGTCGACCGGACCATACGGCACCGCCACGACGCGATCACCGCCCTGGATCATGACCTCCATGTTGGACGTCACGACCGCGTCGCCGAGCTTGCCGAATTTCTTCACATACTGCTTGCGGACGATCTCTCGGAAGTGGCCCTCGGCGATGTCGAAGTCCTGCAGCAGGGAAGAGACCTTGAAGAACGCACCGAGGAAGGCGTTGCCCTGCATGCGCAACTGGAGTTCCGGCCGGGAGGTCGCCTTCTTCGCGATGTCGAAGCCGGGCAGCGTGAAGATGCGGATCTGTTTCTCGATGATCGTGCGCCGGTGTTTCGGCGGGATTCGCTCCCACGCCTTCTCGGGCGTCTCGTGCGATTCCCAGACGAACACGCCGCCGTCGACCATGCCGTCGAGCGGATTGATGTGGGTGAACGCCTTCGGGTCGCAACAGAGCACGACATTGACGTGGCGCAGGTCGCAGTTCACCCGCGCGCGCTGCGGACCGGCGATGAGAAAGAAAGCGGTGGGCGCGCCTTTCTTTTCCGAACCGTACTTCGGGTTGGCCGAGACGTGGATCACCTCGCCGACGTTGCCGCGCGCGTCGCGCACGTTGCGCTCCTCGGCGACCTGTTCGCCGATCTCGCCGATGATCTCGGAGAGATTCTTGCCCGTCGTGATCATGCCCCAGCCGCCGATGGAGTGCAGGCGCACGGCGATGGATCCTTCCGGCAGGAGGGACGGTGTTTCCTGCGAAACGACGCGATAGGGATGGTCAATCCCGAGGGCGAAGAACGACTCCCCGTCGTCGCGGTGCTTGCCGTCCTTGCGGGTGATCCGACCGGTCGCATACTCGTACGCGCCGATGATGTCCTCGGGACGAAAGTCGCGGGAGCCGAGGCCGTAAATGCCTGAAAAAATGCGCGGCATCCGGTTGGGCGCCATCGCCGGGATGCCGTCATGCGCGTGGTCCGCGTGGTTTTCCAGGGCCTTGGACAAGGCGGTGCGCGTGTCACGGGCGAGCGGGTTGTCGCCGGCCATCGGCTCGTCGGTCCGCTCGATGATGATGACGTTGCGCTTGCCGATCAGCGCCCGGACCACCGCCGCTTCGGGAAACGGCCGCAGGACGTTGACGTGCACGACGCCGAGTTCGACGCCACGGGTGGCGCGCAGGTGATCGATCGCCGCCTCGATGTTTTCCGCGGAGGAGCCCAGGCAGACGAAGACCGTGTCGGCGTTCTCGATGTTGTGCGTGCTGATCTGGCCGTAGTAGCGACCGGTGAGCTGCGCGAATTCCTGACAGGCCTGGTCGAGGAACCCGAGGATCGGCTCGACGAAGTTGTTCCGGCGCGCGGCGACGCCGTTCATGTAGTGCTCCTGATTCTGGACCGGGCCGATCAGCGCCGGGTTTTTCAAGTCGACGGCCTTGGGCACCCGGCGACGCTTGGCCCCGAAGAGCACCCGCTGGGCCTCGGTCGGGCAGTCGATGATGTCGTCGGGCGAGCCGAGGAACTCGCGCATAAGATCCGACTCGTGCTTGTAGAACGTGCGCTCGAGATGGGTGGTCAGGAACCCGTCCTGCACGTTGATGCCCGGCGTGAGCGAAAGTTCGGTGACCTTGCGCAGGATCAGCGCCTGGTCGGCGGCCTGTTGCGCATCCTTGGCGAAGAGGATGATCCAGCCGGTATCGAGCGCGGCGTAGACGTCGTCGTGGCCGCAATGGACGTTGAGCGCGTGCTTGGTGAGCGCGCGGGCGCCGACCTCGAGCACCATCGTGGAGAGTTTGCCGGGAGCATGGTAATACTGCTCGACTCCGTAGACGATGCCCTGGCCGGAGGTGAAATTGACCGTGCGTTTGCCGGTCACCGAATAGGCGATGGCGCCGCCCTGGGCCGCGTGTTCCCCCTCGCATTCGATCGCAATCTTGGGGCGGCCGAAGACGTTGAGCATGCCCTCGGCGTAAGCCTGCTGATACAGTTCGCCCTGTTCTGTCGACGGCGTGATCGGATAAAAAATCCCGCCGTCCGTTATCCGGGCCTCGGTGTGGTAGGCAACGAGTTGGTTGCCGTTCGTCGTGATGCGGATGCCGGGATACTTCGGATCAGGAGCGATCATGGGATCATCAGAAAAAGCTGCGGGGGGACCCGTGGGTGACGGGCAGAAGGCAGCGTGCAAATTATGCGGAGCCGGCCCCAGCACAAGCAAATGCTCCACGTGATGGGCACCCCGTTTGGCCCGGCCGGCGTTCGCCCGCAACTCGCTTCGAATCGCCGCGCAACGTTCGTGCAAAATAACCGCTCAACCGGGAGCTTCCGCACTCTCTGGCCCGGCCCTTGCCCTCCGGGACTGGGATTGATCAGGCCGGCCCGCCTGAGCTGAACTCGTCCAGGTCCCGGGCCATGCCGCAAGCTGAGCCATAGGCATTCAGCAGGATGTGGCAGCCGACGTCAGGAGGCGGTTATCAAGCGAATCGCAAGAACCAGCCTCGTGACCTCGGCTGCTACGGGTTTTGCAAGAACCAGCCTCGTGACCTCGGCTGCTACGGGTTTTGTGGGCAAAACCGCGCCGCAACCCCACTGGGTTTCACTTGCTTTTGGCGCCCTTACGTTTCCTTGAGGTTGAATCTCGGCCGAATGCCCGCAAGGTCACGTTTTGACATTCAGCGCAGCCGATTCACCGGCCCGTTCCCAACCGCATCCATGTCGCTTCGTCCGTCTTTCGCTGCCCCGCGCCCCCTGCCCCCTGTGTTCGCCCTGGCCGCCGCCGTCCTCCTGGCGGTTCCGGTGGCCGCCTCGGCCGCCTCGAATGGCGTAACCGGCGCCCGCACCGGCCGTTGGGCGCACGAATCGAGTTCGCTCAAGCCCGACCCCAACGTCGTCTGGGGCCGCCTCGACAATGGGTTTCGCTATGCGCTGCTGCCCCACCACGGGGTGCCCGGACGAGTGTCGGCGCAGTTGATCGTCCTGGCAGGTTCGATTGACGAGATGCCGAAGGAGCGCGGCATCGCGCACTTCATCGAGCACATGGTCTTCCGCAGCACGACGCATTTTTCCTTCGAGGAAAAGCTGACGTTTTTCCAACAGCTCGGCATGGAGTTCGGCAGCGACGTCAACGCCAACACCGGAATCTACCGCACGCTTTACTCGCTGGATTTCCACGACGACACGCCCGAACTGCTCTATCAGGGCCTGCGGGTGCTGCGGGACTTTGCCGACGGCGCCAAGTTCCTGCCCGGCGAAATCAACAAGGAGCGCGGCGTGGTGCTGAGCGAGATGCGCGACGATGCGAATCTCGCATCCAGCAACGCCGACTACACCTGGCCCATCGTGTTCAAGGGCCTGACCGGTCCGACGCGAGATCCGATCGGCACGAAAAAGACCCTGCAGTCGTTCACGCCTGACGATTTCGTCGGGTTCTACTCCCGCTGCTATCGTCCGGATCTCATGGTTCTGGTGGCGGCCGGCGACTTCGACCCGGAGAAGTTCACCAGCATGGTGCGGGAGCGGTTCGCCGGCATGGTGAAGCCCAACTCCCCGATTCCCCCCCGCGACGAAGGCCGGCTCGACACGTCGCGTGGTCTGCGCGCGGGCGTGTTTCCGATCTCCAGCGTCGGCAGTGCGACGGCACAGGTTTCCTGCGTCACGCCGCTGGGCGACAAACCGGACTCAGCCGAGCTTCGGGCCGAGACATTACGCCGGGAAGTGGCAATGGATATCGTGGCCGATCGCGTGCACTCGCTGACCGGAGGACAGGGCGGAAGTGCGGCCTACGTTACGCAGTTCGGGCAGGGGCTCGCATTGGTCACGGCCGAGATCTCGCCCGACGAATGGGGTCGGGAGCTCGGGGTCCTCGACGATCTCGTCCGGTTCACCGCCCAGAAGGGGTTCGAACAGCGCGAGGTCGACGCGGTGAAGCGCCGCTACGCTTCGCAAACCTCGTACATGCTCGACCAGGCGGCCTCGATCGACCCCAAGGTCCTGGCCGACGACCTGGCGAATTCCATCACGGACGAGACGGTCTATACGGGGTACGCGCAGACCCAGCGCGAGACCGCGGCCAACCTGGCCACGCTCAAACTCCGGGACCTGGACCAGTCGTTCAAGAACAGTTGGGACCTGGATCGCATGGTGTTCGATGTGGCCGGCCAGGTCGTGATCGAGGGCGGCGCGGGCGAGGTCGTGAAGAAAGTGCAGGACCAGCGCCGGGGCGGCTTGCGCAACTTCCGGCCCGATACGCGCAAGGAGACGGTGTTCGAGCTCAAGAAGTGGGGCACGCCGACGGAGGTGGTCGAGTCCCGCGAGGTGCCCGAACTCGGGGCGACGTTGATGCGCTTCGGCAACAATGTGCGCGTGAACTTCATTCCCAATCGTTCCGAGGCCAACATTGTGCAGGTGATCGCGCGGGTCGGCAATGGCCTGCTCGACCTCCCGGAGAACCAGCCGGCCCTCAAGGACTATGGATTGCAGACGCTCATCTCGAGCGGCACGGCCAATTACACCCCGGAGTTCGTGGGCCGCGTGGCCGAGGATCACCTGGCCTACCTCAGTCTCGACCTCTCGGATCAGGACGCGTTCACGTTTCGCGCCGGCGTAACCGCGGACCACCTCGACATCCCCCTCGGGATCATCACGGACTTCCTGGCCCATCCGCTCTTCAACACCGCCACGCACCACGAGGTGAAGTTCAACGCCTACATGCAGCGCAGCATGAATTCGTTCAGCATGGACGAAGCCCTGCGTCAGTTGAACAGCTATCTCTTCCAGGGCGACGCGCGCCTCGCGTCCGGCGGCCCCGGCGACTACATCGGCCTGAGCACGATCGACGTGCGCAACTGGCTCGAGGAACCTTTTCGGCACGGCTACGTGGAACTGACGATCGTCGGCGACATCAGCAAGGAGGAGATGTTGCGATCCGTCAGCCGGACCCTCGGTTCGTTGCCCGCGCGCGACGACACGAAGATGCTTTTCGCAAAGCCCAAGCCCATCAAGGTCAGTGCGCCGTCGGGCTTCCGGCGGATCGAATTCGTCGGCGAACAAAACACTGCGCTCGTGATCGGCACCTGGCCGGTCCAGGCGCCGTTGAATCTGCGGGACCGGATCGCCCTGCAAATCGTCTCCCGCATCCTGCAGGACCGCGTGCGCATGCGACTGCGCTCCGACCTCGGACTCTCCTACAGCCCGGGCGCGGATTTCGAGCCATTCAACGGCTTCGGCGACTTTGCGCTGGTGCAGGCCTATGTGCAGTGCGACCCGAGCGACTCGACCAAGATCGCCAGCTTGGTGGACGACATCGGCTCGACGCTCGCCAAGGATGGGATCCCCGAAGGCGAGTTTCATGGCGCGCGCCATCTCCTGAATGGCCAGGTGCGCGAATCATTTCGCAACGGCTCGTTCCTGCTCGGCGCGGTCAAACGGGCCCAGGAAAAGGCCGAAAGCGTCACCGACGCGATTGCGCTCAAGGACGGCCTGACCAACGAAATCACCCTCGACGAGGTCAACACCTGGGCCAAGAAGATCCTCGTCCCGCAGAACTGCCGCACGGCCGCCATCGTTCCCAAGCCGTTCATCGGGATCTTTCAGCCGGCGCAATAATCGCCGGTCCCAAGGGCGCCGGCGTCACTTGGGACGGTGCGTCGAAACCGGCGTCCGCCTCCCCGCCGCCCGGCGGGAAGATCGCCGGCCAACTTTTCGCCACAATCGGCTTCGCGCAGAACGTCCGATGGTTACGATTCCGTGACATGTCGCTGCGCAAACTGCTCGGAAGGGACGAGAAGTTCTTCGATTTGCTCGAAGCCAGCGCCGAGGAAGCCAAGACCAGCACCGAACTCCTCGCGCGTTATCTCCAGACCGTCGACGACCCCGCGAAGCGGCAGAGTCTCGACGACTTCATCCTCAGCCGCCGCAAGGACAAACGCATCACTTCCCAGATTACCGAGGAGCTGTGCCGCACGTTCGTGACGCCGCTCGAACGCGAGGACATCGAGGCCCTTTCAAGCGCCCTCTACCGCATTCCCAAGGGCGTCGAAAAGATCGTCGAACGCCTCACGATCTACCCGGGCCGCATTCCCCGCGACAACTTCCTCAAGCAGGTCGGCATGCTCGAGCAGGCGGCCGACTCGATCATCTACATGGTGAAGCAACTGCGCCACGGGACGCGCATGGAGAAGATCCAGGACGCCAACATGCGCCTGCAATACGCCGAGGGCGAGGCGGACAAGATGATGCTCGGTTTCATGCGCGAACTCTATTCCACCGAATACGACGCCAAGGAGTTCATCGGCTTGCGCGAGATCTATGAGATGATGGAAAAGGTCGTGGATCGCTGCCGCGACGTCGGCAACGTCGTGTTCCAGATCGTGCTGAAATACTCCTGAGCGGCACGCGCGTCATGACCATCCTCGTCCTGGTCCTTTTCGCGGCGCTCATTTTCGAATACATCAACGGCTTTCACGACGCGGCCAACGCGATCGCCACCGTTGTCTCCACCAAGGTCCTCACGCCGCGTCAGGCGATCCTGCTGGCCGCCGTCACGAATCTGATCGGGTCGCTCCTCGGCGTCGCCGTTGCCACGACCATCGGGGCCGGCCTCGTCGACACCACCGTGGTCACGCTCAACACGGTGCTCGCCGCCCTGCTCGCCGGTATCGGCTGGAATCTGCTGACCTGGTGGTTCGGTCTGCCCTCGAGTTCGAGCCATGCCTTGATCGGGGGATTGTGCGGCGCGGCGCTGGCGTCCGCCAACGGACGCTGGTCAGTCCTGCACTGGTCGATCGTCAGCGCCAGCGGCCATGCCGGGCTCTGGCCGAAAGTCGTCCTGCCGATGATCACCTCGCCGATCCTCGGCTTCGTCGTCGGCGCGATTTTCACGTTCATCCTCTACGTCTGCCTGCACCGCGCCACCCCGGGCTTCGTCAACGGCCTGTTCGGCAAGCTCCAACTCGTGAGCGCCGCGTTCATGGGCATCAGCCATGGCACGAACGACGCCCAAAAGACGATGGGCATCATCGCCCTTGCCCTCTACACGGGCACCACCGCCGGCGTGATCCATGACCTGCCGCCCTGGCTCTCGTTTCTGGATACGCCAAAGTTCGAGGTGCACGACTGGATCAAGGTCGTGTGCGCCCTCACGATGGCCGCCGGCACCGCGGCGGGCGGCTGGCGCATCATTCGCACGCTCGGTCACAAGATGGTGCGCTTGCGCCCCGTCCACGGCTTTGCCGCCGAGACCACGGCCGCGGCCATCATCATCGGCGCCTCCCACTACGGCATTCCGCTGTCCACGACGCACGTGATCTCGACCTCGATCATGGGCGTCGGCTCGGTGAAACGCTTCAGCGCGGTGAAGTGGGGCCTGGTCGGTCGCATCGTCTGGACCTGGGTCCTTACCCTGCCCGTCACCGGCGCCTTGGGTTACGTCTGCCTCCGGCTCCTGCGCGCGCTCGACGTCGGCTGAAGGCGGCGGTCGGACCTGCGGCTAGGCCGGCGCCGGCGCCTCAAAGGCGAACGGGGCATCCGGTGATACCGGCTGGTCGCGCAGGATGCGAAACACGCACCGACGGTCGCCTGTCTGGAAACGTTCCTCCCGCACCACGCGCACCCCGAGCAGGCGCTGCAGCGTCCCCACGGTGAGCGAACACAACGCCGGCTGCTGGATCGCGACGTTGAGGAACGGACAGTTGTTCTCGATCAGGCGAATCTCTTCCCCGGACCGGCGCACGGCCATGTATGGATCTCCTTCGTAGTAGAGACCCTTGAGCAGTTGGAGCCGTTCCTCGAGTGACTTGCCGCGCAACTGCGGCTCCCATTTCGCCACTTGTTTGTCCGTGATCGCGGCGAGCAGCTTGCGCAGCGCTTCCGGGCCGGAGGTCTTCAACACGGCTTCGATGAGCTCGAGCGAAAGCACATCGTAATGTTTGGGAAAGAGGTGATCGCCCGCCGGCGTGAGGGTGAAGCCGAGCGTCGGCCGGCCGGCGCCGCGCTGGCGATCGCGACGCGGCCGCCGCACGATCCATCCCTCGCGTTCGAGCTGAAGGAACTGCCGCCGCGCCCCCTCGTGCGTGATTTCGAATCGATCCGCCGCCTCCTGCACCGTCACCTCCCCGTGCTGCTTGAGAAACGTCAGGATCTCACGGCGAAAATCAGTCACCGGCGTGGTGCGGCGCTCTGGCTTCTTCACGCGACGACGTTACGGGCCGGGTTCGCTCTGTCCAACCCCATGCCGATGCACCAACCCGCCGCCACCCTGTAAATTCCCCCTGCGAGAGGGGCCCCACGGAAATTCGAGCCCGCCCAGGCCCACCTGGCGCAAAAGAGACGAATGAACTCCCATCTCCCGGTCATGGTGAAAAGCGCAGCGACGCGGCCATCCAGCACCCTTTCTCAAAAGAGTCGAATGGATCGCTTCACCCCCCTGCCTCGGGTTCGCGATGACAGACGATTGTGTTTCCTCCCTTTGGTTTTGCGAACCCAGGCCGCACGACCGACGCTTCCTCACACCGCCGCCCGCCCTGTGATGTTTCCAAACGACGAATCCGTGATCGTGCATCACCATGCCGCCGCCAACCGATACGAGGCGGTGATCGACGGGTTGCTCGCGGTCGCGGACTATCAACAGGCGGACGACCGCCTCGTTTTCACGCACACCTTCGTGCCGCCCGGACTGCGCAACCGCGGCGTCGCCGCGGCTCTGATACGGACCGCATTGGACGACGCCCGCCGCAATGGCCGTCGCGTGGAACCACGATGCTCCTACGTCGCGCGCTTCATCGCGCGGCACCCGGAGTATCGTGACCTCGTCGCGTGACTCCAGCGAATCCGCCGCGAGCATCCGGCGATCAAGGCGCCCGTGTCGATCGCCACGATCCATGAAGCCACCCATCTGGCCGGACAACCAGGTGTGAGGGAGGTCTTTGTTTCCTTCGTTGCCTTCTGTGAGCTGCGTTTTCCAGGCTCAGTGTTCAAGCCACGCCTCCGTCACGGGCATGACTTCGTACAGTCCATCGTTCCAGTTCCGCACCCGCGCATCGACCAGATAGTTGTCGAGGTAGAAGTGGAACGGCACAACCGGCAGCTCCCGCAGCAGCAGCGCCTCCGCCTCCTGCGCGAGGGTTTCGCGTTCCGCCGGATCGGCCGCCGCCTCGAGCTCGTGAATGAGGCGGTCGTACTCGGCGTTCGACCAGCCGGTGCGGTTGAATCCATGGCCCGTCGTATACGACTGCAACTGCAGCCACGGATCGTACGGTTCGGTCATCAGCCCGCGACGGACGATGTCGTAGTCCAACGTGTCCATGCTGGAAAGATAGACGCCCCATTCCTCGTTGCGCAGTTGCACCTCGATTCCCAGCTGCGAACGCCACATCTGCTGCACGGCCTCCGCGATGGTGCGATGGCGTTCCGTGGTGTTGTAGAGAATGGAGACCGCGGGAAACCCGCGTCCGCCGGGATAACCCGCCGCCGCCAGCAGCCGCCTTGCCTCCACCGGATCGTAGGGCAGGTGCGAGCGCGATGCATAGCCGGCCGTGCCATCGACCACGATGTGATCGGCCGGGGCCTCTCCCGTGCCGAGCACGTGTTCGGTCAACATCACCCGGTCAACCGTGAGGGCAAACGCCCGTCGCACCCGCACGTCGTCAAATGGCGGCCGGGTCACGTTGAAGGCATAGAAGTACGTGCCGCACCGCGGCACCGAACGCAGCAACTCGGGATGCTCGTGGCGCCAGACTCCGACCTTGTTCGCCGGCAGCACGTCGGTCTTGTGCAACTGACCCGAACGAAACGCCATTTCGTCGGCCGCCTGTTTTTCGATCGCGAAATAGCGCACGGCGGCCAGGCGGACTTGCTTTCGGTTCCAATAGGTCGGGCTGCGCGTCACCGTTAGAAACTGCCGTGGCCGCCACTCGCTCAGCACGAAGGGGCCGTTGCCCACCAGGTTCTCCGGCCGCGTCCAGCCGGAGTCGCGACGCGTCCAGGCATCGAACCTGGCGATCACGTGCCGCGGGATCGGATACCAGGAGCGCTGTGACACGACCTGGAGAAAGAACGGTTTCGGGTATTTAAGTCGCAGCTCCAGCGTCCGGGGATCCAGCGCCCGCGTTCCGACCGCGGCAAAATCGGTCCGGCGCCCGCGATAGTAGTCCTCGGCGCCCGTCAGATAGAAGATCTGCTCGACCAGGTCCGAGCCAAGCTTCGGGTCCAACATCCGCTTCACCGCGGCAACGAAATCGTCCGCCGTCACCGCCCCGCCATCCGACCACCGTGCATCCGCCCGCAGGTGAAACGTATAGACCAGCCCGTCCGCTGAGACGTCCCAGCGTTCCGCCACGCCCGGCCTGACGGCAAGGCTGCCTGGTTCCAGCCGGGTCAGGCCTTCGAACAACGCGCGGAGCACGCGCACCTCCGGCAGGCCCGTGGCGAGTTGCGGATCGATCTGCGCAGGATCCGCTGCATTGTTCACCAACAGCAGGTCCTGGCGCGTGGCCCGCTGTACGTCGGTCTCGCGCCGGCCGCAGCCGCTGGCAAGCAGCACCGGAACCAACACGGTTGCGACCACCGTGAACGGCCGGCAACGCAGAAACCACTCCCGGGGACGCGGGCGAATGCGGATCACGGCGCGGCACCGTGGGCGGGTGAGCAAAATGTGGCAAGCCCGACGTCGGAATCGGCGCGGGTGACGGTTCAGGATTCCTCACCCGGGGAACATCGCCTAACGTTCAACCCGCCCGGATTCCGCCATGGATACTGTCAAATACCTCCTCGACGAACGTGAACTGCCTGCAGCGTGGTACAACCTGCAGGCTGATTTGCCCCGGCCTGCGCCGCCCGTGCTGCATCCCGGCACCAAACAACCGATCGGCCCGGCCGATCTCGCGCCGCTGTTCCCCGACGCGCTGATCGAACAGGAGGTGTCCACGGAGCGCTGGATTCCCATCCCCGAGGAAGTGCGCGACATCTACCGGCAATGGCGCCCGACGCCGTTGTATCGCGCCCGGCGCCTGGAGCGCGCGCTCGATACGCCCGCCCGCATCTACTACAAGTACGAAGGCGTCTCGCCCGCCGGGTCGCACAAGCCGAACACCGCCGTCGCCCAAGCCTACTACAACAAGCAGGCGGGCGTGAAGCGACTCGCAACGGAAACCGGCGCGGGGCAGTGGGGCTCGGCCCTGGCCTTCGCCGGCGCGCTCTTCGATCTCGAGGTGCTGGTGTTCATGGTGAAGGTGAGCTATCGGCAGAAGCCCTATCGCCGCGCCTTGATGGAAACCTATGGCGCGCGTGTCGTCGCCAGCCCGAGCGAGGAAACCTCGGCGGGGCGCGCGATCATGGCCTCGCACCCGGACAGCACCGGTTCACTGGGCATCGCCATTTCCGAGGCGGTGGAGGTCGCGGCCGGCGATCCGGATACCAAATACGCGCTCGGCTCGGTGCTCAACCATGTGTTGCTGCACCAGACCGTCATCGGCCTCGAAGCCGAGAAACAACTCGCGCGCGCCGGCGACTACCCCGACGTCGTGATCGGCTGCACCGGGGGCGGTAGCAATTTCGCCGGCATCGCCTTTCCTTTCCTCGGCCGCAAACTGCGCGGCGAGCGCGACGTGCGTGCCATCGCCGTCGAACCCGCGGCCTGCCCCTCGCTGACCAAGGGCAGGTACGCCTACGATTTTGGCGACACCGCCCATCTCACGCCCCTCGTGAAGATGCACACGCTGGGCAGCACGTTCGTGCCCGAGGGCATCCACGCGGGCGGCCTGCGCTATCACGGCATGGGGCCGCTCGTTTCGCTCGCGGCCGATCTCGACCTCATCGAGCCTCGCGCCTACCACCAACTCCCCTGCTTCGAGGCGGGCGTCCGGTTCGCCCGCGCGGAAGGCATCCTGCCGGCGCCCGAAGCCACGCACGCCATCAAGGCCACGATCGACGAGGCCCTGCGGTGCAAGGAGGAAGGTCGCGCCGAGGTGCTGCTGTTGAACCTTTCCGGCCACGGACATTTCGACCTGCAGGCGTACATCGACTACCAGGCCGGCGCCCTGCGCGATCATGCCTACAGCGCGGAAGAAGTCGCGATGGCCCTGGCTGGACTTCCGTCGGTTCCGTGATCCACGCGCAAAACCGGCCCGTCGCTCAGCCCTGACCGTCGGGTCCGGCGGCGGCCCGACCCCCCTTCGTGGATGAACAAGTAGCAGCGTTTAAACAAGTTACGTGCCGCCGATCAAAAGCATCGCCTCCTCGCGCGGAACCACCACCCATCCGAATTGACTTAGCATGCCGAGGCTCGCGAGCCTCCCCTTTCCGGTCGACGGCCGCCCCACGGCACCGGACAAACCACAGACAGACACATGAAAAAACAGAACATCGGTCTCCTGACCACCATCGCGCTGGCAGCCAGTCTGGCCACCGGCGCCTCCACTGCGTCCGCTGCCGGACTGCTCGGACAACGTTATATCGACGCCACGCTCGATTATGTTTTCTGGGATAACGATTCCGGACTCGATCATGGGCTCGGCGTCACGGTGGACTACAACCAGCCGCTCACAAACTCGCTCGATCTCACCGCGGCCTATTCCTACCTGAGCAGCGACATCTCGAACACCAGCACGTCGGTCAAAGGCAACGACCTGAGCTTCGGCGCGCACTGGTTCATGCCGGCCGCGAACGGAAAGTTCTTCACCGGCGGCAAACTGGGCTGGTCCAAGGCTTCGGCCAACCTGATCGGCTCCGGGAACAACCTGAGCGAGAGCACGACGTACTGGTTGATCGACGCCGGCTACGAGTTCCCGATCGGCAGCGGCTCCTCGGCCACGCCCTACATCTCCTACTCCCATGCCTTCAAACGCGGCTTCTCCGGCACGTTTGAGTACGGCATCTATGGAGAGTTCGACCTGAGCGGCACCACCAGCCTGCTCATGAAGGTGAACGGAAATGACGACTCCGACTTCGGCGTGTCGGGTGGCGTCGTCTACCGGTTCTAGTCGCGCCGCTGCGTCCACCATCCGAATACCTGCGGAGCCGCGGCCAACCAGCCGCGGCTCTTTTCTTTCCCGCGATCCGCACCACCGGCCGTCCGAATCGCCCCGGAGCAAAGTATCCCCACCGGGCGCTTGCGCTGGAGCCTTCCATGGTTAGCAGACATGCATGCCCCTTCGCCACCGAGCGGCTCGCGCGTTGCTGCTGATGTGGCTGCTGGGGGTGCCCGTCCTCGGAATCGCCGGCCGCAAGCCTTTGCCGGAACTCTCGCAGGAGGAAGAGCAACTTCGGGCGCTTGTCCAACCCCTCCGCGACGGCGGCACGCAAGGCGCGACCGTCCAGCCACTGCTCGAGTGGCTGGAGGCCCGGCGGGCCGCGGGGAGAGGACGGGCGGCAGAGCGCGATTTGCGCCGCGTCCTCAAACGCATCCACGATGACTACGAGGACGACTTGTTGCAGGCCGCGCAGTGGGTGCACCGGCTGCAAGTGCAGCGATCAAAGCTCTACACTGGCTTGGCCGAGGAAAACGCCGGCCTTGAGCACACGCTCGAAAAATACAACGACTCGCCACCCGTGCCCGATCTCGACGAATTGCTTCCCGGCTCCACCGGCATTTCCGACGCGTTTCTCGGCAGCAGCAACGTTGCCCGGGAGGATGCAGCCGAATCCGCCCCTGCCCGCCCCCCTCCGGGCATCGACCTGCCCGAACCGGCAGATCGCGGGGGGACCGACGGCGCGACGACCGACATGGACAAGCCCCGTCTGCTCAACCGGATCACCCTGGAACTCACGGAGCTCGGCCATCTCCTGCACCAGTGTGATAACGAGTACGAAGCGGAACGCGATCGCCACCGAGAGGCCTTGAAAGCCCTGGCCACCGTGCTCAAGGAGCATCCGGAAGTGAAAAGGAGGCCTGATCAGCAGTCCGTTCCCCCAACCTGAGCGCGGCGGCATCCTGTCCGGTCCGGACGGCAAGTGCGAGGTCGCGCGAGACTCGCAATTCCCGTTGACAGGGCAACGCGCCGTCCCACCTTATCGTCGTTCACACCGATTGCAGGGTGGAGCAGTGGTAGCTCGTCAGGCTCATAACCTGAAGGTCGCGGGTTCGATCCCCGCCCCTGCACCCAATTTGAAACCCCCGGAAACACTTCCGGGGGTTTCGCTTTTAGGGACTTACGCAATTGGGCGCGCGGGAGATCGAAAGAGCAACTTCAGGAAACGCTGTGCGGTTTTCTGAAACCCGAGACGTAGTTTAGGACGTAGTCTTTCAGCGGCAACCTCGAATGACGGTGCGAAGCTGACCCTCTAGAATTGGAGCGCCTGCCCGACGACAGTTCCATCGACGGCCGAAGATCCGTCTGTCGGCACTCGCGAAATCTACAGGGTTCGCACGCCCTGATTCGAGCCAGCGGATGGTCCGCCTGTGTAAGCGCTATTCGAAGCCGGAAGGACACCCCGCTGTCGCTCGACTTAGGCCGCGGACCTCTGGTCCTTTGGCTCAAATATTGGATGGTGTCGAACCACTCGTGCAAACGAGGCCAACTCGCGATATGGTTGTCTGGTTCGCCGACGAACTTCGCGATAAAATCGATCAAATTGGCGATGATTCCCGCCACGATCGGTCGCGACTCGCGGCAGCCAGATTGGAAAGGACTTGTTCCCGGCCGTCCGCGTCCCCGGCAGCCAGTTGCTCGACGCGATTGATCAAGCCCAGGATCATGCGCACGCCCACGAAGTTGATGGCGCACGCCGTGTGCAGGTAGGAAATGCGCATCAGTGTCTCGACCGTTCGGCCGTCGAAGGAGAAGCCTTGCGATTCGATGGTCCCAACGGGCGCAACCAAACCGTGTCGGCAGCAGACGAGGATCATGTGGCGCGGCATGCCGGCAATGTGCGCCACCTCGTCGATGGTGAAGACGGCCTGATGATCAGGTTCGAAGATCTGCAGCGCGCGCATGACCACCGATTCCGTGGCATCGGTTGGATCCAGCGGACGTGATGGGTGCACCGAGTGGGCCGTTCTGGGTGCGGACTCGCCGGGAAAAACGTTCATGACACTTGTTGCCTCCTGATGTTCTGTTCGATGAATTGCTGGATGGCACGGGCGGGCATTGCACCCGTCGTGCGCGCGATTTCGTGGCCGCCGGTAAACAGCACGAGAAGTGGAATCGAGCTGACCCGAAACCGATGGGCCAGCGGCGACAAGTCTTCGGTGTTCACCTGTACCGCCAGCCACCTCCCCGCACCGGCAGCGGCGACCTTCGCCACTTCGGGAGCCACCATCTTGCATGGTCCACACCACTCCGCCCAGAAGTCGATCAACACCGGCAAGGCCGCGCGCGCGACCAGGGCATCAAAGACCGCCATGCTGGCGATGGTGACCGGTTCGCCCGGAGGACCGAGGTCCTGCCGGCAATTCGAACAGCGCCCCCGCTGATCGAGGCGCTCATAGGGCAACCGGTTCCGCTGGCCGCAGTTTCCGCAGGCCACTACGATGCCCCGCTCGTCGGCCTCAAGGGTATGATTCGTGTCGGGCATGGAGGTGTTCATGTTTCCAACGCTCACTGCGGATTGAATCGCGACGCCTGGCGGAGTTTCTCCCAGAGTTCCCGTTCCCCGGGGCTGACATGAGCCGGCACGTCGATGACCACGACTACGTAGAGATCGCCGCGCCCACCGTCTTTGCCCTTGGGCAATCCATGGCCACGGATGCGGAGATGCTGTTGATTCGTGGTCCCCGGCGGGATGCGCAGACTCACTCGACTCGTGGGAGTGGGGACAGTCAGGCTGGTCCCCAGAACGGCGTCCCACGGGGCCAGCTCGAGTTCGTGATAGAGATCGGCACCCTCCACGCGAAACTCCGGATGGGCGGCGAGGCGCACGTGCAAATAGAGGTCACCGCGGGCACCGCCGTCCGCGCCCTCGCCGCCCAGGCCACGGGCGCGAATCGTCTGCCCGTCCTGCACGCCAGCCGGGATGCGCGCCTTGAATGTCTCCGTCGTGGTGGCCCCGGTGCGCGGATCCACCCGCTGCAGCGAAATCTGCCGCGTGCCGCCTTTCATCACCTCGTCGAGCGTGACCAGGATGTCGCCCTCAATGTCGTGGCCACGGGCCGGACCGTTGCGCCGGTCAAACGAGCCCGGTTCGAAGCCGTCCTCCTCGGCGAACGAAAAGCCATTGGTGTTACCCCGGGAGGCGCCGCCAAAGAACCGCTCGAAGAAGTCGCTGAAACCCGTGCCGCCGAAATGAAACTCGAAATCCTCACGCCCGCCCGGGCTCCCGGACCGGGCGCGTCCGCGGTGGCGTCCGTTTTCCGGAGACGGAACATGGGGCGCGCCGTTTTGCCAGTCCGCTCCCAGTTCGTCATAGCGCTTCCGTTTCTCGGGATCGCTTAACACTTCATGCGCCTCGTTGATTTCCTTGAAACGCTCTTCCGCGGTCTGCTTGTCCTTGGCCACATCGGGATGGTGCTGGCGCGCCAGTTTGCGAAAAGCCTTCTTGATGTCGTCCGCCGACGCGCCCCGGGGCACACCAAGGACGGCGTAATAGTCTTTGAATTCCACCGGCATGACAGCCATGTTTGGCGGGGTCAGGGTTTTCGCATCTCGGAGCGCCGCGACCAATCACGCGGCAGGCGGGCTGTTCAATTCATTGACGACGACCTGGGCCGGTCGGAAAACCTCGTCCCCCCGCCGGTACCCTCGTCGGTAGACCTCCAGAATCGTCTGATCCGGTTGCGAAGGATCGGTGATGACACCCTGGGCTTCGTGCCGATGCGGATCGAAGGAAGTGTGCAGGCTTTCTTCCGGAACGATTCCGTGCTGCCGCAAGAGTTGCGTGATTTGGTCGGCAATCAAACCGACTCCGGCGCGTAATTGATCGATATTCGTGGAGGCGTCGCTTGCCAGGGCCTGCTCGAGATTGTCGACCACGGGCAGCAACTCGCGGATGAACGCCTCCTTCTGCGCCGCGGCGGCGCGGGCGTTCAGTTGCGCCGTGCGGCGGCGGTAGTTGTCAAAGTCCGCCGTCAGCCGCAGGTAGCGGTCCTCCAGGCTGGAGACCGCGCTCGCATTTTCTTCCTGGGCGTCGGCGCGGGACATGGCCGTTTCACCATCCTGCCCGGCGGGTAAGCGCGGCAACTATCGCGTCGAAACTCTGTTCGCCGTCGTAACGAACTCCGTTGACGAAGAAGGTTGGCGTGCCGTTGACCCCGCTGCGCACGCCACTGCGAAAATCAGCGCGCACGCGGGGAAGGTGAATTTCATTGCCGATCTCGCTGGCGAAGCGGTCGACGTCGAGTTGCAGGGTGGCCGCGTATTCGACGAGGTCGTCATCCTCAAGCGCCTGCTGGTTCTCGAAGAGCAGGTCGTGCATCTCCCAAAAGCGCTCCTGGGCGGCCGCGGCCTCGGCCGCCTCGGCGGCATGCTCGGCATGCACGTGCACGTTGCTGAGCGGAAAATACCGAAAGGCGAAACACAGTTTCTCCCCCAGCTGTTCTTGAATCGCCTTGATGAGCGGGTACGCCGCGCCGCAAAAGGGACATTCGAAGTCACCGGTACTCGACGAGCGCGAATGGCGCATTGATCGGTCCCTGGATGTGGTCGTGCCCACGCTGCGGCGAAGTTCCCGCACGGGTGTCAGTCGCGTCGGAACGGGCTGACCTCATGACGCACCTCCCGGCTCGGCGAGAGTTTCGAGGGCGGCGAGAATTCCTTCGGCACCAGGATTCACTCCCATCGGCGAGACGTAGCTCCAATGGATTTTGCCCATGGCATCGATCACCACCAACGCCCGTTCACTGACGCCCTCGCTGTCGCGGTAGACGCCGTAGAGTCGGGCCACGCTGCCTTTCGGTTCAAAGTCCGCCAACAGGGGAAAGTGCAGTTTGCGATCGCGAGCGAACGCCGCATGGCACCACACCCCATCCACCGAAATCCCGAAGAGTTCCGCACCGAACTGGCGAAACTCCGGCAGGATTTCGTTATAAAGTGCCATCTGGTCGCCACACACGGGGCTCCAGTCGGCGGGATAGAAGGCAAGGATCACGGGCCGGCCGCGAAATTCGTTCAACTCCACGAACTGGTCGGGCGTACTATGGAGCGAAAAATTCGGCGCGGTGGTGCCAGGCGGGAGGATCCCGAGCGGGCCTGAGTCACTTACCTCGTGTTCGCGAGACGGTGGCATGGTCGTGGTCATGTTCAGTTCGGATCCTGGTTTGACTGGTCCTCAGGTCATTCCTGCAGGTGTTTTCAATTCTCGGAATTGCCGCGGGCTGCGGCCCGGCCTCCCAAGCCATGGCCGCAACCTATTCGTTGACGTCCTCCGTGACGTCGACCAGCGGCGCCCACTCGGCAACGGTGATGGCCTCATTCTTGCCGTCCTGCGCACGCATCGGCGTCCGACCGAACATGACCGAGAGACGGTTTTGAACTTCATCGAGTTCCTTGAACGGATTCCAGCGCGTGAGTGTGTTCATGCGATGTGGTGGTGAAGCGTGGCGAGACTCTCTCGTTTCCATTGTGGTGACAGTTTCGCCGAAGAGATCGCACGACTCGTTCCAACCCAGGACACCACCGGTCGGCGAACCCGCATCGCTCTCACTGCGAGCGAGATCACGCAGGACACATTTTTTCGACGTGCGCCACGCCGGCCCCGCGTGTCGCTTCTGCGTGTCGGCTCATCGACAAAATGCTGGAAATTGACGTGCCCGATCGCGACGAACCGGGCGCGGCGGTACCGAGTCTCCACCCCCCGACAAATTGTCGAACATTCGACGATTGCCGGTCGACGCCCCACCCCGAATCCCGATCCCGACTCCAAAACGAATTTCCGAAGCCCGTGGTCATAAAGGGTCGTGGAGACACGTTCGAGCAATGCCGCGTGAACTGGCACCACGCTTGCAAAGCAGGTGCAGCACTTGGGCACGATGAAATGTCTCCACCTACAGAAGGCCGCTGGATGGCGGCCCTTGTTCGCCGTGGTGATCCCAACCAGCACGCCGCCGATCATCGTCGGATCGAAATGAACGTGAACGCGCTGGCCGGGAGCACGGCCGAACCTTCCGCGCTGGTCGACGTGTCGCAATTGATCGCGGTCTACTATTCCGAGTCGCCTGATCCAGGTGTGCCGGCGGAGCGAGTGAGATTTGGAACGTCCGGTCACCGCGGTTCCCCGTTCCAGCGAACTTTCAACGAAGCGCATGTGCTCGCGATTGCGCAGGCGGTATGTCTCTTCCGCCGCACAAAGGGAATCGACGGTCCCCTGTTTCTGGGAATGGACACCCACGCACTTTCGGTTCCCGCGCTCAATAGCGCGCTCGAAGTGCTCGCCGCCAACGGCGTGGACCTGATTCTCGCCGAAGGGGACGAATACACCCCGACGCCCGTCATCTCGCACGCGATTCTCGAGCACACCCGTGGGCGCACGACCGGCCTTGCGGACGGGATCGTCATCACGCCGTCCCACAATCCGCCCAGCGATGGCGGGTTCAAATACAACCCACCGCATGGCGGCCCCGCGGAACAGGCGGTGACTTCGTGGATCGAATCGAAGGCCAACGAGTTTCTGATGAACGCGCTCCGCGGAGTGAAGCGGTGTCCGACCGCGCAAGCGAGAAGAGCGCCCACCACGCACCAGCGCAATTTTCTGCGCCCATACATCGATGATCTGCGCAACGTGGTCGATCTCGATGCGATTCGCGACTCAGGCCTCAAGCTGGGTGTCGATCCGCTCGGGGGCGCGAGTGCCCGCTACTGGGAGCCGATTGCCGAGCGCTATGGATTGAATCTCACCGTGGTGAACCGGGTGGTCGACCCCACCTTTCGCTTCATGACGCTCGATTGGGATGGGCAGATCCGGATGGATCCATCGTCCCCCTATGCGATGAAGCGCCTCGTCGGCTTGAAGGATCGCTTCGATCTCTCGTTCGCCTGCGATCCGGATTCGGATCGACACGGCATCGTCACCGACAGTTCAGGACTGCTCCCGCCGAACCACTATCTGTCGGTCGCGGTCGACTATCTTTGCCGGCATCGTCCGCAGTGGCGGAGAGGAGCGGCGGTCGGGAAGACGGTGGTGAGCACCGGGATGATCGATCGTGTCGCGGCAAAGCTCGGCCGGCGCCTGTATGAAGTGCCGGTGGGCTTCAAATGGTTCGTCGGTGGTCTGCTCGACGGATCCCTTTGCTTCGGCGGTGAGGAAAGCGCGGGCGCCTCGTTCTCCCGGCGGGACGGCACGGTCTGGACCACGGACAAGGATGGCATCATCCCGGCATTGCTTGCCGCCGAAATCACCGCCCGGATTGGTCGCGACCCCGGGGAGATATATGCGGAACTCACCCGCGAATTTGGTGAGCCGTATTATGATCGGGTGGAGGCCCCGGCAACAGCGGAAGAAAAGGCCGTTCTGGCCAATCTCTCGCCGGACCTGGTGCACTCCAGCGAACTGGCGGGAGAAAAGATCAAAGCGCTTTTGACTCGCGCGCCCGGCAATCGAGCCCCCATCGGCGGACTCAAGGTCGTGACGAAAAACGGATGGTTTGCGGCCCGACCGTCGGAAACAGAAGCGATCTACAAGATCTATGCAGAAAGCTTCCGCGGCGAAGATCACGCGCACCAGATTCTCGCGGAGGCGCAAACCATGGTCGGCGACGCCCTCGCTGGGGCTTCGCCCCGTCTCCGCCACTGCGATCCGACTATCCATCGAAACCTGACCGAGAGCGAGGCGGTGGATGTCTGGCGCAACGAAGGAGATCCAAACTGATGCCAACCAAGAAACCGACCAGCGGATTCGATGCCCTGATGGAACTGGCCCTCGACCTTCACTGGTCGTGGAACCACAGCAGTGACGAAATCTGGCGGCAGCTCGATGCCACCTTGTGGAATCGCACCCGCCATCCTTATGCCGTTCTGCACGCCATGCCGAGAAAGGAAGTCGAACGCCGACTGGCCGATCCGTTTTTTCGCGCCCAGGTCGAGACATTGCTGCAGGTCCGACGACAGGAAATCGCGGCGCCGGCCTGGTTTCAACAGGCGCATCCGCAATCCGCCCTGACGTGCGTGGCGTACTTCAGCATGGAGTTCATGCTGAGCGAAGCGTTGCCCATCTACTCCGGCGGGCTCGGCAATGTGGCGGGAGATCAGCTCAAATCTTCCAGTGATCTGGGCGTGCCGGTCGTCGGCGTCGGACTGCTCTATCAACAAGGCTATTTTCGTCAGATCATTGACCGGGATGGGGCGCAACAGGCGCTCCTGCCCTTCAACGATCCCGACCAACTTCCGATCACGCCCGTACGGCGGTCCAACGGGGAGTGGGTGCGTTTGGAGATTTCCCTGCCCGGCAATTCCGCCTGGGTCCGCGCCTGGCAGGTTCATGTCGGGCGGGTTCATTTATACCTCCTCGACACTAATGATCCGGCGAACACGCCCGCGCATCGTGGCATCACGAGCCAGCTCTATGGTGGTGGGGCCGATCTTCGGATCCAGCAGGAGATCATCCTGGGCATCGGCGGATGGCGATTGCTCACGGCACTCGGGATCAAGCCGGAGGTTTGCCACCTCAATGAAGGCCATGCGGCCTTTGCCGTGCTCGAGCGGGCGCGCAGTCTCATGGAAGAAACGCGAATGCCGTTTCCCGCCGCTCTGACCACCACTCGGGCGGGCAATCTCTTTACCACCCACACGGCGGTGGCGGCAGGCTTCGACCGATTCGCACCTGCCGTGATCAACCACTACCTCGGTACATATGCCGAACAAAAGCTCGGCCTTACTTCCCGGGACCTGCTCGCCCTCGGCCGCGCACAACCGGATGATTCCTCGGAGAGTTTCAACATGGCCTACCTGGCGATCCGCGGCAGCGGTGCGGTCAACGGCGTAAGCCGGCTGCACGCCGAGGTCAGCCGCCAGCTTTTTGCGTCCCTCTTTCCCCGGTGGCCACTGGGCGAGATACCCATCGGATATGTCACCAACGGGGTGCACATGCCGACCTGGGACTCGGCGGAAGCGGACGCGCTATGGACGGAGGCCTGTGGGAAGAAGCGTTGGCTGGGGACCACGGAGGAATTGGAGCGCCATTTGCGCATGGTTGCTGACACCCGATTGTGGGAGCTGCGGAATGTCGCCCGACGGAAGGTCGTTGATTTCGCTCGCGAACACGTCGCCCACGACCTGACCACGGCCGGGACCCCGGCTGGGCTGGTCGAGCAGAGCAAGCAGCGGCTGAACCCCAATGCATTGACCCTGGGTTTTGCCCGACGCTTCGCCTCATACAAGCGGCCGAACCTGCTCCTGCACGATCCTGAACGGTTGCGGAGGCTCCTCAGCGATCCGCAGCGTCCCGTCCAGCTTCTCCTCGCCGGCAAGGCGCACCCGGCGGACCAGCCAGGCCAGGCTTTGATCAGGGAATGGACACGATTCATCAAAGACGGCCCGCCCTACCCGCCGGTGTTCTTTCTGGCCGACTACGACATGAGGGTGGCCGAAGCCCTCGTGCAGGGCGTGGACGTTTGGATCAACACCCCGCGGCGGCCATGGGAGGCGAGCGGAACGAGTGGGATGAAGGTGCTCGTCAACGGCGGCCTCAATCTCTCCGAACTGGACGGCTGGTGGGCGGAAGCCTATTCGCCGCAGATCGGATGGGCGCTGGGTGACGGGCGGGAACATGGCGACGATCCGGCCTGGGATGCCACCGAGGCAGAGATGCTCTACGAGTGTCTCGAACAGAACGTGATTCCGGAATTCTACGCGCGCGACGACGACGGCATTCCCAAGGCGTGGATCAACCGGGTGCGCGAAAGCATGGCGCAGCTCACACCGCGATTTTCCGCCAATCGCTCCGTGCGGGAATACACCGAATCGCACTACCTGCCAGCCGCGACGGAGTACCGCGAGCGCACGGCCAACCATGCCGCGGCCGGCCGCCGGGCCGCCGATCGGCAGCGTCTCCTGGAGCAGGCGTGGCCCACCCTGAACTTTCGCGCGAGCAAGACCGAGCACGGCAGCGCGCACCACATGATCGAAGTGGAGGTTGATCTGCATGGCATCGACTCCGACCTCGTGCAGGTCGAAATCTACGCGAACGGCCCGCAAAGCACCGAACCCGTACGGCAGCCAATGACTCGGGTTGGTCGCACGGCCGACCGGTCAAATGCAGCATACTATCGTGCGACGGTGCCCGCCGATCGTCCCCTGACGGAGTACACGGCGCGCGTGATTCCACGCAGCGATGATCTGGCCGTCCCTTTGGAGGCGGGTGAAATCCTGTGGCAGCGATAAAAGGCGACCGCCCCGTGCAGCAATCGATGCGACGACAATCTCATGCGGACAAGAAAACCGATCAAGGCGCTGTTCGTGGACATCGGGGGAGTTCTGCTGACGAACGGGTGGGATCACGACGCCCGCAGACGGGCGGCGCGGACCTTCAAACTCGAATTGCCTGACATCGAAGACCGGCATCACCTCACCTATGACACGTACGAGGAGGGCAAGATCACCCTCGAAGACTACCTGAGCCGGGTGGTTTTCCATCGGAAGCGTCCGTTCACGCGGGGCCAGTTCCGGCGCTTCATGTTTGCGCAATCGAAGCCCTTTCCTGAAATGCTCGCGCTGGTCCGGCAGCTGAAGGCCCGGTTCGGATTGAAAATCACGGTGGTCAGCAATGAAGGACGCGAACTCAACGCGTATCGGGTGCGACGCTTTGACCTGGCCGGACTGGTGGACTGCTTCGTCTCGTCGTCATTCGTCCACGTCCGCAAGCCGGACGCAGACATCTTTCGACTAGCCCTGGATTTCACCCAGGTGCCGGCATCACAAATCGTCTACCTCGAAAACACTCCGCTGTTCGTCCAGGTGGCGGAGAGCCTGGGGATTCGCAGCATCCTGCATAAGACCTTTCGGACGACCCGCGCCGAACTTGCTGCGATGGGACTCGAGACCACCACTTGAACAATGAAGACAAAAACCAAGGTCCTGTCATCCGACATGCTGCGCAAGATCGACGCCTACTGGCGGGCGGCGAACTATCTCTCGGTCGGACAAATCTATCTCTACGACAATCCCCTGCTGAAGCGGCCACTGGCGCTCACTGATGTGAAGCACCTGCTGCTCGGACACTGGGGCACGACACCAGGGCAGAACTTCATCTACGCGCATCTGAACCGGATCATCAAACAGCACGACCTGGACATGATCTACGTTTGCGGTCCCGGACATGGCGGCCCGACCGTCGTGGCCAACACCTATCTCGAAGGCACCTACAGCGAAATCTATCCGGAGATCGGTCAGGACGAGGATGGATTGCGAAGGCTGTTCATTCAGTTCTCGTTTCCCGGCGGCATTCCCAGTCACGCGTCGCCGGAATGCCCCGGCTCGATTCATGAAGGTGGCGAGCTCGGCTATTCGCTCAGTCATTCGTTCGGGGCGGCGTTCGACAATCCCGATCTCATCGTCGCCTGCGTCGTTGGGGATGGCGAGGCGGAGACCGGCCCGCTCGCGACGGCCTGGCACTCGAACAAATTTCTCAACCCGGCCACGGACGGTGCGGTTCTGCCGATCCTGCATCTCAACGGCTACAAGATCTCGAACCCCACCATCCTCGCCCGCATCCCGCGCGACGAGCTGGAGTTGCTGCTGCGGGGCTACGGTTGGGCGCCGATCTTCGTCGAAGGGCACGAGCCGGCTTTGATGCACGAAGCCATGGCAGCGGCCCTCGATGACGCGATCGCGCAGATCAAGCAGATCCAGCGCAACGCCCGCGTCGGCGGTGATCTCACGCGTCCGCACTGGCCCGTGATCGTCCTGAACTCGCCGAAAGGCTGGACGGGACCCAAGATGATCGACGGAAAGCAGGTCGAAGGAACGTTCCGTTCGCATCAGGTGCCGCTGTCCGATCCGGCCAATCATCCCGACCATCTCACGCTGCTCGAGGACTGGCTTCGCAGCTACCGTCCGGAGGAACTCTTCAATGAGGAGGGGCGCCTGAAGCCGGAACTGGCCGAGCTCGCCCCCAAGGGAGAGCGCCGCATGGGCGCGAATCCACACGCCAATGGCGGGCGCCTCCTGCGCGATCTCATGATGCCGGATTATCGCAATTACGCTGCCGACGTGCCGGTGCCGGGCGTCCGTGGCATCGGCGACACGCATGTGCTCGGACCATTTGTGCGCGACGTGATCAAGGTCAACCAGGAGCAGCGAAACTTCCGGCTCTTCGGCCCGGACGAAACCTTGTCCAATGGCCTGGAGGCCGTCTTCGAGACAACCAAGCGCCAGTGGGACGGGGAGACTGTCCCCAACGACGAATCACTGGCACCCGCGGGACGCGTGATGGAGGTGCTGAGCGAACATCAATGTGAAGGCTGGCTCGAGGGATACCTGCTCACCGGGCGGCATGGCTTGTTCAACTGCTACGAAGCGTTCATCCACATTGTCGATTCGATGTTCAACCAGCATGCGAAGTGGCTGAAGGTAACGGCGCACCTGCCGTGGCGGCGAAAAATCGCATCGCTCAACTACCTGCTGGCATCGCACGTCTGGCGTCAGGATCACAATGGCTTCACGCACCAGGACCCCGGGTTCATCGACCACGTCGTAAACAAGAAGGCGGAGATCGTGCGGGTCTACCTGCCGCCGGACGCGAACTGTCTCCTCTCGGTCATGGATCATTGCCTACGCAGCCGGCACTACGTGAACGTCGTGATCGCCGGCAAACATCCGGCACCGCAGTGGTTGCCGATGGACGCGGCCGTCAAACACTGCGCCGCGGGCATCGGCATCTGGCCGTGGGCCAGCAATGAAGATGACGCCAACCCCGATGTGGTCATGGCCTGCTGCGGCGACGTGCCCACGCTGGAGACCCTGGCGGCTGTTTCCATCCTGCGCCAAAAGCTGCCGGAGCTCCGTATCCGCGTGGTCAATGTTGTCGACTTGATGAAGTTGCAGCCGCACTCCGAGCATCCCCACGGATTGAGTGACGCGGCCTTCGACGAACTCTTCACCCGGGACAAGCCGGTCATCTTCGCCTTCCATGCCTACCCGTGGCTGATTCACCGGCTGACCTACCGCCGTACCAACCATCGCAACATCCACGTTCGGGGCTACAAGGAAGAGGGCACGATCACCACGCCGTTCGACATGACGGTCATGAACGACCTCGACCGTTTCCACCTCGTCATGGACACCATCGACCGGCTACCCCAGACCGGACACCCCGGTATCCCCTTGAAACAGGAGCTCCAGGAAAAGCTCGTCGCACACAAGCGGTACATCGCGCAGCACGGCCAGGATCTGCCGGAAGTGCGGGACTGGCAATGGAGCGGCGGCACATGAATGTACCTGCGCTAGCGGAAACGGCGGCCGCCCTCGTCGCGGACGACAAGGGTCTGCTCGCGATGGACGAGAGCAATCCCACCTGCAACAAACGCTTCGCGAAACTCGGCATTCCCCAGACGGAGGAAACGCGGCGCGCCTGGCGCGAATTGATCATGACCACGCCCGGTCTCGCCAACTCGATCAGCGGCGCGATCCTCTACGACGAGACCATTCGCCAAGAACGACAGGACGGCACGCCATTCCTGAAGGTTCTCACCAACGCGGGCATCATTCCCGGTATCAAGGTCGACACCGGGGCCAAAGCGATGGCCGGCCTGCCCGGCGAGAGGATCACGGAAGGCCTGGACGGCCTGCGCGAACGTCTCGCGGACTATCGGCGCATGGGCGCGCGTTTTGCCAAATGGCGCGCGGTGCTCACGATCGGCGAGCGGATTCCCAGCCGCGGTTGCATCGAGGCCAATGCCGTGACGCTGGCGCGGTATGCCGCCTTGTGTCAGGAAGTGGGTCTTCTCCCGATCGTCGAGGCGGAGGTCTTGATGGACGGAGCGCACACACTGGAGCGATGCGCCGAAGTGACGGGTGACGTTCTCCATGCCGTCTTCCACCACCTCTATCTGCAGCGGGTGTCGCTGGAAGGCATGCTCCTGAAACCGAACATGGTCCTGCCGGGGCTTGCCTTTCCCGACCACGATCCGGTCGACAAGATCGCCGACTTCACCGTGCAATGTCTGTTGGCGAAAGTGCCCGCGGCTGTAGGCGGGATCGTTTTCCTCTCCGGTGGTCAATCCGAGGCGCTGGCCTCCGCTCGCTTGAACGCCATGAACCTTCGCTTCCGGTCGCGATTGCCCTGGGCGCTGACGTTTTCCTTTTCGCGCGCGATCCAGCAACCGGCGCTCGAGATCTGGCTCGGCGACGCGGCCAACGCGGCGGCAGCGCAGCGAGCCTTGCTTCATCGGGCCACCTGCAATCGAGCGGCCCGCCGCGGCGAATACACGGCCGCGATGGAAACGACGTAGGCGATTGACGACACGTTCGTCATTTCGTCGCCATTTCCACGATTGCGTGGCCCGTCGCGGCGAGCAGCCGAATCGTCGTCTCGGAAAAACGCGGTGCAAGTCGTTCGCCAACGTGACATTGGGTTCGCCGGCGCGAGGCAGGTACGTCCGTGGCACGTGACATGCGATTTATGGCGCATCCAAGTTCACATCGGATCCACCACCCGGCGCGGCCATGCCGTCCGGTGCAAATGCTAAAGGACAACCATGCAACAGAACACCAAGGACCTCTTCGGGCACCGCCTCAGCGCGCTGGACGGCGACATCGGACATGTGCGCGACTTCTATTTTGAGGATGAGCACTGGGTGATCCGTTACCTCATCGCCGATACGGGATCGTGGCTGCCCGGCCGCTTCGTTCTGCTGCCGCCCCAGGCATTGGGGAAATGGGATCTGGCGCGGGAGACGTTGCACGTGAATCTGAAGAAGCAACAAATCAAGGACAGTCCTCCCATCGAACTACACGTACCGGTCTCCCGACAATACGAGGTCGACGTCCATCGCTACTATGGCTGGCCGGGGTATTGGTTCGGCGGCGGCCTCTGGGGGTTTGATGACTATCCGGTGACGATTCCACCCTGGCGCGACGAGATGGAGTACGCCGAGAAGCACCGGCTCCAGGAAGACAAACATCTGCGCAGCATCCGGGCGGTGACAGGTTTTCACGTGGAGGCCACCGACGGGACGGCCGGCAAGGTCCGGAGCTTCGTCGTGGACGAAGCGAGTTGGGCGCTCCCTCAGCTTGTTGTTGAGACCGGGCATTGGCTCTCCGGAAAACAAATTCTGGTCGCCACCTCCGCCGTGCGACATGTCAGCACCGTCGAATCAAAGATCGACCTGATTTTGACCAAGGCGGCGATCGCCCATGCGGCCGAAGCCGATCTGGCAGGTATCGGCGCCGCTTCCAACACTCCGTGAAGAACAACCCACTCAATCGCGGTGTCCTGACCGAGAACGGCACCGGAATCGGTCCGGTGTCGCGGGGCATTGTCGCAAAACGGGCGCGCGAACTTGCCGTCATCGCCGGGCGTGCATCGCGGGTGACATCGGCGGACTATGCTCGCGCCCGCCGTGAACTCAACGGCGGAACCGATGAGGATCGCCAGGATGCGCTCCTGGAGTCGCTCCCCGAAACGGCGCGCTGGGACCCCATACCCGGATCGACCGGATACCAGGTGCCGGAATCACCGAGCGAAGACGAAGACGACGAAGGCCGTAGCGAAACCGAACAACTCGTCGATGAGGGCGAGGAAGAAGCGGAGCGCAATCGCATGCTCGAGGCCGCGCGCGCGAACGAGAGGCGTGATCGCCTCGTTGATGAGGACCTCCGTCCCGCACACCCCAGTCTCCATATCATCTCAACCACAAGTCTCATTTCGAGGACACATGAAAACCACCAATTCCATTGTAGCGATTTATCCAACCCACCTGACGGCCGAGGCCGCGATCAAGGACCTGCAACAGTCCGGATTCGACATGAAGAAGCTTTCGATCGTGGGACGCGACTATCACACCGAAGAACACGTGGTCGGCTACTACAACGCTGGCGACCGTATGAAGATGTGGGGCAAGACCGGCGCGTTCTGGGGCGGCCTGTGGGGATTCCTCTTCGGTTCCGCCTTCTTTTGGATTCCCGGACTAGGCCCCATGATGGTGGCCGGCCCGCTGGTCAGTTGGATCGTGGGAGCGCTGGAAGGCGCCGTCGTCGTGGGCGGCCTGAGCGCCCTGGGCGCGGGTTTGTTCAGCCTCGGCATACCGAAGGACAGCATCGTGCGTTACGAAACCGCGCTCAAGGCCGACAAATTCGTCCTGATTGTCCACGGCCCGTCCGAAGAGATCGGCCACGCCAGGGATATTCTCGCTCAATCCGGGCCGGAATCGCTGGAGAAGCACACGCCGGGTGACGAAGCCATGGCGACCACGTCGGCGGCGTTGCCAACCCGAGGCTGACCCCTATTCCACCGCGCAGAGGCGGAGCGTAGGGCGATGAAATCCTGGGAGCGCACGGAGGGAAGACCGTCGCCTTTGGGAGCAAAGTGGATCGAGCGGGAACAGGCCTACGAGTTTTCCCTCTACTCCCGGCACGCCGAGAGTGTCACGCTGCTGTTTTATGGTCGGGATGATTTCGAGCATCCGCTCGCGAGTCAATCGCTCGACTATCGGACAAACAAATCCGGTCCGATCTGGCATTGCCGGATCGCAAAGCAGGCATTGCCGGGCGCGGTCTACTACGCCTATCGCGTCACCGGCCCACCGCCGCAGAGCCGGTTCGAATGGCACCACTTCGACGCGGACAAGATCCTCCTCGACCCCTACGCGGAATCGATCTTCTTTCCACCAACCTTTGACCGCCAGACCGCCGCGAGACCGGGCAGCAACGCAGGCCAGGCACCGCTTGCCGTGCTGGATGCCTGCGAGCGGCGTTTCGCCTGGAAGAGCGACCGCCCCCCGCGCCACGAGAGCGATACGATCATCTATGAATTGCACGTGCGCGGATTCACGATGCATCCGAATTCCGGCCTCACGATCGAGAAGCGGGGAACCTACGCCGGATTGGTGGACAAGATCCCTTACCTGCAGCAACTCGGCATCACGGCCGTGGAATTGATGCCAGTGTTTCAATTCGATCCGCAGGAACGAAACTTCTGGGGTTATATGCCCCTGAGTTTTTTTGCTCCGCATCAAGGTTACGCCGTTTGTCCGGGCCCCGGACCTCACTACGAGTTCCGCGGGATGGTCGACGCCTTCCACGAAGCAGGCATCGAAGTGCTTCTGGATGTCGTGTACAATCACACCTGTGAAGGCAACGAAAGCGGACCCAACTACAGCTTCAAAGGCACCGACAACAACACGTACTACCTGATCTCGGGCCGGCCGGCGGATCGCTACGAGAACTACTCCGGCGCCGGCAACACGATGAACTGCGCCAACCGCCACGTGCGTCGCATGATTCTCGACAGCTTGCGTCATTGGGTCCGGGAGATGCACGTCGACGGCTTCCGCTTCGATCTCGCTTCGGTTTTCAGTCGCAACGCCGACGGCTCGATCAACGTCAACGATCCGCAGTTGTTTGCAGACATCGTCGCCGATCCCACTCTCGCTCAGGTTCGGCTCATCGCGGAACCGTGGGACATCGGTGCGTATGAATTGGGCCGCCAGTTACCCGGCACGTCCTGGGCGCAGTGGAACGGACGCTTTCGCGACGACGTGCGTCGCTTGGTCCGGGGCGACGGCGGGATGGTTGGCGCCCTGATGTCCCGTCTGTATGGCAGCGATGATCTTTTTCCGGGAGATCGGTTCCATGCATTTCGTCCGAGTCAGAGTGTCAACTACGTGACCTCTCACGACGGCTTCACCCTCTACGATCTGGTCGCCTACGACGCGAAGCACAACGCCGCCAACGGGCACCACAACACGGACGGGACGGACCAGAACTACAGTTGGAATTGCGGGTGGGAAGGTGACGAAAACCTTCCGGCCGAAGTCCTCCGGATGCGGAAACAGCAGATCAAGAATTTCTGCTGCCTGCTGATGTTGTCGAACGGTACGCCGATGTTTCGCGCCGGCGATGAGTTCATGCAGACGCAGGGCGGAAACAACAATCCCTACAACCAGGACAACCCGACGAGTTGGGTGGACTGGTCCAGGCGCGCGACCAACCGGGACGTCTTCCGGTTCTTCCAGTGCATGATCGCGTTTCGCAAAGCTCATCCCTCGTTGGGCCGCAGCCGATTCTGGCGCGATGACGTTCGATGGTATGGCGTCGGGCCGACGGTCGATATGTCGGTGCGCAGCCACACGTTGGCCGTCAGCCTGCGCGGAGAGTCGCAACAGGACGACGACCTCTATTGGGTGATCAACGCAGGCGCGTCCCCGGTCCGCTTCGAGATTCAGGAAGGCGACGCCAGCGCGTGGGCCAAGGTCATCGACACCAGCCTGGCGTCGCCCGACGACTTCCGGAAAGCGGGCGGCGAAATTCTCCTCACGTCGTTGTCCTATGACGCGCCACCGCGATCCGTAGCCTTGTTCATTCATCGCAAACCCAGAAAGGTTACGGACGCGAACGATTCACGTTCCGGGATGCCATGAGGCACTTCGATTCTCAGTGCCGTTGCTGTGCTCGTCCGGAACGCGCGGTCGTGTTGGTACGCTATCCCGCCAACAACACCCAGCCCATCAGGCCGGTCAGTGCCACCAACGTGGTGGGAACACCGAAACGCGCGAAACTGCGAAAGGAGATCGTGACTCCCAACTCGCGCGCTTGCTGCACGACGATGATGTTTGAAATGCTGCCGATCACGATCAGGCATCCGCCGAAGCTATTGGCGAGGGCAAGGACGTAGGGCGACGAGGCGCGGGACAGGTCGACCGTTTTCAGGAGCAGCAGCACTGCTGCCGAGTTTCCAATGAGGTTGGAAAAAACCGCGGTGGTCAGCGCCAGGTTGGCGGGATCGCTTGGATTGAAGCCACTTTGGGTGAGCCACCGCGCAGCCCGTTCGCCGTAGCCGGTGGATTGAAATGCGCCGGTGAGGACAAACAGGCCGAGGAAAAGGACGAGGATCGGCCAGTCAACCAGGCCCAGAAGATCGTCGGTATCGAATTTCGGGCTCGCGAGATGCACGCCCGCTGCTGCCAGCGCAACGAGTTCCTTTGGCAGGGAGGTGAACAGCAATCCGACGACAAGAACGAGGATCACGAGACCCTTGATGGTGTGGGGGCGATTGAACAAGAACTCTCGAGGGTGAGCGTCGTGTTCCGGAGCTTGCGCAAGCGCGAGTTGTCTTCGGGACAAGAACCTGATCACACCGTACGCGCCGCCAAAAGCGACGAGCACCGGAATGATGCTCCAGGCCAGATAGGCTCCGAAGTTCAATCGAGCAATGCTGCCGATCACCATGTTTTGCGGATTTCCGATGAGTGTCGCCGCCGCTCCGATGTTGCTGGCAATCGCCAGGGCAATCAGAAACGGAACGGGATTGATACGCTCTCGTAACAGCGAAGCGCCAACAATCGGCGTGAAAACAAAACAGACGATGTCGTGATTGAGGAATGCAGACAGCCCGGCGGTAACCGCCATCATCTCGAACATGAACCGCCCCGGACGGCGCGATCGTTTCGAAATCCCGCTCGCGACTTTGTCATAGAAGCCGGACAAACGCAGCTGTGCCGAGATGACGAAGAAACTGAAGAGCAGGACGATTGTCGGCCAATTCACGTAGGAAACGCCCTGGCTGGTCGTGACGCCACCCAGGAGCATCACCGCAATCGCGCCCAAGAGAACGATGCCGACGCGGTTTAGTTTCAGTCCGGGAACCCTGCCAATCGCGATGCCCAGGTAGGTGACAGCGAAAATCACCATGATGAAGAGGCGCGTCGGATTTTCAGCAGTCGCATTCATCGTCAACGCGTCTTGGCTCTTCCGTTGGTTTGCATCCCATCAGATCGCGAAGCCATTCTCCTCGCATGCTGGTACAGTGCCAATCCGAGGAGGTCGCGTATTTCCTATCAACGAAAAACCATGGTGGCTTGCGGCTTCGCTTCGGCAGAGTCGCCGTTTTTCGCCGCTTCCTCTGCCGGAGAGTTGGAGAAGGTGTTTCCGGATGCTGGCGCTGCTGCTTGGCGATCGATTAGCCGACCGCTCGTGTCTGCGATCGTTTTGAGCGACCGTTGAGCAAGCCCGAAGGCTGCTGGTCAAAGATTCGATAGGCGGCCAGCTTGACGCGGTCGTTGATCAGGAACCACCCAAGGGCGTAGCCCCAGACGACCAGCGCCCATCCCCACCCGATCGCCGGCATGAACACACCGTAGACGGCAATCACGGTGGCGAGGACCTGGGTTCCCAGGACGGCGAAAAAGAGAATGGCCGCCGGTCGGGTGGACCAGAACGGGCCGCGAGTCCGCGTCACAAAAACGGTCAGGTGACCCGCCACCGACAGTTTCAGGTAGATCAACGTCTGGATCATGTCCCGATTCAGGTGATAAACCCGCTCGCCGAGATAGAAGAGTCCGAACGTCGCGACCACGCCGGTGAGACCGAGGACCGAGGCCACCCCCAATACCACGCGCATGTTCCACGTATCCGGCTTTTCCGAAGCCCGTACGTTGTCGTACGCAATGGAAAGAATCGCGCCGTCGTTGAGCAGCGCGAGCAGTACGATCATCACCGCGGTCACCGGGTAGAAGTTGAAGACCAGGATGGAGAGCGTCATGAAGAACAGGACGCGGATCGTCTCGGTGATGCGATAGATCGCATAGCTGGTCATCCGCTGGAAGATTCTCCGACTCTCCTTCAGCGCATCGACGATGACGGATAGTCCCGGGGTCAGCAGGACGATGTCGGCCGCAGCGCGCGCGGCATCCGTCGCCCCGGAAACGGCGATGCCGGCGTCCGCCTTCTTCAATGCCGGAGCGTCGTTCACGCCGTCGCCGGTCATGCCGACAATGTGGCCGCGGGCCTGCAGCACGTCCACGATGTGGTACTTGTGTTCGGGAAAGACTTGGGCAAACCCGTCGGCGGTTTCGATGGCTGCATCGGCCTGGGCTCCTTCGTGGTGACCCGCCTCGGTGAAGATGGTGGCGTCGAGAATGTTCGTTCCGAGTCCCACCTGCCCGGCGATCTCCCGGCCGATGGCCACCTGATCGCCGGTGACCATCTTCACGCTCACACCCAGGCCCCGCGCCGCCTCGATCGTGCTCTTGGAATCGTCGCGCGGCGGATCGGACAAGGGCAGCACACCAAGAAACCGCCAACGGTCTCCCTCGTCCGTTCGCGCGACACCGAGCGACCGAAATCCGCGGATCGCAAAGTCGTGGATCGTCTTTTCGGCCGCATCTTGAAAACCGGCGGCATCGCCTGCCAGTTTCAAGATCACCTGCGGCGCACCCTTGGTCACCCTAAACAATTTCCCATCCGCCGAGCGCACGGACGCCTCCGTCCGTTTGCTGACCGGATCAAACGGCGTGAAGCGCACGACATCGAAGCCCCCCAATCGATCCCCTGGCTTCACTCCTCCCAGGACCGCAGCGTCGATCGGGTCGCGATCCTCCGCCCGCGAGGCGAGTGCGGCGGCCAGGACGACGTCGTCCGCCGTCACGTCATCGAGGCACCACGGTTCGCCGAGGGTCAGTTTGTTCTGCGTGAGCGTACCTGTCTTGTCCGAACAAAGCACATCCATGCCGGCCATCTCCTCGATCGCGGCGAGCCGGCTGACGATCGCCTGCTTTTTCGCCAGCAGGCGCGCTCCAACGGCCATGGTGACCGAAAGCACCGTCGGCATCGCCACCGGGATGGCGGCGACGGTCAGGACGAGCGCGAACTGCAGCGTCGTGGTGAATTCGTCACCGCGAAACATGGCGACGCCGATGATCAACACGACCAGCACGGCGGCGATCGCGATCAGGTAGTCGCCAATCTTGAGCACCGCCTTCTGGAAGTGGCTCGTCGTGCGGGTTGACTCGACGAGTTCCGCCGTTTTCCCGAAAAAGGTCCTCTTGCCCGTGGCTGTGACAAGCGCATCGATCTCGCCCTTCTTGACGGCGGATCCCGAGTAGACGCTTTCCCCGGACTTCCTCTCGACGGGTAATGATTCGCCCGTCAGGGCCGACTGGTCCACCTCGACCGGATCTCCCTCGAGCAATTGCGCATCGGACGGGACGATGTCTCCCAGTCGAAGACGGATACGATCACCAGGGACCAACTCACGAGCCGAAACCTCCAGCCAGGCGCCGTCGCGCCGGACGCGCGCTTTCAAGGCGAGCGTTGCCTTGAGCGCCGCGATGGCATTGCCCGCTTGAAACTCCTCCCAGAAACCGACCACGGCGTTGGCGACCAACAGCACGGCGATGATGAGGAAGTCCGCCCAATGCTTCACCACGGCCGAAAGGACGGCCGCGATCTCGATCATCCACGGAATCGGACCCCAGAAATGTGCGCAGAATTCGCGCAGCGGATTCCGTTTGGTTTCCGGCAGCTCGTTGTAACCGAATTGCTCCAGGCGCTCGCGGACCTGGGTCGCGGACAAGCCTTCGGCGGACATTGATCGTCGGTCGATCGCGTCGGTGGACGCCAAAGAATTTGTCGACTTCTCCCGAACGGATTTTTCAGCCATCAACCTCCCCCTGTTCCTGCAAATGTGGATCGAGTGTGTGTGTTCACGTTCCTCAACTGTTCGTTTCGCAGGGAGAACGCAGATGCCGTTCCTGCGCCGGTCGTGCCTACGGGTGATCTCCCATCCGGTTCGCCTGGAGCCGGATATTATTTCCCGGCGCGCCCTGGACGATCCGGCGCCTCTTCCGTCGGAGGCGTTCCACGTCGATCCGTCGACATAGTGACGAGGCTCCGGCACGTTCAGACGATGCGGCTCGGTGGCCGTGGCTGAGTCGCTTTTGCGGCGTCGGTACTACGGCGTCGATTTCAGGATTTCCGACATGCGCACCAGATCCGCCAGCGACGTCGCCTTCATCTTGCGCATCGCCTGGCCTCGCTGAATTTTGACGGTGATCTCGCTGGTGCCCAGCTTTCCGGCAATCTGCTTGTTGAGCATGCCCTCAACCACCAGCCCCATGACCTCGCGTTCGCGGGGGCTCAATGAGTCAAAGCGGGAGCGCAATTCCGCGGAGTCGCGCCGGCGTTCGAGCGCATGCCTGCTCGCTTCCAGGGCGCGCTGGATGGCATCGAGCAGATCTTCCTCGCGAAACGGCTTCGTCAGAAACTCGATCGCCCCAGCCTTCATTGCCTGGACGGTCATCGGAATGTCGCCGTGCCCCGTGATGAAGATGATTGGCACCCAGCGCTGCACTTCTGCCAGTTCAGCTTGCAGGTCGAGTCCGCTCACCTCGGGCATCTGGACGTCGAGCACCAGGCACGATGGTGTGTCGGGCCGGGTGGCACTCAAGAATTCGCGCGCCGACGCAAAGGTTTTCGCCTCGAACCCAACGGAACGGATCAGGCTGTCCAGGGCCTCGCGGATCGAGAGGTCGTCATCCACGACAAAAACCACCGGAAGGGGCAGTGCATCCGTCGACATGGCTGATGGGCGCAAGCTTCGACCGTCCTCCGGCAGCGGAGACAGGCGATGGGTGCGCATGGTGCCGCGAGTCGACCAGATGACAAGGCGGATGACCCGACCACGATCATACCAAGGTATGATTGGAAATAGTTTTCTCGCTGCGCCCTCGTCCCGAGCCGCTCGATTGTCGCGCATCACGCCGGTCCCTTGTGGACCACGACGAACGACAGCCCCGGATCGACCCTATGCTTCACGCTGGGCGTGGATCCTCGCCCGGGAAACACCGGACGATACCGGTGACGACCCGCCTGGATCCCTCCTTTCAGCCGCACCGCACCAAGGCCTCATCACACCAAAGTATCATAGACGTCGTTCTCGATTTCAGCGATCATGGTACCAGGATGGTGGCCGCGAATACCTCCCACATTTGCGTCGTGGATGACGACTTTTCCGTACGTGAGTCGCTTCAGGGCTGGCTGAAATCCTTGGGTTACGTGGCCGAAACGTTCGATTCCGCCGAGGCCTTTCTCCGCGCCGACCACTTTGATCGGATCGATTGCCTGATCCTCGCTGTGCGCATGACCGGCATGACCGGACTGGATCTGCAGCGCGAATTGCGTTCGCGCGGTTCAAAGATTCCGCACATCTTCATCACGGCGCACGGCGCCGAAAACGTCCGCGAGCAGGCCCTGCACGAAGGCGCCGTGGCCGTCCTCGACAAGCCTTTCGACGAATCCGTTCTGCTCGACGCGATTCGCACCGCCCTGACCGGGAAAAGCCCCGCGCAAGAGTGAAGATCCCCGGGGCAAGCCCCGGGGCATTCGATCAAACCAAGCCACCACTATCATGCCCGCCGCGACATTTCCATTTTGTAGGAGCCTGCTTGCAGGCGATACCTCTGGCGGTTCGTCAACGCACCTTTCCCATCGCCTGCAAGCAGGCTCCTACATTCCCACAAAGCCGAAGCAAGCTTCGGGGTATCAGACCCACAGGGAATGAACCAGCCCCCGGAGAAATCGTCCCATGGATCCACCTTCTGCGCCGGTATGTATCGTCGATGATGACGCTTCGGTTCGCGAGTCGCTCGAAGGACTGCTGCGTTCCTCGGGGTTGCGGACCGCCACGTTCGCATCCGCCCAACAATTTCTCGAGCGTCCCTCGCGCGAGATACCGGCCTGTCTGATCCTCGACGTCAATCTGCCGGGGTTGTCGGGCTTTGATTTGCAGGACCGGCTGTTGCACTCGCAGGTCGACGTGCCCACGATTTTTCTCACGGGGCACGGCACCATTCCCTCCTCGGTCCGTGCCATGAAATCGGGGGCGGTCGACTACTTCACGAAACCCTTCGATGCCGAGCAGTTGCTGGATGCCGTCCGGGCGGGCATCGCGCGCACCCGCCTTGCCTACGACAGTGTCGCGACCGCGGATTTCCACGACTTCGTTGGTGAAAGCCCCACGCTGCGCCACGTGCTCGGCCAGATCAACCTGGTCGCGAAAACCGACGCCACGGTGTTCATCACCGGCGAAAGCGGCACCGGCAAGGAACTGGTCGCCCGGGCGATCCATGAGCGCAGCCGGCGACACGAGCGGCCGCTCATCAAGGTGAATTGTGGCGCCATTCCGGAGAACCTGTTCGAAAGTGAATTCTTCGGCCATGTCCGGGGTGCGTTTACGGGCGCGATGCGCGACAAGCCGGGCCGCTTCGAGCTCGCCCAAGGCGGCACGCTCTTTCTCGACGAGGTCGGCGAGATTCCGCTCGGCATGCAAGTCAAGCTTCTGCGCGCCCTGCAGGAACATGAGATCGAGCGCGTGGGGGACACGCGGTCCCGGCGAGTCGATGTGCGCATCATTGCCGCCACCAACCGCGATCCCTGGGCCGACATTGAGGCCGGCCGCTTCCGTAGCGACCTGTTCTACCGTTTGAGCGTGTTCCCGATTCGCAATCCGCCCCTGCGTGAACGTCAGGACGACGTCCGTCGCCTCGTGCGACATTTCACGGACAAGTTTGCGCGCCAGATGAGCAAGCGCATCCGCACGATCCCCGTGCATGCCATGGAAGCGATGAGCGCGTACTCCTGGCCCGGAAATGTGCGGGAGCTGCAAAACTTCATCGAGCGTGCGGTCATCGTGTCCACCGGATCCGTCCTTTGCGCACCACTCGAGGAACTTGATCGAAACCGGGACAAGGCCGCCGAGGCGGCCCGCTCGCTGGAAAGCGTCGAGCGCGACTGCATCCTCCAGGCGTTGACCGAAACGCGGTGGCGCGTCGGCGGGCCACACGGGGCCGCCCAGAAGCTTGGCCTCAAGCGCACCACCTTGCTTTCGCGCATGGTGAAGCTCGGCATCGGCCGACACGAAGCGTCGATGCCGATCGGCTGAGCGGAATTTTCCTTCCGGGGCGGATTCACAGTCCACGGCGGGTTGCGTGGGACGTATCCCGACGTGTCGCCGGTACTAACTTTGGAGCGGCACGCGCCGTCATGCCCGCGGCGTCGACGGAGCGGCCCGTTCAGTTCAATCTACTGGCGGGAAAATGGCGTTTGTTAAACCCGCTCGGAGGGTGCGACGCCGGCGGCCTCGTGACGACACCGTCGACACTTCGGCGACGAGGCGACGATTCCGGACGACATGAAGTTCGGGTGAAAATCGACGCGCGGAAAAAATCTGTCCCGAAGTCTCTGCAGTTGAAGGCACAACGTGCGTGGCCATCCGGTTCGCCTCCACTTGGCACCGCCCTTGCGAACTGGGCCGCCACTGCTTCGCACGTTCCGTCAACATTCAGAAGAAACAGACATGAATAGCATATGGCTTCTGACTTTGATCCCGGCCCTGCATCCGTCTCGCGACCGACACCTGGTTCAATTGCGGCCGGGGAATCGGACGGGCATGTGCCCTTTCGGCGAACCCCGGCGGTGTCTCCAGCCCGTTCGCTCGGATGATGCCAATCGCCCGGCAAAGATTCCATCAGAGCACACTCCCGGGGTCGACGAGGGCGAGTGACGCACTCATCAGCCTGCGTCCTGGACCAACTGCGCCATGAACTACGGTCACGACACGAGCGAGAGCCAATGCGGTGGTCGCTGCCTGTTGGATATCATTCGTTCCCGCGCCTATCAAATCTTCGAGGCGCGCGGACACCAGTCGGGCCACGAGCTTGAGCACTGGTTGGAAGCGGAGAACGAGATCAAACACCACCTGGGATTCAACGCGTCATGGCATCGGGAATCAAAACCATCGATCTGATCCATGACCTCCGGATGCCGCCGCCGGGCGGGGATTCATTCCCGCGCGCGTTCGCGGGTTCGGTGGCCGTTTCCAGCAACCACTAACGCACATGACACGATGAAACTCGAATACACGCACAACGACCTCCCGGAGAACGTCCGCACGGTAGCGGTCGCGCTCTTGAACCAACAACTGGTCGATGCCCTCGATCTCGGGCTCCAGGCCAAGCAGGCCCATTGGAACGTGAAAGGTCCGCAGTTCATTTCCCTGCACGAACTCTTCGACGACGTCGCGGAGGCGATCGAGGAGATTTGCGACCTGGTCGCGGAACGTGCAGTGCAACTCGGCGGGATTGCCGAGGGAACCGTCGACGTGATCGCGCGCAACTCCCGCCTGCCCGAGTACGGGCTCGATCTCTATCGCGGGACGGACCATGTGCGCGCGCTCACGGGCGCCCTGGCGCGCTTCGCCGCGTCGGTGCGGGAGGCAATCACCTCGGCGACGGACGCCGGTGATGCCGACACCGCGGACATTTTCACCCAGGCGTCTCGTGTCGCCGACACGCAGCTCTGGAAAGTGTCCTCTCATATCTGCGAGGCGTGGGAACGCGCTGAACCTGGTTCCGTCACCGGCACCGCCCAGTCGGCGTGATCAGGACCGTCACCTTGGCCATCCGCACCCCCACCCCGAAAGGACCAGCCATGCTCCACGACATCAAGGAACTCTATCGCCACCAACTCGCGGCCCGGGACGGCACGATCGGCCACGTCAAGGATTTCTACTTTGAAGACGAACACTGGGTGGTTCGCTACCTGGTCGCCGACACGGGTTCCTGGCTGGCCGGACGCCAGGTCCTGCTCTCACCCCATGCGTTCGGAACCTGGGATCATGCCGCCAGGCGGCTGCTCGTGGACCTGACCAGACAGCAGATCGAGGGCAGCCCGTCAATTGACACGCACATGCCGGTCTCGCGACGGTACGAAGTCGCCTACCACCGCTACTATGGCTGGCCCGGATACTGGGCCGGCGGCGATCTGTGGGGAATGGGTGGGTACCCGCTCACCATCCCGCCGTGGGACGATGAGATGGAAACGGTCATGAAAGACCGGCCGACGCAGGACCAGCACCTGCGCAGCGTCCGCGCGTTGATCCGATATGAAATCCTCGACGGGAAAGAGGCGGTCGGCTCCGTCCACAGCTTCATGGTGGACGACACGAACTGGGCGCTGCCCGAACTGGTCGTCGAAACCGGACACTGGTTCGAGCGCCGGAGGATTCGAATCTCCACGAGACGGGTTCAGCGCGTCAGTCATGACGCCCATGCGATCATCGTCGGCGTCACGCGGGCAGAGATCGAGCGCACCGCCGAAGGTGACCTCATTCCACAAGGTGACGAAAAAAAGCCGGCGACCGCCGCCGCCGAGTAGACGGTCCCAGCACGAACATCCGCGCAGCGGCCAGGAACGAGGATGAACGACAAATCGAATCCCATCAGCCA
Source organism: uncultured Verrucomicrobiae bacterium (assembly GCA_963797435.1). Classification (GTDB taxonomy): domain Bacteria; phylum Verrucomicrobiota; class Verrucomicrobiia; order Opitutales; family Opitutaceae; genus CAWCPJ01. The sequence continues at coordinate 73,934 of CAWCPJ010000002.1, read as the reverse complement.
GGGCGTGCTGACGAACAACGGCTCCGGCAAGGGGCTCGTGACGCCCGCGGCGGTCGAGGTTCGAGCCCGTGAGTTGGCCTTGATCGCCGGGCATCCGCGTCACGTACGCGCAGGAGACCGGGCCCGGGCTCTCCGCGAACTCTCCGGAGGAGCGCTGGTGAGCTGGATTGTCGGCGCGCTCAAAGGCGCGGTTGTGGTTGGCGGACTTAGTGCCCTCGGTGCGGGGCTTTTCAGTCTGGGCATTCCGCAAGAAAGTATCCTGCGTTACGAGACCGGGTTGAAAGCCGACAAGTTCGTTCTGCTCGCTCACGGCACGGCCGCCGAAGTGGCCGATGCCCGCGAGATACTCGCGCGCACCGAACTTGAAGCTCTCGACCACCACGAACTGGGGCAGCCGGTTTCCGTTTCATCGCGATGAGCACCGGAATCCATGCGAAGCTGCACTGCACGCGTGGGCGAGCCACCCGGGTTTCGCCAGCGCCGACACGCGTGGTCATTCTTGGCGCCGGCTTCGGGAGCCTTTACGCCGCGCTCGAGCTGGAAAGAACGGTCGCCGCCGATCCCGACGCGAAGCATCTGACGCTTCGCGACATCGAGCGGGCGAACCATCGACTTGCGTCCACGCGGGAACGTTTGTCATTCCCCGGAGGACATCCGGAATCATTGTCCCTGCCCGGAGACAGACGCACCGAGCAAAGCGTCGACACGCAATGACGCTATGAACCGCGTCCTATCTACAATACATGACGCGCTAGCCGAGCCGTGCGCGGCAGCGGAAACGGGGCCGGCACGGGCGCGGTCCGTCCTGTTGGTCACGCATCGGCGCGTGAAAACCGGTCGGCAAGCCGACTTCGAGAAGGTCCTGCACGCGTATGTGGCGTCTGCCCGCTCGCACCCTGGCCATCTCGATCTCCACGTGGTATGCCGTACCCACGATGACGCACCCGACTATGCAATCGTCAGCCGATTCGTCGATGCGAACGCACGCCAGGCATTCACGAGTTCACCCGGCTGGCGAGTCTGGCTTGGGGATTTGCAGCATCTGACCATTCCCATCCCGGACGGCCCGACGGCAACGATCTCCGATACGGTGCCAGGATTGACGACAAAGGCCACGGCCACTCTGACCGCGATCACGGTGCCCGTGGGATTGTTTGTTCTACGTTTCAGTGTGCCGCCATTTTGTCACGTCCTCTTGCGCGGGTGGCGACCGTTTCCCTGGAGCACGGCGTTGTCTGCACTTCTGCTCGCATCACTTCCCCGGCTACTGTCCTCCGTGCTTCGTCCTCGCTGGGTCAGCGATTTACCGGCGAATGCCACATCACCAGAACGCTCCCGCACCATCAAATGACGTCATGATTGCACGAGGGGTCGCATTCACTTCCCTGTCGGCGGCCCTGGCTTTTTACAGCACCGCCGTTTTCGGGCAGGACGTGCTGCCGCGTGGCACGCTGTTCCTTTCTTTCGACAACGATACGTTCGCAAAGTCGGACGACGACTACACGAACGGCCTGCAACTGGGGTGGGTGTCGGGGTACTTGCGTGACTTCCACCATGGGCCCGTGCTGTCTTTGATCGCATCGGGGCTGAATCGTCTTCCCTTGGTAAACCGCGATCGGCGTCAGCGCTTCGTCAGCTACAGCCTTTCGCACCGCATGTTCACGCCCAGCGATACGGGCACCGCTACCCCAATTCCGGACGACATACCCTACTCGGCGCTGCTTTTCTCAACGATGACGGCCGAAGCGCAGGACGCAAACGGTCTGGATGCGTTCAGTTTTAGCGCAGGCATTGTCGGACCGTGGGCCGGCGGTAAGTGGCTGCAGGAGACCGTCCATAGGTGGATCGGGTCACAACAGCCTCAGGGCTGGGACAACCAACTGCACAATGAGTTGTTGTTGAACCTTGGTTACGAACACCGCTGGCGCCTCGCCGCCGTCCGGCTTCGCCATGGCTGGGGCGGCGACATCATCGGCCAGGGGGGCTTTACCGCCGGAAACCTGATCACCGCCGTAACCCTCGGCGCCGGACTGCGCTGGGGATGGGGCGTGCCGGACGACTACGCCATTCCTCCACCGTTCTTCGGGGACGAAACGATCGGTTCGCGGCCCGTGACAATGGATGGCCCCAAGCGCGGCGTCTGGTTCTTTGCCCTGGCAAACGGTTCCCTTTTCGCCAATACGATATTCTTCGACGGCAATACATTTGGCGACAGTCCGTCCATCGGTTACGACCACTACATCGCGCGCCTCTACACAGGCCTCCACGTGGCGTTTGGCCGCCTGACCGCCACCTACGGCACCACGGCCTCGACGGTGCCATGGGACACACCGGACCACCGGAAATCCCAGCGGTACGGTCGCTTGTCCGTGACGTACACGTAACTAGTTGCTTCCACGCGCCGTTCCTACCGGCCCTGCGATTTTCCACTCGCTCATCCCTCGGGGCGCGTGCGCCGTCAATCGATTCTCGTACCGGGACAAAATGAACACGCGAGCGTCTTCGGATCCAGCCATCGAGGTTTCGTCACCGGGATGCATTTCCGACCAAATGACTCGACGATGGAATGCACCACGGAGGGCAGTGAAGGTGTGGTTAATCGCCTCGCTTTTCTTTCCGGTCGAACCGGGTATGGAATACATGCGATGAAGAAACGTGCGCCGCGCTCCAGCATTTCCGCGCTCGCGTGCGGGTTGCAGAGCGAAGATACGGGATCGTTGCGAGGCGGTTGCGCCCGTGCCGTTCCGCTACAGAACCAGCCGTGAGCGTATCGCAAGAAATCCGCGTCGCCTGGGCCTGCTACGCCCTAAGCATTGTGGTGATCGCGATCGGTGCATGCCTGGCGGTCTGGCACTACCCGACCTCGTTTGAGTGGGGTTACACGGTCATGTCGGCGCTGGCTTCGCAGAAACACAACCCGGCAGGCTTCGCGTGGTTTGCCGGAGCGCTCGGCGGATCGATGGTCCTGCTTTGGCCTGCAACGCGATGTCTGGAGCGATCCGTGGGGGCGCGCGGTACCGGCGCACATTGGGCCGTTTGGGCCCTCCGGGTCGGGCTGATATTTGGAGTAATGGTGGCGATCGAAAGTCTGGTCTTCGCTGACTTCTCCAGAATCATTCACAAAGGACATGAAATCCTCGCCCTCGTCGCTTTTCTCGGGGCCTACGCCGGAGTGCTCGGTCTCCACGCGCACCATCTGCGACAGCGATCCGTGTCCATCTGGATCCTGGCATCGGTTTCCGTCCCGCTGGTAGCTGTCGGACTATCCGAGGCCGTCCTCTACCTCGGTCAACGCGACGTGGGCTGGTTGGATCACAATTGGCGCGAAACCGGGATCCCCCTCTGGCTCAGCTTTGCCTTCTGGCAATGGCTTGCGGCAGCGGCATTGTGGCTCGGTATCGGGCATCTGTTGTTCGTCACTCACCGCAGATACAACGAGAGCCCCCTCCGGAGTAGGGAGCACGCACCGTCGCCGGGCGTTGAAACAAGCGGGCGACAAAACGATATTGTTCGTTGATCGTCCCGCTTCAGGGTTGTCAATTGCGCGCCGTGCCGCGGGCCGCACAGCACGATCCAGGAGTTTTCGGCGATGGCGTGGGGCGCACGGAGCTCGTGCCGCTGGGCGGGCGACTCCTGCCGCCACCGGGCTACACCGCCTGGGCGACGGTGGTTGGCGATCCAAGGTTTGCCCGCACCGGAGCCTCGTACAAGTGAATTGATGCCTTCCAGAGCAGTGTGTCCGCGAACCGGGAGGATTGTGCGAAGATATCGGCAGTATCGGTATCGCCCGCGGCGGCCGCAGACGTGATCGCGGCTCGCACCGATGCGGCGAAATGCGCCAGCGCGTTGGTTAGCGCGCGGACCTGGTCCGTGCCGCACTGAAAATCGCGAACTGCGAAAGGCGCGTATTACGGGTCACCACGCTCACGGTTCCCTCGGCAATTCCGGCGAGTTGCGCAACCCGCACCACGAGTAGATCACGGATGTTCTCGACCGTTTCGGCCACCTCATCAAACAACACATGGTGCGCAACGAAATCGGACCCTTTCACATTCCCATGTGCCTGCTTTGCCTGAAGTCCGAGGTCTAGCCTGGAAATTCCACAGTCCGGGAGAAAACCGGGCCACGTTTTCGTTACCCTCCAACGCAGCTACCGGGTGCGTTGTCTCCGTAGCTGCGTTTGAGCTCCGCGAAAACGTGGCCGAACGTGTGAACGCTTCCGAGAAAGCCTGTAGCCTCATCGGTTTTCCCAACGCCGCCCGCACCTCACGGCCGGTGGCCAGCCGGCGTATGCATCCCGATCACAACCAGTCCGCGGTCCCGATACTTTGCCTCCCAGGCGTGCATATGGGGAAGCGTGCGAAGCCCGTTGATGCCCGCATAGGTCCCAAGTTCAACGAGGACCATCTTTCCTCGCAAGTCGACCGTCGAAGGTAGCGGCGAATTCAGCCAACCGGTCGCGCCGTCGAGATCGGTCACGTTGCCCTCGACCGGCAAATGCGACGCCCGGGCAGTCGGCTTTGGCTGCAATGTTGACGCGTGCTGCGTTCCGTTCGCGCCGGCGGTTTGTTCCGCGGCCCTGCGGATCATCGCGGCCACTTCATCCGGGTGTGAGATCATCACGACGTGCGATGCGCCGTCGATGACGACCGCCTCCCTCGCATTCGCGCGCTTGGCCATGAACGATTGGGCGGCCAGCGGGATGTTCTTGTCCCCCGACCCGAAGATGAACCACAACGGTATCGTGCGCCAGCTCGCCGACTTCGCCGCATCGTGCAGCGAGGATTCGACGACGGGCCGCTGACTCACGGCCATCAACGCAGCATCGGCAACCGGCACGTCTGCGGCAAACTGCGATCGGAACTTCTCCGGCAGGATGTAGAGATCCTTGTCGCCATCGGGCAACGCGACGGGTGGGGCGAGTGCGGGGCCCAGCGTGCTTCCGGGAAACAGCGAGGACAGATCGCCGGCGCTCTCCCCGACGTCGGGCGCGAACGCGGCAACGTAAACGAGCGCCTTGACGTTTGGATTACCTGCGGCCGCGTCGGTGATGACCATTCCGCCATAGGAATGTCCCACGGCCACGATCGGCCCAGGTATGGTCTTGAAGATCGCAGCGACATACGCGGCGTCGTTCTGAACGCCCCGCAGCGGATTCGCAGCAGCGATCACCGGATAGCCCTGCGCCACCAGTCGGGACACGACTCCATTCCAACTGGATGAGTCGGCAAATGCGCCGTGGACCAGGACGATCGTCGGTTTCGCCGGCGCTCCGTCCGCACTTGCAGCGGCCGCGGAGGAGTTTGCGAGGGCAATCCCGGATCCCAAGGCGGCGATCATTGCGGGCAGACGGAGCAGGCAACGCAGTGCCTGGCAGAGGTCAGTTTTCATGGGAGGCCGTCGTAGTCGCCAGGAAGGCGCATTCTTCGCCCTTTTCGTTTACGAGAATGATGACGGTTCGGCCGCCAGCCGGGTCATTTGCTGGGCCCGTTGCGATCACCTTGGCGACCTGTTTGCAGACGGGACATGACACGGTTGAACCTTCCTTCCCCAACGATTCGGCATCCGCCGCAGATTGGATTGGGATCTCTGAGATCGTTTTGCAGCCGTAACAGACAAAGACGACTTTGTCGCCGGGCTGGAGTTTCTTGAACTGCGCGGCCTGGGTCATGCCTCTCCAATACTGCACGCCGGGGCCTGCGTACGTTGACGAAGCAAATACACCAACAATGGCAGTTGCGACGAGCAGGCGAGCGAGCTGGAATTTCAATTTCATAGCGATTTCTTGTGGTTGATTTCTGGTGGTGCGGTCAAAGTCCGGTGATCGCGACGTCGCGTGTGGCGTCGGAGTAAGGGGAGGCGGCGCACACCCCATGCACGCCGCCGTCCCGTTCCGGCCCTCGATCAGCGTAGCGACCGGAACGCGGCCCGAAGTTCCTCGGCGAAGAGCTGGGGCTCCTCCCACGAGGCGAAGTGACCGCCCTTTTTCACTTTGTTGAAATATATGAGATGAGGGTACGCCCGTTCGGTCCAACTGCGCGGCGCCTGGTAGATCTCTCCGGGAAACACGGTGACGGCGACCGGAACCTTGATCTCCCTCGTCCGCTGCTCCTTGGAATTGAAGTTGTTGGTATTGTTTTCCCAGTAAAGCTGCGCCGATGAGATGGCGCTGTTCGTCAGCCAATACAGCGTGATGTCATCGAGCATCTCATCCTTCGTGAGCGACCGCTCAGGCTCGCCCCCACTGAAAGTCCACTGGGCGAACTTGTCGTACATCCAAGCCGCGAGGCCGACGGGCGAATCCGTCAGGCCATAGCCCACGGTCTGCGGGCGCGTCACCATCATGATGCCATAGCCCGCATTCTTGCTGAAGAAGGTGCTGAGCGAGTCGTACGCAGCCTTCTCCTCGGCGGAAAGCCCGGCCGGAGCCGGCTCGCCGGCACTCATCGCCTTCGCGACATCCTCCGGGACAGTCGGAGGCATGTTCACGTGGATGCCGAGCAGCCCCGCCGGTGCCTGTCGCCCCATGGCGTCCGCCACGACCGAACCCCAGTCGCCGCCCGCGGAGACGTAGCGGGTATAACCCAGACGTTGCATCAGGTCCCGCCCAAGCGAGCCCGATGCGATCAGGACCCCAGCCCGTACTCTCCGGTTTGCCGGAGAAACCGTAGCCCGGCATCGACGGAACAATGAGGTCGAACGCGTCTTCCGCGCGCCCACCGAAGGCGGTTGGATCAGTGAGCGGGCCGATCGCCTTCACGAGTTCCAACACAGAGCCGGGCCACCCATGGGTGACCAACAGCGGCAGCGCATTCGGATGACGGGACTTCACATGAATGAACTGGATATCAATCCCGTCGATCCGGGTCTCGAACATGGGCAGCGAATTCAGCTTCGCCTCGATCTTCCGCCAATCGGTACTCCGAACCCCAATAGCGCACGAGAGCCTGGATCTTGGCCAGCTGCACGCCTTGGGATTGATCGGAAACCGTTTCCTTCGCGGGCCACCGAGTCGCCAGCACGCGTCGGCGCAGGTCGGCAAGCGCCTCTTCCGGAACGTTGACATGGAAAGGGCGGATCGAATCGGCTTCGTTCACCGAACTCGCCAGCGCGGTGCCGGTGGCGGCGATCAGAGAAAGGCCCAACGCGCCAGCGGCCGCAGATGTGGCGAGTATATTGCGTGAAGCACGCGTTGTGTCGCTAATGTTGCTTTTCATTGGAGTGCTTTTCTTGCGCGACATCCGCCTGCGTGCTGCAGTGGAACCCGTGTCTCGCACGATCGGGCTAATTACACGTTTCGTGCCAGCTCTGTTGAGCGACGAGAAGCATCTCTGCTGCTTGGAGTTGCGACACTTCGCGCATCGAGAAATCGCGGTGCGAGACTTCGCTCAGACGACTTTTCGCGCAGCGTCGGCGCGAGATTTCGCCCTTTCAGCGGAACAGGTTCGCTCTCGTGCGTCCGTCGGCTCTTCGTCGGGTTGTCCAACTAGTCAATTTGCACCGACGGATCCCAAACTGCGCAATTTTCAACGCCAAGCAGGTATGGCGCGGAGCAGAGATGCTACCGTCGTCGTGGTAGACGACGACATATCGGTGCGCGAGGCACTGAGCGGCCTCATCCATTCCGTCGGGCTGCGGGTTGAAACGTTTTCTACCGCGGCCGAGTTCCTCCGGCGGCCCCGGCCGGCGGAACCGTCGTGTGTTGTACTCGATGTCGGTCTGCTGGACCTCAGCGGAATCGAACTTCAACAGGAACTCGCCGCGACCCGGCGCCTCATCCCCATCATCTTCATCACGGGCCAAGGACATTCCAATGACCGTGAAGGCGATGAAAGCAGGGGCAATCGAGGTTTTGCCAAAGCCGTTCCGCGAGCAGGACCTTCTGGATTCCATCGAGCAAGCACTCGCTCGGGATCGCGAGCCGCTCGCCCGCCGCATGGCAATCGATCGATTTGCATGCCCGCTACGAAACGCTAACGCCCCGCGAGCGTGAAGTGATGGCATTCGTCGCAGGAGGAATGAGGAAAAAGCAAGTGGCAGCAGAGCTCGGTAGACGCGAGATCACGGTTAAGATTCCTCGGTGCAGGGTGATGCGCAAAATGCGAGCGGAGTCGCTCGCCGCATTGGTGCGCATGGCTGCGAGGCTCGAACGCAACACTATGGCGGAGGCCGTGAATGCCGCGGGCCTCTTATAAGACCAAGGTATAATAGATTTTCCATCGGGAGAGGCGTATCCTTCACCTGCGCAATGTCATGAGCGAGGCTTCCCTTATCTCCGTGGTTGACGACGACGAATCACTTCGCGAGTCGCTCGAAGGCCTGCTCAAGTCGCTGGGACATGGCGTCGCGGTTTTTTCCTCGGCCGAAAGTTTCTTGAGTTCGGCAGTCTTGGCGAAAACCGACTGCCTCATCCTCGATGTCCGCATGCCCGGGATGAGCGGACCTGAACTGCAGCGGGAGTTGATCGGCCGCCAGCAGAAGATCCCGATCATCTTCATCACGGCGCATGGCGATGAAGATGTGATCGCGCGCGTCGCGGCCGACGGAGCGGTGGATTGCCTGATCAAGCCATTTAGTGAAGACGCGCTGTTGAAAGCGATCAGTCGGGCCATGTCGGACTAGATCGAACGCCCTCTCATCCGCCCCCTGCCACGAAACGTGCCATGAGTAAGGTCGATGCTCCTGTTTGCGTAGTGGATGACGATGCGGCCATTCGAGAGTCCATCGAAGGGTTGTTGCGAGCGGAGGGTCTGCGGGTGGAAACCTACTGCTCGGCGAGAGAGTTTTTGGCGCGAGTAGCGGTCGAGCCGCCGGGGTGCCTCGTCCTCGACGTGGAGCTGCCCGGGTTGAGCGGCCTGGAACTGCAGCGCGAACTTTTCCGGGCGGAAGCGCATATTCCCATCATTTTCCTCACGGGCCACGGCGACGTTCCGATGTCGGTTCGCGCCATCAAGGCGGGCGCATCTGAGTTCCTGATCAAGCCTTTCGATCCCGATGATCTGCTCGACGCGGTCCAAGAAGGGTTGCTCACGCGTGAATATGGCGGTGCCATGGCAACAAGCTCTGCGCCGCACTCCGATGCGATAGTGGGCGCCAGCCGCGCCCATCGAACGTTGCTGAAACAGATCGAAATGGTCGCGCCGACCGATTCGACCGTTTTAATCCAGGGAGAAACGGGCACGGGCAAGGAACTCATTGCGCGCGAGATCCATAAAATCAGCCGACGGAAAGAGCAGCCCCTTGTCCGGGTGAATTGCGCCTCGATTCCGAAGGAATTGTACGAAAGCGAATTCTTTGGACACGTGCGTGGTGCGTTCACCGGGGCGATCAAGGACCGCGTGGGGCGGTTTGAAGCGGCCCATGGGGGAACGCTTTTTCTCGACGAGATCGGGGAGATTCCCCTCGACCTCCAAAGCAAGCTCCTGCGCGCCTTGCAGGAAAAGCAATATGAACGGGTGGGTGATGACCGAACGAAGCGATCGGATGTGAGGATCATCGCGGCGACGAATCGCGACCTCAAGGCAGAGGCGGCCGCTGGGCGGTTTCGCGAGGATCTCTATTATCGGCTAAACGTGTACCCCGTGCAGGCCATTCCCCTTCGCGAGCGCCGCGAGGACATTCCTCTTCTTGCCAGGCATTTTGTGAACATGCTCGTCAAGGAGCTGAAATGCCCCAAGCCGCGTCTCACGGAAGCAGGCGTGGCCAGATTGCAGGATTACGATTGGCCGGGCAACATCCGCGAACTGCGTAACGTCGTCGAACGCGCCATTATCGTCGCACGGGGCAAAGCGTTGGAATTCGATCTTCCGACCAACATGGCTGCACCGACGCCTTCTCCTCTTCCTTTCGAGAGTCGGGAGACGGTCCAGCCGGATTTCATGACCGAACCCGAGCTCCAACGTCGCGAGCGCGACAATCTCCAAATCGTCCTCAACAAGACCGGATGGAAGATCAAGGGAGCCGATGGCGCCGCGGAGCTCTTGGGAGTAAAGCCGACGACGCTGATCTCGCGGATCAAGAAGATGGGGCTGAAACGCGAGGACGCGCCACCGCAAAGATTGTTGGACCACCGCTGAGTGCGCCGGACGAAAAGGGAGATCGGCAAGGTGAGGCGACTCGAAGAACAGTCCCCGCGCCTGGACCAGGACCGAACTGCGGCTTCTCCGCCCACACTTGGCCCGTCAATCGGGCGGTTGGACGTCGAGACTGCGTTCAAAGCATCGCGGGCACTTTCAAGCGAGATGGTCCTTCCCCAGTTCATCGATAAACTGGTGCGAATCGCGGCGGATATTGGGGGCGCCGAACGGGGCCTGCTCATCCTCCTTCGGAACGGCGAACTGGCGGCTCATCGCGCGCAGGACTCCGTCCAGCATGCGTTTGATCACACGCAGCGGATGGTTCGACGCGATCTGCGTCCCGACGTTGATAAACGAAACAAAGTTCCGTTGGGCCGGCACCTTCCCACGCATGCTCCACTGACGCCCCCCACCGCTGCGCGTTGCGGGCTTTTTCCGCAGCCCGCTAGTCATCAGCACACGGAACAGCGAAAAGAGGAAAATGCAGGTCACCGTCCGGGACTCGGGCACCTGACTCAGTCCCATTGCCTGTAAGGTAATCGCACGGTTTGATGGCGACGGCACCGGCGGACTCCGTGCGTTAGCGCAGTCGAGGCAATCACACTTGCGACCACGCCATCGACCGGGGCAATCCCGGCGCCCAAAGCGGGCGCGTGATCGCCGGCGCGGCCCTGGACGGGGTCTGCAGCCTACCGCTTTCGCGAACGCAATTTCGGATGTTCGAAATTTCGTCCGCGTCGTTTCCGCGACGGCCAAGACGGGAATACCGGCACTGCAACCCCTTGCGCATCCTGATCCGGTTGGCATGCGATCTGAACTTGGAGGGTGCGGAGCCAATGCCGAAGCCGAAAAAGCAAACCCTCGATGGTGTCCGCAACCATTTCGCGGCGACGAGTCGAGGCGCGGAGCCATCGAGCAGCGGAACCACATCGCAGGAAACAAAATGTATGGAAAGCATCACCAATCATTCCGAACAATTATCCAACCCGTCCCGCAACCAGGTCACACTTGGGCGGGATGTCGCCGAATTCAGCGGCCGCGTCTTGCTCGCTGCAATCTACCTGATTTCCGGCATCGGCAAAATCAGCGCATACTCGGGAACTGCCGCTTACATGGAGTCTGCCGGCGTCCCCGGGCAACTTCTTCCGCTGGTCATTGCCACGGAACTCTTGGGGGCGATCGCCATCATCATCGGCTATCAGACGCGCCTGGCGGCCTTCCTGCTCGCCGGCTTCACCCTGTTGGCGGGGATGATCTTCAATCACAACGTGGCCGATCAGAACGATGTCGTTCACCTGCTCAAGAACCTGGCGATCGCCGGCGGATTTCTCGTGCTCTGGTCCAACGGCGCCGGAGCGCTCAGTCTCGATCGGCGCATCGAGCAGAGGAGAGTGCTGAGCCGCATCAAAAGTCGATGACAACCCTTTCGGCCTGTACGCTTCCGACCAGTATGGCCAATCACATCTTTTCGCGGTGGCAAGGACACTGGCTCCGTTCGTGGCGCGAATGTTTTCAGGAGCGAAAGCAGATCGGGCCTCCTGTCGGCCCCAAAATTTGCTCCATAAGTTTCCACGCCCTCACTTCGCTGACCAAACACGCTCTTTTCCTCTTGATTTATTCGTCCTTCGCCCATGCCGAGTCGACCCCGCCGGCCACTCCCACTCTGCCGCCGGTTACGCTCGAAACATATATCGTCACGGGCGACAGCGACGTGACCTACGAGAACAATCATGTGCAAATGGGCGCGTTTCGCGACGTCGCTCCCGTCAATGTTCCGCTCTCCATCGATGTCGTCACGCGCGAGGCGCTTGAGGCGCTCGGCGCGCGCAGCCTGCTCGACGCGGTGCAAAACACCGCCGGTGTCACCCACGCGCAAATCAGTGGCTCCGTTTACGACAACATAGCGCTGCGCGGCATTGTCGTCGAGAATCGCGGCAACTATCGACTGAACGGCTCGTTGCCCGTCATCAATCTCGTTGATCTCCCGATGGAAGACAAGGAGCGCGTCGAAGTGCTCAAGGGCTCTGCGGGACTTTATTATGGTTTCGTGCCGCCAAGCGGTATCATTAACCTAGTCACCAAGCGCGCCGGTCTGACGCCGGTTACGAACCTCGAACTCATGGTCAACTCCTTCGGCGCGTTCGGGAGCCATCTCGATGTCGGGCGGCGTTTCGGCGAGCAGGGCAAGTTTGGGCTCCGGCTGAACCTGGCCTCGAGCGGGGAAGACATCGGCCTCGACCACTACTCCGGCCATCGTGAGTTCGCGTCGCTCGCCGGTGACTGGCAGGTCAACGACAAGCTCCTCATCAAAATCGACGCCGAACACGTGCACAAGAATGTGCCCGAGCAGGCCGCCATCGTCCTGCCGGTCGCGGTGGCCGGCGTGATCACACTGCCGCCGCTACCGCCGAACACGCGCAATTTTGGCGGCCCGTGGCAACGCTACGATGCCCAGGCGACCAATCTGCTGTTGCGCGCCGATTATCTGATCTCCCGGACCTGGACGATTCTCGTCGAGGCAGGCCAGGCGATCACGGAGCGCGATCGCGCTCTGGGTCAGCTGACGCTCGATAATTTTACGACGGGCGCGAGCACCCTCCGCGTGTCATTCACGCCCGGCACATTCTATGAAAACAAGAACGGCCGTGTTGAAGTCTTCGGTCGCCTGCTGACGGGTGAGATTCGGCACGACATCACGTTGGGCGTGACGGCAAACCAGCGTTTCCAGGAAAACGGCTCGGCGGGATCGGCCCCGGCATTTGCCACCTACTACTACCATCCATCTATTCCGCCGTCCTCGGTTCCGCCCGGCCCGGTTAACCACCGGCCTTCGGTGATTCACGACGCCGGCTGCTACGCCTTCGACCGGCTCGCGGCGTTTGACGAGCGACTGCAGTTCATCGTCGGCGCTCGCGCGACCAATTACTCGAGCACGACGATTGTCGGCGGGGTGCCTTCGACCTACAAAACGACCAACGACACCCATCCGATGGCATCGGCGCTCGTCAAGCCGACGACGCGCTCGAGCATCTACGTCAGCTATCTCGAAAGCCCGGAACCGGGCGGCGTCGCCGGGACGGCGCAGGTCAATGCCGGTCAGTTGCTCCCGCCGCTGGTTTCGAAACAGTGGGAGGTTGGCGCGAAGGTCGAGCTGGGCAAAGGCGCGCTCGCCCAGTTGAACGCGTTCCAGATTGACCGGCCGGGCACGTTCATCGACGCCACCAACCGCCTGGTACCGAATGGCCTCTCCCGCTACCAAGGCATCGAGCTTTTTGTCTCCGGCGAAATTGTTCCGTCGCTTTCGGTGCTTGCCTCGGGCCTGCTGCTCGACGCCCGCCAGACGAACGCCGCGAATGCCGCGACTTTCGATCGCACGCCCGAGAATACGCCGGAAAAAACCGTGTCGCTCTTCCTCGAGTGGCGTCCGCCATTCATCAAGGGCTTCGCGGTCTCGGTGGGCACCTACTACACGGGTCGGCAACCGGCCAACGACTCCGATCAAGCCTACCTCGGCGGTTACACGACATTAAACGTCGGCGCCAGTTATCACTTCCAGATAGGCCGGTGCAATTACACGGCGCGCGTCAACGGGTTCAATGTCGGTGACAAAGTCGCATGGTCGACCGCCGGCGCCGGCCTCCTCGGGGCGACATTCCCGCGGCTGCTGAAGTTCTCCCTCATGACAAGCTTCTGAGCGATGTAACTTTTTCTCAGCGACGATTCATCCCAGCGCCCGATCGCCTGATGATGTTGGCATTGGTAAGACATTTTCGGGACATGACGCGGCGGCGTCAACGAACCCGACTTGCCATTTCGCTGGCCGCTCTCCTCGGAGTCGCTCAGGCACTGCTGCACGGCAGTCCAGCTGACTCCGCGGGCGAGAGTGGAATACCAATTCTCGACGTGCCGCGGGTGGACCGTGCGTACGTGGACGGCCCGGTGACGGGGTTCGCCGGGGGCGACGGCGGCGTGATCTTCGTCGCCTCGCACCATTTGGCGGCATTTAACGGAACCCAATGGCAACCCATCGAAGTGGGGAATGCCTCGCGCGTTTTTGCGGTCGCAGCCAGCGCGGACGCTCGGCGCATCTGGGTAGGTGCCAGCGGCACGCTGGGCTACCTTGAACGCAGTCCCCAGGGAGAGTGGAAATTTGTTTCGCTCAAGGCCCAACTGGCTGCCGCGGGGGTGCCGGACGGCGACGAATTGCGGTACGTTTTCCCCACGCCGCGCGGGGCTTTCTTTGTTGGTTTCGCGCGAGCTTATTATTGGGATGGCGAGCGCATGGCCGTCTGGAGTCTACCAACCAGATTGCGCCTGTATGCCTTTCGCGCCGGAGAGCAGGTGTTAATCTATCAGATGGGCATCGGCCTTTTGCAGATGGATGTTGCGGGCCCCAAGCTTTGGCTGGCTGAGCAATCGCTGCCGGCGGCCCCACCAATAGTCGCCATGGCCGCTTTGCCCGATGGCACCCCGGTTGCGGTGTTCCCCAACGGCGTTTTCCGATGGACAGATGCGCATTGGCATCGCCTGGACGGCGTGTCCGATTTTCTGCAAGGCAAACGTGCTTCTCATTGCACGGCTCTTCCCGACGGCACCCTCGCGATCGCTACGACCTACAGTGGACTGATTCTCGCGGACGCGGCCGGGACGGTACGCGAAGTAATCGACAGCCAACAGGGACTTGCGCGCAATCTCGTTTCGGGGCTTTGGGTCGACCCGACCGATCAACTATGGGTTGGGCTGGAGATGGGTTTCGCGCGCATGGATGGAAACACCCACGCATCTCTTTTTGATTACCATTCCCGCTTATCCGGTGCCGACACTCGCCACGTAGAATTTTATGATGGCCGCCCGCATATTATCACGCGGCGATTTGTATACTCACTCGTGCGTGCATCCGGGGCTGCCCCGGCGTATTTCTCCATGGATGATCTCACGTGGACGACGATTCACGATAGCGCGGTAGTCGACGGAGATTTGTGGGTGGCGGATGCCGGCGGATTGTGGCGCCTGCCGAAAAGCGGTGGCCCGCGTGAACCCATGCTCAAGGCAGACGTATTTCTGCTTCTCGCCCTGCGCGCCATCCCTGGAGGAATCCTCAGCTTTGAGAGCAATGCCTGCAAGGCGTGGCTGCCCGACGCAGGAAAATCAAACCCCGTGGATCTCAAACAGGCGCTGGAAAGCATGCCCGTCTCCGCGATTGAGGACCTTAATGGCGCGGTGTGGCTCTCGCTGGCCAACGGCCATGTGCGGAAGTTCACCTGGGATGCCGAGAAGCGCGCACTGAACCTGATCTCCGATCTCAGCCCGGGGCGCGGTCTGCCCGCTGGCGCGACCCATCCGGTGCTGACCACGCTCAGTGGGGCCACCCTGGCTTTCACGGAAAAGGGCATTGTCGCCTATGACCCCGCCACCAACGCTTTCTCCCCCGCGCCCGGGCTAAGCGAATTCATGGGAATCGTCGGCGCGACCGCCGGTACGAGCGGGTACTGGGTTGTCCGGACGAAAGTGCTGCACGAAGGAGGCTCGGAGGCGCTGATCAAGGTAACTGCACCCGCGTCGTTGGGTCAGCCTTTCACCTACGAACCCGTGGTTGCACCCGGCCTCGATCAAGTTGGCGAAATCACCAGTGTGAGTCCGACGACGAGCGACGACTGCGAGGTTCTGTGGGTAGCGGGTCCAAGCGGAGTTCTCCGGCTGGAAACAGCCTTCCTCCGGAGGGCCGATCCGCCTCCCGAATTGTTTTTTCAACGGATTCAGACCGACACCGAGGGTCCGGTTGCGCTGAAGGCGGGACCTTCGGCAATATTCAAGGCGGACATGACGCGCGTTGAGTTTTCGTTCGCTCCGGGAGCCATTGTCGCGGGCGACAGTGCGTTTCAATACGAGACCCGATTGGAGGGTGTCGAGCACGGGTGGTCTCCGCCTCAACCGTCAGGGACGCGCGACTTTTCCGGTCTGGCGCCCGGTCGCTACACCTTCGCCGCGCGCGCCCTTGATCGTTTTGGCCGGGCCGGACCTCCCGTGGAATACAGGTTCTCCATCAAAGCACCCTGGTATCAGCAGGCTTGGTTCCTTCTCTTTTGTTCGCTGCTGGCGATGCTGGCGATTTGGGGCATGCACCGGCTGCGGCTGGCCCAACAGTCCGCCCGGATGAATCTACGCCTCGAGTCGCAGGCCATCGAGCGGAAGCGAATCGCGCAGGAATTGCACGACACGCTTTTGCAAGGGTTCATCGGCATTGGCCTGAAGCTGGACGCGATCGCGACCAGTTTGCCGGAATCACTCAGCGTGGTTCGCGACCAGCTGCGCAAGATCCTGGATCAGTCCGACCAATACCTGACCGAAGCGCGGCGCTCGGTCATGAAGTTGCGCTCCGCGACCCTGGAAGACGGCGGTGACTTCTCCCATGCCCTTTCCGTGGCGGGCGCGCGACTGACGGAGGGGACCGGAATTCAGCTGCTTTTTTCAGTGCACGGCGAACGACGCCCGCTCCCGCCCCTCATTGAGAGCAACCTTTTGCGCATCGGTGAAGAAGCCGTCAGCAACGCGGTCAGGCACGCGCAAGCCACCCGGGTGGACTTGGACCTGAAATTCGGGAACAAGGAAGTCAGCCTGAGAATCCAGGACAACGGCCGCGGCTTTGAACCGCACGGCCCCGAGGCCGCCAAGTCCGGGCACTTTGGCCTGCTCGGAATCCAAGAGCGGGCGAACGCAATGGCCGGCCACCTGTCATTGACCAGCCAGCCTGGGAAAGGGACCGAAATCATCGTATCGGTACCAACGAGACAGGAAACGCGGACATAGGAGGCGCTTCTGACTTGCGGTCAAAGAAGCGTTAGCGCGGATCGTCGCAGGCGTGCGGGAGGAACGCCTTCTCGGCCGTAACCCTAGGGAACATATCGCTGTCCCTTGTGAACCGCGCGGATTGCCGGCAAAAGTTCGCGTCTCAACCTGTCTTTGTGAAGGAAAGCCTGCACCCCGGCGGCAAAGGCTTGCTGTATCCGGTCGTCATCATTCAGCGCGGAAATGACAATGAAGCGGGCCTGCGGGAACTCCGCTCGAATCAAGGCAACGGCCTCGATACCGCATATCACTGGAAGATTCACATCGGCGAGCGTGACATTCGGCAAAAGCCTTTTGAACTCCCGGATGGCCTCCACGCCGTTGGTGGCTTCACCCACCACCTCCATGTCCGGCTGGCTGTTGATGACGGCACGGATGCCTTCACGCACTCCGGCATGATCGTCAACCACGAGGATACTGATCTTTTCCGCAAATGGACGCACGGCGGAGTCTACGCTGATGGAAGAATAATTCCTATCCCCCGACTCAGCTAGTCCACACTAACCCTTTCGGGTTATTCCGGGCGGCCCAGCTTGACAATGCCACGTTCGGTCGCGACGACCACCGCCTGAGTGCGGTCGACCACATTGAGTTTCCCAAAGATATTCTTGATGTGAACCTTTACCGTGTCCTCGGCAATATTCAGCCGATCGCCAATCTCCTTGTTGCGCAGACCCGTGGCGATGAGCTGCAGGACCTCAAG
This sequence comes from uncultured Verrucomicrobiae bacterium, assembly GCA_963797435.1. Lineage (GTDB taxonomy): Bacteria > Verrucomicrobiota > Verrucomicrobiia > Opitutales > Opitutaceae > CAWCPJ01. Next base: position 56,309 of record CAWCPJ010000002.1, on the reverse strand, counting down.
TTCGCGCGCACTCAAGGGTATCCGAGGAGTGTGCTCAGCCAGGCGTGCTGCCACTGAATCCGGAATATACTTTCGCCCGGCGTGCACCTCGCGAATTGCATGCAAGAGTTCCTGCCGCACGGCGCTCTTCAGCAGGTAGGCTCGCGCCCCCGCTTCCAAAGCCCGATGAATGTCTTCATCGCCTTCAAATGTGGTCAGAACGATGACCCGCGCCGTGGGAAAGTCGCTCCGAATGCGCGCGGTTGCCTCGACCCCGCCAAGCCCGGGCATGTTCAAATCCATCAAAACGATATCCGGCACATGCTCGCCGCATTTCTCAAGCGCGGTCCGCCCGTCACCCGCTTCCGCGACCACGGCCATGTCGGACTGGGTGGCGATGATCGCCGTCAATCCCTCGCGTACCACGGCGTGGTCGTCGACACACAAAATGCTAATCGGTTTGGACCCTTTCATGGGCAAAGTGACGCAGTTGAGAAAAGGAGCCATGATGCCGTGAAGACAATGGAATTTCCGGCCCTACGCCGAGGAAAGCTAACTCCATTGGGTTATTCGTTTTTAGCCCAGTCGTGGAATTCACGGCGGAGGCAAATTCCGCTACTCTTGCGACCGTGGAGGCAGAAACCCAAGGATGGTGCGGCCACAAGACTTGTTGGGGAGCATTCCGAACCGCCCTTCCTTGCACATGTAGAAATCCAGGCAAGGAACCGTCACCATCACCCCCAACAACACAGCGGCATGAAAACAAATACATGGCCACTGGCTCCCGATAGAGCCCGCTCACCTGCTTACCTCGTCGATGACGTTGCTTCCACCTGCGTAACCCTGAGGAGTTTGCCACGGACGGAGGGGATGGAGGTGGATGCGCGGCTGCTGCAGCATCTTCCTGTAGCCGCTTGGACGCTCAAGCCTGATGGGACGCCGGATTTCGTGAATCAAGTTTGGCTTGAATTCTCGGGTCAGAGTCTTGACTTCGTCCGCTCGCATCCGGCGGCCTGGATGAGCGCGGTCCACCCTGACGACCGGGAGATGGCGGCCAAAATCTTTTGGGAGGGCGTGCGTGGGGGACACGATTTTGCGATGGAAACCCGGTCTCGTCGCGCTCGTGACGGAACGTATCGTTGGCATCTCCAGGAAGCCGTGGTCGTCCGCGATTCCGAAGGGAATGTCCTCAAATTTGTCGGTACGACAACCGACATCGACGACCTGAAGCGTGCCGAAGAAGCTTTGCGCCAAGCGCAGGCCGAATTGGCTCACGTGACGCGAGTGACAACCATGGGCGAACTCGCTGCGTCCATTGCCCATGAGGTCAACCAGCCCGTCGCTTGTGTAGTGATAAATAGCAACGCCTGTTTGCGCTGGTTGGCGCGGGTCGCGGATGACTCCGTCGAGATCAAAGAAGCTCGCGAGACACTCCAGCGCATTATCCGCGACGGCAACCGGGCCGGACAAATCGTGGCTCGCATCCGGGCGCTTTTCCAGAAGGCGGAAGCAGCGAAGGAGCCGCTGGATCTGAACGAAACCATCCGGGAGATCGTCGTGCTGGCCAGGAGCGAGATCGACAAGCACCGGGTCACCCTGCGTTTGGAACTGTCACCCGCCCTGCCCCGTGTTCTCGGCGACCGGGTGCAGTTGCAGCAGGTCCTGCTCAATTTGATTTTGAACGCCATCGAGGCGATGGCGACGGTCCAGGACCGGACTCGTGATCTCGTCATTCAGACGCAGAGGATGGACGAGCGGGAGGTGGTGGTGACGGTCCGCGACTCGGGCGTCGGACTAGCTCCCGCAGGTATCGAGCAGGTCTTTACAGCCTTCCACACCACCAAGCCTGGAGGACTGGGGATGGGATTGTCGATCAGCCGCTCCATTGTCGAAAATCACTCCGGGCGCCTCTGGGCGACCGCGCATGACGGTCCCGGGGCCAGCTTTCACTTCGCCTTGCCGACAGTTTCGCGAGTTGAATCATAGTCGGTTCCGAGGAGTGTAGATGAGCGGAGGGCATGGCGGTAGCGCCACCCCTCGACGTGGCCCGGCCCGACGCGATAGCGGCGCGCCTCGTGCGCTTCCGCGTCGCCGTACCCGCTTTTCGCACTGAGCCCGTCGCGCCGACACGTTCTCGGCCATTCCATGATCCGACGGCAGTTCGTCTCTTTGACGTGCGGCCGCTCGTCAAACGGACCCGGCTTCGAATCGGAGGATCGAATTCTCGTCCCCTTGCGCACAAAAGATCGGACGTCCGAAATATCGCACCATCATCGGGAGTCGCTCAATCCGCGCACATCATTGCCGAGCCGGCAATTGCGCGAGTGCTATAGCTTGGCACGCATTCTGTAATATTGGTGGCCGCGACATGCATTCAGAAACCGCCAATGCGACCGCTTCGCTCGGGAGCCAATGAACTCTCGGAGATCAGCCCATCGGGTCTCATTTCACCACCGAGCGAAAGCAGTCCTCACCGCCCACGCCTTGCACCCAGCTGCCAACACCATGCCGTCCTCCATGCAGCCGGTGCCCGTGTCAGTCCAGGCGTCCGTAACGGAAGTTGCAGCGGCTTCAACGGAGCGTCGTCATTTTTCATTGCAGCTGCCCGGTACGATGGAGCGGAGGGGGGCCGAAGCTCTGCTCGCCGCCCCAACGGGCTGCAAACCGGAGCGAACCAAGTGGTGCGCCACTGATGGCTCCGCATCTCCACTTTGTCCGGTTCACGCGATAATTTCGCGCCGATCGGAGCCAGCAAAGTCCTGCACAAACAGAAACCAACCACAACCAATCACAAACGCAGAGAAGTAAGAATATGAAAATCCTGATGGTCTTAACATCGCATGATCAACTCGGCAACACCGGGCGCAAAACCGGTTTCTGGCTCGAGGAGTTCGCCGCCCCTTACTTCGTTTTCCGGGATGCCGGAGCCGAAGTGACGTTGGTGTCGCCGAAGGGCGGGCAGCCTCCCATCGATCCGAAAAGCGATCTGCCCGAAAATCAGACGTCGGCCATGACGCGCTTCAAGGGCGACAAGGACGCGCAGCGGGCGCTTGCTCACACCGGCAAACTCGCCGATGCCAGGGCCGACGACTTCGACACCGTCTTCTATCCGGGCGGACATGGCCCCATGTGGGACCTGGCCGAGGATCCGCATTCGATCGCGTTGATCGAATCATTCTACAACTCCGGCAAGTTCGTAGGGTTCGTCTGCCACTCTCCGGGAGTACTCCGGCACGTCAAATACAAGGGTGAGCCGCTGGTTAAGGGGAAGCACGTAACCGGATTCACCAATGGGGAGGAGGAGGAGGTCCAGCTCACCAAGGTCGTGCCCTTTCTGGTCGAGAATGAATTGATGCGCCTCGGCGCCATCTTCGAAAAGATCGGCAACTGGCAACCGTTTTCCATCGTGGATGGCCGCCTGATTACCGGCCAGAATCCCGCGTCTTCAACCGTGGCGGCCAAGGCGCTGTTAAACGCGATTACCCAACAAGGCGCCCAGCCGAATCCTCTTGATGTCGTGCCGGACGAGATGCCGTTCGATGTGCCCTATGGGCAGCCGATCTCGCTGGACCGGGCCCGTGCTGCCATTGACGCCGCCGTCGGCGCGGCGACGGAGCGGAAGTGGAAGATGAACGTAGCAGTGGCCGATTCCGGGGGCAACCTGGTTGCCTTCCAACGAATGGATGGCGCGATGCTCGCCTCCATTCAGATCGCGGAACACAAGGCGCGGGCAGCCGCGACCTTTCGGCGCCCCACGAAGATCTTCGAGGACGGCATCCAGCGGATGCACCTCAACTATCTGCTCGCATTCGATGGGGTCATCGCGTCTCGCGGCGGCATTCCACTGATTGACCAGGGGGCCGTCATCGGCGCCATCGGCTGTTCGGGAGGCACGGATTCCCAGGACGAGATCGTCAGCAACGCCGGCGCGGCGGTAATCAACCGGCTGCAGACGACCAGCAAATAAATCGGCGCTCAAGAAAGCCCCAAGGACAATCAATCCATTTCGGGCGCCAACAAATACAAAAGTGACGGAGAAGACGGCAATGGATACCGCTATGAAAACTGAACAGCTTTGCCTGGCGCGGCGGTCGCCCGCCTACTGGCGGGTCACGATCGACAACCCGCCGATCAATGTCATGGGGCCGGAAATGGTCCAACAGTTCCAGGAAATCATCAAGGAGCTGGAAGCCGACGAGCAGGTCAGGGTCGTGGTCTTCGACAGCGCGGTTGAGGACTACTTCCTGAATCACTCCGATTTCCAGGCCAACCTGGAGGACCTCACCGCCATGCCGGCCGGCCCAACCGGCTTGCCACCCTGGCCGGACTTCCTCGTGCGACTGACCCGCTTGCCAGTCGTCTCGATCGCCCTCATCCGGGGGCGTGCGACCGGCAACGGTAGTGAAATCACGCTCGCCTGTGACATGAGTTTCGCCAGCCGCGAAAAGGCCATTCTCTCCCAATTTGAGGTGGGCGTGGGAGTGGTCCCCGGCGGTGGCACGATGGCCCGACTGCCCGGACTCATCGGCCGAAACCGCGCCCTGGAGGTGCTCTTGAGCTCGGAAGATATACGAGGAGAGCAGGCCGAGGCCTACGGCTATGTGAATCGCGCCCTGCCGGACGCCGAGCTGGACGCGTTCGTGGACGCGCTGGCAAACCGGATCGCCGGGTTCGACAAATGGGCGATCGCCAATACCAAGCGACTCGTCAATACCAGCCTCCCGCCGGACGTCGAAATCGGCGCCGGGTGGGATACGTGCATGGCTTCGCTCGGGCGGCCCGCCGCCCAGGATGCCATCAAGGCGCTGATGGCGCGCGGCTTTCACAAGCCAGGGGACGTCGAAGATCGCCTCGGGTACTTCGTGGGCGAAATCCATGCCCAGTCCGGCGCCCATCGCTGACGACGTTGATCCAACGACCAGGGTGAGAAAGAGAGCAAAGAATGAATACAATCACCGAAGCACCAAAGTCGCGTCGGGCCAGTGGGACCGAGAGCGAAGGGTCCTCGAAACCTGAACTCCTGCGACGCTTTCTGTATGTGCGGAGTTTCTCCAAGAACATCTGCGAAACCCTGGAGCCGGAGGATTACGTAATTCAATCCATGCCGGAAACCAGCCCGACGAAATGGCACCTCGCGCATACGAGCTGGTTTTTCGAAACATTTGTGTTGAAGCCGTTCCTGCCCGATTATCAATCGCCGCATCCCCAATACGGGTTCCTTTTCAATTCGTATTATAACGCCGTCGGCCCGTTTTATTCACGTCCCCATCGGGGCTTGCTTTCGCGACCCACGGTCAAGGAGGTTTTTCACTACCGCTCCGACATCGACCAGTTTGTTGCCGAACTGATCGAGTCGGCCGATGAACAACTCCTGGCGAAACTGGATCCGATCGTCACCCTCGGATTGCATCACGAGCAGCAGCACCAGGAGTTGATGCTCACTGACATCAAAAACGTCTTTTGGCGAAATCCGTTACGGCCCGCGTTTCGCACCCGAGATCGTGAGAAGCCGCAGCTGGTGCCCGGGATCAAATGGCTGCCGTTCGGAGAAGGCGTTTACTGGATCGGTCATGAAGGCCCGGGATTCAGCTATGACAATGAAGGGCCACGGCATCGTACTTTCGTCCCATCGTTTCAACTGGCCTCCCGCCTCGTCACGAATGCCGAGTTCCTGGCGTTCATGGAGGATGAGGGATACCGGCGCTCGGAACTCTGGCTTTCCCTCGGGTGGAGCACTTTGAAAGAAAGGGGCTGGGACGCTCCCCTCTATTGGGAAAAGCAGGAGGGAAAGTGGCGCACCATGACACTGGCGGGAATGGCCGAAGTGGTCCCCGAAGAGCCCGTCTGTCATGTGAGTCTGTTTGAGGCCGACGCCTATGCACGATGGAGCAAGGCTCGATTGGCGACCGAGGAGGAGTGGGAGGTTGGGTCGGTCGGATTGTCGCTCCACGGCAATTTTGTTGAGCGCGAACGTTTCCATGTGGCTCCCCTCGCCTCCCCGGTGCCACCCGACCGACCGGCCCAGATGTTCGGCGACGTCTGGGAGTGGACCCGCAGCAGCTACTCGCCCTATCCGGGCTATTCGGCGGTTGGCGGGGCCCTGGGAGAATACAACGGCAAATTCATGTGCAACCAGTATGTGTTGCGCGGCGGTTCCTGCGCCACGTCGCAAACGCACATCCGCCGCACCTATCGGAACTTCTTCCCGCCCGATGCCCGGTGGCAGTTCAGTGGAATTCGACTGGCAAAGGAGGTTCTATGAATGACGCAATTGTGGCGGCTCCATATTGTAGTCGTCGGGTTTCCGGCGACGGCTTTCTCGGCGAGGCGGTTGACGGCCTTTCGCGGCCGCAGAAGACCCTTCCCTGCAAATTCCTCTACGACGAGGAGGGCTCCCGGCTTTTCAACGAAATCTGTGAGTTGGAGGAGTATTACCCCACCCGGACCGAAACCCGGATCCTTTGTGACAACGTCGACGAGATCGCCGCTTTGATTGGCGGGAGTTGCCGGTTGGTCGAATTTGGCAGTGGCACCAGCACCAAGACCCGCCACCTGTTGACCCACCTGCCAGACCTCTCCGGCTACATCCCAATCGATATCTCCGGGCCCCAGCTGCGGGAATCGGCAGCGCAATTGGCCAGCGAGTTCCCTGAGATCGAGATCAGCCCGTTGGAGGCCGACTACGCCGGGATTTCGGAAATCCCGGATATGAAGCGCAGCCCAAGGCGAACGGTCGCGTTCTTTCCCGGATCGACAGTCGGCAACTTTGAGCCGGCTGCCGCCGTCGGTTTCCTGCGCAAGATCGCCTCCCTTTGCGGCGCCGGCGGGGGTTTGCTGATCGGCGTTGATCGCGCCAAGGCGGGACGGATTCTGGAACCGGCCTATAATGACCGGAAAGGGGTCACGGCGAGGTTCAACCTCAACATTCTGGCCCGGGCCAATCGGGAACTGGACGCGGATTTTGATCTCTCGGCATTCCGTCATCGCGCCCCGTACAACGAGTCGCTGGGCCGGATCGAGATGCACCTGGTCAGCCAACGCGCCCAAACCGTGCATCTGGATTCACAGGAATTCAGTTTCGAGGAAGGAGAATACATCATCACCGAGTATTCCTACAAATACTCGCTGCAGGACTTTGCCGGGCTGGCGTTGAGCGCCGGCTTTGAGCTGGTGAGAAATTGGGAGGACCGCGATCACTTGTTCAGCGTACTGTTTTTGCGGGTCGCAGGGCTGCAAACCGCGTTCGAAGAGAGCCCCGTCGATCTTCGACGGTGCGGCTGACGAGGTTTGCGAGGCCCGGTGGGTGCCGGGCACCGATCAACAGAATGACCCATTTGCCCGGCACCGGAAGCCATCCGTCCAACGAGTCAAAGGAGGAAAGATATGAACCAGCCCATGTGATCATCTCAAAAACCTGACCGCGTCCGACTTTGCGCCTCCTCCCGTGCCCCTCGTCTGTGAAGACTGCCTGAAAGAAGGCACGCAGTGGGTTTCGCTGCGCCAGTGCAAGACCTGCGGCAATGTCGGCTGTTGCGACTCGTCGCCCGGTAAACACGCGACCCGGCATTTTCACCAAACCAACCATCCCGTGATGCGTTCGGTGATGCCCGGAGAGCAGTGGACGTGGTGCTATGTGCACGAAGTCGCGGGCGAGCTCGCGCCGTCCCGTGCCTCGACTGAAAAATGAAGATCCTCGGGGTTGCCCCGAGGCATTCGACGAAACCAAACCAACATCATGTTGCCCGCCACGATTCCTCTCTGTCGCAGAAGCCTGCTTGCAGGCGAACCGGCCGATGGTTCGTTGTCGCGCAGTTCGGATCGCCTGCAAGCAGTCTCCTACATCCCAACCAAGCCGAAGCAAGCTTCGGAGTATCGGAGCCAAAGGGAATGAATCCTGCCGGCATGGATAAGGTCAGCTATGACGTGGTCGTCATCGGGGCGGGCTCGACGGGAGAGAACGTAGCCGATCGCGCGGTCAAGGGCGGGACTGACCGCCGTGATCGTTGAATCCGACCTCGTAGGCGGCGAATGTTCCTATTGCGCCTGCATGCCGAGCAAGGCGCTGTTGCGGCCGGGATCAGCCCTCGACGCCGCGCGCAGCGTTTTGGGCGCCCGCGAGGCCGTGACCGGCAAACTCGATGTCCCGGCGGTATTCAAGCGGCGCGACTCGTTCGTTTCGAACTGGGATGACTCCGGCCAGGTAAAATGGCTCCGCCAGGCCAACATCGACCTCTTGCGCGGCCATGCCAGACTGACGGGCGAGCGTCGCGTGTCGGTCACGGATAGGGACGGCATCACGACCCATCTGACCGCGCGGCAGGCCGTGGCCGTCTGCACGGGAAGCCGCCCGTCCATCCCGGACATTCCGGGTCTGGCCAAAGCACGCCCATGGACCAGCCGTGAAGCCACCAGTGCCAAAACGGTTCCTAGACGTCTGGCCATTCTCGGTGGTGGCGTGGTGGCCTGCGAGATGGCCACGGCATGGAAGCAACTGGGCACCGAAGAGATCACGGTGATCGAGCGTGGTGCCCGCCTGATTCCCCATTGCGAATCGTTCGCCGGCGAAATGCTAAGCGCGGCCTTTGAGCAACGAGGGATACGCGTCATGACAGATACGACGGTTCGACGGGTAGACCGCCAACCCGATGGCGTTGCCCGCATCGCTCTCAGCAACGGGCAAACGCTGTGTGCCGATGAAGTTCTCGCCGCGACCGGCCGCCAGGCGCGAACCGAGGAACTGGGCTTGGAGACGGTTGGTTTGAAGCCCGGCTCCTGGTTGGAGGTAGACGATAGCATGCGGGTAAAGGGCGTAACCGGCGGCTGGCTCTACGCAGCCGGCGACGTCAATCACCGCGCCTTGCTCACCCACATGGGGAAATACCAGGGGCGCGTTTGCGGGGATGTTATTGCCGCGCGCGCGAAAAAAATGTCGACGCGGCGACGCCGGAACCGTGGACCCGGTATGCCGCGACGGCGGATGGCTGCGCGGTGCCCCAGGTCATCTTCACCGACCCGGAAGTGGCCGCCGTGGGCTTGACGGAAGCAGCGGCAAAAGCGCGCGGGATCAACCTTCGCGTAGTTGACTACGATATCGGCGCCGTAGCGGGCGCGGCGCTCTATGCCGACGGTTACGAGGGCAAAGCCCGCATGGTGGTCGACCACGATCGGGGTGTGCTGGTCGGAATGACTTTGGTCGGACCAGCTGTCGGAGAATTGATTCATGCGGGCACCATCGCGATCGTTGGCGCCGTCCCGCTCTCCCGACTCTGGCACGCGGTCCCCTCCTACCCGACCATCAGCGAGATCTGGCTGCGGTTGCTGGAAACATTCGGCTTATGAGCGTGCACCTGACGTCAGACCCGGCGATCAACCGCCCGGTAACGGCCCGGCTCCTTTCCGTGAATGTAGGTCTGCCGCGCGAAATTACCTGGCGCGGACAAACTGTTCGCACCGCCATCTGGAAGGATGCTGTTCACGGCAAGCGCATGGTGCGGCGATTGAACATCGACGGAGACGCGCAGGGGGACCTGGCGGGCCACGGGGGCGAGCACCGTGCGGTATTCGTTTACCAGATCGATTCCTATCGCTACTGGCAGGACAAGCTCCACCGCGCAGACTTTCACCTTTGGACAATTCGGAGAGAACTTCACGGTTGAGGGTCTGCCCGATACGGAGGTCTGTATCGGCGACCAATACCGCATCGGTGGCGCGCTCTTCGAGGTCACCCAGCCGCGAGTCACCTGCTATCGCGTCGGCATCAGGATGGACGAACCGCGGATGGCCGCCCTGTTGGTGGCCCACGGCAGGCCCGGCTTCTATCTTCGCGTGCTGCAGGAAGGCGAGGTCGAGGCCGGCGAGGAAATAGTCAAAGTCCGCGCGGGCCCCGAAGGCATGAGTGTTGCTGAGATCAACGGGCTGTTGTATCTGCCCGGCCATCCGCGGCAAATGCTGGAGCGGGCGCTTCGAATTCCCGCCCTCAGCGCCGGCTGGAGGTCGTCTTTCCAGGCACTGCTCGACAAGGAATTGAGCGGAGGCGCGGCGACCGGCAATCCCGGTCTGACTGCGGCGGGAGGGCCCCCTCCGGCATGGCCAGGATTCCGTCCCTTGCGCGTCGCGCAGATCAATCGGGAGAGCGACAGCGTATTGTCACTGGAACTGGTCCCAACCGATGGCAGGCCACTGCCATTCCCCTGCCGGGACAATTCGTTGTCGTGCGCCTGCGCCCCCAGCGGACGGAGCCCCCGCTGTTGCGCAGTTACTCCCTCTCCGGCCCTCCAGGCACCGAGCGCTATCGCCTGGGCATCAAAAAGGAAAGCCACGGCGCCGCGAGCGATTATCTGGCTGCGGGGGTCGAGGCTGGCGACATTCTCGAGGTGAGCGCCCCGCGAGGCAGCTTTGTATTGCGGCCCGGCGACCGGCCGATCGTCTTGATCAGCGCGGGAATCGGAGTAACTCCAGTTTTGGCGATGTTCCACGCGCTCGCGGCCGGGCCCTCGGCGCGCCAGGTGTGGTGGCTTCATGGCGCCCGCAACGGAGGCGAGCACCCCTTCGCCGAGGAAACACGGCGACTGATTCGAGCGCCTGCCGCACGGCCGGAGCTACGTGCAATACAGCCAACCGCGCCGCGAGGATGAGCCAGGTGTGCACTTCGATGCACCCGGGCATCTCGAGGTGGCGCTGCTGGAGCGCCTTGGTGTCGGCCGTGGACGCGGATTTTTATCTTTGCGGGCCGACCGCGTTTTTGCGGGACTTTACCGCGGGCCTCGCCGGCTGGGGTGTTGCTCGCGATCGGGTGGTCACGGAAATCTTCGGCCCGGTCAAATCGAGCGCGCCTGGCCAGTTACAGGTGTCGCGTCACTCTCCCCATCCGCCTGCAGGCTCGCCCGGGACGGGACCGCGTGTGTCATTCGCCCGGAGCGGGCTCCAGGTTGCGTGGGATCCGGCGCGGAAGAGTCTGCTGGAACTCGCGGAGGCCTGCGATGTATCGGTCCAATGGTCCTGTCGAACGGGAGTATGTCACACCTGCGAAATCGCGCTGATCGCCGGCGATGTCGGATACAATCCCGAGCCCGTCGAACCGCCCGCGGACGGCAATCTCTTAACCTGCTGTTCCTGCCCTCGAGGAGATATCATCCTCGACCTTTAATCAACATTCCCTTCCCGCCGGAATAGCAGCGGGTGCGCCTCGCGGGAGTTGGACAACCTTACCGCTGTTTTCACGGCCGGCCGGTGGCCGCCCCTCCGCTACCAACGACCCGCGTGCATGCCTCCGTCAACATGCAGTACCTCGCCTGTCACTTGCTCGGCCCGGGCGAGGTAGAGCACCGCGTCGACGATGTCCTTTACATGGGCAACCTTTCCCATGGGTTGGAACATCGCCAGCTTTTCAACCGGGTCGTTCTCGTGCAGCGGTGACTGCACCACGCCGGGGGCGACCGCATTGAAGCGGATTCCCTTCTTCGCATATTCGATGGCGAGGCTCCGGGTGATCGCATTCAGCCCCCCTTTGGTCATCATCGGCACGGACGCGTTCACGCCGGCAATCGGCTGATCGGCCATCGCCGCGGAGATGCTCACCACATTCCCCGCCCCCTGCTTCAACATTTGCTTCACCACCAGTTGCGTGATGTAAAAAAATCCGAGCAGGTTGGTTGAAACCAAGGCAGTGAAGTCCTCGATGGTGAAGTCCGTAAACTTTCTATTGAAGTAAAGTCCGGCATTGTTCACCAGCAGATCAACGCCCCCGAAGCGGCTGATCGCGGCCTCAACCGCCAGGGCCGCCGTCTCCGGCTTTCCGATATCGCCTTCGACGATGGCCAGGCTGGATGAGGCGGTCAGCGTGCGAGCGCTACCGCGCGACGTGCCGACGACATTGTAACCTGCATTCATGAACGCTTCGACCAAACCGGCCCCAATCCCCCGCGATGCGCCCGTGATGATGGCTGTTTTTTGATGCGACATGAGTTTCTCTCTCTTGCGAATAGTGATCCAATCGCGCCCCGCCGGTTCCCCGTTCGTCTCAAGGGGAAAAACCGGCGTCGTCTCCCACCGGCGTGATCAACATGAACAATCCTGCCTTCCTCGCGATCGTTTTGAAGTTCACGGTCACCTCAGAAATCCTGCGCCGTGGGCCGGATGACGATCTCGTCAATCTCCACCGCGGCCGGTTGCCCAATCGCGTAGGCGATCGCGCTCGCGACCGATTCGGCCGGTACCGCGATCTCATACAACTTGAGCAATTGCGTTCTCGTTGCTTTGTCCGAGGTGCCATTCGGCAGCTCAGTGGCGACCGCACCGGGCGAGATCATCGTGCAGCGGATGCCCTGGGCATGCAGTTCCACCCGAAGGCCCTCCGTCAAGGTGCGCACCGCTGCTTTCGTCGCGCCGTAAACCGTGCCACCCGGTGCAAACACCTTGATCCCGATGACGGACGCGATGTTGACGATATGGCCGCCCTTTTGTTTTTGCATGTGCGGCAGGACGGCCGCGACGCCGTACAGCACCCCCTTGATGTTGACGTCAATCTGCTGATCCCATTCCTTCACCTTGAGGGCCGGGATTGGCGCGATGGGCATGATCCCGGCGTTGTTGACGAGGACATCGACGCGGCCAAAACGATCGATGGCTCCTCGGATGAGCGCTTCCACTTCCGCCTGTTTGGTGACGTCCACCGCGATTCCGATCGCCTCGCCACCCGCGGCCGCAATCTCCTTCGCGGTTGCGTCGATTCGTTCCTTGCGTCGCGCCCCCAACACGACTTTTGCGCCGCTGCGAGCGAGCAGCTTTGCCGTGCTTGCCCCGATACCGCTACTGGCGCCGGTGATGACGATGACCTTGTCTGTCATGGTTGACGTTTTCATTCCTTGCATCCCTTCAATGTTGGTTCGTTGCTTTCTGTTCGCGATTCGACCGCCCCCCGGCGCCCGCCCGGCCTTGTAACGATACGTCGGTTACGCATTCGAGCGGCCGGACTCAGGCGGCGACCTCCAGGATCACTTCCAGCGCGACGGGCACCCCGAGCGGCAGCCGCTCCACTCCGGACACCAGCCGTGACGACATTTTGTCCTCCCCAAAAATGTCCCGCAGAAGGTCCGAGGCCCCATCGGCCATCCTCGGCTGATCGACGGAATTCCCCGCCGTCACGAAATTGACCCCGAGCCGTACGACCCGGGTGATCCGGTCCAGCGTCCCCAAATGCTGCCTCGCCACCGCGAGCACGTTCAACGCCGCGGCCAGATCGTAACCGCGCCTAGCCAGCCGGTCGGCGTAGATCGCACCGATGCCAGTGGAAGCGCCCGTGATCAGCGCGATACCCATCGAGCTGGAACTCACTGCATTCATCGCATTCGCGCCCTACCCGCTTCCGTTATCTGCCGGAAACCTGGTTCTTCTCCGCGAGCTTTGCATAACCATCAACTTCCACGATGGCGTCCGCGAAAGCCCGCGGCGCTTCTTGCGGCAGGTTATGGCCGATGCCTTCCCCGATGACCCGGTGGGTATATTTGCCCGAGAATCGCCTGGCATAGGAACCCGCGTCCGGATGCGGCGCGCCATTGGCATCCCCTTCCAGCGTGATGGTGGGCACCGTGATGATCGGGGCGGCGGCGAGCCGCTCTTCCCATTTGTCATACTCCGGCTCACCGTTCGCCAGGCCGAGCCTCCAACGATAGTTGTGAATGACGATGGCGACGTGTTCAGGATTGGTGAACGCGGCGGCACTGCGTTCGAACGTGGCGTCATCGAACTTCCACCGGGGCGACGCAAGCTGCCAGATGAGCTTCGCGAAATCGTTCCGGTATTGGTCGTAGCCGTCGCGGCCGCGTTCCGTGGCAAAATAATACTGGTACCACCAGGCGAGCTCGGCCTTGGGCGGCAGCGGCCTCCGGTTGGACTCGCGGCTCCCGATGAGGTAGCCGCTCACCGCGACCATGGCCCGGCAGCGCTCCGGCCACAACGCCGCGACAATATTCGCGGTTCGCGCCCCCCAGTCATACCCCCCAAGGATCGCTCTCTCAATATTGAGCGCGTCCATCAACCCGATGACGTCGAGCGCGAGCACCGACTGCTGGGCATTGCGGAACGTTTCGCTTGCCCGAAATCGGGTGGTGCCGAATCCCCGCAGATACGGGACGATCACCCGGTAGCCGGCCGACGCCAGCAACGGGACCACATCGACATAGCTGTAGATGTCGTAGGGCCAGCCATGGAGAAGAACGACCGCGGGACCGTCCTCAGGGCCGGCTTCAGCATAACCGATATTCAGGACGCCGACGTCGATCTGCTTCGGTGCACTGAACGCCGGGGTCGCGCCGGCTCCTGCGGTCGCGGGATCCTGGTTGCTTGTTTTCCGGGATTGTGCGTTTGCCGAGCCGACCAGGCCGAGCTCGGCGGCGGCCACGCCCATCGCCGCCATTCGCAAAAAGTGGCGACGATCGATCCTCCCGGCCGATTTGGGCGCATCCATGGGCAACGTTCCGTCGCAAGATTTCTGGGCGTAAGTCATGTTGAAAGAGGGCAAGTGCGGCTTTTCGAATCGCTCATCGCGGTTTCTTTTCTCCTCTTCATTTCCCGTGCCAATAGAGGCGAGCGGCCTAAGTGATTGCCCGACCGCAGGTCCTGAGCCCATCACCCTCGCGGTGATGCGGATGAAAATTCAAACGTCCGATTTCCCGTCCCGAAAAGAGACTGCTCCGTACTACATTTCGCCCCAACGTCTGATCCGATTGAGACAAATGGCGGAAATTCAGACGCCGGTCTGAAGACGGGGCGAGTGACAGGAGAGCCGCGGACAGCTCGCCAATCCGGTGGAGACGAACGGTCGCGGGCCGCAGTCTCGAAAGTGATCACCTTTTCCTGAAGGCGTTTGACCAGCTCCGGCCGCGTTTCAGCACCAGTTCCTGCCGATCACGTGCAGTTGGGAGTGATGGGCGACGCGAAATCTTTCCTGTAGGCCGGGTGCCCTCACCCGGCGCCCGGTAAGGGCACCGGGCCTACACGAGAAGCACTCATCAGCTCCAACTCCCCCTTCGATCACCACCGGCAGTCCACCATGGACTTTTCTGGAGCTGGCCTCTAGCAATCGCGACTCTTCGACGCAAAAGAAACGCCATGAGTGCGGGGCAATATGCTTTTGTTGAGGCGGTCGGTGTTGTCACGGTGCCGACCAGTCCGGATTGTCTGCGTTCACTGTTTCCGAAACGCGCCTCTCGATGAACCGACTATCCTGGCTCGACACCGACGGCGCAGAAGACGTCCCCGAGGTTTTGTGGGAGCAGGGTGAGTGCAGCTACTACCGCATTCGGCGGGTTGGCGCTGATGGCATCCCGCTCGACCGCATCGCCGTCGTTCCCGCCGCGAGGCAACCGACTCGGGACAGCGTCGGTCGTCTCGTGCACGAGTATGCGCTGAGGGACCATCTTGATGGCGCCTGGGCGTTGCGGCCAGTCGAGCTCGTGCGCGAGCGCGGGCAGACCGCGCTGGTCCTTGAATATCAGGATGGCGTGCCGGCCGATCGGTTGATCAGCCCGTCCATGGAGATCGGACGATTTCTGCGACTTGCCGTAGCTTCAGCGGCTGCACTCAACCAGCTGCACCGACGTGGGCTGATCCACAAGGACATCAAGCCGCCCAACGTCCTGGTAAATCCAACCACCAACCAAGTCTGGCTCACCGGCTTTGGCATTGCCACCCGGCTCCCCCGAGAACGGCAGGCGCCCCATCCTCCGGAATTCATCGCCGGGACCCTTGCCTACATGGCGCCAGAGCAAACCGGACGGATGAACCGTTCCGTTGATTCCCGGAGCGACCTCTATTCGCTTGGTGTCACCCTCTACGAAATGCTGACCGGTGGTCCTCCCTTCACCGCGGCCGATCCGATGGAGTGGGTGCATTGCCACATTGCGAGACAACCGGCATCGCCAGGTGAGCGGCGGGAAAATGTCCCCCCGATGGTTTCGGCCATCATCATGAAGCTGCTCGCCAAGACCGCCGAGGAACGGTACCAGACGGCGGTCGGGGCGGAGAGCGATCTGCGGCGCTGCCTTTCGGAGTGGGAGGCACACGGTCGCATCGGACGATTTCGCACTCGGCGAACACGACATCCCGGACCGGCTCATAATCCCGGAGAAATTGTATGGTCGAGACCGTGAGGTGGAGACGCTCCTCACCGCCTTTGATCGCATCGTGGCCGGGGGCAGGCCGGAGCTGGTGCTGGTGTCGGGATATTCTGGCATCGGAAAATCCGCCGTGGTCAATGAGCTGCACAAGCCGCTGGTGCCTCCCCGCGGGTTGTTCGCCTCCGGCAAGTTCGACCAGTACAAGCGGGACATTCCGTATGCGACGCTGGCGCAGGCGTTCCAGAGCCTGATCCGGCCGCTGCTCAGCAAGAGCGAGGAGGAACTGCGCACATGGCGCGAGGCACTGCACGAGGCGCTGGATCCGAATGGATTACTGATGGTGGAACTCGTCCCGGAACTGAAGCACATCATCGGCGAACAGCCGCCGGTGCCCGAACTTCCGCCGCAGGATGCCCAGGGCCGCTTTCAGTTGGTATTTCGACGGTTTATCAGCGTCTTCGCATGTCCGGCCCATCCGCTGGCGCTCTTCCTGGACGATCTGCAGTGGCTGGACGCCGCCACGCTCGACCTGCTCGAAGACCTGTTGTCACGGACGGATATCAAGCATTTGCTCTTGATCGGCGCCTACCGGGACAACGAAGTCAGTCCCACCCATCCGTTGATGCGCAAACTGGACGCCATCCGCCAGGCCGGATCGGCGTTGCAGAATATCGTGTTGGCCCCGCTGGCCGGCGAAGATCTCGGGCAGCTCCTGGCCGACTCTCTGCGCTGCGAACCGGAACACGCGGCGCCGCTGGCGCAACTGATTCACGAAAAGACCTCCGGCAATCCCTTTTTCGCGATCCAATTCATCGCGACGCTGGCGGACGAAGGCTTGCTCGCGTTCGATTATGGCGAGGCGCGATGGACCTGGGACGTGAACCGCATTCACGCCATGGGTTACACCGACAACGTCGTGGACCTGATGGTGGGGAAACTGGACCGCCTGCCCGTCGAAACCAGAAAGGCCCTCCAGCAATTTGCCTGCCTGGGCAACAGTGCCGGAGTTCGACATGTTGCAGATGGTTTATCAGGACTCGATCGACGACATGCACGGCCAGCTTTGGGAAGCGGTCCGGGTGGGCCTTGTCTACCGTCTGGAGGATTCCTACCGGTTCCTCCATGACCGGGTCCAGGAAGCCGCCTATTCTCTGATCCCGCAGGAACTGCGCGCGCAGGCCCATTTGCGCATCGGCACCCTTCTCGCGGAGAACACTCCGCCGCGAGCGCCTGGATGAAGACGATCTTCGAAATTGTCAACCAACTCAACCGCGGGGCTTCAGCTCATTGACCTCCGCCGGGGAGCGGGAGCGGGTGGCAGCATTGAATTTGATTGCGGGCCAGCGCGCGAAGGCTCTCGACCGCGTATGCCTCGGCCCTGAAATATCTCAAGGCTGGCCGATCGCTATTAAGCGGAGACGACTTGGGAACGATGACTACGATCTCATCTTCGCGATCGAATGCCTTACCGCCGAGTGCGAGTTGCTGACCGCGGAAATGGTCGCGGCGGAAAAGCGCCTGACGATGTTGTCGCAGCGCGCCAAGACCCGCCATGATTTCGCGGTGGTGACGCGATTGCAGCTCACCCTCTACACCACCCTGGATCGCAGTGAACTGGCCATCGAAGTATTCCTCGATTACCTCCGGCGTGAGCGGGACGGATTGGTCGCACCATCCTACCCGCGAAGACGTGATGGGCGAATATGACCGCATCTGGTCTCTGGTCGGGAACCGGCAGATCGAGGATCTGGCCGACTTGCCGCTCGCTGACTGATCCCGATGTCACCGACATGCTGGATGTCTTCACCGAAATCGTGCATCCGGCGATGTTCTACGACGAGAACCTATCGTCGCTGGCCGTTTGCCGCATGGTGAACCTCAGCCTGGAGCACGGCAACTGCGATGGATCGTGTTTCGGCTATGTGTGGTTTGCGATGTTCGCGGGGCCGCGCTTCAACAATTACAAAGACGGATTTCGATTCGGCCAGCTTGGCTACGATCTCGTCGAAAAAGGAAGGTTCCCGCGCCATCAAGCGAGGACGTATATCACCTTCAGCACGCTCATGCCATGGGCGAAACATGCAGCGGACGCACGTGAACTCGTGCGCCGCGCGTATGATGTCGCCTGCCGAACGGGAGACCTGACCTACTCCGCCTATGGCTGGCACGTATTGATCACAAATTACCTGACGGTGGGAGATCCCCTCAAGGTCGTGCAAGGAGAGGCGGAAAAGGGTCTGGCTTTCGCCACGAAGCAAGGTTTCGGCCTTGTGGTCGCCAACTGCGAGGCGCAGCCTGGGCCTGATCCGGACGCTCCGCGGGTTGACGCGAAGCTTTGGCTGTTTTGACGACGACAACTATAACGAAGCAGGGGCCGAGTCTCATTACGCGAGCAACCCCGTGTTAGTTCTCTCCGAGTTTTTCTACTGGACGCGAAAGCTGCAGGGCCGATTCATTGCCGGAGACTATGCGGCGGCTGTCGATGCCGCAAAAAGAGCCCATCAGATACTTTGGACCGCGGCATCACAAGTCGAGACAGGCGACTTCCGATTCTATGCTGCCCTGGCTCACGCGGCCGCGTGGAATTCGGCTCCGGCCGAAGAGAAGCAGCGGCATTTGGATGCCTTGATCGAACACGATCAGCAACTCAAGATATGGGCCGAGCATTGCCCCGCCAATTTTGAAAACCGAGCCGCCTTGGTGGGCGCGGAGATCGCGCGGATTGAGGGCCGGATGCTCGATGCGGAACACCTCTACGAAACGGCGATCCGCTCGGCCCACGCGAACGGCTTCATTCACAATGAGGCGGTCGCCAACGAACTCGCGGCGCAGTTTTACGCGGCGCGCGGGTTGGAGAAAATCGCGCGGACCTACCTGCGCGATGCCCGGTCCTGCTACCGCCATTGGGGCGCCGACGGAAAGGTCCGGCAACTCGAGCAGCTCCACCCTTTCCTGGAAGACGAGCGACTGGCCGCCGCCGCCGCCCGTCCGCTGCTGGCGTCGGTCGAACAGCTCGATCTTGCCACCGTGCTCAAGGTATCACAAGGCGATCGCGGGCGAGACGGTAGTGGAGAAGCTGATCGACACGATCCTGCATACGGCGATCGAACAGGCCGGGGCCGAACGAGGCCTGCTGATTCTCCCCCGGGGCGCGGAATATCGGATCGAGGCGGAGGCCACGACGGTCGACGACGACGTGAAAGTAAGCCTGCGCCAGGCGAGCGTGACCGCGACGGAGCTGCCGGAATCGGTCTTCCACTATGTCATCCGCACCAAGGAAAGCGTCCTCCTGGACGACGCCACCGCGAAGAATTCCTTCGGCGCGGATGGTTATTTGCAGCGGCGCCACACCCGTTCGCTGCTGTGCCTGCCGCTCCTCAAACAAACCAAACTGCTCGGCGTGCTGTACCTCGAAAACAACCTGGCTGCGCACGTCTTCACCCCCGCGCGGATGGGCGTCCTCAAGCTGCTCGCCTCGGAGGCGGCCATTTCGATCGAGAACACGCGCCTCTATCGCGAGCTGCAGGAACGCGAGTCCCGGGTCCGGCGACTTTTCAATTCCAACATCATCGGGATCTTCACCTGGAACCTTGACGGGCGGATCCTCGACGCCAACGAAGCCTTCCTGCACATCGTCGGGTATGGGAACGACGATCTGCGGTCGGGCCAGGTGGGCTGGAAGAACCTCCTGCCGCCCGAGTGGGACACGAGGGACGATCAAGTCATGAGGGCACTGCTGGCCACGGGCGTCTCCCCGCCCTATGAGGCGGAGTATATCAAGAAGGACGGCAGCCGCGTTCCGGTTCTGATCGGCGCGGCGCTCTTCGAAGGGGCGCCCACCGAAGGCGTTGCGTTCGTCCTCGACCTCGTGAAACGCAAGCGCGCGGAAGCGGATCTCAGGCGTGCGCACGACAGTCTGGCCGAGGCCCAGCACCTCAGCAAAACGGGCAGTTTCGCCATCGACCTGTTGGCGGAGGACCACAATTGGTCCGAGGAGGCCTTCCGCATCTTCGCTTTCGACCCCGCGACGACGATCACCGTGCAAAGGGTCCGGGATACCATCCACGCCGACGACCTGGCGTCGTTCGACGCTGCTCTCACGCATCGATCAACCGGGGAGGACGTCGGTCTGGAATTTCGCATTGTGACCCCGCAGGGTGACGTGAAACATGTGCGCGGCGTGGCCCGTGTCATCGAGCAGGTCGCGGGGCAGCCGAAGCTCATCGGCACGCTGCAGGACGTGACGGAGGGCATCGTCGCCGAAGAGGCTTTGAACCGGGCCCGTTCCGAACTCGCGCATGTGTCGCGCGTCTCGACGCTGGGCATGTTGACCGCCTCGATTGCCCACGAAGTCAGCCAGCCTCTGTCGGGCATCATCACCAACGCGGGTACCTGCCTCCGGCTGCTGGCGGCCGATCCGCCCAACCTCGGCGACGCGAGCGAAACGGCGCGGCGCATCATCCGTGACGGCAACCGCGCCGCGCAGGTCGTCGTGCGATTGCGCACCCTCTTCGGCAAGAAGGACGTCACCATGGAACCGGTCGACTTGAATGAGGCGACGCGAGAGGTGATCGCGCTGACGGCGGGCGAACTGCAAAAGAGCCGTGCGATCGTGACGACAACGCTGGCCGACGAGCTTCCGGTCGTCATCGGTGATCGCGTCCAGTTGCAGCAGGTCATCCTGAACCTGCTCCTAAACGCGTGCGACGCGATGAGCTCCGTCGAAGATCGGCCCCGGCAGTTGGTGATCAAAACCGAACAAAGCGCGGACGGTCAGGTGGGCCTGGCCGTGCAAGACTCGGGAGTGGGATTTGACGCGCAGAGCGCCGGCAAGCTCTTCGAAGCGTTCTTCACCACCAAAGGGAGCGGCATGGGGATGGGGCTGTCCATCAGCCGCTCGATCATCGAGAGCCACCACGGCAGGCTGTGGGCGACCCAAAACGATGGCCCGGGGGCGACGTTCGCGTTTTCCATCCCGCGCGGACCGGAGTCGGCGGAGGATGCCCATGATCGGAGCACCACTTGACCGCATGCGAGCGGCGGCGGGTTCAGCATAAGAAACCGCCGGTTTGGACCCCCTTTCAGCGCCCTTGCATTGCCCTGCGGAGGGAGAACGAGCCCCGACATCTTTTTCCACACCCCGGGTTGTCTCGCGCGCATGCTCGCGTCGGCGCCGTATGGCGCTGGTGTCGCCAAAGTGGTCGATGCTTTACGTTTGCGGTCGCAGGCTTGGCGTTCTCGGTGCACCGCAAGGGTAAAGCATCGACCCGTTGTTCCGGTTTCCTTGTTCCGGTTTGGAGTTATTCCAATTTGTGCTAGATCGCCGAGCAGCGATGAGCGACATCACGTCAGTCTTGCGCTCGATGAACGCCGGCGACGCGCAGGCGGCGGAGCGCTTGCTCGCGATCGTTTACGATGAGTTGCGGATGCTGGCGGCCGCCAAAATGGCGCAGGAACGGCCAGGACAAACGCTCCAGCCCACGGCGCTCGTGCATGAGGCCTGGCTGCGGCTGGGCGGCGATGCGCAGCCGGCCTGGCAAAACCGGCGACATTTCTTTGCCGCCGCCGCCGAGGCGATGCGCCGCGTTTTGATCACCACCGCGCGCCGCCGGCACGCCGCCCGCCGGGGCGCCGGGGCCGAGCATGTCGATATCGACGTGACCGGCCTGGAGATTGCCGCGCCCGTGCCGGACGAGGACTTGCTCCGCGTGCACGAAGCCCTCGATCGTCTCGCGGTCGAAGATTCCCGGAAGGCCGAGTTGGTGAAGTTGCGCTACTTCGTTGGCCTGTCGATCAAAGACGCCGCGGACGTGCTGGGAATGAGCAAACGATCCGCCGATCGCGAATGGGCCTATGCCCGCGCCTGGCTTGGAAACGAGATTCGCCAAGGGCGGGAGCCATGATCCTGGAACAGGCTTTGCGGCCCGACGCCATGGGGACACGGGGATCCGAACTCTCCTCGATCGCGGAGCCGGTCGTTCCTGCGCTGGCGGCACGTCGCGGCTGGAATGCTTCTTCATCTTTGGCGCACTTTGGCGACATTTTGCGCATGTAACCTCGGCCATTACCTCCCCGCCTACATGAAAACCGAGGAAGTCATCTTCGCCGATGCGCTGGCTTTACCACCGCCGGACCGCGATGCCTTTTTGGGGCGCGCGTGTGGCTCCGACGCGCGGTTGCGCCAGCGCGTCGAGGATCTGTTGAGCGGGTATGTCCATGAGGGCGCGGTGCTCGACCAACTGCCCGTGCCGGAGATCGAGGCCGCGGCCGACGATGGCGACGGCTGGGACTACACCGCGGGCATGCGCATTGGCCGCTATAAATTGTTGGAACGACTGGGCGAGGGCGGCCACGGCACCGTGTTCGCAGCCGAGCAGGAGGAGCCGGTCCGGCGCCGCGTGGCGCTGAAGGTCATCAAGCCCGGGATGGATACGCGCGAAGTGATCGCCCGCTTCGAGGCCGAGCGACAGGCGCTAGCGCTGATGGACCACCCGAACATCGCGCGCGTCCTGGACGCCGGCGCCACGTCGCACGGCCGGCCGTACTTCGTGATGGAGCTCGTGCGCGGCACTCCCATCACGCGGCACTGTGACGACCATCAGCTCGACGCCGCCGGGCGCCTGCGCCTGTTTACGCAGGTCTGCTCCGCCGTCCAACATGCGCACCAGAAGGGCATCATTCACCGCGACCTCAAGCCCTCGAACATTCTCGTGACGCTGCACGATGGCGTGCCGGTGCCGAAGATCATCGATTTTGGCATCGCCAAGGCGATGCACGGCCGCCTCACCGAACGCACGCTCTACACCGGCCTCGCGCAGTTCGTCGGCACGCCGGCCTACATGAGCCCCGAGCAACTGGAGATGAGCGGCCTCGATGTGGATACGCGCAGCGACATCTACAGCCTCGGCGTTGTCCTCTACGAGCTGCTGGCCGGGCGGCCGCCGTTCGAGCCGAAGGAACTGGTCGAGGTCGGCATTGACGAGATGCGGCGCACCGTTCGGGAAAAACCGCCGCTGCGTCCCTCGACCCGCGTGAGCACGCTCAATGAGGCGGACGGCGCAGCCGTGGCGCGACAGCGCGGCACCAATCTGGCGCAACTGCGCTCGTGGCTGCGCGGAGACATCGACTGGATCGTCCTGCGCTGCCTCGAGAAGGACCGGACCCGCCGCTACGAAACCGCGAATGCTCTCGCGGCGGATCTGCAGCGTTATCTGCGCAACGAGCCGGTGACCGCGCGTCCGCCGAGTGCGCTCTACACACTCCGCAAATTTGTCCGCCGGCATCGCGTCGGCGTCGTCGCGTCGGCGGCAATCGTGAGTGTGATCCTGGTTGGCTCCATCGCGACGACGGTGCTCACGCTGCGGGCGTTGCGCGCCGAGCGTTTGCAGGCCGAGTTGCGGACCGCGGCCCAACGCGCCTCCGAAAACGAGGCCGCCGCGCGCCGCAGTGCCGAGCAGCAGCTGCAGCGCAGCGCGAAGATCCGCTGGGCGCGCGAGACGGCACTGCCCGAAATCAACCGCCTCATTCGGGTGGACGACGTCACTGCCGCCTTCGCCCTCGCTCGCGAGGCCGAGGAAGCGATCTCTGAGGATCCCGCACTCCTGGACCTCTGGCTGAAGATCGCCACGAACGCCGCCTTCGAGACGACTCCGGCCGGAGCCAGAGTTTACGCCAAGCCCTACCAGCACCCGTCGGCGGATTGGGAGTATATCGGAACCACTCCGATCGCGAAGGTCCGCCTCGCCCGCGCGCCTTATCGTTACCAGATCAGAAAAGAGGGCTTCGAGACCCTCGACGAGACCGATGCCGGGTTTCTGTATGATTTTTCCATAGGAAGGCGTTTCGCGTTCAACCTGGTTCCCGTCGGACCGGAGAACGCGACACCGCCCGGCATGGTGCGCGCGCCGGGCAAGGCAGTCGATCCTCTGCTCACCCGTCTGGCCGCGGTCAACATGGACGACTACTGGATCGATACCTACGAAGTCACCAATCACGCGTTCAAGGCCTTCGTCGATGCCGGTGGTTACGCGTCGAAGAAATTCTGGGAGCAGCCGTTTGCGACGGGCGACGGTCGCGTGCTTTCGTGGAGCGAGGCGATGGCGTCTTTTCGCGATGCCACGGGAAGGCCGGGGCCGGCAACGTGGTCGAACGGGAGCTATCCGAAGGGCGAGGATGAGTATCCGGTGACCGGTGTAAGCTGGTTCGAAGCCGCGGCGTATGCGCAATTCGTCGGGAAGCGGCTGCCTTCCATCTACCACTGGCGGTATGCCGCCCCCACGAAGGAGGCGATGCATCTGGTTCCCTTTGCCAATTTTCGTGGCCGCAGTCCCGCGCCGGTCGGCCAGTTTCAAGGCATGAACGCGCACGGCACGTTCGACATGGCCGGCAACGCCAAGGAGTGGTGCTGGAACGAGGCCGATCACGGGAAACGCTATATTCTCGGCGGCGGCTGGCGCGACCCGATCTACATGTTTGGCGCCGACGATGCGCAGCCTCCTTTCGACCGCTCGGATCAGAACGGTTTTCGTTGCGTGAAGCTCATGTCCGACCAGCCGCTGGACTCGCGCATCGATGCGCCGCGTGTGGTGGAGCGACGCGATTACTCCGCCGAGAAGCCCGTAAGCGACGCGGAGTTTCAGGGTTTCAAGATACTTTACGCTTACGACCGGGCGAACCTCGACCCCAAGCTCGAATCGTCCGACGACAGCCGCCCGCACTGGCGGAAGGAGATCGTCGCTTTCAATACGGCCTACAACGGCGAACGCATGCACGCGGTCGTGTTCCTGCCGAAGAGCAGTCAACCGCCATTCCAGACGATCGTGGTCTTCCCCGGCTCCGACGCCCATGCCATTCATTCCTACACAGACGAACTCTGGGAAATGCCCGTGATCGGGCCCTGGATCGAAAACGGGCGCGCGGTGATCTACCCGATTCTTCAGAGCACCTACGACCGCCAGGTCCGCATGCCTGCGCCGGAGGAACGCGTTGCCTGGCGCGACTTGCACATCCAGTTGGAAAAAGACGTCTCGCGCACGATCGACTACCTGGAAACGCGCAGCGACATCGCTACGAACACGCTGGCCTACATCGGGCTGAGTTGGGGAGGTTCGTTCGGTCCCATTGTTTCGGCGCTCGACCCGCGAGTGAAGGTGAACGTGCTCGTCGCCGGCGGATTGTCGGGCGAACAGCGGACGCTGCCGGAGGGAGACCCGTTCAACTTCGCGCCCCGCGTCACCGTCCCGACGCTCATGGTCAACGGACGCTACGATTACATCTTTCCGTACGAATCGTTCCAGGTGCCGCTCTTCAGCCTTCTTGGCACGCCCCCAGAGCACAAGCGCCACGTGGTGTACGAATCCGGCCACATCATTCCGATCAACCCGACGAACGCGGAGATCGCTGCCTGGCTGGATCGCTACCTCGGGCCGGTGAAGTAGCAACGCGGGTTGCGGGATGTCGCCAGCGCCGCGCCCGGCGACCATGCCATCGCGTTTGCGCCCCCGGATGTGGGGTGCGGCGCTGGCACCGTCACGAATATTTTGCGACGACCTGCGTCCTGTGGGGTGCGAGCCGGTCCCCGGATTTCCGCGCCCGCTCACTCGCTCCGTGCCCGCTGGCGCACTTCAGGAAGATTTCGCGCATGTATGACGCGGCTATTCCTGCCGCGATTCAGAACCCATGAATACCAAACGCCGTCGCTTCCGGCCGGCCTCGCCAGCGTTGCCTTGATCTCAGTCGCGTTGTTGGCAAACGCGCAACCGCTGCACGCCGCCGGGAGCCGCCAGTCGTGCGGAGTGCGGAGGATTCCGTTCTGCTGGCAACTGGCCTGCAGACCAAATGCCCAAAGCGCCGACTTCCATGCGCTGCTGACCGCCGTGCACGAGGTCACTTCCTACAATGGTGACGAGCAGACCGCCATCACCAACCTCGTGGGGCGGGACGCGATCATCGCCTTCTTCGCGAGCAGCGCCACATTCAACAAAAATTGGGTTGGCTTGACGCCGAGTTTCCGCACGCAAGTGGAGATGCACGGCAACACCGCGGAGGTGTATCTCGAATGCGACTTCGTGGACGAAACCAAACAGATCGTCTCGGAACGCGCGCTCCATGGAACAGTCCGGACGGTGGGCGGACACTGGTTGTTCTGGAAGTGCGCAACAATCCGGCCCAGCGGTTGTTCCCTTGAGGAAACAGCGAACGTTCGAAGCGAACGTCATCTTCAGTTCGCGGCGCCGGATGGTCTATCCTGCGCCGCGCTTGCTTCCGGCATCACCACCCGCGGGAACCGGAACCGGTACCGGTCCGACGCCCAACCGGGTTGAGAGTCACGGCAAAGCTTGCATATCCAGGAAGACTCCACCGATCGAGATTGCCATCGACGCGGGGATGAAGGGCCTCCGGGCCGTGTGCTGCGGCGAGGTCGTCCGGTGTATCTGCCCGTCGCTCGAACCACGCACTCGAAGATCGATGATCTTTTATCCGCGGTTACATTCCACGTCGAGGTGATCGAGCCCGTGCGTGGCCGCATGGTGATCCATCACGTCGTCGTGTACCGCAGGTTTCTGTTCTTGTCCGCACGTCCCGTGGCCCGCGGCCTCGCCGCCCCCCGATGCGCCTTCCTCACCCTCGAGTGTCCGCGTCGAAAATGAGGACGAGTCGAACGCCCTTGAGAAATTCGCCGGCCTGATGACGATTGCGGCGATGGGCCTGCTCGGAAGCGAAACCGACGCGAAGCGCCACGTGGCTTTTAGCGGCGTGATAGCCGGGCCATCCTCATCGAGCACGAAGAACCGGCGGCGCATCCATTCGTCACGGCACGACGTAAACTTCGACGAGCACGACGCCGGTGCTGGTGCCATCGGCGGCGGAGCCGATGATGGTGTAAGCGCCGGGCTGCAGCGTGACGACGATCGCCGCGTCCTTGCTGCCGGCGGCGAGCGGGAACGCGAACACCTGCTGCGCGACCGCGGCGGTGTTCGCCGCGTCGGGATTGTCGCCCCAGTTGTCGCTGGTGAGGATCGGCGTCGAGGCGCCGCCGGGATAGAGTTCGAGCTTGGGATCCGCCATCGTGCCCGGCACGTGGAAGGGTGTCGAGCGTTGGGCCCACGACGCGCACGAGCAGGGTCTTCGGTCCCTCGCTCGAGATGACGAAGCCCGGGATCATCACCTGGTCGCCGACGCCACAGAAGCCGCGGTTGGAAATGTTGATCAGCCGCGAGTCCACGCTCGCATCATCGGCGTCGTAGAGCTCGACGATCGCGATGCCGCTGGCGTCGTTCCGGTCGCGCGCGATGACGGAGTACTGGCCGGCGGGAAGGTCGACGAGCAGCGCGGACTCTTTTGCGCTCTTGAAGGCAAACGCGCCAAGGGAGGCTGCGGTGTTCGTGATGGTGGCTGCGTTCGTGTTCGTGCCCCAGTCGTCGTTCGCGTCGTAGTCGACGTAGACCGCCGGGTTCACCGAGGTGTCGAGACGTTTGAGCTGCATGGTGGGATCCGGAATCGTCGTGCCCGGGAAGCCGATACCCGGATCGTTCAACGTCGGGCCGACCGCGCGGATCAGCATTTTTTTGTTCGCCGCGCCGCTGAGGACGAGACCGGGAATGAGGACGTTGTCGCCGCTCTGCGCGAGCCCGCGCGTGGAAAGATTGAGCAGACGGGATTCCGGACCGTCTGGAGCATCGAGGGTGAATAGTGCGGCCTCTGTCTCGTTTGCCGCGGTCGTGGGAAGCGTCGCGTCACCAAACATCCAGGCCCCATCAGTCGAGATGCCGGTGGCTCCGGCAATTGCGATTCCGGTCACGTCCAAACCGGCGTCCGCGAGCTGTTGCGTGACCTCCTTCATGTCGGTGGCTGCAGTCCAGCGAAACGCCCGCGAATGGGCGGGATCATTTGCGTAACGATACGTGCCGCCCACGCTGAGTCGATCGATGGGAGCGTCCGAAGAAATGCCCACGACGATGGTGCCGTCGTCGCTCACGCCCGTAGCCGCGCTGTAGGTATGTCCGGGCAATGCACCGAGGTCCTGCATGCCGCCGCTTTGGGTCCAGCGAAACGCCCGCGAGCCGTTGGTCGATGAGTTGCCCACCGTGACGCTCACGCCGGACATGCCGACCACGACGGCGCCATCGCCCGTGACGGCATTGGCGGATGACGGGAAATCCGTCTCCACGGCGCCGAGATTTTGAAACCCGCCGGCACTTGTCCAGCGGAAGGCTTGTTTGACCGTGCCGCTGAAGCCGCCCGGAAAATCGCTTTCGCCGATCACCACGGACCCATCGCCACTCACGCCGTAAGCGCGCGAGCTGCGATCCGTCGCCGCCCCGGCACCGGTTCCGAGATCGATCATGCCGCCGGCCTGCGTCCACCGGAACGCGTGCTGCGTCGTCCCGCCGGCCACGTCGGAAAATCCGACGACAACCGCGCCGTCGTCGCTCACGGCGTTCGCGAATGAGCTGCGCGTGGCATCATTGGGCGGGTCAAGCGTTCCGAGATCGACCGCGGTGGTATCGGGCACCCAGAGGAAGGCATGGTAGGGCGTATTGAAGCCATTGTCGTAGAAGCCGACGATGGTCGCGCTGGCCCGGCTGCCGGCGAGGGCGCCGCCGCTGGCGTCGTCGGATGCGGCCGCCGCCACGGGGACGGACGCCAGCGACAGTGATCGAGCCGCCTGCGGGAGGGGATAAAAACGCGGGAGAATTTTGCCTGTTCCGCTGATCCGCTTGCCCTTCTTCGTGTGCAAAAACGTGTACGCCTGCAAACCGTTGGTGCCATTTCGGATTACCGCGACAAAGCCTATCCATCGGTAAACGCTACCCTCCGGCTTCGACATCCCCGTGACGAAACGTCCGTCTAAATTTGCATCGAAACCGTCCACCAAGAAGTTGCCGTCGGCGACTCGTGTGGCGTCGGGAGCTGGGAGGCCCGCAGCGCTAAGAATGGGAGCTGACGCAGCAAGGGGGAGCACGCCGACAACGAACGAAGCGATCAGTCGCGAGCTCCGCAGAACTGGGCGGAACGCCTTCGCGTTTGTCGTGGCTGGCACCACTGCGATGTTCGAGTGCATGGGGGAGTCAGAGGTTGGCGGTTGGAACCAAGGATCTCCCGGGCGGGAAGAATCCGGGCAGGGAAAGATGGGGAAAGACGGATGGCGGACCCGCGATTGTACGAGGCGCCGATGGGGCGCAATATAGGCACGAAACGCGCGCCACCACAAGATTCGACAACCCATCGCTGGTGTGCAAACTCCCGCGCGTTTCGTCGCGTCCCACCCCCATGGCTGCGAACCGCCCACCCGATCTGGACTGGCGCCCGCTGCTCGCGCTGCTCGCCGGCCTGATCACGGCAGCTCTGGGATCGCCGTTCAGCCGCGCCGCGGAGGCCCCGCCGTATTTGCTGCGCTATCTGGAAGGTCTCGACGCGTTGACGGACGAGCATTGGAGCGAGGCGGCGAAGATATTCGACGAGGTGGATCACGCCGCGGGCAGCGACACGCGCCCCGTGTTCGCGAAAGGCGTCGCGCTCGTCATGCAAGGACAGCTCGAGGCTACAGTGGCGGCGTTCGCCGATGCGGCGACGCGCGGTCATCGCGGACGCGAACCGCAGCTCTGGTGCTACGTCGCCGAGCGGATGGCCAATCGCGTGCTGGGCTCCGGCGACTTCACCAACGCGCCGCGCGGCTCCGGCGGCGTCGCGTGGTTCAGCGGCATTCCCGGCAACATGATCCAGGGCCGCGACGACTATCCGACCGACTACGTGTCCTTTCTCTATTACGAGATGGCGACACCATTTGGTGACGCGGCGGAAAACGGCGCCCGTACCGACACGCCGCAGATCCGCGCGAAGTTTCGCGACGGCGCGCGCTGGTTCGCGAATCGCGAGCGCGCCGTGGCCGACCTCGGCGTTGCGCTGTATCAGCGCGCGCAGGCCCAGGACAACGCCCGCGATTTCAGTGGCGCGCTGGCGAATCTGTCGATCGTGCGCGTGTCGTATCCGGAAGATTGGCTCGTCGCCGCGCTCGCGAGCGATTGCTTGCTCGGCCTCGCGCGGTCGCGGACGCGCGACTCGGCCGCGCCGAGCAGGCGCGCGCCGACCTGAAGCTCGCACGCTCATACAACGAAGCCGAGGTGAAGAACGACCTCGCGGCGATCGAGGTCGAGATGGTCGAATCGCTGGCGTTGTCCGGCGGTCTGAATGCGGTGCTCGCTATCGTGGAGTGGGTGGCCGCCGCGCTGGTGCTGGTTGCCGGTGGGGCGTCGCTGGAGCTTCCGTTGCTGGTCGGTTGGAGTGCGGTGGCCGCCCTGCTCGCGTGGCGCTACTGGCGGGCGCGTCGCACCTGGACGGATGCCCGCCTCAAGATCACCCACGAAGTCGTGGAACGGGTGTTGGGCCATCGCACACGGCTCGCGCAACAACCACGTGAGGCATGGCACCGCGACGAAGATGCGTGGCTCGCGGCCTATCTCGCCACGTCGCGAACGATGGAACGCCGCAGCCGCCCGGCTCGAAGGTCTCATCCCGCGCGGATGGTTTGTCATCGGCCTGCTCGGTCTGGCGCCGGTGTTTTTGTCGGTGCAACGGGATGCGGCGACCCTGGCGATCACCGTCGGTGGCGTGGTGCTGGCGTGGCGGGCGTTCCGCCGGCTGACCACGGGACTGGCGGGCGTGAGTGGTGCCGCGATTTCGTGGTCGCGAGTCGCGCCGATGTTCCATGCGGCGTCGCGGAGGCAGGCAACTGCCGCCTCCCACGTGGTGTCCGCGAGTGACGTGGTCGTCCGGGCGCAGGATCTCAGCTACGCGTACCCGGATCGCGGGCAATCCGTTGTCGAGGGACTCAATCTGGAAATTCGTCGCGGCGACAAGGTGTTGCTCGAAGGCCGGTCCAGTGGCGGCAAGTCCACGCTGGTGGCGCTGCTCGCCGGTCTCCGCGCGCCGACGACCGGTTCACTGTGGGCCGGTGGATTGGATCACGCGACGCTGGGCGCGAATCGCTGGCGACGACGGATCGGCGCCGCGCCGCAGTATCACGACAATCACATCCTCGGCGGGTCGCTCGCCTACAATCTCCTGCTGGGTCGCCGCTGGCCCGCCACGGAAGAGGATCTCCGGAGGGCAGAGGAAGTCGCGCGCGATGCCGGGCTGGGGACGCTGCTCGATCGCATGCCGGGTGGCTTGATGCAACTGGTGGGCGAAACCGGCTGGCAACTTTCACCGGGCGAGCGGAGCCGCGTGTTTCTTTGTCGCGCGCTGCTCGGCGGCGCGGAACTGGTCATCCTCGATGAAAGTTTTGCCGCCCTCGATCCGCTTTCGCTGCGGCAGGCGTTGGATTGTGCCCTGCGACGGACCACGAGTCTGCTGGCCGTGGCGCACCCATGAAAACGGATCCGCTCACGCGCGCGCTCGAGTTGCACAATGAGGCGATCGTCCGGGAGGATGGGGGCGATCTCGCGGGAGCCGAAGCCTGTTGTCGCGAGGCGCTGGCGATTTTTCTGGAGCGCGAAGGTCCGAAGTCCCCGGACGCGGCCAATCTGTTGCAATCGCTTGGTGCGATTCTGGTGCAGCAAGGCCGGTATGCCGACGCCGAAACCTGCGCGCGTCGCGCGGTCGAAATTATTGAACCCTTGGTGGATCGAATCGAAGGCTCGGAGGGAAATCTGATTCTCGTGCAAGCGCTGGGTTTGTGGGGAACTGCGTTGCGACATCAGGGCCGGTACGGTGATGCGGAGTTGCATCTGGCGCGCGCCCTGACGCTCGTCCAGCGATTGGACTACCCGGAGGTTCTGGTGAGTGCGCTCAATGACCTTGGGGTCGTGTACAAATACCACGGAAAATTCGATGCGGCCGAGCCCCTGTACCAGCGCGCGCTGACGCTGGCGTTGGCGACCTTCGGATCCGAACACGCGATGGTCGCAATGCTGTATCACAATATCGGCGGTCTCGAGCATGCGCGCGGCCGGTGCGATCGCGCGGAGGAACCGGCCCGGAGAGCCTGGGAAATGCAGAGCGCTTTGTCGGGCGCCATGCATCCTCGCACCGCGGCCGATGCCGTCGCGTACGGCGCCGTGCTCGACGGCTTGGGACGTCACGACGAGGCGAGCCGCTTCTTCCGCCAGGCGCTGACCGTGTTCACCACCACCTTCGGCCCTGAGCATTATGAGGTGGCGAGCACGCTGCACAACCTCGCAGCCGCCGAGCAGGCGCGAGGCAACGACGACGAAGCCGAGCAGTATTATCGCCGTGCGGCGGCGTTGAAGGAAAAGTTGCTCGGCGCCGACCACCCCGACACGGCGTTGACCCTGCACAACCTCGCCGCATTGCGGCGCGATCGTGGGGACGTGACAGAAGCACGCGAACTCGGGGGGCGGGCCTTGCACGTCTTCGAGCGCACGCTCGCAAGCGATCATCCGCTGGTCAAAGCGGGTCAGGCCTTCGTGGGCTCGTTCCAATGACGACGGGCGCGGTCCGGCAGAGCTAGGCGCGCGCCTATTCCCTGCCGGGTCGGCGAACTCCGTCAGTCCGCCCTACGAAAAAATTAACCAGACGGCTGCGTCCTCGTTGGCGCATTTCAAAGGCGTTTCGCGCATGTATGGCGCGGCTCCTTCGAGCCGCGATTCTAAACTGAAACACGAAGTCCAACCAAAAAGATCACACCATGAAACATCTCGATCACATGAATACCAAACGGCGTCGCTTCCACGCCGGCCTCGCCAGCCTCGTTTTGCTGGGAGGCGCGTTGCTGGGAAGCGCGCAACCCGCCCACGCCGCCGGGTGCGGTGCGCGAAGGATTCCGTTCTGCTTCCACCGTATCTACACCTCACCCGCCGATTTGGTCGCGATCGAAGACCTGCTCGTCCTCGTGCATGAGGTCACCTCCTACAATGGCGACGAGCAGACCGCCACCGATCATCTCGAGGCGTGGGAACAGGCGTGGGCGGAAGACGCCACCCTGGTGGTCAATGGCACCAACAACTTCGTGGGGCGGGACGCGATCATTACCTTCTTCGCGGGCAGTTCCCTCTTCAACAGCAACCTGGTCGGCCTGACGCCGAGTTTCCGCACGCAAGTGCAGCTTCACGGCAACACCGCGGAGGTATATCTCGAATGCATCTTCTTGAACGAAACCAAAACTGTCGTCGCTGAACGCGCGCTCCATGGGATGGTCCGGAAGGTGCGTGGAAACTGGTTGTTCTGGAAGATGGCCAACGATCCGGCTCAGCCGCTGTTCCCCTGAGGCAACAGCGAACGTTCGAAGCGAACGTTCTCCCCAGCTCGCGGCGCCGGATGGTCCATCCCACGCCGCGAGTGCTGCCGGCATTAATGTCCAAAGGAACCGGAACCACCACTGGTCCGGAACTCCGAGGGGATCAAGGCCCCGGCTGTCTGATCAGAAGCCGTGGGGGCCATGTTTTGCATTTGCGGTCGCAGGCTTGGCGTTCTCGGTGCACCGCAAGGGTAAAGCATCGACCCCTTGTTCCGGTCCCGACAATTCGATATCGACAACGCGAGGCATATCTCGATGCGCTTCGATTATACGCACGTCGAAGCTCCGCAGTGAAATGAGCGATGACAACCATCGCCTCGCTCCCATCCCACACGACGGCTTTGCTTTCTGGAGGCACGGCAAGGGGGCTTTGCTGATTGCCATTTTCTCTCGGGCTGGCGACTTTGTTTCGCATGAAGCCAAACGGCAACCTGGCCTGTTCTGCCGCTCCTTCGGGAGGTATCATGGTCGTTGTCGCGCCAGGGAACCGAAGATCGGGATCGCCATGACCATCGTGCGCGCATCATCGCTGTTTTTGGGATTGATGATGGTCTCGCCCCTTGGGATGGCCCAAAGCGTATTCAATGGTACGTGGAGGCCGGATCCACAAGTGTTCGGCCCGGCACGCAAGCCGGACGTCGCGGAGTTGGTCGATCGGGTATACGAGTGCCAATCCTGTACGCCCCCGTACCGGGTCGAGGCCGATGGAACTGACCATCCCATCGCAGGCAATCCCTACTACGACACCCTCAGTGTGACGATCGTTGATAATCGAACCATCCTCAAGATCGCGAAGCGAGGAGGTATGACGGTCGTCGAGACGAAGAGTGTCGTAAGTCCCGACGGCAAAACCAAGACTGAGGTCCAGACGATGTACGACATGGCGCCACGTCCGGTCGAACTGACGAGTCATTCCGTGCGCGTATCAGCCGGGGCGCCAGGTTCGCATCTCATATCCGGCGGATGGCGCATGACCGACGGCGACGTTTCCAATCATGCCGAAGACACCATTTTCAAGGTCACCGGCAACACGCTCGCCATGTCGGACCGCATGGGCCGGTCCTTCTCCGCCAAACTTGACGGCACGGATTCTCCCTACAGCGGGAGCGACGAATTCACCAGCGTCTCGCTGAAAGTGATCGATGGCACCACGATCGAGGAATCGGACAAGAAGGACGGGAAGGTTGTGAAGATCACCCGTTGGTCGATCGCTCCCGACGGGAAAACCATGCACGTTCGCTTCGATGACACGCGGGGCCATGTAGAGGAGCAAACGGGCCACAAGGTCGAATAGACGGGCCTGGCGCCGGACGCCAACCCGCGAGCGTTTTTGCTACGTCAACGGTTGGCGTCGGTCTGAACCATGGGGTCGGGCCGGGTATTGTCGTATTTCGCCCATCAAATCCGTCGGCCAGGGCCGCCGCTGACACCGCCCCATCAACGCTCATTCCGCGTCAGTCCGGCTTCAGCGTCGAGCCACGAAAATCCACGGAGCTTCCGCGAGAAACCTACTTTCCCGAATTGGGATAATTGATCCCGGGTCCAAAGAAGCACTCGTATGCCTGAATCTTTCCGTTTATCAGGTGAAAATAGTCGGCGTTCCGGGCGAATTTTCCGTTGGTCGTCCAACCAGTGGAGACGACAAAGACGTTATCCCCGTCAATCACCACTCTTTCGATATCGAATCGTTTGATCTTATAGGTATTGGGCCAGCATCTCTCCTTGACATGCTGCACGTCAATATGGTCGTCCAGCGGACTGGAAAACGTGAATCCATCGGCAAGCGCCTGTTCCAGCAAACTCCAATCGTGGCTTTCCCAAGCGCGATACCAGTCCTGGATGGCCTTATGACTGGACAGGTCTTGAGCGGCGCCTGCCGTGCAGACCATGGCAAGAGCAAGCAACGCAAGTTTCGGAAAGAAATGGTTCATAGGGGTGTGTTGTCCGCGAATTCTTGAGTATAACTCCGCGCCTGCGGATAGTCCTTCAGATTTCTTCCACTCGCCCGTCAGCTATTCCCCGGCGTAACCCGGATCACCGATTTGGCTCGCAGTTCAGCTGCATGCTTTCCGGGCGGGTCTACGGAGTCCACTGCCAGATAGCCGCGATCGGCGCCGACGGTCTTCGGCGTGAACCCGCGGTCGCGCAGTTCGAGCACGCCGTCCACCGCCACGGCTGATTCCGGTTTGCCGACCGCATTGCGCACCTGCAGCAGCACGCACAGCCCGCTGCGATTTTCCGTGACCGCGTTTGCCCCAAAGCACAGCCGGGCTTTGTCGCCGTCGCTTTTGCGCACCAGCTTCGCTTCCGGATCGGTCGTGCTCTGGTGGGTGTCGTCCCGAGCCGGTCGAACTACCGGCCGCCGGCAATCTCCTGACCTGTTGCTCCCGGCCTCAAGGGGTCGTCGTGATCGACCTGTGACGCGGAACGAATCATCGAACATGGCCCTTAACTTGGCGCCATTCGAGTGCGGCCCCTTTTCAGCGGCCTTGCAGTTCCCCGCGGACCCGGGTGTCCGGATACGCTCCAGCCAGGAGGCATCACGAGATGACGATGGGCCCCGCTTGATTTTGCCACCTGCTGATGACTCTGCTGCAACGTTGATCACGTCCCCTCAATCCATGCCCACCTCCAATCCCACGCCTGATCCGATTGCGGCTGCGACCGCAGCACCGAAAGATTATCATCTCCGCTTTTACCGTCCTCACGCTCACCTGGCCTCGCCCTTCGGAAATGATTGGTTTGCGCTGAAAGCGGAGGCCTTCGCCCGCTTCTTCGGGACGCCCCGGTTTCTGATCGCACAGACGGTCCTGGTCGGCGTCTGGATCGGCCTCAACGCGTCCGGCATCGCGGGTTTCGACATTTATCCGTTCATCCTGCTCAACCTCGCGTTCAGTCTCCAGGCGGCGTATGCCGCGCCTCTCATCCTGCTGGCCGAGACCCGTCAGGCCGACCGCGACAAAGCCCAAGCCGACGCCGATGCCCAGCACCGGGAAGAACTGGCCCGGGCCAGCGACCAGCGTCTGGCCCTCGCGACCCAACAAGGCGCGCAACTCGTGGCGCTGCTCGAGCAGAACACGCGGCTGACGGAAATGACCAACGAATTGAGCCGGCGCATCGAGGCCCTTACCCGCGACGTGCACGGCAAGATCATCCCGGGCGGCCTCCCCTCGTAGACATCGATCGAATCATGCTGGAGGTCTGCGGCCGGCGCACGTTCCTGTCCCGGCGCGAACCCCGTCATCGACCGACCGGAAGTTCCCGGCATTGGTCCCTTTCGAGGCGCGTTCCCGTCGGAACGATCGCCGCACTCTCCAGAATCCGCGGGTTCCGCGAGAAAACCCACTCGTTCCCGCGCGAGTTCATCGGGATTACGCTTTTCCGCGAACGCCTCGGAATCTTGGCCGGAACGATGCAATTGAATCGCACGAGAACCTGTAGCAGCCGAGGTCACGAGGCTGAGATTCGTGATTCACTGCCGCGACCGCCTCCTTACGTCGGCTGCTACATCCAACTGCATCGTCCCGGCTTGGCGTCACTCGCGTTTGCCCCTCTCGCTGCGCCGCGTTCTCCGACCGCGCCAGATGAGCGCGATGGCCAGCCAGGCCAGCACGGCGGCCACGGGATACGCGAAGATGCGGGGGAAAAACGCTCCGCCCGCGGCCACCGCGAACAGCATGAGGCCCGTGATGATCATGAGCGGCTTCTCCGGCGATTCCATGGTCCGGCGATTGGCGATCGCGGCTCCCAGGGCGTTGCCGAGTCGCATCGCTCCCGCGGCGGCGCGACTGGTGCTGCCGCCGCTCGTCCGTGGCCGGCGCGGCGTGGGCGGACGTCCCGGCGCGCGAACCTTGCGCTTTTCGTTCAGCACGACTTCGGTCGCGTTCGCGAGATCCTCGAGATACATCGCCTCCATCGCTTGCGCGAAGGGTTCGTCCTCCATCACCGCGTCCATCTCGCAGTTACCGAGCCAGCTCGCCAGGTTCAGATTCGTCGATCCCACCCGCGACCAGCGGCCGTCCACCACCGCGGTCTTGGCGTGGAGCATCACGCCGTTCCACTCGAAGATGCGCACGCCGGCCTCGAGCAGCGGACGATAGCCCGTGCGGGAGAGCGAGCGCACGAGTGGCAGGTCGGAGGCGCCGGGCAGGAGCAGGCGCACATCCACCCCGTCGCGCGCGGCGGTGATCAACGCCTGCATGTACATCGGAGTTCCCAGGTAGTAGGCATCGGTGAGCCACACCCGCTGCCGGGCAAAGGCGACGACGAGTTGATCCAGCCGGAACGTCCCGGCGACGGCCGGCTCGCTGGCGACAATCCGTACGCACACCTCACCCGCGGGAGGTGACTCGTCGACGGTCGTCGGTTCGTGCCCGGGCAGGGGCTCACCCAACATCGACCAGGCATGACGGAAGGCGCGCTCGATGTCGGCGACCGCAGGCCCGCGGATTTCCACGCCGGTGTCACGCCACGGCTCGCGATGTTTCGCCGGATCTCCGGCCCACGCTTGGCCGACACAAAGTCCGGCGACGAATCCGACCGCACCGTCAATGGTAAGAACCTTGCGGTGATCGCGCGACAGCCAGCCCAGCGGCGAATCGAAGCGCGGCGGGTTGTAGCAACGCACGTCAACGCCACCGGCGCGCAGGCGGGACCAAAACGCGCGCGACGCGTTGCCCAGGCCGCCGAGCCAGTCGTAGATGAGGCGCACGGGCACGCCGGCCTGGGCGCGTTCGATCAACGCCTCGGCGAATTTCGCACCGGTCGCGTCCTCGCAAATGATGTAGTTTTCAAAATGGACGTGCCGCCGCGCGGTCGCGATGGCCTCGAGCCACGCGGGATAGTTTTCGGCCGCGTCGCGCAGCAGCCGCACGCCGTTGCCCGCCACGACGGGCGCCCCGGCGGCGCGCGAGAACGCGCGATCCGCGAGCTCGCGCACCCGCGACGCAATCGTGGACCCGCGTGGGTCGGATGCGGACACCGGAGCCGTGGCGGAAACCGCGGGCATCACGGTTGGGTTTCATCGGGCGGTAGTGGCATCATCCGGTCTCCCCGGGTCCAACAAATCGACATCCGACCAAACGACAACCTACGGCACCGCGTGCAACCCTGTGCCGACTTCGCGCAGACGGGCGAGTTGGGGACTCGAGATCAATCCGCCGGGGACGGGCGGGACGTTCAGCAAAATATCTGGCGGGGCGCGGCGGACACGCGCGTCGCTCAATGACGTTTGATCGTTGCGCATCGGGTGCACAGGTTCGCCGCATGCCCAAGGCAATCGCGGACCGGAAACATCGTCGACCTCAACAGCGCGGCCTGCGTGCGGTAGCTTCGGGGCCAATCACCGACTGCCTTCAGGAACGGATGGCCATGGGCAAAGCGTGCCCCCTTGGATCACCTCGCCTCACTCCCATGGAACAGTCACGGACGTGGGTCACTCGAACTCCGCCCGCGGTCAAGCGCCGCGCCAGCGAGTCTTCGCGAGCGCAGATGAGGCGCGCCTCGCGCAGTCCGCAGGTTGTGGCGCCACGCGCCAGCCCGATACCACCCTCTCCGCGATTTGCTGGGATCACGCAAAAAATCGAGGGGCGGGCTTGAAGCGGGCGGCTGGTACGCGGATGGTTGAGCGGAGGTTGAGATGAAGACGGCTGTCGTGGACGGGATTCCGGTTTGTTGGCTGCCGCCCAAGGACCGGGCGGAGGCGATCCTCATCCATGTCCCGGCGTTTGGCCAGGCCAAGGAAGGCGCGCGCCCGGTGCTGGAATTTGCCGCCGCCCGGGGTTTCATGGCCGTCGCCTTCGATGCCTACCAGCATGGCGCACGCGGCAGCGAGGAGCGGGAGGCGATGACGCGCCGGGTCTTCGCGAGCTTTCGCCGCGAGATGTGGACGATCATCGGCGAAACGGCCCTGGATCTTCCGCGGGTCGCGACCTGGGCGCGGCAACACTCCGGCGCCCTCCCGCTTCATTTGACCGGACTGTCGATGGGCGGCGACGCGGTGGTCGCGGCCGCGCCCCTGATCGAGCGCGTTGCCAGCGTGAACGCCGTGGTCGCGACGCCCGACTGGACGCGTCCTGGCATGCGGGACATCGCGACCGGGGAACCGGTTCCGCCCGGCGCTCCCGACCCGAAGGCGCAAGTTTTCTTCGACGCACTCGAACCCCTGCGCCATCCCGGGCGATATACCGGCTTGCGTATCCACTTCATCAACGGAGCCTCGGACACGCATGTCCCTCCGGAGGCCGCGCGGCGGTTTCGCGACGCCGTGAACGGCTTGGGGCGCGCCGGTCCGGTTCGCGTCACCGAGAAACCAGGCCTCGGGCACCTCGACTTCGTGGACCCGCACGTGTGGCTGGCGGACCTTCAGTTTGCCTGAGGGCGAACGTGCGTTCGCTCGCAACGATTGTATGCGGGAACGGCAACGACGGACGGACCGCGCCACGCCACCGCAGTCGCTGACGCCTTTTGCGACTAGTTCAATGTCTTCATCCAGCGCAGCAGGGCATCCACCCACCCTTCCTGACGGAAGACAAAGCCATGGCCCCCTTTGGGGTAGATGTGCAATTCAGTCGGAATTCCCCGTTTCCTCAGCTGCTCGAAATACTCGATGCTGTTGTCGACATCCACCGTGGTGTCATCCCCGGCGTGAATGATGTAGGCGGGGGGAGAATTGGCGCTGATATGAAGTTCGTTGGAAAACCGATTGATATCTTCCGTCGTCGGATGTTCGCCCAAGAGTTGTCGGCGGGAATCCGCATGGGTCAGCCCATCCCGCATGCTGATCACCGGGTAGATCAGAATTTGAAAGTCAGGCCGGAGACTCGTGCCTTTGGCGTTTTCGATGAGGGCCGTTTCAAAGTGCGTGGCCTCGGTGGAAGCCAGGTGACCGCCGGCCGAAAATCCCATGATGCCCACTTTGCCGGGATCGACGCCCCACTTCCCGGCATTCTCTCGCATGAGCTTGATCGCCTGCTGCGCGTCCTGCAGCGGGCCGATCTTTTTGTCGACCATGGTTTCGTCACGCGGAAGTCGATACTTCAGCACGAAGGCCGCAATGCCATTGGCGGCGAGTTTCTTCGCCGTACTCACGCCTTCACCCCCATAGACAATCACCGAATAACCGCCGCCGGGACAGATGACGACGGCCTGTCCGGTGGCATGGTCTTTGTCGGGCAGAAAGAGCTGCAACGTAGGAACCACCGAAACGCGGATGAAGGGGGCGGGAACATCCCCCTCGGGCTCCTGAATTGCAGACCGCTTGGCGTTGGGGATTTCGCCGGCATAGAGCGGGATGACTTCCTGGGCTTTGCCCGCCACAGCAGCCATGCAGATCAAAGTGATGAAGGGGTACAGGTGTTTCATTGTTTTGAATAAGATCGATTGGCTCGCATGGCCCCCGCCTGCTCCGCCCGAAACGTTTCGGCGTCGGCTTTGTTCCAGGTGATGGTCGCTTCGCCGGAGATGAAGTTCGAGTCCAGGTATTGGTTGAAGGACCTTACTCCTCGCGGGCCTGCCCGGCTTTGATCTCCGCGATCAGAGTCCGCATATCGAGGATATACTGCATCGAACCGCGAAAAGACGCCGGGTCCAGACTCTTGACTAGGTTGGTTCGGGTACCCCTAGAATCTCCGGGTCGCTGACCACGATCTTCATGACCACGACCATGGTCAGGTCGATGCCGGACACAACTCCGGTTTCAGCTCGTAACGCCCGCGGAGTGGGGTGCCGGGCGTCCACCTCGCTCCGGGTTGAGTGCTCGCCCAGAGGACAGCCGGGCATTCATGCGGACCGGCGCGGCATCCGTCGTGATTTCCTCGTCGGGCGTGTGCCCTGCGCCCGCCGCCTGCGCTGCTGACCGGAACGATCGTCGACCTCACCAGCGCGTCCTGCCTCCGGAAGCTCCCAGTCCAATCGCCGCCTGCCTTCCGGAACGAATGGCAATGGTCAAAGCCTGCACCCCTTCGGATCGCCCGACCCCATCGGATTGCCCCGGCCTCGGAGGGTGGCCGCTTCCCGCTCATGACTCCGCTTTAGTAGAAAGACTCTACGCCGCCGAACAGGCTTCTTGCGTTCTAGGCACCGGCGAACCATGTGATCGAGCGTACGGGGCAATTCCATAAGGAACATGTAAGCCTCTTTCCCTCCAAGCCCCATCATCATTTCCTCCGACAGCGGGCCGTGCATCATCACCTCAGACATTCGACGAAGGCGGACGACTTCCCTTTCGACGGCTCCACTGTCGCCGTCACGAAGTGAGTGGTACACGTCCAACGCAATTTCGTAAAACCACGGAAGATCTTCGCGCACCATGCTGGCCAAGACTAGAATCCCTATAGGGTCTGCGGGATCTCCAGACATGTGCATCATTTCTTCGAACATCATCGGATGGAACCGACGGAAACGGCGGCGGCGTGGAATTTCGCCTTCGCCGACGCGTGCGCTCCTTGCGATACGCGATGGGAGTTCTCGAACGAGTCCCTTCATCTCTTCCAGAAAACTTGGCAACCGAGTTGGCCTCAACCGGAGGTGACTCCTCGGAGTTTCTTGGTCGGGAGCTTCTCAAGCAGCTTTTCTTCCGTAGCTTTGAAGGTCTTTACCTGAGCGCGAACGACGTCAGTATCAGGCTCCAGTCCCTCGACTCTGCGGGCGAGCTGAAAACAAGCTTCGTCCAGTTGACTCCTCTGAGTCGTCGCTGTTTTCGAAGCGAAAGAACGGTCCGGTGCTGACCTTGCTGAGCGGAACGCCAAGTGCGATGCCCGAGACTGGCGTCTGTAAGGTTCCGCGAGCAACTCCGGCTTCGTATAGCAACCACGGCCTGTCGAGGCTTCTCTCAGTAAACAGGCACACCACATCCGAGGCTGATCGGAGGTTTTCGGTGAGCCGTTTCGAACCACTCATCTCCAAATTCAATACCCTCGTTGCCTCTTTTTGTCCGAGGAGCGAAACGCTTTGAGCATGCCTGCGCTGACGCTTTTGAGCAACTTGCTGAACGCCTCTGCAAATTCCGCGTCACGGCTGTCATGGCTAATAAACACGAGGGAGGCCGAGGTGGTCGCATCGGCAGATGCGGGCGGCGGTGACGATGGGGTTTTGTCAGGCATAGTGGGAACCTCTTTCTTTCGCGCAAATAGGAGAAACTAGCATTTCTTTCGCTGCCTCTCGCGGCGTTGTCGAAGATTTCCGCGGGAGCATGGGTCGATCACACCCTTCACGTCCTTGCCTAGGCGATCCGAAGGAGACGGCGATCGTCTGCCCTATGATCTTCATCCGAGGTCAAGTATGTCCCAACTCTGGCCCGCCACGGCGGTGAGACCGGCGTCGAACCGCTGCTTGTGTACGGCAAAACAAAGCAGGTGCGTCGGTCGAGAGAATCCCACGTAAACCATCTTCGCTGACTGCTTCACGCGAACGGCGGGCGCAGCGAACGGTTGGCCGAGGAATTGCGGCGCCAAGCGCTGGGACTCATAGGACTTCGCGGCGGCACCCTTCCCGTCGGCGTAGTAGGCGGATTCAAAGTAGAGAGTCGCTGTGTGGGTTTGTCCTTTGACCGCGTGCACGCTGGACAGCTCAATGTCGAATCCGTGGAGGTGGATAGTATTTCCCGTGAACACAGAGGCTGCCACCGGGGCGACGGCGGGTGTGGAAACGTAGTCGGTGGCCCTTTTCAGAGATTTGTTGAACTGCGATAGAAATTCCGGGACGTGATCTCGGATTTTCGGCGATCACAGCGTCCGTCTTTCCGTTGGAGGCCGCCACCGCCCAGCGCAGGCGGAGGAGGCGGAACTTGCCGTCGTACGCGGGATTGTGCTCGCGGAGGTGATTGAGGAGCGATGCACGAGTGAACTGGGTGTTGAAGACTGGATTGCGGACGCCCTCGAGGCGAAGGGTGCGGATGCAAGTGGGCTTCGAGTTCCTCGATCAGGCAGAGGCGCAGGCCGTGCCAGCCGGTCCTTATTGAGGTGGACCAGCTCGGAGGCCATGAACAGGCGGTTGAGCGTGCCGAGGCCGGGGTTGACGTCGCTGGGAAGGATACGATTTCCGGTCCGCTTGACGTCGAAGTTGACGTGGAGGGCGACGTGACAGTCCGGCACCTTGCCCTCGATCGACAGCCATTCAATCAGGTGCTTCGCCTCGTCGTCTGTGAGATCACAGAAATCGAGTTCGATGCGTAGCCGAGTGGAATGGCGAAAAAAATCCTCGTCGACGATCCGGGTCCACTCCGAGCTGTGGGTGCCGAGGGTAAGGCGAATCGCGTCGATAATGGCCGACTTGCCGGAGTCGTTTTCGCCGATGAGCACGTTGAGGCCCTTGCGAAAGTGGACGACCAAATGCGGCTTCTTCAGATCAATGGCGCCGTCGTCGCCAAACCGGCGAAAGTTCCAGAGCTTCAGACAGGACAGGATCATGAGGTGTGGTATGAAGATCGCCCCAGGCTAAGGAACGCCTCGGACACGCGTCGGGACGTCAGCCAGTCCGCTTTCGCCTGGCCTCAAGAAACATCTCGTCCGTGAGCGGCTTCTTGGGACAGTTTTTTCCCCTTATCGGCGGTCTTGCGGTCGGATCGCAAAACGGAGTGAGCCTAACGCCAATGCCTGTAAGATAAGTGTGACATTTTGTCCTGTACGTACAAGTTATTGTCATCAATAAGCTTGGGGTGATTTCACGACATGACCTCAAAGC
Source organism: uncultured Verrucomicrobiae bacterium (assembly GCA_963797435.1). Classification (GTDB taxonomy): domain Bacteria; phylum Verrucomicrobiota; class Verrucomicrobiia; order Opitutales; family Opitutaceae; genus CAWCPJ01. The sequence continues at coordinate 12,278 of CAWCPJ010000002.1, read as the reverse complement.
GGATGACGGAACAAGGATTCGTCGGCGTATTCGAGAAGTGACAGTCACGCAACGAAGAATTGACGCAGATTTGTCGGGCGCACGAGCCGACGGCGCGGCGAGCGCGCACGCGCCCCACCGAGCAGGTGGTGCGCGATCTGGTGTATCATCAGTTGCAGCGGGACGGGACGCTGGCCCAGCATGGTGCGATGTTGGGCGGCGACCCGATCAGCGATCCGGCATATACGCAGCGGCGCGAGCTGTTGCCGCATGCCCTGTTCACGCGTTGCTCGCGGCGGGCTTGCGGCCGCTGGCGCAGCCCGACCGCCATCCGGATGCGTTTTATCGCGGGTGGCGCCTGGTGGGCGTGGACGGCACCGAAGCGAGTGTGACGAATACCCCGGGCAATCAGAAACTGCCCAAGGCGGGCAGCCGCCGGGGCAAGGCGGCCTTTGCCAAGCTCAAGCTGGTGACGGCGGTGGAGTTGGGGCTGCACAATCCGCTCGCGGCGCAGACTGGCACGTTGCGCGACTACGAAGTGACCCTGGCGTTGCGTTGTGGCCGCGCCTGCCGCGCCCACTCGCTGGTGATCGTGGATCGGCTCTACGGCGTGGCTCAGCACGTCGGCGACATCATCGCTGCCAGTGTGGATCGCGACCTCGCCTTGCTGGTGCGAGCCCGCGGGCGCGTGCAGGCGCGCGTGCAGCGACGGCTCGCGGACGGCAGCACCTTGGTGCAAATCTCCCCGGCGCGGCGACCGGGCCGGCCCGCGAGTGCGCCGATCACGGTGCGCGAAATCCGCGCCGCAGTTGCGCGTGCCCGGCGAACGCCAGCCGTGGTCGTGCGTTTGTGGACCACGCTGCTCGATCCCGTCGCGTATCCGGCGCGCGAACTGGTGGAGCTTTATGCGCAGCGCTGGGAACACGAGCTGGCCTACCGCGAACTCAAACTCGACGTGCGGCGCGGCGACGTGCTTGACAGCCATACCGCGCATACTGCGCTGCAGGAGCTCGCCGCGGTGGTGCTGGCCATGGCATGCGTGGCGCACGTGCGCGCCGCCGCCACCGCGCCATTGGAACGCCCGCCCGGCGCATCAGCCTGCGCAAGCTCCTGTTCGCGACGCTCTCGCTGTGGGACGCCTTTGCCTTGGGCGGTTCCAGCCTCACCGCCAAACAGAAGACCCATATGCTCGACGCCTACTTCGCCCGACTCCAACGCGAGGCCATCCTGCCCCAGCGCCGACCTCGCCACTGCCCGCGCGCCGTGCGTCAGCCCATCTGTGGTTGGCCGCGTCTGCGGCGACGCTCCCAGTCCTCTGGCCCCGTCGCCATCAAAGTCACGCGATAACCTTACAGGCATTGAGCCTAACGCAGTTGGGAATCACAAACTCCCGGACGAAAGCATCCGACTCGGCCGCTGACTTCAGCCAAATCTCGCCAGGCACATCGAACACCCAGAAGAGTCTTTCCGTTCCAGGTACCCAAACTGCTTCTCGACGATCTTTGCCATCAATACCACAGCCGTCTTGGTGTTGATTTGAAAGTCGTAGCCGTCGTTGTAGTGAATCGCGTCATTGCGGAATTTCTTTAGTTCCAGAAAACTATCAGCGACCTCTGCGGAAATCACTTTCCAATCCAGCAATACTTGGACGGCAAAATCCCAGTCGGGGAAACCCTGCTTAGAATAAACCTTCTTGTAGTCGGGATGATGCTTTAAAATGAGCACGCGTCCGAAGCAACAGTCGGTTCAGAATTCGCTCCCCGAGTGCGCCGGCACTCGTCATTGCTGGGTAAAATAGGCCCGCGCAGTAAGCCGACGTAACTTGCCAAAGCAAATGATAGTATTCCTCTGGAACGCCGAGCACTACCAAACCCAGCTCTTTGTATCTCTCCAGTTTTCGATCAAAATCAGCCGCTCCCCATTCCTGCTTGAGAGCATTGATCAGGGTTCGCTTGTTCTCATCGTCAAAGTCGGATCGAACGGTGTTGACCCTCGTATCAATGGCGAAAGTCAGAACGCGATACATTCGCGCAACATCCGGGCACTCAAAACGGAACAGGGGAGCGCGGCCGTTGCGTTGGTCGTCGGTGATTTGCGACTCATCGAGTTCGACTTCATGCGGTCCTCCACATTCGGGCAAGTGAAGGCGAACTTCTGAGCTTCATCCCGCTATTGAGGCAAATACTCGTTCAGGCGGAAGGCTGAAAACACTGTGGGGGCGATCCAATGGGGGCGGGCGGCCGTACGGGGCGGCCGTACAGGGTCAGGCTTTGCCGTTTGCTCTTTTTGGGAAAGGAGTCGGCGCTGTGCAACGGCGGACGTGACATCTCGCCATTCGCGACCCAGCAGGAAGACCACCGCCCGCTTTGAACAGTCGCGGTGTTCGCCGCCTTCGGCTTGGCCGGCCGGTCACGCTCTGCCGTGCCCGCGGCGCCGACGGAGCGGCGTCCTCCATTCCTGCCTGCAAAACGGGAAAGCGGCTTCCGCGATGATCCCAAGGGTCAGCCGCAATCGTTCGCCCGGGTGAAGCCGGGCGTGACTCGACAGGATCGGCGTCTTCCTCGATGGTGATCGCATGCATTCCGATCTGCTGCGCGGCGCGCTTGATTCCATCGAGGATGGTGTGCTCATCGTCGCCGGGGACGGGCAGGTGCTCTACGCGAACACGCGCTTGCGCGTCATGTGGGGCATGCCGGGGACCTGGTACCGGTGACGAGTGAACAGGTGGTGGCCGATCTCTCGCAGTTGGTGGCCGATCCTGCGGCCTCCCGGGCGCGGATCCGGCACTTGCGGCCGATCGAGAGGGCCGATCGAGAGGGTCGCGCCCTAATGTCCGATATTTCGTTCCACAGGCGTGCCATTGCCCGTGGGGATCACAACCGCCATGCCGCAAGGACGTGTACGACCCCTTGGCTGTCGGTATATTCGTAGGTGCCAGCCGGGATCACTCTGCCGGAAATCGGCGTGTCGCGCGTGGTCGCATTGAGCATGTTGTGCTCGTGCACGTAAACGAGGCCGATGACCCCCTGGACCACACCCTGAATCGGTTGCGACGGCCTTCCGTTGGCTTGCACGATTGCTCCGCTCGGCAGGCGTGCGACCACGGAACCTTGGAGCCGCACTTCGCCGTAGATCGGCCCCGGAGGCACGAGCGCGGATCCCCCGTACGGCTTTCACCGGCGGTTTTGATGACGGCGGCTCGTTCGGCCTGGACTTCAACGGCACGCTCACGGGCCTCGACTTCCGCCTTGTCCGCCGCTGCCGCCCCGCGCCACGGCAGCTTCACGCTGACGTTTCTCCGTGGCCGCTTGCACAGCCAATTCTTCTTCGGTCGGCGGCCGTATCTTCAGCAGAGACGCTCTGCCCGGCATGAGATCGGTCGCATGGACGGTGTGGATCCCGCCGCCATAACTGACAATCAGGTAGGTTTTCTCCCGCATAATGACTTTCGCATCGAGCCACACTTTCCCATCCGAGAACGCAATGTCCGCGGTTTCTTTGACCTCTTCCGCTCGCGTGATCGCCACCGATGCGAGCACCAAGAACAGGATGAGGAGGAAGCGCATGTGCTTCACCTACCTTCACGGAGGAGACGGCGCAAGCATCTGCGCCCGCGACGCCTCCTGAATCTTCCTTAGGCATTTCACCAACCGTCTGATCGCCGCCGCCAGACGGGTTCGCACCCGACGGTCTATTTGCTGGAGGTTCGGCAAAGGATGGCGTCACGGCTGCACCGAAGGCACAGCCAAGGGCGACGCCGAGCGCCAGCTTGTCCAAGGCCGCTCCCAAGGCCGTGCCGAGCGCAACACCGAGGGCGATTCCTGAACCGGAGCGGTATTTTCGCCCGGCGGGCCGCTCGTCTTTTTTCTGGTCGGTATCCTGAAACATAGGGAGATCTTTCGGATGGATGGTTGGTTTGGCAATTCGTTCGGGTCGTCCCCAACCGCACGGGGGTCGGCGCCTTCACTCGCTGACATGCATCCTGCCCGGGAAATGTTACCGAATGATGACCGCGCGACTTCTTTCCGGATTGCTTTCCGCTCATCGCCGACGGCCTGCCTCCAGTTGATTTCGTGGGGCGGCTGAAAAGGGTCTGGCTTGTTATTCTTCGCTACGCTGCGTTGAGGTGTCGTCGCTTTGCTCCTCGGTAGTACATTGTAGTTCGGCCTGCCGAGCCTGCGCCCCGCGCTGAAAAGTGGGCGCGCTCGAATGTCTGATATCCGCACGAGTCCTCGGCAGCTCAGCGTCGAGCTGCCTGCAGAAACGATCCCAGTTGGCGGACGGCGAAGTCAATGAACGCGCTCACGCGGGTAGGCAGGACGCGTTGTCCGGCATAGACGACGTGAATCGGTAAATCCCTGGCCTTCCACTTCGGCAATACCTGCACGAGTCGCCGCATGCCAGCCCCTCCTGGATCAACCAGTCCGGCAGCAAAGCGACACCCAGCCCGTCTCGAACCACTTCACGGACGCTCGTAACTCCCTCGCAAATCAATACCGGCGAGATGTGCAGGGTCTGCTCCGCGCCATCGCGACCGAAGACCGTGATCTCCTTCGAGCTCCAAAATTGCGAGCCGGCCACGGATATCCATGGCCATGTTTTGAGATCGGCCAGCGTCTTCACCGGCGGTCGATTCTTTGACGAGGGCGGAGAAGCCGTCAACTGCAGGGTGATCGCGCCTGCCGGTCGGGCGACGACGCTTTCGTCGATGATTTTGCCCGGCAGGATTCCGACGTCGCAACCTTCCTGGATCATTTGCAGCGGACGATTGTTCATGGCGAGCGTCGCGGTAACTTTGGGGTTCGCCTGCAAGAACTGACTGACCAGCGGGTGACCACCCATTGTCCCAGATCCGCCGTGGCGAACAAACGCAAATGCCCGCTCAACGTTGTATGATCTTCACGCAACCGCCGGTCCGCTTCTTCGCCGAACGCCGAGCATGGCCCTGGCATCGGCAAGCAGTCGTTGTCCCGTTTCGGTCACGCTCATCCGATGTGTGTCCCGCCGCAACAGCACTGTGCCACACAACTCCTCCAGCGTCCGCAACTGGCGGCTCAAGGTCGGTTGCGAAACCCGCAAGCGCCGCGCGCCGGCGGAAATGCTGCCGCACTCCACGATGCACACAAAGGCGCGCAGCAACGCCAGATTTTCAAAGGCTCTCATGCAAATCCTGCATGACCGTTATAGGCTTTCAACAGCTACCCGGAAAAGCATATTCGGGAGCATGCTGTCCGCCGTCATGAAAAACCAAACATCTGAAACCAAAACCAAAACTATGAAAATCGTCGTCATCGGGGGCACCGGACTGATCGGCACCAAGCTCGTCAGCAACCTGCGGGAACAAGGCCACGAAGTCGTGGCCGCGTCACCCTCCATCGGCATCAATTCCGTCACCGGCGAGGGACTGGCGAACGCGCTGGCTGGCGCCCAGGTCGTCGTCGATGTCACAAATTCTCCTTCGTGGGAAGACAAGGCGGTCCTGGATTTCTTCGAGACTTCGGGGCGCAATCTCCTCGCGGCAGAAGCTGTCGCCGGCGTCAAGCATCACGTTGCGCTTTCCGTTGTCGGCACCGAACGGCTGCTCGCCAGCGGCTTTTTCCGCGCGAAGCTGGCGCAGGAAAAACTGATCCAAGCCTCTCCGATCCCTTATACGCTTGTCCGTGCCACGCAGTTTTTCGAGTTCGTCGGCAGCATCGCCAATTCGCCGACCGACGGGCAGAACGTCCGGCTGCCTCCGCTCTCATTCAGCCCATCGTGGCCGACCGACGTTGCCGCCGCCCTGGCGGCGTCGTGCTGGCGAAACCGTCGAATGGCATGATGGAAGTGGGTGGCCCGGACGCCGTTCCGCTCGATGAACTGGTTCGGCAATTCCTGAGTGCCACCGGCGATGCGCGCGAAGTCATCACCGATGCCAGCGCCCCTTACTACGGGGTCCAAGTGAACGACCAGAGCCTCACTCCGGGCGCGAATCCCCGCCTCGGCCCCACGCGTTTCAGCGAGTGGCTCAAACGGTCCGTCGCACAAACCAAACGGGTCGGAGTTTGAGCGTTGGGCATGGACCTTGTGGGGCCGCGACGGACAGCCGTACGGGGGTCAGCCGTACGGGCGATCCGAAAGGGTCGGGCTCTGACCATTGCCATCCATTGACGCGTGAAACCGACGACGCTTTCGGGCTTCCAGCCCTTTTTGCCGGGACCGCTGATGGGCGCGTCCTGACTCAGGAGCGTCTTCTCTGTCTCCCTCCCGCGCGACGGCCACGTCGCCGGGCTGGCCGACGACGCGACGGCATCGCGGACTTCCAGGTTCCAAATGTCGGGGCCAAGTCCGGAGTTCATGCCACGGATGCGACGCGCATGACTCCAAGCAATTCCGGTTCCGGGCGCGGGCGGACTCTCACTGACGCCGGTGCCGCGCCTACGGGTAGGAGTTGGATCGTGACGCCGGCACCGGTCAAGCGGTCCACGGATACTGGATCTCGGGAAAACCAGTGCCGGCAATGTGGTGCTGGAACAACCCCGATCCGGGATCGGGTGACGGCTTTTCACCACGGGGCACGGGGAAGGGCCGGCGCTGACCGAGCAGGAGGTTGTCGATCAGGAATTGGAGCAAAACCGTGTCGTATGCATCATCGCTACCGGAGTATTCATCCGCGTTCCGATTCGCCCACGCGGCGCTGACAATCCGTTCGCCGGAGGTGTTGGTCGCCGTTTCGATTTCGTAGATGCAATAACCGGTCCAACTACGGACAAATCGCACGACACGATCTGCGGAATAGACATACCATTTGTCCTCCATCCCCCCCGGCACGAGGCCGGGGCGACCCGCCGCCACTCCTCTCCGGAAAACGATCGCCCGAACTCAAGGCGTGCCCGCTGGACGGGAAGGGGATGCGCCTTTCTCCGCCAGCGCTGCACCGCTTTCCCGCGAATCGTTCATGGGAGCTGATGTTTCAAGCGGCCGCGTTCGTTGCGGACCTCAGGATGGGCCGTGCCTCTCCATCAAGGAGCGGACCTTTTCCCAGTTCACCGCGATCTTGCGGGCGAGGTCCACTGCGCATTCACCCTCGTCGTTCCTGATCATGGGATCGGCGCCGTGCGCCATGAGCAGCGTGACGGCACCCACCCAGTGGCGCTGCAGCGGCGGACGGCAGACAACCGTCAGTGGCGTGTCGCCAAAGCGATTGGCTCGATTCACATCGCACCCTGCTCGATCAGCCACGCCGCGAGCTCGAGATGCCCGGCCTCGATGGCCACGTGCAGCGGCGTGCGTCCCCAGCCTCGGGGATCGATGTCCGCCGCCCAGCGGTTGCCGCCATTCGCGTCGTGGTAGCCGTCGTCGAGGATTTGTTCGACCCTGGCCCAGTCGCCGGACATGCAGGCATGGAAGAGGGATTCGATTCGTTCGCGCATGGGACGTGAGAAGATCAGTTCTCACCGTTCAGGTCGGTGTGCCGGCGGATGAACGTCTCGAGGACGTCGAGCAATTCTTCCTGGGGCAGGGTGAATTTGAAATGGCGGATCGTGCCATCGGTCGCGAGCACATCGACGAACGTGTGTCCCGGTGGATCTATGACGAATTGCGGTTCGATGATCGTTCCCGCGTGGATGACGAGCTGCGAGGTCACATCCATCATCTTCGCTGGCGTCGCGCGACCCGCCACTTTGGTTCGTTGCTCGGGTCGGTCCGGATCGAGCCGTTCGAACTGCTCAAAACTCCCGTCGTCGTAGCAGCGGATGATCGTCAGATCGTCGTCATTCCTGGAGAATTAAAGCGGAGGGCCCTTAACGGCACGGCGGCGCTTTTGAGGGAATGTGGTACCGGCAGAAACTTGTCGGGGGGAGGGGTAAAGGTTCCCGGGGCTATTAGTTTCTTCACGGGGGGAACAGGCTTCCGAGGGGGAGGGGAAGTCGGGCCCGGGTGGAAAAAACAAAAGGCCTTGGGGACATTTTTCAGCTTTACCGCCCCTTTGGAAACGGACCGGGGAATGGCCGGACCTTTCAGGGCTGTCCGGGTCCGGACGATCGGGGGTTCTGTGTCGCATTGTCGGGCGGCAGCGGCGTTGCAACAATCACGTGAGTTGCCGAACGCGACCGGGTGGCGATTGAAGCGGACGGTTCGTCCGCGGCGTGCGACAGACAAGTGGCCGACGATGCGGCGCAGGCGAGGCTCCAAGTATGGAACCGGCGGAGACTGCTCCATGGTTTCATTTTCGGTACGGGGCGAAAGCGGAAACGGGCCGAGAGGTTCGGTCTCCTGAATGGCTCGTGTGCCTCGATCCGTGCTCGACGGGCGGCGTCGGAATCGTCTGGGGGAATCGGACGGCCAGGGTGGGGAGCGACATGCGCGATGGAATCCGCAACGTGGCGCGGGACACGAACCACGACCCCACGACTTGACAACATCGAAAATCCGCGACGCCCACGGCCGGCCTCCTCCCTGGCAAGGTCAGCGCGCCACTTCCGGACGAACGGCACGGTCTTCCCAACAGGGAAATCCCTCGCCAACTACCACGATTCATCTACATATGGATTCCGTCGAGTTCCGGTCCCCCGAATCTTTCCAACCATGAGACGATTGCCCCCCGTTCTTGTGGGCGCCATGGCTCGGCCACTTGGATTGCCCCCGGTCTTCACGCGCAGCCATCGCCGGCGACTCGCCTCGAACACCGCATCACGATCGAGGCGATCGCGCCGGTTGTGATCGAATCTCACGAAACTCTGTACGACACGTCGAAACCCGGCACGATTGACATGGTGATCCTGCTGGCCGGCATGCACGACCCACCGGCGGCTCACGGACTCCTCGACCTGCCGGTGCCCGACACGGACACCTTCGATCCCGTCAACCAGTGGATGCGGGAGGAGGAAGCAAACCTGCGCCAGCTCGCCCGCGAGCGTTGGACCGAGCTGGGAGGCAAGCCCGAGGACGCCGCCGTCGCGGTCGAAGCGGTACGTTCGCGTGAGTCCGCGCAAGCCAGGCTCGATCAGCTTCGGCGCGACCACTATGTCGTGGAACTACAGCGCCCGTATGGCGACGACGATGATTCGCCGTGGAGCGCGCTGCTTGTGAAGCGCGAATTTCCACGCGAAGCGGCCCTGGGCGACTTGACGAAACAGGCGACAATCCGGTTCTCCCCCCGGATGACGGACCAGGGATCGGTCGTCCTGCATGCCAGCGCCGAGGTGGCGCTCGCGCCTGGTGTTGCTCCTGCAGGCGTGGACGGAAAAGCGTGGTTCCGCGAAGCCACGAGATTGAAGCGGCTGATGACGATCCAGGCCAACTGGATGGTCGCGCGGCTGAACCTTCTGCGGATACCCCTGCCCGAAAATGCGGAACAACTCCTGTCCCGCGGACACCCTGTCACCTTGCGTCGCCAGGTGCCGTTCTGGGGTGAGAAGCGCGACCTCCAGCTCGAACTCAGCGGGCATGTGATTGCCCAAATCGACATTGTGCCGAAGCAGTCAGAGGCCGACGTGTCGACCCACGAGGCCGGCAACATACGGCCACTGGAGGCTCTCAAGGGATGGTGGCGCGGGTGGAACGAACGACGGCCGCCAGTCCTCGTACTGTGCCGCGTTTCACCCGGAAGTTGTGCACCTCGCGATCGGATCGGGGAGCGGCGAACAGGCCGGCCCCTCGATCGTCGACGGCAAGTTGCGTTTCACTGTCGGGGATCCCGTGTCGCCTGATTTCTCCCTCGAGTATCTCATGCCGCTGGAAGACGGCGAAGACACCCTCGCAGGCCAGGCGTATTCGGGTCGAACGCGGACTTGTCGAAGGTTTTGGTCGGCACGACCCGTTGGCAACGTCAGCATCCACAGGTTGATCGCGTCACCGTCACGACGCGCGATGGTTTTGCGCTATCCTACCGCGACCTGCCACGGGAGACAGGCTTCAACCACCCACCGGCAAACGTGCAGATACACGTTTACTCGCGCGATCTGCCGTGCGATCGATCCAGCAGCCTGGCGACCCTGCAGTTTCGCGACCCGCGGATTCCGTCCGGCGGGACTGGATTGCTCGATTCGTCGACAGAGAGCGACTCGACTTGATTCTGCAACTCCGGGCGCCGCTCCCGGAGCCCGGCCGCAAGGTTGTGGATCTGCTCGGCTGGGATATTGCGTTCGACCTCTCCTATGAAGGTTACGAGGGCTCGCAGCTCCCGCCGGCGTTGAACGACCTGAACATCTACGATCCGGCGAGTCCGACCGCGCCGACCAAGTTCTGGCGGGGTCCAGACGACACGGTCTCGGTGGTGGCTCGATTCACCTCGCCACCCGGAGACGACCTGATGGCTGCCGGCCTCTGGGTGGAGCGCGATGGCAACGTGGTCTGGAATTAGTTTCCTCCGGAGGCGAGCCGTCTCGTCCGCACCAGTAGTGACCCGGCCACTTTTGAGACGGACCTGCCCCTCGGCGCACGGGATAAGGTGCTGGATGCGACCAATCACATCGCGAACGACGGGGCGGCCGAGGAACCGCACTACCTCTTTGCCGATGGCGACGTCCTGGTGGCGTCCGTCGGAGACTGGAAGCGCCAGCTCACCCTGCGCGACGCGTTGATCACCGAGCCGCCCGTCCCACCTGCTCCGATCCTGGCAATTCCGCCCTACACGGAGATCGCGGCCATCACGGTCTTGTATCCTCCGGGTGCCCATCATCCGCTGCTCTCCACGACCGCGGGGGAAATCCGCGTGGGGGAGGAAACGGGCCATCCTTTTGTTCTGCTCAAACCAGGACGAATACGACCCAAGCGAAGAGCCTGCCGTATCAGATCCGCTCGCCGAGCCACTCTATCAGTTACCGTCAACTTTACGTGGCGGACAACCTATGGGACACCACCCGCACGGAGTCCGCGGAACACCAACCGGTCGGGGAAGGCCTGCTCTTTGCCGGCTATCGCGCCGTCCTGGAGGGTCGACCGTTGGATGAGGCGCGTGCGCTGGCACACATGAAGGGTCTCGTCGTCCTCGCCGACATCAAATCGGGAACCATGGCTGGTTTCAAATCGCTGGCAATAAGCGGCGCCGAGCGCCAGTGGCTGCTCAATCCCGGTCTGGTTCACGGTGAGGTGCGCTTCGTCCGCTACGTCACACCGCAGTTTTACGATTTTGAAATGATGCACGAGGTTTTCCTGCACGAGCAGGCCTGGGTAGAGGTGCACGTGGAGGAGGAGTTGGACGTCGATACGATTCCCCTCGTGCTGATGCACAATCAGGACGTCGTGCATTTCAACGATCGGGAAATCCTGGTGGCGCACCGGGACAAAAATAATCGCACCCTCTATCGCACCGCGCCGCTCTACATTGTTCCGGATGACTCTCCGCCGGGACCGCGCGCTGGCGTCCAGCAATATCGCGTCAAGGCGGGCGATGAATTGTTGGTCGCGCCGGCGGTCAATTGGTTCATCTCGCCGCCGACCCACCGGGTGCAGGTGTGGCCCGAACCCCGGGACGATTCATCTTCAGAACGGCGGAATCGCAACCTGGCAGGAGGCGATCGATCACGTGAGCCGGATCGACAACACGAAGGCGCAGATTCGCAGAGTATCCAGCATCCTGCTGTCCATCGCGCTGCCCTCCCCGATCGCCGAAACCGCCAAGCCGGAGTTTATCTTTGTCCCCGTCAAAGATGTACGCCGCCATGCTTTTGCTGCGCGACCAATTCATCGAGTCGGCGATGGAAAGGCGTAAGGAATTACAGCTGATCCTGTCCAAGGACGAGCTGGTGGCGGGCTACGGTGAGATTCTCCGCGACAAGGGGAGGCAGCCGACGGTCGACCGTACCGATGGGGCGCTTGGTGCTGCAGAATAAGGGCTTTCCTTGGAAGTGGACGTTGGAGGCGGCATGCAATCCAGATTTTCTGGAAAAGCTGGCGCCTGCCTGGTGGCACAACTCTCAGGCCATACGCAACGCGTTCCTGCAGAGTGTGGCGAAAGACGCTCTCGAGTCCCAGATCAGCTCACTTTCCGAGGCGATCACCAGTGCCAGTGCGATCGCCGATGACGACCCGGCGGGTTTGCTCAAGCTGACCGGAAAAAATTTCGACCCCATAATTCAACGCCTGAGTTCTCCGCCTGTTGCGGCGGGTCGAGTTTTCCGACCCGGATGGCACGCGATGGTCGGGCATGCACCCCTACATCGAGGCACGACAGACCGTGGCGCACATCAGCGCGGATCTTGAGATCCTGGAGACCAATTACAAGGCCGTCCACGAGCTGCGTAAAGCCTGGCTTTCGGGCCTCGATGCCATCTCATTGGGATTGTCGCTGACTCCGGAAGGCCTCGTCGCGCGGTGTA
>CAWCPJ010000001.1:0-2075385 GCA_963797435.1 uncultured Verrucomicrobiae bacterium | reverse complement strand
ACCGCTCGGTCGTGACCAAGGCGCCGCTGCGCGCTCAGGGGTTTGACGCGGCCTACTGGGCGAAACGGACACCGCGGGAGCGGCTGGAAGCGCTGGAGATCATGCGGCAGCTCAACTACGACTATGATCCCGATACCGCGCGACTTTCGCGACTTCATCGCCCTGTTAAACGCAAAGCGGGTTAGATACGTCGTCGTGGGCGGTTACGCCGTGGCGTATCACGGACACCCGCGCACCACGGGTGACCTCGATGTGTTCATCGAGCTGTCGCGCAAGAATGCGACCTTGATGCTGGCGGTGTTTCAGGCATTCGGATTCGAGACTGCGGGGACCGCGCCCGATTTCTTCATGGACAAGGGACAAGTCGTCCGGCTCGGACGTGAGCCGCTCAAGCTTGAGATTCTGAACGACATCTCGGGCGTTTCGTTTTCGGACTGCTGGAAAAACCGAGTGACGGCGCGATTCGGAGACTTGCGCGTCAACTTCATCGACCTCGAACGCCTCCTGGCCAACAAACGGGCCACCGGTCGACCCAAGGATCGAATCGACGTCACGGAGCTGACCCGGGTGAAGCGTCGCGGGAAACGGTGAAAACCGATTGCCGGGCGGAGCACGGCGGCCAAGGGGCGGTGCACGTTGGCGGTCCCGCGGGTTTGCCGCGGAAGAGGTGGCGTGCCGTGGATCGCTTTTCTCTGTGCCGATGCTTTAGAGGCTGCTTGGCTGCGGGCGCACATGAAGCGCGCGTTGATGATCTACGGTGGCTGGGAGGGCCATCAACCCAAGGAACAGGCCGCCCTTTGGAGCGGCTGGCTCCGGACCCAGGGGTTTGACGTCGAGGTGTCGGAGAATCTCGCTTTGTACGAGGACGCCGCGAAGCTCGCGGACTTGTCGCTGATCGTGCCGATGTGGACGATGGGGACGATTTCCAAGGAGCAGTCCGCGGCTCTCTGTGCCGCCGTGCAGGGTGGCGTCGGGCTCGCCGGGTTTCACGGCACGATGGGCGACTCGTTTCGCGCGGATCCAAACTACCAGTTCATGGTCGGCGGGCAGTGGGTCGCCCATCCTGACAACATCCGCGACTACACGGTCAGGATCACGAAGCCCGAGGACCCGATTGTCGCCGGGCTGCACGACTTCGCGATGCACAGCGAGCAATATTACATGCACGTCGATCCCGCGAACGAGGTGCTGGCGACGACGACCTTCCAAGTGGACTCGGCGCCGTGGATCAATGGCACGGTGATGCCGGTGGCCTGGAAACGCCGTCATGGCGCCGGGCGGGTTTTCTACTGTTCGCTCGGGCATGTACCCGCGGACTTCGACGTGCCGGAGGCGCGCACCATCGTGCAACGCGGGATGTTGTGGGCGGCGCGGTGACGTTGACGCGGTAGGGCGGGTCTCTGCCCCGCTCTGGTCGATGAGCAGGTCAAAGACCTGCCCTACTGCGCCGGAACGCCGGGTCTCCGCCCGGCCGTAATCGAAGGGCCGCTACGCCTTGCGGCTGTTCTTCTTGAGCCACGCAGCGTAACCCGACTCGTCGAGTTCGCCGGCCGCGAGGGCGAGGGTCTGGATCACGGCATCGCTCTCCGCTGCGGAGAAGACGAGGCCGTTGAGTTCGAGGAAAAGCGCGGCAGTCGCGAATCCGATGCGTTTGTTTCCGTCGACGAAGGGGTGGTTGCGTACCAGTCCGAAAGCGTACGCTCCTGCGAGGTCGAAGAGGCCTGGTGATGCGTACGCGAACAGATTCCCGGGTCGCGCCAAAACCGATTCGAGCGTGGCCTGGTCGCGGATGCCGGCGGCTCCGCCGAACTCTGCGAGAAGACGCTCTTGCAGCGCGATGACCACCTCGCGAAGAACCCACGCGGGTGCCTTCTTCTTCATTTGGCGAGCTTCAGCCGGAATTCGTTTGCCGCTCTTCCGCCTGAAGGCGGGACTACGATCAGCCAACCTCCGCTGTAGGACCTTCCGACATTTGACCTTCTGACCGTTGACCTCCGACCCCTGACTTCCGATGTCCGCCGATACCATTCCCAACGTCCTCGCCGAGCGGTATGCCTCGCCGGCCATGCGCGCGATCTGGTCCGCGCACGGACGCATCCTGATCGAGCGCGATCTTTGGATCGCCGTGATGAAGGCGCAGCGCGAGCTCGGCCTGAATATTCCCGCCGTCGCCATCGCTGACTACGAGCGCGTGCGCGACCAGGTCGACCTTGCGTCGATCGACCAGCGCGAGCGCGCGCTCCTGCATGATGTGAAGGCGCGGATCGAGGAGTTCAATGGGCGGGCGGGTCGCGAGTTCATCCATCTCGGGATGACGAGCCGTGACCTCACGGAGAACGTCGAACAACTGCAGGTCCTCCGCGGGCTCGAGCTGTTGCGCGTGAAGGCCGTGGCCGCGCTCGACCGGCTGGCCCGGCGCGCGAAGGCGACGCGCCGCGTGATGATCACGGGCCGCACGCACAACGTGCCGGCGCAGCCGACGACCTTGGGCAAACGGCTGGCCATGTTTGGCGAGGAACTACTCGTCGCCCTCGAGCGGCTCGATGCGTTGATCGCGCGTTATCCCGCCCGCGGACTCAAGGGGGCGGTCGGCACGCAGCTCGACCAGACCACGTTGTTCGGCGGCGACGCCGCCAAAGCCGCGAAACTCGAGGCGCGCCTGATGAAGCACCTGGGTTTCAAGCGCGGCTTTGGCGCGGTCGGTCAGGTGTATCCGCGTTCGCTGGACTTCGATGCGGTCACCTCCCTGCACCAGCTCGGTGCAGCCGCCGGAAGTTTTTCCACGACCGTGCGCCTGATGGCCGGTCTCGGGCTGATGACCGAAGGCTTCAAGAAAGGCCAGGTCGGTTCCTCGGCGATGCCGCACAAGGTCAACTGCCGGAACTGTGAACGCATCCACGGCTTTCTCACGATTCTCTCGGGCCATGTCACGATGGCGGCCCAACTCGCGGGGGAGCAGTGGAACGAGGGCGATGTATCGTGCTCGGTGGTGCGCCGCGTCGTCCTGCCGGATGCCTTCTTTGCCGTGGATGGTTTGTTCGAAACGTTCCTCACGGTGCTTGATCAATTCGAGATCTTTCCCGCGGCGATCCGCGCGGAGAATGAGCGACAACTGCCGTTTCTCGCCACGACCACGATCCTGATGGAAGCGGTGAAGCGCGGTGCCGGACGTGAAACCGCGCACGAGGCCATCAAGGAACACGCGCTCGCGGCCGCGACGGCGCTGCGCGAAGGCAGCGGTGATGGGGCGCTGATCGAACGGCTTGCCGGCGACACGCGCCTGGGCCTCGCGCGTGCGCAACTCACGGCACTCCTGCGCGACCCCAAGCGCTTTGTCGGCGCGGCACCGGCGCAGGTGGACGCATTTGTCGCGACGGTGCGTCCATGGGTGCGCCGGTTCCCGGCGGCGCGCGACATCCAGCCGGCACCGCTGTTGTAGTTGCGATGGCAGGGTGTTGGTTCGATTACGCGTTCGTTCTCTGCGGCCTCCTGATGTCGGCGGCTGTAGAGTGGTAGACATGGTGGACCGGGGCTCGTGTCAGAGCCGCGGGCCGATTGGATTGCGACGGCGGGGAACGGAGTCACCGCCCTACCTGGGTCGGTTTCACTCCAACCCGAAAAACACGCGACCGCCCTCGGTGGCGTTGTTCGCGCCTTCGGGCACGGTCGGGGCGGTGACGAGAAACACACGTTCGGCTTCGACGGTTCCGTCGGTGACCAGACGATCGCGGATCGCCCGGGCGCGGGCCGTGGCGACGTCCTGGAAATCGGCATCGGTGAGCGTGATCGTGTCGAGCAAACGCGCGCGCATTTCCGCGACGGTGAGCGTGGGAACCGGTTCGGCCGGGGGCGCGGTTTCGGCCTCCGGTGCCGCGGGCTTGGTTGGCGCTTCCTCGCCACCACCGAAAATTGAATGCGAAAGACGCTGCAGGAATCCTGGCTTCTTCCCGACATCCGGAGCCGACGGGGCTTCGGTAGGTGTCGCTGCCGCCGGAGCCTGCGCCGCGACCGCCTCTTCCGGGAACTTCTGCGCAAACACGGCGCGCACGAGCGCATCGGCTTCGTCGGGCGCGATCGGCGTGTCGGCAGGTTCCGTCCGCGCGGCGCGCAGGAGCGCCTGCAGGCGCTGCTCGCGGAGCCCGGCACGATCGCCGTCGGGGGACGGCGGCGCACTGATTTCCAGGCGGAGCGCCGGACGTTCATGCAGCGCCTTCTGCAACACGCCCAGTTTGTCAGCGGCTGTCTCGGAGAAATCCGTGGTGCCGGAGGCGAAGTCGACGTAGCTCAGGTCGAGTTCCTTGCCGCCGCCGAACAGGCCGCCGAGCATCTTGAATGGTGCGGTGGCGGCTTTTACGAACAGGTTGCCGAGAAATTGCAGGACCAGTTGCCCGTACTTGAAATCCGGATCGTCGAGGCTGCCGCGGATCGGCATGTGAATCGGGATCGTGCCGTCGCGCTCACGCAGCACGGCCAGCGCGAGGCCGATGGGCAGCTTGATCGCGTCCGGACTCTCGACCTTTTCGCCGAGATAGAACTGGTCGAGCGTCGCGTTGTTTTCCGCCTCGAGGACGTTTTGCGAAAGGCGGTAGGTGAGATCGACGTTGAGTTTTCCCTTCTGGATTTTCTGCCCGAGGAATTTTCCCGCATACGGCGTGAACAGCGGCAGGTCGATGTTGCTGAAGGCGACGTGCACATCGCTGAAGCGGTCCTTGGCCAGCGGGTTGATGGATCCCTTGATGTGCAACGGGGCGACGCCGTCCAGGGATGCCGAGAAATCGACCTCGGCGCGCGCAACCTCCTCGGACGACAGTCCGCGGACGGAGCCGGTCAGCTCGCGCAACTGCGTCGTGAAGCCGCCGGGCACGGAGCGGTCGGAAACGAGGACGTTGCCCTGCGCGACCGTGACCGCACCGACCTTGGCCGAGAACGGCAGCGACTGATGCGTGGCCGCGGCGACCACCGCGCTGGCCTTGGGTGCGGTAACCCCGGTGGCGGAGGGCTGCGCGGCCGGCGGTGCCGCTTCGGCCACGGCACTGGGTGCGACGACGTAAGCGAGGTTCAGATTGCCCTCTTTATCGATCGCCACATGGGCAACGGGCGCGACCAGCGCAATCTCGTCCGCAGAAAACTCGAGCGGATCGAGATTGAACCGCACGTCTTTGTTCGTGAGCGAACCCCACGCGAGCAATGGATCGCCGGATTTGCCGTCGCGCACGTCGAGCGCATCGATGCCGTTGTCGCCGGTCCATGTCAGCGTGAGTTTTTCGCCGCGAGGTTGCGCGGCATCGACGTGGCCATGGAAGTGAACCGTGCCGCCGGCAATACGGATGTCGACCACTGGCTCGATCCAGTTTTCCAGCGGATGCAGGGCAACGGCGGTGCCCTCGAGATCGATTGACGCAGCGAACGGCAACAGGCGCACGACGCCACCGGCCGAGAGGGTGCCGCCGCCTTCCCATTGCGCCCTGGCGTCCAGCTTGATCTCCCGGTCGAGGTCGGTGCCGGCATTCCTGGCCGTGACATTGATCTGATCGAGAGTGATCGCGCCGGGTCGCGGCGTGGCGTGGTCATCCACCTGCACCCGGCTGTCGATGAGCGCGAGTTCGCCGATGCTGACGCTCGGCGCGGGTCCGGTATCCGCAGCGGGCGAAGCGGCGCCGGTTTCCGAAGTCGGGGTTGGCATCAGGTCCAGCAGATCGATCGTGCCATCGGCGCGGCGTTCGGCTTTCGCATCCAGACCGGTGAGTGCGATGCGCGTGACATCGGCCGTCCGGGCGACCAGGTCCGCCTTGGCCAGGCGGATCTCGAGCTGCTTCCAGCCAATGACGGTTGCGCTGGCATTGCGCTGGCTGACGCCAAGGTCATCGATGCTGACGGTGCAGGCCGTGATGCGGGCGGCGGTGGTGGCACCAGCGGACACATCGTAGTCCAGGGCGAGCGAAACCGTGCCCTGGCGAACGGTTCCGCCGAATTGTTCCTCGAGGAACGGCATGAGCGGCGGTAGCGCGATGCGGTCGATCTCGATGTGGCCCTTCGAGCCGACGGGTGCGGCGGAAACAGTCCCGGTCCAGGCGAGGCGGGCGAACGAGTCGCTCGAACCGGCAAATGAATACGGACCGCTGCCGTCGGGTCGCGTCGAGAAATTGTGCAGTTCGAATGTAAGCGGGCCGGCGCGGGTGTGAAAGGGGGTGCGCCGCGAGCGGTCGGTGAAGTCGACCTCCCAGCCATCCACGTGCAGTTCGCCAATGCCGAGGGCGGGAAGCGGCGCTGCGGTGGGGGTCGTGGCCGGTGCGGGACCCGCGCTCGTTTCCGGAGCGAGCAGATCGGCGATGTTCAGCGTGCCGTCGGCCGCGATCAACAGGCGCTCGTGCGGCTGGGTAAGTCGGACATCCCCGAGGTGCCACTCGCGCCGGAACAACGACGTGAGCGGGTCGAAGTTGACGTAGACGCGCTGCCACGACGCGAGTTCGGCCCCGTCATGGTCGGTCACGGCCAGGTCCGAAATCGTGATCGACATGACAAAGGGATTGATGCGCACGGCGGCCACCTGCACCGGCCGATGCAGGGCGGCGGTGGCGCGCTTTTCGAGCTGGGTGCGCACGAGGGGAGGCGCGACGAAGAAACCGAGGATGGCATAGGCCAAAACGACCCCGGCCGCGATCAACAGCCAGCGCCGCAAGCGAGGGGAGATTTTCACGTGCTCCAGCGTAGGCGCCGGACGTGGCTTGCGCAATCTCTGTAGCAGCCCGGGAGCCGTGGAGGCACGCTCGGAGGCCAAGGAAACTGAACCGCGTAGCTGCGTTGGAGTCTCGCGACAACGTGGCGCTGGACGTTGACGACCACGTTGTCGGATGACTCCAACGCGGCTACGGGCGGCATGGTTTCTGGGAGCGGTCCCGAGGCTGAGTTTCGACTTCCACGTGTCATGCGCCACGTCAGTTGCCACGGCCAACGGAACGGGTGCGCCCAGGGACGGACTCGGACAAAGCGGGAGGCCGCGCGGACGCGGGTGGTGCCTCGTTGTGACTCCTTGCAAGAACGGGATTGCGCGGGCCCCAATCGGTGGTGGGTTGTGGAGCTTGCAGCATGCAGCACGTTCTATTCATCTGCACGGGCAACTACTACCGGAGTCGCTTTGCCGAGGCGGTGTTCAACTACACGGCGGAGCAGCGTGGCCTGGACTGGCGGGCGTTCTCGCGCGGACTCTCGACGCACCTCGTTGCGGGGACGGGTGACCTGTCGCTGCATACGCGTTTCGCGCTGCAGGCGCGCGGGATTCCGCTGCGGCACACGGGGATGCGGCCGACCGCCCTCACGGCTGACGACCTGACCAGCGCGGCGATCACCATCGCACTCAAGGAGGCCGAACATCGGGCTTTGCTGCGTGCGCAGTTCCCGGAGTGGGAAAACCACGTGGAATATTGGCACATCCATGATCTCGACGCGGGGCAGCCGGACGAGTCCGTTCCCGAAATCGAACGATGCGTGCTCGATCTTCTCGACCGGGTTGCGCTGGCCGGACCGGAATCCCAACCTCCGGCAGGACGCCCACCATGAAAATCGAAGTCTTCGCGCTTTGTGATGCCGCGGTCGACTACGCGGGCAAACTGAGTCTGCTCGGCGCGTTTGACGGCATCTTCGCCCGGGAAACTCCGGTGGTGCATCCCCAATGCGCCATCGCCCTGCGCGTGCGGGTGCCGCGCGCCGAGGAAGGCAAGCATCATCTCGTGATCAACTTCATCGATGCCGACGGCCGTCCCGTGATGCCGGGCGTGAACGCGAACTTCGAGGTGCGCATCCCGCCCGAGCGCGAGTCTGTTTCGGTGAATCTGGTGCTCAACATCCACCAGTTGCGGTTCGCAACATTCGGCGATTATGCGGTGGATCTCACGATCGACGATCATCCCGAGGCATCGCTGCCGCTGGTCGTGGTGCAACGCGCGCCCGGGCCCTGACGCGTCACGTTTTGCAGGCGACCGCAAGAACCGGGTGGGCCGACGCGACGAATTGCGTTAGGATGAGCCAATGCCTGCGCTTCAAACCAGCCCGGTCGACGACTACCACCGCGTGGCCGCGGCAATTCGCTTTCTCGAGGTGGAACATGAAACGCCGCCGTCGCTCGATGATCTGGCGCGGCACCTGGAGTTAAGTCCGTTTCATCTTCAGCGGCTGTTCCAACGCTGGGCCGGCATCAGCCCGAAACGATTCCTGCAGGCGCTTGCGATCCGGCGCGCCAAACCGCTCCTGGCGAACAACACGCCGGTGCTCGACACCGCCTTCGCCGTCGGGCTTTCCGGCCCCGGGCGCCTGCACGACCTGTTCGTCACGCTCGAGGCCGTCACTCCGGGCGAGTTCCGAAGTGCCGGTGCGGGACTCAACATCACGTTCGGTGCGGGTGCCTCACCCTTTGGCCAGGCGGTGATCGCCACCACTGCACGCGGCGTCTGCGGCCTCGCGTTTTGTGATCGGGAAGACGAGGATCCGACGATCGACGATCTGCGCCGGCGCTGGCCCGGCGCGGCGTGGCACCGCGATGATCACGCGATCGCGGATCTTGCGAACCGCATCTTCGGCGAACCCGCGAATCGGCAACCCCTTGCCGTGCTCGTGCGGGGAACCAACTTCCAGGTCCGGGTGTGGGAGGCGCTGTTGCAGGTGCCGGAGGGGGCGACAACCTCCTACACTGCGGTGGCTGCCGCCATCGGACGACCCGCGGCCATCCGAGCCGCGGCCAGCGCGATCGGCGACAATCCCGTGGCGTGGTTGATTCCCTGCCACCGCGTCTTGCGGCAAAGCGGAGACCTCGGCGGCTATCACTGGGGCCTCGAGCGGAAGCGGGTGATGCTGACCTTCGAGGCGGCGCGGGCGGCGCACCTGGCTACGCGGTTGTGAGGGGCGGCAACAGCCTTTCGAATCGCTCGACGGTGTCGGTGAGGCTCTCGATCGCGTCACTCCAGAATTTCGTCGACTCCAGATCGGCGCCCAGCACGTCCCGCGCAAGCGCCTCGCAGGAGGTGGATCCGCTGCGTGCAAGGAACGCTTCGTAGACCGGCAGGAACGCTGCGCCCTCGCGTTTGAAGCGAGCGAACAGCGCCCGGGTCAGGAGGTATCCGACCGTGTAGGGGAAATTGTAGAACGAAACCTCGGCGATGTAGAAGTGCAGCTTCGAGGCCCAGAACATCGGGTCTTCGCATCCGGGGGCGAGAGCGTCACCCAGCATCTGGCGCTGGGCGTCGACCATCATCTCGCGCAGGCGGGAAACCGGCACCTCGCCTTCCGCCCGCTCGGTATGGAAACGGTGTTCGAAAAGGTAGCGGGCGGGCACATCGAGCAGGAAGCCGATCGCCTGCCGCACCTGGGAGTCGATGATCTGCCGCTTGATCTCCGCGGGCAGGGTCTCGTCCTCGAGCATGCCGTCGATCAACAGCATCTCGCCAAAGGTCGAAGCCGATTCAGCCAGCGTCATCGGAACCCGTTGCGCCAGCGGCCGCAGTTGCCGCATCAGGTGCGCGTGCCAGGCATGACCCGCTTCATGCGCGAGCGTCACGACATCGTTCATCGCACCATCGAAGCTCATGAAGATTCGCGTTTCGCCAGTGACCAACGAATGGGTACAGAACGCCCCCGGGCGCTTGCCGGGCCGCGGACTGTGGTCGACCCAGCGCCTTGCCATCATCTCGCGCACGTACCTTCCGAGCGCGGGATAGACCCGGTCAAAGGCATCCGTCACCCGGGTGACGGCGCCTTCCCACGTGAGCGGGGCACCGCTCCCGGCGACCGTTCCCGGCGTGGGCGCCTCGAGATCGTACCACGCGACCGCCGGTATGCCGATGCGGCCGGCCTTCTGGCGCAGCAGGCCGCGTCCAATTTCTGCTTTCGCCTGCAGGGCCGAGAACAGGGCGGTGAGCGACGCCTGCCCCAGCCGGTGCTGCACCAGCGCGGGCTCGAGAAAGTGCGGGTGGTTTCGCCGATGCCCAAGCGTCAGCCGCGTCCCAGCGATGCCATTGAGGGCTCCGGCGCAGACGAGTTCGACGTCCCGCCAGGCGGCATTGCCGGCTTCGAAGGCCGCCGCGCGGGTGGGACGATCCGGGTGGGCGAGCAGGGCCCGGCGACGCGACATCGGGACGTGGTGGCGGCGACCGTCGGCGTCGACGATGGAAAACTCAAGCGTGCCGGAGACGTTGTCGTAAAGGCGCGACCAGGCTTTCAGGCCGTCGACTTCGAGCTCGGCGGCGAGCGCCTCCTGTTCCACGTCCATGATATGACGTGAGCGCTGGCGCCACTCGCGCAGGCCGAAAGCGGCGTCGGCCAGGGCATCACGCTTGATAAACGCCTCGAAGTGGTCGTTGCGGGCATCACCGAAGGCCTGGATCAAGGCGACTTCAAGTTTCGCCCCTTCGGCCTCAAGATGGGCGAGGGCCGCCTGCTCGCGGCGGTAGCCTTCGTGAGTGGAATCGGCCGCCGTCAGACAGCCAAGATACGATCCCAGATGGGCGATCCTGCGGTCCAGATCCTCAAACGCCGAAACGGCGGCCTGCCACGCGGCGAAGGAGCCTGGCTCAAGGCCCTCGTCCTGTGCCTCGATGCGGGCTCGCAAGCCGGAAAAAGCCTGCTCGAGCTCGACTTTGAAACGCTGGTATTCCGGTCCGTTGAACGACGGGAAGTATGAATCCAAGATCCAGTCCATAAAGGATGGTTTTTCGCACACATCCTGCATGGAGCGAAGTCGCAAGCTTCGAGACGTGTCCGGCCAAATCCCGAAACGTGTCGTGGTTCTTCGGGTTTCAACGAGCGGGAAACTGCGGACGCGGGGAGTGATCGATCGTGAAAGAGACCGTCGGTGGGAGAAGAGACGCCCCGGATCTGCCCGCCATATTGGGAGGGCCAGAAATGGGCCAATCTCGCAAGCTTGTGAATGCCAGATTAGAGACGCGGTTTTCCGGCTACCGTCCAGTGTCGCGCCGCACCCTTAACGTCGGATAGGTGGATCCCTTAGAAAGAATTCGGACGTTTTTCCTGATGTTCCGAAAATCCAATCCGATATCATGAGGCACTGTATGGGGAGTAGGATTGGCGCTGGTCGCGCGAACGATGGGTCACCCACGACGCGACTGGCGCCAATTCTTTTTTCAGGGTTGGAAACGAATCAGGCTCCCGCGGGCAGTTGCTCGTGCGGGATGGGAGCGCCAGGCGGGCTTCTTGCCCGAAATCAGCACGGTGCGGTCGGCATGCCTGCGCTGCACACGCCGCGTCGCAGTCCCGCGTCTGTCACTTTCCGGGATCGCCGACCTTCTGCGTGTAAGGAAACTGCACGGCCACGCGCGCGGGTTTGCCATGTCTCATCTCGGGTAGGAACTCCCAGAATGGGAGCACCTCCTCGAGAGCCTTGGCGAACTCGGGATTGGACGCGTCCGTCACCGAGGGGTTGAGGGACTGCCCTTCCTCGGTCACCGTGACTTTGATTGTCGCGCGCAACGTATCGTTACCCGCGATAATTGACGGAGTGATCAGGGGCGGCAGGAAAGCCAGGCGGATCGGCTTCGCGATTTCGGCGGGCTTCAGGTGCCCCTCCTTGTCGACTGCGTAGTAGGTGCCATCCTGATAGGCCAGGCGCGCGAGCGGTGAATCCGGAGACATCGTGCCACTCCCGAACTCCGATATGAAGTTAACCGAGAAATTGCTGACCAGCGGCACGGGCTTGCCGTTCTCCCGCTGCGGTATGAACCGGCTCGCGCGCATCGCAGCCACGGCGTAATCGTTGTACCGCGGTTCCGTGCTCGCGATGACCTCCGCACGGTCGACCCGGCCCTCGGTGTTGATCAGGATGCGCACGTCGACCCGCCCCTCGATGCCCTGCATGCGCAGGGAGAGAGGATAGAAGGGATTGGGCTGCACGAGCCAACGGGCCGTTTGCACCGTCGCCGAATCATCGGCGGCCGGGGCGGCCGGCTGCAAAGTGGAAGAGGCCCGTGGGGTCGGCGCACTGGCGGCGGTGGTCGCGGTCGTCGCGCCCGGTTGCTCGCCCGACAGGCTGAACGGGACCGCCTGTTCGTCCTCGGTTGGTGCCGCCGTCGCCGTCGGCGAGCCGGCCGTCTCAGGCGGGGCTTCGGTGGCGGCCGGTTTTTCAGTCTTTTTGGAACAGGCGGCGAAGAGCGCGTTTAGGGAAAGCAGCAGGACGAGGAAGAAAAGCCGGCGCATGGAATTCGAGAAGGGTTTTGGTCAGGACAATTCGCCCTGCGTTCCAAGTCAAGTGGGGTAGGTGCCAATCGGGTCGCCGTCCGGAGGCATGGAGGGGGCGGCGCCATTCAGGATTCGGTCGCTGGAGCGCCACGCTGACGCACCGCCTCAAACAAGGTCACGAGAGTGGCCATGGCGACGTTTAGCGAGTCCGCCTGCCCGGCCATCGGGATGCGCACCCGGTCGTCGCTCGCCTCCAGCCACGTGCGACCGAGTCCGAACTGTTCACTGCCCATCACGAGGGCGAGCGGTCCGCGCAGATTGCACGCGGTGTAGCTTTGCTGGGCTGCCGGTGTCGTCGCGACGATGCGAATGTTCCGCGTGCGCAGGAAGTCAACCGCGTCGTCCGTCCGGGTCAGTGCGACCGGCACCGCGAAAAGCACGCCGGTGGAGGAGCGGACAACATTCGGATTGAAAAGGTCGGTCACCGGATCGCATAGGATCACGCCATCGACCCCGGCAGCGTCGGCGCTGCGGAGGATCGTCCCGAGATTCCCGGGTTTTTCGATCGCCTCGACGACCAGGAGGAACGGCGGATCGCTCAGGGCCAGATCCGTGGGTCCTCGGCGCCACTGTAAGACGACCGCCAGCAGCCCCTCCGGACGGTCGCGATACGCAACCTTCGCGAATGCGTCCCGCCCCAGTTCCACGACTTCGGCACCTGCCTGGCGGGCGGCCGCGATCACGGCTTCCTCGTTCGTGCCAAGGAACCAGTCGCGTCCGACGTAGAGTTCGCGCGGACGAACGCCGCATTCCAGCGCCCGTGCAATCGCACGATAGCCCTCGACGAGGAACACGCCCTGTTCGTCCCGCGGTCCGCGGTCGCGCAACTTCACCAGGTTCTTCACCCGCGGATTCTGCACGCTCTTGATCACCTCGGCTGCCACGGGTCAAAGCAACCGGTCGTCCGACCGTCCGGCCAACGCAAAACGCGGCTCATCCGAACCCGGACAAAAAATGTGGCGGCCGCCACATCTTTTGTCCGGGTTCGGAAAAGGTGTCGGCGGCGGGAAAGGCTTTGGTTTTGGAAGCGGGGGACGCAGCTTTTTTCAGTGGCTGCACGCAGCGCATGTGGCGAAGATGCCCGAGCGAATATGCAGGGCCTGGCCTGGAGATTTCGCATGCCCGGGCCACGTTTTCGCGGAGCTCAGACGCGGCTACAGGAATAACACTACCGGTAGCCGCGTTGGAGTGTGAACGACAACGTGGTCCGGTCTTCCCTCGGACCATGGAACTTCCAGGCCAGCCGGGCAGCGGCCGCTGGAGTGGGTTCCAGGACAAAAGGCCACCGGCCGGGCGAGCGGGGTCGAATGATTTGGACGCCGGCGTCGGCGGCGGTTGCATCGTTGGTCAGGTGAAGGACCGTTCCGAACGTCATGACCATCCGTTCCCGCGGGGCACGGAATTCGAACTCGAAATCTCGACGCTCACCAACATGGGCCAGGGGCTTGGCCGGGTGTCGCTCGGCAGTGCGGAGAGTGAGGGAGACGATCACGCAGTTGCGACAGCCGGCAACGCTCGCGTTCAGCCTTGCCCCGGCCGTCCGGCCACCGGCGGATGGGTCGTGTTGGTTCCGTTTGCGCTCCCGGGTGAACGAGTGCGGGTCCGGGTCTGGCGCAACCAACGCAACTTTTCCGACGCTGACCTGTTGGCGGTCTTGCGACCATCGGCGCAGCGGGTCGAAGCGCGCTGTCCGTTGTTCATGCAGTGCGGAGGATGCCAGTATCAAAATCTGGCCTATCCCGAACAATTGCTCTGGAAGCAACGGCAGGTTGACGAACTGTTGCGTCACCTCGCACGCCTCGAGTTTCCGGTCAATCCCGTGGTCGCTTCGCCCCGCGCCTACGGTTACCGGTCGAAGATAACGCCTCATTTCGCGCGGCCAGCGGAAGGCCGGCCGCTGGCCATCGGCTTCCTGCGGGCGGGCAGCCGGCATGCAATAGTCGATGTGGAACAATGTCCGCTGGCGACCGATGCGATCAACGCGCGCCTGGCCGAGGAGCGAGCGCGGGTGCGGGCGCGCGCGGCGGCGGGCGGGTTCAGGGCTGGTGCGACCTTGTTGCTGCGGGATGCACTCGACGGGGTGACCACCGACGCTGCGGCGGTGATCCGTGAGCAGGTCGACGGCATGGAACTGCGGTTTCCGGCGGGCGAGTTCTTCCAGAACAACCCCTTCATTCTCGAGACCTTCGTGCGCCATGTGCGGGAGCGCGCGGCGGCGGGCGGCGCCCGGTATCTGGTCGATGCCTACTGTGGCAGCGGCCTGTTCGCGCTCACCGCAGCGCGGGCGTTCGATCGCGTCGTCGGTCTCGAAGTGAGCGAGCCTTCGATTCGTTGGGCGCGGGAGAATGCTGCAGCCAACGACCTCACGAATTGCAGCTTTGTCGCCGGCGATGCCGCAGCACTGTTTGCGCAGGTCAAGTTCCCCCCGGCGGAAACCGCGGTGGTCATCGATCCGCCGCGCAAGGGTTCCGACGCTTCTTTCCTGGCGCAGCTCACCCGCTTCGGCCCGCAGACCGTCGTCTACGTCTCCTGCAATCCCGCGACGCAGATGCGCGACCTGACGACACTCGTCGCCGCCGGCTATGCGCTGCGGGACGTGCAACCTTTCGATCTCTTTCCCCAGACGAAGCATCTCGAATGCGTGGTCACGCTCACGCGTTCGGCGGGAAACTGACCGGGCTACCGCGCCTTCAGCAGGAGCACGGGCACATTGATGCCGTGGCGGACGTTACGCGAGGTCGAGCCGAGGAACAGGTCGCCGACGAACTTGTGCCCATGGGTGCTCATCGCCACGAGGTCGCAGTCATTATGGTCGATCCAGCCGAGGATCTCGCGGGCCGGTTCGCCAAAGGCCAGGACCGCCTCGGCGGTGATCCCGGCCGATTGGAATTCGGTCCGGACCGTCTCCAGATACTCGCGGTCGTGGGTTACTTCGGGGCTCACCGCGTCGGAGCCGTGGGTGCGCGCCGCCCAACCGTCGGCCACGTGAAGCAGCACGACACGGCTGTGCATCGCCGACGCGAGGCTTTTGACGTGCTCAATGATCGCGCGGTCGGTCGGAGTCGCCTCCAGGGTTACTAATATATTATTGTACACTTTGCTGGCCCGGGTTCAGGTGCTCGGTCAGGGACCGGCCAGGATCTGCCAGGCCGCTCCCAGCGATTCGGGTAGTCCGTAGAGGTCCATCGCGGTGATCAAGACGGCGCTGCTCCAGCCGGCCCCCAACAGCAGCCAGCCGTTGCTCCATTTGCCCATTTTCCGGCGCGAACTGGTGAAATGCAACAGCGGGAACATCGCGAACGGGAGCTGCAGCGCCAGCACGACCTGGCTGAGCACGAGCAGGTCGTTTACGCTGCCTTCGCCGCGAATCCCGATGACGAGCACGGCCGGGACGATGGCCAGCAAACGGGTGATGAGCCGCCGCAGCCACGGCTGGATCCGCCAGTGCATGAAACCTTCCATCACCACCTGGCCCGCGAGCGTGCCGGTGATGGTGCTGCTCTGGCCGCTCGCCAGCAGTGCGACTGCAAAAAGCGTGCTGGCCGCCGCCGTGCCGAGCAGAGGAGCCAAGGTAAGATAGGCGACGCGAATCCAGTCGCTGTCGGCACTGAAAGTGACCACATCGCCCCCCGGCACCGTCACGCTTTCCTTGCCGTAGAACACCAGCGCGGCCAGCACCATGATGGCCGCGTTCACGAAGAAGGCGATGGTGAGAGCCACGGTCGCATCGATCGTATTGAAGCGAATGCCTCTCCGGATGGACGGCTCGTCCTGCTGGAGCTTGCGGCTCTGCACGAGCGCCGAATGCAGGTAGAGGTTGTGGGGCATCACGGTCGCACCGATGATGCCGATCGCCACCACGAGCATGCCGCTTTGGGAGAGCGTCGGTCGAAACAGGGCGGCACCCATCTCGCCGAACCCCGGTTGCGTCTGGGGCAGCACAAAGATCTCGATGAAGAAACACACCGAGATCGTTGCCACGAGGAGCAGGACGACGGCCTCGATGGTTCGCATGCCGAACCGTTGCAGGGCCAGGAGCAACAGCACGTCGAACCCCGTAATGATCACGGCCCAGAGCAGGGGAATGTGGAACAGCAGGTTGAGCGCGACGGCGCTGCCCAGCACCTCGGCCAGGTCGCAGGCCCCAATCGCCAGTTCGCAGAACAACCAGTTTGGCCAGCGGGTCCAGCGGGGGTACCAGTCGCGGCAGCATTGCGCGAGATCCTTGCCGGTCACCACGCCGAGTCGGGCCGAGATCACCTGCATGAAGATCGCCATCAGGCTGGCGAGCCCCACCACCCAGAGCAGGCCATATTTGAACTGCGCGCCAGCCACCAGATCGGTGCCCCAGTTGCCCGGGTCCATGTAACCGACGCTCACGAGAATGGCCGGCCCGACGAATGCCCGCCACTGCTTCCAGAATCCGGCTTCGTGGGGCGGAAGTTCCACCGAGCTGTGGATCCCCTCCAGCGACGGGTGGCCCGAAGCCTCGCGGGAATGCCGGCCTTCGAGCGATGGCTTCTTTCCCGTCTTTGCTGAAGTCGAACTTTTCACGATGGGTTGCGAGTCTGGCCGCTCATCCCAGCCCGAACCTCGGGAGTTCGTAGCTCCCTGGCGGAACCGGAGCCTGGCATCCGCAGGTGGCGGCCGGACATTGCAGCGTCATTTGATGCCTATGCTTTACTACTTTGATTAGTCAAAACATAATTTGATGCTCATCAAACAAGGGACTTCTTGCCAAGCCTGAGCAAAAGCGTCGCCATAATTCCCCGCCCGATGGCAACCGTCACCGTCGAGAACTACCTCAAGCACATCCATCTCCTGTCGGAACGTTCCGCGGCGCTGGTCTCGATGGGAGCTCTGGCCGATGCGCTGGCGGTCGTGCCCGGGACCGTTACGACGATGGTGAAGGCGCTGGCCGACAGTGGCCTCGTCGACTATGAACCGCGTGCAGGTGTGCGGCTGACGGCGGCGGGCAGAAAACTGGCGCTCCACGTCCTGCGTCGGCACCGGCTGGTCGAGCTTTTTCTCGTGCGAACCCTGGGTATGGACTGGGCGGAGATCCACGACGAAGCCGAGGAGCTTGAACACGCCATCTCGGACCGGGTTATCGACCGGATCGATGCGTTGCTGGGACATCCGAAAGTCGATCCTCATGGTGATGCGATTCCAGACGCCGCCGGGAGCGTGCCGCCCCGGGTGCTGATCCCTTTGAGCAAACTACCCCTGGCGCGTCGCGCGGTGGTCGGTCGCATCGCGGATCAGGCGGAAACGTTTCTGCAGTTCATCGATCAGCAGGATCTCCGGCCCGGGCGCCGCTTGGCGATTGTCGCCTTCGATGTCCAGGCGGGGGTCTTGCGGGTGCGTCTGGACAGTGACCGCGAGGTAGCGCTGGGTACAACGGCGGCGGCGAAGATCGAAGTGGAACCCGAGCCATGAAGCCCGGCGACGGTGATCACGCGCGCGTTGACGCGGCATGTTTCGGTCCCGACCTTGCGCTTGCCGTTGCCCACGTGGCCGAAGGCGCGGGCGCGCACGGCATCATCGCCGCGCAGTGGCTCGCGGGTGCCGAGCATCGTCGAGCGGCGCGCTTCGCCGTGGCGCATGCCCGCGCGGATTTCCTGGCTGGCCGGATGGCGGCGAAGCGAGCTGCGGATGTCCGCATGCCCGGCGGTCCGTCGCCCGACACGTGGGAAATCGTCGCCGGAGAGTTTGAACGACCGCTGATGGCACAAGCTTTTCCCGGGCTGGCGGTCACGCTTGCGCATGCCGGGGGGGTGGGGGTCGCGGTCGTGCACGCCCAGAACCTCCCCTGTGGCGTGGACCTGGAGCCGGCGGATTGCGACGCTGGTGACGTGATTGCGAGCCAGGTGAGTTCGATGGAGGCGCAGTGGGCGCGGGCAGCGAGCGATGCCTCCGGAAAACGAGAGCGCTGGTTATTGCTGTGGACCGCCCGGGAGGCATTCGGCAAGAGCATCGGTACCGGCCTGCTCGAACCCCAACGGTTGGCGCCGAGCACGGATTGGACCGCGATCGCGCGCGGCTGGCGGGCTCGTTTCGTTGGCCTGGATAATGTAGTTGGTGCGGTCTGTGATCGCCGGAGGATTTGTCGTTTCCCTGGTCCTGCCGGCGCGCGACGACGTCGAACCGATGGCCACGTGGCTGGCGGCGAGGCTCGATCAGGCGCGGATTTCCACCTGACCGGGCTCCGCCCGGATGCTGACGACCAACGCGACACCAAGCACGCCGATGAGGCCGAGCCACCATGCAGGATGAAGCGGGGTGCCTTCAGATGGCGTCGAGCCGAAGCAGCCGCACGCGACGTTCAGTCCGCGGGCCCAGGCAGCGGCGTGGAAGAAGAAGAACACCGGCAGCAGCACCCCGACGAGCAAATGAGCGCCGCGGCGCTGCAGCCCGGTGAGAATGGAGAGGCCGGCGACGATTTCCAGGTAGGGCAGGAGGGCGGCGATCCAGTAGGCCCACATTTCCGGCAGGAGGTGAAAATTCCAGAGATCCCGAATGAAGGCACCGGGTTCATGCGCCTTCGGCCATCCCGCCGCCAACAGCGTTCCGGCCAGCAGCACGCGGGCACTGAGCACCAGGCAGCGTCGCTTCATCATCGGCCGGCCCTCTGCCAGGCTTCCCATCCGCCATGCAGAAAGTGGACGTCGTCGCCGAAGCCGGCGCCGCGCAACTTTTCCGCCAGCCCCTGGCTGGTCGAGCAACTCAGGCTGCTGCAGTAAACCACGATCCGCTGTCCCGGCTGCCACGCGGCGACGATCGCGCCGAGTTGTTCCGAGAAGCGAGCCTCCTCCAGCGGCAAGGCCCCCGGGATGTGGTCGCGGTTGAATTCCTCTTCGCTGCGGCCGTCGACCCAAAGCACGTTCGCGTGCCAGTCCCGCACCTCGGCCAGACGGACGGCTCCGGGCTGGAGACCGGCGCGGGCGCGATCGGCGAGCTGCGGGTGGAACATCACCGCCAGCGCCGCCGGCGCGATGGCGACGAGCAACAGGACGCAGGCTTCACGTAGGGCGCGCATGCCGGGATCCTGGCTGCGGAGACAGCGCGGGTCAGCGCACCGTGGCAAAGAGTGAGATCACGCGTTTTTTTTCCGGCGGCGCACTGGTTGCCACAATCACGCTGGTGAACATCGCGGCATCGGTGGTCTTTGGCGTGATCGCGACCGTGTATGCGTCCGCGTCCTTATCCGACGCCTGGAGCGTGGCGGCAAAGCGTTCGTCGCGGACCGTGAGCGAAACCGGATGCGCGAGATCGGGATGAAGCGCCCGGATCGTGATTTCCTTTGTCGCGACCTTCTCCCCCCGCTGCCAGAGGACGAACCGCGGCTGGATTTCAAAGAGACCGGGAATGTCGACACGCAACGTCAGCACGTAGGATGCCGGATTGGGTTCCGTGGTCGCGACCGTAACCGTCTTTTCCTGTTGCCCCGTGGCATCGCCATACGTGTAGACCGCGCGCAGTTCGCCGGATTCACCCGGAGCGTAGACGCGCTTGTCGAGCGCCGGTGTCGTGCAGCCGCAGGATGCGTGGGTGCTCGTGACGGTCACGGTCGTCTTGCCGGTATTTGTAAAACGAAAGATAGCAGTCGCCTTATCCCCGAGCGGCTCGGCCTGGATGTCCAGGACCTGCTTTTCCCATTGCAGGCCGGCGGCGGCGTGCGGGATCAAGACCAGCGGAAGGAGGGATAGGAAAAAGAGGCGCATGGCGACGAATCTGGATGATTCCTAATGGGATTGAGGCCGCTGGCAACCACCGGGATTTCGATGGACGAATTGCTCGATGTGCTGCGGGGCGTACTCACGAAGCCGGTGTCCGCGTAGTTTGCCAATTCGCGACCCCATGCGACGGAGCGGCGTCCTCCAGGGAACCGGTTTCTGCCTCCGGACCGGCGTGGGAACTCTCAGATGGTGGTGACGATCTTGTCGGCGAGACCGTACTCGATCGCCTCGGGGGCCGTCATGTAGAAGTCCCGGTCCGTGTCTTTGACAATTTTCTCGAGCGGTTGGCCACTGGCGTCAGCGAGGATGCGGTTCAACTCGTCGCGCAGGCGTTCCATTTCCTTTGCCTGAATGTTGATGTCCACCGCCGGCGCAACCATGCGGCCGGTGATCAACGGCTGGTGGATCAACACGCGCGCATGGGGATAGATGAAGCGGTTCCCTTTGCGAGCGGCGCTGAGCAGGATGGATCCCATGCTTGCCGCCATGCCGGTCACGACAATGGTGATCGGCGACTTGATCAGCTTCATCGTGTCAAAGATCGCCATCCCGGCCGTGATCGAGCCGCCGGGCGAATTGAGATAGAACGTGATCGGTTTGCCCGGATCGATCGCCTCGAGGTAGAGGAACTTTTCCACGAGATCTTCGGCGGTGTCGTCGTCGACCGCGCCCCAGAGGAAAACTTTGCGTTGTTCCAGCATCCGGCGCTGCATGAGCACCTTGATGCTGCCGGGAAGAACTGTCTTCTCGCCTTCGTCTTCGCGGCTGGGTTTGTCGTCGTCGTCATCGGCGCGAGGCGCCGCAAAGGTGGTCATGGAGTTTTTCATGTTTTCTGGTTGGTGACAGTGGACGGGCGAATTCAGCTCGCGCAAGTGACTAATGCGGAAGCCGCCGGCGGGTACCGCTCCGCGTGTCCGGATGGTGGCTTGCGCCAGCCAGGGGCCGGGTTGATCCGGCGCGCGCAAATCCTGCGCAGCAATCGCCATGGGAAGGGGAGCGAGTCGGATGGTTCATCCGTATGCTGCGGTGTGGTTCGCGGATGCCCCGCGAGCCGGCGTGGAATTTAACAAAGAGGCCCGAATGAAAGCCAACCGAGTCGATGTGCTGGTGGCCGGAGCCGGACCGGTGGGGCTGGCCGCCGCTCTGTTCCTGCATGACCAGGGGCGCAAGGTCATGGTTGTGGATGCGAAACCACGGGGGGTCACGCACAGCTATGCCCTGGCGCT
Organism: uncultured Verrucomicrobiae bacterium; assembly: GCA_963797435.1. Taxonomy (GTDB): domain Bacteria; phylum Verrucomicrobiota; class Verrucomicrobiia; order Opitutales; family Opitutaceae; genus CAWCPJ01. Next base: position 2,054,180 of record CAWCPJ010000001.1, on the reverse strand, counting down.
GCATCCGGCATCCCTCGACCTGCTCAACACGGTCGGGCTGGCAGGCGACATCCTGGCGCGCGCCCTGCCGGTGCGCACCCTGGCGATACATGCGGGGGGACGCCGCATCGCCGCGGTGCCGGTGGCGCCGCTCGGCGCGAAGTTTCCGTTCCTGGCGGTCGTGGGACAGGAGGTCATTGAATCGGTGCTGGGCCGCGCGCTGGCCCAACGCGGTGTTCCCGTGGCCTGGAATCACCGGCTCGCGAGGTTCACACCCGGCTCCGACTCGGTCGCGATCGAAGTGGATGAACTCGAGGAGCGCGTCATCGGTTATGCCGCGGCGCGGTTCGACTGGATGGTCAAGCGCACGCATGCGATCGAGGCGAAATACCTGCTGGGCGCCGATGGACACGACTCGCTCGTGCGCCGGCAGATGGGGATCGAGTTTCCCGAGGTGCGACCGGCGGAACACTTTGCGGTTTTCGAATTCCAGCGTACCGGCACCAGTGACGACGAGATCTCGCTCGTGTTGCATCCCGACGGACTCGGCGTGCTCTGGCCGCTGCCCGGCGGGCGCGGCCGGTGGAGCTTTGCCATCGATCCGGCGAAAGCGCCGGGCGCGGGTCGTGAAAAGGACCATGAGACCGTCCAGATCGTCGGGCCCGGCGTGTTCCCGTCGCTCGACGAGGCGGTGCTGCAGCAGCTATTGAGCGATCGCGCGCCCTGGCGTGCCGAACCGTTCAATCACGTCTATTGGAAGATGCTCGTGCGCTTTGAGCGACGCCTCACCGCCCGTTTCGGGGAGGGCCGCGTCTGGCTCGCGGGTGATGCCGGCCACCTGACGGGTCCGGCCGGGATTCAGAGCATGAATGTCGGTCTGCGCGAAGCGCACGATCTTGCCCACGCCCTCGTCGCCGCCGACGGCGGTGACGGCGACTGGTCGTTGCGCGACTACGAAGCGGCGCGGCAACTCGAGTGGAGACATCTTCTTGGTTTGGCAGGCCAGGTCGAGACGTCGCGTGGAGTTGCTCCGGAGATCGCGCCATGGAAGGAGCGGTTGCCCGCCTGTCTGCCTGGTTCCGGGGAAACGCTCGGGGCGCTCGCGGAACGATTGGGCCTGCGGCTTGTGGCGTGAAGGCTGTAGGACCGCCTAACCTGGAAATTTCACAGTCCGGGGAAACCCGGGCCACGTTGTCGTTACACTCCAACGCAGCTACCGGGTGCGTTGTCTCCGTAGCTGCGTTTGAGCTCCGCGAAAACGTGGCCGAACGTGTGAAATTTGCAGGCTAACGGGATCATGGCAGATTCGGCGGCTGCAGGGGCAGGTCCAGTAGTGCCAGGCCTATGTCCCGCCGCATGTGCCCAAAGTCGGCGTGATCGTTTCCATCATAGCAGACCGCGAGTTGCTCGCCGATCCGCGTCACGGACGGCATGCCGATCACGGCCTTTGACCATACAGACCCGGAGGCGTCGGTCCACGCGGGAATGCCGGTGCGCCAGCCGGCATTGGTCGCCTGCACCGCGTGCGCATCATCGAAGAGGGTCAGCCGGGGGTGGGGCACGGGATCGTTGACGCCCTGGGCAAGCAGCGACGGCCCCGCGCCGCGCAGAAGCACGTTGCAGCGACGTTCCACGACCAGTCCGCCAATGAGGATGTTTTCTCCGCGATCAACGCGTCCGCGGGCGGACAGGTTCAGGAAGGCGTTGGGCTCGGCCGCTTGCGCCAGGGAGACAACCAACCCGGTGAGGCAGAACAGGCAGCCGGCGGGGAAACGAGGCGCGGTGAGCACGGTGATGTTCCGCAGGCGCCGATCGCCCGAGTCCGCTCAAATCAAACCCAGCTTCATCTTTCCTTCTTCGGAGATCATCCCCTGGTTCCAGGGCGGCTCCCAGACGAGACTGACGTCGGCATCGTCGACCCCGGGCACAAGCATCAGCCGACCCTTTGCGTCCTCGGCGATCGCCGGGCCCATGCCGCAACCGGGGGCGGTCAGTGTCATCTGCACATTCACGCTGTAGCCGCCGGTTTCGGCGCGCGGCTGCACCTCGAGTGAATACACGAGACCGAGATCGACGATGTTGACCGGGATCTCCGGATCGTAGACCTGACGCAGTTGGGACCAAAGCTGCTCCTCGTCCGGCGGACTGCCATCGAAGGTCTTTGCGGCGGTGTCGACTTCCGCGGCGGGGGGGGCCGTGTCGCCCAGCGCATCGGCATGTTCGCCGCCGATGCGCGCGAGGCCGAAGTCCGTCATCACCGTGTAGCTGCCGCCGAGGGTCTGGGTGACGTAGACCTTGGCGCCCGCCTCGAGCGTGATGGGTTCTCCGCTGGGAATCTGCACCGCGGGCGTGGCGCGGGCAAGGGTGCGGTCGCGGGATTGGATCATGGGAAAGGAGGGGGGCGGGAGCCTTGGCCCCGCCACGCCAGTTCAAGGATCAGCCCTACTTGCCGTGGCGCGCTTCCTCTTCGCGGAACTTCTGCTGGATCAGTTCGCGCACGCGCTCGGCGAGCTGTTCGTTCTGGATCTGCGAAATCACTTCCTCGAAGAAACCAAAGACCAACAGCTCGCGCGCCAGCTTCCGATTGATGCCGCGGGCGAGCATGTAGAAGAGTTCGGTCTCGTCGATCTGTCCGGTCGTGGCGCCATGGGTGCAGCGCACGTCGTTGGCCTCGATTTCGAGGCCGGGGAGGGAGTTGGCTTCGGCCGTATCGCTGAGCAGGAGGTTGCGGTTCGACTGATAGGCGTCAGTCTTCTGCGCATCCTCCGCGACGCGGATCAGTCCGGAAAAGATCGTGCGCGAGTCGTCGGCCAGCGCGTTCTTGAAAAGGAGATTGGATTTGGCGTTGGGCGCGAGATGGGTTTGCAGCGTGCGCTGGTCGACCTCCTGGTCGCGGTCGGTGATGCTGAGCGAAAGCATCTCGGCATGGCTGCCTTCGCCCTTGAGGATGCTGTGGGTTTCCGAGCGGTAGTGGCTGCAGCCCATGTTCACGGCGAGGAAGTTGATCGTCGCGTCGCGATCGGCCGTGAGGCTGTTGATCTGGAAAGCGAGGGACTCATCACTCCAGTTCTGCAGGGCGTAGTAGTTGATCGTCGCGCCAGGGCCGGCGAAGAGGTGGTTCACGCCACAGGCGAGGTTGTGCTGCGGTCGCGTGCGGGCGCCGAACACGTCGACCAACGTGACCTTTGCGTTGTCACCGGCAATCACGAGGGTGTGCGGCAACACCACGCCGTTTTCCGCCGCCGCCCAGTGCCGGGTGACGAACGGCAGTGCGATCTCGACGCCGGGCGGCACGTAAAGGAGGCAGCCGGCCGTGACGAAGGCGGAGTGGAGCGCTGCGAATTTGTCGGAACCGAGATGCGGTTCCTGCGCCATGAAGTATTCCTGGAGCAACTCGCGGTGCGTGGCCAGGGCCTCGGACAATGGCTCGAAGATCACGCCGCGCCGATGGAACTCGGCGGCCGCGTGCTCGTGGGTGACCAGCTGGTTGTCAACAAACACGATCCGGCCGGCGCGGTCGTCGACGAAGCGGGAGGCGTCGACCAGCGCCTGTCGTTCGGATGCGGGCGCGACGGCGCCAAAGTCGTAGCCGTCGAGATCGAGCGTATTGATCGAGGCGAAGCGCCAGGACTCGTTCTTGCGCGTGGGCATCGGCAACGCGCGGAAGAGGTCAAACGACTTCTGCTTCATCTGCTGCCACCATACGGGCGTCGTGTTCTGCGCGACCAGGTGGTCGGCGAAGGCGGCAGCGAGGGCCTGGTTGGCGGTGGCGGTCGTGGACGGGGAGCTCATGGGAGAATGCGGAAGTCGCGAAAGTTGAAATCCTGAATCCGGACGAGCAAGCGCAGGAATCGGGCAGGCAAAAATCCTGAAATGGACGGGCGCAGTTTTGGGATTTCCTATGTTTCGGAGTTTCGTCTTTGCCGCGTCGGCTTCAGCCAACGCTGCCTTCCATCTCGAGATCAATGAGGCGCTTCAGTTCGACCGAGTATTCCATCGGGAACTGGCGGGTGAGTTCGTTGACGAAGCCATTCACGGAAAGGCTCATCGCCTCCCCCTCGGTGAGTCCGCGCTGCATCATGTAGAAGATCTGATCGGCGCTGACCTTCGAGACGCTGGCCTCGTGCTGCACGAAGTTCTTGTTTCCGCGGACGGTGATCGCGGGATAGGTGTCGGTGCGGGAGTTCGTGTTGATCAGCAGGGCATCGCATTCCGTGTTGTTCTTGCACCCCTTCAGGTGCTTCGGGATGTGCACCATGCCGCGATAGGTCGAGCGGCCTTCACCGACCGAGATCGACTTCGAGATGATGTTCGAGGTCGTATCGTCGGCCAGGTGGATCATCTTGGCGCCGGTGTCCTGGTGCTGGCCGTCGTTGGCGAGTGCGATCGAGAGCACCTCGCCGCGGGCGTGCCGGCCCTTCAACACGACGCCGGGATACTTCATCGTGAGACGCGAACCGATGTTGCAGTCGATCCACTTCACCGTGGCGTCCTCCTCGGCCCAGGCGCGCTTGGTGACGAGGTTGAAGACGTTGGCCGACCAGTTCTGGACCGTGATGTATTCGATCTTCGCGCCCTTGAGTGCGACCAGTTCGACCACCGCGCTGTGCAGGGTCGCGGTGTTGAACTTCGGCGCGGTGCAGCCCTCCATGTAGGTGACTTCGGCGCCCTCGTCGGCGATGATCAGGGTGCGCTCGAACTGACCAAAGCTTTCCGCGTTGATCCGGAAATAGGCCTGCAACGGGTGGCTGACCTTGACGCCGGGAGGCACATAGATGAACGAGCCCCCGGAAAACACGGCGCTGTTGAGGGCGGAGAATTTATTGTCGCCGATCGGGATCACCTTGCCGAACCACTTGCGGAAGATCTCGGGGTGCTTGAGCAGGCCCTCGGTCGAGCCGACAAAGATCACGCCCTGCTTGCCGACGGCTTCCTTGATGTTCGAGTAGGCGGCCTCGCTGTCGAACTGGGCCTCGACGCCCGCGAGATATTTGCGCTCCTGCTCGGGGATGCCGAGGCGCTCGAAAGTCTCCTTGATGTCCGCCGGCACCTCGTCCCAGGTGCGTTTGGCCTTCTGGCCCTGCGAGAGATAGTAGCGGATCTTGTCGAAGTGAATCGCCTCGAGATCCTTCGACGCCCAGTGCGTCGGCATGGGCTTTTCCTCAAAGACCTTCAGCGCGCGCTTGCGGAAGGAGCGCACCCAGTCGTCCTCGCCTTTGACGTCGCAGATGTAGTCGACCACGCCCTCGTTGAGGCCGAGGCCGGCGTCGAACTCGTAATTGACCTTGTAGGAAAAGTTTCCCTTTTCGCGATCGATGGCGATGGCGGTGTTGTTTTCGGTGGCGGACATGGCGGGGAGATTTTGGATTTTCGATTCGTGATTTTCGATTTCAGGCTGCCGGCGAATGTCAGATTCAATCTTCAGCCGTTCAGTTCGTCAGCCTTTCCGCCGTCAGGCGGTGGCGAGTTCCTTCACCCAGTCGTAGCCCCGGGCTTCGAGTTCGAGGGCGAGTTCCTTCGGGCCGCTGCGCACGATCCGCCCGTCATACATCACGTGCACCTGGTCGGGCACGATGTAGTTCAGGAGTCGCTGATAGTGGGTGATGAGCAGGATGCCGAGATCCGGACCGCGCAACGAATTCACGCCGTCGGCCACGACGCGCAACGCGTCGATGTCGAGGCCGGAATCCGTCTCGTCGAGGATGGCGTACTTGGGATCGAGCATGGCGAGCTGCAGGATCTCGCAGCGTTTCTTTTCGCCGCCGGAGAAGCCCTCGTTGACCGCACGGGCGGTGAACTTCCGGTCGATCTTCAGCAGGTCCATCTTCTGATAGAGCTTCTTGTAGTAGGTGGTGGCCTCGAGTTCCTCCCCCTCCGCCAGCCGCGACTGCAACGCGGCCCGGATGAAGTTCGCGATCGTGACGCCCGGGATCTCGCTGGGATACTGGAAGGCCATGAACAGGCCCGCGCGGGCGCGTTCATCGGGCTCCATCTCGAGAATGCTCATCCCATCGAGCAACGCCTCGCCCGACGTGATCACGTAGTCGGGATGGCCCGCGAGCGCTTTGGCGAGCGTGCTCTTGCCCGTGCCATTGGGACCCATGATGGCGTGTACTTCGCCCTTGGGGACAGAGAGCGTGAAGTCCTTGAGGATCGGCTTGTCGCCGATGCTGACGTTGAGGTGCTTGATTTCGATATGGCTCATCGAAGGTGGGAGGTTGGAAGGTGGGAAGGTCGGAATCGCCGAGGTGGATGCGCGCAGCGCGTCAGTCCCGGGCACGTGCTACTTGGAACTTGGCACTTCCTTTCGCGGCCGGGCCGCGCCCCGCGCGGCCCGGCCGCGAAAGGTGATCTCGATGCTCGTGGCCTCGAATCCTTCGGGAAGGATTGCGCGCAGTCGGGTGACGGTGCGCGCGTCGAGATCCACGTCGTAGACGCGGCCGGTGGCCTCGTCGTGAAAGTGGGCGTGCTCGTGCAGGTTGGGACAAAAGCGCGTGGACTGCCGCTCGAAGTTCACCTGCTTCACCAGGTTGCACTGCACCAGCGTCTCCAGGCAGTTGTACACCGTCGCCAGCGAGATCGACGGCAGGTCCCGCTTGGCTCGCGCAAACACCTCGTCCGCAGTGGGATGATCCGGCTGCTCCACCAGAATACTGTAGATATGTTCGCGCTGGCGGGTGGCTCGCAGACCATTCTCTCCGAGCTTTTCGGTGAGCAGAGTCTGGGAATCGTGGTCGGGCATGGGCGGGTGGGGGCCGGTGAGCGGGTGATGAAGGGAGGCGGGACTAAACTGGAATAATTCCAAATATCAAGGGACAAATTGGAATGAATCCAGTTATCGTTGCACGAAGAAATTGCGAACGCAGCGTCAACGACTTGGGTGAGCGCCTCGACTGGCGCCGCGTTTCGGCCTTATTCAGCCGCCGTGTTCGGCGAGCCAGCGTTCGGCGTCGATGGCGGCCTGGCAACCCATGCCGGCCGCGGTGACGGCCTGACGATAGACGTGGTCCGCACAATCGCCGGCGACGTAAACGCCCGGGATGTTGGTCCGCACCTGGGAGCCGTTTTCCGGCAAAAGGTAGCCGTTCTCGTCGACGCGCAATGGGGGCGTAAATGCCCGCGTGTTCGGCACGTGACCGATCGCGACGAACACGCCTTTCACGGACAAAACCGTGTCCTGGTTCGTCCGGACGTTTCGCACCTTCAGGGCTGTGACACCTGCGCCGTCTCCCTGGATCTCCACCGGCACGCTGTCCCAGACCATCTGAATCTTTTCGTGTGTGGTTGCGCGATCCGCCATGATCTTCGAGGCGCGCAGCGTATCGCGACGATGTACGAGGTAAACCTTGCTCGCGAATCGCGTGAGAAACAGCGCCTCTTCGCACGCGCTGTCGCCGCCGCCGATCACGGCCACGTCCATCTTGCGATAGAAGGCTCCGTCACAGGTCGCACACGTGGTCACGCCCTTGCCGCCATAGTATTCCTTTTCACCGGCCACCCCGGTCATGCGGGCGGAAGCGCCGGTCGCGATGATGACGGAGCGTGCGCGGATCGGTCCCTCCGCCGTGCGCAGCACATGCGGGGTTCCGGAAAAGTCGACCTGGTCGACCACGGCATGTTGAAAGCGTGCGCCGAATCGCGTCGCCTGCTTGCGCAGGTTGTCCATCAGCGCGAAGCCATCGACGCCTTCGGGAAATCCGGGAAAGTTTTCCACCTCGCTGGTCGTCGTGAGCTGGCCACCGGGCTGCACGCCTTCGAGCACGAGCGGGGCGAGGTTCGCCCGGGCGGTGTAAATGGCGGCGGTGAGCCCCGCGCAACCGGTGCCGACGATGACGACGTTCTCGATGGATTCACTCATGGAATTCGGTCAATTGACGGAAATCTGGTGGCAAAGGAAAGTCCCATATCGGTCAAGTCCCCGCGTCCGGCTTAGGGAGAGTGGAAGCATCGGGGAACTTTGACAGTGATCTGACCACGATGGCTTCGAGCATGAATCGGGGTTCATGATTCCCCGAAAAAACGTGCTCGGGCGCACGCCTCGTCGCGCGCACCCGCAACGGCACAGCCCGGGGTTGCGCGAGGTCGGGCGAATCGTGCATCGTCACTTCCCGATGGGACTGATCGACACGCACACGCATCTGGACGGATTTGCCCGCGCGGGCGAACTCGAGCGCGTGCTCGCGCAAGCCGCGTCGGCCGGCGTCGAGGCGATGATCACGATCGGCACCGCGCCGGACGACTGGACGCTCTATCGCGAACTCGCCGCGGCGCATCCCGGGGTCCTTTTCTACTCGGTGGGGCTGCATCCCTGTTCCGTGGACGAAGGCTGGCGGTCCGCTGTCGGGCAACTGGACCGCTGGCTCGAGCACACGCCGAAACCCGTGGCGGTCGGCGAGACCGGGCTCGATCGCTTTCATCTACCGAAAAAGGATCTGGCTGCGGCGGAGCGCTTGTTTGGCTGGCAGCAGGACTCCTTTCGCGCCCACCTCGAGTTGGCCCGCGCCTGGTCGCTGCCGCTGGTCGTGCATTCGCGGGGCGCCGCGGCGGAATGCGTGGCGTTGATCGATGAATTTGGATTCGACTGGCGACGGGTGGTCTTCCACTGCTTCTCCGACGGACCCGAGGTCATTGCCGAACTGAACCGCCGCGGTGGGCGCGGCTCGTTCACCGGCATCGCCACCTATCGCAGCGCGGAGAATGTCCGCCAGGCGGCGCTGGCGCAGGGGCTCGAGCGCTTGATGCTGGAAACCGACGCGCCGTATCTGACGCCGGAACCCCTGCCGCGCCGGTCTCGCAACGAACCGGCGTTTGTCGCGCACACCGCGGCCGCGATGGCGAAGCTCTTCGGCGTCACGCCGGAGGAGCTGGCGCAGCGCACGAGCACCAACGCACGGGCTTTCTTTGCGCTCTGAGCCCGTTGGGGAGGCAGAGGTCGGAGGTCAGAGGTCGGAGGTCGGAAATCTGTGGGGCTGGCCCTCTGGGCCATGCCGCGGAGGCGAAAAAGGCGCGGAGGTCAGAAAACAGAGGTCAGAGGTCAGAGATCAGAGCGACCAATCGAGCATCCATCCCGTGATTTTCCAGGGTCTGACTTCTGACCTCTGGCTTCCGTCTTCTGACTTCCGCCCTCCGTCCTCTCCGATCAGCTCTCGTCGAACTTGCGGGCGAACAATTCCTCGAGTTGCCGGATCAGTTCCGCGCCTTCCGGACCTTGCACCGTGACGCGGATTCGCGATCCGTGTCCGGCCGCGAGCATCATCAGGCCCATGATCGATTTCCCATTCACCTGTTCGTCGTCCTTCTCGAAGAAGACTTCGCCTTTGAACTTGCTGGTCAGCCGCACGATCATGGCGGCGGGACGGGCATGGATGCCCATCTTGCTCTGGACGACGAGGGTCGTTTCCAGAGTGTCGCCGGCCGGGGTGGGACTGCCTTTCTCCATGTGCAGATACGCTTGAGGATTTCGAACTGGTTCTCGATGCGAATGTCGTCGACCATGCTATCGACGCAGTTGGCGGCGCGCTGCAACCCGAAAGTCCCCCATGAAAACAGCGATCATCGTGCCGGCTCGCCTGGCTTCAGTGCGCTTTCCCCGCAAGTTGTTGCACGAAATCCGGGGCAAGCCCCTCATCGTCTGGGTGGCGGAGCGCATCCGTGCGCAGGCGCCCCACCTGCCGCTGCATTTTGCGGTCGATCACGAGGAACTCCTCTGGCTGCTCACCTCGCTGGGATACAAGGCGGTGTTGACCAGCGACCAGCATGCGAGCGGCACCGACCGGATCGCCGAGGCCAACCTCGGCATCGGCGCCGACTACGTGATCAACGTCCAGGCCGACGAACCCCTCGTCACATCCGGTCAGATCGAGGCGCTCGAGTCCCGGATCACCGGCGGTTGCCCGATGGCGACCCTCGCGGTGCGTTTCACCCGCCTGGAGGATTTTCGAAATCCCAACCAGGTGAAGGTGCGTCGTCTCCCGCAACGGCGAGGCCCTGTTCTTTACCCGCGCGCCGGTTCCCTTTCCGCGCGAACAGGACGGGGTGATGACGCTCGCGGACCTCGCCCGGTATCCGGTTTTCAGGCACCTGGGCCTGTATGCGTATCGCGGGGACTTCCTGGCGGCGTTCGGAAAACTGCCCCCCGGCCGCCTCGAGGCGATCGAAAAGCTCGAGCAACTCCGCGCGCTCGAGAACGGCCATCGCATTGCGGTCGGCATCACCGACGAGACCACGATCGGCGTCGACACCATCGAGGATGCCGAGGCGTTCGAGCGCTTCCTCGCGACGCAAGTGACTCCGTAGGGCCGGCCCGACGGGCTCACTTGACTGGTTGCCGCTCAAGTCTGGCCGCGCGCGCGGGCGTCGACCAGACGATAGAAGTCGACAAACAGCGGATCCGCGTCGCTCGGTCCGGGCGAGGCCTCGGGATGATACTGCACGGAAAACACCGGGAGTTCGCGGTGTCGCAGGCCCTCGACGGTCCGGTCGTTGAGATTGATTTCGGTGACCACGGCGCTGCGTCGGGCAAGCTGGTCGGGGTCGCTGGCAAAGCCGTGGTTCTGCGACGTGATCGAAACGCGTCCGCTCTCGAGATTCTTCACCGGCTGATTGCCGCCGCGGTGACCGAACTTCAGTTTGAAGGTGCCGGCGCCGAGCGCGTGCGTGATCATCTGGTGCCCGAGGCAGATGCCGAAGGTCGGGTACTCGAGGCAGCAGCTTGGCGATCGTCTGGTGCACGTAGGCGAGGGCCGCCGGGTCGCCGGGGCCGTTGGAGAGAAAGAGTCCGTCGGGCTTCAGCTCGTTGACGGCCTCCGCCGGAGCGCTGGCGGGAAACACGTGCACCTCGAAGCCGTGGCGCACGAGCTTGCGCCAGATCGAGTGTTTGGCGCCGTAGTCGAATGCGGCCACGCGATACGTCTTCGCCGGACGCACGGTCGTCCCGAGCGTCGTCCCGGCGGGAACGTAGGGCACATTCGTGGGATCGTCCGGTCGCCAGACGAATTTTTCGCCGCAGGTCGTATCCTTGACGAAATCGGCACCAACCATGCCTGACCACGCGCGCGCGCGGGCCACGGCCTCGGCGTCAGACAATCCCTCCGTGCTCAGGCAGGCCTTCATCGCACCGTCGACGCGCAATTTCTTCGTGATCGCGCGCGTGTCCACGTCCTGCAATCCCGGGATGTGGTGCCGGGCAAGATAATCGGAGAGGCTGCCCGCCGACCGCCAGTTGCTGGCGATGGCGCTCAGTTCGCGCACGACGAAGCCCGCGACCATCGGGCCGCTCGACTCCACGTCCTCGGCATTCACGCCATAATTGCCGATTTGCACCGCGGTCATCGTGACGATCTGCCCGAAGTAGGACGGGTCAGTCACGACTTCCTGATAGCCGGTCATACTGGTGTTGAACACCGCCTCGCCGGCCACGGTGCGCGTGGCGCCAAACGCCAGGCCGCGAAACACGCTGCCGTCTTCGAGTGCGAGAATGCCGGGTTGGAGGGAGGCCATCAAACCGACGAGCGAAGGCCCTTCCCGCGGCCAGGCAAGGGGAAACCCGGCGGAGACTTCCACAGGTGCACCGGAAGCGGTGGAGCGAAACTTTCGGCTTGGACTCTCGAGATTCTCAACCCCGCCGCCAAATCCGCACGCCGAGCCGGGTGAGGAGGGCGTCAGCGAGCGTCACGGCGAGCGCCGCGACCAGCAACCACGGCACGGCACTGCTGCCGCCTGCTGGTAGCGGCGCGGTCCAGACGTCGGCGAGGTCAAGCCGTTCGCCGCCGCCGCTTTGTTGCGCAACCAGCCGCAACGCTTCGATCCGTTCGGGTTCGCTCAGCCATTCCGCCTGCGCCGTCGCCGAGACCGGTCCAAAGGGCAGCGTGTATTCACCCACCTGCACGGCGCCGCGCAGCCAGGTCGATGCCGGCAACGGGACGGAGGCCTCGAACTCACCCGGGGCGATGCGCTCCCACGGCACGGAACGCGTTTCGCCCGGCGAACCGGTGCCGGCCTTCTCGCGGGTGGCAACGACCAGACTTGGCGGCTGTTGTACGGCGGTCGCCGCGCGTTCGGCATCGACGAACAAGGCGAGGTCGAGCCGGTCGCCGTGCACCATCGTGCGCAGGCCGAGTCCGGCGGGCACGTCGTCGCTCATCAACCAGCGCACCAGCGTGCGCGCAAAGTCGGAGTATTGCGGCCACGCGCGGCTCAGTGCGGAATAATCGCCGCCGAGCGGAAATGTGACTGCGGCGACGCGGCCCGCACCACGCTGCCACGAGGCGACGAGCGGCGCCTGGTACTCGTCGGTCGAGATCGCCGCCTGCGTCGCGCCCGGCCGCAGGTAACTTAGATTGTAGCCGTCGATCCGGTTCGGCCATGACAACGGCTGCGCCGCGATCTCGCGCCAGCCTGCAGTGGCTTGCAGGCCGATCGGCTCGTCGATGAACGCGGCGCGCGCGATCGTGACGGTCTCCTGCGCGAAGATTCCCGGCAGGGCGCCCGCGTCGTCGGAAAAGAACATGCGTCCGCCGCCGCGCGCGGCGATGTCCTTGAGCAGGTCGGCGTCACTGTCCTTCTCGGTGCCGAGGCCGATCACACTGACAGTGACCTTCTCCTGGCGCATCTGGTCGAGGAGCGTCAGGTAATCGCCCGGTTCCTCGGAGTCTGCGGCGTCTGAAAACAGGATCAGGTGCCGCTGCCCCACCGTCGCCTTCTGCAGTTCCTTCCAGCCGGCTTCGAGACCTTGATGCACGTAAATGCCGCCGCCAGTGCTGGCGATGCGCCGGACGACCGCGCGCAGGGTACGGCGACTCGGACCCACTTTGGTGAGGGGGACGACTTCGTGCGCCTCGCTGTCGACCGCGTGCACGGAGATCAGGTCCACGTCGCCGAGCAGATCGATGGCGCGCGCGGCGCCGGCATCGGCGAGATCCATCTTCGTCTGCCCGGGCCCCGCGGCCACCGCCATCGAACCCGAACGGTCCATCACAATGGCCAGCGCGACGGCAAGTTTCCGCTGGTCCTGGCGCAGTTCCATGGAAACGGGCAACAGGTCGTCGATCGGCGATTGGAAATACCCACCCGAGGCGAAGCTTGCCCGGCCACCCACCATCAAGAGTCCGCCGCCCTGTTCCCGAACGAAGAAATTCAGTTCCCCGAGGAATTCCCGCGAGACCTTCCAGGCGGGCAGGTTGTGAAAGATCACTGCCCTCACGCCCGCGAGGCGGCCGGCCGGGAGGGCGGATGCGTCGGTCACGACGTCGACCGTGACGCCGCCAGCGCGCAGGATCTCGATCAACGGATCATCCGCAAACGCGGTAAGCAGCATCACGTGCCCGCGTCCTCCCGCGAGCACCCAGGCCGATGCGCGGTTGTTTTCCGGGTGCGCATCTTCCTGCGGGAGTAAACGCAGCTCGTAGTTGACGACGCCCGAGCCGGTGAGCCGGTCGGTCAGGCGCAGGTGTGCGGTGCCGTTGCGTATTCGTAACTCGCCGCGGCCCACCACCTGACCGTCGCGCAGTAACTCCCACGGTATGCTCGCGTCGACAGTGCCGCGCACCCGTGCCTCGAGCAGAAAGGCCGCGCCGGTCTCGACCTCCATCGGCAGACGCAAATCGGTGAGTTGGTAGTCCGTCGCCGCGGGCGGCAGCGACAGGCGGTAGTCGAGCGGCGTGCCCGCGCGCACGAGTGCTTCGGCGACGCCGTCGAGGGGTTCGGTCGACTGGCCATCGGAGAGCACCACGAGGCGGGAGGGGCGCCGCGGGTCCACCTCGCTGAGCGTATAGCGGACCGCCGCGGCCAGATGGGTGGCGTCGGTGCGGCCGCGGAAAACGGGATCGCCCCGATCGCGCCGGACCGGCGTATCCGCAAAGTCGACATACCGCAGCCGGTCGCCATGGCCGCGCCCGCGCGCGAGCAGTTGCTCCCATTCCGGGAGTGCGGCATCGAGGGCACCGGCGGCGGAATCGGAGCGATCCACCAACACCCACACGTCGCGACCCTCGTCGCCCCAGCGGGTGCGCGGCGCCGTGAGCGCCAGCACGACCAGCCCCAGAGCGAATGCCCGCAACGGTTCATGCAATCGCAACCCCCGCCAGCGCCAGCCCAACAGCGCAAGGAACGGCAGCAAGATCAACCAGACGGGGGCGTCGAAGGTCATCAGCGAACGAGGAGGTGGGGAGGGTGGGAAGGTCGGAAGGTGGGAAGGTCGGAAGGTGGGAAGGTCGGAAGGTGGATTTCGGATGTCAGAGGTCGGAGGTCGGGGGTTCGAGGGACCGGGCGGTGCATTTCGTGGGTTTGTCCGGCGGAAGAGGGGTGCGGAGCACGGCACTCCAGGAGCTGACGGAATGCGGCGCGCCAGAGACAGCGCGACGGCGTCTGGGAATGCGACGCTCCGCGCCGCTTTCGTCCGGTACCCATTTGCACAAGGCGCCAGTGCGCCCGCATCGGTCCGGTCGGGTCGTTCCCTTGGGCTCCATTACCCTCATGTTCGCACTCCTCCTGCGGGTCGCCGTGGTGCCTGTGCGGCCCAGGCACCCACGAGTGCGCCGAGCAACAGCAGCAGCCAGAGCGGACGCAGATGATCTTTCTCCGAGTTCGCCTGAATCGCGTCCAAAGTCAGTTCGTTTGGCTCCTCGAGCCTTTCAGCCATGGCGAAGTCGGTCTCCCGCGGATCGGCAAATTGGGCGGCGGCGCGCAAGATCAACTCACCGTCCCGCCGCACCTCGAAGAACCCGGGCTCGGCCGGTGCACGCGCCGCAGCGAGTTCGTCTCGAGCCAGCGGACGTTCGTCGCCGCCTTCCGTACGCAGAATCCACCGGCTTGGTCTGGCCGCGGGCGTCGCGATCGGTTCGGGCGGCAGGTCGAGCCGTTGCCCGGTGTCGATATTGGCGGTCTCGGGCGCGAACTTGCGCCGGCGCGCGTCCTCCACAATGCGATAGAGCAGGACCGCGCTGGCGGGCAGCCGGTCCGCGTTGCTCGCCGGCCAGTTCCAACCCAGGACGAGGCGGGGCACTCCCTGCACGGTCTGAACCCACGCGAGCGGCTGTTGCCCCTGCCACAAAAGCGCGTGCGCGTCCGACGGCAGGAGGTCGGCGGCGGGACCGGGACTCAACAAACCCGACCACGACAGCCCGTCGATCCACGGATGCGAGTCCGCGACGACGGGGCTGGTGACGACGCGTTCGCCGGTGGCATTGGTGGTGTAGATCATCAATTCGACGAGGGTTGCGCCGGTAACGGGCTGATTGAACGGTGTATTCGTGGCGTAGAGCGATAGGTCCGGCGCGCGCCCGCTCGGGGCACGCGAAGTGCCGGGGGTGCGTTCGAGGAACGTGCGGAAGAAGACGGTCGCGGCTTCCGGTCCAATCGCACGCCAGGTGAGCGGGCGCGGCACGGGCACGACGAGCGGCAGTGTGTCGTCCAGTTCGAAGGTGTCCGGCGTCAGGGTGAACACCAGCGACTCGACCCCGGCGGGGAAGTCGCCAGACAGGGTCATCAATTGGCCCGGCTCGAGCGTGACGCTTTCGCGCCGTACGACGGTGGGGGAGCCGGCCTCCGCGACGTTTCCGTTCGTCGGTCGCGCGCGTGTGGTCAAGGTCAGGGTACGGACGGCGGATTGGGCTCCGTGATGTTGCAGCAGGATGGTCCAGCGGGGCGCGCCGCGGTCGACGCGTTCGACCGAACCTCCGGCGAATCCGGCGTTTTCGATCGGATGACCGACCGTGATCAGCGCCACGCCATCGAGCTTCGCACCAGGGCGGCGGTCGGTGAGCAGCACGGCGGCGCCGTTGCGCCGGACCAGCTGCCGCGCCACCTCGAGCGCCGGAGTGAAATCGTGGTGCCCGAGATCGGGCTGCCAGCGACTGAGCGCGACGAAGGCGGCGGTGCGACTGAAACCGCGGTAAAGGACGGGGCGGTCGAGATCGGTTTCGCGAAGGATCCATTCCGTCCGGGCCGCGGCCTTTTCCCAGACCGGCGCGCGCTGGCGCAGGGCGTCGACCGCCTCATGGCGAAAGGCGCGCATGGAGGCGGAGGCGTCCAGCACGACCGCAATCGTTTGCACGGAATCAGGTCGTTGCCAACGGGGCTCGGCGAGCAACCAGGTGACGAGCAGCATGGCCAGCAGTTGCAGCCACAGCGCCCAGGTCGAGCGCAGCCAGCGCCACGCGCGTCCGGTTGTCGCGAGCGGCGGCAGATGCTCGAGCAGGAAGAGGGTTGTGGCCGTCACGCGCCGCGAGCGCGGCTGCAGAAAGTGAATGGCCAGCAGCGCAGGAATCGCGAGCAACGCCCAGAGTCCGTGGGGATTGCCGAGGATCAGCGTACGCATGGCGAAGGCGACCGATGGCGCGCACAGAAGGCACCGAAGGAAACCGCGGCCGCGCCCTCGCGGTGCCCTTCACGGGCAACCATCATTGTCGGACGGAAGGGGCGCATTGCACACACGTTGGTTTCACGCCGCCCAGTCCAGCAGGCCGTCTCGCAGTGCGCCGTCGGCGATCGCCTTGGCGAGGCTGGCCTCGGCGGCAATGCGGGCGAGACCGATGCCGTGGCGACGGCAGGCATCGCGCCACGCTTCGAAATGTCGCGCATATGCCTGTCGATACCGGCCGAGCAACCCGGCGTCGACGCGTTGCTCGCGCCTGGCGCCGGTCTCGATGTCTTCGAGTTCAAGCCGACCCTCCCAATGGGGATCGGCTTCTTCGTTCGTCCAGGGAGCGAGCACCAGGCCCGCTCCGCGGCCGCCGCCGAGGCCGCCGGGCAACGGCGCGCGCGCGACGGGAAACAGCAGGTCGCTGACTAGGATGCGCAGCGCATCCCGTCGCCACGGGACTTGGTCGAGCGCCGGTCCAGCCGCGGCGGTTCCGGCGGATAGGACGGCCGGCAGGCGGCCACCGAGCGCGGCTGTAATCTCCCAAGGTTCGGCGCTGGCACCGACCGCCCACAGCCGCAGTACCGCGCGCGCGGCCAGCGCACCCTCCAGCACGAAGGCCGCGAGTTCGAGCACCCGGCGCGCCTTGCTGGCGGTGGCAAACTGCGAGGCGGAAACGTCGAGTGCGAGATCGACCTGCGGGCTCGCTTCGTGGCGATGCAGCTTCATCACGAGCTGGTCGGTCCGGGCATACGCCGTCCAGTCGAGATGCCGCAGGTCGTCGCCCGGCGCGTAGGCCCGATGATCCTCAAATTCGAGCGAATTGCCAAGGCCGGCGCCCTGCCACGCTCCGGTCGGGCCGCGCCATGTACGCCGGCGCAAGGGAAGACGCGCGACGCGCGCGGCGAGGGCAGCGGCGGCACGCGCCGGCGGCCAAAGGGCGGTGAGTTCTCCGGATGTCATCGAACGGGTGGCGCAATCCTCCCGCCGGCCGTCAGGAGAGGGAGGCCGGCACTGCTCCGGCGCGCTTCGGTCGTCATGGGCGGTGGTTCGCGCGAATGGCCGCGACGTGCCGGGCGATCTGCGCCCAATAGGCGCGCGAGTGAATGACAAAGAAGACGGAAAGACCGAGCACCCACAAGGCGCCTGCAACCGTGATCGCAATGAGATGACGATCCGCGTCCACGCCCTCGAAGGCCACCAACCACCACAAGGCGGATGGGAACATCGTCGCCGGGACGAGCACGCCGCTACCAAGCATGAAACCAAACATCGCAATCACCCCCGCAAGCAGCGGACCCGCAAGATGCGACACCAGGTGCAGCGCGGGCCGGTCACCGCTGCCCGGGGCAAAGAAACACTGCAATGCCCGCGGCAACATGACCGCCGGCCAGAAAATCAGGGCGCGGGCGCAAAACTGGCCGCCATGGCTGCTCTCGACCAATGCGAGGGCGGATGCGAGCACGGTGACGCCGGAGAAAAACACGACCGCACTTGGCCAGCCCGGCAGAAAGGCGCGGCCGATGAACAGACCCAAGCGTCCCCATCCCGCAAAGGGTCGCACCTGACCCGACAGCGGCGTGCGATTCGCCGCCAGGTCGATGATCGTGAAGACGGTCGTCGCCACCGCGGCCACCGCAAAGAACGCCCAGCGCAGGTCCTCGTCCGGCGTGGGCAGGACCAGCGAGGCGAGCCCGAACCACGCGAACAGCGCCAGCGCTCCACCGCGCAGGCGCAGTGCGTAATTGTCGGCGACCGGTGCGATGCGCGAGCCGGCAAACGTCAGCGCCAGATACGTGACGTGGCCCGCCATCAACAGCATCACGACATCAGCCACGGGGGAGCCGGTGCCGCCGCCGATCCAGATCCGCGTGATTCCCCGCGGACTCAACAACGTGCTCACGAGCGAGATCAAGCCGACAATGCCGAGGAACACCATCCCGGCCAGCGAGAGCCAGAAGACCAGTCGCGATAGCGTTGATACCACGAGGCCCAACGCGGTCAGCACACCACCGGCCACCGTCACCCAGACCAGGACCATGAGTTCGTCCGTCAGGTTCATTCCTCCGAAGAAGTACCGCAGGACGAGGAACGGCAGCAGCGCCGCCACCCACAATACGGACTGGGCCTGCAACGACGACCACTTGGCGAGCACGATGCGCCAGGCCGTGAGGGGCGTGAGTTGGAGCAGGTCGAGGGTCTGCGCCTCGCGCTCCGCGCGGATGATGGCCAGCGCCCGCAGCGGGGCGATGAACAGCACCGGCACCACGATCGCGACCCAGAAGCAAACCTCCACGCCGCTGCGGGCGTTGCCGAGATTGTCGATCGACAGGGCCCAGACGGCGACCAGGCCGAGTGCCGCGGGCAGGATCACGAACGGCAGCACGAACAGGCCGGACCGGAGGCCCTGGCGGAGCTCCTTGACCAAAACCGGGCCGAGCCGCTCGGGGAATTCCGACACGGTGGCGATCGCTGCGTCGACGGGATGGATTGGGGTCGCGCTCATCCGAGTGTTGGTGGCTCGGTTCCGACCAGTGAAGGAGGCGGCGACATCGCCGCGCCCTGGCCGTTGCTGACGGCCTTCAACAAATCAATGAACACATCCTCGAGCAGCCGTTCCTCGACCTGAAAACCGGCGACCATCAAACCGTCCTGCACCATGCGGCGCAATTCGCCCGCGAGTGCAGCCGCATCGGTGCCGGCAAAGTCGGCCCGCGCGCCCTCGGGCAGAGCGCCGACCAGCGTCCAGCCAGCGTGCAGGGTGAGCCATTCAAGCAGGCTCGCGGGATCGCCGGCCGTGGTGATTTTCACGCGCACCCGGGCGGCGGCGGCGCCACCGAGTTGTCCGCGGCGCAGGCTTTCCGCGGTGCCGTGGTGCACGATGCGGCCTTCATGGATAAACAACAGGCTGTCGCACATCTCGCCGAGTTCGGAAAGAATGTGCGAACTGATCAACAGGGTCTTTCCCTGGTCGCGCAGGAGACGGACGAGATTCTTGAACTCGACCCGCGCCTTCGGATCCAGGCCGGCGGCCGGTTCGTCAAGGATCAGCAACTGCGGGTCGTGCAGCAGGGTGCGCGCGAGCGCCAGGCGTTGCGCCTGCCCCTTCGACAACGCGCGCATCGGCCTCCCCACCAGCGGGACCAGGTCCGTGAATTCGATCACTTCGCGCAGGCGGCTCCTGCGGCGCGCGCCGCGCAGGCCCTGGGCGCGGGCAAAAAAGTCGAGGTAGTCGAGCGCGGTGGTGAGATCGTAGGAACCGGTGTGATCCGGCATCCAACCGAGCAGCGGCCGTACCTTGGCGGGTTCTTCGACCACGTCGTGTCCGTCGACCTCGATGTCACCGGCGTCGGGAACATCGAGCGTGGCGATCAGGCGCATTGTGGTGGTTTTGCCGGCTCCGTTCTGGCCGATGAACCCCAGCACCTGGCCGCGCGGCATCTCGAAGGAGACCCCATCGACCGCCCGCACGCTGCCGAAATGGCGACGCAGGTTGTGGACGCGGAGGATGAGTTCGTCGCTCATGGCGTCGCCTCCCGCACCGGACCGGTAACGAGGATCGCATCGTGGCGCCAGCGGATCGAGGGCAGCGTCGGCACCGGAACGGAATCATCCCACGAATCGGCCGACGCATGAAACGACATCGGTGGATTTGTGCGCTCCGCGGCGGCTCCGAGACTG
Source organism: uncultured Verrucomicrobiae bacterium (assembly GCA_963797435.1). Classification (GTDB taxonomy): domain Bacteria; phylum Verrucomicrobiota; class Verrucomicrobiia; order Opitutales; family Opitutaceae; genus CAWCPJ01. The sequence goes on along the minus strand of CAWCPJ010000001.1, from coordinate 2,034,163 downwards.
ACGCCGAAGCTGTGCAGTTGTTCGACCCAGTGGTCGGTCACCGCGGGTCCGGCGGGCGCCAGGCCGACACTTCGCCCCGGGGGGACCTCCGCGGCCCACCACTTGCGACCCCGCGCGTCGATCACGATGACATCGCGCAACAGACCCGGACACGTGGAGACGACCGTCAAGCCGTCATCCCTCGTGCGGTGGGCGGTGAGCGCGGCGCGCGTCGGCACAAACACTCGCAGGTGCTGCGAATGCACGCTGCGGCTGGTGAACCATGCACCGCTCGCCTGCGCACCGAAGCGGTCGAGGCTGGAGCGCGAGGTGCGATACGATGGGTGGGAGTAGCGGTAGACCTGCGGGTTGTCCGTGTAGTCGACCAGGGTTGCATCCGCCGCGAGAGGGAACGACCGGCTGACGAGCAGGCCGGTCATGGCACACTGTTCCTGAAGCACCAAGGCCTCCGGCCGGTCCGGAAGCAGCGCGACGAGCACCCCGCGCTGGCCGTGGCCGCCGGTACCATCCTGCAGCAGGATCAGGATCACGAGAGCGATGGCACCGCTGAGGGAAATGAGCGGCACCGTAATGAACAGCCGCGCGCGCCGGCGCGCGGGGGCGAGCAGGAGAATGTTCACCGGACCCAGCAGGATCGCGATGGCGGTGATCAGCAGGCCAAGCACCAGACCGCCGGGGCGGATCTCGCCGATCGCCTGCTCGGCTTCCGTTGGATCGATGTCGTTGGTCAGGTTGCTCAGAGCCGGCGAGTCGTGCCCTGAACTGCGAATGACAGCGGCGACGGCACGGACGTCGAGTCGCGGGCCGGAGCTCGCTCCCATCTGTTCGGAGGCGAGCGGAGCCTGGCTGATCGAGCCAAATCCGTACGGCGCCGGCGCTGTATTCGATTCGATCCCACCCGACGAACCTGCCGGAAAGAGATCTGCCAGCCCCGCCGTGGCGCCCGCGACATACAACCGCCCGCCTTGCGCGATCCAGCGGAGCATGCCGGTCCGTTGCGCGCTGGACATCGCGATCCAGTCGTCGCGGTGCAGCCAGAGCGTCGCAAAACCCGACCAGGTCCGCCAGTCCGCCGGCATGTGCGCGGGATCGATCCGGGAGCCGGAGAGCTCGAACGTCGGGCTGATGGAGACGGCCGGTGGACTGACGATCGTGCCGGAGGTGGCGGACGGCGGCGCGAGTTCGGATTGGAGCCGGCTCCAGTTCTCGGTGGCGAGAATCTGACTCATCCCGGTGAACCCCGTCTGATTGCCGCCGACGAAAACGCGGTCGAGTGAGACGAGGTTGTTTTGCACCCCCGGTCCGGAAAATGTGCCGCGCGCCTGGGCGTACATGCTGGTGGAGGCGAACCAGGGTTGCGGAACGAACAGGTCGAACTCGCGCGTCTCATCGCCCGGCACGCGCAGCGTCCATTCGCCGAGCACGCTTGGCCCGGTTCCGGTGTCGCAGTCGAACGTCACGCGCCAGGTGCGTCCGTCCGGCGCGCGGTTGGCTACGCGGACAGCGACGGGAATCCAGCCCGAAGGAGGGGTGTTTTCGAGGTAGTTGACGAGTTCGATTTCCACGCGGGCGGCGGAATCCGTGGCGATCGTCTGACTGGCGTGCACCTTTGGAAGCGCCGGGCCGGCGACGAGCGCCACGATCGGCAGGAATCGCAGGATGGACGCGCGGCGTGGTGCTATTGCCCGCCACTTGGCTCCGCGGATGCCTCGGCGAGGCGTCCCGACCCGCGCAGCATTGGTCGCACGGCAGTTCACCCGACTTTTGCGTCCGCCAGCGTACGGGGCAGTGCAGTGGTGGCGGCTTCGACTTCGCGCAGCAGGTCGGCGACGACCGCGTCGCTCGTGCGTCCTTCCAGGCGTGCGCCGTAGTCGAGCAGGATGCGGTGGCGCAGGACCGGCGCGGCGGAGACGCGCACGTCGTCGATGCTCGCATGCACGCGACGCTGCAGCAGCGCCCGGGCCCGGGCGGCAGCGGCGAGCGCGAGGGCAGCGCGCGGGCTGGCGCCGTACTTGACGCCGCGGGCAGCGAGCGTCGAACCTGCGTCGCCGGCCGGTGGATGGCTGGCGTGCACGAGGCGCGCAATGTAGTTGGCCACCACCTGGGGCAGGTGAATGGCGCCGGCGAGTGCGCATGCGGCCGCCAGTTCCTCGCGCGTCATCACGGGCGCGACCGTCGGATCACTGCCGAGGCGGTGCTGCAGGACGATGCGTTCGAGGATCTCGGGCGGGTTGGAACCCACGTCGATCTTGAAGAGGAAACGATCGAGCTGCGCCTCGGGCAGCGGGTAGGTGCCTTCGAGTTCGATCGGGTTCTGCGTGGCGATCACGAAGAACGGATCGGGCAGGGGACGCGTCGTGCCTGTGACCGTGACGCGGCGTTCCTGCATCGCTTCGAGCAGGGCGGACTGCGTCTTCGGCGAAGCGCGGTTGATCTCGTCGGCGAGAACGAGATTCGCGAACAACGGACCGGGCGAAAACACCAGCTCGCGACGCCCGTCGACCTCCTGCAGGATCGGGCTGCCGGTGATGTCGCTCGGCAACAGATCCGGGGTGAACTGGATGCGCCGCGCGTCGAGCGACAGCGACAAGGCGAGGGTGCGGGCGAGTTGCGTCTTGCCGAGACCGGGGAGGCCCTCGAGCAGCACGTGGCCGCGTGCGAGCAGGGCGACCAGCAGGTTTTCGATTACGGCATCCTGGCCGAAGATCACCGCGGCGAGGTTGGCGCGCAGTTTCGCGAAGCGTTCCGCGGCGAGGGCGAGTTCGGTTTCAGTCGGTGGGGTGGAGGGCATGGTCGGAGGTCGGGGGCAAGGATCGGAGGTCAGAGGTCGTGGCGGCTTCGGATGCGCGGCAGCGTCCTGGAGTGCGGCGCTCCGCGCCGCTTTCGAGTCTCGACCTGGTCGACGGCGTGCGTTCGAATCTGATGAGCGCTCGGACAAAGCGGTGCCGCGCACCGCACCCCAAGACCTGGCAGATTTCGAGGAGTCCTTGAGCGTGCGGAACGAGGGCAGCCTGTCTTCCGTAGCGCTTGGGTAAATGAGGATGGCGAGCCCTCGACCTGGATAGCCGCGGCGCTGCGGTTCCCGCGACTCATTCGAAAGTTCTCTTTACCGCGCGCCGCTCGGCGGGCGTGAGTTGTTGCGTCCATGCGGTTTCTCCCCCGCTCCCGGGCGTCGTGACACCACCGCCGGCGGCCTGTTTCTCGGCGGTTTCACGGTCGATCTTGTGCTGCCCGACCGACTGACCCGCGGCGTCACCGAGGGCGGCCCGTTCGGGATCAAAGCCGTTCAGCGCCCCTTCGGCGCCGGCTTCGGCGGTGGACGGGTTCTGCGCGATCGTAAGTGGAGCCGTGCCAGGTCCGCGACTGACGCCGCCCTGGCCGGGTTCGTCTCCTGCGTCGCCTCCGGGATTGCCGGGAGTCGAACCGGCGCCCAGTTGGGCGATCTGCATCTGCCGGGACTCGCCCCCTTCGGCGAGTTGTTGCAGGAAATCCGCGTTCTTGCGCAAGGCGTCCGCCAGTTTCCGGGCGGCTGCGGGGTCGAGTTGGCGGGTCGCTGCGTTGCGCAGGCGCTGGGTGACGTCACCCGCACCGGGCATACGACCGTGTTCAACCCCGTGGAGAGCGGCCTCCAGGCCGGCAGCGTCTTCCGTGGAGCTGCCGGTGTGTTCACCTGCGCCGGCCATCTCGTCCATGGCCGTGGCGGCGGCGGACATGTGGTTGGCGAGTTCATCCAGACCCAGTTCGGTCTGTTGGAGGAGGGATTCGGAGGCTTCGAGGCCGGCATGGTTGTACCACTCCTCGGGATCGCGACGAGCGAGTTGCTCGACCTGGTCGCGCAGTGCTTCGAGGGCCCGCTCGTCGACGCTGTGCGTGGGTTCGAGCTGGCGGACGATTTCCTCGAGGCGTTCGAGCGGTGGCGACTTTTGGGTGATCTCCGCGCGCGGCCGCGGCGGCGCCTTGACCGGGATGAGACCGGCAAGCGCCAGCAATGCCAGGGATGCCGCGGGCAATGGCAGGACTTGTCCCCATCGCCAGACCAAAACCGTTGCATCCTCGTCAGGACCATCCGCAGCGCCAGGCGGAGCGGGAAAAACCACCGCACCCTCCGTGGCCGCGGACAAACGGTTGTGCAGGCGGTACGCCTGTTCGAGGCGTACGCGCACATCGGTGAGACGTGGCCAGCCCCGGCGCAGCGCGAGGGAGACGGCGATGATCCCCGCGGCCGGCAGCGGCAGGTACGCCATCGAGCTTTCGAAACGCGGTGACAACACGTGCATCCGGGCCAGCAGGACGGCACACGCGATCACCACGGAAGCGCCCAATAACGCAGGACCGAGATATTCAAACACCCGCCCGAAAAACAAATGCCACGCCAGCCGACGGCAGCGGGCCTGCCAGTAGGACCGGTGCGGATCGCGCGCTGGTGGGGCGGCATCGGACACGGATGAAACAACACCGCCTGCGCCGGCCCGCCGCAAGTCGATCCTCGCGTCGGTCGATGGACCTTCCCCCTGAGCTGGAGCGGCGGGTATTCCCGGAGTGCGCACGGGTGTTGGCATGTGACTTCGCGTGATCGCGAGCTGCGGCTACGCTTACAACGACCTTCAGTTCCGGATCTAAGGTCGGGCCGGGCGGTTTTTCGGATTTTCTTCAGGTTGGAACCGTCATCCGGCCCAACCCTGCGCGGGCGAGGGGCCCACCTGGAAGTTTCGTGGGCCGAGAGAAGAAACGAGCCCCGTTGTCCTTGTTCTCCAACGTGGCTTCATGTAGCCGCGCCTGAGTCCTGGCGGAAGCGTGGCCGAAACCGTGAAATGTTGGGCTTATGGCTTCGGGCTACGTTGATCCGGGATTCAGCGCCGCGATGACCGCCGCGTGCAACTCCGGCGTGGCGGCCGCGACCATCGAGCTTGAGCCCACGGGGTCGCGTCCCTGCCAGTCGGTGACCACGCCGCCGGCGCCGCGGATGATCGGAACGAGCGCGGCGATGTCCCACGGGTTCATGATGGGATCGCACATGATGTCGGCGCGTGCGGTCGCAACCATCAGGTACCCATAGCAATCGCCCCAGCCGCGAAACGTCTTCGCCTGGCGGGCGACCTCGAGAAACGCGGGACCGTCCTGGTGTTGCTCGATGTTCCGGAGGCCGGTGGTCAGGAGGGTTGCGTCCGCGAGGCGGGTTGTTGCCCTGCAATGCACGACCTCGCCATTGTACGTCGTCCGCTGTCCGTCGCCGACGACGAGTTCGTGGAGGATCGGCTGATGAATGATGCCAAGGACCGGTTGACCGTGGTGCTGCAGGGCGATCAACGTGCCAAACAATGGTACGCTGGCAGCAAACGAGACCGTGCCGTCGATCGGATCGAGCACCCAGACGTAATCCGCATCCGTGCGTTCCGCACCGAGTTCCTCTCCGAGGATGCCGTGATCGGGAAAGCGGCGATGGATCATGTCGCGCATCAACTTTTCCGCGCCGCGATCCGCCGCGGTCACAATGGTATGATCCGCCTTCGTCTCGACCGGCAGGTCCCTGCGCGCAAACCACGGCCGGATGAACTCGCCGCTCGCGCGGGCCAGTTCGAGCGCAAACTCGCGATGCGATGCGGCGACCATGCGCGCAATCTCGGCCGGGCCGCTGGGCGCGCCGAGCAAAATATGGCGTGACGGCGCCCGTCCACGCCCTGCCGGCCAGGTTGGCGGGCGGATCGTGCTGCGCCGCAGAGGCGGAGGTCGCTTGCTGCGGTGGGCTGCAATTTGAATCCGCTGGCCATTTTGAAAAAGCCGTCCGCCGAGGACCGTGCGGCGCCGATTTGCGCTTGGCGGGGACGGCGGCGCCTGCGGGATTGAACGGGTGAACTGGACCGACGTGCCGGTGCATGTGATCGATTTTGAGGGCAGCGTCCGGACCGGCGTGGTCGAGTACGGCGTCGTGACGCTGACCGGCGGCGCGATCGCGGCGGTGCACACGCGCATCTGCCGGCCCGCCGGCGCGATTCCGGCGACCGAAACGCGCGTGCACGGGCTGGGGGAGGCGGACGTGACTGGCGCGGAACCGTTCGCGCGCGAATGGTCGTTGTTCGCGAGCCTGCGCGAGTGTGGCGTTCTCGCTGCGCACTTCAGCGCGACGGAAAACACGCTCCTGCGCTCCGCATGGCCATGTCCGCGATTGTCCCCGGATTTTCTTTCACCGGGCCAGATGCTGGCGGAATGGGGACCCTGGGTTGACACCGGCCGACTGGTCGTGGAAGCCCGGGCCACGGGCGCTGGTGCGGGCCTGGAAGATGTCGTGCACGCTTTCGGTCTCGATGAGCAGCTGGCACTCGCGGCGGAACAATGGTGTCCGACGACGCGGCGGCGCTTTCATTGCGCGCCCTTCGATGCGCTGGCGTCGACGCTCGTGCTCCAATTGCTCGCCCGGGATGAAACAGGCGCGGCGTGGTCCCTGGCGCGCGTGCTCACGGCGAGCACGGCCGATCCTCGACGAAAGGACGACCGCCGGCAGGCGCGTCTGTTCTGAATTCCCGCTCAAAGCTGGAGGCCGAAGGCAGGAGCCTGTCCTTGGTGGTCGCGGATTTGACCCCGACGGCTCGTTGCGGCCGCTCGGCATCGCGCGCGCACACCGCCACAAAATTCCGTCGAACCGTTGAGAAACGGTTTGTCGATTCCTTCCCCCGTCGTTATGTTATCAGTCGCAAACGCGGGCCGCGCACGACACGCTGCCCGCGTATTTTGTCTCGTCGCTTGTCCTCCACCCACTCGATCCCGTTTCGCTGTCATGAGCGTGCGTATCAGCCAGCTCCTCGATCCCGCCCGGATCGTCGTCGACGTGCAAGCGACGAAGCGCACGTCGGCCATTCACGAGGTGGCCAAGCGTCTTGAAGGACTGCCCCAGATCACGAATTTCGGCAGCTTCTATGCGGAGATGCTGGCGCGCGAGCGGCTCGACCCGACCTGCATCGGGAACGAGGTGGCGTTGCCTCATGCCCGCACCGACCATGCGACGGAAATCGTGATGGCGGCGGGCCGCAGCGTGTCCGGCATATTGTTTGAAAACGGCAACCAGACCGTGCGCCTGCTTTTCGTGCTCGCGACCCCCAAGAACCGGGCGCTCGAATACCTGCAAATTGTGGGCGCGCTGTGCCGGCTGCTGAAGGATCCCTTTACGCGCAATGCACTGCTGGAGGCGACGACGCCGGAGGCTTTCCACCAGGTCATCCTGCAAGCCGAAGCCAATCCACCGGCCGTGGCGGTCGGCCGCTGAGCTCGCATGGGGCTGGCCCTCCGAGCCACGCCGTCGTGAGGTGAGAGCGACGATGGTAGACGTCAGAGGCCCGGGGAGCGCACGCGTCTTGCGTGCGGACTTGGGCGTCTGCCGTGCGCACCGGCTGCGCCAACCGGCCTTGCCACCGCTCTGCCCGGAGGCAGGATGCGGCGCGGTATGATTCGCTCGTTTGTGTTCAGCGAGGGCAAGGTGGTCGGACGGGACCTCGAACTCGAGGCGCTGCGGCTCCTTCGCGCGGACAAGGGATTGCACCTCTGGGTCGACCTCGAAAATCCCACCGACGAGGAGATCAAACAGATCCTGGAGGGGGCCTTTGCCGTCCACCCGCTGGCCATCGAGGACTGCGTCAGCATGACCGGGCTGCCCAAGATCGAGGACTACGACGACTATCTCTTTATCGTTACGCACGCGGTCGATTACACGCGCACGGAAAAGTTCAACACCAACGAACTCGACCTGTTCCTCGGCAAGGAATTTCTCATCACCTTTCACCGCCACGCGCTGCGCGCGATCGACGTGCAGATCGACAAGGTCAATCGCGCCACCGGACCGATTGCCCGCGGCCCCGACCGCCTGGCCCACACGATCCTCGATCTGCTGATCGATCTCTACAAACCCCTCACCGACGAGCTTCGCACGGAAATCGAGGAAATCGAAGCGCGCATCCTCGGCGAAAAGGCGGACACGCAGATCAATGATCTGCTGGCGATCCGCGGCGATGTCGCCCACCTGCGCCAGATCATCCGGCCGCAGCGCGACCTGATCAACCGCCTGGCCCATGGCGAGAGCAAGTTCATCCGCGCGCTCATGCTCCCCTATTACCGCGACCTGCGGGACAACCTGCTGCGCATCGAGCAGACGGCGGCGTCATTCGCCGATCAACTCCTGGTGTCGTTCGACCTCTACCTCAACAAGTCCGCCAGCGAGGCCAACGAAGGCATCAAGGTGCTCACGGCGCTGACCGCCATCACGCTGCCGCCGATCGTTGTCGGCACCTGGTATGGCATGAATTTCCGGCACATGCCCGGCCTCAACGCATCATGGGGACATGCGGTTGCGCTTGCCGTCACCGCGCTGAGCACCGCCGCGATGTTCCTCTGGTGCAAACGACGCGGCTGGATCTGATGAACAAAGAACGCGAGATGAGAAGAACGCGAGAACGCGAGACGCACTGGCATCCCTCGCGCTCTTCCCTGTCTCGCGTTTTCGCGTTCTTCTCCGTCTCGCGTTCTTCTCCATGCGATGATTCACACCCTCGTCTACCGTGACACGCGACTGGCGGGCGAGAATCCGCCTTTCGAACAACTGGCGGCGCTGCGGGCGGATCCGGCGGTGATGCTGTGGGTCGACCTCTCCGAATCGCCGGACGACGAGGCGCGACGGGTCCTGGCCGACGTCTTTGCCGTTCACCCGCTGACCATCGAGGACTGTCTGCAGGATTCGCCGCTGCCGAAGGTCGAGCAGTATGACGAGTATCTCTACCTCGTGTTGCACGCCGTCGACTACACGCGGGCGGAAAAGTTCACCACGACCGAGGTGGACTTCGTGCTCGGGAAGAACTTCCTGGTCACGTACCATCGCAAGTCACTCCGGCCGGCGCAGGTCGCGCGCGAGCGGGCCTTGCGCAATGTGCACACGCCGGTGCGCGGACCTGACCGCCTTGCGCACAACGTGCTCGATCTGCTGGTCGATCACTATGCGCCGGCGATGAGTGAACTGCGCGGTGAAGTCGAGCAGATGGAGGGCGCCGTGCTCGGTCATGCCAAGGAAAAGCTCGAGGGACCGATCATCGAACTGCGCGAGGACCTCGCGGCATTGCGCCAGATCATCCGGCCGCAGCGGGAGCTCGCTGCCGAACTGGTCCAGGGCAAGACCGGTTTCTTCCGGCCCAAGCTCGTGCCCTACCTGCGCGACCTGCACGACGAACTCACCCGCATCGAGGAAATGGCCATCGCCTGGAACGACCAGTTGCGGCTGATCTTTCGCGTATACCTCAATCGTTCCAGTCACGAGGCGAACGAGGGCATCCGCGTGCTCACCGCACTCACCGCCATCACTCTGCCCACCCTGATCATCGCCGGTTGGTTCGGCGTGAACTTCGAATCGCTGCCGTGGCGGGACTCCGCGGCGGCGTACTGGGTGACCTTCGGTGTCACCGCCGCGCTCACGGGCGGCTTGTTCTGGTTCCTCCGCAAGCGGCGGTGGTTCTGACGCGCGCCCGGTGCGATGTCAGCCGGGGCGGGCGTCCGCCGAGCGCGGGCGAGGGCCTCACCTCGCCTGCCGCGCGGCGGACGCGTGGCCGAGTCGCGCGGCCAGGGCGGCGTGCGTGTCGAGAAACCGGACGTACTCCGTGTGACCGGCGTAGAATTCCGGCGCGCGGGCGAGGTCGGGACGCAGCGCGAACGCCCGCTCCACGTCGGGATGGGCACCGAGGAATTCGGCCAGCGACATTTCCTCGGCCGCGCTCATCGGCGGAGCCGTCATCCGGCGCAGCGCCCGCAATACCAGAAGGTCGGGGTGTCGCGCAAGGAAGCCGGCCGCATCCGGATGCGAGGCGGCGAAGGCGTTCCACGCGGGCAGACGCTGGCGCAGCTCCGCCGAATCCGGCGTCGGTGCGGAGCGCAGTTGCTCTTCGAGCAATGGATGATGATTGAGGAAATGTTCGAGCGCGGTGCGGGTGACTGCCGTCGAACCCACCTCGGCGGAAGCAGCCCACCCGGCAGGCGACGTCGACCGCTGGACCCGGGACGGCGGCCGAGAGATCAGAATCGTCGCAACGGTGCTCCCGATCAGCAGACCACCTGCGGTGAAGATGATCCCGCGCGGCAGCGGACGGCTCTTCAAGGGTTCGGTCACGATGGGCAAGGCGGGGGGGACGTGTCGGCAAGCGGGTTGGCCTGGCTGGAATCCTCCCGTCCGCAGAATTCGCGCACGCAGTCCGCATGCCACCGGTCGGTGCGCCGGCGAAGCCGTTTCCGGGCAGGGGCTTGGCGGGCGGCGATCGCTTTTTCGGCTCGGGTCGAGCGGCGCCTTTGGAACCACGAACTGATAAGCCGGCAACCACAGTCGCGCTTCAGGTCGCGGCGGTGATTCGCCAATGGGCCGGACGCGCTTGCCGCGCTTCGGATTGGCGTTCCTCTTCGTGAAGCCAGTAAACCATTACCCAGCGTGAACGGAGTACGTCACCTGACCGCAGCCGCCGCGTGCGACAGCACGGAGTGCAAAGCGCGCGTCCGTCGTTGCGCCCGGGTCGCGGCCGTCGCGGCCACCATCGTGCATGGACGAACGATCCGGACCATGGGCCTCGCCGATGGGCGCCCGGCGGTCTCCTGATGGCGGGCCTCAATCGCATCGTGCTGCGTCGTCTGTCCGCGATCATCGCGGGGGTGGCCTGTGCCGCCGCCGTGCTATTGTATCTCGCGATTCGTGCCGGGCGGCTTGGTCGGGTGCAACTCGACAACCTGGCCCGGACCGAAATCCAGGCTGATGACATCACGCGCAGGTTTCGTGGCTACATCGACGACATGCACAGCACGCTGCTCGTGCTCGGCCGTGAGCCCGAAGCCACCACGCGCGACGAAATCAATAACCTGCGCAGCGAACTCGACACCTGGATGCGCACGCGGTTGGGCCGGGCCAAGGCGCCGGAAGAAGTCCTGATGTTGAATACACTGGCCAGGGAACTCAGCGACTATTTCCGCCAGATCGACGGCGTGCTCTGCAGCGCCCGGCACCAGCCAACTCCCGCTGACCCGCGGTCAGGTGATCACATTCGATGATGTTTCCGTGCGGCTGCAGAGCATTGCCGACGAGGATGCCAGCCTGCACATGAGTTTGCTGAAGGAAACGCTGCAGGGTTCGCTCGCCTCGATGACGCTGTTGCGGGACATCGTCTACGGCTGCCTCGTCTTGCTGGCGGGTGCGCTCGTGACGCTGGGCATCTTTCTCTACCGCGACCTGGTCCAGCCGCTGCAATCGATGGTCGTCGATCGCGACCAGGCGCTGGCGCGCGGCGAGAAACTGGCGGCCTTGGGCACGCTGGCCGCGGGCGTCGCCCATGAGATCCGCAATCCCCTCACGGCGATGAAGGCCCGCCTGTTCGCGCTGCGGCGTGTCCAGGTTGACGCCGTGGTGCGCGACGACCTCACCGCAATCCAGCAGGATGTCGAACGGCTGGAACGCATCGTCCGCGACGTGCTCGATTTCGCGCGGCCGGCCGATCCGCAGCTCGCCGAGGTGGAACTCGCGGCGTGGCTGCGTGAGCTCGCGGAATTCCTCCAACCGGAAATGTCGATGGCAGGCATCTCCATTACGACGGAAGCGGAGGGCCCGGTCGTCGTGCAGGCGGATCGCGGTCGCTTGCGGCAGGTCGTGCTCAACCTCGCCCGCAATTCCCGCGAAGCCTTCGACGGTCGGCCCGGCCGCATCGTGCTCTCAGTGCAAGGCGATCGCCTCGCTTTGCGGGGCCGGACCACGACGGCGGCGGTTCTCGCCGTCACCGACGATGGCCCCGGCATTTCCGCGGAAATCCGGGAGCGGTTGTTCGATCCGTTCTTCACCACCAAGGCGGCCGGCACCGGCCTCGGTCTCGCCATCGTGGCGCGAATCGTCGATGTCCATGGCGGCGAGATCGCACTCCAGACCGCACCGGGCGGGGGGACCCGCTTCGAGGTTCGTTTGCCGCTGGCCTCCGCGGATCGCCAGCCGTCAAATCACGATCTGTGATCAACGCCCCGCGCATCTGCGTGATTGATGACGATCCGGCGACGCGTTCGGCGCTCGAACGCGCCTTTGCCTCGGAGGGGTTCAGCGTCCTGACTTGTGCGGATGGGCCCAGCGGCCTCAAGGCGGCGCTCGAGGAGGATTTGGACTGCGTCGTCACCGATCTGCGCATGCCCGGCGTGTCCGGCCTCGAACTCGTGAACACGCTGCACGACGAGCTGCCCAACCTGCCGGTGGTGCTCGTGACCGCGCACGGGACGACGGAAACCGCGATCGAGGCAACGCGGCGGGGCGCGTTCGAATACCTGCTCAAGCCGTTCGACATGGAGGAACTGGTCGCCGTCGTCACCCGCGCGGCGGAAGCCGGTGCCCGGGCCCGCGAACGCGTGGCGATCGGTACGACCGAAACCCGCGAGGCTGCGCTCGTCGGGCAGAGTCGCGCGATGCAGACCGTCTACAAGGAGATCGGGCGCGTTGCGGGCAAGCCCGTCACCGTCCTCATCTGCGGCGAAACGGGCACGGGCAAGGAATTGGTGGCCCGCGCAGTGTGGCAACACGGTGAGCGGCAGGGCAGGCCGTTCGTCGCCGTCAACTGCGCGGCGATCCCGTCGAACCTGATCGAGAGCGAACTTTTCGGACATGAACGCGGTGCGTTCACCGGCGCGGACGTGCGGCGCATCGGCCGGTTCGAACAGGCGCACAACGGCACGTTGTTTCTCGATGAGATCGGCGACCTCGCGGCCGAGACGCAGGCGAAACTCCTGCGTGCCCTGCAGGAGGGGGTGATCAACCGTCTGGGTGGTCGCGAATTGATCCCGGTCGACGTTCGCATCATCGCGGCCACGCATCGCAACCTTCCCGCCGACGTCGAAGGCGGGCGGTTTCGCGCCGACCTCTGGTACCGGTTGGGAGTGGCCGTGCTGCAATTGCCGCCCTTGCGCGAGCGCGCGGAGGACATTCCCGCGCTGGTCGATTATCTTGTCGCGCGTCATGGTCCCGTGCTCGGCGGGGCGACGCGCGTGGAGCCTTCCGCGCACCGCCTCCTCCGGGGACAACCCTGGCCGGGCAACGTGCGCCAGCTCGAGAACGTGATCAAGCGGGCGCTGTTGCTGGCGCACGGCTATCCGATCACCGAAGAGATCGTGCACCGCGCGCTCGCCGGCGACGTGATCGCCGCTGGCTCCCGGCGACGGCGGGGGAGGCCGGACCTTGACGGCGATCTGCAGTCACGCACTGGAGCTGGCGCGTCGGTCCGATGCAGAACGCGCGGCAGGCGCGGTGATCTCCGCGGTCGAACGGGAGCTGCTCGCGCAGGCGCAGGCCGCGGCGGGAGGCAACATTTCGCAGATGGCCCAGTGGCTCGGATGGTCCCGCCTCACCGTGCGCGAGAAGCTGCGCGCCCACGGCCTGCGCAAGGACGCGCCGGACCCCGCGGTCAGCGGTTGACGTTGCGCTGCGGCAGGCAAGCTCCGCCCCGCGCGACCGGTGCCGACCACGCTTCGTGCGAGAACGAATCGCGAGCTGCGGCGGGCGCATCTGCCGGCTGACGGTGTAGGGGCGAGCTTGCTCGCGATGCTCCGAGGAATCGCCTGCAAGCAGGCCCCTGCTCGTGACCGCGACCGACAACCGGGCGTGGCGCCCGGCGGCGGCGGGATTCGGAAAACCACGTTGACCCGTTGGTCGGATTGGTCGTCCATGAAACGCTCCGCCCTTTCACATGCCCGACGCTGACGGCAAGCCGACCATCCTCGTCATTGATGACGATTCCGAGATCCGCTACTCGCTCAACCGCGTGCTGACCGGCCGGGGTTATGTCGTGCAGGCCGCGGGCAGCGGCGAGGAAGGCATCGCCGCGGTTAAGGAAGCGCCACCGGATCTCGTGTTTCTCGACATTCGCATGGGCGGCATGAGCGGCCTGGAAACACTCCAGCACCTGCGTTCGATCAATCAACGACTGCCGATCATCCTGATGACGGCATTCGGCACGGCGCAGACCGCGATCGAGGCGATGAAATTCGGGGCGTTCGACTACATCATGAAGCCGTTTGACCCCGAGCGGGTCGTGCGGCTGGCGGAGAACGCCCTCAAGGCATTGGACGACCTGCGCCGGGCGGGCGATTTCCAACCGAAGCTCAAGAGCGAGGACTGGAAGGAGGGCATCGTCGGCAGCTCTCCGGCGATGCAGGAGGTGTTCAAGGTCATCGGGCAGGTGGCGGCGAGTGACGCCACCGTCTTGATCACGGGCGAGAGCGGCACGGGCAAGGAGCTCATCGCGCGTGCGCTTTGCCAGCACAGCCATCGCGCCCGCGAGATATTTGTGCCGGTTAACTGTGCGGCGATTCCCGAGAACCTGGTGGAGAGCGAACTTTTCGGACACGAAAAGGGTTCGTTCACCGGCGCAACCGGCCAGCGCATCGGCAAGTTCGAGCAGTGCGATCGCGGCACGATCTTCCTCGATGAGATCGGCGACATGACCCTGCCGACCCAGACGCGGATCCTGCGCGTATTGCAGGAGGGCGAAATCCAGCGGGTCGGCGGCACGGAGGTCATCAAGGTCGACGTGCGGGTGATTGCCGCGACCAATCGGGACATTGAAAGGATGGTCGCGGAGAAGACCTTTCGCGAGGACCTCTACTACCGGCTCAACGTGGTGCGCCTGCGCATCCCACCGTTGCGCGATCGCATGAGCGACCTGCCCGAGATCGTCGAGTTCATGCTCCAGAAGCTCGAGAAGACCCGGAAATCCCGCGTGCGTCGCGTGTCACCCGAGGCGATGAACGTGCTCCAGCGCCATACCTGGCCGGGCAACGTGCGGGAACTCGAGAACGTGATCTACCGGAGTGCGGTCGTGGCCCAGGGCGACACCATTCTGATCAAGGATCTGCCACCGGAACTACGCGATCGTGCTGGCGCCGAGGAGCCGCCGCCTGCCGGCGGCGAATCCACGGCAACCGCGAGTGGCGCCGAAGGCGCGTCCCCCCCGGTCTCGACTGCCGAAATCACGAACGCACCCACCCTCTCCCGTGAAGCACTGTTGGACCAGGTGTTCAACACGATGGCCCGCGAGAGCGCGGGCGAACTGGTGAGGGTCCTTGAAGTTGAGATGATCAAGCGCGCCCTGCAGCAAACCGGCGGTGATCAGGCGAAGGCGGCGGAACTGCTCGGCCTCACGCGCGCCGTACTCAAGAAACGCATGGATGAGCGGTAAGGGCGGGCGGTCCGGCCCAGCCTCCTGACGCCGGCTGCTTCAGGCTCGCCGCCGTACTGGAGGGACGAACTCCGGTCCGTCAGCGGTCCCCACGGAGGTGAACCTTCCAGATTGACCCCGGCGTCGACCGTTCAACTGGTGAGTAACCCCGCCTATTGCCAGCTGAGCGTTTTTACGCAGTTTTGACGGCGGTGACTCCGCTCCATACCTCGACGACGAACGGGTTTGATTCGTTGGTTGTGGCGTTTCCCGAAATGCCGGCCCGACGGCGGATGATCCGGCCATTGCGGCAGCAGGTCGATTTCAGGTTCATGCACGACGGCCGTGCCGCTTCTGCATCGGTGGAACCCAGCCTGTATGAGCAGGGCGGTCGTGCTGCGTCACCGCGCGTCGGACGAACGGGTCGACTGCTGAACGTCCGCGTGTAGGCTCATTCTGGGCACGCGAAAAGAAACGCTGGCCCGAGGGCCGTGGTTCATGCGAACGGGGAAGCGGGACCTCCCTCAAAGATCGACCGTGGCAATCTCGAGGAGCGTGAACTTTCCCTCCACCTCCTCGAGCACCTCGTAGTACTCGTCGGTCGAGAGATTGATCATGGTCAGCACGAGTGGATCCGGCTCCGGCGCCTTTTCACCCTCGGCCGGCGGACGGATCACCGCCTGCATGATCGCTTTCGCCGTGTACAGAAGGCACGCGAGTTTGCTGTAAGCGAGGCAGGTCAATGGCTCGAACTGGCAGCGCAATGGCTCGTTCAGGTCGTCGGGGAAGTTCCACTGGCGAAGCACGTAGGAGCCGACCTCGGCATGGTGCACACCCAACAGGCGCACATCGGCTTCGACGATCACCTCGTTCTCGATCAGCGGCGCCTTGTTCGCGGCGAGCTGGCGTTCAACGAAGACCATCCCGATGCCGTGCAGCAGGCCTAGGGTGTAGGCGTTGCGCTTGTTCGTATCGAGCAGCGGACTGAGGCCGTCCATGGCAAGTGCACAGGCGAGGGAGCGACGCCACAACTCGCCGGATTCGAGGCCGAAGTAGCGCAACGGCGAACGCATCACGCGTGCAAACGACAGGAGCGAGATGATGCGGTAGACCTCGTCGTACCCGAGGTAGGTCACGGCGTCCTCGATGTTGGCGATGCGAAAGCCGGGACTGAAATAGGCGCTGTTGCTGGACTTGATGATCCGCGCGGTCATCGCCTGGTCCATGCGGATCAGATCGAGAATGTCATCCGGATTGGTGTTCGCGTCAGAGATCAACTGCTGCAGGCGCGGCAGGATCTGGGGCGACACATTGAGCAGTTTTATCTGCTCATCGACGGAATTGAGGATGATTGCGGAGAGAGCCATGGAAAGCGGAGTGCGGGTTACAACAGACTTTTTACCAACTTCGACCAATTCGACTCCCGTCTTTAGTTCAGGATCACGCCGAACGGGGTCGGGACTGCTTTTTACACCCCGTGCACTGGATCGGCGCCGGGTTCGCGTCACGCCCCGATCGGATGCCACGTGGTCTTGAATTCAATGAAATCGCGAATCGCGTACACGTTCTCATGGGCGTCGGCATCGGACCAATCCAGCGTCGCCGCTTCGCGCAAAAGCAGGCGCTTCACGCTCTCGGCCGCGCCGGCGCCCAGCGCCTTTTTCTCGCCGGGCGATTGGACCACGACGTCGAGGCCACGCAGATGGGCATGCGTTGCAAACGTCGACGACAACTCGCGGCGCAACCCCGTGAGCAGGTTGACGACCCCGGCCGGCAGATCGGAAACCGCCAGAATTTCGCCCAGCAGGATTGCGGGATACGGATGCTTCTCCGCGACATGGGCGACGACGGCGTTGCCGCTGACGACGATGGGTGCGATCTGCGAAACCAGGCCAAGCAACGGGGCGGCGTTGCCGGCCATCACGCCGACAACACCCATGGGTTCGCAAACCGTGAAATTGAAATGGGGTGTCGCCACGGCGTTGGTCCCGCCGAGGACGTTGGCAAACTTGTCGGCCCACCCGGCGAAATACACCAGGCGATCACAGGTCGCCGCCACTTCGCGCTTGGCCATTGGCAAGGTCGCCGCGCCGTCGAGGGCGAGCGCCGCTGCCATCTCCGGGGCGCGACTCTCCAGCATCTCGGCAACCCGGTAAAGAATCTGGCCGCGGTTGTAGGACGTCCGCTTGGCCCAGCCGGGAACGGCCTTGGCCGCCGCTTCGATCGCGTTGCGCAGGTCCTTGCGCGTGCATTGGGGAATGTGCGCGACGAAATCACCGCGGGCGTTGCGCAACGGTGCCACCCGTCCGCTCTCCGAGCGAACAAACGCTCCGCCGACGTAAGCCTTCGGAGTCTTGGTAATGGGGAGTCGGATCATGCCGGAAATTCACCCAACTTGCAGTAGTCGAACAATCCCTGGCGACCGCCTTCGCGTCCGAAGCCGGATTCCTTGTAGCCGCCGAAAGGTGAGGATGGATCGAACTTGTTGAACGTGTTCGCCCACACGACCCCGGCTTTCAGCTCGGTGCTCATGCGCAGAATACGCGATCCCTTGTCCGTCCACACCCCGGCGCTCAGGCCGTAAGCCGTGTTGTTCGCCTTCTCGACCGCTTCGTCCAGCGTCCGAAAAGTCAGCACGCTCAACACCGGTCCGAAAATCTCTTCGCGGGCGATGCGGTGGCTCTGGCTTACGCCCGTGAATATGGTCGGCCGGAAGTAGTAACCCGGCGACGGCAGGCGGCACGACGACTGGAACATCTGCGCGCCTTCATCGATGCCCGACTGCACCAGGGTCGCGAATCTTCTCGAGCTGCGCCTGCGAATTGATCGCGCCGATGTCGGTGTTCTTGTCCAGCGGGTCGCCGACGCGCAAGACGGCGATGCGCCGGCGCAGGCGGGCAACGAAGTCGTCGGCAATCGATTCCTGCACGAGCAAACGGCTGCCTGCGCAGCACACGTGGCCCTGGTTGAAGAAGATGCCGTTGATCACGCCCTCCACCGCCTGTTCGAGCGGGGCATCGTCGAACACGACGTTCGCCGCCTTCCCGCCGAGTTCGAGGGTGAGTTTCTTGTCCGTGCCGGCAAGCTGACGCATGATCGACTTGCCAACCTCGGTGGAGCCGGTGAACGCGACCTTGGCCGCCAGCGGATGGGCGACCACGGCGGCCCCGGTATCACCCGCGCCGGTCACGATGTTCACGACGCCCGGCGGCAGACCGGCCTCCTGAAGGAGTCCGGCGAACTTCAACGCTGTGATCGAGGTCGTTTCCGCCGGCTTGAGCACGACCGTGTTGCCGCAGGCGAGCGCCGGCGCGATCTTCCACGCGAGCATCAGCAGCGGGAAATTCCACGGGATCACCTGGCCGACGACGCCGTGCGGCGCGAAGCGACGACCCGGAATGGCATAGGCAAGCTTGTCCGCCCAGCCCGCGTGGTAGAAGAAGTGCGCGGCGGCCATCGGCACGTCGAAGTCGCGTGATTCCTTGATCGGCTTGCCGCCGTCGAGCGATTCGGCGACGGCCAATTCGCGGGCGCGGTCCTGCAGGAGGCGCGCGATGCGAAACAGATATTTGCCGCGATCGCGCCCCGCGGCTTTCGACCAGACCTTGTCAAACGCGCGGCGCGCCGACCGAAACGCGGCATCAACGTCTTCCTTCCCGGCAAGCCCGACCTTTGCCAGCGGCTTTTCGTTCGCCGGATTGATCGAATCGAAATGCCGGCCGCGGCGTGGCGCGACAAAGCGGCCGTCGATGAACAGCTCGTAGGAGGCCTGCAAGCGCGGGTCCGCCGTTTCGGGCGCGGGATCATACTCCCAGAGATCGCCGAAGACCAGTTCACGCGCGGCCAGGCGGCCGTTCCGCTGGCTGGCTTTCTTCTTCGTGGGAGAAACAACGGATCGCATCATGATCAATCAGTAGCCTTGGGTCGCTTCACTGAAGACGTACGGCGCCTGGTACGCGCCCGTCTTTTCCTTGCGAAGTTGGCGCAACAGGTCGTTGAGCAGCGCGCTCGCCCCGAAACGGTAACGCGCGGGAGTGAGCCAGGCGTCGCCCAGCGTCTCTTTGACCGCGACCAGGAAATGCAGCGCCTGCTTTGCAGTACGGATGCCCCCGGCGGGCTTCATGCCGACGGCGACGCCGGTCGCAAGATAATGGTCGCGGATCGCTTCGAGCATCACCTGCTGGTTGCCGAGGGTGGCGTTGCCCGCGGTCTTGCCCGTGCTGGTCTTGATGAAGTCGCCGTCGCGCAACACGCGCAGTGCGAGCAGCGAGGCCGCACGGATGTTATCGAAGGTTTCGAGTTCGCTGACTTCCAGGATGACCTTGAGCGCGGCATTGCCGCAGGCGTCGCGGACAGCGACAATCTCGTCGCGGACGCGCGTGACTTCGCCGGCCAGAAACGCGCCGCGGTTGATGACCATGTCGATCTCATCCGCACCGTCGGCCACCGCGGCCTTCACTTCCGCCAGGCGGGTGCGCAATGGCGCCTGCCCCGAGGGAAACGCAGTGGCCACCGAAGCCACCCGCACCGGCGCATCCGGGCCCAGCGTCCGGCGGGCATGTCGCACCATCGAGGGATAGACGCAGACCGCGCCGACCGGTGGCACATCGGGATCGTCGTCCGGCCGCAACGCCTTCTGACAAAGCGAAGCCACCTTGCCGGGCGTGTCCTTGCCCTCGAGGGTGGTGAGGTCGACCATCGAGACGGCGGTTTTCAGTCCCCAGACCTTGGCGGCTTTCTTGATGCTGCGTGTCGCATATTTCGCGACCCGTTCCTGAACGCCGACAAAGTCGACGGTGCCGGCTTCTTCGAGCAACCGGCGCAACGGACCGCACGGGGAGGCGACAGGCATGATGGCCTTATCTTCCGGTGGCGCGTGTGGGACAACCGGAAAGGCTCCGACGTGTGGTGGCGTCCGCAAGACCGGCTTTGGCCGCAAGGCCGATACGGCAACTCGCAACACCACCCACCGTGCCGACTCGGCGGGCTCGAGACCCTGAGCCTGTCGAAGGGCTGACGCACGGTCCCCCCTCCCGGAGGAGGGAACTTTTCAGCGCGCTTCGCGCCGGTGACAAGATCCCGCCTCGAGGCGGGGGGACCACGCGCCTACCCTGGGCTTGCCACCGTCAGGGAAAGATCCCCATCGACTTGTAGGTCTCGGCCACCCGCTCGATCGCCAGGCAAAATGCCGCGGTGCGCAGGTCTGGGATTTTGCGCATGCGGGCGATCAGGCGAATGTCCGCCCAGGCACTCATCATCGTCTCGGCCAGGCCGGAATGGACGAAATCGAGTTCCCGCGCCCCATGCACGAGGCTCGGTCGCTCCTCGTCCGGCACCCGTTTGCCGGTGAGGCGTTCGAGCATGTCCACGAAACGCTGGTGGCTGGTCTCCTCGGCGTATGCGGTGATCCGGCCGAAGCGCACATGCGAAAGGTTCTTCAACCACTCGAATAGAAGTACGCCGCCTGCGTTGAGGAAGATGTCCGGGATGATCAAACGGCCGCGTTCGCGGAGGATGGTTTCGCCGGGCCCGTCGACCGGGCCGTTGGCGGCCTCGGCGATCACCCGAGCCTGGATGCGCGGGGCGTTCTCCGCCGTGATTTGATTTTCCAGCGCGGCCGGCACGAGGATGTCGCAGTCGAGTTCGAGCGCGCCCACCGTGTTCGGCAGGTTTTTCGCGCGCGGGTAGTTGAGGATCGATCCGGTCTCCTTGCGAAACTCGCGCATTTGTAGGTCATCAGGGCGGCCAGTGCGATAACTTCGTCCTGCGTCAGGTCCGGACTGAAGCGAATGCCCCCCTTGGTTGGCGACCGATGGTGACTGTGTTCCGCCCGAAACGCCTCGACGACCTCAATCGTGCCATCGTCGTGCTTCACGGGAAAGCGCATCCGCACGACCGCATTGCACGCCTTGATTTCGGCGAGCAGGCCCGGGGGAAGATCCGTGTCGGCGGCGGCGCGGTCGAAGAACTCGGAAACGTTTTCCCAAAGAGTCCGCGCGGGTTCGGGCATGCGCGGCACCATGGCCATCGCGGGCTCCAAGGCAAAACCGAACGAAAGCCAGGGGTCGGAGTCCCGAAGCAGACGTCAGACATCAGACGTCAGTCCGAGGACAGAGATCAGAGGTCGGAGGCCGGAAGCCTGAGATCAGAAGTCAAAGGTCGGAGATCGCAGAGTTGTTGGCTGACGTTTGAACGCTGACGTCTGACCTCTGACCGTTGACCTCGGACTCGGCCCTTCGACCTGGGACTTCGCGCTACCGAATGGACATCAGGGGGCGTTGTCGTTTGCTCAGCCGCGATGTCGCGCGATCCCAACCGCCCCGTCTATCCGTGCGCGGGGCAGCTTTGCAGCACCCACGATCTGCTGGCGATTTTCCTGCGACCCGAGTTCATGGAAAACGGCGTGCCGCGCGTTTCCGATCTGCATCTGCGCATCGGCCAGGTCGCGCGCATGCGCATGGACGGTGATCTGATGGCGTTGCGTGAGGCCGAACCCGTGACGCTCGAGGCGTTCGAGGCGCTCGTGCATCCGCTGCTGAGCGATGATCAGATCGGGCGTCTGGGCCGGATCCCGCCCGAGGACGTCGACGCCTCCTACGACTGGCGCGACCGGGGAGTTAGTTTTCGCATCAATGCATTCGTCGACCGCGACGGGCCCGCCTGCGTGATCCGGGTGCTGCCACGCGTTGTGCCCCCGCCCGAGCAGATCGGCTTTCCCGATGAGCGCGTGTGGCGCGAGATCGTGGCTGCACATCAGGGACTCGTGATCGTCACGGGCATTACGGGCAGCGGCAAATCCACCACCATTGCCAGCCTGCTTCAGCACATCAATCGCACCCGGCCCGCCCGCATCGTCACGCTCGAGGATCCGATCGAGTACGTGTTCGCGGATGACAAGGCATTGATTTCGCAACGTCAGGTCGGAGTGCACGTGGAGTCGTTTGCCGCGGGCCTGCGTAGCGCGCTGCGCGAGGATCCCGATATCATCTTCGTCGGGGAAATGCGCGATCGCGAGACCGCCGGGCTGGCGCTCACCGCGGCGGAGACCGGTCACCTGGTCCTCTCCACGCTGCATACGCGCGACACCCGCGGCGCGCTCTCGCGCATCATCGACCTCTTTCCACCCGAGCGCTACCGGGAGCTGTGCTCGCAGCTCTCATTCGGCCTTTCCTGGGTGATCGGGCAGAAACTGGTCAACCGCGCGGACGGCCGCGGCCGAATCGTGGCAATGGAGGTGCTGCGCAACACGCCGGCCATCGCGAATCTCATGCGCTCCGGGAACTGGCAGCAGATCCAGTCGATGATCGAAACCCAGGCGAAGGACGGCATGAACACCCTGGAGAAGCATCTGGTGGAACTCGCGCGCGCCGGCACCATTACTCGGGACGAGGCAATCAACCACGCCAACGATCCGGTCATTGCCAACCGGCTGGCGAACGTTCCCTGAGCAGCCGCGCATTCGGATGAAGATCCTGATCCTTGCCACCAACCTCATTCCCCGCAGTCGCGGTCGGGTCTTCGCCGACCTCGCGCACGCCTGGTTCGCCGCGGCCGGCGCTGGAACCTGCCTGGTCGACCTGCAGGACCTGGAACTCCCGTTTTGCGGCACCGCCGGGGCGGAGGAGCATCCGCAAGTGTTGCAGTTGCTCGAACGCGTCCGGGAGGCCGACGGCATCCTGATCGCGGCTCCGGTCTACAACTACGCCCTCAACGCGGCCTGCAAGAATGCGGTCGAACTCACCGGCGAAGGCTGGGAAAACAAGGTGGTGGGTTTCATCTGCACGGCCGGCGGCCAGAGCAGCTACATGGCAGTGATGAGCTTCGCGAACAGTCTCATGCTCGATTTTCGCTGCCTCATCGTGCCGCGATTCGTCTATGCAACCGGCGCGGCGGTGCGCGACGGGCAGATTGTCGATCCCGAGGTCGAGCGACGCCTGGAGCAGTTGTGCGCCGCGGTCCTGCAACTCGCGGAGGTCTGGCCGGTGCGCGTGCGGTAGTCCGCCTCGGTCACATCGCCACACACAGGCGAGACATATTGTCGAGCGGCCGGGCCGCCGGCGTAACGCGAAGCGTCGGCAGGGCGTAGAGCGCGAGCCCTGCCGGGAGAGCGTTACCCGCCGGCGGCGCAGCGAAACTCTTCCTGCGCGCGACGAGTCGAGGCGCGCGTGTCGCGCGCCGCGGGCACATAGGCGCCGTTGGGCTGGAGTTCGCGTGCGTCGGTATTGTCGGCGAGCAGGGTGGGCAGGTAATCATCCACCAGGCGGGCCCGCATCGCGGCGTCAGGGATGGGGTAGAGCACCTCGATGCGCCGAAAGAAATTGCGCGACATCCAGTCGGCGCTGCCGAGAAATACGCGCGGGCGGCCGCCGTTTGCGAAATAACACACGCGTGCATGCTCGAGAAACCGGCCGACGATGCTGCGCACGCGGATGTTTTCGCTCAGGCCCTTCACGCCCGGCACCAGGCAGCAGATGCCGCGGACGACGAGATCGATGGTCACCCCGGCGCGCGACGCGGCGTAGAGGGCGTCGATGACGCGCTTGTCCACGAGGCTGTTGATCTGGGCGATGATTCGCGCGGGTCGTCCCGCCAGCGCATGGCGTCGCTCGGCGCGGATAAAGCGGACGATCTCGTCGTGCAGGTTGAACGGCGCCACGAGCAGCCGGCGAAACTCGCTGGGGCCGGCCGAAGCCGGTCATCGTGTTGAAGACGAACGCGACCTCGCGGGTGATGTCGGGCCGCACGGTGAAGTAGCTGAAGTCGGTGTAGAGCCTCGCGGTCCGTGGATTGTAGTTGCCGGTGCCGAGGTGCGCGTAGTGGCGCAGGATCTTGCCCTCGCGCCGGATGACGAGGCAGAGCTTCGCATGGACCTTGAGACCGACCATGCCATACACGACCTGCGCCCCCGCCTCCTGCAGTTGGCGCGCCCACTGGATGTTGTTCTCCTCGTCGAACCGCGCCTTGAGTTCGACGAGGGCCGTCACCTGCTTGCCATTCTGGGCCGCCTCGATCAGCGCCGCGACGATCGGCGAATCGCCGCTGGTGCGATAGAGCGTTTGCTTGATCGCGCACACGCCGGCATCGCGCGCGGCGGCCCGCACGAAGCCGACGACGGGATCGAACGATTCGTACGGGTGCTGCAGCAAGACATCGCCGGCGGCGATCCGCGGCGAACAGCGGCGTCTCCGGCGGAAAATCGCGTGCGGGTACCGGCGCGAAGGCCTGAAACTTCAGATCCGGCCGCTCGACCGCTTCGTAGACCGCCATCAGCCGCGTGAGATTGATCGGCCCGGAGATGTGAAAGACGTATTCGTTGGGCAGGTTGACGTGATCGAGCAGGGTCTTGAAGAGCTGTTCGTCGACCCCCTCCTCGATCTCGAGGCGGACCGCGGCGCCGCGGCGCAGGTTTTTCAACTCCGTCTCGATCTGCTTGAGGAGGTTTTCCGCCTCTTCCTCGTCGATGTAGAGATCGCTGTTGCGGGTGATGCGAAACAGCTTTGCGCAATGCACGTGGCACCCGGGAAACAACTGGTCGACGAACAGCTTGATGATCTCGCCGATGAAGATGAGGACGGTCTCGTCGGCGCGGGGCGATGCCACCCGCACCACGCGCGGCAGCACGCGCGGCACCGGCATGATCGCGAGGTGGGTTTCGCGTTCGGGCGTATCCGGATAGTCGATCGCGACGACGATGTTGAGCGTCTTGTTGCCGATCTGGGGAAACGGATGCGTCGGATCGATCGCCAGCGGCGTGAGCACGGGAAACACCTCGTGCTCGAAATAGTGCCGGGCCCACCGGAGCTCGCGGCGCGAGAGTTCGGCTCCGTTCTTGAACACGATGCCCTCGGCACGCAGCGCCGGGACCAGTTCGCGATTCCAGCAGCGGTACTGGTCGTCGACCAGCGAGGCGACGACCGAATGAATCCGTCGCAACTGCTCGCGGGGGCTGAGCCCGTCGAACGAGGGCTGCTCGACGCCGGAATCCACCTGCTGGATCAAACCCGCGACGCGGATCTGAAAGAACTCGTCGAGATTGCTGCTGACGATCGTCAGGAACCGCAGGCGTTCCAGCAGCGGCGTCGCCGGCGAGCACGCGACATCCAGCACCCGGCGGTTGAAGGCCAGCCAGCTCAGCTCCCGGTTGAAGTACGGCATGCGTACCCGGCCGGGGAACGGCGGGCGCGAGGGACGACTTCGGACGGCGTGGAGGAGGCATGGCTACGGTGAGAAATCCGAGGGCAAAGGGCTGAACTTGGCAAATGCCGCCTGCGGGAACGAGGTCATTTTCGGCCCATCCCCAAAGTGTTACAATTGTGTCCCGTTCCGCCCGTCCGCCCACCGGGCGCAACAACCGTTCGCGAAGGCTGGCTCTCAGGCGGAAAAGTTGGACCTGGGCCGGGGCTGTCGAGTGTGGGGGAAGGGTTGCACTTTGATCCCGCCCGGATAACCCCTCGTGTTTTCGTATGCCTGAACATCCGTTTCTCGACTCGTCGTTCCTCGTCCACTGGTCGCGCCTCACGCCAGAACACGTCAAGCCCGACATCGAACTTGCACTGCGCCAGGCGCAGGAGCGCATCGACGCGGTCGCGGCGGTGGCTCCTGAAAGTGCCACGTTTGCGAACACTTTTCTCGCGCTCGAGGAGGCGACCGAGGATCTCGGGCGGGCCTGGGCACTCGTGTCCCACCTGAGTGCGGTCAACGATTCCCCCGCGTTGCGCGAGGCGCACAACGCGATGCTGCCGGCCGTGTCCGAATTCTATGCGCGGATCCCGCTGAATGAAAGACTCTGGTCCGCGTTGCGCGGCTTTGCCGCCCGAACCAGAGGCGGCTGCGCTGACGGGGGTGCAACGCCGACTGTTCGACGAGACGATGGCCGACTTTCGCCAGCACGGCGCCGATCTGCCGCCGGACCAGAAGCAGCGGCTCGCGGTCGTGCAGACCGAGCTCGCCTCGATCACGCAGAAGTATTCGGAAAACGTGCTCGATTCCACCAACGCGTGGGAACTGATCATCGAAGACGAGTCGCGGCTTGCCGGCCTGCCGCCGCACGCGCGCGAGGCGGCGCGCCGCAACGCGCGGGCCAAGGGACTCGGCGCCGACGACCGGCCGGTCTGGCGATTCACGCAGCACCACCCGTCGCTTGAGCCGTTCATGACTTACCTGGAGGACGACAGCCTGCGTCGGCACATGTGGACGGGTGCCACGGAGATCGGCGCGCGCGAACCGCATGACAACACACCGCTCATCCGCCGGATCCTGGAACTGCGTCGCGAGCGCGCCGGGCTGTTGGGGAAATCACACTTTGCCGACCTCGTGCTCGAACGGCGCATGGCGCGCAACGGCGCGACGGCGCTGCGTTTCATCACGGACATGCACGCACGCATCCGCGAGGCGTTTGCCCGCGAATGTCGCGAGCTCGAGGAGTTCAAGGCGCAGCAAACCGGGCAACCGGTGGAGCGGCTCGAGCCCTGGGAACTCGGTTTCTGGGCGGAGAAGCTGCGCCGGTCACGCTACGATTTCGACGAGGAGGCGTTGCGACCGTACTTCGCCGTTGATCGGGTGGTCGAAGGGATGTTCCGCATCACCGAACAACTGTTCGGTCTCGTCATCCGGGATCACACCGGAGACGCCGAGACGTGGCATCCGGACGTCAAGGTCTACGACATGTTCGATGCCGATGGGGACCGACACCTCGGGTCATTCTACGTCGACTGGCATCCGCGCGAGTCGAAGCGCAGCGGTGCATGGATGGCCGGCTTGATCACCGGTGGGCCGCAGCCGGCGGGACACCGGCTGCCTCACCTCGGCTTGATGTGCGGCAATCTCACCGAACCGGCCGGCGACCAGCCGGCACTGTTGAAACATCGCGAGGTCGAGACCGTGTTTCACGAGTTCGGACACCTCCTGCACCATCTACTGGGAGAGGTCGAAGTCAAGTCGCTCAACGGCACCAGCGTCGCCTGGGATTTCGTCGAGCTGCCGTCGCAGATCATGGAGAACTGGACGTGGGAGCGGGAGAGCCTCGACCGCTTCGCGCGCCACTACGAAACAGGGGCGCCCATTCCCGACGAGCTTTTCCAGCGCATGAAGGCGGCGCGAAACTTCCGCAGCGCGGTCGCGGCGATGCGCCAGCTTTCGTTCGGCCGCGTCGATCTCGAGATGCACATCAACCCGACGCGATTCATCGACGCGCCGGACCTGGAGGCCGAGGTGCAGCAATTGCTCGCCGACTATCTCATCCCGACGAAAACACTCGCGCCGAGCATCGTGCGTCGCTTCGGACACTTGTTTTCCGACGCCGTCGGTTACGCAGCCGGCTACTATTCCTACAAATGGGCGGAAGTCCTCGATGCGGATGCGTTCACGCGTTTTCAGCGCGAAGGCGTGTTCAATCCGGCGACCGGGCGGGCCTTCCGCGACCACATTCTTAGCCGGGGGAATTCCGAGGAAGCCGACGTGCTCTATCGCCGTTTCATGGGTAGGGATCCCGACCCCGAGGCCCTGCTCGTCCGGTCGGGATTGGCGTAGCGCAACCGTCGCAGCGCGTCGCGGAAATGCAGCGCAGGCATGCCTGCCGGCCGATCCAATGTGCCAATGCGCCCCAAACTTCCCGCTATCGCTGCCCCAACGCGACGCACCTGCGGTGCTTTGCCTGGATCCATGGCGCCACGGCAGGCTTGCGCAACTCACGAAAGCTGAACCGATTCGCGCGCCAGCGAAAATCGATTCCAGTTGGTTGCGCGGTGGGCCGCCGCCTGCTCATTTCTCCGCATAACCAACTTCACCTTCCTCGCATGACACTGTTGATCGTCCTGATTCTCATTCCGATTCTTTTCGGTCTTTATGCGCAATCGCGGGTATCGAGCGCGTACCAGAAGAACGTCCGAATTCCGTCGCGCGGCCACATCACGGGTGCGGAGGCGGCCGATGCGGTGATGCGTTCGGCGGGTATCCACGGCGTGGAAATCGTCGAGGTACCCGGACAACTCACGGACCACTACGACCCCGTGCACAAGCGCCTCGCCCTGTCGTCCGACAACTATCGCGGCACCTCGCTTGCTGCGCTGGGTGTCTCGGCCCACGAGGCGGGTCACGCGATTCAGCACAAGGTTGGCTACGCCATGATGGAGGTCCGCCAAAACATGGTGCCGGTGGTCCGCTTCGCGGCGCCGGTCGCGTATTTCTTCATGGGCTTCGGGTTTTACCTCTTCGGTTTCTTTGGCGGGCCGCTGGTCTGGATCGGCGTGGCCGCGCTGGGCGCGATGACGCTGTTCCAGCTCGTCACATTGCCGGTGGAGTTCGACGCCAGCCGTCGCGCAAAGGTGCAACTCGTGAATCTCGGCATCCTCGGGCGCGACGAAATGCCGGGAGTGAACGAGACGCTGGATGCCGCGGCGCTGACCTACGTCGCCGCGTTCGTGTCGTCGCTGGGATATCTGCTCCTCTTGCTGCTGCGCGTCATGGGCGGAAGTCGCAACTGACGCGCCTCGCAGCTTTCTGCGGCATACGTGGGGGCGGGCCTTCGGGTCCGCCCTTTTTTTGAAGGGCGGCGGTTTTGTCGCGTGTTCCCTGCCGTTGGAGCAGGCGGGTCGAACCTGAAGTCTATGCCGCTTCCTCGAGAGGAGACAACACGGACGCGAGGTCCGGCCCTGCCACGGGGGGATCGTGTGCACGTCGAAGAAATTCGCGGTTCGATCACCTCGTTGCGGCTAAGAATCCTCCACGTGGATCGTAGTGACCAATGAACGACGCTTGCATCACGCCTCTCATCAAAGTCCGCCATGAATCGAAACCTGATCCTGCCCGCCACGATTGCCGCCGGAGTCCACGCATTGGTGCTCGGCCTGAAGTTCCCGTCCGCAAACGATCGGGTTGCGGCCGTGCCCGCCTCGGATGACGAGACTTCTCCGCTGGTGGTGGACATTGCGCCGGAGGATTTGCCTCCGCCGATCGAGGTTGTGTCACGGTCAGACATCGTGGAACCGCCGCCACCACCGGTGCCGCATGGAGCGGAAAACCCCGTCGACGTTTCCGAGGATCCCTGGCAAATCATGCGGCCGCTCGCTCCACGGGTGGATGGCCCCAACCTCCGCGTGATTCCGCCCCGCGTGCGCACCGACGTCGGGGCCGGCTCCGGTGGTCTGCACGTCTTCTCGGTTTCCGAACTGCAGAACAATCCGCACGCGCTCTTTCGCCAGGCACCGCAGCCGCCGCCCGGGTTCAATGATCCGACGGCTGCCGTCACCATCGAGTTCGTCGTCGATCGGGATGGCCGGGTGATGAACGCGCAGGTGATCGATTCGACAAACCGGCGACTCGACGAGGTCTGCCTCCGCGCGGTGCGGCGCTGGCGTTTCGAGCCCGGGATCAGGAACGGTCTGCGCGTCGCATTTCGCGTGCAGCAGACCTTTGTTTTCAATCCCCACGAGTGATGGTCGAGCAGGCCGTGGATTTTCCCTTCGTCTGAACTCCAAACCGAGGATACCCCATGAATCGCAACTTGATCCTTCCGGCCGGGCTGGCTGCAGGAATGCACGCGCTGCTCCTGTGGGGTTTTCGCAGCTCGACAGCATCCACCCAACGTCTCCCGGTCTCGCAGGAAGAGTCCGAGAGGTTTCGCTTCCAAGTTCGCGACCTCGAAACGCACGAGACGACAGTGATCGTGGATCGCGATCGCGTGGTGGTGCCACCGCCACCGCCATTTTGCCCTCCCCGTGATCCCGAAATATACGTTATCGATCCGGCCGACGACGGACGGCCGCACATCATCGTGCCGCCACTCGATTCAGGATCGTCCGACCATCGGGCCAATGTGACCTTTGTTTTCAATCCGACGAATTGACCGCGAACTTCCCGTCCGTGCATTCCGGCGGGTATGGCAAATCGTCGGGTGAAGTGTGCCGGGGCGCGCGGGGCGTCCCGGCGTTTTCACTTCGCGCCAGTGCAGAACCTCCCCTCGGCGCGATCGCGGCACGTTACTGCAAGTATCGTCCCGGAAAAGCGAGGGCGAGCGGCCGGGCATCGTTTGTGGCACCAACATTCATCGCCCGGCGCCGACTGGCCGACCGACAAAGTCGCTCCATTTGGACGGGGCATCAGGCGGTCGACTCCGTATCGAGAAAGACCTGCTGCGCGGTTGCCGAGCGCCTCGTTGCCGGCCTAGGCTCGGCACTCACGAACTTCATGATGCGAAACCTCTCGTTTGTCGTGCCCATCGTGGCGCTGGCCGTGCTTCCGCTCCGGAGCCTTGCCGCCACGGCAGAGGAAACCGAGATCCAGTATCTCTCCGGCACCGGCCCGGACCATCCGGTCGAGTGGGATTTCTACGCCACCGCCGGGCGCAACGCGCGCGTGTGGTCGAAGATCAAGGTGCCGTCGAGCTGGGAACCCCAGGGTTTCGGCACCTTCGACTATGGCGGCGCGCTGATCTGGAACGACGATGCGTTCGGCAGCGAACAGGGTCTCTACCGGTACGAGTTTGCCGTTCCCGCGGCGTGGGAGGGCAAGACGGTGCGCATCGTGTTTGATGGCGCAATGACCGACACCTCCGTCTGGATCAATGGCCAGTCCGCCGGTCCCACGCATCTCGGCGGTTTCTTTCGGTTCGAATACGATGTTTCCAAGCTGCTCCACTACGGGGAAACGAAAAGCAACCTGCTCGAGGTAACCGTTTCGAAGGTCTCGGCCAACCGCAGCATCAACGACGCGGAACGCGCTGCTGACTACTGGGCCTTCGGCGGCATCTTCCGGCCGGTCTGGCTCGTGGCGACGCCGACGCAATTCATCACGTGGACGGCGATCCGCGCGGATGCCGATGGCAGCTTCAGTGCGCAGGTGCACCTCGCCAGGCCCGTCGAAAGTCTTGCGGAAATCCAGGCACAGGTGCTCGATTCCTCGGGCGGGCCCGTCGGGGCACCGTTGAGCACCCATATGCCGGCGGGGCAGGACAAGGTGGAACTCCGCGGGCATTTTGACGGGGTCCGACTCTGGACCGCGGAGACGCCGAATCTCTACCGCGTCCGGTTCACCCTTACGGCGGCACAATCGCCGGATGGAGCGAGGGCTGCGCCCGCAGCCGCCGACGCTGCCGCGACGAAGGACGACCCAGGCGAAACCCGCGCCCGTCCCGGTGAGATGCGGCCACTACACACGGTCACGGAGAGCTTTGGTTTCCGCACCCTCGAAGTTCGCCCCAACGACGGCGTCTATCTCAACGGCAAGAAAATCGTCCTCAAGGGCGTCAACCGGCATTGTTTCTGGCCGGAGACGGGCCGCGCGGTTTCGCGCGAGCAAAGCTATGCCGACGTTCGCCTCATCAAGGAGGCGAACATGAATGCGGTGCGTTGCTCGCATTATCCACCCGACGTCGCCTTTCTCGAGGCCTGCGACGAACTCGGTCTCTACGTGCTCGACGAACTGCCCGGCTGGCAAAAACCCTACAATACCGCGACCGGTCGCCGCCTGATCGGTGAGTTGATCCGGCGCGACGTCAATCATCCCTCGATTCTGTTTTGGGACAACGGCAACGAAGGCGGCTGGAACGCCGACAACGATGACCAGTTCGCCAGGTGGGATCCGCGGCAGCGACCCGTGCTGCACCCGTGGGAAAAACATGCGGGGATCGACACGAACCACTACGAGAAATACGCGAGCACCGTGAAGCTCAGCGCAGGGCCGATGATCTTCATGCCGACAGAATTTCTGCACGGCCTGTACGACGGTGGCCTGGGAGCCGGCCTGCACGATTACTGGGACGTCATGGGCAAGAGTCCTACCGTGGCGGGCGGTTTTCTGTGGGCGCTGCTCGACGAGGGCGTCGTGCGCCCGGACGAAAACGGTCGCATTGACACCGCGGGCAACGGCGCGCCGGACGGCATGCTCGGGCCGCATCGCGAAAAGGAAGGATCCTACTTCGCCGTAAAGGAAATCTGGTCGCCCGTGACCATGCGCACGACCGTGGATGAACAAGGCCGCCTCGCCCCGGGCTGGGACGGCGTCATCGACCTGGAGAATCACTACAGCTTCACGAATCTAGACCAGTGTTCGTTCGACTGGCGCCTTGTGTCTTACGGAAGCCGCGGCGGCCATGCCGTGAACGAAACGGTGCTGGGCGCGGGCACCGAACGGGGTTCGAACATTCTGCCCGGCGCCACCGGCAAGCTCGCCCTGCAGCTTTCCGACGGCCAGCGCTCGCCGGATCCCGGCAACATCAATGTGCTGCGGGTCACGGCAAAGGACCCCCGCGGCGACTCGCTTTGGACGGCGTCGTGGACGTGGGCCGGATCGTCGCGGGAGAAAGGTCCGGCGTCGGTCGGCGCCGCCACGGCCACTGCCGTGCCGGCAGCCGCGGAAGTGCGTGATCAAGGGGCGACACTGTGGGTGCGCAGCGGTGATCTCGAAGCCACGTTTTCCAAAGGCGATGGCAGTCTGGTGCGCGTCGAGCGTGGCGAACATTCGTGGACCTTCGGTGAGAAGGGCATTCGCCTCGCGGCCTACATCCGCAAGGGTCGCAGTTATGAAAATCATTCGCGCGCGCTGCGGCGCCCCCGCATGTCGCAGCAGACCGGAGACCGCGGCGCTGTCAGCGTCTACGCGCGCAGTGACGACGATCGTTTCGGGCTCACCTGGCAGGTGAAGCCCGACGGGACAATCACCCTGGCTTACGATTACAGCGTGGAGGGCGACGTCGACCTGCTCGGCATCGACATCGATTATCCCGAAGCCGGCGTGAAGTCGAAGCAATGGCTCGGCCGCGGGCCTTATCGCGTTTACCGCAATCGCCTCGAAGGCGGCGTCGTGAAGGTGTACGACCTCGCCTGGAATGATCCGGTCCCCGGCCAGAGCTGGGCGTATCCGGAATTCAAGGGCTATTTCCGCGACTGGCAGTGGATCACCCTCGAGACGAGCGACGGTCCGATCACCATCGACCGCGACATCGGCGCGCCCTATCTCGGGCTGTTTGCACCGCGCGACGGTGACCCGCCGATGCAGGCGTTTCCCGAGACCGGCCTCGCCTTTCTCGATGTCATCCCGGCCATCGGCACCAAGTTTGATTCGCCCGACGACATGGGTCCCCAGTCGGAGACGCCACACATCTCCGGGCTGAAAACCGGCACCGTCATTTTTCATTTCGACGCGCCGTAGGGTTCGATCGCCGTCGCGCGAACTGTGACTGCTGACCGCCCGCACGCTGCCAAAGAACGCCTCGTGGGTATGGCTTGGGCCTTCGGTAGCAACGAGGCCCGGGCGGCAACATCCACGTATGCCACCGATCATGTTACGTACGTAACATGGTTTGAGCCATGCCCGAAGGCTGAACGACGCAGCGGGGACGTGGGTTCCAGGACGTGGTGGAGGAAGATGGCGGGCTGCGCCGGGCCGCGGTCGGGCGTTCGAAGGTGAGGCTGGCTCGGTCGGTGGCGGGAGTGGTTTCCGTGCTTGGTTCTTTGCCTCGCGGCGGAGACCGGGTCATGAATCGAATGTGCTCAATCGTTTGCTCGGCGTTTTGCTGTTGCTGTCGGGATTCGTGCCGCCGGTGGCGTTTGCGGCTGATGCAACTGAATTCTCGGCGCTGACCCTCTGGTATGACCATCCGGCGGCGGACGAAGATGGCGCCGAAGATTGGAACCAGGCCCTGCCGATCGGCAACGGCCGGCTCGGGGCGATGATTTTCGGCGGGGTCGTCCACGACCATCTGCAGCTCAACGAGGACTCGATCTGGTACGGAAGTCCGCGCGACCGCAATAACCCGAGCGCGCTGGAAAACCTGCCGAGGGTTCGCGCCTTGCTGAAAGAGGGCAAGGTCGGCGAGGCCGAGGATCTCGCGATGCTTGCGATGACCGGCACACCGGAGGGCCAGCGACAGTACCAGCCGTTCGCCGACCTTGAGGTGACGATGCGTCACGGCCGTGAAGCCGTCGACTACGTGCGCTGCCTCGACCTGGCGCGGGCCGTGGCCACGATTCGCTACACGGTCGACGGCGTCACCTTCACGCGTGAGTATTACGCCTCCGCGGCGGATCAAGTCATCGTCGTGCGCATCAGCGCCAGTCAGCCAGCCGTATCCTTTCGCGCGCGATTGCGACGGATCGGTGCGCCGGGACGGGCGACGCACTATCTTGACACGGTCGCTCCCGACGGCCAGCGCGGCGTGGTGATCGCGGGCAATGAAGGCGCCGGTGGCGTATCGTTTTTCGGTGCGCTGCGGGTGCGCTGCCGCGGCGGCAGCGTCCGGGTGGTTGGCGACACGGTCATCGTCGACGGCGCCCATTCCGCCCTTCTAATAGTGGGTGGCGCCACGAGTTTCTACCATCCGGATCCGGCGGCGGCGTTGAGCGAACAGATGGACCGCGCGTTCAACTTGAGCGGCGACATCCTGCTCGCGCGGCATGAGGAGGAATACCAGCGCTACTTCCAGCGGGTGAGCCTCCAGCTTGAGGGGGAGGATCGCTCGACCCTGTCGACCGACGAACGCCTGCGCCGGGTTGCGGCCGGCGCATACGACCCGGGGCTCGTGGCGCTGTATTTCCAATACGGCCGCTACTTGCTGATTTCGAGCAGTCGCCCCGGCAGCCTGCCGGCCAACCTGCAGGGGCTTTGGAACAATCATTGGCTGCCGCCGTGGGACAGCAAATACACGATCAACATCAATACGGAGATGAACTACTGGCCGGCCGAGGTCTGCAATCTGCCGGAGATGACGGAGCCGCTGTTCGCCCTGCTCGAACGGATGCGCAAGCCGGGGCGGGGGACGGCCCGGACGATGTACGGCGCACGTGGATTTGTCGCTCACCACAACACCGACATCTGGGGCGACACCGCGCCGCAGGACTTGTACGTGCCAGCGACAATCTGGCCGATGGGCGCCGCGTGGCTCGCCACGCATGTATGGGAACATTATTTGTTCAATCCCTCGGACGACTTTCTGAGGAGCGCCTATCCGGTCATGAAGGAAGCCTCGGAGTTCTTCTTTGACTATCTG
Organism: uncultured Verrucomicrobiae bacterium; assembly: GCA_963797435.1. Lineage (GTDB taxonomy): Bacteria > Verrucomicrobiota > Verrucomicrobiia > Opitutales > Opitutaceae > CAWCPJ01. Next base: position 1,998,994 of record CAWCPJ010000001.1, on the reverse strand, counting down.
ACGGAGGACGTGAAGGGCCGGCTGGTCACCGGGCCCTCGGTTTCGCCGGAAAACACCTATATCCTTCCTGACGGTACAAAGGGACACTTATGCATGGGACCATCGATGGACTCGGAGATTCTCGACTATCTTTTGCGGGCAAGCGCGCGGGCCGCGGAAATTCTCGACATCGATGCGGACTTTCGCGCCCGGGCCGACGCGGTTCGCGCGCGGTTGCCTCACCTGGAGATCGGCCGCCATGGCCAGTTGATGGAATGGTCGGAGGACTACGACGAAGCCGAGCCGGGTCACCGACACATTTCTCATCTCTGGGCTTTGTATCCGGGCGATGCGATCTCGCTGCAAACCACTCCCGAGCTGGCCAGGGCCGCTCGTGTCTCTCTGGAGCGGCGTCTGACAAACGGCGGGGGTGGCACCGGCTGGAGCCGGGCCTGGATCATCAACTTTTGGGCACGACTGCGCGACGGGGAGAAGGCAGACGAGAACCTGCAGGTGTTGCTTGCACGGAGCACCTATCCGAACCTGCTCGACCGACATCCGCCATTTCAGATCGATGGAAACCTCGGCGGCACCGCGGGCATCGCCGAAATGTTGCTGCAATCCCGGGATGGAGAAATCGAGCTGTTGCCCGCGTTGCCCGCAGCGTGGCCAACCGGCAAGGTCACGGGGCTGCGAGCGCGCGGAGGTTTCGAGGTCGATCTCGCGTGGAAGGATGGCAAACTGGTCGATGGATTCATCCGCGCAAGCACCGCCAAGCCGCCGCGGGTCCGCTACGGTGCGCAGGTGGTGGATCTTCCGGCCAATGTGAGCGGCAACTACCATGTGGGTCCGGAGTTGACGCCATAGTCGGCTCCGCTCGCTCATCGGAGACGGTCGGGGGGCGACGCTTTGCGTATTGGTCTGACGGATAGCCAACCTGTCCGCAGCCGATGGAGTGTGCAGGATCGTCGTGCGATTGGACGCCGTCGGGCGACGGGTCCCGCTCCCACCTTACGACCGCGGGCTCGAGGCCGCGATCTGTGCGCGGCGACGAGTATTCGCCCGGCCGGTGAAACCGTTACTCTCTCACCACTAACCACTTGAGAATGTCCCCTACCGTAAGGCGGCATAATCCTTCCGGTTGCCCTAGGCACATTTCCCCGGTTTTTCCTGAGGGGAGGCCGTGCAAGGCCTGTCCGGGCGATGGTGGCGGAAGGGTTTTTACTGGCGGGGTCGTGCCTGATGTTCGGGGCGCCCCGTAGTCGCTACACTTTGCGGCGCTGGGACCTCCGGGCGCAACACGCGTGGCGGGCCGGCAGAACCTTTTCCGAGCCATGCAATCGATAACGCGCCACCGAGTTTTCCTGGTTGATGATCATCCCGTCGTGCTGTCGGGACTGACATCCCTTCTCAATGCCCAAGACGATCTCGAGGTCGTAGGCGTCTCCCGTTCGGCCGTCGAGGCGCTGGCCCGGATTGGCGGCGTGGAAGCGGAGCTGGCGATCGTCGACGTCGGCATCGGTGGCGTTGCCGGCCTGGACCTGGTGCAGGATTTTCGACTTCGGTTTCCCCGGCTGCGGGTGCTCTGCTTTTCGGTTCACGAGGAGGAATTCTTCGCTGAGCGTGCGCTACGGGCAGGCGCGCAGGGGTACGTGATGAAGACCGTGGACAGTGCGATGCTGCTGCGCGCCGTGCGGACGGTGCTCGAAGGGCAGATTCACCTCAGCGATACGATGGAGCGTCGCATACTCAACCGGCTTGCCGGGTCGCCGAACCCGACGGTGGTTTCGCCGATCAGGCAACTGAGCAACCGTGAACTCCAGGTGATTCATCACATCGCGGCCAGCCGGGACAACCGTCAGATCGCGCGGCTGATGAGCCTGAGCGTGAAGACCGTCGAGGCCCATCGCTCCCGCATCAAGGAGAAGTTGAGCCTGCGCACCACTTCGGAGCTTATCCGCTTCGCCACCCACTGGGTCGAGCGGCAGTCCAGTTTTTCCGAACAGTCGCCGCGCGACGGCATGTCCTTCGGATCCTGAATTCTCTCAACAACCTTCAAGCCTTTCTCTTGCCGTGGTACTTTCCCTCCATCAACATTCGTCACAACTTATGGCCGTCCTGAAATCGAGCGGGCAGCAGAACGCGATCAAGGTCCTGCTGGCCGAAGATGAATCGATGATCCGCGAACTGATCGCGACGTTTTTGACCAATCTCGGATTTGTCGTCGTCGAAGCGGAAAACGGCAAGGAGTCGCTGGAAAAGGCGAAGGAACTCGGCCCGGAAAACGTCGGCTTGTTGATCACTGATTTGGTGATGCCGGTCATGGGCGGCCTCGAACTGGCCGCCGAACTGCGCAAGCTGCAACCCGAGATGCGCGTGTTGTTCATCTCGGGTTACACCGACGATGTGGTCATTCTCGGTAATCAAGCGAAGTCCAATACGGCTTTCCTCAAGAAGCCATTCAACTTCGACACGCTGCGCAGTCGGATCGAAGGTCTGATCGCGACCAACAACTGACCGAGCACCCTTGCCTGCCCGGCGGCCTTGAAGAGGCAGTTCACAGCGCTGGGACCGGAGCCTGAGGCGCCGCCGAAAAGCGGTCGGGCTCACGCCGTCATCGACGCGGCGAGATCCAGGTGTTCGAGGATCGGGATCCGGTTCCGCCCACCGGCTTTTGGAGCAAGGCAAAAAAACCGCCGCGACCCATGGTGGCGTCGCGGCTGGTTGACGGGGATGGGTGAACGATGATCGGACGGTGCTTCAGCCGCGGGCGTTTTCCTGTTCGACCCATTGCACCGAAAACTGCACGAGTTCGGTCGCGTTGCGCAGGTTGAGCTTTTCCTTGATGTGGGCGCGATGCGACTCGATGGTCTTCACGCTGAGGTTGAGCGATGATGCGATCTCCCGGGTGGAGAGTCCGCGGCCGATCAACTGGATCACCTCGAGTTCTCTGTCGCTCAAGCGATCGACTGGTGAACCTCCTGGATCGCCGCTGCCGTTGACGAGTTGGTGCAGCACCTGGTCGGCGACTCGATTGCTGACGTAAATGTCGCCACTCATGATTCGCCTGATGGCAGTAACAATCTTGTCGGCCGACTCCTGCTTCATCACGTAGGCGCGGGCACCGGCGCGGAGCGCGCGCTGGGCGTAGACCGTTTCGTCGTGCATGGAAAACACGAGGATCGGCAGGTTGTGCTTCAACGCCTTGATATTTTTGATCAGCTCCAGGCCGTTGTTGCCGCGCAGGGAAATGTCGACAATCACCAGGTCGGGGTCCTTGGTATTCACGAGGTGCAGTGCCTTGGGCGCATCCTCGGCCTCGCCGCAGACCATCATGTCGGCTTCGCCGTTGATGACCTGCGCCAGTCCCTGGCGGACGAGCGGGTGATCGTCGACGATGAAAACGGAAGTTTTCTTGTCCGTGGAGGAAGGGCGCGGAGCCGCCGGAGCCGCCACGCGGACCGGGCTCGGCGAACGATCATTCGAAGGAGAGGGACTCATGGCGACAATCGGTTGAACGGCTAGTTCGATCGGGCAAAATCAGATAAGTAGGTTAGGGGAATCCCCGAGATTGAGTAAAATCCCTGCCTTCGGTTATCGGATGTGCGCAGACGGGCTGAAACGCCCAATGTCTCGCCCTTTGGCGCTTCTCCGCCGCATCCGACTTGTGGCGGTGCGCTGCTCACTCGAAAGTCACAATCCATGTTGCCCGGGAATTGCGCCCGAACCGTCAGGCGCGAGGGAATCTACTTAGGGGGGTCTTAGGAAAACCCCTGACCACTCAGGGTCAAGCTTCGGTTGCGGCCGCTCCACTGGACAAAGCCCCGTTCATGATCGTCATTGGGAATCTATTTCACGCTGCCCGGTGCTTGCCGAACGAAGGGAAACATCAGCGTCGAACCTCCACCGCAGCGGGTTGGGCGCCTGCTCGGAGCTTGCATTTGGTGTGTCCGATCGTGCGATTCCGGCGTGCCCCGGCCGGCATGTGCATTTTGAAACACCGGTCTCGTCCGATGAAGCTTTCCGTCATCATTCCCGTCTACAACGAAGTCGCGACCATCCGTGCGGTTATCGAATCCGTGCGCGCTGCGCCGCCGTACGAGCGGGAAATCATCGTGGTCGACGACGCATCCACGGACGGAACGCGCGAACTTCTGAAGGGCGAGCTGGAATCCTTGGTCGATCAGGTGCTCCTACAGGAAAGAAACCTGGGCAAGGGTGCGGCGCTTCGCCGGGGCTTTGCCGCGGCGACCGGCGAAGTGGTGGTGGTCCAGGATGCGGACCTCGAGTACGATCCCCAGAATCTGACCGCGTTGCTTGAGCCGATTCTCTCCGGCAAGGCCGACGTCGTGTTCGGTTCGCGATTCATGGGCGGCCAGCCGCATCGCGTCGTTTACTTCTGGCACATGGTGGGCAACCGATTCCTGACCCTGGTTTCGAACATGTTCACCAACCTCAACCTCACCGATATGGAAACGTGCTACAAGGCCTTCCATCGGGACGTATTGCGGCGGGTGGTACTCAAGGAAGACCGTTTCGGATTCGAACCGGAGATCACGGCAAAAGTTGCGAGGCTGGGCTGCCGCATCTACGAGATCGGCATTTCCTATCACGGGCGAACCTATGCCGAGGGGAAAAAGATTGCCTGGCGCGATGGCATTCGAGCCTTTTACGCGATCTGTAAAATACAATCTCTTCCGCGGGCGTTCGGGAAACTGAGAGGCCGCGATTCACCTGGAACTGCCCGGGTGGCGTCGACCCCGGGGACTGGTGCCTCAGTAATGCACGGCTTCACGGTGTTCGGGAGTGACGATGCGATTCAGGCTCTCGCGCAACTCGACGAGCCGACTCGGTTCGGCCACGGCATCCTGGTTGGCGCTCTCGATATAGAATGTGTCGATGGCGAGACCGCGCTCCGTGTTGATGCGGGCGAACGAGATGTCGAACCCATGTTCATAGATCGCCCGGGCCACTCGATAAAGGAGTCCGATCTGGTCCGGCGCCTGCACTTCCACGATCGTGCGGCGCAGCGAGAATTCATGGTAGACGTCGATCTTGGGCGTGAATGAGGCGAGCAGGGGATTGCGATCGTCGGTCAACAGCCGTGTCTCATGCTTGCGCGCCTGCACCTGGATCTCGGGATAGAGGTCCTTGTTCGAAATCAGCGTGAGGTGAACGTTCTTTTGAAACTGGTCCATCACCCGCTGACTTTGCACGACGCCGCGCCCGGGCTCGACCACGTGAAAGGTATCGATGGCGATGTGGTCGGTGCGCGAGAAGATCTTGGCGCCGAGAATGTTCAGATCCGGCGAGCGAGAAGGCACCCGCCAGCTTGTAAAACAGGCCCGCGCGGTCCCAGGTCACGACGTTGACCACGGTCAGGCTGCGGCTGAGATCGTCCCGCCAGTCGATGATCGGCTGCAATGTGCTGACCGTGTCGGAGGCGACGATCGTCTTGAGCAGACGGTTGACCATCTGCAGGTGCAGCGCGATCTCGTCGTTGTCGGTGTGAATGAAGTACCGCTCCGGCATCAGGCTGAAGTGTGCCAGGGTCTCCTCCTTGTCCACCCCGTCGATGTCGCGCGAAAGCAGATCCTTTTTCGTCATGGCGAATTGGGCCGCAGCGTGATGCTCGACCGCCGCGCCATGGGCGAGGAAATCGGCCGTGTTGCGGAAAAGCGTCGTGTGCAACGTGTCCTTATAGCCGTTCCAGAGACTCGATGATGTCGCCCGCGCATCGCAGAAGGTATGCACATAGAGGAAGCGAAGCCTTTCCGCATCGCCCACCAGGTCGGCGAACGCCGCGGTTGTGTGAGGATCATCGAGGTCGTACTTCTGCCAGAAGCGTGCCATGGTCAGATGGTTTTTGATCAAAAACCTGACGATCTCTCGCTGGCTCTCCTCGAAGCCGAGTCGTTCCAGAATCGGTTCGGCCAGGCGCACCCCTGCATCGGAATGATTTTCTATGCCCTCGCCCTTGCCGATGTCATGGAGAAGCAGCACCACGTAAAGCAGCGTGGGATTGGTGGTCGCGCGCAATTCGCCCCGGTAGCGGGTGTATTCCTTTTCGGGGCTGGTCAGCACGGCGTCGAGCTCGTGGATCGTCTGCAGCGTGTGCACGTCCGCCGTGTAGCGGTGATAGAGCTCATGCTGGACGAGGCAGGTCAGCCGGTCCCATTCCGGCAGGAAGCGCCCCAGCACCCCGACTTCGTGCATGGCCGACAGTGCGGGATGGACGCGCCCGGCGTCCTCCAGGATGGCGCGGAATGATCGGTTGGCCGCGGGCGCGAGCACGACCTTGCGCGTGAGCAGGGGCAGCGATTCGCGCACCAGGTTCTCGAGCTCGAAATCCAGGTGCGCGTTGAGCTGCTGGGCATGACGGAAGACGCGCACCAGCCGCGCCGGGTCCTCCTCGAAGACCGTGGCTTTGTCCGCCGCGAGCTCGCGGCCGCGCAGCACGAAACCATCGAGGTGTTTGGACGGGTCGCGGCGCCGCGCCTCGATGACTTCCCGAAAAGAAATCCGGCCGCCCCGCCCGGGTTCATGCGCGAGAGACAGGCGGTGTTCGAGCAGGCGCGACGTGCGAAAAATGATCTGCGCCGCCCGATAGTAGTCGCGCATGAACTCCTCGACACGGGTTAGTTCGTCCGGCTGCTCGTAACCAAGCTGCCGGGCGATGTTCGACTGCTTTTCAAGAATCAGGATGTCGGTCGGCTTGCGGCTCTCGAAATGCAACTGGATGCGGACCCGAAGCAGAAAATTGTAGGCCCGTTTCAACCGGCGCAGCTCCTCACTGCGCAGATACTTCATCTCGCAGAGTTCTTCCATGGTCGTGACGCCGAGTTTCACCCGCGCCATCCAAAGTGCATTTTGGTAATCTCGTAAGCCGCCCACGCCGTTCTTGGTGTCGGGTTCCTGGAGAAAGACAGTGTCTCCCTGGCGCCGCCGCCGCTGCGCCTGGTCCTCGAGCCTCGCAGCGATATAGGCTTTCGGGTCTTCTTTCCGATAGAACGCGCGGTAGGCGTGATCAAAGGTTCGATAGGTCTCCTCCACGCCGGCGATGCAGCGCGATTCCAACAGCGCGGTCTTGGTCTGCATGTCTTCGCGAGCTTCCTTGAATGCTTCATCGATGCTGCGAAACGAGTAGCCCACCTTCAGGTCCATGTCCCAGAGCAACATGATCACGCCGTCGTAGAGCTGTCGTTGGACCTCCTGCACACTGCTCGCCTTCAGTTTTCCCGGGTGCAGAAACATGATGTCGATGTCGCTGAGCGGACACAGTTCCATCCGGCCGTAGCCCCCCAGAGCCACGAGCGCCATGCCGGCCGCTCGCATGGCCTCGGCGTGCGGCGCGACGAGTCGCTGCAACAAGGCGTCGATGACGCCGGCCCGGGCCCGGGCAATGCGCTGTCCGCCTTCCCCCGCGCGATGTCGCATGCGCAGCATCTGGTCTTCCAGTCGCAGGAAACGCTTGCCGGCGGCCAGCCGGCGCGCGGGCGTATCGGCGGCGGCGGGATCCAGTCGTTGATGGGCGTGGTTGAGCAGGCGGGATGTCATCGCAGGCAGGCGGACAGGGCGCGGACACACTCGCCGGGGAAAAGCGCTTGTCAGCGCCGGACGCGATTTTCACCCTGCGCGGTTCGCGGGGTTCAACTCCCTCAGCCCGCGGGGCGCATGGCAACCGAGATATCCAATACCTACGATCCGAAGTCCGTCGAGGACCACTGGTATGCGACCTGGCTCGCCCGCGGCTGTTTCACCGGCCGGCCCGACCCGGCCCGCGCGTCGTACAGCATCGTCATCCCGCCGCCCAATGTCACCGGCGTGCTCACGATGGGCCATGTGCTCAACAACGCGATTCAGGACATCCTGATCCGCCGCGCCCGCCAGGAAGGCCGCTCGGCTTGCTGGATCCCCGGGACCGATCATGCCGGCATCGCCACGCAGACGGTGGTCGAGCGAACCTTGCGGAAGGAAGGCAAACATCGGCGCGACCTTGGCCGGGACACGTTCGTCGAGCGGGTCTGGGCCTGGCGTGAGAAGCACGGAAACATCATCATCGAACAACTCAAGCGGCTCGGGTGCTCGTGCGACTGGGATCGAACGGTTTTCACGATGGACCCGGGGTACAGTCGGCGGGTGTTGCAGGTGTTCGTCGAGCTTTTCCAGCGCGGCCACATCTATCGCGGCAAGCGCATGGTCAACTGGTGCCCCGTGAGCCTCACCGCGCTGTCCGACGAGGAGGTGGTCATGAAGCCGCAACGCGGCATGCTCAGCCGCGTGCGCTATGAAATCGTCGAGCGACCCGGCGAATACATCCAGGTCGCCACCACCCGGCCGGAAACCATCCCGGGCGACACGGCGATCGCGGTCAATCCCGACGACGAGCGCTACCACGCCCTGGTTGGCCTGCATGTATGGCGGCCCTTGGTACGCGAACAGATCCCGATCGTGGCCGACCGTGCGGTCGATCCGGCGTTCGGGGCGGGCGCACTCAAGGTCACGCCCGCGCACGACAAGGTGGACTTCGAGATCGGGCAACGTCATGGGCTGCCGATTCGCGACGTGCTCGATGCGGATGGCACGCTGAACGAACTTGCCGGCCCCGGGCTTGCCGGCCTCGACCGGTTCGCTGGCCGCAAGCAGGCTGTGGAACTGCTGAAAAACGCCGGCGCCTTCGTCGGTGAGGAAGCGTACGAGAACAATGTCGGTTTTTCCGAACGCGCCGACGTTCCGATCGAGCCGCGCCTCACCCAGCAGTGGTGGCTGCGTTATCCGCGCGTCGAGGAGGCCAAGGCCGTGGTGCGGGACGGCTTGATCCGTTTCCACCCTGAGCGCTGGTCCAAGGTCTACCTGAACTGGCTCGAGAATATCCAGGACTGGTGCATCAGCCGGCAGCTCTGGTGGGGACATCGCATCCCCGTCTGGTATCGCCATGGCGTTGATCGGGAGAGACTCACCGACGCCGACCTGCGGGATCCGGCGAGGGTGCACGTCTCGCTGGACGGTCCCGCCGATCCGGAGAACTGGACACAGGAGGAGGACGTGCTCGACACCTGGGCGTCATCCTGGCTCTGGCCGTTCGCCACCCTCGGCTGGCCGGATGCGGATGCAGAAAGGGCGGCCGGCTTCGACACCTTCTATCCGACGAGCACGCTCGTCACCGGACCCGACATCATTTTTTTCTGGGTCGCCCGCATGATCATGGCCGGACTGGAGTTCGTGCGGCCGGGCGCTCCCGCCGAGCAGCGGATTCCATTTCGCGACGTCTACTTCACCGGCATCATTCGCGACGCGCAGGGGCGGAAGATGTCGAAGTCGCTCGGCAACTCGCCCGACCCGCTCGATCTGATCGACAAGTACGGCGCCGACGGTCTGCGCTTCGGCATCATGTCCATCGCCCCGCAGGGACAGGACATCCGGTTCCAGGAGGACCGGATCGAGGGCGGCCGCAACTTCTGCAACAAGCTCTGGAACGCCGCCCGGTTCCGTCAAATGTGCGGACCGATGGCGGACAACCGTTCGCTTGACGCGGTGCTGGTGCGTATCGACCCAGGCGTTGTTCGACAGCAATGACCACGCGATTCTCGAACGTCTGCTCGCGACCGAGGCCGACGTGGGGGCTGCTTTTCAAGTTTTCGAGTTCAGCCGTGCCGTCCAGGCGCTCTACACGTTCTTCTGGACCGATTTTTGCGATTGGTACGTGGAAGTCTCGAAAGCCAAGCTGCAGGATCCCGCGCAACGCGAGACCTGCCTGGCCATCCAGGATCTCGTCCTGCGCCAGGTTCTGCTGTTGCTGCATCCGTTCACACCTTTCATCACCGAGGAACTCTGGCACCGCCTCGGCTACGGCGGCGATGATGACTTCATCCAGAACCAGCCGCCAGGGTGTGGAAGGTCGTTGGGCGATCGCGGGATCAAACTCGATGCGGACGCGGTCCGCGAGACCGGGCAACTCAGGGAGTTCGTGGTCGCGGCCCGCGCCTTGAAGGCCGACCACAATCTCGCGGCGAAGAAGGACGTGCGCTTCTTCGCCGTTGTCAGTGACGCGGCATGGTCCGCGATCGACCATGCCGCGCCCCAGCTCACGCGCTTGATCGGGGCCTCGAGCATCGAGCGCCGCGAAGCCGTCGAGGGAGCGCCCGCGGCCCTGACTCCGTTTGGGACCATCCATCTCGACCTCGCCTCCTCGCTCGATCCGGGGATCGAGCGCGAACGCTTGGGCAAGGAACTCGACAAGATCGAGAAGGCGATAACCGGCACGCGAGCCCGCCTCGCCAACCCGGCATTCACCGCCAAGGCGCCTCCGGCTGTCATCGACGGAGCTCGCAAGCAATTGGCCGACAACGAAGCCCGACGCGACGAAATCGTGCGCTTGCTCACTGCGGTGGGCTGACTCGTTGTAGTGCTGGCCTTTGGGCCATGCCACCGTCGGTTGCGCCCCTCGCCGGTGGCTGCGCGGCCGCACGATTTCGAGGCCATACTTTACTTCTTTACCTTAGTTAGTATGTAACTGGGCCGTGATGTCCATCATGCCCTCTTCCAGCGCTGCCACGGGGTCGAAAACGGACCGGCCGGCTCCGTTGGATCCAGCCGTGGCCCTTGAATCCTCGTCCGCCGAAGAGCGCGTCCGCTGGGCGGTCGACACGTTTGGGGAAGGTCTGATCCTGACGACCAGTTTTGGAATTCAGGCTGCGGTGATGCTGCATCTCGTTACCCGGATTCATCCCCGGATCCCCGTTGTGTTCATCGATACCGGCTATCTCTTTCCCGATACGTACCGGTTCGCCGATGAACTGACGGCCCGACTCGATCTGAACCTGAAGACCTACCGGGCCCCCATGTCGCCAGCTGAACAGGAGGCAAAATTCGGACGTCTTTGGGAAATGGGCGCGGAAGGTCTCGCCCGCTACAACTTCATCAACAAGGTCGAACCCATGGATCGTGCGGTCCGGGACCTTCGTGCGACTGCGTGGCTCGCCGGCCTGCGGCGCGAACAGGCGTCGAGCCGGCAGGAACTCCCGGTGGTCCAGGTGCAGAACCGGATCACGAAGATTCATCCGATCATCGATTGGACGAATCGCGACGTGCATTTCTATCTCAGGCAACACGACCTTCCTTACCATCCGCTCTGGGAAAAGAACTACGTCTCGGTCGGCGATTGGCACTCCAGCAGCCCGCTCGCGCCTGGCATGAGCGAGGAGGAGACCCGATTCAATGGCGTCAAGCGTGAGTGTGGCCTCCATGAGCCCTCTGGTCGGGTTGATTTTCAGATTTGAATCGCTCCCGCGGCGGTCGGCATCGGGAAGAGGCCTGCGGCCGGGGAAACTTACCTACATGATTGCCGCGGTCGGCCCGAATGTGTCGTTGGTAGCCGGGTGTACCTCGAATCGACGCATTCCCGTCTGCGATCGTTGCGTTCTCTGCGGATGATCGTCAGGTTTGACCGCATCGCATGATCTCCGCCCAGGATATCCAACGCAAAGTCACCCGCGCCCTGCTGGTTGGCGTCCAAACCAGCGCGATGCGTCCGCACGAAGGCGAAGCCCTGCTCGGGGAACTGACGGAACTGGTGGAGAACCTGGCGATTGAGATCGTCGATCGTGTCCTCGTGCGGGTGCGCGAGTTCAGTCCCCACTTCCTTCTGGGTACCGGCAAGACGGCCGAATTGATCGCGCGCGCTCGGGAACTCGAGGCGGACGTGATCGTGATCGACGAAGATCTCAGCCCGGCGCAGCAACGCAATTGGGAGACGGAATCCGGCATCGCCGTCATCGACCGGCAGGAGGTGATCCTGGATATTTTTGCCGACCGCGCGCAGACGCGCGAAGCCATCCTCCAGGTCGGGCTTGCCCGAATGGAATACTCGCTGCCGCGTCTCACCCGTGCCTGGACTCACCTCAGTCGCCAGCGGGGTGGGGGCACCGGTGCGCGCGGTCAGGGTGAAACGCAACTCGAGGCCGACCGCCGCATCGTGCGCGACCGCATCGCGAAGTTCCGCAGTGAACTCGCCGCCGTGCAGCGCCACCGCGACGTGCAACGCCGAAAGCGCATGAAGGTGCCGGTACCCACTGCTGCGATCGTCGGCTACACCAATGCCGGCAAATCCTCCCTGCTCAACCGTCTCACTGGCGCCGGCGTCCTCGCGGCCGACAAGCTCTTCGCCACGCTCGATCCGACGACCCGCCAGCTCACCCTCCCCGGCGGTGAGATTCTGTTGCTCACCGACACCGTGGGCTTCATCCGCCGCTTGCCGCACACGCTCGTCGAGGCGTTCAAGGCGACGCTCGAGGAGGTGATTGTTGCCGACTTTCTGTTGCACGTGATCGACGTCACGGATCCCGATCTCGAAGAGCATGCGAAAACGACACGCGCCGTGCTCGCGGAAATCGGCGTCGGCGACGACAAACCCGTGATCACGGTTTTCAACAAGGTTGACCTGCGCGGAGATCCCGAACGCCTGCGCAGCCTGCATATGGCCCATCCTGAGGCGGTCGACGTAAGTGCGCTCACCGGTGTCGGCATCGACGGGCTGCAGCAGCGCATTGTCGAACTCCTGCATGAAGGCAACCGTCCGGTCGAGCTATTGATTCCGCACGACCGCTACGACCTGCTCGCCCGCCTGCACACTGCTGGCGGCGTGCATCGCAGCGAGACCCGCGACGAAGGCACGCTCGTGGTCGGCCGTTTTCCCCCGGGGCTCACGGGTGTCATCGGCCCGTTTCGCGTGGCCGGCGACATCCACTAACGGCGCGGCTTTCTTCACCGGCGTCGCATTGCGTGGGCTTGGTGGGGGGCCGCAAATCCCGGCCGTCGGGGCACGGGGACGCGAGGACGGGTGGGATCGAGACTCTGTGGCGCTCCAGTCAGGACGACTTGCCGCACCCGGCAGCCGCGCTGGGATGCAACGGCAACGTGGCCCGGTTTTCCTGCGGACTTTGTGACGGTCTCAACGGTTCGTGCATGTTCGAGACGATTTCGCTCGGGTACGAACACTCGGGTGGCCGTGCTGCCTGCGAGACCGTGGAAGGAGTCTCTCCGTGATCGTGGGTCGAATCTCCGTGACCTCTGCGTCCAAAACTTGGGTTACGGGTCATCCCGCGGTGGAAAACTTCCCGGCCCGGTCGTTCCCAGCGCGGTTTCAGCGGCCACCCATCCCGTAGCGTTCCGCGCACAGTTCCCGCAATGTCGTCCGAAACGCCTCTTCGGCGCGGCCATGAAACCGCTGTTGGTGCCGCACGAGAACCAGTTCCCGCCGCGGTCCCGGATCGTTCAGTTCGCGATAAACCAGGCCGGCGATGCCGTCGCGACCCGCGGCCATCTGGGGCAGGATGGCAAGCCCGAGGCCGGCCGCGACCAGCGCCTTCACGGTCTTGACCTGGGCACACCGGCAACTGATCTCGACGCTCACCCGGTTGTCGCCGAAGAACCGCTGTGTCTGCAACGCCAGGCTGCTCGAGTCGCCAAGCAGGACGAGGCGTTCGCCTTCGAGGTCGGTGGAGTAAAGGTTCGCCTTGCCCGCCAGACGATGCCCGTGCGGCACGACGGCGAGCAACGGTTCGCTGAACAACGGTTCGATCTCGAGGTTCGGTGTGTCGGGCGGCATCGTGATAACGGCGGCATCGAGCTTTCCGGCCAGTATCTGCTCGATCAGATAGCTGCGGAAGTCCTCGTGCACCTCCACGTGTGCGTCCGGCAGCGCCTGGCGAAGGCGTGGCATCAAGTCCGGGATCAGATAGGGCGCCACGGATGGAATCACGCCGATCCGCACACTCGCCGCGCCCGACGCGTCGCGGACGGCCCGCTTCGCATCATCCACCTCCTGCAAGATCCGTAGCGCCCGCTCGTAAAACGTGCGCCCTGCCTCCGTGAGCTGGGCCCGCCGTCCCAGTCGGTCGAACAGCCGTTGCCCCAGCTCTTCTTCGAGTTTCTTAATTTGTTGGCTCAGTGAAGGCTGGGCGACGTTCACTCGACGCGCAGCCGCCGTGAAATTGCCGGATTCCGCCGCCGCGACGAAATACTTCAGTTGGTAGACTTCCATAGGAAAACCCTATGGATACGATAGAAAACTAGTTCTTTGGCTATGGCAACTTCCATGCGATACTCCCTCTGCTCACCTATGAGCAGACCTAGAGAAAGCAGACCATACCAACCACCAACACCAAGGAGACACTCCATGAACACCAGAAAAGTGATTGCAGGCGTTCTGGCTCTCGCAGCCGCAACGGTGACTCCCATGGTGATTGGCCGCTACGGTGACGAACTCGCAGGCTTCCTGCGTGCCGATGCCCTTCTGGGCTTCGGTGTCGTCGCTACCCTCGTCGCGCTCATCACCCTGGAATACGGTCGCAAGGCCGCGCGGGCTGTCCGACAGCCTGTTGTGCTGCGCGCCGTGCATGACGCGAACGTCCGCCGGCAGGAGGCGCAAGTCGTCGCCCTGTCGAAGGACGAGGATCGGGCGGCGGCCTGAACGCAACCGGCCCTGCCGATCGGCCCTTTGGGACCGGTCGCGGAGCGCGGTTCTGAACTGAACAAGCAGATCAACTGGGCGGCATCCGGAAACGGGTGCCGCCCTTTAATTTGGTCGGCGGCCTCCATGTGCTGCGCCGAGCTTTACCCGTTCTTTGCAATTTCGCGCCCAGAGTGACGACGGGCCCCGAACGTCGGGCCGATCTACCCTTTGTTGTGAGCAAACCGGGTAATTCACTTTCCTCTTCCGCGTCCGACGACAGGCTGGGAGCCGCGTCCGCGATCGTGCCAGATACCCCGTCACCTTCGTCCGATCCTGGAGCCGATGCCGCAAAGACCTCGGCGGCCTCGTCGGCGACGGTCGTCGTCTCAGCCGAAGGCCGTGTCGTCAGCATGTCCGACGCAGCGGCCGCCTGGTGGCACTCAACGGACGGAACGGCCTCATTGATTGGGCGACCGTTCGGCGATCTGTTTTTCTTCGATGCGCCGGCCGCGGAGGGCGATCCGGCGACCGAAGCGTGGAAACTTCTTCAGGCGGCGGCCACGATCCGGCCGCTGACACTACAGGCGCGGGTCGAGGGTGGTGGCTTCGAGGCGGTCGTGCATCTTTTGCCCGATCTCGCTGGCGTGTCGGAGGCCGGCTGCATTGCACAGATCACGCGGCCGGAACTCGCGGCGGCGCCGCCAAACGAAGAGGCGCTGGCGGCGTCAACGAATCCGGCGCTCCCCGAAACACCCCTTCCGATTGCCGCAATCATGCCTCCTCCCTCCGAGACGATTGCGCCGGTCTCGGAAACCGCGGCGGCGGGACCCGCGGTTCCCGCGGAGACGACGAATGTCCCCGCTCCCGTTTCCGAGGACGTCGGTCGTGGCGACGAAGCCGACGACTTCAGCCCGTTTGACCCGGATCCCGGCGAAGAAGATCCGCTGCCGGACCTCGAGCTGGCGGAGGACGACGAAATCCTCGACCGGGACGGTGCGGACCTCACGGAGACGGCCGATCTTTCCGGATCCGATGCGGACCAGAAGACCGCCGATGCAGCGGGTCCCAACGCGACGTCCAGTGACGACCGCGGAGACGAAGAGGACGATGACGACCTCGCGGCGCTGGACACACTGGCGGTTTTCCGAGATGCGCCGCGCACCGATGCAGATTGGTCCGAGTGGGAGGGTAGCAACGTCGGCCGCTTCGAACTTGATTTCGTCCGGGGCAGTGCGCGCTACTCCGAAGCTTGGGCCCGTCTTCTGGGCTATGATCCGGATGACGTCGCCGAGGAGGCGGACACGCTGCAAACGCTGCTGCACCCCGAAGATTCACAGGCCGTTCCCGGACCGGATTCCCGGGGACGGAAGAACTCCCGCGTACCCTTTGCGGTGGACGCTCGACTGCGCGCGAAGGACGGCACCTGGCGTTGGATGCAGTTCGAGGGCATGCAGCGCTTCGATGCGGCCGGTCGGATCGAGCGTGCTTCGGGCTTGATGCTCGATGCGCAGGAACGTCACGAACTCGAAGACGACATGGGCCGCGCCGAAGACCGGCTGCGCCAGTTGCTCGGGCCCGCGCGCTATGGATTTTTCGAGCTCGATCTCGTTGACGATTCCGGGATGTTCTCGCCCGAATTCCGGCACCTGCTCGGTTACACCGGGCACGAACCACCGGCCACGCCTGACGGATTTCTGCGCTTGCTGCCCACGGAGGATGCGCAAGCGGGACTCGACGCCTACTTCAACACGCTCGAAGACGCCGGGGCGGGTCTCACGCGAAGGTTGCGCCTGCAGCACCACGACGGCCGCGAACTCGAGTTTGACATCCTGCTCGGGCTGCAGCGAAGCCGTCGGCGGGAAATCCAGCGTGTCGTCGGCGTGCTCGCGCCGGCCCCCGCCGGTTCAGAGGCGCCGGTGCCGGAAATCCCTGCAGTGGATTCGGCGATGATCGTGCAAGCCACGGCGGCGTCGGATCAACTCGCCGAAGCCGCCCGCCTGGCGATCGACGCCGTGGGCGAGGCAGTTGTGCTCACGGACGAGACCGGCTGTATCAATCACGCCAACGTGCGGGCGCTGCAATGGACCGGAGGTGATCCCGAAAAGGTTCTGACGCGGCCGGTGCACGAGGTCTTTCCGTTGGTCGATCGCGCCAACGCGGTGCCGGCGCCGGAAGTCGTGCGGCGCGTCCTGGAAGGCGGCACGTCACTTGAACTCGACCATCGCTACGCCGTCCTCGATGCCGGGGGCAACAGGAGCGATGTGGTCATCACGTGCCGGGCGCTCTTCAACGTGCGCAAGCGGGTGAGTGGCGGCATCGTCATCCTGCGCAAGCCCGCGGAAATGCCCCTCTCTCCCGCGGAGCTGGTGGCGTCCAACCGCATGGAAACGCTCGGTCGCCTCGCCTGCGGCATTGCGCATGACTTCAACAACATTCTCACCACCGTCACCGGTGCGGTTTCCCTGGCGCTGGACAAGCGGCAGCTCGATGCGCTGCAACCCGCGCAAAAGGCCCTCGATACGGCGCGCAATCTCGCACGGCAGTTGCTGACCTTCGCGCGCGGCGACACCGCCGAAAAAAAGGTTCAGTCGATCAACGACGTGATCAAGGAGACCGCCCGGCTGACCGCCGCGGGCTCCAGGAGCGTCGTCGAACTCGAACTCGGTGCCGAGGTTTACCCGATCAGCCTCGACTCCGTGCGGATCGTGCAGGTGTTCACCAATCTGATCCTGAATGCCATGCAGGTGATGCCCGACGGCGGACGCATCTGGGTGCGCACGCAAAACATGCGTCTCGGCCAGGTGAACTCTGTGGCCCTGCCCGCGGGCGACTACGTGCGCGTCGAGGTGCAGGACGACGGCCCCGGCATTCCGGCGGAGTATCTCGAACACGTTTTCGAGGCGTTTTTTTCCATGCGCTCCGGGGGGACGGGGCTTGGCCTGGCGATGGTTCGCTCCATCATCACGCAGCACGAGGGGGCCATCGAGGTCGCCTCGACCGTCGGCACCGGCACGACGTTCACACTCTACTTCCCCCGTGCTTCCCAGGATCCCGTGAAAGAGACTTCGAAACCCATGGCGGTCACGTATGGGACCGGACGCATCCTCGTCATGGACGACGATGCCGACCTTTGCATGATCGCCAAAGGCATGCTGGAGGTGCTCGGATACGAGGCCGAGACCGCCACCTCGGCCGAGGCTACGATTGCCGCCGTCCGCAAGTATCGTGAGATGGGCCGCCGTTATTCCGCCGTCATCCTCGACCTCACGATGGCCGGCGGTCCCGGCGGCGAGGACGTGCTGCCGCGCTTGCGCGAGATTGATCCCGAGATCGTGGCGATCGTATCAAGCGGATACGTCACGGATGACCATCTCGAGCGGTACCAGAAGTTTGGGTTCAAAGGCATGCTCGCCAAGCCCTACCGTTCCGGCGATCTCGGTCGCGCCCTGAAGGAAGTCCTCGGCCCGAATAGATAGCGCGCAGCCTTTGTCACGACCGCCCGCCCGCCTGTCGGTCGGCCGGCCCCGCTTCCCGCGACCAGTTCCTCCCTGATCGTCTGGCCCAAACAATGTTACGTACGTAACATTGTTTGGGCCAGACACGCCATTGCGGAAAGGTGCGGAGATTTCGCCCGCTGGCAGCCCGTCCGGCTGGATTGTCCCGTATTCCTTGACCCTCGAATCCGACGGTGGGTCGGTTGTGGTTGGAGAAAGCACACGGGGCGGGTGACCGGTTCAGGGGAAGCGCGGGCTCGGTGACACGGGTTTGCGCACGCGCGCGATCAAAGACCCAGCATGAAGTTCAACGTCTCGTCGCCGCAACCCGGCAGGTTTTCGTGCACATAGTCCGGATACAGGATCATGCGTTTGGGCCCGGCGATCTTGTTGTAGGCGGCAAACTGCGACGAGGGCGGGCAGATCTGGTCCATGAGTCCGGTGAACATCAGCACCTCCGCCTTCATGCGCGGGGCGAGGTGCTGGCAGTCCACATAGCCGAGCTTGGTCCAGACCTCGACCTCGCGGGCATGGGTCGGATCGAACATGCGGAAGTAATACCGCAGTTCCTCGTAGGCATCCTTTGCGAGATCGAGTTCCCAGACGCGCTGGTAGTCGCACAGAAACGGATAGACGGGCGCGGCCCGTTTGATCTCCGGCACGAGGGCGGCGCATGCAAGGGTGAGCGCGCCGCCTTGGGAGGCACCGGTGGCGCCGATGCGGGATGCGTCGACTTCGGGGAACGACATCACGACGCGCGCGAGTTGCGCGGTATCGAGGAAGATCTGTCGGAACGCCAGCTTGCGCGGATTCGGATCATCGAGGCCGCGCACGATGTGGCCGCGCAAGGTCGTGCCCAAGGCGCCGCCGGGATCAGGTGAAAGCCCCCCCTGGCCGCGGCAGTCGAGGGCTGCGACACACATGCCCTCGCTGGCGTAGCCGAGCTTCCAGCTCCAGTCGCCGGCATTTACGGAGTAACCGTGGAACAGCAGCACCGCCGGGCAGGTGGCGGGCCGGCGCCGTGGTCGCACATACTGGGCATGGATGCGCGCGCCACCGACCCCGGTGAACCAGAGATCGAAGCACTCGACGCCGCGCGCCAGCAACGTGCCGTTGGGCACGAGTTCGGGCTGCGGGTCCGTGGCGGCAAGTTCGCGCAGGGCGTCGTCCCAATAGGCGTCAAAGTCGGCGGGCCGCGGATTGCGCCCGGCGTAGGTTTGCAGTTTGGGAAGCGGAAGGTCGAAAACTGGCATGGAAGGGGCGAAGCGAAAGTGTAGGAGCGGCTTTACGCCGCGATCCAAAAGACGTGATGCATACGAATCGGGACACAATGCTCCTGCTACGGGTCATCCTATCCGCTTGGCGCTTTCCAGCGGCGGCGCATGCTCGTCGCCGTGAGCGACCGGCCTTTGCATCTGTTGCCAGCACCCCGGAAACTTCGGCGGCTGGCGGGCATGTTCCAGCCGAGCCTGTGCACGGCGATCTGCGTGAGCCGCGAGGCTCCGGCCAGCGTCCATGACGAGGCGCGCCGGGTCGCCGCGATGTTCCTGCGCCAGTTTGGCATGCGCCTCGAGCTTACGCATGCCGTCGCGCCGGCCTCGGAGGAAGTCTGGCTCCAACTTGCCGCGTTGCCGTCGCCCGAACACTACGAACTCGATCTCACCGTTGCCGGCGCCACGCTCAAGGCCGGCGGGGCGGCGGGGCTGTTTTACGCGACGCAGACGTTCGCACAACTGCTCCGCCAGACCACCGCTGGCGTGTTGCCGGCCATGCGTGTCGAAGACGGCCCGGACTACGCCGTGCGTGGGTTTTATCACGACGTCTCCCGTGGCAAGGTGCCGACGCGCGACACCCTCTGTGCGCTGGTGGAGAAACTGGCCTACTACAAGATCAACCAACTACAGCTATACCTGGAGCACACCTTCGCGTTCCGGAATCACCCGGACGTTTGGGCCGGGACCGATCCGCTGACCGCGGACGACGTTCGCGCGGTCGATGAACACGCGGCGCGCCACCACATCGATCTGGTGCCGTCATTGAGCACGTTTGGACATTTCTACACGGCGCTCGCCAGTCCCCGGAAGCATGGGCTGAACGAACTGCCGATCGACGCCTCCCAGCTCCCGTTCTCCTGGTGGGATCGCATGGGCCACTACACCCTCGACTGTCGCAATCCGGCGGCGTTCGAACTCGTACGCGAGATGATCCTCGAGCTGAGGCCGCTCTTCCGTTCCCGTTTCTTCAATCTCTGTTGCGATGAAACGTTCGACCTCGGCGAGGGGCGCAACGCCGCCTTCGCCGCCAAACACGGGACGGGCCGGCTCTATGTCGATTTTCTCAAGAAACTGATCCGCGTCGTGCGGAGCGCGGGCGCCACGCCGATGTTTTGGGGCGACATCATCGGCAATCATCCCGAACTCGTGCGGGAATTGCCACGCGACATTGTTGCCCTCGACTGGGACTACTCGCCCGGGCTCAAGGACACGAAGTCGCGCCTTTTTCGCCAGGCCGGCGTCCCGTTCTACGTTTGTCCTGGCGTGCGGGGATGGGATCGCTGGCTCAACGAACTCGACGCCGCCACGTCGAACATCATCGCCTTCGCGCAGCGCGGTCGGCGCGACGGTGCGACCGGTTTCCTGAACACTGATTGGGGCGACCGCGGCCACATCAACTGCCTTGGCAACAGCTTCCACGGTCTCGCGCTCGGCGCCGCGGCCGCTTGGAATGGCAACGCCAAACCGGATGACTTCAATGCGGCGTTCTCCTTTCTTGAACTGGGAGATCGCACGGGAAAGTCCGTTGCGCTTCTTCATGAGGCTGCGCGCCTCGACGTCGTTTCATGGCGCTCGCTGACGTTGTGGCTGGATCCCTCGCCCCATCGCCCGGCGGCCTGGTGGGATGAACGCACGGACGTACCCGTGGAGCTGTTGCAGATCGAACCGCACCTTGCCTTTGCCGCGGCGAAAAAGCTCGGGCGACTGGGCGGGCAGCTCGCCCGACAGTTGGCCCGCCGCGCACCCGCGGATCCGCTGGTTGCGCAGGAAATCTTGCTCGGCTGCCGGGGCTCGATGCTGATGAATGCGCTGGGTGGCTGGATCGTCCTGCTTGTCCGGGGCAGAAAGCCGCCCCAGGGCGCGCCGGCCGCCCTCGAAGTGGCCAACGAGGTCCGGCGGTTCGAAAGCGAGTTCGCCTCCGTGTGGCACGCGCGCAATCGCCCATCAGAATACTGGCGCCTCCGCACGACCCTGCTCGAACTCGCCCGCCGCCTCGAACTCGCCGCTCTGCGCGGCGTCTGGGTGAAGACCTCGCGAACACCCGCTCCGTCCGCGGCGAGCTGAATCATGGCTCTCGATCCGATCCAGCACCAGAACCTGCGCGCCACCGCCATCATCGCGGTGCTCCGCCGCTGCAAACTATTTGCCGACTTGCCAGCGCCCGACCTGGCGACGGTCGCGGGCGCATGCGGCATTCGCGCGCTGGCCAAAGGCGAGTTTCTGTTCCGCGAAGGTGAGCCGGCCGAGGGATTTTACGTCGTGCAATCGGGCGTCATCAATGTGCACCGACTCACGCCGGACGGCCGCGAACAGGTCATTTGTCTCTTCCGGACCAATGAAAGCCTGGCCGAGGCGACCCTGGTGACGGTTGACGCATATCCAGCCAATGCCGTCGCTACGGAAAATTCCCAGGTCGTCGTCGTCCGCCGCCGGGAATTTCGTGACCTGATCTTCAAGAAGCCGGAACTTGCCTTGCGCATGCTCAGCTCGATGAGCCTGCACCTGAAACATCTGGTGCAACTGCTGCAGGATCTCAAAGGCCGCCAGATCGAGGCCCGCCTGGCGGATTGGATCCTGCGGCAATCGCCTGCCGCCGCCGCCGGCTGCCCCGCAGTGCTCGAATTGCCCGTGAGCAAGAAGGTACTCGCCGGCCAGCTTGGCGTCACCAGCGAAACACTGTCGCGCACGCTGGCGAAGTTGCGTGACGAGGGCGCGATCGTGGTCACCGGCAAACGCATCACCGTGCGCGAAGCCGCGCGGCTGCATGCGTGGGTCGACGGAACCGCGGGTTGAAGTCCCCTTGGCCGTGACTCCCGCGCTGGCACGTGTTTCCGGGCACCTGGAAATTTCACACCTTCGGCCACGTTTGTTCCGGTTCGCTTCGCGCCCGGTCTTGTCGATGGAAGAACCCGAGGCTTCGAAGACGTATGAGATAGAAAGACCCAGTCCGGGATTCTCACGTTCTCGCGTTCTTTCCTGTCTCGCGTTCTTCGATTGCGCCCGGTAGCTGCGTTGGAGTGTAACGACAACGTGGCCCGGTTTTCCCTCGGACTATGAAATTTCCAGGCCAAATCCCTCCCGGAGGAAGGGGAACCATGCGCCAGCATGGTGGGAGGTGTTGCGGCCTTGCCTACAGGCTTGGGATCAATCCGAGTGGCGAAGGACAGGAGACGTTCCGTCAGTTCCGGCCCGGTCGTTAAGCCGGGCAGCGCAACGCGCAGGCCCGGTGTGGCTGGCAACACGCGACCGTGGTGAAATGAATGATTCACCTTTCCTTGGCGGGCACCACCGCGGCCGGTTCGCGCACGAGGATGAGCAACATCGAAAACGGTTCCTCTGCGCGGACCGCGTGTGGTGTGCCCGGTGGCAGGTGCAGCAACGCGCCGGTCGTCAGGAGCCGCGGCTCTCCGGCGACCGTCCAGGATGACGATCCGCTCAGCACTTGAATGATGGCGCGGGAAGTCGACGTGTGTTCCGTGAGTTCCTGTCCGGCGGCGAAGCCGAAGAGCGTGACCCGCAATTCCGGGGTGGACAACAAGGCGCGACTGACGATGCCGTGCGGTGAGAACTGGGTCGCATCGGCCAGTGCGATGCTTCCGGAAGCCGTGGGATCCAGGAGCGCGGAAGATGCTTTCATCGCCACCAACATACCGCAGTCGGTTCATTCGTGCCTTGATCTGAATCAGGAATTCGCGCGTCTCCTCGGGAGGGTTCCGTGATCGGAAGGTGCCGCTGGCGTTTGCGAGGAGGGCGGTCGTCGAGCTGTATTAGCTTAAATGCCGGTGAGGTAACATGCAACACCTCCCACCGTGCCGTCTCGGCGGGCTCGAGGCCCTCAGCCTGTCGAAGGGCTGGCGCACGGTCCCCCGTCCTTGCCGACTCAATCTCTCGCGCACCGGCACGCACGCACCGTCGTGCGACCGGCGCCGTCGCGCTGCCCGGATCCGCCAGCGCGCGAGCAGCGCGACCCGCACGCAGCGCCCTGCGATACCGCGTCCAACACAATCGTCCCCGAAACACGCACACGAACCTCGGCGCCCGCGGATCGCGCAACGCACAAGCGCCACCAACAAGCAGCCCGAGGCGCTCGACGGCGCGCGGCCCGCAGGCTCACGCTCTCGCTCAGCACGCGAAACCCTCGAGCGCCAGCACCAAACCAGCGCACCACGCCCGCCCAACCACGCAAACTACAAAACACCCACGCCTCCCGCCGCACGCACTCGCACGCGCGCACCAGCTCGCGTCCACCGCCAAGCCCGGCGCTCGCCCGCTTCGCCCGCGCCACACCGCGCCACGGCAAGAGCGTAGCAGCGCGTCACACGCGCCAACACCGACCCCACAGCTCGCAGCGGTCGCTCAAAGGCAAATCGCCGCTCCGCGCGACACAGCACGCGACCAACGCCACCCGCCGCGCGAAAGATAAACCCCTCACACCGCACCACATCACGGCGCGCGCGCCGCGCGCGATCGCCACCTCGGCGCCCGCGTCCAGCAGCATGCGCGCTCGCGCTCGCTCCCCGTGCGCCGTCTCGGAAGCGCCCGGCAGCAAGCGCGTGCCAGCGTCCGAAGTGCCCTCCCGTCACCAGACTCAAGACAGACAGTCGCCGCGCGGGCGCCAAGCGACCGCGAGCCCAACAACGGCTCCTAAAAATCTCGCCGGGCGAGGCAGCGAGATCTCGAGTTAAAAAGGAAAAGTGAGGAACTCGCCCGGCGCCACGCTCATGCCTGCAACACCTTCATCGCCCGACGATCCAGCGCGCATCCCCCAGATCAAGCTCCGCCATTCGCTTAACAACAAGACCATCCCCAGCTTACAGCCAGATGGTGATCAAAATAAAGCCCGGAGTCGGAAAAGATGTGTACCTGAAGGAGGGATCTGGAGTGTGCGCTGCGCGAGGTAAACCAATCCCGCCTCCGAGTCGGGGGAACCACCCGTCAACCCTGAGTTTGTCGAATGGGCCGGGGTGTTGGGTGGTGTTTTTCCTCTCGTCGATTTTATCTTAATGGCGTTGCTGCGGGCTTCGCCCCGGGTGGCTCGCCTGGAGCCGCACACGTCGCGGCTTGCCGCCCGGAAACGTGAAATGCAGGCTGCCGGCGTACCGCATGACGAGATCTCCGCCATTGCAACCGCCTGGCCGACGTATGCCCCATGGCTGCGGAGGAGAATAGGTCACCAGACACGGACGAGGAGACGTTCCCGTTGCGCGTTGGCAGCGAGGCGGGCGAACGCTTGCTGGGCTGGTTGTTGCTCGGTGGCACGATCGCGCTCGCCGTGATGTCCTTCGCGCCGAAGGCGGCGACCCGCTTCTACACGTGGCCCTGGATTCTCTACTGGCACGTGCTGCTCACGCTGACGCCCCTGGCCTTTGTGCTGGGGGCGGCGACGCGGCGCCCCTTCCCGCGGCTCGGTGCTTCGCTCGATCTCGGGTTGTTTCTTTGGGCAGCCGTGGCGCTGGCCGGCGCCTGGTGGAGCCCATTCCGTCACCCGAGCATGGACGCTGCCTTGCTGCCGCTGGCGAGCGTGTGCCTTGCATACGTATTGCGCGGCTGGATGGGTTTTGATCCGACGGAATCACGCCGCCGGGCCGCGCAGGTATTCACGATCGTCGGACTGCTGGCGGCGGCGTTTGTGGTCGTGAGCTGGGGTTATTGGATCGCGTTTGACGTCCGGCCGGCGCGTGCGGCGGGGACGCCGTGGAGCGAAGTCTGGCTTCTGCGCAACGAACACCCTTTGGGCCACGCAAACTACACCGCGGGCTTTGTCGTGCTTACCCTGGCGATGCTGGTGTCGCAGGCGATCACCACCCGGGGCCTGCGCCGCATGGGCTGGTCGCTGGCGGCGATCGCCGGCGTGCTGCTCGAGCCCGTGACCAACAGCCGCGGTGGTCTGCTTGGCGTGCTGGTTCTGCTCGTCGGGGCGGGCGTGGTCGCCGTGTCGACGGTTCGTTTTCAATGGCGCACGAGAGTCCTGCTGTTCGGAGGTGCACTCGTGGCGGTGGTTCTGGCGGTCGCATTGTGCCGGCCATTGCGCGCCGTCCTTGCGCATAGCGAATGGAGTCCGGTGGCCGCGGAACAGACGCGGCTGCGCACGTCGATGGCCGAGGCGGGATGGAGGATGGGCGTGGCGCGGCCCTGGATCGGGTGGGGGCCCGGGACGGTTTCGCGCGTGTATCCACGTTATCGTGCCGGTCTCCCGGGTGGCGCGGACAATGTCCTGGAACTCCACAGTACGCCCGTGCAGGTCTGGGCCGAAAGCGGCGTTATCGGCCTGCTGGCATGGCTCGCCGTCGGCGTGGGCGTCGGCATGCGCGCCTGGCGATTGCGGGTGGGCGGCGTGGCGGCGCACGCCGGCACCCGGGCTGATCGGACGCGGGCGTGGGCGATCGTTTTCGGCCTCGGTGCCTACGCGATTTTTTCCCTGACCGACCACCAGCTCGATCTCCCGTTGTTTGCCGGGGTGATGGTGGCGCTGCTGGCGATTCTGTCCGTGCTCACGCGCCCGGCCCGCCTGGCCCACGTCACCTGGTCGCCCACGCTGCTGCGGGTGGTGCCGGCGGTCCTTGTCGCAGGTGCCATCGCCCTGATTGCGTGGTATGCACGGGCGGACCTGCTGGCGCGCCAGGTTTTCTGGCGCGGGGTGCTGGCGCTCGAGGAAGGGGACGACGACGGCTTTGTGACCGGGGCACAACATGCGCGGGCCCTCGCGCCCTGGGAGCCGTTTTACGTGAACCAATACGCGTTTCACGTGATCGACCAGGCGGATGCTTCCGACGAGCGGGGGGAAACCGCCACCCTGCGCGCGCGGGCGATTGAGCTGTTGCAGCAATCGCTGGCGATCGCGCCAGGGCAGGAGATCTGTGAGACGAATCTCGGTTGGTTGTACCTGGACGACGGAAAGCCCGGCGAGGCGGAGCGACACTTTCGGGCCGCCGCGCGCCTCGTGCCGGAGCGGGGTGGGGTATACTTCGGCCTCGGCCTTGCGCTGCTGTTGCAGCGCCGCGAAGACGAGGCGGTGCGCGCGCTGGCGCTGGAGTGGATCAATGATCCGCGCGCGATTACTCATCCGGTCTGGACGCGACCGGACTGGCAGGCGCGGCGCGATGCCGTGGCGGCCACCGCGCACGCCCTGCTCGCCGATCTCGCGTCCCGCAACCTGCAACCGCGGGTGACCCGCACCGCGGCCTACGTGCATGCGTTGTTATCCTGGTGGATCGAGCCGACGCCGGAACGTGCGGCGCGTGTCGTTGCCACGGCCATGAAACCTGAACAGCAGGCGTTCTTCTTCGCCGTCCACGCGGGGGAGCCAGCGCCCGGAACAGACGACGCGCCCTGGCGGATCGTGCAGCGCGCGTGGGCGGCGCCCGAGCCGCGGGTTGTATTGGCGACGCTCCCGGACCAATGGGCGCCGTGGCGCGAGGCGCTGGCGCAGCGGATCGCGGAACATCGTGAATCGTTCGCCGAATTCCTAACCGGCCCGGGGGCGCGCACCGACCGGCTGATCTGGTATCAACATACCGAACGCCTGGCCTACGGTATGTTGGCGCGAAACTCCGACGGCTTGCGCATCATCGACCGTACACCGCGGGAAGACAACGTCCTGGTCGATCTGCTGCCGCCGTCAATCTTCCCCGCCAAGGGATGGGTGCCGGGACCGGTGATGATCCGGTGGTTGGACACGGGTTTGTAGCAGGAGCGGGGCACTGCGACAAGGGCCGGGTTTGATCGGGGGCTCGCCAGCGACTGCAGTCTGGATCGACACGGCGGCCATCGCTTCCATGATCCTGGCCGATGAAAGTTGCCAGTCTCGAGGCGGTGTTCCGCGCGCTCAACGAAGCTCGAGTTCGTTACGTCGTGGTGGGAGGACTGGCGGTGATCGCGCATGGTTATGTCCGCCTGACGCAGGATCTCGATCTCGTGGTGGCCCTGGACGAGCCCAACGCACGCAACGCAATGCGCACGCTCGGATCCCTTGGTTACCGGCCGCGCGTTCCCGTTCAGGCCGTGGAATTCGCGGATGCTGCGGCACGCGAGCGCTGGATGCGCGAGAAGCAAATGCTCGTCTTTCAACTGATCAGCGACCTTCATCCGACGGTGACGATCGACGTATTCGTGCAGGAGCCGTTTCCATTTGACGAGGAGTGGGAGCGCGTATCCCGCCAGCGAGTGGCCCCCGGAGTGGAGGCGCCGGTCGTGAGCCTTCCGACCCTGCTCGCGCTGAAGCGCGCCGCGAATCGACCGGGTGACCGGATCGACATCGACATGCTTTCGCGCCAACTACCGCCGCCGGCAGGAGCATGAACGAATCCGAAAATCGAGACGACTGGCGTTGTCATGGCTGGGACGACGAAGTTCGTGGCAAGCTTGCGCACGCGCGGACCCTGACCTTTCGCCAACGACTGGAATGGCTCGAAGCGATGGGGGATCTCGTGGATCATTTGCAGCGCGATCCCGAATGGCGGCGGCGCAATGCGCGAGTCGAAGGCCGCGCCGTCGTCGTGCGCGAGGATCCGCCGCGGGCGCTTGGCGCCGACTGAAGGGTGGCATGATCGCGGCGTAAAGCCGCTCCTACCCCACGGTCAGCGCTCCGCGCTATCCGATGGCCTTTGTGCACTTCTTCCTGGAGGCGCATCCGGCCTGGCTCCTTTTCGGCAAAATCCTCGTGGTCGGAGAAAAACCAGCGCCGCAGCTCCCCGAGTCCCAATCAAAGAGACACCGGCAGATCAACCGCCGGCGTCGGGAGACAGTGACGTGCGGCCAGACCTTCTGACGCTGCGACGGTTTCAATCCAGTCGATCCGTAATCACGGATCAGGCCAGAGGCAGGCCTGCGTACCCATGGGAAATCCCGAGGGCACTTCTCGGTTCGCGGTGACGAGTCGGCGGTTTCCAACCAGTTCCAGCAACGGCACGTCGAGCAACGAGTCCGTGTAGACGCAACTCGCCGCCCACTCCACGTCGGGTTGATCCGCGAAGTGCGCGGAAACGGCGGCGGCTTTCTCCAGTCCGAGTCGTTCAGCGCCGACGATCGAACCGAGACAGCGTTCTCCCGCATACGCCAGCGGTGTTGCGATCACGGCATCGAATGTGACTCTCGAGACCAAGGGGGCGACGAGGAAATCCCAGGCACCGGTAGCGAGCACGATCCGATCCCCTGCAGCGCGGTGTTGCTCGATTTCTGCGAGGCCGGCTCTCCGGACCCTCGCGGCGAGCTGTGTGCAATAGAAGTTCTCGCCTAGTTGCTGAATCGATTCGCGGGTGAAGCCGCGCAATCCGCGCACGACGAGCGCTCGCAACTGAATGCCTGTCCAGAGGTGCAGCCGCCGCAACGCATACGCCCCGAGAAGAAGCGGGATGCGCGACGGCTGTCGCCGCAGTTCCGCCCTAAGGAAGAGGTGCCACGAATTGCCCTGGAGGAGCGTGTCGTCGAAGTCAAAGATCGCGAGGCGCATCAGCCGAAAGCGGGAGGTTTGTGCTGCAGCCAGGCCGCCTCCGCAGCGGGCTTTTCCGGGCTGTCGGACGACCAGGGCAGGCGACAGTTTTGCTCGAGCAGCCAGCAGTCGGCGGCGCTGCGTCCCGCGGGTGTGGTGGCGGCCAGAACGGCAATCCGTATTTGCTCCCGGGGCACATCGCGAAGCTTCAACCACGCGAGACAACCGGCGATCTGTGCGCCCCGAGTCCGCGGCATCGTCCACGAGCAACACAGCCACGCCGGCCAGCGATCCGCTGAATGCGGCGGAGACCGCCCGGGGCGTGCCGCCGGAACGCGACCACAACCATCGCTCGTCCCAATGTCGCAGGGCGTCGCGCACCGGCCGGGGCAGATGCCGGACTACGCCGGCCAGAGCGCGCTTCAATCGGCTTCCACGACGCTGAACTGTGACGCCAATGGCTGCGCAATCGAGGGTGCGGCAGATCTCCCAGGCGAGCAATCGGGCGCCTCGCTCGACGTAGACCACGACTCCTGGCTTGAATCCGCCCTCGATGACACGTCGGGCGAGACTGCGCGCGAGTTCCGGCAGTTCGTGCAACGTGATTTGGGGAATTCCCGGCGGAGGCGATGGGGAGAGGGAAGCCAAGGCGGCAAGGGTTTTGTCAGAAGTATCGGCGCAATTCCGTGGAACGGCACCCCGGCGAAGGTTCAGACCCCGGGGCGATGGTCGATATAGGTAAAATCCACCAGACGCCACCTCCATGGTCGAGAAACACTCAGAGCGGGGCCGAGAGGCACGCTGTCATCGCATTCGGACGGACGCGAATGCGTCGCGCGACCTCGCAGGGTTGAATCGGTCATGTTCGCGGTGATGAGGAGGTCGTCGTCGACGGGCGCATCGACGAAACGCGTCCTTGCGGTGGTGGGTCTGATCCTGCTGGCCGTGATCACGCTTAACATAAAGAGCGCGACGCGCATCTTCACCTGGCCGTGGTGGCCGGTGTGGCGCCTGACTCTCTTGATTCCCGTGGCCTGGTGTCTCGTGTCGGCGTGGCGCCCCGGCGCCCATGGTCTCACGCGTGGCGCGGGCTGGTTGGCCGGCGGCTTTGTCGGCCTGTATGTCGTCGCGGCCGCGACCAGTGCACATCCGGCAGCGAGTCTCTCGTATGCGGTATCGATGTTGGCCCTTTTGGCCCTGGCCTGGGCGGTCGCGCAATCTCCCGCCGCGGTACGATGGGTGCCGCCCATACTCGCCGCCGGCAGTGTCATCTATTGCGCCGCGAGTATCGCGGCGTGGTGGTGGCTGCTCGTGCTTCCCTCCGCGCGGGAATTTGCCGCGCTCAACGCGGCGGCCGGCGCGCCCTTGTTCATTGCGACGATGCCGCGCAACAGTCTGTTGCTCGGTCACTGGAACTATACCGCGGGAATGGGCGTGATCGCGTTGCCGTGGGCGCTGGCCTACGCATGGCGCTCGGCGGGCTGGCGCCGTGTGCCGTGGATCCTGAGCGCGGGAATCGTGGTGTTTACGTTGATCACCGCCATGAGCCGGGGAGCTTGGATCGGCGTGGCGGCGGCGGCTGGGTTTGCAGTTGTAACCGCGGTGGCGTGGCTCCGTTGGCCGTGGCGTCGGATCGGATTGGTGGCGGTGGCCGCGTTGGTAGTGGCAGTCGTGGCGACGCTGCTCATGCCGCGCATTCGGGCGACCGCCATCGCATTTGTGACGGGTCGTGGATTCACGGAAAGCGACGTGCAGCGTCTCAACATGACGGCCGTGGGCGTCGCCATCGTGCGCGACCATCCCGGACTCGGACAGGGACCGGGGCTGACTCCCCGCCTGTATCCCGCGTACCGGCGCCAGGTCGATGGCGGCGTAGAAACTGCCTTTCAATTGCACAGTACGCCCCTACAACTGGCGGCCGATGCGGGTCTCGTGGCATCGCTGCTGGCCGGGGCGCTGGTCGGCTGCGCGCTGTTGCGCGGCTTGCTTGGAATGCGACAGGGCCGAACCGTCCCATGGGAATGCGCCGTGACGGGCATCGCCCTTGCGGGCTATGTCGTGTATGCGCTGACAGACTATCAGCTCGATGTCCCGGTGATCGCGGCGGCGGTCGGGGCGATGCTGGGTTTGCTTCTGCAGGACGACGCGAACGCCGACGGAAGCGGCGTCGCGACTTCCCGCATTCATGGTGGCAATCGTTTTGGGCGGGAATGGTTTGGATCTCGATCCCGGAAGGCCGTGCCCGGCAGTGGTTGGCCGAAGGCGTGGCGGCGACCGAACGTACGGGTGAGACTGGCCTGCTTGATGAAGCGGCCCTGAGAGCGGCGGCGTTGCAGCCTGACGATCCACAACCGCTCGTGGCTGCGGCGGTGGTGCACCTGCGGCTGAGCCATGCGGCAGCCAAGCCCGAAGACAAAGCGCGTCATCAAGGCGCGGCTTTTCATCTTTTGAAGCTCGCATTGGAACGGGAGCCTGATCTCGAAATCGCCCATTTCGATCTGGGATGGATGGAACTGCAGCGCACGCCGCAAGATGCCGCCGCCCATTTCCGCCGAGCGCTGGACCTTGTGCCGGACCGGCATGGAGTTTATTTTGGTCTTGGACTTGCCCGGCTCGAGGCAGGGGATCCGGACCGCGCCGTGGACGCCTTCGCGCTGGAGTTGTTGCATGATCCATCGTTTGCGACGTCACCCGCGTGGGATGTTCCGGCGTTGTCGGCCTTGCGCGAACCGGCGTTGCGCCAGGCGATGAGAGTCGCAGCGGAACTGTCGAATCGCATGCCGGAACGGTCGCGAACCACCGTGGATTTTGTCTCTGCGCTTTTCGGTTGGATGCTGGGCGATCGCGATGACCTCCCGGCGGACGGCGCGCCGGAGGAGCGGCTGGGCTCGTGGCGGCCATCAATGGGACGTCGGGGTCGGACATGGCGGGAGTCACCGCGACAACGCCGGCGTGGCGAATACTGGCGTTGGCCATCCGGTTCCCGGGCCGACGGTCAGAGCTCATTCGTCAGTTGTGGTTCATGTGGGTGCACCGCGAGCCGACGGCGACCGAAAGTGAAATGCTCGAGCGACTCATGGAGAAAAACGGCGTGGACTGGCGGGCATGGATGCTTGCCCCGCAAGGGCGCGACGCACCATTCGCATTCGCGGAGCACAGTCATCGGCCGGCCTACGCGACGCTCGCCTACAATCTCGATATTCCGACACCGTATGACGAATACGTCCGCCAGGAAAACCGGCTGGTCACGCGGCTGTTCGGCGGACTCTTCCCGGCGAAGGGTTATATTCCTGCCCCGGTGGTGGTGGCATACGTGCGGCAACGGGACCTTTGATGACTGGCGCCCGACGCGCGATTGTCCGAGGTTGTCGAACCGAAGCCGCTTCCTCGTCGGGATCCTGGTGTGGCTTTTCGTCTTCGGGTGTCGTTGCGCCTTGATTCAGCAACACGGTTCGCCGCTCCCGTACTGGGACGAATGGGATGCGGAGGGTCATCAATTGTTGCCGGCGTACCAGGCCGGCGAGTTGCACGTCGCGGACCTGTTCGCGCCGCACAACGAACATCGCATTTGTTCACCCGGCTGCAGAGCCTTGCGTTGTTTGCTGTTACCGGCGCGTGGGAACCGCGGGTGCAGATGGTCGTCAATGCGGCCTGGATGGCGCTGGCGGCAGCGCTGTTGGTGATGGTCGTTGCCCGGCGGCTGGAGTCAAGTGATGGCGCAAAGATGGCGGTCTTGATCGCGATCTTGTTCGCCCTCCCGCATTCGTGGCAGAACACCCTGTGGGGATTTCAATCGCAGATCGCCTTTGAGCTGCTGGCCGGCATTGCTGTGATTGCCGTGGCCACCGGAGAAGGGTACCGGCTGGCCTTGGGTGGTGGGCGGCCTGGCTCTCGGGCTGGCCGGCCTGTTCACCACCGCGGCGGGCCTGCTGGCGCCCCTCTCGTGCGGGTTGTGGGCGGGATGTTGGGTGTGGCGGCAGCATGCCAGACGGCAGCGCGATTTGATCGTGGCAGTGCTGGCGGGTGCGGTGGTGTTGATTGGCTGGATGGTGCGGGTCGAGGTTCCAGGTCACGCCTGGCTGCATGCGCAGTCGATTGGCATCTTTCTTCGCGTCCTGCTCCACAGCCTCGCGTGGCCCGGAATTGAATTTCTGTTCCTCGGTTTCCTGTTGTGGGCGCCATTCGTGGTTCTGGCCGTGCAACTCGCCCGTGGTCGGGTGGCCCGCTCACCGTCGACGGATCTCGCGATCGTGCTGGGTCTCTGGACGATCTTGCATGCGGCAGGCATTGCGTGGGCGCGGGGTACGGGTATGGAGGGGCAGCTTCCGTGATCGCGGTATCTCGACGGCCTCATGCCTGGTGTTGTCGCCAATGCCTTGGCACTACTTGTCCTGGGTCGAATCCGTACGACCAGTCGTGCGTGGCCACTGCTGCGCGTGGCATGGCTCCTGGCCCTGGCGGTCGGTCTGGCCCACCAGACCTACACAATTTCGCGAGGCCACCTGCCACTGAAAGACGCCTCCAGTCGCACACAGCTCACGTTGGTCGGCGCGTATGTCGAAACCGCCGACCCTGCGGCCCTGGAAGGACGGTCCCTGTTGGAGATCGGCCATGCGGATCCGGCGTCGATTCGCCGGGTGCTGGATGACGCGTCGAATGGAACATGGCGGGGCACGACGTTGCAGCCGCCGGTGCGGGTGGTTGTTCGGTCCGGCGAACCGGCCGTCATCGATCTGCCGGTCGCCGGATTCTGGGAAATCGAATTGACTGGCGATCGGGCCAACCAATCGACGAGTATAGCTTTCACTCCAGCGGGACTCCGCCGGAAGGGGGGAACAATATCGTGAGTATCGTGCCCTTTGGTTGGGGCAGCCGGGCATGGTTGTACTTTGAAGCAGTCGAGCAGGTTTGCCGGCTGGCCGATCCCGCCGGACCGGACGAGGTGGCGGGACTGGTCTTTCGGCGGACGAGTCGGAGCCGGGTGGTTGCCGAACGCGTACTGGCCGGAGCTGGTTATCTGGTCTTGGCGGCGATCGGCGTCGCGTTGAGCTGTGTGATTGGGGCATGGAAGGGTCGTCGGCGTGCGGTCGTCACAGCGTAGGGTGGATGCCCCGGTCGGGACCCGGGAAATTACTTCAACTTCCCCTGACGCGGTCCGATGGAGAGGGAGTGCTGAAACTCCGATTTTACGCCGGGGCGGCGATCGATAACCTTCTGAGAATCAAACGTGCGGGTCTTCCGCGCGCAACCTGACCGCAAGTCCATGAGACCATCAAACTTGCCCCGTATCGCCGTGATCGGCTGCGGGTATTGGGGGCGCAATCTCGTGCGTAATTTTCACGCGCTCGGCGTATTGCAGGCGGTCGCAGATTTCGGCACGGCGGGTCGCGAGCTTGCGGCGCAACTTGCGCCGGGCATCGACGTCATCGGCGACATCAGCGCGTTGATTGCCCGCAAGGACATCGACGCCGTCGCGATCGCCACCCCGGCGGTGACACACTACGAAATCTGCATGCAGGCGCTTGCGGCCGGCAAGGACGTCTTCGTGGAGAAGCCGCTCGCGTTGAATCTCGATGACGCGCGTCGCCTGGTCGACGTCGCCGCACGGTTGCAGCGCATCCTGCAGGTGGGGCACGTGCTCGAATACCATCCCGCCGTCACGGTGTTGCGCGGGTGGATCGAAACGGGAAAACTCGGACGCCTGTGCCTGCTGCATTCGCGCCGGCTCAATCTCGGTCGCGTGCGGACGGAAGAGGACGCGTTGTGGAACGTTGCTCCCCACGACTTCGCCTTGATGCTGCGCATCGTCGGCCGCCTGCCAGGGGAAGTGAGTTGTTTTTCCTCCTATTCGCTGGGCACGCCGCGGGCGGATTTTGCGATCGCGATGCTGCGCTTCGCCGGGGGCGTCGATGCGCACGTCTTCGCGGGCTGGTTGCATCCGACGAAGGAGCAACGGCTGGTAGTCGTCGGCGAGAGGGGCGTGGCAGTCTTCGATGATGCAGCTCCGGTCGACCAGAAACTCACGTTCTACGACCAGCGCGTCGACTTTTCCTCCGGCCAGCCGGAGAT
This sequence comes from uncultured Verrucomicrobiae bacterium, assembly GCA_963797435.1. Lineage (GTDB taxonomy): Bacteria > Verrucomicrobiota > Verrucomicrobiia > Opitutales > Opitutaceae > CAWCPJ01. The sequence continues at coordinate 1,964,299 of CAWCPJ010000001.1, read as the reverse complement.
CTGCAAGGGACCCGCGCATGTGGAGGCGCTCCCGGCGGACGAACCGTTGCGGCTCGAGTGCAGCGCTTTTGTGGACAGCATTACGACCCGGCGCGCGCCCCTGACCGACGGCCCGAGCGGCGTGCGCGTGGTGGCCGTGCTTGAAGCCTGCCGCCGTTCGATGGAGCATGGCGGCCAGATTCAGACCGTGCCCGGCATCTGAGGCTTCGACGCGATGAACTCCTCCAGCTACGTCCATCCAACTGCAGTGATCGACCAGCCCTGCACCATCGGTGCGGGCACGAAGATCTGGCACTTCGTGCACGTCGGCGAAAACGCCGTGATCGGCCCCGGCTGTATTCTCGGCCAGAACGTGATGATCGCCCCCGGCGTGTCGATCGGCGCGAACGTGAAGATCCAGAACAACGTCGCGGTCTACGCCGGCGTGACGATCGAGGACGATGTGTTTCTCGGACCGTCGTGCGTCCTGACGAATGTTTCGAACCCGCGAGCCCAAGTCGTGCGGCGCGTGCTCTACGAAAAGACATTGGTCCGTCGCGGTACCACCATCGGGGCCAACGCCACGATCGTGTGTGGTGTCACGCTCGGACGCTATTCCTTCGTCGCGGCCGGCGCGGTGGTGACGCGGGACGTGCCCGATTACGGCCTGGTCACTGGCGTGCCGGGACGGCTCCGCGGCTGGGTGAGTCGCCACGGTCATCCGCTGCGCACCGCGGTCGAGGGCATCTACACGTGTCCGGAAAGCGGACTGCATTATCGCGAAACGGCGCCCGGCATGTTGCGCTGTCTGGATCTTGAAGAGGACGCGCCGCTGCCCGTGGACCTCGCGACCGGCCGCCGACCCTATCGCGACTTCAATCCGCCGCCGGCTTCCTGACCATGTCTGTACCGCTGCTCGACCTTTCACGCCAGAACGCGCGCTTGGAGCCCGAGCTCACGGCGGCTTTCACGCGGGTATTGCACTCCGGACACTTCATACTCGGCTCCGAGGTGGCGCAGTTTGAGGCCGAGACCGCACGCCTCATCGGTGCGCGGCATGCGATCGCGGTGTCCTCGGGCACGGATGCGATCCTTGTGGCCCTGATGGCGCTCGGCGTTGGTCCCGGCGACGAGGTGATCTGTCCGTCGTTCACGTTCTTCGCCACGGCGGGATGCATTGCGCGCACGGGCGCGACGCCGGTCTTCGCCGACAGCGATCCCGTGACCTTCAACCTGGATCCGGATGATCTGGCGTGCCGGATCACGCCCCGCACCAAGGCGGTCATTCCCGTGCACCTTTTTGGCCAGGCGGCGGCGATGGATGCGATTCTCGCCGTCACGCAACCGCGGGGAATCGCGGTCATTGAGGACGCGGCCCAGTCGCTCGGCGCGCGCGACCGCGGCCACGCTTGCGGCACGATGGGCGACGCGGGCACCTTCAGTTTTTTCCCCTCCAAGAATCTCGGCGGTTTTGGCGACGGCGGCCTGGTTGCAACCAATCGCGACGACTTGGCCGAACGAATCCGGCTCCTGCGCATCCATGGCGCGAAGCCAAAATATTATCACCAGGTGATCGGCGGAAACTTTCGGCTCGACGCGCTGCAGTGCGCGTTGCTCCGCGTGAAGCTGCCGCACCTTGCGTCATATCGTTCCGCCCGCCAGGCCAACGCCGCCTTCTACGCCGAGGCGTTGGCTCCGTTCGTCGGGCCGGATCGCCTGATGCTGCCGGTCGTGCGCGACGGGTGCGATCATATCTGGAATCAATTCACCCTCCGCGTGCCCGGGTCCGGCCGGCGCGACGCGTTGAAAGAACACCTCACCGCAGCCGGCATCGGCTGCGAAATCTACTATCCGGTGCCCATGCACCAGCAGGCGTGCTTCGCGCACCTGCCGAAAGTCTCGCTGCCGATCGCGGAGCAACTCGCCGCCGAGGCGATCAGCATCCCCGTGTTCCCGGAATTGCGGGAGGATGAAAGAGACGCCGTGGTTGGCGCCATACGCGCATGCTGATGTAGCTTCGACTGCGGCCGCTGGCGATCGGGGCACGGGAATCCGAAGCGCAATTAAACCGATAGCCCTCCTGATGTCGGGCAGCGCCGTCGCCCAGCTCGTTGCGCTCCTGCTCGCGCCGGTCCTGACCGCGGCTGTACGATGCGATGGATTTCGGTGCCTTGGCTTTGGCGCTTTCCGTGGTGGCAATTGTCGCGGTGATCGGGTCCGGGACCTTCGATGCATCTGTCAATCTGCCGCCTGAGCGGGCGAGAGGTTTCGCCCTTTTCGCGGTGGCGAGCGGCGGCGGGCTGATGATCGGTGCGTTGTTGGTCGTGGTTGGCGGAATGGAGTGTGGTGGACCGGGTCGCTGGTCACATCGCCTGTGGTTTGTTCCGTTCGCGACCGTGTTGACCGTAGGATTCAACGCGGGCTCGGCATGGGCGAATCGCGAACGGCGGTTTCACGTCATCGCGCGGGCGCGAGTTTATCTGACGCTGGGCAACGCTGTCTCCGCAACTGTGCTGGGGTTTGGGGTTGGGGCGAACGTGGTCTGATGGCAGCAAATGTGTTCGGACTGCTTGCCGGCGTTGTCGGTGCTCGGCTTCGACATTTGGAGCAGCGATCGCGAGCTGATCCGAGAAACCAACCTTCGGTACCATGGTGGCTGCGATGCGCGATTTCCGGAGATTCCCCCAGTGGCAATTGCCGGCAGCGTGCGTCGACTCCGCGGCCCTGCAGATGCCGGTGTGGTTCATGCAGTCACTGTTTGGCGCCAGCATCGTGGGCCAGTATGCGGTGATGAATCGCGCGCTGGTCGTGCCGCTCGCCCTGGTCGGGACTTCGTTTGGTGATGTTTTTCGTCAGCGTTCGGCGGCGGAATGGCATGAGCACGGACATTGCCAGAACGCTTTTGCCGATTTTGGTCGCGTGCTGGCGCTGGCCGCCATTGTACCGACTGCAGCCCTGTTGATTGCCGGCCCCGCAATGTTTGCCTTTGTTTTCGGCGAAGACTGGCGCACAGCGGGCGAATTCGCCCGGATCATGGCGGTTCTATTTGCCCTGAGATTCGCGGTTAGTCCGCTGACGTATGTGATCCTACTCGCACAACGACAGCGATTGAATCTCGTCATTCAGGGAATGTTCCTGGCAGGCGCCACAATGGCGTGGTGGTGGGGAGAGCGGACCGGTTCCCCCGTCGCTGCGCTCACGGTCTACGCCGGCGCACATGCCGTGACCTATGTGGTGTATTTGGGGGTTTGCGGGAGTCTGCGGGTCCGGCGCATGCCATGAAGCCGACCCAACAGGCGGTGGAATCGATGCTTGTCCGTGTTCCCGAATCGGACGAGCGACGCCCTGCTGTCCGTCTATCGATGTTGGCCGTCCTGTTGCCTGTCGTCCTCCACTTTTCGTTCTCCTGGATCGGATTCAACCCCACCGATGATGGCTGGCTCCCTGCGGTGGCGAAACGACTCGCGTTGGGCGAATGGCCGCATCGGGACTTCATCTCCGTGCGGCCGGTGCTCTCGGCAGTTCTTCGAGGTTCCGCTGATCTGGTGGGGCGGCGATCACGTGATCGCATGGTCGCGATTTCGTCGGCTGGTGCGAGGTTTCGGCAATCGCGTGGATCTGGACCGGATTGCTTCATGCCGGGAGGTCGGGAGACGGCGCGCGCGCGGTCCTCTTTCTCGGCGCAGCGGCGCTGACTGCGCACAGCTACCCGATCATGGCCTGGCACAGCCTCGATGGACTGTTGTTCGTGAGTCTGGGTGCAAGATTCCTGATGGCGGGCCAACCAATGGCGCGGGGAATGGCATTCGCGCTGGTCGGGGTCGGCGGCATTGTGTCGGCAAAATTTTGCCTTCGTCCTACCCGTGTTCGCGCTCGCGCTCCCATCGTGGCGTCATTGGCCCGCAATGTTGTGGGCCGGCTTGGCCCCGGGCTTGTATTTCGGCGCGCTGGCGCTGGTTCATGCGCTGCCGGACGCCCTGGAACAACTGCTTTCTCCCCGCGGCGCATTATTCGCCGTCGCTGTCAAACACTGGCTGACTAGCCTCACGTTTCTCGGCGGCGGTGACCGGCGGTGCAATTGTAACGCGGTTCGTCCGTGACTCGCGCATGACAACGTGGCTTTGGATGGGAGCAGGACTGTTTCTCGCACTCGATCTGGCCGCCGGCTCCTATTACGCGCGCGGATCCGTGTTGTTGTTCGGATGGGCTGCGGGTGTCGGGCTGGTGCGAACGATCCGAAAGGTCGATGCGCGCGAGCGAAGTCTCATCGTGCTGGCCCTCGGGATTGCGTGGGGAACTGCGATTTCCATCGGATACAACAGTCCGGCGCTGGCGGGAGGATTGTTGTGGCTGCTCGTTGTGCGGTTCGATCGTGCGGCCATCGGGCGCTTCGTTCCGTGGCTGGCCGCGGCCAATGTGCTCGGCATGGTGTTTGTGCGGGTGGTTGCGCCGTATCGTGACCGACCGGCGTGGCAACTGACGGAGGAACTGGGTGACGTCCTGCCGGGCGGTCGCGGCATTCGGACCAATCCGAATGTCGCGTCGGCTCTACGCGAACTGCGAGAGCTGATCGAACGGTATTCCGCGGGCGGGGCCCCGGTGGCGGTATTGACCGACTACAGTGTCATCTGGCTCGATCCAAAACTTCGGAATCCGTTGCCCATGGAATGGCCCCAAGCCACCGAGTTGGGAGAGGCACCCGAACTGTTCGCACGAATGAACCAAGCGCTCGCGACGATTCCGCCGAACGTTCGCATCATTGTCCAACGGCACGCGGCGGGTGAATTGGCTTTCGAACGGATCGAAGTCCGGCAGATGTCTCACTACTATGCCGTGCAGATCCGGGTGGACCAACGTGGAGAGAAAATTGAGGTCACCGAATTTTTCGAAGTCTATCGCCCGAGGACCTTACCCTAACGAATGCAATGCATGAAACCGCGCGACGTCGTGAGCAGGAGGGAAAAACTCGATGTGACAATTGGGATCGTCGGCCCAATGGAAATCGGAGCGACGCGATGAAGGCCGTCACCGTGATCGGGGCCCGCCCACAGTTCATCAAGGCTTGGGCCGTCAGTGCCGCATTGGAGCGCTCGGGAATCGCGGAGGTGGTCGTTCATACCGGACAACACTATGATGAGGCACTTTCGGGACGGTTTTTCACTGATCTTCAGTTGCGGCCTCCCGCACGAAATCTGGGCGTTGGATCGGGATCCCATGGCCAGCAAACCGGGCGGATACTGGAGAACATTGAAAACGTATTGATCGATGAGAGACCAGACTGGGTCATTGTATTTGGCGACACAAACTCAACGTTGGCGGGAGCCTTGGCCGCGGCAAAGTTGCACATGCCGATCGCTCACGTGGAGGCAGGCCTGCGCAGTTTTGCGAGGGCCATGCCGGAAGAGATCAACCGCGTCGTTACCGATCACTTGAGCACACTGCTATTCTGTCCATCGCCGCCTGCGGTCGCCAATTTGGCCCGGGAAGGTCTGACGAAGGGCGTGCACGTCATCGGCGATGTCATGCTCGACGCCCTGCGCCACTTCGTGGTCCTTGCGCGGGAAACGTCGTCGATTCTCGGCCGACTGGGGGTTGCAGCGGGGACTTACAATGTGGCCACCCTGCACCGCGCGGAACTTACCAGTGATCCGGTGCGATTGCACCGTCTATTGGAGCTGCTCAATGGGCTGGAAAGACCGGTGATCCTGCCGCTCCATCCAAGAACTCGCGATGAGCTGCGTACCTGAGGGGCTTTCCCGCCTCAAAACGGTAGGCTACGCTTGATCGAACCGCTTGGTTACCTCGATATGTTGAAGCTGGTCGATTCGTGCCGCCATGTCCTCACTGATTCTGGAGGGCTGCAAAAGGAAGCTTATTGGCTCGGCCGGCCGTGTCTCACATTGCGCCACGAAACCGAATGGACGGAGACCGTGGAAGCTGGCTGGAACGTCGTAGTCGGAACGGACGCCGATCTCATTCACGCTGCGTTGGCCTCGCCTGTACCTTCAACGCATCCGGAACTTTACGGCGATGGTCACGCGGCGGACCAGATTGCACGCCTGATGGCCGACGGTCCGTGATCATGAATCCATCCACCCGCGTTCTGATCATTTCGCCGACGGATTTGCGCACAGATCCGCGCGTGTTTCGCCAGCTCACCCGACTACAGGGTGTTTGTTGCCTGACGGCGGCGGGATATGCGGATCCGGAACTTGCCGGCGTTGAGTTTGTGCCGCTGGCCCTCCGAAGTCGGGCTTGGAGCGCGCGCCTGCGTCGGATCGCTCTTTTACTGGCGCGTCGGTACGATTACTACTATCGCCAGCTCGAGTTCGTGATCAGCGCTCAGGCCGCGCTTCGCGGTCGGGAGTTTGACATCGTGATCGCCAATGATTCCGACAGTTGGCCGCTGGGGCTGGATTTGCGTGGTCGGGGTCGCGTGCTGTTTGACGCTCACGAATATTCCCCTTGCGAGTTTGAAGACAAGTGGTGGTGGGGAATACTGTTCCAGCGCTACAAGATCGATCTGTGTCGACGCATCCTGCCGCGGGGAGATGGCTGGCTCACCGTCTGCCCGGGAATTGCGGAAGAATATGGTCGGGTCTTTGCGGTCCGTCCTCAAGTGGTGATGAACGTGCCTTCCCGTCAGAACCTGGCGCCGACCACCGGTGATCCGCAACAGGTGCGCATGATTCATCATGGCGGCGCAACGCGCTCGAGGCGGATCGAGAACATGATCCGGATGCTGGATCATCTTGATGGACGTTTCTCGCTCGATTTGATGTTGGTGCCGTCGGACCGGGGTTATGTTGAGGAACTCAAAAAACTGGCGGCGGGACGACGTAATGTGCGTTTCCTTCCGCCCGTTCCAATGCCAGAGATACCACAGCGTATCAATCAGTACGACCTCGGATTGTATCTACTGGAACCCAATTCCTTCAACAACCAGCATGCCCTGCCGAACAAGTTTTTCGAGTTCGTCCAGGCCCGGCTCGGCGTCGCGATTGGCCCATCGCCGGAAATGGCCGACGTTGTACGCAAGTATGATCTCGGATTGATCGCGTCTGGTTTCCGGCCGGAACAGTTGGCGGCGGTCTTGCGGCCGGTTGAATCCGCGCAGATTGGGATGTGGAAACAGAACGCTCATCAGGCTGCTGGCAAATTGTGCTGGGAGCATGAAGCAGAAATCATGATGGCGGAAATTCGCCGTCTTCTCGATCTCGGACCGTGTGCGGCATAGCGGCACTTTTTGAACCCACCGCACCCGACTGGCTGGGCGAGGTCGTGCGGGAGATGACCCGCGTGATCCGCCACCGCGGACCAGACGGCGAAGGTTTCATGTTTGTTGCGCCGGATGGAGGCGCGCACCGCGTGATCTCGGACGAAAGCCCGGCCGGCGTAACGGGTGGCCGCGAGGTTCCGGGTGGGTGTACATTGGGATTCGGTCACCGACGGCTCTCCATTCTGGATCTTTCCGCGGCGGGTCATCAACCGATGGCGGATGCGACGGGGGAGTGCTGGATCACCTACAACGGCGAAATCTACAACTACCGCGAACTGCGCGAGGAACTCGCGCGCGACGGTCACGCGTTTCATTCCGGCACCGACACCGAGGTGATCCTCGCCGCCTGGCGCGCGTGGGGCGAGCAGTGCCTCGCGCGCTTCAACGGCATGTTTGCGTTCGTGCTCTTTGATCGTCGCACGCGGCAGGTGTTCGCGGCGCGCGATCGCTTCGGCATCAAACCGCTTTATCTGTGGCACACACCGGGCGGCGGCCTGGCGCTTGTTTCCGAAATCAAGCAATGCAACGTTCATCCTGGGTGGCGCGCCCGCCTGAACGGTCAGCGCGCGTACGACTTTCTAAACTGGGGTGTGCAGGACCACACCGCCGAAACGATGTTCGCAAATGTCTTACAACTGCGCGGAGGCGAGTATTTGTTGTCGACGTTGGAAGATCTCGGAGTCGCGCGGCCGCAACGATGGTACGAGTTGCAGGCGGCGCCGTTTACGGGCGACTTTGCGGCCGCAGGTCGGCGCTTTCGCGAATTGCTGGATGACTCCGTCCGTCTGCGGTTGCGGGCCGACGTGGCGGTGGGCTCCTGTTTGTCCGGGGGGCTCGATTCGTCCTCCATCGTATGCACGATGCGTGCGCTACTGGACGGGCAAGCGGGGTCGATGCAGAAGACATTCTCGGCCTACTCGGACACCGCCCGCTTTGATGAGCGCTCGTTTATTGCGGAAGTGGTGCGTGCTACCGGAGCGGAAAGTCACCACGTGATCCCGTCATCGGCCGCACTGCTCGAGGAAATTGACGCATTGGCCTGGCACCAGGATGAGCCGTTTGGCTCCACAAGCATTTTCGCCCAACGATGCGTCTTCCGCCTTGCCCGCGAAAACAACGTAACGGTGATGCTCGATGGCCAGGGGGCGGACGAGGCGATGGGTGGGTATCACAGTTTCTTCGGCCCGCGTCTGGCGGGCCTGCTCGCCCGCGGGCGCTGGGGCTCGGCGTGGCGCGAAAGTCGCGCGCTGCGCGAATTCTATGGCACCCCGTACGGGCAGCAGTTGCGAGAGGCGGCGAACTTTCTATTGGTGGGACGGGCTGCGGACCATGTGCGGGCGGTAATCCGGCGCTCGCGGCATGAGCCGGGGTTTCTTGACCTGGCGCGATTAGCGGCTGTGCCACAGATGCCGGGAGGAACTATGTTACGATTCCGCGATCCCGTGAGTTCGCTATGTCGGGCGCAATTGCTCTCCGTGACGCTGCCGATGCTCCTGCATTGGGAGGATCGAAATTCCATGGCGTTCGGCGTGGAAGCACGTCTGCCGTTTCTGGACTACCGATTGGTTGAATTCTGCCTCGGCCTTGATGAAGAATACAAACTGCGGGACGGCTGGACCAAGCGGGTGTTGCGCGAAGGCATGCGTGGTCGCCTCCCGGAAGTCGTCCGTCTGCGGCGCGATAAACTCGGATTTGCGACAGCGGAACAAGTCTGGATGCGAGAAAAAACACCGCGCGGAATTTTCGCGTCTGGCAGATGAAGCGGTCGAGGCGGCCGACGGGGTGCTAACTCCCACTGCTCGCACCAAAGTTGGCCGCATCCTGGCGAGCGAGGAACCTTTCAGCTTTCTTCCCTGGCGCTTCATCAGCTACGGCCGGTGGGTGCGCCGGTTTGGAGTCCAATGAACAAACACTTCAGGCGTCGTCTGGAATGTCCCGCATGTGCCGGGTCCCGCCCGCGGTCTCTACTTATCCGTCGCTACGACGAGCCGTCCTTGCGCGCTGCGCTGGAGAACTTTTATGCGACGGTCGGCCAGCTCGACTACGCTTGTTTGCATGGGGCGACCTATGAGTTGCAGCGATGTGAGGACTGTCACCTCGTATATCAACAATTCGTGCCCGATGAATTCATCCTCGGAACGTTGTATGAGGAATGGATTAATCCGCAGAAGGCGTTTGCCCGTTATCATGTCACGGTGACTCCCGTGCGCCGGCTGCAGATTGCGCGGGATGTCGGGCTTAGTCTTTCCCTCGTGGCAGCAAAGGAGAAGCCCATCCGCGCGCTCGACTATGGCTGTGGATGGGGCGAGTGGGCCATAATGATGGCAGCTTTCGGCGTGGACTCGTGGGGCACGGAATTGTCTCCGACGCGTCGGGACTATTGCGCCGAACGCGGCATTCGGCTCGTTGCTGATGCGAATCTGCCGGAAGGCGGTTTCGATTTCATCAACGCCGACCAGGTGTTTGAACATCTTCCGGATCCTCGTGGTACGTTGCAGATGCTGACCCGGGTCCTCGGTCGGAATGGGGTGATGCGCATCGCCGTCCCGAACGGCTGGCGGATTGAACGACGTCTGCCGGATTTTGACCGGGAGTTGATGGCGCCGCGTCTTGGCCGGGTGAATCCCGTCGCTCCGCTTGAACATCTCAACTGTTTCCGAACGCGCAGCCTCGTCGCGCTGGCGACGGGCTGCGGGTTGCGCCGGGTCGTCCCGTCGTGGCGGCTGTTGCAATCGACATTTCATCTTCCATCGGGGTGGCGCGCCAGGGCGAAGGCGATGGTCCGACCGTTTTATCTGCGGAGTGCCTGGAGCACGCAGCTCTACTTTTCGCGATGAGCACGCATGGTACGCGTCCCGCGGTCTCGAACGCAGGAGCAGGTCTGGACGGTGCCCACGCCGTCCGGAGAGGGACGAGGGCATCATGAGAATCGCCTACCTTGGCCAGATGGCGGATGTCGCCACGGAGAACGGGATCTCAAAGAAAATCCGGTCGCAGGCGAAGGCGTGGATGGAAGCGGGCCACGTCGTGCGTTATTTCGCGCTCACTCCGACGGACGCGGTGTGGCCGGGGTTCACGCCCGTGGAAGCCGAGCTGCTCGCGCGGGGTCGGGGCATCGCGCGGATGCGTCGCTCGCAGGAACTGGCGCGACGCATCCGGGCGTGGCATCCGGATCTGATCTATTTCCGCTACGCGTATCACAGTCCCGGGCTGCCGGCGTTGTTCCGCGAAATTCCGACGATTGCGGAGATCAATTCCGATGACTTGCGCGAGTATCCGCTGACGTTGTCGCGGGCCAAGGTGATCTATCATCGGCTGTTTCGTCGACGCGTGCTGCGAGTCGTCGCGGGGCTTGTCACAGTGACCCGCGAACTGGCGCGTCGTTTCGAGGAGTTCGACCGTCCAACCACCGTGATCGGTAATGGCATCGATCTGGCCGATTTCACGTCGCTGCCCGTTCCACCTTCCGGGGCGCCGGATCAGTTGGTTTTTGTCGGCAGCGCCGGCGCACCGTGGCACGGCCTCGATCGCGTCGGCGAGCTCGCCCGGCTCCGTCCCGAGGCCCGGATTGAGGTCGTGGGTTGCACCGTGAAGGATTGGGGTGACGCGGGGGGCGGTGGTGTTCCGCCGAAGAACCTTCGATTCCACGGTCACCTGGCGCGCGCGGACTACGAACCCTTGCTCGCGTCCGCCACGGCGGCGATCGGCACGCTTGGACTTTATCGTAAGCAGATGGAGGAGGCGTGTCCGCTCAAGGTCCGCGAATATCTGGCCATGGGCCTGCCGGTCATTGCCGCTTACAAAGACACGGACGTGCCTCCGGACGCGGACTATTACCTGCGCCTGCCAAATTCACCCGCAGGGCTCGACGGCCCGAGCGACAAACTCGCGCATTTTCTAGCGCACTGGAGCACGCGCCGCGTCCCGCGCGCCGCCATTGCTCATCTCGACACGGCGCGGAAAGAACGCGATCGGCTCGCCTTTTTTGCGCGCTGGCAGCGCCCGTCGTCCGAATGAGTGCGTCTCTGCAAATGCTCGGCGGCGTGGTCGTGACGTTTCATCCGGATGAGGAATTCGAGGCGCGCCTCGCAGCGATGGCGGCGGAAGTTGACATGTTGTTCGTGGTGGATAATTCGGGCGATCCTGCGGTGGAGCGTCGGCTGGCTGCGGCGGCATCGCAACGGGCCGTCCGGGTGATGACCATGCCGGGGAACTGCGGTCTGGGCGCCGCACTCAATGCCGGCATTGCCGAACTGGAGCGTCGGGGCGTGAGCGGGGTGGTGGCGTTCGACCAGGACAGTACCCCTGAGCTAGGCTGTGTGGCAGCGTTGCGACAGGCCGCGTTCGCGCGGCCGCGCGCCGGCGTGATCGGCAGCAATTGGCGGGACGAGGCGCGGCCGGATACGCCAACGCTGCATCTCGTGCGTGGCGTCGGTGTGAAGCCGTGGTTTCATCGCGAGCCGGCCACGCACGACCTTGATGAGGTCACGTTCGTCATCACCTCGGGTTCTTTTTTTCGGATCGAGACGTGGCGAGAGGTGGGTGGTTTTCGCGAGGACCTCTTCGTCGACCTGGTCGACACGGAGTATTGTCTGCGCACAGGTGCGCGGAGGTGGGGCATTGCGGTCGCCGCGGGCGCGCACCTGCGCCATCGTCGCGCGCAGAAACGAGCAGTGCGGTGGTGCGGTCGCACGTGGTGGCCGGCACATATGTCGCCCGAGCGCCTCCAGTTGGTCGTGCGTAATCGCGTGTGGACGCTGGCACGTTATGGGTGGACGCGCTGGCCATGGGCGTTCTTCGAAATCGCGCACACGGCGTTCTTGTTGTTCTCCGTACTTTTTCTCGAGGGTCAGACCGCGGCGAAATTGAGCGCCAGCCTGCGGGGCGCGTGGGACGGCCTGTGCGGGCGACTGGGTGCACCAGCCTGGGCGGAAGCTACACCCACTTCAGCTTCCGCAGAGCAAACCACACCATCTTGAGCAGCATCCAGCCGTGGGAGAAGCGGGAGATGGTGGGCTCGCCGTAGGTGCGGTCGCGATAGCGCACGGGAATGTTGCGGATGTGTGCAGGTCGAGCAGCGCGGAACCGTGGAGCAGAATGAGATTTCTGGCATCGGGTGATCGGTCCCAAGGTTCTCGAGATGGTGGATGAGTGCTCTGGCTTCTTTGGAATCCATCGGCGCATTTTTTCCGGAGCTGAGGGATTTCACTCATGGAATTGGCGCGAGGCGACGGGCAGCCGGCATCCGCCGCCCGGAACATCGGCGCCGGGCCCCAGATGCCGCCACGTCTCCGAAAAGACGCCGACGCGTCCTCAGTCGACAGACTCGGGGCCTGGAGTCGAGACGGTCTCTCGAGCGGCGGCGCCCCTGCGGACAGCCCCCGCCTCACGATCCCAGCAACGGCACGAAACCGGCCTGCTTGAAATGATGGTCGGTGGTGAAGGCGTCACGGACGCGCAACTCGTGCATGACACCGAAGCTCACGCAATCGGTGAACGACCACGCCTTGTCCGCGTGCTTGCGAAACAGACCGGCAGCGGCGAAGAACCGTTCCGGACCAATCCACTCCAGCCGGATGGCCTCGCTTCGCTCCATGGTGTCCAGGAAATCGGCGGCAGCGCCGTGACTGTGTCGCACCAGGAGCAAGGTGGCCGATTCATCCACGATGTACTCCGTAGTCAGAAAATGCCGGCGCCCGCGCACCAACGCTGCCTGCAAACGAACGGCAGCCGTGTGATGTTCGTCCGCGGCGTCCCACAGCGCGAGAAAGCCCGCGCTGTCCATGAAGACGTCAGCGGCGGCCATAGAGGATCTGGTCGATTTGCCGGTGCGGCGTCTTTCCTTTCGGACTTGGCTTCGCGCGTTGCGCAATGGCGAGGAACGGATCCCCGTGGGAAGCGGCAGGCGAGGCCTCCGCCAGTGGCTCCAGGCGCGCCGCGGGCTTGCCGCGATGCGAGAGCACGAATCGCTCGCCTTTCGCAATGCGGCGCAGGACCCGCTCGGCATCTTTTCGAAACTGGAGCATCGTGACCGTCTTCATGGTGTTAAACTTTAAGTTGAAGTTCGAGTGCGGCAAGGCCGAATCTCAGAGCTAAAAGACAGATGAGTGGAGCCTCCAGAATGTCCGCCTGCCCTGGCAGCCCGTGAGAAACGCACGGCTTGCTCAATCCTGGGGTCGCCCGCTGCCTTCGTTGTCATACCCGTCCCGTGCGTTCGGACGATTGATGCTCCAACCAGAGCCCGTCCCTCCAATTTTGCACTTCTTAATATGTGCTGCCTGCTCGGAAATGGTTTCGTGGTTCACTCTTCTTCGTCTGGTTGCGACGAAGCCGTGCTGCCAATCTGTCGGGAAAAGCTCCTGCGCCTTTTGCGCCCATTCACTTGACTAGTGATCACTGCTGACCGCTTACGTTCGGCTTCCGGTCTCCTTTGCAACGCAACTACACCCACTTCAGTTTCCGAAATCCGAACCACACCATCTTGAGCAGCATCCACCCATGGGAGAAGCGCGAGATGGCGTCGCAAATCGGGCAAATTGGGGCTGGACCGGACGACCCATGAGGATCGCGTGATGATGTCCTTACCGCTTGCGCGTGGCCGGCGGCATGATGGATGGAACCAAACGGCCGTCCGCACGCCGATAGACCGCAAAATCGCGTGCGTCCAACGTCACAAGCCTGGCGCCGGGATGGAGCTCCGACAAAACGACGAGCGTGGCGTCCCCAAGATCCATTTGCGAATACCTGTCCAACAAATCGGCGACGCGCCGCGGTTGTTGGGCGAGAACGGGCACGAGACGCACTCGCGACTCCGCGATCATGAGCGCGAGCGCCTGAAGTGCCGGACGCAGTTTGCGGAGGTGCCAGGCAGCCTCGGCCACCGCCGTTTCGGTCGTCGCTACCGGTTCTTCTATTTTCGTGAGCGTTTCAGAGCTCCAGGTGTGCCACTGATCGTCGGCATCAAGCAGCCCCACGAGTGGACCGGCGTCGATCAGGTAGTTAGTCGCAGAAGCCTTCACGCTCAGACAGGTCGCCACGGCCCGACTTCACCATCCCGGCGACCCGGCGCGCCCACTCGGCGAAAGAGGCACTTTCACGTTCGACTTCCCTCAAGGCCGCCTCTTTGAGAAACTTGGAGACGGGCATTCGTCGCTTCCGTGCGGCGGCGCGAATCTTTTTCTCCTCCGGCGGAGGCGCGTGAAACGAGAGGGTGGCCATGTCTCTCCAGATTTCTCCAGAACCTGCCGATGTCAAGCTACCAGGATTGAGGGTTGAGAGCCCGATCAGGAATCGGCGGAACCGCCGTTCCAAGTTCGTTCCGGCCTCACATCCCTTCCCACTTTGGCGACGTGCGACGAATCGATGAAGAGGATGTCGTTCGCGGCGAGTTTCTCAAACCGATCCACCGGCAGATCCTGCACCGGACACCTCTCGATGGCGACCCGGCCGGTATCGTGAGGTCGGAGCAGGGGAATAGAGCGAACTTCGACGTTCACCTCGCGGGTGAGCCAATCAGGCCTCGCATTTTTCAGGACATGTCAGTGTCAGGCCGGCCTTTGTTTCCTTCGTTACCTCCTGTGAAATGTGTTTTGTAGGTTCATTCCGGAGCTGAGGGATTTCACTCATGGAATTGACGCGAGGCAACTGGCAGCCGCCGTCCGCGGCCCGGAACATCGGCGCCGGGCCCCAGATGCCGCCACGTCTCCGAAAAGACGCCGACGCGTCCTCTTTCGACAGACTTGCGACCTGGAGTCGAGACGGTCTCTCGAGAGGCGGCGCCCCTGCGGACAGCCCCCGCCTCACGATCCCAGCAACGGCACGAAACCGGCCTGCTTGAAATGATGGTCGGTGGTGAAGGCGTCACGGACGCGCAACTCGTGCATGACGCCGAAGCTCACGCAATCGGTGAACGACCACTCCTTGTCCGCGTGTTTGCGAAACAGACCGGCAGCGGCGAAGAACCGTTCCGGACCAATCCACTCCAGCCGGATGGCCTCGCTTCGCTCCATGGTGTCCAGGAAATCGGCGGCAGCGCCGTGACTGTGTCGCACCAGGAGCAAGGTGGCCGATTCATCCACGATGTACTCCGTAGTCAGAAAATGCCGGCGCCCGCGCACCAACGCTGCCTGCAAACGAACGGCAGCCGTGTGATGTTCGTCCGCGGCGTCCCACAGCGCGAGAAAGCCCGCGCTGTCCATGAAGACGTCAGCGGCGGCCATAGAGGATCTGGTCGATTTGCCGGTGCGGCGTCTTTCCTTTCGGACTTGGCTTCGCGCGTTGCGCAATGGCGAGGAACGGATCCCCGTGGGGAGCGGCAGGCGAGGCCTCCGCCAGTGGCTCCAGGCGCGCCGCGGGCTTGCCGCGATGCGAGAGCACGAATCGCTCGCCTTTCGCAATGCGGCGCAGGACCCGCTCGGCATCTTTTCGAAACTGGAGCATCGTGACCGTCTTCATGGTGTTAAACTTTAAGTTGAAGTTCGAGTGCGGCAAGGCCGAATCTCAGAGCTAAAAGACAGATGAGTGGAGCCTCCAGAATGTCCGCCTGCCCTGGCAGCCCGTGAGAAACGCACGGCTTGCTCAATCCTGGGGTCGCCCGCTGCCTTCGTTGTCATACCCGTCCCGTGCGTTCGGACGATTGATGCTCCAACCAGAGCCCGTCCCTCCAATTTTGCACTTCTTAATATGTGCTGCCTGCTCGGAAATGGTTTCGTGGTTCACTCTTCTTCGTCTGGTTGCGACGAAGCCGTGCTGCCAATCTGTCGGGAAAAGCTCCTGCGCCTTTTGCGCCCATTCACTTGACTACTGATCACTGCTGACCGCTTACGTTCGGCTTCCGGTCTCCTTTGCAACGCAACTACACCCACTTCAGTTTCCGAAATCCGAACCACACCATCTTGAGCAGCATCCACCCATGGGAGAAGCGCGAGATGTTGATTTCGCCGTGGGTGCGGTGAACCGGTTGCCGATTGATGGGCGTGGGTGCCATGGCCGGTTCGTTCTGGAACGGCGCGCGAGCGATTACCTGCGCGTACTCGGCGTGGTGCAGGGCACCGGGCTCCCATCTTTCCGCCCGTAGCCGGTAAAATCGCGTTCGTTCACCGTGACGAGACGGGCGTCGGGATACAATTCGGAGAGGATCACCAGTGAAGCGTCGCCGGGCGTCGGCACGGGAGGCGTACGCTGTGATGACTTGGGCGGCCCGTGCGAGATGGTCGGGAACATTGCCGCGAACAGCGAAAGGAGGGCCGGTAGGTGGCGCTTGAGCAGGTGGGCGGCTTCCGCGAACACGGTCTCGGTGGTATGAGCGGGGGCGCCGAGGGCCAAGAGCGCCGGGCGGGAGCTTCACCTCGGGTAGTTGCTGGAAGAATGTTTTCCAGTCGATCCGGGCGGCTTCGCGGCGACCGGCTTCGCGCAGGTACTTCGAAAGGCTGATGCCGCGACGCCGGGCCTCGGCGGCAAACTGGCGCCGTTCGGCGATGGTCAGGCGGAGCGTGGTCGTGGGCATGTAACGGAAGCCGCGGTTGACGAACGGTTCGGGTGGGCTTTAAGTTTGCGAAATGGGTGCTCTGACCATCGAACTGCCCGCGCAACGCACGCAAACGGCGTTCAATCTTCGCCGTTGGGATGAGCTTCTCCGCGACCCCGTACTTGTGAAAATTGAAGGCCGTGTAGAAACGGACCGCTACGGACACGTTATTATGAGCCCGCCCCCGGCCCCACGACACGGAAGTTACCAACTCGAAATTGGACACCTGCTGCGAGAATTGATGCGCACAGGTCGCGCGCTAACGGAATGTCCGGTTTCCACCGCCGACGGAGTCCGGGCAGCAGATGTGGCATGGGCGTCTTCCGAGCGAATCCGCGAACTGGGCGAGCAGACTTGTTTCCCGCGCGCACC
The DNA here is from genome assembly GCA_963797435.1 of uncultured Verrucomicrobiae bacterium. Lineage (GTDB taxonomy): Bacteria > Verrucomicrobiota > Verrucomicrobiia > Opitutales > Opitutaceae > CAWCPJ01. The sequence goes on along the minus strand of CAWCPJ010000001.1, from coordinate 1,947,143 downwards.
GGAAATCTGTGTCGAGGTGCTTTCGCCAGGGAACAGCGACGCGGAAATTCGCGAAAAGACGGCCCTGTATTTCGATGCCGGCGCCCGGGAGGTCTGGCTGTGCTCGGGCTCTGGCGCGCTGACGTTTCTTGCACCCGAAAGGGCAGAGGCGTTGGAACGTTCGTCAATTTGCCCGGATTTTCCCGTGCAAGTCCAGCTGCGGTAAGCCGGAAACCGCGCGAACGCCTGATCGCGAAGCGGACCTGCCACTTGCCCAAAGTCAGAAGCCTGGAGCCTGGCGCTCAGGGAGGGCCATACCCGGAGGGTAAAGGGGCGGACTTGACAGCAGTTCGATGTCAAACAAGTTTGTGTGACATGCCCACAAGCACTGCTACGACGCGGGAATTCATCCGCAATTTTGCTCGCCTGAAGAAAGTCGCCGCCAATGGCGGCGAGATAATCGTGCGTGACCGGCGGGGGCGTGCCTTTGTCTTTCGCGCGAAAGATCGGGGCCCTTCGTTGGCCGATCAACTCTCCGATTTGTGCGGCGTTCTCAAGACTGGGCAACCAAGGAAGAGCTTGGACGGCTTCGGTCGTAACCGTAAGTGAGGCCCATTGCCGACACGGGGCTGTTGGTTGGTTTTCTCGATGCCTCCGACCAGTATCATGAGTGGGCCAAGGGTTGCCTGGCGGGCTTGCACAGCGCCCTGATCACCTGCGAGGCCGTCATGGCGGAGACGGAATATCTGGTGCCGGGTTCGGGGCCCCTGCTGATGGCTATGGTGGGGCGAGGAACGCTTGACCTGAGATCAATGCTGCCAACGGAAGCCGAATCGCTTGCCGCGTTGATGAAGCGATATGGCCGAATGCAATTTGCTGACGCCTGCGTGGTGCGACTAAGCGAGATGGTGAAGGATGCCGTGGTCTTCACGACGGACAGGCGTGACTTCGCGATCTATCGGCGTCACCGCAATCAACGCATCGAGACGAGGACTCCGTGAGAGATGCCAAGCCACTGATCGGTTCGCCGCTCGTATTCTTTTCCTGCCTTTTTCTGGGGAATCGGCGGTTCAATTCCGAGCCGCTCGATTCCAATCCTTCTTGACCGCAGATGGCGCAGATTAACGCAGATTCCAAGTTACAGAAAGAGCGCTGAACGAGGAGCGCTGGTCTTTGCGCCTCTTGTGCCTTTTTGCGGCCGTTACTTCGAAAGCGCGTGGACGACCCGGCGCGGCCTTCGTAGCCTTCATTCCCCTCTGTTAAATCTTTTCCTGGAGCGAAATTGCCCGACCAACACCCGGACGATTTATCCACGAATAACACGAATAACACGAATCTACACGAATCGCAGAAATCCTGATCCTCATTCGTGTTCGTGTAATTGGTGGACCCAGATCCGATCTCTACACCAGGAACTCAATCCTCTTGAACCACGGACTGCAGGAATGGGCACGGATAGGGCAGGGGTGGAATCATCAGCGTTTATCAGCGTCGATCAGCGGTTCCCCAACCTCCTTCTTGCCCTGGTTGTGACTCTGCCAGACCGGCGTCGAGCGAGTCGTCAATCGCCGACGCAGGATCGGATGGCAACGTTTTCGACCATTGAACGACCCGGAAGCCGCGGTTGACGGACGATTGTGGCTGGTGTTAATCTGTTTCCATGGGTGTGCTGACCATCGAATTGCCGGAGCAGCGAACGCAAACGGTGTTCAATCTTCGCCGTTGGGACGAGCTTCTCCGCGATCCTGAGCTCGCGAAAATCGAAGGCCGGGTCGAAACCGACCGGCATGGCCACGTTATTATGAGTCCTCCTCCCGCGGCAAATCACGGAAGTTACCAGTTTCGCATCGGCGTTCTCCTTGATCGATTCATGCGGGGCGGTCGTGTTCTGACCGAATGCCCGGTCTCGACCGCGGACGGCGTTCGCGCCGCAGACGTGGCATGGGCATCCCCCGAGCGTCTCGCAGACCTGGGGGACGGAACCGTTTTCCCGCGCGCTCCAGAAATTTGCGTGGAAGTGATCTCCCCCGGGAACACCGAGTCGGAAATTCGGGAGAAGACTGCGCTTTACTTTGATGCCGGCGCGAGGGAGGTTTGGTTGTGCTCGAATTCAGGCGCGATGACGTTTCTCGCGACCGGAAAAGCCGAAACTTTGGGCGCTTCGATCATCTGCCCTGACTTCCCGGCGCACGTCCAGCTTCGCTGATTAAGGCGGAGGACGTTTTGGAGCCGCCCAATTGACGCTGATACGGATCAGCGAACCAATAACGCAAATCGGCGATGGCAGATGCCCTGGCGCTGCCCGCCCGTTCGAGAAGGTTCGATCAGAACGATTTTAACAGGAGATAACAGAGGGAACGGAGGCGGGGGACGCGAAAGGTCCGGATTTGAAGCAGGGAGGTCACGGAAAGCACTGAGATCGGATTGGGGTCCATGAATGACCCAGCGCGGCTGAGCCGCGACCCAAGCCCAGGATGGGATTTGAACGACGGATTACACTGATAGCCGAGCCGGAATATGAAAGCTTGTAACGAGCGAAGCGACATCCGACATGGATACATACCGAGCGCAGCGACGTCAGGCATGCACACGAATGACAACCAGGCACCCCTGTGACTCCGCTTGATTCTCTGTGTCTGACGTTCGTTTCCTTCGGTGACTTCTGGGGTGCAAAACTGGATTGGGATTCCGTCGTTTGGAGATTAGCGTAGATCAGCGTTCCAACCCGAAACTCATGTTTCATGGTCTGACGCTTGCCTCACCAGGTTGTTTTGGCGGATCCATTCGCGGCTGAAGCCGCTTCTGCGGGCCTCCCGCTCACTGCTTCTACACCCACTTCAACTTGCGCAGGCCGAACCACACCATCTTGAGCAGCATCCAGCCGTGGCTGAAGCGGGAGATGTTCGTCTCTCCGTAGGTACGGTCCCGGTAGCGAACAGGGATGTCGCGGATGCGGAGGTCGAGCAGGGCGGAACCGTAGAGCAGGTTGAAATCGCCAAAAGGATCGAAGTTGCCGAACGGCTTGATGCGTTCGAGCAGGCGGACGTAGTCCGAGCGCAGGATCATCTTCGTGCCGCAGAGGCTGTCTTTCACCGGCTGGCCGAGCACATACGTCAATGCCTCGGCGAAGAACTTGTTGCCAAGCAGATTCAGGAATCGCATCGCCTTTGCCTCCATCGGATAGACCAGCCGGCTGCCGTTGGCGAACTCGGCTCGGCCGTCTTCGACCGCTTCGAAAAACTTCACCAGATCCTCGGGCGGTGCAGTGAGATCAGCGTCCTGGATGACCAGGATGTCTCCTTGGGCGATCGCAAACCCGGCATGTACGGCGTCCCACTTGCCTTTGCCTGGCTGCTGGACTGCGCGCACCAGGTGCGGACCATCGTAGGCGGCGACCTCGCGTTGGATTGTCTCCCACGTGTCGTCGTTGCTGTGTCCCTCGACGAAAATAATCTCCGTGCGCCGCCCGAGCCGGGGGATACGTTCAAGTGCCGGCCGAATATTGCCGGCTTCGTTGCGCGCCGGCACGACGACGGTGCAGGTGACGTCCGCTTCCAAGCGCGGCGGGATTTTCGGCCTCGCCGTTATGGCGCAGGTGATGCCGAAGTGCCGAAAGAAAGGCAGGCGCACCAACCATCGGTTGAGCAGCGGAGCGAGCAGCGGCGTCTGAAAGGGCCAGAGCTGGATACGTTCCAAACGCACGACCTCCCAGCCGGCGAGTTCAAGCAGATTCGAGATGTCGCCGTGCGACAGCCAGTTGCTCGGCGGTTGTTTCATGACGAAACCAAAACGCTGGGCCCAATTCAGCACAAAACGCCATGGGGTGTTGAGTGACGTGATATGCAGCCGGGTGCGCGCATGGGCGGAGCGCTTGATTTTCTCGAAGGCGGTCTGGATGTCCGGCAAATAGCCGACCAGATAATCGAGGATGATATGATCGAACCCCTCCGCGAGTTCAGTCGCGAGCACATCGCCAGTGCGAAATTCGCAGGCACCATCGACGTTTCGGGCGCGTGCTTTCTCGATCATCGCCGGGCTGAGGTCGATGCCGAGCCCGCGAGCGGGCCGCAGGGTCCGCAGCAGATCGCCCGCGCCGCAACCCCATTCCAGCACCGTACAGCCTTCGGGGACGTGGTGCCGAAAATGGGCCGCAACTTGACGGTGAAACCCACGTTGCGCGCGCCGCGCACGCGCGTCGTTCGCCGCCACCCAGTCGAAGTGCGCGCCGAGCGAAGAGGACATAACGACGGGTCGTGCGGCAGCAGTTGGCGGGCGCTCGTTCATTCGATTGGGAGCGTTTGCGACGCACGACACGCCAGTCGGTGAAATGTAGCCAGCGCAATGTGGCCCCTCGACCGGTCGACGGTGAGCCGGCTGGCACGTATCATTTGCCGCAATCACATCGACCTCAATCGACTTGGTCGGCCGTGGTCTTGAAGCCGCTTTGCATGAATCCCTGGCCCCGTCGCGGTCGATTCCCGCTCCAGGGCGTTGCGGAACAAATTGCAGGAGGGACTGCGCCGCGATACCTCCGCACGATCGCGTGGCAAATCTTCGTTGGGCCGACGCGAGGCCAGCGGGTGCGTCCGCTCATGCCTCGCGCGAGGCGGAAGTTGGCCAACGTTAGGTTAGGGAGCGGGCGCGGTGTCGGCACCAAGACCGTGAGCCTGGACATCGGCTGCGGGCGATTTCGCTCGTAGATCCGCGGAGAGGAGCGCTAACGCTTCCTGCTCCTCTCCGCCGGCGGTCAATGCGCGGGCGAGATTGATCTGGTTCGCCGGCGTCGGTTGGGCAGCGAAGATCTTTCGCAAGATAGCGATGGCCTCGTCCGTGCGACCGAGACGCACGAGCACGGAGGCGAGACGGTTCGCGACAAGTGCATTGTTCGTGTCCCGAGCGTAGAGTTGACCATATTCGTCTGCCGAACGCTGGATTTGATTTGTCGTTTCCAACGCTTCTGCGAGCCGGAATCGGAACGGCCAGTTTTGCGGCTGTTCTCTGACTCCCATTTCAAGTAGCCCGATGGCGTCGGCATACTCTCCTTGCGCCGCGCGGACCAAACCCAATCGACCGCTAAAAAAGCCTCGGTAGAGAGACGTCGCTGCGAGTTCCTTCCCTCGGGAGAAAAACGCAACATTGGAATGCCAAAGATTGGCATGGGTTCGCGTCCAAAAGGCCATGCCGAGTGAGGCGACCGCGATCCCAACCGTCCACGATCGCCAGGTTCGGTTCGAAGCAAGTCCGAGGGCGAACAACGCAATCACATATAGTGAGGCAACATACAGGTATCGCTCTGCTGGTAGAAAGACTGGTTCGGTCAACCCGGCATGCGGGACCAACGCGACCAAAAAAGCGGTCCACATGAGAATGGGCGGTTTCCATCGCCTCGCCCAGAGAGCCAAGAGGAAGGTGCCTAGAAGGATCGAGGCGCACGCTGCGATAACGGGAGCACTCAACAGAGCGGGGTGCATCGCCGCGTCGTGGATCGGGCTGATCGTCGCGAAGGGAAGTTGTCGAGCAGCGGCCCAAAACCAAAAAAGAAAGAGTCGGGCTACTTGTTCCCGGAGTCCCACGCTGGCCAGACCGGCCGCTAGCCAGTGGCCTGGGTTCACGACTCGCATGACAACCGTGAACCCCGCCAAGCCAGCCGCCAAAGCCAGATGCGGAATTGCGCTGGCCATGAGCTTGGTCCCCCGCACCTCCAAAGGAGCCGCAGCGTAGGCCACGAGCGGAAATGCGGGAACCAGGCACAGAGCCGAAGGGTAGCTCGACAGCGCAAGTAGCCAAAGCAGCGCGCTCAGACTTATCCAAGTATAGCGAACGCGGCGCGTCGCACCCGTCGACGCGATCGCCATTACCCACAATGAAAGCAGCCCGAAAAACAACGCCAAGGGATAGCCGACCCCGCTGATCCACGCGACCGCTTCGATGCGCATCGGGTGCAGAGCCCAGCAGGCGGCACTTACAGCAGCGACGAGACGCACCCGAACCGTACCCGTGCCCGTCCACCGAGCCAACACCGTCTCCAGGACCAGGAACACCAACGCTGCGTTGGCCGCGTGGAGAGCCAGGTTCACCGCATGGTAAGGGGCCTCGTCGATACCGAATGCTTGAATGAGTGAAGCCCAGAGAAGCCAGTTGAGCGGTTTGTAGCGGAGCACGTGGGCCGTGTCCGTAAACATCCAATGCAGGCTGCGGGCATCGATGTGCTTCAAAGCGGCGTTCGACACGAGATTGATGTCGTCGTCCCAGAACAGGATCTCACCGCCGAGGGCGGGTGAAAAGACTGCCCACGTCACGATCGCAATGATGGCGGCGATGGCGAGGCGCTGCGCCATGCCTCCGGCGAAAGGGCGGGATCTGGCGGTATCGCTCACCGCTTGGGCAATTCCCGCTTTTCCAGCACGACAAGGACGCGCAGGCCGCAGGCCCGCAGGAACCGCTGGGGAAGCGCGGACTCAAACGTCAGCAGCGCGCGGATGACGCCGGATGGCAGCAGGGCTCGTTTGGAAAATCCACCCGTTGCGGGATAGGCGAGGGCATCGCGGAATAGCACCTCCTTGATTTCCAGACCGAGCGACCGAAGACGAACGGAGACTCCGTTACGGTCCCGCACGAAAAGGGCCCACGCCATACCCATGTTTGCAAATTCGCCCCCGGGGCCGCTCGGTGACATTTCGTACGGCGAGATGATTTCCGCTGGTCTTGTGCCTTCGTGATGGACGAGTCGATAAAACCAGCGGCCGAATGGTGTCGCGGCGGGATCGCAAATGATCACACGTCCTCCGGGGCGCAGCGCCCGACTTGCACTCGCGAAAAACCGCATGGGTTCGCGGAGATGATGGAGGACATCAAAGAGGTAGAGCGTGCTCCAAGGACCACCCGGTGCATCCTCGATCGCGTAGGCCGAAACCGTGAGATCAGCGAAGGCCGTGGATTCCACGTCGCTGGTCACCACGTCTGGCACGAATTCCCGCAACGAACCGCAACCCGAACCGAGTTCCAAGGCGGGACCGGGAAAAGCATGAGCACGCATCGACCGGAAAATGTCCCCATAGACCAGCCTCAATGCCGGGTTCGATTCCCAACTCGCGCGACTGCGCGCGAGAAGAGCCAGATCGTAGGTGATGTCGGTGCTTGGCGAAGCTGCCGGTGCTCTGAGGGGGGCCGGAAATCGCCGGGCGGCGAGAGAGCCCGGCTTTCTGCCGGCACCGTGCACGCCGGAAGTGGTCGGATCCTTCATCGGCGGTGCTGCCTAACGGATTCCTGCACGCGAGGTGCGGGCGAGGGCCGGTGGGGCCGGTGCACTCCGGTATCACGGCCAGCGCGGTGAGCTTCAACCTGATCCATGGCTCGCCTTTCATCGGTGCGAGGAGGCACTAAAGGGAATGCAGGGCGTGCGCCTACGTGCCATCCCCATTCGTCGCGAGGACCGCAAATTTGGCACCTCGGGCGCCCGTCGTGCTCTCAAAGAGACTGATATGCTCGTACGCTTCGGCCGCCGCTCCGTTCGGCGAACCGATCTCAAGGCAGGTCAGAAAGATACTTCTGGACATAGACGTCCGCCGCACTCGCATCCGTGCCCGCTGGGGTCACTTGAAAGGGAGGAAACTTCGGTTTCCAATCTGGCGGACGCGGGGCTTGACGGCTCAGCTCCACGGATCGCAGACGGCTGAGGCGCATCTTGTAGAGCGGTTTGAACCTTCGCTCCGCCACGGTCTCGAGCTCGAATTCCGCACCCAACTCGCTTCCCTCCACTTCCTGCCACTCGTGTGATGTGGCCTCGAGCTCAAGGCGCTGAAACACATAGACAGTTGCGTAGGATTGCTCGGTCAGATGCTTCGCCATCTGCTCCGCGTGTTCAGAAAGTCCCTGCACGGAGATGGCCGCCTGGCGCTCGAGCACGCCCGGAAGCGGCGCGGGAAGGACGAACAAGGCATGTTCGTTCGCATGCTCATGCAGGAAGGCGAGTTCCCACTTTACCTCCTGGTATGAGAGAAACCCCATCGTGCTGGTGGCGCGTGAACTCATGGGAATCGTTTCGGCCATGGCCCAAACCAAGGGTATGGCCGTGATGACGCACCACACCGCCGGACGCTTGATCCACCGGCCCAGGACAAAAGTCGATGCCAGCGTGAGGACAAGAAGAAGCGGAAGCCCCAGGCGCGTCGCCATGAAATCATCGAGCTGACCCCAGAAGTAGCATAACAACAGTGCCAGGTTTGCGAACACCACCAAGGCAAAGGTGCCGAGCACGAACCAATCAGGCTCGGTGCGCACCTGGCGCCAGCGCCGGATCAAAAAGACCACAAAGAAGATCGTGCATACGACCCCGAAACCGGAAAGGACTGGCGAGCCAAGCTGGAAGCCGTCGACGGTGAACAGGAACCGCACGGCGTGGCCGAAGTTCTCCGGAATGAACTTCAGCATGAACGGCTGTTCCAAATCCTGGGTCAATTGCCAGTAGTCACGCGCGTTCACCGCAAATACTTTGCTCTGTAACGGGACGATGACCAGCAGGAGAGGGGCGACCACGAGCGACCACGACCACAAGGGACGCCGCAGTCGCCACCAACCCCAGAGCACCGTGGCGGCTGTCGCACCGACAAAGAGAGCCGATTCGTATCGGGTTTGCGCCAGCAGGACAGTCGCGAGCACCAGGACATCCTGTGTGGCCGCAGACCGGGCGTAGGCCGGATCGGACCTGGCGTTTTCTATACGAATCTCGGCGCTCCCACCACGCGCGGTGTGGACTTCTTGAAGATATTTGCATGCAAGTAGCATGCAGACGCCGATCATGAGCAGATTAAGTATCTCGAAGCTGCCGCTGGTGGCGTTGACCCCGAGCAGGGGCAACCCGCCGAGAAGCGCGATCCCGAACAACCCCGCCTGTTCCTTGCCCCCGCTCAAGTGCCGCCCCAGCCGACCGGTCACGAACAGGAGGAGCACGGACAGGGCGGCATTCAGGATAAAGACATTCGCCAGACGATAACCTGAGAAGTCGTGGAGTAACGAAAGCAGAAGGGGAAAGAAGTTCGGGCGTTTGTCCACGATGCCGCCGAGGACGAGAAATTGCCCGTCCACGACATGTGTCCGGAGGGGAACGAATATCTCACGGTCGAAATGCATGCTCATGGCCGTGGCATTCACGACCAGTTCGTCCATGAGTATTTTGAAGCCGTGGGGATTGTTGACCTGCCAGAGCACGGCGAAAATCGCGCTTGCCAGCGCAAGACGGGTGTCAGATGTCGTCCACTTCAGCGGTTGAACGCCCGCGCGAAAGCTCCGAATACACGCGATCACCAGAGCAGCCGAGCCAGCCAGCACGATATAGTATCCGGCGTGCTGGACGAATGCGGATTGCCGGATGTGGGGGAACCAAGACAAAGCCGATGAGGATTGCAGCGATGGCGGAGAGCGCCGCCGCGAATGGCGGGAGCCACTTCGGCAAAGCAGGAGTCGGTTGATTCATTTTGAGGGAGCGACCGGTAACGAACCAGGCGGAATCAACCCTAGATCGGCATCGTGGGGTGGATTCAAAGGGGAAACCGGGCGGAAACCCTAGTTCGCTCCGAGTACCATCTCCTTCGGGCACCGGCGGGCGGCTCACAGCAACGCCAGTCCGAACCGAGCGCAGTACCGGACGGGCGATAGCCTGCGATCTGCCGGAGGCCGAAACTGGGATTCAGCCAAAACGATGGAGCAAAAAGAAGACCGCCCGCTTACGCGGGCGGTCTTTGAAAATGCGAACTGACGAGATTTCCGTCTGTTAAGGCTTATAGGTCACGGTGAAGACGCCGCCCGTGGTCTCGAGCTGCGTATCTGTGGCATGGACCGCCGGATACGTTTCGGATTGCCCGAACACGGTCTGATGCTCTTGATGTACTTGTCCGTGCCGGTGCCGACGAGATCAGCGCTCACGACGGATTCAACGCCGTTCTCCAGGAAGTATTGCTGCGCGGCGGCGTTGAGCTGACGGAGGTTGTTGACGATCGTCTTTTCCTGCGAGGTCTTGCGGACCTTGGTGAAGGCCGGGATGGCCATCGCGGCGAGCAGGCCGATGATGACGACCACGATCATGATTTCGATGAGGGTGAAGCCCTTTTTGCTGTTCTTCATATGACGTATGATAACTGATGGTTGATAACTGCGCGGTGTGATGCCGCTTGTGGGGGCTAAACGACGCGGGCCGAAAACGCTTGAGAGGCCCGGGCTCGATATTTGTGCGAATTCTTTGCAACCGTCTCAACGGTGGTGCGAACCGCGCAGGGACGCGCCAGAATACCCTGTTACACCTGGATGATCCTCCCACGAATTCCGGGGGATTCCTCCCATCTGGGGGAGATTCCGTCCACGAAAGCCGTTCGGGAAGACAGGCAGGACTTAGACGAGCTCAGTCGGCGGCTCGACCAAGTCGTAACGATTCAGGAGAAAGTCACGGAGGACACGGAGCGCAGACACACGGTGCACGGAATCATCCGCTTGCACTCGCCTGGTCGAAGCGATGAACGGACACCCTCCAGGGATGCGATTTGAGCTGTGCGGCTCTGTGAATTCTTGACCGCAGATGGCTCAGATCATCGCAGATACCGAGCCCGATCAGGGTCTGATGCTGTTGTTCTGATCCTGCCTTTATCTGCGTCCTCTGCGTAATCTGCGGTTCAGTTCTGGGCCGTTCGAATCCAATGTATTTTGACCGCAGATGGCTCGTGTTATCGCAGATACCGAGCCCGATCAGGGTCTGATCGGTTGTAGAACAGGACCTTGTGTCCGGGTCGCTTTGCCGCCGCGGCATGGCCCAGAGGGCCAGCCCTACAGGTTCTACGGCTTAGCGCCTGCCTGTAGGTATGTTTTGGTTACGGCTCCGCAGGGCCGGGATCGGGGCGGGCTTTGGGAGGAGTCCCGAGATCGGGGCGTAAAGCCCCTCCTGCATTTTCAGACTTTCCGACCTGCCGAGGTTCGGTTCCCGTCCGCCTACGCGTGGACCTTCGGACCGGTGTCTTTCAGACTTTGGACTTCAGATCTCCCGCCATCGACCCGCCAGCGCTCGAGCAATTGTTGGAGATCCTCCGGATGAAGTGGCTTGGTCACGAATTCGTTCATGCCGGCGGCCAGGCAGCGGGCGCGATCGTCGGCTCCCGTGTTGGCCGTGAGCGCGATGATATGGACTTCCGGCCGCGCGATGCCGAGAGCGGATCGCCGGCGTTCAACCTCGCGAATCCGCCGCGTCGTTTCGTAGCCGTCCATCTCCGGCATCATGCAGTCCATCAGGACGACGCCGTAGGATATGCGGCGGAGGGCAGCCAGGGCTTCAATGCCGTTGGTCGCCACGTCGACTTCGAACCCGAGACGGCCAAGCAACTGGAGGGCCACCTGCTGATTGATCACGTTGTCTTCGACCAGCAGGATGCGGTCGCGACTGGACCGGGAAGGCGGCGAACTCGGCGGACGTAGAGTTGCGCGCACGTGGGACGATATCGTGATCACCGGTTCGCCTCCGGTGAGGACGGTCGCGAGCGTTTCGAACAGACGGGACTCCCGCACGGGCTTCGTCAGCCAGGCGGAGGCGCCGGCGCTGCGGATCTCCGCTTCTTCAAATTGGCGGCCGACTCCGGCAAGGAGCACGAGTTTGGGGGGATTGTCACCGGCTTCGGCGTGAATGGCCCGGGCGAGCAGCGTTCCCGCGGCATCGGGCAGCTCCGCGTCGACCAATGCGAGCGCAAACGGCTCGGATGAGGCTGCGGCTTCCCGAAGCTGCTGCAACGCGGCCCGCGCGTCTTTCGCCCGCGTGGGACGCAACCCCCACGATCTGACGAGATGGCTGACGATGGCGGCGTGCGAGGCATTGTCGTCAACGACGAGCACGCGTGCTGCCGGTGGCTGAAGTCGCCGCAGCGGCGGTTCGAGTGCCGGGTCCTTCGCCGGTTCCAGGCGAATGGCAAAGTGAAAGGTGGAGCCCTTGCCCTCGTCGCTGACGACTCCGATGCGTCCATGCATCATTTCGACGAGCTGCCGGGCGATCGCCAAACCCAGGCCCGTGCCGCCATAGCGCCGCGTGGTCGACGTGTCCGCCTGCATGAAGGGCTGGAACAGCCGTTTCTGCGCCTCCGGGGGAATCCCGATGCCCGTGTCGCGGATGGCAAAGCGCAGCACGATGGTCCGCTCCCGCGATGGTTCCCGGGCAACCGTGATGATGACTTCGCCGGCCGCGGTGAATTTGATGGCATTCGCGACGAGGTTGTTCAGCACCTGCCGCAGACGCTGCGGATCGCCGTGGACGAAATGGGGAACGTCGGCGTGGACGTGCGCGGCGAGCTCGAGCTGCTTCGCATGGGCGTTGCCCGCCATCAGTTCGAGGGTGTCCTCGATGCTCGAGCGCAGGTCGAAATCAACCTTTTCGAACGACAGCTTGCCCGCTTCAATTTTCGAGAAGTCGAGGATGTCGTTGATCACTGCGAGCAGCGAGTTGCCGCTCGAGCGAATGATCCGCGCGAAGTCCTGCTGCTTCGACGAGAGGTTGGTCTCGAGCAACAGATTGCTCATGCCGATCACGCCGTTCATCGGCGTACGGATCTCATGACTCATCAGGGCCAGAAAGTCGCTTTTGGCCCGGACGGCGGTGTTGACGGCGCCCTCGGCCTCCACCATGCGCTTTTCCGACTCCTTGCGCTCGAGGAACTGGCTGACGATTGCCGCCAGGGTGGCGAGCATGGCGCCCGTTTCCGCGCAGTCACCCGCGAGCAGTCGTCCCGTGACTTCGACCACGCCGCGGGCCATCCGCCCCAGGCGCAGAGGAATTGCGAACTGCGCCCTCGCCTCACCGGTTGCCGACGGCGACAACGCGACCCAGCGGGTTTCGCCGTTGTTCGCCGCATCGCTGACAAGCGGACGCGATGCGTCGGCCGCCGAAGGGAGCGTCGACGTACCCCCTGGCGCCGGCCATTCGTGGGCTGCTCGCAGCGGACCTTGACCGGCTGGCCCCGTCCAGAGTCGCGCATGTTCCCAGCCAAACGTCGAAGTGATGGCGCGCAAAACGGCGGGCAATGCATCGGCGAGCGCGGTGGCCTTGAGAAGGGCCTCGCTGGCTCCCGCAATTGTCCGCAGGCGTTCATCAGCGAGTTCGCGAGCAGTGATGTCTTCCGCGACCGCGAAGAAGCCGAGGAGCGCGCCGGTCGCCGAGCGACGCGGCACGACCGCCAATGCGACCCGTCGGCTCGAACCGTCGCTGCGGCGCCAGGTCCAGGACCTTGGCTGAGGAAGATCGAGGAGCGCGGGTTGGGCCCAGAAGGCGAAGTCCGAGACGGCTGCAGGTGCCTCGGTGCGCCGGGTGCGCAGTTCTGCGGCACAATGGAACTGGAGGACCGATGCCCGGCCCACAAGATCGGCGGCGGCCGCGCCGAGCAAGCGTTCGGCGCCCGGATTGCAGGCGGTGATGATGCCGCGTGTATCCAAGGTCAGAATCGCAACGTGAGAGGCTCCCGCGAACACTGATTCCCAGCCGGCGCGCGCATCCGCCAGGGCGTCATTCAGTTCGTCGCGTTCGCTGCTTAACCGACCGTGGGCAGCACAGAGTTCGTCGGCGAAAACGCGATGCGCCGCCACGTCTTCCGGGGCGGGCGCCATTTGTCGCCTGCGCCGGGCGATTGCTGCAACGATGGCAAACGCCGCCACCGCGGCAACGACGGACAGCATGCCACTCACCGTCCTCGCGGCTGGGCTGTCACCGCCAATTATGATCACAGCCCCGGCCGCCAGCGCAGGAATGGCCGCGAGCGCGGCGGGGAAACAGTCGCGCATGGAGGCCGATGCGGCGGACGCGCGATCCGGAGCGGTCGAAGGCGGGCAGTGGACAGGATGGCTCACGACAATGGAACAACGACGGACGACTGAAGAGGAGCATCGTCCGGGCTTGCGATCGCCTTGCGCCGGTCCGTTCCCGGGACCTTGTCAGGAAATTGCGAAGCCTCGTTTGTTGCTTCGACCCTGGTGATTTCCTCCCCACTCGAGCTGAGGAATCTCCGTGGTATTTACGCCTCGTTTACGGACGGGAGCATCGTGAAAGGAACCGGCCCGCGCCACCGAAGGCCGATCGTATTTGTCTTTCCGAAGGTAGGAGCGGCTTTATGCCGCGATTGATCGGCCGCAAAGCCCGCAATTCATCGGGGCGTAAAGCCCCTCCTACGACGCCGGCCCGACGAGTCGGTCGATGCCTGCGAGTTCCTCGGCGGTAAAGGCGAGTTGCCGAATCGCGCCGACACAATCGTCGACCTGCGTCAACCGGCTGGCGCCGATCAGCGCACTCGTCACCACCGGGTTTCGCAATACCCAGGCGAGCGCCATCTGGGCCAGCGTCTGTCCGCGCGCCCGGGCGAGTTCGTCAAGCGCTTTCGCCTGCTCGAGGTAGGCCGGCGTGATGTCCTGCGTCTGGAGGAACGTATCGGGCTTTCCCGCACGCGAGTCCGCCGGGATGCCGCGCAGATACCGGTCGGTCAGCCGCCCCTGGGCGAGGGGGGAGAAGACAATGCAACCGGTGCCCGTTTCCTCCAGCGTGCGCAGCAGGCGGGGCTCCACCCAACGATCGAGCATGCTGTAGCGCGGTTGGTGGATGAGACAGGGCGTGCCGAGCGCACGCAGTATCTCCGTCGCACGCGCGGTTTGCCCGGCGTCGTAATTGGAGATGCCGGCGTAGAGCGCCTTGCCACTGCGGACGGCGCGATCGAGCGCGCCCATGGTTTCCTCCAGCGGCGTGTCCGGATCGGGGCGATGACTGTAGAAGATGTCGACATACTCGACGCCCAGGCGGCGGAGCGACTGGTCGAGCGAGGCGAGCAGGTACTTGCGCGAGCCCCATTCGCCATACGGGCCCGGCCACATCCCGTAGCCCGCCTTCGTGGAGATGATCAGCTCGTCACGCCAGGGGGCCAGGTCTTGCCGCAGCATGCGCCCGAAATTCTGCTCCGCCGACCCCGCGGGCGGGCCGTAGTTGTTCGCGAGATCGAAATGCGTGATGCCGAGGTCAAATGCGCGGCGCACGATGGCGCGGCCATTTTCGTAGGCATCGTGCCCGCCGAAATTGTGCCATAGCCCGAGGGAGATGGCCGGCAGTTTCAGGCCGGAACGGCCGCAGCGGCGGTAAAACGCGGGCGAGTCGTAACGGGACGAGTCGGGTTGGTACATCGTGAAAACGTGAACGCGGTCGCCGGCGGGCTGCCAGCGGAAGCTCTTGTCGCGAAGTGACGTGCAACCCTCCGTGGCGGTTGCGGGCGCGACCGCGAAATCCCTCCAGTCGAATTGAGGCATCGACCCCATGGAATTCCTTCACAAAAAGTTTAAGGTGCGCTCGTGAGCCACCCGCACCTCCTCTCATCTGCGGACACACGCAGCGCGCTCGTTGCCACGCTGGGTGCCGACTTTCAATCCGCCGTCGCTCCCTTCAAAGCCGACATCATCGCCGCGGCCCGCCCGTTGCGCGGCGACGTGCATCGCGCCGCCATGCGCCTGTTGGTCGATCGCCACGGTCGGCGGCCGACGACGATGGAGCAGCAGCTGATCATCGCCGCGCTGGCGGAGTTGCAGGAGGACCCGGTGGTACCGTCGCCCGACATTCTCGGGCGGGTGGCCGCCCGCCTGAATCATCTTTGCGATTCGATCCCGCGCGACCCGGCGGGCCGGCGGCGCGATTGACTGATTCGACAGGCGTTACAGCTCAAACGAGCACCGGCAGATGCGTGCGTTGCAGGTGCACCAATGCCTTCACCCCCAGCTCCAGGGAAAGGACGGGCTTGGTGATGAAATCCGCACCCGGCAGACCCGAGGCGTGCACGCGCGCTTCCGCAGCATCCTGATCGAGGACGAACACGACCGGCGTCTCGCGATTGTGTTCGCTCGCGCGCAGTTCGTTCGCGAGTTCAAAGCCCTGCGAACTGTCACCGTCCACGTTGACGATCACGAGATCGAGCCGGTTCGTCGCGAAAAGCTTCCACGCCATGTAGGCGTCATCGAGGCCCATCGCGCGGAGGCGTGCGGTCTCCAGCGCGTGGCACAAGCTGCCGTACCCTTCGGGGCTGGTTCCCGCCACGACGATCAGCGGCACGACAAAGGCATCGGTGTGCGACGAGTCGGTCTGCTTGACCAACACCGGCAGCAGTTCCACGGCTTGAGACACGGTGCGCAGGAGCGAAGGCGTCACGCTCGCCCGGGTCGTCTTCATGTCCTTGAACAAGGCTTCCAGCACGCCCGCCATTTGGCCCAGGCGCAGACAACCGACCAAGCCGGCGCTGCCGCTGATCGAGCGGATCGACCGGTAAAGCGCGGGAAGGTAGGGTGCGTCGGGTTGTGCGCGTGCGTGACCCATTTCGGAAGGATGCGCTCCACTTCCTCGATGCGACGCACGACTTGCTCGAGCAGGTCACGGCGCACGTTTTCCGGCACGTCATCGTCTCCGGCCGTGCCGATCGCGGCCGGCGGCGCAACCACGGACGGCACCGTTGTCGAGGCAACCGGGGACGGCCGTGGCGCAGTCGTGGCCGGCGCTCCGCGATAGGGAGCCGACAGCATCGGGGCTGCGCCGGGAGAGGCCAGGATCGAGCCGGCAGTCGTTTCGGCCACCGCGCCATGGCCCCGCAGAAGGGCGTTCTGCACCTCATCGATCACGCGGTAGGGTGGGCAGCCGGATTTGCTCAGGCACTTTGTCGCGCCGGCGCGCGCGGCCTGGTCCATCAGGTCACCCAGAAAAACGTTTGAGAAAACCACGACCGGCAGCTTGCGCGTGGTTTCGTTCATGCGCAGCGCCTCGAGGATCTCGACGCCGTTCATGTCGCCCAACATGAGGTCGAGCAGGATCACGTCCGGCACGTCCTGCGAGATCTTCAACAGGGCGGCCTGGCCGCTGCCCGCTACGTCGACCACGAACTTCGCGTCCTGGAATTTCTTCCGATAAATGGACGCGAGGATCATGTCGTCGTCGACAATCAGGATCTTCGATTGCATGCGGTTACCTGGTTGCATGAGGGATTGCGGGGTACGTCAGTACACCTGATTGTTTTCGACGGCTGGAACGTGGGGGGACTTTAGGCCGGGCCTGAGGGGAAATCGGCATGCTGATCCCCCGATCTCGCGACTGATCGCGCCAGCGCCGGGCGAGTGGCAGGAATCCGCCTTGGTTGCCTGTCTGATGAGCGCCGGCCGGGGAGGGTCCCGTGGCTTTCATGAGATTTTTGCCACCGTGACAACTGCCACTGCCTACACTGCGTGACAGCCCGGTGCACCGGAAGAATTCGCGTTTTTCAGGAAAACCGGGAATTTGAGCCCGATCGTAAACCTCGTTCTGACACTGCCATGAAAAAACTTCTGCCTTTCGTCCTCCTCGTTTCCCTTGTCATGGGTCTGCCGTTTGCCGTTGCCGCGAGCCGGGAAAAGGGCGCGAAGCCGCAACGCGTCGCCTTCGGTCAATCCGTCGAACTCGCGGATTTCGCCGTCCCGGGCAAGACCACGATCTTCGATTTCACCAGCCGCTTTTGTGGGCCCTGCCAGCGCCTCGCCCCTCACCTCGATGCCCTCCACGAAAAACGCGACGACCTCGCCGTGGTCGCGGTCGACATCAACCGCCCCGACGTGCAGGGCATTGATTGGGAATCTCCGGTCGCCCGCAAATACGACATCCGCTCGATTCCCCAATTCAAGGTGTTTGGCCCGGACGGCAAACTCCAGGCCGAGGGTGACGAGGCCGAGAAGCTGGTGATGCACTGGCTCGGCGAGTAACGGGTTGGCCTGGGAATTTGTCCGCGCGGCCCGCGGCCGCCATCCGAGGCAGGGCCGGCCGTGCCGTGCCGAGTGCGGTCGTCCGGACAAGCGTACCAGGCGTGGCATTCGCGGGTGCCCTGTTTGAGGCCAAGGGCCGTCAGCAACACGCAAGGAAGGGAGACGGAACCCGTGCGTCACGCTTGCCACTGCAATACCGCGCCCTCCGGGCAGGAGCGGGAAATCGAGGCGCGTCCAGCGCGACCACCCAATTCACTGCCCGAGACGGGCGGCCGACATCGTTTGCTTGAGCTGTTCGAGGTCGAGGGGTTTGGCGACGAGGGCGGCGAATCCGGCGCGACGGAGTTGGGCCGCGTCGAGAGTGGCGGCATAGGCGGTCATCAGAAGCACCGGCACCTGTCGGCCCGAGTTGAAAATTCGTTCGCCGAGCTGCAGTCCCCCGAGCCGTGGCATGGTCAGATCCGTGAGCACAAGTTCGAATGGCTGTTCGGCGGCCATGAACTTCTCCCATCCATCCAGTCCGTCCGTAGCCGTGACGACTTCGCAGCCGTGCCGTGTGATCACTTTCGCGACGATCCGCAGCACACCCGGGTCGTCATCGACCACGAGTACGCGACAGGTGCCGTCGGTTTCGACCGCCGGTGGCGTGGCGAGCACCTCCTCGAAGCGATATTGTGGCAGGTAGACACGGAATGTGGCGCCCGTGCCCGGCGGGCTGTCGAGGCCGACAGCCCCGTGGTGACGAAGCACGACGCTGCGCACGACGGCCAGGCCGAGGCCGGTGCCGCGCCCCGCGCCCTTGGTGCTGAAGAAGGGTTCAAAGACACGCTCGCGCAACTCCGGAGGGATTCCCGGCCCCTCGTCCTGCACCGTGATGCGTGCGTACTCGCCCGGCGGCAGGTCGTCCGCCGCGAGGCAGCGGGCGTCGGGCAGGGTGACGGCGTCGAGGCTCAACGTGATGCGGCCGCTCCGCTCCATGGCGTCGGCCGCATTCTTGACCAGATTCACCACGACCTGCTGGAGTTGGGTGGAGTCGGCGAGCACGACGTCGTCGTCGCCCGTGGTGGTGAATTGCAGTTCGGTTGTGCGCGGCAGGGCGGAGCGCAGCAGTTGCAGCGAACTCGCGAGCAATTCTCGCAGCGAGAGTGGACCGAGGTTCGCTTTGCCCTGGCGGCTGTAGACGAGCAGTTGGTTCACGACCGCGGCGGCATGTTGGGCCGAGGCGATCGCGAAGCCGATGTGTTCGCGATGCTCGCTGTCCTCGGGCAGGTCGTGGCGGACGAGACTGAGCCAGCCGGTGATGGACGTTAGGCAGTTGTTGAAATCATGGGCGATACCACCTGCGAATTCGCCGATCGCCTCCATTTTCTGAGCCTGCAGCAGCTGTTCGTTGAGTTTCTCGCGCTCGCGCTGGGCTTCGTCGCGCTCGGCTCGTCCGCGTTCGAGGGCGTCGAGCATGGTGTTGATCGCGGCGCCGAGACTCGCGATCTCGTCGTTGCCTTCGGCCGGGACGCGCACCTGCAGGTCGCCCATCTGGCCGACGCGCTGCACACTGGCGTGCAGCCGCTCGAGGCGGGCCACCACGAATCGCCCGAGCAGAAAACTGAAAATAACGCCGAACAAGAGCGCCGTGCCCACGGCCAGACCGACGATGAGCCAGCCAGTCTGCGTCGCCTGCCGGTGAACGGGGCGGTCGAGATCAACGTGGAGCATGGCGATCGCGGTGCCGTCTGTGGCCTGCAACGGAACACGGGCGCGCAACAAGTCGCGGCCGACTCGCGCGACTTTCATGTCGGAGCCGGGCATGGACGTGAATCCGCTTGCCGAGACCGGCGGCGGGTCGTCGTCGGTCTCGTGCAGGCTGACCCGATGGAGCATGAGTCCGGAAAGCTCGTGAAGGTAGGCATCGTCGAGTTGTCGTGCGAGCACCAGGGCGCCGTGCGACCCGGGGGCCTCTTCCGTGGCCGTAAGGGGCGAGCAGGCATACAACCAGATGGCGGCTCCGAAACGTTTGAAGCCCCTTGTGCGGGCCTCCGCCCCGGGGTCGGCAATCACCGCGGAGACGTCATCGGCAAACGCGGCAAAACCCGCTGGTGCCGCCGGCACGGATGCGGGTTCGCCGGGAAGGACGCGTGCTCCGCCGACGGGGTTTGCCGCCGGATCGTAAACGAGCGCGAGATCGACCTTGAGGTTGCGAAGCGTATCGCCGTTGAACGTCGTGGCGCGATAGGTTGGCAACTGGCCGGCGGCGTAGGCGGCCGTATCCTCCCATTCGGCGTAGTCGCGGGTGGTCCGCGCGAGATCGTCCCGCTGGCGCACGAGGATCGCGAGCGCCCGGGAGGCTTCAGCGGCGGCCTGGTCGTTTTCGAGCCGGGCAAATCGGGCTCGATATACGTGTCCGCCGATCAACAGCAGGGAGCCAAGCAGTGCGACCGTGGCTGCGAGAACCACGGTCCAGGTCTTTGTCCGCAGTTTCATGGGGAGCCGTACGGAGACACGCTGCTGGAAAGCATCGGTCGGACGCGGCAAAACCTGACTGGTGCGGACGGCGCTTGTTTGCCCGGGTCCGGTGCATAGCCTGCCGGGCGTTTGCATCCCTCCCTGCCAGGTCTGTTGCGGCTGGTCGCCGGCAAGGTCGTGCTGTTGCTGGCGATCTTCCTGCTCGCGGGCACGACGCTGTTTCTGGCGGTCCGGGCTGTGCCCGGAGACCCGGTGGCGCTGCGCTTGAAGCGACCGGATCCCGTGCGCGTGGCGGCGATCCGCGCCCAACTCGGTCTCGATGATCCGGAGCCGGTTCAGTGGGTGCGCTATCTCGGCAACTTTCTGACCGGCACGTGGGGGCGCAGCATCACCTCCGGACGGCCGGTGAGCGACGATGTCGCGCAGTTTCTTCCCTCGACGATAGAACTGAGCCTCGTCGCGCTGGTGCTTGGGATTGTGTTTGGCGTGGCAATGGCGGTTGGTGCGGTGCTCTTCCGCCTGGAATTCGTGCGCCGCCTTGCGCTGGGACTGGGCACGATCGGACTCACCGTGCCCGTTTTCTGGGTCGGGTTGCTGGCCTTGGTGGCAGGGAGTTGGGCGCTGGGGTGGTTTCCGAGTGGCGGGCGTTTTGACATCGCGTTCGTGCCCCCGGCGCCGCGCACGGGATTTCTCACGGTTGATTCCCTGCTCGCGGGTGACCTGCAGGCTTTCGGGTCGGCGCTGCGATATCTTGCGCTGCCCGCGTTCTGCCTGTCGTTGTTCCAGGCGGCGTATGTCTGCTCAGTGTTGCAGGCGCGTTTGCAGGATGCTGCGGTTGCGCGCGTTGGTGCTGTCGCTGCGCGCCCGTGGTCTCGGGCCCGTGCGGATCTGGTGCCGGCACGTGCTCAAGGTCGTGAGCGCTCCGGTGCTTGCGGTGATTGGAACGAATTTTGGCTCGTTGCTCGGCGGCGCCGTGCTCACCGAGACTGTATTCTCCTGGCCGGGCCTCGGGCGCTATCTCGTCGAGGCGGTCATCGCGCGTGACGTGTTCGTCGTGGAGAACGTGCTGCTTCTCGTCGTCTTGCTGGTGGTGGTCGTGGTCTTTGCGACCGACCTGCTGGCGCGCTTGATCAACCCCGTGGCCATCCGGGCGGAGGACGAGGAGAACGCATGAGGGCCCCGGCGAATTCGCCGCGCTGGTCATGGGCGACCGCGCTCATGTTCGGATGGATTGTCTGGGCATTGCTCGGGCTCATCTGGACGCCCTACGATGCGCAGGCGCAGCTTTTTCGGGAGGAAGCCCGAGCCGGACCGTCGGCCGTGCATTGGCTGGGGGTCGACGCCCTCGGGCGCGATGTCCTCAGTCGCGTGTGGCGCGGTTCCGGGAACACCGTGGTGTTTGGCACGGCGGCGGCGGCCGGGTCGCTGCTGGTGGCGGCGGGATTGCTGGGCCTGGAACGGCGGGGTGCGCGCGGCCTCCGGCACTTGATTCGCGCCCTGGTATCCGCCGGACTGGCGATGCCCGTGTTTCTCGTCGGCCTGGTCCTGCTCGTGTTCTTGCCCGCGTCGCCGTGGACCGTGGTGCTGGGGTGTGCCTTGGGGGGCGTGCCGCTTGCATTTCGGCAGCTGCGCGTGATGTGGATCGAACAGACCGGGGCATTGCACGTGCTGGCCAGTCGTGCCCTCGGCGCAACGCGCTGGCACGTCGCCTCGTTCTCCATCTGGCCCAACCTTCGGCCGCAGGCGGCGAGCCTGGCGAAACTGCTCTTTGCCGTGGGGGTGCTCGAGTTCGCCGGCCTTTCCTTTCTCGGTCTCAACGGTGATCCGGACCTCGCGGAACTCGGGGCGATGCTGCGCCAAAGCCAGGGTGACTTGTTCAAGCAGCCGCTGCTGGTCGTGTGGCCGGGCGTCTTGCTTTCGGGTCTCCTGTACGTCGTCCACGCAGCCGGTCGCCGTGAAGACGTGAACCCGGCCTGATTCGCGGACGACTCGCCTGCCACTTGAATCTTGGAACTTTGGGTTGCGTTGCGCAGCGTCCCGGCCGCCCCTATGAGTTGGTACTATGCGGAGGGAGGGCTGCAAAAAGGCCCCGTCACCGAACAGGAATTTGAAGCCCTGGTTCAGGCCGGCACCATTACGGCTGAGACCCTGGTGTGGCGCGAAGGCATGGCGAATTGGGCCCGCTCGGGGTTCCCTGCGGTCAGCATCACCGACCGCCGGCGAACCGCCCCTGCCGGGGGCGACGGCGGAAACCGAAAACGTCGGCGCCGCCATCACCGGCCCGACCCTGGTGTGTGCGGAATGCGGCCGGACCGTGCCGGCGGCGGATACGGTCGATTTGCAGGGACGCACGATCTGCGCAGCCTGCAAGCCGCGCGTCGTGCAACGCATGGTTGAAGGTGCGGAGCCGCCGCCCGGTTTTTTCCGCGTCGACGAATTTGTCGCGGGCATTCGGGCGCAGGGCGAATTTCGGGTGCATATCGGCAGCACAATTTCGCGCGGCTTCGATCTCGTGAAGGCGAACTTTTGGCCCTGTGTCGGCAACTCGGCGCTGGTCTATCTGCTCCTGCTCGCGGTCGGCAGCCTTCCGTGTGGGATTGGTCTGATCGGGCAGATGGTACTCGCCGGCCCCCTGCAGGGCGGCCTCTTCATGTTCATGCTTCTGCAGGTGCGCGGGCAGCCCGCGACGATCAATGACACGCTTTCCGGGTTTCGCCAACCGCTGTTCAAGGAACTCATGCTCGCGAGCCTGGTCGTGCAACTGCTGCCCATCGTCGCCATGTTTCTCCTCATGGCGCCGGTCGTCATCGGCATGCAGGCGGCGATCAACGCCCACGATCTCCGTGCACTCCCCGGATGGATGATACCCGTGTTCCTGCTCTGGATTCCGCTGATGGCTTACTACTACGCGATCACGGTACCGTGCTATCTGATCATCGCCGACACGCATCTTCCGTTCTGGGACGGAATCAAGCTCGGCGTGAAGCTCGTCCACATGCGGCTTCTGAGTTTCCTTGGTTTTGTGATCGTCTGCTGGTTGCTGATGATGGCTGGCATTTTGATGCTTTGCGTCGGGTTTTTGTGGATGCTGCCCGTGGTTGCGGCGGCGTGTGCCTTTCTCTGGTCGGATATCCGGCAGGTGGGCGAAGCCGGTCGCGCGGCCGCGGATGGACTCAGCCGCTCCTGAACTCACGTTTTCCCATGCCTGCCGTCCACCCGCGAGGAAGCGTGTTTGCACCGAGCGTTCGACCGGCGGCGTCGCGCTGGTCTCCCCTGGTCGTGGCCGTGGCGTGGGCGGTTGCCGCGGCGGCGGCGGTCCTCATCGCCAGCGCCCTCGCTCGCGGACTGCTCGTGTATCCCGGCTGCGCATTGAAATACCTCACGGGAATTCCGTGCCCGGCATGCGGCGACACGCGCTGTTTCGCGGCGTTGTCCCGCGGCGATATTGAATTTGCTTTAAAGGAGAATCCCCTGGCGGCCGCGGGCGCGTTGGCGGCGTGGTTGGGCGTGCCGTTGACCTGGCTCGATGTCGTCGCCAACCGCGGCCGTGGTGCAGCGGTCTTCATGCAATGGCTGCGCCAACGGTGGCTTCGCGGGAGCCTCGTCGCGCTGGTCCTGTTGAACTGGGTTTACCTCGTGGTCGAGGGGCGCTGATGGCCGGAGTGCATTGTCCGCATTGCCGCCGGCCAAACGAAGTCACCGGCCCCGTGGCGACTGAGCTCGAGTTTCGTTGCGCCCATTGCGGCACCGTCTCCGCGCTGGAAATCTTTCCAACCTTCGGTCGTGGCCTGGAAGCCGGACGCACGGGCGCCCGTTCCACCGCCGACGAAGCGACGTGTTTCTTTCACACGGACAAGCGTGCCGAGGCGGCGTGCGACGAGTGTGGTCGCTATGTCTGCGCATTGTGCGAAATCCGGGTCGGCAAGCGCCATCTCTGCCCGGGCTGCTTCAGCGGGACGGCGCGCGGACCCGGAGGAGCATCACCCACGGAACGACACCGCGTGATCCGCGGCCGGCTGGCGTTGTGGATTGCCGTCGGCTCGTTCTTTCTCGGTCCCTTGTGTTTGCTGGGGGGGCCACTGGCGGTGTATTTCGCGATCCGGGGACTGCGCGGACCGGGCAGTGTGACCGGGCGCCGCGCCGTCGCGGCCGCTGTTTTGGCGATGGTTTTCGGTGTCGCGGGCTTCCTTTTTTGGGCCGCTTTTTTCGCGGCGTTTTTTGTGAACCTTGGGAAACTTGATCGGTGATGAACCCCGCCGAAGTGAGTTATCGCCGCCTGCCCGGCCGCGCGTTCGGGGTGTTTCAAACCCACGCCCTGTGGATGACCGACGACCATCTGCTGCTGGTGCAGGGCTCGCCGGTTGGTGAGGTGTATCGGCGGTTCTATTTTCGGGACATCGCGGCGGTCGTGCAGCGGCGCACGTCCTCGCGCCTGGTGATCAATCTCGCGGCGATGCTCCTGTGCGGCGTGAGCCTGGTTCCGTGGGCCATGACGCTGTCGGTGGAGAGCCTGCGCGACTTTCACCTGTGGGAGGCCGCTTTCGTGGGGATCTTCGTCGGTGTCGCCCTGGTCAACACGCTGCGGGGGCCGACCTGCGCTGTCCATATCCAGACCGCCGTGCAGTTTGAACGCGTGGGTTCGCTGAGCCGCGTGCGTAGTGCGCAGCGTGTGCTCACGATGCTCCGGCCGTTGATCCTCGCGGCGCAAGTCGCGTCGTCCACCGCCCCGGAGGCCTCCGCCGGATCGGTCTCCGAAACCTCGACGGAGTCCGCACCATGAAGCTCGAATCCCGCCAGCGCGTCGTGAGCCAGCGATGTTTCAACCACGGGGGCCGTGAGGCCGTGGCTCGCTGCGTCTCGTGCGGTCGTTCTTACTGTCGCGAGTGCGTCGCCGAACATGGTGGGCGCATGATCTGCGCCGCATGTCTGCGCCGGGAAACGCCCGCGCCCGGGGCGCGGCGTGGGCGGCTCTGGCCGATCCTCGGTCGCGGCTTCGGCACGATGTTGGCGGTGTTTGTGGCGTGGAGTTGCTTCTATGCCGCGGCGCAGGTGTTGCTGGAACTGCCCTCGCCGGTGCACGAGGGCTCGATGTGGAGCGACGAATGGCCTCAAGCGGAAAAGCCCTGAAGCGCGCCCGCACCGGTGCGGAGGCCCCGGCCGCGCTGGACCTGCTGGACGAGGCCGCGCATTTGCTGCGTCGCCTGCCGGCGGCCGCGGCGGCGGTCTATTTCGCCGGCACCGTGCCCATGGTCGTGGGCACCCTGTTCTTTGTCGCCGAGATGGCTCGCGGCGCGCAAGCGCGCGCTCACGCCGCGGTGGCCGCACTCGGATTGGTGTTGTTGTTTACCTGGATGAAGGCCGCGCAAGCCGTCGCCGCGGAATACGCCCTCGCGACGCTCGAGCAACGGCGACCTGCGGTTCCCGGCGTGCTTGGGTGGTGCCGCCTGGCCACCCAGCAATTGCGGGTGCACGCGTTTGGATTGGCGCTGCTGCCGCTCGCGGCGGTGCTGGCGCTGCCTTTCGGCTGGGCCTACGCGTTCTACCAGAACGCGACCGTGCTGGGGGTGCCCGCGCCGCGTCGCCTGTCACAGCTCAGCTGGAAACAGGCGCGTTTGTGGCCGGCGCAAAATCATGCGTTGCTCGGCGTGCTCCTGCTGCTCGGCTTGTTCGTGTTTCTCAACCTCGCGATCGCCACCTACTCCGTGCCGTGGTTGCTGCGCACCCTGCTCGGCCTGGATAACGTCTTCGCGACCTCGGGTTGGAATTTCTTCAACACGACGTTTCTCGCGGTCGCGGGAGGACTCACCTACCTGGCCCTGGACCCCCTGTTGAAGGCGACCTACGTGTTGCGTTGTTTTCACGGGCACGCCCGGCACACCGGCGCCGATTTGCTGGTGCGGGTGCGTTCGTATGTCGCGCGACCACTGGCGGCGGCCATCGGCTGTATGCTAGCGACGCTCGCCGCGAGCCACAGCGGTGCGCTCCGGGCCGCGGATGTGCCCGCGCCCGCTGATTCGGCGGTGGAGATGCAGGGTGCCACTTCCGGAGCATCGCCCCAGCTCGATGACGCAACGCTCGACGGTGCGCTCGATCGCGTCCTCGATTCCCCCGACTACGCCTGGCGCCTGCCGCGCCCCCCCGGGGAGAAATCCGACCAGGGGCTGCTGGGCGGCTTTGTCCAGTCGATCAACGACGCGGTCCGCTGGGTGCGGCGGCGAGTCGAGGATTTTCTGCGCTGGCTGCTGCAGCCTGGGACCGACAGGCATTCGTCCGGCGGCTGGACCGGCCTCGGTGCGGCGATGGATGTCCTGGTACCCGTCCTCATTGCCCTGGTCGTGCTCGGCCTCCTCTGGCTGGCCTGGCGCTGGTGGGGGGCGAGCCGAGTGCCCGTCGCGGCACCCCGCGCGCCCGTCGCCACGTCTGTCCTCGAGGACGATGCCGTTACGGCGGACCAACTACCCGAGGAAGAGTGGCTGCAGCTCGCGCGGGATCTGCTCGCGCGCGGTGAGGTGCGGCTGGCCTTGCGCGCCTTCTTTCTTGGTTCGCTGGCGGGTCTGGCCGGACGCGGCTTGCTCGTGCTGGCACGCCACAAATCGAACCGCGACTACGAACGCGAACTTGCACGCCGCGGCGGCGCAAGCGACATCTCGACCGCGTTTCGCGACAATCGGCACATCCTCGAAGGCGTCTGGTACGGCCGGAATGCCGCCGGGCCTGATGACGTGCGCCGGTTCGAGGACAATGTCCGGGCCGTGCTTGGAGGCGGCGCCCCATGACGGGAAATTCATGGGGACGCCTGCCGCTGCTGGTGCTCGTGCTGACCGCGCTCGGCCTTGTCTACGGTGTTGCCGAATTGTTCCGATTGCGTTTCGCGCGCGGCGATGTCTATCCGCCGTACTCGTCCCTGCGGGCGGATCCACTCGGCACGCGTGTCCTCGCCGAGGGGCTCGGATCGGCCGGCGTGGAACTGGCGCGCCATCTCGGGCGGCTTGATCGCGGAACCTTGTCCTCGGGCACATGGTATCTCGCGGGCATGGATTGGGACGAGTTTTCTTCCACGACGGACGACAAGTGGCAGGCGTTGCTCGACATGGTGAACGATGGCGGACGCCTGGTCATAGCCTTCAACGGCGGCGGAGCAACGGGCCTCGCCGCGGTATTGAAGGAATCCCGTCATCCACGGGAGGAGAAACGCGAGCCGGACGACGGTCACCCCGGCAATCAACCACCGGACGACGGCGACAAAGACATGCCGGAACCCGAGCCGGATGCCGCCAGCGCGCCGCAGCCAGCCCCGCACCCGTTCCTGCCCGTCCGGCTTGGGGTGAAGCGGGCGACAATCATGGTTCGATCGCAACAAGGTGTCACTGCCGAGCGCGACACCAAGGCGAGACAAACCGTGCCCGCGGAAATCACGTGGCATTCTC
The DNA here is from genome assembly GCA_963797435.1 of uncultured Verrucomicrobiae bacterium. Taxonomy (GTDB): domain Bacteria; phylum Verrucomicrobiota; class Verrucomicrobiia; order Opitutales; family Opitutaceae; genus CAWCPJ01. The sequence goes on along the minus strand of CAWCPJ010000001.1, from coordinate 1,919,517 downwards.
CCATCGCCTTCACACCGGATGGTCCCGCGTGGCAGGTCGTCTACACCGTCGGCGACAAACCGGTCGTGCTCGCCCGTTCGTGGGGTCGTGGATCAATCGTGCTGGCCGGCGACACGTTTCCGTTGAGCAACGAAGCCATCCTGCGGGCGCGGGTGACGCCATGGCTCGTCTGGCTGCAGGGACCGAACCCGCGCGCCGTGTTCGACGAAAGTCATCTTGGCGTGGCCGAGGCGCAAGGAGTCGTCACCCTCGCCCGACGATACGGTCTTGCCCACACGGCGTTCGTCCTCGCGGCGATCGGGCTCCTGTTTGTCTGGAAAAACAACGCGTCCCTGATTCCCGCCGCCGGTGACGCGAGCGATGCTGGCGCGGAGGCGTCCGGCCGCGAGTCCGCCACCGGTTTCGTCAATCTCCTGCAACGCACCCTGCCGTCCCGCGGGCTCTTTGCGGCGAGCCTGGCCGAGTTTCGCCACAGTGCCGCCTGGCGGCGGCTCACGCCGGACCTGCGCCGATCGCTGGACGATCTGGCGGCGACGGAATCCGCCTCGCCGGATCCGCTCCGCACCACGCGCGCGGCCCATGCGCTGCTCGCGCGCAAACCATGATTTTCCCATGACCCCTGAACTGCAATCCCTGCACGAGTTGCTCTCCCGGTTGCGCGCTGAAGTGGGCAAGGTCGTCATCGGCCAACAGGCCGTGGTCGACCTCGCATTGATCACGATCATCACCGGTCAGCATGCGCTCATCGAAGGTGTGCCCGGCGTCGCGAAGACGTTGCTCGTGCGTACGCTCGGCCACGCCCTGGGCTGCGCCACCGGCCGCGTGCAATTCACGCCCGACCTGATGCCCGCGGACATCACCGGCACCAATGTTTTCAGCATGCGCACGCAGGACTTCACGTTGATCCGGGGTCCGGTGTTCACCGCCTTCCTGCTCGCCGATGAAATCAACCGGGCGCCGGCAAAAACCCAGGCCGCACTCCTGCAGGCGATGCAGGAGCGGGCGGTGACCATCGATCGCGAGACCCACGCGCTCGATCCGAACTTCACGGTCTTCGCGACGCAGAACCCGATCGAGTTCGAGGGCACCTATGCACTGCCCGAGGCGCAGAAGGACCGCTTTGTCATGAAGATTCCGATGGGTTATCCGGAGGCGGACGACGAGGTCGCGCTCGCGCGCCGCATGCTGGGCGGTGACGCGCCGGAGGCCGTGCTCGCCTCGGGCGCGGTGCAGCCCGTGATCGACGGTGTCGACCTGCCCCAGCGACGCCGGCAGCTCGAGGGCATCGCCGTGCGGGAGGAGATCGTCGCCTACGTCGTCGCGCTGGTGCGCGCCACCCGGCAACACGAAAGCCTGCTTGCCGGGGCCGGCCCGCGCGCGACCCAGGCGTTGATCCTGACGAGCCGCGCTCATGCCGCGCTCGATCAGCGCGATTTCGTGACGCCAGACGACGTGCGCGAACTCGCACGTCCCGTCTTCGAACACCGGCTCACGCTGCGCCCCGAATTCGAGATCGAGGGTGTGACCACCGCCGAGGTCGTGCAGCGCATCCTCGAAACCGTGCCCGTGCCGCGGTAGGACGAAAATTCCCCGGAGAAATGCGCGGCACACCATCGATGGCCGATTTCTCATCCCGTCATGTCGAAGCAGCGGGCCCCCCGGCGAGCCATTCCGCGGCCCAGTCGACCATGCCTTCTTCTGTCCAGACATCGTCCGAGAGCGTAGTGGACAACGACCGTCCGCGTCCGCGGTTTGCGCCCACGAAAAACCTCGTGCTGGCGGCGGCGCTGGTGCTGCTGCCTCCGGCGTTGCTGGAAACGGTGGCACCCGAGTTCGCGGTCGTGCTCGTCATTTTCGCAGCGGTACTGGCGCTGGTCGCGATCGGCGACCTGGTGGCCGCGCTCAACCGCGCGCGGGGCACCAACGCATCCCTCCGACCGCTCACGCGGGTTTCCCTGGGTCGGGAGTCGGCGCTCGAGGGCGAGTTGCGCACGGATGACACGGGACCCCGTCACGTGCAGGCCGGCCTGGTCGCGCCGGCCGAACTCGGGCTCGAAGTGGCCGAGGCCGATGTGCCCTTTCCCGAAGGAAAGGATACGGGCCGCGTGCGCGTGCAATGGCGCATCCGGCCATGGCGCCGCGGCAGCTACCGGCTCGATGAGATGCACCTGCAGTTGCGACTCGCCGTTGCGGTGGTGGCACGTGCGGTGGCTCGTGCCTGTCGACGGTGAGGTGCGCGTGTATCCGAATCTCCTGCGCGAAAGCCGGCGACTGGCGGCGTTTTTCCTGCGACGCCCCGCGCCGGGCTGGCGCACCCAGCGACAGATCGGTCGCGGTCGCGAATTCGAACAGCTGCGCGAATACCTCCCGGGCGATGGTTTCGATGAGATTCACTGGAAGGCGACCGCCAAGCGCGGCCATCCCGTGACGAAGATTTTCCAGGTCGAACGCACCCAGGAGATCTATGCGGTGGTCGATGCCTCCCGCCTGAGCGGACGACGATCCTCCGCGGAGGAGGTGCCGGCGGCCGCGACCAACCCCGTCGACGACACCATGCTCGAACGCCAGGTCAATGCCGCGCTCGCGGTGGCCCTCGCGGCGGAGAAACAGCGCGACCGCTTCGGCCTCGTGACGTTCACGGATCGTTCGCGCGGTTTCGTGCGCGCGAAAAACGGACCGGCGCATTTCCAGGCGTGTCGCGAGGCCCTCGTCCGGGTGCGGCCCGCGCCGGTGAGCCCGGATTTTCGCGACGTGTGTACGTTTCTGCGCGCGCGGCTCACGAAGCGCGCGTTGCTTGTGTTCTTCACCTCGCTCGATGATCCCGCGCTGGCGGAGGATTTTGTCGCCGCCGTGTCGCTGATCGCGCGCCGGCACCTCGTGCTGGTCATGGCCCCGCTGCCGCCAGAGGCACGACCGCTGTTCGCCGGCGCCGCGCCGGAGTCGCTCGATGGCGTGTACGGCCGGCTCGCCGGGCATGTGCGCTGGCAGGGGCTGCAGGAGCTGCACGCGCTGCTGCACCGCTATGGCGTGCAGTTGGTGTTGCTCGGGCGCGATGAACTCGCGGCCGGCGCGGTTGCGCAATACATGACAATCAAGCAGCGACAAATGCTGTGAGGGAATGAGGGAGAGAGCGGCGCATCCGACCTCCGACTTCTGACCTCCGACTTCTGACTTCTGACTTCTGACTCCTGACCTCCGACCATGATCCTCGATCTGCAACGTTTCGTGCACGAAAACCGGCCGTTGTGGGACGAGCTCGATACGCTCGTGCAACGCCTCGAACAGCAGCCGGCCGCCCGCCTCTCGCTCGAGGAGGCAAAGCGCTATCACTACCTCTACCAACACGCGTCCGGGGATCTTGCGCGGGTGATGACCTTTGCCGCGGAGCCCGCGATCCGCGGCCATCTCGAGAGCCTGGTCGGACGCGCCTACGGCGAAGTCCACCGACAGCGCGGTGGCGGCACGCGCTGGTCGCCGTGGCGCTGGTTTACGCAGACGTTTCCCCGGACGTTCCGAAGGCGGGGACGCGCCTTTGCGCTCGCCTGCCTTGTAATGTTTGTCGGCGCTGTCTTTGGGGCGGGCGCGTTGCTGGTCGATCCCGAAGCCAAGCCGGTGTTGTTGCCGTTCGGACACGGCGAGATCGACCCGCGCGACCGGGTCGCGCGCGAAGAACACGGTGGCGATCATCCCGGTCGCGGCGGGCATGCGTCGTTTTCCGCGATGCTGATGACGCACAACACGCGGGTCGCCGTCATGACTCTCGCCCTCGGCATGACCTGGGGATTCGGCACGCTGGTGTTCCTGTTCTACAACGGCGTGATTTTCGGCGCCATCGTCACCGACTATCTGGCGGCCGGCGAAGGCGTGTTTCTCACGGGCTGGGTCCTGCCGCACGGCTCGATCGAGATCCCCGCCATCCTCATTGCCGGGCAGGCCGGCCTGCTGCTCGGCGGAGCGCTGATCGGGTGGGGCAGTCGTGCGGCGCTGCGTCAGCGGCTGCGCGCGATCGGGGCGGATCTCGCGACCTTGATCGGCGGCGTGGCAGTGATGCTGGCATGGGCTGGCGTCGTCGAATCGTTTTTCTCCCAATACCACGAACCGGTCCTGCCCTACGCGCTCAAGATCGCCTTCGGCGCCGCGCAGCTCGGGTTGCTGGCGGTCTTCCTTGCGCGCGCGGGACGACATCCGCCCGCGCCGCCGGGTGCCCGCGACACCGTCGCATGAACACCACTACGTCCCGCGTCAACGAAGTGCGCGTGCGCACGCCCGAGGGCGTGGTGTTTGCCTTCCAGCTCGCCGGACCCGCAACCCGGTTCCTGGCATGGCTGATCGACGTGATGATCATTTACATTGCGGCCATTGTCGCGCAGCTCCTCTTCATCTGGCTGGCGTTCATCAGTCCGGATTGGGCGCAGGCGTTCTTCATGATCGTCTTCTTTGTCCTCGCGATCGGCTATGGCGTGATCTTCGAGTGGCGCTGGCGCGGACAGACCATCGGAAAAAAGATGCTGCGCCTGCGCGTCATGGACGAAGGCGGACTGCCGCTTTCCGCCAGCCAGGTACTGCTGCGCAATCTGCTCCGGGCCATTGATTCGCTGCCGCTGTTCTACCTGGTCGGCGGCGTGGCGATGCTGGCGAGCGCACGGGCCCAGCGACTCGGCGACCTCGCCGCCGGCACGATTGTCGTACGCCAGCGCCGCGTGCGCGAGCCCGACTTCGGCGAGCTGTTTGCCGGCCGCTACAATTCGCTGCGCGAATTGCCCCATCTCGCGGCCCGGTTGCGCCAGCAGGTCGCGCCCGAACTCGCGGCGGCCGCGGTCGGCGCACTGCTGCGGCGCAACGAACTCGATCCCGCCGCTCGCGTGACGTTGTTCGCCGAGCTGGCGGCCGTGTTTCGCCGACTGGTTTCCTACCCTCCCGAGACGGTCGCGGGCATGCCTGACGAAACGTTCGTGCGTAACGTCGTCGAGATCGTCCACGCCGGGAGCACGGGCGTCAGTGGGTGAACGAGGGCGACGGCGGCGCCACCGCCGGATCGAGCAGACCCGCGGGTTCGGTCGCCATGACCGTTTCGCGCATTGAGCACATGTCCACCGCGAGTTCGTCACCATGGTAGGCCACCGGCTTGCCCTCCGGTGCGGGCACTCCGGCGGCGGCAAAGAGATTCGTTTCCAGGTTCGAGACTTTCGCCTCCCGCAGGGGCCAGGGATCATGCGCGACCTGGCAAACGTAGACCCGTCCGCGGTGCACGGTGAACGTCTGGTGGCGCTCGGTGAGAAAGTTCGCGAGGTCGCCGCGGCGCGACGCCGGCACGGGTTTGCCCGTCGTCCAGGTGCAATCGAACATGGCGCCCTGTGCGCCCTGATGCGAGCGCCGGCTCACGAAATGGAAGGAATCGGCCCGCCGCGTGTTCTGGATGCGCGCCCGGAAATATGGCAGATGCAGGAAGGTGCGCGCCGTCCACACCGCCACGCTGCTCGACGCATCGAGCGAAAAGAAATAAACGCCCCGCTCCCCCTCATGCATGACACACACGCGCACATTCACTTCGTTGAACGACGACAGCCCCGGCATCGGCGGGGCGAGCACGGGTCGCACGCTGCTCAGCCGGCATGCCGTGATGCCCAGCCATGCGTTGTTTTGTGCGATGTCGAGCTCGAGTTGCTCCGGCACGTGTTTTTGCAGCTCCTCCGGATCGGCCGGCCAGTGCAGGAAAAGCCGGTGCGACCAGACCATCTTGAGCAATCGGGTGCTCGAGTCCGGATCAGGATCGGTCGGTCGGCGGCGGGAACTCGAGACGGGCATCGTTGGCTGCCTGCATACGACGGCGCGGTCACTCGGGACAGGAAAAAGTCACGTCCTCCGGCTGCGACCGCGCAGAAGCGGGAGGGCGGTCTTGTTCCGGAGGGCTCGCCTCGGTGCGGACCGCTGACGACACGGAGAGCGATCTTCCCTAGTCTCCCGAGAATGACACGGCCCTGAATCCTGCCGGAGTGGGCTCCGACGACGTCATGACGGGCCGGCGTTCGGGCGAAGCGAGGCGTCAGACCTTGCCCCACTTGCGCAGTTGCTCAAAGCAGGCTCGCACCGATTCCAGGGGAGTGCGCGTGTATTTTTCCTGCTCAACGACATACCACTCGGCCGCGCCGATCGCCTCGACCGCGGCAAACACCGCCGAAAAATCCACCGGCCCGAGTCCGAGTTCGGTCTCATCCTTCAAGTGCACCAGCGGACAGCGCGCCCCATGATCGCGCAGGAACGTGACGGGATTCTGGCCGCCGACGTGCACCCAATACACGTCCGGTTCCGCCGAAAGGTTTCGCGGCTGCGCCGCGCCCAGCATCCAATCGAACACCGTGCGCCCCTGATGCAGCGCCATCTCGGCGGCGTGATTGTGGAAGCTGAAACGCAGGCCGTTTTCCCGCAGCATCTCGCCGATATGGTCCAGTTGCTCGCCGATGTGTTCGCACGCGGTCCGGTCGGTGAACTCGTCCTTCGGCCACGACGGGCAGATGACATCGCGCGCTCCGAGCAGCTTCGCCTCGGCGATCACCGCGGCCAGTTCGTTGCGCAGTCGCGGCTGGCCGACGTGCATGCCGGACACGACGAGCTTTGCCCGGTCGAGTGCGGCCTTGACCCCGGCCGCATCCAGGTTGCCGTAGCCGGCAAGTTCCACTCCCGCGTACCCGATGCGCGCGACCTCGGCGACCGTCGCGGCAAAGTCGCGACGCATGTCGTCGCGCACGGACCAAAGTTGCAGGGAAATGCGGGGCTGGCTCATGATGGAAAAGAGCCTTGTTTGAGACTTCGTTCCGGTCCGGGCCAGCGGAAAGTCCGCGGGTGTGACCGGCGGATGGAAGTGAAAACCTGAGTCTGCAGCGTCCTCCGGGCTTTGATGGACCTGATACCGCGACGCGTAATCTACGTTGCATGCCGGACCTTGGGGTAGGGCGGCCACTCCGCTGGCCGCCGTGGCGGGGAACGGAGTCCCCGCCCTACCTTGATGCAAATCTTCCGTGCCACCTCACTGGCCACCGCCGAGGGCGGTGAGGGCCTCGCCGGCGAGGCGGCAGACCCGCCAGTCCGGCAGGAGCCGGGCGCCAAGACTTTCGTAGAACGCGATCGCCGGCGCGTTCCAGTGCAGCACGCTCCACTCGAAGCGGCCGCAGCCACGCCGGTTGGCCTCGCGGGCGAGGTGCTCGAGCATCGCCCGGCCGTAGCCGCGCCGCCGATGCACCGGGCGCACGAACAAGTCCTCGAGATACAAGCCGGGGCGGCCAAGAAACGTGGAGAAATTCTGGAAGAAGACCGCGAAGGCGACCGGCTCCCCATCGACGAACCCGAGCAGCGCCTCGGCTGCCGGGCGCGTGCCGAAAAGCTGCTCCCGCAATTTTGGGTCGTCGACCACGACCTCGTGCGCGAGATTCTCATAATCCGCCAGGTCGCGGATGAACTGAGCGAGCAGCGCCACGTCGTCCGCGGTGGCCGGGCGGATGATGAGATCACTCATGAGGCAGAGTGGCCGGCCAATCCCGGGCGAACCTTCGCGCGAGTTCGCAATGCATGATGATGCCGACCGGCAGGGCATCATCGTTGAAATCGAATTTCGGATGATGGCAAAGCGGCACCTGCGCCAGATGCAGCGGCCGCGTACCCAGAAAGAAGAAACAACCCGGGCGCGCGAGCTGGTAGAACGAGAAATCCTCGGCACCCAGGATCGGCGGATAATCAATCCGCGCATGCGTCGCCCCGAGCGTCTCTCGGGCGACTCGCGCGGTGTATGCGGCGGCCCTCGCATCGTTCGTGGTCACCGGATAACCGGGCAGGATCGTGACGTCGACCTTGGCGCCGAAGGTCGCCGCGATGCCACTGGCGACCGCCTTGATGCGATCGGGCGCCAGTGCGAGCACCGCCGGCGAAAGCGACCGCGCCGTCCCCTCCAGGCGTGCGGTCTCCGGAATAATGTTTGTGGCGGTTCCCGCGTGGAACGTGCCGACGGTGATCACCAGCGTTTCGACGGGGTTGTGCTGCCGCGAAACCACCGCCTGCAGGGCGTTCACGATCTGAGCGCCCACATAGATCGCATCCACCGTTGTATGCGGCGAGGCGGCGTGGCCGCCGCGGCCCGTGATCTCGATCACGAAATCCAGGCTGCCGCCCATGAAGGGCCCGGGGCGCAGCGCAACCTCGCCGAGCGCCAGATCGGGCGCGGGCAGGTTGTGCAGGCCGAAGATCGCCGCGACGTGTGGGTTTTCGAGGGCGCCTTCCTCAACCATGCGTTTGCCGCCGGCGCCGCCTTCCTCGGCGGGTTGAAAAATGAATTTCACCGGGCCCGCAAGTTCGTCGCGCAAACGGGCCAGCACCAGTGCCGCGCCCACCAGGATCGCCGTGTGACCATCATGGCCGCAGGCGTGCATCAGGCCCGGCTTCTGGGAGCCGTAGGGGGCCCCGGTTTCCTCGACAATCGGCAGGCAGTCCATGTCGGCGCGCAACGCGATGCACGGCCCCGGCTTCTGCTCGTCCAGCGTGGCCACGATCCCGGTTACTGCGACGTCGCGCCGAAGTTTGAAACCCGGCAGCGCTTCGAGTAATTCCCCCACGCAACGAGCCGTTTCGAACTCCTGATAGCCCGGCTCCGGATGCGCGTGCAACCGGCGGCGCAGGGCCCGCACCGTGGGCAAAACCTCGTTCACAAGCGGCTTCAGGTCGGTCATGGAATGAGGGAAAGGGCGCCGCCGGGATAGTGCGTCCGACGAAAACCCCGTGGCAAGGCATGAACTCCCTTCATGCGTTACGGCCGCAAGGGCGCGGCAAAAATACGTGCAAACACGTTGAATCGCTCGACCAGGCAGGGCGGCCACGCCTTCGGCTGCCTCGGCGCGGAGCTGCCACTCCATTCCATGCCCCACCCGTCTCCCACGCATCGAACGTGTGATCAGAAATGCCAGGGGGGCAGCTTGAACGCCGCGCCGCAATCCGCGGGCCGACAAAAAAAGTGGCGGCCGCCACTTTTTTTGTCGGCCCGCGGATTGCGGTGAGTTCGTTCGCCCGGGGTGGACGGGGCCGGGTTTGGCCCTAGGGTGGAGGCGATGTCCAGACCCGCACCATCGTTTCCGACCAATCGTCTTGCGCAGGAAGCCTCGCCTTATTTGCGGCAGCACGCACACAACCCGGTCGACTGGATGCCGTGGGGCGAGGACGCATTTGCGCGGGCGCGGGCCGAGGACAAACCGATCTTTCTCTCAATTGGTTATTCGACGTGCCACTGGTGCCATGTCATGGCGCACGAGTCGTTCGAGAACCATGACGTCGCGGCGCTGCTCAACGAGCACTACGTCAGCATCAAGGTGGACCGCGAGGAGCGGCCGGATGTCGACCGCGTCTACATGACATTTGTCCAGGCGACGACCGGCAGCGGCGGTTGGCCGTTGAGTGCGTGGCTGACGCCGGATCTCACGCCGTTCTACGGCGGCACGTATTTTCCGCCGGAGGATCGCGGGGGACGGCCGGGTTTCGCGTCGATCCTGGGAGCGCTGGCCCGGGTCTGGCGGGAGGATCGGGATCGGGCGCTGCGCCAGGGCACGCACGCGATCGATGTGCTGCAGCAGTTCGCCGGACGTTCCGGCGCGGGCGAGGCAGAACTCAATGCCACCGCGCTGCAACATGGTTTCTCCTTCTTTTGGGAGTCCTTCGACGAGCAATGGGGCGGATTCGGCGGCGCGCCCAAGTTTCCCCGTCCTTCCGTGCTGGAATTTCTCATGCGGGTGCACGCCAGCGCGCGGGCCGCTGGTAACGACGGAGCTGGTGGCGGGCGCGCAGAAGCTCGTCGATACGACCCTGCGCCGGATGATCGCCGGCGGCATGCACGATCACCTCGGGGGCGGGTTTCACCGCTATTCCGTCGATGCCTATCTGGCACGTCCCGCACTTCGAGAAAATGCTCTACGACCAGGCGCAACTGGCCGTCGTCCTGCTGGAATTCTTTCAGATCGCGGGGGAGCGCATCTTTGCCGATGCGGCGCGCAGCATCCTCGCCTATGTGCGGCGCGATCTCGACGTCGCCGACATCGGGTGCCTTCTTCTCCGCGGAGGATGCGGACAGCCTGCGGTCGGCGGGAGGCGATGACCATGCCGAAGGTGCGTTCTACGTCTGGAGCGCCGACGAGATCCGCGACGGTGCTTGGGGCCGGACCGGGCGCGCGACATTCGCCGCGCATTATGGCGTCGAAGAGACGGGCAACGCGCCGCGGGCTCCGATCCGCATGGAGAATTCGCCGGACCGAACATCCTGATCGAGCGCGAGCCGGCGCCGACGGATCCGGCGGCCGCACGCGAACTCGCGGAGTGCCGCGCCTTGCTGTTTGCCGCGCGGGAACAGCGGCCGCGCCCGCATCGCGACGAGAAGATCATCACCGCCTGGAATGGACAGATGATCTCCGCATTCGCGCGCGCGGCGCAGATCCTCGACGATGCGTCCTACGCCGCCGACGCGGCCCAGGCCGCGACCTTCCTGCACGACACGATGTGGGACGCGACCACCGGCGTGCTATTGCGCAGCTACTGCGATGGCCGGGTGGGTGCCGCTGGATTTGCCGAGGACTATGCGTGCCTGACGCAGGGGCTGCTCGATCTCTATGAAACAACCTTCGACGTGCGCTGGCTGCAATGGGCGGACGCGACTGCAGACCGCGCAGGACCAGCGCTTTTGGGACGAAAGCAACGGGGGCTATTTTTCGTCCTCGGGCGAGGATGCGTCGGTGCTGGTACGCATGAAGGAGGACCATGATGGCGCGGAGCCGTCGCCAAGTTCGGTTGCGGTGTTGAACCTCCTGCGTCTCGGTCGCATGCTGGGCGACGAGGCGCGGATCCGGCGGGCCGAGCGAACGCTTTTGGCTTTTGGCGAGACGTGGCATCGTGCGCCGCAGTCACTGCCTCTGATGCTCGCGGGTCTGGCGGATTGGCTGCCGGCGCCGCGTTCGATCGTGCTGGCGGGCGAGCCCGATACCGCGGAATTCGCGGCGCTGGCGCGCGAGTTGCGGCGACATTTCCTGCCGGGAGCTCGTTGTCCTGGCGGCGGATGGCGGCGAAGCGCAGGCGTGGCTGGCGGAGCGCGCGCCGTATCTGCGCGACATGCGGCCGGTCGACGGACACGCCGCGGCTTACGTGTGTGAGAACTTCACCTGCCATTTGCCGGTCACTGAACCGGCGAAGCTGGCGGCGGTGCTCGATGCGTAGGGCAGGCCCGGGCTTGCCAATCGGATACCGCGGGAGAACCGGCAACCCGTGGCTTGGACACAGAGGTCACGGCGATACGAGCCGAGATCACGGAGCCGTTTTCCGAAAGGGCGCTGCTCGCCGAACGCATCCGGTTTGCCGCGCACACGATCCGTCCTGCCGGTCTGACTGGAGGATGGGGTCCGCGATCAGATTGCTTTATTTGCTGCTCCGCAGCCGGCGTTCGAGCCGGATCGAGATGAACTGGGTGAGGACGACCGAGGCTGTGAACAAATAGACGCCGAGGTCGACGTGGATCGCCGCGAGCGAGGCTGATTTCATCGTCACCACCAGGATCGCGACAACGAACACGTCGAGCATCGACCATTTGCCGAGACTGGATTCCCAGCGCAGGAGCCGTTCGGCGCGCTTGTCGCCCTCGCTGCGGTACCACCAGACCGCGGTGAGCACGCCCAGCTTGGCGGACGGGAACACCACCGTGAACAGGAAGATGATCGCGAAGAGAAACCATTCATTGGCGCTCGCGAGCGATACGAGACCGGAAAGCACGGACACGGCGTTTTCGAACACCCACAGCTTTGTGACGCTGAAGAACGGCACGGCCACGCCGGTGATGAACAGCACAAAAGCGCACGCGATCATCACCGGTGTCAGGCGCGCTGGAGCCTCGCGCCGATTTTGCCCGCGGGAGATGCCATCCCGGCATGGTGGCGGGCGGGAAGGGTGCGACAAGCCGGGAGGTGTCGCGGAGGTCAGCCTCAGGCGCGGGGGCGTGGCGCATTGCCGCCTTGGCAACGCCCGGTTCCCGGGAATAATCCGGCCTGGCTGCGTTTCTTCCGAGCCGTCCCTGCCATCGTGGCCGCCATCGTCAACTTCCTGCTGATTCTGGTCGGTGTTTATCTGCTTGCCGGCCTTGCTTTCGCCGTGCCGTTTCTGATTGCGGGCGCGGCGCGACTGGATTCATCGGCTCGCGGGGCCGGCTGGGGTTTCCGGCTGATCATCGTGCCGGGAGTGGCGGCGTTGTGGCCGCTGCTTGCCTGGCGCTGGGCCCGCGGGATGCGCGCGGTCGAGCACAACCCCCATCGCGATCGCGTGGCGACAGCGCGGGCGGAGGTTCGGCCGTGATCGGACCACTGCGACGACGGCACCGGATCACGATCACGATCCTCTTTCTGATCGTCATCTTTCTCTATGCTTGGGCGATCATCGCCCGCAAGGCGCGCCCGCGCGTGCCGCAAACGCCGGGCGTCACGCACACCCTGCACGGCACGGAGCGGGTGATCGAATGAGCCACACCTACCAGGCCGTGGGGTGGAACCGGTTCAAGGTGCGCTACGATGCCGTGCTCGTCGGCCTCGTGGCGGCGTGGCTCGCGTTGTTCACCGGCGTAAGCCTCGCACTGTATCCGGATGCCACGCTCGAGATCATGCTGATCCGCGCGACCGCGACCGCCGGGTTCTTCCTGCTCCACGTGATTCTCTGCATCGGTCCGCTGGCCCGGTTGCATCCGGTGTTTCTGCCGCTGCTCTACAATCGCCGTCACCTCGGCGTGACGATGTTCCTGCTTGCGTTCGCACATGCGGCGCTGGTCGTCGGAACCTATCATGCGGCCGGGAACCTCAATCCATTCGTCAGCATTTTCCTCAGCGATGCGGGCCTGCACTGGGCGGCGTTTCCGTTTCAGGCGCTCGGCTTCGCCGCGTTGGTAATCCTGTTCCTCATGGCCGCGACGAGCCACGACTTCTGGCTTTCCGTGCTGACCGCGCCGACCTGGAAGGCGTTGCACATGCTCGTCTATATCGCGTACGCGTTGCTCGTCGCGCATGTCGCCTTCGGCGTGCTCCAGGCGGAGGTGCATCCTGCGTTTGTGGTGGTGACGGCCACGGGGTTGGTGGTCGTATTCGGTCTGCACCTGGTCGCCGGCTGGCGCGAAGTCGCGCGGGATCGGCCGCCCGCCAGCGCACCCGCAATGGACGGCTTCATCGAAGTTTGCGGTGTTGATGACATCCCGGAAAAACGGGCGCGGGTGTTCTTCGTTTCCGGTGAGCGTGTCGCGATCTTCCGTTACGACGGAAAACTTTCCGCCATCTCGAGCGTATGCCAGCATCAGAACGGACCGCTGGGCGAAGGCCGGATTCTCGACGGCTGCATCACGTGTCCGTGGCACGGTTATCAATACATCCCGGAAACCGGCGCGTCGCCGCCGCCGTTCACGGAAAAGGTGCCGACCTTTCGCGTGCGCGTGCAGGCGGGTCGCGTCTGGCTGCATCACCAACCGAATCCGGCCGGCACGCGCGTGGAGCCGGCGCTGATTGCATGAAGACGGACGACGACGAATTCTTCATCGGCTGGCAGGGCCGGATGCCGGTGCAGACCGGCCGCCGCGTGGGGCGGATTACGGTCGCAGTGGCACTGACGGCGATCGCCGTCGCGTCGGCCTGTGCCGCCTGGCAGCGGACGATCGGTCGGGCGCGGTGGGACTACGGTCACACCCGCGAGTTCTCCGGGGTCTTGCTCGCCGATCCGGTTCCCACCCTGCTGCTCGCGGAACCCGAGCGCGAAAGCGGTGCGCGCGACCTGTGGCTGGTTCGTCCGGGAAAGTTCGGCTTCGATCCCGCCCAGGCTCGTTCTCTCGACGGCAAATCAGTCCGCCTGCGCGGGAGCCTCCTCACGCGCGACGGTCATGCGATGCTCGAAGTCGAACCCGGGAGCATCTCGCCAGTCGCTCCCGGAGCGCAGACGGAGCTGGAATCGGAAGTCGTGGATCTGGGAGAGCACGCCTTGCAGGGCGAAATTGTGGACAGCAAGTGTTTCCTCGGCGCGATGAATCCGGGGGTGCTCAAGCCGCACCGCGCGTGCGCAATCCTTTGCATCAGCGGCGGCGTGCCACCCGTCCTGCTGGTGCGCGACACGACGGGTTTTTCCGCCTATTACCTGCTCGTTGGCCCCGCGGGCGAGGCCATCAACCGCGAGGTGCTCGACTTCGTCGCCGAACCTGTCGAGATTCGTGGTCGCGTGCAGCGACGTGGCGGGCAGCTGGTGCTGCGGGCCCGACCCGAAGATATTCAACGTTTGCCATGACCCTGCACTCTCGCCGACCGTCGGAAGAGCCCGCCCGATTGCAACCCTTGCCCTTCGATGCCTGACCCGCTTGTTGAGGACAACGTCTCCCTGATCGACCAGGGGGTGCGCCTGCTCGATGGTTTGCCGCCCGAGGTCTTCACCGCGCGTTCCACCGCCACGCTCGGCGCCTCGATCGGCGGACACCTGCGTCACAACCTCGATCACTACGCTTGTTTCGTCCGTGGCCTGGCGCAGGCGCGCATCGACTACGACGACCGCGAGCGCGCTCCCGATATTGAGACGCAGCCGTCCGCCGCCAGCACCGCCCTGCGCCGCGCCGCGGCCGCCTTGCGGGCACTGCCCCCCGCGTTGCTCGACCAGGGGGTCGAGGTGCGGATGGACACCGGTGAGAGCGAGGAGCGGCCATGGACTCGTTCGACCGTGCGCCGTGAACTCCAGTTTCTGCTGAGCCATACCGTGCATCACTACGCATTGATCGCGATGATCTGTCACATGCACGGACGTCCGGTGGACGCGGATTTTGGCGTCGCGCCCTCGACCCTCAAATACCGCCGCCGCGCGGCCGCGGCATGTGCACGGTAACCTGGTGGCGCGCCGCGGACGGCGGCGACTTCGGAGTTTGGTTCAATCGCGATGAGCGCCGCACGCGGCCGGCTTCCGAACCGGTGCGCGCGCAGGCGACGAAAGACGGCACGGCGTTTCTCGCGCCCCGCGATCCGGCGGCGGGCGGCACGTGGTTGCTGGCCAACGCGCATGGCCTGGTCGTGGGCGTGCTCAACTTCTATGCGGCAGCCGAGGTGCGCGCGTTTTTGCCCTCACGGAGCCGGGGTACGCTGCCGTTGCGTCAGGCCGATGCGCGTTCCGTCGACGACGTGGAGCGAACGATGGCGAAACTCGCGCTCGCCGACTACGCGCCGTTCATCCTCGTGGCGTGGGATCGTGCCCGGACGGCCGCCTGGTCGTGGGATGGCGCTGCCTTGAGCGTCGACCCAGCGCCGGCCGCGCCGTTGACGACTTCGTCCTATCGTTCGGCCGAAATCTGCGCCTGGCGCCGCGCGCGATTCGCGGCGGTCGTCGATCACCCGGATCGGGCAAACCTCGCCGCCTATCACGACGACGCTGCGCATGAAGACCCGGCGTTCAACGTGCGCATGCGTCGGCCGGATGCGCGGACGGAGAGCGTTTGTGAAGTGAACGTGACGCCGACGGAAGTCCGCTTTCGCCATCGCCGCGAATCCCCGGAGCGACTCGGCGCGCTCGACGTGCACGAGCTGGTGCTGGCGAGGAAATGACATGGCGACGTTGTTGGTGGACTTTTCTGTCGGAGCGGCTCCCTGGGCCATGCCGCACGACCTACTGTCGACGGCAGGGCCCAGAGCGACCGCCCTACATCGCAGCCGAGGCGCCCGCCGATGCGCCGGCTGAGTATCATTGGTGCGTATCTGTTGCTCCTGACAGCGTCACAGGTCGTGCGCTGGCAGGAACCGGCCGCGCCCCCGCTGCAACCCGGCCAGTCGCGTGCGCTGCTGCCGGAACACGCCCACGGGCAACTCACGGGACGCACCATCCAGGTCGCGTACCGGGACCTGGCGCCACCGGCGGATGTAACCAACCCGCGGCAACTCCCGATCATCGTGTTGCCGGGCGGCGTCGCCGCGAGCGACGGGATTCAGCCTCTTCTAGAGGAGTTGCGGGGTGGGGGCCGGCTCATTGCACCCGACCTGCCGGGCACGGGGCGCTCGACTCGCGCGGTTACGGACTGCTCGTTTCAAACGCAGGCGCGAGCCATGCTCGATTTGCTGGACCGGTTGCGGGTGCCGCGAGCGCATGTGGTCGCGTGCGGACTAGGCGCGGGCGTGGCACTGCAGATGGCGCGGCTGGCGCCGGATCGCGTGGACTCCCTCACACTGGTCTCCGCGATCGGCGTGCAGGAACTGGAACTGCTCGGCGACTATAACCTCAATCATGCGTTGCATGGCCTGCAGTACGCGCTCGTGCGGGCGCTGCAGGTGTTGACGCCGCATTTCGGGCTGTTTGACCGGTGGTGGTTCGATCGCGGTTACGCCCGCTGCTTTCTCGACAGTGATCAGCGTCCGTTGCGTGGCCTGTTTCAAAATTATGCCGGGCCGGCGCTGATCGTGCACGGGATGGACGACCAGATCGTTCCAGCCGCGGCGGCACGCGAAGTTGCGCGCCTGATACCCCAAAGCCGGGTCGTCTGGCTGCCGGGCGGGCATCTGCTGGTTGTTTACGACGCCGATGCGGTGGCGCGTCCGTTGCGTGTTTTCCTGCGCGACGTCGAGGCAGGTGAAGCCACGGTGCGCGCAACCGCGGACCCCGCACGAGTAGCAGCGGCGCGGGAGCCGTTCGACTGGCGCGTCCATGGGATGCGGGGGCGGCGATTCGAGGTCGTGGCCGCGGTCTTCCTCGGGCTGGCCACGCTGGCGAGCGAGGATCTCGCGTGCATCTCGGCGGGTTTGCTCGTCGCACGCAGTGCGGTGGGGTTCGGCATTGCGACCGCAGGCTGCCTTTCGGGCATCGTCCTGGGCGACGTGCTGTTGTTTCTCGCCGGCCGCTGGCTCGGGGCGCGGGCACTACGGCACCGTCCGTTTCGCTGGTTCCTTAGTCCGGAGCGGGTGGCCTGGTGTGCGACTTTGTTCCGCCGGCGTGGTGCGGTCCTGGTGCTCGGAGCGCGCTTCATGCCGGGGCTGCGGCTGCCAACGTATTTCGCAGGCGGTGCGATGGGCATGCGGCTACCCGCTTTTCTATTCTACTTCCTGCTCGCCGCCGCGCTGTGGACGCCGTTGCTGGTCGGCGCGGCGGCGCTCATCGGCGACCCGCTGCTCGCATGGTCCGGTGCCGCGGGGCGGTGGGGCTGGCTGGTGGCGGGCGTGGGACTGCTCGTCTTCTGGGGCGGTGTGCGGTTGACCGTGATGATGGCAACGCACCGGGGACGGCGTCTGTTGCTCGGTTGGTGGCGCCGGCACGCCCGTTGGGAATTCTGGCCATCGTGGGTCGTGTATCCACCGGTGGTGCTCTACATCCTTTGGCTCGGGCTGCGCCACCGGGGCTTTACCGTCTTCACGGCGACCAATCCCGGCATTCCCTGCGGGGGTCTCGCGGGTGAATCCAAGAGCGACATCCTTCGGCTGTTTCCCGAAGACTCGGCGGAACTGGCCCGCTTCACGCTGATCGAGCCGGCGACCGGACTCGAACGACGGCTCGACTCGCTCGATGCCTTCATGCGCGAGCATGAGCTGGATTTTCCCATTGTGTTGAAACCCGATGTTGGCGAACGCGGGCAGGGAGTGGGCGTGATCCGTGATCGCGCGGTGGCAGCCGACTATCTCCGGCGCTGTCCCGATGCCGTGATCGCGCAGGAATACGTCGGTGGTCGCGAATTCGGGCTGTTCTACGCCCGGCGTCCGTCGGAGTCGCGAGGTCGGATCATTTCCATCACGGCCAAGCATCTCACGAGCGTGCGCGGTGACGGAGCGCGCACCCTGGAGGAACTGATCCTGGCGGACGATCGCGCGGTATGCTCGGCGCCGTTTTTCCTCCGCAAGCTCGCGGGACGTTTGAGCGAAGTCCCGCCGTCTGGAATGGACGTGCGGTTGACCGAACTCGGCACGCATTGCCGCGGTGCGCGTTTCACCGACGGTTGGGATGACGTGTGGAGCGAGCAACTCGAGTCGCGGCTGGATCGCCTGAGTCGCACGTGCGACGGCTTCTTTTTCGGCCGCTACGACGTGCGGGCGCCGTCTGCGGAGGCGCTGCGCGAGCGGGGCGAATTCAAGGTTCTCGAACTAAACGGCGTCAGCTCGGAAACCACGCACATCTACGACCCGCGGAACTCACTCTGGACCGGCTATCGGGCCCTGTTCGAGCAATGGCGACTGGCCTTCGCCATCGGCGCAGAGAACCGGCGACGTGGCGCCCGGCCGGCGAGCGCGCGGGAACTTTACCGCGCGGTCGCCCGTCACCTCGCGCGCAGCCGGTTCGAGTTTTGAGCCGGCGGCCGTTCGCACGTGACGAGCATGTCAAATTCTCCGGGAATGTTCTCCACCCCCCAAGTCTCTGCTTGGTCCCCGGTGCCCCTTCGTGTGCACTGTCCGTGACCGCCCGACCCATGCCTGCCGATCGCCTGATCTCGCTGGGAAACGCCGTCCCGCTTTTTCGGCGCCGGGGCTGGCGCACGCTTGGCCGCGGACTGGAGCGCCTGCTCATGCTGGGCGAGATCAACCGCATCCATCAAGCCACGCGCGACCGGCGCGATGTTTCCGAGTTCCTGGGTGCGGTGCTTGCGGAGTTTGGTGTGCGCTACGACGTGCGGCCGGAGGAGCTCCTGCGCGTCCCGGCGCAGGGGCCGGTGGTCGTGGTATCGAACCATCCGTTTGGCGGCCTCGACGCGATCATCCTCGCGGCGGTGTTGCGCGGAGTGCGGCCGGATGCGCGGATCCTTGCGAACTACCTGCTCGCCCGGCTCCCGCAGGTTAACGAATTCATCCTGCCGGTAGATCCCTTTGGCGGGCCGGACGCGGCGCGACGCAACGTGCAGGGGATGCAGCGCGCGCTCGCCCACCTGCAAAAAGGCGGCCTGCTCGGCGTGTTTCCCAGCGGCACGGTGTCGCACTTCCGTTTGCGCCGGATGGCGGTGGAGGATCCCGCATGGTCGACGCATCTCTTCCGGCTCGTGCAGCGCTCGCGCGCGACGGTCGTGCCGGTGTTCTTTCCCGGACGCAACTCGCTCGCCTTTCAGGCCGCCGGCTTCGTGCATCCGCTCCTGCGCACGGCATTGATCCCGCGCGAGACGGTGCGGCGGCGCGGCTCGGTCGTGCGGCTCGCGATCGGCCGGCCGATTCCGCCGGCGCGGCTCGAACGTTTCGATGAGTCCACGCGCTTCACCCAGTTCCTGCGCATGCAAACCTACGTGCTCGCGGGCGCGGCAGGTGCGGCCCCCAAAGGCAACGCGAGTGGGGAATCACCACTTGCGCCCGCCGAACCGCCGGAGGCGCTGGCCCGGGAAATGGCGGCGCTGCCCACCAGTGACATCTTGCTGCGCGAGGGCAGCTTCGTCGTCGCGGTCGCCCGCGCGGAACGCGATCCCGTGCTGGTTCGCGAAATCGGGCGCCTGCGCGAGGAAACCTTTCGCGCCGCCGGCGAGGGCACGGGACGGCCCCGCGACCTGGACGAGTTCGACGAACACTACCTGCAGATGCTGCTCTGGGATGCGGCCGAGGATCGCATCGCCGGCGCTTATCGGATCGCGCGGGTTGATCGGGTGCTGCGCGAGCGCGGTCGCGAGGGACTCTATACCGCGACCCTCTTCAAGTTCCGTTCCCGTTTTCTCGAGAACCTGGGGCCGTCCTTTGAACTGGGCCGCTCGTGGATTCATCCCGACTACCAGCGGCGCCACAATGCGCTCGCGTTGCTCTGGCGCGGAATCGGTGCGCTGGTCGTGCGGGAACCCGAATGCGGATTGCTGCTCGGACCGGTGAGCATCAGTCGCGATTACCAGCCGTTGTCGCGCGGGTTGATCGTGTCCTTTCTCAAGCATACGCGCCTGGACCGGCGGCTGGCGGCCTTCGTGCGGCCCTCGCGCCCCTACCGCGTGACCGGGCGCGTTGCCCAGCTCGCGCGCGACGTCGGTGACGCGGCGCGAAGCATCGAGGACGTGTCGATGTTCGTGTCGTTGATCGAGGCGGACGGCAAGGGCGTGCCCGTGCTCTTTCGCCACTATCTCCGGCTGCATTCGACGGTGCTCAGCTTCAACGTCGATCCGGCGTTCGCCGACGTGGTGGACGGGTTGTTGCTCACCGATCTGCGGCAAAGCGATCCGGGCTTCGTGCGCCGCTTCATGGGCGCCGAGGGGTACGCGCGCTTTGCCACGTTTCATGGCCTCGTCGAGCAGAAACCCGGCGGCCGGATGGCAGCGGGCGTCGCCAGTCGTTCGTGACCGCGTGCCGCACGTTGGGCTCGGGACGGCGGGGCCCGGAACGTCGACGGGCTCAGCTCAGGCGTAACGATGCAGTTGAACTGACGATGCCCTCGACGCTCCTGCACCGTTTGGTGATCGATGCAGGAGCCTGCTTGCAGGCGACAGAACCTCCTCTGCGCCACCGGATCGCTTGCAAGCAAGCTTGTCTCCTACAAGGAGACCTCCGACTGCATGGTTACGGCTCAGGCGGGCCTGTCCTGCGTGCAAACCTCCGCGGACGCCTCGGCGAAGTGTTCCTATCCCGGGATTTTCACACCGCGGGAGGACCCGCATCCCAAGGAATGGACACAGAGGTCACGGAGATTCGAGCCGAGATCACGGAGAGACTACGTCGAAGCTTTCGCCAGCAACACCTCTACCCGAGTGTCCGTACCCAGCAAAATGGTCGCGAAAGTGCGCGGTCCGCAGAGACAGTCACACAGTCCGAGGGAAAACCCGGGCCACGTTGTCGTTACACTCCAACGCAGCTACCTCGCGCGCTCCCGGGCGGCTTGCTCGACTTCGAGCATGTGCGCCTTGCGGCCACCGCGGGCGGTGCTTTCCCGGGAAGCCGCATGGTCGAGCAGCAGTTTCGCGAGTTCAACGGACCGACGCACCAGATCGCGGGCGCCGTCGCGCAGCTCCTCGCTCTTCATCACCTCCGCGACGTTGTGTTCCATGTCCTCGGCGGTCCAGCCGCGCGAGTGGGCGATGAACGGGAACTGCGGGATGTGAAAGCCAAGTTCGGAGAAGAACGAAAGCATCTGGCCGGCGACCCCCTGGATATTGTCCTGGCCGCCGGTGATGATGAAACCCGCGACCTTGTGCTGGATGAGCACGCGGTCGCGGATCGTGACCTGGTTTTGCACGCAGTTGAGGCGCTCCGCCATTTTGAAGTAAAGCGAGCTCGCCTGACCCCAACGTATCGGCGTGGCGACGAGGACGACGTCGGCCCAGTGCACGAAAGCCTCATACACCGGCGTCAGCTCGTCGCCGGGATCCATCTGGGTGATGGAGCACGGCCACGTGCATGCCTGCGCGCTCTTTGAGTAGTAGCCTTCGCAGGCCCGAAACTTGAGCGCACTCAGTTCGATCAACCGGGTCTCGCAACCGAGTTCCTTGGCGGCGTGTTCCAGCGCGATTTTCAGGAGGGCCTCCGAGGTCGAATAGCGCGGGTTTGCACGGTCCATCGCCGTGGTCGAGATACCCGCGACCCGCACCGGCCCGGGCGCCCGCACGGGCGGACGCGCCAGCGCGAGCGGCGGGTGCGGGAGATGGGAGCGTTCCGACGCGGGTTCCGCCCGGACGAGCAGTTGGCCGTTTTCCTCCTTTGCGACGTAACTCGGCACCGCGTCCTTTTCATACCCGGGTTCGCCCAGGCCGGTGCAGCGGTGGAATTTCCAGTTGTGCCAGGGACAAACGAGATACTCGCCGTCGAGCCGGCCCTGACCGAGCGGGCCGCCGACGTGATTGCACGTGTTCGAGACGACGCCAAAGACGCCGTCCTGCCAGGTGACGGCCACCTTGCGACGTCCGAGGTTTGCTTCGCTGACGGGCCGCTGCTTGAAGGCGTCCGCGGGGCCGAGATCGATCCAGGTGGAGTCGCTCATGGGGGAGGGGAACCGGCGAACGCTACGAGACGCGCCAAAAGAGTCGATTCCGCAACGCGTTCGTTTCGCGGCTTGGCCCCGGCGTTACCGTCCGCCATAACGCCGGGGCCATGGACATACCCCCCTGGGCCAGGCTGGACGATGCGCAACTCCTGGAATGGAAGATTCGCGCACTTGGCCTCCAACTGGACGGCACCCCGATCGAGGCCCATGTGCGCCAGTTGTACGAGGAACTGGCGGCCAAAGGCCTGAATTTTGCGCCACCTTGTTATCTGGGGGACGAATGGTTCGTGCCCCAGGGCGTCCCGATCATCTTCGTGCCGTTTTTCCTCGTCCACGAACGCCTGCGGGACCTCGAGCGCCGCATGATGCTCGAGGTGGAGGGCGAGACGCCCGAGTGGTTCATGCGCCTCATGCGGCACGAAGCCGGGCATGCGATCTCCTACGCCTTTCATCTGCAGCGCAAGCGACGCTGGCGGGAAACCTTCGGCCTCGCGTCGCAGGAGGACACCGGCTTCTACCGGCCGCGCCCCTACAGCCGCAGCTATGTCGTGCACCTCGACGACTGGTATGCACAGGCGCACCCGGACGAGGACTTTGCCGAAACCTTTGCCGTCTGGCTCACGCCGGGCCTGGACTGGCGCACGCGTTATCGCGGTTGGAAGGCGCTGCAGAAGCTCGAATACGTCGATGAACTCATGGCCTCCCTGGCCGGCCGCGCGCCCGTTCACCAGCCGCCCTACCGGCTCGCCGACTACGATTGTCTCGGGCTCAAGCTCAAGACCTACTACGCGCGGAAACGAAAATACTATGCGGTCAGTTATCCCGACTTCTACGATCGCGATTTGCGCACGCTGTTTCCGACGGCGGCGACGCCGGACGGCATGGGCGTCACGGCCGACGTCTACCTGCGCCGACATCGGCGCGCGATCATGAACGCGGTCTGCGAGTGGACCAACGAAAACAAGTATCGCGTCGACAAGCTGCTGAACCGACTCACCGAACGATGCGCGCAATTGAAACTCGTCGTGTCCGCGGAAGACACGCGGTGCGCCGATGCGCGTCGCCGCGTACGTGACCACCCTGGTGATGAATTACCTTTTCACCGGCCGCTTTCAGCGACGGAAATAGCGTCGTGACGTCGCGACTTTTGAAACGTGGCCTGCGGGTGCTGGCCTTGTTCGACCTGAGCGAACCGATCGCCTACGAACAGGATATCTCCCTGGACCTGCAGTCGGAATCCTGGAAGACGGAGGCGGACGTGCTCGCGGCCCTGCGGGAACTCGGGTGCCTCGTCGACACCGTCGTGATCCACGACGACCTCGGCTACATTCGCCGCAAGCTCGAGCAGTTTCCGGCCGACCTGATCTTCAATCTCGTCGAGGAATTCCGCAACAAGCGTTCGTTCGACCAGAACATCGTATCCTATCTCGAGCTGGCGGGCGTGCCGTTCACCGGCTGCGGCTCCACCGGCCTGACGCTGTGCCGGCACAAGGGTATTTCGAAAAAGATCCTGGGTTATCATCGCATCCGCGTGCCGCAGTTTGCCGTGCTGCCGCGCGGCGGACGCATCACGCGGCCGCGCGAGCTGCCGTTTCCGATCCTGATCAAGCCGCTCAAGGAGGAAGCCTCCACCGGCATCTCGCAGGCTTCCTTTGTCGAAAGTGACGCCGACTTCGCCGATCGCGTGAGCTTCGTGCATGAGAAACTTGGACAGGACGTGATCGCCGAAGAATACATCGCGGGGCGCGAGTTTTACGTCAGCATGCTTGGCAATCACCGCCTCGACGTCCTGCCCGTGCGCGAGCTGCTGTTTCGCGACGTGCCGCCGGACGAGCCGCGCATCGCGACCTACAAGGCGAAGTGGGATGACGCCTACCGGAAGCGGTGGGGAATCTGTACCCAGTTTGCCGAGGGGCTGGATCCCGCGCTGCAACGCAACATCGAGCGAACCTGCCGGAAGATCTATCACCTCCTGGCGATCGACGGCTACGCGCGCCTTGATCTGCGCGTGACCGACCAGAGCGAGATCGTTTTCATCGAGGCGAACCCGAATCCATTCCTTGCCCAAGGCGAGGACTTCGCGCTCTCGGCAGAAAAGGGCGGACTGAGCTACCCCGCCTTGATCGCTCGCATCGTTCGCCTCGGCCTCACCGCGAAGCGCGGCTGACTCCATCCGAGGAACCCGTGCGGAGCCGGGGCGGTAAGTGGTGCGCGGCAAGAAAAACGCCGCCCGGCGGAAAGCCGGGCGGCGGGGAGTGCCAAACGCTGAGGCCTGAGCCGGAGGCTCAGGAAGTGGCCCGGGCGATTTCGCGCAGGAAGTCGCCGATCATGTTGAGTTCGACGTGGAGGTGATCGTTCTCGCCCGGCGTGTGGATGCGCTGATCATAGCCGAGGTCGGTCAGACGCCGTTCCCCGGAGGAGACAACGTTGCCGGCGGCATCCGTGACCGAGTACTCGAGCGAGATCCTGGGGGTGTAGACGCCGCGCATGAAGCGAATCTGATCATTGGGCGGCACCCTTTGCGGCTCGAACTCACCGGCCATGTCGATGTCGCGGATACGCAGGATCACATGGTAACCGGCCGGCAGGATGTTGCCCGCGAGGCGGTTGGTTTCCTGTTGCAGCTCCTTGCTCAAGTAACGTGCGTCGGCGTCCCGGGCATGGGGCGAGAGTTTGAAATCAGTGAAGTTCTCGGGGTGATCGAACTCCACCGTGGCCGTGGCCCGTTGGGCGCTGGAATTCGAGGCAAAGGTGACGGGCGCACCGCCCAACGCGGCCGCAAGAAGAATGGTGGTAAGGGTGTTTTTCATCGCCCTGCACTATACTCGCCGGCGGTCGGTTTGCCGGTTTCCTGACGGAAGTGTAATACAGGGGAAAGCAAGACCCCACGTGTCGGGAACCGTTGGCCCGCAGGCGGTCGCAGACCATCTGTTGGCGCAAATGTTCGCTCGGAATAGCTGATTCTCACGAGTGACAAAAGA
Organism: uncultured Verrucomicrobiae bacterium; assembly: GCA_963797435.1. GTDB lineage: Bacteria > Verrucomicrobiota > Verrucomicrobiia > Opitutales > Opitutaceae > CAWCPJ01. Next base: position 1,894,627 of record CAWCPJ010000001.1, on the reverse strand, counting down.
AAGCCTCACGATCGCGGGGCGAGGCGCGGATGCGTTCTCCAGAGCCGGCCCGGCGCCGGCCGACATCAACCGGCGGTGCCGTCCTTGCGCGAATGCAGGCAGATGCGGTTGCCCGCGGGGTCGGCGATCCAGGCCATCCAGCAGACGCGGGTCTCGACGGGCTCGATGAGAATCTTGACGCGCCGCTTCCGGCACGCGGCGATCGCGGTGCGCACGTCGTCGACGGCAAGCGCAATGCAGGCCGAGCCCTGCCAGTCCCATTTCGGATCCTGGCTGCGGCTGGTGCCGTTGAGGCAGAGGGTGACGGGGTCGGTGGCAAACTCGGACCAGAAGGCATTCCACTCGTGGCCGCGTTTGAATCCGAACAGCCGTTGATAGAATTCGCGGGTGCGGCGCATGTCCTTCGTGCAATACATCACGAAATCGACGGCTCGGATGGAAACCGGAGGTGAATGACGCTTGGCGCGGGAGGTGGGCACGAGGTTGCGGGTTGGCGGTGTAGTCTCGTTCGGCACCTTGATGATTTCAATCCTCCCGCACGCGTCCGCGGTGCTGCTTGGTCTGGGCGCGGCGGCGTTTGCCCTCGCGAAAGGCGCGCTTCACCGCCGCGGGGCGCGGACGTTTGCGCCGACGTTCGCGCTCCCGGGCATCCCGCGCCGCGCGTCGGCGCTCCTCCGCACGATCGGCGACCAGCGCGGCCAGGCGTTCGCGGGCGAGGCGGCGGTTGTCCGCCTGGGAACGCGTGTCCTGCACGACCACGAACAGACCCGTGGGCCGGTGGCGCAGGGACACGCGCGTGGCGACCTTGTTGACGTTCTGTCCGCCGGGTCCCGAGGCGTGGGAAAAGGTTTCTTCGAGTTCCGACTCAGGCAGGACTGGGGCGGAGTCGCCGGACATGGCGATCGGGATTTGGACGGACGTTTGCCGCGGGGCTTGGCGCTCAGGGTGCGTCCGGCGCCGTTGGATGTTTCACTTCGGGCGTGTGGCGCACGTCCTTCGCCTGGAAGAGAAAAATCGTCTCCTCGGCGATGTTCGTGGCGTGGTCGGCAATGCGCTCGAGGGCCTTGGAAACAAACATCAGGTCGACCGCCCGTGAAACGGATGCCGAATCCTCCGTCATCATGCGGGTCAGCTCTTCGCAGAGCTGACGATTGAGTTGGTCGACCTCGACGTCGCGATGGCACACCGCCATGGCCTTTTCCTCGTTGCCCTGCATGAAGCAGTCGAGCGCCTCGCTCAACATGCTGGCGGCGATCTCGCCCATGCGCACGATGTCGACGGAGATCCGCAGCGGCATTTCGCGGCTGAGGGTGCGGATGCGGCGGGCGATCTTCGTGACCTCGTCGGCGGCGCGCTCGAGATCGTGGCTCGCCTTCATGCCGGTGACGATGACGCGCAGCTCCGTGGCGACGGGGAAGCGCAGGCTGATGTAACGGATCGCCTCGTCGTCGATGCGAATTTCGAGGTCGTCGATGTCGTTGTCACCGGCGATGACTTTTTGCGCGAGTTGTGGATCGCGGTCGGCGTAGGCCTCGAGGACGGTACGCAACTGGGCGATCACTTGTTCACCCATGCGAATCAGGTCGGAACGCAGGGTCTCGAGTTCGCTGTCAAAAAAGCGCTTCATCCGGGATGTCTTGGGATGATGCGGGAAACCTGCGGCGTCAACCTCCCGGTCTCGCACGGTCGGCGACGCGCGTTTCACCAGGCGCGTTTGTCCAGGATCGCACGAAGGTGCGGGCGGACGAGGTCCGCGAGGGTGGGGTTGGCATAACCGATCCACGCCACCGGCGTGGTCGTGTCGAGTGGAGCCTGCACCGGGCCGCCGCGCGGGGCTTCCACGATGCCGCCGGCTTCCTCCAGCACCAATGCCGAACACAGATCGTAGGGATGGCAGGCGAGGGCGGTGGGGTGCCCGGAGTGCGGCAGGACGACTGGTCGCAGATCGCCGATCATCCGGTCGTGGCCGGACAGGATTTCATACAACTGGCCGCCCGTGGAAATGTATTGGTCGTCGAAAACGACCGGATAGTCGGCTCCGTTTTCCCCGCCCACGCGTCGCCATAGCTCGTCCTCGAGTTCTGCCGTGAGCACCTTGCCTTCCGGAAAGAACCGCACGAACGAGGCGAAGCCGTGGCCAAAATTCGTCGCCGTCGACGGGTGCAGCGTGAAGGGTTGCGCGGTTCCCGAACGCAGGTCGCGGGCCCGCGCCACGATGCCCGCGGGCCCGCGGCCGCGCACCGCCCCGATGTCGTCCGCGCGCCATGCTTTGGTGGTCGGCAGTTCCGCCATCGCTGCGACCACGATGTCGCCCAGCGTCGTTTCCGCACCGCGTTGGGGGGCGATGCCGGCGAGCGTCCAGGCCGAACGTTTGTCGAACATCAGATTCCGCGTGCCGTCGATCGGGTCGATGATGCACTTCCAATGAGTCGCGCTGACGGGCGTGCCGACCGGAAACGTGACCGCGCCGCGGTCCTCGAGACCCTCCATCACGAGCTCCACCGGCCACTCCGCCGGCCAGCGTTCGGCGAACCAGTCGAGGATCACGTTTTCGCTGACGCGGTCGATCCGGTAGATGACATCCGCGGCGGTGACGGTGGCGATGCCGGCCAGGTCCGCGTGCGAGGTCGCGGTAGCGCGAGCGGCCTGCACGGCACGGCGGATGTCGGCGCCGAGCGCAAACAGCAGATCCATCATCCGATCGGCAGCGTGGGGTTCGAGCATGCGGGTGAAGCGTGCATGCTGAGGTGCGGCGCGGATGGGGCGACTGGAAAACGTCGGCGAAACGGCGCGTGACGCTGCCTGCTTGAATGATTGCGGCTCATCGACCGGTCACGCGACAAGTCTGATCTGCCAGCTTGCCGATCACGGATGGAGAGCCTACAACCTTCCCTCTGTTTGTGAGTTCCTCTGCAAAACCACGCGGCGCGACATCCCCGGCCAACCCGGATCGGCGCAATCGGCGGGGGTGCGAAAGCGAAATGGAATTGCGCTTCCGTCAAATGGCGGCCGGCAGCCGGCACGTGTTCTGGCTGCGCGACGCGAACTCCGGCGACGTTCTTTACCTGAGCCCGGCTTTTGCCCACGTGTTTGGCCGATCGGTCGAGGCGGCCCTGGATCGTCCCTCCCTCTGGGACGAATTGATGCACCCGGCCGATCGGGAGATTGCGGCGGCTTTGCTCGCCCGGGCGCAGCGCGGGGAAGCCGCCACCGGACAGTATCGGATCATCCGGGGCGACGGAGCCACACGCTGGGTCGAGGAGGAGATTGCTCCCCTGACGGAGAACGGACAATTGCTGCACCTCATCGGCACGATCACCGACGTGACCGACCGGCATCGAGCCGACCAGGAACTCTATGTGTTTCGCGGCCTCATCGAGTCGGCCAACGACGTTTTCTACATCGTGCGCCCGTCGGAGGGTTTTCGGCTCACGTTCGTCAATGCGGCGGGCGAGCGCCATTTCGGCCGGCCCATGGCGGAACTCCTGCAACTGCACATGTGGGACCTCGATCGCGAATTCACGCCCGAGTCCTGCGAAGTGTTCTGGAGTGAGCTCAAGCAACAACGCGTCGCGCTGTTCGAGTCCAGCCACTGCCGCAGCGATGGCTCGACCGTGCGGGTGGAAGTCGCGACCAGTTACGTGCGGCATGGCGATGACGAGTGGATCGCGGGATACTTCCGCGACCTCTCCTCGCGGGTCCATGCCGCGGCCGTGTTGCGCGAACGCGAGGAACGCTTGCGGGAGCAGGCGACGCTGCTCGACGAGGCCAGCGACGCCATCATCCTGCGCGGCCTCGACGGGAGCATCCGGTTCTGGAACCGCGGGGCGGAGCGTCTCTTCGGCTGGACGCGCGACGAGGCGGTCGGCCGCAAGCCCGAGGAGCTGTTCTTTCGCGGCCGGCCGCCGGACGATGCCGCCACGCGTGCTGTCCTGGTCCACGGGGTGTGGAACGGCGAACTCGAACATCTCACGCGCGGGGGCCGGCGCATCATTGTGGAATCCCGCTGGACCTTGATCCGCAGCTCGCGTGACGAGCCGCGGGCGATCCTCACCATCAACACCGACGTCACGGAAAAGCGCCAGTTCGAGGCGAACCTGCTGCGGGCGCAGCGCCTCGAGAGCATCGGCACGCTGGCCGGCGGCATTGCGCACGACCTGAACAACATTCTCGCGCCGATCATCCTGTCCGGCGACATGCTTCGTCCCCGTTTCGTTGGCACGCCGGACGAGGAATTGATCGACACGATTTGCGCCAGCGCACGTCGGGGGGCGGATGTCGTGCGGCAGGTGTTGTCGTTTGCCCGCGGCGTGGAGAGCACGCGCGTGCCGGTCAACCTGCGACATCTCCTGCCGGAAATCCGCAAGATCGTGCGCGAGACGTTCCGGCGCGACATCAGTTGCACCACGGAAGCGCCGCATGACCTCTGGAGCATCCACGCCGACCCGACCCAGTTGCACCAGGTCCTGCTGAACCTTTGCATCAACGCCGCCGATGCGATGCCGCAAGGAGGCCGCCTGACAATTGCGGCCGCGAACCACGAATTTTCCACGACTGGTTCTGCCGGCCGGCGCGCCCGAGGCGCGGCCCGGCGCGTATGTGCGCGTGCAGGTCAACGATACCGGGTGCGGCATTCCTGAAGGCGTTCGAGATCGCATCTTCGATCCGTTCTTCACCACGAAGGGAATCGGCAAGGGCACGGGCCTCGGCCTTTCCACCGCGCTCGCGATCGTGCGCGGTCACGGTGGTTTCATCACCCTCGACACCACTCCCGGGCAGGGCACGACCTTCCAGCTTTACTTCCCGGCCGAAGTCAGCGCCGTGGTCGAGCCCGTGGCACCGGCCGCCAGCCTGCCTCGGGGACGCGATGAACTGATTCTGGTCGTCGACGACGAGCAGAGTGTTCGCGCGATCGTGCGGCAGAGTCTGGAAACCGCCGGTTACCGTGTGCTCACGGCGGAAGACGGGGCCCTGGGCCTCGCGCAGTTCAAGGAACACCAGGCCGACGTCGCTCTGGTCCTCACCGACCTGATGATGCCCGTCATGGACGGATTGAATCTGATCAAGGCATTGCACACGTGCGCTCCACACCTGCGGGTCGTGGCCATGAGCGGCGTCACGGAGCTCCCCGACGGCGAAAGTCCGTCCGTGCCACCGGGAGCGGCGAGTTTCCTCCTCAAACCATTCACGCTCGCCACGCTCTTGAAGATGGTGCGCCGCGCACTTGACGAAAAGGTGGCGACGCCATCTGCCTCCAAGGATCCGCGGCAGCTGCCGGTTTGACGTGGCGTCGCCGCCGAGGCATGACTGGCGCCATGCCCCCTCCGATTTCTGACGATAACATCGCGAAGCTGTCGGAGAAGATCTTCCAGCGACGCAAAATTGAGGCGATCAAACTGTATCGCGAACTCACCGGATGCGGGCTGAAGGAAGCGAAGGACGAGGTCGAGCAGCTGGAGGCGACCCTGCGCCGGGATTCTCCGGATCGGTTCGCCGGGGTGGCGCAGAGAAAGGGCTGCATGGGTTCGGCTGCGATGCTGGGTGGCACCGTGCTCATCGGCACGGCCTGCTATTGGTTTTGGCGCGGGTAGTGGGCGCGTTTCTCCCGGTCGCGCAGCGCAAGCGCCGAGGCCATCCCGGGATGGAGGCCGGCGACGGCAACCGACGGTAGCCTGGGGAATTCACCCGTTCGGCCACGTTTGTTCCGGTTCGCTTCGCGACCGGTCTTGTCGCTTCGCTCGGAACGCGGAGCTCAAACGCAGCTACCGGGATGGCGTCCCCGGTAGGTGCGTTGGAGTGTAACGACAACGTGGCCGCGTGAAGGTGCGGTTGAGGCTGGCCGTGCCGACAGAAGCGACCTGACGGGCGCGAAGCGAACGGGAACAAGCGTGGTCGAACCTGTATTCAGGTCAGGCCGCCGCGACTTCACGGGCCGGCAGCTGGGCGAACGGTGTATTCAGCAATCGGAGCGCCTCGGCATGCGAGGTCGTCATGAAGAACCGCGGGTCGAGGCTTTCCCAGTTGTCCTCCAGGGCGGTCTTCTCGACCAGGTAACCGATCGGCCGGTATTGCTCCCCGTAGAGCAGGTGCAGTTTTCCTGCACCGTTTTCCTCGGTGTTGGGCAGCGCTTCGGACATCCGGAGTGCCGCAACCAAGGGTCGGTATATCTCAATGGTTGAGTGCATCGTGGTCTCCTTGTGGTTGGGATGATCACGGCCACACGGCGGAAATCAACGCACGCGGGTTTGCCCTCAACGTGTCGCGCCACGCCGGATTCTGCCGCGGCCGTGCCTTCAAGGTAACGCTCCGGCGGGCGATCCGCAACCGGGGATTTTCAGCCGTGGCCCGACCCCCACCCTACGATCCGGTTTTGGCCGCCGTTGGCGGAGGCGGGGGCGCGCCGTCGGGATAGAGCCAGAATCGCCGGCTGAATTCCCGAAACGCTTGCGCTTGCCGGGTCCAGCGGGCGACGAACGCCGCCACGTCGACATGGGCGCCGTCGCGTGTGATCGCCTGCCAGAATGCTTCCGATCCCGTGTGGCGGTTGAAGCTTTGCATCTCGCTTTTGCTCGCGGCGCGAAACGGATTGCTGCCGCTCCAGGCGCACGCCAGGCGCATGAGATGGAAACTGATCTCGGTCGGCCGCAGCGCATCCCAGTCCGTGATGTCGACGAGCACACCGTGCAATTTCTTGCCCGTGTCATTCACGACGTCGACCTTGTGAAATCCGATGCCGGGCAAACGGAGCGCATTGAGGTCACGCGCGAGCTCGCCGGCGTGCTTGTGCGGGTAGTACAGCCCGCGAAACGGATGGTCCTGGCCGACGCCGTGGCGCCACGCGCCGAGCTGGCAGCCAAGCCCGAGCATGGCATAACCCTCGACGGCGTCGAAATCGGAAATGTAGTAGGATGTCGCCCGCCACTTCAGGCCCGTGTCGGGCCAGCGCATCGCGCGATTCCATCCGCGCATCGGCACGACCGTGAGCCTGGCGTCGGCGCGTTGTTTGTCGTCGAGGTTAAGGGCGCCGGGCGTGGCGAGGGCAAGGCGGGCAAGTTCGCCGATGGTCAGGCCGTGTACGTAGGGTACGGGAAGTTCGCCGACATAGCTGCGCCATTCCGGATCGATCGGGGGACCATCGACCTTGCGCCCACCGAGCGGATTCGGCCGGTCGAGCACGACCACCTCGACGCCGGCGATGACGCAGGCCTCCAGTGCCTCGCACATTGCCGAGACGAACGTGTAGGAACGGCTGCCGATGTCCTGCAGGTCGATCACAAGCACATCGATCTTTTGCAGCATTGCCTTCGTCGGGCGGCGCGTCCGGCCGTAGAGCGAATAGAGCGGCAGGCCGGTCGGTCGATGCACGGAGTCGGGAATGATCACGGAGGCGGGCAACGTGCCGTCGAAGCCATGTTCCGCACCGAACAAGGCCACGAGGTTCACTTCGGGGGCGCGATACAGGACGGACCACGTCGGCTCGCCCGCGCGGTTGACGGCGGCGGCGTGCGAGAGCAGGCCCACGCGCTTGCCGGCGAGCGCGGCAAAATGTTGAGCGTCGAGCACGTCGATCCCGAGCATCACGGGAAACGGCTCGACTTCCGGTGGCGGCTGGGGCTCGGCGGCCACCGGTGGGGGCGGCGCGGTTTCGACCGGCTGCATCGGCGGGGTGGGCAGGGTGCACGCCGCGATGGCAAGCAGCGTTGCCCCCGTTGCGCCGGCGCAGAGGTGGCGCCATGCCCGGACCGACGTGATTCGATTCACCACGGGCAACTATGAACGGGCCGCACCCGTGACGGGTCGAGGGGAAAAACGAAAGCGGCGCGGCGCGAGGCACATCTTCCGCTTGTTGTTTCGGCCGGCGGACAAGCGCTGCCGAGCACCGTACGCCAAGACCTGACGGAATTTCGGGCACCCACGGTGGCACGATCGCGCGTTGGAGTGCGTGCCCTTTCGACAGGCGCGGGGCAGGCTGCTCGGCGCCGCTTGGTTTCCCCGCCGTCATCACCGACAACCGGAGACTTGCACTCGGACAGCGCGGATCGGTGATGTCTCCCATGCCGGTGACCGACCTCGTCGACCCCGGCTATTGGGCTATGCTTCCATTGCGTTCTGTTCCGCGCCATGTGCATCCAGAAACGCGCGCAATTCCGCCGCGAGTTTCGGCCCGATGCCGGAAACGTCCTGCAAGTTGTCCGTCGATGCCGACCGCAGGCGGTCGAACGAGCCAAAGTGCGCGAGCAGGGCACGCCGTCGCACCGGGCCGAGTCCCGTAAACTCGTCGAGGACGGACTCGCGCAGGCGCTTCGAGCGCAGATCGGCATTGAATGTATTCGCGAAGCGATGCGCTTCGTCGCGCAGGCGTTGCAGGAGGCGCAATCCCGGGTGTTCGAGCGGCAGGTTGAGCGGTTCGCGTCCGTCGGAAAAGATCACTGTCTCCTTTTTCTTCGCGAGGCCGATGAGCGGCGGTGGCGTGAGATCGAGCACGAGAAAGGCCTTCAACGCCGCGCCGACCTGGCCGGCACCTCCATCGATCACGACGAGATCGGGCAGCGCACGGCCTTCCTGGTGCAGGCGGCGATAGCGCCGCCCGACCACTTCCTCCATTGCGCGAAAGTCGTCGTTGCCGACGAAGCTCTTGATCTTGAAACGACGATAGTGGTCGCGGTCCGGCTTGCCGTCGGTGAAGTGCACGAGCGACGCCACGACGAAGGTGCCCGAGATGTGGGAAATATCGAAACATTCGAGGTGGCGCGGTGGGGTGGGCAGCTCAAGTGCGGCTTGCAGGGCCACGAGTGCATCGGCATCACCGGCCGCTGCCGCGAGCAGTCCCGGCGCGCCGGGCGGGGCGCGTTCGAACTTGCGCGTGCGCGACAGGGTCTTTTCGAGCGCAAAGACAATGTCACGCAAGTCCGCTGCCTTTTCGAATTCCTGTGCGCCGGCCGCGCGCGTCATCTCTGCGCGCAGTTCCTCCAGCCATTCGCGGCTCTTGCCTTCGAGGAACTGGCAGGCGGGTCCCACGCGCGCGCGGTAGTCGTCGATCGAGACCTCGTTGGCGTGCCCGTAGATCTCCTGACGCACGTCGTCGTACAGGCGATAGCGTCCGTCGGGCAGGCGTTGCGGGGTTGCGTCGCCCAATATGACGCCAAAGGTGCGTCGCATCAGGGCGAGGGTCTTGCGCAGGTGGCCGGAATGGGCGAACGGACCGAAATAGCGTGCGCGATCGTCCTTTTTGAACCGCACCAGCCCGAACCGGGGAATGTCGAGCGACTCGTCCACCCGGACGAGGAGGAAGCGTTTGTCGTCGGTGAAGTCGGTGTTGTATTTCGGCCGGTATTCCTTGATCAGGCGACCCTCGAGCAGGAGGGCCTCGGGCTCCGACTTCACCTCGAGGACCTCGAAATCCTGGATCATGCGCACGAGGGCCCGGATCTTGGGGTGCTGGACCATGTCGCGGGACGGCTGAAAATAGCTCGAAACCCGCCGTTTCAGGTCCTTGGCCTTGCCCACGTAGATCACCCGGCCGAGCCGGTCCTTCATGAGGTAAACCCCCGGCCCATGGGGCAGGCGGCGCACCTTCTCTTTCAAGTCCGGAGGATCCGACGCTGGCATTTTTCGAAAACTAACCTACGTTCCCGCGTTGCCAAGAACACGACGCGCGTTCGCCCTCGACGCCGGTCCGCCTTTTTGGCTCCCCGAACGCATGTCCGCGCCCAAACGAGTTGAACTCATCACAACCGGTGAGGAGCTGCTGCTCGGCCTGACCGTCAACCGGCATCTCACCACCATCGGCGAGTTGCTGGGACGTCGCGGGCTCGTCCTGCAGCGCAATGTCGTCGTGGCTGACGATGCCCTCTCGTTGGGCACCCAGTTTCGCGAAAGCTGGGCGCGTGCTGATCTGGTGATCACCACCGGCGGGCTCGGTCCGACCAGTGACGACCGCACCCGCGAGGTGATCGCGGAGGCGCTTGGGCAGAAACTCGTGCACGATGCGGCGCTGGAGGCGGCGCTGCGCGACCGGTTCGCACGGATCAACCGGCGGATGACGCCGAACAATCTCAAGCAGGCGCAACGGCCCGAACGGGCCGAGGCGTTGTCCAATCCCAACGGGACCGCGCCCGGATTGTGGATTGAACAGGACGGCCGCATCCTCGTGATGTTGCCGGGGCCGCCGCACGAATTGCTGGCGATGTTCCAGGACGAAGTCCTGCCCCGGCTGGCCGCGCGTGGCTGGCTCGCCCTCGAGGAACCGTTCATCCAGATTCGCACCTCCGGTGTCGGCGAATCCGCGTTGGAAACGCTGCTCGAGCCCGTGCTGGACGGGCACCCCGGCCTCGGCATCGCCTACTGTGCCCATCCCTGGCAGGTTGATGTGCGCCTGAGTTCACCCGACGGGCGTTACTCTCGCACCCAGCTCCAGATCATCGCCAATCACTGTCGTGAAAAACTCGGTGCCGATTTCGTGTGCTTCGGACACGAGACCGTGGTCAAGGTTGTGGCCGACCTCCTGCGGCTGCAGGATCAGGATCTCGCGGTGGCGGAATCGTGTACCGGCGGGCTGCTCGCCAACGCGTTTTCCGACGTGTGCGGCGCGGCCAAGATGTTTGCGGGTGGCATCGTGTGCTATAACAACGACTGCAAGGTGCAGTTGCTCGACGTGCCGGATTGCCTGCTCAAGCAACATGGGGCTGTCAGCGCAGAGGCGGCGGTGGCCATGGCAACGGGCGTCGCCGAGAAACTCGAGGCTTCGTGGGGCATTGCGGTCACGGGCTGCGAGGGGCCCTGCGGGGGGACGAATGAGCATCCGGTCGGCACCATTTTCATCGGACTGCATTCCCCATATGGTGCATGGTCCCGCCGCATGAACTATCCGGGCCAGCGTCAGGCCGCGAAACAGCGTGCGGTCAATTTTGCCCTCGATTGGCTGCGCCGGGAACTCATCCGGGCGCAGGCTGGCGGCCAGCATCCGCACGTCCCGGCGATCGATCAGGAGCTCGACGATCCCGCGCGCGCGGAAGCCCGGCGGCTGCTCGGGCTGCGGCGAAACTGATCGATGGGGGAAAGGCTCCTCTTCCAGGGCTGGCCCTCCGGGCCATCCCGCCCATCGCTCGCGTGCAGGCGCGGCGCCACCGAGGGGGCCAGACTTCCGGAAGCGCCGGCCCGCCCCGCGTCTCCACTCGACTCGCCGGATACTCGTTTCAACCTCACGCTCACCCGCACTCTCCGTGGACCTCGCCTCCCTCGGCTGGAATGATCACTTCGCTTCGCTTTTCGGCGCGCATGCGGCGGCCGGCCTCGTGCCGGCGCGCGTCGCGCTCGAGCACAAGCACGGGTACGTCGTGCTGGCTGAGCCAGGCGAACTCACCGCCGAGGTGCGCGGGCGTTTGCTGAAGAACCGCGTGGAGGCCGACCTGCCCGCGGTCGGTGACTGGGTGGCGGTCAGCCTGCCGGCGGAGGGCCGGCATGCACACATCCACGCCGTGCTGCCCCGGCGCTCGCGTTTTTCGCGGCGGGCGCCCGGCGAGCGTGCGGAGGAACAGGTGGTCGCCGCCAACCTGGACACGGTGTTTCTCGTCAGCGGACTGGATGCAGACTTCAACCCGCGTCGGATCGAACGCTATCTCGCGCTCGCGCGGGGCAGCGGTGCCGAACCCGTGATCGTGCTCAACAAGGCGGACCTTTGTCCGGATGCATCTGCTCGCCTCTCCGCGATCCGGAAACTCGCGGGTGGTGCCACGGTGCAGGTCATCAGCGCGGTCACCGGTGCCGGTCTCGAGGCGCTCACGCCCTACCTGCAACCGGGACGAACGATCGCGCTCCTCGGTTCCTCCGGCGTCGGCAAATCGACGCTGGTCAATCGGCTGCTCGGCACCGAACGGCAGGCGGTGCGCAACGTGCGGGAGGACGATCGCGGCCGCCACACGACGACGCGGCGGGAACTCATCACGCTGCCCGGCGGAGCACTGTTGGTCGACACGCCCGGCATGCGCGAACTACAGTTGTGGAACCGGGCGATCGACGGCCTGCTGACGGTGTTTCCCGAGATCGTGGAGCTTGCCCATGGGTGTCGTTTTCGCGATTGCCGGCATGCCGCCGAACCGGGTTGCGCGGTGCGGTCGGCGCTGGTCGACGGCACGCTGTCACCCGAGCGCTTCGGCAGTTTCCTGAAGTTGCGGGCGGAACTCGAGGACGCGGAGGCGCGCGCCAGCGGTGGCGGCAAACCGCGGGGCGGGGGAGTTCCCCGCGTGCGGGGTCGACGCATCATGCGCGGGTGAAATCCCGCCGGTTCATCCCGATGCTCGCTTCGACGTGTCTGGCCGCGGGAAAGGGTTTACCCCCCGCGAATCTTCCGAGCCATCGCAGGATGGACTCAATGCCTTATAAGATGGATGAATTCAGCTCCCTCTTTCGAGGGGGCGTCCGCCAGCACGGTGGGAGATGTTGCACGTTCCCCGTCCCGTATCGAAGGCCGAGCCCGCTCCTGCCATTTTCCGCCATGCCTCGGGGCATGCCCCGGGATCGTAACGCACGCGCGCTCGACTGCCGCAGCCAGAAGGGCCGGCGGTGCGGGGCGCCGGCTACTGCACCGACAGCAGTTCGACCTCAAAGACCAGCGTGGCGCGGTTGGGGATGTTGGGCGGATTGCCGCGCAAGCCGTAACCGAGCGAGTACGGGATGATGAGGATCCGCTTCTCGCCCACATGCATCTCGGAAAACGCCTCCTCCCATCCCGCGATCACTTCGCCGGCCCCGAGGCGAAACTCAAAGGGTTGGGCTGGATCCTGCATGGAGCTGAATTCCGTTCCGTCGAGCAGAGTCCCCGTGTACAGGACCGACAGTCGTTGCCGGGGTCGCGCGACCGGTCCGTCACCTTCCTTGAGCACGATGTAGCGCATGCCAGAGGGATTTTCCCGCGCTTCCGGCCATTTCTGCGCGATCATGGCCGCGTCCTCCGGCGAAAAATCCGCACGTGGTGCGGCTTGGAGTGCCAGGGAACTCGCGACCAGGCCGGCGAGGACGAGGAGGCGGGGAAATGCGCGAAGGGGACGCGAACACATGCTCCCAACAAAAACACTCCGTTCGACCAGCGCAAGGCGGAGCGCGTGAGGGTCGGGAAGGGCAGAGGTCAGAGTGAGGTACCTCGCGCCTTGGCGGGGGCGCCGCCCATCACGCGTCGTCGGCCAGGCAACGCACGGCCATGGTGCGCAGGACTTCCTCCTGCTCGTTCGGGCGGGAAAGGATCTCCTCGAATGCCCGGGCGAACTCGAATTGTTGGTCGATGAGCTTGCGCAGCGACGGCAGGACACCGGTGCCGGCAAGCTTGCCAAGGTACCAGGGGTTTTGCGCGAAGACATTGAACGAACTCTTGTCGCCGGCCGCCTCCCCGAACAGGTCCGCGCACGCCTGTGCCGCGCGCTGGAGTCCCGTCTTGTCCACACCGCGCGGCGAGATGCGGACGTCGCCCGTGAGCATCAGCGCGCGCAGTTGGATCAGGAGGCGGTTGCGATTCTGCAGCGACGTGATAAGCGGCCGCGCATCATGCCCGGCGAAGAAATGACGCCGGAGCGCCTCGACCGTCCAGCCGAGGTTGCGCGAGAAGAACGCCTCGGCGGTTTCGAAAAAGTCGCCTTCGCCAAAGGCCGGCACGAGTTCCGCGACATGCGCCTCCTCGATCGTGCCGCCGGGCGTGTCGAGGTAGGTCGCGAGTTTTTGGATCTCGCCGACGAACAGGCGGGCATTGCCCGCGGTCTTGGCGGCGAGCAGTTCGACGGCGTCGGCCGAGAGTTGCACGTCCCAATGGGCCGCTTCCTCGGCGGCCAGGGCCGTCCAGTCGGTCGCGCCACCGCCGCGACCGCTTTCGCCGGCGAATACAAGGTCGCCATGAGCCTCGCACCATTTGGGAAAGCTGCGGCGGCGGTCAACCGGCGAAGCCGTGATCACGATCGCGATCTCATCCGGATTCACGGCCGCAAGGAGTTCCTGCAGGTCGGCGACCTGCTGCAACGTGCCTTCGGCGCGACCGGTCACAGTGTCCGCGAGGAAGTTCACGTCCTTTAACCACACGGCACGGCGTCCACCGAACAGGCCGAACGTCTGCACGGCCTCACGGAAACGCTTCACGGTTGCCTCGACCTCTCCCACGTTGTTCGCAAAGCCGCTGAGCGTTTCCCGGGAAAACTCATCCAGTCCGGCGGCCACGCGTTCGAATCGTTCCTTGCCGATGCGCCCGACGAGAAAGTCGTCGGGACCGCAGACAAAGGTGAAGCTTTTGGCGGACATGTACGGAGCGCGAGAAGGACGTGAGCGAATGAGGGCACAGGGATCGGCGGGCGCGAGCCCGAAGGCGGAGAAAAGCAGCGCGGAGCAGCGCGCGCCATGACGCCGGCGCGAAGCCGGAGAATTTCCTTGGCGCGACCATGTCTTGGGGTGCGGCGCCCCGCACCGCTTTCGTGGTGCGGCTCCACGACGCAAACACCGTTGACTCCGTCGCCGGATTGACGACACCGGTGCGGTTCCCGCTCTGGTTTTTTCACCCCGTTCCCCCATGCAAAAAGATCAATCCACTGCGTTTCTGCTCGGTTACTTTCTCGGCGTGTTTGGCGTCGATCGTTTCTATCTCGGCTATACCGGTCTGGGCATCGCAAAGCTGCTCACGCTGGGCGGATTTGGCATCTGGGCTTTGATCGACACGATTCTGATCGGCATCGGCAGCATGAAGGATGCGTCCGGTCAGGAACTCGCGCGTCCGGCGCCGGTGGGAACGCCGCAGAAGACACAGACCGCAACCCTGATCCTCGGTATGCTCCTCGGCATGTTCGGAGCCGACCGGTTTTATCTCGGGCAGACCGGGCTGGGCGTGGTGAAGCTGCTTACCTGCGGCGGATTTGGCCTCTGGACCATGATCGACGTGATTCTAACCGGCATCGGCAGCATGCGCGACGCGGAGGGGAACTCGTTGATCTGGTCGGCGTGAACCGAGCAATCGAGCCGGACGTCGCAGCCGACGCCAGGAGACGGTTTTCGGGTGAACGACATTGAGCAGCCTCGTCAGCTCGGCCGCTTCAGGATTCGTGCGTTCCGACGCGCGGGCTACGGTGCAAGCGTGCACGCGATTGTCCTCCGCCTGCACACCTGGTGCGGGGACACCCGCCTGCGGGGCGCCTTCGTGGCCGTGGCACTGGCGGTGGTGCTTGTGGCTTCGATGTTCCTGCCCCAGGCGGAGGCGTCGCCGGTGTTTTGCGTGTTTCGCCGGATCACCTCCGTTCCATGTCCCTCGTGTGGCATGACGCATTCGTTTGTCGCGATGGGTCACGGGCACTGGCTCCAGGCCTGGCACGCCCATCTTGCAGGACCGGAGCTGTTCTGCGCGGTACTCGTGGGTCTGGCATTCGCGTTGGCGCAGACCGTCACCGGCGTGCCACTATGGGCCGCGCTGTGGACACGCGTGCGGCGCGTGGTCGTGCCGCTGACCGTGACGCTGATGGCCGCGAGCTGGGTGATCAACCTGCTTTACCGATTCGGATCGTGAACGCGGCCGACGCGATGTGTTTCGTCCGTGAGCGGCTCAAAGCATGTTACGTACGTAACATCGTCCGGGACATCCAGGCGCTGTCCCCATCTGACAAGCAGGCGCCATGCGTGGCTCTGTCTCTCCGGATCGTGCATTTTCGCGACGATTTCTCCCGAATCAGGGGCGCGAGGCGCGGTTGCGTGTCCCCACGCGAGCGCAGTTGGCTGGACACAGCCGAGCCCACGTTTGGTTGCGGGCGCCGGCGGCGATGGGAAATTTCCAGGCTGCCGGGTTCCCGGTGCGGCCGGGGTTTTCTGCATTGCTTCGCCGGGGGCGGGACGCATTCACTCGACGTTTTCACCCGCTCGCATGGCGTTCGATCTGCAAAGAACCTTGAAGGCGCTGCTGTTCGCCTCTCCCGGATCGCTGTCCGTAAAGGACATCCAGACCGTGTTCACGCGCTTCCATGAGGAGGCATCGAACCTGCCGCAGGGGCCGGTCGAGGGGGCTGAGGCCGGCGAGGAAGCCGCAAGTGCGACGCCCGTTCCGGCGCCGGACGAAGTGCCATCGCTGGTCACGGCGTCGCAGATTCGGGAGGCAATGGAAGCGATCGGCGCGCATCTGGAGTCCGCGGGCGAGGTGTATCGCCTGCAGGAAACGCATCATGGCTGGCGCCTGGTCACGAGTGCCGATTGCGCCGAATGGGTGCGGCTGTTGCGCAATCAGCCCAAGCCGATGAAACTTACGCAGTCGGCCCTCGAGACGCTCGCAATCATCGCCTACCGCCAGCCGGTGACGCGCGCCGAGATCGAGACGATTCGCGGCGTCTCCGTGGAGAGTCCGATCAACCGCCTGCTTGAACGTGACCTGATCAAGATCACGGGACGCGCCGATTTGCCGGGCCGGCCGATCCAGTACGGCACGACCGACGGGTTCTTCGCCTTCGTCGGCGTGCGCACGATCGACGAGCTGCCCGCGTCCGACGTGCTTTCAACGCGGGAGATCGACGAGTGGCTCAATCGCGCCAGCGAACCGCACCCGGTCACCGACCGCGAAGTGGGGCTCGACACCGAGAGTGGCGACGAAGCCGCCGACCTCGAGCTGGCCGCTGCCCGGGCGGAAAACCGTGCGTCGGCCGCCCAGCGCCGGACGAACCCGCGCCGCCCGCCGCGCCCGCGTCATGAAGCTGCCCGAACTGCGCGCGCAGATCGACAAGATCGACCGGCAGATTCTCGAGCTGCTCAACGAACGCGTGCGTCTGGCCGCCGAGATCGGCCACGTCAAGCGGGCCGACGGCGGCGAGATCTATGTCGCGCAGCGCGAGGAACAGGTCTTTCAGCACCTCGCGGAACTCAACGGCGGGCCGCTCGACGACCGGGCGATCCGCGCGATCTACCGCGAAATCATGTCGGCGGCCATCGCCCTCGAGAAGACGATCGCCATCGCCTACCTCGGTCCGCCCGCGACGTTCACGCATCAGGCGGCATTGCGCAAATTCGGCGCGAGCGTCGAGTACCTGCCGCTCGGCACGATCACCGACATCTTTAGCGCGGTGGAAAAGGGCGACGCCGACTACGGCACGATCCCGATCGAGAACTCCACCGAGGGCGCGGTCTTTCACTCGCTCGACATGCTGGCCGAGACCGACCTGAAGATCGTCGCCCAGGTCTACATGGAGATCTCGCAGCACCTGATCTCGCGTTCGCCGCTCGCGGAGATCACGAAGGTCTATTCCAAGGACAACGCGCTGGGCCAATGCCGCCACTGGCTGCATCGTCACCTGCCGCACGCCGCGTGCCTGGACGCCGACAGCACCACGCGCGCGGTCGAGATCGCGCGCGACACCCCGGGCGTGGCCGCCATTGCGAGTTCGCTCGCCGCCGAACTCGTCGGGGTGCCGATCGTCGCGTCGAACATCCAGGACAAGGCCGACAACACCACCCGGTTTCTCATCATCGGCCGCAAGTCCTCCGGTCCGCTGGGTGAGCGGGCGAGACAAGAGCAGCTACGTCTTCTCGCTCAACGATCAGCCGGGTGCGCTCCTCCAGCGCTCGACCCATTCAGCCAGCGGGGGCTCAACCTCACCAAAATCGAATCGCGCCCGAGCAAGAAGAAGGCGTGGGATTACTACTTCTTTGTCGACGTGATCGGCCATCATGACGAGCCGCAGCTCCGCGCCGCGATCGGCGAACTGGAGAAACGCTGCCCGTTCGTGAAGTGGCTCGGGAGCTACCCGAACTCGCGATAGGCGGGTGTTGCCGGCTCTCGTTCAGCGAGAGCAGATCGGAGGCGCAACCTCCTGCCGTGGCGGAAAGACTTCCGCATTCGCCGCGGCCGGGCTTGCGGGTTTACGAAACGTGGCAAGACTTTGTTTCATGATCGTCGCATCCGTGTTACCTCGGCGGTGTGGGATCAGTCTGGCCTGCCTGCTGGCGACGGCGCTTCCCCTCGCCGCCGCGGATCAGTTTCAGGTGATGCGCGGCGAGGGCACGGGAATTCCCGTGGGCGATGGCGCGCAGAGCTCGACCGCCGGTCCGTTCTACGGCAGCTCGACCGACAGCGGACGGGTGCCGCCCAAGCGAATCTTCTTCCCGCCGGATCCGCCGCCGCTGGATGCGCAGATCAATTTCGATGCGACGCGCCCGCGCCCGTTCGCAGTCCCCGAGCAGCTGGGTGATTTCGTCACCGAGCCCTTCTATCCCGCGCTCAGCACGTGCCTCACCGATCTGAGCGACGGCGCACGGCAACGGTTTCTTCCCCGGATCGACGCCTATCGGAAGAAACGCAATGTGCTGCTCGCGGAACTCCGCGAAATCCTCATCCGCCTCGAGGGGGCGCCGCCGGACGAACGCCAGACCGCCTTTTCGGCGCTGGCGACCAAGCAGGCAGGAGCGCTCGCCGAACTCGAAGCCGAGACCGATCGTTTACGGGAGGACCTCGGCCGCAATGCAAGCTGGTATCGCTTGCGCGAATGGAAGCTCGGCCGCGGGAAGCTGCACGACCTCCGGCCGGAACACCGGGTGCTGAAGTTCGAACTCGTGCGGGCGGCGGCGTTTTATCAAGACGGATTGCTGCCCGCGCAGCGCCGCCTGCTGCGCGAAGCCGCGATCGAGATGCAGGATGAGATGTTCGCGACGGAACAAACGCCGAATGCGGCCGGGATCGCCCCTCCGCCCCTGGTGTTCTTCTCGCCAGACCTCGCGCGGATTCTGTCCGCCGACCAGTTCCCCGCCGCCGTTGCCGACCTGCTCGAGAAATACGTCGCAGCCAAGGATGCCCTGCGGCGCGAACTCGTCGACGCGGTGATCGACAGCGACAAGGCGCTCTGGTCGATCAGCCGACGACATGCGCTCGAGAACCTGGCGAAAGAGCAGGCGCCCCATCTCGATGCGCTTGCGGCGCAGGCGGAGGCTTTGCGGCAGGCGTACGCCCCGAGCTATGAGCGAACGCGTCCGGCGCCGCCGCTGGCCTTGCCCGCCGAACTGGCGGCGAAGATCGCCGCCTATGAAAACTTGCGGCACGAATTGCAGCTCGGGCTTGCCAGGCAGGAGGCTGCATTGCGTGCGCGCATCTGGAGTGAATCTTTGGGCAAGACCGTGGGAGAATTCCGGCAGCGCTTCGACGAGGCGCAGCGCGAGGAGATTCTTACCTATGTACGCGAACATGGGGCGGACATCCGGCGAATGAATGCCCTGCTTGACGAGATTCATCCCCGGCTGGTGAAGGTCGCCGGTCCCGATGCCATCGAGCCGGGCACGAGTGGTTCCGCGGCCTTCCTGATCGAGTTCATGCGCCATTACCGTCAGGCGTGGGCCAACTACGAATACGCGATCGCGGTGTTTGAGCCCGGTCTTTCCGCGGCCCAGCGCCGGCTGTTGTTCGGGGGCGCGATGGTGCGGCTGCAACTGCCCCTGCCCACCGCCGACCATCAGCCCGGTGCCTTGCCGCGCACCCTGCTCAAGGATCCGATCGAATAGCCGGCGATGCGCGGGGCGCCGCTCCGGCGTCGAGCCTTCAATCCGGAAACAGCGAATCCGCGCGCCCGGCCTCGTTGCGCTGGACACGGGATATCCGGGGGCGGCGGCGCGAAGCTACAGGTTGGAGGGGGCCACGTTCGTGCGCCCGGGCTGGCAGAAACACGAGCTCGTGATCGTGACGTCGGCATGGTCCCAGACTTTTTCGAAGCGGGCGAGCACGGCGGCGGCCTCGGATTTCTTGCCCTGTTGCGTGAGCGCCTCGGCCAGACCGAATAGAGACCAGCCGTTTTCGGGCAGGCGGGCGAGGTCTTCGCGATAGACCTGTTCGGCCTCGGCGTAACGTTCGTGCGCGATCAGACTGGCCCCGAGCGAATGACGCACCGGGAGGATCCAGCCGGGCGGTTCGTCGTAACGCAGCGCATCCTCGGCCTTGATCGCTTCGCGCAACGAGGCGAAGCCTTCGTCGAGCTTGTCTTCCCGTATCAGGATTTCGCCTTCGAGCATCGGGGTGACGACCGCGAGGATGGCGGCGGCGGAGTTGTTGCCGAAGGTTTCCCCGGCGGGGACGAGTTTCGCGCCCTCGACATAGGCCGCCTGTTCCGCGCGCGCGGATCTCGTGTCACCCTTCGCGGCGAACGCGATGCCACGCGCGGCGTGACGAAACGCCCTGGTGAACGGCATGAAATCGGGAAAGTTGTCGGGACGCGCGAGAACCTCGTCCCAACGGCCGAACCGGGCGAGCACCTCAAAGGGCATGGCGGCAAATCCTTCGGCGGCGGTCGCCCATTCCTGCATGAACGCGGGCGGTATCTCCGTGACCATCGTGTCGATCTGGCTGATCGCGAGTTCACTCTGCCCCGTCATCATGGCCGCGTAGGCGAGCATGTGCCGATTGTGCGCGGCATAGACGATGATGAAATCCTTCGGCGGCCCGGTCAGGGCCCGGCGTTCCTGGTCCGCCGCGATGGCCTTCAGGTTGGTCGCCACCGCGTCCTGCCAGCGCCCCACGCGAATGTCGATGTGCGACGGCATGTGCTGATTGTGCGCGATGCCGGGCTGAAGGTCGTGCATGCGTTGCGCGGCCGGGATCGCGCGCTCGGGGTGGGGCGACGCCTCGACCGCGTGGATATAGAGGTGATTGGCAAACGGATGGTTGAGTTCGAGCTTCAGGACCGCGTCGAGCGTCGCGAGAATTTCATCCGTGCCGGGCTCGGGCTGTCCGTCCGTGGTCCACTGGTCCCACGGGCGCAGGTCCATCATGGACTCGGCGAAAAACACGCCGACGTCGGGATCATCAGGATACTGCTTCCACACGTCGCGCATCGCGTTGGCGTAGGCGAGGTCGAGCGGCGCGCGATCGTCGGGCGGCGGATTGGCGTAACGGTGACTGAGCGCCTCGATCAGCGCCTGCTCGACCGGCGAGGCGGCGGGTGCGTACTTTTTCGCGAGTTGCAGTTCCGTCCACGCCTCTTCGACCATCGGCGGCAACATCGCGGGAAAGTTGATGTGCGGCCCGTTGGCCAGTGCGATGCCCCAATGGCCCATCGCGCACTCAGGATCCAGTTGCACCGCTTCCTTGAACGAACGAATGGCGGCGCCGTGGTTGAATCCGAAAAGCAGATTGAGGCCCTGATCAAAATACTTCCGGGCCTCGGCGGATTTGGTGGTGATGGGATGCCGGTGGGGACCGAGTCCTTCCAATAACGGATACGGGGCACCAAAGGCGCCGGGGCAAACGAGCATCAGGGCGCTCGCCAGCCCGAAAACAAGACCACCGACTCGGGTCATGGTTTTCATGGGGGGATTGGGTTGCTCCCCGGTCGTAGAGTACGAGTGGCGGGGAGACCAGCAAGGAATGGAGGAGCGGCTTCAGCCGCGACCCGGGAGCGCGCCGGCGTACTTTCGCGGCTGCAACCGCCGGGCGGGCGTGCCCTACCGCATCACACCCAGCAGCGCGACGGCCATCTGGTTGCCGGGGGTCGGAACGCCGTGCGTGCGACCAAGGCGGACAATCACGCCGTTACGTGCTTCGATTTCGGTGGGGCGTCCGGCCAGCCGGTCGGCAAGCAGTGAATTCACCCCGTCGGCCGCCGCCCGGCTGTAGCCCTCGAGCACGGTGTCGGGAATCGAATCGTCGAGGCGGGCCCCCTCCGCCCGCCCGACGGCGATACACTCCCGAATGATCTGCCGCACGGTTTCGCCGATGGCCTCGTCGCGCATGACGCTGTTGGGTTGCAGCGTGAGACCGGAGACGACGCCGGCTGCATTGATGCAGAGCTTGCGCCAGGCCGCGGATCTCCAGTCGTCGGTCAGCTTGAGTTCGAGCGGGGTGCCGGCGAAGAGGGCGGCGAAGGCGCGACCGCGGGCATCGTCGGGCACCGTCATCGTGCCGGTGCCGCGTTGGCGGATGTGCGTCGGCGTCACGCGTTCGGCCGGGCAATCCACGACCACCGGCACGATTTGTTCCGCCGGCAGGTAAGCCGCAAAGCGTTCCCGATGTTCGACGCCGTTCTGCAGCACGGCGACGGTGGTGCCCGGATCGACCAGCGAGGGAAACCAGGCGGCGGCGCCGGCGTGGTCGTAGGTTTTTGTTGCGACGATCACCCAGTCGAAAGTTTCGCCGGGCCGCGGTTGCGTGAGGACCCGGGGTTGCGAGACGAGCGTGCCGGCGGGAGTTTCGACGAGGAGTTCCGGCAGGGCGCGACGGGCGCAGAGCGTGAGGTCGTGAGCGCTGGTCTTCGTGAGCCAGGCCGCGATCACACCGCCGACCGCGCCGGGTCCCACCAATGCAATTCGTGCCATGATCCCAACCGTGGATGGAGGCGCGGGAGCGTCGAGGGCAAACGCCATGAGGTCGGTGGCGGCGTTGGTGCGCAGCGCGCATGCCGGTTTGTGCTGCGCCCGTCATGCGACTGCGGAGAAACAGCAAAGGCGCGTTGCGAACAACGCGCCTGGCTGGCCCGGCGGGCCGGAGCGTGCGGGCTCCGGGCGGCGGAATTACTTGTCCGTGTTGCCGGCGACCGTGGTCGCATCGGCCGTGCAATTCTCGAGCGCGTGGCGAATCGCCATCTTTTCCGGCGCGAGTTTCGCGGTCTGCGTCAGCGCCTTGAGATCGGTGACCGCGCGTTGATCGTGAAGTTCGCCGAGGGCATTGATGGCGGCGAGGCGGACCAGCGGGTGCGCATCGCCTTGCGCCACGCTGAGGAGGGACTTGTACGCCGTGGGATTGTGTTCGCGACCGAGGAGCAGCGCGGCGCCCGTGCGCGCGAGCGGCAGATCGGGATTCCGGAGCACGGCGAGCAGGGGTCCAACCTTGTCGGGTGCGGACAGGCTGGCGATCGCGCTGAGGATCTCGGGCATTGGCTCGAGGTAGCCGGCGTCGTTTTCGTCGGGCTGCAGCGCGCGGTCGATGTGCGTCATGACCTGCCAGCGGTTGTCGTGTGCGAAATCCTCCGGCACAAGACCATCGAGTGTGTTCAGTGCGCCGATCAACGCAGGCAGCGCGTCGTTCGCACCAAGCAGGCGCAAACCGCGCGCCGCACCGGCCTGGCGATGCGGACTGAATGACTGCAGTGCCTGCAGCAGGACGGCCTTCGCCTGGTCACCGCCGATGTAGGCGAGTTCGGTGGCGGCGCACACCTGGAGTTGGGGCACGGTGTAGAAATAGTCCTCGCTGTCGGGGCAGCGCAGGATCGCGCTCATGGGTGCGCTGCCGTAGGCGAGCGAGACGGTCTTGCAAAAGAACTGCACGAAGCCGGTGAAGCTGCCCGCGTAGGGCGCAAGCGACGGATCTTCGTAGGCCTGGTGGATGTTGAGCGGCGGCTCGCGGCGCGATAGAAACTCGGCGCGCTGGTAGCGACCATCCTGGCGAGCAAATTCGCACCAACCCTTGATCTCCGCACCCGAGAAGTGTTCCACCGCCTGGGCCCGGCGCAGGTCGTTGTAGCGACGGGAGAGTGGGCGGCCCTCCGCATGGACGCGGACGCGCACGTCGGCGTCGTCGTAGGACGCGACCGTGAGTCCGGAGCTCTTCATCAGCGCATTGACCGTATCGGCAAACGGGAGCGTGGTATCCGGGGCGGAGGTGTAGGTTTGTTCGACTTCCAGGTAGTAGGATTTCGCCCCCTTCAGGAGCTGGGCGGCGTCGAACGTTTCGTCGCCGGGAATGCCCGCCGAGAGGGATACCGCGATACCGGTTCCGGCGAGAAACAGGGCGGCAAGACGTACTGGGTGCATAGTTGATTTCGAGGTTAGAGGTTGCGTGAGGCGGCTTGCCTCGGATTCCGCGACGTCGTCGCACAGCACCGGAAAACACGGGCCGCGATCCGCAGGACGACCAACGAGGTCGTGACGGGAGGCGCGGACGGCGTGCAATGAATCAGGCGATGTGGTGGGACGAGACGCGGGTGGTTGATCCAGGGGCGACATCGTCGCCTCGCGGGCCGGCTGAAATGTGAGAATAAAAAAGATGTCACAGAACGCCGCCTTCCCTCGGGGGAATGGTCCGGGACCGGGAATAATCCCCAGGCCGGTATCGGGTGAATCTGCGCAGGCGTTTGCGGGCGGTCGCATCGCCGCGACCGGATCGAGACTCAGGGCGGGTCAGGCGGCGTCGCCGCATTGCGGATGCACGCTGCTCCATCGCGCCCGCCGGAGCCGTCTTTTTGCAGGTTGTCCCGGGCGGTTACGTGTGGCAGGTTAAGCCCCACCGCAGATGGAGGGTTCCCGATGACTTCCGCCAGCATCACCCATTTCCTCGTTACGACCCTGGTAGCCGGATTACTCGGGGCGGCGGCGATGGAGGCCGTGATGTGGGGCATCGGTCGCGCCGGTTGGGCCAAGGCGGACATGATCGTGGCGATTGGCAGCCTCTTCACGAAAATGCGCACCAACGCGTTCCGGGTCGGCGTCGTCCTGCACGCGGTTTCCGCGGTGGTTTTCTCCATCGCCTACACGCTGCTCATGCTCGAACTGGGTCTCACCACCCTGCCCGGATCGATGGCGCTCGGTCTTGGGGTTGGCGTGGTTCACGGCATGATCGTGAGCCTGATGTTGGTCTGGGTCGTCTCCGAGCAACACCCGCTCGAGGAGTTCAGGGAGGCGGACCTCGCGATCGGCCTGAGTCATCTCGCGGGTCACGTCGTCTTTGGCGGCGTGATCGGAATGGTGGTTGGCCTGTTCTCCCTCTGAGCCGCAACGCGGCCGGGAAGGCCGCTCGTTTGGTAGGGGGCTGGCCCGGAGGTCCTCCGGCCGGGTTGGTCGAGCGAGCGTCCCCTCCGGCTCGATCGGAACCAATAAACACTCCTTCGCCGGCGCGGAATGCCGATGAATCGAACCATGCCGCAGGTTTCGACCCGATCGTTCCTGGCCCCCGGCGTCGGCTTGACCGGCGCCCTGGCGATCGGGCTGGCGGCGGGATGGAGGATCGGCGCGGTTGGACTTGATGCGGTCGGCGTTAGTGGAGCGGGCGCCGGACTCGCGGTGGGCGCCTGGACGCTGTGGTTGCAGTGGCGGTTCCAGCGCCTGCGGGAACACAAATGCGCGACCGAGGTGGCGCGCTGGCGCGACGAGACGGCGCGGCTCGCCCGCGATGTGGAGGCGCGCACGCGTTCCCTTACCGAGGTCAACGCGCATCTGCGGGCCTGGTTCGACGGTTCCGCGCTGGGCTTGCTCGTGTTTGATCCGAACGATGCCGACGTGCCGATGCGGATCATTGATTGCAATGAGATGACGTGCCAGATGCATGGCTATTCGCGGGAGGAACTGATCGGCCGCAGCCTCCGGTTGATCGACCAGAGCTATGTGCAACCGGCCAACACGCGGGAATTCCTCGACGGCATTCGCGCGCGCGGTCGCGTCCATGGCGAAGCCACGCACGTGCGGAAGGACGGCAGCACCTTTCCGATCGAGTTTGCAACCTGCGTCCTGAGCATCGGCGGTCGCGAGCTGGTCTTCGGCATGGATCGCGACATCACCGAGCGCAAGCGGGCGGAGGCAGCCTTGCGCTCGAGCGAGGAGCGCTGGCAACTCGCGGTCACCGGCAGTCGCGACGGCATCTGGGATCGCAACCTCGTCACCGGCG
The DNA here is from genome assembly GCA_963797435.1 of uncultured Verrucomicrobiae bacterium. Taxonomy (GTDB): domain Bacteria; phylum Verrucomicrobiota; class Verrucomicrobiia; order Opitutales; family Opitutaceae; genus CAWCPJ01. Next base: position 1,869,060 of record CAWCPJ010000001.1, on the reverse strand, counting down.
AAGGTTATCTTTCCCCGCAATGGAAACGGATGCTCGGCTATTCGCCCGACGACCTCGGCACGGAGCAGAACGTCTGGCTTTCGCTCATTCATCCCGACGACCAGGAGTCGACGCAGGTGGCGTTTCAGGCGCACCTCGAAGGCCGGGCCCCCGTCTTCCAGCACGAGTACCGCCTGCGCCGCAAGGATGGCTCCTGGCTGTGGGTGCTGTCGCGCGGCATGGCGCAATTCGATGCGGAGGGTCGCGCCACGCGCATCGTCGGCGTGAATACGGACATCTCCGAGCAGAAGGAGTTCGAGGCCGCGCTGCGGCGTGCGCGCGACGAAGCCGAGGCCGCGAACCGCTCCAAGAGCGCGTTCCTTGCCGTGATGAGCCACGAGATCCGCACGCCCATGAATGGCGTGATCGGCTTCACCAATCTCCTGCTCGACACGGAACTCAACCCGCAGCAGCTCGACTGGCTCACCACGATCCGCCACAGCGGCGAATCGCTGCTCGCGCTGATCAATGACATTCTCGACTTCTCGAAGATCGAATCCGGTCGCCTTGACCTCGAGATTCATCCCGTGTACGTGCGCGGAGCGATCGAGGAGGTGATGGATCTCTTGTGGAGCCGCGCGCGCGAGAAGAATCTCGAGCTGCTCTACTTCATCGAGCCCGGCACCCCGGAGTGGGTCGCGACCGACGCGATCCGCCTGCGCCAGATCCTCGTCAACCTCATTGGCAATGCGATCAAGTTCACCGAGCGCGGCGAAGTGGAGGTGGACGTGCGCGCGGAGCCGGACGCCGGCGGCCGGCCGCAACTCCTGTTCGACGTGCGCGACACCGGCATCGGCATCCCGCTCGACCGGGTTTCGCGGTTGTTCAAGCCGTTCAGCCAGGCCGACACCTCGACCACCCGGCGCTACGGTGGCACCGGCCTCGGCCTTGCGATCTGTCGCAGTCTCGCGCGCCTGCTCGGCGGCGACATCGAAATTTCCTCCACCGGACCCCAGGGATCGGTCTTCCGTTTTCACGTCACCGCTCCGCCGGCTAAGGTCTCGCCCGAGGAGCGCGCGCGACTCGCCCTGGGCGCCGGGGCCGCCAGCCTGGCTTCGCTGGCCGGCAAGCGGGTGCTGGCGGTCGATGACAACGAGGCGAATCGCCGCATCCTGGCCGCAACCCTTGCGCAATGGGGCGTCGAGTGTGACGCGCACGCCTCGGGGGCGGCCGCGCTCACGTGGCTTGAACATGGCGGCCGGGCGGACGGCGCCGTGGTCGATCTGATGATGCCGGGAATGAACGGCATCCAATTCGCGACCCTCGCGCAGGCCCAACTCGGCGACCATCCGCTGCCGATGATCCTGCTCTCTTCCGCGGGGGCGGAGGAGTTGCGCAGTCCAGGCGCGCGGAACTTTCGCCGCATCCTGGCGAAGCCGCTGCATCAGGAATCCCTGTTCGAGGCGTTGCAGGAGATTTTCGGTGAAGCCTCGATGGCGCGCGGCAGCGAGTCGCGCGTGGTCGGGCCGGCGGGGCTGGACCGGGGGCTGGCGACGCGCCATCCCCTGCGCATCCTCGTGGCCGAGGACAATCCGGTGAATCAGAAGCTCATCGCACATCTTCTTACGCGCCTCGGCTATCGTCCGGATACCGCTGGCAACGGACTGGAGTGCCTCGACGCCTTGCGCGTGCGTCCCTACGATCTCGTGTTGATGGATTGCCAGATGCCGGAGATGGACGGCTACGAAGCGACCGAACGCATTCGCAGCGGCAATGCGGGAGCACACCATCGCACCGTGAAGATCGTCGCCCTGACCGCAGCCGCCATGCTCGGCGATCGCGAGCGCTCGCTGCAGGCGGGCATGGACGATCATCTCACGAAGCCCGTGCAACCCGCGGCGTTGATCACCATTCTGCAGTCCGCCATCCCGCAGGCGCAGCCGCGGATGTAGAGGGTGTCATGCACTTTGGCACCTCCCAGCGTGCTGGCGCACGGTCCCCCCTCCTGAAGGAGGGAACTGGAGTGAGCGCTATGCGCTAAACAGTCCCGCCTTCAGGCGCTAAGGATTCTACACATCTTGCAGAACGTGGGCGGACTGAAGTTTCTGGGCGAGGCGGAGGGCGGCGTGCAGCGCACGCAGGCCGTGGGCGATGGTGCGATGACCGGGCGGGCCGTCGCGCTTGCGGCCGAGATGGCCGCCCAGGCGCGCGAGCAGCGCGACGGCTGCACGCAGCGTCGGCGGCTGGGCAGGGATGCCGGCGGTGGCCAACAGGCAGATCGTCTGCCACTCTGCGGGAGTAAACATGGTCGCACACGAAGCCTCGGGCTGGGCCCGCGATTGATCGCGCAACGCACAGATGCGCCAGGCCAGGATCAGATGCAGCCCGAGTGCGGCTTCGAGTCGGGCGCGCGTGCCCAATTGCAGTTGCTCGACGGCGGTCTCGCTCTTGAGCACGCGAAAAAACTCCTCGATGCGCCAGCGACCATGATACCAGCGCACCACTTGCTGGGCCGCGGCCAGATCGGGCACGGGCAAACTGGACAACAACCACCAGTCGATCGGCGGCTGGCCCGCCGGCGGATCGCACTCGCACGCGCGCACCAGCGTCGCGTCCACCGGCGGCAGAGGTGCGGCCGTGCGCTCGCCCGCTTTCGCCCGCGGCGGCTGCAAGCCCACCCGCGCCACGTGCAACTGCAGCGTAGCGATGCGGGCGGGTCGACCGGCACGCGCGGGCACCGGCACCTGCATCGTCCCACATGCGGGGGTCGCGGCAGCGTGTTCGCTCAACAAGCGCAAAGTCGCCCGCTCGCCGCGGGCGAGCCGATCATGGTGCACGCGCACCAACCAGTGGCCATTGTCCGGCCGCGGCTGCGCGAACAGCGGATAGAGATCTCCTTCACGATCCTGCACGCTGATCCAGGTCACGTGCGGCTGCGCGCCGGCGGCGCGCATCGCCACCTCGTGCGCCCGCGTCCAGCGATGCGATTGGCGCTGCTCGCGCGGTCGCTGCCGCCGTGGCGCCGTGTCCGCCGGCAAGCGCCCGTGCAGCAACGTCGGCGCGGCCAGCGTGCCGAGGATGTGGCCCTCGCCGTTCACCAGCAGGCTCAGATGCACCAGCAGGCCATGTTCGTGGCCGCGCGTGTGCGCGCCCAACCCGGCGCATCCGCGATGCGTCCCATAATCCAGCCACGTGCTGTCCTGGATCGCCAACACCACCGTCTCGCCCGCGGCGCGCCGCAAGGTGGCCGCGCGATGCCCGGCGAGCATCTCCTCGAGCGTCGCCGCCTGGTTATCAAATAGTCGGTACGCGCCCATCAGATCACTGTGGCTGCCGCACGCCCGCGGCAAACTCGCCCCGGGCGCCACGCTCATGGCCTGCAACACCTTCATCGCCCGACGATCCAGGCGCGCATCCCCCAGATCAAGCTCCGCCATCTCGCTTAACAACCAAGGTACCATCCCCAGCTTACAGCCAGATGGTGATCAAAAGTACAAGCCCGGAGTTGGAAAAAGATGTGTAGAATCCTCAGCTTCAGGCCGGGGGACCACGCGCCAGCACGGTGGGTGGTGTTTTCGCCCTCGTCGATTTCACCGCATCAGCATCGGGCTTACGCCTTCTGCGCATCCGTGGGAACCGGGGTTGAAAGGAACGATCGCGAGGCCCCGTCGTCGCCGGGCGGCCCGCGAAATTCCGTTCGAGGTTTGGGGCAGTTCGATTTTGCCTTTGGCAACCGTGCGTCGTCCGCCCTTGGTGGCGGCATTCGCGCATGACCCGCCGACCCGATTCGTCCCCGCCGCCGCGCCCCGTTCGTCTGCTCCGTTGCGATCTCGCGTCGTGCGAGGCGCTCTGCTGTCACGACGGCGCCTACGTCGATCCGGCGGACGAGGAACGCATCGCGAGGGCGCGGGCGAGCTACCCGGAGTTCTTTCGCAACGTGCCGGCGGACGCGATCGTCGAGGAGAACTGGCGGGGCCTGGGAGCGGGGCGCAAAACAGCGACCCGACCGTGGAACTACCGGCGCGAGCTTCCCGCACATTTTCCTGCGACTCGCTGCGTGTTCGCTGACGACCGGGGCTGGTGCACACTCGAATCCGCGGCCCGCGCGCATGGGCTGCATCCCTGGCTCTTCAAGCCGGTGACGTGTTTCCTCTTTCCGCTGGCCGACGAGGATCCGCGCGCCGGACCCCCCGCGCCGGGGGCGGATCCATTTGACCTCGGACCCGACTATCCTGGATTTGCGACCATCGTGGATTGCGGACGCCACCAGCCCGCCGGGCAACCCTGGCGCGAGGTCCTGGGCGAGGAACTCGCCATGCTCACGACGCCGATCGACGGCTACTTCGCGGCGTGGCGGGAGTCATCCCGGTAACCCGCCGGGATTGCACCGAACATTTCATGTCGAAAAAACCCCGCGATTCCTCACCTGTCCCGCTATAACTACGGCACCACGCGCCCAGGCGATGCCGCGATCCGTGCCGACGCGTGAAGATCGCGCACGCTGCGATGAACGCCGGCGTGTGGTTTCACACCAGCCGTCAGTCAGGCGACGCCCTCGAGGTGCTTGGCCGTGCCTTCACCGAGGACCGCACGCGGTGCCGCGGATGATCTTCAAGATTGGAAACAACAACCTCGCCGAACTCCGCGAAAGCATCCGTGCCAACCTCGCGCCGCTGGGCGTTGATCATGTCGACGTCGGGCAGCTCTGCCTCGGCGGCGAATACGCCGAACAATTTCGCGTCGGCGGCCCATGTTACGACGACTTCCGGCGTCTGAAGGGCGAGGGACTCGTGCGCCATTTCGTGATGGAGGTCTTTCCCTGGACGTCGGCAGTCCCGCTGGCCGCGCTGCGCGGCGGGCACACCGACGGCGTGATCGACGCGTTCATCTTTTACCTGAACCCGCTGCAACGCTTCGCGGCGAATCCGCTGTGGGACCTGATCCTCGAGCGAAACGCGCCGGTCATTGCGATGCGCACGGTGTGTGGCGCGCCGGTGCACGTGTTGCGCGACGTCCCGGGCGGCGTGGGTGCCCTACCTGCAGGAGCGTGCGGTCGAGTGGCGCCGATCTACGAACGCTCGGGAGTCACGGACTGGACGGAGTTTTGTGTGCGCTTCGCGTTCAGCTTTGCGCCGTGCAGGCGACGGTCGGCTCCACCAGCAAGCGCGAACATCTCGAGACGTTGCTGCGTTTCGGCGGGCCGAATGCATCGAACCTCTGCCGCGCGACATGTCGCGGAACTCTCCGCGCTGCAGCGACGCTGGTCCGAGCGCGGTCGACGTCCGCGCCGAGCCCTGGACGATGTAGCTGTCGCAGCCGAAACGAATCATTGAGGTGCAGGGCCGGACCTCGGGTCCGTGCCGCAAATGTCCACGAGATCGCTTGGATCCAGGATCCGGCTCCGCGATTCCCGGCCACCGGACGTGATGCCGGTGGGATCGACTCTTTCGGATCGATTCGAGGCCATTCGTGGTTTCCCTTCCGGGAACCGTCCGGAGTCGCGAACCATTCGTTCCTTTCGGTGCCTCCATTTTGCCATGAGACTGCCTGCCGTTTTCCTGAGCCTGATCGTCGCAGGCGGCATCGCGACCGCCGCCGCCGATTCCAACTACGCCTCGCTTCACCAGGGCGACGTGATCCACGGGTTTCGCGCAGCGGCCCTCTACCTCGACGATGCGGACCGGCCGATGGGGGCGCGCTTCGTTCACGAACGCACCGGCTTCACGCTGGATCTGCTGGAGATTCAATCCGTGCCGCAAACGTTCACGTGGGTGCGCACGTATCCCACGTCCGACATGGGCGAACCGCACACGCAGGAACACCTGCTGCTCGGCAAGGGCAATCAGGGGCGCGCCCACGCCAACGCCGAGCCCATGCGTCTGGTGCGCTCATCGGCGTTCACCTTGCAGCGACGGACGTGTTTTCACTTCCAGACCACCGCGGGCATCGACGCCTTTTTCGCCGAGTTCGAGCAATCCTTCGACGCCCTCCTGCACCCGGACTACAGCGACGAGGAAATCAAACGCGAAGTGCGCAACTTCGGCGTGAGTCCGGCCGCGGACGGTTCACTCCAGTTGGAGGAGAAGGGCACGGTCTACAACGAGATGGTCACGTCGATGGACCTCGCGGGCTGGCGCCTGTGGCAGGCGACGCAGCGGGCGATTTACGGGCCGTCGCATCCCCTTGCGTTCAACGCGGGCGGTGATCCGGCCGCCTTGCGCCGCCTCCGACCCGCGGACATCCGGCGCTTTCACGACGATCATTATTTTCTCGGCAACATGGGCACGGTAATGGCGCTCGACGGGGCGACCGACCTCCCCGGCACCCTGGCGCGCGTCGACGCGATTTTCGACCGCCTGGAACCGCATGCCGTGCACCAACCGGTGGTGACGGAGGCCGACCTGCCTTCGCCCGCGCCCGCCCGCGCCGGCGACATCGCCTTCGTGGATTATCCGTTTCGCGACGAACAGCAGCCGGCGGACGTGAACCTGGTGTGGCTGGCCGATCGCGAACTCCCGCCGGGCGAGCGCATCCTGTGCGAACTGTTCTTCGCGAATCTCGCGAGCGATCCGACGTCGAATCTCTACAAACGCTTCATCGATTCCCGCACGCGCGAATTCGACCTGGGTGCGCAAAGCGTTTCCGCCGAGGTCAGTGACGAGCAGGGTGCGCCGATCACCGTGACCTTTGGTGATGTCCCGGCGGCACACCGCCAGCCGGCAGACCTGGTCGATCTGCGCAAGCGGGTGCGGGACGAACTCGCACGGATTGCATCGTGGGTCGACGACGCTCCGGAACTGGCCGAGTTCAACACCCGGCTCCGGAACCGGATCGTGGCGCGGCGCCGCGACAACGCGAAATTCGTGAACTCTCCGCCGGGTTTCGGCATACGTGGCACCGGACCGGAGTGGATGTGGCGCCTGCACGAACTCAACCGGGAGCCCGGCTTTGCCCGGTCGATCACGCAGAAACCAACCCTCGCCGCGATCGAGCAACTCGTGGCCGGCGGACGTAATCTCTGGCGTGACCGCCTCGCAACCTGGCACCTGCTCGACGAGGTCCCGCTCGTGCTTGCCGCCCGACCTGTCCCCGCACTCGTGCAGCAGGGCCGGGAGCAACGAAAGCAACGCAATGCCGCGGAAGTGACGCGACTCGAGCAGAAATATCAGATCGACGATCCCCAGGCGGCGTTGCGCCGGTATCAGAAAGAATACGACGCGCGAACCGCGGCCATCGACGAGGCGGCGCGGAGTCTGCCCTCGCCAAAATTCCTGAGCTCGCCGCCGCTCACGCTCGACGATCCGCTCGACTTCAAGGTTACGCAGCTCGCCGATCACGTGCCCCTGGTCACGTCCACCTTCGACAGCATGACCAGTGGTTATGTTGGCCTCGTGCTGCGCCTCGATGGCGTACCCGAGGATCAGCTCGTCTATCTGGCGATGCTGCCGGATCTCCTCACCGGCGTGGGCGTGATTGAAAACGGACATCCCGTTTCCTTCGAGGAGATGAGCGAGCGTCTGCGTCGGGAGATTCTCGAACTCGACGCGCATTTTCGCACCGACCTGCGCACCGGCCACGTCGAACTCGTCGTGCGCGGGGCGGGCAACGACATCGCGGAAACGCAGCGGGCGCTCGCGTGGATCGAACTCGTGCTCTGGCATCCCGACTGGCGCGCGAAGAACCTCGCCCGCATCCGCGACCTCGCCGATCAGACCTACGCAAGTCTCCGGAACACCATGCAGCACCGCGAGGAGAGCTGGGTTGGCGATCCCGCCCGCGCCTATCGGCGGCAGGAGCAACCGCTGTTTCTCGCCACCGCGTCGTTCCTGACGCGCGCCCACGCGGTCTTTCGCCTGCGCTGGATGTTGCGCGATGCCGGATCCCCCGAAGCCAGGGCGGCGGTCGTGCAGGCGTTGCGCCAACTGGCCGCCGCGCGCGGCACTCGAGCGGAACTCGCCGCACGACTCGCCGCCCTCGCCGATGCCGGCGAAGCGCTGCCCGGTTCGGCAGCGAGCCTACTTGGTGACGCCCGCAAGGATCTCGAACTCCTCCTGGCCGACGTGCCTGACGAAAGTCTCGAGACGGATTGGGGGTATCTCTGCGATCGGATGAGGAGCGATTTCGAGACAGGACCGGAGCCGGCGTTGCGCGCCCTCGACGCGCTGCGGCAGTCCTTGCTGCGCACCGGCGGCGCGCGGATGTTCGCGGTCGCCTCCACGGACACGCAAACGGCCCTCTCGCCGGATGTGGAGAGGCTGGCCGCCAGACTCGAGCGCGCACCGTTCGTCGCCGCCACCTGCCGTCCGGGCCGGCGCATCGATGAGCGCCTGCGCGGCCGCGATCCCACCGCGACGGCGCCGCGATTTGTCGGCCTCTTGAATGCGAACTCCCAGGGTGGCGTGTTCCTCAACTCCGTGCCGGCGACCAGCTACTTCGACACTGATCGTGACGGATTGCTGGATTTCCTCGCCACGAATCTTTTCAGCGGCGGCGGCGCGCACAGCGTCTTCATGAAAACCTGGGCCGCCGGTCTCGCCTACAGCAACGGCATCCGCGTGTCGCTCGCCGACGGGCTGCTGAACTACTATGCGGAACGCACCCCGGAGCTTCCGGACACGCTGAAATTCGTCATCGACTACCTGCGCCACAGCGAGGCCGATCCTTCGCTCGTCGAATATGCGATCGCCGGCGCGTTCCGCGGCAGCCGCGCGGGCGACACCTACGAGTCGCGGGGTGAAGCCATCGCCGACGATCTCTTTGACGGTCTTGCTCCCGACGTGGTCGCCAGTTTCCGGCGCGCGATTCTCGCCCTGCGCGACGAGCCCGACCTTGGCGCACAGTTGTTCGCGCGCGCCAACCGGATTTATGCCCGGGTGCTGCCGGGCATGGCGCCTGCCGGTCAGGCCGAACCGGATTCTGTAGACCTCGTCATCGGACCGGAGAAACAATTCACCGCCTACGAGCAATACCTTCGCGCCAACGTCGATCCCGCTGCCACATTGTATCGCCTCTACCCGCGCGACTTCTGGCTGACCGAGTAGGGCGGCGTCTCTGACCCGCCGCGGCCGTCTCCGTCAACCCCGCATGCGTTGTGCCTGCAGGGCGTGGGGGGAAATTTCCCGGCTGGGTCAGGTGGACAGGCGGTGTGATTGTGAGTAGGGACGGGTCGACCTGTGCTTGGAATCCGTGGCTTCTTCGCTGGACATCACCAAACGTCCCGGACCGTGCTCGACGATCCCTCCTAAACGGCGACGCTCGCATTGAATCATGTCCACTCGACGCGCGAATGTCCGTCTTGACCGCATGTCGCCCCGGGAGTTCGTGGCGTTTGAAACGCGTTCGATTCGCGGCTACGCCGATTTCCAGGTGGCGGCGGGACTGTGGCCACGCCGCGACGCCGGGCTGCGGGCGGCCGGGTTGATTCGCCGCCTCCTGCCGCAGGGCTTGCAGACGCCGCGGCATCATTGCTGGACGATCCGGGACCGCCGGACCGCGGTTGCCGTCGGCCATCTGTGGGTCGCGGAGGTGGACGCTTCAGGAGTGAACGAGGGCTACATCTACGACATCGAAATCGATGCGGACCACCGCCGACAGGGCTATGGCGAAGCCGCCCTGCGCGCACTCGTAGCGTGGGCCCGACGCAAGCGCATGTCCGCGATCCGCCTGCGCGTGCATGCGCACAACGCCGCCGCCCGCTCGCTCTACGAACGATTCGGCTTCGCCGCGACTGACGTGATGATGGCGCTGCCGCTTCCGGTCCGGCGCCGGAGCGATCGCTAAGCTTCAGTTGACGGCTGGCGGAGAGCCGGCGTTGCACCGGCTGCGGTGTGCTTCAATCAAGTGTCGTCCTTCACGTTGGACACGGTCCTGAACGGAAGCAGGGGCGAAGGCGGGAGGTTGAAGGCATCGCGATGGGGAGACGCTTGCGACGCTCGTGCAGCATCAGGGGAAAACCCGGTCAGCCGATTTCGGCGGCAATGCGCACCATGGCGGCAAGGCTGCGGTCGACGTCCTCATCCGTGGTCGCCCAGGAACAGATGCTGATGCGCATGGCGGTTTCCCCCTGCCAGACCGTGCCCCCGCACCAGCACGTGCCGTCGGCCTGGAGACGGGCAATCACTTCTTTCGTCCGGGCGGCGTCACCGAAACTCACCAGCACCTGGTTGAGAACGACGTCGTTGAGCACGCGATGCCCGGCGGTGGCGAGGCCGGCGGCGAAGCGCTGCGCATGGCGGCAGGTTCGCGTGATGAGGTCGGCGACGCCGCGACGGCCGAGGTGTCGCAGGGCTGCCCAGATTTCCACCCCGCGGGCGCGGCGGGAAAAATCCGGGGTGAACTGATACGGGATGCGCGGCTCGTCCTGGACAAGGTAGGCGGCGCCACTTACCGACATGGCGGCTCGCAGCGCGACGGCGTCGCGCACGATCACCAGCGCATTGTCATATGGCACGTTCAGCCACTTGTGCGCATCGGTCGCCCAGGAATCCGCGTTTTCCGCGCCTGCGACCAAATGGGCGAGGGTGGGGGCCGCCGCCGCCCACAGCCCAAACGCACCATCAACATGCACCCAGGAGCCGGTTTCCTGCGCACGCGCACAGATTTCGCCCACCGGATCAAACGAGCCCGTATTCACGTTGCCGACCTGCGTGCACACGATCGTGCGATCGTCGAGCGGCGGCAGCGCTTCGATCCGCATGCGGCCTTGCTCGTCGACGGGAACCCGGACCACCCGGTCGCGTCCCAGCCCGAGCATCGCGAGCGCCTTTTGCACGCTGGCGTGAACTTCCGCGCCGACCACGACCTGAAGTTCCGGCGCACCGAACAAACCGCGCGCCTCGACGTCCCATCCCTGACGACGCAGCAGGGCATGGCGGGCGGCCGCGAGTCCGGCGAAGTTGGCCGCGGTCGCGCACGTGACGAAACCGCCTCCGGCCTGCGTCGGCAGGCGCAGGAGTTCGCACACCCAGCGCAACGCGGTTTCCTCGAGCCGGGCGTTGACCGGCGAGGTGACAACGAGGCCGGCATTCTGATCCCACGCGGTCGCCAGCCAGTTCGCCGCGACGGTGACGGGCAGCGCGCCGCCGATCACGAAGCCAAAAAAACGTGCACCCGCCGAGGCAAGGGTGGCGGGCGAGCCGATCTCGTCGAGTTCAGCAATCACCGTCTCCGGCGGCGTCGTCCCGTCCGGGAGGGTTGTATCAAGCGAGGCCAGTCGGGCCAGTGCGTCGGCCGATGGAGCAACCGGGCGGTGGTCGAGCGAGGTGAGGTAACGCGTCGCGCGTTCCGCGGTGGCGTGCAACAGCGAGGTCATCCCGCGAATGTAGCGCTTCGTGTCACCACGGCGAGACCACAGGCGCGACTCGTGTTGACGGCCGGGGCCGACGGTTGGGCCGGGAGCCAGACCGGGGCGCGCGCGACGTCGGCCCGGAGGATCGCGTGGCTTTTCCCGCGCGTTAGAGGCCGTATTCCGCGACCGTTCGGATGAGATCAAGGTCGCGTTCGGTTGCCGGCCGCAGGCTCCACGAGCGCAGGAAAACGAAGCCCGAGGTGGAGCGGGAACCGAACGACTTGAAGAAGGCAGCCACGCGCCCGAATTCATTCAGCGCGAGCGGCACGATGCCGTCGCTCGGACCAAAAAACGAGCCCGGTGCCTCGAACGTTTTCGGCAGGCCCCACGTGTGCCCGGCATCCGTGGCGCGGGCGAAGTAAGTCCCGAGGTCCATCGGCACGTCGAACTTCACCCCGAGCAGTTCCTGCGCGTGCGTGCCGTCAAATCCGGTGATGTTCAAATCGTCGTCGGTCGTCCAGTAGCCGGGAAAGCTGGTCAACCACACGACCTTGCCGCCGGCGTCCAGGTAGGCTTTGAGCAGTCCGGTCGCGGCACTTTCGCCCGCGACGTCCTTCGGCAGTGCCGTGTGAGCGAATACAACCACACTCGGGCCACCGTCGGCGATCCGTGCGCGCAGGAACGGGGCGAGCGTCGTGGCGTCGAGGCGCTGATAGCCGTGGGCGGTGAGATGGGGCGTGATGCGGGCCGAAGCCAGCAGCTCTGCGTGCCCGGTTTTCGTGGGTTCGTAGACCGCCGTCACGACCGGCGGGCCGTCGCTCAGCGCGTAGAGGCAGCCATCATCGCTGCCGATGTAGAGTGTACCGGCGTCAGGTACGGGTGACGAAAGCACCGCCCCGCCCGTGGCGAATTGCCACGCGACCTCGCCGGTTGCCTTGGCGAACGTTGCCATGAAACCCAACGCCGTCGTCCACGCGACCGTGCCGTCGGCGGCGTGCAGCGCATGCACGCGGTTGTCGCGCGCCACGACCAGCAACAGGCCCTTGGTGACGGCCGGGGTGCTGTTGATCGCACCACCAACTTCAGCCTGCCAGAGTTGGCGACCGCTGTTCCGATCGACGCAGAAAACGTCGCCGGCGGAATTGCCGAAGAAGAGGCGGGTTCCATCAAGCGCCACCGCCCCGGGGATCGGGGCATCCGTGCGAAACATCCAGCGTTCGTGGGGACTGTTGATGGGGGCGCTGGGGCTGGCACCGCCGGCGAAAGTGATGCCGGCGCCAAGGGAAAGAGAAAGTGTCAGGAAGCAGGAGAGGGTCGTGGGTTTCATCGCAGGGTTCGAGTGGAGGAAATGCATGATGCGTCAGGTTCTGTCTCGCACCAGCCCGGGCGCCGTCCGCGTAAACCCGTCCGTGGGAACGTCCCTCCAGGAAAGACCGGCGCGGCAGATGCGTAGCGCCCGACCAACCTGTTGTCGGGCTCGCCCTCATGGGCATGATTTGTCCAACGCGCGGCGCTTCGCGGCCGACTCCGCCTATGCGCTTAACTTCGCGTAAGAAGTTGGTTCCTTCGGTGCGACATGTCCGTGCCTCCTTCCCGTGATCCGCCCGTCGGCGCGTCCGACGCGAACAAGACCATGGGGCCGCGCCCTTCCGTGCTCGTGGTGAATTGCGGCAGTTCGTCCGTGAAGTTCGCGTTGATCGGCGTGCGCCGGGAGACGCTGATCCTGTCCGGGATTGCCGAACGTCTGGGCTCGCCCGAGGCGGAGATGAGTTGGAAGGCCGGCGAGGAGCGCGCCAGGAAGCCATTGCCGGGAGCCGATCTCGTGACGGCCCTGCAGGAAATGATCGGCATCCTCCCGCCCAACCTGCAGGTGGTCGCGGTGGGCCATCGCGTGGTGCACGGAGCGGAGGCGTTTGCGCGCAGCGTGCGGCTGGACGACGATGTGTTGGCGGCCGTCACGCGCTGCAACGATCTCGCGCCCTTGCACAATCCCGCGAACCTTGCCGGGATTCGCGCCGCGCAGAAGGTGTTTCCCGATACGCCGCACGTGGCGGTGTTCGACACGGCCTTCCACCAGACCCTCCCGAAGCGCGCTTATCTTTATGCCGTGCCCTACGAATGGTACGAAAAGGATGGCGTGCGACGTTACGGTTTTCACGGCACGAGCCATCGCTTCGTCGCGGGTGAGGCGGCGCGCCGCCTGGGCCGTCCGCTGGAGTCACTCGGATTGATCACGGCGCATCTCGGCAATGGTTGCAGCGCCTGCGCGGTCGAGGGGGGACGGAGCGTGGATACGACGATGGGGCTTTCGCCGCTCGAGGGACTCGTCATGGGCACGCGCAGCGGCGACGTCGATCCGAGCCTGCATGAATTCATGGCGGCGCGCCGCGGCTGGTCGCTGGAGCGGATCATGCGCGCGCTCAATCGCGAGAGCGGTCTGCTCGGGCTCTCGGGATTGAGCAACGACATGCGCACGCTGGTCGACGCCGGCGCCGGCGGGAGCGAGCGGGCGCAACTCGCGATCGATGTGTTTTGTTACCGTCTCGCGAAGTCCGTTTCCGCGCTGTCGGCGGCCCTTTCCCAACTCGATGCGATCGTGTTCACCGGCGGCATCGGCGAACATTCGCCCGACGTGCGTGCGCGGACGGCGAAGCACCTCCGGATCCTCGGCGTCGATCTCGATCCCGCGCTCAATGCCGCCCATGGGGCCGCTTCCGCCGGCCGTATTTCCCGAGCCGGCGCGCGCACCTGCCTCGTCGTGCCGACGAACGAGGAACTGATGATCGCCCGCGAAACCCTTTCCGTCATTTCCTCATGAAACACACTTTTTTCCTCGCTGCCTCTGGCGTCGGCAGCGGCCTCACGTCCGCCTCGCTCGGCGTGTTCCGCGCCCTCGATCGCCGCGGCATTCGCGTTGGCTTCTGCAAACCCATCAGTCAGGAGTCGGGGCCCGGCAGCGGCGCGGACCCGTCGAGCGAGTTCATTGCCCGCTCGACCGGGTTTCGGCCGGCGGAGCCGATTCCGTTTGCCGAGGCCGAGCGCTATGTGCGCAACGACCGGATGGACGAACTCATGGAAATCGTCGTCGGCAAGGTGCACAGTCGCGCCGCGGCGATCGACGTCATGATCGTTGAAGGTTTGTTGCCGACCGAGACGCAGACCTTCCCCAACCGCATCAACCGCGCCGCCGTCAGCGCCCTCTCGGCCGAGGTGATTCTGGTCAACGCCTTCGGCACCGATTCGCTCGAGGCGCTGCAGGAGAGCCTCGAGATCAGTGCCACTCTATTTGGCGGTTGGCGCAGCCCCAACGTGATCGGATGCATCCTTAACAAGGTCCGCACGTCGCCGGAAACGCCGGCCAACGGCAGGGTGCGCGTGATGGGCGATCCCGGCGATCCGGGCCATCCCGCCGGGCCGGCGCTGGATCGGGCGGCGCTCGCGGCCCTGCGCGACCGGGTGCTGGCCGGCTGCCCCCTTTTTCGATCCGGCGAGTTCGACCTGCTCGGGTTCGTGCCCTGGAATCCCGACCTGCCGTCGCACCGCGTGAGCGACGTGGCGGAACACCTGCGGGCGCACGTCATCCAGTCCGGCGACATGCACCGGCGCCGCATCGCCGGCGTCTACCTCTGCGCGCGCAACGTCGCCCACATCCTGCATCTGTTTCGAGCGGGCTCATTGCTGGTCGCGCCGTATGACCGGACGGACATCTTCCTCGCCGCCGCACTCGCGACGATGAACCGCATTCCGATCGCCGGGATCGTCGTGACGGGAGGCGAACCGACCGATCCGCATCTGCTGGAACTTTGCCGGCCCGCCTTCTCTCTTGGCCTGCCGATGTTGAGCGTGCCGACCGACAGCTTCGCTACTGCCACGGCGCTTTCCCGCATCAGCAACGAAATCCCCGCCGACGATCGCGAGCGTTTCGACATCACCCTCGACTTCATCGCGCGGCAGATCGACGTGCAGAAACTCCAGTCGCGCATGGATACCGTGCTGGAGTTCCGCATGTCGCCGGCCGCGTTTCGTCACCAGCTCGCGAATCGCGCCCGCAAGGCGGACAAGCGCATCGTGCTGCCGGAGGGCAACGAACCGCGCACGATCGTCGCCGCCGCGACCTGCCGGCAACGGGAGCTCGCCCGATGCGTACTTCTGGGCAATCCCGAGGAGATCCGGCGCATTGCGGGCCTGCAACGCGTATCGCTCGAAGGCGTCGAGATCATCGATCCCGCCGAAGTGCGCGAGCGCTACGTCCCGGAATTGCTCGAACGACGCAAGCACAAGCTGCTCACCGCGGACCAGGCGAGCGAGGCCCTCGAGGACAACGTCGTGCTCGGCACGCTCATGCTCGCCCGCGGCGAAGTCGACGGTCTGGTGTCCGGCGCCGTGCATTCATCGGCGAACACGATCCGGCCGGCGCTGCAGTTGATCAAGACGCGCCCTGGCGCGAAGGTCGTGTCCTCCGTGTTCTTCATGTGCCTGCCCGAACAGGTGCTCGTCTACGGCGACTGCGCGGTGATACCCGACCCCGACGCGGAGATGCTCGCCGACATCGCCGTGCAGAGCGCGGAATCGGCCGAACGCTTCGGAATTCCGCCGCGCGTGGCGATGATCAGCTACAGCACCGGTGAGTCCGGCGCGGGGGTGGATGTGGACAAGGTCCGCGTGGCGACGGCACTGGCGAAGCAACGCCGCCCCGACCTCCTGATCGACGGCCCGCTCCAGTATGATGCCGCCGCGATCGCCGACGTCGCGGCCAAGAAGGCGCCCGACAGTCCGGTGGCGGGGCGGGCGACGGTGTTCATTTTTCCCGATCTGAACACCGGCAACACGACCTACAAGGCGGTGCAGCGCTCGGCCAACGTCGTGAGCATCGGGCCGATGTTGCAGGGCTTGCGCAAACCCGTGAACGACCTTTCCCGCGGCGCGCTCGTCGAGGACATCGTCTACACCATCGCCATTACGGCCGTGCAGGCGACGCAGACGGCGTGAAGAGTCCTGGCATCGGTTTGCGATGCGCTTCCCGGAACCCGTTCCGGCGCGGCGTGCTTGCGTTTTGCACCCGATTGTGGTTTCCGCGAGACGCGCGATTGCATTGCGGGCGGCGATCCCGTCGCTCTTAAAACATTTCCACCGTGGCGATTGAAGGTACGACGATTCACGATGTAGCGCGGCTGGCGCGGGTGTCGATCAGCACGGTGTCGCACGTTATCAACGGCAAACACGATCGGATGCGGCCGGATACGCTGGAACGGGTGCGCCAGGCCATCGCCGCTCTAGGGTACGCCCCGAATCTGATGGCCCGCGAACTCAAGACGGGCTACGTGCCCGTCATCGGCCTGATCGTGCCGTCGGTGGCCAATCCATTCTGGGGGGCGTTTGCACGCAGCGTGGAACATGCCGCGATGGCGCGCAATTGTCAGGTGATGCTGTGCAACAGCGAGCGCGACCTCGAGCGCGAAGAGCGCTACGCGGAAACGATGCTGGCACGCGGCATCCGCGGAGTGATTCTCGGGTCGTCGCCATTGACGTTCAGACACCTCGTGGGCCTGACGCGGCGCGGTCTCCAGATCGTGGCCTTCGATCGGAACGTGGCGGCGGGCGACGAACTGGAACTCGACAGCGTGCGCGTCGATAATGTGCGCGGCGTGGAGATGGCGGTCGAGCACCTGCTGCAACTCGGGCACCGGACGATAGCGTTTGTCTGTGGGCCGCTCGGCTCCGGCAACCGACGGGAACGTCTGGACGGATACGAGCGGACCCTGCGGGCGGCGGGAATCGAACAGGATCCCCGGCTTATCTGGCTGTCGGCGTCCGCCCAAGGCGGGGGAGATGACGCGGCTACGGAAATCGGGCGCGAGGCGGTGCATGCCTTGATGCACCGCCCGGAGCCGCCGACGGCTTTTTTCGCGATCAATGACCTGACGGCGTTCGGGATCTATGCGGGGTTGCGTGAGTTGGGGATCGCGATTCCCGAAAGGGTTTCGGTTGTCGGTTTCGACGATATTGACCTCTGCCGGGTGGTGAGTCCGCCGCTGAGCACCATCCGACAGCCCTTGATGGGGCTGATGCAGGCGGCAGTCGGATTGCTGGTTGGCAGACTTGACGGATCGAACACGGGACCCTCGACTCATTTGACGCTTCCCCCCGAGCTGGTGCTGCGGTCTTCTACGGGTCACATATAGCTCTGCTTCAGTATCCTGCACGATAACGCAGGATTTTGATGGCCCCGACTTGGGCATAAGCAGGGCATATTCATCATTTCAGTCAAACGTTTCACTAAAACGTTTGACAAGGCGGCGGAGCCTTGGCGAAATCCGCATTCTCGTCCCGGCCCGTCCGGCGAGGTCTCGTCAAGTTCCGCTCCCCCTTCTCCGTCCCGTGACCTGCTTTGAACCATGAACGAGCTCATGTCGAAAGTTGCCCTTGTTACTGGCGGTGGCCGCGACATCGGGCGCGCGGTTTCGCTTCGCCTGGCCGAACTCGGTGCTGCCGTCGCCGTCAATTTTCATGCGAGTGGGGCTGGCGCCGATCAGACGGTGCGGGAAATCACCGACCGCGGTGGTTGCGCCCTCGCGGTTCAGGGCAGCGTGGTCGATCCCGCCGATGTCGAGCGCATCGTCCAGACGACGTGCAAGGCGTTCGGCGAAAAGATTGATATACTCTGCAACGTCGCCGGAGGGCTGGTCGCGCGCAAGACGATGGCCGAGATGGACGCCGAATTCTGGGACACGGTCCTGGCGCTCAATCTCAAGAGCGTGTTCCTCGTCACCAAGGCCGTCCTGCCGCATATGCCCGACGGGGGGGCAATCGTGAACTTTTCCTCGCAGGCTGCGCGCGACGGCGGCGGTCCCGGCGCCAGTGCCTACGCGACCGCCAAGGCCGGTGTGCTGAACTTCACCCGCGCGCTGGCCAAGGAACTCGCCGCGCGGCGAATTCGCGTGAACGCGGTTTCGCCCGGGATGATCGCGACGCAATTCCATGATACCTTCACCAAGCCGGAGGTCCGCCAGCGCGTGGCCGGGCTGACGCCTTTGGGCCGCGAAGGGAACCCGGTCGAGGTCGCGGATCTCGCCGCGTTCCTGGCGTCGTCCCGCGCGTCGTTCATCAACGGCGAAGCCATCGAAATCAACGGCGGCATTCTTTTTGCCTGAGGATCTGGCCTTGACCCCGGTCAAACCACTTTCCGTTGGTCTCGTCCCGCTGTTGGCCGGGTTGCTGGTCCTGATTCATCGGGCGGGCGCCGCCGAGGCCGGGCACCCGCGCCTGTTGCTTACGCCGGCCGAAGTCGGCGCGATGCGCGCGGGACTCGGCCGTGTGCCATTGTTCGACGCCGCCTTTGCCGACGCCCGGGCGAAGATCGAGGCGGCGCTGGCGTGCGCCGATCGACGTGCCGGTGCCGCGGGATGCCGCGGGGTATACGCACGAGCGCCACAAGCAGAATTACATCGAGATGCAGCTCGCGGGCATGCTGTACCAACTCACGAGCGACCCGCGCTATGTCGACTTCGTTCGGGCGCTGCTGGATCGCTACGCGGACCTGTATCCGACGCTGGGCGACCATCCGGCGGCGCGCAGTTCGTCGCCCGGCCGGCTGTTTCACCAGAGTCTGAATGAAGCCGTGTGGCTGGTGCAGGTGAGCCGGGCCTACGATTGCATCTACGCAGCCCTGACGCCCGAACAGCGTACGCGCTACGAGAGCCGAATCTTCCGCCCGATGGCCGGGTTCCTGTCCGAGGAGCGCGCCCGGGAGTTCGATCGCATTCACAATCATGGCACCTGGGCGGCGGCCGCGGTCGGTCTCGCCGGCTATGCGATGGGTGATACGACCCTGGTGAAAAAGGCGCTCGGCGGCTCTAATATGGACGGATCCGCGGGTTACTTTCGACAGGTGGACCAGCTGTTTTCGCCCGACGGATATTATTGCGAAGGACCATACTACGCGCGCTACGCGCTCATGCCGTTCTTTCTCCTGGCGGAGGCCGTCGCCCGCAACGAGCCCGGGCGAAAGGTGTATGACCGTCGGGACGGAGTGCTGGTCAAGGCGGTCGACGCGGCGCTGCAACAGACCTACGTGAACGGCGGGTTCCTCCCGTTCAACGACGCCCTGAAGGAGAAAACCATCCGGTCGCCGGATTTCGTCCTTGCGCTGGACTTTGCCTATGTCCGCGGCGGCCATGATCCGCATTTGCTCGAGGTGGCGCGGCGACAGGGTACGGTGGCATTCACCGCCGCCGGGTTTGAGGTTGCCCGGGATTTGCAGGCGAATCCGCATCCGCCGGCGTACGACTACAAAAGCTGTCAATTCACGGACGGACCGGACGGCAACCAGGGGGGCATCGGCCTGCTGCGCTCCGGTGAAGCGCCGGACCAGATGCTCGCGATGCTCAAGTACACCAGCTTCGGCATGGAGCACGGTCACTATGACAAGCTGGCCCTGATGGTCTATGACCAGGGACGCGAACTCCTGCCGGATTACGGGGCCGCGCGTTTTCTCAATATCGAACAGAAAGAGGGCGGGCGCTATCTGCCGGAAAACAAGAGCTACGCCCGGCAGACAATCGCCCACAACACGGTCGTTGTCGACGAGCGGTCGGACTACGACGGCCGCTACACCGTCGCCGAAAAGCGGCACGCCGAGGGCCACTTCTTCGACGTGGCGGATCCGGACCTGCAGGTGATGAGCGCACGCGACGTGACTGCGGTCGCGGGAGTCACGATGCAACGCACCGTGGCACTGGTTCGAGACGCCCGGTTGGCGTATCCCGTCCTGATCGATGTCTTCCGTCTCGGGGCGGCGCAGTCGCATCGCTATGACTATCCGCTGCATTACGACGGCCAGTTCCTGGCCTGCAATGTCGACTACCACGCGAACGTCGATGCGCTGCACCCCTTGGGAGACGCCAACGGCTATCAGCACCTTTGGGTGGAGGCGGAGGGGGAAGCGGACGGGGCCGTGACCTTTACCTGGCTCAACGGTGGTCGCTTCTACACCGTGATTGCCGCGGCCGACCCGGAGACCCGGGTCCTTTTCACGCAGGCGGGGGCGCACGATCCGCATTTCAATCTCCGTCCCGAGCGCGCTTTGATCCTGCGGCGCGAGGCAGCCGCCCACACATTTGCTGCGGTGCTCGAGCCGCACGGCGACTGGGATCCCACCCACGAGGTCACGCAGGGGATTGATGCGTCGGTGCAGGACGTGCGGGTCCTCGCCTCCACCGAGGAAGGTTCGGCCGTCCGCATCACCGGGGCGGGTGGGCTGGAATGGACGTGGCTGATTTCCAACCGCGCCGTCCCTGCCGGTGCCCACACCGTGGTGACGCCGGCCGGCACGTTCACCTGGAACGGCCCGTTTGCCCTGCGGCGCAACTGACATTCGCACCATGATCGTTGTCAAAGAACAGCTCTTCATTGAATCCGCCCAGATCGAATGGGAGCCCGCCGGGCAGGGCGTGCGTCGCAAGATCTCGGCCTACGCGGACGCCCTTATGGCCGTCTACGTCGAATTCCGCCGGGGCGCCATCGGCGCCCGCCATTCCCATCCGCATCTGCAGATTACCTACGTCGAGTCCGGAGCATTTCGCGTCCAGATCGGCGACGAATCCCGGGTGCTGCGCCGCGGTGACTTCTATTTCATTCCCGCGGGCGTGGAGCACGGCGTCGAGGCGCTGGAGGACTCAACGCTGGTGGACTTCTTCACGCCGATGCGGGCCGACTTTCTCAGCCAGACATGAAACCGACTTCCGCGCAACGTGCGCCGGGGCATTCCTCGCGCGAAGCCACTCGTCCGCTTCCGAACCTTGGTTCCGGGCACTCGCGCAGCAGCTTTCGCTGGTGGATCATCGGGCTGATCGGCGCCGCGACCGTGATCAACTACGTTGACCGCTCCTCCCTGGCCGTGATGTGGCCGGCGATCGCGCGAGACACGGGACTCTCGAAGGAAAATTACGCGACGATAGTCTCGGTATTCATGGTGGCCTATGCCGTCGGCCAGGCCGTGGCGGGCCGGTTCTTCGACCGGGTGGGGACGCGTCTGGGTTTCGTGGTCTCGATTGTGGTGTGGTCCGGAGCCGCGGCGCTGCACGGCCTGGCCCGATCGCTGGCGAGCCTGGCGTTCTTTCGGGCGGTCCTCGGCGTGAGTGAAGCCGGCAACTGGCCGGGGGCAACCAAGGCGGTGGCCGAATGGTTTCCGCGGCACGAGCGCGCGCTGGCGCAGGGCATCTTCAATGCCGGTGCATCGACCGGGGCGGTGATCTCCGCGCCCTTGATTGCCTGGCTGTTCATCGCGCTGGGTTGGCAGGCGACCTTCGTCTGTGTCGGCGCCCTGGGCCTGCTCTGGGTCGTGCCATGGTGGATACTCGCGCGCTCGTCGCCGGAACAGCATCCCTGGGTTTCGCCGGCCGAGCGGGCCTATATTCTGGGCGACCGGGATGCGTCCGGACCGAACGCCGCGGGGGAAACCCGGGATAGGGCGATGTCGTGGAGCGAGGCGCTGAGTCGCCGGGAAACCTGGGCCATCGCGGTCTCCCGTTTCTTTCTCGATCCGATCTGGTGGCTCTTCATCAACTGGCTGCCGATCTACCTGGCCGAGCGGTTTCACTTCGACATCAAGGAGATCGGGCTGTTCGGCTGGGTCCCGTATCTCGGTGCCGCCATCGGCAGCCTGGTGGGCGGCTGGCTCTCGGGTCACCTGATCGCCCGCGGGTGGTCCGTCGACCGCGCCCGCAAGCGCACGATCCTCCTGGGAGGCTGCCTGACGATCCCCGGTTTTCTTCTGGCGGCGGTTGCGGCCACCCCGCTCGTGGCCGTCCTCACCATCGCCCTCGTGCTCTGCGGCTTTCAGGTCATGATAAACAATATCCAGACCCTGCCGAGCGACTTCTTTTCCGGAAAGTCCGTCGGCACGGTCGCCGGGATCGGCGGCTGCAGTGCGGTGGCCGGCGTTCTTGTTTTCAGCACCTGGCTGGTGCCCGCGCTCAGCCGCGTGAGCTACGTTCCCGTCTTCCTGCTCGGAGCGACGCTGGTGCCGCTCGCCCTCGGCTCGATTCGCATCCTCGCCGGCGAGATCCGGCGCGTCGATCTCCCGCGATGAATTCCTGACCCGGCTGCCTCGTTCACCCGTTCGTTTCTTCCCTTTCAATGCTCCCCATGAATCTCCCCTGCCCTGCCTGCGCTGTCCCGCCCCACTTCGGGTGGCGCCTGCCGTGTGCGAACCGCACGCTTCTTGCATTGGGCGGCCGCGATTGGCGTGTCGGGGGCTTCTTGCGGAACGCCGCCCCCACCAAACGACAAGGACAAGGACGTATATCATGACCGCACGGGCCTCATATGTGAAGTGTCTCGGAGAAGACGCATTTTCCGCTGCCGCCTTTTCCGGCCTTCCGCTCATGAACATTCCCGTGTCCCGCCGCCACGCCGCGGAACGCGGGCGCGGCACGCTGGGAACAACCATCCTGCTTCTGACCCTGACTGGCGTGCCGGCCGGGATCTTCGGCCAGGAGACACCCGCAGCGGCGCCAGCCGCGGCCGCGAGCGAAGAGGTGGTGGTACTTTCTCCGTTTACCGTCGATGCCACCAAGGACGACCGCTATCGCGCCGGTAATTCTGTGTCGGCGACCGGCCTGAACACCGCGATCAAGGACCTGCCCATGAGCATCCAGGTCATCACGTCGGAGTTCATCAAGGACCTCGGCGCCACCGATTTTAACGAGGCTCTCTCCTACGCGGCAGGAGTGAACATCAGCGATGTGGAAGCACCATCAGGCGGCGGCGGTCCCGATGCCAACCGTGGCGGAGGTTCGGCCGAGCGTTCGGCGTCGGCCGCCTCGTCGTCCACGCGCTTTGCCAACACGGTCAACATTCGCGGCTTCAATGTGCCGTTTCAGAACCGCCTCGGATTTCGTTACGGCGGGGTCGTCATCACGCCGGACACGAACCTCGCCCTGGGCGGGTTGCTCGACTCGGCCAACATGGATCGCATGGAGGTGGTCAAGGGGCCGAACTCCCTCCTGTACGGCATCGGTGTCATCTCCGGCATCGTCAATGTCATCCCCAAGAAGCCGCTGTCCACGCCGCAACGGTCGGTTTCCTTCTCCGCCGGCTCCTACGGTTTCCAGCGGTCCACGGCCGACCTCACGGGCCCCCTCATCCGCGGGGGCGGCGACAGCAAGCATCGCCTGAATTTCCGGGCCGTCGGCGCCTACGAGAAGCGTGACGACTGGACGGATTTCCGGACCAAGGACGAGAAGTACGGGGCGTTGCAGTTCGATTACTGGTACAACTCCCGCTGGAATGTCTTTGCGGAAGTCCAGCGTTCGCACGTCCGTTACGGGGGCACCGGAGCCCAGTGGATCTACGATGATCTCGACCTCGCTCTCGTCCCCGATTTTCGCAACCAGTACGACGAGCAATACAACTTCGGCCAGGACGGCACGGTGGCGGGACTGTCGCCGGTCTCGTTCCAGGGCGATGTCCGGGGCCGGCGCGTGGACACCTTTGCCGATCCCGACATCAACACCCGCGCCCTGGCGGGAGGCACGCTCCCTGATTCCTATCGCATCACGGGACCGGATACCTACGAAAAGCGCGACGAATCCGACATGCTGCTCGACGTTACGTTCCAGCCGTCGGGGGATCTCGCGTTCTCGAGCGGCATTTTCTACACGTCCGCCGACGAGGAGGAACTCGCGGTCAACATCCGCAACATGAACAACCGCGAGGGTTCCTTCAACATCCGTGGTGAACTGCCGGTCAACTTTGCGGATATTGCGGCCAGCGAGTTCGCCAACAGTCTTTGGGCCCTGAAGAACGAGGCGGCGGCGCCCTTCATCACCAACTACGACCCGACGCTCATCCAGGGCAATGACGACCTGAAGCTGACCCGGTATTGGTGGACCCTGCGGCCGCAGCACAGCACCTCGTTCCAATACCGGCTGAAGGGCACCTACACCTTCGATACGCCCTTCGTGGTCGGCGGCCAGGCGAAGCACAACTTGCTGTTCGGGTACCACTACATCAATGACAACGTGGATTTTCTCGACGGTGCTGAGGATATCAGCCGGGCGCACATCTCGCGGACCAATCCCTATGTCGAGGCGGGACGGATCAACGTGGCCGACGCGGCCACGACGGACGCGCTCTATTTCCGGTCGATCGATGACCTGTCTCCGCTGCAGTTACACCGGCCAGAACCTGGCCATGCCGGGCGACTATTATCGCAATCAGGTTGTCACCTACCAAGGCGCGTACCGGAATCCTGCAGAGCAAATTCTGGGACGAACGAGTCGAGCTGCTCGCCGGTCTCCGTTACGACCGTTACAACGCCAAAACCAAGGAGCTGATCCGGATCAGCCCCGAGGACCAGGCCATCGGTGTTTTGGACATCACGTGGGTCGACAACCCCCTGAGCCAGGTCTACGGCGAAGGGCCGGCGGCCAAGAGTTTCGCGAAGGACATCGAGGCGTGGTCGAAAACCTTCGCCCTGAACTACGACATCAACAAGGCGATCACGGTTTACGGACTCTATGCGGAAGGCCTCTCCCCGAACACATCGCTGACCGACGGTAACAATGAGACCATCCCGGCGGAAAACACCCGCTCGATCGAACTCGGGTTCAAATGGGATGCGTTCGAGGGCAAGCTCTCGGGCTCGATCGCGCTTTACGAGATCAAGCGGGAGAACGCGATCTGGCAGTGGGGTCAGGCTCCCTCCCCGAGCAAGTGGGTCGGGTCGCCGAACCCGCCGCGGGCGTATGCGCCCAGCGGATCGGCCTTCAATCCGGCGCCCAGCAACGGCGTTCGCATCAACTACGGCGTGGACTCGGCGTTCATCCCCGACGCGCTCAAGGAGGCGTTCGGTCCGAATCTGATCGTCCAGGGCGTCAACGAGCCCGGACGCTCCCAGGCCTGGTTCGTGCGGGACCGGGTTACGGGCGAACTCACCCGACTCGAGGGGCTCTATGATATCGAAAATCAACAGGCGGGGTCCAAGCAACCGTTCAACCGGCGCGACATCTGGTGGCTCGACTACGAGAATCTCGACACCAAGCAGACGATTACGGTGCACGTGCCGGATCCGAACGGCGACGTCGTGTTCAACGGACAGACGTATTCGCTGCGCACCGTCGACGTGAACTTCCGCGAGTATATCGAGGCCGCTTTCGCGCGCCGCGATCTTTCGCAGGACAACATCGGGCAGTTCGATCCGATCCGCTACTCACCGACGCCCGAACTTGGCGCGACCAACCCGGATGGAAACAGTCCGAGCGCACCGTCGTCCGCTGCCGGCAGCGACACCTTTGTCACCTTCACGGACAAGGCCCGGGGCGTGGATCTGGAGTTGATCTACTCGCCCTCCCAGAGCCTGCAGTTCATCCTCAATTACTCCCACACCGAGCGGAAGGCTCAGGGCAGTTTCAATCTGGTGGACTGGGTGGCGCTGGACTCCGGGGCGGCCTTCGGCACCGAATACGACGAGATCTTCCGCATCCTCGGCCGCGAAAATGCCGGGATTGTCGGATCCGACACCGACGGCGACGGGGTGAACGACAAGTTCGTCGACATCCGGGGCAACGAAATCTCGATCGATAATCCCGCCCGGCCGAGCGATTTCTTTGCGGGCCTCAACGATGTCAGCCTCTTCTTCAATCCCGAGGACGAAGCGTCATTCTTTGTTCGATACAGCTTCCTCGAAGGTTGGCTTAAGGGCCTCGGCTGGAGCGGCGGCTTCCGCTACAGCGGACCGGCCCAGACCTCGATTCCGATTGGCGGCACCGACCTGGGCACGAATCTGTTCCGCACCCCGTCGACCGCAGAACGCTGGCGTTTCGACGGGGCCCTCTACTACGGCTTCAAGGCCTTCGGCGACCACGACTGCCGCCTGAGCCTCAATGTCTACAATCTCACCAATGACACCGTGGGCCTCGTCACGTCGACCGTGCAGGACCCTGTCTCCGGTCGCCTGGTGACCAAGCGCACCCGGACCCTCTATGCACCGCGAAGCTGGCGCCTCGGGGTCACCGTCGATTTCTGATCGTTCCGCAGCGAACCTCTGCAACCCAAACCCAAAATAGCCATGACTAAGAAAGTTATCCTGACAGTCGCATTCACCTGGCTCACGACCAGCGGGGCTTTTGCCGCTGGTTGGACTCTGGTCGACAATATGGAATACGCCGACACGCCCGCCTTGTTGAATACCTGGAAACCCACCTTGCTCGATACTCCCGATGACGGCACCGGGGGTGGAGCCGTGTCGGCAGTCGATCCGGGCGATGCCAACAACAAGGTCCTGGAGGTTGACCCGGGGGTGGCGATTGGCACCACTGCGTACAATCAATTCATCGCGCGATCACTTCCGGCCGGAACGGAGATCTCGGGGATGGGTACCCTCTTCTTCCGGGTCAAAGTACCGAACGTCGATATCGGTGGCACGCTGGTGCGGGCGGTGGCGGACGTGACGTGGGGCCTGAGCTGGCGCAAGCCGGTCGCCGATCCGCTGAATCCGGATCCGGCCACCGAAATCGCCGGCTCCTACGGTGACTATTCGGTCGTGGCCCGCAACGAGTTCGATAATTCCTTCGACGTCTTCGACCAATCGGCCAGTCCCACCTATCAGACCGTCCTCGTCGACGGAATCACCGCGGATACGTGGTACGATATCTGGTACGTTCTGGATCACGCGAACAACCAGTTCAAGGTTTATGCCCGCGGCCCCCAGCTGGGCAACGGCACCGATGTAACGCTGGTCTACCCGTTCACCGCGGGCACCTGGGCAGCCGAGCGCAGCCCGTCCCTCGAGCCGCTCCAGTCCTTCCTGCTTTATAGCTCGGCGGGAACCGCGGCCGCGCCGAAGGGCCTCGATCCGATGTATGTCGACGACATCTACGTTGACAACACCGGCGAAAACCTGACCTCGCCGTTGGACGCGGACGAATCCGGCACGGTCATCAACATCTCGACCCGCGGTCTCGTGGGCACGGGGGGCGACATCATGATCGGTGGCTTCATCATTACGGGCGGCGCGCGCACCGTGCTGATCCGTGGCATTGGGCCCGCGCTGATACCTGCGCCGTATAATATCGCCAATGCGATCCCGGATCCGGAGATCGAGCTCTACGACAGCACGTCCACCGTGATCGCGAGCAACGACGACTGGAGCAGCAGTCCGGATGCGGCCGCAATCGAGGCGGCGGCCTTGAAGTACACGGGCTTTCAGCTCCCGAATCCCAGCCTCGATTCGGCGATCCTGATCAACTTGCCGGCAGGTGCCTACACGGTGTTCCTGAGAGGCAAGGGTACTGAAAACGGGGTTGGTTTGATCGAAGTTTACGATGCTGCGGATTGATTGAGTAAGCTTCGTTCTCGCTGACAACACGACGACGATTCGTCCACCCGACTGGTTCGCCGTCGATCGCACCCGCCCCTGACGATGGGGGTTGAACGACGACTTGGATGTCAGACCGGATTGCGATCGGCGGCGGCCAGATTTTCACGATGAGATTTCTCTATGGGAGTGTCCTGACTTGCCTCGGCGCGGCGGGCTTCGCCGCGCGGGGTTCCGACATTGGCTCGACCATCACCAACGCGTTGCAGTTCACGGCCACGCAGGCGGACGCGCTCGCGACGTCGGAGCTGGTCACGGCGACAGTGTTTACGGACTATTCGACGACCGCCGGCGTGTGGACGAAGCAGTCGCGTTCGACTTGGACCAGCGGCTTCGTGCCGGGAATCTTCTGGTACCTCTATCACGAAACCGGCGACGCCAAATGGCTGACACGCGCCCAGAGCTGGACCGAAGGGGTCCGCCTGCGCGCCACTGAATCCGACAACGATACGGGCTTCCAGATCTACGAGAGCTTTGGCTTGGGTTACGAGCTCACCGGGGAGACGAACGCCGACTACCTGAGTGTCATGATGACGGCGGCGAACACCTTCGATACGCAGCGATTCAACGCCACCATTGGCTGCTACCGGACTTGGCGAAATTCGTCGTCCGATCCCGTCGGCAATCCGAGCACGACAGATGCGACGAACAATCCCAACGACATGGTCTTCGAGGTGAACGCCGACGAGATGATGAACCTCGAGCTGCCCCTGTTTGTCGGTACCCATGGCGGGAATGCCGGCTACGTGGATCACGCGATCGCCCATGCCGATCGCACCTGGGAGGTATTGGTGCGGCCCGATGGCAGCACCATTCACGTGGCGGGGTTCAACGCCGACGGCACGGTGCGGTACTACCGGTCGGCGCAGGGCTGGACGACGGACTCCACGTGGTCCCGCGGCCAGGCCTGGACCGTTTATGGCTACACGATGGTCTATCGGTATACGGGGTTGCCCCGGATGCTCGACCACGCCGCCGCCTGCTTCGACTATTTCATGACGGCGCTGGCCGCGCAGTCCAGTGATGGCGTGCCGTATTCGGACTTCGATGCACCGGTCGATGCGCAGAACCCCAAGGACTCATCCGCCGCGGCCATCGTGGCCTCCGCGGCCGTGGAACTGTACCAAATCACCGGGGAATCGAAATACCGGGATGCGGCCACGAATCTGCTTCTGGCGCTGGGCAGCAGCGGGTATCTGGCCCAGGGCACCCGGTATCAACCCGTGCTGCGCCGGGGATCGAACCGTTGGGGCACGTCCGAAGTTGGCACCATCTTCGGCGACTTCTATTTCCTCGAGGCGATGCTCCGCTACAAGGACGTGGTTGGGATTTCCAATCCCGCCGAGACGGGACGGTTGATCAACATCTCTACCCGCGGCCTGGCGGGCACGGGCGACGATGTGATGATCGGAGGCTTCATCATCGCGGGAGGTCCCCGGACGGTGCTGATACGAGGCATCGGCCCGGCCTTGGTTCCCGATCCCTACAATATTCCGAATGCCCTGACCGATCCGGAAATCGAGCTGTTTGACATGGGGGGCAATTCGATTGCCACCAACGACGACTGGAGCAGCAGTCCCGATGCGACCGCCATCGAGGCGGCATCGATGCAGTTCACCGGCTTCCAACTCCCCGACCCCAGCAAGGATGCCGCCATCCTCATCAACCTTCCGGCCGGCGCGTACACGGTGCACCTGCGCGGAAAATCGAACGAAACCAGAGTCGGTTTGATCGAAGTCTATGAAGCTCCGTAGTGCCGTCGGCGACGATCGCGGTCGGAAGAAAGCCTCTCGTTCTGAACTTTGATTCAGCTCAGCATGCCCCTGACTTTCCAGACGTTGTCCCGCTGTCTAGCCGTCACCTTGATTATCGTCGCGACCGGCGACGGCCTGGCGGCGGCGACGATCACGGCGCACAATGCGACGCAACTCGATGCCGCCCTCGGACGAGCGGGGCCTGGCGACACGGTGGTGATGGGCAACGGCGTGTGGTCCGACGTCGCGATCCGCTGGTCGGGTCAGGGCACCGCCGCGGCGCCCGTCGTGCTACGCGCGGAGGACTTTGGCCAGGTCACGCTCGAAGGAACCTCGACCCTGCGACTCGGCGGCGAACACCTCGTCGTCCAGGGACTGGTGTTTCGCAACGGCCATGCCTCGGCGGGCGGGCTGATCGAATTCATGGTCGACGGCCAGCATGTGGCCAATGATTGCCGCGTCACCGAGTGTGCGATCGATCACTTCAACCCCTCCGACCGTTTCCAGGAGAATACGTGGGTGGTGTTCTTTGGGCGGCGCAACCGGCTCGATCATTGTTACCTCGGCGGGAAGCTCAACGCGGCTCCGACGCTGATCGTGCGCCTGAACGACGAGCGGCACCGGGAGAATCATCATCGGATCGACCACAATTATTTCGGGGAGCGGCCCCGCCTCGGGTCGAACGGCGGCGAAACCATCCGGGTCGGCGTTTCGACATTCTGCCTGACCTCGTCGCGTACCGTGATCGAGGACAACTTCTTCGAACACTGCAGCGGCGAGGTCGAAATCGTTTCCATCAAGTCCTGCGACAACGTCGTCCGCGGAAACACGTTTTGGGAGTGCGAGGGCGTCGTCGCCTTGCGTCATGGCGACCGCAACGTCGTCGAGGGGAACTACTTTATCGGCAACGGCAAGCCGCATACCGGTGGCGTGCGCGTCATCAACGCGGACCATGTAGTGCGGGACAACCATTTTCAGGACCTGATGGGCGAGCGCTTCTTCGGGACGCTTCCCGTAATGGACGGCGTCCCGCATTCGCCGCTGAACCGCTACGTGCCCGTCCGCAATGTCCTCATCGAGGACAACCATTTCTTCAATTGTGCGCCCATCGCGTTCGGGGTCGGCAAGGATAACGAACGAACTGTCCCGCCTCAGGGGTGCCGATTTGTCGACAACGTCATCTTCAGCGAGGACCCGGGCGCGCCCTACCAGGCGATTGACGACGTTTCCGGAATCAGCTTCGCGGGGAATCAGGTGGCCGGGGACGGCCAGCGCCCCGTGCCCGCCGGATTCGCGTTTACGCCGGCCACGTTCACGCGGACGGACGGTGGCCTCTATGCGGGCGGAGACTACCGGCCAGCCTTGCGCGCGACGCGGGAAAACTGCGGGCCCTCATGGTACACGCCCGAGCCCGGACCCGCGCAGCGTTCGGCTTCGGGCGGGGTCACGGTGGTCGCCGCCACGCCGAATGCGCTCCTGGTGGCCGTCGAACACTCGGCTGCCGGCGATACGCTGGAGCTGGCACCAGGAGCCGAATACGCGGTCGACCGGACGATCACGGTGGGGCATCCGCTGACCCTGCGCCGTGCGGGAGCCGGCGACAAACCCGTGATCCGGGTGACGAACAACAAGGCCGGAGATGCCATCTTCACCATCGAGGACGGCGGCAGCCTTACGCTTGGCGGGCTGCGTCTCGACGGACATTCCGACACCGGCGTGGCCGAGGCTGCGATCACGACCGCGGACCAGCCCATGATCGATCACTTCGACCTGCGGGTCGACAACTGCGATTTCGAGAACCTGGACTCGGGGCGAGCCGGCGCCTTCGTCATGCACAAGAGCACCTTTGCCGATACCGTCAGTTTCACCAACTGCCGCTTCGAGCACATCTCGGGCTATGCCATCAGCCTGCACGCAGAATGGGAGGACAAGGGCCGCTATAACGCCGGGGAGGTCATCCTGCGCAATTGCTTCTTCAAGGACGACATGTTTGGCGCGCTGGACCTGTATCGGGGAGGCAATGACGAAAGCACGACCGGGCCGAAACTCCGGGTCGACCACTGCACCTTCGTCAACGTCGGCAACATGGAACTCGGTTCCGTCTTGCAGTTGATCGGCGTGCAGGACGGGGACGTGCGCAACTGCCTGTTTGTCGACAGCGGTCGCAGCGGGCGCGCGGTCAAGCTGGAGGATCCCCGCTGGTGCAAGCTGCTGGTCAGCCATTGCGACCTCTGGCACGCGGGTCGCATCGAATCCTTTTATCCGGACCGCCGGGGTCCGGGTTTGATCGAAATCGAGCCTGCGTTTGTCGACGCGGCGGCGGGTGATTTCCGGCTGAAAGCGCGCTCCGAACTTTCCGGCCGGGGAGACGATGGCAAGGACCTCGGCTCGTTGTGGCAGGACGGGGAACTGCGGCCGTAGCGGCGACGCCATGCGGTAGGGCAGGTCTCTGGCCCGCCCGGGGCCATGCGGGCCGAAGTCGCGCCCCACCGGGCAAGCGGTGCTTGCGCCAGACACCCACATGGTTGAAGGTCGCCGGTCCCACCATCGCACAACTCGTGACCATCCCCGCCACCAGGACCAGCGCCAGCCCACGCCACGGCTACACCCGCGAGCCCGTCTGGGATCCGCGGCGCTGGCTGCCGACGACACATGACGAGGTGGTGGCGCGCGGCTGGGATTACCTTGATGTGATCATCGTTTCGGGCGACGCCTACGTGGATCATCCGGCGTTCGGGACGGCGGTCATCGGACGCCTGCTCGAAAGCGAGGGGCTGCGCGTCGCGATCATCCCGCAGCCGAACTGGCGCGACGACCTGCGCGACTTCAAGAAACTCGGCGCGCCGCGACGGTTCTTCGGCGTGACCTCCGGCTGCATGGACTCGATGGTCAACCGCTACACCGCGGCGAAGCGCCTGCGCAGCGAAGACGCCTACACGCCGGGCGGCGAACATGGCTTTCGGCCCGACTACGCGGCGACAGTTTACGCGAAGATCCTCAAGCAACTCTTTCCCGACGTGCCGGTGATGATTGGCGGCATCGAGGCGAGCCTGCGGCGCGTCACGCACTTCGACTATTGGGCGGACAAGTTGTTTCCCTCGATCCTCGCGGACAGCGGCGCCGACCTGCTCGTCTACGGCATGGGCGAACTCCCGCTCAAGGAGACCGTGCGCCTGCTCAAGCAAGGCGTGCCGTTTTCGTCGCTGCGCACCATCCCGCAAACCGCGGTGCTGTTGCCGCCGGAGGCGAAGGTGCCGAAGAACGAAAACTGGGAAGACTTCACGCTGCATTCGCACGAGGCGTGCCTCGCCGATCGGGCGCTCTACGCGACAAACTTCAAGACCGTCGAAGTGGAATCCAACCGCGTCAAGGCGCGCCGGCTGTTGCAGCCGACGGGGGACCGCCTGCTGGTCGTCAACCCGCCGTTCCCGACCATGTCCGAGGACGAGATCGACTCGAGTTTCGACCTGCCCTACACGCGCCTGCCGCATCCGAAATATCGCAAGCGCGGGCCGATCCCCGCGTATGAAATGATCAAGCACTCGATCAACATGCACCGCGGGTGTTTCGGCGGGTGCAGCTTCTGCACGATCTCCGCGCACCAGGGCAAGTTCGTCGCCAGTCGCTCCAAGGCCTCGATCCTGCGCGAGGTGGAATCGATCAAGCAGATGCCCGACTTTCGCGGCACGATCAGCGATCTCGGCGGCCCATCGGCGAACATGTACAAGATGAAGGGCAAGGAGCAGTGGATTTGCGACGAGTGCATCCGCCCGAGCTGCATCTGGCCCAGCGTCTGCCGCAACCTCGACACCGATCACACGGACCTGCTCGACATCTACAAATCCGTCCGCGAGACGGATGGGGTGAAGCACGCCTTCGTGACCAGCGGACTGCGTTACGACCTCTTCCTGCACGAAAATGGCGTTTCCCCGCAGGCGAAGGCGAGCCACGAAAAGTACGTCGAGGAACTCGTCACGCACCACGTTTCCGGCCGGCTCAAGGTCGCGCCCGAACACACGAGCGATCACGTGCTGAAAGTGATGCGCAAGCCGACGTTCAACCTCTTCTACAAGTTCAAGGAGAAGTTCGACCGCGCCGCGAAGAAGGCGGGCAAGCCGCAGACGCAGTTGATCCCGTACTTCATCAGCTCGCATCCCGGGTCGCGACCGGAGGACATGGCCGAGCTCGCCCTCAAGACCAAGGATCTCGGTTTCCGTCTCGAGCAGGTGCAGGACTTCACGCCGACGCCGATGACCGTCGCCACCGAGATCTTCGCCAGCGGCGTGCATCCTTACAACCAGCAGCCGGTCTGCGTCGCACGCACGCCGGAGGAAAAGCAGGAGCAGCGTAGTTTCTTCTTCTGGTACAAGCCCGAGATGAAGGCGGCCCTGCGCAAATCGATGCAACGCCTGGGGCTCGGCGCGATGGCCGAGCGCCTGCTTGACGTGAAAAAGAAAACCGTCGACGTCACCCCGCCGCCGCACATCACGCCGTGTGGGCAGCGACGACCGGGTCGGCGATTGGCGGCGGTATACGCGACGCCCGCCGGCTCGGGAAATCATCAGCGACGGTCGACAAAACCAGCCTCAGCGAAGCCGGAAACCAGCGTCGGCCAAGGGCACCCGTTCCAGCGTTTCTTCAAGAAGCCGTCGCGATAGGGCAGGGCATGTGAAAACGGTGCGGAGCGCCGCACTCCCGGACCTGGCGGGATTGGAGGAGGCTCCGGAGTGCGCGAAGCGTTCCGAAGTGCGGCGCTCCGCGCCGCATTGGATCGATCCCATTGCGCCGGTTTTCTTCTTCGCGATCGCTGCCTGCCTGCGCCCGTCCTGCAGCGCAGGCTTTCAGCCCGCCACCACGGTCGGTTCCGGCAACGAATCAGACGGATGGGGCTCGCAGCGGCTCGATCACGGCGGCGATGTCCTTGTCGCCATGACCTTCGGCCACGGCGCGGTTGAACAGTTCGGCGGCCGCGGCGGCGGTCGTGAGATCGAGCGAGAGTTTCCCCGCCTCCGCGATCGCGTAGGCGAGATCCTTCGACATGAGTCGCGCAAAGAAGTTGGGCGCATAGTCACGCGTGCTCATGCGTGCCGCAACCGCCTTGACCAACGGACTGCCCGGGGCGCCGTTGGTGAGGATTTCGAGCGCCTGCGCGCGATCGAGTCCGCCGCGCTCGATCATCGCCATGCCTTGCGCAAGCGAAGCGATCTGCACGCCGCAAAGGAAATTGTTGATGAGCTTGATCAACGCACCGCTGCCGGTGGGGCCGACCAGCGTGATTGACTTGCTCATGACCGCGAGCACCGCGCGAACCCGTTCCAGCGTGGCGGCATCGCCGCCGACGAGGAAGTTGAGTTCGCCTGCCGCCGCGTGTGTGCGGCTGCCCGTCACCGGGGCGTCAAGCAACGAGCCGCCACGGGCGCACACCGCGGCATCGAGTTCGCGCACCCACTCGACGGTGACGGTGCTCGACTCGATGCACACCGCGCCGTCTTTCGCACCCGCCAGCGCGCCATCGGGGCCGAGCCAGACGGAACGGGCGGCGGCATCATCGGCAACCATGCTGATGATCACGTCGGCGTCCGCCGCGGCGGTCCGCGGCGTCTCCGCGACGCGGGCACCGGCATCCGCGAACGGTGCCGCTTTGGCCTGGTTGCGATTGAACACCGAAAGCGGAAAGCCGGCACGGGCGACGCGGTGCGCCATGCCCCCACCCATGATGCCGAGACCGAGAAAAGCGATGCGAGGTTGAGGCATGAAAGAGCGCCATGTTCGGCTGCTGTTGAAATCCGGCGCAAAACGCACCGCGCGGCGGCGGCAAGGCGCTCCGCGTCCGGGCACGTCCGCAGGGCATCAAGCCTTGGTCGTGAAGTGCGCGGAGTACTGGGTTTTCTCCCACGTGATCTTCACGTTGCCGCCGCCGGCTGGATCGTTCTCCACGCTCATCGTCAACTGGTGCACCGGCTCATCGACCATGCTCTTCTGGAGGTCGACGCGGGCGAGATCGTGGGACGTGTCGACGGGCACGCCCCATTTGCCGAGGGCGGTGCTGAACACGAGCTGGCTCGGCCCCTTTTCCGACGGGACCATGTAGAGCGTGTAGGCGCCGGCGGGGATGGTCGTGTTGCCAAACACCAGCGGCGCCTGCGTGATGAGCGTCGTCGCTTCGTCCGCGCCCAGCCGATACGCCTCGTCCCACGGGACGAGGGCGCCCCAGATCTGGCGCGGTTCGCCTGTCTTCGGGTCCTTTGTATACGGGCGACCGTAGGTAAGGGTGACGCGCGGGCCCCCGCGCCCGCCGATGGTTGCGCTGGTGGTTTCATGCGGGCTGTGCCCGCCGGTGGAATGGACCCGCTCCGCCTGGTCGGCGGCGGACAGATAAGTGAACGAAATCGCGCCGGCGAGGAGCAGAGCGGGCGCAAGCGTGCGAACGAGACGACGAGGTGAGTTCATGGGAAACGTCGATTGGGTTGGCGGTACGATCAAAAACAGCACCGCTTCGGCCGAAGCGGACCGGTTTTGGGGTGACGAGACCGGCTGGGGGGCGGTTACCGGTCGTCTGGCCGTCGGCCCGCGGCGAGCGGGAAGGCGGTTACAGCGTTGCGATTTCGCGACCTCCTCACACCGGCAGCGCAGTCCTCGCCTGCGCATGGCGCACGAACGCCTCGGCGCGTTCATGGCCGCTTTCCATGCCGCGGAAGATCTCCATGCGTTCGTGCGAGGTGGCGTACTCACGTTCGATGTGCTGACTGCGGTGCGCGAAGCACGCGGCATGCTTCTGCTCCGTGACCGCGGTGATGTCGACGTAGGTGGTCGGCGCGAAATTCTGCGTCTGGACCCCGGACATCACTTCAAAGAACCAGAGCTCGCCGGGTTTCCCAAGGTTGATCCAGGCTCCGTAAACAAGGTTTGAGCACGCGCGATGGTCGGCGTGCGTGTCGACCGGCCAGTGCGTGAGAATCGCGTCCGGTTTTTCCGCTTCCAGGAAGGCCTGGATCTCCGCGGTGCGGGCCGGAGTCACTTCACAGCGGCCGTCGATCTGACCGAGAAAAACGGGCCGGGCATGGAGACGTTTACAGGCTTGCTGCGCCTCGGCCGTGCGGATGCGGGCTGCGTCCGCGGCCGCCGTGCCCTCGATCCCGGCTTCGCCTCGTGTGAGATACGCGGACACGACGTCGTGACCGGCGGCCGCGAGCAGCGCCATCGTGCCGCCGCAGCCGGTTTCTGGATCATCGGGATGCGCGCCGAGGACGATCACCCTGCGCCGGATCGACCTTGCGACGTCGGCGCCTTGAGACTTGTTCGCGGCACCCAACAACGTCGCGCCGACCGCGAGGGCGGCCAGCTTGAGGGAATCACGTCGATTGATCGCATCGACGCGGGAATCGGGGAGGGGAGGCATGGCTTTGCGGCTGGTGATGCTTGGCGAGGCGGCGAGGAACGGCGTGACTGCCGGGGCTTTCGCTCACGCTTCCGGCGCAATCTCCACACGGGTTCCGACCCTGCAGGCGGGAGTCGTCGCGAAAGAGCACGATCCGCAGAAGCAGTCACAGCGGCCGCGGTGAGCGTCCGGCAACGGCCGAATGCGTCAGAGCGCGAAGAACGCCAACGGGGCGCCTTCCGTAAGCTCCTTCGTGTAGGGCTTCACGAGCTCCCGGTTTTTCTCCGGTACCTGGACCTGCGTCGTGTCCTGGAGCTTCTTCACATCGGGCATCCGGCCGGCCGACG
Source organism: uncultured Verrucomicrobiae bacterium (assembly GCA_963797435.1). Taxonomy (GTDB): domain Bacteria; phylum Verrucomicrobiota; class Verrucomicrobiia; order Opitutales; family Opitutaceae; genus CAWCPJ01. The sequence goes on along the minus strand of CAWCPJ010000001.1, from coordinate 1,831,937 downwards.
CGTCCGAAATGATCTGCTGCATCGTCGTGTTCATCGGCATGCCCAGCGCGTCGTAGACCCGCGCGCGCGTCCATTCGTATTCGGCGAGGGAGAAGCCATTGGCGTTGAGGGCCTGGACCTGGGCGTGCTTGGCATCGACAAACAAACCGGTGACGTCCTTCAGGACGGACATCGCCTCGCCGAAGGTCGGCTTTTCGTCCTTGTTCTGCAGGCGTTCCGCGAGGCTCTTGTATTTGAGGTCCAACTCCTGCAGGCGCGCACCCATCTGCGTCTGGATCGCCTGCTGGGCCCGCACGAAGCGCTCCACGGTGGCCGCGTTCAGCACATTGCCGGCTGGCGGCGTGTAGCTGGCCTTGTTCGTGACTTGCGCGTTCAGCTCCGGCACGACCTTGAGCTGCGTGAAGCTCTGCACGTACGCCTTCCCCGGCAGGTAAAGGAAGCGGTAGGCAGCATAGCCTCCTCCCACCGCGACAATGATAAAAAGTCCGAGGCAGCCGAATACCCATTTCTTCATTGGTGTCTCCTGGAGCGGAGCTTTGAAGAGGTCGCAGATGGCGTCAATGTCTCTCGCCGAGGGACCGGACCGTCTCAGGTCAACCGGTTCAGGCGCGTGATGGTGACCGCCAGCAGCACCACCCCGGCCGCGACGACCCACGTGATGCTGTCGAGCGACACGTCCTGCGCCAGCCAGCCGGCGGCGGCCGGCATCAACGCGCCGCCCAGATAGGCGGCGCCGGACTGGCGCGCGATCACGGTCATCGCGGCAGGTCCGGCGAACCGGCGCGGCACGTCGTGCATCAGGCAGGGATACACCGGTGCAAACCCCAGGCCCAGCAGCACGAGCGCGCCCGCCGCGGTGACGGCCGTTTGCGCCTGCGTGAACAACGCCGCGCCGGCCGCGGCGAGCAACAGACCGACGTTGATCAGGCTGCGGCCACCCCAGCGATCGACGACGAAACCCACCAGCACGCGACCCGCGGTGATCGAGCCGAAGTAGGCGGTGACGCAAAGTCCGGCGGTCTCCTGGGAAAGGCCGCGCCCGAGCACGTAGATCGAGCCTGCCCACCAACCGGCGACGCCTTCCACCGCCACGTAGAGCGCAAAGATCGCGGCGGACAACCAGCCGGCCTCCGAGTTCGCCGGGGTGGTCGGTTCGGTCGTCGAGGCCGCATCGTTTCCTCGATTTATGTTTCGCGGCGGCACCGCGTCCCAGAGCTTGAGCGTCACCAGAAACAGGATCGCCAGCGAGAGCTGCACGGAGGCAATCGTGGAGAAACCACCCCGCCAGCCGCCGCTGCCGGCCATCGCCCGCGTGATGATGAACGGACCGCAGGAAGCGCCGATGCCCCAACACGCATGCAGCCAGTTCATGTGTCGTCCGCTGTAGTGGCGGGCGACGTAGCCGTTCAAGCCCGTGTCCACTGCGCCGGCGCCGAAGCCCAGCGGAATCACGGCGAGCCACAGCCACCAGATGCTTTGCGCATGCGCGACGAGCATCAAGCCACTCCCCGTGAGCACGCAACTGATCAGGACGACCGGGCCGGTGTGAAACCGACGGATTATCCGCCCACTGGCGAAGCTCGACGTGGCGGAGAACAGCGTGCCGACCAAAGCCAGCGTGCCGACCAGCCCGACGGGCGCCCCGAGCCCGGCATGCATGCGCGGCCACGCCACGCCGAACGTGCCATCGGGCAGCCCGAGGCTGATGTAGCCGAGATAGATGATCGGCAGCAGGAGAAGTGAGGCGCGGGACGACACCGGTTGCGAGCATCGCACCGTCCATCGGGCGGGAGCAGGAAATAATGATCGGGAAGCAATCGCCCCGGTGGATGGCCGCGAAGGCGGGATCGCGGTTTACGGAACGCCGCTTTCAGCTACGCTCGCGCCATGCATTACCGGACGTTGGGAAAGAATGGTCCGCGCGTGTCCGCGCTCGGCCTCGGTTGCATGGGAATGTCGGAGTTTTACGGCCCGCGCGATGAGGCGGAATCGATCGCCACGATCCATGAGGCGCTGGATCGCGGCATCACGCTGCTCGACACTGCGGACATGTATGGGCCGCACCACAACGAGGAACTCGTCGGTCGCGCGATCATCGACCGCCGGGACGATGTGTTTCTCGCGACGAAGTTCGGCATCATGCGCGATCCCTCGAATCCGCGGGTGCGCGGTGTAAATGGCCGGCCGGACTACGTGCGCTCGGCCTGCGAAGCGAGCCTGCGCCGCCTCAAGGTCGAGGTGATCGACCTCTATTACCAGCACCGCGTCGATCCCGACGTGCCGATCGAAGACACGGTCGGCGCGATGGCCGAACTCGTGCGCGAGGGCAAGGTGCGCCACCTGGGTTTGTCCGAGGCCGCGCCCGCAACCTTGCGCCGGGCCCATGCGGCGCATCCGATCGCGGCGCTCCAGAGTGAGTATTCCCTGTGGACGCGCGATCCCGAGGACGGCGCGCTCGCGACGTGCCGCGAACTTGGCGTGGCACTCGTCGCCTACAGCCCGCTGGGCCGCGGCTTTCTCACCGGCGAGATCAAGCGGTTCGAGGACTTCGCTCCGGACGACTACCGGCGCCAGAACCCGCGATTCCAGGGCGGAAACTTCGACCGCAACCTCGACCTGGTGCACAGGATCGAGGAACTGGCCGCGCAAAAGGAATGCACGCCGGCGCAACTCGCGCTCGCCTGGGTGCTCGCGCAGGGCGACGACATCATTCCGATTCCCGGCACGAAGCGTCGCCGCTACCTCGAGCAGAACCTGGGCGCATTCGAGATCACGCTCAGCCCACAGGACATCGCGGACATCAGCGCCGTCTTTCCTCCGGGCTCCGCCGCGGGAACGCGTTATCCCGAGGCCATGATGGCGGCGGTGAATCGGTAGGCGCGTCTTTGGTTCTGCCTGGATCGAGCATTTCGATGCCTCGATGGCGGCTGCGCGGCCAGGATCGCATATCCCACGCGAACGCGGTCGGCTGAGGACGGTCGACCCTGCCTTTTTGCGCGGCGCCCGCAGTGGAAAATTTCCGGCTGCCGTCGGACGGCGCGGAGGCAATTTCCGGCCCGACCTGCGAGGACGCAGGCGAAAGGGATTCGGATGAATTTTCATTCGGGGCGGTGTTCGCACTGTGTTTCCCGCAACAAACGAGCCTCGCCGGACGTCTTCCGCTGGCCAACCGGCGGCGCGGCCAACAGTCTGCGGTCCGGACGATACCCACTCATGCCTTCTTCTATCCCCTCTTCCTCCGTCTCGCCGGCGTCCTTGTTGACGCGCCGCGCGGCGATCAAACATGGCCTCGCCGGAATCCTCGCGGCCGGCGCCGCCCCGATGCTGTTGCCGTCCCGCCTGTTTGGCGCCTCGGCACCGAGCAACCGGCTGACCATCGGCATCGTCGGCAACGGCCTGATCGCCACGAGCCACGTCGAGCGCCTGGTCGGCCGCGACGACTGCCAGATCATCGCGATGTGCGACGTCTGGCGCCGCAAGGCGGAAAAACTGCGCGATCGCGCCGAGCAGGGATACGCTGCCGCCAACGGCACGAGTTCGCATCACGGCATCGACCTCTACGCCACCCATGAGGAACTCCTCGCCCGGCCGGACATCGACGTCGTGTTCGTGACCACGCCGGACCACTGGCACGCCGCGGTGTCCATTGCCGCGATGCAGGCGGGCAAGGACGTCTATTGCGAAAAACCGATGACGCTCACCGTGCGACGAGGGTCGCACCGTGGTCGACGTCGCGCGCCGCACGGGCCGGGTGATGCAGACCGGCACGCAGCAGCGTTCCGAATTTTCCTTTCGTCGTGCCGCGACCATCGTGCGCAATGGCTGGCTGGGCGAACTCACATCCATTCGCACGCGGCTCGGCAGTTTTCCGCCCGTGCCGGATCTGACGGAGGAGCCGATTCCCGACGATTTGAATTATGATCGCTGGCTCGGGCCCACGCCGTGGCGGCCGTACAATGAACAGCGCATCCGCGGTGACTATGGCGGCGGCTGGCGGGTGTTCCTCGAATACGGCGCCCGGAAGAACGGCGACTGGGGCGCCCATCATTTCGACATCATCCAGTGGGCCCTCGGCATGGACGACTCGGGCCCTGTCGAGTTCATCCCCGCGGGTTACGTCGGGCCGTACCAGATGCACCGCTACGCCAATGGCGTCACGGTTCAGCGGGTCGACGGCGACCAGCCCGCGATGATCGACTTCTTCGGCACGAAAGGTTCGGTCGGCGTGGGTCGCGGCGGTTACCTCGTGTGCGACCCGGGCGAACTCGCGACGCGTCCGCTGCGCGCGGACGACGTGCACGTCTACGAGAGCGACAACCACCACTCGAATTTCTTCCATTGCGTGCGGACGCGCCAGCGACCGATCGCGGACGTGGAAATCGGGCACCGTTCCGCCACGGTCTGCCATCTCTCCAACCTCGCGCGCCAGCTCCGGCGACCGATCCGCTGGGATCCGGCCAGGGAGGAGGTCATCGACGACCCGGTGGCCTCGCGTCTCCTTGATCGTCCCCGCCGGGCCCCGTACGCGCTGCTGTGATGAATCCCGGACCTGCCATGACGACTTTTCCAAAATCACTGATTCGCCCCATGCGTGTCGCGTCCAGCTTCCGCGCGGTGCTTCTCGCGCTGGCGCTGACTCCCGTCTTTCTTGGTGCGGCCGAGAGCCCATCTGCCGCGGTCAGCGTGTTCGATGATGATGCCCGGCCCCTTGCGGGTTGGGACGCCGCGGTCGTCGCCGCGGGCACGGATGCCGTGAAGCTCGAGCATCTCGCGCAACAGTTGCTCGCGGTGGTGCAGTCGGCGGACGCAACCGCGGCGGCCCGGCAGGACGCGGCCGAACATCTTGGCCACGTCATCGTCATCGCCCCGGCAAAGACGGACGCCGCGGCGCTCGCGGGTCTGGCGCCTCTGTTGGCGAATGACGCGAATTTCGAACTCGCGCGTCTGTCCCTGGATCGGGTGCCGGGCAAGGACGTGGACGCGCTTTATCTCAAAGCCGTGGAAAAGGCGCAGGGGCGCACCCGGGTTGCCCTTATCCAGTCGATCGGTGCGCGTTCGGTGGCGGCCGCGGTTCCGGTATTGCATAAGATGCTCGACGACGCGGATGGCGCGGTGGCACAGGCCGCCGTGCATGCGCTCGGTCGCATCGGTGGTCCCGCGGCGCTCGCGGCCCTGGGGGCGGCGAAGGAACCGCTTTCACCAGCCGTACTCAACGCCCGCCTCGCCGCGGCGGCCAAGGCGGGCGCTGCCACCGCTGCCCGCACGACGGAGGAGATCTATCGTAATCCGGCCGCGCCCATGCCGCAGCGTTCGGCGGCCCTGCGCGGCTTGATTGCGGCAAAACGCGAGAAGGCTCTCGACTTGGTCGACGAGGTCCTCAAGGGCTCGGAACCCGCCTTTCACCAGGTCGCACTGGAATCGGTTGCCACTCTGCCGGCGGCCAATGCCTCGGCGAAACTCGCCGGCAACCTGGGGTCGTATGCGCCGCCGGTCCAGGTTGCGTTGATTGCGGCGCTGGCATCGCGAGGTGATGCGGGCGCGATTCCGGGATTGCTTGCGACATTAAAGAGTCCGGATGCGGACGTGCGCCTCGCCGACATCGACTGCCTGGGTCGTCTGCCGGGCAACTCGACGGTCGCCGGCGCCCTGGCGAACATCGCCGCCGGTTCAGGCGCCGAGGCCAAGGCGGCGGGCGAGAGCCTGGCGCGCCTCAACGGCCCGGGGGTTGACGAGTTCGTGCGAAATGGTGCCGCGAAGGGCGAAGCGAAGTTGCGCGAGGTCTACATTCAACAAATCGCCGCGCGTAACCTTGTGGACGCGGTTCCCTTCCTGCTGGGCCTGCGTGCGGCACCGGAACAGGACCTGCGCCTCGAAGCCCTCGACGCCTTGCGGGCCATCGCGCCGCCATCGCAGCAGCCGGCCGTGATCGCCTGGGCGGTCGGTGCCGCGAAGCAAAACGAACAGAACCGGGCCGTGCGCGCACTCATCACGATGATCCTGCGCGACGACGCCGTGGAGACCCGCGCGAGTCCGGTGGTTGACGCGATGCTTCTGCGTGACGAGATCGGCGGCGCCGGTGCGAAGGCCGTGGCATCCGGGGCTCAGGGCGATGGCCATGCCCGTCTGATCCTCCTGCCGGTGCTCTCGCGCGTGGGTGGCGGCCAGGCCCTTGCCGCTGCGGCCGATCTGGCACGCGGTGGCGACGAGTCGGTCGCAAATGCCGCCGTCGCTGAACTCGCCCGCTGGCCCGACATTTCCGCGTTGCCGGTGCTGGTCGACGTTGCGGCCAAGACTTCGCAGGCCGACCTGCGTGCGACCATCGTGCGTGGAGCCGTGCACTTCCTCGAGCGTCGGAATGATGTCCCGCCCGACCTGCGCGCGAACTATGCGCGGACCTTGATCGACCTGCCGTTGGCCGCCCCGGAACAAAACACACTGCTTCGCGTGCTCAGCCTGTGCGAGGACCAGCATGCGCTCGAGATTGCGAAGCGTTTTGTCGCCAACCCGGCCACCGCCGTGGAGGCACAGGACGCGGTCGACGCGATCACGTCGAACCTCGCCGGGCCGCCTGATTTCAAGGCAGCCAGTGCGGTCGCCGATCTCGCGAATCTCAGCGATGGCAGCGTCAACACGATCTGGTTGGTGCCAAACACGCCGGACCAGTGGTTGTTCGCCGATCTCAAGCACACGCGTCCAATTCACCGCATCACGCTCGTTTCCGGGCGGGGTCGCGGCTGGGGCTATCCCGCACAGGCGGATGTCTACGTGAGTGATGATCCCGAGCAACAGGGCGACGTGCGTGCGCATGTCGAGGGCCAGGAAGACGGACCAACCATCATCACATTGCCCGGCGGCGTGCACGGTCGCTACGTCTGGATCCGCCAGACGGGAACGCGGGACGCGCCCTGGGTGATCGCGGAGTTTCAGGTCGAGTAACGCGGAGCTTGCCTCGCCCCACGGAAACACCTCCCACCGTGCTGGCGCACGGTCCCCCCTCCTGAAGGAGGGAACTGGAGTGTGCACGGCGGGTGCAACAGATCCCGTGCGGCGATTCCATCGTTACGACTCAGGTGTCCGGAAACAGCGATCGCAATCCTTCCGCGCTGGCGGCACAGATCCCGCGCTCGGTGATCAGGCCTGTGACGAGCCGGGCGGGAGTGACGTCAAAGGCCGGATTCGCCGCCGGCGTGCCGTCGGGAACCAGGGCGATGGCGGCGAGCGAACCATCGACGGCGCGTCCGGATAAATGGGTGACCTCACGTACGTCCCGCTCCTCAATGGGTATCTCGCGCAGGCCATCGCGCAGCGTCCAGTCGATGCTGGGCGAGGGCGCCGCGACGTAGAACGGCACGCCGTTGTCGCGCGCGGCCAGTGCCTTGAGGTAGGTGCCGATCTTGTTGGCGACGTCGCCGTGCGCCGTCGTGCGATCGGTGCCGACGATCACGAGATCGACGCAGCCGCGTTGCATGAGGTGGCCGCCGGCATTGTCCACGATCACCGTGTGGGGTACGCCATGATTGAGCAGTTCCCACGCGGTGAGGCTGGCGCCCTGGTTGCGCGGGCGGGTTTCGTCGACCCACACGTGGACGGGAATGCCGGCGTCGTGGGCGGCGTAGATCGGGGCGGTGGCCGTGCCGACGTCGACCGTCGCCAGCCAGCCGGCGTTGCAGTGCGTGAGCACGTTGACGGGTTCGCCTGCGGGTTTGCGCGCGGCGATGGCCTGGATCAGCGGCAAGCCAGCGGCACCGATGCCGCGGTTCAACGCGACATCTTCATTGCAGACCAACATCGCCAGTTCTCGGGCGGCGTTGACCCGTTCGCCGGGTGGACACGTCCCCAGGTGGTCACGGCCGCGATCCAATGCCCAACGGAGGTTTACTGCGGTCGGGCGCGTGGCGAGCAGCGTGGTGCATGCGTGTTCGAGTCTCGTGTCGGACGCATCGCCGTTGCGCAAGGCGAGCCACAACCCCCAGGCGGCCGTGGCGCCGATCAGAGGCGCGCCGCGCACCAGCATCGCGCGGATCGCATGGGCGGCGTCCTCGAGGGTTTCGAGACGAACGGTTGCGAACGCATGCGGCAGGCGCGTCTGGTCGATGATTTCGACCGCGGCGCCGTCCGCCGACGGCCAGATTGTTCGCATGGCGCGGCCGGCGACGTTCATGGGTGCCGCCGGAGCCGCAAGCCGAACGGCAGTGGAAGATCTGCCGACCTGATCGCCGGTGCCCGGTCGTTCACGAGAGCAATGCTAGCATGAGACCCCTGACCGGCAAGTCCCGGTCCGCGCGGTAGCGCAGGCATTCGAAGGCGGATTCATTCAGAACGGTCACCGGCGTGGAGACCGCGAACGAGACGAAGGTCGGCCTGCCCGCCGAAGCCTTGCGCGAAGGTTGGTTCCCTGTCGCACATCCCGGGATTGAAACCGCCCGGCCGTTGCCCCGCGAAGCGAAAGAAAAAGGGTGGCATCTGCAGCCGGCCGGGAGAAAACTGCGGCAGGTTGGGAGTGCCCCGGGAGCGGCCGTTCCCGCCACTCCTTCGATCTCGTGAACTGACCCCGCATGCCGAGCGACGAAAAACCCAACAAGGGCCCGGTCGATCCGCACGGCCAGATGCTAAAGCTGGTGGCGAAGGGATTTTACCGGGAGCTGATCAACTACGGAGTGAAGGAGGCGGAGGTCGTCACCGTCGCGGGACATCTGCTCGACAACATCGCGTTGCGCAGCCCGCCCGGGGGCAAGTCGGAGAAGAGCTACAACGGCCTCTTCACCATTCCCGACGTGCGTGACGACTGGGCCGTGAACCGTTGCCTGCGATTGCACGAGGTGGCGCTCACTCCCCTGACCAACGATTGCGTGCCGCAGATTGCCGAGTGGCTGGATGTGCCGAAGATCCGCAATAGTTTCTTTCCCCATTTCCCCCGGTCGGTCGAGGCGTTGGAGGCGTATTTGCGAGCTCCCGACAGCGAATATTTCGCCATCCGATACCAGGATGCCTTTGTCGGCATCATCGGAGCGGAACACATCGATCCCGCGGCCTCCCGGGCGGAGATGAAGAAACTGGTGGGCGATCCCGCGATGCGCGGCAAGGGCATCGGCAAACGGGCGACCTTCCTGTTTCTTTATCACGTCTTCGTCGTGCGCAAACTCTTCAAGGTCTACCTGCACACGCTCGACATCAACATCCGGAATCTGAACCTCAACGGGAACTTCGGCTTCTGGCTGGAAGGCGTCTTCTTCGAGGATGCCGTCATCGATACGCAGCGGCAGGACGTCGTCCGCATGGCGCTGACCGCGCCGGTGTGGACCGGGTTGTTCAAGGGCGGGGCGACGGAGGCGTGAGCACAGGGGCCGGGGAACCTGGCCGGTATGGTGTCCTGGCCGGGAAAATTCACCGTCCAAGGGAAATCCGGGCCACGTTGTCGTTACCCTCCAACGCAGCTACGGGGCGCGATCGAAGAACGCGAGACAGGAAAGAACGCCAGAACGTGAGAATTCTGGACTGAGTCTTTCTATCTCATACGTCTTCGAATTCTCGCGTTCTTCCATCGACAGGACCGGGCGCAAAGCGAACCGGAACAAACGTCGTTGAACGTGTGAAACTTGCCGCCTTGTCCGCGGTGGTCGTGCCGGTCGCTGTTGGGCGTCGCCTCCCCGCGAACTCCGGTTGCCGTTTCCGCAGGGCTCGCGATGTCGAGAGGCTCTGCCGCTCCCCCGCAAGCCCGGGCTTTACGCTGAATGCTGTTTCCAAACGCCGGCGGCCCGTCACGCTGATGGGTCCACCCAGCCTTGCTTCAACCCCAGGAGAAACACTCCAATGATCGCACGCAAAGTCTTCGTTTCAGTTGCACTGATGTTGTCGGCCGCCGGTCTCGCCCGGGCCGCCGATCTTGCCGGCAAATGGACCTCGACATTCGACAGTCAGATCGGACCGCAAAAGTACACCTTCGAGTTCAAACAGGATGACGCCAAGCTCACGGGCAAGGCGCAGTACGATCACTCGATGGGCAAGGGCGAGAACACGCTCACGGACATCAAGGTCGCCGGTGATGACGTGTCCTTCGCCGAAGCTCTTCATCTCAACGACATGGATATCCCCGTCACCTACAAGGGCAAGTTCGTGGGCGACGAGATCCACCTGACCCGCACCGTCGGCGATTTCGCCGTCGAGGAAATCGTGCTGAAACGCGCGAAGGATCAACCGGCCGCGGCTGCCCAATCGAAGTAGCCGGCCCGGCGCGCGGCGCGACAATTTAGGGAACGGCTGCGACCGCCGCGCGGCCGACGTCAGATGAACCCTGGCCGCGCAAGGACGCGCTCTTCCGTGCCGATCGTACGAGCCGGGAGGCATTTCGACCGCGAAGCGATCGTAGTCCGCGCGCAGTTGCCTGGACGTTCCCGCCGCGAAGAAAGTCGTGCGCGTGCCGTCGATTTTGGCACCGCCGGCAAAGTCGATCACGATGCGACCAAGGCGGCCCTGCAATGCGGGATTGGCGACCATCGTGTACGCGGTCGCGTCGCCGCGCTCGCGGGAAGCATTGGGCTTCGCATCATCCGGTGCCGGCACGTGCGCCGGGTTTATCGCCGAGCGCCCGGCTCGGGCGTGGAAGCTCGAAGGATCGCCTGCACGTGGGCGCCCGGGAGATGGAGCCCAATTGCATGGGCACGGCTTCGGTATTCACGAGCACCGGAGCCGTTGGCGGCTCGTTCAGGAGAGTTGGAGCCGGCTGGCCGCCCGCAGAACGGCGAGCGCATCCACGGTCACCCATGGGTTCATACGGTTTTTCGCCGTGCCACCCCAGTCGACGCTCTCGGCTCCCAGTTCCGTGCCACTCGAGACGTGGTAGTACTTTTTCTCGACCGGCCATCCGCCGGTCGTGAGTTGCTTGCCCTCGAGCCAGTCGAGCGCCTCCGTGCAACGCGGATCCGAGATCCGCCCCACGACGACCATCGCCTTGAGGCCGCCGAGAATGTCGTAATGCCAGTAAAGCGGGTAGTGGAGTTGGAGGAACTCGGGACGGATCACGCGGCCGTCTGATCGACGCTTGAACAGCCGGCGCTCGAGAAACACTTCCACGGCGCGTTCGGCCGCCGCGCGCGCCCGTTCGTCGCCGGTGACTGCGGCATGGACCGCGAGTCCGCACATGGGGAGCATGCTTTCCATGAATGACGACGTGTCGGCCGTAGGCTCTTTGTCGCAGTTCCATCCCCCGTCCGGCCACTGCCAGTGCAGCAGGCGCTCGACGAGTTTGTCCGCGCGCTCGTCGTCGAGGCCGAGGCGGGTGAGAAAGAACAGCGCGTTGCCCTGTTGCGAAGCGCAGCGCCGATGGCGGCCCTGCATGACCGGCACGCCCTCCTTCTGGTACGCCTCGGCCTTTCGCCCCGCTGCGAACTCGGTGTAGAAAAACGCGTCGAGCCATGCGTCGCACACACGATCGCGCAGCGGTGTCAGTGCGGCGTCGCCCGCGGGATACCCGAGGTCCGCGAGTGTCGCGAGGACCCAATGGGCGCCGCGCCACTTCGCGTACGGCCCCCTCGTGCCGGGCAGGTTTCCCGACGCGTCGAATCCCGCGAGGAGCGCGCCCACGCGCGCCGAGGACCGGATCTCGGACTGCAGCTCGCGCATTCCGCGCGAGGCTGGGTCTTCGCCCAGGACGTGGACCCGCAGCTTCCACCGGATCGACGGCTCCTCGGAATCGAGCAGGGTCTGAATGAGATGCGCAGCCTTCATCCAATTGGCGACCCGCCTGGCGGCATGGTTACCCGTCGAGGATCAGCCGATCCAGTCGCGAGCGTTTCGATAGATGTGCATCCACGGGCTGTCCTCCGGCCAGTCGGCGGGATGCCAGCTCATCTGCACGGTGCGAAACACACGCTCGGGGTGGGGCATGATTATCGTCACGCGTCCGTCGGTGGTCGTGAGCGAGGTGATGCCGAACGGGGAACCGTTGGGATTGAGCGGATACGCTTCCGTGGGTTGGTGCCGATGGTCGACCCAGCGGGCGGCGACGAGGCCGGAGGTGTTGCAGGCTTTGGCCGCTTCCGGGCTGGCAAACTCGGCAAAACCCTCCCCATGGGCGACGGCAATCGGGAGCACGCTGCCTTCCATGCCGGCGAAGAAGATGCTCGGGCTTTGCTCGATCTTCACGCACGCGAACCGCGCCTCGAACCGCTCGCTCTTGTTCTGCACGAAGCGCGGCCAGTGCTCCGCGCCCGGGATGATCGCATGGAGGCTGCTCATCATCTGGCAGCCGTTGCAGACGCCGAGGGCGAAGGTGTCGGAACGGCGAAGGAACTCCGCGAATTCCGCGCGCGTCCGCTCGTGGAAGAGGATGCTCTTCGCCCAGCCTTCGCCGGCGCCGAGCGTGTCGCCGTAAGCTAAAGCCGCCGCAGGCCACGATGCCGCGAAAATCGCGCAGGGATATCCGGCCGCTGAGGATGTCGGTCATGTGCACGTCGACCGCGCGGAATCCCGCGCGGGTAAACGCGGCGGCCATCTCGACCTGCCCGTTGACGCCTTGTTCGCGCAGAATGGCGACGGAGGGGCGGGCCGGTGATTGCGGAGGGCGGATCGCGGACTTCGGATTGGCTGAAGGCTTACCGCTGAAATCTGACCGCTGTTCGCCAAATGCGAACGTCAGCCTCGGCGTGATGCCGGGGTCCGTGCGATCGAGCCGGAGCTGATGTTCCTGGGCGGCGCAGGCCGGGTTGTCGCGGAGAGCGGCGATGCGATGCGTCACGTCGGACCAGATCGCGCGCAGGGCGGAGAGGTCCTCGTCGAGCAGGGTCTCTCCCGATCGGGTGACGCGGAAACGATAGTCGGCGTTAAGGGTGCCGATGCGGTGGCAAAGACCTTCAAGACCGTGAGAACGCAAGACATGCGAGACCTCGTTCAGGTCAGCCGAGCGGATTTGAATGACGGCGCCGAGTTCCTCGGAAAACAAGAATGGGCACCACAGCAGGCACCGAGGACACGGAGGTCGCGGAATTCGAGGTTTGGGCCCCTGTGGTCTCTGCTTGCTCTGTGTTGTATTCGTCCAGATCCAGCGTCACGCCGACGTGGCCGGCGAACGCCATTTCCACGGCGGTCGTGAGCAGTCCGCCGTCGCTGCGATCGTGGTAGGCGAGGATCTTCTTTTCGCGACCGAGCTGCTGAATCGCGTTCCAGAAATTCTTCAGGTCGTCGGCACTGTCCACGTCGGGAGGAGTGTCGCCGGTCTGCGAGAGCGTCTGCGCGAGGATCGAACCGCCGAGACGGTTCCTGCCGCGACCGAGGTCGATAAACAGAAGCAGCGTTTCACAGGAGGAAACAGAGGCAACGGAGGTCAAAGCTGAGGATTGCTTGGATCGAATCTCTGTTCCCTCCGTTTTCTCCTGTAAGAATCCTTCGCCTCGCTCATGCCGCAGTTGCGGCGTCAGGCTCAGGCGAATGTCCGCGCACGGGGCGAAGGCCGATACGATGAGCGATACCGGCGCCGTCATGCGTTTTTCCAGCTCACCATCCCGCCAGACCGTGGACATGCTCATGCTGTCCTTGCCCACCGGGATCGTGATGCCGAGGGCGGGGCAGAGTTCCATGCCGACGGCCTGAACGGCGGCGTAGAGATCGGCGCCGTCGCCGGGGACGGCGGGCGCGGCCATCCAGTTGGCGGAGAGGTTTACGCTTCCCGAGAGCACCAACTTGCGCCGCGGCAAGATTGGTGAGCGCCTCGCCCACCGCGAGGCGCGCGGACGCGGCCGCGTTGTTGACGGCCACCGGTGTGCGTTCGCCGATGGCCATCGCTTCGCCCGTGTAGACGTCGAAGGCGGTCGCGGTGACGGCGCAATCCGCCACCGGCACCTGCCAGGGGCCGACCATCTGGTCGCGGCAAATCAGGCCGCCGACCGTGCGGTCGCCGATGGAAATCAGGAAGGTCTTGTCCGCAACGGCGGGATGGGCCAGCACGCGGCGCGCGGCGTCGATGAGGGAAAATGATGGTGGAAGTGAAAGCGGGACAAGCGGACGCCGGAGCGACGTGTCGGTGCGTTGCATGCGCGGCGGCTTGCCAAGGAGGACCTCGAGCGGCATGGCGATCGGCGTGTTCCCGAAGCGTGGGTCCTCCAGCAAGAGGAGCTTTTCGGCGGTTGCCTCGCCCACGATTGCGTAGGGGCAGCGCTCGCGCTCGCAAAGCGCGGCAAAGGCGTCCATCCGCGCCACCGGAATCGCGAGGACATATCGTTCCTGCGATTCGTTGCACCAGAGCTCGAGCGGGCTCATGCCGGGCTCGGCGTTCGGAATCGCGCGCAGGTTGAACCGGCCGCCCACGCCGCCGTCATTGACGAGTTCCGGCAATGCGTTCGACAGCCCGCCGGCGCCGACGTCGTGAATGAACGCGATCGGGTTGTCGTCGCCCAGGGCCCAGCAGCGGTCGATCACCTCCTGGCAGCGGCGCTGCATCTCCGGGTTGTCACGCTGCACGCTGGCGAAATCGAGGTCCTCCTGGCCGTGCCCGCTCGCCATCGAACTCGCGGCGCCGCCGCCGAGCCCGATCAACATCGCGGGGCCACCGAGGACGACGAGCTTGTCGCCGGGCGCGAACGACGCCTTCTGGATGTGCGCGGGTCGGATGTTGCCGAGACCACCGGCCAGCATGATCGGCTTGTGGTATCCGCGCCATTCCCGCCGCGACGCGGCGGGAGTGGCAAGATTAGGTTTGGGAGTTGAAATTGAAGTGGCCGAAGGTGTGGCGTCGGTGTGATTGCGATTTTCAACTTCAACTTGAGACTTCAACTGCCCGGGCGTGGCGGGAACCGCGGCTGGGACCTCCTGCTCGTAGGTGCGAAAATAGCCGAGGATGTTGGGCCGCCCGAATTCATTGTTGAAGGCCGCGCCGCCGAGCGGGCCCTCGATCATGATGTCGAGCGGCGAGACGATGCGGCCCGGCTTCCCGGGATCCTTTTCCTCCCACGGTTGGATGGCGCCCGGCAGACGCAAATGCGAGACGGTGAAGCCGGCCAGGCCGGCCTTCGGTTTCGCGCCGCGGCCGGTGGCGCCTTCGTCGCGGATCTCGCCGCCGGAGCCGGTGGCGGCGCCGGGAAATGGCGAGATCGCCGTGGGATGGTTGTGCGTCTCCACCTTGCAGAGGATATGGATGTCCTCGTCGCACGCGGCGTACTCGCCGGTTGGCGGATGCACGAAGAACCGTCCGCCGCGCGCGCCCTCCATCACGGCGGCGTTATCCTTGTATGCGGAAAGGATGCCGTCGCGATGTAGTTGGTACGTGTTCCGGATCATCTGGAACAGCGAGCGATCGCGCGGTGTGCCGTCGATTTCCCACGAGGCGTTGAAGATCTTGTGCCGGCAATGCTCCGAATTCGCCTGCGCGAACATCATCAGTTCGACGTCGCTCGGGTCGCGCCCGAGACCGATGAATGCCTGCACGAGATAGTCGATCTCATCGTCAGCGAGGGCGAGGCCGAGGGACGTGTTCGCCGTCGCGAGCGCCGCGCGACCCTCGGCGAGCACGGGCACGGTCTTCAGCGGCCGCGGGGCGTGATGTTCAAAGAGCACGGACAGCGCATCCGGGTCGGCGAACACCTCCTGCGTCATCCGGTCGTGGATGCGCGCACGGAGCGCCGCTGCTTCGCGCGGCTGCCAGCGGTAGGCTGTAAGCGGAA
Organism: uncultured Verrucomicrobiae bacterium; assembly: GCA_963797435.1. Classification (GTDB taxonomy): domain Bacteria; phylum Verrucomicrobiota; class Verrucomicrobiia; order Opitutales; family Opitutaceae; genus CAWCPJ01. The sequence goes on along the minus strand of CAWCPJ010000001.1, from coordinate 1,816,287 downwards.
AGCTTGCTTCCGCGGCAGACGGTTCCGCCGCCTGTTCGGAGCTTGCCGTTTCCCGCTTGTCGCCAACCGCTCCCGGATCGATCCAATACGCCGTCGCCCGTTCGATGCGCGCGATCTTCGCCAGCCCGCACGTCCGGGCGATGTCCGTGGCCTTGGACGACCACGGCGAAATCGTGCCGCGCCGCGGTGCGACCACCTGCAACAGGCCGGTTGGAGCCTGCGCAGCGCGCTGCGGGCCGTAGGTCAGGAGCTTTTTCAGCAGCTCGGCCTCGGCCCCGGTGAGGCCCGCCCCGCCATCCACCAGATCAACCACGTGGATGAATGCGGTCGCAATTGTGCGAACCGGCACGCCAGCGGCAGTGAGATCGTTCCGGAGTTTTTCGAGGCGAAAATCGGAGAGGGCGGGGGCGCCGCGGAGCGTCAGCATGGAAGCGAAAGAAACGTTCCCCGACCCTCACAGATCGAGAAGTCCTGCCAACGGAAAAAGACGTGGCAGGAAACGTAACGCAGGCGGCCCCGCCTCCTTCGGCCGGAGTTGGCTCTGATGCAGGGCCTTTCGTTTTGCCGCGCCAACATGCGAACCCTGTTTCGCTTGCGGCAGAGAAGCGTGGCGCAGGCCTCCGACCTGCTTGTTCCATCGAAGCAGGTTGGAAACCTGCGCTCCATGCGCGTTAAGACGAAAGAACCGCGGCGTCCCGCACGGTACGGCATCTCAGACCGGAATGAACCGCCCCTGCCGGGCCTCGGCCACGTGGGGTTCACTCTCCGCCTGGTGCATCCGTCAAAGCCAGATTGATGATACGGCCGTATCACCAATCTGGCGCAAGCTGACGCGGCGCGAAGTCGGCGCCGCGGGCGCGGGTGGGGTCGGGCGGACCGCCTCAGGCTGTCTCAACTCCCCTGGAATATCCAATGTGGTATCAAACCAGATTGATGATGCGGCCGCATCAAACGGTGAATCGCCTGCAAGCCGGTACCTGGATCAATCCTCGACCAAGCGGCACGGAGACGAACTCCGGTCCTGCAATCGACCGGTGAGGCCGGAGCAGCGGCTGTCTGCCGGACGTTCCGCTTCACGGAATCCCGGAGGTGGCGCTGCGCGCGTCGCCCCGGTCGCCCGTGTAGCCTTCCTCTTCGATCAGATCGCTTTCGCGTTCCAGGGGGCGCGCGCCCGGCGTCTTCTTGAGCTTCACCTTGCGCACGGGACGCTTCACCGCCGGCTTTGCCTTCGTCTGCGATTGTGAGGTTGCCTTGCGTTTGGGTTGGTTCATCGCCCGTACCTGAGGCCATCGGGCAGGATCCGCAAATCCAGCCGGGAATTATCGACCCTGAAAAGTGACGCGGGGCTGCATCCGATGCGATTCAGGTCGCCGCGATCAGGGGGTGGAATGTCCACAATATCCCTTTCACCGTGTCGTCTTCACCGACGTAATTCGCTCCGCGATGGGTTTCGTCTGGGAATTGGAACCGACGAACTGCTACGTGTAGCGCGGCTGTCCGCCCTTTCCCTGTCTCATGAAGCTCCGCCCGAAGCTGGTTGTCCTAGGCGTCCTGGTACTGGCGGCGATTCTGGTTGTCGCGTCGCTGCGCCGGCCGGCGACGCTGGTGCTCACGGGCATCGTGACGACCGACAGCGTCACCGTTGGCGCGGAGGTTCAGGGTCGGCTCGAGCAACTTGCCGTGCGCGAGGGCGACGTGGTGAAACAGGGACAGGTGCTCGCCACGATCGCGCCCCAGGAGTGGAAGGCGGACCAGGTTTACTACGAGAACGTACAACAGGCCGCCGCGGCCCAGGTGACCGAGGCGGAGGCCGGCCTCACGCTCGAGGAGCGAACGACCGACAACCAGATCAAGCAGGCCGAGGCGAATCTGGCGGCCGCTCGCGCCCAGGCCCAGGCGGCGGAAGCCGACCGCGACATCGCCCGCCAGAACCTGCAGCGCGCGCAGGACCTGCGAAAGCAGAACGTCAACTCCGTCCAGGACCTCGACCAGGCCCGCGCCGTGACCGACAGCGCGGCCGCGCATGCTGACGCGCTCCAGAAGCAGGTCGAGGCTGCGGAAGCCACCCTCGAGCTCGCGAAAGCCAACGCCGGCGTGATCGCCATGCGTCGCGCCGCGTTGGAGACGAACCGTCGCCAACTCGCCGCCGCCCATGCCCAGGTCGAGAAGGCCGGCGTGCGCCTCGGTTACACGGAACTGCACGCGCCCATCGACGGTATCGTCGATGTCCGGGCGACGCTGCCGGGGGAGGTCGTGACGCCGGGGGAACCGGTCATCACGCTGGTCAATCCCGACGACCTCTGGGTGCGGGTCGACGTCGAGGAGAGTTACATCGATCGCATCCACCTCGGCGACAAACTCACCGTGCGCCTGCCGTCGGGCGGCGAACGCGAAGGCACGGTCTTCTTTCGCGGGGTGGACGCAGGCTACGCCACGCAACGCGACGTCAGCCGGACCAAGCGCGACATCAAGACCTTTGAAGTGCGCCTGCGCTGCGACAATCGTGATCGCGCGCTCGCCGTCGGCATGACGGCTTACGTGCTGTTTCCCGTCGGCGCGTGAACGCCGTCCGTCATGGTCGCGATCGACGTTGCCCAACTGACCAAGCGCTTCGGCGAATTCACCGCCGTCGACGGCATCAGTTTCACGGTCGAGCCCGGCGAGGTGTTCGGGCTGCTCGGCCCGAACGGCGCGGGCAAGTCCACGCTCATCCGCATGCTCACGACGTTGATTCCGCCGACCGCAGGACGGGCGCACGTGAACGGCTTCGATGTCGTCGCGAACCCGAATGGCGTCCGCAAATCCATCGGGGTCATCCCGCAGGCGATGACCTCCGACCTCGACCTCAGCGCCGAGGAGAACATGACGATCTATGCGAAGCTCTACGGCATCCCGCGGGAAAAGTATCGCCGGGCGATCGACGAGCTGCTCGCCGCGGTCGATCTTACGCCGTGGCGGGACAAGCCCCTGAAGATGTTTTCCGGCGGCATGCGGCGCCGCCTCGAAATCGCGCGCGGGCTCGTCCACGAGCCGAAGATCTTCTTCCTCGACGAACCAACCACCGGCCTCGATCCCGTCTCGCGCGTGGCCGTCTGGGAGATGCTGACGCGGCTCAAGCGCGATCGCGATCTCACGATCCTGGTGACGACCCACTACATGGACGAGGCGGACAAACTCTGCGACCGCATCGCCATCGTCGACCACGGCAAACTAGCCGCGCTCGATTCGCCGCTGAAACTGAAGGCATCCATTCCCGGTCGCAACGTCCTCGAGGTGAGCTTTTCCTCCGTGCCGCCGCAGTGGGAGGCAAAGCTGCAGGCACTCCCGCAGGTTGTCAGTGTCAAGGCCGACGAAAACGTCTTCCGTCTCGCGTCGCTCAACGGTCCGGCGACGACGGTCGCCCTGATGAACGCCGCGCGCGAGGCCGGCATCGCGATCACCACCCTGTCGGTGCAAAGCACGACGCTCGACGACGTCTTCGTGCACTACACCGGACATCAACTGCGCGACGCGCTGCAGGCGCCCGCGCCGCGCATTCCCGTCATGACGCGGTGAATATCGTCCACCCGCCGTCGTGATCCGGATCTGGGCCATCATCGAGCGCGACCTGCGGCGATTTCGTCGCAGCCCGATGCTCGTGCTCATGTCGACGCTCATGCCGATCGTGCAACTCGTCGTGCTGGGCTACGCATTCGGCGGCCAGGTGAAGCATCTCCGGCTCGGCGTGGTCGACGAGGATGGCGGCCTGCCGGCCGTGCAGTTGCACGAGATGTTCCAGGCGGTGGCGGCCAACGCGCATACCTTCGAGACGATTCCGTATGCGGACCTTGGCGTCGCCACGCGCGACTTGCGGGATGGGCGCGTGAACGGCGTGCTCCACATCCCGCCGCACTTCTCGCGCGATGTCCTGGCGAAGAACGCCCCGCGGCTGGCGCTGATCGAGGACAACACGGACCAGTTCTCCTCGTCGGCGCTCGGCGGGGCGCTGCAGCAACTGCTCGCCGCCTACAACGAGCACCCGCCCGCGCCACGCGTGCCGACGCAGGCTTCGCTGTCCGTTGTCGAGATCTATCCCTACGTGCCCTACATTCAATATCTGCTGCCGGGCACGATCACGCTCGCGATCTTCGTCTCGGCGATGATCGGTGGCGGCATCATCTTCATCGACGACAAGGCGCGCGGCCTGCACGAGGGCTATCTCGTCACGCCGATCAACAAGTTCGAGCTGATCCTCGGGTTCAACCTGGCCGGTGTCGCGAAGGCGATCATCTCCGGGCTCGTGCTCGTCACGCTCGGGTCCGTCATCGCCGGCATTCCGCAGCCGCTCGATCCGATCCGGCTCGTGCGGTTGATGGTGCTCGTGGTAGCGACGGCACTGGCGCTGATCAGCATGATGTTCCTGCTGGTCGTGCGCGTGAGCGATCCGCTGATGCCGCGCGCGCTGTTTGGGATGCTGAACACCGTGCTGTTCTTTCCCAGCGGCGCGGTGTATCCGGTCAATGCCTTTCCCGGGTGGATGCGCGTCATCACCCGCATCGATCCGTTCACGTATGCCGTGCACGGTTTCAAGGAGCTGATCCTGAAAAACACCGGCTTGGGCGCGATCAGCACCGACCTGCTGTTCCTCTTCGGCTTCGCCGCGCTCACCATGGGCATCGCGACCTGGCTGTTCCGGCGGACGCTGTAGCCGCAGCCGGGCGTATCTCCCGGTTGACAGTAAGGGAGCGAGCTTGCTCGCGATGGTCCGGGGAATCGGCTGCAAGCAGCCTCCTGTATTCTCGCGCCTTCAACCTCAAATCGCCGATGCACCCGTGCCGGCCACGTGGCCCAGACCGGCATTGCTTGTGAACGGTCGGCGGGTAGCGTCGGGCCCGCATGGAACCGGGTCTCGATTTTCGCAACACGAACAGCCTGTGGTGCAGCGTGCTCGTCGAAACCCTCGCGCGTTGCGGTCTACGCCATGCGGTCATCTCGCCCGGGTCGCGCTCGACGCCGCTGACGATGGCCCTGGTGCGGCATGCCGCCATCGCCACGCTGCCGGTGATCGACGAGCGCTCGGCGGCGTTTCTTGCGCTCGGGCTCGCGAAACGCACCCACCAGCCGGTCGCGTTGGTGTGCACTTCGGGCACGGCGGGGGCGAACTACTTTCCCGCGATCATCGAGGCGCATGAGAGCGGCACACCGCTGTTGGTTCTGACCACGGACCGGCCGCCGGAATTGCGGGATTGCTGGTCGGGGCAGGCGATCGATCAACTGAAACTCTACGGCAGCTACGTGACGTTCTTCCACGAGTTTGCGGTGCCGGAGGCCAGGCTCGAAATGCTGCGTTATGCGCGACAGACGATTGCGCACATCCATGCCCGCGCCTTGCAGCCTGCACCCGGGCCCGTACATGCGAACCTGCCGTTTCGCGACCCGCTGCCGCCGCTGGAGGATGCCGCCGCCGCTCCGCTCCGCGAACTGATCGACGACGACTTTTTTTCGCACCTGCAGCCGCCCGCCCGGCCGGCGGCGGGCGTGATCGCATGGCAGCGGCCGACCACCACGCGCGGGCTGATCGTGGCCGGGCCCGCCAATCCCGCGGACGTCACCGACTATGTCGCCCGGGTGTGGGCGTTCGCCGCGGGTCTGGGCTGGCCGGTGCTGGCGGATGCGCTGTCACCCTTGCGTCACTACGGGGAAGCCGGCGTGCCGGTCGTGGCGCACTATGACGCGATCCTGCGGGAGCGAGACCGTGCCCATGCGCTCGTCCCGCGATATGTGATCTGCCTGGAAGGCTGGCCGACGAGCAAGGCGTTGCGCGCCTGGCTGGGGCAAAGTCAGGCGGAGATCGTCCTCGTCACTTCCTCCGTGGCGAATCGTGATGCCATTCATGGGCGCACGCGCCATCTGCCGTTGCCGGTGGAAGGCCTGGCGCCCGGCGGGAAACCCCGATCTCCCGCCACCGCTCTGCTTGAATATGCAGCAGCGTGGCATGATGCCGAGGGCGCAGCGCGGGAGCGTCTCGCGCAGGCGTTCGACTGCCATGGATGTGCTTTTCGAGGGCAAGGCCGCGTGGCTGTTGGCGCAGCATCTTCCCGAGGGGACGCCGGTGTTTGTGGCGAGCAGCATGCCCGTGCGCGACGTGGAGTATTTCTGGCCGCACCAGGCGCGACGCACGCAATTCCACTTCAATCGCGGAGCGAATGGCATCGATGGCACCTTGTCGACGGCGCTGGGGATCGCGCACGCCAGCGACCGGCCGGCGGTTCTGCTGACGGGTGACCTCGCGTTTCTCCACGACAGCAACGGCCTGCTTTTCGCGTCAAAGCTTCAGGGCAGCCTCACCGTCGTCCTGATCAACAATCGCGGCGGCGGGATCTTCGAGCACCTTCCGGTGGCGCGGTTTGATCCCCCGTTCGAGGAGTTCTTTGCGACACCGCAGTCGGTCGATTTCGCGGCACTGTGCGCCGCGCACGGCGTCGCGTATGCACGGGTGCGCGACTGGACGCAGTTCGTCGGGCTCGTTTCAGTGTTGCCGCCCCACGGCGTGCGCGTGCTCGAGCTGCGCACCGACCGCAAGGCCGACGCCGCGATGCGCAAGCGCCTGCTCGATACTCGCCGCGAGTAGTGACGATATCCCTCGAGTCATGGACAGTTCCCTCCTTCTTCAGGAGATCGGATGGCGCGGCCCGCCCGTGGGCGCGGTGATCCATCACGCGAAGATCCGCGTCGGGGGGCTGGAAACGGGAACGCGGCTGCCGGTTCGCGCGGGAGCGGGCACGGGTCGCTGCACGGGCGCCGCAAGCGCCCGGGCGACCGCATTCAGCACCGGCCAGCCGCCGGGAATGAGGCTGGCCCGGGAATTCGCCCGAAGAAAATGCCACGAGTCGGAATCCGTGCGCGTGAGATCGAGCCCGAACAAGTTGCACCGGCTGAGCGTCGCAAGCCGTCGGCAACAACTCACGATCCCGGCCGGAATCTCAGTGGCATCCGCATCGAGTGGAAGCACGTGATCTCCGATCACCGCCACCGTCACCACATCCGGCGGGTTCCGCAACGAGGGCCTGGTCGCCCACATCGCCCGGGCCGGCGTCCGCGCAAATCCCACCTGCGCGGCCAGCGCGGCCCATTCGAAATCGAGGCGGAAATCGCCACTGATGCCCTGCGGCGTCGGCCGGTTCAGCACCGGTCCGGCGAAGCCGTGGAGCAGATGCAGCAAGGGCAGCCCGAAGTTACGCTCGGCGCTGTCGCGATGGGGCGGCCGGAGCCGGAACGCGAGTCCCGGCGGCAGGGCGCAGATCCGGTTGACCACCCCGCGCAACGTGCGGCTGTCGATCGTGAGGCCGCTGGCCAGCCGCAGGTGAAACCAGGCGACACCCTCGTCGAGGCCGTGCGCGGTGCTCGCGCCGTGCAGGATGTCGTGCGAAGTGAGATGGACGACCGGTCCGGGCGCGTGCGCGCGCAACCCTTCGGTGAGCCAGGCGCCGGTGTCGTCGTAAGGTTCAGTCAAGATCAGCCACATGGTACAGGTTGTTGGTTGGTTGCTTCCGGGGCGACGCGGTGGCAGACGAACGAGAGGGATCCAGCGGCGTGCCCATGGAGTAGAACGGGGTCCGGTGACCGGTTCTTACACGCCGACGTAAAGATACTCGGGGCAAGATCCCCGGGCATTGCTGACAATTGCAGGAGCGGGTGTACCCCGCGATTCCTTCGAGCCCTCGCGGGGTAAACCCGCTCCTGCCGGGGGCGAAGCGAGCTTGAGGCAACTGGACGACCCTCTGTAAGATCTCGCCGCGCGCCCTCGTTAACGGAAGGATGGAACTGGATGGACAAACCTGCTCCCGACTCGCTGCCCACCCGTGTCAGCCTGCTCGAACGGGTGAAAAATCTCGACGACGCGCCGAGCTGGGCCGAGTTTTTCCACACCTACCAGGATCTCGTGCGCAGCTACGCACGCCGGCGCGGGCTGCGCGAGCACGAGGTCGAGGACGTGGCGCAGGAGGTATTCAAGCGGGTCGCCCGCACGATCCATGACTTCGAGCGCGGCGAACGGGCGGGTTCATTTCGCAACTGGCTCGGCCGGCTCACCCGCTGGCGCGCCGACGACAAGTTGCGCGAACGCAGCCGCAGCCCGTCAACGCCGCCCCATCCCGATCAACCCGATCGCACGCCCACCCTGGACCGCGTACCCGCGCCGCCGGATCCGGCCCTGGAGTTCGAACACGAGGCACGCGACCACCTCCTGCAGGAGCTTTTCCGGCGGCTCGAATCGTCCGTCTCGCCGCGCCAAATCCAGATCTTCCAGCTTCTCGTGATCGACAACATGCCCGCGTCCCGCGTGGCCGAACTCTTTTCCATGAGCCCCACCAACGTCTACGTGCTCAAACACCGCGTGCTGCAGAAACTGCGTACCGAGGTTAAGCGCGTCCCGTTCGCGTGGGAATAGGTCAGAGGCCAGAGATCAGAAGTCAGAGATCAGAGGTCAGAGGTCAGAGGTCAGGTGTCGGAGATCGGGATCCCGTGCTGATTGATGTCCGACCTCTGACTTCCGACATTTGACGTCCGACTACTGCTCTCCGACCTCTGACGTCTGACCTCTGACTTCCCCCTCCTGACATGCCCGTTCCCCCCGCGATCCCCGACGTGACCCTGCTCCGTCGGATCGGCACGGGCAGCTACGGCGACGTGTGGCTCGCGCGCACGCTCACCGGGGTGTATCGCGCGGTGAAGATCGTCGATCGGGCGCGCTTCTCCGACGATCGTCCGTTCCAGCGCGAGCTCGAGGGCATCTCGCGATTCCAGCGCAGCGTCGGCGATCAGCCGCGACAGCTTGCGCTCATGCACGTCGCCCGGCTCGAAGCCGCGGGCCTGCTCTACTACGTGATGGAACTGGCCGACGACGTCACGTCCGGCACCGAGATCGATCCCGAGCACTACGAACCGCTCACTCTGAAATCGCTTCGAGCCCGCCGCCCGGTGCTTCCCGCGGCCGAATGTGTGCGGCTCGGCGTCGAACTCACGCGCGGTCTCGCCGGGCTGCATGCGGTGGGTCTGATCCATCGCGACGTCAAACCGTCGAACATCATTCTCGTCAATGGGGTGCCCAAGCTGGCGGACATCGGCCTCGTGTCGTCACGGGAGGCTTCGGTCACCTCGCTCGGCACGCCCGGCTACTCACCGCCCGAGGGCTCGGGCTCGCAGAGCGCAGATCTGTGGGGCCTCGGTCGGATTCTCTACGAGCTTTGCACCGGACTGGGCACACGGGAGTTCCCGCGGCTGCCGCCGGACTTCGATCAGCGCGAAGACGCGCGCGTGCTGCTCGAGTTGAACGAAGTCGTGTTGCGTGCGTGCGAGCGCGAGCCGGCGGACCGCTATCCCTCGGCGCAGGCGATGCTCGACGAACTCCTGCTCATCCAGGCCGGTCGTTCCGTGAAGGACATGGCTCGCCTGCGCGAACGCCTGCGTCGTTTGGGACGCGTCGCCGTGGTCGCCGGGGGCGTGGCCGCGGCCGTCATCGCCGTTCTCGGGGTGAAGAACTACTTTACCCTGCGCCAGCTTGCGGCCCAGGAAACCGCGGCGCGCATCCAGGCCGACCGCGACGAGCATCTCGCGCGCTACACGGCCGACCTGAACCTTGCGCAACTGGGCCTGTTGCAGGACGACCTTGGCATGGCGCGCGCCACCTTACGGCGCGAGATCCCCGCGGCGGGAGCCCCCGACCTGCGCGGGCCCGAGTGGTCCTTGATGTGGAACGACGCGGCGGGCGATCCCGCACGCGTGCTCGCGAATCCGAACGGCGGTTACATCCAGGAGTTGGCGTTGTCGGCCGATGGCCGCCTCCTGGCCACGCGGGAGGGCGGGACCAGCGGCGCGGTGACCTTGTGGAACCTTGCCGACGGCACCCGCCGTCCCTTGACCAATGACGTCCGCGCGATCGGCGGATTCACGGCCGACGACACCCAACTGATCCTTGGCGGGCCGGCCCACGACTTGCGGATCGTCGACGTCGCGAGCGGCAACCTTGTTGCCGAACACGCCACGGTCGGCCGCCTCTTGTCCGGTTTGGGCGACGGCCGGCGGGTGCTGCTCTACCAGTCCCTCCCCGTGGGCTACCGGATGGAGGTATGGGACGCGGTCGCTGGACAACAGCTAGCGGCAGTGGAGTCGGAACCCGGTCCCGACAACTGGCGTCCGCAATCCGCCGCGATCACCGGCGATGGCCGATTCCTGGCCGTTGCCGTCAACCGGACCCGCGGTCCGGCGCGGGGAGCGGGCGATCGTGTTGCATGATGTCGGGACCGGCGCCGAGCGGTGGCGGGTGAGCGATCCGGCACTGGCTCAGACCATGACCTTCTCGCCCGATCATCGCTGGTTGGCCGTGGCCGGAGCACGTGCGCCGGTGCGACTCTACGAAACCGAGACGGGACGATTGGCGGCGACGATGGCGGGACACCGGCGCAGCATCCTCGCACTGGCGTTTTCTCCCGACGGCACTCAGCTCGCGAGTGCGGGCGGCGACCTGACGGTTCGCCTGTGGCGGGTGCGGGACGGGGCCGCCATCGCGATCCTGCGCGGACATGAGGCGGAAGTGAGTCGTCTCGCCTGGGCCCCCGACGGCCGGACGATTTTTTCCGCGTCGGCCGACGGCGTGGTGCGGCAGTGGACCCTGCCCGCGCAGCCGGTCGTGCACGTTGTCGCGGGACTCTGGGCACAGACCTTGGGTGGCTTTCTCTTTTTGCCGCCGCAGAACCAGGTCGCCGTGACGGACGACACGGGTGCCGTGTCGCTTTATGACGCCGATTCGCTGGCCTTCATCCGCCGGATCGGCGAGCTCTTTCAGCCGTTGGAGTGGAGCGAACCGGATCAGGCCATGGTGGCGCTGTCCCGGGATCGGGAGTTTGTGCGCTACGATCCAATCACGGGAGTCGTGACGCGTCTTGGGGTGCGCGTTCCCGGAGAAGAGCGGGTGTTGGCGCCCACGGCTACGGCCGACGGTTCGCGGGTGGCGGTCGCAACTTTCGGCGGCGAGGTCACGCTGGCGGACTTGCGCACGGGTCGTTCCGTTCCGACCGCGGAGAAACATGCTGCTCAGGTCGACGTGATCGCCTTTGCTCCCGACGGCCGCACCGCCGCCTCGGCGGATGCTTCCGGAGTGCTCAACCTATGGGATGCGGCTGACGGCGCGTTGCTGCGACACACGGCGCTCGGCGGCTTTGCGATCACCGCCCTCGCGTTCTCGCCAGACGGCCAACGTATCGTAGCCGGGAACGATCGCGGCGAAATCCTGGTGATGCGTGCCGGGGACGGTGTGGTCCAGACCACATTTTCCGGTCACAATGGCGCGGTCGCATGTTTCACTTGGTCACCCGACGGGACGCGGCTGGTGAGCGGAGGTGACGACGGGTTCGTCAGCTTTTGGGCGACGGAGCCATTTCGCCGTCTCGCCAGCATCCCCGTGGTAACGCCCTCCGTGCCGACGAACGATCAGGGCATATGCATCGTTCGCTTTTCGTCCGACGGCACGAAGTTCGGCGCCTTCACCGGGGATGGTCGCCTGCGCGTCTGGCCGCTGCGGTAGCGTGAGAAACTCTGCTGTAAAGATCGCGGTCGTCCTTGCTCAGGCCGAGACCGGGGCCGGCGAGCGACCGTCCCAGCAACACCGCCTTGGTCGAGGTCTCGAATGAAAACGTCGAACCCGCGGGAATCTCCATGCTGTCGCCGCTCTGCAGGATTGTCGTGGGGCCGTCCTGAATGACGACGGTGCAGGGACCGGCCAGTGCACGGAGTTCGATCTTCGAGAGTGTGCGGCGCTTGTGCGGACCTCCGCGGAGGGAAAAAACGTAACTGCGTTCCTCGTTTTCGAGCTGCATCGTGTGTTGCACGAGCTGGCCGCGGTTGAACGCGGCGGCCACGTCCTTCGGACCATAGAAGACGGAGTTCAGCACACCCTGGCCCGGGATCTCTCCCGTCGGCGGTGGGTTGGAGGAGTAAGGCGGCGAGCCGTCGCAGTTCGTCGGGTCCGGCTTGGTCGCGGGGCGCGCGCCGGCGGTTTTGGAGGCACGTTTTTTCATGGGCGCAGGGCGAGGATTACCAGTTGATCTTGGCGTTGTTCAGAAGCTTGAGCGCGAGTCCGATTTCGGTCGCGTAGGCCAGCGCCTGCTGGGCGGGGATGGCGCTGTCGAAACGTTGCTCGCCGCCCCAGAGCAGGGCGATCGGCTGGCGGGCGTCATCGTCGGTGACGACGAGTTTTCCGCTGTCCCCGGGGGCGGCGAAGGGCAGGTTGCCCGCGCCCTTGATCAGGTAATCCGTGGCAAACCATTCCGCGCCGGTGAACGAGTCCCGCCACTCGTAGCCATAGGCGAGGATGCGTCCCTCCTGGCGACCCAGCGTCTGGCCGACGCCGACGACGTCGCGGCCGATCGGATCGAAACCGCGGTCGTCAAGGTCGAGCTGAAAAACCGGGCCGAGTGGGGTCTCGAGTGTGTACACGCCGGGCTTCGCCTGGCTGCTCGCCGTATCGGTCAGTTCGATCAGGCCGAGATCGACGCGGTGCTTTGCGTTCGTGAACGACTCGAGATCATCCGGGTCGTCAGTTCCCGCCGGCGCGGTGAAGATGCTGCGCCTGGTTGTGCCGAGCACCTCGTAGACCCCGCCCACGCGATCCATGCGCGTGCCGACAAACTCGGCCACGTGATAATTCGTCAGCGCGGCCAGCCGGTCCTCCGCGCGAACGATTACGCCGGCCGTGCCGACATAACCTGGCCCTTCGATCGGGATGCCGCCAATCACCCCGACATCCGTGTGCTGCAGGTCGTGAATGATCGACCCGTTGTAACCAGTCGCTGGAGGCGTCACGTGGATGCCCGCGGGCGGCACGCCGACGACCACGTCGGTATGGCACTCGAGTTTGCCCGGGCCTTTCAGTTTCCGCGGTATGCGCCACTTCGGCGGCAGGGCCGCGAGCGGAATCTTCTCGACGACGAAGATCAGGATGGCGGGTTTGGGACCGTCCTTCGTTCCTTCGCCCTCAAACGTTCCAGTCGTCTCGTCGTAGCGGAAACCCACGGCGGTCCCGAGGCATCCGGGGATGCAGCGCAGGAACGGCGCGTGGTGCTGGCGGATCTGCAACAGGTCGCGGAGGCACTTGGCTCGGGACATGATCGGGTGGGGCAGGCTGGTGGGTTGGACTGGCAGGGTGACAGGGACGGGACAACGAAATCGGGCGGAAGTCGCGCGTGCGCGCAAATTCGCGGTCAAAACGACGGAGGTTGCGGCATTCTTACAGAAAAATGTCCGGTGGATGCGATTCTGTAGCGCACGATCCTGGCGCGGCGGGGTATCGCGCGGTCGGGAACCGGCCGAAGTTCTGCGGCGACACCTTCGACTCACTTCCGCCGTGCGGCGGCCGTGCTGGCTGGTCGTTTGCTCCCCGTACCCATGGCCGGCCATGTCGTCCGCGGGGTTTCGGCGATGGTCCTGGCGGGCGGCGGTCGGCCGGGCTTGGGGCCGAGACCGAGGCGGTGGGCGAGCGACATCGCATCGAACGGCGCCCGCACCTTCACGTCGTTGTCGAAGTAAACGAATACGTCGCATCTCCCGCGTCCCCGCCGCCGCGCAGGTGCGACCGTCCGTGCGCCATCGGGATCCCGGCCGTGTTGCCAGCCCTCGATCTTGCGAGCCCACGACTCGAGCGCGCGCGGCGAATATCCGCTCGCATAGAGCTCCCGGTCCCCGTGCAGGCGCACATACACGAAGTCGGCGGTGATGTCCTCCAGCCACGGCCATTTGCCGGCGGTGTCGGCGACGACGAGGCCGATCTGGTGCTCGCGCAGCAGCGCAATGAAAGCCGGATCGACAAATGACGGGTGCCGCACCTCCAGCGCGTGGCGGAGCGGACGCTCCTCGTCGGTGCGGAGCCAGGCCCGCGTTTTCAGGCGGTGGTCGTGACGGCGGGCGAGCGCCGCGGCTTCGGTGGTCGTGCGCGGCAGCGAGCGGAAGAACCCCATGAGACGGGTCGCGTCGAAACGGAAGGTGGGCGGCAGTTGCCAGAGGAACGGCCCGAGCTTCTCCCGTAGCGCGAGCATGCCGGACGCGAAGAAGTTGGCCAGCGGCACGGTGACATTCTGGAGGCGCTTGTTGTGCGTGATGAACCGGCCGCCCTTCACCGCGAACACAAACCCCGCGGGGGTTTCATCGCGCCAGCGTTGATAACACGTCGGCGTCTGCAGGGAATAGAACGAGCCGTTCAGTTCGATGGTCGACACCGCACGCGCGGCGTACTCGAGCTCGCGACGTTGCGGCCAGCCGCGCGGATAAAAGGGGCCGCGCCACGGTTCATACCGCCATCCCGAGATGCCAATGCGAACACGACCCTGAACCTCGCGCGTCACAGCCGATCACGCGGGCGTGGCCTCCGCGTTCACCGGGGCCAGCGGCTGCTCCGCCGGTCCCGCGATCACCTCGCCCGTGGGTTGGAAGCGCGAGCCGTGGCACGGGCAATCCCACGTGCGTTCGGCCGGGTTCCAGCGCACGATGCAGCCGAGGTGCGTGCACACCGGCGAACGCAACGTGACGCGTCCCGCGTCGTCGCGATACGCGGCAACCTTGCGACCGCCAAGTTGCAGGATCTTGCCCTGGCCGCGTCGCAACGCGCGCAGCGAACGTCCCTCGCTGCCGGCCAGCCAGTCGCGCACGAGATAGTAGGGATAGTCCTTGTTCTCCTTGAGATAATTCCAGGTCCCGCCGCGCAGCTTGCGGCGATCGACGGCGAACAGGTCCTGCCACGGGTTCCGGCGGCCGAGCATCGCATCCACCGCCATCATCGCGCCGAGGGTGCCAAACGTCATGCCGTTGCCCGCGAAACCGGTGGCGACAAACTGATGCTTCGCCGTTTCCCCGATGTAGGGCAGACCGTCATTGGTGGCGATCACCTGGCCCGACCAATAGTGCGTGATGTCGGCGGACGGGACGAGTTTGCGAAACCGTTTTTCCAGCCGGGCAAATGCCGCGCCGGTGTTCGCGCGCTGGCCCGTCTTGTGGTCCTCGCCGCCGTAGATCGCGAGGTCGAAGCCACGGCGTGGTTCGACGCGCAGGTAGTTGTAGGGATCGGACGTGTCCCAGTACGACCCCGCCGGCACCAGGCCCCGCGGGATGCGCGCGCTGAACGCATAGGTCGTGTACAGGTAGAGCTTGGTCTGGAACAGGGTCGCGGGGAGCAGGCCCGTCGTGCCCATCAGCGGCGTGTGCGTCGCCAGCACGAGATACCGGCAGCGAATCCGGTGATCGCCGACCTTGAGCGCGATCGGATCGCCTGGTTCGAAGGCGTCCGGCGCGGCGCCCTCGAACACATGGCTGCCCTGGCCCGGGATCCCGCGCAGCAAACCCGCGAGATATTTCCGTGGATGAAAGATCGCCTGCTGCGGAAAACGCACGCCCGACATGCCGAGGAACGGGATGCTTTCCTCGAAGGTGGCCGCGATCCCCAGTTCGCGCGCGACCCGCGCTTCGCGACGAAGGAGCTTCTCATGCCGCGCGAGGTCGGGCGTGCCAGTAGCCGGCGCGTGCAGAAAACCCGGCACCCACTGAAAGTCGCAGGCGATCGCTTCGCGCTGGATCAGGGCCGTGATCTGATCAATCGCCGCCGCGCCCGCATCCCACACGGCCGCCGCATGCGCCGACCCCCAGCGTCGTACGAGATCCTGCAGGCGCGTGTCCGTCACGCAGGTGACATGGGCGGTCGTGTTTCCCGTATCGACAGACGCACAACGGCCGCGCTCCAGCAGGGCGACGCACTTTCCCGCCTGCTTGCAGAGATGGGCGGCGGTGATGCCGGTGATCCCGCCGCCGACGATCGCGACGTCGACGTCGAAGTCCTGCGCCGGCCGGGGAAACCGCGGCAGGCGTTGCGAGTCGATCCAATACGATGTCGGATGCGTCGGCATCACACAGCGGCGCCGGGCGACCCCATTCCCGGGTTGATCGGGGGCAGAAACGTTTCCATGGCGGATGCGCTGTGTTCGCTAATTACATGCCAGCGCCGCCGCGCCCGGCCAAACTGCAGGATCCCCGGCAGCCTCGCGGCTCAAACGCACGGCCACTGGCGGCTAAACCGTGAGGAATGCAATTGCGCGACGCGTCCATGTCGCAAAAAGCGGTGCCCGTGCCTAGAAGGCAGGGTCGCGAGTCCCTTCGCGATGGCGGTCGACTGGGGACAGCCGACCCTACCGCCAGCGTAGCTTATGAAGGCGCGACCTGCCGTTGGGCCGGATGTTGTAGGACCTTGCCGGCAAGCGACTCCTCGTCGCCAGGAAATCCATCGCCTGCAAGCAGGCGCCTACACCGGCCACCGATCGGTCCAGAAAGCTCAACGCGGCCCCGGGCGCGGCCGCTTCCAGGGCGAGTCTTGACGATTCGGCTGCGGTGTCAGGATCTTGTAATCCCGGTCGTCCGGCGGCCGCACCAGCATGCCGGGATCGATCGACCGCGCGGGCCGGGCGACGCGCAACCTGTAGTCGATGCGCGGACGCGGCGGACGAGCGTGATGTGATTTCTCGTTGAGCGCCGGGTCAGGGCGGGAGGGGTTGACCTCATCAAGCTCAACGGAACGGAACGCAGTTACGGAAGTCGACGGGCATGCGGGCAACAACACCTGCGCGGAGAGCGCGGCGGGCAACAGGGTCACTAGGGCGAGCACGAACGTTTTCATGGGACAAGGAACCGGGGTGGTGAGGTTCGTGCAGAGAGAACAGGTCGAAACGTCGCAAGCATATCGGCGGTCCCCTGCCGGGCAAGTGTCCACGCCAGGAATTTGCCGGCGAAAAGCGCTTTGCGGTTAACGAGCTTTTTGTACCTGATCGACCAAATGCCGGATTGGATCGTAGGCCAGCGTTGTGTCAGTGAGCCCGAACCCGAGCTCGGGCTCGGGATGGTTGCAGCCGTCGAGCCGGGCCGCGTGGGCGTGACGTTTCCGGCGACGGCGGAGCAGCGCTTGTACGCGGCCACGACACCGGTGCTCAAGCGCGTGCGGTTCCGGGTCGGCGAGACCGTGGCCGCGCGCAGCGGCACGGCGATCACGGTCGAGGCGGTCGAGGAGGAACACGGCCTCCTCGTCTACGTTGGCGACGGCAGCCGGGTGCGTGAGGACGCCGTTTCCGATGTCGCGGGGGTGAGCGCGCCGACCGAACGACTGCTGGCCGGCCAGGTCGATCCGGGCGAGGTTTTCGATTTGCGGCGTCGCGTCCTCGAGGCGCAGGCCCGGCTGCGGCAGTCACCGGTGCGCGGCTTTCTCGGTGGCCGGCTCGATCTGATTCCGCACCAGCTCTACATCCTGCAGGAGGTTGCCTCGCGCCAGAATCCGCGCGTGCTCCTCGCCGACGAGGTCGGCCTCGGCAAGACCATCGAGGCGTGCCTGATCGTGCAGCGCCTGCTCGCGGTCGGGCGCGCTACGCGCGTGCTCATTCTCGTCCCGGAGTCGCTCGTGCATCAGTGGTTCGTCGAGTTGCTGCGGCGGTTCAACCTCTGGTTCAGCATCTATGACGAGGAGCGTTGTCTCGCCTCCGAGGGCGGCGATCCCGCGAACAATCCCTTCCTCGACGAGCAACTCGTGCTCTGCAGCGTCGCGTTTCTCGCGGGCAGCGAACTGCGGCGCGCGCAGGCGATCGCCGCGGGCTGGGACATGGTGGTCGTCGACGAGGCGCATCACCTCGCCTGGACGCCCGACCACGCCAGCGTCGAATATGAGCTGGTCGAGCACCTCGCGCGAAAGGCGCCGGGCCTGCTCCTGCTCACGGCGACGCCGACGCAACTCGGCCTCGAAGGTCACTTCGCGCGCCTGCGGCTGCTCGATCCCGATCGCTACCGCGACTTCGATGCGTTCGTGGCCGAAGCCGAGGAATTCGGCGCGGTCGCCGGCGTCATCGACAAGATCACGGGAGAAAAGCGGCTGACGCCGGCCGATCACAAGGCGCTCCAGCGACTCTTTCGCCGCGATCCCGAGGGACTCGCGCGCCATCTCGACGCGCTCGAGCAGGGCACGTCCGGAGCGCGCGATGCGCTGATTCACACGTTGCTCGATCAACACGGGCCCGGCCGGGTGATGTTTCGCAACACGCGCGCGGCGATGTCGGGATTTCCCAAGCGCAAGTATTGTCCCGAACCCGTCGCGCACGACGCGACACTGCGCACCCGCGTCGCGCGCGAACTCGAGGCGGAGGAACTCGGCCACGATTCCACGATCCGCTATTCGTTCAAGGACGACCCGCGCATCGCATGGCTGGCGACGTTCCTGCAAAAACACCGCCGGGCCAAGGTGCTCCTGATCTGCCGCTCCCAGCGCAAGGTCGAGGCGGTGAAGGGCGCGTTGCTCGAGCGCGTGAACCTCAAGGCCGGCGTGTTTCACGAAGGGCTGCCGCTGGTGCAGCGCGACCGCAACGCCGCGTGGTTCGCCGAGCCGGACGGAGCGCAATTGCTCCTGTGCTCGGAGATCGGCAGCGAGGGCCGCAACTTCCAGTTTGCGCATCATCTCGTGCTGTTCGACCTGCCGCTCAACCCGGGTCTGGTCGAACAACGCATCGGCCGGCTCGATCGCATCGGTCAGACCGAAACCATCCGCGTGCACGTGCCGGTCGTCGAAAACAGCGCCGACGCCTGGGTGGCCGAATGGTATCATCGCGGGCTCGACGCGTTCGAGACGCCGTTGCACAGCGGCGACGAGTTTCGCCACCGCTTTCGCGAACGTTTGCTCACGCTCGCGACCGCCGCCGGCATCGGCAAGGCGGACGCCACGGCGTTCGCCGGGTTGGTCGAGGAGACGAAGACCTTTCATCGCGAACTCGCGGCGAAGCTGAAGCGGGGCCGGGACCGGTTGCTCGAGCTCAACTCGTTTAACCGCGAGGTTGCGGAACAAGTGATCGCGCGGATTCGTGTCGCGGATGCCGATACGTCGCTGCGCGAGGTGCTCAACGATCTCTTCGATCACTTCGGCGTGCAGGTGAAGGAGCACGATGGCGGTGACGTTTTCCTGGATCCGAGCCACGCGTTCATGGAGGGTTATCCCTCGATTCCCGCCGAGGGCATGCTGGCGACGTTTGACCGGGGACGCGCGATCGCGCGCGAGGACGTGCGGTTTGTTTCCGCCGATCATCCGGTGGTGCGCGACTCGCTCGACCTGCTGATCAACGCCAAGGCGGGCACGACCGCCTTTGCCCATCTCGAGGCGGATGCACCGGACATTCTGCTCGAGTGCATCTTCTTGCTGGAGGCCGTCGCGGAATCCCGGTGGCACGTGGACCGGTTCCTTGCGCCCACGCCCATCCGCGTGGTGGTTGACGTGCGGGGCAATGACGTTTCCTCGGACCATCCGGCGGCGCGGCTCGCCGCGGATCTCGAGGACGGCGACATCCATCGGTTCCTTGAAGGCGGTGCATTCAATCCCGCGATCCTCCAGTCGCTGGTCGACAGCGCCACTGGCATCGCGGAACGGCAGGGCGAGGAAACGAAAAGCACCGCAATGGCCGAGGCCGAAAAGGCGATCGGCGCCGAGTTGCGTCGCCTCCTCGATCTGCGCAAGGTCAACGACAACATCCGTCCCGAGGAGATCGAACTCACGCAGGAGCAACTCGAGCGGACGATGGCGGCCATTCACGACGCACGCCTGCGCCTCGACGCCGTGCGCCTGATCGTGGTCGGGGAGTCGGAGTAGCGTGTGTCCGGGTTCGTTTCGTGCCCGAGCGCTGGTTTCGTCCCGCCTCGGCGCGCGGAACGTGCGCCAGCACCATGCGAGGTGAAGCGGTGGACCACCCGGGACGCCTCGACCTTTCCAATGTAGGGCCGGACCTTGTGTCCGTGCCGCTCTGTCGAGAGGCGACGGCACGGACGCAAGGTCCGGCCCTACATTAGCCGGGTCTGAAGCCAGCGACACCGAAGAAAGTCGTGCAGGCGCTGGCGCAGGCACCTTGGCTCCAGCGTCCTTTTCGCGCCCACGAGGCTCAATCGTCCCGCCGCAACCAGCCATCGCTGAGAATGCGACACCGGAGACCACCACGTCCGCGGAGCCAGTCTTCGGCGCCGGCGCCGATCGCCTGGTCCATCCAGTAACACGGCCGGCATTCCTCCGCGCCGGCGAGCTGGACGCCCTGCACCTCGAATTCCCGGCCGATCAGTGCGTTGAGGTCGGCGCCTTCGACGATCACGTTGCGGCGCAGGCGCGCGGGTGAGCTGTTTGCGTCACCGCAGTCACGGCGCAGTTGCTCATACACCTCCCATTCGAAAAACGTGATCTGGCCCTTGTAGTCGTTCTTGTAGCCGAAAAACCGATCGCCGCGGAGACCCTGGCCGGCGACGCACTCGACGGCATCCACTTCCTCGATCGGGTGACGACCCGCGGGCTGGCCGTGGTGCCCGAAGAAATTGTGCCCGGGAGAAATGAAAAGATGTCGGATGCGCACGGTGGCGAAGTTTCCCGCGAAGCGTGCAAAGGGAGCGAAGGAAATCTTTGGATGCTTCTCCCGACCGTGGGGACAGGTCTGGGACCCATCCGCCCTGGACACGTCCTGGCCCGGCCGGGGCCGCAACCAAAGGTAGGATCGGCTGTCCCCAGCCGACCGCGGTCGCGCGGGGACACGCGACCCAATCGCAAGATGCAGGCGGGAATGCCTGCGCTACGGCAGAATTACGAGATACCCGACCTCGGATCGCGGCGTCTTTGCATCGACTGCCGGCTACGGCGGTTTCTCCGGTCCGGTTTACCGCTTTCCACCCCCGCTCCCCCCCATGCCCTGGTCTCAAAACTACGCCCCGCTTGGCGGCGTTGGTGCGTCGGCGTTGCTTGCCGCATTGCCTGTCGTGACATTGCTCGGCCTGCTCGCCTTCTGGCATGTGCGGGCGCACATCGCCGCGTTCGCCGGTCTCTGCGTGGCCGCCGTGGTTGCGGTGGTCGCCTATCACATGCCGCCAGTCCTCACGCTGGCGGCGGCCGGCTACGGCGCGGCCTTCGGCATGTTTCCGATCGGCTGGATCGTGCTCAACGCGATCTTCATCTATCAACTCACGGTTGAGACGGGCGAGTTTGCCGTGCTGCAACGCCAGATCGCCGGCGTGTCGCGCGACCGGCGCATTCTCGCGCTGCTGCTTGCCTTCAGCTTTGGTGCGTTCATCGAAGGCGCGGCGGGTTTCGGAGCGCCGGTGGCGATTTCCGGCGCCCTGATGATCGGGCTCGGTTTTCGTCCGCTCGAGGCCGCGAAACTCGCGCTCATCGGCAATACGGCGCCCGTCGCGTTCGGTGCGCTCGGCACGCCGGTGCTGACGCTGGCGCGAATCACCGGTCTCGACGTTTACGCGCTCTCCGCAATGGTCGGCCGGCAACTGCCGCTGTTTTCGATCATCGTGCCGTTCTGGCTGGTCGCGGCCCAGGCGGGCTGGCGCGGCATGCGCGGAGTGTGGCCGGCGTGTTTGGTGACCGGCGGAAGCTTTGCGATTACGCAGTTTGTCATGAGCAATTATCACGGCCCGACCCTCGTCGACATCGTCGCGTCCATCGTGTCGATGGGTTCGCTCGTCGTGTTGATGCGCTTCTGGCAACCGGCCGAGGAACAGCCGGCGGAGGAGAAGCCCGATGTCGCGGCTCCGCCTCGTGACGCGCGCCCGTGGCGGGCCTGGCTCCCGTGGGTCCTGCTTTCGGTGTTCGTCTTCATCTGGGGACTGGGGCCGGTGAAGACGCTGCTGAATTCGTGGTTCGCGCCGTCGTTGCCGGTACCCGGGCTCGACCAGGCGGTCCTCCGCATGCCGCCGATCGTGCCGGAGCCGCATCCGGAGGCGGCGGTCTTTTCGTTCAACATCCTCACCGCGACCGGCACGGCCTTGTTGCTCGCCGGTGTTATGGGCGGGTTCTGTCTCGGTCTCAGCCCGCGACAGTTGGTGATGTCATATGCGCGCACGTTCTGGCGCGTGCGCACCTCCTTGCTGACGATCGCGCTGATGTTGGCGCTGGGTTTCACCACCCGATACAGCGGCACTGACACCACCCTCGGCCTGGCCATGACCGCCACGGGGGTGCTGTTCCCGTTCTTCTCGCCGATCATCGGCTGGCTCGGCGTCGCGCTGACGGGAAGCGACACCTCCTCCAACGTGCTCTTCGGCAACCTGCAGCAGGTCACCGCGCAGCAACTGGGATTGTCGCCGATCCTGATGGCGGCGTCGAACAGCTCGGGCGGCGTCATGGGCAAGATGATCGACGCGCAAAGCATCGTCGTGGCGAGCGTCGCGACCGGCGGCCATCACGACAGCCCGGATGCGGGCACGATCCTGCGCGCCGTCTTCTGGCACAGTGTCGCGCTGGCGTTGCTGATGGGCGTGCTCGTCACGATCCAGGCCTACTTCCTGCCGGGCATCGTGCCGGTGGTGATCGCGCCCTGATACCGGTTCAATGCGGACCCAGCGTGCCATTGACACCTTGGACGTTTTCGTATCTACGATGTAGAGCCATGAAGACAGCCGTGCAACGCTGGGGTAACAGTCTGGCCCTGAGAATTCCCCGGGCCTACGCCGCGGAGACCAGGATTGGCGAAGGTTCGGAAGTTGAGCTGAGCACCCGAAATGGTGCGTTGGTCGTTCGTCCGGTGCGCCGCCGGCGCCATGCGCTGGCGGATCTTTTGAAGCAGGTGAAGCGCGGCAACTGCCATGGCGAAGTCTCAACCGGCGCGCCGGTCGGGCGGGAGACCTGGTGATGGCGGGATATGTTCCCGCGCGTGGCGATGTGGTGTGGCTGAGTTTCGATCCCCAGGCCGGTCACGAACAGGCCGGGCGCCGACCGGCGTTCGTGGTTTCGCCCAAGGAATACAATCGAAAGACCGGCTTGTTCCTTGCCTGTCCGATCACGTCGAAGGTCAAGGGCTATCCTTTTGAAGTGCCGGTGCCATCGGGCGGCGCCGTCGCCGGTGTCATACTCGTCGATCAGGTCAAGAGTCTCGACTGGCGCGCGCGGACTACCGAATTCGCCGGTGCGGTGTCAGACGCGACAGTTGACGATGTGGTGGCGCGGCTCCTGCCGCTGATTGACGACCAGGCGGATTGACCGTGGCCCGAGCCACGGATCGGTTGTAGGGCCGGAGCTTGTCTCCGATGCCGCCGCCTGCACATTGCCTCCCCAACGCATCTGGGTTTGGTCTTGGCCGTAATGATGCAGTTGAAGCGACGATGCCCTCGAAGTTTCTGCACCGTTCGGTAATCGATGTAGGAAGCCTGCTTGCCCCTCGACGGGCTCGGGGCCCTGATCTGCCGAACGGGCAGGCGATGGAACCTCCTGTGCGCCACGGGATCGCTTGCAAGCAAGCTCCTGCAAGATGGCGTCCGATTGAATGGTTTCCGCTTACGAAAGTGCGTCCCGCAGGATCTGCAGGGTGTGGCGCACGGGCAGCGTTGATCCCGCGCGCGCAAGGTGCGCGCGCAGTTGCGTGAGGCAGCCGATGTTGCCGGAGGCGACGAGGTCGGCGCCGGCGGCGAGGATGGCGCGCGCCTTCTGCGCGCCGAGCGCGGCGGCGATTTCTGGCTGGTCGAGGTTATAGGTGCCGGCGCTGCCGCAGCAGAGGTGGGCGTCGGCGATGGGCAGCAGTTCCACGCCGGGAATCGCGCGCAGGAGCTGGCGTGGTTCACTCTGCACGCCCTGCGCGTGAGCGAGATGGCAGGCATCGTGATAGGCGATGCGTTGTTTCGTTCCCCGGTCAGGGAATGGCACGCGGAGTCCGAGGCGCGTCAGGAAGACGGATACATCCACGACCTTGCGACGCAGGGATTCGGCACGGGACTCGTCCGCGGTGCCGCGCAGGATCAGGTGATACTCGTGCATCGCGGAACCGCAGCCGGCGGCGTTGGTGACGATTGCGTCGACGTCGTGCGGGAATGCGTCGAGGTTGTGGCGCGCGAAACGTTGCGCGGCGGGAAGGTCGCCCGTGTGCCAGGCAAGTCCGCCGCAGCAGCCTTGCCCGGGTGGCACCAGCACTTCGACGCCCTGCCGCGCAAGCACGGCGATCGTGGCGGCGTTGATGTCGGGATCGAGCACCTGTTGCGCACATCCCGCGAGCAAGGCGACGCGGGCGCGGCGCTCGCCGACCGCGGGGGTGATCGCCGGCAGATTCACCGGCGCGGGCAATGCGGCGGGCAGGAGGTCGAGCATCGGTCGCAGGCTGCGTGGCACGAGCGAACCGAGGGCGCGTGCGAAGCGGCCGGTGCGCCACGCGAGGCGCAGGCGTTTCGGGTGAGGCAGCGTCGATGCGGCGAGCCACCGGCGCAGACGTCCGCCCGGCGTCTGCTTGAAGTGCGGCTGGGCCACGGCACGAAACGGACTGATCAGGTCGCGATAGGGCACGCCGCTGGGGCATGCGGGTTCACACGCGAGGCATCCCAGGCAGCGATCAATATGCGGTTGCGCCGCACTCCAGTCGAGCTGGCCTTCGAGGACCTGTTTCATCAGCACGATCCGGCCACGCGGCGAATCCATCTCCTGACCGAGTTCGCGATAGGTCGGACAGGCCGAGAGACAAAAACCGCAGTGCACGCAGGTCTGCACGGCGTGCGCCATCGGTTCGGTCAAAGCACCGTGCTGCGACGCTGGAATCGAGTGCTGCATGGAAGCGGAACAGAAGAGGAGGGAACGCTGGTCTCCGCCAATGGCTCGCTAACCCCAAACCAAGCAACTGATCCATTGACGTTTCATTGGCGAGACAAGCCTCAGACCTTTAACCACGGATTACCCAGCGCGGCCGAGCCGCAACCAAATCAGTTTAACCACGGATTACACAGATGGGCACAGATGTTGTGTGATTCCGCCCTGCCTTATCCGTGCCCATCCGTGCAATCTGTGGTTCAAAAGGATTGAGTTCCAGAGGCGCAATCGAGGGAAATCTTCGAACCAATGAGAGGTTCCGCCGGATTGTGGTACAGATGGGCACGGAGTCAGTTTTCTTCGTATCGGTGGACCGAGCGAAGCGACATCTGCCAATCCGTGGTTGAACTGCCTTGGAAAAACTTGATCTGGTCGCAACGAGTTTGAGCGTTCCCTCCTCATTCGGAAAACTCCGGGAAGCGATTGGTTGGATCGAGCGCGACCTTGATGCGGGATTCGATCTCGTGCCGGCAACTTGCGCTCGGAAAGAGTGGCGCGTCACCGCGCAGGGTGAGAGCTGAAACCTCGAGTGAAGCCAGGGATGGCTTTTCGGCAGATTCCGGTAGCGACAGGTATACAACATTGCCGCCGGCACTCATCTGAAGTCGGGCGCCCGTGAGTTGGCGCAGCTTCGGCAGGAGCACGGGAAGGTGTCCCGGCGTCGTGGCGATCTTGATCCAGATCCCGTCCGGATGCGCCCAGCGAAACTCGCGGACGTCGTTCCAGATGCGCATGGCCTCTTCATCCGACAGCGCGCGCCCGGGCCAGCGGGCCAGGACTTCGTGGCTCAAGGCGTCGAGCGCGCCCGGCCCTGCCGCGAGACGGAGCACGATCCGGCGGTCGTTGCCATCGGCGTCGAGTGCGTCGGTCTCCCAACGGGCGCTGCCGGCCTCCATGAGGCGCCGGGCAAGTTCATCATCGCTGGTGCACGGTATCTCCAGGGTTCGCGTCGCGGCCGCGCGCGGGAAGACCTTGAACGTGCACTCCACGAGCGCACCGAAGCGGCCGAGGCTGCCGACGAAGAATTTCGGCAGGTCGAAACCCGCGGCGTTCTTCACAACCTTGCCACCCGCGCGCAGCAGGCGGCCGGCGCCGTCGATAAAACGCACCGCGAGGATGAAATCCCGCAGCCCACCGTAGCGAAAGCGACCCGGGCCGCTCAGCCCCGCGGCGACCGTGCCGCCGATCGTCGCGCCCGCGTCGACCAGTGGCGGATCGAACGGGAGGTATTGCCCGCGCGCCGCGAGGGTGTCCTTGAGGTCGCGCAGCGGCGTGCCGGCCAGTGCGGTGACCGTGAACTCGGAGGGTTCGTACTCGACGATTCCGCGCAGTGCGGTTGTCGAGATGCGCGGGCCGTGGTCGGCGGCAAGGCGCGGTTTTGTACCGGCGCCGACCACGTTCACCTGCGGCGACGCGCGGACGGCGTCGACGAACTCCGGGACCGAGGTGGGCGTGCAGGTCTGGCTCACGGCTTCAAATTGGTCCGGGGAGCGCACGCGTCCCGCGTGCTGTCCTCGGCGTCCCGCCGAGGGCGGATCGGTGGAATCGGGCGAGACGCCCGATCCAGCACGCGGGACGCGCGCGCTCCCCGGACCAGGTGGTGGGTGCATCCGAGGATTGTCATTCGCGCGAGGCGAGGCCGGCCTTTTCCAGCGGATGCAGGCCGTGCTGCGTGAGCGCGGGCGCATCGCCGCCGGGAAACATTTTGCCGGGATTCGAAATGCCGAGAGGATCGAACGCCGCGCGCAGGCGCTGGAAGCAGTCGATCTCGTCGGCGCTGAACATCGCGGGCAGGTAGGCGCGCTTTTCCATGCCGATGCCGTGTTCGCCGGTGATCGAGCCGCCCATCTCGACGCACAAGTGCAGGATGCGGCCGGCGAGCGCCTCGGCGCGATCGAGCGCCCCGGCTTCACGCCCGTCGTAGAGGATGAGCGGATGCAGGTTGCCGTCGCCGGCATGAAAGACATTCGCGCACCGCAAGCCCGCCTCGCGGGCGAACTCACCGATCTTGCGCAGGGCTTCGCCGAGGCGGCGACGCGGCACCACTCCATCCTGCACGATGAAATCGGGCGACAGGCGGCCGACTGCGCTGAACGCACTTTTGCGGCCCTTCCAGATGGCCGCGCGTTCGTCGGCGTCGCGCGCGACGCGGAGGTCGGCCGCATGCGTGCCGCGCAGGACGTCGTCGAGTCGCCGGCGATCGGCCGCAACGACCTCCCGCGGACCCTCGAGTTCGACGATGAGGACGGCTTCGCAGTGCGGCGGATAGTCAGCGTGCACGGCGGCGACTGCCGCCTCCAGGGCGAGCGCGTCCATGATCTCCATCGCGCCGGGCAACAAACCACTGGCGACGACCGCGGTGACGGCGTCGCCGGCCTGCTCGAGGGTGCGATAGCCCGCCAGGACGGTGTGATAGCACTCCGGGCGCGGCAGGAGCTGCAGCGTGATTTCGAGGGTTACGCCAAACAGGCCTTCGTTGCCGACGTAGAGCCCGTGCCAGTCGGGACCGATGTTTTCGCGGCTGGCTCCACCCCAGGTGACGAGCTCGCCGGTGGCAAGCACGGCTTTCACACCGAGCACGTGATTCGAGGTCATGCCATACTTCAGGCAATGGGCGCCGCCGGAGTTGAACGCGACATTTCCGCCGATCGTGCAGATGAGCTGGCTGGAAGGATCGGGGGCAAAATAGAGACCATGCGACGCGGCGGCGGCGGAAACCGCGGCATTGACCACGCCGGGTTCGACCACCGCGATGCGTTCGTCGGGATCGAGGCGCAGGATCCGGTTCAGCCGGTTCAATGCGATCACGATCCCGTTTCCCACCGGCACGGAACCACCGGACAAGCTCGTGCCGCTGCCGCGCGCGACGAACGGCAGGCGTTCGTCGCGGCAGAAGCGAACGATCGCGATGACCTCGTCGGCCGTCTGCGGCAGCACCACGCCGAGCGGGCGTTGGTGGAACGCGGTCAACCCGTCGCTCTCGTAGGCCGCGAGCTGGGCTGGTTCGCGCAAGAAGCGATCCGGCGGAAGCAGCGCGGCGAGGCGGTCAAGGGGAGATGGCACAGGGCGAGAAGCGCGAGAAATGTAGGGCCGGACCTTGCGTCCGTGCCGTGATCTAGCACCGGGGCGGCCCGGACACAAGGTCCGGCCCTACATGAGGCCTGAAGGCTTTCCTTCCTCCAACCGCATACGACCGATCATCGAAGCACCTCCCGTAGCGCGGTGAGCACGAGATCGACGTTGCGCGTCGTCGCGCCGTGACCCATCAGGCCGATGCGCCACGCCTTGCCGGCGAACGGACCGAGACCGGAACCGATTTCGATGCCGTATTCCTCGAGCAGGCGCTTGCGGACGGTCGCGTCGTCGGCGCCGGCGGGAATGTGGATGCAGTTGAGGGAGTGCAGCGAACGACGGGGGACGTAGTGAATGCCCATCTTGTCGAGGCCGGCGCGCAGGCGCTGGTGTGCGCGGGCATGACGTTCGATCCGCGCATCCAGGCCTTCCTCGAGCACGATCGTCAGTGCCTCGTGCAGCGCGTAGGTCATGTTGATCGGAGCGGTATGATGATAAACGCGTCCGCCACCGGCTGCGCCCGTGTAGTACTTGCGCAGCATCGTGACATCGAGATACCAGGACTGCGGCTTCGTCTTGCGGGCGTCGAGTCGGGCGAGCGCGCGGTCGCCGAAGCTCACCGGCGCCAGGCCGGGCGGGCAACTCAGGCATTTCTGGGTGCCGCTGTAGACCGCGTCGATGCCCCAGTCGTCGACGCGCAATTCGTGGCCGCCGAGACTGGTCACCGTATCCACCACAAGGAGCGCGTTGTGGGCGTGCACGATGTCGGCGAAGCCGTCGAGCATCTGGTGGGCGCCGGTGCTGGTTTCCGCATGCACGATTCCGAGCAGCCGCGCACGCGGGTGTTGTGTCGAATGCCGCGGCGACCTGTTCGCGGGCAAAGGTCTCGCCCCAGGGAACCTCCAGCGTGTGCACGGTCGCGCCGCAGCGTTCCATGACGTCCTTCATGCGCATGCCGAAGACACCGTTGATGGCGACGATCACCTCGTCGCCCGGCTCGATCAGGTTGACGGCCACGCATTCCATGCCGGCCATGCCGGTGCCACTGACGGGAAACGTGAGTGCATTCTTCGTCTGGAACACGCGGCGCAGCATCGCGCAAACGTCGTCCATGATCGCGACGTATTGCGGATCGAGATGGCCGAGCGTGGAGGCGGAGAGCGCACGCAGCACGCGCTGGGGAACGGGACTCGGGCCGGGGCCGAGCAGGATGCGTTCAGCGGGGTTGGGCATAAACGGAGCGAAGACGTGACCAGCTTGCCGTCGGTTGCGGCCCCCACGCGACAGCAAACCGGCCCGCACAGTGGTCCGGCCGACGGCCGGCGCTTGGCAGGAATGCGGTGTCTCTCTGGGCTCCGCGAAATTGGAGCGACCGGCTCCATCCCGCGCCGTTTTTGGATTCCTCTTACGAACGTCCCTTGGACGACATCAAGTCGTCCCTCGAATTCTGCCAGGCTTGACAAGTCTTCTCGTGGGGCTTCGGCCGCGCTTGACGGTCGCGGCACGTGCGGTCCGCACCGCGGGGTTCAATCGCTCGCGATCTCGAGGGCCTGATCGATGGCGTCGGCGGTATCGTGCAGGCGATGGCTGACGGCGGCGATCACTGCATTGAGATAGGGACGTTCCTCATCGGAAGCCTCGAGAAAGCGCAGCGCCAGCACTCGCCGCTGCTCCAGCAGATTCTGGACGTCAGTGGCAAAATCGTGCGCGTAGGTTGTTTCTCCGGCGCGGCTCTTGAGCATCTGCACGAAACTCAACTCGCGCGGTGGGGGCGGCGGAGTGGCCGGCAGGGGCGGCTGGGGTGCCGTCGGCACTTGGGCTGAACCTGACTCACCGGAATCGGTAGTCGTGGCATTCGCGGCCGGCTGAGCTGCGGATTGGTCGGCTGGCGGCGGATTCGATGACTTGGGTGGTGCGGCTTCACTCCACATTGTCTCGTCCTTGCGCGTCATGAAGCCGGGTCCATAGCATTTCTCGAGTCCGACCTCGGCTGCGGCCAGCTTCTTGCCCAGGTCGCGCAACGATTGATCGAGTTGCTTGCGCTCTTCAGGTGAGGCCTGGGCATAGCGCGACGTGAGATCCGCCTGTGCATTCAGCATTTTCTTTGCTTCGTCCACGTGCGATTTGCATGAGCTGGATTCGGAGCCGAGCACGTCGAGGTACTTCATGTACGGGTCGACCGGCGCATACACCTCCGGCGTCGGAGGAGGCGCACTCCGATCCCGGGATCGTGCCGCCGTGGCGGAGGTTCTGAAGGAAACCAGGGCGAGCGCGGTGATGAGGACGAGGCCGCCCGCGCGGAACGATGAAGATGATCCAGGAGCATGCATGACCGCTCTCTCGCATGCGCAATGCCACGCTCCGCCTTTGAGGGGTCAGTTGTGACCCCGGTGAGAGTCTTGCACGGGTGTTTCGATTCCGAAAAGCGCTTCGGTCGGTCGACGCAAAAAGGCCCGGGCCACGCGTGCGTGACCCGGGCGAGAAGCGCCGGGAAGGCCACCGGGGAAACTTACCAATGCTTGAGTGCCACCGCTTCGTCGAAGGATCGCGTGATCGCATGCAGACGTTGGGACACCGCGGCGATCGCGGAATCCATCACGCCACGTTGATCAGCCGGTGACTCGAATGACCGAAAGGCGAGTTCGCGCCGTTCACGGAAGAGCCGCGAGACATCGTCGACGAGATGTCGGGCAACCGGTGAGTTTGCCGCGCGGTCTGTGAGGTATTCGAGATACAATGTCTCACGAGCCGGCGCCGGCAACGGTGGCAGCACGGATGGCTGCGGAACCGGCAAATAGACCGGGCGACGACGCCGCACGGCCGAAGCGCGCAGTTCGACAAAGTCGATCGGTTCGGGCGGGACATAATTCGGTCCGTCACTCGGCGGCGCCGCCTTGAGGGCGTCCGCGAGCGCGGCCTCCGTTGCAGCCATCTGCTGGTCAAGCTGGTCCAGGTCGCGAGTGATGCTGGCGCGCAGCTGCGCCGGGGCAGCGAAGTACTTGCGCGCGAGTTCCTCGCGCTGGGCGAGCAGGTCCCGCAGGGCGGGACCTGTGCTGACGGACCTGTGGGCTGCGCGTATCGAGTTCCTCGAGATATGCGAGATGCGGATCCGCGGTGATGGTCGATCTGGCCACGGACGGTTGTACGCTGTCGGCGCCGGTCCGATCAACCGGAGGATTGACGGCGGCGGCCTGCCAGGGAGCCAGGGCCAGCGCCGCGAATGCGGCAACCGCATGATGCAGCATGCGGAACCGCACGAGACGAGACATCATTGCGGTCTTCATATACCCAATTTACGCCGGTTCGCACAGGTATGCTCCGCATGCGTTGGCAGCGACTGCGCATTCCCCGGTCAGGAGAAGCCTGCAGCGAGGGAATTCTCACCACGGCGGCAAAGGATTCGTCAACCCGTAGTGTGTCTCGGTACATCCGGCGGTTCCCCACGTGTCCCACGTGGGACCGAGACGGACCTCCCGCCGGCTTGTGTGGCACGAGAGAACTGAACCAGAGTTGCGCCGCTGCGGTTCAGTTCAGGAACATCGCTTCATTGGTCTGCAGAAGGGCGTGGGCGAGCTTGGTCCAGGCATCGGGCGGATCGCGGCGCGTGAGCACCGTGCCGGCGGGCTCCGGTTGAAAAACGGTTTTTGCGCGGGGGTTGTGCATCTGGCGTTCGTTGCGGGCCGCCTGACGGGCGGCGACGCGGGCCGCGACCTCGTCCCGTGGCGTCGGGGCGGGACCATCCAGCGACGTCCCGTCGGGATTCGCGCGCACGTAGTCCAGGCAGAGCTGCAGTTCGCGGGCGTCCGGCGGGCGCGCGAAGATCGAGACATACAACGAGGTGACGCGGTCCGCATCGGTCGCGAGGGCGGTGAACGTCCCCCGATGCACGAGGTTGCGGGCGGACTCGATCACGAGCGGGCTGTTCATCAGGAACAGCGATTGTTGCGGGACGATCGTGGCGTAGCGCTTCCCGGTAGGCACATCGGGATTCGGGAAATCGAATTGGGTGAAGAGTTCCGGGGGGTTGCCGCGGTCGATCCAGGTGTAGAGGGCGCGACGGGTCAGAAAATCTCCGCTCGCGATCGGCACGGGGCGGCCGCCGACCCGGGAAAGGTCGAGCGTGCCGCCGAGGGCGAGCAACGTGTCGCGCACTTCCTCGAAATCGAGGCGCCGCAGGTTGGCGCGCCAGCGCAGGTGGTTGTCGGGATCGACGGCGACCGCGGCCGGATTGGCTCCGCTGCCGAGCTGGTAGACATGGCTCAGCACGATCTCGCGGTGCAGTTTTTTCAGCGACCAACCCTGTTCGACAAAGGTTGCGGCGAGCCAGTCCAGCAACTCGGGATGCGTGGGCGGCGAGGCCATGTTGCCGAGGTCATCCGGTGTATCGACGAATCCCACACCGAAATGCTGCTGCCAGACGCGGTTCACCAGCACGCGTGCCGTGATCGGATTGCGAGAGTCGGCGATGGCGCGGGCGAGCTCGAGCCGGCCGCTGCCGCCCCGGAACACGGGCCGGTCCGGTCCCGAGAGCACGGCGAGGAAACGACGCGGCACGGTTTCGCCGGTGTTGCCGGGTTCACCGCGCCGCAGCACCGGGTAATCGTGGGGGCGGGGAAGATCGACCAATGCCATTGCCCGGGGCGGGGCGCCGGGGTGGTTGCATTCGAGATCCCCGAAGTCGCGCTGCAGTCGGGCGAGCTGCCGGATGAGCTGCTTGCGCTTTTCGGGATCGCGGTCGCGCGAGCGGCGAAAATCGCGGAACTGCGCCCGCAGTTTTTGTTCCTGCTGCTCCAGCGCGAACCGCCGGGCCTGGTAGTCGTCGTAGGCGGGCGACGGCGGCACGGGATGCAGGAGCGGGAGCTGCGGTGGCACGTCGCTGTTCGCAAAGATGCCATAGAGCGAATAGTAGTCCTGGGTCGGAATCGGGTCGAACTTGTGGTCGTGGCAGCGCGCGCATGACACGGTGAGTCCGAGAAACGCCTTCGTCGTGACGTCGATCTGGTCGTTGATCACATCGTTGCGGCGACCATCGAACGTGTTGCCGACGTTGAGAAAACCAAGGGCCGCGAGCGTGCTCTGATCCACGGCCGGCTTGGGGCCGGTCCGTTTGCCGGCGGACTCCGCGAGCAGGCGATCGGCGGCGAGCTGTTCGAGGATGAATTCGTTGTACGGCTTGTCCTCGTTGAACGCGTCGATG
Source organism: uncultured Verrucomicrobiae bacterium (assembly GCA_963797435.1). Taxonomy (GTDB): domain Bacteria; phylum Verrucomicrobiota; class Verrucomicrobiia; order Opitutales; family Opitutaceae; genus CAWCPJ01. The sequence goes on along the minus strand of CAWCPJ010000001.1, from coordinate 1,783,381 downwards.
ACGTAGTCGCGATAGGTCCACGCGTGCGGGTAGCGGACGTCCTCGCGTTTGGCCGGGTCGCCCTTCGTGTCGGAGTAGCGCGCGACATCGAGCCAGTAGCGGCCCCAGTGCTCGCCATATTGCGGCGAGGCGAGAAGCCGGTCGACCACGCGGGCCAACGCATCCGGGGCGTCGTCGGCCACGAACGCGGCGAGGTCGGCGGGACTCGGTGGCAGGCCGGTGAGATCGAAGGTGACGCGACGCAAGAGCGTGCGTTTGTCGGCGTCGGGATTGGGCGCGAGCTTCACCGCCTCGAGCTTCGCGAGGATGAAATGATCGATCGGCGTGCGACACCACGCCTCATCCCGCACGTCCGGCACGACGGGTTTCTTCACGGGCTGGAACGCCCAGTGGTCCTTGCCGACGCCACCGTATTTCGCGGCATTGCTGCCCACCGCGACGCCGGTGCGCGGGTCGGGCGCACCGCGCCGGATCCATTCGGTGAGATCCGCGATCTGCGCATCCGTCAGCCGGCCACCATGTTTCTCCGGCGGCATCTGCAGGTCGTCGTCCACGTAGGAGACCGCTTCGATCAACAGACTCTTGTCCGGGTCGCCGGGCACGATCGCCGGACCGGATTCGCCGCCGTGCAAGACGCCCTCGCGCGTGTCGAGCAACAGGTGTCCACGCACCTTGTCGGCGGTGCGGCTGTGGCAATCATAGCAGCTCTCGACGAGGATCGGCCGGATGCGGTTTTCAAAGAAGTCGACGTCGCCGTGGGCGAGCGCCGTGGTGTCGCCAGCAAATCCTGGCACGGAAACCACGACGCAGAAGGCACCCAGTAGCGCAGGCATCCTTGCCTGCCTTGTCGTGAATGCAGGCTGGAAGCCTGCGCTACCGACGCTCCGGCTCATGCCAGGATCCCGCGCACGACGTTGCCGGCCACGTCGGTCAGCCGGAAGTCGCGGCCGTTGAAGCGATACGTGAGCTTCGTGTGGTCGAAGCCGAGGCACTGCAGGATCGTGGCGTGCAGGTCGTGCACGTGCACCTTGTCCTGCACGGCCTCGGCACCGGTCTCGTCGGTGGCGCCGTACACCGTGCCGCCCTTCACGCCGCCGCCGGCCAGCCAGACCGTGAACGCCTTCGCATCGTGATCGCGCCCGGGATTCTCGAAGCCGTTGCGGTCGCGCGTGGGTTTGCGACCGAACTCCCCGCCCCAGATGACGAGCGTCGAATCGAGCAACCCGCGTTGCTTGAGGTCGGTCATGAGCGCGGCCAGCGGCTGGTCGATTTCGCCGGCCTTTTCCGTGATGCGTTCCTCGAGGTCCTGGTGGTGATCCCAACCGTCGTGCCAGACCTGGACGAAACGCACGCCGCGCTCCACGAGGCGGCGGGCGATCAGGAGTTGTTTCGCCTGCGCGGACTTGCCGTAGGCCGCGAGCACGTCGGCGGGTTCTTTCGTGATATCGAATGCGTCGGTCGCCTCCGCCTGCATCCGAAACGCGATCTCGTACGATTGCAGGCGCGTCTCCAGCGCGGCCTCGTTCGCGAGATTGCGGGCGTGCAGTTCGTCGAGCGCGTGCACGAGTTCGATCTGGCGGCGCTGCTCGCGGGGCGACACGTACTGGTTGCGAATGTTCTGGATCATCTGCTGCACCGTGCGCGCCTGCGTGTTGACGCTCGTGCCCTGGTAGATGCCGGGAAGAAACGAGGAGCCGTAGTTCTTCGCCCCGCCGGGTGGCAGCCCGCCGGTGCGCAGTGAGATGAAGCCGGGCAGGTTTTGATTTTCGGTGCCGAGGCCATAGACCACCCACGAACCCAGGCTCGGCTTCGTGATGCGGATCGAGCCCGTGTTCATGAACACCGTCGCGACCTCATGCGCGGGGATGTCGGTGTACATCGACCGGATGATCGCCATGTCGTCGACGTGTTGCGCGGTCTGCGCGAACAGGTCGCTGACCTCGATCCCGGCGCGGCCGTATTTCTGGAACGTGAACGGCGAGGCCATCGCCACGCCGCCGTCGGGCATGGACTTGCCATCGAGCCGCGCGAGGGCCGGCTTCGGGTCCCAGGTGTCGATATGGGACGGTGCGCCCTGCGCGAAGATGTGAATCACGGCCTTCGCCTTGCCGGGGAAGGGCGGGGGGCGCGGCGCGAGCGGATTGACGGACGGCGCACCATCGGCAGCCCGCAGGACCGCGGGATCGAGCAGCGTGGCGAAGCCGAGCGCCCCGAGGCCCATGCCGACGCGGCCGAGGAACTGCCGCCGGGTCAGGAAGTAGTCCTCGGGATCCGTGGACAAACCGCAGCAGGGGTGAGGGGAGGATGAAGTTTGCACAGAAGGTGCGGCACCGCGGAAGAGCTTGATGGGGGCGAGGCGCCCAGTCGCAGGATGTCGCCTCAGTCGTTGGCGGCAACCGGAAGGTTACAGGGAACCGAGCGCATCCCTGGGGGATCGACGAGCAGCGCGTAAGCGTCTTGCCCGCCTTCCGTGCGAGGCTTCCGAGTGCGCGTATCGGGCTTCAACAGCGAGCTTACGGGAATATACCGCGGCACCTGCTCCGGACGGCCGAAGGAGTGGCCTGGGCTGTGAAGGTGCGCATGTCTGCCATACCTCTGTCGAAAGCGGGAAATTCTCCCAGATCGTTCGAGGCGCATCTGAAACGTCCGTTTCCTCTCGATGATACTCGCGCGAAGCCTTCGATCGAGGGCGCTCCGAAACGGTCAGAGAACCGGGAAGTTTTCCCGGTGAGTCATAGCGGAAACACTAAACGAAATTCAGCATGTTTGCAGCAATGTCACGTTGCTCCCCCCCCCGCCCCGGGCACTATATCCCACGTCGATGCCCTGGATGATTCGAAATATGGGCTTCGGACTGGAAGCGATCTTTCAATTTCCCCTCGAGAAAGAACCACCATGAACAACCGCCTGTATACACCGATTAGCGCGGCGTCCGTCGGGGCGCTTGTTGTAGGCGATTAACCTGACCAACCATGAATACACATTCGCTTCTTGCTGCCGCCGCGTTGATTCCGAGCCTCACCGTTGCCCTGCCGCTGCCCAGCCTCGCCGCCAGCGCCTCCCTCGGTCTGCCGAGGCTCCTGGGAACTCCGTCAAGTTCGGATGACCCGCCGCTGGATGCCACTCACTTCTCCGTCTTCGAGCCGCACTCGCTGGCCAAGTCGCTCGGCGACCACGCCCGAGTCGCCAGGGCCGGTGCGATCGAGTATATCGAGATCGATCCCAATACCGATTGGTCGGCTCCCCTGCGGCCGCTGCACCCCGGCGCCAACTACGTCACCCTCACGCTGCAGGGCTCCATCGGCACCATCGTCGACGTCGGCGGTGCCATGTTCGGCCTCGTCGACGGCGGTGCGCCGGACTTTGCCTCTGTCGTCGTGGCCGCCGGCGACAAATCCACGGCCGAGTGGAAACCGCTCCGGCACGATTCCCAGCTCGCGCCCTATAACGGCCACCCGATGGCGACGCTCGCGATGTTCACGATCAAGACAGACACCCGCTCCCATACCTGGTCGCTCTACATGGCCGATTATCTGGCGCTGGGCGAAGCTGATCTCCCCCGAACCCACGACTCGCGAGACCATCGCGTCCTTTCGATCGCGGCCGGCGCGGACGGCGCCCGGCTCTACGTCGTCGCCTGCTCCGACGAAAACCCCGCCTTCATCGACACCAACCATAACGACGTGCGCGACGAATTCGAACGCAAGACCCTCGGCCACCTCCTTGCGGAGAATGCCCCGGCCGATCTGCGCGCGGGCCTGCGTGACGCCTGGCTCCAGGCGCTGCGAGACGAGGCGCAGGGCCGCGCCCTGCTCGAGGCGGCCCACGGCGCTGACGGCGTCAATGAACCGACTCGCTCCTTCGATGTGCAAACCATGGCGCCCGACCCGATAACCGACCCGGCCAAACTACAGCCTCATTCCATTGACGGCATTCCTTCGAGCCTCGTGTACCCCGATTCGGAAGCCCAATAACGCGAGCCGTCCCAGCATGAAACGCATTAGTACACTCCTGTTCGCACTCCTCTTCGCCCTGCTCCCGGTCCTCCATGCGAGCGTCTACCTCGTCAATAGTGATCCTTGCATCATCCGGCACGCTCTGGTCAAAATGTTCACCTGCTTTTACTGCCCCCAGGTGAACTGTACCACCATCAACGTCGACGTGTCTTATGGGACGCCGTCCGCCTTTGATGACAATTCTGTACGTCCATTACGAGTTTATGTATTGGACCGGCTCATCGCCGACGTGTGGAAGTTCCCCGCTGGGAAGCCTGAGCCTTGAGACAAGCTCTGGCGTGCAGTTTGTGCCGAACGCACCAGATCGAGCGTCCGTTACTGTGTTTAACGCCGGATTTCAACCGATCACCATACGCGCTAAAGACAGCGGAGGAAGCGTTTGGAACGTCCCAATTTCCTGGCGCGTAACGGACCAGATTAGCGACACGGTGGTACAGAATTGGATTCAACAGCCAAGTCTCACCCTTAGCGGCTCATCGACCGACAGGAGCTATGCGATCGATGCGAAACTCGGTGGCCAACAAATCAAAATCGAGCTTGATATCGTCGCAGGCGTTGTGAGCTATGGAGCCGGTGGCAATCCACACAAACGAACTGTCTCGACTTCGTACCCATACGCGCAGGAACGAGACGGCGCTTGTTCGCTAGGTTGTCTGCGCAATGTGGAAAAGATCTTCGGTAAGTCGGTTTCAACCGAAGACGAGATTGTGCAGATTCTAGCGGCGAACGGTAAGCCAGAATCGGACTTTTGGGATGTAGATACGGGAATGGGCGGCAATGAAGCGGAGAGCCGATTCAATCAGGTACTCGATCAGAAGGGGTTGAAGGCAACGCGAAAGCTAGACTTCGCGAGAGAGGAGATGAAGAATCAACTTGCTTCGGGTAAGGTATTCATTGTGGGAACTTCAAAAAACATCGTCGACTTGACTAATGGCACGATCAAACTTAACCGAGGTCACATGGTCGTAATTCGTCAGGTTGGAAACAAAGTGGAGGTCATCGATCCGGATGGTAATGGGCATGCCGTGGTAAAGAAGATGACCGTAGATGAGGCGCTGGACCGATATCCGGTTTGGACCCCATCCCCCCCCATCCTCACCAGCAACGTCTGGCTTATTGAGCCGAAGCCTTGACCGGCAAGCGTGCATCAGGCATTATTTTTTTACCGCGTCCTGATGAGCAAAATCGGCTTCATGCTTATGGCTGGGATTGCAGCGATCACTCCAGAGCTTAGGGCGTCATCGGTAGTGGTGGACCGGTCTAATAATGGGGACGTTTCGGCGATTACGATGAACCTGGAGATAGCCAGCAAGTCGGTCGCCAAGGACGGAACGTATTCGTTAACAATGAAGGGAGAGGTGGAATCGGCGACGATCGGTTTTCTATTGGTGATTCCGCCTCCCAGCCCGCGTACGAAATCGTCTTTAGGCAACTGGCAGGACGTCGCTCGGGATGATCTCGGTCATCTGCCCCGCTTTTACCCGATTTTCAAACGAATTGGGGAAGAGTCCAAGGCGTTTGACGAGCTGCTCTCGAGGTATTTTCATTACGCCGAAGGTGATACGTTCTTCAAGACACGAAGTTATGTTGCCTTGTCGAATGTAAGTTATGACAGACTGTTTCGGCAACCCACGACAATTTATATTACTGATGCGGGACATGAAGGCTCGATTCCGTGGAACATTACGATAAAGATTTGGCTGTCCGAGAGCAGATGCCGAATTATGATTGGTCCGTTCCACTTTTAGATAGAGCCTGTCCCAAGCGGGCAATGACGTAAGGGCCAGCCGGTTGGAGGAAAAGATAACGGCCGAAACTTGGGGGTCGGAAAAGGGGTCAAACCCTAACGTCTGATATGGGCCTCGACCGACTCACGCAAAGAGACGCGAACTTAACCCCTCACCACCGTGTTGCTACGCTTGCAGACATTAGGGTTTGACCCCTTTCACGCCCTGCATCGGTGTCCCGTATCTAACTACAGGTAGATTCTCAGGCGGCACTCAAACAGCGGCAAGGCCATCTTCCAGGGCATTTTCTCGCGCAGGCAATGGCGCACCAGCCGGAAAAGTCGCGGGGGGCTGACAAGGGGTCATTACTTTAATCTTGCGGTTATCCGCGCGAAGGCGGCCCGTGCGTTCGGCCGTTCGCCGGCTTGCATTTCGGAGACGTAGCGGCTGACGCCGTATTCCACGCCCATGCGGAGGTGCACACCCAGCCAGGCGTTGGCACAGGCCAGTCGTTGCTTCAGCAATGCCGCCACGGCCACCCTCCAATCCGCCGCCTTGGGTTCTGCGGCAACTTCCTTCGAGCCTTTTTTCATCACCGGGAGCGCTTTCTCGAGCAGCGCCTCCCTCGCCAGTTCGCGCGCTTCCGCCTGGGTGCGCTTCACTACCGAGCGCAACTGCCGCTCCTCCTGCACCAGTCCCTTGCGGAAGGCTCAAGACAGATATCGGCGCCGACCGACTCACGCAAAAAGACACCAACTTAGCCTGTCACCACCGCGTTGATACAATGGTCCGGAAAAGGGGGCAAACCCTAATGTCTGATATAGGCCTCGACCGACTTACGCAAAAGGACGCGAACTTAACCCCTCACCACCGTGTTGCTACGATTGCAGACATTCGGGTTTGACCTTTTTCACGGACTTTGCAGTTCAGTATAACGATGGTACTCACACATACGGAAAATACGCCCCTCGCGGTACAGAGTAGCAGCTTTACCAATATCATCGAGACCATCCGCCCGGAGCGGGCAATGGGCAGAGACCTGTTTATGCTACTCGGAACGTGGCAGCATTTTCCTACTGGATCTGCGCTAAGGTGGCGTTTCCATCCACCTTCCTAACACAGAACGGTTGGCCCTCTAGCCTAATGTCGTCCTATGAAGATCGAATCAAAGTCGGCTACATACCACAGCCAACTGGTGTGCCAGTCCCGTACGCCCGGCCAGGCGGACCGATGCCGTAGGCGGAATGTCAGGCGAATAGTAATATCTATTTTAGAGCGAAACAGACGCGCGTATCGCCGCTTTGCGGCGATACGGCGCCCATCAAGCTCGTCCATAAGGCGTTCAGAAGTCTCTAGTTCGCCGAAGGCCATCGCCGGATACAGAGTCTCGATCTCCTCGGCCGAGGCGGGTTCTTGTTTGAGGTCCTGATTAATCGTGACATATCTTCCATCAGGATATCGCGCCAAAGTCCATAAATCCGTGGGATCGTCATGTCGCGATGGCAAATTGCCAACAATACGGAGCCATTGCGGCGGGCCATTGCGTTCCCACGTTACCATCGCGGAAAAAGGATATGGAGTATTTGCGAGTTCACCAGGACGCACACGTTTGCTGAAGCGGGCCTTGAAAAAAACGACACCACCCTCGCGAAAAATCTTTCCATAGGCATAAGAGCCGTCTGGAAGCTTTATCTCTACAATGTCACCAACTTGCCATTTTTTCGGTTGCATAGGTGCTGATTTCCGCCCGAACGTCGACTTCATGGGATGTGTTCCGGAGGATGTGCTAGGAGGAATCCTCGGCTCTCGTCGAACCGGAATGGTAGAGATCCTGCTCACCACTCGCGGTCTTCGTCCCAAACGTCTGGCTCCAAATGAAGCCCGACGATTGCCCCAATTCTCTCCGCCATCGGTGTCCGGTATTTAACTACAGGTAGATTCTCAGGCGGCACTCAAACAGCGGCAAGGCCATCTTCCAAGGCATTTTCTCGCGCAGGCAATGGCGCACCAGCCGGATGAACTGGCAGGTCAGGCAGAGGGCATCACGGACCATTTCTTGCGCCGGGACGCGCTTGCCGGACGGCTGCAGACGCCGCGCCGCAGCGCGACGATCCAGCACTTTCTGTTCGACGACGCCGGCGCTCTCCAGGGCGACCAACAGTACCGTGAGCAGATTGTGCAGCAGCGCCATGAAGTGTCCCTGCATCAGGTTGGCGACGGCACCGTTGCCCCACGCTTTGCGCACCCGGAACTTGTTTTGAACACGTCGTAGGACTTCTCGATCTTCCAGCGCAGCAGATAAAGCAGTGCGACCAGGCCCGGCCGCATGGTGGTGTCGGTGGTGATGAAGATAAACTCCTCGCCGGTCGCCGGGTCGCGGAATCGGATGCGCCGCAGGTAAGCATATCCATAGCCGGCCATTTCGTCGGTCAACACCCCACGATTGACCGGATCCGCCGGATCAAACGGATGGGCGGCGATGATCGTGGGTTTCATGTTTTTCTTTTCTCGCGTGATGACGACCGCCTGCCGCTGGATCTTCTGCTGGGCCCAGAACAACACGTCGATATAGGCCGGATCAACCACGAGCACCGGCAGCAAAGGCCGACGATCCACCCGCAGCCAACGGTGCCATTGCTGTTTGAACAGCGGCCACTCATGGCCGCGTTTCCCCTCGACCTGGAAGCAACCCAACGGACGCATCAGGCCGGTATGCAAACACAGCCCGTAGGTGATACCGACGGGAACCTGTTCCGCCTGGCGATCGCGCAAGGCGTGACAGGCATGCTCGATCTGGTGGCCGTCCACCGCCCACACCGCCCGTTCCTGCAGTTCCGGAAACGCCCCCAGCCAGTCGCGCTCCTGCAGGAGACGCTCCATGACGGCGTAGCTGCGCCCGGCCATCTGCTCGATCACGGCCAGCCGGCGGCGCGACTGCCACGCGTCAAACCAGGTGGCGCGCGCCAGGGCCTCGCCGGCATCGCCGCGCGCCTGGAGGAACGCGCGGCCCGACTCGTCGCCATCGAGCGCGCGACGCAAGCCCAGGCGCACGAACGTCTCGTCATCGAGGGTGCCGTCGCGACGCGCCCCCCGGGTGTAGTCGCGCAACCGGCCCAGCGCCGGTTGCATGAATTGCTCGTCGACAAGATCATCATGAAGAGGTGACACGTCACCATGATATGACTACGATGGATCGTGGCGACCGTATTCCTCCGGCGCCTGGACTTTTCGCCCCGGGGCCATTGCGTGCCTTGTGCGGCGGCCCGGCGTCCGCCCTCCGCATCACCCTCCCGTCTCGAGATCCCGCCGCTAAATGCAAGCCAGCCACTCTGCTGAGGCTGGTGGCGGCCTGATTTTTGCCGCGGCCACGCCGCTGACCTTCCGGATTTGAAACCGGGGCGCGCGCCAAAGTCCCGGTAATCGTCGCACGCGCTCAGGCCCATGTTCTCGCCTCCGCTCGGGCCGCTTCACATCTGTATCAAACGGCGCTACCGGACACCGTTGACGCCCCAAGTAGAAACGGCGGGAAATCACAAGGCAATTCATGGGAATTCCGATTGACGTAGGATGAAAACCATCGAGAAATCCCTTCCGATTGCCGTGTCGAGGCGAATCTCACCGCATGAAAAAGAAGCTGATGTCGGGGGTTGTTGTAATGATGCTTACAGCGCTATCAGGGGGCCTCTATTTTCAAAGGCATCGGATTCTTCAGCTTGAGCAGGAGGTCCTGCAAGCCAATGAAAATGGAGATGATGCATTGAGAAAAAGGGATAGTGCCGAGCGAAGTAGGGACGGGGCGGTTTCCAGGCTAAAGGACGTAACGGAGGAGGCCTCAAAACTTAGAGGTCTTTTAGCTGAAGTGACACCTCCTGCTAGCGATGAGGTTTTCGAAAATGCTCTAGATGCCTGGATCGGAAAAGTGAGGAGGCTTGCTGATTATCTTAGCGGCCATCCGGGCATTAGGATTCCTCAGATGGATCGCCTAACCGCCAGCGATTGGCTAGATGTCGTGAAGGACGCAAACGGCAGTTTAGACACCGAGGCTGACTTTAGAGAAGCGCTTGGTAAGCTTCGCGGCCTAGCTAGACAGAAAGTCGCTCCAGAAATTGGCAAGGCTCTGGTCGAAGCGATCGCGCAAAATAATGGCAAGTTGCCGGACGACCCTAGGTCTTTGGCGCCATACCTTCCGGCAGGATTTAATCCAGCAATCCTCGATGAGTTTTTGATGAATCCTTCGGGCGAGATTCCGGGACTCAAGACCCAGCAGAGGTTTGTCCTTATCGACAAGCGCGTAGACGACCTGTGGGATGCCACAATGTTTTATGACACGGCTGGAAATTGGGGCCTGCACTCGGCTTTCGCCAAAGGTAAAGAGACGGTCGCAAACGCCATTACTCAATTTACGCAATCAACCGGGGTACCGCCAACGTCGCCTTCTCAATTGCTGCCTTATATGGGAAGCGGACCAAAGCCGACCGATGAATCCGCTTTTAACGAGCTGTTTAGTGCTTTGACCACGCGAACTGGTCCATAGAGCTGATCTCATCAATTAAAGATCCGTAAGTGTGGGATTGGATGCTTTCGAAGACTTGGTCAGGTAACCTGAAAAACGATAAGAAGGAGGTGTAAGACAAAATGAAACTAAGACATGGAGCGGCTCAGTTCGTGTTTGTGGCGATTGCATCGCTTGGTGCCCTCCCAAGAAACTTGGTGTGGCCGGTCGGTGAGAACGCCGGACGTCGCGAGACGACGATGAGATTCGCGATGAGATGATATTCGAGAACGACTTTTTTTTCCACGGCGTTCTGCGATGGAACCTAGGCTGGGCAACTCCAAATTATGCGGGGGCCTTAATTGTGACGCTCGTGCCATTCCTGTGGCTTTCCCAATATTTCGGGTACCGCTCAACTCCACTCGTTTCGGCCGCAAAGGTCATAACTCACAAGCAGTCTCGAACGGAAGCCATTCTAGCCTCTCTAGTGTCAAAATGCCTTATGGTTTCGCCTTGGTTATTGGCGGGGCTATGCGTCGAGTGGGTTAGCTACTTCTTGATTTCAAAAACCTATTCACGCGGGAGCTTTGCCGCTTTAGGAGGATCGGCCATCTTCTTTATCTGGATTTCAGGTGGAATGAAGATGCGTAGGTTCCTTGGCATCTGGGTCATGCGCGGGCTAATGTTAGTTACCACACTTGTTGGCACTGGCTTCAGTGAAAGAATCAATCCAGTACACATTTTGCTGATAAATCTTTGACAAATAGAGTTGACGTTTGGGCGGGGGAGGCTAGCGATGATCGCCGCGTCACCGATTTATGGGTGGGGAAGCGGCGAATCTGGACGAGCGTATATGGATTGGTTCCAGGATATAGATTCTGATAGGCGCTATTCGACGATGGTTAATAGCTACCTTGACATCGCGGTTGCGCATGGGGCGTTAGTGTTAATACTCTTTTTGTCGATCCTCTTATGTCTGATTCTTGTAGCGCAGGCCTCGGTTTGGTGCATTGGAACTTTGGGGGCCGGATTTGCGGTGTTCCGTTGGGGAAGATTGCTTTTGGATGTGAAGATGCCGTGTCAGTGTTTCGGCAACGTCCTCCAGTGGTGGAGTTGGGGGATGCTCACGAAGATCTTCTTGCGTGGACAATCATCTGCGTCCTTGTGGCTCCCTGCTTCTGGCTGACCATAACCGAACTCCGGGAGAAACGCGAAAGTCGACAAGCGACAGAGAAAGGTAGGAGGCTCGATTTGGGACCAAACGCCCGGATATGAAGAGGAGCAGCATTCCAATCGCTTCGGTCCTGACCGTTAGCATTGTGATAGTGAGCGTGCTATCATGGCAGCTCGTAGTGGCGCGCAAACTTGCTGCCGCGGCGACTGCCAGGCTACAGCGCTTGGATTTTGCTGATAGTAGCAAGCTGACGCGATCTTCGCTGATGCGTGGACATTCGGCGGCAGCGTCGGTCCCGCAGAGTAAATCGAATGCTGGTCAGACGCGGGAACCCGCGAGGGCAGAGGGGCCTTCGGTTGAACCGGCGGTGATCCGGATGCGCGACGTAACAGCAAAGTATCCAGAATTCCCAAAATTGTGGCGGAATCAGTACCGTCGCGAGGTCGAACGTAAATTCGGTGAGGCCATCGAATCGCTGGGTCTGGCGGAAGATGCGGTACCAAAGCTTAAAGAGCTGCTGGTCGAACGAGAGACGAGTGCTTGGGATGCCGAGGACGCTGCGACACACGTCGGAATCAAGCGGGGCACTCAAGAATTGACCGATGCAATAGTGGACGCGCAAGCAGAGGTTGATGAAAAAATCGCGGCATATATTGGCGCGGAAAAGTATGCGCGCTTACGCGAGTTGGCTGGCGCGCAAAAGTACATCAAACAAGCGAACAATCTGTCATCCGACATCGCTGCATCGAGCACGCCACTTTCGAGCACGCAAACGCGGGAACTGGCAGTGGTTCTGGGGGATGTTGCAGAGGACGGAGCGCAAGCTTCGGACAAGACTGGAACGCTGGATCGGGAAACATGGATGCGTCAGTCCGATGGGCGACTGCTAGATCGCGCGGGCAAGGTGTTATCAAAAGAGCAATTGAAGGCGCTAAGGCAGACCCTGGCAGAGCAAAATGAAATGCGCGAGATTTATCGGGAGTTTGTTGGCGACCGGAAGAATGCTCCGGTGGTGTTTACCAATTGAGCGACTCTTCACAAACGTTTGTTCGTCCAGAGGCTTCTCGTTGATTCAGACATTGCAGTGTTTAGGCACCGAACACACTCGTGCGTTTGCGAGGAGGCCAGGGACGACGCCGCGCTCATCAAAAGGACAGCTAGGAAGGTGGCTGCGTCGCGGTTACCCGAGAAACGCAGAGTTGAGTGAGTAACGGCGATTGCACGTAAGCATCCGGCGCGATCCGGCGTGATGGGTGACACTTTGACCGGGGTGATGGGTGACACATACCAGGGCCATGCCCTGGAAAACCGTCACACCCATGGACGAGATCACCCGCTTTGTTTTGTTGGCCCGCACCGCCCGTTTCACGCTCACGGATCTGTGCGAGCAGTTCGGCATCAGCCGCAAGACCGGCTACAAGCATCTGGAGCGATTTGCGGCTGATGGGATGAAGGGGCTGCAGCCGCGCAGCCATCGGCCCCACACTTTTCCGCAGCGCACAGACGAGGCGGTGGAGGCGCTGGTGCTGGCGGAACGGCGCCTGCATCGCACGTGGGGCCCGAAGAAGCTGCAAAAGGTGCTGGAGGTGAAGCACGGGATCGAGTCGCCGCCGGCGCGCAGCACGATCGGGGAGATCCTGCGCCGGCACGGGTTGAGTGTGCGGCGGCGCCGGCGGCCGGGGGCGTATCCGTCCGTCGATCACGGCCTGACCGAGCCCACGCAACCCAACCACGTCTGGACGGTGGACTTCAAGGGCTGGTTCATCCTGGACGACGGCCAGCGCTGCGATCCGCTGACGGTGACCGACCTCTACAGCCATTTTGTCCTCGGGTTGAAGGCGCAACCCAACCAGCAGTTCAAGGGCACGCTGCACAGCTTTCGCGGCCTGATGCGCCAGGCGGGCAAGCCGGAGATCATCCGGGTCGATCACGGTGCGCCGTTCGCTTCCGGCGCGCTGGGGCGCCTCTCCAGTCTGAGCGTGTGGTGGATCGAGCAGGGCATCGACGTCGAGTTCACCCGGCCGGCCAAGCCGCAGGACAACGGCTCGCACGAGCGCATGCACCGCGACCTCAAGGCCGAGGCCACGCAGCCCCCCTCGGCCAATCTCGCCGCGCAGCAGCGGCGCTTCGAGCGCTGGCAATACACGTTCAACTACGAGCGACCGCACGAGGCGCTCGCCATGCAGTTTCCCGCGGACTTCTACCAGAAGAGCGAGCGGCGACTCCACGAGGACGACAGACCGCTGGTCTATCCCGCCGATTACGAGGTGAAGGTGATTTCCACCAGCGGCTTTCTGGCGCACGAAGGCCACAACTATCACGTGGGCGAAATCTTCGCCGGCAAGCGCGTCGGCCTGCGCCGCAACGATCAGGGCCAGACCGAACTCCACTTCGCCAACATCTACCTGGGCAACCTCGTCTTCGATCCCGCGGAGCGCTGGGGCCCGGCCGCCAGCATCCGCCCACCCACCGCCACCATGAAGCCCACCGCAAAACGTGAGTCCAACAGGTGGAGGAAGGGGGGCTCAGACCGGCGCCAGAAAAGGCAGGGCGCCTGCCCCCCTTCCTCCACACCTCCTTCCCCCCGCGGCGCTATGCGCCGCACGAAACCTCTCGCTATATCCACCACCACCTGACACCGCTATGTGTAACCCATCACCCCGGATCGTTTGTCACCCATCACCGGATCGCGCCCCGAGGAACGGGGTGAGGCAGAAAAGGGGTCATTACTTTATTCTTGCGGTTAGGCGCGCGAAGGCGGCCCGTGCGTTCGGCCGCTTGCCGGCTTGCATTTCGGAGACGTAGCGGCAGACGCCGTATTCCACGCCCATGTGCAGGCGCACCCCCAGCCAGGCGTTGGCACAGGCCAGTCGTTGCTTCAGCAATGCCGCCACGGCCACCTTCCAATCCGCCGCCTTGGGTTCTGCGGCAACTTCCTTCGAGCCCTTTTTCATCACCGCGAGCGCCTTCTCGAGCAGCACCTCCCACGCGAGTTCGCGCGCTTCCGCCTGGTTACGCTTCATCACCGAGCGCAACTGCCGCTCCTCCTGCACCAGACCCCTTGCGGAAGGCTCGGTTCCGATCGCCCAGCCCCGGCTCATGCGGTCAAACTCCATGTGCTTGCGCGTGGGCTCGTCCTCCACAATCCAGCTCAGGTAGCGTGCATAGCGGTCCCAGCCTGCGCGACGATCGCTCAATCCGCCGGATTCCTCCAGGCACGGGGACAGCTCCAGGAACTTCGGACGTTGTTTGCGCCGGAACAGATACCAGTGGCTCGACCAGCGATAGCTCCGCAGTCCCTGCAGGTCACAGATCCCGGCGCGAACCGGGACCGGATGAAAGGGTCGGGCCGTTGGTTGTTGAGTGAGTCCAGAAACAAATGTTGGCCTGCGAGGACGATAGGCTGACTCCGTCCGCCAGTGCGCCATCAGCCCTCAAGTGGTCGAGACCGCAGTAGCCTTGCCCGTGAGGGCAGGGACGTCGGCAAAACGTCCCGCCGCTCACGCGGGATACGGAAGGCGCACCGTGAAATCAGACGTGAGGCGGGCCCGGCCTCTACGGCCGGATTTTTTTGGTTCGAGCCGCTCGACGGCCGCGGGCTACGCCTTGAAGATCTCGACCGCGCTCACGACGAGGCCCGGCAGCACGGACGTTTCAAACGACTCGTCACTGTCGACGATACGCACCGGTTTCGCGGGGCTGGTGGCGAAGTCGTAGCGGTGAATCTGCTCGAGGTGCGGATCGATCAGCCATTCTTCCCGCACGCCGCTGCGCGCATACAACGGACGTTTGCGGCTCTTTTCCAGCAGACCGTTACGCGGCGAAATGATTTCCACGACCAGGTCCGGCGCGCCGCGGATACCTTCGTCTGCGATCATCTGCCGCTTTTCTCTGGCGATGAAAAACAGGTCCGGCTGCACCACGTCGTGAACGGAAAGGTATACATCCACCGGAGCAAAAAAGACTTCGCCGACCGGGTTGCGGCGCAGGTACTCGTGAAGCAGGACAAAGATGTTTCGCGCAATGACTTGGTGGCGGACGTTCGGAGCCGGTGCCATGATGAGTTCTCCGTCGATAAGCTGGTAATACGGGGGGCCGGGCGGCATCGCGCGGTATTCATCCGCCGTCAGCAAGTCGTCGGTCGCGCGGTTCATGACGGGCACATCATTCGAAGAGCGGGTTCGATGTCAAAGCCGGTGCGAAACCGGCAGAGGGCGCGAATCCGAGCCCCAAGGGACTTCTGCGAAACCGGTCGATCCATTCCGGACAAAACATGTGGCGGCCGCCACATGTTTTGTCCAGAGCCTCGCCCACGAGTCGTGACCTGGAGGACAACAAAACAAACGCCCGCACGGGTGAGGTGCGGGCTGTGGAACGGAGGTTTTCGCCGGCCGCTTAACGCATGCGTGCGAAGGTCGCCTTCAGCAGATCAAGATCGCTCGCGCCCTTGGTGCGCTCCCTTGCCTTCGCGACAAGCTGCGCCTCCAATTCGTTCTTGGTCGGACGCTGGATTTCGTAGTAGACACCGAAGCGGCCGGGCCACGGTTCGTTGGCGATCGCGAAGGCCGCCTCGGGATTCGTGACATCGTGCCGCTTCTCGTCATCGGGCGAACCATCGTTCTTCTTCTCCTCGATCAGCGTGAAGGCGCCCTGCTTGCGCGGCACGGCGGCATCGAACGCGCCGGGATAAAACTCCACGCACTCGGAGAGGACTTCGATGACGGAGAAACCTTTGTGCGAGAAAGCGCGCTCGTACATCTCCACCATGTGGTTCACCTGGCCCGCATGTGAACGCGCGACGAAGGTCGCCCCGCTCGCGAGCAGCTTCTTCATCGGCTGCACGGGACGGTCGAACGAGCCGGTGGGGTCGGTCTTGGACTTGAAGCCGATGGGCGAGGTGGGCGACGTCTGCTTCTTGGTGAGACCATAGACGAAGTTGTCCATGATCACGTAGGTGAGATTGATGTTCTTGCGCGCCCCGTGATCGAGGTGGTTGCCGCCGATCGAAAACCCGTCGCCGTCGCCGCCAAAGGCGAACACGTGGATGTCGTCGCGCGACAGGCTGATGCCGGTGGCGAAGGGAATCGCGCGACCGTGGATGTAGTGCGCGCTGTGCGTGTTCACGAAGTAGGGAAACCGCGACGAGCAGCCGATACCCGCCATGGTCACGATCTTCTCGTGCGGCAGTTGCGCCTTTTCGAGGAAGCGGTAGAACGCCGCGAGCACGGCGAAGTCGCCGCAACCGGGGCACCAGGTCGGCTGATCGGCCTTGAGTTCGCCCTTGGTCAGCGGTTTGCGCGGGGCGGGAGATTCGAGCGTGGCAGACATGAAGGAATTTTCGATTTTGGATTCTGGATTTTCGATTGTGCTCACCCGGGGCGGGTGAGTCCGGACAACAATCGTCGTCGTCAGATATTGGGATAGAGTGAGAAGGTCGACACGTGGTCGCCACTCAGGCGGCGCACGCCTTCGAGGATTTCGCGCACCTTGAAGGGCAGGCCGTCGGTCTTGGTGATGCTGCGGATGTGCGGGTTGGCGTAACGCGCGCGCAGCAGGGTCGCGAGCTGGCCGAGGCCGTAGAGGCCTTCATCGTTCATCTCCACGACGAAGATCTGCCGGTAGCGGCTGAAGATGCGCTCGAGATTCGGGGGGAGTGGATTGAGGTGCCGGAGGTGCAGTTGCGCGATCTTCTGCCCGGCGGCTTGCGCCCGGCGGACGGCTTCCTTGACCGGGCCGAAGGTCGAACCCCAGCCCACGAGCAGGACGTCGCCCTCGACATCGCCGAAGATCTCCGGTCGGGGCAGGGAGGCGGCGAACTGCTTGATCTTCTCGCGCCGCTTCGCGGTCATTTTCATGTGCAGCGCGGGGTTACCCGAGGGATGGCCGGACTCGTCGTGCTCCAGCCCGGTGACGGTGGGATAATGGCCATTCATCAACGCGCCGGGCGGGGCATGCCGCGTGATGCGATCGAGCGGGTAGGGCTTGAAATCGCCGTTGCGTGGCGCGAGGTCGAGCTTCGGCGAAACGATCAGGCTCTCGAGCTCCGGCTCGTCGAACGCTTCGATGCGCGTGGCGAGCGACTGGTCCGAGAGAATGAACACCGGCACCGAGTACTCCCGGGCCACGCGGGCGGCTTCGATCGCGGTATAATAGCAATCCTCGACATCGCGCGGCGCCAGCACCACGCGTGGCGAGTCGCCGTGGCTGCCATAGATCGCCTGCATCAGGTCGCTCTGCTCGACATTCGTCGGCATGCCGGTCGACGGGCCGCCGCGCTGGATGTTGACGACGACGAGCGGCATCTCCGCCATCACGGCCCAGCCGAGCGCCTCCATCTTCAATGACAGACCGGGGCCCGAACTGCCGGTGACCGCCAAATGTCCGGAGTAGGCGGCGCCGATCGCGACCGACACCGCGGCCAGCTCGTCCTCGCACTGCACGAACGTGCCGCCGTACTTGGGCAGTTCGCTGCGCAGGATTTCCATGATCGTGGACCACGGCGTGATCGGATAACCCGCGCCATAGCGCACGCCGGCGGTGATCAACCCGTAGGCGATCGCCTGGTTGCCATCCATGGTGATCTGCGTGCGGCGATGCGTCGTGGCCGCCTCGAATTGATAATAGCGCTTGAGTACGCTGTCCGCCGGATAGGCATAGCCGGCATCGTAGGCCACGAGCGCGTTGCGCAGCACGCCGGCGTCCTTGCCGCCGAAGCGCTCGTTGATCAGGCCGCGAAGCTTCTCCAGGTTGAGGCTGAACATCCGCGCGAGCAGACCGAGCACGAACATGTTCTTGCCCTTGTCCTTCGCGGCACCGCCGACGGACTCGATCGTCAGGCCGGTGATCGCGACGCCGAAGTTGACGAAGCGCCGGTCGTCGGGGTCGGGCTTGACGTGATCGGTGTCGTAGATGAGCACGCCGCCTTCCTTCAACGAACCGATGTGGTTCTCGTAGCTGTGCTGGTAGAACGCCACGAGGAAGTCCGCCTGGTCGCCGGCGGAAAGCACCTCGCCGCTGCCGATGCGAACCTGGAAGATCGACGGCCCGCCGGAAATCGTCGACGGGATCGTCATGTAGGTCATGACGTCCTGGTCGCTGCGGCCGGCGAGACGGGCGAGAAAGCCGCCGATCGTCTGGATGCCGTCCTGGGAGTTTCCGGCGAGGCGGATGACCGCGTCACGAATGGTTTCGGACCCCGGCGGAGCGTTATCCGCGGGAGGCGTAGGGGAGGAGGGTGAGACCATGGATAAAACCGAAGCTCAGGCTACGTGCGTGCGAGGCCATGCCGCCACGGGCAATTGAATGAATCCTGAAGACGTTGGTCAGTCTGCACGCGTAACGCGCGCAATATCCGACCGGCACCGCAACGGTGCAAACAAAAGGTGCGAAGTCTTGCCGGACCGACTGCTGGTCGGGGATCATGCAACAGGCAAGGTGTCCATGCATCCTCCTCGACCCGAAGCAGCATGCTCATTTCCGGCGTCACCGGCGACCCGCGCCCGGAGCGCCCTAGATTAAATGAGTTTTTAGCGTTCCGGCGCTTGCCTGTGATCCGCGGTTGTCACCTCTGAGGCTTGCGCCTGTCCCGGTAGGAGCGGGTTTACCCCGCGATGGGCTCGGAGGAATCGCGGGGTAAACCCGCTCCTACAGCCAATCAAGGCGAAGCGAGCTTCGTGGTGGGGTTGCCTTGGAGTGCGAAGTTCGGGCAAGGTCGCGTGTCCTCACGCGACCGCGGTCGGCTGGGGACAGCCGCCCCTGCGCTCGGTGTGACCGGACCAGACCGGCCAAATCTCCTCGAAACGCACGCTGTCGCCGTTGCTATGGCGGCGCTTCCTCATGCTCGCGTTTCTTGCCCTTTGCCTGGTTTCGCGCCTCGGCTACTCGCTGAACGACGTCTTCACCGGCCGGCTGGCGCGGCAGTTTGGACGGTTGGAAGTGGCGGCGATGCGCGGGGTGGCGCTCGGCCTGACGATGGCGCCGCTGTTGTGGTGGGTGCCGGCGCACGCGTGGCGTGAGCTTGGCGGGCGCTGGCCGACGCTGCTCCTGGTGTTCGTCCTCACGGCTTCGTGCAATCTGCTGCAAAACCACGCGGCGCGTTTGCTGCCGTTCGGATTGCGGGCGGCGTTCATGATCACCGGCATTTCGACGACGGCGCTGATCCTGGGCTGGACCATCCTGGGCGACACCCTCTCCTGGCCGCAGCTCCTGCTGGCGTTGCTGCTGATCGCGAGCTCGATCGTCGCCGCGCCGGGCAGCCATGCCCGCCACGAGATCCAACCGGATGTGCCACGCGGGGCGGTCTTTGCCTTGGCGGCCGCGCTCTTGATGGGATGGGTCGCGCTGCTCGTGCGCCGGCTCTCGATCGAAACCCACTACTTTCTCACGGCGTGGGCGTGGGAATTCGGCTCCGGGTTGATCCTTGTTCCCGTCCTGCTTTGGCAGCACGGGCGGGAACCGAAACCGGGTCGGATCAGGCGCTGGTGGCGGATCCTGCTGGCCTCGTCGCCCACGGTCGTGGGTTCCGGCGCGTCGATGTTTGCGCTCACGCTTGGTCCCCTGGGACTGTGGGCGGCAATCGGCGGCACCCAGGTTCTGTTCACCGCCCTGTTGGGCGTCTGGTGGCATCGCGAGACGATGGGCCTGCGCCGCTGGCTCTGCTTCGCCGGCGCGGCGGCGGCCGTGGCGGGACTGGCGCAGTTACGGTAGGGCGGGTCTCCGACCCGCCTGAGCAGGTCGAAGACCTGCCCTACAGGTTAGACTGCACGGAAGCGCCCGCGCCCTATCGCCCGAGCACCTCGAGCGCGCGCACGGCAGCGGCGGTGCGGTTTTCCACGCCCAGTTTCTGAAACACGTTTTGCACGTGTTTCTTCACGGTGTTGAGCGCGGCGCCGAGGATGATGCCGATCTCCGGGCTCGACTTGCCCTGCGTCAACCAGAACAGCACCTCGGCCTCGCGCGGCGTGAGCCCGAGCTTGAGCAGCGGCTCCGGACCGGCGAGGTCCACTTTTTCCTCGAGCAACAACATGACCATGTTCGTCGTGCCCCCGTCGGAAAACCGCCGCACCGCCAGGTGACTGCCCGCCAGCTCGCACACGAACGTCGCGGCGGCACCGGCGCCGTCGATCCACGCCGCGAGCGCCTCAGGCAGCCTCGTCAGCACTTTCGGGCCGAAATAGCGTTCGACGAGGTTCCACGCCAGCTTGGTGCAGAACTGGATGGTGTGGTCCCGGCGGGCGACGATCACGGCCTGGTCGAGCGACTGCTGCAATTGGTCCTCCGCCTCGTTGCGCAGGTCGATCTCGTGGGCGAGGGCGCGGTTCTTGGCTTCCAACTCGGCCTGCAGCCGCCGGATTTCGAGATGCGCGCGTACCCGCGCGAGCACTTCACGCGGCTCGACCGGTTTGGTGACGTAGTCGACGGCACCCGCGGCAAAGCCGGCGACCTTGTCCACGGTTTCAGTCAGCGCGGTCATGAAAATGACCGGGATGTCACGAGTCGCATCCACCTGTTTCAGGCGCCGGCAGACGGAGAGGCCGTCCATGCCCGGCATGATGACGTCGAGCAGGATGATGTCGGGCCGGGCATAGGCGAGTTGCTCGAGCGCGCTCGTGCCGCTTTCGGCGACGAGCACGCGCAGGCCGACCTCACCAAGAAATTCCAGCAGCACGCCGAGGTTGGCCGGCACGTCGTCGACCACGAGCACGGTCGCGGGCTGTGGTTTCGAATCAGGTTTCATGCGCAATCATGTCCTGGAGACGGCGGCGGAGCTCCTGCATTTGGAAGCGCGCGGCGAGTTCGTCGAGCTCGCTGATGACCGGCGCAAGCGCCGGCTGCGCCTCACGCAACCGACCAAGCGCCTCGCGCAGCGCGGCGGCATCACCCCGCCGTGCGTGTTCCAAGAGCTCGCGCACGGTCTCATCCTCGATGCGGGCACCGGAAGGTGCCGGGGCGCGCGTCGCGTCGTCCCGCGGGCGAGCCGGTTCCGGCGGGTCACTCGTGATCCACGTCAGCTCGAGCAGCCGGACCAGCACGCTCAGCAGTTCCGCTTCGCGAAACGGCTTCGCGACAAAGTCGTCACACCCGAGCGCCAGGGCGTCGCCGCGGCTGAAATTGAAGGCGCTGGCGGAAAACGAAACCACCCGCACGTCGCGTCCGCCCGGCAGCGCGCGCAGGCGGGCGAGGGTTTCACGGCCGTCCATCGGCTGCATGCGCATGTCGAGCATGATGAGCTGGGGCCGGCAGCGCTGAAACTGTGCGAGGCACTCCTCGCCTCCGGCCGCGGCAAACATCTCGAAGCCGAGTGGTTCCAGGATCTCGATGAGCACGTCGCGGTTCACCGCGACATCGTCGACCACGAGCACGCGACGGCGCGCGCCCTCGTAACCCACGATGCGGCGCACATCGCCGGTTTCCTGCACTGCTCCCGGCAGCGGACTCGTGGCGCGCAGTGGGAGTTCGAATGTGAAACGGCTGCCCGCGCCCGCCGCACTCGCGACCTCCAGTTTGCCGCCCATCAGGGCGATCATGCGGGAACAAATGGCGAGACCGAGCCCGGTGCCGGCGGGGCGCATCTCGTGGGCGGTGCCTCGCGCCTGGAAGAACGGTTCGAAGATCGCCTGTTGGTCCTCGGGCGCGATGCCGGGCCCGGTGTCGCTGACCGCGAATGCCAGCCGGCCACCTTCGACGCGCACCTCCAGGCCGACTTCGCCCCGGTCCGTGAACTTGACCGCATTGCCGAGCAGGTTGAACAACACCTGGCCGATCTTCTGTCCGTCGAGCAGCACGCGGGCGGGAAGTTGCGGATCGATGACGAGGGAAAAACGCAGTCCCTTTTCCGTCATGCGCGGGGCAAAGGTGTCCGCAACGCCGCGCACGAGGCCGGCCACGTCCACCGGCTCCTCGCGCAGCTCCATACGTCCGGCTTCGACTTTCGAGAGATCCAACACCTCGTTGATCAGGCGCAACAGATGTTCGCCGCTGCCCGCGAGGACTTTCAGGCGCTCGCGGTTGCGCGGCGATTGCGCGTCGTCCTTCAGGAGGATTTGCGTGTAGCCGAGGATGCCGTTGAGCGGCGTGCGCAACTCGTGGCTCATGTTCGCGAGAAACGCCGACTTCGCCTGGTTCGCGCGTTCCGCCGCATCGCGCGCGACGCGCAGTTCGGCGGTTCGCTCCGTGATCACGCCTTCGAGCTGCGTATTGCGCCGGCGCAGGGCGCTTCCCCGCCAGCGCACGAGGCCGAACGCCGCCAGCGCCGCCAACATGGCATACGCCCCGTAGGCGCCGGTGGTGCGCTGCCACGGCGGTCGGATGACGAAAGCGTATGCCGTGACGTCGCCCCCGCGACCGGCCGGATCCGCGGCGCGCACCAGGAACCGATAGGGTCCCTCCAAAAGGTTGGTGTAATCGCGGTGCGACTCGGCGGTGGGCGCCGACCAGGCCGACTCGAAACCTTCCAGCCGCGTTTGGTAGAGCACGGAACGATCGAAGCCGTAGCTCGGTGCCGCATAGGAAAACCGCAGCCCGTTCTCCGCGTAGGGGAGCGAGATCCCCTTCGCATCCGTCCCCTCGGCGCCGCCGACGATGTGCCCGGTTCGGGTGCTCACGTCATGGACCAGCACGGGGGGCAGGCGCGGTTCCTTGGGGAGCCGGTTCGTGTCGACTCGCAACAGTCCCGCTTCGACGCCGAGCCAGAGCACATGGTGCCCATCGTCGTCATCATCCGCCAGGATGCCCTCGAGCGGATTGATCGGTGCAACCAGCGAAGTCGGCAAAAGCGACCAATCACGCGAGCCGTCGGCGCGGGCCAGGCCCCGCGCCACGACGCCTTCGCCCCAGACGGTGGTGGTGTGCTGGCCGTTTTCGGTCGGATAGGTACGCGGCCCAAACGGTGCCGCGATTGTCCTCCGTCGCGAGCAGGAGGCTCATGTCCACGAACGCCGGCCCCCACGCGGTAAACCGCACGAACCGCCGCGTCGCCTCGTCGAAGGTGTAGGGCCCGTCGGTGCCGATCAGCACCAGGGCGCCGGCGTTCGTGCGGAACATCCGCGGCCAACCCATGCCGGCCGGCAGGCCCTCGGCTTCGGTGAAGCGCGTGACCTGCGCCTGCGCGAGGACGCCGCCGGATCCGGGCGGGAAGGTCACGCGCAACAAGCCCTTGCCGGCCGTGCCGACCCACAAGGTGCCATCGGGCAACTGGGCCATGCGCACGATGTAGTCGGTCACGCCGGGGAGTTCGCCGTCGGGCACCCACTGGCCATCCTGCCAGCGCAATGCCCGCAGCGTGCCGGCCTCATCGGCAAAGAAACCGACGAACACGCGCAATGGATCCACGGTCGACGCGTACAGGCGTGAGATCCGCCCTTCAAAGCGCGCGCAAACCTCGGGCTGATCGTTTGCGTCGAGGCGATAGAGCAGGTGATCGTAACCCATCAGGAGGTCCTTCGGGTGCGCAATCAACTTGAACGGTCGCAGGGAAGGCTCGCCCAGGCGCTCGAAATGCGCGGGATTGATCCCGCCGTTTCCGGGTCGAAGCACGTAGACGCCGCGCTGGGTCAGCACGAAAAGCCGCCCCTGGAATCGCACGACGTCGCTTAGCTGCGATGCGGGCAGGCCGCGTGTCCCATTGAACACGGTGATGGCGCCGCGCTGCACCTGGCTGATGCCGGTGCCCAACGATGTCCACAGGGAGCCGTCGCGATCCTCGAACACGTCGAACACGGTGTTGTCCTGCAAGCCCGTGTCGGCGTCGAGGATCGCGTCCACCGACAGGTCCGGCCGCAGGATGATCAAGCCGCGCCCGAGCGTGCCGATCGCGATCGCGCCGTCGTGCAGCCGGCGCATGCAATACACGTTGCCGTCGATCATCCGCTGATCGGCCGCGGTGGAAACCGGCGTGAGCGTGCCGCCGTCGGCCGATAGTCGGGCCAGTCCGCCGAAGCGCGATCCGATGAGCCAGGTCCCGTCGGGCAGGTGCACGATGCCGGAGTAGGAGCGATTCTTCTCCAACCACGGATCGTTCGAGAGCAGATGCCAGCGGCCGTCCTGCCGGACATAGAATCCCTGGTCGCGGGAATAGACCGCCAGGTGCCCATCCGTTCGGTACAATCCGATCTGGCGCGCGCCCGCGGGACGCCAGGTGGTGAAGGCCCCGTTCTGCCAGCAAAAGACCGACGTCGTGTTCGCGAAATACACGCCGTCCGGCTGGGCATAGGCGGCCCAGACGTCGCTGACGTCGCGCTGATCCGGCGGCAGCCGGTCCAGCAGGGACACGAACTGCTGCGGTCCGCTCGCGTCTCGTTCGGCATAACCGAGATTGTTCATCGTGCCGATCCACACCCGGCCGGTGGCGTCGACATCGACGCCCCGCACGGGGACCTCGGCCGGCGTCTCGATCGCGTTCCAGGTCTCGCCGTCGAACACCAGGACCCGATGGGCATTGCCGAAGTACATCACGCCGTCCGGGCCCTGGGCCGCGCGCCAGACCTGGTCCACGCCGCCGTATTCGCGCATCGTGTAGTTGCGGACGAGATAACGGCCGTCCTCGTCCTGCGCGTTGACGACGCCGGCGCCGGCGAGCAGCAGCAGCAGCGCGAGTCGCCAACGCGGAAGCGAAAGGCAGGGACGAAGCGTCGAAATGATCATCGGGGCGAGAGGGGCGCTTTTGGTTTTTCAGCGGCACCCCACAATAGCAAGTCCGGGTTAACCTCCGACATGACCCGAAGGAATTAGAAGCCGGGCGGCATGGGAGGGATGACCGCCGTGCATGGGATCACGCACGAAGGCCGGGCCCGATCTTGTAGGAACTTGCTTGCAGGCGATTCCTCGTCGCAGGGAAGTTCCATCGCCTGCAAGCAGGCTCCTACACGTCGATCAGATCCCTCCTTGAGGAGATCGGTTGCCGCGACTACATCGCGCGTCGCGGCCACATCGCGCATCGCGGCCGCTGCACGATGTGCATCGCACGACGTGCGGCACGGCAGCCAGAGGGCCGAACGCAAGCGCGGTGGGAGGTGTTGCGCGGGAGCGAGACGAATCGTCTGCCAGCCCATGTCTCTATGCCCCTGCAACGACTCCCCCTCCCAAGGGAGTATGGGCGGCATCCCGACGGAGCGGTAAGCTCGACGGCCTCCTCTGGTGGTCACGCTCGCTGTCTGGTCCCCCTCTTATGAACACGCTGCATTTCTCCCGTCATCCTCGGATCGCTGCCCGCGCGAGCTTGCGCCGGACCGTCTGGTTTTCGCTGGTGGTGTCGTTCGTCGCGCGTGCCGCTTTGGCCGCCACGCCGCAATCGCTCGCGATCGCCGGGCCCGGCGACCTCTACGTCGCCGAAGCGGGCGTCTACGTCGCGACCGTGACCTACTCCGATGCGTCGACGCAGCTCGTGACGGCGGAATGGAGCAACTCGCTCGACGGGGCGACCGACGTGGTCCGCGGCTACCGCTTCAAGGGCCGGCCGGCTCCGGGCAACCAGGTCGTGATCACCGCACGCTATACCGAGGCGGGCACGACGATCACGGCGACGGAGAACGTTTCCGTGAGTTACGGACCACTTTCCGGGTCCGCCGCCACGCAGCCGCAGATTGTGAACTCGAACCGCGACCGGCCGGAAAGCACGGCCGGCTTTGGCGTGAACACGGCCACGGGCGCGCAGGTGATCGACCTCGACGTGCTCGGGGTTGGCGGCAGCCAGCCGTTCACGGTGCGATTGCACTATGATTCGCTATTTCCCAGCGGCCTCGAACGACTTGGTCCCGGCTGGACCGACAACTGGAGCCGGCGTTTGATGACGTTCGCCGGCGAGCCGGGCGTGATCACCGTCGCCCGCCGTCAGTCCTGGTTCGGCAAGTTCCGCTACGTCGAGACGGCGGCGGGCGAGGACGTCTATGCTCCGGTCGGCGATGCGGACCAGCGTGACACGTTCGTGCGCGCGGCGGACGGCAAGCACTACGTCCACACCGCGGCGGACGGCACCCAAAGTGACTACCTTGCCACCAACCTCCGACTGGTCGATGTGCGCAACAAGCAAGGCCAGGCGATCCACGTCGAGGACGGGGTCTACACCCGGGTGGTTTCCGCGACGACCAGCGGTCACACCATCGTCTATCATCAGCTCGGCTACGGACCAAACCACGACAACTTCCTGGTGGACTATCTGCAGACGATCAATCCTGCGCACGGCGTACAGCGCTATGTCGACCTTGCCTACGACGACCAGCTTCGGTTGACCGAGGTCACACGGCCGTTCGAGTTCGATATACCGTTGTATCGACTGCCGAGCGGGACCCAGATCGCGGTCCCGGCGGACGATCCGGCGGGTGTCGAGAAAACCATCACCGTGTCGCGGACTGATCCGATCGGGCGCGTGCGCATCGTCGAAGGCACGATCGCGGATGCGGTGCTGCCGCAGTTGACCGTGAAGCTGATTTCGCCGACCGGCACGGAAGCCACGCTCATCGATCGGACGGAACAACGTTTCGTGACGACCGACTACCTTTCCGACGTCGGGAGCCTCGGCGCCTTTGAAGGCGAGAACCCGGCCGGCGCATGGAAGGTCGTCTTCATCGACTCGGTCTCCGGCGGAAGCCCGATTACGGTCACGAACTTCTCGATTCAGTTCTCGCCGCCCACGGCTTCGACCCGGTTCACCTATGATGACCTCGACCGCATCGTCGCCGCCCGCGACGACGTCGGTTCGATCTTCACCGACACCTACGATGGCGAGGGCCGCGTGATCACGCAGGACGACGGCGTCGACACGAACGAGGTGATGACCTTCGCCTACGACGATCCCCGCGACGGCTCGTTGCGCACCACGGTCACGGACCGCACCGGCCAGACCACGGTCTACGAGCACGACGCGAGTTACGATCTGCGGAAGTTCACGGACGCGCTGGGGCATGCGACCAACTACGCCTACGACGACTTCGGGAACCGCACCGCGATGACCGACGTGCTCGGGCACACCACGACCTTCGACTATGACGCGAAGTTCAATCTCACCTCCGTCACGGATGCCGCAGGGGCCACGACCATCTTCGAGTACCGATGACCAGCGCAACGTGACCGTGATCCACGATGCGCGCGGCCACGAGACGACGATCACCTACGATGCGAAGAACAATCCCGTCACGATCACCGATGCCGACGGCAACGCCTACACCAAGACCTATAACGCCTTCTCCCAGCTCACCAAGGCCACGCGACCCAGCGGCGACGAGCAGGACTTCTACTACAACTCCGACCACGACCTCGAACAGGTCAGCGTCGTGGGTGACCCGACCAAGAAGATCACGATCGCCCAGGACCCGTTTGGCAACCAGACCGTCCTCCTCGATCCGGACGGCAAGCACACGTACTCCTATTACAGCGCCACCAATCAACTGATCCGCCGGGTGAATCCGGCGGGCGACACCGAGACGTGGGAATACGACGGTCGCGACCGGCTGCTCCGCCGGGTCGACGCGAAGGGGCGCAGCACTCGCTTCACCTATGACGGCAACGACAACCTCGTCGAGGTCACCGACGCCCTCGGCAACGTGACCACCCGCACGTATGACGGGGAAGACCGGCTGCTGACGACGACCGATCCCCTTGGACACACGACGAGCTACGCCTACGACGCGCTGGGCCGCCGGATCAGCGAGACCGATCCGCTCGGGCATGCGAAGCACTACGAGTTCGATGCGGCGGGCGACGTCACCGCGATCGACGACGCGAAGGGCGTGCGGATCATGACCGCCGAGTATTCCGTGCGCAACGAGGCGACGAAGATTTCCAATCCGTATGGTCACGCGATCGCCTCGACCTACGACGAAAACGGAAATCTCGTGCAGGCCGTCGATCCGCTCGGCCGGCGCATCCTGCGCGATTACGACGACCAGGACCGGCTGGCGTCGACCACCGATCCGCTCAATCGTGTCGCGCGGAAACACTACGACGTCGACAGCCTGGTCAGGCAGACGGACCAGCCGGGCAGCGGCCCGCGTTTGTATTACTATACGGCGCACGGCCGCATGTCCGAGGTCTGGTACGGCGAACTGGCCGACAGCCCGCGCATCATCACCTACGAGTACAACGACTGGCGCAGCCGGCCCACGACCGTCTGGGACGGCAATCGCCAGATCAACTCGACCTACGACAGTCTCGGACGTCTCGCGCAGCGGCAATTGCTCATCAACGGTGCCTCCAAGTCGTCACGCAGCTACACGTATGACGAGGTCGGCAACCTCACGACGACGGCCGAATCCATCGGGGGCGGCACGATCACGCGCGAGTACGACGGGCTGGATCGCGTCACGCGTTTCGTCGATATGGGCGGTCACGAACTGCTCTACGACTATGACGCCGCCGGCCGGATGATGCGCCTCACCTATCCCGACGGCAAACATGTCGACTACACCTACGACGCCGCGAGCCGGCTGACCCAGGTGGTCGATTGGGGTCAGCGCACCACCCAGTTCGCCTACGATGAAAACGACCAGGTCACGCGGATCGATTTTCCGAACGGCTGCTACCGGACCCTGGTTTATGATCGCGCGCATCGGATTTCCCGCCGACAGGATTTCGACCGCAAGGGGGGCCTGATCGTGGGTTATCAGTATGAGTACGACGCGGCCGGGCAATTGACGTCGGTCGAGCACCTCGCCGATGCCAACTCCTACGTGCCGGCGGCGGTGGCGATCGCGTTCAATTCGAAAAACTTCGCGCTGACTTTCGCCAGCACGAGCCTCGCGCCCGACGCGGAAGGTGCCGCCGGCGTCGTCCCGACGGGCACGTCGTCGCTGTCGGCCTTGTCGCCGGCCGATCATTTCCTGAACGCGACCTACGACGACGAACACCGTCTCGCGTCGCTCGGCTCGAGCACGTTCACCTACGACCTTGAGGATCGCCTGGTGGCCTCCACCGCGCAGGGCGAGAGCTGGACCTATGTCGTCAATCCGCACGCGGGGTTCAGCCAGGTGCTGGAACGGATTGCGGCCGACGGCACGTCGACGCGCTACGTCTACGGTCTCGGCTTGTTGTACGACGTCACCGGCAGCGAGGTTCAGGTGTATCATTACGACGCGCGCGGCGACACCGTGGCGTTGACCAATGCGGCGGGCCAGGTGACGACGCGCTATGCCTACGGGCCGTTTGGCGAGGAGATTGATCCGACTGTGCGGCCGGCGACACCGTTTCGTTTCCAGGGGCTGTTCGGGGTGCTGACGGACCAGAGCGGGCTCTGTTACCTGCGTTTCCGCTTCTATTCACCGGCCCTCCGCCGCTTCATCAGCCAGGATGTGAACCCTGGCGATATCGCCGACGCAAACTCGCTTAATCTCTTCAGCTATGCGCAGGACAATCCGATCGCGTTCAACGATCCGAACGGAGAGATCGTCAACATCCTCTTCGGCGCGGTGCTCGGTGCGTCCGTGGGCGCCGGCTCGGAACTGATTGCCGCGGCCATCGAACACCGGCGCGTCGACTGGAAGTCGGTCGCGGCCTCGGCGATCGGGGGCGCGGTCGAAGGCGCCATCATCTTCAGCGGCGTCGGTTTCGTCGCGCCCTATCTCGGGGGCGCCGCGGGCTCGGCGACCGCGAGCATCTTCGACCAGGGCTTCCACCGCGGATTCGACAGCATCGACTGGGGCGAGGTCGGCACCAGCGCGGCGATCGGCGGAGCTCTGGGGGTGTTTGGCGGCGGCATCGCAGCCAAGCGGGTGACGAAAACCATCTTCAAGGACGCCGCCGAGGAAGCGGCCGAACGCGTCGCGCGCCGCACGGCCAGGTTCTGGGTGAAACACTTCGCCATCGGCATCACGGAGAAACTGCCCGGAAAGACTCTCGGCGTGCTCAATGACGATGGTTACTTCAATGGCTACATCCAGGATGTCGCGGACCTTGCCCAGGGCAGTTTCCAGACGATCAGGGGCTTCTCCGCGGGTGGCCGCGTCGGCCACGACACGATCAGCCACGATCGCTACGAGCCGCTGCGCGAATACGTGACCTACGGTCTCGGCGAGCGCAAGGGACCCTATCTTCACTTCCGTGATTTTCGCGACCTGCTGAGGCTCGCCGTCGTGCCCGGACCCAATGCGCCGAATTTCGGCATGGCCGGATTCTGATCCCTTCAACCCCGACGATCTCCCGCCATGTGCTCACGCCTTGCTTCGCTTGCCCGGCCCCGCGCGCTTCGCGCTTGTGGCCGCCATCCTCGCACCGCATTTCGCGGCCGCCCAGACGTTCTCCTACGACGCCGCCGGTCGGCTCGTCCGCAGCGTCTGGCCCGATGGTCGCGGCGTGGCCTATACGTACGACACCGCGGGCAATATCACGAACGTCCAGCCGCTTGCCGTGCCGGTGGCGCCGGGTGCGGTGGAGGCGACGGCCACCAACCCGACTTCGATCAAGGTATCGTGGCACGACAACGGGGCGAGTGAGACCGGCTACTCCGTGCAGCGTCGCACCGCCGACGGCGACACGTGGGCAACGATCGCCGACGTCTCCGGCGACACGATGGAGTTTCTCGATGAGAACCTCACGACCGGCACGGAGTACCCTCTATCGCGTGTTCGCCACCGGCGCCACTGGCAGCTCGGCCTATTCGTTGTCGGTGAACGCCACCCCGCAGAATCTCATCGCTGCTTCGTTCCTCGTGAACACGTCGACTCGCGCCCAGGTCGGCACCGGCGCCGACATCCTGATCCCGGGTTTCTCGATCGCCGGCGACGAACCGAAGACCGTGCTGCTTCGCGTCGTCGGGCCGACGATTGGCGGTGAACCCTATAATGTCGACGGCGTGCTGGCCGATCCCCGGCTCGAGGTCTACGATGCGGCCAGGAAGCTCATCGCCACCAATGATAACTGGGGCGACAATGCCAATCTCGCCGACCTGCGCACCGCCACGACCGCCACCGGCGCCTTCCCACTGGTGAGAACAGTTCGGACGCCGCGGTGCTTGCGACCCTGGCACCCGGCACCTATACCGTACATGCGATCGGCGTCGGCAACACGACCGGCGTGGCCCTCGTGGAAATCTATGATGTCAGCGGCGGCGACGCCCACAGCCGGCTTGTCAATATATCGGGCCGGGCCCAGGTGGGAGTGGGTGGTGATATTCTAATCCCGGGATTCTCCGTGCAGGGCAACGATCCCAAACAGGTGCTGATCCGTGCGGTCGGCCCCACGATCGGTGCCGCGCCCTACAATGTGCCGGGCGTCCTTGCGAACCCGCAGCTCACGGTTTACCGGGGCCAGACCGCGCTGGGTTCCAATGACAACTGGAACGACGCGGCCAACGCCGCCGAGATTCGCACGGTCTCCGCCAACATCGGCGCGTTTCCCTTGCCCGAGGGCAGCGCTGACGCGGCGGTGTTGCTCACGCTGAACCCGGGTTCCTATACCGCCGTGGTTTCAGGTGTCGGCAATACCACGGGCGTGGCCCTCGTCGAAGTCTACGAGGTCCAGTGAGCCTGCACGCGCTCCGGACCCCGGGCGGGACCCGGCGCGTGCAAGCACGCTGACCCACAGCGGGCGTGTCCCTGCGACACCCTCCAGCTAGGTTGCGTCTCTCGTCGTCCCCAGGATCTCCATCGCGCGCAGGGCCGCGGCCGTGCGGGTTTCGACGCCGAGTTTGGCGAAGATGTTGACGAGATGTTCCTTCACCGTGTTCGATGCGGCGCCGAGGATGATACCGATCTCCGGCGTCGTCTTGCCCTGCGTGCCCCAATACAGGACTTCGGCCTCGCGGGGCGTCAGCCCGAGCTGACGCAGGAGATCCGGACCGGCGATGTTGAGCTTTTCATCGAGACGCAGGATCACGGTCGCGCCCGGTTCCCGTTCCGCGTAGAGACGAACGTGCAACTGCCCGTCCGGTCGCTCGAACACGAGCGGCGCGTGGTGCGCATCATCCGTGTGGCACCAAGCGGCGATGGCGGGCGGCAGGTTGTTCGTTGCGCAGGCGTCAAAGTAGCGTCCGAGCAACTCCCAGGCGTGTTGCGTGCAAAACTGAAGATCGCTGTCAGGGCCGGCGACGATCACGGCCTGGTCAAGTGAGTCCTCGAGCTGACGTTCCGCGGCGCGGCGGCGCTCGACCTCCGCGATCAGCCGGCCATTTTGCTGTTCAAGCTCGCGCCGCAACTGGCGCAACTGCAGATGCGCCCGCACGCGGGCGAGGACCTCCTCCGGTTCGAAGGGCTTGCCGACGTAGTCGACGGCGCCGGCGCGGAAGCCCTTGACCTTGTCGACGGTCTCGTTGCGCGCCGTCATGAAGATGATCGGCACGTCGGCGAACGCGGCGTCCTCTTTCAATTGCCGGCAGACCGCGAACCCGTCGCTGCCCGGCATGACGATATCGAGCAGGACGAGGTCGGGCTGCAGTTCGGGCATTCGCTCCAGCGCCTCGTCGCCGTTTTCAGCCACGAGAACGGTGAACTCGGCGCCGCTAAGCACGTCGAACAGCAGCGCGAGGTTTTCCGGGACGTCGTCCACGACGAGAATGGTGGCCGGGTCCAAGGGCGGAGCGGGAGCGTTCACGACGAGGAGAGTTTTGCGAGGCGGGCCCGCAGTTCGGCGAGGCGGAAACGCGCGGCGAGCGCATGGAGTTCGTCGAGGAGCGGCTGCAGTTCGGGCGCCCGGGTGCGCACGTGTTGGAGATGGTCAAGGAGACCGGCGACCTCGCCCCGCCGGGCGAAATTCTGCAACGCGGCCAGATCCTCGGCGTCCAGCCGGGCGCTTGCGACGGTCGCAGCGGGCGTGGCGTGCGTCCAGTCCAGCGCGAGCACCCGACCGATGTTGGCAAGGAGTTCCTCGAGTTTGAAGGGCTTGGCCACGAGGCCGTCGCACCCGAGTTCGCGCGCCAGCTCCTGCGTCAGATCAATGGCGCTGGCGGAATACGCAATGATTGGCAGCCGCAGCCGGGCATGATCGCTGCGCACGCGTCGCACGACTTCCGCGCCGTCGACCGGCGCCATGCGCATGTCGAGCAACACCACGTCCGGCGGAGATGCCGCAATCGTTTCGAGACCGGCCTCCCCGTCGTTCGCTTCCTCGACGATGAAACCAAGCGGTTCGAGCAACTCCCGCACGACACCGCGATTGGAGGCGACGTCGTCGATCACGAGCACCTTGCGGCGCGCGCCCGTGTAGCCCGTGATCCTCGCCGCTTCGACCGGAAGCGGCGCCGCGATCGTCGAAGCTTCCATGGGTTCACGCAACGGAAGGTCGAACCAGAACCGGCTGCCCTCGCCCGGCGTGCTTTCCAAGCCCATCCGCCCGCCCATCACGTCGACGAGCTTGCGCGAGATCGCGAGGCCGAGACCGGTGCCCTCCTCCGCATGCGCGCCGTGGCGCGCCTGTTGAAATGGCTCGAAGATCCCCACCTGCTCTGCGGGTGCGATGCCCACGCCGGTGTCGATGACTTCAAAAAGCAGGGCCGGACCACCCCAAGCGTAGCGCCGCGGCCTCGCGTCCGGACCGCCTCCGTGGTCATCGGCTCGGACGCAGGGTCCGGCCCTACCGATGTATCGATGATCTGCGCGACCCGCAATTCCACGGAACCGCGCTCGGTGAACTTCACGGCGTTGCCCAGCAGGTTGAAGAGCACCTGCCCGATCTTCTGCTCATCGAGCAGAACCCGATCTGGCAACGCCGGATCAATCGTCACCGCGAACTCGAGGCCGCGTTCCTGGAGGCGAGGCCGGAAGGCTTCGGCCACGCCTTCCACCACGAGGCGCGGTCGGACGGAGGCGTAGCGGACCTCCATGCGGCCGGCCTCGATCTTGGAGAGGTCGAGCACCTCGTTCACAAGCTTGCGCAAGTGTTCGCCGCCGGCGGAAAGCACGGCGACACGTTGCCGGTTGCGCGGGTCGAGTTGGGGATCGCGTTCCAGCACCTGCGCGTAACCGAGGATCGCGTTGAGCGGCGTGCGCAGCTCGTGGCTCATGTTGGCGAGAAAGGCGCTCTTGGCGCGATTGGCGCGGTCCGCCTCCGCACGGGCCGCCTGCAGGTTGATCGTGCGTTCAGCGACGATCGCCTCGAGGCGCTCGTTTTCCCGCCGCAACCGCACGACGCGCCAGCGCACGAGACCGAACATGGCGAGCCCGGTAAGCACGAGCCACGCTGCATAGGCCGCCGGCGCGCGCCACCAGGGCGGGAGCACGCGAAACGCAAAATCGGTTTCGGGTCCGGGCTGGCCGAGCGCGTCGGTCGCGCGCACGCGGAAGCGATAGTGTCCTTCGAAAAGGTTGGTGAACTCGCGATGCAGCTCGCGGCTGGGCGTGGACCACCGGTCGTCGAAGCCGTCCAGTCGCGTCTGGTAAAGCAACGAGTGCGCCGGGTGTTGATTCGGTGCGGCAAAGGAAAACCTCAAGCCCGCCTCGGCATGGGGGAGAATGGGGACGGCAAAGGTCGCGGGGCGGGCGCCTCCGTACACGTCGCGTTTTTCGCCGGTCGCTACGCGTCGCAGCACGACCGGAGGAAACTCTCTGCGGGGCGCGTAGCGATCGAGATCGATGTGCACGAGACCGCGTTCGGCGCCCACCCACAGCGTCCGGCCGGTGGCGGTTTCCTCGAGGAAAAGCGCACTGAGGTTGGCAATGGGGGAGAAGATCGCGGGCGGCAGGATCTGCCAGTCGCTGCCGCCGGCTCCATCGGGCACGGCGCGGCCGAGAAAACCGCGGCCCCACGGCGAGAGGAACAGTTCACCCTGCAGTGGATAGACGCTCGCCCACACGGTGCCGTTGGCTTCGGCCACGAGACGGCTGACGAGATACGTGCCGTCGGCGAACCGGCGCCCGTAGTGGTGGAACGGTACGAACGTCTGGGTCGCTTCGTCGAAGGTGAACAGGCCGGCATTCGTGCGGAAGTAGAGCGTGCCGTCCTCGGTAAGGTGCGCGCTCGTCCATCCGGGGTCGTCTGGCAACCCCCGGCCGCCGTCGAAGCGCGTCACGCGCGCTTCAGTGATCGGTCCGCGGCCCTGGGCGCCGAGTTCGATCCGCAGGATGCCGCGTGACGGCGTGCCGGCCCACAACATCCCGGCCGCGGTCTGGGCCATTTCCCGCACATCGTCGTTGATGCCGGGCACGGCGCCTTCGTCGACCCAGCCGCCCTCCTGCCAGCGCATCGCGGCCAGCCCCTGCGTGAAGCCCTCGAAGACGCGGTCGGGATCCGTCGGCGAGCGATACAACTGGTGGATCGTCGAGTATTCGCCGCCGATGCGGGTGCGTTGGTCGCCGTCCACGAGAATGGCCTGGTGGCGGTTGGCGACGATCAGGCCGCTTTCATGCGTGGCGAGACTCATGACCCGCCCCGGGATCCCGTCGATGACGCGCAGGCGGGCGCCGCCCTCGAGGGGGTCGCCGGGCGCGAGCGTGTAAAGGCCAAGATTGGCGGCGAGATAGAGCCGGCCGCGATGGCGGACAATCTGGTGAATCGTCTCCGTCGGCAGGCCGCGCCGTTGGTCAAGAATCGTGAGCGGTCCCCGCTCCACGTGGGCGATGCCGTTGTTCAGCGAGAGCCACAGCCCACCCTCACGATCTTCGAGGATGTCCTTGACCGAGGCGTTGTACAGGCCGGCTTGCTGGTCGACAATCGCTTCGACCGTGAAATCCGGTCGGAGGATAACGAGGCCGCGGAGCAGCGTGCCGAGAGCCAGCGATCCGTCGCGCAAGCGGACAGCGGAGTAGATGTCAGCCGCTTTGAGCAGGTCGTTCACGGAGGTGGCAAACGGGGTGACGACGCCATTCCGGTACTGGAAGAGACCGCGGTCGGCGGTGACCAGCAGCCACCCCCCGTCGGGTTGCGGGAATGCGAACGAGACTGCGGTCGTGCGAAAGAACGGATCCTTGGATTCCAGCACCCATTGGTCACCCACGAGGCGGGAAAGGCCGACGTCGCGTTCAAACAGATACAGGGCGCCACCGACCGGAAGCGCAATGGTGGTGCGAGACGAGGTTCGATGCCAGATCGTGAAGACTCCGTCCTTCCAGCGAAAGAACGTGTGGTTGGTGGTGAAGAACACACCATCGGTCGTGGCGTAGGTTTCCCAGATGTCGCCGAAGTGGCGTTCGCCTTCCGGAAGCTGGTCACGCAGCGAGACGTACTCGAGTTGTCCCTTGTCGTCCGGCGCGAGGTAGCCCAGTTCATCGACGGCTCCGACCCAGATGGTCCCCTCATGGTCGATGGCCAGCCCGCGCACGAAAAGCCCTCGGGGCACGTCGATCTGACGCCAGGTCTCGCCGTCGAACTCGAGGATCACGTCGCGGTTGCCGAAATAGAGCACCCCGCGCGCATCCTGCACCGCGCGCCACACCTGGTTGTGCGCGAGGTAGTCGCGCATCGTGTAGTTTTCGACCAGGTAGTCGCCGGATTCGTCCGTGGGCGGTGCGCCCTGGGTCGCGGCGGCGGAACATCCTGCGCTCAACAGCAGAACGAAAGCCCGGAGCAGCATGCGCGTTGGACGGAACATCGAGTGGACCCCGGCGGGTTGTGGGGCATCGGCGTCACGATAGCAAGGCGGCGGTCCCCCCAGAATAATCCATCTGGAGTAGTTGCCGGCGGGCGCGAGGGGAGGCCCGGCCGCGCGTGCTCCATATGGATTATGGCCGAGCGTTCGGTCGCTTGATATTCTCGCCGGCATGCCCGGCAACCCTCGCCTCTCACCTTCGCAGGCGCCGGCGGCAACACGCCACCGCCCGGCCGTGACGAGAAACGTAACCCCGCCCGCATTGGCCACGCTCCAGGAACTCTCATGAAAACGCCACGCCCCCTCCACCTCATCACCGTCATCGCCGGGCTCTGGTTCGCCGGTGTCGTTGCGCTTGCCGCACAAGACCCCACGCCGCCCGTCTACCAGATTGGCAGCATCGCACCAATTCGCGTCTGGTACAGCGAACTCGCCCGCGTGGAATTCGTGGTCCAGGCCGATGCCCTCGGGGCCGGTGCGACGCTCGACGCGGTGTTCGATCCGAACGACGGCATCACCGGCACGCGGACGTTTGATCGCGCGACGGGCACGTTCGTCTACGTCCCGGCCGCGACGGACGCGAATCCGTTCACCATCGATTTCTCGGCGGTCAACGGCGCGAATTCCGTGGCGCAAACGGTCGCGATCACGCCGTTGCGGCCGTTGCCGGCCGAGACCGCCGTCTTCGGGCTCGAGCCGCGTGGCGACCTGGATGATCCCACCAGCCGCGACTATATCGATGTTACGGTGAAGACGGTCACGGGCAGCGTGTGGTTCAACGCCGTGCAGCGTCCGTCGCTGCGCGACGTCACGATCGTCGGTCACACGGTCGTGTTGGAGAAAGACCACGCGAATGGTCTCTGGGATTTCAACGACGCGGCCGACCTGCGTTCGTTCACGATTCACGCGGACACCGTGGTCATCCGCTCCGCCATGCAATTGCCGCAGACCAACGTCGCGATCTATGCGGCGGAGGTGCGCTTCGAGGATCAGGAAGGTCAGCCGGTCGCGTCCATCTCCACTGTGCCCCACGCGTCGAGTCTGCAACCCGCCAGCCGGCAAAACGGCCGGCCCGGCCACAATGGCGGCAGCCTGACGCTCTTCGCCGACGCCGTGACGGGTGCGGGCTCAGCGACGCGCTTCATTCTCGACGGTGGAAAAGGCGAGCGCGCTGGTCAGGGCGTCGCCGGAGCTGCCGGAGCGAATCGCGCGATCATCAACGAGGTGTCGAACGGCGCCCTGACGGTATGGACCTGGCCCAATGTTCCGCCGAACGGGGTGATCTACGTCTATTACCAATCGTTCTTTCTTGGGGCTGACACTTCGAAGGAATTTCCGAGCAGTGGTGACCCCGGTTATCCGGGGGATGGCGGTAATGCCAAGCCCGGCGGAAAACCCGGCATTGCAGGCAACGGTGGCGCGGTCTCGTCCAACCTCGATCTCAGCGCCTGGGTGACTAGTCGCGGTGGCGCCGAGGGCACCCGCGCCGACTACAAGCCCGGCGGTGCGCCCGGTACGCCGCGCAAAGCATTCAAGAAGTGGGTCGACAGGATTAGCGAATACAGGTCGGAATATCGCTATTCGAGTTACGGCGCCGGCGCGTATGGCCCCGCCTCCGACAAGGTGGTAGGTGATCCCGGCACGGTCGAAGTGCTGAGCGGCGATCTGCGCTGGCTCGATCCGCTCGGCCTGCAAAAGGTGCTGCTCTACATTCGCCGCGCCTATCTCGCGCAGCATTTCGACTACGTGCGCGAGACTTCCGCGGACTATATCGCCCTGATCGAATCCGCCTCCGGCACGCCGGAATGGGATGCGCTCGACGCCGACGCCCGTGCGGATCTCACGCAGATCCTCGACGAGCTGCGCACGATCCACCACCGCGTCGAGAGCAACCTCGACTACTTCGGCAATCCTGCGGGGTGGGTGCCGATGCTGTCGTTCGAGGTCAACAAGCTCGCCTTCGACAACGAAATCCAGCGCGCCCTGCGCGTGATGTATCTCAACTACTGGCTCGGGCACAAGGCGACGACGATCCAGGACCAGATCGATGCGCTGACGAAACTGCGCACGGAGTTGCGGGCCGAGGTGGTGGATGATCGCGCGGCCTACGCGACGGCCATCGCGGCGATCCCCGGTCTGGAATACCAGGCCAGTCAGGTGCAGACGAAGATCAACCAGGCCAAGACCGACATCGAGACGCTCAAGAACGACCTGCTGCAAAAGGCCAAGGACATCGCGCTGTTGAAGAAGACCGCGCGCGCGCTCGGCGCCGTGGCCGAGATTTTTCCGGTCGGTCAACCCTAGGTCGGAGCGGCCGGCAAGACCATTTCCCAGCTTACCTACGTCGACCCGGATGATCCGTGGGTCGACGGCGCGATCATCATCGGCACGAATGCCGCCGGCGCCTACGCCGAGGCGAAGGCAATGGAAAAGGCCGAGGCGCTCAAGAACGAGACCGACGCCATCGATCCCGACGCGGAGGACCAGGGCGTCTCCATCGAGCAGCTTCAATCCCTGCAACAACCCGTGCTCGATGTGCTCGGGGAAAGCATCAACCAGATCAAGAATTCCCAAAGTCCCACGCCGGAGGTGGAGGCGGAACTGCAGCGTCTGCTGGCGGATGAACCCGCCTACAAGGAACTCGTCGGCGAGATCAAGGACCTGAATCGCGAGAAGGCCGACTTCGCGACCAAGCTCGCGCAGACCATGCAGACGGTCATGCGGCTGTCCCTCGCGATCACGCGCAACCTCCTCACGATCGACCGGCTGAACCGCAGCATCCAGGAGGGCAGCGCCACGCTCGATCCGGGGACGTTGAGCTACCTCGGCGCGATGAACGAACGCGCCCGCGACCGGTTGCTCAAGTATCACTACTTCGTCGCCCGCGCCTTCGAGTACCGGATGCTCCAGCCCTATGCCGGCGAACTCGACCTCACGGCGATCTTCGACAAGTTCGCCGAGCTGGCCGCCGCGGGAAATACACCCGACCTGGCCCCGGCCCAGTTCGATTCCCTCCGCGCCGTCTACGAGGAACAGATCTCGTCGGTGGCGTTCACGATCCTCAACCAGTACAACTCCAACCGCCCGAGCTTGTCGGCGCCGGTGCGGCTCGTGGTCGGCCAGGAGGTGCTTGACGCGATCAACGCCGGCAAGCCCGCCGTCCTCAACCTCGCCAACCAGGGCATCTTCCTCCCGGACCAGGAGAACGTACGCATCGTGAATCTCAAGGTGCTCGAGATGGACGTCGCGTATTCCGGCAGTCCGGCCGACATCTTCTACGCCGACCTCGTGTTCCAGCACAGCGGCATCTCGCGCCTGCAGAAGGAGGGCGAGACCTACCTGTTCCGCCACTACAACGAGGAAACCCGCAGCAAGATCGAATGGACCAGTCGGTTCGATCCATTCGATAGCTCGATCGATCCCGTGCAGCCGGCGGCGGCGGACCAGTCGCTGTTGCAGGCGCTGCTGTCGAACGGCTCGAGCTCCCCGTCGACCGAAGATCTGTTGATCTATTCGCGGCCGGCGGCGGATGCCGATTTGCTGATCGCCAAGCAGGTCAGCGCGCGCAATGGCGCTGATCTCACGATCACGCGCCTGCGCATCGAGTTGCAATACGACTTCACCCGCATGAGCGACCGGATCAAGACGCTGACGGTGGATACCGGCGTCGACGGCGTGCAGCCGCGCATCGAAGTCGGCACCACGGATCGGAATGGTCGCAGCGACGGGGAGGGTGACTTCCTGCGCGCCTACGACGTCGGCGCGAGGATCACGATCGCCGCGCCCGAGCGGGTGGGCCAATACAAGTTCGATCACTGGGAGGGCAGCGGCATCGCTGACGCCGCTGCCGCGAGCACGACCGTTTCGCTTGATGCGAGTCGTAGCCTGACCCCCGTGTATTTGGGGACAACGCCCCGCTCGCTCACGGTTACGGGAGGCACCGGCTCGGGAACCTATGCGGATGGCGAGGTGGTTACGATCACCGCCGCCCCGCCGGACGGCCAACGCTTCCTGCGCTGGAACGGCTCGGGCGTGACCGATCCGAACGCGGCCCAGACCACCGTGACCATAGCGGGCGACACCAGCGTCACCGCGACGTATGAGTCGATCGTCGCGTTCCACAGCGCGTTCGTGAACATCTCCAATCGCGCCCAAGTCGGCACCGACGCCGATATCCTGATTCCCGGTTTCGTGCTCGCGGGCACCGCGCCGAAGAACGTGTTGGTGCGCGTCGTCGGTCCGACGCTCACCCGCGCACCCTTCAACGTCACAGGCGTCCTCGCCAATCCCACGCTCGAGATCTACGACGCGAACCACCAGCTCGTCGCGTCGAACGACGACTGGCCGGACAACGCCAACCTCGCCGATCTGGTGGCGGCGACGAACAGCACCGGCGCCTTCCCGCTCGACGACGGCAGCAAGGATGCGGCCGTGCTCACCTCGTTACCGCCGGGCGGATACACGGTGCATGCCGCCGGCTTCGGCAACACCACCGGTGTCGCGCTGGTCGAGCTCTATGACGCGGAACCCGGGAACACCGCCAGCCGTTTCGTGAACGTATCCGGCCGTGCCTTCGTCGGCACGGGGTCGAACGTGTTGATTCCCGGTTTCTCCATCGATGGCAGTCAGCCTAAGACCGTCCTCGTGCGCGCGGTCGGGCCCACGCTCGCGAGCGCGGCCTACAACGTGCCCGGCGTCCTCGCCAATCCGCAGCTTACCGTCTACCAGGGCCAGACGGCACTCGGGTCGAACGACGATTGGGGCGATGCGGCCAACGCCGCCGAGGTTCGCACCGTGTCCAAGAACATCGGCGCTTTCGCCCTGCAGGAAGGCGGTGCTGACGCGGCGATGCTGATCACGCTGCAACCTGGTTCCTACACCGCGGTGATTTCCGGCGTGGGTGATACGACCGGGGTTGCCCTGGTCGAGGTTTACGAGGTGCCGTAGGCGAACGACGCTGGACCTCCCTCTCGTGGCTCAGTCAACTCGAGCAGGGCCGCAATGTCGCCTTCCAGCGCAATGGCTATACCGCCTCGGGAATCTCAGCGACGCCTTAGGCTGCAGGGCCGTGACAGCGGCGGCTGCGCAATGCGGAGGTAGGGCTTTGGTTTTGGGCCGCGGACGTTGACGCGCTGCGCTGCCGCACGGTCGCGGGGGGAAGGCGAGCAGAATGGGACGAGATGCCCAATCGTCACCTGCGCCACCATGGCAACCGCTGCGCTCCACGCGCTGGGCAACGTTTCGGTGACGTGTTCTCACCCGCGTTGCGGCGGAAGGCAGATGCCGTCCCTTGCCGCGACTTTCGCCGCACGCTCCTTCGTTCGGAGCACGTCAGCGAAATCCTGAACCGTAAACCAAAGAAAGAAAACACTCCTGATATGCACCCTCGTCCTGCAACGGGCCTTCTCCTTGCCGCCCTCTGCCCACTGGCCAGCCTCGCTCTGGCAGTTCCAGCCTCGGCCAAGCCGTTCGATCACATCCGCACGGTGTTCTACATCTACCTGGAGAATCACAACTGGATCCAGCCGAATGGAAACGTGGATCCGAACTCCACGACCATCGAGCAGATCAAGGGCAATCCGGCCGCGCCCTTTGTCAACAGCCTGATCGATCCCCTGAGCCCGTTCTCCGCCGACGTGGCCTATACCAACAACTGTTTCAACGTCCTGGCGACGCCGGGAGGCAACAATCCCCGCATCCATCCTTCCGAGCCGAATTACATCTGGCAGTCCGGCGGCAGCAACTTCGGCGTGACCGTCGATTCCGATCCCTACCGGGACACCAAGGACCCGATGGGCAATGTCTTTACGACCCCCAATATCAGCGGCCTGCTGCAAGAAGCCCATGTCCCCTGGTTCGCCTATCAGGAGGGCATCGACCTGCTGCCCACCTCGGGCTCGGTCAATCATCCCGGCGCGAGCGCGCTGACGAATGCGGTGGCCCCGCATGATCAATGGAGCGTCCCCCTTTCCAGCTTCAGCGGCACGTCGCCGGACTACATCAATCCATACAACGGCACCCATCAGTATAACTTTGCCGCCAAGCATTGCGGCGAGCTTTTCTTCACCGCCACGAACGGCGGCACCGCGACCACGGGCGATTTTAGCACGGACAATCCCGAGACGCCGCACTACCGTCCGCTGGAGGCGCTGGAGGAGGATTTGCGCCACAATCGGGTGGCACGCTACAATGTCATCACCCCGGACCAATACAATGACATGCACTCCGGGCTGAACGGCGGCTTCACCTACAACCAGATCCACTATACGGGCGACGCGGCCAAGATCGCCCAGGGAGACAATTTCCTGCGCAATCTGGTTCCCCTGATCATGGCCTCCGAAGCCTATCGGAACAACGGCCTGATCGTGATCTGGAACGACGAATCGGAGCGACAAAACGGCACCGAGGCGACCGCGGATGACACCGCGCACAGCATCCTCGAGATCTTCATTTCACCGCTGACCAAGGGCAATGCCTACCACAACGACAATATCGCCTACACGCATTCCTCCGACGTGATGACGCTGCAGGAGATCTTCCCGATCGGGCCGCAACAAGGCCAGCCGTTCCTCGGCCAGACCACGATCGATGCGACCGGCGATCACGACTACTCCGATCTGTTCCTCGATCATGTGTTCGACGACGACCATCATGATCACGGCCATGATCATGAGTTCTGACATGGGTTAGGCCGGCGCCACGGTCGACGCACCGCACGCCTGTCAGCAGGGCCCACCGCGCAAAACGCGGTGGGCCTTTGTCTTCGCGCCCTCGACCGACAACCTCCTGCGTTCCGGCGGCAAGCAGGGGAAGAGTGGATGATCGAATCGCCCGAACGCAGGAGAACAGGTCAACAGGTGCCCTGATGGCGTCCATCAGGTTTCCGGCATCCGTGCGCGACCGCCTTTCCAGGATGGCGGCGGCCGGGGAGGAGTGTATCTTTCGGATTCGGTAGCCCGCGTGCGGCCCATCCGGCGGTGGAGCCTGTCGTGACCGGTCGGGGCGGACGCGAGTGATCCGTGCACACCATGAAATCACCCGCTACTGGATTGTTGGTGGCCTGCGTCGTGTTCGCGCTCGTTGCCGTGGCGCATTTCGTGCGCCTGGTCGCAAACATCGGGGTCGTCATCGGCGGAAGCATCCTGCCGATGTGGTTGAGCGGCGTGGCGCTGCTCGTGACCGCCGTGCTGGCAGTGTGGATGTGGTGGCTTGCTTCCCGGCTGAGGCACCACGAACTTCCGCCGTCGGTGGTCGCCACGCACGCAAGCTGAGCAGCGCCCGATGCCTGCGCGCCGTCGCCCGCAGCTTCACCGCGTCGGGGAGCGACTCCGCCCCATAGGGAGATGCGCGAACTCCGACGACTCGCGGAGCGCTAGGCGGGCGAAGATGGTGATGGCGAGCCTGTGTGATCCTGGTGGTCACGACGGT
Source organism: uncultured Verrucomicrobiae bacterium (assembly GCA_963797435.1). GTDB lineage: Bacteria > Verrucomicrobiota > Verrucomicrobiia > Opitutales > Opitutaceae > CAWCPJ01. The sequence continues at coordinate 1,739,103 of CAWCPJ010000001.1, read as the reverse complement.
CGAAGTCTTGCGCAGGGCCTTTTCCACGGCGTGCAGTACGCTGGAGAACTTGCCGTAAAGACGGACCTCGCCCGTGCGGGCGACTTCGGCGACCGCGATGGTCGTTTCATCTTTGTGGACATCCAGGCCCACGTACTTTTCGATCTTCATGTGCTTGTCCTTGCATTTCGTTGCTTCGGTTTACGCCACAACCATGCAGATAGGCTCCACTGCCGTGGAGTAACCCGTGCCGCCCGGGGACAGGCACCTCTTTTTCTCCGCTGCGACCTGCAGGCAGCTATAATGTCTCGGCAGTCAAGAAATGAAAGACTACGGTGATGTAGTCGTTACCGACGCGAACACGTCGCCCTCTGATGGATGGCGAAATATGGGGGCACTTGGTTCGGAACTCGGAATTCGCTACGGGCGAGATCACGTTCCGCGAAAGCTACGAACGACCCTCGGCAACCATAGGCCCTTTCGGCTTGTGAGTATTGTGGACGCAGGAACGAAGCTTCATTACAAGCAGCAATTCAAGAGCTTGTTCCTTACTGTGTTTGTTACGGATCCAGATCGTCACCCCGCCAAGTTTGTTCCACCTCGGGACCCACGGGATGTTGAGGAGTGGCACGCTTTTTGGTAGCTTTCAAAATACAATGGAAATTCACCAGCAGCTATTCGAGATCATTCACGCAATACCGAGCAAGTACGCCGAGGCATTACCCGGGGGATCGAACGCGGGCACCGGAGCGAAGGAGATGCCGCGTTTGCATTGCACCTGCTTGATGAGATCGAGGCCGCTGTGAAGCAGATCGAGGCGACACGGGTCGAGTTTGACCTTTCCGAGCGCATGAGTCTACCCAGCGAGATTTGGTGGATGAGAGCTGCGATATGCCGGTTAGCGCGCCCAGTTCACGTGAGGTCAGTCTTGCTTGGACTGTTTCCCAGCCGGCATGTCTGACGAGGTTCGATGGGCAGATCACGATGCCACGCCCCTTCCGCGCATTGCGTAAAGTGAGCAATCATCTAACGGGCCGCGTGTACGATTTCGTTTCGGCTGCCGATGTCCGCGCTGATGCGGCTTCGGTAGCGCGTATTGTTTCGATCTGCAATGAGCCAGACGTATATGACTGGCTATTCCGCCCGTTACTGGCTGGAGACCGATACCGGGAAGAGAAGGCAGTCCAGTGGCTGGAATGGTCGAGGGAAGGATGGAAAGCCGGGACGCATTTTGTTTTCGCCGTCATTGACTCGGACAATCTCGTTGTCGCAGCTTGTGACATCAAGTCGGCCGATCCAGTGGCTGAGATCGGCTACTGGTCTAGCCGTCGGCATCGTGGCGTTATGACTAACGCGGTGACTGCGATGTGCAGACTCGGGACTGAAGCTGGCTTCCGCGGATTCTTTGCACGTACGAAGCGCGGAAATGTGCGCTCCGTTGGAGTCTTGCTGCGGTCCGGATTCGTTCACTGTGCCTGCGGCGATCCTGACTACGATCGTTTCGAAATGCATATCAGCGACGAAGCACATCAAGGCACTCGATCCAACCCGTGTTAGCCGCCCCGCGATCGGGAAGATCGCCGAAGGTTGACGCTCCCCGCCGGGTGGATCAGTTTCGGCGTTGGCAGACCACAAAAGGAAGAGCAATGCCCAAGACACAGCGAAAACTGTACTACGCGATTGCCGGAAAAATCGGTGGCGACCGCGGTGAACGATTGCGTGCCGCGCTGCGAGAAAAGTCACCTCTCGATCCGATGCTTGATCGGCCGATGAGCGACGAGAGATTTCAAGCTGAGTTGGAGAAGATAGAGAGCTTGCCGGCCGAGATTGCGCCTGTATCCGACGGTCGGCGACTCCTGGGGATGGTCGAATTGAAGAACCGGCCGAACAAGGCCGTCAATCCAGCACCTGGAAGCACACCCCGGTCTCGGGAAACACGTCCCGGGATTGACGTCCCGCGTGCGGCGTGGATCACTTTCGGCGTCGGGCAAAAAACTGATGCAATGGCAAACGCTGATTCGCGGGTAACGATTCACATGGCTGCGAGCCTGGACGGCTTCGTCGCTCGAAAGGACGGGCGTGTCGACTGGCTCGAAACCGCGGACGAATTCGTGGGTGGGGAGTCGCTGGATCCAGCATTCGTCGAGACCTTCCTTAAAGCGATCGATTGTTACGTCATGGGTTCACGAACCTATGAGACCGCGTTGAGTTTCGAAGCGAAAGGGTTGGGATGGGCGTATGGGGAAAAGCCCGTTTTCGTCCTCACCAGTCGCAAACTGCCGCGGACCCGCGATACCGTCGAGTTCTACTCCGGGGATGTTGCGGCGTTCGTGAACGGGCGTCTGCGGCCGGCATTCCGCAGCATCTGGATTGTCGGGGGTGGTGTCGTTGCTGGCGCATGCCTTCGTCTCGGGCTGGCCGACGAAGTGCGTTATTCCATTCTGCCGATATTGATCGGTAATGGGATTTCCTTTTTCGAGAGGCTTGACCGGGATGTCGCCCTTCATCTCACGCAGGTCAAAGGCTATAAGAACGGCATGGTGGCGCTTTGTTACGAGGTGCGAAATGGATGAAAGGTCCCCACCGGCCCGCCGGTCCAAACCTTGTGAACGCGCGCCGCGATCGGGAGACGCGTTGCGTTCCCCGCTCGCCGGCCTCAGTGGGTCACGGGCAGCGGTAATGGTCCGCAGAACCGGGCAAGCTGGTGCCCCCGCCGGGAATCGAACCCGGATTAACGGTTTAGGAAACCGCGGTTCTATCCATTGAACTACGGGGACGAACGGGTGCAGGCTTGGCAAGCAGCGGGATTTCTCCAGCTCAAAGACGCTCGTGTTAATCACCGACGGCCGCGTCTGCGGCGGCAGGCGGCGCGCACGATGGCGACCGCAAGGCCGGGGAGAGATACGCCCCGGCCTGATCGCGGCACGGCACGGTCAGGATTGTAGGCCTGACTTTTCCGCCCTCTGACGTGTTCCGGGGTCCCGTCCTGAGGCGTTTCCGGAGCGCGTCCTAAAGCTTTGCTGCCCGGCATGGGCGACGTGCTACAGTCAAGTTTACTTGACACATGACAAGTAAGCTTTACAGTGACCAGATGGAAAAGCGAAATGACTTCGAGGCGCTGATGCCGTGCTCCGGCCAATATTCCCTGATCAAGGATCTGCGCTTGAACGGATGGCTTGGGGTTACGATGGCGGTGTATCTCCTCGGGCCGGTTCTCCTCCGGCAGCATCCCGAGTGGAGCCTCGGCCTGCGCTGCGCCATCAAGCTCGCCCCGCTGCCGTTCATCCTGCTCTACGTCCGCAGCTGGACGCGGTTCGTCCGCAGCCTCGACGAGCTGCAGCGCAGCGTTCAGGTCTCCGCGTTTCTCTTCGCCAGTCTCAGCACGGCGATTCTGGGCGCCTTCCTGCACACTCTTGCCGAGCAGGGTGTCGTCATCCGCGGCCTGCCGCTCGGCCTCGGTCTCGGCGGGCTGCTCTTCTGGATGGCGGTGTTCTGGCCGGTCGGCGTGGCGATCGCGAAGCACCGCTACAAATGAAGAACCGCGTCCGCGAATTCCGAACCGAGAGGCAATGGTCGCAGGGAGAGCTGGCGGAGCGCCTCGACGTCTCACGCCAGACCGTCAACGCGATCGAGACGGAAAAGTACGACCCAAGCCTCCCGCTCGCCTTCAAGATCGCCCGGCTGTTCAAACGCCGGATCGAAGAAATCTTCGAACCCTGAAACCGCGACTCCCGGCGGGGGTGAGCTCGGACGCCTCTTGGGGGCCACTGCGCTGTGTATTTGTCCAGGTAGAACGTCACAAATTCGAACACCACCGCACGCTGGCGCGCAGTCGCCCGCCTCGAGGCGGGATCTTGTGTGTTGCGCGCGTGCTGAACAGTCCGTTCCTGACCGCCGGGCGGCGTCGCGGTGTGGGAGGGGCCGGCCCAACCCGGGCGCCACCATCGGGCGCACCTCCGATGCAACGGATGACGAAGAGTACGCACCAGGGTTGCGCAAGGCGCAGGTGGCGATTGGTTGCCGGGAAAGCGGAACGACGACATGGCTGCGGAAAAACCAACCACGGTTTATGCGGCGGCGGGCGCCAATCTCTTGATCGCGGGCGCGAAATTCACGGCGGCACTCTTCACGGGGAGCTCCGCGATGCTGTCCGAGGGCATCCATTCCGTCGTGGACACAGGCAACCAGCTGCTGTTGCTGCTCGGGTTGCACGCGAGCGGGAAACCGCCGGATGAGTTGCACCCGTTTGGCCATGGCAAGGAGCTTTACTTCTGGAGCCTGATCGTGGCGGTCTTGTTGTTTCTCGCGGGCGGGGGCATGGCCATCGTCGAGGGGATCCGGCATTTGCAGAATCCCGAGCCGGTGGAAAGTGTGGTGTGGAACTACGCCGTGCTCGGCGTGGCCGCGGCCGCCGAGGGCTTTTCCTGGTACCTCGCGCTGCGCAAGCTTCGCCGCCACAAGGCGGGCGACGAGTCCGTCTGGCGGGCCTGGCGCGACAGCAAGGATCCCAGCGTCTTTGTCGTTCTCGCCGAGGATTCCGCGGCCTTGCTGGGCATCGCGATTGCCGCGCTCGGCATTTTTGTGAGCTGGTGGTTCCGGTATCCGATGGCTGATGGCATGGCCTCTTTGCTCATCGGCATCGTCCTCGCGGCCGTGGCGTTCTTTCTCGTCATCGAAAGCCGCAAACTGCTCATCGGCGAGGCGGCGGATCCGCGCACGCGCCGGGAGATCGAACGCATCGTGCGCGAGGACCCGTGCGTGGAACGGGCGCACCCGCCGTTGACCATGCACTTCGGTCCGAATCACGTGCTGGTGTATCTTGGACTCGAGTTCGTCGCGGCAGCGTCCTCGGGCGAGGTGGCCGCGGCCATCGATCGCATGGAAAAGCGAATTCACTCAGCCCTTCCAGCGGTCAAGCAGATCTTCATCGAGGCCGAAGCCCTGCGGGGGAAGCGGAGCGAGGAACAACCAGCTTCCGCGGCGGGGACCTGAAGGCAACCGGGCGAACTCACCCGAACGGTCGGTCGCGTCGGCAGTCAAGGACGAGGACCTCGTCGCCCTCCAAATGGTCGTCGCCGCCGAGAAGCGCCGCGCAAATCGACTGGGAAATCCTTTCTCGTCGATGGTGGTGTTGGCTGCGGCATTGAAGTTCACGACTACAGCCACCAATCGCTGGCTTACGGAGCATCTCCAGTTCGACGAAATCTATGAAGTGAGCTGCATCGTCACCGCCTGGCAGCGGGATCGGGGGCCTGATGCAATTCCGACAGGCTGCTAGCGCCGGCGAAGAATAATCAGGACGGGCAACACGACCATGAACAGACCCAGGGTGGACGTGGCGTCCGGGACAGATGCGTCCGGCCCGGGAACGAGGGGGTGGATGTAGGTCGCATACTTCACGCCCCACTGTCCTGAGCTCTGGAAAGGAGACCAGAAGATGGATTCTTCCTCGGACCACGTGGTGTAGCAGCCAAAGTAGAGGCCGTCGGCACCGCGATCTGTCGTACCCCAGGACGGGAATGAAGTGATCGGTCGAGTTGTTTCCGTCCGTGTCCACAAGGAACATCATCGGCCGGCCGTTATCGATCTCCGTCACGAGATCACTCCATCCGAACTGGGAACCACACGAAACGTTCCATGCGTTGATCTCGTAGCCTCGATACGCCCCATAACCTTCAAAGGCCGTAACGGCATAGGAGAGGTAGCTCCAGCCGTATCCCAGCCCGTCTTCCGACGTGCGAAAGAAATCGGCAATGCTGGTGTCTGGAGGTATTGGCAGGTTGGGGTTGTCCGGCGACGGGTCGTATTTCGCGTTGTGGGCGGCACTGGAAATCTGCTCCTGCACGTTCATCGTAAGGCTGACATCCGCCCAGCCGCTCGCGTCGAACAGATTATCCATCCCATGGAGGTCCCAATAACCCAGTACGGACGCAGCGGCAGTGGGGCCGCATCCGTGATACCAGCTGTAGGCCGGGACGTTCTCGATACACATGGCGATGCCAAAAACGCGAGTACTCCCCAGGCAGAGGCAGAAGATCGACGGAAGCATGCATCGGAAGATGCTGGATGCCCGCACGGATTGACTCACCATATTCGGGCGGAATCGAGAAGGTAGAAGGCGCATGGCATTCATCTACAGCACAATCTCGACCTCCGTTTTTCCTGAAATCTCCGGTTTGCTCGCAAGCCGCCGCGCTTCAGTTTCCTTTGTTTGCAGTAATTTCCGTCATTAGATTTTTGCACCGACGCAAACATCCATCGGTCTGTAACGTTTCCCGACACGGAGTCGGCTGCAACTTGCGCTCAGCACTGAATCATCGTTGATTCTCTTCCGTGCCACCCTCGTAAAGGCAGATGAAATCGGGTCCAATGGGAATCATAGATCGATGTGTAAACTATCGCGACACGTGGCCGGAACGCGGATGCACGTGTGAGAGTCGCTCTCGCTCACACGCGCGACTTGTACTCGGATGGATCCAGAGCGTGTCATGAACTCACCCACCACCCATCAAGCAGGCCCATTCGACAAACTCAGGGTGGACGCGCGGCCCTCCCGCCTCGAGGGGGACCACGCGCCAGCGCGGTGGGTGGTGTTTTCTCCCTCAGCAATTTTGCGCTGACGGCAACCCTTGAATGTCAAGCGCGTCGACCGGAGGGGCGTAGCGCGCGGTCCCCCTGCCTCGAGGCCGGACCTTTTCAGGGCGCGCAGCGCACACTCCAGTTCCCTCCTGGCGGAGGTCGATTGCCGCGGCCGCGGCCACGGCAAGGCCTCCGGGACCGTGCGCCGGCACGGTGGGATCTTACCCCGCAAATGTGTGGGCAATCTTTAGACGTGAAATCTGGACGTGAACTGCTCGGAGATGATCTTTCCGTCTTTGATTTCGTAGATGCACAGCTCGTTCAGGTTCATCCGGCCGTGTCCCTTTATCGTCACGTCCAGTTGCATCGCACAGGCAAACGAGCTGCCCGCCACCAGGGGGTCCGAAACGGTGATCGAGTGCACCTGCTCGATCAGCGCCGTAAACTTGTGGCCCTTCTCGATGAGCGCGTTCAATCCCTTGGTTTCCCTGGCGAACGCGGGCGTCGCGTACGGCTCGATGCCGATCGCATCCGTGGCGAACAGTTCCTTTTGCGCGGTTTCAAATTGTCCCTGGCGGCAAAGGGCCACCAGTCGCTCGGCGATTTCTTTGGTCGTCATGATATCCTTCGGAGGTGATCCCGGTAACGTTTCGATGATGCCTGGCCCGCCTTGGTGCGGGGACTGGTCAGATTTCCACCTGCATGCCAAGCTCGACGACTTGCCCCGGCGGGATGCTAAAGAACGTGACGGGCCGCGTGGCGTTGCGCGTGAGGAACGCGAAGAGGTGCTTCCGCCAGAAGGCCATTCCCGGCGTCTTGCGGTTGGGTATCACGCTTTGATGCCCCGCATAGTAAGTGACCTGCAGGGGATCGAGTTTGAGCCCGTGACGACGACAGCGCCGCAACGCCTGCGGCACGTCCGGGGTGTCCATGAAACCGAAGCGCAGAAACAACCGAAAGAAACCCTGTTCGAGGTCCTGCAATTCGACGCGGCGTCGCAGGGGAACGTGCGGCACCTGTTCCGTTTCGATCGTAAGGAGGACCACCTGCTCCTTGAGCGCCTTGTTGTGCTTGAGATGGTGGAGCAACACCACCGGTGCGCCGGTGGATCGTCCGGTCATGAAAATGGAGGTACCCGGGACGCGCACCGGCGGATTCCTCCCGAGGCTCTGCAGCAAATTGTCGAGCTCGATTTCCTGGTTCTGCAGGCGCTGCGCGATGTCGGAGCGGCCGCGCCGCCAGGTTGACATGATCGTGTAGACGCCGGCCCCCACGAGCAGCGGAAACCAGCCACCCTCGAAGATTTTCAGGATGTTGGCGCCGAAGAAGCCGAGATCGACGATCAGGAATCCCGCGCTGACCAAGAGGCACACCCAGAGACTCCAGCCCCAGATCTCCCGGGCGACGAAGAAAGCGAGGAACGTCGTGATCACCATCGTCGTGGTCACGGCGACTCCGTAGGCGCCCGCGAGATTGCTGGAGCTGCCGAAGCCGATCACCAGCCCGATGCATGAGAGCATCAGGATCCAGTTGATGAGCGGGATGTAGATCTGGCCGATCTCCTCCCCGGACGTCTGCAGGATGCGCACGCGGGGAAACTCGTCCAGCGACACGGCCTGGCTGGTCAGGGAGAAAGCCCCGGAGATGACGGCTTGCGACGCGATCACCGTCGCGGCGGTGGACAGCGCCACGAGCGGATACAGGAACCATGACGGCGCGAGGTGGAAGAACGGGTGCAGCACCTCCCCGGGATCGCGAAGGATCAGTGCGCCCTGCCCAAAGTAGTTCAGCAACAGCGCGGGGAGGACCAGGGCGAACCAGGTGACGCGGATCGGCCGCGATCCGAAGTGTCCCATGTCGGCGTACAGCGCCTCGCCGCCGGTCACGACCAGGAACACGGCGCCGAGCACGGTGAATCCGAACCATCCGTTCGCGACGAAGAAGTGGATGGCGTGCCACGGATTCACCGCCACCAGCACGCGTGGTTCCTTGATGATCGAGGCGACCCCCAAGACCGAAATGACGACGAACCAGACCAGGGTGATCGGCCCGAACGCCAGTCCGACCCGAGCGGTGCCGTGCCGCTGAAAGAAAAACAGGAGCACGAGGATGACGATCGTGATCGGGATCACGAAGTCCGAGAAGACCGGCGTCGCGATCTCGAGTCCCTCGACCGCACTGAGCACGGATATGGCCGGGGTGATCATGCCGTCGCCATAAAGGAGCGCGGCGCCGAAGATTCCGGCGGCGACGAGGATGAGCCGGCGCTGGACCCGGCCCGAGCGCTCGTCGGATTTTCGATGGATCAGCGCCAGCAGCGCGAGGATGCCGCCTTCCCCGCGGTTGTCCGCCCGCATGACGTAGCTCAGGTACTTGATCGAAATCACCACGATCAGCGACCAGAAGATCAGCGAGAGCACCCCGAGCACGTTGGCCGTGGTCGGCGCCAGGATGCCCGTGGCCTCCGGATTGCGAAAGCACTCGCGCACGGCGTAGAGCGGACTCGTGCCGATGTCGCCATAGACGACTCCGAGCGTCGTCAGGCAGAGCACCCAGAGGGGACTCTTTTTCGCCTCGGGCTCGGATTGCGGAGCCTCCGGGGAAGATGGCGGTTGCACGGACGCCACGGGCTTTTCCCCCTCGTTCTCGTGCTTTTCGGAAACCTCGGACATGGCAGCAAGCGGACAATCTGGGCCGGCCATCTCCGACGGCGATGCAAAACATGGCGCCGCCCGGCCCTCCCGGGAGGCCCGGGAGCGGGTTCCCTGCGGATGTTTCTCCTCGGGCATCCGCACTCGCGAGACTCGGATTTCGGGGCAGCCTTGCGAAGTCGGGAGGTGTCATTCTCCGGATGCAGTGGAGGGACGAACTCGGTGTCGTCCGCCGACCACGCCGAGGTGGACCCCGCCCAAATGACACGGCCGCCTCGTTCCCGGCCGCGGTACGATACAATCGGTCGCGCGTGCTCGTGCGCGAAACCAGGCGTCACCGCCACGTCGGCGTCAGATCGGGCGCCCCCTGATCAATCGCTCAGTCCAGCGTTTCGTAGCGGTCGAAAATGTATGACGAGGTGATCAAGCCGATGAGCAGGCTGCCCAGCCAAAGGGTGATGCGGTGATCGGCGATGATGTCCGCAGCGCCAAAGAGGCTAAACAGCAAAGCCGCCAGCATGCCGACCACCAGCATGATCAACAGGGCGACGGCAAAGAACCTGCTCGCGTGAAAGTCGCGTGAAGCGGGGTGATGATGTTTCAGGAATTCGTGATGCATGGCGTACGTCCTCCTGTGGTTGTACCATAGGATATCGACGCACCCGTGAGCCTGCCAATCACCGGCCCGGGCAACCGCCGTTCAGTAGTCCGGCTCGTCTCCATGGAAAGTTTTGCTTTTTTTGTGCCGGTCTCGATTGCGGCCCGAGGGGAAGGTCGCCTTAACCTGCAAATCCCACACGTTCGGCCACGCTTCGCGGAGCTCAAACGCGGCTACAGCGATAGCGCACCCGGTAGCTGCGTTGGAGTGTAACGACAACGTGGCCCGGTCTTCCCTCGGACTGTGTGACGGACGACGGTCCAAGAAAAATGCGCGCGCGGAGATGCAGATCCCCGCCCACGCAATACCGTTTCCCCGGGCGACTATGGCGTGTTGTCTTCGCCTGTCACCGACGGGCTCCAGCTTCCGCCTCCCTTCTTGTCGCTGTCGTCGACATGGAACTTCACCTTGAGCGGATCCAGCGTGTCGAGGCGAAACAAACCGCGGGGCCTTGAGCGCGTGACCGGGTTCCAGCAGTCACAAAGCGAAACTCGCCGGACGAGAGCCGGCCCGATCTGCGCCTGCCGACACGGAGGCTCAGTTGTTCGCCATTGCAGTATCTTCGCTCTGCTCGAGTGCCCCCATGGGATGGCCCACCTTGGCAGGGGGCATTCCGGCTAGTCGATCAAGGCCTGGTAGACGAGTGCCCGGACCTTTTCCTGGTCGTCCAACCCATCGGCCGGCAGCACCTGCGTGAAGTAGACCAGGAGCAGATCTTCGCTCGGATCGACCCAGTAGGTGGAATGGTAGGCTCCGCCCCAGCCATACTCGCCCACCGAGGTCGGCACCGCGCTCTTGCCGACGTCCAGCGTGATGCTGAAGCCGAGTCCGAACCCCACGCCCTCCGCCCAGGGAAACGTCACGCCGTCGGGCAGGTGGTTCACGGTCATCAGCTGCACCGTCTTGCGGGACAGAATGCGGTGGTCCCCGTATTCGCCGCCGTCGGCCATCATTTGCAGGAAGATCGCGTAGTCGCGAGCCGTGGACAGCAGCCCTGCGCCGCCCGAAAAGCTCTTGCGGGGACCGTCCACGTATTGACCCTGCGCCTCCATGCCGCCGCCGTCGGGCGCGCGCACCAGCGGTTTGTCACCGCGCTTTGAGTACACGACAGCGAGACGGTCGCGTTGGTCTTGCGGCAGATAGAAATGAGTGTCGACCATCCCGAGGGGATCAAGGATGCGCTCATGCAGAAACACGTCGAGGTCCTGACCGGAGACCACCTCGATGACCGCGCCCAGAATATCGAGGCTGTAACCGTAGACGAACGCCTCGCCGGGCTGGACTTCCGCGGGGAGCGACGCGATCCGCCGGACCGTCTCGCGAATGGGTTCATCGCGGCTGGCAAAATACCAGCCCGTGATGCCGGCCTGCTCCCACTTCTCCTTGCCCGGGCCCCCGCCATAGCCATATCCGGACGTGTGCCGGAGCAGGTCGACCAGCTTGATCTTGCGTTTCGCGGGCACGACCGAATAGCCGCCGCCCTCCTTCGCCACGGCCACCGTGGTCTGGGCAAACTCGGGCAGATACTTGTCGAGGTCGTCACTGATCAGAAGCTTTCCTTCCTCCTGTAGCATCATTACGCCCGTGCTCACAAGCGCCTTGGTCTGCGATGCGATGCGGAAAATGGCGTCTTCCGTCATACGTGCGCCGGCTTCCTTGTCGCGCATGCCGTAGGCGGCCAGGTGGACGATCTTGCCGCGGCGCGCCACGAGGATCACCGCCCCGGGCAGTTTCCCGCTCTGCACGTAACCTTCCAGGAAGGTGTCCAACCGATGCAGACGTTCGGATGACATGCCGACGGACTCGGGATCCACGCGTGCCATCGCACCGCCGAGCAGGGTCGAGGCGATAAGCGCAGGGAACAGACACGTGGAAACCAGACGGAAGAAGCGAGCGAAGGTCATGGATGGAGGTCGGAGAGGAGAGTATCGCGGAGCACGCAGGCGGCCAACGGCGGGACTCCGGGAGCAGGAGGTACGGGGCAAGTTTGATTGTTCTGGGAGTCGAATCACGTCCCGGCAAGTTCGGAAGGCGACCGGGAGCGAGGCGATGCATGGACGGCAGGGTCGGAGCGCCCGTCTTGCTTTGGCATACGGCGGCGCGAACGATTTCTGATCCCATCGCACACGAGAAATCGCGGAGGCGATCTCACTGTTCGCGCCGCTGCGCGCAATCATGCCCGGCGTGGCATCAGCGGAGTAGAGATGCTTTCGTCGCAGGCCGCCGAACGGTTCCGCCGTCTCTCACGGGACTACGTAGACCTCGACCAACACCACACCCGTGCTCGCGTCGTCGGCTCCGGAACCTACGACCGTGTACACGCCGGGCTGGAGGGTGACGACGAAGGCCGCGTCCTTGCTGCCGCTCGGCGAGGGCGAAGGCGCCGATCTCGTGGGCAACTTGGGCGGTGTGAGCAGCGTCGGGATTGTCGCCCCAGTTGTCCTGGGTGAGGATCGGTGTGGTGGAACTCACGGGAAAGACTTCGAGCTTCGGATCGGCGATCGTGCCGGGAACGTTGTAGGGCGCGGCGGCAAGGGTGGGACCGACAACCCGGATGAGCAGCGTCTTCGGCCCTTCTCTCGATATCACGAATCCGGGGATCATGACGTTGTCACCCGTGCCGGCGAAACCGCGGTTGGAAATGTTGACCAGCCTCGCCGACGGCGAGTCGCCATCGGCGTCGTAGAGTTCGACAATGCCGATGCCGCTGGTGTCGTTTTTGTCGCCGGCGATCACGGAGTACTGGCCAGCGCGGAGATCAACGAGCAACCCCCGATCTGGGAATCGAATTGGGGCGACCAAAGGATTGGCACTGCCTATTTGGCGCACCTGCAATTCCCGCCGAGTTTCATCCGTTGAGACGCAAGATCGGGGAATTCCTTAAAAACGCTCCGCATGCCTTGCCCGTCGCGGGCAGGATGCTCCGACTCACGCCGCACGGTCGCTGCTAGTTCGCTTTCGGCGTGATGATAAACTTCGCGGCGCGGGCGGGGGCGGGGTATTCGGCGGCGAGGGCGTCGAGATCCGGCGCGGTGATGGATTCGCAGTCGGCCTGGCGGCTGCGGGCGTAGTCGAGGTATTCGGGCTTTTCCTGGGCGCGCGAGAGCACGTGGCCGAGCCAGTAGCTGTTTTGCCGCCACGATTCGCGGATCGAGGCGGCTGTGGACTGTTCGCCGCTTACCGTTTGAACACGTCAGCCGCGGCGATCGTCAAGCCCGGGAGCAACGGGGTCTCGAACGACTCGTCTTCGTCCAAAATGTGCACCGCCTTGGCAACTTCGCGGGCGAAGTCGTAGAGGTGAATCTGCAAGAGGATGGGATCGATCAGCCAGAGTTCCTTCACGCCCGCTCGCGCGTAGACGCCACGTTTTCGCTTCTTGTCCAGTTGCGCGCTGGACGGTGATAGCACTTCGATTACGAGGTCCGGCGCGCCGTGGGCGCCGTCGTCGGTAAGGATATGCTGGCGCTCGTTCGAGACGAAAACCACATCGGGCTGAACGACGTCGTGCTCGCCGAGGTAGACGTCAAAGGGGGCAGCGTAGACCTTGCCCAAGCACCGCGCACGGGCGTGATTGGCCAGCAAGATGACCAGGCTTGTGATGATTTCCTGATGAAAACGATTCGGGGCAGGAGCCATGATGAGTTCTCCTTCGACGAGCTGGTAACGGCTTCCCTCCGGCGTCGCGCGATAATCCTCCGCGGTGAGTAGTTCGAACCTGACGTTGCTCGGCGGCATGGTGGGATGGTCGCCCGACGGTCCGCCGAGGTCAAAACCAGTTTTCGGTCGACGGAATGAGTGGGAGGTTGCCACAGAGCGGACGATGGGCCGCCGGATGACACCATCACGAGTCTCGTGGCGGGGCGACTCGGCGGCTACGGGGATGCTTTTTCCGCCGGCGTGATGATAAACTTTGCGGCGCGGGCGGGGGCGAGGTACTCGGCGGCGAGGGCGTCGAGATCCTTGGTCGAGATCGATTCGTAGTCCGCCTGGCGGCTGCGGGCGTAGTCGAGGTATTCCGGCTTCTCCTGGGCGCGCGAGAGCACGCTGCCCAGCCAGTAGCTGTTTTGCCGCCAGGATTCGCGGATCGAGGTCAGGATCGGTTCTTTCGCGCGCTGGAGTTCGTCCTCGGTGATGCCGCCGGTGCGCAGTTCATCGGCGATCTTGAGGATGGCCTCCTCGACGAGCTGGGTGCGCGCGGGATCGACTTCGCTGGCGGCATAGAGCTGGCCGAAGCCGGGATACGTGTCGCTGGGTGCGCTTTGCGCAAACGGACTGTAGGCGTCGCCGAGTTTTTCCCGAACCTCCTTGCGCAACCGGTCTGCGAATACGCTGGCCAGCAAACCGAGGCGGCGTGTGCGATGGATCTCGCGATCGTCGGTGGTGGGCCAAAAGGCGAGCACGAGCGCCTTTTGAATTTCCGAGTCGTAGGTGAATTGTTCGCTTGGCGGAGGATCCGGGAACTTCACTACGCGCGCATCGTCGAAGGACGGCTTCGCCTCCCGTTGCGGCAGCGCGCCGATCGTGCGGGCGGCGAGCGCGATGGTCTGGTCGATGTCGATGTCACCGACGATCGCCATCTCGAGCGCGCCACGGGCGAACACCGGCGTGAGCCACGCACGCACATCATCCGGTTCGACCGCGAGTTGTTTTTCGACCGGGGGCATGCCGAAACGCGGATCGCCGGAACCGAGCAGCGGGCTGATCTCGAGTTGGACGACGCCCCCAGGCACGTGCAGCATGCGTTCGTAGCCCTGTTGGATGCTTTTGCGGATGCGCGGCAGCACGTCCTCGCGCAGGCCGGGATCGGTGAGGTAGGCGCAGAGCAGTTGCAGGGTGATCTCGAGGTCCTTCGGGGAGGTGCCGCCGCCAAAGGAAAACGCGTCCTCGCCGACGCCGAAGCCGATCTGGACCGTGCGGCCGGCGAGGATACGCTGCAGTTCATCCTCGTTGTGCTTGCCCACGCCGCCTTCGTTCAGCAGGGCGCCCGCCACGCGCGCGATTTCGGGACGATCCTTGGGCATTTCGAGGGTGCCGCCGCCCACGCGCACGCTGAACGTGATCGTGTTGGCCTGGAAATCGGTGCGCTTGAGATTGAGCCGAACGCCGTTGGCGAATTGAACGAGGGTCACGTCGAGATCGTCGATGTGCTCGGCGCGAGACGACTTCGCCCGGAGATCCGAAATCGGTGTAGGCAAACGGCGTCGTCTGGATGTCCTCGCCCGGCGTGACCGCGACGGCGAGGCTTTGGCGAAACGCGGCGAGCACGTCGTCCTTCGTGTCGGTCTCGGCGAGATGACCGGAGACGAAGAGTTGCGGTGCGGCTGCGGACCAGGTTGCGCGGAAGGCCTTGAGGCAGTCGTCGACGGTGACCTTTTCGAGCGCCGGACGCAACAGATCGAGCATCGTCTCGGGAGTTGTGAAAACCTTTTCGTCGTTGATCGCGCTCGCGAGACCCATGGCCAGGCCGTTCGAGCGGCGGGTCGGCGCGGCGCGCACGGCTTCTTCGAGGCTGTTGATGACGGAAGCGGTGATCTCCTTCAGTTCCGCCGGTGCGAAACCGAATTGCATCGCGCGACGCAGCTCCTGTTCGCCGACGGCCAGGGACTCGCGCCAGCGATCGGGCGCACCGGTCAGTTCGAGCGAGGCGATATTGACGAAGTCGTAGTCGTCGCCGGCGTTGGCGCCCGCGTGAGTGAAAGGGGCGTTCTCCTTTTTCGCCAGGCGTTCGAGGCGGCGGTTCAGGATCGCCAGCGCGAGATCGCGCGGCAGGTCACGCAGGCGATCGGCGCGAGTGTCGGGCTGTTTCGTGAAGGGTGAAACGACGTCAAAGGCGACGGTCACGGTCGAAGCCTCGGGCTCGCGGTGCACGAGCGCGACCGGCTGCGGGAGGGGCGTGATGTGGCCGCGGTCCGCGCGCGCCGGCCGGGGGCCGTCGTTGGCGAGCGGAGCCGAACGCTTCCTTGATTTGCGCGACCGTGGCCGCGGGATCGATATCGCCGACGATCACGACGGCCATGTTTTCCGGCCGGTACCAGCGATGATAGAAACCGCCAAGTCGCTCGTGGTCGGCGGCGTTGAGGGTTTCGTCGACCCCGATCGGCACGCGTTGCGGCGGCAACGTGTCGGGCAGGATGAACGCATTCTCGGCCATCCAGGTGCGCAACTCCACGCCGTCGCGCGCACGTTTCTCCGCGAAAATGATGCCGCGCTCGTCATTGATCTCCTGGGGGTCGAGCAGCATGCCGCTGGCGTAGTTGCGGAACACCTTCAGGCCCTCGGCGACGGTCGCGGGATCGTTGTGAGCAAGTTCGAGCAGGTAGAGCGTGCGGTCGAAACCCGTGCTGGCATTCGTGTCCGCGCCGAAACCCATGCCCTGGCGTTGCAGGTACTCGACCACGGAGTCCCCCGGGAAGTCGCGGGTGCCGTTGAACGCCATGTGCTCGAGGTAATGCGCGAGCCCGCGTTCCTGCTCGGTTTCGTCGAGCGAGCCCGCCCGCACCAGGAGGCGCAGGCTGACCCGGTCGTGCGGCTCGGTATTGGGGCGCACGGCGTAGACGAGGCCATTCGGCAGCGTGCCAGTGGTCACGGCCGGGTCCATCGGCAGGTCGGTCTGCGGCGGCCAGGAGGCGGCGGAGAGCGAGAGCGCGAGGGCGAGGGCGAGGGAAAGAACCGGTAACGTAAGCCGGGCAGCAGGGCGCAGTATCATGAGATGTCGGCAGACCATGTGTGATCAATGCGGTGGCGCAAGCGGGTAGCAACCTTAGCATGTCGACCACTGTAGCCGGCGTCGGTGAGGCCGGTCCAGGATTGGCGACCCCAGCTACAATAGGCGTCTATAGAAAGTGAACATGCCCTTGGTACGGCCACG
Source organism: uncultured Verrucomicrobiae bacterium (assembly GCA_963797435.1). Classification (GTDB taxonomy): domain Bacteria; phylum Verrucomicrobiota; class Verrucomicrobiia; order Opitutales; family Opitutaceae; genus CAWCPJ01. The sequence goes on along the minus strand of CAWCPJ010000001.1, from coordinate 1,722,368 downwards.
CGTCGGCGTTCGCAGCGAGCCCGGCTCGGACCGGATTGTTGCGTACATAGTCCCACTTTTCCGAGTATGATTCGGAGGAGCGGAGGACGTGGTCGAAGAACTCCGGTTGCCAGATCGGAGCGGGTATTTCCAATTCGCGGCCCAATCTTTTGCTGGTCCATTCCTTCCACTTGCCCACGAATATTCGTAGTGGCCGGGCCTCGTGATTCCCGGCGCAGAAGAAGTGAACGTGATCGGGCATGATGACGTACCGTCCGATCTGCCACCCGTGGCGATCGACTGCCGATCTCCATTCTTCAACCAAGATCTTCACGACGTCCTGTCGATCCAGCATTCCCTGGCGATTGCGCGTGCACGTGGTGACGAAATAGATCGGATCTTTGTCGAAAACTTTGGCCAGTCTTCGAAGGTGGCGGTGTGTGTCGGTAGACATCGTGAAGCGACTTTCGCTGTAGCCGGCCTCGGTGAGGCCGGGCCGGGGTCACCGACCCCGGCTACATCATCTGCGGTTCGAACTTCACAGCCCGCCGCGGGCGGCGGCGCGGTTGAGGGCGCTGAGGATCGCGTTGATCGAGGCGATCTCGATGTTCGTGTCCAAGCCGGCGCCGTATCCGGTGAACCCCGCGTCCGTTTTCACCTGGATGTAGGCGACGGCGCGGGAGTCCGCGCCCTTGCCGAGCGAATGTTCGGAATAGGAGATGACTTCGAATGGGCGCACACCGACGGCGAGCAGGCCGTGCACGAACGCGTCGATCGGACCGTTGCCGCCGCCGCTGATGTCGCGCACCTTGCCGTGGACCTCCACGGACGCATGGCATTGCACGCGATGTTGCGCGCCGGTCTCCGTGCGAAAGTCGAGCAACTTGAGCGGCGTCTCGCGGTCGAAATACTCCCCCTTGAAGGCGGTGAAGATTTCCTCCGGGGCGAGTTCCAGTCCCTTGGTGTCGGCGAGGTCGTTGATCAGCCGACCGATCTCGCGATGCATCGCCTTCGGCAACTGCAGGCCGAATTCCTTCTCCAACACCCAGGCGACGCCACCCTTGCCGGACTGGGCGTTGATCCGGATGATCGCGCGATAGTTGCGCCCGATGTCCTTGGGATCGATCGGCAGGTAGGGCACGTCCCAGGGCGCATCGGCGGGCTGGTGGGCCTGCGCGGCCAGCCCCTTGTTGATCGCATCCTGATGCGAGCCGGAAAACGCGGTGAAGACGAGTTCGCCGCCGTAGGGCTGGCGCTGCGGCACTTCCATGCGCGTCGTGCGCTCATACATGTCGCGGACCGTGTTGAGGTTCGAGAAATCGAGACCGGGATGGACGCCCTGCGAGTAGAGATTCAGCGCCAATGTGACGATGTCGACGTTGCCCGTGCGTTCGCCGTTGCCAAACAGCGTGCCCTCGACCCGCTCCGCGCCGGCCATCTGTCCGAGCTCGGCGGCAGCGACGGCGCAACCGCGATCGTTGTGCGTGTGGAGGGAGACGATGATCGCGTCGCGGCGGGAGAAATGCCGGCAAAACCATTCGATCTGGTCCGCATGCACGTTGGGGGTGGCCGCCTCCACCGTGGCGGGCAGGTTGAAGATCATCTTGCGCTCCGGCGACGGCCCCCAGACGTCGGCGACGGCCTCACACACTTCGAGGGAGAAATCGAGTTCGGTCAGGCAGAAGCTCTCGGGCGAATATTCGAAGACGATCTGCGTATCCGGCGCCATCGACAGGTGCTGCTTCACCCATTCCGCGCCGCGGGTGGCGATGCGTTTGATCTCGGGACGATCCAGGCCGAAGACCACCCGGCGCTGGGTGGGGTTGGTCGAGTTGTAGAGGTGGAACACCGCGCGTTTCGCCCCGCGCAACGCTTCGAAGGAGCGCGTGATCAGCTCCTCGCGCGCCTGGGTGAGAATCTGGATCGTGACGTCGTCGGGAATGCGCTGCTCGTCGATCAGCCGGCGGATGAAATCGAATTCGATCTGCGAGGCGGAAGGAAAGCCGACTTCGATTTCCTTGAAGCCGATGCGCACGAGCGCGTCGAACATCTCGACCTTTTCGTCCACGCTCATCGGGATCGCGAGGGCCTGGTTGCCATCGCGGAGGTCGACGCTGCACCAGCGCGGAGCTTGCGTGATCGTGCGGGACGGCCACTGACGGTCCGGCAACGGAACCTGGGGAAACGGCCGGTATTTGGTGACGGGCGGAGCTTGCATGGAACGGTCGGCAAAATGCCGGGAGATTCGAAAGTGTGGAATTGACCAGCTGGGAACGAGTCCGAAAAGCGGCGAACGGGCCGGTGGCGACGCTCGCGATCACATCGGAGGGTCGGTCTACGCCGACGCCGTCCGGAAAAAGTGCAGGGCCGCAAGTGCTTCCGCTACCGCGGAAGTCGGTCGTGGGTCGACTTGATAAAGGCGGACTGCAACGGCGGGCGCATGAGTCAGGCAGGGTTGAACCGGCGGCGGCGCGAGTCAAGTGACGATCGCCCGCGCGAATGTTCGCGTGGGAAGGGTGCGGTATTTTGTCGCCCGACCCTGCCCAATTTCTTCCTGATGGCGGTTTCCCCGAGTTACCCTGATGTTGGACGAATCCTTTGACCTGCCGGCCTGCCTTGAGCGCGTGAAGCGCGCGGACGAGGCCGCTTGCCGGGCGCTGGTTCAGCACCTGCACCCCCTCGTCATCCGCATCGTCCGCGCACACCTCCCGCGACGCACGCCGGAGGAGGACCTGGCGCAGGAGATCTTCATCAAGATGTTCCGGCGGATGGGCCAGTATGAGGGCAAGGTGCCGTTCCCCAACTGGGTGTCGCGAATCGCTGTTACCACTTGCATCGATCACCTCCGGGCGCAAAAGCGCCGTCCGGAGTATCGCTGGGCGGACTTGTCGGAAACCGAGGCGGAGGTGCTGGATGCCGTCACCCGGGACGAATCCGGCCCCAATCCGGCGGATGGCATGGCCTCGCGGGAGTTGGTCAGGAAACTGCTGGAAACGCTTGGCCCCAAGGATCGCACCGTCATTACCATGCTCGACCTCGAACAGAAATCGCTGGCAGAAATCTCCGCGATCACGGGCTGGACCCAAACGATGATTAAAGTCCGGGCATTTAGAGCCCGTCGGAAACTTCAACAAACCTTCAATCGTCTCCAGGAAAAGGAAAGCCGTCATGAATAGCTTCGCACTCAGTTGGAACCGCTTAACCGCCGCCGTTCGTTCGGCCGCGGATCGCGAACCCGCGCCGGGCGCCGAGCCGGCATGGGTGACGCGGGTGGCGGCCTTGGGCGTCGAAGCAATCCGACGGCAGCTCGGGCAACCCGCGTGGTTGACGTGGGCCTTGCCCGGCTTCGGCGTGGCGACGGTCGTCGCGGTCGTGACGGTGGTCGTGGGTGCATCGTTCATGCACACGAGCGGCAGCGCTGAACTGGTCGCGCTGGCGGATCCCCTGGCTGGAGGCTCGCTTCTCCCGTGATGAATGCCGGCGCACTCAAGGCATTACTGGCATTGACCGGCATCTTCATCGCCGGAGCCGTCACGGGTGGCGTTTCCGGCGTGGCGTGGGAGCGTCACCAGGCGCGCCACGTCTCGGAGCAGGAGTTCGCCGATCACCAGCTGCGGCGACTGGAGGCGAGCTTGAAGCTGACGGCGGAGCAGGTCGAATGCATGCGGCCCGTGATGTGCGAATTTGCCGAACGCGTGCGCGTGGCCCGGCGCAATGCGCTCGCCGACGTCGCGGAGGTCTGGCGTGAAATCAATGCCCAGCTCGAACGCGAACTCACGCCGCACCAGTTGGCGAAGTTTCGCGAGATCCAGGCCCGCGACGAGGCGCACTGGGATCTGGAGCAGCAACGTCGTTGTCCCGACGGCACGGTGAATCCCATCCCGGCCCGCGATCCGGACGGTCTCGAATTGCCGCAGTGACAGCGACGAGCCGCGGAGGGCTCGCAGCATAAGTGGCGCCCTCGGATCGGGATCGAAAAGGAGCGCAGGCATTTCTGCGTGTGGTTGGCCCGGATGTGAGCTGGGGGCATGCGCCTTTCCCGTGGACGGCTTGGGAATTCACCCGCTCGACGACGAGATTGCAGTTGAAGGTCCCGGGCACCGACCTACCGTCTTTGGCGCGGCCAGGTCCTATGCAATGTCGAACGGGTGAACTCCGCCAGGACCGGAAGGTAGCAACGGCAACTACGATTCACATGTGCCGTAGGTAACCTGGTCGCACTTTTCGCGCCACGCCCGGCCGGGCGGGCGTGAAAAGTGCGACCAGGGGAGAGAGTGATGGCGAGAGGGAGCGGGTATACGTTCGTGCTCCGCCGATGCCGCTGCGTCATTCCATCGCGCTCCTGCGCACCCGGTCCTCGCGCCTGACGTCACGCGAACTTCGTCCCGCACTCACTTTCACCTTCACTTTCAGTCCGTCCGGCTTGCACTCACATTCCGTGTCTTCCGGCTATCAGGTGACCGCGCGCAAATGGCGCTCCCAGACGTTCGACGAAATCGTCGGGCAGGAGCATGTCGTGCGCACCCTGAAGAATGCCATCGCCCGCAACCGCATCGCGCACGCCTACCTTTTCGTGGGCCCCCGCGGCACCGGCAAAACCAGTACCGCCCGGATTTTCGCCAAGGCCCTGAACTGCGAAAATGGGCCGACGCCGACTCCCTGCGGCAAGTGCGCGGCCTGCCAGTCAATCGCCTCCGGCACGTCGATGGATGTGATCGAAATCGACGGCGCCTCCAACAACTCGGTCGACCAGATTCGCGACCTGCGCGACGACGTTCGCTATGCCGCCGCCCAGGGCAAGTTCAAGGTCTACATCATCGACGAGGTGCACATGTTGTCGGCGGCCGCGTTCAACGCGCTGCTCAAGACACTCGAGGAGCCGCCGCCGCACGTGAAGTTCGTGTTCGCGACGACCGAAGCGCACAAGGTGCTTCCGACGATCGTCTCGCGTTGCCAGCGTTTCGACCTCAAGCCGATCGCCCCCGAGCTGATCAGTGGCCACCTCGCGCACATCGCGCAGGCCGAGGGCATCAAGATCGAACCCGCGGCGTTGGCCGCGATTGCGCGACTGGCGGATGGCGGCATGCGCGACGGTCAGTCGATCCTCGATCAGATGATCGCGTTTTGCGGCGAGACCATCACCGAGGCCGACGTGCTCGAGGTCTACGGACTGGCCTCGGCAGAACAGGTCGGGGCACTCGCCGAAGCGGTGGCGCGGGGGGACTTTTCCCGAATCACCGCCCTGGTGGACGAGTTTGACGCCAATGGGCGGGATCTCGTCCGGTTGCTGACGGACCTGCAGACGCGGGTGCGCGATGTGTTGCTCGGTTCAATTCGTTCCGGGGGCGTCAGCGACGGGCTGGGTGTGCCGATGGCGACCGAGGCGCTGACCCGCCTGCTGGACACCCTGCGCGAGAGTGAATCGGCGCTGAAGTTTGGCCTGAACGAGAAGTCGAACTTCGAGGTGGCCCTCCTCAAGGCGGTCGAGAACAGCCGCGCCCGCGCCATCGACCACCTGATTCGGGAGCTTGCGGGGCTGGCCGGAAACCTGGAACCGGCCGCTGCGGACACCGGCCGCGAAAAAAAAAAGTAGGTCCTGAGAATCCGGCGCCGGCCACCGTGGAGCTTGCGCGAGCGACGCCGGACCTCGTAACAGCCGACCCGGAGGAACGCGAGGATCCGGCCGGCGAAAACATTTCCGCCGACGAGAGCTTCGAAAACGCCACCCCCGTTCCGTTGCATCGCGAACATTCCGCTCCGGTTGCCGGACCCGAGGATCGCTCAGGTGCTTCGCCGCCTCCAGCCATCGAGGCCCTGGTGGAGAAAATTCCGCCCCGCACCCGGGCGTTGCTTGGCGAACTCTTCAAGGCGGAAATCACCGCGGTCCGCCGCTTGAACCGGGAGCAACTCCGGTAGGCGGAGTCAGAACTCGAATGGCGCTGAAGTAAGGCCAAAGCGGCAGAGCCCTCCCGGCTCTGTTCCCTCTGAACAACCAGCGGCGGGACGCCGTTGCCGCCCTGAAAAGACGCGTTGACCCAGCGCCGTTCCGTTCAGAGCCCGAAGCGGCTGGCAACTTCCCGCGCCAGGGCGCGATAGGCGGACGATCCGGGACTCGTCACGTCGTACTCGAAGATCGTCTTGCCGAAGCTCGGCGCCTCGCTCAGCCGGATCGTGCGCGGGATGACGGTGGAGAAGATTTTCGTCGGCAAGTGCGTCTTCACTTCGTCGACCACCTGGCGGGAGAGATTCGTGCGCATGTCGTACATCGTCATGATGACGCCCCCGACCAGCAGCCGCGAATTCACGCCCGCGTCGTGCAGGCGTTCGACGACCTTGAGGATTTGGCCGAGTCCCTCGAGGGCCAGGTATTCGCATTGCAGCGCAATCAAGAGAAAGTCGGCCGCGGCCAGGCTGTTCATCGAGAGCAGCCCCAGCGCCGGTGGACAATCGATGATGATCACGCGAAACCGGTCCGCGTCGACGACCGGTTGCAGGGCGATGCGGAGTTGCAGCAGGTAGTCCGGCTTTTGCGCGAGTTCGATCTCCGCGGCCGCGAGGTCGACCTCCGCGGGCAGGATGGAGAGGCCGGTCACGTGGGTGTCCACGATCATGTCTGCGGCGGCGCCATCGCCCATGAGCGGACCATAGATGCTGTGGCCTTCGATGCGTTCCACCCCGAGGCCGCTGGTGGCATTCCCTTGCGGATCGAGGTCGACCAGGAGGGTGGGGACCTTGCGTTCGGCGAGAGCGGCGGCGAGGTTGATCGCCGTGGTTGTCTTTCCGACGCCGCCTTTCTGATTGGCGATGGTGAAAACGGTGGCGGGCATGGCCCGTTCATCACTGGGTCAGCGCATTGAGTCCACCGCGAAAGTTGCGAAATTCCGCTTGAAAGGGAACTTGCATGTGTGATGTTGGCGCCCCTGTTTACGACCGGGCGCCTGCGTGTTTCCGGTCGGATGGCGCGGTAGCCAAGTGGTAAGGCCGGGCTCTGCAAAAGCCCTATACGCCGGTTCGATTCCGGCCCGCGCCTCCAATCTTAACTGCTGAAGCAGCACGGATTTTGGAGTCTCCGGGTCCGAAAAGGACACCAAAACGGACACCAGAATCACCACTCCGCCAGAACTCTGGTGGAACCGGCGGCCACCCGCCGAGTGCCCGTTAACGGTCCGGAAGCGGTTTCAGCTATCGTCGCGGTGCGAGCCACGACCATGAAACCACGATACCGACTCATCTGCCGCGGCAGCCGCGGAGGCAGGTTCTACTGCGTCGATGCGAAGACCGGCGAGCGGTTCAGCCTTCAGACCGTAAATCGCGACGCCGCGCGCGAGATTGTCGCCACGAAGAATCAGGCGGAGCGCCAACCGGCCCTCAATCTGCAGATCGCCAAGGCCTATCTCGCCGGCACGGACAGCGGCATCACCAAGCGCACCTGGCGGGACGCGATGGAAACACTCACGAATTCCAAGCAGGCCGCGAACAAGGAGCGGTGGCGGCGGGCGGCCAAAGACCCGGCGTATGCGCCCCTGCTGCCGAAGGTCATCACGGAAACGTCGGCCGAGCTCCTGTTGAAAGTGATGCAGGCCGGGTGCATTTCCACGAACATCTACCTGCGCCGGCTGCACAATTTCTGCGTCGATATGAACTGGCTGCCGTGGCCGCGTCCGGGACGCGATCTCGGTTTGATGGGCGTCGCGGCTCAGCCCCTGCGGCAAAACGCCCCTTTATTAACTGATTCTCCTTCAACGCCTGCCGCCCGTGTTCCCGGAGGGTCGAGATCACAGGCTCGACTTTCGATGATTAACACTCCATGTATAGTGTTTTTAGCAGTTTTAACCACCATTTATAGCTAACTATGCGCTCGGGCCTGCACGACCTGCTTCCACTCCCGGTTCGCCGTTCGCTGTCGAAGTTCGGCGGTGACCTGGCACGCGCGCGGCGCAAGCGCCGGCTCACAATCGCGATGATGGCGGAGCGCATGGGTGTCGGTGCGAACACCTACTCCCGGCTCGAACGCGGCGATCCCACCGTGGCGATGGGCGCGTACGCGATGGCACTTTTCGTCCTGGGATTTGGAGCGGCTCTCGGCGACCTCGTGGATGTCCGTCGCGATGAAGTCGGCCTGCAACTCGACGAGGAGCATCTGCCCAAGCGAGTGCGCGTGAAGAAATCTCCCACCGCTCGGTGAAGCGCACCCTTCAGGTTTTTCTCGGGAACGACGCCCGAATCGTCGGCACGCTGCACTATGATCAGAGCGGCGCGCGGGAGCACGCGGCTTTCACTTACGACGACACCTGGCTGGCCGCGCCGGATCGTTTCGCGCTCGAGCCGGGTCTGCCGTTGGTGGCCGGCGCTCAGTTTCGCCGCAGAGCGGCCGAAGGCTCGGTATTCCCGGCTGCGATTGCGGATACTGAACCGGACGGCTGGGGCCGGCGCCTGATTCTCCGGGATCATGCCAAGCGACGCCAGAGCGCACGCCGGGCCGGCAAGGAGGTCGGGCCAGCCCAACTCAACGCGGTGGATTTCCTGCTCGCCGTGGACGACGGCAGCCGGGTGGGAGCGCTTCGCTTCCGCGACGAGGACGGCGTGTTTCAACGCGCCGCCGAGGCTGGTCGACGAACGGCGCCTCCGCTGCTGGAACTGCGGCAACTCGCGAATGCTTCCCATGCCGTCGAAACCGAAACGGAAACAGCGGCGGACCTCGCCTATCTGAGAGGACGGGGCACCTCCCTCGGCGGACTTCGTCCCAAATGCACCGTCGTGGATGACGACGACATGCTGGCGATCGGCAAGTTTCCGAGCGTTCAGGATGAGCGCGCCGTCACCAAAGGGGAAGTCCTGGCGATGCAGCTCGCGCAGAAGGCGGGCATCAGCGCCGCAGACGTGCGACTGGTGGACAGCGATGGGGTACCCGTAGCCCTCGTCCGCCGTTTTGACCGAACGCCTGACGGGAGGCGGATCATGTATGTTTCGGCCGCCACCCTGCTGGGCGTCGAGTCGACCGGCGCGCAGGAGCATTCCTACGTCGAGATCGTGGACACACTACGCGTCCACGGGGCCGCCGCTCAAACCGACATCGAGGAACTCTGGCGGCGCATCGCGTACTCGATTCTTGTCACCAACGTGGACGATCACCTCCACAACCACGGATTCCTTCACGTCGAGCGCGGTCTCTGGCGCCTGGCTCCCGCGTTCGATATCAATCCCTTTCCAGACCGCGTGCGCGAACTGAAGACGTGGATCTCTCCTGACACCGGGCCGGAGGCGACCATCGAGGCCCTGATGTCCGTCATCGCCTACTTTCGGATCACCGCACGTCGAGCGAAAGAAATCGTCCGCGGCGTCGAGCGCGCTGTCGCGACCTGGCGCAAGGCCGGGCGTAACCTAGGCATGACCCACCGGGATCTCGAACGATTTGCCGAAGCCTTCGAACATCCGGAGCGCAAGGCGGCACAGAAGATCACTCGGTAGTTCGAAATGACGGAAATTCCGCCAACGCGGACGAAAGAGTGAGGCATGCGCGACGAGCTGATTGAAGTGCTTTGAAAGAGGCGGCCCGGACGCCTACCCCTAAGCGTCCGGGCCTTTGCTTTCTGTGTTACCCCTAATTGCCCCGCTAAGCAGGGCAGGACGTGAAGCTGCAACAGCGCGCGAAACATGCAAGCCGGCACCGCCATGATTACCCAGCTCGACGCCGACATGACTCTGGGCACGGGCACCGGTTGGGATTTGCGGTAGTGCTTAGCTGGACTCCAGACGCGCGGCAGCCGCTTTCCGAACGGAGGAACGATCTTCTTCTTCTCGATTCCGACAACAAACAGGTGTTCAACCACGCGCCAGAACTCCGTTTCGCTCAAATGCGACTTCATGTCGTTGATGATGCGCGCCTCAACCACAGCCTCCTGAAGATTTGTCGGATCTACTCAGTGCTCAAACGATGGGTACATGGAATGAGTGCAGTCGAGATCTGGGCGCAGTGGGATATCACTGTAATCACCGTCACACTCTCGGTTGATTCGCTGGGCGAGATAAGTCTCGAGGCGTCCAAGAAGGGCAAGGTGCTCAAGGCCATTCCGCCCGCTGTGCGCAGGCACCCGAAGGTCAAGGAACTGATCGATCGCAAGACGGCATTAAGCCGACAGCGCGGCGGCATGCGCCGCTCGCTCGAGGAAATGAAGTGTCGTAGCGACGCGCTGTCCGGCGCCGAGCTGAAGCTGCTCATGAGCCATCCGATCGCCATGCCGATGCTCCTCCCGCTCGTTTGGGTGGACGATGGCGTCTTCGGTTATCCCGAAGAAGGTGGTCGCTTGCTGACGGACTGGCGCGGAAAGTCGGAACCGGTGCTCGCCAAGGAAACCCTGCGTATCGCGCACCCGCACGATCTCTGGAAATCGAAACATTGGACGGACTGGCAGCGCGATTGTTTCGCGCGTGAATACGTTCAGCCGTTCAAGCAGGTGTTTCGCGAATATTACCCGCTGACAGCGGAGGAGCGGAAGCAGCCGCAGCGTACACGGCGATTCGCCGGTCAGCCACGAGCGGACCTTGCTCAGCTCGAGCACTTCTTCAGTTGAGAAGTACTTCGTGCCGTTTGGTGGCGGGATGAGGATTCTAGAGATGAGCACGATGGGAGTGAAGCGGACGGTTGTGCGGGTGCCCGACCGATGACGGTTGTTGACGCCGGCAGGACTCGCGACGCGGGATGTACCATCCGACGCCGCGAGTTGGGGGGGCGTTCGCTTCCGTTAGAACAATGACTGGGCTTGATCGTTGGCCATCTTCCAGAACAACCATTTCCCGCCCACCTTCCGGACTGTCCCCGAGAGCGCGCGCTCAGCGACGATCTGTTTGGATTCGTTCACGAATATGCACTCGAGATACACCTGTGCGGTGTTGCCGTGAATCGCCACTTGCGTGCGGAAACTCGGCGTCAGCCCAATCAAGTTGCTGGTGAAGAGGGCACCGCCCGCGAAGAAGTCGATGATCGCGTCCCGTCCCACCTTGGGCTCGCCGCCATTGACCACCAACGTGGCGTCTTCAGCCCAAAGCTGTTCCCACGCCTCGAGATGATCGATGGCGGTCTGCTCGTCCCCATTGTAGGATGTGACCTCATGCACGGCGACCAGCAGGGCATGGATTTCGGCCGTTTGGGCGTTCGGCTTGCAGGCGAGGCGCCAGAAGAACGGAGTCGGCCGCCCACCGCACGACAGATTGCCCCCGGCGGCGTGCAAGGGTTGCGCGTTTCCCAACAATGCGGCTCCCAGCAAGGCGAGGCTGGCGAGGCCGGTCCGGAAGCGGGGGCTGATATTCAAGCGATCGAGGTGGTTCATATTGTCATCCTATGTTGGTTGGACTTGGTACGTTTCGTTGTATTGCTGTTCGCGCGGATTGCGCGAAAGCGTGCCAGCCGAAGCTGGGTCACCTCATAAACGAAATGCCGCGACGAAACCTGCCATTTTTGAAAGCGGCGTTTTTGCGTGCGGCGGCTCCGGATGGCGTTTGCCACCGAGGCGCAAAAAAGGGCGGCGAGAAGTCTACCCAGAGTGCGATTCTGACATCGCGTGCCACCTGGCGGATGCGCCCGGCATCGCGCGACGGATCAATGCGTCGTTGGAAACGAGCTGCCGCGGGCCGCGGGCGCCGGAAAGTCGGCCGGAGCCGTCGTGGTTCACGCCGAAATCGGCGGCGGAGTTGTTCGCGTACGCCGCGCCAGCGGCGGACGTACCGTCGCCGAGATCGATCCAGCCAAGGTTGGCAGCGTGCGCGAGACCTTGCAGGTGCGTGTCGCTTGCGGCTACACGAGCGGAGGCCGAAGGGGCGAAGTCGATCCACCCGACGTTGCCGAGATACCGTAGGGTGTGTTGGCGGATACCCTGTTGGATCCCATGCTCCCTACTCGACGAACCGAGAAGGCTTGATGCGGTGCGTCCGTGCCTGGTGCTCCAGCTCGCGCTCGTACTCGGCACGTTCGACCGGATCGTCGACGCTCTTGGTCGGCAGCGAAACAGGTGTGTCGCTGCCACCCGGCGCCACCGCGGGTTCGAAGCTCAGAAGCTGGTCAGCCACGCTGTAGAGCCGGTAGTGGGCGCCCTGGGTGAGCAGTTCCCACAGGGGTCTCGACACATGGAATGAGCGACCGGCCACGCGGAAGATCCACTGGCTTGCCGTGCCGCTGATGAAGGTCTTGTGCATCGGTCTTTCGAGAACGTCGAGCCGTCCGCTCACAAAGGCGGCCTTGCGTGCGCGGCGCCGCACGAGGCTGATTCTGGCGCAGATGAAGAAGACGAGCGCGAGCACTGCGCCCGCTCCGACAATGGCGTACACGGCATTGAGATCAACGCGCGAGGGGTCGGGGCCGAGGCTGTCGTAGAATACATAGGCTCCGACCACCCCTGCGCCGAGCGCCACGACGCCGAGCACGGTTAAGACGGCCACCGTTACGAGTCCCTTTCGAAGTCCCCTGCCAAGCTGCACAGGATGCAGCGCGCCTTGGCGATTGGCCTCGAGCTCAGCGAGCGTGAAACCGTGATGACGTCCGAGCTGTTCGAGGTAGGATGGTTTGCTCATGGCGTTTTACTCCCTGCGACCGCCAGCACGACGTCGATGGCAGCATGCAATTCGGCCTGGTCCCCTGGCGAATTCGGAAACGAGAGGATCACGTGCCCGTCGTTGAAAACGAGCCGCAGCTCCGGCTGCGGGCAACGCAGTAATTGCGTTCTAACGACCGGCGTGAGTACCTCGCGTACGACGACCGGAGCATCGCTCGTCACCCAGCGCCTGGTATCGAACTGCACGTCTCCCGTCGGCACGAGGTGCACCGTCGCAGCAGACGGCCGCTGGTTGATGTTGATGGTGCAGGCAGGCAAAATCGCGGGTGCGCGCGAAGCGACCAACGTGCTCTTCATATTCATATTCCCGCGGGTCTTGTAGGTGGAAATCACCTCGACCGGCGTGCCGTTCGCGACGCCCCGCAATCGCAACGTTTCGGCAATATTGCCCAGTAGGCTGCCGTGGGGCTCGCGCGTGAAGGTAAGTCCGTATTTCTTCGCCGTCTCGGGAAAGATGGCATGCTGCTTCCGCGTGAAGCGGACGATGCCGTAAAGCAGCGCTGCGCCCGCGAGACCAAAGGCTGCGATGCCGGCGTATTGCATCAATTCGTCGTCGATCATGACCGTTGGGAAACCGAGTGAGTCTCGGCGCGCGCTGGTTCGCGAAAGAGCACGAACCTCGCCCAGGCCACGGCGAGGACCACCGTGACCAGGTAGGTGATCGTCATGCCTCGATGGTTGGGGGCGAACGCTTCAGCGTTACCGCTCGCCGACCAGGCGAGGGACGATAGCATCCCGAGCACCAGCGCTGTCACCGTGGTGATGACGACAACCAGCAGTCCATTGCGACGTCCTGCGGGGGAATCGGGATCGGCGTCGCCCATGATCGGGTAGATGAACGCCGCGCAGAATACACCGACGACGAACCAGATGACGTAGCCGAGCGCCGCGTCGGTCTCCCAGAGGACCAGGGTCAGTATCACGCCGAGCACATCGAAGAGCACGAAGCCTCTCCCGAACTGGCATGTCGTACGCTTTGGATGCCCCGCCGGTTTCTGCGGAAAACGGAGGTGCAGGCAGCGCGATGACGCGAGCGCCTGGCCCGGAAGAGCCCAGCGTGGGTCGGCGCCGATGGGAAGTGCGCCGCTCGGTGGCTTTCATTGTGTTCATTCTCTCGGTTGGATTGGGGCTCGAGCTGTCTCTGGGCGGTCACCCCACAAACGAAATGCCGTGACGAAAGCCGCCAATTTTTTGCATGCGGCGTTTTTTGGGCAGGTTCACGGGCACGACGTGCCGTCTGTTCGGTGACAAGCGGGTGCAGCAGCTTGAATAGCTCAGGTCGATTGCAGGATCCAGGCCTTGTCGGACTTTGCTGGCGCACATCAACCGCCCGTCTTCGAAGTAGTCGACGACAATTTATTCGAGTGGCGATTCTGACCTATAATCGCCGTGACGGACTCCTGTTCGGGCGACATCTTTACCAGGCGCCTGAACGTTCGCCGCTCTGGTAGCTTGAACGGCCGCGCTTCGTGATGATGCCTTCTGGCTGCGACGCCTGCGCCTTCACGTCTATCACTACGAATTGCGAAACCGTGGTCGGATTGGCGGCAGGTGCAATCGTCTCCGCACGCGGCCGGCGCTGCCCGGGGCGCGAGTTTGGGATATTCTGCTAACGACTGGGCTTTCGGCGAACCTTTTGCCAAAGCTTTAAGCGAGGCTTTCGATGGTCCCTGATTGATGGTTTTGGCGCAGGCGGTGTCTTCGATTCAGTAATTGCACGGGTGCTACTGAGAATCTGTTCGAACAAGATATAGTCGGCCTTTTGGATGCAGTTCCTGTCGATGTGCAGGAGGCGAAAACCCTGAAAATTAGGTCCCGGCGCATGTTCGTTCACGGTTTTCGAAGCCCTCGTGTTAACACACGGTCCCAAGGCGGCGCTCTGCGTTACTATCGGAGCGTATTGTTGCCACCAGGCCGCAGCGTCGGTCGCTTGGTCGAGTGGGGTGGCAAAGGGCGCGACAACCAACTCCTTTGCACCATTCCAAATTGTGCCGTCGTAATCAGTGCGATTTTCAACTCTCCCTTCTGCAGGTGCGCCCGGTTCAATTCGGATGAGGTATCGCTTGTGATTGTCGGTATCTTTCCAGGAGCCCTCCACTATCCTGCACGGATAGTAAGATAAGGGATTGCTCAGATAGTGGTCGGTGAACGCGAGCAACCTCCTTTTTTCCGAATCCCATTTTAATCGATACTCGATTCGGTTGTGACCATGACCGGAACAAACCAACGTCACCGGGCGTCCGCCGTCGCCACCGCACAGAATCTTCGCGAATTCCTCCTGGCGTCCCACAGCAATACCATAGTCGAGATTATCCTCCAGCGGCCCTTCGTGGAAGTGAGTCGTACCCGTTGCCGTCCATTTGGGAAAATTCTTCGGGTTGGGGTCGTCTTTTGCTGAACGACCGGTGACGGGCGAGTGCGCACCATTGCGTAGCAGCCATCCCATGAGTTGGTCCACGGCCGTCGACGGGTGGACCGTCTCCCGCAGAAAATTCGCTACGTCGGTATTGGAGGGATTTAGAGGCGGTGCGTGCATGCCAACGACAACGATATTTGCCCCCGCTGCCGTGATGACTTCCCGGAGTAAATTGAGTTCTCCTTTCTGAACACCGATCGAGTCGGGTGTGCCGGTGACGAAATTAACCTCACTTTCGGACCCGACCCCCTTGGCTGCGGCGATCAACTCAGTGGTAGTGTCCGGCATCTCGGCATCCCATCGCGTATCGAGCATAACCACCCGGTGCCCGCCGAGAGAGATGACGTAGGAGCTCGACGGATTGATGCGCCGAAAATAGTAATGGGTGCCATCACGCATACGCTTGTCAACCCGGACCCCCGGTGCTGCGGCGTCAGGCCGCAGTTCCGGAATGCCATAGGAATCGCCATCCTTGAGCCCCATGATCGCGGCGGCTTCGTTCGGCAGCAGATTTAAGCTCTTAAATTGGTCGATACGACCGCCGTAATAATCAGTGGCGATGCCGACGATATCTGGAATTACGAGGGTGTCTTCGACGGCGTCGACAACATCTTTGAGAACGTCGCCAACGCCTGGAATATCTCCCAGAAGATCGCCGGATGTAGGAACGATCTTAAATGCCAGGGCGTAAGGCGACTCGCGGTAGTCGTGGTTGCCAAGCGAAGTAAAAATAGGGACCCGGAGCGGCTCTGACGGTGGGCTCTCAGAGTCGGGTCCCGGTGCTTCTCCTCGTACGAGCGATTCGAAGAAACCAAAATTGCCGGGACCATCGGGATGATCCCCCAGCTCGCGCGCATAATCCACCAAGTCGCCGGTCGCGATGATCACGTCCAACCTGCCTTCACCGTGAAGTTGGTTGGCATATCTGATGAAGGCGCGAAAGTCATCGTTCCAGTGGTTGAGCCGCGCGACATTTTCTGCTGAAATACCACGAGTGCGGAGCAGGGTGCGGTATTTCTCAATCCTGCGGCTCACATGAATGTCAGTGATATGAGCCATGCCGAATGTTTGCCATTCGGCACGGGTGTAGAGACAGTGCGGCGATATGACGCGTGGTCCCATGCCCGATTCCATGAAGGCAAGGCTGTAGAGCGTTCGTAGCGTGAGCTTGGGCTTGAAGTCACCAACCACGCTGATTTCGCCCGGATCGATGGCGAAGCGATGGCGCCTAGGACCATATCCATCTATCGTAAGGCTCAAGGCACGCGTGTCTCCGCTGCTCGAAAGCTCCGAAGGACTTAGCGGCAATGGTTCCCCGCCGACCACCGGCGCGAGTGAGAGGCGACGCTTAAAAAGGGTCGCCGCCAGGTTCGGGCGGGCATCGAGGGCAGCCACCGCGCCGGAAAAGCTAATCCAATGCAGCGAGCCGGGGCTCGCGAAGTCGATCAGCAGTGGATGACCTAGAGTAGGCGGATCGATTATTCCGGTGAGAACATCCCCGCTACCATTCGGGTGCCACAGGACGCCACGTTCAAACCAAGCGGCCCGCCCATCTTCGACTGGCACGACATCCGAAAGTGGGTGCCCGAGTTTACCGAGCGGCCCCCCTGCATCCCGCCATGCCTTGTATAGCCGGCCGAAAATTCTCACCAAGGGCGTGCCGCTTACTTCGGAGATCAATCCCCATTCAAAAGTAGCACGGACAAAACAGCCGTCTTCTGTCCGAATGTGGTCTGAAGTCGGAAACCCCAGTTCCCTCTCGCCTGTAGCTGGATTTACATCGGGTCCGCCCGTTTGCAGATATCGTTCTAAAATCCGTTTGCGGAGGGCGTGGGCTCCCGTAGTGGGATGCCAATAAATAGAGCCACCTTCGTAACGCTGACAACGGCCTCCGTGCTTGGCGTCAAGTTCTTCACCCGACATTGAGCCGAGATCGAGGCCAGCTTTTCTTAGGTAGGCGAAATGTTTTTCTATTGCCGGTGTGGACATGGGTCAAAAGAGCTGATCGCTTGGAACGCTGGTAGGACTGGTTCACCCCACAAACGAGATGCCGCGACGAAAGCCGCCATTTTTTGAAAGCTGCGTTTTTATTGAGGTGCAGCGGCTCCGGGTGGCGTTTGCCACCGAGGCGCAAAAAGGCGGCAAAAGGTCTACGCAGAGCGCGTTTATGACCTCGCGTGCCACCTAGCGGCGGATGCGCCCGGCATCGCGCGACGGATCAATGCGTCGTTGGAAACAATCTACCGCGTGCCGCGGGCGCCGGAAACGAGGACTCGCTACTTATGGCGCTACAACGGCCGCCGCGCATCGTGCCGTCAGTTCGTCGGCTTCGGCTGGCGTGATCGTGAAGCCCGGCGCGATCGATCGATCCGCGCGATCGTTCAGAATCCAGCGGCCCCAATCGGCGAGCGGCGCCTCGGCGGGCAGGGCGTCGAGCTGTGCGCGCAGGCGCTCGATCCTTGCGGCGGTGTCGGTGACGTCGGCGAGCTGGCCCTGGTCGTTCACCACCTTACCGGCGCAGACAGTGGCGAGATCCAGGAGCCATTCCGGCGGCGGAGTGCCGTCGGGCGGCGCGGGCGGTACGGACCAGATGCGAAAATCGTTCGCACTCGTTTCCGTCCGCAGGAAGAGGCCATCGGGGCTGAAAGAACCCGTGCCGATGTGTACCGCTCCGTGGTCCATCGGCTCGGTAAACGCTTGCGCGGTGCGCACGTCGAATATGCGCGCGTGGCCATCCTGAGATTCCGTCGTGAAGCGCCGTCCATCGGAGCTGAATCGCAGATGTTGCCCGTCCCCAAGCGGTGCAAGCGGCTTCCCCACGAGTGCCGTCGTATTCACATCCCAGATGCGCGCTTCGGCGGAACTGCGCGTGACAAAATAGCGGCCGTCGGGGGAAAAGATGGCGCTGAACAACATGTCGGCGGTGTTGGCCAAAGGACCGAGGGGCGCGCCCGTGGCAGTGTCCCACAGGCGCGCTGCGCCCCTCATATCGGCGGTGACGATCTTCGCGCCATCCGGGCTGAATTGCACCGAGGAGAACGTCCTGTCCGGACTGGCCTCGAAGGTGCCGGTCGCGGGCCGGCTGGTGGCCACATCCCAAATGACCGGTGCGCCCAATATATATGCTGCCGCGAGACGACGCCCGTCCGGGCTGAAGTTGACGTCTTGCCGCCAGAGCGGCCAGCCAGGGTTGATCGGTGGTGCGACACAGGCCCCGGTGCGAAGATTCCACACCCGGATACTGCCCATGTCGCTGATCGCCGCGACATCGGCCGCGGGACTGAACGTGACGATGCCGTTGGGCGGTGGATCGTCCTGCAGTGCCACCACGCTGATCACTCCATCCGTGGAGAGTTCCCACGCCTCCCATCCGGGACCGTTACGGACCACGAGAAACTTGAGATCGGACCGCAGCGGGGATTTGCCGTCACGCTCAGGTGCCGCCTCCGTGATCTTGCGCGGAAACGTGAAGCCTCCGTCCACTTCGCGACCAGACGCCACATCCAACACGCGAGCGCGATCGCCGGTGAGCCACAGCAACCGCGCCGGCCCCTCAGGCAGATACGCCAGCGGCAGCGGCGGCTTCGGGCGCGCCAGGACCAGCGGCCGGGCGATGCCGCGACCAACGCGCAGCCGATGGATCGCGCCTTCCGCAGTGCCGACGACGATGTGCGCGCCATCGGGACTGAGGGCACCGCGGATGTTCGACGGCAGTTGCAACGTGAATTCGGCGGTCGTTCGGCCCGTTTTGGTGTCCCAGAGACTCGCGACCGCTTCCCGTGTGGATGTGACCAGCAGGAGCGAGCCGTCCCGCGAGAAAGACTTG
This sequence comes from uncultured Verrucomicrobiae bacterium, assembly GCA_963797435.1. Lineage (GTDB taxonomy): Bacteria > Verrucomicrobiota > Verrucomicrobiia > Opitutales > Opitutaceae > CAWCPJ01. The sequence goes on along the minus strand of CAWCPJ010000001.1, from coordinate 1,703,542 downwards.
TCGAAAGTGAATCCATCCCGGGAGGAAAACGGCAGTGAGGTGATCTGTCCGCTGGTGAGATCCCGGAGTTCGGAAGTCTTCTCGCCCACGCGCAGCAACCGGCCGTCGGGAGAAAATTCCCAAGCCTTGACCCAACCGCCCTCGGCGTCGATGCGAGGTCCGAACAGGGCCCCCGTGGCGGTGTCGCGTAGTTGGATTCCGTCCTGCGGGTCGAGAATCGCGAGATGACGGCTGTCAGGAGAGAAACGGGCGAACACCCGGGAGTCTTTCCGGGCGGGCGCACGCTCCGCGATAATCGGCCCAATCGTCGGGACGCACTCGGGCAGCGACCAAAGTCGCACTTCGTCTCCGCCGGTGACGCTGAGCTGCCGTCCGTCAGCGCTGAAAGCGAAATCCAAATTCTGCCGACCGTCCACTGAATGGACGAGTCGCTCTTCACCCGTGAAGGCATCCCAGAGCCAGAACTTCGCGACTCCGGGGGCATACGCGAATATCCAACGCCCGTCCGGGCTCAATCCAGTCGCATCGGGGCTGGGGGTGACAGCGGGGTCGAGCTTGATCGATACCCCGTGCTGGCGGCCAGTGTTGGCATCGAACACCGCGAGTGCGTTCTCCTCAAAAAAACGTACACCGAAAATGCCATCATTGTTGCGCGCGAACAACGATCCCGTGACCCAGCAGACGGTTTTCCCGAGGCGGAATTCGTGCACCAGGTTTCCCGTCGCGCTGGCAAACACGCGCAGCGCGCCGTCTTCCGTGCCCACCATGAACGTGTGCCCGTCGAGGGCATAGCGAATCCCGACCACGCGTGAACCGCACTCGAACGGTGGGCTCTCGGGCAGGATGAAGTTGTGCGAAGCCAGCACCGACGCGAGGCGGGGAGCCAGAGGCGGGTTCAGAGGATCTTTCCGCGCGGCGTACACGAGATAGGCGAGACCGTCGGCGACAACGCCATCGGAGAGATTTCGATTGGCCAGATCGAGTGCGGTGCGTGCGGCGCGCTTCACTTCGTCCTCGCGCGCGACCTCGGCCTGTTGTCGCAGCATGCCCTCGGCCTGTTTCGCGACAACGGCGTCCGCGCGCGCTGCTCGTTCCCGCACGAGCGAAAGCGAAGCGCTGATCAAACCTCCGATCAGGGAGACGGCGACGGCCGTCGCGGCGAAGAAGCCGACCTTGTGCCGGCGAACAAACTTCCGCGCGCGGTAGGTATTGCTCGGCGGTCGGGCCGCGACCGGTTCGTTCGCGAGATAGCGCTGCACGTCCGTTGCGAGACTGCTGGCCGTTTCGTAACGGCGCGTCCGGTCCTTCTCCAGACAGTGCATCACGATCCAGTCCAGGTCGCCGCGCAAGAGCAGCGAGAGCCGGGACGAGTCCGTGCCGCGTTGCAGCGCCACGGACGTTCGGTCCGCGTCGGACAAGGTGCCGAGTCGCTGCGATGGCCGCGGCGGATCCACTTCGCGAATCGTGCGGCGCGTCGCTTCGAGGCCGGACTTCGCCAGCGCGTCGGGATCAAACGGCGGCCGGCCGGTGAGCAGCTCGTAGAGCAGGATGCCGAGGCTGTAGATGTCGCTGCGCGTATCGACGTCGAGCCCGCTCACCTCCATCTGCTCCGGGCTCGTGTAGGCGGGTGTGCCGATGAACGCATGGAAGCGGGTAAACAGCGTCTTGTCGGTGAGGCGGAGTCCGCTCGTGGCCTTGGCGATCCCGAAGTCGATGACTTTGGGCACCGGCACACCGTCGTGCAATGTCACGAGAATATTCGATGGCTTGAGGTCGCGATGGATCACCCCTTTCTGGTGCGCGTGCTGCACCGCGTGGCAGACGACAACGAACAGCCGCAGCCGCGCCTCGGCGGAGAGCCGGTTCTCGTCGCAGTAGTGTGTGATCGGTACGCCGCGGACGAGTTCCATGGCGAAGTACGGTCGACCCGCGTCGGTCGCTCCCGCGTCGAACACGCGGGCGATGTTCGGATGATCCATCAACGCCAGCGCCTGGCGTTCGGCTTCGAAGCGCGCGATCACCTCGCGCGTATCCATGCCGAGTTTGATGATTTTCAGCGCGACGCGTCGGCGGATCGGTTCCTGTTGCTCGGCCATGTAGACCACGCCGAACCCGCCCTCGCCAATTCGCTCCAGCAGTTGGTAGTGGCCGATACGCGCGCCCGGCTCCTCCTCCTTCGCAAATGCCCCGGAAGACCGCTCGCGCGGGTCGGCGGGTTGATCCATGAAAAACCCGCCCGCTGCATCGTGCGCGCGCAGCAGTTCCTCCACGCGCGCGCGCAACGCGGCATCGTCGGCGCACGCCTCGTCGAGGTAAGCCGCGCGCGCGGCCGGCGTCGCCTGATCGAGCGCGGTGCCGAAAATGTTCAGGTCACGATCGAGGTTTTCAAGCATTGGGTGAGGTTGGCCGTCGGATTACGGCGTCGATGGGGTATGGGTTTCTGTCTCGATTCAAACTGCAGGGTCGTCCGCCGACGCGCGCTGGCCATTCCCGGAAACGAAATCCCGCCGCCAACTACGCCAACAAAGTGGTACATCAGCCTGAAGGAGCGGTTTAATCACAGAGAACACCGAGGGAACAAAGCGGCTGCGCCACAACCGAAGGACCGAGCACACGGAAGTTGACTATTAATGGACACTAATAGGGAAAGCACAATTCGGACGAAGACCACGGGAAGCCATTCCGAACTAGTGGCGACTAGGGTCCATGAGTGGTTCCAGGCTCATTTCGCTCTGAGTCGTGACCGCGGGAAGCCTTCGAACGAATGCGCGGTTCTGAAACATTGGGGCACAGAGAGGTGCCCGCGATCGGGCGAGTTTTCGGCTTACCTGTGGGCTGAATGCTTTTTTGCCGATCAAATGTCGCTTAAACTTACCTCAGTGAAGCTCCCTGATTCCACCCTGGCGGGCTCGGTGTTGACTCCGACGCTTCGGCTCAGCCGCCCTGCTGGATTTCCTTGAATAGCCACGCGCGCGCGTAGGCCCAACGGCGATTTGCCGTGCGCTCGGACAGGTCGAGCAGTTCGGCTGCCTGCTCCAGGGTGAAGCCCCCGAAAAAACGGAGTCTCACCAACTCCGCCATGTCGCGATTATGCTCGGCGAGTCGCGCGAGTGCGGCGTCAACGCGCAAGACGTTTTCGTCCGTCGCTTCGGCGGCCGCGCACATGACGGTGTCGAGGTTGAGCGCCACCTGCCCGCCGCCGTGGCGCGCGGCGGCCTTGCGGCGCGCGCGATCCACGAGGATGTGGCGCATCGCCTCGGCCGCAGCGGCAAAAAAGTGGCGGCGATTCTGCCACGTGCGTTCCCCGTTCCCGACGAGCTTGAGGAAGGCTTCGTGCACGAGTGCCGTCGCCTGCAACGTCTGGCCCGACGGCTGGCCCGCCATTTTCACGGCCGCAAGACGGCGCAGCTCCCCATAAACCAGCGGCAGCAATTCCGCGGCCGCCTTCGGCTCGCGTTCGTCCACCGTTTGAAGGATGCGGATGAGATCGCTCATCGGAATCCAGACTGGATGCCTCCCCTCCGCAAAGCAATCAGGGACACGCGGGCAGCCGGGGGCCGCGGTGCTAACGCGGGCTCGTCCCGCTGTGGAGCATGCCCACAACCTTGCTCCTCGCACTGCCCGCTGCGCGGGCACCCCCTCGTGTGTACCTTGTAGCGTGATGCGATGGATGGTCCTTCTCGTTCGCATTCGGAGGGCGGATCGTCGCCTCTGTCGCTGTGAGTCCATCGCAGGGAGTCCCTTACTGTCGTCGCGAACATCGCACTCCGTGTCGTCCGGGAAAAGCGCTGTGTCCGACGCTCCATGGTTCTTCGATTTGATTGTTCCCGGCTCCACGCACGAGTCTCCACTCACGCGCGACCGAGAGAAACATTCCCCCCGAGCCCAACGGCACAGAAGACCCTTTGGAGAAACGCATGGAATTCATCCGGGGGTGAACCCCGACCTGGCCACACTCGACGAGGGGCCGCCCGGATGATTGCGGATGCGTCGCGCTCGGGCGCTGGTCATGCGGTCGTCCACGAAGCGCTGCAACAAAATGGTATCGGTACCCATGCGGTTGTCTCGTACCCGGCCTTCCCATTACCCATCCTGAACCTGCACCGTTTCGTTCCCATGATCCGGTTCCGGATGAATTTGCGCATTCAGTGGCCAATTTCGCTTCACGCCCAAAATGTAGTGATCACGCGGTTACCTCGAAGAATGACGGCCGTTCAATTCCGTCCGGTGCCTGCAAGCTGTTATCTGGCCGTGCCCAGCTAATGCTGATCGAAGATCAAATGCCCTTGGAAAAAAGGAAGAACGTCGGTGAAAATCCTCCCCTCAGCGCCCCAATCGGATTCCCCAAACGGCCCGTTGTATTCCTCCGCTCCGTGCGGAATGCCGAATTCATTCAGTTTCCGCGTAAAGGCCTGGTTGGCGTAGATGTGGTCGAAATTTGCATCGTTGCGGGACCAGTCAAACTTCAATCCCCGGAGCGACTTCAGGTTGTGCGCACACTGAGGGATCGTGGCTTCCAGGTAGAAGTTATTGCGCAGGCGTCCCATTAATCTGGAATCGATGACCAGTTGTTCCCCCTCCATCCGCGCCGCCAGATCGATAAACAGCGGAGGTTTGTCAGGATTGGGGAGATGAGCCTGGAAGATGCACGCGAAGATTTGGGTCCATCCGTCCTTCCTCGCGTCGTCCAGGGATTTGGCATTCGCCAGGATGTCCCATTTAGGGATCGCGGCCATCACCCCGACCCTTGAGCCCGTTCCCACCGGGTGCATGGCATACACCGAGCCGAAAAATTTCCGGGTGCCGCATCCCGAAACGGATCGCGCCATAGCCGCCGATAAAGATTCCCGCCATGCCGCGTGAATTTCGGGAGGGCAAGGTCCTGAAATTCGCATCGATATACGGCACCAGCTCCTGGATCACGAAGTCTTCCCAATTTCCGGTCGCCGCAGAATTGACGTACCAGGAAGCGCCCAGGGGCGTATCCATATCCACTGCGACCAGGATGAATTTCCCGATGACTCCCGCGGCGATGGCTTGATCGAACAGGTGCTGCGCATCGCGGCGATCGAAATCGAACCGGTATCCCGCCTCGAAGGGATTGGGCAGGAAATAGACCACCGGGTAACGATCCGCGGACGAGGCGTCGTAACCAGGAGGTAGATAGATCAACATGTTTCGGACCGGGTTGGTCCCAATCTTGTTGAGCGCAAGATTCTCCGACTGAAGCTGCCGGTGGACGACCTGGCTGGCCGGCCCCAACGGAGCCGGCAAATCGACGTTCTACGAAACGTTTTTGAAGGCTGCCGGCCTGTCCTTCATCAACGCGGACCAAATTACGGCGGCGCTCGGCATCTCGAATCAGGAGGCAGTGGCGGCCGCGGATGCCGCTCGAGCTGAAATGTTGGCCGGGCAAAAATCGTTCATCACCGAGACGGTCTTTTCCGATCCGGTTGGTGCGAAACTGGGGTTTCTTCGCGACGCGGCGAAAGTTGGTTACGACGTCCACTTGATCTACGTCGGAATCGCCAGCCCGCTCCTTTCGGAAGGACGCGTGATGCAACGTGTCGCCGAGGGCGGTCACGACGTGCCTCCTGATCGCCTCGAGCGCAGATTTCGGCAGTCCCGGCAAAATCTCCGCTCAGCGCTGGAGTTCGTACCGGATGTTTCGGTCTACGACAACACCTCGGACGTGAATCCGTTTCAACTGGTGCTGTCGGTGCGACATAGGAAGCGCGTTTTTGTCGCCAACCCGATACCGCGTTGGGCGAGATCGCTGTTTCACTGATGGATGCACCGGCGCGGTTGGGCAGGCGCTAGTCGCATGGCAATTTTCCCGGTGTGAGGTAATCCCGCACCTGCGGGACCGCACTCCGCTCTCCTTCGCCATCGCTTTGGTCCCAAGAAGTAGTTTAAAACTTGCCATTTCAGGCAACTTAGACTCAAATATTTGACATCCGACCCTCAAGGACAGAGTTTAGTCGCAAAAATTTGCGCATGGATGAGATCGTCTTCGCCTCTTCAAATCCTACGGAATCCAAACGTATCGGCCGCGAGGTCGGGGCTGGTCGACTGCGCAAGCTGGTTCCGAGAGTTTACACGTCCAATTTTCAGGAGGACGACGTTCACATTGTACGGCGCAATCTCCACCGGATCCTGGGAAAGCTCTTTCCCGGATCGGTGATCAGCCACAGCACGGGCCTTCTCGGCGGCATGCCGCACGAGGGTCGGATTTACCTGACCTACCCCTACACCCGTCGCGTGAACCTACCCGGCGTGACCGTCCATGCGTTGCGTGGTCCTGGACCGCAGGAGGGCGACACGCCGTATCTCGGCGGCCTCTATCTTGCCTCCCGCCCCCGAGCGTTGCTCGAGAACATGCAGCCAGGCCGCCCGTCGCGCGGGAGCAAGATCCTCCCGCGCGCAGTCGTGGAAGCAAAGATCGAAGAGTATTGCCGCATCCACGGGGAGGCCGAGGTCAATCGCCTGCGCGATGATGCCCGACGGCTGGCCGCGACGGCGGGCATGCAGCCCGAGTTCGAGAAACTGAACGGCGTGTTCAGCGCGATTCTCGGTACCGGCGAAGCGAAGAAGTTGACGACTTCGGCCGCGCGGGCCCGGGCCCAGCGCGAGCCTTTCGACTCCATTCGCGTTGAGCGCTTCACGAAGCTGGCGAGCCACCTCATATCCACCCCCTTCGCGCAGCGCAAAGCGTCGATCCCGACGGCAGACGAGCGCACGGTCTTCGCGTTCTTCGAGGCCTACTTTTCGAACTTTATCGAGGGAACCGAATTCCCGGTGGAGGAGGCGCGGGAGATCATCTTCGAGAACAAAGTGCCGGAACATCGCCCGAAGGATGCCCACGACATCATCGGCACGTACCGGTTGATTGCCGATCCCGGGACTGCCGCACAGATTCCCGCGACCTACGACGAACTGATCGATTTGTTGTGCTCACGCCACTACACGCTCATGGAGCAACGTCCCGAAGTCGCGCCGGGTCGCTTCAAGGAGCGCCCGAACGTGGCCGGGAACAGCGTCTTTGTCGCCCCGGACCTGGTTCGCGGCACCTTGCGGCAGGGCTTTGAGTTGATGCGGTCGTTGATTGATGGCTTTGGGCGGGCCGTTTTCCTGATGTTTCTGTTGAGTGAGGTCCACCCGTTCAACGATGGGAACGGCCGGATCTCTCGCATCTTCATGAATGCCGAGCTGACGCATCTCGGGCTGCAACGCATCATCATCCCCACTGTGTTCCGTGAGGACTACACGCTCGCGCTGAAAGCGCTCACGCAGAACGACGTGGTCGAAGGCTATCCGCGCATGATGGACCGGGCCCAGGAATTTTCGGGCCGGCTGGCGTTGCGCAGCTACGACGCTTGCCTCGCCGAACTGCACGCGCGCAATGCGTTTCGTTCTCGCAGCGAAGCTCGGTTGCGAATCTGAATCTCTCCCAAGCGCGATAGCGCATTCGCATGCGCCGCACCATTCTCCTAAGTGGGAGCAGCGCGGGCGTGTGTCCCCAAGAAATGCAGGCAGGATGCGGTCATGAGCTAATCCAACGCTGCATCGATTAACGGACACGATGGTGGGGACGTTTCATGGAACGCCGATCCACGAGCACGATGAATTGCAGCCTTCAGGTTAGGAGAGTCCGGCGACCGCCATTCAGCCATGGTGCAAGACCCGCGCGAGCCGGCGCACGCCTTCGTCGATTTGCTCGAAAGTCAGATTGCCGTAGCCCAACGCGAGGGCGCCAGCGTGTCGCGCCCCGGCAAACGCGTAGTCATCCACCAGATCGAACACCACGCCCGAGTCCGCCAGTTTCCTGCGGGTCGCCGGATCGATCTTTCGCCTGGCGAACGTGGCGACGAGATGCAGCCCGGTGCTGTTGCCGGAGACGCTAACTTCCGCGCCGAAATGCGTCTCCAAGGCGCGTTGCAGCGCGCGCATTTTTCGTTCGTAGACCCGCTTCATGCGAACGACGTGCCGCGACAGATGGCCCGCCTTGATAAACCGCGCGAGCGTCTCCTGGATGAAGCGTGAACCGGTCAGATGCAATGGCCGCCATACCTCGAGCATCGTGGACACCAGCTCCACCGGGAGCACGATGTAGCCGGTCCGCAACGCCGGCGCCAGGCACTTGCTGAACGTCCCCAAGTGGATTGCGCGGCGCGAATCCAGCCGGAAGAGAGAACTCACCGGCGCGCCCGTGAAACGAAACTCACTATCGTAGTCGTCCTCCACCAGAAACAAATCGTGGCGCCGGGCGTAGGCGAGCAGCGCGAGCCGCCGCTGGATCGGCATCGTACCACCGAGCGGAAATTGATGCGAGGGGGAGACGAAGACAAACCCCGCCTGCGGCCGGCCGGGCAGGGCATCCACCACCAGCCCATGGGCGTCAACGGGCACCGCCGTCACGGCGTGGCCGCAACGACGCAACGTCTCCGGCACAAAGCTCACGACGGGGTCCTCCACCAGCGCGCCGGATTTCAGATCGCGGAACATGCAGCCCAACAGCCAGGCGCTGTGCGCTCCGCCGGTCGTGACGACCACTTGTTCCGGCGTGCATGGGATGCCTTTGCTTTGCCGCAGGTGTGCGGCGATTTCGGCCCGCAACCCCATGCTCCCTGCTGCGTCGTCATAGCTCCACAAGGACGCCGGTGCATGAAAGCCGGTCTGGCGCAGGCAGCTCAACCAGCGCGACCGTGGAAAGCGCGCGAGGTCCGGCACGCCGCACGAAAAGGCAATCATGCCATTGCGGGTGGACGGCGGAATCTCGCGCGGCGGCAAAGGCGGGGGCGCAGCTTCCGATGGAGCGCTCGCCATCAGGTCAAGCCGCGCGACATAGGTGCCCGATCCGGATCGCGCTTCGACGTAACCTTCCGCGAGGAGTTGCTCGAACACCTCCACGACGATGTTGCGTGCGATCTTCAACTCGGCCGCGAGCTCGCGTGAGGAAGGCAGCTTCAGCCTGGCGGGCAGTTGGCGCTGAGCGGGCGCGTAACGAGCCTCCTGAATTCTGCGGTCGAGGTCATTCATGGGTTCGTCCTTTCAACTTGGTGTCGGAATGATTCTCGAATCGCGAAGCGCCGCGATTTGACGGTGCCCGTCACCGTGCGGGGCGCGGAGCCCAAGCCCGCTCGGTGAGCCGCGCCTTTGCTGGGCGGATCTCGGCCGGCTCCGTGTGGGTCCATCGCGGATACGATTCGCTCACTTTATCCGGGGCGGTTGGGCCGGGCCTGAACGCGACGTGGCGGTGTCCCATGTACTGGGGACAGGCGCCGGCGGATGCTTTCTGATAGTCTGCGGTGGACACGCGCCCGTCCGGGCCAGACCTCTCCCCTTCAAATTCCGACTTCCACCCCAATTGTCGCACGTGCACGTGCCGCCGCATCGATGTTTGCCACCGAGCCCTGCAACGCGCTCCGACCTTGGGTTGGTGGTGTGAGCAACGCAACGCATGTGCCGGATGACCGGCGCACCCGTCAGCTTTTCTGATTTTCATCCTACTCCCCATACACCCTGAAACTCATCGACGGCCGGTCTGCCATCGGGACCTGGCTACAACGAGAACCCAAACATCGAACATGAAGAACAGACGCATCCGCCACGTCCTGGCGTGGCTGTCAGTAATCTCGCCCGGAGCCAGCATGGCTTTGGCGCAATCGGCGGTGGCGCCGACCGACGAAGTCGACGAGGAGGTCGTCGTCCTTTCCCCCTTTGAGGTCACGACCGAAACCGAGGGCTATATGGCCGAGGACACCCTTGGCGGCGCCCGCACGAGGACGCGCCTCATCGATACGCCGTCGTCCGTATCGGTCATTACCCCGAAGTTTATGCAGGACCTCGGTGTCACGAACTCCGAGGCTCTCCTCCGCTACACCACGAACACCGAGGTTGGCGGCTTCTACGGCAATTTCTCGGGCATGACGTCCCGTGGCGCCGGCGTTACCGGTGCCGCGGAAGGCGAGCGCCTGGCCAATCCTCAGGCCCTTAACCGGGCGCGTGGAATTGGTGCTTTGGATAACACGCGCAACTATTTGTTGAGCAGCATTCCGTGGGATGGCTATAATATCAGCCGCGTCGAAATCGCACGCGGACCGAATTCCTTCCTCTTTGGGGTCGGCGCTCCCTCCGGTATTTCCAACGTCATGACGAATAACGCGACGTTCGACGATGGAGGCTCGATCGAAGGGCGCTATGGCAGCTATGGATCAGCCCGCGGTTCGCTCGACTTCAACAAGGTGATCATCCCGAACGAACTGGCCGTGCGGATCGATCTCGTGGGAGACCGTGCGAAGTATGAACAGGAACCGGCCTTTAACGATTCGAAGCGGGCTTATGGCGCGGTTCGATGGGAGCCGAAGTTCCTCAATGCGGGATCGGCACACACGAAGATCCAGGCGAACTTCGAACGCGGCCAGGTCCGGTCGAACAACCCGCGGACGCTCCCGCCCATGGATTATGTCACGGGCTACCTCATGGACCCGCGGATGAGTCCGACGGGATACGATCTTTGGACGTATGAGATGGATTCCACCGGCGCCGGCGCCACCGATCTGGATGCGAGCTATTACACGTCGGCCGGCTCCATTGGCAATTGGAACCAATGGGGAAACGGGCCCAATTTCTACTGGGACGGCACCACCGGACAGTTGATCGGCGCCGGACAACCGAACTTCTCTTCACCGCAGGGAAACGGATACGGGGAGACCACGAATCGCTTTCACATCCACTCCGCGGGTTACAATAACTTCGCGAAGAATATGAACGGTGTCTACCGGCGGGATCATGGTGACGCCGATGGCGGAGAGTTCGCGGGTGCCGCTGGTGGTTCCGTGACCTACTTCGACCAAACCCTCGCGGATAGGAACGTCTTTAATTTCTACAAAAAGCTGATCGACGGCCAAAACAAGCGGGAGTGGCAGGATTGGGATGTCTCGACGTTGAACATCGTCCAGACGCTGTTTGACAATAAGCTTTCCCTGCAGGGCATCGCCTCGCGCGAAAGCTACAGCCGGGGTCAGGAAGGCATGCTGAACAACGGGCCGACGCTGATGCTCGACCTCGACCGGTACCTCTCGACCTATCCGAGCTGGCTCCCGCAAGCGGAGCTCAACCCCAACCTGGGCAGGCCCATGGTATTTGGTCCCTATGGCGGTGGCAGCCGCAAATGGACCGAGCGCGAAAATGTCCAGTTCACGGCGGCCTACGATCTGGACCTTGAGGGAATGTCCTCGAAGGAAAGTCTCCTCTCCCGGATTCTCGGCCGTCATCAATTCACCGGTCTGCTCAGCCGCTCCACCGCGACAGATCGCGACGTTGGCTACAAGACGGCCGCCATGGATCAGACCTATTCAGCGACGTACGCTGCTTCCGCGCGGCCTGGCGATAACAGCCTCAATTGGCTCGCTTACCTCGGGCCCTCGATGCTGGACGGGGTTGAGAGCATGAGCAACTTGACGACGATGCTTCCCGCAAACACATTCCAATTGAACGCCTTGGGGGGGATGCAGGTTTACGACAATACGTGGACCGCTGGTGCATCGGTGGATCCGAACGCTGAGTGGCTGATGCCAGGGCCGAACGGGACGGTGGTGACTCGGACCCAGGCCGACAACCCCGCCAATTACCGTGGATATGCGCGGGTTCCCGCCTCGGTGATCACCTCGTCGACGAACATGGACGAGCTGCGCACCAGTAGCTCCATGAAGGACCAGCGCATCGATTCCAAGGCGCTGATGTATCAGGGACATTTCTGGGATGACACGATCATTCCGTCGTTTGGCTATCGGGAGGACGAGACCCGGCAGCGCGGCAATACGGCTCACCAGAATGACCTCGATGGCGACGGCGTGAACGATACCGAAACGGGTTTCTTCAGAGAGGTGAAGAAGATCACGGATACCGGGGTCTCGACGACCACGCATTCGACCAGCTATGGCGTGGCGGTTCACCTGCCAAAGAGCATCAAGGACAAGCTGCCTGAAGGCACGGATCTGTCCTTCTATTACTTTCACGGCTCCAACGAGACCCCGAAGATCCGCTACGCAATCGACGGAACTCAGCTTCCCAATGAGCAGGGCGAAACGGATGACTATTCGGTTCAGTTCGACTATAAGAGTCGCGTGACCGTGCGCCTGACGAGGTTCGACACCGTGAGCAAGTATGCGCAGGCCTCCTACGGAAGCCCGCTCGGCGCCAACGGCTGGTTCATTGGCGCAGCCCCCAACTGGTTGCTCACGATGGCCGCCCCCTCCATGGCGGCGTTCGAGCTCCCGGATGAACAGATCCCGCAGGGGCTGCGCGACAACAACTGGATCTATAATTGGGCCCGGGATCCCGCCCGTGCCGAGCTCATGCCGCAAATCGGTAAAGCCCTCCGGGAGGATTTTACGGCGTATTTCGACCAAGCCTATTGGGATCGCTATGGCAGCAATGTCGATGTCGCGGCGATTCAGCGGGGTGACTGGCTGCATGTGCTCAAGGATACGGACGTCGCGCTGCCTTGGACCATCGTTGGCATCGGCGACTCCATTCACGGAGTGCAGGAGATCATCGACCAGGACGTGGGTTCGAAGGGTTATGAACTCGAGGTGACTTTCCGGCCGATCAGAAACTGGGATGTCACCTTCAACGCGGCCAAGGTCAATGCGACGCAACTCAAACTGGGTGACGCCGCCACGCGGCATCTGACGGCCATGAAACACATCTTCGTCGATACCGCCATCGGCGACACGGCGATGTGGGGTGGATATAATGACGCGGGGGCCTGGAGATCGGAGTTCATGAAGAATCTGTGGGCGCCCTTTAACACCCAGATCGCCCTTACCGGCTCGGATCAGCCGGAAGTCCGGGAATGGCGCTTCAACGGCGTCACCAACTACAAGTTCGATCAGGGCCGCCTGCGTGGTGTCAATATCGGTGGTGCGTTCCGCTGGGAGGACAAGCCAACCTTGGGCTTTGGCATCCATAATGCCGATATCGGCGAGGGGCAGACCCTGTGGATTGCCGATGTCAACCAGCGGCTCATGGGCAAGGCGGACGAGCACTTCGACTTCTGGGTTGGCTATGAGCGCAAGCTGACCGACAAGATCGACTGGCGCCTGCAGCTCAACGTGCGGAACGTGGGCGAGAACACCAAGCTCGTTCCGATCACGCTGCAGCCGAATGGTGACGTGGCCCAGTCCCGCATCCAGTCTGGCCAGTCCTTCGAATTGAGCACGAAGTTCTCGTTTTGAGTAGATTGCTCATGGTATTCCCGTCTTCGCTGGTCCCGGCGGCGGGGATTTGTTAGTCGGGTTTTGATCTGGGCGCGGCGCCGGTCTCACGACTGGCGCCGCGTCTCTTTCCGACCCGACAAATCCGCAGCGACGAGTCCGAAAAGACTCTGTCCCATGTTTATCAACGTCAGAAATCGACCGCTGCGGTGGGCGGGAGCGAGCGCGATGCCCACCAACCACGACGCCGTGCTCGCGAAATATCGGGCGCTGTGGCTGCAGATCGCCACGCGGTTTCGGGATCATTCGGACCAGCTCATGTTCGAGAGCATCAATGAGCCGAACTTCACCGGAGTCAGTGATGCGGTGAAGAGGGTAGTAAGAACGCGGCACTACTCGTCACGCTCCAGCCCGGGCTCTCATCCGCCTTCCTATGAAACTCATTCGAGCTGCAATCTTCGCCCGCGCCGTATCCCTGGTGGCGATGCTCCCAGGGGTATCGCTGGGGGCTGAGGCCGCGGACACTGCCGCCGCCACGGCCACCGCCGCGGCACCCAGGGACTATGTCGTGTTCTTCGGATTGGATGTGTTCGCCAACGATGGCACGAGACTTCACCCCGTGGTTGAGGTCACGGGCAACAAAGTTGTGGTGATGGACAAGGGTGGAACCACGCCGTTGCCGCTGCGGGGCGCACGCCTGAATGCCGAGGTGGTCCCGAAGCTGAGTCGGATCGGCGTCACGATTGAGGCCCTGGAGGGAGAGCTGGTCTATTCGGCTGGCGCGGACCCCATGGCAAGCGCCCGAGATCAGCAGATGATGATCGACAGCATGCAGGACCAGGCTCGGCAACAGGCCGACGTCGGGTTTCGGGATGCGAACGCGCAGCTTGCGGGAGCCATGCGCTCGGGGGACCCGGGCAAAATCGATAATGCCCGGCAAAGCGTGGTCGAAGCCACCGCGAGGTTGAGTGAAGTCCATGCGACACCAGGTACTGCGCGGGAACCTACCGGGCAGCGGTGCCAACGACGGTGGCCACGATGGTTTCGAAGTCAGCTTCCGGGCGTCGGCTCCGGAGCCGCACGCGCGTGCCTATGGCGTACTGCGGTTGCGGATTCGTGATCCGCAACAGCCCGAGTTGACGCGGCAGGGGCTGAAAGTCTTTCGCCTTCGCGAGCTGACGCCCCAACCACGCAAAACCACGGTGGGGATTTACGACCTTCCGCCCGGTTTCACCGTCGAGTCATACCAGGTTCATATCTACGCGGACGGCGAGGAGCTCGCCACCAACCTCTCGCCCAACCGGGTCGAACTCACCGCGGACGAGGCGCATCAATATCTCATCATGCGCCACGCGCACCTCCATCCTGGTGCGACGCTTCCGGCGCAGGTTCTGGCCGATCGGGCTCTGCGCGCCGCGCCGTCGGAGCTTATCGCGGGGCAGGAAAACACGCTCGTGAACCTCAGCATCACGGCCGAAGGCCAGGTCGATCAGATTGAGGGTGACGCGGCCATCTCCGTCCCGCTCTCACCGCAGCTTCAGGCGGCGTTGCGCGAGGTTCGCTTCCTGCCGGCGCTGGTCGACGGCCAGCCCGCGGCCAGCACGGGAACGTTTGCCCTGGGCGAGTTGTTTTTGTCGCCGTAGCATTCGATGGCGACTGTCATCGTTCCTGAACGTGTTCGCGATCTGAGTCCAATAGGAGTTCATTTTCGCGATCACCGTGGAATTATAACCGTTCGCGAGAGTGCCGTCCAACCAGCCGCCATCCCTTTCTCCTTTGGTGGCATAACGGATGTGCCGGATTCATGTTCGATGTTCTGTATGTTGCGCTGCTTGCCATCCGCTCGCGGCCGAAGCGCACGGACTGATTCGGGACGGTGACGACCACGGAACCCCGCAGCGTTCGCCCAGCGCCTCGCGGACGTGCGAGCCGAGTGGCGCGACACCGAGTGAGTGGCGCGGGCCTCCGGCGGCAGGTCTGGAGCATTTTGGAAGTGAACCTCGAGGAGAAGACCGTGGATCGTGCCGCCTCGCGAGGATCGATTGCTGGGTAACGGGGGGTGCCAGCTAACGGGGCTAATCCGACCATGAGCGATCGGAATTGCAAAAATTAACACATAATGAGGCGTGCCGCATGTCACAGAAACATGGGACAAACGCTGGTCGCGTGTCGCAGTCCTGCCACGGCCCGCTGTGATGCGCTGGTATTGCGAGAGATTGGTTCGCCGCAGAAATCCTCCCTTGTGGGAGCCTGCTTGCAGGCGAAGATTGATGACAGTGCCGAGCGGAATCGCCTGCTTGCAGGCTCCTGCATCCGAACTGCGCCAGGGTCTGGCGGAAATTTGCCGTGGCGTCGTCGTGTCCCCTGCTTTGGGGACAAGCGTGCGCAGGAAATGTCTGCTAGTCTGGTGCGGCCTCGTTCGTGAAGAGCGCGGCATCAAACCCTCGTCACCCCGTAATTTCTGCCGGCTCGGGCCTTTGCCCGGTATCCCAATTATGCACTCTCCCCAAGAAGTCATATCGCGGCGCAGCGCGACGCTGTCCGCTTCGCCCCTTGCGCTCCCTGCTTGCACTGTGCCCAAGGCGGCTCGACGGTTCCTCCTCGCCAGCGCTCTACTGTGCTCCCTGGGCGCATTCGCGCCACGATCCTCGGCCGCCTCGGCGATGCAGACCTATGTCGAGGCGATGCAGCCCGGCTGGAATCTCGGTAACACGCTCGACGCGACGCCCAACGAAACGGCCTGGGGCAACCCGCTCGTGACGCAGGAGTTCATCCAGCAGATCGCGACCCAGGGCTTTAAGAGCATCCGGATTCCGGTGACGTGGGACACCGGCAACCGCGTCGGTCCGGCTCCCGACTACACGATTGATCCCGCCTTCCTGGACCGCGTGCAGCAGATCGTCGACTGGTCGCTGGAGGCCGATCTCTACGTGATGCTCAACCTGCACCATGACTCGGGCTGGGTGCGCACCATGCCGACCAACCACGACGCCGTGCTCGCCAAGTTCAACGCGATCTGGTCGCAGATTGCATCCCGCTTCCGCGACCACTCCAACAAGCTCCATTTCGAAAGCATTAACGAACCGGAGTTCGACGGGGTGGACGACGCGACCAAGAACGTGCTGCTCCACGAATTGAACACCTCGTTCTTCCACATCGTGCGCGGCACCGGCGGGGGCAACGCCACGCGTCCGCTCGTGCTGCCGAGCGTCGTGACGAACAACGGGCAGGAATTCCTTGATGCTCTTCGCGAAACGATCACGGAACTGAACGACCCGAATCTGATCGCGACCGTTCACGACTACGGCTTCTGGCCCTTCAGCGTGAATATCGCGGGGGTGACGAAGTTCGATGGTAGTGCCAGGGATTGGACGACAGAGGGCATCGACCGTGTCTACGACACCCTCGTGTCCCAGGGCATTCCGGTGGTGGTGGGCGAATTTGGGCTGCTCAGCTTCAGTGGCTTCGGCGGCGCGGTGGAGCGCGGCGAAGCGATCAAGTTCTTCGAGTTTCTCACGTCCTATTGTGAGTCGAAAGGCATCACCCACCAGTGGTGGGACGCCGGGGCGTTCTTCAATCGGAACACCTATCAGTGGAACACGCCGGAGCTGTACAGCTACGTCATGCACAGCGTGGTCGGCCGCTCGTCGACCGCGGAAAGCGATCTGATTTTCCTGAGAGACGGAACGCCGCTCCCGGACGCCGTCATCAATCTCAACCTGAACGGCAACACCTTCCTCTCGCTGGATGATGGCGGAACTCCGCTCGCTCTGGGTGCGGATTACCTGATCAACGGCAGTGAGCTCACGATCAAAGCCAGCGCGCTCGCGCCGTACGCTTCGGGCCCCTGGGGTGAGAAGACCGTGCTTACGGCCCACTTCAGCGACGGCATGCCGTGGAAATTCTTCGTGCGGCACGATTCCGCTCCGGCGCTGGCTGCGGTGTCCGGTACGAAAGGCGCGCCGGCCGGCCTTGCGATTCCAGTCGCATTCAACGGCGACCTCGTGGCCACGATGGAGGCGAAATACGTCGCCACGCCTTTCTACCCCCATCCGGGCCCGGCCGAATGGACCTCGTTTAAGGAATTCAACTACGCTACACGCCGAACTACGCGAACAACACCATCACGCTCAAGAAGGAGTTTTTCGCTGCGACCAGCAATGACGCCGTCGACCTCACGTTTCATATGTGGAGCGGCCGCAAGGTGAACTACCGCCTGACTTTCCAGGCTGGTGGTGGCGACGGCGAAGGTGAAGCGTGGTCCATCTATCAGGACGGGCTGGTCGGTTGGAACGACTGGAACAGTTGGGCTCCCCACAATAATGACAACACGGCGGTCGTTCACTCCGGCACCGCTGCCATTTCCGTCGACGCCGGCGCGTGGGCCGGACTCGTGCTGTCCTACAACCCCTGGGAGCCGGCGGTCGACACTTCGGCCTACCAAACCCTCGTGTTCTGGATTCATGGCGGCTCCGTTGGTGGACAGAATATCGGAGTCAGCCTCGCCCGCGGTGACGACTGGACTTCACCAGGCGTCGGGCTCGCACCGCTGGCGGCCAATACCTGGACCAAAGTTGAGATCCCGCTCTCCGATCTGGGCGTCGCGGGCAGCTCCAATATCACCCGCATCTTGTTTCAGAACTGGAGAGGTGAAGCCATCCCGACGTTCTACGTCGATGACATCGAGCTCATCTCGGGCAACGCCTCGACGCTCGTGTTCGCCCATGGCGCACCCGCGCCCGTCATCACGAGCTCGACCATCGCGGACGGTGTCTTCAACGCGCAGTTCAGCTACGCGATCACGGCGATCAACGATCCGGATACGTTTGCCGCGGTCGACCTGCCGTCCGGGCTCGACGTCGACCCGGACACCGGGGTGATCTCCGGCACGCCGACGGCGGCGGGTTCGTATACGGTTACGCTCGGGGCGAGCAACGACGCCGGCACCGGCACCGAGACGCTCGACGTCACGATCGCGCCCGCGCCGGTCATCATCTCGCTACCCGACCCGAGCGGTCCGTTTGGCGCCGCGATCAAACTCGCCTACGACGGCGCGCCGCGCGCCGTGGAAGTCTTGACCGATCCACCGGGCATTCCCGTCACGGTCACGTACAACGGGAGCACCGAGGTGCCGACGCTTCCCGGGACGTACCATGTCGTCGTCACGTCCAACGATCCCAACTACGCGGGCTCCGCCGAAGGCACGCTCGTGATCACCGTCACGGCGCTCGTCCGCCATGCACCGGGTCTCAACGGCGATCTCGACGGTTCGCTCCAGTTGCTCAGCGGTGAATCGTTTGCGGTCAACGGCAGCGGCTCGGTCTCCGTCGATCTGCTCGTGCCGGGCACGCCGGCCGTGCAAGTGAACGGGAACCCGGTGTTCGCGGGCGTCGTCGATTCCGCCGGCGCGATCATGCCGACGAATTACGGCGTCACGCTCAACAGCGGCGCCGTCGTCCGCTGGGTGTTGCGGCGGGTTGATCCGATTGCCATGCCGGAGGTCACGGCACCAGCCACGCCGACCGGCACGCGCCATGTCATCCTGAATAGCGCCACTCAAAGTCCCGGCAACTTCGCGACGATCCGCAACCTGACCCTCAACGGCAACGCCGGCACGGTGACGGTTCCGGAGGGTGTGTATGGTTCCTTCACCGTGAACGGGAACAGCCGCCTCGTCCTCGGTGTGGCCGGCCAGGCGGAGCCCGCGGAATACGAGCTGCAGGCGCTCACGCTCAACGGGAACGCCTCCGTGCAGATCATCGGCCCGGTCCGGCTGAAGCTCGCGAACAGCGTCTCCTTGAACGGCACGCTGGGCTCCGCGGACGATCCGGAGTGGCTCGAGCTTCAGATCTACAGCGGCGGCCTCACGCTCAACGGCAAGGGCACGCTGCACGGTGTGGTGACGGCGCCGAACGGCTTGGTGAACATCAACGGCACACTTCACGGCCGCGTGAACGCCGACCGATTGACGATTCATGGCAATGGTTTGCTCGAGGATCCTGCTCCCTAGGTTCACCCGGCATGACAGTGTGCCGAGCGACAAAAACCGCCCGCGCGTGCAACGTCCGATCCGTGGCGTGCCGGGTGCAACGATGTCGCGTTCGGGTTTTCGGCTCCTTCTGGCCTGCGCGGTGCTCGTGGTCGGGCGGGCGGCGACGGCGCAAAGCGCACAAGGACCTTCCCCTCAGGACGCGGGTGCCGCCGGAGATTCCGGAGGCACCTCAGACCTTGTGTCCGTCGGGACACGGACGTGGAGATCGACCGGTCCGTTGATCTTTCCGATTGCCGACGTCCGGCACCCGATCGTCAGCGTGAAGGATCCGGCAATCGTCCATGACGCCGGCCGCTGGCACGTGTTTGCGACCACCGCCGACACGAACGGCGCGTGGAGCATGATGTACTTCAACTTCACGGATTGGTCCGGAGCCGGCGCGGCGAAACCCACCATGACGGTCGATCCGAAAAACCTGCAGCCCCTACAAGGCACCCCGCACGGCGTCAGCGAGCCCGCCTACCTCCTCATCCCCCATCGTCTCGCCCTCCTGAAACCCGCGCCCGCCCCTCCCGCCATCCCATCCGCTCGATGAAATCTCCGTTCCTATTGCTCGCCCTTCTCGCGCCCCTCGGCCTGTCCGCCGCGGCAAGCTCCGCGCTCGCCCCGCTCGCCTCCCGGAGCTGGGTCACGACCGGACCGCTCGTCCATCCGACACCCGACGAGCGCCATCCCATCGTCGCCGTGAAGGATCCCTCCGTCGTCTTCCACGACGGTCGCTGGCACATCTTCGCCACCACCGCCTCGAGCAATGGCTGGGGCATGGCCCATTTCAGCTTTTCTGACTGGGACGAGGCGCCGGAGGCCAGACCCTTCCACCTCGACAACAACCCCCATCTCACTGGCTACAACTGCGCACCGCAGGTCTTCTACTTCCGGCCGCAGAAGAAATGGTATCTGATCTTCCAGTCGCAGCAGCCCCGTTTCTCGACGACCGATGACATCGGCGACCCCATGTCGTGGAGCGCGCCGCAGGACTTCTTCGAGGGCACGCCCCAGAGCGTCGTCGAAGGCTGGCTCGACTACTGGATCATCTGCGACGACGCCGACGCGTATCTGTTCTTCCCCGACGATCACGGCCGCATCTACCGCAGCCGCACGACCCTCGGTGACTTCCCGCGCGGCTTCGACGAACCCGTCGTCATCCTGCACGAGGCCAAGAACGACCTCTTCGAGGGCTCCTGCGTCTATCGCGCCAAGGGCACCAACCAGTTCCTCCTCCTCGTCGAGTGCATCGGGAAACTCGGCCCCCGCTACTACCGTGCCTTCACCAGCGACCGCCTCGACGGCGAGTGGAAGCCGCTGCCGGGTGCGGACACCGAGTCGACGCCCTTCGCGGGCGACGCCAACGTGCGCACGAGCGACGGCAGCCCGCTCTGGGCCGAAGGCGTCAGCCACGGCGAGCTCCTCCGCGAGGGCAGCGACGAGACCATGACGCTCGATCCGGAAAACCTGCGTTTCCTCTACCAGGGCCTCCTTCGCGACACCCGCGAGCCCAACTACCTCCTCCTGCCCTATCGCCTCGCGCTCCTGAAGTCCGCCCCATGAACCGCCCGATTTTTTCCCTCCTGATGGCCCCCGTCCTCGCCTTCGTCGCGCCTCAGCCTCTTCCGGCGGAACAGGAGGATCCCGCCCATAATCCCCTTATCTGGGCCGACGTCCCGGACATCTGTGTCATCCGTGTAGGAAATATCTATTACATGAGCAGCACGACGATGCACATGAGCCCGGGCCTCCCGATCATGAAGTCAACGGACTTGGTCAACTGGAGCATGACTTCCTACGCCTATCAAACCCTCGCCGACAACGAAGCCCTCCGCCTCGAAAACGGCAAAGACGCCTACGGTGCCGGCTCCTGGGCCAGCAGCCTGCGTTATCACGACGGCGTGTTCCATGCCTCGACTTTCGCCTCCACCACCGGACGCACCCACATTTACACTACGCGCGATCCGGAGCGCGGCCCGTGGAAAGAGACGAGTTTCGAGCCCTCGCTGGGCGACCACAGTCTGTTTTTCGACGACGACGGTCGCGTTTACATGGTTTACGGGAGTGGTCGCATCTCGCTCATCGAACTGCAACCCGATCTCTCCGGAACCAAGTCCGGCGGCGTGAACAAGGTCATCATCGAACACGTCGACGCCCTCTTTGGCGCCGACCAAGGCGGGCTCGGTGGCGAGGGCTCGCAGCTTATCAAGATCGACGGCCGCTACTACCTCTTCAACATCGCCTCGCCCGGGAGCCGCTGGGCGCGCACCGTCATCATCCACCGCGCCGACGCAATCGAGTCACCCGCTTCTCCTACAGCCTCGACGGCAAATCGTGGACCCCCATCGGTCGTCCCTCGCGCCTTACCTACACCTTTCCGCACTTGATGGGTTATCGTTTCGCCCTCTTCTACTATTCGACCAAGACCGCCGGCGGCCGGGTGAACTTCGACTACTACCGGATCGGGCAAAGCGGCGACCGGCAAACTCACTTCGCCAATAACGAATGAAATCCACATTCACGCCTCACCTTCGAGACGCCGAAGCGCTCAGGTCCGCCAAGCGACGCACGCTCCGCTGGTTTCCTGCCCTCCTTTGCTTCCTGTTGCTGCCGCTCGGCGGATTCGGCCAGTTGCCGACGCCCACCTACGGCTGGAATATGGGGAACACCCTCGAACCGCCGAACGGTGAAGGCACCTGGGGCCCGGCCGCGAGCCAAGCCTTGATCAACACCGTGGCCGCCTCCGGCTTCAACGTGGTCCGCCTGCCGGTCGCGTGGAACAGCCACGCGGACCAGTCCACCTACCAGATCGACCCCGCCTGGATGGCGCGCGTGAAGCAGGTGGTCGATTGGTGTTACGAGCGGAACCTCACTGTCATCGTCAACTGCCACTGGGACGGGGGTTGGCTGGAGCGGAACATCACCGACACCGTGGATCCGATTATTGACGCGAAGATGCGGTCCTACTGGACGCAGATCGCGACGGTGTTCGAGGAATACGACGATCGTCTGCTCTTTGCCGGCACGAACGAGCCCGACGCCGAGACGGCGGCGCAGTGGACCACCTTGTTGGCGTATCATCAGACCTTCGTGAACGCGGTGCGCGCGACCGGCGGCAACAACAGCAACCGTTGGCTGGTGATCCAAGGGCCGAGAACGGACATCGACCTCACGGATCAGCTCGTGAGTTCTCTGCCGTCGGACTCTGCATCCGGCCGTCTGGCATTCGAGGTTCACTACTATTCCCCGTTCAGTTATACCCTGCAGAGCCAGGACGAATGGTGGGGCAAGATGTTCTACTTCTGGGGGCAGGGCTACCACCATCCCACCCGGACGGACCGCAACGCCAGCTTCCAAGACGAGGCCTACCTGGACGCGCAGTTTCAAAAAATGGCCGACAAGTTCGTCAGCCAAGGCATCCCCGTGATCATCGGCGAATTCGCGGCCATGAAACGCACCGGCCAGTCCGATCTCACCGGCACGGATCTCATCCTGCACCTCGCCTCGCGCACCCACTTCCACAAATACGTCGTCGATTCCGCCAACGCCAGGGGCCTGAAACCCATCTATTGGGACATCGCCGGGCTGATGTTCGACTGGAGCACCGGCGCCATCACCGATAGCGACACGGTGCGCGCGCTGACCGGCGGTCCCGCCCTGTCGCCTTCGGGCAAGGTGGAAGAGGAGCCCACACCGACGGTGCCCGAGTACGGCTGGGCGCCCTTCACGGCCGGCCAAGCGGGTTCCTGGACGCCCTCGGGATCATGGGTGGAACCCGGTCTGCAATATTCCGCCACCGGCCTGCCGGCCTGGGCCGCGATCGATGGATCCACCGGCGTGATCAGCGGCACGCCCACCGGTGCCGCCAGCACCTATATCCAGGCCACAATTTCCGTCTCGAGCGGCGGCCAGTCGCGGGGGCGGATGAAGCTCAATCTCGTGGTGGCTTCGCCGGGATCCGATCTGGCGCCGGTCAACCTATCGACGCGCGGGCGGGTCGGGCTGGGCGAACAGGCGCTCGTGCCTGGCTTCGTGGTGGGCGGCGACACGCCGCGCAGCTTCCTTATCCGGGCCGTGGGTCCCACAATCGCCGAACCGCCTTACAACGTGGGCGGGGTGCTGGCTGACCCGACGCTGACCATTTTCGATGAGGACGGTGCGGTGCTGCGCGTAAACGACGACTGGGGCAGTGGAGTCGATCGCGATGTCCTCGACGCCGCGTTTGGCACCGCCGGCGCCTTCGACCTCAACGCGGACAGCAAGGATGCGGCGCTGCTCGTCACGCTCGATCCCGGTCTCTACACGGCCCGGGCGGCGGGTGCGGGCGAGGGCACAGGAGTTGCGTTGGTGGAGTTCTATGATGTGACCGGCGGAGCTTCGGGCGGTACCCTGTTGAACATATCCACCCGCGCGCTGGTGGGCACAGGCAACGAGGTGCTTATCCCGGGACTGGTATTCCGTGGCGGTGGTACCAAGCGGCTACTGGTCCGCGCCATCGGCCCGACTTTGACGCAGTATGATGTCCAGGGCGTGCTGGCCAACCCGGAGATCACCCTCTTGAAGGACGGGGTGACGCTGGCGGCGAACGACGACTGGTCGGTGGGCACCGATGCCGCGGAGATTGAGGCGGTTTCGGCGAGTGTGGGCGCGTTTGCCCTGCCCGCCGAATCGCGGGACGCGGTCTTGCTGACCACCCTGGCCGAAGGCGCCTACACCGTCATTCTGCATGGCGTCGGCGACACCAGTGGCATCGCACTGCTCGAAGTGTATCTGGTGCCATAGTCCGCCCTGTAACGAGTTCCTTATGACAGTCCAATTCCGGTCCCAACCGGTGAGGGCACCTGGGCGCCGGCGGCGACCCAGGGCCTGATCAATCAGATGAATGCCTCCGGATTTAAACCATCCGCACCCCGATCGCATGGGAAAGACACGCCAACCAGTCGACCTACCAGATCGACGCGTCCTGGATGGCGCGCCGACAATCACGTGCGTTTCTCATTGCAGGGTCCGGGCGAGATCATCGCGACCGACAACGGCAACCCGATCAGCTTCGAGTCGTTCCAGGCTCCCGAACGCAAGGCCTTCAACGGCCGCCTCGTCGTCGTCGTGCGCAGCCGCGCCGGCCGGGCCGGCCCGCTCGTACTGCGCGCCGAGTCCGACGGCCTCACCACCGCAGAGGTCACGTTCACGAGCACATGATCACGCCGTGGTCGGCGTCGCCGTCCCTGATGCGTTGTGGGAGTATCGCATTCGCCAACTGAAGGAACTCGGGAGCAACGCCTATCGCTGCTCGCACCACCCGCCCGCGCCCGAGTTGCTCGATGCCTGCGACCGTCACGGCATGCTGGTGATCAACGAAAATCGTCTCCTCGGCACGGCGGATTATCACCACGACCATCTCCGCCGCATGATTCTCCGGGATCGCAATCACCCGAGCATCATCCTGTGGTCGGTCGGCAACGAAGAGTGGCGCGTCGAAGGCACGGAGGTGGGCACGCGGCTCACTGCGACCACGCAGTCATTCGCCAAGCGCCTCGATCCGACGCGACCGGTCACGATCGCGATCAGTGGCGGCTGGGGACGCGGCAATTCCGTCGCCGTCGAGGCAGTGGGCGTGAACTATATCGACAACCTGCGCGGCAGCGGTTTCACCACCGATCAATGGCATGACCAGCATCCCGGCCAGATGATGCTTGGCACCGAGGAATGCGCGTTCACGCAGACGCGGGGCATCTATTTCGACGACCCTGCCGCCTGTCACCTGCGTGCCTACGACTGGGACCCCTTGACGTGGGGATCGAGCGCTGAAGAAGGATGGTCCCATTTCGCGGGCCGGAAATGTCTGGCCGGCATGTTCGTGTGGACAGGTTTCGACTATCGGGACGAACCGACGCCGTTCGAATGGCCGGCGATCGGCTCGCAGTTCGGCATGCTCGACCACTGCGGCTTCCCGAAGGATGTCGCGTTCTACTTCCGCTCGTGGTGGCGTGACGAGCCGGTGCTGCATGTTTTCCCGCACTGGAACTGGTCCGGCAAGGAGGGTCAGCAGATCAGCGTCTGGGCGCACAGCAACTGCGACGAGGTCGAACTCTTCCTCAACGGCCAGAGCCTCGGCCGCCAGGCGATGAAGAAGTACTCGCACCTCGAGTGGACCGTGCCCTATGCGCCTGGCACGTTGCTGGCCCGCGGTTATCGCGACGGCGCGCTCATCCAAATCACGCAGCTCGAAACCACGGGCGCGGCTGCGAAACTCGTGCTCACGCCAGATCGGTCGACGATCCACGCGGACGGCGCGGAGGTGGCCGTGTTTTCCGTCTCGACGGTCGATGCCCAGGGCCGGCACGTGCCGACCGCGAACAACTTCGTGCAACTCTCCGTGACCGGTGGCCGGATCATCGGCGTCGGCAACGGTGACCCCAGCTCCCATGAGCCCGACAAAGCCAGCGCGCGCAGCCTCTTCAACGGTTACGCCCAAGTGATCGTGCAGGCGACGCGTGAGGCGGGGTCGATGAAGCTCATTGCGCGTTCCGAGGGGCTGACGTCCGCCGAAACAACCATGGCCACGCTTCCCGCGCGATAGCTGCCAGGAATTCGTGAGTCAGAATGCCACCGCCGCGCCGTTCCCGCCGAGGCAACGCGCCTGGCATTGAAGGCGAAGCGACGGTGGGCGATTTGTGGAGGCGGGAGGACCTCGGCTTCTTCCGCGGCGAGTTCGCATCGGTTTCCTCCACCATGGCACGCGTCTCCTCCGAATTTCGCCGCCGTGACGGTCGCGGCGGGGCGCGCTTCACCGTTTCGCGAACTTCGTGATGGGCGGATTCGCGCAACGGGCTACGGCTTGAGCGCGCGAATGCACGTGGAGCTTCTCGTAGATCCGGCGAATGTACGTGTGCACCGTTTCCGGCGCGATTCCCAGGGTGTCCGCGATCTCGTTGTAGAGATAACCCTGCGCGAGCAGCGTCAGGACCTCGTTTTCACGCTTCGAGAGCCCGTCGGCGATCTTGAGATCGGATTTCGGCTGGTGCAGCGACTGCACGACTTTCCGTGCGATGTTGCTGCTCATCGGTGAGCCGCCGGCGTGCACCTCGCGCAGGGCGGCGATCAATGCCTCCCGGGGCGTGGTTTTCAGGAGGTAACCCGTCGCACCCGCCGACAGCGCGTCGAAGATGTGGTTGGAATCATCGTACACCGTCAACATCACAAACTGGGTAACGGGCAGGTGCGGTTTCACTTCGCGGACGCATTCGATGCCGCTGCGACCGGGGAGATTGATGTCCATGAGGACCACGTCCGGCTTGTGCTGGATGAGCGCGGGCGCGGCGCTCTCCACGTCGGAAAATACGCCGAAGCAGATGAACGCTTCAGCTTCTTGCAGCCAGGTTCTCAGGATATCCGACACCGGGGCGTCGTCCTCGACCACGATGGAAGTGATGGTCGCCGCGCGGGGCGGGCGGGGTGTCGCGGACTCGGTTGTCATTGGGTCAGGGAGAAGATCTGCGGTGAACGGCCGGCGGCGGTGATGGAGGAGCGCCTCGGATCGGGGACGTGACAGCATCAGGGGACGCGCGAAAGCCCGGGGCCGCCGGAGTGATGTTCGCGGCTGAAACGCCAGTTTCTGCATCGGACGCATCCACACCCGTGGATGATGCTCACGTTATTCGCCCGCTGTCAGCCTGGCTTGACGATTCCCTCTGTCCCCTGTTTTCGGGACAGGCGTTCCGTAACCGGAATGCCGCCTCGGCCGTCGGCCTGGCTATCCCTTGGGCAGCGGAATGTTGGCGTAGAGTGCCACCGCCTGGGCTCGTGAATGGACGTGGAGTTTTTCGTAAATCCGACGAACATACGTGTTCACGGTCTCGTGCGCGATCCCCAGGGTGTCAGCGATCTCCTTATAAAGATATCCCTGGGCGAGCAGGGCCAGCACCTCGTTTTCTCTCTTGGAGAGTTCGACTGCCGGCCGGATCGTGGGTTTTGGACCCTGCAGCGATTGGACCACCTTGCGGGCGATGTTGCCGCTCATCGGCGAACCGCCGGCGTGCACCTCGCGCAGCGCGGCGATCAAGGCTTCGCGTGACGTGCATTTTACCAGGTAACCCGTTGCGCCCGCCGAGAGGGCGTCGAAGATGTGAGTGGAATCCTCGTACACGGTCAGCATGACGAACTGTGTTTGGGGAACGCGGGGCTTGAGTTGGCGGACACATTCGACGCCGCTGCGGCCGGGAAGGTTGATATCAACCAGGACCACGTCCGGCTTGCGTTGGGTGATCGGTGACAAGGCGCTCTCCACGTCGGGAAACACGCCCAGGCAGGTGAAACCCTCGGCTTGCTGCAGCCAGGTCGTGAGAATATCGCGGACCGAGGCATCGTCCTCCACCACCATGGCGGTGATCGTCGCAACGCGGGCGGAGTTGGGATTCGGAGATTGGGTTTTCACAGAAGAAGGCGGAGGAAATTGACTAGCGCACTGGCTGAGAAGGGGGGCGGCTCCCCGACGGTGAAGTTGACGTGCGCGCATGCTGATCGGTAACGCCGACGATCAATGAAATGCTCGTGCCTTCGCCTCTGCAACTGGAGATTTCGCAGCGCCCGCCGATGCGCGCGAGCCGAGCTTTCATATTGGCCAGGCCGCTGCCGGAAATCACGCGATCGGACTCGCTCGAGTCCGCCCGGCCGATTTCGAAGCCCCGACCGTTGTCTTGGACGGTCAGGACAAAGGAGTCGGAACGCAGACCAAATGAAATGCGCACTTCGTCGGCGGTCGCGTGTTTGGCGGCATTGTTGAGCGCTTCCTTGAACGCCAGGAAGAGATTGTGGCGGATCTCGGTCGAAAGCGGCCAGGCTGGAACCTGGACGGGAAGATCGAGCCGACAGCGCACATTGGTCGGGTCGAAAAAGTGCTGCGCGTACTTGCCCATGTAATCGACGAGGCTGTCGAGCGTGTCGTGGCGCGGATCCACGGCCCACACGATTTCGTCCAGCGCCCGCATCACCTCACGAGCGGTTTTGTAGATGCGCGAGAGCATGGCGGAGGCGCGCTCGGGGTCTGCGAGATCGCCGGGCGCCGGCTGACTCAGCATCGCGATGCGCGACAGGCTCGCACCGACGTCGTCGTGAATGTCCTGCGCGATGCGCGCGCGTTCACGTTCCAACGCGTGCTGGCGCTCGAGTAGTTCCATGCGCCGCTGCATGCGCCGCCGGGTGAAATGGCGGGCGCTGAAGGCGACGCCCGTGGTTGCAGCCGCCACGGAGACGCCGATGAACCACCAAGTCTGCCAGAAGAACGGGGCGATCGTGAACGCCAGTGACGCGCCTTCGGTATTCCACACGCCATCGTTATTGCAGGCGATCACACGAAAGCGGTACGTCCCCGCCGGCAGACGACTGTAGAACGTCGTCCGCTTGGCACCCGCGTCCACCCATGTTTTGTCGATGCCCTCGAGTTGATACTTGAACAGGACCTTGCTCGGGGCGACGAAGCTCAGGCCGCTGAAGCGGAACTCCAGACGTTCGTGATCCGGGCGCAACCGCTCTGGCACGGCGGCATGGGCGAAACGCACCGAGGCTCCGTCCACCAGCAGCGAGTCGACGACCACCGGCGGAGGCAGCGGATTGGATTGGATACGCGACGGATCCACCGAGAGAAGCCCCCGGCTGCTCGTGAACCAGAGACGGCCGTCGCTCGTTTTGCATCCGGCGGCCTGCCGTCCTCCGGTGAACTCCACGACGGGCAAGCCATCGCTGGCATCATAGATCTGGCTGGAGAACGCCGGAATCAGCCCGTCCGCACAGCGGTTCAACTCGTCCCTGGCCACGCGTTGAATACCGTGGTGCGTGCTCAACCACAGGTAGCCGGCGTTGTCATCGAGAATATAGGAAACCACATCGTCGGCCAGACCCTGGGCGCGGCCGAGGTTGGTGAACTTGCCGCCTTTGAAACGGGTGAGCCCGCTGTCCGCCGTCCCGATCCAGAGCGAGCCGTCCTCGTCGGCGTACAGGCACTGTATCGCATCGCTGCCCAGGCCGTCAGTCCGCCGGAAGTTGGAAAGCTTTCCGTCGGCGAGGCGGGTGAGGCCGCCTTGGGCGAAGCCGCACCAGATGATACCCGCACGATCGCGCACGACGGCACAGACGTCATCGGTCGAACCGCCCGGCGATTTGATCAACCAGCGCGACGGCTCACCGTCCTTCAGCCGCAACAAGCCGTCGCGATTTCCGACCAGCAATTCGCCCGTTTCCGGAACGGGCACCAGTGCCACCGCCGCGCTCCACGTCTCATCGACATTCGGCGGACGGACGAAGCGCCCGTTGGTCAAACGATACGGGCCGCCCCACCAATAGTTGCCCGCCCACACGTCGCCCGCCGGAGTTTCCGTGACAGACCATATGTACTGGTTGCCCAGCCCTTGGTCGTCGCCGCCGTAGTGTCGCCACTCGCCGGCGTCGTGGTGGTACACGCCAGCGCCATCCGTCCCGACCCAGAGCGAATCGTCGCCGCCGGGCGCAACGGAAAGCACGGTGCAACCTTTCCACTGATCGGGGGCATTCAGCACCGAAAATGCGGTGGGCCGGATCGAAATCAACCCGACGCTGCCGGTGCCGACCCAGAGATTGCCCTCGCGGTCTTCGTAGAGGAAACGCACCCAATCCTGCGGCAGACCGTTGGCGCGGTCGAAATGTACCGGACGACGGTCACCGGGGAATCTCAGATATAATCCGTCATGAAGGGTGCCGAGGGCCAGAGTGCCGTCGTGCAACTCGAGGAGGAGATGGGCGCCCTGCTCCGGGCCGGCGCCCCGGTCTTCCGCCCAGGCATTGTTATTCCATCTCCGGATGCGGCCATCGCACACCACCCAGATGCCGCCAGCGGCCGAAGCACCGATGCTCTCGGCGTAGTTGGTGATGCGAGGAGGAGGAAACGAGAGTGGGGAAAGCCGGCCGTCGGCGAGCCGGGCGGCGGCTCCGTTTTCGACGACCCAGATGTTGCCCTCGGCACTGCACGTCCAACCCATGGTCTCCGGAGCATTCGGCGCGATCAGCGAAGGGAGTCGGTGGCTGCTGTCGAGCGAATCAATGGCGCCGTTTTCGCGCATGGCCCAAAGCCGGCCGTGTTCGTCACTGCCGAGACCGATGATGCGCTCGTTCTCGGCGCCCGTCGCGGCCGCGAACGATTCGAACGCACCATCGCGATAACGCGAAATCGCGCCCGAATAGTGGCCGATCCACAACGCTCCCTGCTCATCCTCGAACAGGCGCGCGATGCGCCGGTCGCGCAGTGCGGGCGTGTTGGCGGAATTGAAGACCTTGAAGCGTTCGCCGTCGAACCGGGCAAGGCCGCTCTCGGTGCCGAACCAAAGATACCCGTCCCGAGTCTGCACCGCGGAAGTCACGAGGTTTTGCGGCAGGCCGTCCTCGGTTTGCCAGACGCGGATCGAATACCCCTCGGCTAGAAAAGTCGCGGCGGGGCCATTGCTTGCGAACAGCGGCACGACGAGAATCCAGGCGTAAAGTGACAGACGGGAACGCAACGGACGACGGCGGGAAATCCGGCGGGACCGGATAGTGGGGGACAGGACGTGTTGTCGAAGGCTGGACGCTCCAAGGAGGGCTGCAAGCGTCGAGAGTCTGGGCGTAACCGTCGGAATGCTTGTGTGGGCATGGGGCTCGAAGCGCGGGGCGACTCGTCAGGCCAGACGCGGGCACTCCCTCCGGATCGCTTCGTTGATTTGCGTCTCGGGATTTGCGACGCCGCGCACTTTGTCATGGAGCGAGAGCGGCCAGAAGAGCGGTCGTATCGGTCGCGACGAGGCGGCCCTGCACCAACGCAGGCGCGGTGGGTGGCCAGCAAGCGACGTCCAACGCCCGGATGGACCCGGGTCACGGCTGACGCGCATCTCGGCCACGCGAACATCATCGACCGCTTCGTCTTTTCCTCATTCCCGGCAGGCGGGGTTTGCATCATGCGGAGCACACCAAAGACATTCGTTTCGAACTGCAGCAAGCATAGGCTGGCGGTCTTCGTTCATCGATCGGCGCTTTGCCGAAGGCTGTCCGACCTGCTCGGTCGTGGGCGATCACGTCAACGCGACATTCTCTCACCTGGCGCCGCGCGACCTTGCCTTGATCGCCGTCACGCGACAGCCGATCGACCGGATCGAGGCGTTGCGGAACCGGATGGGAAGGTCCTTCCCATTTGTCTCGTAGGTGCACAACGTTTTCAACCGCGACTTCGGCGCCCCCACGAGTCCGGATGAGATGGCTCAGGGAACGGAGAATTATTATTACGAAACGCGGCGACGGATTTGCGTTCAAACCCGATTTGCCTGCGCTTGCTCTGGCATCACGGCGGGCTCCGAATGGAAGACAAGTGTTGGCGCGGTCCCTCGACTTGCAGCAACCCGGGTCGAAGCTCAGCCCCGGCTCCCAAGACATGACGGCAAAACCGAAAAGCGACCCGGCTATCCGCGCCAGGGCGGGCGCGCCAGCGCGTGCTCGAAATCCGCCCGCGTATGCACCGGCTCGCCGTGGGAAACGATGACGATCTCAAATGGAAGTTCGAGCAGCGCGCGCAAGGCGGGCAATGTGCGTTGCTCGTGCCACGGAGTCGCCCAAACGCGCAACTCGCCGGCTTTTTGCGGTGCCGTCAGCGCGTCCGCGAAAACGATCGCCCGCTGCTCGGGGAGCCACACCGGCGTCTCGCCGCGCCCACGTCCGTCGGTCCTGCGCCACGAGGCCGCCGGGCAGAATGGACCCCGGTTCGACCGGGTCCAACTCGGTTTCCGGAATGTCGTCGCGAAAATAGAGTCGCGGTCCAAACCCTCGCGCCTGATAGCGAACGACGAAGCGATCGATGTCGCGGACATGATCCGGCTTCAGGACGACGGCGGCGGTGGGCCGACGCGCTTCCAGCCACGACCAAAACTCCGTCGCGTTCTCGGGCGGCGCGTAGGGATCGAGGACGAGGACTTCGCCGCGTGATGCCACGCACGTGCATGCGACCACGGGATCCCAATCCTCTTCCGGACTCCAAAACGGATTTGCGAGGCGCCAGATCCAAAGACCCGTTGCCACGTCGCGAATTTCGACCGGGTTGGTTTCTGGCGACTTTTTTTTCATGCATGCCAATCACGTCGCGGGCCGATCACGATCGCGGCACGAATAGTTCGGCGTCGCTCTGGCAGGTCCGGCGCGCCCGGCGAAGCACTTCACCTGGAGTGGTCCCGTAGGCTTTTCGGAAGTGCCGGGTGAAATGGGCCTGGTCGAAGAAACCGGATTCCACGGCGATTTCGGCGATCGTCCTTCCGGAAGCACGGAACAACTCCGCGCTCGCCCGCTCCAGGCGCCGGCGCAGCAGGAACTGGTGTGGAGTTTCTCCGGTGACTTCCTTGAAAACCCGGGCAAAACGCGTCGCGCTCAATCCCGTTTCGCGCGCCATTTCGGCGACGGAGATTCCCGCCGGAAGTCTCTCCTCGATCAGGCGCAGAGTGCGCCGCAACCGAAAGGGCGCCATCCCGCCGCGCGCGATTTTCCACGCCCGTGCATCGAGCGCTGTCGCTCGGTCGCGCTCACCCGCCCCATTCGCGCCCCACGCTGCGCCGTCTGCGCTCTCGCCGGCGGAGATGGCTCGGCGCAATTTCCCGGCCGCAGCGCGGAGCGCCGTCATGGCCCGGAT
The DNA here is from genome assembly GCA_963797435.1 of uncultured Verrucomicrobiae bacterium. Taxonomy (GTDB): domain Bacteria; phylum Verrucomicrobiota; class Verrucomicrobiia; order Opitutales; family Opitutaceae; genus CAWCPJ01. The sequence continues at coordinate 1,670,616 of CAWCPJ010000001.1, read as the reverse complement.
CTCGGCGGTGACGTCGGTCACGACGCCGACCAGGGCAAAATCGTGTCCAAGATGTTCCACGACGGGCAGCGCATGGCTGCGCAGGAACCGTTGCGCGCCATTGCGCAGGCGTATGCGGTACTCCGCCTGGAACGGGCGTCGCTCCTGGTAGGCTCTTTGCGCAGCCGTGATGACGCGGGAAAAATCGGAGCCGGGCAGCATTTCCGCCCAGACATGCAGGGGCGGCGCAATTTCGGTTCGGTCCAGTCCGAACATCTCGAAGACTTCCGGCGACCAATACCCGCCGCTGAGCGTATCGCGGACATACGTGCCCGATTGGCGGGACTGCCGCATCTGCTCCAGGGCCGCCTCCGCCCGCTCCAGCGCCTCGTAGGCACGGCGCACCGGGTGCGAGCGAGCAGGTCGGAACTGTTCAGGCGAGTTCACGGCGGATGCGGGCGAACGAAGTCATCAGGCTCAGGCAGCGCTTTTGTGCAATCGAATCCGGCAGATTCATACAAGCGGGATTTCGGGCGCCGTGATATGTTGGTCGGGCCGTCGCGGGCCGTCGCGGGCCGTCGCGGGCCGTCGCGGGCCGTGAGATTCGGTTCAGGCGCAACGCCACCGCGCATGCAGGCAAGGGAGAAGATCCAACCAACCGCAACCATGACCTCCTATTACACCCTCGGCCACACCGGACTCCGCGTCAGCCGGTTGGCGCTCGGCACGATGACCTTCGGCACCGAATGGGGCTGGGGCGCGGACGAAAAAGCCGCGCACCAGATTTTCGACCGCTATCTCGCCGCGGGCGGCAATCTCATCGACACCGCCGACCTCTACACCAACGGCACGAGCGAACGCTGGCTGGGCAAGTTCGTCAACGAGAGCGGCGCGCGCGATCGAGTCGTGCTCGCCACGAAGTTCAGCTACAACGGCGACCCGGGAAACCCCAACGCCGGCGGCAACAACCGCAAGCACCTGATCGCCGCGCTCGAGGGTTCGCTGCGCCGGCTCGGCACCGATTACGTCGACCTCTACATTTTGCACACGTGGGATTGCTTTACCCCGGTGGAGGAGGTGATGCGCACGTTCGATGATCTCGTGCGGGCGGGCAAGGTGCGCTACGTGGGCCTGAGCGACGCGCCGGCCTGGTATGCATCGCGCGCACAGGCGGTGGCGGAGCTGCGCGGATACGAGCGCCTCTGCACGCTGCAGCTCGAGTATTCGCTCGTCGAGCGCGGCATCGAGGATGAGTTCGTCCCGCTCGGTCGCGCGCACGGGATGGGCATCATGGTGTGGAGCCCGCTTGGGAGCGGACTGCTCAGCGGCAAATACAAACCTTCACGCGGGGGCGCCGACGCCCTTGGCAGCGGCCGGCTCGAGACCGTGAAGGGCACCACCAATCCGGGTTTTCAGAAATTCAACGACCGCAACTTCAAGATCGTCGCGGAGCTCGAGCGCGTGGCCAACGAACTCGGACGCAGCATGGCGCAAGTCGCGGTCAATTGGGTGGCGAACCGACCCGGCGTCGCATCGGTGATCCTGGGCGCGACCAAGCTCGCTCAGATCGAGGACAACCTGGCCGCGCTCGATTTCGAAATCCCGGCCGAACTCTGCGCGCGTCTCGACGAGGTCAGCGCGCCGGCGCCTCGTTTTCCCTATACCTTTTTCACGCCCGCGATGCAGGCGATGCTTACCGGCGGCGCCGTGGTCGGCGACAAACCGAAGACCTACGCGCCGCCGCGGTTGATCGACGCGCGGCCCGCCGGCGTAACGAAGGAGTAATCAGATGAAGACCGCACTGGTTACCGACATGATGCAGGACCGTTACCGCGACCGCGCCGCCGCGATGTCGCCGTTCAATCGTAACGGGGACCCGCGCGAAGTCGCCGACATCGCCGTGTTTCTCGCCAGCGATGCTGCGCGTTGGATGACGGGCCAGAATCCAGGCGCGGGGGGGAGCCTTCTGAGCAGAGCCTCTCATGCGACGATTGCTCCCCGGCAACAACCACGACCGCGAACACGGTCGACAACGAAGCAACCCAACCAACCGTGACCATGACCGACAAGCTTCTCGGCAAAAGCGGATTCGGCGTTCCCGAACATTGCCTCGGCGCCAAGACCTTTGGCGAAGCATCATTGGACCCCTTGATCGCTGTGCTGGGCGTTGCCGCGTTTGTCTTCATGGCCACGCCAACGCGGATCTGGAGCGCGGACAGCTGGCGCCCCTCCCGGACCGTCTGCCGCCGAGCGGATGAACGACCCGGGGCCGCAGGCGCGCCAGCTTGCGGCGCGCGCCGGCGCCTGGGATGTTGTCGCCACGTTCTGGCCCGCGCCGGAGGCAGATCCCGTCGTGACGACCGGGTTGATTGCCGAACGGAAGATGGTCGGCCTCTATCTCCAGGAAGAGATGCGACCGGCGCCAGGCTCCAGTACGCCCGATTTCCGGCGCCTCGCCTACCTGACTTACAGCCGTCTGGAAGGACGGTGGCAGTACGTGTCGATGGACACGCGTCTGCCAGTCGGCATCATGCCGGCGTACAGTTTTGGGAAGAGCGGCACGGAAAGGATCACGCTGCAGTTCGAGCCGCTCGCCTTCGTTGGTTTGGGCGAGGAAGTCGAAGGCCGGATGCTTCGCTCGAACCTGGTGATCACGTGCGATGGCGAAGACCACGACGTAGCTCGTCAGTATTGGATCACCTCCGACGGCACCGAGCGCGAATGGCTCGCCGTGCAGTACCGAATATGCGCGCAGGCATGCACCCGGGGCGGGTGCGGCGGAAGGGAATTTCGGGCAGGAAGGCTCAGGCTCGCCGGGCATCATGACTGCCGCCCGTGCGCCGGTCATCAGACGATTCACGATTCCCGGAGATGGCTCGGTCAACACCTACTGGATCGAGACGCCGCACGGCCTCGTCCTGATCGACAGCCAACGAGATCCCGTCAGCGCGAACCAGTTGTTAAGCGAACTTCGCGCGACCGGCAAACCCGTAGTCGCCGTTCTACTCACGCATCCGCACCCCGATCACATCGGCGGATTGGATGTCCTGCGGCGTGCGTATCCCGAGATGGCGATCTACGCCTCTCAGGCGACGGCGGAGATGATCAAAAGTGATGCGAACGGATTTCAAAAGATCACGGTGCGCGATCTCGAGGACCGTGCGCCCGCCAGCTATCCGGTGCCGAACCGCATCATCGCACCCGGAGATCGACTGAACATCGCCGGATTGACCATCGAAACGCAGGAGTTCGGGAAGGGTGAATCGTCCTCGGCGAACACCTATTATCTCGCTGATTCCGGCGCGGTCTTCGCCGGCGATATCGTGATCAACGGCATGACTGATGCGCTGTTGGAAGGTCGCACCAGATCGTGGCTGGCGCAGATTGAACACCTGCGCGCGCTCTACCCGAAAGCGCGAATCCTCTATCCCGGCCATGGTGCTCCGGGCGAGCCGGTGATGTTAATGAACGAGGAAGCGGAGTATCTGCGATTCGTCCGCGCGACCGTGCGGACGCCGATCGATGAAGGCCAACTCGCCGGGGACAAATTGACCGACGTCGCACGGCATGCCGTCGTCTCCGCGACGATTGCGCGCTTCGGCCACCGACCGCCGGTGGTCTATCCACTTTCCGAGCCGCGTCTCATCGAGATGAACGCGGACGCCGTCGCGGCCGAACTGTTCGCGGAACGAGCGCCGCGATAGGCGAACCTCGCCGCGCTCCGTTCCTTCCTCCGTGGTCAAGCCGCTCGTTTCGATACCAACTTGGATACCGTGCAAACCTACACTGTCGTCGTCGCCGTCCATGTCATGACGGCCGTCCTTGGGCTCGGCCCGCTGGCCGCCCTTGCGGTGATCGCCACGCGTCCCGGCGCCGCCGAATTCCGCCGCAACGTGCGAAAAATCTGCTGCGCATCGTGGGCATAGGCCTTGGCGTAATGCTGGTGACTGGCGTCATTCTGATTGCGTTTACCAAAGGGGCCTTTGGCTGCACGCTCTGGATCAGGGCATCGCTCGTCCTGTTTGTGCTTCTTGGGCTTCTCCTCGGCTATGTCCAGCGGCTCCTGCGGCGGGCGATGGCGGCGTTACCGTCAGTGATGCACCTCTGCGCGTGAGCTGGATCGCCTGATTAGCCGACAAGTGCCGGTTCCGGTTTGGCGGCCGCCGTCTCCACACGGGACAGGGTGTCGCCGAAGATCAGGTCGCGCGTGGCGTCCCCCTGGATGAAATCGTGCACAAACCCGAGATCGACTTTGCTGGCCTCGTCCAGCGTGCGCACCTGCTCGGCGGTGAGATTGATGTCGACGCAGCCCAGGTTTTCGACGATCTGCGCGGCTTTTCGCGCGCCGATGATCGGGATCACGCCCTTGTGCCGCAGCCAGCTTAAGGCGATTTGCGATGGCGTGTGTCCGAACTCGTCCGCCAGTTCCTGCACTTTGTCGGCGATCGCCAGACTCCGGTCGCTCATGAAGCCCGTCAGATGCGAGTGTTCCGCGCCTTCGAGTCGGCCGCCCGCCTTGGCCCGGTTTGTTTTCGAGTACTTGCCCGTAAGAACACCCATGCCCAGGGGAGCCCACGCGGTCACGCCGATATTGAAGTCGCGCGCCATGGGAAGCAGGTCGAATATCGGTGCGCCGCCCGGGGCGATTTTGGGAGCCGCACCGGACGGCAGCGCGGCGGCCGGAACGAGCGATTGCATTCGTCCCGGGGGCGGTGGGGCGTTGTCGCCTGCACCTTCGAGCGCGTTGTGCTACGGTGCGGCATGGCCGGAACGAACCACGGCTACCTTCCCATCGAGCAGTCCGGAGTCATCGGCGATCTTCGGACGGTGGCGCTGCTGAATCCGAACGGCGCGATCGACTTGATGTGCTTTCCGCAGTTCGATTCCCCATCGATCTTCTGTGCCTCCGTCGATGCGAAACGCGGCGGCCGGTTTGCAATCGAGCCGATCCTGAAGCACGCCCGGACGACGCAGACCTATATCGCCGATACGAACGTTCTGCTCTCTCGTTTCCTCTCAGGAGAAGGAATTGCGGAAATCGCGAGTTACCTGGTGATGAATGCCGATGATCCGGAACGTCAGGTGCTCGTGCGACGCATCAAGGCAGCCGATGGCGACGTCGCCGTCCGCGTGCGTTTTGCGCCACGATTCAACTATGCCCGCTCGAGCCACACGGCGGAAATCCGGCAGGAGGGGAAGAGCATTTTGTTTCAGTCCGGCGGGGACGACGGGCTCGCGCTGTGGCTTCACTCTGAAGTCGCGATGGAAGTTGAGCACGGCGATGCCGTGGCCAGGTTCACGTTGCCGCATGGGCGGCATGCCACCTTTGTCATGGAGGAGGCGCGCACCGACCGGGAGCCGGTCAGGCTCACGTCCGAGTACTCATCGGAATCCTTCAAGCGCACCTGCAACTATTGGCGGAAATGGATCGGTCGCTGCACCTACAAGGGCCGCTGGCGAGAGATGGTGCATCGTTCGGCGCTCGCCTTGAAACTGCTCATCGCGCGGGATTTTGGCTCCGTGATCGCCGCGCCTTCGTTCGGCTTTCCCTGCGACATCGGCGGCGAACGAAACTGGGACTATCGCTACACCTGGCTGCGCGACGCGGCCTTCACGCTCTATGGCCTTATTCGTCTCGGCTACACGGACGAAAGCGCGGCGTTCAACACCTGGCTGGAGGATCGCGTCAAGGAACTCAAGACCGGCGAGGAACTTCAGGCGATCTACCGGGCGGATGGACACCAGCTCGATTCGGAGGTTCAGCTCGACCATCTCGAGGGTTACCGTGGATCGCGACCGGTGCGGATTGGCACCGCCAATCACGGGCAACTGCAACTGGACATCTACGGCGAACTGCTCGACTCCATTTACCTGTACGACAAATACGGCTCTCCCGTTTCCTACGAGCTCTGGGTCTGCCTGCACAAGCTCGTCGATTACGTGTGCGACAACTGGCGGCGGCCCGATTCCGGGATTTGGGAAGTGCGCAGCGGACGACACGAGTTTCTCTACTCGCGCCTGATGGGCTGGGTCGCGGTTGATCGCGCCGTGCGCCTGGCGACGAAACGCAGCCTGCCGGGGCCGGTGGATCGTTGGCGCGCCACGCGCGATGCGATTTTCTCCAGCATCCATCACGACTTCTGGAATCCGTCCCGGCAGGCCTTCGTGCAGATCAAGGGCGCACAAAGCATGGATGCCACGGCGCTGTTGATGCCACTGGTGCGCATGATCAGTCCGACGGATCCGAAATGGATTTCGACCTTGCAGGCGATCACCGCGGATCTCGTCGTGGACCGGCGGGTCTATCGTTACCGCGTGAACGAAGCCTTTCCGGATGGGCTCCGGGGACGCGACGGCACATTTTCCATCTGCTCGTTCTGGTATGCCGAATGTGTCGCCCGGTCCGGCGACATCCAGCAGGCGCGCCTGCTTTTCGAGCAGATGCTCAGTTACGCGAGCCCGCTGGGCCTCTTCTCCGAGCAGATCGGACCGGCCGGCGAGTTCCTCGGCAACTTTCCCCAAGCCTACACCCATTGCGGGCTCATCAGCGCTGCTTACGAGATTGATCGACGGCTGTCGTCCACGCGCGACACGGCCATCAGTGGGGGGCTGGGATAGGCTCCGCGGAAAAAGCACCGACGGAATTTGACCCTCGCCCAACATCGCCATTTTAGGCGGAAGAGAGAATGCGCCGGTCACAGCGATGGTGCCTACCCCGTCTCTCTTCTGGAGGCATCTACCAATGAAGATCTTTCTTGCTGGCGCATCCGGTGTGGTTGGGCGATCGCTGATACCGCTGTTGACCGCACGAGGTCATACCGTTTCAGGGACGACGCGCGATCCGAACAAAGCGGACCTGCTCCGATCACTCGGGGCGAATCCGGTCATCGTCGACGTCTACGACCGCGACGGTCTCTTCGCCGCCGTCCGAGAGGCGCGCGCAGACGCCGTGATCCACCAGCTTACCGATCTGACCCGCCTGGACTTCGCGGCGACCGCGCGGGTCCGGACGGAGGGCACCCGCAATCTGGTCGACGCCGCCCAGGCAGCCGGCGTACGCCGGATGGTGACCCAGAGCTTCTGGGGCGTCTACGTCCCAGGAGAAGGGCTTGCCGACGAAGAGACGCCGCTCTACGTCGACGCCCCGGGCCCGTCGGCTGGAGTCGCACGGCCGATAGCGATCATGGAGCAGACGGTGGGCGAGTTACCGGAGAGCGTCGTGCTCCGTTACGGTCTGTTCTACGGGCCGGGAACCGCGTTCGATCTCGATGGCCGGACGGCTGAGCAGGTCCGGCGAAGGCAAATGCCGGCGAACGAGAATGTCGTCTCCTTTCTCCACTTCGAGGATGCCGCGATCAGCGCCCAGCAGGCGCTTGGCTGGCCGGCCGGGATTTACAACATCGCCGATGACGATCCGGCGGCCGCATCAGACTGGCTCCCTCAGTACGCCGCCGAAATTGGCGCGCCGCCACCGCCCCTGACCGGCCGGGCACGATCCGCTCCTGAGCCGCGGGGTCACCAGCCAGAAAGCCCGTCGCGAGCAGGGTTGGACTCCGCGCCATCCAAGCTGGCGGGCCGGGTTTGTCGGCGCCCGGGTTTGAACCCCGCAGAAAGACATCGAACGAATCCCATGAAAGTGTTCGTCGCCGGTGCAACGGGTGCGTTGGGAAGTCGCCTTGTGCGGCTTCTCGTTCGGAGCGGCTACGAGGTCAGCGGGATGACGCGCTCGCCCGCGAAGCGCGCGCGCGTGCAGGCGATGGGTGCGCGGCCAATCGTCGCGGACGGATTGGATCGCGAGGCGGTGATCCGGGCGCTGCACGAGTCGAAACCGGACGTCGTGATTCATCAAATGACTGCATTATCCGGCGTGAAGAGCTTCCGCCGGTTCGACGATGAATTTGCGCTCACGAACCGGCTGCGCACCGAAGGGCTCCACCATTTGCTCGAGGGCGCGCGGACGGTGGGCGTCGGCCGATTCATCGTGCAGAGCTTCGGAAACTGGAATTACGAACGCACGGGCGGGCCGGTGAAGACCGAGGAGGATCCACTCGACCCGAATCCGCCCGCCGCGATGTCAAAGACGCTGGCTGCGATCCGCCAGCTCGAGTCCGCCGTCGCAAACACGGATGGCATCGACGGCATCGCGCTCCGTTACGCGAACTTCTACGGGCCAGGCGCGCACATTTCTGAAGGTGGTCAATTTGTTGCCATGGTTCGCCGGCGCATGCTTCCCATCATCGGTGATGGCGCGGGGGTGTGGTCGTTTATCCACCTGGATGACGCAGCCACGGCGACGATCGCCGCCATCGAACACGGCGCCCCGGGTGTCTACAATATAGCCGATGACGAACCCGCTCCCGTCGCGGTCTGGTTGCCGGAACTGGCAAAGGCAGTCGGTGCAAAGCCTCCACGGCGTATTCCGCAATGGCTGGGACGTCTCGTCGGAGGTGAACCCGCAATTTCGATGTTCACCCGGATACGAGGCGCCTCCAACGCGAAGGCCAAACGTGACTTGAACTGGCAGCTCGCGTATCCGAGTTGGCGCGCGGGATTTCGCCACCGTCTTGCCGACACGTCCGTCGAGACCAGCCCTGAGATGGTGCGGTCAACAGCTGTTGGGTCGGGGCGTCGACCGGTATCTTCCTGATCAACCACCAATGGGATCCCGTCAGCGAGAACCGCTTGCTGAGTGAAAGCCAAAAGGAAACCCCGACCGCACCTTCGGCTCGGCCGACTCTCGTCCTGCCATTCCCATCCTAAACGCGGGATTTGCCCTGATGGCTGACGAATGGAAACACGTTACGGTTTGGCGATGGCGGAATCAACTCATGCCATGCGTGGTTCTTCCGAACATCGCGGACCGCCGCTCGGGATCGTGGCGCAGCCACCCATAAGAATCATTGCCGAGTGAATGCAGGAGATAGAGCGTCGCATACGGCGAAGTGCCGACTCTCGGGATCAAAACCTGCATGGTCGTTTCCTTCGCGAGGATCTCACTCTTCCAGTGAACTTCGGCCCAGGACATGGTGACGAGTGCGTGATGGATGATTTCAGTTGGCGGACACCTGCGAACGGCTGGCTCGTAGGGAACGGTAGTCGGCTTCGTGTGCGCTGATGTCGTTGCGGTGCGCCGTGGGCGGCTTCGCTTCGCCGACGGACATGCGGGCCGCTGGGAAGCTCACCCGGAACAAGGCACCGCGGCCCGGCAGAATCGACGTCGCATCGGTGTAGCTTGGCGGTCGCGCCGAGCGCCACCTTACAGCAGCCCGCTTGGGTCGCCTTGGCGTGGGAGCGCAGGGACGACGCACCTGAGTGGCGGGGAGTGTTCGGCGGGCGATAAGTTTAGCTGGAAGTCCTACGATGCGCGTGCCCGAAAGTACCCTGCGGCCAGGAAGCGTCGCGATAGCCCTGCGGAATCGGCTGAAACTGCGGCATCAAGCGCCAAGTATTCGCCAAACTCCGTGTAATTTGCAGGACGAAGCGACACTTCCTTTCGCCATGCGCTGAATTGCGAAACGCGCTGCAACGCCTCTCTCCGGAATTGACTGGAAGACGATCGGGAGGAGCGTAGCATCGACGATTGCCGATACTGCTGTCCGCGTTGAAGAGAACAGTTTGGCTTCCGTTTTTTGGGCGTCAAATCAACCATGATCGGTACAAGTCAACGTGCGGTCGCATTCTGCCGGCGCCTGGCTCACGGGTCTGCGATTCTTTCCATCATTGGCGGAGTCCTGATTCTCATCGGCTGGTGGTTGGGTATCGAGTTTCTCAAGACCGCCCTGCCGGGCCTCGGCCCGACGTCGCCAAAGGCAGCCCTGGCGTTTTCCTTGGCGGGCTGCGCGATCTACCTTCTCCTCCGACCGCGAGCGGTGCCGGCGCGCCGCCAAGCGTGGTTGGCTTGTATCCCCGCAGGGCTTGTCGGCATCATCGGCGTCATTGGCATGAGAAGTTCTCCGTCAGGCGCCTTCCGCGCTGGCTCGCTGTTGCTCATGCATGCCCTGCCGACTCCGAGCGGCGGGGCTACACGCCGCCGATAGTCTCCCTCGACCTATTGCTGCTCAGTTGCGCGCTCTTCATTACACCGTTTCGTCCAAAGTCTGAATGGGTCCCTCAAATCCCGGCATTGCTTATCGTGTTTACCGCGCTGGTCGCCATCGCTGGTTACTTTTATGACATTGCCGCGCTCTATCAGTCGATCTGGTATGCCGGATCTGCGGTGCCTTCGATGCTTCTCTTGCTGGTCTTGGCGGTTGGCACGCTGTGCCTCCGGCCGGATGGCGGCGTGATGCGGGTGATGACGGCAACGAGCGTGGGCGGGTCCATTGCCCGTTGGTTGATCCTGCCCGTTCTGGTGCTGCCGTTGCTCATGAACGGGCTCGAGGCGGCGGCGGAGTCGCGGGGCCTGATTCCCCATCGCTTTGGCTGGATGCTGGATGCTGCCGGAACGGTGTTCTTGCTCGGGGCCGCGATTCTCGGCATGGCCACCGCTCTGCACCGCAAGGATATAGAACGGATGAAGGCGGAGAACGATCTCCGGCAAAGCGAGGAACGCTACCGGGCGCTGATCGAATCGTCACCTGATGGGATTGTCGTCAAGGATCGCTTCCGGATCGATTTTGCCAATACCGCGGCGAAGGTGCTGGTTGGTGCCCGCCAGAGCGACGATGTCGTCGGACATTCGCCGTGGCGCTTTCTCCACCCCGATTCGCGGGGGGAATTCAAACACCGCTTGTGCCGCGTGGTGGAAGGCGGCGCGACTTTGCCGCGTCAGGAGCACAAACTTCTGCGTGTCGATGGCACCCCTTTGGATGTCGAAATCTCCGCGAGTCCCGTGCGTTACGCCGGGCGACTTGCGGCGCAGATCATTTTTCGTGACATCTCGGTACACAAACAGGCCGAGCTGGACTTGCGAAGAAGCGAGGCGCGATTTCGCGCCATGTTTGAACAGGCGGCGGTGGGATTCGGCCACCTCACCGCGCATGGAACCTGGCAACGTGTGAATCAGAGGCTTTGCGACATGTTGAGATCGCCAGCCAGAGACCTCGTGCATCGTCGCTTTGAAGAAGTCGTGCACCCGGATGACTGGCACACTCATCGAGGTTCATTCGACCAGCTTTATTCGGGGCTGCTGCCGGTGGTCTCCATGGAGCTTCGGATCGTCCCCGCGGATGGTCCGCTCGTCTGGGCGGATCTGACCCTTTCGCGCGTGCGCGGCGCAGGCGACGAAGCCGATTACTTGATCGTGGTCGCCCAAGACATCGCTCGTCGTCGCAGCTTGGAGGAACAATTACGTCACTCCCAGAAGCTGGAAGCCATCGGCCAACTCGCCGGGGGAGTGGCGCACGATTTCAACAATCTGCTCGCCGCAATCATGCTGCAGATTGAGCTCGCGAAATCGTCGCCGCTGTCGCGCGAGGAGCTTGACGCCGCGCTGGACGAAATTCGGGAGGATGCGGAACGTGCCGCAAAGCTCACCAGCCAGCTTTTGCTGTTTGGTCGTCGTCAGGTGATGCAGTCGCGGCAAGTCGAACTCAATGAGATGATGCGGCAACTGGCACGCATGCTCAGGCGGGTAATCGGCGAACAGATCGAACTGTCGGTGCGCGAATCGCCGTCGCCGCTGGTGTTGCAGGCGGATTCCACGATGATCGACCAAGTGCTGCTGAATCTAGCAATCAATTCCCGTGACGCCATGCCGAACGGCGGCCGCCTCGATATTTCGACTTCTGACGTAGTTCTCGATGATGAGGAGGCGGCGCGGAATCCCAATGCCAGGGTCGGACACTTCGCGGTGTTGAGTGTGAGCGACACGGGAAGCGGGATGTCGCCGTCGGTGCTTGAGCATATTTTCGAACCATTCTTCACAACCAAGGAACCAGGCAAGGGTACCCGGCTGGGCCTGGCCACGGTGCTCGGAATTGTCCAACAGCACGGCGGTTGGATCGAGGTGAACAGTGTGCCGGACGCGGGAACGACGTTTCGGGTGTTTTTTCCGCTCCTCGAGCGGACCGCTGCCGAGCCCGAGGCAATAAAGCCGGGCCTTCCCGCCGTCGGGTCTGAGACCATCCTGGTTGTGGAGGACGATGCTGCCCTGCGTCGTCTCGTCTGCACCTTGCTTCGACTTAACGGCTATCGCGTCTTGGAGGCCGCCACCAGTGTCGCCGCGCGCTCGCTCGGCCTGAGCGAGGCGCACCCTATCGATCTGCTTCTGACCGATTATGTAATTCCGGGCGGCATTTCCGGAACTGAACTGGCAGCTGAGATGAGCGCAAACAATCCCGAATTAAAGGTGGTATTAACCAGCGGTTACAGTGCCAGTCTCGCGGGGACGGAACTGGAACCAGGACGCTTTTTCCTACAAAAGCCGGCAATCGGCAACCGAGATTCTGGCCACGATTCGCCGTGCCCTGGATAGCTGAAGGGTACCGCTCGCGTGGGTGCGAGGGGATCCTGACGCACCGCACGTTCCGCTTGCTCAGGAGCGCCTTGTCTACCGAGAGGAATCCGCGACCGCTGCCGTGAGCCTTGAGTCGGAGGTCGAGCAGCCTTCCCGTCTCGCACGGGTGCGTCTTGGCGCGTCCGATGGTGCCGTGACGGTAAGCTGGCCACATGACGTTCGGGCCGATATAGCCGAAGTCACCGGTGGTGGCTCCGGGCGCGAACGTGCCGGTGGCGAGGGTGTCGGCAACCTCGTGACTAAATTCCGGGTTGATCGAGAGGTCGTGGATCATTCCCTTGTCCGCATCCACGGCCTTTCCATTGCACGGCGCGTCGATCGGCTGGAGGTACCGATTGACGAACGACGTCTTTGCGCGGCTGCGGACGGCGCGGTGCGGCCAGACTCTAGACGACCAGGTCGACAGATCCCAGGTCGCGTTTGATGACGTCGATGGCGTGGTGTGTGATCTTTGGTGACGAGCGGGAGATCATCACGGCCGAAGCTTTCGGGGTCGTGGGTCCGCCACACGGCTCTGCGTGATGCTCGTCGCGAAGCTAGTTGCGCCACGGCTCATCGCGGCTTGTGAAATCGAAGTCCGATTGAGACGAACTTGTCTGCACGGCGGTCGCGATCGGTCGCCAGTTTTCAGCGCCACCGACTCATACTGAAATTCATCGCCGACAGCTATGGTGAGATCTGGTCGTAACTTGTCGACAATTCTCGCCGGTCCCCCTTTCGGCACGCCATGCAAGCGACGGAAGCTCCAGCGCATCGTTCTTTAGGGCGTCACGATTCAAGAAGCGACGGCTTTTCACGCGTTGACGTCTTTTGCCCGGTGGCGCCTCCTGGCGACGGAGCACCGAACGCGGGCGTATGCCCTTGCATCACGTCGGAGATGGTCCGACGAAGGCGTGCGAGATCCACCGGTTTGACAAGGCATGCGGAAAATCCGGCGGCGGCGGCTCGCTGCTGGTCCTCGATCGTGCCATAACCGCTGAGCGCGATCCCGGGCCAGCCGTGTCGACGCTTGATTTCATCCATCAGTTCGAAACCGCTGCCATCCGGCAGGCCGAGGTCGGTCACGAGCAGATCGCAGGCGTGCCGGGCCGCGATTTGAAGCGCTTCGACCACCGAACCGGCGACATGGATTTCGTGCCCGTGCTTGCGCAACAGCCGGGCGACGGTGTCGCGCGTGGATGAATGATCGTCAACCACCAGCACGCGGTATCGTCCAGCGTCGCTCGCTCCATCCGCCGGCATCGGCTCTTGCGCCGGTGCCGGCGAAGCCAGCGCGAGTTCGAGGGAAAACGTCGCTCCCCGGCCCAGTCCGGCACTGCTGGCGCTGATTTTGCCACCGAGGCGGTCGACGATCGCCCGGCAAATCGCCAGGCCAAGGCCGAGTCCGCCAAACGAGTGGCGGCCGCTGAGATCCCCCTGATCGAAGGGACGGAAGATCCCGTCCAGGGCTTCCGGGGGAATGCCGCGCCCCGTATCGATGATCTGAACGCACAACCCATCCGGAGGCTGCTCCGCCGTCACCACGGTGATCTTGCCGCCGTCGGGCGTAAACTTGATCGCGTTCTTCAAGAGATTCCAAAAGACCTGCTGCAGGCGGGCTTCGTCCGCGACGGCGAGGTGGCGAACGGCCTCCAGGCGGAATTCCAGATCCAGGCGGCGTCCGACCAGGTCGGGTCGGATGATCGGTTCGGTTTGCCGCAGCAAGTGGTGGACGTCCACGACCGCCGTCTGGAAATCAAACCGGCCGCGCACGATCCGCGTCAGGTCGAGCAAGTCGTCGATCAGCCGGCTCTCCAACTGGACGTTGCGCCGGATCATTTCCAGTTGTTCCCGTGCGTCCGCGGACAAGTCAGGCGATTCCGCCAGGTCGGCCGCGGCCATGAGCACGGGCGTAAGCGGGTTGCGCAGTTCATGACTGAGCGCGGCGAGGAAATTGTCTTTGGCCCGATTGGCGGCCTCCGCCTGGTCCTTGGCTTCCCGCAGCGCCGATTCCGCGCGGACGCGTTCGGAAATGTCGCGCAGGATCACGGTGAAGAGCTTTTCCCCGCTGATGTCGATCTGCGATATCGACGCCTCGATCGGGAACTCCCCGCCGTCCTTGCGCAGGCCGCTGATGGCGCCGAGCGCGCCCATGCGTCGATTGCTGACGCCCGTGCGCCCGAACGCATCGACGAACGTGCCGTGCGACGCACGCAAGCGCTCCGGAACCAGGTCATCGACCTCCCGGCCTTCCATCTCCGCCGCCGACCATCCGAACATCGCCTCCGCGGCGGGGTTGAACATGACAATGCGGTGGCGCGCATCGACCGTGATCATTGCATCCATGGCCGAGGTAATGATGCCATGAAGCCGGGCCTCGCTTTTCCGCAGGGCGTCGCGACTTTCCTCGATCTGCTTGCGCGCTTCCACCTGCGCGCTGATGTCGCGGAAATAGCAAACCAGACCATACCGACCGTCCGGTAGGGGGATCCGGTCGACGCGCCACTCGTAGTATCCAATCGTGCGGTGGTCGACCCGATACTCCGCCTGCTCCGGTGCAATGTGGCATGCGCCGGTTTCCAGCGTTCGTCGGAAGATTCGCACCAGCTCATCCGCGTAATTGGCATCCCATAACAGATGAGAGATTTCCCCGAAATCGCGGCCGGCCAGGCCCCCCGGAATGTCGCCAAAGGCCAGCCGCGCCACCGGATTCACGTGCGCGATGCGAAAGTCGGCATCGACGAGATACACGCCCTGCGGCGCGCGATTGACGAGGGTCTCGAACTGTTCGCCGCGGGTGCGCAGGGCCTGCTCCGCGCGTTTGCGTTCGGTCATGTCCTGGATGGTGGCAATGGCACCGCGCGGCTTCCCCGCGGCATCGAAGAGTGGCGCGGCCGAGACGACGGTTTGAACGGTCGCACCATCCGCAAAGATGTGATCGATCTCCTCGTCCCGGACGTGTTCGCCGCGTGCCGCGCGCTGAATGGGCAATTGCTCCGGCGGGATCTCCTGGCCATCGCGCGTCAGCCGAAAGTGGGTCGGTCGGTCGTCGTCGGCCGCCGTCTTGGAGAGATTGGACCCGGCCCGGGCATGCAACAGCTGGTAGCCCGCCGCGTTGGCGGTGATGCGCTGGCAGGCCGGATCGTGCGCAAAGAGCACGCCGATGGGCAGCGTTTGCAGCAGCGCCTGCGTTTCCTCGGCCCGTTGGCGTAACTCCTCCGCTGCTTGTCGGCCTTCGCGCAACTGCGAGCGTAACCGGTCATTTGCGACATGGGCTGCTTCAATGGCCGCAATGATGATCGCTCCCGTGCCCAGATAGCCGATGGTGGCGAGTCGGCTGCCGGGGGTCCAATTGAGCAGCCCGATCGGCTCGATCAACCAGGTCTTGATCACGACGGCCGACAGAACGGCGGCGAGCGTGCCGGCGCGCCATCGCCCGATCCACGCCGAGAGCGCGATCGCGGCGCCGAAGAGCGTGAACGGCATGCGCTCGCGCACGAGATCCTGAAACGACCAGCGCAACGCCAGCGCGACCGCGACGCTCCCGAACGCGACACCGCAGCATATGAGCCATGAACGCGCAGCCGGTGCGTCGATCGCGCCAGCGCGAGCGTCGGAGCCTCGTGACGCAGGGGAGTTGTTCATGATTGGCTGATTCCACCCTCCCGCGGATCAGGGCCTGACGGGCAGCAGCGGTGGACTGCCAAGGAGCGGGCACTGGACCAGCTTTGCCTCGGAAGCGCGGGGATGGGGTAGACGGTCGCCAGGTAACGGCGCAAGCCGACCGACGAGGATTGCAATCTGGAATGTCAGACCTCGACCGACAATCACATTTTGGAGACGTCCACGTTCGCACCGTCGATAAAAAGCATGACTGATCCCTTCTCCGCGACCGGTAGCCCCATGTATCCGCTGAAACGGTCGGGCGGGGCCGCCGACAGGTTAGGCTCAGCGTCCAATGGCCAACGGGGAGCCAGGTTGGAGACACACGCTCCAACGGATGAGGTACGTTTATGACAGGTGTGAAGGGAGAATTCCTCCAGAAATCAAACGGGATTGAGATCCACTGCTCTTCCGGTCTCGACCCGACGCACATTGCGGTGCGGCGCCCGACGCCGGTTACACCGACCGGGTGGTCTCAGAAACAGAAATCGAATGAAAGTCTCCATGTCCGGAATATTCTCCCGGATCAAATGCCAGCCGAGCTTCGGAAGCACGCTCGGCAGCGGTTGCGGACGGAACTTGCCGCGCAGAAAACGGGTCGAGGCGTTTGGTTCGACTCGCGCGCCTGGATAGTCGACGCGCGACGCCGCTGAAACGGGAGGTGCAAAATGAAACGCAAAACGGGAACGCATCAGTACAGCCCGACGCGCGAGCGCAGCAGACGACGCGACGGCGGCAGACGAACATCCATCCTGTTCGTTCAAGGCGCCGGTGAAGGCGCGCATGCCGCGGACGCGAAGCTGGTGACGAGTCTCAGGACGGAGCTCGGGTCGGGGTACGAAATCCGCTATCCGCGCATGCCCGATGAAGACGCACCGGATGACGCGAAATGGAAACGACGTCTTGCGAAGGAAATGCTTGAGATGCGCGATGGCTCGATTCTCGTCGGTCACTCGGCCGGCGCCGCGACACTGCTAAGGTTCCTCGCGGCGGGGAAAATCGATCTTCGAATCGCGGGCATATTTTTGATCGCGGCGCCGTTTTGCGGTGAGGGCGGCTGGGCGATTGAAGGTTTCCAACTGCCGCCAGATTTGGGGGAGAAATTGCCGAGCGAAGGACCGGTTTTCCTTTATCATGGCCGTGACGACGAAACCGTGCGGTTCGCGCATCTGCGGTTGTACGCGAACGCGCTCCCGAAGGCATTTGTGCGGCCGCTCGACGGTCGGAATCATCAACTCAACAACGACCTGTCCGAAGTTGCCGCCGATATTCGGCACCTCGGCGAACACTTTATCATGGCGGATTCCATCTCCCGCCGATTCGGATGACACGACCTGTGAGCAAAGCACGGGACACGCGCGGCACTGGTTCGGGATGTTCTTACCTGTTCGTCGTGGACCGTTGGGTCACAACCGTTGTTGTCGCTACGCCGCGCGGAGGCGCAGGGCGAGCTTGCCCAAATAGTGCTCGCTGAGTTCCCGGTGGGCGCGGGCCGCCTCCTCGAGCGGATACGTGCGTCCCAACTCGACGTGAAACGGGTCGGTGCCGATCAGTGCGTTCAAACGATCGAACGCCTGTCGATCCGGATCGCCGTTGTAGGCAAGCAGCGTCACCCCCTCGGGCGCCTTCGGCTCCGGTTCCACCCCGTTGGGGTAGGCGACCCGGCCGCCTTGTTTGACGAGCGCCAGGGCGTCATCCAGTTCCCGTCCGTTGACCAGGACGAGCGCCGCATCGAGCCCGTCAGGCGCGAATGCGCGGATCGCGGCGGCGATGTCGTCATGATGACCATCGACCGCGTGGTCGGCTCCGAGTCGCTGCACCAGGTCCACACCATCCGCACCCGAGGCGACACCCAGGACCGCGGCGCCGATGCGCTTCGCGAGCTGCACGGCAAGATGTCCGATGCCACCGCTCGCGCCGTAGATCAACAGACGCTGGCCGGAGTGTAGCTGCAATTGATCCTCGAGCCCGCGCAGCGCCGTGATCCCGTCGGCGCCGAGCGCGCCGGCTTCGGCGGCATTCAAGCCAGATGGAATCGACGCGACGTAGTCTTCGTCGACCGCGACGTACTCCGCGTAGAAGCCGACGGCCATCGTGTAGGCGTACACGCGGTCACCGACCTTGAAGCGCGAAACGCTTTTGCCCACGGCGGCGACCGTGCCGGAACCATCGTTGCCGATGACGTAGGGGAACCGTGGCTTGCCCGGCTTGAACTCGCCCTCGCGGATATCGGGATCCCAGACGCCGACCCCCGCAACGTCGAGTTGGATCAGGACTTCGCCGGGCTTCGGTTTCGGCACGGGCAGGAAGTCGACATGAAACTCATCGGGACCGCCGAAGCGATCAAGCACGGCGGCTTTCATCGTGGCTGGAAGGTTTGTCTTCATACCCGCGCACTCTACACGAAACTCTGGCCACAGCGCGCGGGGATCGCCCCAATCGCAGATGGGGCCGCCGCCCCACACCAGGCCACGGTCGCGAGGGGTTTCTCGAAGGGCGGAAGGCTCCCAACCGTCATGAGCCGTTCGTCTTTGCGGAACTGTCATCCGATTCCGACCGGGCGCCGTTCGCTTCGCGGCGGAGCAGGTATGCCTTGGCCTCCAGACCACCCGCAAAGCCGGTGAGTTTGCCATTCGAACCGACGACACGGTGGCACGGAATGATGATCGAGACGGGATTCTTCCCGCTGGCGGCGCCCACCGCGCGCACCGCGTTGGGACGGCCAATCTGCCGGGCGACCTGGGCATAGCTGCGCGTTTCTCCGTAGGGGATGGTGGTCAGCGCCGCCCAGACTTTCCGCTGAAATTCAGTGCCACGGAAAGCGAACTCCAGGGAGAAAGCCCGGAGCTTTCCCGCGAAGTACTCGCCCAACTGGCGCTGCGTCTCCTCCAGCACCGGGTGATGCCGATCCTCTTTCGGCGGGCCAAGCGGAACACGCCTCGGATCGTCGTTTTCCCAAAGGACAGCCAACAGACCGCGCTCGTTTGCCACGAGATTGAGGCGGCCGAGAGGTGAGGACATGGTCTTGTAGAAGGTGTTCATGTTTCTTGTCTCCGTTGCGACGCGGCCACGTTGGCCGCGTTTCCGGCTTCTGTTCGATTCGAACCATGCCCGAATTTGTGCGGATTGGCCGGCCGTTTTCGGACATCACGACAGAAAAAATTCTGATGTCCGAAAATGGCCGGCATCCCGGCCGGGGACCCGCTATGGTGCGGAATCACTTTCGCTGCGTCATGATCGATCCCGATGCTGCCTACCGTGCGGTCACTGCTCACGACCCTCGCTTCGACGGCGTGTTTTTCGTCGGGGTGACGTCGACGGGCATCTACTGCCGGCCGGTATGCCCCGTAAAAACGCCGCAGCGCAGGAACTGCCGGTTCTTCTCGAGCGCCGAGGCGGCGGAAAAGGCGTCCTTTCGTCCCTGCTTACGCTGCCGGCCGGAATTGGCGCCGGGGCGGGCCCCCGTCGACCGGGCGCAGCGCATCGCCCAGTTGATGGTGCAACGCATGGACGAAGGTCTGCTCGATGACGGCGTCGGTCTGGAGGAGATTGCGGCGCAGTTTCGCCTCAGTTCGCGCCAGCTGCGCCGGATCGTGCTGCGGGAACTCGGGGTCTCGCCGATCGCACTCTTGCAGACGCGCCGGCTGTTACTCGCCAAGCAACTTCTCACCGAGACGCGGTTGCCCGTGACCCAAATCGCGTTTGCCAGCGGCTTTTCCAGTCTGCGGCGGTTCAACGATGCCTTTAATCGCAAGTACCGCATGCCGCCGACTCGCCTGCGCCAAAAGGCGGCGCAACCCGTTCCCGCGATCGGCGATACGGCGACGGCGACGGCGACGGTGCAACTCGTCTACCGTCCACCCTACGACTGGGAGCAGGTGCTTGCGTTCCTCGACGCCCGCAAGATTCGCGGTGTGGAGTGTATCGTCGAAGGCAGCTACGCACGCACCGTGCGCTTGGGCCGGCATACGGGTTGGGTCCGTGCCGTCCACGTGCCGGAGAAGCGATCCTTCCTCGTGGAGTTTTCCCAATCGTTGGTGCTGGCCCTGCCCGCGCTGCTGGGTCGGCTGCGCCACATGCTGGATCTCTCGGCGCGGCCGGACATCATCTCCGCGCATCTGGCAAAGGATGCGTTGCTGAAAAGGGCGGTCAGGCGCGATCCCGGGCTGCGCGTTCCCGGTGCATTCGATGCGTTTGAAATGGCGGTCCGGGCGATTGTTGGCCAACAGATCACGGTAAAGGCGGCGAGCACGATTGTCGGCCGCTTTGCCGAGGCGTTTGGCGAGAAAATCGCAACCCCGTTTCCCCAACTCGCGCGGTTGACGCCTTTGCCCGAGCACGTGGCGATGGTCAGTGCCAATGACATTGCCAGCCTGGGTATCGTCAGCTCCCGAGCGACGACACTTGTGGCAATCGCCCGGGCCTTCCAAAGCGGCGCGCTCCGACTCGACGCAGGCTCGGATCCCGAGGCCGTCATCCAGAAGTTGGTTGCCATTCCAGGAATCGGGCAATGGACCGCGCATTACCTGGCCATGCGGGCGCTGCGTTGGCCCGACGCATTCCCCAAAGAAGACGTTGTCATCCGCGACCGCCTGGGCGGCGTCTCCGCCAGACGAGCCGAAGAACGCGCTCGTCCCTGGAGCCCCTGGCGCAGCTACGCAGTCATGCACATCTGGCGCATGGCGAATCAAGCCGACGGATGAAGTGAATTCCAGCCCACCGACTACCCGCGCTCCAACCCCTGCAGGGCGTTGCTCCGCGGACTACTGCCTGCGTGGACGATCAGGGCCTTCCAGAGAGCCCAACCGCGGGCTCGCGCCCATGTTGCCGGATCCGCCTTTATCTCACTCATAAATGCTTCCCTGGCTGCGACCGAAGAGAAACGTCCACGCTATCGTCAAGTCGCATGAAGGATCGCCGGCCGCGAGTTGTCCGAAATCGATCACCGCACGGAGGCGACCTTCGCGGGTTGTCCCTTTGCAAGCGGTTCGGGGATCGGCAGCGGCAGGTGAGGCGCCAGCCGGCGAAGCCATTCGTACTCAATATCGACATGCCTGGCATACCGTTCGGCCGTCGGCATGCGCACGCTCATGTGATCGCCGAGATGAAAGGTCCGGTTGTCGTGGCCACCGTTCTTCACCGGCGCCATGGGCAAGTGGGACCATTGCGGCATTTGGTCCGCGACCAGGCGCTTAACAAGTGCGCAGTCGATATTCATGGTGATTGTATCGGGTGACTTCCGGCTCTGCTGCGGCCTATATACGGGCCAGCAGATAGCCGACGCGTTTGGCGGTCATGCCCTGCCGCACGTCGGCTCGTTGCGATGGCCCGTCAATGCTGAGTTGTAGCTGGAGCGCTCTTGACGACGGCGTTGAGGTTCGAAAGGCCGGTTTCGAACTCCTTCCCGATCACCTTGTCCATGTTCATGATCAAACCGAAGGCTTTGCCGAGGAAACCGTTTCGGCCCGACATTTTCCAGGTGACTGCGGTCCAGTCGCCCTCCGTTCGGAAGGTGAATTCCACGTCGTTCACGGCAGCAAAGGGTTTGAACATCTCCAGTCTCATGCGGAGTACCTCGGAAGGATGACTCTCGGTGA
Organism: uncultured Verrucomicrobiae bacterium; assembly: GCA_963797435.1. GTDB lineage: Bacteria > Verrucomicrobiota > Verrucomicrobiia > Opitutales > Opitutaceae > CAWCPJ01. The sequence goes on along the minus strand of CAWCPJ010000001.1, from coordinate 1,648,941 downwards.
TTGTCAGGCGTCCGGCTCCCGCACGGCTGTTGCCCGTCCAGGAAAAGCTGGCCCCAACGCCGGAGTTCGGGCCTTCGTAGGTCTTCTTCGCTTCCGGATCGAGTTTTTCGTATGGTGACCACGCTTGCCACTGACGGAGGTCGTTTACCCGCTCAAACACCATCGAGGGTGGCGCGGAGACCGTCGCGGTCCGCGTGATGTGGAAATCGGCGGGCTGCAGTCCCACAATGATCAGGAAGACGACCGCGGCGGTTGCGATGAGGATCAAAATGACTTTTAGCATGGTGATTTCGGTTGGCCCAGATGTTGAGAAGGGAAGACGCGGATTTCCCGGTATCCCAAGCAGGGCATGGGTTATGGAGAAACAGGAATACGCTCCCCAGCACTACGAATGAGTCCGTGCAGTTCGGACAGCGGAAGTGCGTCTTGACGGTCATGCGCCGTCAAAATGGCAAAGGGGGAAGAGGTTCTAAACCCCCACTCGGTCGGCCCCGTTCCAACATGGTCCGGGTTATCAACTCGCGCAGAAAAGGTCGGACGTGGAGTGATCCGGGCCCAGTACGAGCGCGGGCTGCAGAACCAAGCCCCAGGCGATCACCCGAATTAACCGAGCTTCGAAGCGGGAGGTATCGGTTGCGGGCAGGTAGGCGTTTCGCCCCTGATTGAGGGCAAGTTGCCCCAAAATGTCCGAAACAAGTCTCAATTATTCGGCAAATTATCTCATTCACCATTTTCTGAATCGGGTGTATAAGACCGTCCGGCTGGGAGCTCCGGCACGGAGTCTCAGCCCCACCCCCTAGACAAAAACGCCCATGAACCGCATTCACGTACCGGCGGGCACGCTGTTCGCCGCACTGTTGGTTACATTCGCGCCCCGACTTGTTGGTCAGGCTGCGCCTTCGACGCCAGAACAGCCGGGCGAGGAGACCGTCGTCCTCTCGCCCTTCGTCGTCGATGCAACGGAAGACGCAGACAGCTACGCGGCCAAGTCGACTCTGGCCGGAACCCGTATCCGCACGGACCTGAAGGACGTGGCTTCGTCCATCAGCGTCATTACCTCCCAGTTCCTTCAGGATACCGGTGCCAAGAACAACGCCGATCTCCTCGTATACACCCCGAGTACCGAGGTGGCCGGCATTCGCGGCAATTTCACCGGCGTTGCCGGCAACCCGATCTTTCAGGAAAACACCGTCAGCACGACCACTCGTGTTCGCGGCCTGGACTCGGCCGACAATACCCGCGACTACTTCCTTTCTGACATCCCGTGGGACGGCTACAATGTCGGTCGCGTCGATCTCCAGCGGGGCCCGAACTCGATCCTGTTCGGCACGGGCAGCCCTGCCGGCATCATCAACACGAGCCTCAACGATGCGTCGTTCAAGACGAACTACCATGTCGAGAATCGCATCGATACCTACGGCTCGCTGCGCGACGAAATCGATCTGAATCAGGAACTCGTGCCTGAGGTGCTGGCCATTCGCATTGCGGGTGTGAAGGATGACGAGAAATACGAACAGAAGCCGGCCTACAACCACAGCACCCGCGTCTACGGCGCCCTGCGTTACGATCCGAAGCTGTTCCGTGAGAGCAATCGGACTTCGATCAAGGTAAAGTACGAGAACGGCAAAGTCCGCTCGAACAACCCGCGGCAGTTGCCGCCGATGGACACGCTCACGCCCTGGTTCAGGACCGGGGCCGACGCCTACGGGAATCCGGGTTACAATAAGCTTATCATCGACCAGTTCGCGGTCCAGGGCGTGTATGACGATGACGGCAACCTCATCGGCACCACGGGCGGCAATCCGCTGCCTCCAGGAGTAACGACCGTCGCCGACTACACGGCGGGCAATTACGTCGTCCCGGCCGGCTCGAACTACCTTCCCGGCGGCAAAGGCGGTCCCCTGGGCAACGCGACCTACAGTCTGGGTTCGAATCAAGGTCGTTCCTATTGGCCCGACATCATCAATTACTACGAGGTGACGCCCACGAATCTGAACAGCGTGGACAACCCCGCCCTCCCGTCGGCCACCCCGATCAAGACGATCGCGGCGCAGGCCAACCAGGGATTTGCTGCCGGCCAGTCGATCGGCGGTGTGTTCCCGGGTTTCCTGCCGATGGCGATTCCGCTCTACAGCCAGTATGCGTTCAACGTCCAGAATGCCGCCAACGGATATGGTGTCCCGAGCTATCCCGGCAGCATCATTCCGGGCGGCGTTTACTACGCCGATGTGGCGATCCAGGACCCGAGCATCTTCAACTTCTACAAGAAGCTGCTCGACGGTCCGAACAAGCGCGAATGGCAGAATTGGGATGCGTTCAACGTCTCCCTCGAGCAGGGATTCCTGGATGATCGTCTCGCGTTCCAGTTCGCCTTCGATCATCAGGACTACGACCAGGGCTCGAATCCCTGGCTGCAGGGCCAGCAATACGCAATCAACGTCGATTTGAACGCGACCTACGCCGACGGATCGCCGAATCCGAACGTGGGCCGCCCGTATATCGCGACGGCCGCATCGGCGCCGGGGCAGAACCAGAAATTTCGCTCGGTGCGCCAGTCGTACCGGTTCACGCCGACGGGCGAGATTCGCGGCTCCGATTTTCTCGGAGATACGGGGCTCGCGAAGATCCTGGGCAATCACGTGTTCACCGGACTCTACGAGCGCGACACCTGGGTGCGGAACAACGTGACGTGGGCGCAGTTTGCCACCACGCCGGACTACATCCTGGACAACTCGCCCAATGCCAACGCGGCGAACACCCTCGGATCGAACCGCAGCTTCGAATGGCTCGCCTATCTCGGGCCAAGCCTGCTCAACGCCCCGTCAGCGGCGGGCGCGAATCTCAGCAATCTCACCTATGCGATCGTGCCGCCGGAATCGCAGACGGCCTGGAACTTCAATTCGCACTGGAACGTGCCGACCGATCCCGGCGATCCAAACTACGTGGATCCGGCCGCGCCCTACAGCTACATCAACTACGCGAGCGGCCAGTTGACCACCGCGACCCAGAAGGACAATCCGGCGAATTACGTCGGCTGGAGCCAGCAGCCGGTGAGCTGGCTGCGGGACACGAACCCGGCCGACTTTCCCGACCTCGTGCAGTCGGCGAACCGCACGCGCTTCCGCGACATCTCGAAGGGCATCACGTGGCAGGGGCACCTCCTCGATGGTGACCTCGTTCCCATGTTCGGCTGGCGCAAGGACATCATCACGAACTACCAGACGAACGCCCCGACGAACCAGGACACTGGATTCACCAGCCTCAACTTCCCGGATGACCTGACTTCCCGCACGGATGTCTCCGGCATCAGTCGGTCGTGGGGTGCCGTTTATCACCTGCCCGACTTTATTACCTCGAAGCTGCCGTGGGATTCGACGATCAGCCTGTCCTACAACCGGGGCGAAAACTTCCGGGCCGACGCCTCCCGCCTCAACATGGCGGGTCTGCCGATCCCGAATGCCACGGGCAAGACCACCGAGTACGGCGTCACCGTCACCGCGCTGTCCGATCGGTTGAGCCTCAGGGTCACCCACTTCAAGACCAAGGTCGCCAACGCGACCCTGGCCGACACCTCCGGCAATTCGATCGGCGGGTTGGGTGCGAACGGTTACTTCATCGCGGACGGCTCGATCTGGGGCTACGCCTGGGCCACCGACATGCAGGAGGGGTTGGCCGGAAACATTCCCAACAACAATATCTGGGACTATGCGGTCAACGATGGCTTCACCCGCGATACGCCGGAGAACATCGCAGCGGCCGACAATTACAACAAGAACGGCGGCGTCTCTCCGAACGGCACGACATTCGTCGGTGGCGATGCGATCGTCAATGCATGGCTGAACGCGCCGTTCCCGGCGACGTTCTTCTCGAGTTATGCGCTGAGCCCGCCGCTGGATCCCACGGTGGGAGCCGCGTCGGGCAGGCTCATCGACTCCTACGTCGCTGGAGCGGGTAACGTAAACGGCGGGTCCATTCCCGAAGGCGGTGGATCGAGCTTCGGCAACCACCAGACGACGGTCGACAACTTGTCCAGCGGCACCGAGGTGGAACTCTACCTTCAGCCGACGAAGAACTGGAACATCACCGTCAACTACTCGAAGGTGAGCGCAACGCATGAGAACATCGACCCGGTGTCACAGCAGTTCATCGGCGAGATGACCGCGTTCATGAACGGTCCCGGCGGTCAGGTCCGCGAGTGGTATAACGGCGGCGGCACGCTCGGGGCCCAGTGGAATGCCAGCATCGTCGCGCCTTATACGGTCGAGTTGAATCAACTCGGCCACGAGGCGCCCGAAGTCTCACCGTGGCGCCTGAACGCGGTCACGACCTACAACTTTATCGAAGGGCGACTGAAAGGTGTCTTTGTCGGTGGCGCGTTTCGCGAGGAGGCCGGCCGCATCATCGGCTACCACTACGATCCCAACTACAAGAACGCCAATTCGGATGATCCCAATTATGCGAACGTGCAGTTCCTGACCCTGGGCGGCCTGAACGTCGACCAACCCTTCCGCGGCAAGGCGGAAACCCATGTCGATGCCTGGATCGGCTACCAGCGAAAGTTGGGTGAGAAGATCAACTGGCGCATACAGCTCAACGTGCGAAGCCTGGGAGAAAGCGATGGTCTGGTCCCCGCGCGCATGAACCCCGACGGGAGTGTGGCCCTCTCGCGCATATCCCAGGGCGCCGGATATCAGCTCACGAATTCCTTCGACTTTTAAGCCGGGGGAATTCCGCAGCCGATCGTCTGATTTGCAAAGTTCAGCCCGGCGGTTCCACCGCCGGGCTTTTTCGTGCGGTAATACTTTGCCATTCGCACGCGGCGCCGTGACGCGGGGGACTTTCCCGTTGCGTCTCGTGGCGTTCCCCAGCCAGGGTGCGTGGATACGCGCGCTGCGCCCCCGCTCCGCATGAGCCTCGTTCACCGGACCCTGTCACGTGCCTGGGTGGTCGTTCCGTTGCTGGCGTGCGTTTTGATCGTATGCATCGATTGGCGGCGCACCGGACGCGTGGAACGCGTGTCCGCGCTCGGCCTGACGCCGGGGGCCCCGGCGGAGACAAACGACGCCGCGGGCGACGGTGCCGCCCGTTCCAATCCGACGCTGATCGTGCCGGAACGTCACGAAGCGACCTTCGCGACACTGACGCGCGTCGAACGGATGTTCGCGCGCGGCGAGTGGCGGGTACGACGAAACGACGAGGACAACGCACCATTCGGCCGCGATGTTTACGCGACCTCGCCCCATGCCTGGAGCTACGCGTTTGCGGCGTGGGCCGATCACGTGATCGGCGGCCGGCCGATCACGCCGGCCATCGAACGGACGGCGCTCTTTTTCGAACCGCTGTTGCATGGTTTGCTGCTCGTCGCGACGGTCGGGTTGGTCGCATGCCGCTTCGGCGCGTTCGCGGCGGCGCTGGTGTCGGTCGCGATCGCCACGATATATCCGCTCGGCATGGGTTTTCTACCGGGCCTGCCGGATGACGACGGCCTGGCGCGTGTGATCGCGTTCGGGAGCGTGTTGCTGGTGCTGGCGGGCGTGCAGGACCGCAAGCGGGCGGTGGGCTGGTTTGCCGCGGCGGGGCTGGGCGGGGGGCTGGGAATGTGGATCGATGCGCGGATCGCACTCGTGTTTCTGGGCGGGGCGGCGGCTGGCGGAGTTGGCGTCGCGGGATTGCGGCGCTGGCGACGCGCCGCGGTGCCGGACGGCGCGCTGCCCATCCTGCCGTGGCGAATCTGGGCGCTGGCCGGGACGGCGACGATTCTTGCCGGTTACCTGATCGAGTATGCGCCGGGACAACTGGCCGGCTGGCGATTGGGACACATCCATCCCCTCTACGCGGTGGCGTGGATGGGCGCGGCGGAAATGCTTCGGTCGATCGATGGTGGAGCGACCCGCACATGGAGCCTGGGTCGAGTGGTCTTGTTCGTTGTCGCGATGATCGCGGTGGCGGCGCCGGCGGTCATGGTCTGGGCGGGTGTGGGCCAGTGGCCGGCACCGGATCTTTCGGAGTTCCAGTTGGCGGTTGAGCCAGCGGGCGTGATTGCGGCAAACCTTTGGAGCTGGTTGGTTCGTGACGGCGTCAACACCACGGTGGCGGCGACGTTCCTGCCGCTCGCGATCCTGGTTCCTGCGGGGTGGCTGCTTTTTCGACGGGCCACGGCGCCCGCCGCGCGCGCGGCGATCGGGTTCGCAATCGGTCCGGTGCTCGTAGCGCTGGCGCTGGCCGTGCGGCACCTGGGGGCGTGGCAGTCGGCGGATCTTGCATTGCTGCTCCTGCTGATCGCGGCGCTGTCGGCGATGCCGACGAAGCTGGGGAGAATCGGTTGGACGGGCGTCGTGGCCGCATGCGGCATTGCCGGTCTGGCGAGGTTGGTGCCGCCGCCGCCAGGATCCGAGGTCGTGTTGACGACGAACGAGGCGCAGGAGATCGTCGAGCGCGATCTTGCGCGCTGGCTGGGCGCGCACGCGAACGAGGCGCGGCCGGTGGTATTCGCGCCGCCCAGCGAGACGACGACGCTGTGTTTTTACGGTGGATTGCGCGGAGTGGGGACGACCGATCCCGACAACCGCGAGGGATTCGAAGCGACGCTCATGCTCACGGCGGCGAATACGATGGAGGAAGCGCAGGCGGCGCTGCAGGCGCGCAGGATTCGCTACATCGTGATCCCATCCTGGGACCCGTTCTTCGACGACTTTGCGTCGCGTTACCTCGCGGCGAAATTCGCCAGCCGCCGGAGCATGCTCGTCGATGCCTTGCGCCGGTGGCGCCTGCCGGGCTGGCTGCGTCCGTTGGCCTACCAGATGCCGGCCATCAGCGGCTTCGAAGAAGCGTCGGTGCTGGTGTTCGAGGTGGTGGACGAGCAGCGACCGGCGGTTGCTGCCAGCCGGCTGGCGGAGTATCTCGTCGAGACGGGACGGCTCGACACGGCGGCGCAGGTCGAGCAGACCCTGCGGCGATATCCCGGCGATCTCGGCGCATTGGCAGCGCAAGCGCAAGTTCAGGATGCCCGGACCGAATCTGCCGAATTGGCCCGGACCATGGCATCCATAGCCGCCCGGATTTCGAGTGGCGCCGACCGCTATCTGCCATGGGACCGGCGCGTGAGCCTCGCCATCGTCCTGGCGAAGGCGAAGCGCTATGATCTCGCTCAGGAACAAACGCGGCGCTGCTTTGCCGACGCGAACGAGCGACGCCTGCGCTCGCTGACAACCGGATCGCTCTATGGTCTTCTGGTTCTCGGAGGCGCGTTTCATACCGCGCTACCAAGCCCCGGTTTGCATGCTCTGGCCCTGGAGTTGTTGCCGCACGACCTGCGGGAGCAAATGTGATCAAGTGATGGAGTAGCTGCCTTGGGGTCCGGAGCGTGCTTCGTGGTCCGGGGCGCCGCCACACTATGAATTCGGTTCGGTCACGACGACCGTTGTCGCACCTGCTGCAACCGGGCTTTCGCTCGTCCGACCCGAAGGCCATCGCACCTTGATGTTGCGAGGAGCCGTGGCATCCGGGTGGCCGAAAAAGCAGGCTGCGGTCGATTGACTGCAGTAGCCCGATCCCGCGTAGACTTCTCCGGTCTGCGATGGAACCGTCGGCGAGACTGAGCGTGATTCGGGCGCCGATGCCGGTGGGATTTCCGGAACCACCCTGCAATTGCACCCGAAGGGGGCGGCCTTCAGCCTGCCCGTGGTTCTTGAAGGCGAGCGTGGTGCCATTGTTGCGCGTGACGACGAAATCAGCCCAGCCGTCACGGTCGAGATCGGCCGTCACCAGGGCCTTGGCGTCGCCGGTCACAACCAGACCACTTTTCGCGGGAGGCACCGCGGCGAAGTGTCCATGCCCATCGCCGGTGAGTAGTTGGCCCATCCCGCCATCAAAGCGGCCGACCGCGGGGATCGGCGCGTAGGAGTTCTGCACGACACAGATGTCCGCGTTGCCGTCGCCATCAAAATCGCCGGCCACCACTCCCTGCACGGGCGCAATCTGGGCGAGTCGCGGAAGAGGTGCAAAATGGTAGCTGCCGTCCGGCTGACTCAGAAAAACGCCGCTGCGCAACTCCGTGGCGGCGAACCGCTCGGCGGCGGCCAGCTTCGTCTCCCCGAAAATGTCGGCGAGGGTGGCGGATGCATAGTCATCGGCACGGGGATAGCGCTTGGGAAGTTCTGGGAACACCGCGCCCAGGTCGCGCACGGTTCGCCACGGGTAGAGCTTGTCACCCTCGTAATAGCCTTCGACCAACTGAACCGATCCGTCGCCCTTGAACTCCCCGGAATAGAGGAGCGCGGGATGGGCGGCGTCGGCATGATATTGAGTGTTCAGACCGACATTACCGGCGACGTAATCGATCCGACCATCGCCGTTGAAATCCGCTCCCGTGAGCGCCGTCCACCAGCCGGAGCCGGCAGCGGCAAATCCCGCTTGCTCGCTCCGGTCCGAAAAGGATTTCCCGGCGTCGTTGTGGAAATACCTCACGCCGCCCCAATCCAGCGTCAGCAGCAGATCCGACCAGCCATCGGCATCCACATCCGACCACAATGCGGCCGTGACCATGCCGACGAAACGCAGGTCCGGTGCGACAGAGTCAGTCACGTCTTCGAAAGTCGCGCCATGATTCAAAAGCAATGCACTCTGGGGAGCGTCAGGATACTCGGCCGGGATCAAACGTGCGCCGATGAAGACATCAAGCCGTCCGTCGTGGTTGAAATCCGCCGCGGCCACCGCGCCGGCACTCATCGTCAGTGTCGGCAGGGCGTCGGCCGCCGCGGCGCGAAACCCTCCCTGGCCATCGTTGAGGAACAACTGCGCTTGGTACTGCGGCGAATCAGCCAGCAGGCTGTTTCCCCCTTTCGTGACCAAGAGATCGTTCTTCCCGTCGCCGTCGGCGTCGAACAACAGCACCGGTCCGTCGTTCACGGCGCCCACCGGCAGCAGCGTTGACGTGTTCATTGCGGTAAACCGCCCGGAGGACGAGCCCACCAGCAGCCCGGCGGGCGTAAGCGTCGTGCCGCCGATCACGACATCGTCCACGTTGTCGCCGTTGATATCGCCGACCGCGAGGGCGGGGCCGCGACGATTGAGGCGGAACGGCAGCAAGCGCTGCGCGGCGGTCTCATCCACCGTTTCCTCGCGCACGAACCTGGCGAGGCCGGCCGGTACACTTACATCGCTGAACTGGCCGGGGACCGAAGACGGCGCGCTTGCATCCCGCGCGACCCGCGTCGTCGGTTCGGTAATGGTCAGACGGCGGTCGACCGAAAGATTCTCGAGCGTCTGCGTGATGCCGCTCGGCCACGTCACCGTGAGCCGCTGGATGCGGTCGTCGGCGCCAAGTCCGAAATGAACCACGGGTTCGCTGCTGGACAGGTAGCCGCGCGCGAGACCGAGCGGCCGCACCTGCACGCCGCTTGCGCTCACCAGCTTCACGACTGCACCCACGCCGAAGCGATTCGAGACCGTGCCGCGCAACCCGAGGATCACGCGATGGCCGGACGTGCTGTCGTTTCGCATCACGGTGGCGCCGGCATGATAATTTGTGTAGACGAGATCGAGGTCCCCGTCGCCGTCCAGGTCGCCAAATGCGGCGCCAAAGCTCACGCCCTTGTCGTCGAGACCCCAGGCCGCGCTTGCGTCCGCAAACTGCAGGTTGCCGAGATTGCGCAGCGCCAGGTTGTTCTCCGTCTGAGGCGGACTGGCGTACATGATGCGGATGCGTTCGGCGGGGGTTTCGGCGCTCATCATACGCTTGACCACGTCGATGCCCGGGTCCCGGGGAAAGCCGTTTGTCACCGTGAGGTCGAGGCGCCCGTCGTTGTCGAGGTCCTCGAATCGCACGGACCACGTCCAGTCGGTGGCGGCGAGGCCGGCGAGAAAGGCGCCTTCCTGGCAGTAGCCGAGGCCGGTGTTCAACAGCAGTGCATTCCGGTGGTACTTGGGCGCCCGGGTGGAGTTGATCGGAGCCTCTTCCGTGCGCCCGCGGGCGTCGGCCAGCGAATGCTGGTCCGTTTCGTGCGTCGTCGCCGCCATGTCGGCGACGAGGAAATCGGTGCGTCCATCGTTGTCGACATCGCCAATGTCCGCCCCCATCGACGAAAACGAGGTGTGGGGCAGGAACTGATCAAGGGTGTTGGTGAACGTGCCGTCGCGGTTGTTGTGATAGAGTTTGTCGGGTTTGCCGTAGTCGGAGGCGACGTAGAGATCGGGCCAGCCGTCGTCGTCGTAATCCCACCAGGTCGCCGAATGGCTCTGGGTTTCATCGGCAATACCCGCATGGTCGGTGACGTCGGCAAACGTACCATCGCCGTTGTTGTGCAGCATGTAGCCGCGCTGGCCGTTCGGGTGTTTCAGAATGTCGAGGATGTTCGTGGCAATATAAACATCGAGCCAGCCGTCGCGGTCGTAGTCGCCAAAAGCCGCGATCACGCTCGAGTCCTTGATCGCGAGTCCCGCGGCGGCCGCCGCCTCCTTGAACGTGCCGTCGCCTTGATTCAGGTACAGCAGGTTGGGCGCGTTGAAGCGACACACGTAGAGGTCCAGCCGGCCATCGTTGTTCACATCGGCAAAGGTCGCACCCTGTTTCCAGATCATGGCGGCGGCGCCCGGATCGCCGACCCCGGCCTGATCCGTCACGTCCATGAACTTGAAATCGCCGAGGTTGCGAAAGAGGTGGCAGCTCTCGGTCTTGCTGACGATGAAGAGGTCCGGCCGGCCGTCCGCGTCGTAATCCCCAATGGCCACTCCCGTCCCGATCGAACTGGTTTCAAACTCCTGGTAGAGTTCTCCCTTCATCTTCGGGTCGGCGTAACGATTCTCCGTGCGCACGCCCGTGTCTTCGGGCGCGAGCCGGGTGAACATGGTCGCGCCCGCGGCCTTGGAACGCACGGCGAACGCCTGTTCCGCGATGCTGCCCGCCGCGTCCGCGACGCGAGCACCGGCGACGGCGACCGCGGCGGCGCACAGCGCGAGGCGGAGGAGCCTTAACGATGCAGTTGGACAGTGATTTCGCTCGTGCCACAGGCTGCCGGTCGGTTGTAGGGCCGGACCTCGTGTCCGGGCCGTTTCATCGGGAGGTGGCGGCCCGGACACGAGGTCCGGCCCTACACGGTCGATGGCATCGTTACGGCTTGGGAAAGCACGTCTGGTTCGCAGTCTCGCCGTCAGCCAGAGGCGCGGGCATCGAATTCCGCCTGAAGGCGGGACTACGAACGGGCGGCGATATCCAGGCGATGGGGAGACAATGAAGCGCAAGGCAATCATCCTCAAGAGGGGGGTGCCGAAAGTGTCAAGGTGGGGGAAATTTGACCCAACGCCTGCTCGGTGCTGCGGCCGGAGGGCCAGCGGACGCGGATGCGCTTCGGAGGATTGTTTTCCGGGAAGCCAAAAAAACAAGCACCGCTCGACTGGCTGAAATATCCGGAGCCGGCATAGACCTCGCTGACCTCGGTCGAACCGTCCGTGAGTTCCACGGTGATGCGCGCCCCGACCGCGTCGCGATTTCCGCGCAGGCCGCGCAAACGCACGCCAAAGGAACGCCGGCCCTCGACGCCGCGATTCCCGAAGGCGAGGGTGGTATCATTGTTTCGACTGACGATAAAGTCCGGCCAGCCGTCGGGATCGAGGTCGAGCGTGGCCAGCGCCTTGGCATCGTGCAGCACCACCAGGCCGTTGGTTGCGGGAGGTGCGGGAGAAAAGTTTCCGTGGCCGTCGCCCCGCAACATCTGGCTGAGGCCGCCGTTGAATCGGCCGGTCGCGGGAATCGGCGCGTAGGAGTTCTGCACCGCATAAAGATCGGCGTGGCCGTCGCCGTCGAAATCGCCGGCCACCATCCCCTGCAGCGGCGCGATCTGCGCCAGGCGGGGCAGCGGCACAAAATGAAACGTGCCGCCGGGCGCGCTCAGGAAGACGCCGCTGCGCAGCTCGGTGGCCGCAAGCCGATCGGCGGCCGCCAGTTTCTCCGCGCCCACGACCTGCTTCAGCGTGGCGTGGGCGTAGTCTTCGTTCTTCGGAAAACGTCTCAGGATCGCCGGGATCACCGCAGCCAGCGTCCGGCGGCTGCGCCGGGGATAAAGCTGGTCGCCGTCGTATTCGCCTTCGATGAGTTGCACCGAACCGTCACCCTTGAACTCGCCGGAGAACAGGACCGCGGGATGGGCGGCGTCCGCGTGATACGGCGTATTGAGCCCGACGTTGCCTGCGACGTAGTCGGGGCGGCCGTCGCCGTTGAAATCCGCGGCGGCCAGCGACGTCCACCAACCCGAGCCGGCCGCGGCAAAACCCGCACGCTCCGTCTGCTCCTCGAAGGTCCGGCCCTGGTTGTTGTGGAAATATCGCACCGGTCCCCAATCGAGGGCGACGAGGAGATCGACCCAACCGTCGTCATCGACGTCGGACCAAAGCGCGGCCGTGACCATGCCGGGGTTGCGCAAGGCCGGCGCGACGCTGTCGGTGACATCCTCGAACCGGCCGCCGCGATTGGCGAGCAGGGCGCTGGTCGGCGTGGCCGGATACTCGGCGGGCACAAGTCGACCGCCGATGAACACGTCCAGCCGACCGTCCCGGTCGATGTCCGCCGCTGCCGCCGCTCCGGCGCTGATCGACAGCGGAGGCAGGGTTCCGGCCGGCGCCGCCTGCAGGCCGGCGGGCCCCGCGTTCAGATAGAGCCTCGGGTCGTAGTCCGGCACATCGGCGGGCAGGCTGTTGCCGCCTTTGACGATGAGCAGGTCGTTTCGGTCGTCGCCGTCGGCATCGAACACCAGCACCGGTCCATCTTCGACCGACCCGATCGGCAGGATGGCGGTGGTGTCCAGCGTCGCGAACGCGCCCGCAGGGGAACCAAGTAGAACCTGCGCCGGCGTGACCGTCGTTCCACCGATCGCGATGTCGTCAATGCCATCGCCGTTGAGATCGCCGACAGCGAGGGCCGGCCCCCGACGATTAAAGCGAAACGGGAGCAGCCGCTGGGCGGCGGTTTCCTCGACCGGCTCCTCCCGAACCTGCACGGAGAGGCCGGGGTCCGCGCTCACTTCGGCAAACTGTGGACGGCTCGTCGTGGTCGGCGCCGCCTCCGGCATCGCAGCCGTTCCCTCCGGCTCCGTGATCGTGAACCGCCGGTCGACCGGGAGGTCGCTGAACGACTGCACGAGTCCACTGGGCCAGGTCACCGTGAGCCGGCGAATGACGGTGTCGTTCCCCAGTCCAAAATGCACGGCCGGCTCGCTGCTCGACATGTAGCCGCGCGCCAACCAGAGCTGGCGGGTCTGCCGGCCGGAAGCAGATTCGAGGCGAACGACGGCGCCGATGCCGAAGCGATTCGACACCGTGCCCCGCAGATCGATCACGACGCGGTGGCCGGTGTCGCAGTCGTTGCGCAGGAAGGTGACGCCCTCATCGTAGTTGGAATAGACCAGGTCGAGATTGCCGTCGCCGCTCAGGTCACCGAACGCGGCGCCAAAACTCACGCCCGTCTGGTCGAGTCCCCAGGCGGCGCCGACTTCCTCGAACTCCAGATCCCCGCGGTTGCGAAACGCGAAGTGCGTCTCGGGAAGGGTGGGGCTGTCGCGCAGGATGCGAATGCGTTCCGCGGTGCTCTCCGCTTTCATCGAGCGATCGTGCACGTCGGGATTGGGATCGCGGTTGAAGCCGTTGGTCACCGCGAGATCGAGACGGCCGTCGTTGTCGAGGTCCGCGAAACGCACCGACCATGTCCAGTTGGTCGCCGCCACGCCGGCGAGCCAGGCCGCTTCCAGAACATGCCCCGTGTCCGTATTGAGAAAGAGCGCACTGTGGGGGTATTTGGGAGCCGTGGCGACGTTCGGAGGTTCGGTGAGTTTGTCGCGCGCTTCGGCGATGGAATGCTGATCCTTGTAGTGGCTGGTCGCGGCCATGTCCGCCACCAGGAGATCAATCAGCCCGTCGTTGTTCACGTCGCCCTCGTCGGCTCCCATCGAGAAATGGGAGGTGTGCGGCATGACGTCGCTGATCACGTCGGTGAACGTTCCGTCGCGATGGTTGTGGTAGAGCTTGTCGGGAACGCCGTAGTCGTTCGCGACGTAGAGATCGGGCCAGCCGTCGTTATCGTAGTCCCACCAGGTGGCGGAGTGGCTTTGGCTCTCGCCGCTGATGCCGGCGGTGGTGGTCCCGTCCTGGAACGTGCCGTCGGTCTCCTGATGCAGGAGATGGCCGCGCTGACCCTGGGGATGTCGCGCGCTGTCGAGCATGTTGGTGGCGAGGTAGACATCGAGTCGGCCGTCGCGGTCGTAATCGCAGAATGCCGCCATGACGCAGGCGTCCTTGACGTCGAGTCCGAGGGCGTGGCCCGATTCCTTGAAGGTGCCGTCGCCCTGGTTGAGATAGAGCAGATTGGGAGCGTCGAAGCGGCAGAGGTAAAGGTCGAGCCGGCCGTCGTTGTTCACGTCGGCGAACGTCGCGCCGTTTTTCCAGATGATCGCGGCGGCGCCCGCGTCGGCAACGCCGGCCGCATCGGTCACGTCCTTGAAGCGACAGTGACCGAGGTTGCGAAACAGCCGGCAGGTCCTGGTCTTGCCGACCACGAACACGTCGGCCCGTCCATCACCGTCGTAGTCGCCGATGGCCACTCCGGTGCCGATGGAGCCGCCCTCGAATTCCTGGTAGAGGTCGCCCCACATGCGCGGATCGTCGTAGGGGTTTTCGGTGCGGATGCCGGTGTTTTCCGGTGGCAGCTCGACGAACATCGTCGGCCCGCGCGGAGCGGCATGCGGTTCCAGCGGCCGCCCGGCCAGCCCCGCCGGGGAGTCGCTGGCGCGGGCGCTGAAACTCGTGCAAAGCAGCAGCGCAATACCCGCGGCACAACGGAGGGCGGATGCGCCGGTCGGACATGGCCGGCGGCGGGGGCGGGATTCGACGGCCACCATGAGGGAACGGCGATGGGATGAACCCCCTTCCGGAGAGTCAAGACACGTCTCCGTCCGCCCGCGGCACCGGAACTTTGCTTGCCGGATTCGGCGGTCTGCCGTTGCGTGTGCGGGCGGGATTCCGCGAGTCCTTTCCCACTGAATGACCCTGTCGTCACCGCCCGCCCTCCGTGCCTGGATTGTCGTGCCGTTTGCGGCGATCGGCTTTCTGTTCTGGTCCGACGCCGTGCGCCTCGAGCACGTGCAATATGTCACCGGCCTCGCGCATGAGACGCCGAAGATCGACCCCGCATCACCCACCGGCTACGCGGAAGGGGTGCGCGAGTTGATCGTGCCGACGCACAACAACGACACCTACGAGTGGATTGCGCAGACCCAGCAAATGTTCGCCCGCGGCGAATGGCGCGTGCGGCACATCGACTACGAGAATGCGCCCCTGGGCCGGCAGGTGGACGCGCCGTCACCCTACCGCTGGTGGCTGGGAGGGCTGGCGTGGATCGATCACCTGATTTCGGGGCGGCCGCTGGGAAGCGCGGTCGAACATGCCGCCCTGTATGCCGACCCGCTGCTGCACGGCTTGCTGGTCATCGGTGCGAGCATGTTCGTGGCGTGGCAGATGGAAGGCATGGCGGCGGCCCTGCTGGCGCTCGGCCTGGTGGCGGTTTTTCCATTCGGAAGCGGGTTCATCCCCGGGGCGCCGGACGATCACGGCCTGATCATGGCCGTGGTCCTGTGCAGTGTGCTGCCGTTGTTGGCTGGTTTCAATTGCCTCGCCATTGCTTCCACCGCCGGCGACCGCGACGCCTCGATTTTGGTCCGGTCACGGGTGAAACGCTGGTTCGTCCTCGGCGGTGTGCTGGGCGGGGTGGGGTGCTGGTTGAGCATTTCGAGTGAGTTGCCCGTGCTTGGCGGCATGTGCATTGGCGCTCTGCTGGCCGCCTGGGTGGTGCGCTCGGGTGGTGAATCCAGCCACGCCGATGCGCGCGATGTGCCTCCGTGGCGGGCATGGGCGGTGAGCGGCGCGATCACAAACCTGGTCGCCTATGTCCTGGAGTTTGCGCCCGGACATCTTTGGTCGTGGGACCTGCGCGTGGGACATCCGCTGTACAGCCTGGTCTGGCTCGGGGCCGGCGAGGTCTTGACGCGGCTGGCGCCGTGGATTCAGCGGGCCGGGCGGACGTGGCGGCGTCGTGACACCGTGATGGTCGCGCTGGGGCTCGCGGCCGTGGCCCTGTTGCCGCTGGTCATGTGGCGCATGAAGCAGCCGGGGTTCAATGCCGCCGAACTTACGTCGGGGCGGCTCTCAAAACTGGCGGATGGCATGGCCGCGGGAAGTTTGTGGTCGTGGATGGTGCGGGATGGATTCACGTCACGCGTGAACCTGACGCTGTTGCCGGCGCTTCTCGTCGTTCCCGCCGTCGCGCTCCTGTTCTGGCGCCGCGGAGCTCCGATGCTGCGGGCGGCGGTTGCCCTTGCCCTCGGTCCGGTGATCGTGGCGCTCGGTTACGCGGGTTCACGGCTGAGCTGGTGGAATCTCGCCGATGGCACCCTGCTGGCGCTGCTCGTCGCCGCGAGCGCGCTGGTCGCGAACGCCGGGATCCGCCGGGCCATGTCGTGGGCCTGGGCGGGCGCGATGGCGTCGATCCTGTTGCCCGGCTTGCTGCTGCTCGTGCCCCCGCGGTCGATCACGGCGCGGCATTCGCTCAACGAGTCGGAGGTGTTTGGTTTGATCGAGCGCGACCTGGCCCGGTGGATCGAGAGTCACGCTGACGCGAACCAGGCGGTCATCCTGGCGCCCAACAACGTGACTTCCACGCTCGTTTACTACGGCGGCATGCGCGGGCTGGGAACGTTGTCATGGGGAAATCGCGACGGGCTGCAGGCCGCGATCCGGATCGCGAGCGCCTCGACGCCCGAGGAGGCAAGGGAGCTGATCGACAAGCGGGGCATCACGCACATCGTCGCGCCGTCGTGGGATCCCTACCTCGACGTCTACGCCCGCATGGGCATGGGCCAGCTCGAGGGCACCTTCCTGGCGAGGCTGCACAACTGGAACCTGCCCCCGTGGCTGCGGCCGATGCCGTATCGATTGCCCACGATACCCGGGTTCAAGCGCGAGAGCATTACCGTGCTCGAAGTTGTCGAGAATCAGCAGGACGCCGCCGCATTGAGCTGGATCGCGGAGTACTTCATCGAATTGGGGGACCGGGAAAAGGCGGCCGCGGTCGGGCAGTCGCTGCGCCGTTTCCCGGCGGACATCGGCGCGTGGATCGCCCGGGCCGAGGTGGCGGTGGCAATCGGCGACGACGACGGACTGGCGGGCGCGATGAAGATTCTCCTGCCGCGATTGAAGGCGAAACGGGACCGCGGGATCCTGTGGGAACGGCGCGTGGGTCTTGCGGCGGTGCTCGCTCACGAGAAGGAAATGGATCTGGCGAAGGCGCAGGTCACCCACTGCCTCGCGTCGATCGATGCGGCGAAAGTCCGGGCGTTGCCGAGTGGAATGCTTTATCGGCTGCTGTACCTGGCGAAGGCATTTGGCACGGGGATCACGGACCCCAAGTTGCAGCAACTCGCCCTGGACCTGGTGCCGCCGGATCTGCGCAGCCGGCTGTAGCGTGGAAAGTGCACAGTCCCAGGGAAGACCGGGACGCAGTGGGCACGGGTGGCTTCGCACCGAGTCAGGACGGCCCGAGCATGGATTTTCGGCGATCCAGGCGGTCGCGGCGTCGGCAGGAATACGTCGTACGCTCCTCGCGTGGCAAACACGTCTCGCCGGGTGTTCCCCAGTTGATGATGTCGTAGAGTGCACCCTCGAATGGCTGATGTCGCTACGTTACAGTGCGCTCACAGCTTCCGGGCCATCTGGACCGACGCCCGGGCGCCGCAAGCCAGGAATCAATGAACAACGGCGCGACCGCTAGCCACCGGACTGGAGCGCCAGCGGAAGGAGGAAGCAGGGCTCGTGACACCGGCCGCCGGTGGCGCGAGACGTGCCGCTCGGGTCGTTGCCGACAATCACCGCCAAGGTAAGTATCACCTCATCCTGCCCTGTTCTCGATCGGCCTGGGCTACGGGACGTTCTTTTTTTCGGATCTTTGCGCCCTAGCGCGTCCTACTTCCTCTGAAAGGCTCTTTTCAAGTTCGGCGAAAGATGCTCCATCGACCTTCGCTAAATTCTGCGGATCCAGCTTGCCCTCCACGATGAACATTCGCTTCCGAAACTCGTCGGAGCGCAACTGACCCACAATATCTTTGATATGCACCCACTCAATGATGTCGTTCCAAGCTACGAGGACTTTGACATTTGCCTTTTGTAGCTGTTCGAGAAGCGAAGCCATGGACTCGCCTTTGGGCTCTGTTGTTTCCAAAAGACCGATGACCCCATAGATTCTGCCATAAATGGAGTCCGCCCCATTGAAGACCTCATGGAAAGTTGTTTGAGCATTCTGATCATTAGAAAGTATGTAGTTAAGGGCCCAGCCTTTGTCGGAAAGCTTCGCTCCATAGTCTACCCTCGCCGTTGCAAGGATATTTGCATGCATCAAGATGGTCTTTGCTTCGCTCATAACTGGCTCCTCGCCGCGCAGATCTCCGTGCGTCGCCAACACGGCGACAGCAAACTGTAGGAAAAGTTTATAGCAAGTGTTCCAATTCATGGCGGAGGAGGGTGCGAAAGTCGTTGGGGCTGGCCGGGCGTGCCGGAGCGTACCGCATTTTCCATAAATGATATGGCACGAAACTCCAAGTCATTGCTCCACTGCGGTCCGTAAGTGGAAAAGTCGGGGCGGAATAAGGGGTCAAACCCTAATGTCTGTAATCGTAACAACACGTTGGTGACGGTTAGGTTGGCGTCCTTTTGCGCGAGTCGGTCGACACCGATATCAGACATAAGGATTTGACCCCTTCTATGGGGAGAATTGTCAAGCGGAGTCGGAAGCGAAGTTGAAATGTGGTTATAGCATAGAAGCGAATATAAGGGCGTAATGCCAGTGGGCGATGATTTGGTCGCGTCTGCTCTCTGGAAGCGTTTCGGAATCTCCGAGGCTCATCCTGCTATCCGCGCGTGGGGGGCCAGCGCACTTTGACATATACGAGTCGAAGAGAGCAACGAGTGGGCGCCCAAACTTTTGATCGGGCTTCAAAGCCCAGGGGTCAAATCGGGCGCCCACCCGCGCCAAAAGGGTTCGGTGAGGTTGGGTTACGACATCGCTGGCGATAAAGGGGTGGGCGGTGGTGGTTTTCTGCCCAAGGGCAATTACGTCGCTGCGCCGGCCGTGCCGGCCGCGACCGGCGCGTCGCGGAGCGCGCGCCGGGCCTTGGGGCGCAAGACCGGGGCCGACGGCCAACTCATCTGTAGCCCGAGCTTCTGCGGCGTAATGCGGCCGGTGCGAATGCGCCACCAATCCACGATGAACTGTCGGGCGAGGCCGACGGCGATCTTCTTTTTGGCCGCCTTGTTGCCGTTGGCCTTCGCGGTGGCGAAGGCGCTGCGGCGCTGCACGACCGCCTTGTAGTCGGGTTGGAATTGCGGCAGTCGCCAGGCGAGTTCCTGTAGGACGTGACGCACGCGCGGGTTGCCGTGCTTGGTGATCGCACCGCGCATGCGTCGTTCGCCGGAGGAATCCTCGCCCGGCACCAGTCCCGTGTAGCTGGCCACCTCGCGGCGGTTGCCGAAGCGATGCCAGTCGCCGATCTCGCGCTCGAGGACCTGGGCGGTAAGCGCGCCCAGGCCCGTCGGCAGCTCGGTCGCTTGCGCCGATTCGATCCGCTTACTGAGGGCGGCAAACTCCGTCTCGATGGCCACGAGCAATCGCTGCCAGCGCGCCAGCAGCGTGACCAGGAACTCGGGCAACTCCTCGCTCACCGCCGCGAACTTGCGTTCCCGCCACCATTCCTCCGGCAGATCATGGCCATAGTAGCGCGCACTGCTCAGTCCCTGAGCCGCCAGGCGCTGACGCTCATTGCGTAGTTGTTCGCGCTGCCGCGTGGCGCTGCGGGATTGCTCCTCGGCCTCGCCCGGCACTCGAATCGCGGCCAGGGCTTCGTCATTGCCCGCCAGATAGCGATCCAGACACGAGAGCAGCGCGAGCGCGTCGCGTCGGTCCGTTTTCACCTTCTTATGGGTACTCATCCCAGTTGCGTGGTCGCACCACCAGGTTGCGCACGCCCAACGCCGTCAATCGCCGGTGCAGCACGTAACCAAACGGCCCCGCTTCGTAACAGCTATGCACCTCGTCGGCCTGCTGGGTCTGCTTCTTCGCCCACGCGGCGAAATCCTCCGGCGTGAAGCGTTGCGGCGGCTGTGGCGAACTGTCGTCGATCTGGCGCACCACGGACGTACTGACGCCAATGCACGTCGACACCGAGTTTGATCACGCGGTACGGCTTCGGGCCTTGCGGGGCGGCTGCGGTTGCGGTCTGCTGGAGTGCTTTCGTTGTCACAACGGGTGGTCAGATTGGGCGCTCCGCGCCCGCCTGACCACCCCATGTCAACTTTTTCTGGCCCGACCCGCCGCGCGGCCCCAAGCGTAGCGACGGCCGCTGTCTTCGCGGCGGTTGAGGCGCGCCCGGTGCCAGCCGGGCGCAGCGGGGTCCCCACCGGTCTGATCACGGCGGTCGCGACTCGTGGGCCGGGAGCGCAGAGGTTCTCTCGTTTCGCAAGCGGGATTTTGAATGGATCGAAGCCATGGGAATCAGGTGGCGGTGACGGTGATCGGGGCAACCACCCAGGAGCCGTGTTTGTGTTGGTTGCGCGTGTGCAGCGCCTCGTCGTAGCGGGTGCCGTTCTGCCACATTTTCCAGAGGATTTTGAGCCAGCGTTGGCCGAGACAGCGCAGCGCACACGCATGGCTCTGACCTTGGTCGCGGTGCGCCTGGTAGTAGGCCTGCGCCCAGGCGCATTGGCGGCGCGAGAGGTTGGCCCAGAGGTGGACGGTGCAACGCAACTGCACGGCGCAGGCGCGGCGCACGAGGTGTTTTTCGATCTGGCCGGATTGAAAGGTGACCGGCGCCGTGCCGGCGTAGGCTTGCAGGCCTTCGGCGGAATCGAAGCGGCTGCGTTGGTCGCCAATCTCGGCGAGCAGCCGGGGGGCGAGCTTCTGGCCAGCGCCGGGCAGCGAACCGAACAGGTCGTGATCGGGATGACGCGCGAAGCGTTCGTCGATGGCGCGACGATAGGCGAGCAGTTGCGTCTCGAGGGTTTGGAGCACGCGCACCAGCGCGAGCGCGAGCATGGTTTTGGCGGCCACGGCAGCGGGGCTGCCTTGAAGCAGCTCGGCGCGCGCGAAGATCTCCAGGCGTCGCTCGGCGGTGGCCTCGCGCCAGAGGTGGTGCGCGTGCAGGAATTTTTCCCAGCGCCGGCGGCCCGCCTGGACCAGCGCCGTGGGCGTGGGGAAGGTGGCGACGAAGGTCCAGGTGCCGGAACAGGTCCAGTCGGGAAACGCTTCGAGGGCCGCCGGGTAGTAGTCGCGCAGCGCGCTCTGCAGTTGGTTGATCAGGCCGGTACGCTGCTCGATCAGCGCGCTCTCGTCGCGGGTGAGCAGGCGCAGTTCGGTCACGAGCGGATCGTCCGGCGCGAGCGGCCGCCAGCCGTGGCCGTCGACGCGCAGGGCGTCGGCCAGGCTCCAGGCGTCGCGCCAGTCGTCCTTCACCCCGGTGGGCGCCTTGCGTTCGCGATAGCGTTTCGCGCTCTTGGGGTTGACCGGATAGACCGTGAGGCCGGCGGCGAGCAGTTGCTCGACGGCGAGGCCCTGGTTGGTTTCCACGGCGAGGGCGAGCGCGCCGAAGGGCGCGAGTTGCTCACGCAGTTGCTGCC
Source organism: uncultured Verrucomicrobiae bacterium (assembly GCA_963797435.1). GTDB lineage: Bacteria > Verrucomicrobiota > Verrucomicrobiia > Opitutales > Opitutaceae > CAWCPJ01. The sequence goes on along the minus strand of CAWCPJ010000001.1, from coordinate 1,627,242 downwards.
AGCCGTCGGCGGTGTGCGCGAAGCGCAGCTCGCCTGCGACGCGGCCGGTGCTGTCGACCACGACGACGTCGTGGTGATCGCTCGCCCAGTCCAGGGCGGCGAAGTACTTCCGCTCATTCCACGGGATGGTTTGCATGGTGCGTCGGCGGGTCCTGGTTCCGGTCGGCCTCGCGCTGATACAACGACCGTCGTGCGGTGTGGTTCTCTCAGAGGTTGGGCCGGACGCCGCGACCGGGGGCGGTACTCTGCGCTGAGCCTTCGTGAGGCTGCGGACGGATGACCGTGTCCCCGGTCGGGCGCAAGGAGCGCCACCGGCACCATACCCACCACCGGTGGCAGAGCGAGCCTGCCAGTCCTCCGAAAACAATCTCCGGCTGGCAGGCTCGCTCTGCATCAAGCCATCGGTATCAGCGGACGGACCACGTGACGCGACGGGGCGGGTATTCCAGGAGCCCCGCATCTCCGCGCGTTAGCGCGGGAGCCGCCGCCGGTGGGGCGGTAGCTACCGGACGGAGCCGCGCCTCAGCGGCGCAGGAGGAAGCAGGGCTCGTGACAGCCCAGAGGCTCGGCGGCGGGCTGGCGCGAGACGTGCCGCTTGGTTGCGCGTTGTGATGAGCGCGAGCGAGCGACTCACTTCCCAAAATATCCCGTGATGTCAAAATAGACGTCCCGTGATTTCCCGTCGGGCATTTCAAGATGAACCACACTGTAAAGCTTGCCATCATGTTGGATCACTTCCTGCCCGAATGAAACGGCTTCCTCCCCTGGTTCCAGTTTGGGCGGTGGCGGTGGTGGCGCAGGGCGAGCACCGGGCAGGTTCCTTTCGATCCAAGCGTGCTGCGCCGCGACGCCCTCGATTTGGGTTTTCGCCTCTGGCACGACCGCGGTCTCGAATGAAAGTCCGTCCTGTCGTTTGTGCATTTCGGCTCCTCCCACAGTTTGAGTCGTAGACGGCTGCGAGGCAGTGCCTGGCTTACGGTCGCACGAACAAACAGCCAGAGCGACAGCCACGGAGAACAAGACTGATATGGCTTTCATCGTCTTCATGGCCATTGAACGAGGACTCCGTTTTTGATGATGTAGGTGTTCCCGTGCGTCCGACCGGTGTAGCCCGAGTTATTGGCTACGTCCTGAGTGATTCGATTCACATCTACGGCACCGGACGACGTTCGGTATCCTGGCTGCGCTTCGGGCAAGCCCATCGCCTTTGCCTGATTCTCCGCGTTTATCCGATTGAGAACCTCCACCTGCTTGTTGGTGCCAGGCGTATTCGCTCGGAAGAGGTCAAACTCGTTGACCTCCTGAACGAGCACATAGGCGTAAAACTGACCGTCAGTTCCACTGAAGCCATTCTTACTTGTGGCCAGATTGTTGATTATGATCAGAGCCGGGTTGCTTGTTCCTTTGGCGTAACCGCCGATCAACGCGGTGGCCGGGATTAGATTCCCGTTCGCGTCGCGCCCAGTGTAAACATCGGCTGTCTTCACGGCAAAATCTGTCTTCAACCGCCCAAGCAACGCCTGTCCTGCCGGCGTGCCATTCAGGACCCCAGCAACGTCACCCGCATTGAAAACGGGCTTGCCCGTTCCTGCCGTGCCGCTGGCCGCTGCGAGCGTTACACTGTTTGCGGCAACTATTTTCTCTCGTGCCTTTCTGAAGAGGAAGCGGATAAGACGAGCTTTTCCCCGTGCAATGCGTAGTGACGCCTTTCTATAAAAACCGCGCCGCCGGGAATCGACGTTTCGTTCTGCACCACAATCTCCCCGTTAGCGATACGAATCGAACCCATGTTACTCGCAATAGGTTGATCTGCGAAAGGTACGAGCGCATCAGGACGTACCCTGACAAGCGCACAAGAGTCTGAGCGCCGCCGGCATGAAAAAAAACAAGCAGCTCCGGTTGCCCATCGCCGTTCAAATCCTCCAACTGAAGAGAAACGGTGTGCCCCACGATAAGATCTTCGATAACCGGGTAGCCACGGGGGCTAAAGCTCACCAGATATCGCTCATTCGCAACAGCAGGATAACCGTCCGAGTCCAAAAACAGAAGTTTGGCTGTCTGGACACTGATATTCTCGCACTTTTAGCCAGTTCTACACGATCGTCCTCCAATTCTAGCTTCGGAAATGGGCCGTCCACCGCCATTGCGACCGAGCCGAGAAGCAAGACTGCAATAAGTGTCGGGATTCTGATCATGGGCCGGATACGTAGGTGTTCCAATTCTCAATGTAGTCCTGAACCGTCCCTTTTCCTTGCGGCGTGTTGTAATACTGCTTCCAGTAATGCGCTTGTCCGTCGAGCGTGCCAGGAATAGTGTTTGGAACGCGGAAATACTTCAAACGTGCCATCGCTGCAGCATAACCATCATCAATGGTGATTCGATCAAAATTCAAGCTTCCACCAGCAGGGGTAAAGATTACTCTCAATGCGTCCGCCAGTTGTGGGCGATATTGCAAGAAGTTGTTCCAAATATCTGTGGACGTTGCTTCCTCCATTTGAAATAGGCCGCGCGCGGGTCCGCCGTTAACTTGGACCCTCCAACGCAGTCCTCCGCTTTCCTGAATCGCGGTTCCTAGCAATAGATTCACAGCGTCGATACTATAAAACCCATAGCGGTTCTTGGTAAGCTCATCCATTTGCTTCAGAGAGTTGGTTATAACGGTACGCAGCCCCTCTACGGTCACCTTCTTCGGACCAAGCGCACCAGCACCAGCGTCCGCTGCCAGCGATGGTAATACCCCACTGTCAATCATGGCTTGAACCTGCCGCTGTAAAGGGTTCATCCCACTGTTTGCGGCATTTCTAGAGCCAGAGTTCGATGGGGCCGCGGCCGGAAAGCCGGCTGCTTCGAGGAAATGACCGTTGACCCGATCGATTTCGCCGTAGGCCGGCGTAAAATCTCCGCCACTCGAGGTTCCGTATCCCCAGACATACTGATCGTGGCCGCGAGCATCGGTGCCGGCAAATTGGCCCTGCCATACGGTACCGACGCCAAAGCCGTCCAAGATCGCATTATACTCCTGGCCGGCCGTCGGATACAACGTCATGTCATCCCACATCCCGGAGTAGTTGGGGGGCGCAATGTAGCCCCAATGGCGCATCGCATTGATAAAGCTCATGAACGTCGCGCCCATATGCCGTTCCGCCCATGCCTCCGCGGCCCGGACGCGCGCATCCTCCTCCGCCCTGGTGTCCATCCCCAGCATGTCCCACCCATTCGCCGGGTTGTTCAGGGTGAAGCCGTAGAGGTCGTTGCCACCACCTTCCTGGAGCGGATCGCGGTTGAGGAAGCGGCCATGCTTGGGATCGTAGAAGCGCATCCCGTAGTAGATCAGGCCGGTTTCGCGGTCGGTGTACTGCGTGGCGAAGCCGAAGGCGAAATTGGTCGCGCTGCCGCTCGAGGCGATGATCTGGCCGTAGGCGTTGTATTCATAGCTCGCCGTCACCGATCCGCCACTGCTCGCATTCAGGTAGCCGGTGACGTTGCCCTGGACGTCGTAAGCCGGATAGTAGGTGACGCCACCCTGGGTGACGGAGAGCAATCCACCCGCGCCGGCGCCGCCGGAAAGATCCGTGCCCCAGACATAGGTCTTGGTGAGGGTGGTGCCGGTCTCGCTCGTACCGCCGTCGAGTTCGGCGGACAGGCGCCAACCGCTCCATGCGAACTTGGTGGAGGCCGTGACGGCGAAGGAGGAGTTGCGCACGGTCTTCTTCACCCTCCGACCGACGTAATCATAGGTGAAGTACACATGCTGCAACAGATCCTTCTTGTCCATGCGGATGAGCCGGTTCTCGGCGTCGTAGGCGTAGGTCCAGGTGCCGTCGGCCGTGAGATTGCCGTCGGCATCATAGCCGAGACCGCTTTCTGCGGTGATCGACGCGTACTGGTTGACGTCCTTGGCCGCGTCCGTGGAGGCGCCATACGTCGTCGTGGTCCCGTTGTTCACCGCGGAAGTGCGCTTCCCCATCAGGTCATAACCCCAGGTGTAGTCCTTCGACGTGCCGACGCTGAAGTCGGCGCCCGTCAGCTCGCGGCGGTCGTCGTAGCTGTTGGTGAAGGTGCCGCTCGTGGGGATGCTGCCTGACTGCACGACCGAGGCGCGCAGGCCGATGGAGTTGAAGGTCGAATCGTAGAGGCCCTTCACCGTGGTGTTCCACTTGGTCTCCACGCTATCGAGCACGTTCCGGTTGGCGAGCAGGAGATTCGTGCGCAGGTAGGTATTGGCCACGCCGCTCGTCACCGTCTGCACCCAATCGGTGCCCGCGGTGTACCCGTAGGTGAACCCGTCTGCACCGCTCTTGCCCCTGATCGTGCCGATCCGGCCGGTCACGGCGTCGTACGTGGTCCGGGTGGCGTTGTCCTCAATGGAGTCGGTCCCGAACTTGTACCCGTTGGGACGGCCATACACGGTGCCGCCGGTGCCGTCTTCGTAGGTGGCCCAGACCTTGCGCCCGGTGCCGTAGAACGTGGTATTGAGGGTCTCGTAGTCGAGTTGCAGGTCGCCGCGGTAGGCGAAGGTGCGCGTGCCGGTGGCATCCGTGACCGAGGCGAGGGCGCCGGTCCGCGCATAGGTGTACACCGATGTCGGTGGTGGTGTCGCCGTAGTCGCCCGAGCTCACCGGTTCCGGTCAGACCAGTGGAATAGTTGTAGGTGGTCACCGTGCCGCGCGCCCACGTGCGGGTCTTGACCTGGCCGAGCGGGGTGTAGGTGTAGACCCACTTCCGTTGGTCGTTCCTTCGACATGGTCGGCATAGCGCTTCTCTTGCAGCAGGCTCGTCGGTGCATCGTAGACCCAGATGTGGTCGCCCCTGTGCCCGGTGTTCCCGGCCAGTCTGTTCCCGTGAAAGAGCCCCCGCGCCACGTCTTCATCGTGTTGCGCCGCCCAGCGCTCATAGCCATATTCGATCGGCTGCGCGGCATAACCCCAGATCCTCCACGACAAACCCATCGCGTTCGTGCGCGTGTAGATCGTCTTGCCGGCGGCATCGGTGGCGGTGACCTTGTTCGTCTGCGCAGTCGCATCCCACGCGTAGGCGTAGCCCGTGGTGATCCCGCCCGTGGTGTCGGAACTGGCCACGCTCGTGGGACCGAAGTAGGCATAGCTGGTCGTGGCGTCGTAGGTGATATTCGGCACGGTGCCATGCCCGCGACTCTTTTGCGTCACGAGACGGCCGTAGGCAATCGCGCTCCCGGCGCGCCCATACGTTCGTGTTGCTCTTCGCGTCTTCCGGGACCCGCGCACCATCCATTCTTCCGCCATTGTGGACACCCCATTCAACTGCGTGGTATTCAGGCGCTCGCGGCAATCGGATCGATCCATGTCCACTGCACGGTCCGCCAGCCCGAGGCATCAAACGTCGTGACATCGGCGACAGCAAAACTACCGCCCGACATCTGGCCGTTGTTGAAGCCGGTGAACCGCGTGCGAGTCTTCGACACTTCCGTCGCAGTGGAGGAGTTCGCGGTGGCATAGGTATCGACTGTGGCTTCCTGGTACCAGCCCCAGAATCTTGTACAAAAACCGTATCGTACGCGTTGACGCGATCCGTGCCCCCGAGATCGAGAGTTCCGTTGGTGTTCACGTCCAAGCCCTCGCGCAGCAACTGACCGTCTGCCGCGTATTCATACACCGTATCGGCGATCGGATAGGTGGTGGCCGCACCGTCGTAGTAGCTCGTGCGCACCTTGCTTTTCAGGCCGTCGTGGCGCTGTAGCTCTGTCTACCTTCACTGTTTTGGCGGTCCCGCTGCTCCACGTCCACGCCGTGCTGTCTAATAATCGAGACTGCCCAGCCGTCATACTGCTCCTCCACCCAGCCGTTCACTGATGTCGCGCCGTTGGTCCGCGTCACCTTGTGGCCTGTGCAGTTGTAATCGTAATCGTAATAAACCGTAGCTACCGCCGTGCCCTAGGTATTTCGGACAGCCATCGAGATACGCCTCTTCTACCCTGTCCGCGCCGTTCGCAGCGTCGTTCGTACAGTAGTGGTGGCTTCATAGGCGATGGTGGTATCGAGGTAGTTCGTGCCTGTACTCTTCTTGCGCGCGCTTTGTTTTTTGACGCGTCCCGCACCGTCATACTCTGTTTTCTAGACCGGTGAGCTGTTGCTGGGGTGACCGTCACATCCACAGCATCTACTTCCACTAGTCTATTCGCGCCGTTGTATTCGTACCCCTCTGCGGTCGTCTGATAGGGAATGCCAAACGTTGCATGCCCTGCGGCCGTATTCCAGTTGCTTGTCTTGTCGCCAGCGCAGTAGCGAATCGTAGTCAAACTTCGTCACTACGCCATCTGCATCTGTCGAGGTGTCCATCAGACTGCTGATGTACGCGCGCGAAGTCTTGAGCTCATTCGCTCCGACGCTGCGTATCACGTCGACCCCCTTCGGACATGCTCGTGCGTATCGTAATCAGACAAAGTCCCCGCAATCGTGCCAATGTGCCTTACTTTTGTATACATTCTCACCCTTAAACACCTTGCGCCCCTTCTTGTCCACTACCAGCTCTCCCACCTTCTAACTCGTTGTTGCCATATACAGCTACTTTAAGCTCCACTTCTGGCCTTTCACTCTCCACTACTATACCTAGCGCCTGCTTTAATCTGTGAGCCTGCCTTGTACTGTCCGTGAAAGACAAGATAAGGCTATCATCGCCGTTCGCTGAAGCCGTGAACACCCTGATCGCCTTGTTCCAGTAGCCGTTGAAGTAGGCATAGGCCTCCTTGCTGCCGTCTCTATATTGTATCTATGCGGCTTTTCCTCTAAAGTAGCGGAGCGAGCCTTCCGCCGTGGTAATAGCGGTCGTGGTGAGGTAGTTCTAGCGTCCTAGCAGTCTGATGCTCCGTCTTGGAGAGCGTGTGTCTATTGTAACTGCCGGCGTTGAGGTCTGATCCAGCTCGTTTGCTAGATGAGGTGCCGCCTTTAGCTCTTGTTTACGCGTCTACTGTAGCGTGGCGAAGCCATCTAGATTGGCCACGTAGGTCCAGTCCTCGTAGGTGCTATTCGTGGTCTAGGCGTATTCCTTGTCCTCATGTAGATTCTTCCATGTCTAAACACGCGCTGTGCCATGCCGCGCGCACCGCTGTAACCCGAGGTGTCGTAGTAGTCTGTCTTCTACCAGGTGCCGTTGGCGTTTTTGATCCATTTGACCGTCCGGGGCGACCGCGCCGGAACCGGTCGTCGCGTAGTACTTGTATTGCGTTTCGCCCTTCACCGCTTCGTTCGGTCCAAAGGTCGACTTGTCGACCTCCTTGCCCCAGGTGTCAGTTGTGTAGGACTTGTTCCAAACCAGCGGCGACTCGTCAGCGGTATTGTCGGCGTTGCGGCCGGAGTGCGTGACCGTGGCGGGTGTGACCGAATAATTGGTGACCACCTTGCTGATCACCGGCGCCGTGGTCTGCCGCCAATCCCGGTGGGTCCACGTGCCCGTTGTCGCAGTTCCAACGAGTTCGAGCGATGTCTCCCACGTGACACTGTCTTCGACGCGCTGGATCGTGATCCCGCTGCCACCGCTCACGGTGCGCTGTGAGACGGTGTAGGTGACAAACGGCGACACCCTTGAAACGTCGTAGAGTGGGCCGATCCAGTGATCGAAGTGGAGCGGGCATACACGTCGATCTTGTAACTCGTGGAAGTGATCGTCTGTATGTCGGCCAGCACCTCCCGCGCATATACCTGTCGCAGGACGCCCGACACGCGCATCACGGAGACCTCCGAATCCTTGGTTTCGTAAATCAGGGCGCTCGGCGTGAAAATATCCGCCTGGGAAAAATCGCTGCGTCGGATGCCAATTGCGCCGGCTGACTCGCCGCTGCGCATGTCGCCCAGCCCGAGATACCAGATCGGTTTGTCCGACGTGATGGAGCTGGCCTCGCCGGCGCGCCCCGCGATGCCCGTAGCGGGGTCGTCGAAGCGCTCCAGTCGGAAGGTGAACGACCAGGTAACGCCCTTGCACAACGTTGTATGCGGGTATCCGTCGAGGTAGATGGCGTTGCCAGGGATCGGCGGGAAGATCATCTTCCACGTACCCGACATTCGTCCCCGTCACTTGCACGGTGTATTCCTTGCCGGGAATGACGTTGCTGATCGTGGGCGACGAGGCGTTGCTGAATACGGTGCCGCCGGGCGTGCTGGAAACGTTCATCGAGCTTGTGCCGCCCAGCTCGGCGCCGAAGGAAAACGCGGAGTAGGATGGGTATGGATTGCCCGTCGTAATCGCCTCGCCGTAATAAGTCACCGGATAGGCGACCGGGTTGTCGGCCTGCTGTGCGTGCAGGGTCGTCGCAGCCATCGCTGCGATCAAAAGAAATCCGCTGCGTATCATGGCTTTGAACTCCAGTTGGCAGGTTGATGCTTGAGCGGGGATTCACCGACCGAACTCAGCCAGCGCCTGCGCCCAGCGAAGGGAGTCTTCGATGATGCGTGGATCGTCCGGCGCCAGCTTCCCCGCCGCCTGCAGCAGTTCCAAGGCGCGCACTTTGTGATCCAGCGCGTAACCTTCCAGCCATGCTTTCCAATACAATCGCTCGACTCGGTCCGCGTCGTTGCTCTCGCTCAGCACTGCCAGCTGCGCAATCGTGCGCCGCGCCAGCCGCTCCGCGCGCGGGTAGTCGTTGTCGCTCCGCAGCCACCCGCACACGCCGGCAGCCCGGCGGGCAAGCGTCACACTCGGCGCCGTCATCGCGGCGGCCGACATTTCCGCCGTCAGGGCATTATCGGCCCTCGCATCGTCTCCCACAACTGCTGCTTGGCGCGCCGTCGCAATCATTGCATTCTCGACTTGCACGTCGAGATCGACCTGTGACGGCGCCAGCCCAATCGTCGACGTTCCACCAGCCACCGATGCGGGATCGTCCGGGTCATCGGCGTACCTGGCCCCACGCCGCTTCCGTTCCCGCCACGATCAATAGGGAAAATATGGATATAATTCGGACGAGCAATGCCGTCCACAGGCTCTCGCTCGGGACACCCGGCTCCCGGGTAGACGTTTTCATACCCTTGCATCTCCTCCAGCGCAACTCGCACGCGCTTTGCGCCGAATTTTCGCACCACGTGAGATCCGATGTTCGGATAGCGGGCGGCGTGTGCGGATCGCTCTCGCACGCTGCCAGGCGGGGGGCAGAAGAGCGTCATGTATTCGATAATATTCATAGGTCGCAAGCGAAATCGGGAGCATAATATCGGATTTTACCAAACCAGATCAGGCGACTGTCACAAGTGATATTCATGCGCGCCAACATTCTTTCGAATATACACTACCGCTGGTCGGGGCGTTTCCTAGATCGCTGGACCTTTGAGTGCCGCCTACAAGTGACAGAGTACAGATGGGATCGCTTCCGTCCGACGAGACGCCTTGACGAAAGGCCTTTCGCTTGGTGCGAACCGACTCGTGCCCCAATCCATTTTCTCGCAACGAGCTATTCGTTACCGTGGTCGAAATCCGAGGGCAGCGGTGCCGTGCAAGCCGATCGGTCAGCGTCAGGCGAGTGATAATTCCTCAGCGAGTGTAGCGCAGGCATCCTTGCCTGCCTGCTCGGTGAATGCAGGCTGGAAGCCTGCGCTACAGTTCCAGTCGAGATTCACGGGCCGGCCGCATTGAACTCCAGTCGCGTCGCGCCGGGGGAGACTTCGTGCACGCTCGATTCACCGGATGGCCACCGAATGCGAACGCGCTTTGGTGGACTGGCGGCCGGCGCCCCAGAAAAACACGCCGCACTCGACTGGCTCCCATATCCTGTTCCTGCGTACACTTCGCTGGTCTCAGTGCTCCCATCAGCGAGCTCGATCGTGACGCGCGCTCCAATTGCCGCCGGGTTTCCCGCAGGGCCGCGCAGACGAACGGACAAGGAGCGCCGACCCGTGACACCGCGGTTGCGAAACGCGAGGGAGGCGCCGTTGTTGCGCGTGACCACGAAGTCCGGCCACCCATCGTGATCCAGGTCCACGACGGCGAGCGCCTTGGCATCGCCGGTGACGACCAGGCCGCTTTCGTCCGGCGGAACGGCTTCGAAGTGACCGTGGCCGTCGCCGCGCAGGAACTGGCTGACGCCGCCATCGAAGCGGCCGAAGACGGCAACGGGCGCGAACGAGTTTTGCACCAGGTAAATGTCCGCGTGCCCGTCGCCATCGAAATCCCCCGCCACGGTGCCCTGGCAGGGTGCGACCTGCGCCAGGCGCGGGAGCGGTCGAAACGTGAATGTGCCGTCGGCCTGACTCAGGAAAACGCCGCTGCGCAGCTCGGTGACGGCGAAGCGTCGGGCTCCTGCCAGTTGTTCCGTGCCGACGACCTCACCCAGGGTCGCGCTTGCATAGGCGTCATTCGAGGGAAAGCGTCGTGCGACGGCCGGGATGACGGCGGCCAGCGTCCGGCGACTGCGTCGTGGAAAGAGCTGACCGGTGTCCGCAATCGCTTCGACGAGCACGGGCTGGGTGTCCTCGCCGTTGAACTGGCCGTAAAACAACAGCACCGGCGCGTCTCGACTCGCCCGATACGGCGTGTTCAGACCCGCGTTTCCGGCCACGTAATCCGGTCGACCATCGCCGTTGAAATCGGCCGCGGCGAGCGACGTCCACCAACCGGTGCCGGCCGCGGAGAATCCAGCGCTGTCCGTGCGATCCTCGAAATGCCTCCCGTGGTCGCTGCGAAAATACTTCACGGCCCCCCAATCGAGCGCGACGAGCAGGTCGAGCCAGCCGTCGTCGTCCACGTCCGTCCATAGGGCAGCGGTGACCATGCCGGACTCGCGCAACCCGGGAGCGATGTCGTCGGTGACGTCGACAAAGGCACCGCCGCGATTGTGCAGCAGGGCGCTGCGCGGCGCGGTGGGATAATCCCCCGGCCTGGCGCGCGCACCCAGGAAGAGGTCCAGCCGGCCATCACGATCAAAGTCGGCGGCGACTGCGGCGCCGACCGTGATCGGCAACGCCGGCAACGCGCCTGTCGCCGCGGCGTGGAAGCCGCCGCGCCCGTCGCCGAAGAGCAGGCGGGGCTGATACTCCGGTCCGCCATCCGGCAGGCTGGCCCCGCCCTTGGTGACGAGCAGATCGACCGTGCCGTCCGCGTCGGCGTCAAACAAGAGCGGCGGGCCGTCGTTCACGACATCGACCGGCAGGAGTGCGGTGGTGTCCTGGAGCGCAAAGGCGCGGTCGGCCGATCCCAACAGCAGGTGGGCCGCGGTGGCAGTCGTCCCGCCGATGACAACATCGTCCCAACCGTCGCCGTTCACGTCCTGCACGGCCAACCCGGGCCCGCGTCGGTTGAGCCGGAATGGCAGCAGCGGCTGCAGCGAAGTTTCGTCGACGGGCTCCTCGTGCGAGACGAGCGAGAGGCCGGCGCGGGCGCTGATGTCGACGAACTGACCCGCCGACGGCGCGACGGGCGGTTTCAGCGGGGCCGGTGCGGGGCCGGGCGGCTCGGTGATCGTGTAGCGATGATCCGCGGCCAGGTTGGTGAAGGCCTGGTGCAGGCCGCTCGGCCAGTTCACGTCCAGCCGCTCGATGCGCGCATCCGATCCGAGGCCAAAGTGCAGGGTGGGTTCGCTGCTGGAGAGGATGCCGCGGGCGAGAACGAGCGTGCGCACCTGCGGTCCGGACGCACTCTTGATCCGGACGGTGGCACCGACGCCGCAACGGTTCGAGACCGTGCCGCGCAGGGCCACGATCAGGCGGTGTCCCGCCGCGCTGTCGTTGCACAGCAACGACACGCCCCGCTTGTAGTTGGTGTAGACGACATCAAGGTCACCGTCTCCATCGAGGTCGCCGAACGCGCAGCCAAAGCTCACGCCCGTTTCGTTGAGTCCCCAGGCGGCGCTGACATTCTCGAAGGCGAGGTCACCCAGGTTGCGAAAGGCGAGATTCGCCTCGGCCAGTTCGGGGCTGTCGCGCAACACCCGCAGCCGATCGGCCGCCGATTCCGCTCCCATCTGTCTCGCGAGCAGGTCCACATTGGTGGCTTCGCGATACATGCCGTTGGTGACGAAAAGGTCGAGGCGCCCGTCGTTGTCGAGGTCTTCCAGGCGCGGCGACCAGGTCCAGTCGGTCGCCGCCAGGCCGGCGAGTTGCGCCGCCTCCAGGCAATGCCCGGTGCCCGTGCTCAGAAGAAGGACATTGCGTTCGTACTGGGGCGCGATCTCCGCGTGCGTCAGATCCTCGCGGGTGCGCTCCCGGGAATCAGCCATGCCCCGCTGGTCCTTTTCGCGGGTGGTCGCCGCCATGTCCGGCACGAAGCAGTCGATGCGTCCGTCGTTGTTCACGTCGCCGAGATCGCAACCCATCGACGAAAACGGCGTGTGCGGCGCCACGGCGTCGATGACGTCGCGGAACGTGCCGTCGCGATTGTTGTGATAGAGCCGGTCGGGGGCCGCAAAATCGTTGGCGACGTAGATGTCGGGCCAGCCATCGTCGTCGTAGTCCCACCACAGTGCAGCGTGCCCCTGGGCCGCACCCGCGATGCCGGCTCGCGCCGTCACGTCGGTGAACGTGCCGTCGCCGTTGTTGTGCAGGAGGTGATCGGGCTGGCCCTCGGGATGCCGGCTGGCATCGAGGAGATTGGTGACGAGGTAGACGTCGAGCCAGCCGTCGCGATCGTAGTCGCAGAACGCCGCCATCACGGAGGCATCCCGCAAGTCGAGCCCGCAGGCGTGCGCCGCTTCCTTGAACGTGCCGTCTCCCTGGTTGAGATAGAGAAGGTTTGGCGCATCGAACCGGCAGACATGGAGATCGAGCGAGCCGTCGTTGTTCACATCGGCGAACGTGGCGCCTTGTTTCCAGATTCGCGCGGCGGCGCCCGGATCGCCGATGCCGGCCTGATCCGTCACGTCCTCGAAGCGGAAATCACCCCGGTTGCGAAACAGGCGGCAGCTCTCGGTCTTGCTGACGACGAAAACATCCGGCCGGTCGTCGCCGTCGTAGTCGCCGATCGCGACGCCGGTGCCGATTTCGCCGACGGCGAACTCGCGATAGCGATCGCCCCAGATGCGCGGATCGTCGTAACGATTCTCCGTCACGATGCCGCTGCGTTGCGGCGGGACGACGGAGAAAAGCGTCGGGCCCGATGCGGAGTGGGGCGGCGTGAGCGCCTTTTCTGTCAAATCATCCGCGGCCCTTGTCGTGGCGTCGGTCAGCCGGCAAAGCACCAGCAACCAGAAGAGGACAGCTCCGCGGCCGGGCACTTCAAGGCTCATGGAACATCGGGTGGCGACGGACAGGGGTTCGTCACCGTGCGATGGAGCGAGCCGGCAGGAAGGTAGTCAAGCGTGGGGTGGGCGAGCCAGCGGGAGAGGGAACCCCGTGATGCGTCGGACAACGTATGCGCGATTGCACGGGAACGGCCGCGGCGCCGGCGGCGTGCGTCTGTCGAAAATGGCGCCCGCGGGCTGGTGCGGGATCTGTTCGCTACTCGCAAACGTGGCGAAAGTCGCTTCACTGGGTGTTTGCCGGATGGTGCAGTCGCCGGATTTTTTGGACCCGATCGGTCGGAATCAACTCCCGGTTTCCCATGCTACTCGCGTCGACCTGTTCACGGTGTGCCCGAACCGCCCTTTTCGCGGGGTTGGCCGGGCCCTTCGGCTTTGCCGCCGGTGAGGAACCGGCGAAGGATTACGTGGCGTTCGTGGGGATCAACGTCACCGTTGTCGAGGGAGACGCGCAACTCCCCGTCGTGGGGGCCCGGCGGGCGGGGGTGGACGTGATGGAGCAGGGGCGCGTGGTTTCAATGTCCTCTCGTGACCTGCACGAGTTCACCACCACGGTGGAACCGAAGGTGAGCGCGATCAATCTCAAGCTGACCGATGTCCGGGGTGAACCGACCTATACGCGGGCGAACGACCCGAACGTGCACCTGATCGAACAACAATCGTTCCTGTACGACCTGCAGGACGCGCGAAGGTCGCACGCATCCACGGAACTCATCAAGGCGCAACGCAATGTGCTGGAGTCGAAGCGGCTGGCGGAGACCGGCGTCACGATCGACATGAACAAGGTCTATGGCGATGCCAGCGTCGCGGAGGCGGAGTTCAATGCCGAATACAGCGATGCCAGTGCCGGGCGCATCGATGCCTCGGTCATGCAACATGACGGCAACGCGGCGTATGATGCCTTCGACCTCTCGTTTCGGGTGTCCACGCCGCACCCGATCGCGGGTGCCTATGCGGTGCTGCGCCTTTTCATCCGGCAGCCGCGCCATCCGAACGAGAAAATCTCCCTGCTCAAGTTCCTCCCGCTGCCCGAACTGGGACCGAAGGAGCGCAAGCTCGGCGTGTGGGTGCGGGGGCTGCCGTCGGGCTATACCCTCGACGCCTACGAACTGCATTTCTTCATCGGCAACCGCGAGCTGGCCACCACGGTCTCGCGCAACCGGTTCGAGGTCACGAAAAGCGAGGCGCATCAGTTTCTGATCTTGCGCTACGTCACGGAGCACAAACTCGCCACCGCGCCGGCGGCCATCGTGTCCGAGCTGGTTCCCGCCGAGCTGCGCGATCTCGTCCGCGACGACTGGAAATCGTGGACGGTCGACTTCACCATCGACGCCGACGGCAACGTGACACACCTGGCATTCGCCGGGGGACAGCCGCCGCCGAGTGCGGACCTCGAGGAAACCTTGCGCACCCTGCGGTTTTACCCCGCGCTGGTGCACGGAGTCCCGACGGCATCGGAAGGCACGTTCGCCTTGTCGGAATTCCTGCGGTGACCGTTCTGGTTCGCAACCGCGGCATGGCTCCCGACCGGATCAACCGCAGGGAAATGTGGATACGATGACCGGCATCAGCGCCATCGTGCTGGCCGCCGGTCTCTCCCGGCGCGCTGCGCCGCATCATAAATTGCTTCTGGCCGCTCCCGGTGGCGGCGACCGGACGGTGGTCGAAGCCACCGTGGATGCCGCCTGCGCGGCCGCGTTCGACGAGGTCATCGTCGTGACCGGGCACGAACGGGCCCGGATCGAAACGGTCCTGGCCGGCCGCCCGGTGCGACTGGTGTTCGCCGCCGGGCATGCCGCCGGCCTGGGCCATTCGTTGGCCGCCGGCGTGGGTGCCGCGCGGGCCGATGCCGCGGGTTTTGCCATCATTCCTGGCGATCTGCCGGAATTGACGGGCGAACTGATCCGAACGATTGCGACGTGCTTCCTGTCCGAACAATGCCGCTATCACGTGATCCCGATGGCGGGCGGGGCCCGCGGGCATCCCGTCATTCTCGGCGCGTGGTTGCGCCCGCAATTGGAGCAGTTGCGCGGCGATGCGGGCGCGCGCCACTTGCTCGCGTCACCGGCCGAAGCCGCGCAAACCTGTTACTTCGAGGTCGGCGATCGGGCGATCCTGCGCGACGTGGACGAGACCCCGGCGACCGGCGGCGTCGATTAGGAACGCCTCGCCGCCGCGGGCGCGCGATCGCAGGACGAACGTCGCCCGCTCAGCCCGGCAGATAGCACGACCGCTTCGGATCCGCGCAGGTCTCCGCGGTGACGCGCCGGTCGTCCAGACCGACCGGCGTCATCGTCTTGTTGCACCAGCAATGGCGCGCCGTGGCGGCCTCGGTCGCGTCGCTTTCGGCCTCGGCGGCTTGCTCGGGCACGTAGAGCGTCTTGGTGCGAAGATGACGGCAAACAGGAAGGTTCGTGGGGCTTTTCATGCAGCGGCGGCCCGGAGCAATGCGCGTTTGATCAACGCACGCGCGATCGGGACCTTGTAGGCGTTTTGCGGCAGCGGTTCGGCTTTCTCGAGGATCAGGCTGGCCGCCTGGTCCGCCGTGGCTTCGTCGATGATCTTGCCGACGAGGAAGTCTTCCGCGCGCTGGTCGCGATACGGGATGGGCGCCACGGCGCCGAGGGCAATGCGCGCCTGGCGGATGGTCCTGCCGTCGACTTCCACCGCCGCGGCGCAGCTGACCAGCGCCCAGTCGAACGCGGCCTTTTCGCTCAGCTGGAGAAATGCGGAGCGGCGCGAGACGTGCGGAATCTCGATTGCCGTGATCATGTCCCCGGGTGCGAGTGCATGATGCGCCTCCGGGTCGTCCCAAGCCGGCGCATAGAGCTGCGCCATCGTGAGGCGGACTTCGCCGCCGCGGCGACGGTGCACCACGACCGAGCCGTCGAGCGCGGCGAGCGCGACGGCGAGGTTGGAGACCAGGGGGCTTATGCACCAGCTGCCGGTGAACAGGCTGTGATATTTGTGCTCGCCCTCGCGGGCGTAGCAGGTGTCGCCGCCCTTGCGCAGGCACGTCACGTCGCGATGGCGATAGTACCAACAGCGGGAGTGTTGCGCCAGGTTGCCTGCCAGGGTGGACACATTGCGGATTTGCGGCGAAGCGACGTGTGTCGCCGCCTCCGCCAGGCCTGGGAGTGCCCGGGTGAGGTCGGCGTGGCCGGCGAGGGCGGCGACAGTGACGTTGGCGCCGAGCTTCCAGCCCGACGCGGAGGACGCGATCGCATCCAGATCCGGGATCTGGCGGATGGCGATCAACTGGTCGGCTTCGACCAGGCCCTCCTTCAGCTCTCCCAGCAGGTCGATGCCGCCGGCGAGCAGTCGATGCGTTTCCGAGGCCTGCGCGACAGCCGTGTCCACGGACTGCGCGCGCACGTAGGAAAATGGTTTCATGGGAAAGGGGATGCTATCGAGGGCAGGTCAGAAACGCGTGGGAATGGAGAACACGACCCACCGCCGCTGAATGGACCCCGCCTCGAGGGGGACCGGGCGCCAGCACGGTGGGTGGTGTCCGTTGTTCATGTCGTCGCGAAGAGGCTCATCCACGCGTCGTGCGGAGAATCCTTCGACGGGCCGGGAACCCGCCCGAGCGCGGCGAGCACCTTGTCCGGGGTGATCGGCAGGCTGGTCACGCGCACGCCGATCGCATTGGCCACGGCGTTGGCGATCGCCGCGGCCGTCGGAATGGTCACCGGTTCGCCGATGCCGATCACGCCGCGCTCCGGCATGTCGAGCAGGACGATGTCGATGTCCGGCACATCGGCGATGCCGGGCAGCTTGTAGGTTTCGAAATTCGGGTTGAGCACGACGCCGGTGGCCGTGTCCATCACGCGGTTCTCATACAGCGCATAACCGAGACCCATGATGATGCCGCCGTTCACCTGGCTGGCGGCCGTGAGCTTGTTCACGATGAGGCCGCCGTCCTGCACGCAGACGATGCGCCGGACCCGCACGAAGCCGGTCTCGGTGTCGACCTCGACTTCGGCCATCTGCACGCCGCCGGCACCGCTCGAGGACAGCCCCTCGTGCCAGCGACCCTGGACCACGAGCGGGTTCACGCCGAGCTTGCGGCAGGCCGGCTTCCATTGCGCACCGCGCGCGTCGTCGATGCCGGAGGCTTTCTGCAGTTCCCCCAGCGCCCTGGTGCACACGTCGTGGATCGCCGGGGAAACCGAGGCCGCCGTCGTGCTGCCGCCACTGGCACCCGAGGGCGGGAAACGGGTATCGGCGATGCGGACCTGGATGTCGGCCGGCGTGAGGCCGAGCAACTCGGCCGCGATCACGGCGATCAGGGTGCGCGTACCGGTGCCTAGATCCTGGGTACCGCAACGAATCTCCACGGAACCGTCGGGACTTGCCTCGATCTCGGCCTGGGTGCCGCGACCCCCGCCGCCCCAGGTGGCACCGGCGCAGCCGACGCCCGTCTTGACCGGCCCCGGAGACGAGCCGGGGGCGCGATACTTGTCGCGCCAGCCGAAACGCTCGGCCGCGATCCGGTACTCGCGCTGCCGGATCTCGAACGGGTCGTTCTTGATGCGCAGTTCGACGGGATCCAGGCCGAGCTTCACGGCGAGTTCGTCCATGATCGACTCCATGCCGAACGACGCGGGGGGATGGCCCGGCGCCCGGAATGCCGCCGCGGCGCCCGCGTGGATCGTGATCTCCCGGTGACTCGTCCGCGTGTTCGGCACGCCATAGATGTACGGTGCAGGAAAGCCGGAATTCGTGCTTCCGCCCGCGGAGGGACCGCCGGCCGCATAACCCGCGCAACCGAACGACTCCATGGTGAACGCGGTCAGCGTGCCGTCGGCCTTCGCCCCCAGCCTGATCTGCTGAAAAGTCGAGGGCCGGTTGCCCACCGCGAGCGACTCGTCGAAGCGCGTCAACATCAGCCGCACGGGAACGCCACCGGCGGCCCGCGACAGCTGCGCGGCGAGCGCGCCCTCGACCCCGGCGCTGAACTTCGAGCCAAAGCCGCCGCCCATGTATGCGCTCATCACATGGACCTTGTTGAGCGGCAGGTCGAGAAAGCCGGCGAAGCCGTCGCGCACGCCCGAAACCCCCTGCGTCGAATGCCACGCGGTGAGTTCGCCGTCCCGCCACTGGGCGACGCCGCCGTGCGTTTCCATCGGGTGATGCAGCTCGACCTGCGTGGCGAACCTGCCTTCGACCACGACCTCGGCCTCGGCGAAACCCGCGGCGATGTCGCCGGTCTGGCGCACGTGGGGCGCGCCCAGGTTCGGCGTCTCGGCAAACACCCGCGGTGCGTCGGGCGCGCCGGCCAGGTGTTCCTTGACCACGTGGGGCAGCGGTTCGGCGACCACCTTGATCGCGCGCAACGCATCGTCAGCGGCCCGCTTCGACGTGGCGGCGACGGCCGCGAGTTCATCGCCGTAGTAGCGAACCTGGCGTTCGGCGGGACGAACGAGGATGGCCGCCTTGACCCCGGGAAGCTTCTGCGCCGGCGCCAGCTCAATGGCGAGAATGCGGGCGGCGGCCCAGCGCGAGCGCAACACCGCGCCATAGAGCCAGCCTTCCGGCTGCATGTCGCAGGAGAACCGCGCGGCGCCGGTGACGCGCTGCGGACCATCCACGCGCGGGGTTTCCTTGCCGAGATAGCGGGTTGCTTCAGGCCAGGGCATGATGGGAATGGAGGACGTCCGCGGTTGAGGTGGTGGCAACTCCCGCCGCCCGCAGGGCGGCCTTGATGATGTGCGGTTGCGAGCCGCAGCGGCAGACGTTGCCCGCGCACGCGCGCCGCACGTCAGCGGCGGTGGGGTGCGGGTTTTCCCGCAGCAGCGCCGTCACGGTCATGATGAAGCCGGGGGAACAAAAGCCGCATTGCAGGCCGTCCACGGCGACGAAGGCGCGCTGCACGGCGGTGAGCTCTCCGTTTTGCGCGAGTCCCTCGATGGTCTCGATGGCGGCGCCTTCGGCCTCGACCGCGAGTCGCATGCAGGCGTTCACCGGCCGCCCGTCGAGCAGGACGGTGCAGGCGCCGCACGTGCCGCGATCGCAGCCCTCCTTCGGGCCTGTATGTCCAAGTTGCATACGCAGGACATCGAGCAGGGTCTCACGGGGTTCGGCGGCGAGGTGGACGGCGCGGCCGTTCAGCGTGAAGCCCACCGGAACCGCCCCGGGACCGAGCACGCGCCCGGCGTTGGCGGACTCCATCTCCGCCGCCAGGGTCGAGGCTCCGGAGGCCATCGCGCCCACCGTGGCGGTGCCGAAGCCCTTGAGAAACGTGCGCCGCGAGATCGCGCCCTCGCGCACGGGATCGACCGGGTGTGGTTGTTTCATGGATGCCGCGTAGGGTAAGTTGATCCGCTCCTCCGCTGCCGGGGGAAGCAGCGACATCGTGGTCCTGAATACACCAGCGACGCCGCCAAGCCAAGCGGGGTTGCCGTCCGGCCAATCCCTGCCGCGGGTTCGCCAACCGGAGAGGAATCGAGGCGGCTTTCCCGTGGCGCAGGCAACCCGGCCGGCTTTCGGTGAAGACCGGGGGCCGGCAGTCCCGTGCTCCCCCCGCCGCTCCGCCAACGATTTCCCAGAAAACCCGTTGACGGAGTTTCCCTGACCACCATATGTGGTGGTCCTCCCGGTTGGGAACCACAGCCGGTTGTGGTCAGCAACTCGTCGACAACTCGTGAAGAACTATGTCTCGTCTCCGCATCTTCAGTTTGTTGTGACCCTGCCGGCCCTCGCCCCACTCGCCTCGCTTCGAATCTCTCCTCCTCCACCCGCCGTCTCGTGAAATGACCAAAACGTACCAAATCGGGAACAAGACTTTCGTCCTCGATCAGGCCAAGGCCGAAGCCGCCTTCGCGGCCAAGAAAGTGATCCTCGGCCGGGAGACCATGACGTTCAATCTCCTGCCCCTGAAATACCAGTGGGCCTACGATCTCTACCGCACGATGAAGAACAACCATTGGGAGCCGGAGGACATCCCGATGGGCAAGGACATCGAGCAGTGGAAGGACCAGAACCTCCTTTCCGACGTCGAACGCTGGATCATCATGATGGGGGTCGGCTATTTTTCGGCCGCGGAGGGCATCGTGGGGGACAACGTCATCCATGTCGTGCGTGAGCTCGTCACCGCCCCCGAGCTCAAGCTCGTCCTCGGCCGCCACGCCCACGAGGAGAACATTCACGCCGACTCGCTGCTCTACATGATCAGCTCGCTCGGCATCAACCCGCACGAGTGCGAGGCCATGTTCGAGGACGTCGAGACGATCCGCCGCAAGAATGAGTTCGTCACCGCCACGTCCCACGTCCTCCGGCGCGACGTCGACCTCACGCGCGTCGAAAACAAGCAACTCCTCGCGAAGAACATCTTTGTGTTCGGCCAGTGCATGGAGGGCACCCAGTTCTACGGCCTGTTCGGCATGGTGCTCTCACTCTACCGCCAGAACAAGTTTCCCGGCATCGGCCAGATGTTCCGCTACACGCTCCGGGACGAGTCCAACCACATCGAGCTGTTCCGGAATCTTTTCATGGATCTGGTCGAGGAGAACCGCGAGGTCTGGACGCCCGGGTTCAAGGAGGAGTTGCGCGACACCATGCGCACCGCCGTCGAGCTCGAGAAGGATTTCATCCGCGATTGCCTGCCCGTGAACGCGGTCGGGCTGCGCATCGAGGATTTTCTCCAGTACATCGATTACATCGCCGACCGCCGCCTGTCCGGCTGCGGCCTGGCTCCGCTTTCCGCAGGCATCGCCAATCCGCTCCCCTGGCTCGCCGAGATGATGGACATCAAGAAGGAACAGAACTTCTTCGAGGGCCGCGTCACCGAATACCAGAAGGCCTCGGCACTCGAGGTCACGAGCGACGACGAACTCTGATCGACTGGCGCGATCCGGGCCGGCGCCCCGACTTGCCGGCCCGGACCTCTCTTTCCCCCATTGTAACAGTTGTGTGCCACCGCGGCCCCCGGGCCGCGGCTTGGAGGTTCCAAAGTATCCAGTTCCAGGTGCCCAGAGCGTCCCCGCTGGTTCGTCCCAAGACAATCTCAGGTCCTCGTGGCCCTGCATAGAACCTGAAGCCCAACGTTTTCCGCCTTCTACCCTTCCCCGAAAGCCGTCCGCCCCCGCCCCTCCCTGAACCATGACCAACCCCCATCTCGCTGAAGATCTCGCCCTCAAGCGCCTCATCTCCCGTCCCCTCGAACAGAAGCCCAACTACAACTGGCGCGGCGTCATCGCGGAGGACGCGCGCGTGCGGCCGGGTATTCGCGTGGTTTGTCCGCATGGTGACGAGGACTTCGATCTCAGCGAGGTCGTCGACACCATCGGCCGCGCGCTGACCAACGTGCTGCTGTCAAGGGAGCGCCAGGAGGACATCTTCACCGACGCGAACAAACGATGGGTGCAGAACATCGCGGCCGAAATCGGCGAAATCCTCGACCGGCGGGCGGCCGAGGAAAAGCCGGTCCGAATACCCCTCAACGATCTCTATACGCTGATCGAGGCGAAGCTCGTCGAGCACCGCGCCTATGAGGTCGCCAAGAGCATCCTGATCAACCGCTCGAACAAGCTCGGCACCTCCCATCCCGAGACGTTCGTGCCCGTTCGCCTGATTCGCCGCAACGGCCACATCGTCCCGTGGAACGAGGGCAAGATCGAGATCGCCGTGCGCAAGGCCTTCCTTTCGCTGGAACGCGATTCCGCGCCCGCCATTGCCATCGCCCAGGCGGTCACGCGGCGCGTGCTCGAATCGAAGCAGGCGTTCATGCACATCGAGGAGGTCCAGGATCTCGTGCAGGAGGAGTTGATGCGCCAGGGCCACTTCAAGGTGGCCGAGCACTACATTATCTACCGCTCCCAACGCGCGGACCTGCGCGCCCAGGAACGCCTCGAACCCGCGAGTGCCCCGGAACAGAACCAGCTCATCGTCGTCAAGCGCCCGGACGGCGAGAGCTTCTTCTGGGACGGCGCCGACTTGCGCGAGCGCATCGCCTTCGCCCGCCTCGGGCTCGATCTCTGCCTCTCCAACGACGAAATCGAGGCCGAGCTGCGCCGCGCCATCTTCGACGAGATTTCGCAGCAGGATCTCAATAACACGATCGTCCTCAACGCCAAGACGCTGATCGAGAAGGACGCCGACTTTGCGAAGTTCGCCGGTCGCATCCAGCTCACCTTCATCTACGAGGAGGTGCTCGACTGGGACATCGTGCGCGACGGCATCGGATCGCTGAAGCAGTTTCATCAGCGCCATTTCCGTCACTACCTCGACCGCGGCGTCTCGATCAAGCGCCTGAACCCGCGCCTGAAGGACTACGACCTCGAGCGCCTCGCCGACCGCGCTCGACCCCTCCGCCGACCTCGAGTTCGACTTCCTCGGCGTCCAGACCCTGTACGACCGCTACCTCATCGTCGACAAGACAGGTGAAACCCGTCCGCCGCCTCGAGACGCCGCAGATCTTCTGGATGCGCGTGGCCATGGGCCTGTTCCTCGACGAGACCAACGACCGCGAGGGCCACGTCCTCTCGCTTTACGGTCTCTACAAGAGCCGTCGCTTCTGCTCCAGCACGCCGACGCTTTTCAATTCCGGCACGCCGCACTCGCAGCTCTCGTCGTGCTACCTCTACCACATCGACGACACGCTCGAGTCGATCATGCAGCGCGGCATCGCCGAAAACGCCTACCTCGCCAAATGGGCCGGCGGCCTCGGCGGCTCATGGACGAGCGTGCGCGGCACGGGCGCCCACATCGCCGGGCACCAACGGCGAATCGCAGGGCGTCATCCCGTTCCTGAAGCTGCACAACGACCAGCTCGTCGCCGTCAACCAGGGCGGCAAGCGCAAGGGCTCCGGCTGCGCCTACCTCGAGACCTGGCACAACGACCTCTACGACTTCCTCGAGCTGCGCCGCAACACCGGCGACGACCGCCGCCGCACGCACGACATGAACACGGCGAACTGGATTCCCGACCTGTTCATGAAGCGGCATGGAAGCGCGCCAGCACTGGACGTTCTTCCGCTCCTCCGAGGTCGCCGGACCTGCATCACCTCTACGGCCGCAAGTTCGAGGAGCGCTATGCCTTCTACGAGCAGCTCGCCGACGAGGGGAAGATCTGGGGCCAGAAGGTCGAGGCGATCGAAGTCTGGAAGAAGATGCTCTCGATGCTCTTCGAGACCGGCCATCCATGGATCACGTTCAAGGACCCGTGCAACGTCCGCGTCGCCGCAGGACCACGTCGGCGTCATCCACTCCTCGAACCTCTGCACCGAGATCACGCTCAACACCGGCGGCGACGAGACCGCCGTGTGCAATCTCGGCAGCGTCATCCTCGACTCGCATCTGCATGCCCGACGGCTCCCTCGACCTCGACAAGCTGCGCGAGACCGTCCGCATCGCCGTGCGCGCGCTCGACAACGTCATCGACCTCAACTTCTACCCGACCGAGGCCGCGCGGACGTCCAACCGCCGCCACCGTCCCATTGGCCTCGGCGTGATGGGCCTGGCAAACGCGCTTTACGCCAAGAACATCGCGTTCGCCGTCCGAGGACGCCGTCGAATTCAACGACGAGTTCATGGAGGCCATCGCCTACTTCGCCTACGAGGCCTCCAGCGACCTCGCCGCCGAGCGCGGCACCTACTCGAGCTTCCCGGGTTCGAAGTGGGACTCGCGGCGCTCCTCCCGCCGGACACCCTCGACCTGCTCGAGCAGGAGCGCGGCGAGAGCGTCGACGTGCCCCGCGGCGCACCGTCTCGACTGGGCCGCCCTCCGCGACGAGGATCGGCCAGCAGGGCATGCGCAACAGCAACGTCCTCGCCATCGCCCCGACGGCGACCATCTCCAACATCACCGGCACTTCGCCCTGCATCGAGCCGACCTACAAGAACCTCTTCGTCAAATCCAACCTCTCCGGCGAGTTCATCGTCCTGAATCACTTCCTCGTTCGCGACCTGAAGGCGCGCGGACTCTGGAACGCAGGACATGATCGACAACCTGAAATATTTCGACGGTGAGCTGAAGGACATCGCCATCCGTGCCGGACGACCTGAAGGAAAAGTACCGCACCGCGTTCGGGATCGACCCGAAGTGGCTCGTCGATGCCGCCGCCCGCCGCCAAAAGTGGATCGACCAGTCGCCAGAGCGTGAACCTCTTCCTCGGCAAGGCCGACATGAAGGCCCTCAGCCACATGTACCGGGCGGCGTGGCACGCCGGTCTCAAGACCACCTACTATCTGCGCACGCTGCAGGCCTCGAACATCGAAAAGGCCACGGTCTCCGTGAAGAAGGAGATCCGCGGCGCGGTCGGCGAGACCGCCGCCACCTACGGCGGTGACGCCGATCCCGCGGAGCCCGGCGCTTCCAGCCCGTCGCCTGCCGCCGTGTCCAAACGCATGTACACGCCGGAGGAAAAACTCGCCTGTTCCATCGAGGCCATGCGCAACGGCGAGGCGTGTGAAGCCTGCCAGTGAGGGCGCACCATGCGAGGCCGCCGCAAGCGAAGGACGACGCGTATGAAAACCGAAGATTCCCGGCCGCGGCCTCGTTTGCCTGCGCCGGAGGACGAATCCATCATCGGCGTCCCTTCGTTGTTCCTGCTGCAGCGCGTGTATGCCACGCGCCTGCGACTCCGTGGTGATGCGTCCCTCCTGCCGTCGGCCGATGTCGGGCGGGTGCTGAATTCTCTCAGTCCCGCCGCGGCCGCCGTGGTTCTGCGCAAGAGCCGGACGCGGGACCGCCACCGCCGTTGAGCCGACTCGGGTCCCCCGCCGCCGACTTCCAACCTCCCAACAAGTTTCCCATGCCTGATCACGTGAATCCTTCCGCCAGTCGCGTCCTTTACGAAATGTACCCGTTCCCACGTGCGCTCGACGGCATCCGGCGAGCCGCGGTGCCGGTTCGCCGCCGTGCTCCGCTGCGCGCGCGGGTCGGTTTGCTCGACGATCATTGGTCCCTGTTTTCCGGCCACTGGTCGGTCGACGTCGTCTCGCGCTATGCAAGCGCCCGCATGGAGGCCGGTACCCCAGGGCCTCACGACCGCGAAGCCACCCTCATGCAGACTTGACGGGTCAAGGGCCGCGCGATCCGTCCGCGTCGTCGCGTCCACTCTTTTGGTAAAAGCGAAGCCCACGCCTCGAAAATCGATCACCGCGGACTATCTTGCGGGGCCACAAAAGGGATCGAAAGCACTTCGTTCCCTTCCCATCACGATCGTCAAACCTCCTCTCTTCTAGAAACCAAACCACGGATTCCTGGCCGGAATGGGCAAGCTATCGCCGGCTTCACGCCCTGAGCTTGGCGGACGCCCGAACCACGTCGGTTCGAAGTGACAGTTTTTTCGTCAGGCAGGCGTTCCGCAACGTGCAGGAACTTCGTTCGAACATTGTTCGTCAAAAACGAACCACCACGGCACGCCGCGAATGAACCGCGGTCATGTCGTGAAGCGCTTTTCCGCGGCAATCCGCCCCCTTCGAATCTTCGTTTCGAACGCGACTCCCGTGCCGGCTCGACTCCACCACGAACAACTTTCCGTTCCCAAGACGGCCTCCAAACTTTCTCCGCCTCCAATGCCCTCGCGGACACCATTTCTCGACTATCGGCTTTTCGGTCCCCCTCTGCCTCGTGCTGATGCCTTGCCGGAACCAATGCCGATTCCGCACGTGCAACCGCGCCTTCGTGTTCACGTCAACCTGCTCACCGGCGACTGGTCGCTGGTCGGCGGCCACTGGTCGGCGGAGGTAGCCGCCATCTATGCGCGCCGCCATGACCCGTCCTGCAGCGAAGCGCCCCCGGAATCGAAAACCCCCGGGCGATCGAAGCGGATGGCGCAGCCGTAGGTCCATCCGCTTCCGCTTCCGGTTTGGCACGGTGACCGCGTTGCCGCGGCGGTTGCGGATCTTGCGCCCGGAAATTCGACGTTCCGAGAGAAGACCGGGCCACGTTGTCGTTACCCTCCAACGCAGCTACGGGGCGCAAGACAGGAAAGAACGCGAGAACGTGAGAATTCCGGACTGAGTCTTTCTATCTCATACGTCCTCGAAGTCTCGCGTTCTTCCATCGACATGACCGGGCGCGTAGCGAACGGGAAGAATCGTGGCCGGACATGTGAAATTCCCGGACGGGGAGCCCGGGTGGTGGTCGGAATGCGCGGGCGTCGACCCGCCTTGTTGAAAAATGCAACGGGCGCTCCGCCGCATCCACGGCCTCGGTTTTGCTGGAATTCGCAAAGGAACCGCGGCTCATACACATGAAACGCGGGTTGCATGTTGCCGGCTTCGCTTGGCGCGGGAACTGATGTTTCCAGATGCCCCCGCTTTCTCTTTGTGGCATCTGCAACCGGCGCATCTCAACCTCTCGATCATCCTGCGTTCGCACCCTCGACTGACGGCACGCTCGGCAGGCAGGCGGTGCAGGGCGGCGCCGTTTCCGTCTTCGCGCAGGTCGTCAAGTTCCTCGTGTCGCTCGGCTCGATGGTGGTTCTCGCGCGGCTTCTCACCCCGCGGGACTTTGGCATGTTCGGCATGGTGGCGGCGTTCACCGGTTTGCTCCGGGTCTTCCGCGATGGCGGCCTCTCCACCGCGACGATGCAGCGGGAACGGATTACACATGCGCAGGTTTCCACGCTGTTCTGGCTCAACCTCGCTCTGGGCATTGCCTTCACCGGCGTCGCGGTGCTGCTCGCTCCTCTCGTTGCCACGTTTTACCGGGACCCGCGGCTTGCGGGCCTGACCATCGCGGTCGCTTCGACGTTTCTCCTCGGCAGTCTGGCTGTTCAACACCATGCATTGCTGTGCCGCCAGATGCGATTTGGCGCGCTCGCGATCATCGAGGTTCTGGGCACGCTGGCCGGCGCGATCGGTGGGATCGTCATGGCTTGCCGGGGCTGGCAATACTGGTCGCTGGCCGGGGTCGCGATCATGGGAGCGCTGACCACGGTGGTGGGGAAATTCGTGGCCGCGCGCTGGCGGCCCGGCTTGCCCCGGCGAGGCTGCGGCGTGCGGTCGCTGCTGCGCTTTGGTGGCACCGTGACCGGGTCCGACGTCGTGAACTACTCATTTCGCAACGCCGACAACATCCTCATCGGATGGTACTGGGGCGCGGGTGCGGTGGGACTCTATTCCCGTGCCTACGGCCTGTTGATGCTCGTCATCAATCTCGTGACCGTGCCGTTGAGCAACGTCGCGGTGTCCGCCCTGAGCCGGCTGCAGTCGCGGCCCGGCCGCCTGCGGGAGTTTTTTGTGAACGCCTACGCGACCATATCCTCGATCACGCTCCCGCTGCTGGTCGTGCTGCTGATCTTCGCCGATGATTTCGTGAACGTCGTGCTCGGGCCCAAATGGGACGGGAGCATCATGATATTTCGCGTCCTCGCGCCGGCGGCAATCTGCGGAGCGTTGCTCGAACCGCTCACCTGGTTGCTGATTGCCACCGGCCAGCCGCACCGTCACCTGCGCGTGAGTCTGGTTTGGACGCTCCTCGTGATCGGCGCATTTGTGGCGGGCTTGCCGGCCGGGGCCGTCGGGGTGGCGGCGGGTTTTTCCGTGATGGCGTGCCTGCTGACGATTCCGTACGTCGCCTACGCCGTCCGGCAGACACCCGTGACCATGCCGGACATCTTTCGTTCACTGCGGGCGCCAGCCGGCGCCAGCCTGGCGGCCGGCGCATTCGCGGTGATCGTGAAGTTTGAATTGCTCGCGCACGCGAGCCCGGTCGTCGGTGCAGTGGTCGGATCGGCCCTGACGTTTGCAGCTTACGGGGCGGCCCTGATGGCATTTGGGCGACCACGCGCCCGCGTGCGCGACTTGCTTCGACAACTGGCGGCCGCCAAGGAATCGCGCGGGCGCGGCGGTGGCAGTGGATCAGCTGGTGAGCACGGGCCGACCGCCGCAGCGGGCACTCCGCCGGATTAGCCCCGGAATATTCCGCCCGAGGCCGGCCGCGAGCACCGTTGGGCCACTGAGTGGATGCCGTCCCACATGCGAAGCTCGATCGGTTCACCTCCGGGGTGAGCGCCGGGAATTGCTCGACTTGCACGCGACGCTCCCTGCCTTCGCGGGCGGTTCGCTGTGCGACCGGTCTTGTCGCTGCGCTCGGAACTCTTCGTTACCTTTGGTCCAGGCCTGCTGCGGTTTTCAGCTTCATGCGAACGGTCCGGAAGGAAAACCCCTGCGGTCCGTCGCTCACGCCGAAAGACTCGCGACGTTGACCGCGCTGGACCACGCCCGTTCTCTCGCGGTCGTCCTGCCCTTTCGCCCAAAACCGCATGAAGAACCCGACCCTTCCTCTCGTCCTGTTGATCGCGTTTGCCGTCCCGCCTCTCGTGGCCGCGCCGTTCGACGTGAGAAGCTATGGCGCCGCCGGGGACGGCCAAACCCTCGACACCGGCGCGATCAACCGCGCCATCGACGCCGCTGCCGCCGCGGGTGGTGGCACCGTGGAGTTTCCCGCGGGCGATTATCTCAGCTTCTCGATCCACCTCAGGAGTCACGTGACGCTGCATCTCGATGCCGGGGCGACCATCGTCGCCGCGGAGCCGCCGGAGGACCTGTCCACGGGGTACGATGCGCCGGAGCCGAATCCGAATACGGAATACTACGAGGACTTCGGTCACTCGCACTGGCACAATAGTCTGATTTGGGGCGAAGGTCTCGACGACATCGGCATCACGGGTCCCGGTCGGATTTATGGCCGGGGGTTGAGCAAGGGCGGGGGCCGGCGTGATTTGCTGCCCGAGGAGCGCGCAGCTCGTGCCGAGGTCGGTGCCCCCGGCGGCAACCTGCGCGTGGCTTTTCCGCTTCCCGCCGACGCCGTGGCGGCGATTGCCGCGCAGCCGGCGGGACCATTCGGGTATCCCGGCCGTGACACGCTCCCCCCGGGTGTCGGCAATAAGGCAATCGCGCTGAAGCATTGCCGCAACGTGATCTTCCGCGACTTCACGATCTACCACGGCGGCCACTTCGCGATCCTCGCCACCGGCGTCGACAACTGGACGTGCGATGGACTGAAGATCGACACGAATCGCGACGGCATCGACTTCGACTGCTGCCAGAATGTCCGGGTCGCCAACTGCACCATCAACTCACCCTACGATGACGGCATCTGTCCCAAGGCCTCGTTTGCCCTCGGCTATCCGAGGCCGACCGAGAACGTAACGATCACGAATTGCCAGGTGAGCGGGTACGACGAGGGCACGCTGCTCGACGGCACCCGTCAGAGCAAGGTGCTGTCCAACGGCGGGACGGGGCGCATCAAGCTCGGCACCGAGGCCAATGGCGGCTTTCGCAACATCACGATCACGAACTGCGTGTTTGAACGGTGCCACGGACTCGCGCTCGAGGAGGTCGACGGCGGCCTGCTGGAGGACGTCAC
Source organism: uncultured Verrucomicrobiae bacterium (assembly GCA_963797435.1). Taxonomy (GTDB): domain Bacteria; phylum Verrucomicrobiota; class Verrucomicrobiia; order Opitutales; family Opitutaceae; genus CAWCPJ01. Next base: position 1,597,726 of record CAWCPJ010000001.1, on the reverse strand, counting down.
GATCTCGAACCTCACCATGCGCGACATCAATAATGCCCCGATCTATATCCGCCTCGGCGCGCGGCTGCGCGGCCCGGCCCCGATCGCCGTCGGTGCCGCCCGCCGCATCAAGATCGACACCGTTATCGCGCATCGCGTCGCCGCGCAAAGCGGTGTCCTCATCCTCGGCCTGCCCGGCCACCCCGTCGAGGACGTCTCCCTGAGCAATATATTCATCGATTACGCCGGCGGCGGCACGACGGAGCAGGCGAAGCGCGAGGTGCCGGACGACGAGGAAGCCCAGCGGGACTATCCCGAGCCCGGGCGCCACGGCACGATGCCATCCTGGGGCATGTTCGCGCGCCACGTGAGGAACCTCGACGTCAGCCACACGGAGTTTCGCGTCGCCCAGGAAGACCTGCGTCCCACCGTCCAACTCGACGACGTCACTGATGTCACTTTCGATGTCGTGAAGTTCCCGCACGCGCCGGGAGCCTCGAGCTTCGTATTGAAGCACGTGACCGGCTTCGCGATCCATGACAGCCCGGCATTGCCAGAAACAATGCACCCGGAGACGATGGCTGACGAAAAGCTCTGACCGCGCCTAACCTTCGCCTGGCCTGGAAATTTCCCACCGCGGGAGGACCCGCAACGCAAAGAGTGGACACAGAGGAACGGGACGTTCCTACCTCGACGCTGCCGACGGAAGGTTCGCCTTCGCCTCGGAAAAACCCCGGGCGATTTCGATGAGCTTCTGGCCCGGCGGGGGGAGCGCGTTCGTACGATAGAGGATGCCGACCGACATGGGGGCCGGGGCGGGGGAAAGGGGAATCAGGCGCACGCGACCGCCTGCCGCGTGTCGCGCGGCGGTGGAGACGAGGCCCACGGCGCGGCCGGATTCGATTGCCGTGATGAAGCTCGTGCCGCTGTCGCACTCCTCCACAATCCGCAGTTTCCGCGCGGCGGGACCCAGCGTCAGGCGCAGCATTTCGTGGTAGTCCGGATAATCGCGGGCCGCCAGCACGACAAACGGCAGTGGCAACAGGTCGTTCACCGCAACGCTGCGTCGGCGGGCCAGGGGATGATCCGGGGCCACGCCCACCATCGGTTGATCGTCACGCAGGGGGACGAACGTGAAACCGCGCGCGGGCGTCTGCGAGTTCAGGATCGTGAAAGCCAGGTCCATCTTGCCGGACCGCAGCCCGGTGGCGATCTCGCAGGTCGACGCGTCGTGCAGGGTGAGTCGCACCGCCGGCTCCCGTTTCCTGAACGCACGCAGGATCGGCGTCAGCAATCCCGTCGTCGGGGTCGGCGCATAACCGACGTTGAGCGCGACCGCCTGGTTGCGGGTGCCGCGGATGGCGGTCACCGCGGAGGCGACGCGCAACAGAATGCTCCGCGCGTCCCGGAGAAACGTCCGACCGGGTTCACTGAGGTGGATCGACTTTGCGGTGCGCGCGAAGAGGGCGACGCCAAGCTCCGCTTCGAGTTCCTGGATCTGCCGCGTGACCGCCGGCTGCGAGACATGCAGGCGCGCCGCGGCCCGCGTGACGTTTTCCTCTTCCGCGACGGCGACAAAATACCGGAGATGCCGGAGTTCCATGAAGGGAGCGACCATAACGGGTGGGCATGCTCAGGCAAGGAACATGGTATTTCCGCGTCCCCGTTCCGGCTGCTAGACTCGGTGCGACAACCCACCTGAACCATTCACCTTGATCTTCCTCTGTCATGAAAACCGTATCCATCGTTTACTTCTCGGGACTGGGCCACACCGCCCAGATGGCGGAAGCCGTGCTCCGTGGCGCTTCCGGTCGCGCTGATGTCGTGGCACAAGCCTTTCCCATCTCCGGCCAGGACATCGTCGATGGTCGCTTTACCAACGAGGCGCTGCTCGCGCAGCTCACGGCCTCGGATGCGATTGTCTTTGGTTCGCCCACCTACATGGGCAACGTCGCGGCGCAGTTCAAGGCGTTCGCCGATGCGACCGCGGGCATCTGGTATCAACGCCAGTGGGCGGACAAGCTGGCGTCCGGCTTCACGCACAGCGGCTCCCCCTCGGGGGACAAGCTCAGTGCGCTCCAGTACTTGAGCCTGTTCGCGGCTCAGCACGGCATGCTCTGGATCGGCAATGCCGATATCCCGGCCCCGATGGCGGGCGACGTCACCGTCAACCGCATCGGTTCCTACCTCGGCGCGATGGGCGCGGGCCGCGACGATGTGGTCGACGGCGGTGATCTTCTCACCGCCGAACGTTTGGGTCGACGGATCGCCTCGCAACTCGCGCGCGATCTCCCGGCCGGCGCGACGATCGCAGCCTGACGGCGCGAGCCGGAGCCTTTCCCACCGCGGCCTGCGGCCGCAACCCAAGGCAGGATCGGCTGTCCCCAGCCGACCATGCTCGCGTGGAGATACGCGCCCCTGCCTCGAGTCCGCCGTGAGGCTTCCGGGCTCGATCGATCCCGGTCAGAGAGAAACTTCGCCGAGCGGTTTGAACCTTCTGCGCCTCCTTGCGGCTGAAACCACCGTAACCTGTCCCGGTTATGGGACTGAGCTGTCTTTGCGGCGGGACCGATCGGGGCCGTCCGTCGATCGTGTGGGGCGGCGAAAGATAAAAATTCGCTTGGAGCGCAGTGGCTTGCGTGATCGCTGCAACTTTGGGCACGGGAGATGTTTATTCCCCCGCATCAACCAACCTCCACTGCCCACCATGAAAACAACTGCCCGCTCCATCTTCTCCGCGACCATCGCCCTCGGTCTCATCGCGTTCACCTTCATCGCCGCCTGCTCGCCTGGCGCTTCGAGCTCGGTCACATTAACCGCGTTCGGTCTGCTCGTGATCTACGGCCTGGTGGAAATGGCGCTCGTTTCCTACGCGCCGCGTCGCGCGATCCAACGCCCCGCGAGCGTTCGCGTGGTCGTGCCGCAAAACGAAAACGTCATGGTCCGCGTGCCGGCAATGGTCGAATGCCCGTCCTGCTCGACGTGCGCCCGCGCCGCCTGAACGAACGACACTTGTCTCGAGGCCCCTGATCGAATCTTCGTCACGCCTCCGGAATGAAAACCGCCGCATGAATTCTGCGGCGGTTTTCTTCGTACCGGCCCAGGCCCCGGCAATGGCCGTTCGACGGGAATGGATGCCAGACGAGAAAGTCCGAACCCATGCGGCTCTCGGAACCTCAGCAGGAAGTCGATCCCGGGACGCCGGCGAACCACGGGCGCAACTGTCGCCCGCGAGCCACCAAGCCAGACCCTCTCCGTATCTCCGCGTGCCTTCGGGAACGAATGGCAATGGTCAAAACGTGGCCGTTACCATCGCCTGCGCGAACGGAAAATCGAGTTCACCACCGAGGCCAGGGCCCAGCCGCGGTTGGTCAAGAATTTCTGGCGATCGGTTTCAGCGCCGTTCGGTCCGGCCTCGTTCCCCGCTTGCTTACTTGGGTTCCCACAAGCCCAGCATGGCACCGGTCGGGTCGATCAGGATGCTGAGCCAACCCATGCCCTCAACTTCCGTCACGTCCTTGACGATTTTGGCGCGAAGTTTTTTTGCCTTCTTCGTGGCAGCGTCGATGTCCTTGACGGCGACGTACGGCAACCAGGCCGAGGAGGCGCCGGGGATCATCTGCTTCATCATGCCGCCGCCGGTGCCTTTGCCGACCTTGATCATCGTGTAGTCTCCGCCCGGAGTCGGGCTCGGCAGGTCCTTGAGTTTCCAGTCGAACAATTCTCCGTAGAAGGCCTTCGCCTTCGGAATGCTCGTGGTGTTGAGTTCAACGTGAACGAATGAGTTGCCCATGACAGTGCCTCCTGGATGTGGTGATCACGGCAGCAAATATCGCTGCCGGTTGAATACAAATCGTCGCCAGCGAGCCCCCGGCGCCGGTGAACCTTCCGTGTAGTACGCGCGACGACGGATTTTCCGGCCCTTGAAGACGGAGACGTAGAACCTCGCCCCCACCTCGGCGCGGAAGTTGAACCAGAGAAATGGAGTGATTTTTCGCATGGGCGGACGCGATGGCAGCGCAGCGAGTCAGGACCATTCGGCGCCGGGCCTGTTCAGCGCCCTACAGATCTTTAGGGAAATCGCCGGACCTTGCTGTGCGTTGGTCCCCGGCCGGCCCTAGTCGCGTCCCGTCTGGTCCGCAATCGGATCGAAACTTTCGTCGACCGCAGCGCCGCGCTCTTCCAGCGGTGGCTTCCCGGGCCAATTTCCGTCTGACTTCCGGAATGGATGGCAACGGGCAAAGCCAGACCCCGTCGGGCTCGTCCCAATAGTGCAGGAACAGCACGCGGGATTTCTCATGCGTCATGTGGTTGTGAATGGCCACGATGTTGATGCCCCTCGTGCGCGACGCGGGTGGATCCGCTGGTGGCACTGCGGAAAAATTGCGCCGGCCGCAGCGAGATCTGACGGGAGCGGACCGCTTTTGGGTTTCTCTCCCACATGGCCGTGCTCAAGCCGCTTCCCACGCTCGGACGGTTCCACGACCGGCGGCGGATCCGTCAGATTCTTGCCGCACTCGGCCTCGGGTGGCTCCTGCCGCTCGTCGCCACGGCGCAGTCTGTTGGCGACTACACCACTTTCAGCACGACCGGTCTGCCGGGACGCCTCTATGTTCCCCCGACCCAGGCGGCGGCGAGCACACCGCGTCCCTTCATCCTGGCACTGCATGGCGGCGGCGGAATCGGGACCGACAACACCGATCATCTGATCGATTTCGACGGTCTGCTGGCAGAGTGCAAGACGCGCGCGGCATTTCTCTACGTGCCGCAGGCCACCTCGGCGTATTGGTATGCGGGCAACCGGCCGACGTTGATCATGGACATGATCGATCAGGCGATCGCCCGGTACAACATCGATCCCGCGCGCATGTACATCACGGGTTTCTCGATGGGCGGCGGCGGCGCGTGGAATCTGTTCGCGCGTTACGCCGATCGTTTCGCGGCGGGTGTGCCGATTGCCGGCATCGTGCCAGGCAGCGGCTATGCCGCCGCGGGACTTGTGGACAAACCGGTCTGGGCGTTTCATGCGCGCAACGACCCCACGGTCTCAGTGCAGAGAAGCCGCAACACCGTTACGGCAATCCTGAAGGTGTCCGGTGATCCCGCGCCCGCCTTCCCGCCGACCACGGACACGTCGACGACCTTCACGTACGACCATTCCCCGGTGCCCCTGCGCTATGTTTTGAGTACTATGAAGACATTTGACTTGGCCACCCAAAGACGGCCGCGTGACTTTGCGTTCCACCAGGACCTTCGGAAGCATGAACTCGACTACGGTGCTGCAAATCCTTGACCTCCTTGCGACGGTCGGCGTGCAGGTATGGCTCGATGGAGGATGGGGCGTGGATGCACTCCTGGGACGAATCACCCGTTCCCACGGCGATCTCGACCTCGTCCTTGCACTCGACGATCTGACTCGGGTCGTGGAGGTACTGGCTCACCACGGTTTTGGAGTCGAAGACGAGGAGCCTGGACGCGTCGTGCTGGGACACGCGGATCATGGACGCATCGATCTGCACCCGGTGACGTTCGATCCGCGCGGGAACGCTGTGCAGGTGCAGCCCGCCGAGTCGCCCGTGGTCTATCGAAAAGATGGCTTTGTGTCGGGCTGGATCCTCGGCCGCGCGGTGGCGTGTATCTCGGCGGACGTGCAGGTCTTCGTTCGCCTGGGGCATGACCGTTCCGAGAAGCACCGGCGGGATGTCGCCGCGTTGTGCTCATCGTTCGGTCTGCAGGTCCCCGAAGTCTGGGACGACGTGTGATCCGCGATCAAGGGTCGCCGACATTTGCGGAGCCGCCGGTGTCCCCCTTCGCGATGCGGCGTTTGACTTTTGCGCCCGGACCTAGTTTGCGCCCGGCCAGCTCGGTCGGGCGCTTGCTTCCCACGTGTTGCCCAAACGATCATGGGCGGGTTGCCCATCTGGTTGGTCAATGTTCCGGCGGCAGGAAATCCATTCCGCATTCGCGCGCCACGGTCGCCAGTTCGTCGAAGTCGGGTGGGCCGTGCGGCTGGGGCGGATCGAGCGGATCGAGCAGATCGTCGATCGGTTGGCCGAGAGTGGCGAAAAACCGAACGTGCTGACTGCGCGGCGACGTCATCCTGAGAGCACGCAACCACTGCGGCCCCGGGTTGTGCAACTGGTGCAGTACTCTGGGGCGGATGCTCAGGTAATCTCCCGCGCCGAGGCGGTAGACGTGCTTGTCGGCTTCGATTTCGAGCGTTCCCTCGTTAACGCCGTCTTGTGGTGCCGCGGAAAACTACCCGACCGGGCCACCACTCGTGCACGGACCTGTTGACGGTGTCGCCGAGGTGGATGAGTATACCCCACTGCGTTCGCCTTCGCGGACCCATTGCTGCGATTCCTCGCGGCGACCGGAATCTTGTCGATCCCGGTTCGGCTCGTCACTCCGTCCGCAATGCGACGAGCGGGGTGACTTGTGTGGCCTGACGGGCCGGCAACCAGGACGCGACGAGCGTGGCGGTAAACACGGCGAGCGCCGCCAGGCTGAACACGACCGCATCGAGACCGTCGAAGTCAGCGATGGCGCTGGCGAGGAGGCGACCGAGGGCGGCGCCGAGCAGAAGTCCGAGGGCAACCCCGAACAGTCCCAGCCGCAAGCCCTCGCGGAGAATCAAGTTGCGCACGCGCGCCGGATCGGCGCCGAGCGCGAGACGGATGCCGATCTCCCGCGTGCGGCGCGATACCCCATAGGCCTTGGCGCCGTAGAGGCCGATGATGGCGATGAGCGCCGCGACCGCACCGAAGCCGGTCGCGATCGTGGAGATGCGATCCAGCAACCAGGGTTCGAGGGACGCCTCCTTGTGTTCGAGCCACGTGCGCACGGTGAAGAAGGGCACATCCGGCGCCACGGCTTGCAGCTCACGTCGGATCGGATCGCGCAAGGTCGCCAGCGCGGTCTCGCCCGCGCGCGCGGAGCGCACGAAGAAATGAACGCTGCTCGCGAACCCTTGCGCGAACGGGATGAAGATCGCGCCCGGAGGGTTCTTCTCCCACAACTCGAGATACGAGGTGCGCGCGATGCCGACGATTTCGATGGTCCCGGCCGGAGAGGGACCCGCGGACTCCGGCGAATCGCGTCCGGCCCATTCGAGGCGGCGACCCAGGGCGTCTTCGCCCGGCCAGAGTCGGGCGGCCAGGGCCTCGTCGATGATGGCCACCGCGGGTGCACCGGCGAAGTCGGTTTCGAAACGGGTGAACGCACGACCGCGGAGCAGCGGCTGGCCCAGGGTGGCAAAATAGTCGGCGCCGACGGCATTGAACGGAACGCTGATGGCGCGCCCCTCGGCAGCGGTGGCCGGATGGACATCGGACGCGGGACGCCTGCCGGCCTGCCGGACGGACCGGTTGTCGCCGTTCAAGCTGTACGGCGTCGAGATCGCGATGCTGGCGGAGCTCACCCCCGGCATGGCGGCCAGACGTTCGCCGACGGTGCGGAAGACTTCCAGCGTGCGCTCGCGATCGTGGCCCGCAAGGCTCGCATCAAGTTCGGCGACGAGCGTCCGGGACGCGTCGATGCCCGTTTCGCCGCTGAGCTTCTCGCCCACCATCCGCGCGAACAAACCGCCGCCGATGACGAGGGCGAGCGACAGTGCGATTTGGGCGACGACGAGCGGATGACGCGGCAGCCAGCGCCGGCGCCGCCGGACATCCTCACCCGCATGTTGCTGGAGGTCCGGCACGAGATCCCGGCGCGCGAGCGTGAGCGCGGGGCCCAACGCGAAGAACAAAGTGGCCAGCGCGCAGAAACCCAGCGTAGCGGCGGCGAGCACGAATGGGGTCGGCGCGGTGAAGAGAATCGTGATTGCCAGGCGATCGGAGACCGCGGCGATCAGGAGCCGGGTGACCGCGACGGCGCAGAGACATCCGAGGGCGCCACCGGCGACCGCGAGTTCGAGTCCTTCCGTCAGGAGCTGGCGGACGAGGCGAGTGCGCGTGGCCCCCAGCGCGAGACGGATGGCGAATTCCTTGCGCCGGGCGTGCCCGCGAACGAGGAGCAGGCCGGCAAGGTTCAGCGCGACGATGAGCAGCACCACGCCCGGCAGGCCCAGGAACACGAGACCGACGATGCCGAGCGCGCCGTCATGTTCCGGCGCCGGCCCACTGATGAAGCGCGGCAACGGACCCGCGATGAACGTCTGATCCTGGTACTCGCCCGGATGCACCCGCGTGAACTCCGCGGCGACACCGGCCAGCGCTGCGCCGGCGGCCTCCGCGGAAACGCCGGATTGCAATCTCACCACCAGCAGCAGTTCGAACGCACCGGTCTGATCGAGCGACCGGCGCCGCCCCTCGCGGGCCTCGCCCGCCAGCGAATCGAAAACCCCGAGGGGAAAGTAGAACTCGGGACCCAGCGTCGCGTTGGTGCCGGTGAAATTCTCCGGCGTGATGCCAATGACGGTGAAGAGGCGCCCGTTGACGCGAATCGAGGAGCCGATCACGCCGGGATCGAAACCGGTGTCGCGCCAGTAGCGGTGGCTTGCCACCACCACGGGTTGATCGGCGCCCGGCGTCTCCTCAGCCGCCACGAAGCCGCGACCGCGGGCGAGCGGCACGCCGAGCACGTCGAAGAAGTTGGCGCTGACCATGGCCGAGTAGGCGCGGCGCGTGGCGCCGCCCTCACCGACGCCGACCAGGGTGAAGTGTTGCGCGAGGACGCCCGCGAAAAGGTCGCGGTGCTCACGCAGCTCATGGTAGGCCTCGTAGGAAAAGGCTCGGAAACGGGACGGTTCCTTCTGGTTCTGGCTGAAGAGGGCCACGACGTGCTCGGCCGCGGGAAACGGCCGCGGACTGAACGCGAGCGCGTAAACCGCGCTGAACATCGCTGTGTTCAGCCCGATGCCGAGCGCGAGGACGAGAACCGCCGCCACCGTGAAGCCCGGCGCCTTGGCCAGGACGCGCAGGGCGAAACGGAAGTCACCGAGGAGGGAGTTCATGGGGGTTGCCGGTCTCTACACGCGGCCAGACGTCGCGGTTACAGCACCTTTTGTTTTCCTGACCCGTCGAGCCGTCGTCGACATCGCCCACGGCTCCGTCGCCGGCAGATACCAGCCCGATCGATATTGCCGCTTGCCCGGGCTGCGGCCCGCCATTGTTCTCGCGATCCTCGTATTTCGTCGGGATGAAGGCAGTATGTTATCAACAGTATGGTCCGCCGGAGGTGCTCCGCGTGGCGAGCGTTCCGGATCCGGCTGCCCGTCGGGGTGAAATCCTGATCCGCGTGCGCGCGGCAGAAGTGACGAAGTCGGACTGCGAACTGCGCGCCTTCCGGTTTCCGGTGAGGTGGTACTGGCTGCCCATGCGACTCGCGATGGGTATTTCGCGTCCGCGTCATCAGATTCTTGGCAACTATTTCGCCGGTGAAGTGGTCGCTCTCGGCGAAGGGGCCCGGCGGTTCCGGGTCGGTGATCGGGTCTTCGGTTGCGCGCGCTTCCACTTTGGCGCCCATGCGGAATTCCTCCGCCTGCCCGAAGTCCGGACGATTGTCCCCATGCCGGCCAACCTCTCCTTCGCCGAAGCCGCGGCCGTCCCCTTGGGGGACTCAACGCGCTGCATTTCCTGCGACGAGCGACGATCCGGCCCGGGGAGACGGTGTTGATCAACGGCGCCGGTGGGAGCATCGGCCTCTTTGGCGTGCAACTCGCCCGCCATCTGGGCGCGGAGGTCACGGCGGTCGACGCGGCGCACAAGGAGGCCATGCTGCGTGGCCTCGGCGCCGCGCATTTCCTCGACTACCGGAAGACGGACTTCACCGGCAGCGGCCGGACGTATGATGTGGTCCTGAGCACGGTTGCGTCCGCTTCCCATTCGCGCTGCATGCGCGCGCTCAACCCCGGCGGGCGTTACCTGATCGCCAATCCCCGCTTCTCCAACCTGGTGCGTGCCAACCTGCCATCCACGTTCGGTGATCGTCGGGCGATCGTCGCGTTTGCGGGGGAAACGGTGGCGGAACTGACCGAACTCGGGACGCTGCTCGAAGCCGGACACATCCGCCCCGTGATCGACGGCGTGTATCCGTTGAGTGAAGCCGCCGCCGCCCACCGCCGGGTTGAGACGGAGGAGCGGCTGGGAGGGGTCGTGCTCTCCACCAGCGACCGCTTCGAGGACTGAGCAACGTGCCATCCCGCCGGCGCTGACCGTTCGCCACGGCGGCGCCAACCCGTTGCATGGGGACCGCCCGCCAGGACCGTGGGGTGTGTTTGGAATTGATGACGGGTCAAGGCCCCGCGCCAATCACCGCCCGCCCATGGGAACGGATGACAAAGTGCAACGTCCGTCGCTTTTGTGCTCCTCTATCGGACGTCAGGATATGCCTCTGCCGTCAATCGCCCGACCGGCGAGTGATGAAGCCGGAGATCAACTCACCGCACGGGATGAAACCGATCCTCGGACACGTTTGGGTCGATCCCGCCATGGTCCGGCCTGCGCCATCGAGCCGTAACCGGCGATCTCTTCCCCCACGTCCAGCCGCCACAACATCGTCCAGCCTTCCCGAGGATGCTGCTCTGTGCACGCTCCGCTTCCCCGGTAATCTCTGGACTCGATTGTCCCTTCCCCTCTTCAGAGGCGGGGACCGCCCGCCAGACAATGGGGTGTGTTTAGAATTCATGACACGCTCTAACCTGGAAATTTCACCGTCCGGAGGAAAACCGGGCCACGTTGTCGTTACACTCCAACGCAGCTACCGGGTGCGTTGTCTCCGTGCTCGTTTGAGCTTCCCGTTCCGAGCGAAGGGACCGCCCGTCCGCCGAGCTGCGAACCGGAACAGAACGGTGGGGCCGTAACGTGTGAAATTTCCAGGCTAGCGGGCCGCAAGTTCCACCCGCATGCTTTCGAAATCGATCAGAAGCGATTCGTGTTGACGGAGGACGTCGGAGCCGAGATTGCCCACGAAGCGCGAGGAGTTGATCTGGCGGGTCAGCATGTGGGCGCCACGCAACACCGCCGGCGTGCCGCCGATGACCAGTGTGAGCTCGGGAAGCTCGACCGACTCGTGCGTCTCCGCTCCGCCGATGCTTCGCACTTCGGTCGTCGTTTTCTTCGCCCCGGATACGAGGGCGGGAAATTCCTCGCCGAACCTTGCATAGATGTCGGTGTTGACGGCGCCCGTATCCAGGGTGAACCGCACCTCGCGTCCAGCGATGACAACGCGCACGCCCGGATGATCATCGAACATCGCGAGGTTGGGGTGCGTCGATCCATCTGCGAGGTGAACGGATGAGACGACCCACATCAGCATGCATTCGGGCGCCTCTCCGATCTTCGTTTTCGTCGTTACCTTTTGTGGGCCGTGGTTCTTTTTTGCGGGCGCTCGACGCATCGGGATTCCCGGTCTGTCGTTGTTTGGATCAAGCGGCCTCACAGCCATCGACGCACCTTGCCTCGATAAGCGGCGAACGCGGTTCCGAATCGCGCATCGAGCGCGACTTCCTCGGCGGCAATCTGGCGGCGGTTCATGAACACAACGAACGCCGGCAGCCAGGCAAACGCGACGGTGTTCGACAGGAACACGGCCCATCCGAGCAGCACCACCAGGAGTCCGAGATACATGGGATTCCGCGACACGCGATAGACGCCCGTCACGACCAGCGTCGAGGCCTCCGCCGGGCGCAGGGGATTGACCGTGGTCGCCGCCCGGCGAAAGGACGTCACGCCCAGCACGCCGATGCCGGCCCCCACCAACGCCAGAGACCCGGCGATGACGCGTGACGCGCGCAGCTCAAATCCGCCGGCCGGGACGACCCACGACGACAGTCCCATGAGCGCGCCGGTGAGGAGCCAGATCGCAACGGGTGGAATTTTGGGCGAAGGAATATTCATGTGCCAGGGTCATCGCCTCGCGACGCGGACGTGAGCGGTGGGCGTTCGACTGTTCTGGATTCGTGCCGGAGATTCGCCCGGGCCACACAGCCCGTGCCAAGCGGACGGGGTCAAGTGCCAAGGGTACTGGAGCCAAGCGGACAGGCTCAGGATTGAGTCGAGACCCGATGATCGATCTTTATGGGGTCGGTGTATTCAGGTCTGCCGCGCGAAAGGTTACCGAGGAAACGCGAGGCCCTTTCTTTCGCTTCGCGTCCGGTTCGAACGTGACGATCAACCGGGCCCACATGGGTACGGGCCGCTTGTCTTTCACGGCCGGCCGGAAACTCCAGTCTGCCATCGCGCTCTCGACGAATGGGGTGAGCTGGGACGCGGGGCTGCGCACGACTTGCGCGAAGAGGAGCGAACCATTCTGGTCAATAACACCGGTGATCTCCACCCCTTGAGCGAGGTGAGGGGCGTAGAAGAAGCGCGCTTCCGGACCGAGGTTGACGGCGACGGGTTGGGGCTGCCGGTCAACCTCGTCTGGTGAAAACACGTCCGTCACCGCTTCGTCGTTTCCGTGTTCGTGTAGCCAGGTCATTGTCTCATGGGCGTTGAAAAACGCGGCAGCCTGGCTGACCGGCCAGTCGGAATGGAGTCGGGCATGCACGTCCCAGCCATCTTCCGCGGCTCGCTGGATCAACTCGAGCTGGTCCAGCGCGAGGCATTGCTCGAGTGCGCCCGGGAAGTCCGGCCCACCGACCGCCAGTCGGGCGCCATTTCGCGTCAAGAGGTCAACCACCCCACGGTTCCGACGAAGCAGGGCGAGTTCAAGTGGAAGTTGTCCACGGCGGTCAGCGATGTCGGTTCTCGCACCGTGATTGAGCAACGCGGAGACAAGAGCGGTCTGTCCCAGGACTACACCCTCGTGCAAAGGTGTGCGGTCGTCGGGACCGGGTTGATTGGAATTGGCACCGGCTTCGAGCAACAGTCGGGTGGTCTCAAGTTTGCCGCTGCGCACCGCGGCAAACAACGCCGTGTTTCCATCCGCTCCCGGTTCATCGACCTTGGCGTGAAACTCAAGCAATGCCTGCAGCGCGCCGCTTCCGTTTGCCGCGGAGGCAGCAAGCAGCGCACTCTGACCGTCGGCGCTCGCGTTGGGATCGGCGCCGCCTTTTAGCAAAAGTGGAATGCATCCGTCCGAGCCTTGGGCGGCGGCACGAATCACCGTCTTTGGTCGCGCGGCGACTAAGATCTGCGGCCCCTTTTCCGCCAACGCTCGTTCCAGCATCGCGGTGTCGGCTTGCTGAACCGCCACGTCGATCCAATCGGCCATGCGACCGGCATTAGGTTGGCCATCCGCTTGCAGCAAATCCCAGGCGATTTCGGTCCAGTTGCCGTCAAGTGCACTCTGGAACACACGATCAAAGTTGGACTCGACGTTGCGTTGCGCCGCCTCTTGCTGCAGCAGGATGATGGCCACGCGTGTCCGGCCAGTCCGAACGGCCCAATCCAGAGGCGTCTCACGAAATTCCGATTTGTCCGGCGAGTCGAAATTGGTTTTCGACCAGTCAGTGGCTGCATTGGCCGGAGCGCCGCGCCGCAACAGGAGTTCAAGCGCTGTCTCTTGCCCGGATTCAGCGGCAAGATGCAGCAGTGTGGCACCGGCGTGTCTCGACCCGTAGCCGGGAGGGTATTCCGGCGAGAATGGCCTGGTGTTGGGATCGTGCAATGACCGGACGGCGTCATCGAGCGATGCGGTATCGTTGCGGAATAGCGCAACCACCGCGCGTCGGAGTTCGGGATTGTCGGGTTCAAACTGCTTGAGCCATCGTCCACCTTCGCGGAGCAGGACCACGGGAAATCCATGGGCATATTTTGCGGGGATCCTGAAATTCAGGGTTGAGGTTGGATACTGCAACCGGTTCGGTCGTGCGACCCGATTTGTACGGCACCGACGTAGCTGGGCGCGACCTTGACAGGGTGGCCGTCGACGATCCACGCGACGACAAGGATTCCGCCCCCAGAAAAGTCGCGACAGGGCCAGCACTCGGGACCCAGGTACCAGTGAATATCCACGGCGATGGAATCTTGCCCGGCGGCCGAAGCCGCGGACGAAAGGTGTCGCACGAAATAGATGGGGGAAAAGCGAAGCAGCTCCGGCGACGCAAAGACGTCACCCTGCAGGCTCCAGTTGACCGGGGCGTGGGACTGGCCGGGCTTGCCGTCGAAGAGCGGCACGATGTCGTCGTTCGAGGTGGCGATGTCCGTCGTGGCGACGCCATTCACTTCGGCCACGAGTTTCAGGTCGGCCTCCGACGGCTCGGCCCCATCGCTCATTCCCATCCCAAGGACGCACACGCAAGAATAGATGAAGAGGGAACGATGGTGCATCGTCGTGGCCTGGGGTGGTGAGGCGGATTGTCGTCCTCTAGACAATCTGAGTGGACGGCCAAGACATACCGCGTATATGAGTTCGTGAAGCAGGGTTGGCTGGCGCCGACGAAGGCGTCGACAGGGAGTCAACCTTTGGCGTCTGGGGCGAGCGTAGACCGCGGTGCTACGCCACGAGAAGATCAAACCCCGATGTTCGATATCAGTCATGGACGAAGCGCGGGACCCGCCGGTCGCCCGGAAACGCCGCGGAACATGACAGTGGTGTCGACCCTGGCCTTGAGGGAGCTTCGCTCCCTCCGGTCCGGATCCGAAAGGATTCTACAGGAATCAGGGGCTGATCGAACGGAGGCGGATTCGCTGCACCATGATGAGAAACGGGGCAGGGGAGACGCGAACCGGACGGAGCCACGGACAAACGAAGGAAATAGCGAAAGAAACACATGCCGGCGTGGATCAGAGGTTGGGCTCGGCGTCACCGGCGAGGAGGAGTCACGCGAACAATACGAGACCCGTCAAAACTCCGGTAGAAACTCCTGTCGCAATCCCTGGCCGTCTGCCCGGTGACGATGGTCGAGTTGAGCGCGGCCTTTGCGGGTGACCTCGCGGAGCAGAAACGATTTTTCGACCTTGCGGTTTTTCCTACGCCGAAGCGTGGACCTCGCACGATACCGAGGCGGCGCCCGCCGCCTGGGCCGCATACGGGAAGGCGAAGCGGGCCGCTCAATCCGCGCGGCGGCCCGCTGCCGACATCGTGATCGGAGCGTTCGTGACCCACCGTCGCGGACTCATTCCGCGCAACCCGGTGGATTTTCGCGCTGGTTCCCCAAGCTGGTGTTGCGCCAACCGTAGGTTGAGTGGGGGTGTCGCTCGCTGCCGGTTTCACCATCCTGGAGCGCGAAGGAGCTCACCCGCTGCGATCCTGCCGAACGCTTCGAGCCGGAGGATCCTCCTGCACGGAAGGAGCCGGACTGGACGATGGTCGGGGGGAAAAGAACGCGGCGGTCTCCGACATCTGCTCGATCAGTTCGAGCTTCCGCGCAAACGAAAGGGCATGGAATTCCTGGTGCTGCTGCAGCCGGCTGCCCTTCCACGTGGTCAGGCTCCAATCGATGGGGTCGTCAGGTTTCCCGGTCATAGCTGGATGGCTTGCGGTGAAGGAGATTGAGTTCGTCGATGTCGGCGAGGTCTTGAGGCCGTCCTGCCTCCCGCTTCATCGCCAACAGTGTCGCGAGGGATACAATATGGATCGGTAAGCCCGGCAACGATTCCCGGACAGCGGCCGCGGCGTATTCCGCGGAAAAGTCGAAGGGCTCGTCGATGAACACGTCCAACGGAGTCTCGCGATGTTGGTCGCTCCAAAACTTCAGCACCTTCATGCCCTTTTCCCGTTTCCAGGTCTCGCGCATGTTGCGATCGGCAAACTGTTCCGCGGTGATCGGCACAGCCGGGCGATAACCGACAGCCGCGAGCGCCTGAAAGGCCCGCAGAATTGTCTCTCGCTCCAGTTGGATCACGAGATCGACGTCCTGAGTCACGCGACCGTAGCCGTGGTGGATGACCGCGATGCCACCCACCACCAGGAACGGGACCTGGGCGTCGTGCAATGCACGGGCAATCGTGTCGAAGCTGAACTTTCTCAAGATCGGAGAACGTGGATCGGTGAGTGCGTCCTGTCAGTTCCCAAACGGGGAGGCAGAAACGGGTGCCAGAGGCGCGGCAAAGACGGAGCCGCGGGAGGAGACAAGAGGTGAGGGGAAGGGGTAAGAGGCGGCGACATCCTGGCGCCCTACCCGGCGTCATCGGCGCCTGCGGCGAGCAGCGCCGGCCCGACCCTCACCCATGAGCACCATCATTTACCCATGATCGGCGCGTTCGCGACCAATCGTCGCGGACTCATTACGCGCAACCCGGCGGATTTTCGGCGCTGGTTCCCCAAGCTGGTGTTGCGCGGACCCTAGTTTGAATAGGTGTCGTTCGCTGACCGGTGTCCGGCCGGCTTTTCAGCGTCGAAGCAGCGGCGAACTTTGCTTCCATGGACAGGCCAAGGCGGGGCATATGCCCCTCGACGACGCCGGCGCGGAGAATAAGGCGGCATGTTAACCAGCCCCGGGGAGTCATTGCGGTTGTGAACGAATCCCGCCCGGCCCAAAGCCACTGCGGTGAGTGACGCTACCTTTCTGGCAGGTCCCTTCACCCCCAACCCTCGGAAACCTATGAAATCAAAATTCTCTGTCCTGCTAAGCGTGTTGCTGTTTGCCGCCGTCCTTGCGTCCAGCATGGAAGCGGCCGCCTTGCGGGTCGTCGTGGTGAAGACCGACGACGTCGGTGCCTACGTGCAGGAACTTGAGAAGGGCAAGGCCCTGCTCAAGAAGCTGGGAAGTCCCGCCACCCTCCGGGTATGGCGTGCCGTCGCTGCCGGTCCGAATGCCGGTCAGGTCGTGGTCTCGATCGAGTACGCTGACATGGTCGCCTACGCCAAGGACTACCAGATGGTGTCAACGAATTGCCGAATACGCGGCCTGGCTGAAGGGCCTCGCGAAATTGCGCACCATCCTTTCGGACAGCCTCTACGACGAAGCCTCCTGACTGCTGATCTTTCCCCACCGGCCGGTCCCCGGGAGCCATCGTCGGACGCTCCCATTGGTGACCGGCCTTCTTGTTTCCTCGTTTGCCCGCTGGTCAGTTCGCGGGCCACGAACGCCCGCAGTCGGCCGCCGTCTCATTCGGTTCAAATAGTCTGAAACCATGCGGCGCGGGGACGGTTGTCCTCCGTGGTGAGAGCATCCCCCCAACGACGCCCGAATCTTTCCAACGGACGATTCGAGACGGTGGCGCGCAGATGTGCCGCGGCCATGGCTCTGATGGCGGTTCTCGCCCTGGCCGCGTCGCCGGTGCAGGCGGACGAGGTGGACGACTATCTGGCGGCGCAGATGAAGTGGCTCCACCTCACCGGAGTTTCGCTCGCGGTGGTTAGGGACGGGAAACTCGTGAAGGCGGCGGGTTACGGGTGGGCCAACCTGGAAACGAAAACGCCGGCGTCGCCCGAATCCGTCTACAAGCTCGGGTCGCTCAGCAAGCAATTCATCGCGGCAGCCGTGCTCCTGCTGGTGCAGGACGGCAGGTTGGGCCTCGACGATCCGGTGAACCGCATCCTGGCGGAATCACCGGAAACCTGGAGCGGAATCACGATCCGCCACCTGCTCACGCATACGTCGGGGCTCGTGCGGGAGGTGCCGGATTTCGATCCCTTCAAGGTCCAAAGCGACGCCGACGTGTTGCGCTCCGTGGCGGCGCTGCCGCTGCGCTTCCCTCCGGGCGACCACTGGGAGTACTCCAATGTCGGTTACTACGCGCTGGCGGAAGTCATCCGCACCGTCACGCACCGGCCGTGGAGCGAATTCGTGGCGGAGCGCGTGTTCGCTCCGGCGGGCATGAACGCGACGCGGACGACGACGGCGGAAATCGTGCCGGGGCGGGCCGCGGGCTATGCCGGGCGGGGAGGCGCGCTCGTCAACGCGGCGGACTGGGTGGTCGTGCGTCCGAGCGGGGCGTTTCTTTCGACCGTGCTCGATCTCGCGAAATGGGACGTGGCCATGTCGGACGACCGCGTGCTGCCCGCATCGGCGCGCACTGCGATGTGGACGCCGGTGACACTGAACGATGGTTCGCGGCACCCGTATGGATTCGGCTGGTTCGTCGATGCGAACAACGGGCACCGCCGGATCCACCACGACGGCGGCGTGCCGGGATTTTCCTCGGACTTCGAACGGTTCCCCGACGATGGGTTGACCGTGATCCTGCTGGCCAACCGGGAGGGTCGCGATCTGCGCGACCTCGCGATCCAGGTGGCGGGATCTTATGTGCCGGCGCTGCGGCCGCCGGTGGAGCCGCCGATCGCCGGAACGGACCCGGAAACGAGATCAAGGATACGCCGGATCGTCGAGGACATGGCGGCCGGAACGCTGGACCCCGGACAATTTGCGGGCGACCTCGGACGCATCCTGGTGGCCGAGATGAACGCGGGCTTCGGCGCCACCCTCCGCAGCCTGGGACGGATCGAGACGTTCGAATTGATCGAGCAAAAGGACGAGGCGGACGGACGCTTCTATCGCTTTCGCGCCGGCTTCCCGCACGTGCCCTTGTTCGTCCGCTGCACGATCAACGGGGAAGGCCGGATCGCGAAGTTCTCGATTTCCGATTGAGGCGGAGAGGCGCGCACGATCGGCATGGGATCGGGCAAGTTTACGCGCGACTCAGTGATCGCTCGTCGATGAACACGTTCCGGTTCTTGAACTCCGGCGGAGTCTCACGCAGGAGCCACGCGTGCAGGCCCGCTGACGTTCATCGAAAGGCTCTCGCGGGAGATATTTTTCGTTGATCTCCCTCACTTCGTCAATCGTCCCCACGCGCGTGTGGCCACGGCTTTCCGATATCGCGACACAAATTGCTCTGCGGTAGGTCAGCGTTCCGAGCCGAAGGCGACAAGACCGGCTGCCCTGCAGACCGGACCACTTGCTCGCGCCAAACCGCGCCCGCAAGCGGGCTGGCCCACAGTTACGGCATCAAACCGGAAAGCCGTGCGCGTGTGGCGCAGGAGGAAAACCAGATCATCGCAGTCGCTGCCGGGGATTGACCGTGCGGCACGCGCTTTCATCGCCAGCAGGTACTTGGCCGTCGGTCGCGTCACCACCAGGCCCGGAAGGTCAGCCAACTCCTCAAATTCGATGTGTCCGGAAGCGCCGGCGTTCGCGGCAAACATGCGAACGTCGTCAAGCAGCGACCGCAAACGGATGGCAACGGTCAAAGCCTGCCCCGTTTGGATCGCCCCCCCTTGTTCCCTCCGCAGTCAGCAAGCTCCTCCCCGGGGCGCGTTCCCGCCCGCGTCACCGGGCTGCACCCTGAAGGGCGCATCGTGACGGGAACCACTGCCGCTGCGGCGCAGTCGCTGATCCGCGGAGGACTCCATCATGATTCGCTACAAGGAAATCGCGTTCACCGCCTACGCCGTGACCAACATGAAGAAGGCGCGAAAATTCTACGAGGGCGCGCTCGGCCTGAAGGTCGCGCGGAAGTTCGGCGACAACTTCTACGAGTATGACATCGGGGCGGGGACCCTCGTCGTCGCCTGCGCCCCGGAGCAATGGCAGCCCTCCAAAACCGGAACCGCCGCGGCCCTGGAAGTGGCCGACCTGGATGCCGCCGCGAAGCATCTGAAGAAGAAGCGGATCAAGTTCGCGATTCCCCTCCGGGACTTCCCCTCGTGCCGGATGTTCGGGGTCCGCGATCCGGACGGAAACCTGATCTGCCTGCATCAGCGGAAGGATTCCGCGAAAGCATCCTGAGCCCGAAACGCCGGCCGGTCCACGCGCTCGGCCGGGCGAACGGACGCTGATCGGAACCATCGTCGACCTCAACAGTGCGCCCCACCTGCGGTAGTCTCCCGGGACCATCGCCAATGAGAACTCGAGGAAAAATCCCATGACCTCCACGACTGCATCCACCGTCAGTGTTCGGTACATGATCGACGACGTCGACGCGGCGATTGCCTTCTACACGAAGCATCTCGGATTCACGCTGGACCACAACGCCGCGCCGGCGTTTGCCTCCGTGACCCGGGGCAACCTGCGCCTGCTGTTGAGCGGGGAAAAGAGTTCGGGTCGCCAGGCGCTTCCTGACGGCACCAAGCCGGTTCCCGGCGGTTGGAATCGGATCCACCTTGAGGTGGCCGACGTTGCCGCCGAGGCGAAGCGACTGCGCGAGGAAGGGGTGCGATTCCGCCGCGACGACATCGTGAGCGGCCCGGGCGGCTCGCAGATCTGGGTGGTCGATCCGTCGGGAAACCTGATCGAGCTCTTTCAGCCGGCCCGCTGACCTCCGTCACCGGCGGACCTGCGGCCTACCGGGGCCTGAACATCGAGACGAACATCACCACCGGTGTCTTCGGGCGCCCCCGTCGTGCAACGCTACCGGATCATCCAATGGCGGAGAGCCCGCAGCGCATCGACGTGCATTTCTTGGAAATGGAACCTCCGCCCACTGTCGTCTGCCATCCGTCCTCTGTCGTCCACCATCCGCCCGTCTTCGCCGCCTTGGCCAACGCGCTTGACCGCGCGACCGGACGCCGTTTCTAACACCAGCCCTTCATCGACGAACTCGAAGCATTGGGCACGAGACGCGCCCGCCTGACCTGATATCAAGCATTCGGGTTTGATCTTCTCGGAGCGCCAAACAGGTCGGCAGCTCGATGCCTCGCGCCGCGCGTTCTACAAAGGACAAAGCCTGACCCCTTTTTCGGCCCTCGTATTTCCAAGAGCTGGCACTCACGCTCGGCGGGCGTGGCTGATCTGGGGCGTCAGGCGTTGGCCCACAGTAAAACGATGAAACCAATCAACAAGAAGACTGACGGACTGACCAAAGAGCTTTTCACCGATGGAAGTCTATCTGGCGAAGGACGCTTGAAGGCCGGCCAGCGGCACGGCCGGTGGCGATGGTTTTATCGCAACGGCAGGCTCAAGGCAGTTGGCAGGTATCAGGCCGGCAATTTGGATGGGGACTGGGAATGGTGGCGAGAGAACGGACAGCCTCTGCAAGCAGGCGCTTTCGTGGACGGGAAGCAAGTGGGCATTTGGCGGCGTTACTACGAGAATGGTCAACTTTGGGATGAGGGATTATTTGAGGAGGGAAAGAAGGTTGGAGAGTGGAAGACTTACGACAAGTTGGGTGCGCTCAAGCAGGCGAAGACCTTCAAGTTGAAGAGATGAAAGCAACTGCACCTATCGACGAAGCGCCTACTCCATGTATCGAGGGAGACGGAAATCACGACACGTCAGGAATTGGGACGGAGCGGAGTGCTATCAGGTGATGTCCAGAATCCTGACCTGACGCGGTCGGGCTCGGCCTCGGATCGCTACAAACAACGCCCTGACCCCTGCTATGAGGACCGAATAGCCCGCTTGGGAATAGACGAGGCTACGATAAAACTCGCACCACTGCAGGCGGTCGCGATGAACAACGCTGTCCAATACCCACGGTTGGTTGGTTGGAAAAAAAAGATCAACGGCACATGCAGAATGAGGGCAAACAAACCTATCATTATTGCTTCCAAAGTGGCTGCCAGTCGCGATGCAATCCGTGTAACTATCCCGATTCCGGCTGCGATGTGGGCTACACCCGTTAGAAAAGTTAAACCCACATAAAATGGAATCCATGGGGGCGTCCTTGCTGGGTTGCTGAAAGCGTAAGCAAAGTGGGAAATGCTAATGACCGGCAGGGCGACTGCGAAAGCCAATTGAAACGCGCGGTTAAAGTACCCGGCTGAATCGGCATTAATTTCCGTCCCGCTTCCATCCGGCACTTTCGAGCGATATAAAATATACCCTCCTGAAATAAGCATCACCGTTTCAGCAAGAGTAGTCCACATACTCGCTTTCAAGGGGGTGTCCCAGAGGTTAAAAGGTATCTGCAAAGCCGGCCAGGTTGATACAAATACCGCCATTACCAAAGTCGACCGCCGGGCTAAACGAGGCAAAAGCATACAAATTCCGCTTACCAAAAGAATGCTTCCGGAAATGATGCCGAGCAGCTCCCGGTGCGGAAGTGTCTCTGGCATTGGCTGCCACACCATGGCAAAACTACGGTAAACCAAGCTGAGGACTCCCAAACCAGCGAATCCCAAGGCAAAAAGGATGCGCCCAAAACTATTCATTGTGAATTTGGTCATGAGGTCCAAGTCGGTTTTCGTATGAGTCCGAGACGTTTCATCGTGGAAAATAACCGCGACAACCCGCCGCAGTGTGGCCTCATGCTACCTCCAAATTGGTATTATGGTAGTGCCAGTTTACAGTTTAATCGCTAGACCAATTGTTCGGGAGGCTGTAAGAGACGGAAATGCCTTTTCACGTCAGTCTGGTCGGCCGCAAGCATCTCAGCCGCGAAATTTTTCGCCAAACCGCACGGGCCATTCTGGACGGCCGCCTGCGACCGGGCGATCGCCTCTCTCCGAGCCGCGAGCTGGCGGAGGCGCTCGCAGTTTCGCGCATGACGGTGAACGTCGCCTACGAACAGCTCGCCGGTGAAGGATTTGTCACCTCGCGGCAAGGGTCCGGAACGTTCGTTTCCGAACTGGTCGCGCAGATTGGACGCAAGCCCGCGCGCCGACGATCTGACGGTGCGTTGCAACCCAGAGAGGTTTGGAAATCCCCGCCGTTGTTGAACCCTTTCGCCCAGCCGGCTCGTTACGATTTTCGGACTGGCCTGCCTGATGCGTCGCTCTTCCCTCATCGCGCGTGGCAACGATCCGTCGTGCGGGCGCTGCTCTCAAGCGAAGCGGATGCGGGAATCTATGGCGGCCCGGCCGGGCTGCCCACGCTTCGAGCAGCGATCATTCGGCAAATCGGCTTCTCGCGCGGGATCGAAGCCTCAGTGGACGACGTGATTATCACTAATGGAACGCAACAAGCGCTCGACTTGGTCACCCGCGTGTTGCTGGCGCCGGGCGACACGATCGCCGTGGAGGAACCAGGCTACGGCGGGCCGCGGGTGCTTTGCAACGCGATGGGGTTTCACGTCGTGGGAATACCGGTTGACCGCGAAGGGCTCGTTGTTGCGGCGCTGCCGCGGAGCGCCCGGGCGGTCTACGTCACGCCTTCGCATCAATACCCGCTGGGCGTTGCGATGACGTTGCGCCGCCGCCAGGCATTGCTCGCGTGGGCGGAGCAAAGCAATGCCGCGATCATCGAGGACGATTATGATAGCGAGTTTCGCTTCGGCGGGAGACCGCTCGAGCCACTGCAAAGCATTGATGCGAGTGGTCGCGTGATCTATGTCGGCACCTTTTCCAAAACCATGCTGCCGACCTTGCGGCTCGGCTTTCTGGTGGTGCCTCCGTCGCTGCGAGACGCGTTGCATCGCGCGAAGCTTGTGAGCGACTGGCACACCGCGAGTCTCGGGCAGGCAGCGCTGGCACGATTCATGGAAGACGGTGGATTTGCACGTCACATCCGCAAGATGACTAGGGTTTATCGTGAGCGACGGGCCCTAATTACGGAAACCGTCGAGCGCGACTTCGGCGAGCACGTCGAGCTGATTCCATCCGAAGCCGGACTGCACGTGACGGTGTTAGGGCGGGGATTGACGGTGGACGATATGGGGAAAATCGTGAGCCGCGCGGTTGAACGGAGTGTCGCTGTGCAACCCATCCGGCCGTTTCCATTGAGCCGCACCGGGCGCACCGGTTTGATGCTGGGTTACGGGGCGATCCCCACCGCGCGAATCAAGGAGGGGCTGCGTTTACTCCGAAAATGTTTCGGGAAATGAACCGCCATCGTGCATCCAGAATAGACCGAAGCGAGTCAGGCCGTGGGGCGTGGGAACATTCTGGGGGTGGGGATGTCTGGGGCGCGAGACCGCCAGCGGGCGGACTCCGGATCGCTTCAGAATGAGAAACCCGACGCCCCACGGCCTGACCCCGTGGCTCGGTTTGGAACCAAGATAGCGGAATTCGTGGCTGGTCTTTTAGAAGAAGGCGAACGTGCGGCGGTCGTATTAGGGGCTGCGCGCGTGAGGCAGGCGCTACGCGCCATCTCTCGCTTCTTGCGTCGCAAGACAGGCAGGAGCGTTCAGCTCCATCTCTCACATCTTGGCCCGAACCCCAAAACGTTGGCGAGGCGACGCGTGGTCTCTCGTCTCGCTGGCGAGACTGTCGACCCGGAGCTGCGGTTGCGCCGCAGCGGGGATCCGGTAGGTCCACGCGCGAGTTGGCAAGGCGGCCTGCGGTCCGGTGGGGCCGCGGGCGGGATGAACCCAATTCGGGTCTTGCGGCGTCTTTCTCTTCCCCAACTCCTCCCATGATGCTTCCTGTTCCTCGTCTCCTGAAACCTGTCCTCCTCCTGCTCGCTTGCGTCGCGGCCGGCGCCGGCGCTTTGTCCGCTGCCACGCCACCGGCGCACAAACTCCTGCTGATCACCGGCCAGTCCAATCAGTATCACGATTGGACCAAGAGCGCTCCGCTCGTCAAAACCTACCTCGAGCAAACCGGCCTCTTTGCCGTCGATGTCGCCACGACGCCGGAACGCGGCGCTGACATGTCGGGTTTCAAACCCGATTTCGCTCCGTATGCGGCGGTCGTGGTCGTGTACGAAGGCGACGAATGGGCGGCGGAAACCAAGCAGGCGTTCGTGGCCTACATGAAGAACGGCGGCGGGCTCGTGTCGGTCCACGATACCGACAATGCCTTTCCATACTGGCCCGAATGGAATGAGATGCTCGGGGTGGGCGGTTGGGGCTTCAAACCGGATGGGAATATCGGCGCGCGCGATGAAAGCTGGGGCCCGAAAATCCGCTTGCGCGATGGCAGGATGGTGCTCGATGACTCGCCGGGCCGGGCCGGGCATCCGCCGCGGCACGACTTCCTGATCGTCACTCGCACGCCCGATCATCCCATCATGCGCGGCCTGCCCGCCGCCTGGATGCAGGCGAGCGACGAAATCTACAGCCAGTTGCGCGGCCCCGCCAAAAACGTCACCGTTCTCGCCACCGCGCTGGCGGACCAAACGCAATTCCCCCGGGCCAGCGGCGAAGACGAACCGATGCTCATGGCGATCAATTACGGCCGGGGTCGCGTGCTTCATTCCACGCTTGGCCATGTCGGGCCGAAGGAAACTCCGCCCTATCCCGCGCTCGCCAGCGTGGGTTTCATCGTGACGCTGCAACGCGGCGCCGAGTGGGCGGCCACCGGCAAGGTGACCCAGTCCGTCCCGAGCGACTTTCCCACCGCCGAAAAGCCGTCAATGCGGACGAATTGATTTAAGTGGAGCAGTCGGAATTCACCACCGACCCCACAGAGGGCCCAGAGAGAGAAGTATCGAAACGTCGCCGCAGACTCTTTCGGCTCACCCGAGTGGTGAGGCGCACTTACGCCGAAAATTTCCGAATTTCTACTCTGTGATCTCTGTATCCTCGGTGGTGCAACTTCCTTTTCCCGGATCGCGCCCACCGCGTTCCGTATCCGCATCATGGTCGGGGTCTGGCCGTGCGACAGGATGCCGATGCGAAACAGCTTTCGGCCGCGGTGCGCAAACCGGGCGCCATGGAGCCGGTGCACGAGCCTTTAGCGGTTGGGCGATCGCTCCCTGCGCCGGTGTACTGGTATCTGCGACCCGGTGTACGAGCATCAGATGTAATAGTCGCCGACGTTACGCTCGAACCAATGTTGGGCGGCGTGGGAAACCGGGGCGTCCGCTACCGACGCCGGCGGCCGGTCAACGACGCCGGCGTCTACTCCGGAACTGTCGCATGACCAGCCAGGTGGCCGCGCCGGCGGTCAACACGGCAAGTCCAAGAAACACGAGGAAGAGACCACCGCCCAGGGGCGCATCGTTGGGAGCCAATTCCGCAATCCAAACGGAAACGCCTGCGAGATACAGTAGGCACGGCACGGCCATCACGCACCCAACAAAGGCGAAGACCTGCAGAAGGAACATGTTCTCGCTCGTCCGCTTGATGGGCGGATCAACGACCGCAGTCCTTTGGCTCGACCCTTTTCTTGATGCCGGGTTCAGGTTCACTGCAGACCTCGTTTCATCAGCAAACCGATCCCGAAGCGGGTTTGCGTCGTACCGAGCACCGCGAACCCGCAGGAGCGATAGAAGCCTTCGGCGTGGGGATTTCCCACGACGTGAAGTGACACGGATCCTGCGATTCTCGCCGCGTGACAGCAGTGTTCCACCAAGGCCCGACCAATGCCCTGACCCCACGCGTCCGGTTCGACGAACAGGGCGTCCAGCTCCGAATCGCCGTCGCGGCGCGGAAGAATCGCGGCAAATCCCATGAGGATTCCGGTCACTTCTGCGACGTAAACTCCGCCGCCCTCGATCTGTCCGGGGGGCAGCTCAATCGCGTCAGGATTGTCCCGCAGGGCTTCGTGATCGTCCGCATTTTCCAGTGAGGCCCGCCACTGGAGTTGCTCGAGGGATTGCCGCTCGGAAACCAGGGCTGTTCGCACGGTGACGTGTTGCATGGAGTTCAATAGCGCGGAACAAATCCACTGAGCCGATCCGCCGGGGGAGCGTCAACCCCGGTGGGATCAGGCCATCTCATTTGCGATCCAACATTCATGCAACCGCGCCGGCATCAGCGCGAGCCGCGATCGCTCGATCAATGATAATGCTCGCGCAAGCGCGCCACTTCGGCGGCGCAGCGCGCGCCGATCGCGCGAACCCGGCGGAGATGCGCTCGTCGGCGACGACGCGCGTCCAGAATTCCGCCGCGGCGGCCGCGGCCTCACTGCAGACGGCAGCGATCGCCGGCAGTGGGGGATGAGAGCGAAGGTCGGTGCGCCGCCCGGATTGGTCAGGGTGGTTTCTGAAGCTTTCTCTGCTTTTCGAGGAAGGCGCGCATGGCGGCGTTGTATTGATGATCCTCGATCAAACTGCGTTGCAGGATCGCTTGCTGGGCTTGCGACAGAAATCCCGAGGTCGCGGCCAGCAGGGCGGAGTCCTTCTGGCTGAGCCCGGTTTGGGGATCGGGCGCGAGATCGGTGCTTTCTGGCAACGCCCACGCCAGCGACCGATATCCGGTCTGAACCTCGGCGCGCGCCAGAGCGCGTAACTGATCTGAATCGAGCGGCGCGCCGCCATCCCACATGTCGGTGCCGATGGTCCAATCGATCGACTCTTCCCGGCCGGCTGACTCGATCTCCACCACGGCCTCAGGCCCCAGGAGTTCCGTCAGTTGATCATCCATGGCGTTGTTCAACCGATCCGCGTCCTCGACCCGTTGGGCAAACGTGAGGCCTTGTTTCGGTAGGTTCCTGACGGCTTGCCCATGGTCGAGGATTATTTCTTTGGCCAGCGCGAGGGTGTCGGGTGGTAGCTGCAGGCGATCGAGTCCGGTGGTGTATAGCTCAAAGGCGCCTCGCCGGAACATCTGCTGCTTGCGCCGGGCGATCCGGGGGTCGACCGGGATTGACGCCGCGGAGCCGGCCATCGTGGCCTTCGCCTCGGCCGCGCCACGGGCCGGCTCAGATTCGGGCTTCGCGGTCGGAGCCGTCATCGTTGATTCGAGCCGGGTGTGTAACGTCGCGAGTTCTCGCTTCTGTGCGGATACGTCCGCCTGACTTGCGGCGTGTTCGAGTTCGGCGCGCCAGAGTTCCGAACCGAGCCAGACGGCCAGGAGGAAGAGGCCGCCGGTCGTGACTTGCACCACCGGTCTCATGGCGGAGCGCGCCCACCAGCCTCGGCCTGTTTCCGCTGTTTCGCCTCGCGAGCCGCACGTTGGTACTCCGCCTCGCCAATTTTGTCGGCCCGAATCACGGCGACTTGCTCGGGGGACAGAAACGCGGCTGACTGCTGAATCAGCGCAAGGTCGGCGCGGCTGAGCCCGCTGGCGGGGTCGATTTCGTTGGCCGCCTGCGGTGACGAAAACTGTTTCCCTGCCTGCACCATCGCGCGCGCGACCAAAGTCTGCTGATCGTCGCTCAGGGGTGCGCCGGCATCCCACGCTGCCGTGAACAACCCCGAGTTCATCTTCTTCGTGGTTTGCTCGGCAAAGACGGACTGGAAGGTCGCGGAGCGCTCCTCACCCAGCAGCGCGCTGGTTTCCTGATCGGCGTCCGCGACCACCAGCGCCAACATCTGTTTTCGGAGTTCGGGCGGGGCCTCGCCTTCGCGTTGCAGGATGTCCTTCACGTCCATCTGCGCATTCCAACGTTCGATGATGAGTTGCTTCAGGCGCTCCTTTTCCGCGGGCGCCAGTTGTAGCGCATCGATCGCCGTACGGTAGTTCGCCATCGCGGAGCGGCGCTGGCGCCGCACCACCGGCGCGGCCACATCGGGGTCAGCGAGGGCGTTAATGTCAGAAATCCCCGAGAGGCCCGCTGCTCCGCCGGTTTTCTGCACCCTGGTTGTCGGGGAGCTGACGGGCGGTGCGGCGGTCGGCGGTGCGACCGCTGGTGATGGGGGACGAGCGCTGGCGCGGATCCTGTGCTGAAGCGTGACCGTTTCATGCTGCAGCAATTCCGCCTCGGCGAGGGATCTTCGGATCTCACTCCGGACGCTGTGCAGCGCGAGAAACAGGATCAGCACTAGAAGGAGCAAAGGCACCCACAGCCAGTTCGCGACCGCCGAGATTCTTGAGCGTGGTGCCGTCACGACCTCGATTTCCTAGATCGCCGGTGCCGCGATGTCACGCCCGGTATCTCTCTCCACCGCGCGTCCTGCCCGAGAAAGCTTTCCGGGTCGATCATCGATCGCCGGCCGCGCCGCGCTGAATCCCGCCAGCGCGTTCGCGGGAACCTGATCTTGTGGGATGAAACCGGAGGACACAGCTCACAGGAGGTAACGAAGGGAACACAGGCATCCCCGACCTATGGAAGTCCTGACAAATGCAAGACTTCGTCGGTGCATTCCCGAGTTGAGCGTTGAAATCGTTCGATTCCCATGCCCCGCGCTGGACCTTCGTGGTCCGGTTCGCTACGCGCCCGGTCTTGTCGCGGCCGCGCGGAATTCTTTGTTACCTTCTGTGCAAATCATCTGGGAACATAGGGCGAGGCGATCATCACGTGGAACAACGCGGACGCCGAGCGATTCCAAGCG
Source organism: uncultured Verrucomicrobiae bacterium (assembly GCA_963797435.1). Lineage (GTDB taxonomy): Bacteria > Verrucomicrobiota > Verrucomicrobiia > Opitutales > Opitutaceae > CAWCPJ01. The sequence continues at coordinate 1,568,937 of CAWCPJ010000001.1, read as the reverse complement.
GATCAGGAATAGTCGGCCGGCCCCGCGATCGGGCCAGGCTCCAAGGCCAATCTGCCCGAAGCCTGGTCACACGTGAGCGAAGAGGCTCGTCAGCGGCGGCTTGCCGGTGGACACCGAACCCTAAACACCGCCTAGCGACAGGCTGGCGCAACATTGAAGGGAAGCGCCGGTAGCCGGTGTTGACCAGGTGGGAAGCACAGTTTCATTGCAGTGTACCCAATTTCCCAGTTGTCGCATGTCTACGATCCGGCAGTTGGCACCAATATATGAAAACGACCAAAATCTTTGCCTGCCTCCTAATGGCATGGATGACCATGTCCGCCAATGCATATTCCTCCCAGAAGCCACCGGACGTTGTTCGGAAAGAAAAAGTCGTTCGCCAATTTTTCTCCGCTTACGAAAAAAAGGACTGGCACATGTTGGAGCTGATTTTCGCTGACGGCTTTACTTTCACCAGCCCGGCAGGCGAAGATCATATTAATTTGAAGACATACAAGGAAAGGTGTTGGCCAAATTCCAGCAACACCAGGAAGTTTGATCTGGAAAAGGTTATTGTTGCTGGAGATGATGCCTTTGTAACCTACAATGGTTGGACTAACGACGGCAGATTATTTCGGAACACTGAGCGTTTTAGATTCAAGGATGGTAAAATAGTTTCGGATGAGTGTTTCTTTGGAACTGGTGTACACTTCCCAAATAATCAGGCCAAAAAATAGTTCCTGCGTCAGGCGGCCGCCTGCGACGCGGAATCGGTGATCGCCTTCTCTTCGGAGGTCGTGTCAAGAGTCGAGATCTGACGTCCTCCGACCACTCGACGTCCTCCGACCGCTCCGCGCCGGCAGGGTCCCTCCGCCGCAACCGCCAGCGGGTATCGGGCCTGCTGATGCAAACGCTCGCCATGGGAAGGGGTCGTGCGCGACGCGACAAGAGAAGGGTGCGCGCCCAAATGTCTGACATGTACTTGATGCCCCACGATGGCGGGTAACGCGCCCCAGGCGGAAGCCGCTCCGGCTTCCGCGCTCGCGAACTTTGGCGGGGATGGTGCGATGGGACGACCTTGCGCTGCACGTCGGTGTCGACGTCAAACTCGGCTCCGTGTCCACCCCATCGTCCAATGCGGATATCGCTTCGCTGGAAGCCGCAGTCCACTCGATCTACGCGTTCATTGCCCGGACCGCGGAGCCGGCGAAGGCGGGACGGTGCTGGGTCACGATCGACTACGAAAACAAACCGCAGCGGGATCCGTCGGTCTTCAATGGCGTGGGCGGGATCAGTTTTTTTCTCGTCGATTACCACCGGCGTTTTCACGCACCCGCGGCGCTCGCCCTTGCGCAGGAGGCGATCGACTGGTGCGCGGCGTTTGACGGCACGTGCTACGAGCGCGGTCTCCACCTGGGCAAGACCGGTGCTGCGCTCGCGGCATTGCACCTCGCGAGCGCGCGGGAGGATGCCGCGTTGCCCGCGTTTTCACTCGCGAATGCCGCGACGATCCTGCGCGAACCACCCGGTCCGGTGACCGATCTGTTGGGTGGCGCGGCGTCCAACGGGCTCTACCTGCTGAAGCTCTTCGCGCGTTCCCGCGACGAGGCCCATCTGCGCGGGGCGGAACGATGCGCCGAGTGGCTGGCCGCCCAGATGACACGCGATGAGCCGGGCACGCACTGTTGTATCAATCCCAGCGGCGAATTGGGTTTTCCGCCGGAGGCCTATCTCGGCGCCGCGCACGGCATCACCGGCATCGCGCATTTTCTCGCGCTGCTGGCGGAGGCGACGCCGGACGATCGTTGGGCCGGACTCGCCCGCGAGTTGTTCGCGACCGCATTCCGTCATGCCCGGCCGATCCACGACGGGTTGAACTGGCCGGTGAGGCTCGGGCAGGAGGAGCTTCCGCGCTGCCAGTGGAGTCACGGTGCCGCCGGCATCGGTTTGACGCTCCTGACCGCGCACCGGGTCTTCGGCGAGCAATCGTTTCTCGACGTCGCCGTGCAGGCGGCCGAGGCGACCTACCCCTACGGGGATTTTCGGCACAACTACACGCAGGGCACGGGATTGGCCGGCGGTGGCGAGCTGCTGCTCGAGACGTACCGGGCCACCGGTGACCCGCGCTGGCGCGAACGGGCGATCGAGTTTGCGCGGCTGGGCCTCGCGTATCGCGAGTCGACTCCCGAGGGCGACGCCTGGCCGACCGATGTGCCGGGTCTGTACTCAGCGGACTTCGGCTATGGCGCTGCGGGGTTCGGCCACTTCGTGCTCCGGATTCTCGCAGACGGGGCGATTCCGCTGCCGCTCATGTAGGCTGAGCGGACAGGCGGGCGGCGGGCGCGAGTCTAGTCGACAAGAGGATCTTTGCGCACCGCGGATTTTGCGTCGGCCGGAGCGGTGGGGGAGAAAAGCGCCGTGGTTTCGGACATGTGCTCGAGCAACTCGAGCTTGCGGGCAATCGGCAGCGCATCGGTCTGACAGGGGGCAAGCCCGACACGCTGACATTTTCCAGGGCCGCGCCACCGGCCGGGTGTGGCGCACAGCGAGTCAGCGACGAGCAAGGCGACGGCGGCCAACACGAAGGTCAGCAGGGTCTCCGACCATTGATTCTGCGGCGAACCGGCCCACTTCGGCACGGGGTGGGCAAAGAGGCTCGGTAGCCATACCAGGACACCAAAGAGGATGATCATGATCGCCTCGAGCGTTACCGCCAGCCAGGGCAGGACGCCAAGGATCAAGGCAACCCCAGCGGCGATGTGGCAGGCCCCCGTCAGGTACAACAGCAGCATCCGCGCTGGGAGCCACGTCGGCACGAAGGGCAGCGAGTAAGCCGGATACGCGAAGTGTGCGATGCCGTACACCAGGCACGACGCACCGAAAAGAATCCGACCCACGCGCAGAGCGCGATCGCTCGTGAGCAGCGCCGTGGTGCCGGCCGCGTGATCGAGGCGCCAGTGCAGCGCGTACAGCATCCACACGCCCACCAGCAAGCTCATCGCTTCGCTGAACCCGTACCAAGAGCCGACGCTCAGCGGGGCATGCGAGATGGGCCGGACGCACACCATCGCCCAGGCAATGGAGTACGCGGCGATGATGGTGGCGCTCGCGGTCACGGTGCGCGTCAGAAACAGGCCGCCACACGCTGCCAGGAGGAGTGCCCCAAGGCCGTACGTCCAGGCTTTCGGCCAGGGAAACGGATCGAGCAACGGTGCGAAATTGCCGTAGACGAAGCTGAGTCCGCCGAGCCCCGCTACCGATACCGCGAACAGAGCACCGCTGAGCTCGATTTTCCGCATAGAGATGGGCCCGCCAATTGGGGCGATTCCTCGCGAAGGAACAGTCATCAAGCGGTAAACACCAGAGGCAGGCATTGCCCGCCAGATATGCGGTCAGGGGACGGTGCCGGGTCCACCTTCTTGTTTGCGGATATACTCTGGCAGAGCCCCGTGCGATCCGGACAGATGGGCTTTCCGGTGCGCCCGCCGCTTACCGGAGGATCAGCTCGCGAAAATCTTGCGCGCTTCGCTTTCGGGGTCGTCCTGCATGCCGCAGGCGTTGTCGAACACCATGGTGGGACAGCGCTCCGGTTCGAACGGCGCCCACGGCAAACCGGGCTGGCTCGGGTTGCCGGTGCGGGCGAAAGCGGCCCAGGCGCCGGCCATCTGTTTCGCGAGTTTCTGCGCCTCCGGCGTGTTGCCCGTGCCTTGTTCCGCGCGCTTGGTGTTGTCGAAGCAGAAGGCGAGTTCGGCGGTGTGCCACGCCCCCGCGTCTTCGAGCATGGGCGATGGCCAGGTGAAGTACCAGGCGAACACGGGCGCCGCTTGCTGCGCGTGCTTGAGCGTGGCCATGCGGGTGACGTTGTTGCGCATGCTCAAGGAATTCAGCCCGCTGCCGCCGCACATGTAGGACAACGTGCGGATGCTCTTTTGCGGGTGCGCCTTCTTCAACGCCGCCGCGAGCGCCCGGGCCTTGGACTCGCCGTAGTTCTGCGTCAACGTGGCCAGCCACTCCTCTTCCGTGGGTCGGGAGCGCATGCGGTTTCCCTCCTCGCTTACCGAACCCACCAACAGCGGCACGTCCTTCGAGATCTCGGGCGCCGCATCGTAGAACGAGCGCATCGTGATGATCCGGCCATCGACGGTCGGTCCCCAACCCACGCGCGGTTTCGCGGTGCCCGGGGGTCGGCGTGGGCCCACCGGGACCCCGCGGCGGATTCATCCGCGTCAAGACCGCGTTGCCGACTTCGTTCAGCTTGGCCCACTCCAGCTTTTGCAGCGCGGCGATATCCCTAACGCCGAGTTCCGCGAGCACCTGTTTGGCAAACTCGCCGGATTGATCGCTGTCCGGGGGATTGCCGCCTCCGCCCGACTGCGCCGAGGCGCGATGGATCAAGCCGGATGCGGAGGGCATGCCGAGCAGGGTGGTCACCTTCGAACCGCCGCCCGACTGGCCGTAGATCATGACGCAATCGGGATCGCCCCCAAAGTTGGCGATGTTCTCCCGGACCCAGTGCAGCGCGGCCACCAGATCCGTCATGCCGACATTCGCGGAGTCGGCATAGGCCGGTCCGCCGATCGAGGATACATCCAGAAAGCCGAGACCGTTGAGGCGGTGATTGACCGTGACGGACACCACGTCGTGATGCCGGGCCATTTGCGCTCCATCCTGGGACGCGAGCTCATAGGCCGAGCCAAACGAGAAGCCGCCGCCGTGGATGTAGACCATCACGGGACGTTTGCCCGTCAGGCCGGAGGTCCAGATGTTGACCTTGAGCATGTCTTCGCTCTGCCAGCCATCGGTCCACTGTTGGAGAAACGTCTGTTCGCTCGACCAATCGTGCAGGCGTTGCGGGCAGTTGCCGCCGTAGGTCAGCGCCGGCAGTTCGCCCTCCCACGGCGCGGGCGGTTTCGCGGGCAGCCAGCGGTTCTCGCCGCCCGTGTCCGCCCCGAAGGGAACGCCTTTGAATGTGAGGACGCCATCCTCAACATAGCCGCGCACCTTGCCATACTTCGTGCTCGCGACCGCCGACCGCGGCGTGGAGCAGCTTCCGCCAGGACGGCCGGCGGCAGGGCGGTCGCTGTCCGCGGCGCGGAGGGAGCCGGTGAAGGCCGCGCCGAAACCTGCCGTGGCGGTGAGAAGCAGCGCCTGGCGCCGGGTGAGCCTGGTGCCGTGGGGATAATCCGAATGGGGCATGCTATTTTCTTTCCTTGCTCGATCGGGAAGGCGATCCGAAAGGAGGCGATCCGAAAGGGATCCGAGCGGGGTGAGCCGGCGTGATGGGCAACAGCCAGACCGGGGTGATGGGTTACAGTGGTGGACGCCAAGGACTACCAGATGGTGTCAACAAGTGCCGAATACGCGGCCTGGCTGAAGGGCCTGGCGAAATTGCGCACCATCCTTTCGGACAGCCTCTACGACGAAGCCTCCTGACCGCCGATCGTTCCCAGCAGGCCGGTCCCGGGGAGCCACCGTCGGAAGCTCTCGCTGGTGACCGGCCCTCTTGTTTCTTCGTTTGCGCGTTGCTGCACGTGCCCTTGTTCGTCCGCTGCACGATCAACCCCGAAGACCGGTTTGCGAAGTTCTCGATATCAGATTGAAGCCGAGAGGCACCGGGAGGAGCTGTGATCCGGGGATCGTCCAGCGCGATGAGCGCGGCGGGTGTGACCAACGACAAGTACCCGAAACCAGCATCGCTCGAGTGTGCCCGAACGAGCAGATATCAGGCATTCGGGTTGGACCGACTCGGAGCGTCGACCCTCACCGGTTACGCGACCACCCACGGCAAAACCTGAACCGCTGCCGGCCCGCTACGGCGGGGCGCCGGCTGACGCGCAACGAGCCGCAGGATTCATTGCCAATCGATCATCGCAAAGGCAAAGCATCGACGCGTTCTTCCGTCTCGCTCACACAACGATCCAATCGCCGACAGCCTTCGGGAACGAATCGCCATGGTCGAAGGTGACTCCGGGATCGGCCTTCCGGACCCCGCCGCAAGTTTGAGACCCGCGGCCATGCCTGGCGCGCGAACCGAACCGCGGTTCGCGTGTCGGAACTGATTTCGTGAACTTCCAGTTTGTGACACCCGGACCCCCGCTGGGCGAATTCGTCGAGCGCATCTGGCAGCTGAGCGATGCGCCGGCTCACGACCGGGAGCAGATCGTGCCGAGCGGGACGATTGAATTCGTATTCAATCTTTGCGAGGACGAGGTGCGCATCTACGATCCGCGGCAACCGGACCCGTGCCGGCGGTATTCCGGGGCGGTTGCTTCTGGCGCCTACGGAGGGCCGTTCGTCATCGATACGCGCGAGCACGGCTTGATTGTCGGCGTTCATTTCAAACCCGGGGGCGCCGCCCCTTTTCTTGGCGTATCCGCGACCGCGCTGCGCGACACGCACGTCGACCTCGAGACGCTTTGGGGGCGGGCTGCCACCGAACTTCGCGGGCGCCTGTGCGAGGCCGCGACACCGACGGAACGCTTTCAAATCCTCGAGAGTGCGCTCGTGGCGCATGGCTTCCGGGGTCTCGGTGGACATCCGGCCGTGCGGTTCGCGTTGCACGCCTTCCGGGACCTGGACCACGCTCGTGCCGTGCGCGAAGTCGCGAGGGAGGCCGGGCTCAGTCAGCGGCGGTTCATCCAGTTGTTTTCGCGGGAAGTCGGTGTGCCGCCGAAACTGTTCTGCCGCATCCGCCGTTTCCAGCAGGCGCTTGCGTTCGCGGGCCTGGTGGGCGAGCCGCCTTGGGGGCCACTCGCCATCGAGTCCGGCTACTACGACCAGGCGCACCTGATCCGCGACTTTCGCGAATTCTCCGGCTACAGCCCGACGGAATATGTGCGTCGGCGCAGCCCGCGCGTCATGGAGAATCACGTGCCCGTGGCGTAGGCGGTCAATTTTGTCCAATACGGAAGCGGGGGTCCGTGCGAGACTGCAGGCAGGAAAACGACGGCCCTGGAATTCGCTCTTGTCGATTGCACGACGTTTGCGGCCGCGTCACCACACACCAACGAAAACTCGAGGAAAAATCCCATGACCTCCACGACTGCATCCACCGTCAGTGTTCGGTACATGATTGACGACGTCGACGCGGCGATTGCCTTCTACACGAAGCATCTCGGATTCACGCTGGACCACAACGCCGCGCCGGCGTTTGCCTCCGTGACCCGGGGCAACCTGCGCCTGCTGTTGAGCGGGGAAAAGAGTTCGGGTCGCCAGGCGCTTCCTGACGGCACCAAGCCGGTTCCCGGCGGTTGGAATCGGATCCACCTTGAGGTGGCCGACGTTGCCGCCGAGGCGAAGCGACTGCGCGAGGAAGGGGTGCGATTCCGCCGCGACGACATCGTGAGCGGCCCGGGCGGCTCGCACATCTGGGTGGTCGATCCGTCGGGAAACCTGATCGAGCTCTTTCAACCGGCGCGCTGACCTCCGTCGCCGGAGGACCTGCGCCGCGCTGAGACGTCACGTGTCGAGGGCCCTCGACATGTGACAAATGTTTCTTTTCGCGCTGACTGCAGCGAATCTTGTCAATTGTCGAGGCGTGCCGTGTGTTCGGCCGCCCGTGGGATCCCGCTCCTGCTTTCGCACTGACACTGCCGGATCACCCGTTCAGCTTTCGGGACGGTGAAGAAAGCCAGCTTCGACACGATTGCCTGCGCGCTGTGGACGTTCCATTTCTCGTCGTGGGCGGCATTGCCGTCATTCACCAAGGTTACGGTCGTGTCACCCAGGATGTCGACCTGGCTGATTCGCCTGGAGCGGGAGATAATCGTGCGAGCATTTCAAGCCCTCGCGGCCGCAGGTTATCGTCCGGCCGTGCCGATCACGGCGGAACAGTTTGCCGATCGCACTTTGCGCGAAACCTGGAAACGGGAGAAGGCCATGAAGGTGCTGCCAGGACGTCAGTCGCGGTCACGAGCGTGACGATTTCCGGCAGATGGCCACGAAGACGCATGGCGTGCCGCGTCCTTGACACGCTACGCCATTGGCGCACCATGGGGCGGTGGAGTTTGTTCGCTTCGCCACGTTCGAGAAAACCGCCGCCGGCCTGCTTTCGGAGGCTGACATTTTCGAAATCGAACTGCTGCTGACGGTTCATCCCGACGCGGGCGATCTGATTCCATCCGGGCGCGGGCTTCGCAAGTTGCGCTGGTCCCACCGTGGACCTACTGGACCACGGTGCGCCTCGCCAGCTATTCACTTTGGTGAATAGCGAGAGATGGTTCCTCATCACGACCTACGCCAAGAACAAGCAGGAGAATCTCGAGCGCCGCCAACTTCAACTCCTCGCCACCCTCATCAAAGCCGAGTTCCCATGGAAGAAGCCGAATTCCAGAACCTGCTGCAAGGAATCCGCGAAGCGGGTGCCTATCTCCGCGGAAACAAAAAGGCCGTGGCGCGCGTCGATCGGATCGACCCGGAGTCCGTGGCTGCGATTCGAGCCAAGCTTCGTCTCAGCCAGAAGGCTTTCTCTTCTGCGTTTGGGATCAGCCCGGCAACGCTGCGCAACTGGGAGCAGGGTCGGCGGCAACCCACGGGCGCCGCCCGCGTGCTCCTCCGCGTCGCGGCGAAACATCCCAAGGCTGTGCTCGAGGCGGTTCGCTGAGCCCGGCAATGCAGCCGAGGCGACGGCGCTGAAAAGGGGGCGCACCCGAACGTCTGATACTTCCCCGGGGTGCCGGTCACCGCGGTCTGCGGCTCGGTGACGATATGGATCCGTGCGGTGACCATTACGAATGACTCGGCCTTGATCGTTTTCCCTGTCGGGAGAATCTACAAGGGGCGCACCGCAAGCGCTCAACTCGAACTCATTAAATCGGCATCCGGCTGACATGGCACGAGGCAGGAAATTGTCACCGTCCTCGCCGGGCTCACGGGCTCCGGCGAAGAGCAGGATTGAGGGAGAGGACCTCTACTTCTTCACCGTCATGGGCGCGCCCTCGGCCACGGAACCGTGGGGCTGGCAGATCGACGGCCACCATCTTGTCCTCAACACATTCGTGCTCGGCGACCAGGTCACGATGACTCCGGCGTTCTGGGGCGGCGAGCCCGTGCACACGACCACCGGCAAATACGCGGGCAACGTCATTCTTCAGGACGAACAGAACCGCGGCCTCGCACTCATGCGCTCGCTCGATGCCGCGCAGCAGAAGGCCGCCTTGCTCGACCCGCACAAGACGGGTAACAACATCCAGGCTGAGGCGGACCGGGACAACGCTGTTATCGACCATGCCGGCGTGTCCGTCGCCACGCTCTCCGCGGAGCAGAAGCAGCAGTTGCTGGATCTCATCGGGCTCTTCGTGAACAACCAGGGCGAGGGGCAGGCCCGCGTGCGGATGGAGGAAGTGTCGGCGCATCTCGACGAAACGTGGTTCGCCTGGGTGGGGAAACGTCCGACGCCGCGGTGTTCTACTACCGCATCCACTCGCCCGTGATCCTGATCGAGTTCGACCACCAGCGGCCCGTCGGCACGACGATGATCAACGAGAAAGGCAAGGTCACGCGCGAGCACATTCACGTCGTCGTCCGTGAATATCAAAGTACCCACGGTGTCATTCCGAAAAACGGACACCCCACTTCGTTATCCTGCCGGAGTGGTCGAGTGAGATGAAGACCTTGACCCGCGTACGGTATTCGAAGGCGGCGCGATAGACCAGGCTCAGACCTTGCTCCGACTCTTCCCGTTCGAGTAACTCGAAGCTCTCCAACCGGCCGTTTTCAGCCGCCTGCAAACGGGATTCCGCCTGACCCTGACGGATCTGCGGACCGAGTTCGCGGTCCAGCTTGTCACTGAAATCAGCCGAACGCATCTCGCCGCTCATCATGCCGAGAAACAGGTGCCGGAGCCGGGCGGTGGTTTTCGGATCGGGATCCTCGACGGCGACCGGTAGGGGATGGACGAGAGTCGGCTCGACTTCGCGCGCGATGCTCAAGGCGAGTCTCTCGGCGTTGAAGAAGCCGAGATTGGTCAGGACGATGAGGGTGAAATGATCATCAGGATAGTGCAGAATAGCACTGGAAAAGCCGGTGATATTGCCGGCGTGAGCGAACAATCGATGCTCGTTCTCGGTTTTGATGTCCCAACCGAAGCCGTAGGGATCACCGTCCGCCTGGCTGGCCGACGAGGGGGTCCAGAGCTCGCGGTAGCTTTCGGGGGTCAGCAGTTTTCCCTCGTAGAGCGCGGCGTCCCATCTCGCCAGATCCGTGATGTTGGAGATGAGGTTGCCGGCGCCGAAGGCGTTGGTCGGACTGAAAAAGACGGCGTTTTGGGTCTGGCCTGGCACTCGCGTGTAACCGCGGACGCGCCCGACGATGATTTCCGCGGATTTATTCGTCCGTGTGTGATGCATCCCGAGCGGAGCGAAGATTCGGTCGTGGAGGAACTGACCGTAAGGCTGGCCGCTCAAGTGTTCGATCAGCATGCCCAGCAGCAGATAGTTGCTGTTGCTATATTCGAACTTCGCGCCGGGTGGAAAATCCAGTGGCTCGCCGGTTACGAGCGCCAGCAGATCGTTGGGCGTGTGATCCGAGCGCCGCATGGCGTTGAAACCGGGTTGATCCAAAAAGTCCTTGATCCCCGAAGTATGGTTGAGCAACTGCCGGATCGTCACCGCCTGCCAGCCGGCAGGTATTCCGGTCAGATGAGCGGAAGTCTTGTCTTCGAGCGACAGGCGACCCTCTTCCACCAGCATGAGAACCGCCGCGGCGGTGAACTGCTTGGTGAGCGAGCCGATTTCGAAAACGGACGAGGAGGTGACCGGGGAACCTGATTCGATGTTCGCCTGGCCGTAGGCGCGGGTGTCGACCTCGCCGTTACGATGAACCAGGGCAACGGCCAGCCCGGGAATGCGTCGATGATGCATTTCCTGTTGAATGTAGTCATCCAGTGCATCAGCCCGCGCGACGACGGATGGGAAAAAGACCAGAAGGCTGGCTGGGATGCACCAGACTCGTTTCCGGAAATATTTCATAATGGTCATGGATTGTTGGAAGTTTGAATTGTCCGGGAGTCGGTTGAACCAAACGCCGGGATACCTGGTGGGACCGAAGCCGTCGATGCAGGCATGCGGAGATCGGTTGACCGGCCATTCTGTTTGGAGATTCCGGTGGGCAGAAGCTCCGGCGGCTTCACCCGGGTTCAAGGCTGTTCAAGTTTGACGTCCGTCAAACGGTCGATGCGGGCCACGATGCCCCAGCCGTAAAAGTCGTTCGCCACGCCGACCATGAGATCGTTGTCGCCGGCGTTCAGGGGCAGGTTGAAACTCGCGTTGTCGATGGAGCAGCGGCCCTCGGGTTCCTTGCGGATCGGCTGCAGGTAGGTGTTTTTGTCGACGTAGAGCAGCTGGCCGTTGATGAAGACCCAGACCTCGTCACTGAAGCCCAAGGAGAGCTTGCGGGTTTCGGCGGTGGCAGCCTGCAGTTTCGTCTTCAACCAGATGATGCGCCGCGTGTCGGTTTTGCCGTAGAGTCGGGTGATGTTGATGAGACCGCGGCGTTCGGCGGAAATGGGGGTCCACGTCGTCTGCGGGTTCGGCAGCAGGTCGCGACTGAAATCGATGTTCGGCGGGATGACCTTGGGTTCGCTGCGTTGCCAGCGGCGCAGGTAGAGCGGGTCGTGGTCGGTAAGGTCGACCCCGGGCGCCGCGGGCACGCCGGCGGTGGCGTTGGGCGTGATGACGAGGTTGGCCACGATCACTTCGCCTTCGAAGCCGAAGCGGCCGTGGGTCACGTTGCCTTCGAGCCGCGGGATGGACAGCGTGGGGCGGGTGTCGCGGTTGACGTAGACGCGCATCTGCGCTCCCGAGACCACCATCTTCACGTGGTTCCAGGACTGCTTCTGAAACGACGCGCCGCCCTGATAGTGGCCGAGCAGGTCCCACAAATTAATCCCGCCGAGCGTGGGAGAATACTGCACGGCATCGCCAGCCGAGGGATCGCCGGCGCGCGCGGTGCGGAAATAGAAGCACTCGTTTTCCTCGGCGCTTTGCCAGCGAAAGTAGAACGTGGCGAAGCGCGGGTCGATCGGCTGAATGTCGAACTCGATGGTGCCGTCGGTGAAGTCGACGGTTTTCAATGTGACCACGCCGGATCCCGGCCGGGTCCGCAAGGCGGCGAAGTTTTCGTAGGTGATGAATTCGGCCTTTTGCGGTGGCGCATCCCAGTTGTCCGCGGCCATGGCCACGGTGAGGGGCGAGGATTGGGCGTGGCTGAGGGCGGGCAGGACGGCAGCTCCGAGCAGAAGTGCGCTAACGACAGGAGGAGCCTGGGCAGTTATGGTTGGTGATGGGATCGGTTCGATCGGCGGGGTCAAGCGTGGCTGGCCGCGTCGGTGGACGCGGCGGAGGCGGCGGAAGCCGTACGCGGAAAACGCTCTTCCGCTTTCCGTGGAATTCCGCGTTGGTCCGGCGAAGTGAACGATGCGACCTTGCCATCCGTGTCCCTTGGCGAAATGCGACGACCGTCGAATCGCCGAGCGATGTAGAACGTGTCCGCGCCGGCGGGAAGCAGTTCGACCGCCGGGACTCGCTCCCGACCCGCCCGGTGAGGCGATGGCCGTCGCGTCGAACCTGGAACACCACGCCCGGGGCCAACTCGTAACCTCCGGCATAGCTGTCGAGCAGATCGTCAGCCAGCCGGCTTTGGAGCAAGAGGGCATTGGCGCGGGCGTCCGGATTGCCTGGCACGAGAACAACGGATTCAGCGTCCAGTCATGGTCGAACCAACCGCTCGCGAGCCACAGATCGTGCGGTCCGCTTTTTGGCCGAAAGCCGGGACGTGGCCATCCTCGACCGCAAAATCATACGGCGCGTTACGGATGTCGGTTGGCGGCCAGAACAGCATCCCGGTCGGGGAAGTCGCGCGGCGACCAGCAACAGATATTGCGCCGGGTTCAGGGGGTTGGGTCGCATCGCCTGACGCGGCCATCCGTCACGGCGAACCTGCGACCGTCGCACCGTGATCTGATTTCCACTGAGCGTCACCGCCAGTTGGCCGGCCATCCGGCGGGCGACGAGATTGGCTTCCGGCCCCCCGATGAGGATCAGCGAGTATTTCGCGGGCGACTCGGCTCCGGAAGATCGACGTCCTTGTAAATCCGCGGCGTGACTTTTTGCCAGTTCGCGCCACTCCTTGACCAGTGATTCCGCTTTCTGCGCGCAGATCTCGTTCATTGCCGGGTCGGCCGACGACGTGCCGACGACGATCGTGAAGGGGAAACGATAAATGTCGCCGATGCCGCCGGGAAGACGCGGCGGTCTTTCCCGGGCTCGCGGCCTGAAAACCGCGCGACGCGGAGCGCGATCTTGCCGTTCCGAACGGGCGCAGCGTGATCGCTGTCCGTTCCAAACGCACATCGAGGCGGTTCCCGGCGCGACCAAACCGGGCCCGGGAGAGAGCGTCAGCGCCAGGATGTTTTGCGTGTCCAGCCGGATCGTTTGGGCGCGACGATGCTCGGCATCGACGATCATGAAGTCAGCCGGGTCGTTTCCGCCGCCTCCACCGTCGACCCAATAGCTCGAGGCGTTGCTGCAGTTCCGCCGAACGGAGCCGCACGTGCCGCGGGTCGCGTTCGCGGCGGTGTTGCAGAAACCAGTCGAATGATCAGAGGGAAAGCTGTTCAGGTCCTCGTGGCCGTAGCCGGGCAGTTCGACGTAGCGGATGTCATAGCCCCAGCGCTCAAGCATCCGGACGTTGTAGTGCGACCACTCGACATTGACCGCCTGGTCCGCATCACCGTGCAGCACCATCACGGGCAGGTTGACCAGGCGCGTCCGCGAATGCCTGCGTGCTGTCGCGCTCGAAGAGGTAGCGATTGAACGGTGTGAGCATCGGCGAGTTCCTCCTCGCGCAAATAGGAATGATAGTCGGAACCGCCGTAGATGGGGGCCAGCGCCGCGAACAAATCGGGATGCCGCGTGCCGACGTTCCACGTGCCCCAGCCGCCCATCGAGTCGCCGCAAAGGTAGATGCGGTCCGCATCGACGTTGAGGTGAGCCCGGGCCTCGGCGATGGCCCGCAGCACGTCGGCATCGCCGAGGCCAAGGTAGTTCGTGTTGCCGCGCCCGTGTGGTTCCAGATAGATGACACCTTCGCCGTCGCCGTATTCGACGTCGGCCAGGCTGTGTCGGAAGTCGACGTTCCACCAGCGGATGTAGGCGGGATTGGCGGGATTGAAACCGTGGAGTCGCACCACGAGGGGAGTCTGCTTCGCCGGATCATAACCAATCGGCAGATACGCGCGGGCAAACTGCGGCGAACCGTCGACCTCGTCGCGCCAGGCGAGCCGGTAAAATCCGTCGGCGCGCGCGCGGGCGTCCTGTGGCGCCGGCGGCTTCGAGCTGCAGCTCGGCGTATTCCATGAGCGGCGCATGGATATCCCACCACGGATTGCCGGTGACCGCGAGGCCGGCGGGGCCGAGCCGGTCCAGCACGAGGTCGCCCAGCATTTTGATCGTCTGTCCAGCGGGCGTGCTGACATCGGCCTGCGCGGCCGCGGCGACGAGATCACGGGCGGCGGCGATGGCGTCGCCCTTGTACCAGGCGAGATGGGTGGCGGTGCGCCGCCCGTCGGGTTGGCGGGTGGACGCGCGAATTTCGTAGGCGCCATCCGGCCACTTGGCGGAATCGAAGTGAACGTCCGCGCCGCGCCGGACCGTTTGTTCGGCCAGGATTTTGCCGCCGGCGGCGACGAGTTCGACTGTCACGGGCGTTTCGGCCGCATGGTCGCTGTTGAGATCGGAATGGATGACGAGGGTGCCGTCCTCGACGGTGAACGAGGGCGCGATCTCCTGCATGCGCGGCGGGATGGCGCCCGACGCGAGCACGCGGGCGACGAAGAACCAGGGGCCGGTGTGCTGGACGACTTTGACGAGCAGCAAATTGTCGCCGGCCTGCAGGTTCACCTCGACGCGGTCTTCGTCGAACGTGAGTGGGCGCGGTCCGGGATGATCGGCGACGAGCTTCCCGTTGACCCATGCGCGCATGCCATCGTCGCTGCCCAGACAAAGGAGCGCCGGACCCGCGGTCTCGCGTTTGATGGTGGTCGCGGCGTAGGCGACGACCTTGCTTTTCACGCCGGCTCCGTCGGACAGGTCGATGAGATCGCCCCAGGAGGTCACGTTGCGCCAGGGGACGATCGTGCCGTCGTCGAGGGTCGACGTCGTCGGACCAACGGGGTTCAGCGCGGACTCGCCGCCGTGGGCGGCGAACGGATCGTATGCGAGAGCGTTCGTCGAATCCGTCAGCGGAATCTCCGCCGTGATCCGCCATGGTCCGCGGATGAAGCGGGGGTTGCTCCGGGTCCAGAGCGGACGCATCTGGTCCTTGAGTTTCGCGGACGGCGGTGGGGATTGACCGTGGCCGGGAAGCGCGACGGAGAACGCCAGGAGAGCAATCAAGCGGAGGCCGGCGCGGAGGGTGGGAAGGGGTGGGAAAGCGGTCATCTCACGGAATACTCGTCGATGCTCAGCAGGTTACCTGAGTCCGCGGTTTTCCACCTTCAGTATTCTCCGAAAGATTTATAGTATTATCCGGTCAATGGCTTTGTGGGGTTGCCACGAGCCCCGATTCCGGGACGATTTTCGGTTCTCGTCCTCCTTTCGACCATGGGTTCCCCGCCTACACATTTCAGAGTGGAAATCCCGCGCCGCGATCCGGCGTTGGGGTTGCACGTGAAACGGTTTCCACGATTAAGCCGGGAATACTCCTATTTGCACACACATCCGGAGTTCGAGATCGCGTACTGTCCCGAAGACACCGGCTACTACCTCATCGAGGACCGCGAATACCGCATCGAGCCGGGCGATGTTTTTATCGTGAATTCGAACGACCTGCACCAGCCGATCCTCGACCGGAAGGACAACCGCGGGGCGTTTGTCACCTATCTCGCGGCGGATGTGCTGGGGCCGGAATACGGCGTGGGGACGTGGCATGTGCCCTTCATCATGGCCGGAGTGAACGACTCGAACCGGTTGCGCGGGGTGCCGCAATTTGCGGCGCTGCTGGAGGAGTTGTTCAATGCCTACACGTCGGCCGCGCCGCATTGGACCGGGGTGTGTCGGGGCATTCTGGGGCACCTGGTCGCTTTGATCGCGCAGCACCATGAGCAACGGCTGCAGGGAACCGATCGGTTCGCGGACGCGGCCGGGCGGCGGCGTGATCCGGAGCCGATCGTGCGCTTCACCCGCGTCTTGCAGCACATCAACGCGCATCTCTCCGAAGAGTTGACGGTCGCAAAACTCTACCCGATGGCGGGCCTGTCGCGCTCTCAATTTTGCGACCAGTTCAAGCGGGCGTTCGGCACCAGCGTGAGCGCCTACATCCAGCGACAGCGGATCAACCGGGCGAAGCGCCTCCTCAGCTCGACGAACCTGTCCGTGACCGAAATCTGCTTCGCGAGCGGATTCGGCTGGCTGGGTACTTCAACGCGGCTTTCCGGCGCTGCACGGGAATGAATCCGACCGCCTTCCGCCGGCAGCATCGCGATGGCGCTGCTCTCGCCTGATACCAATCGCGCCGATGGTGCCGATACCGTTCGCGGGAACGGCACTCATGTTGAAGATGAAACAGGGGACCCTCTGGAGCGTGTCAGGCACTCTGGCGAATGAAACACCTCTCCCCACGCTTGCGCGCGGTTCCCTCAGGCCTGCGTGCAGCACGTCGTGCCGTGGCCGCGACGCGCGACGTGGCGCGGCATCCGACCTCAAGGAGAGAACTGACCAGCTCCCCTCTTCAGAGTGGGACCGCCCGCCAGGGCTGTGTATTCAAAGTGCATGACGCGCTCTTGAGTCCTTGAAACCCGAAACGTGGTGCTTGCCGTTCAAGATTTCTGCAACGGCAATTCTCAGCCGAAAAAGGGAACGCTAATCTGCGCTGATCTTGCGCTAATCTCAATCAGCCAAGATCAGCGCAGATTAGCGTTCCGAGCCGAAATCCGGATTTCCACGACATCCAAGTCACGAATCTCACCGTCGCGCGCTCGCCCGTGGCGCCACGCCTCCCGGCGGGCTGGGAGGCGTGCGATGACAAAGTTGATGTTGCGATCGGTCGTCGGCCTCGCATTTCGTCCGCTTTCCCGCATACACTGCCCGCCTCGTTATCCCCATGAAACTGCCCCCATCCCTCGCCGCCCTCCTGCTCGCTCCCACGCTCGCGCTACCGCTCCGCGCGGCCAACACCGACTGGCCGCTGCCGGTCGACGCACCCGCCCACGAGGGCATTTCCGCCGCCCGCCTCGCGGTCGCCCACCACGCCCTCGACCGCTACGTCGACGACGGCCAATACGCCGGCTACGTCTCCTTCTTCGCGCGCAACGGCAGGATCGTCGACTGGCACGCGCACGGCTGGCGCGACGTCGAGGGGAAGAAGCCGATGGAGAAGGACACGATCGTCCGCATGTACTCGAACTCCAAGGTCATCACCGCCGTCGCGATCCTCACGCTGTTGGAGCAGGACAAACTCAAGCTCAGCGACCCGATCGAGAAATACCTGCCCGAATTGAAGGACCGCCAGGTGCTCGTCGGCGGCACGGCTGATGCGCCGAAGCTCGAGCCGGCGAAGCGCAAGATCACGGTTCTCAATCTCCTCAACCAGACCTCCGGCTACTACTACGACGCGGACTACTCCGCGGGCAACGACGTCGCCATCGAGCTTTTCCGCCGCGCCCACGTCTGGGAGGCCGCAAACATGGACGGCTTCATCCAGCGTGTCGCGGCGCTACCGGTCCTCGAGAATCCCGGCGAGCGCTGGCGCTACGGCATCAACATCGATCTCCTCGGCGCCATCGTCGAACGGGCGTCCGGCGAGCGTTTCGACCGCTACCTCGACGAACATATCTTCAGGCCGCTCGGCATGCGCGACACCGGCTTCTGGGTGCCGGCTGAGAAGATGGATCGCCTGGCGAAACTCTATGACACCGACTCCTCCGGCAAACTCGTCGCCACACGCCCGCTCAACGCCAGGGACCCCAAGCCCGATGGCAGCGGCGTGCAGAGTGGCGGGGGCGGCCTTTACTCGACCTCGGGCGACTACGCGCGTTTCGCCCAGATGCTGCTCAACGGCGGCGAACTCGACGGGGCCCGCATCCTGAGCCGCAAGACCATCGAGCTGATGAGCCGGAACCACATTGCCCACCTGGCCTACCCGCACCCGTTCGACCGCGAGGACCGCGGCTACGGTCTCGCCGTGCAGATGGTCACCGACCTCGGCCGGAGCGTCATGCTCGGCTCCGAGGGCATGTGGGGCTGGGACGGCGCCGCCAGCACGATCTGCTGGATCGACCCGAAAGAGAACACCGTCCTCGTCATGATCACCCAGCGGTTTCCCTACAACGCGGAGAATTTCCTCAACGCATTTGTCGACGCCTACTACGCCACGTTCGACGACTGAGGGATCATTCAGCATGCATCCGGCCGAAGCCGGGATTGCAGGCGGCGTAAGCCTGTGAAGACGTCATGCCTCCCGCGTGGGACGACGATGCTGTCGGCGCGACCTTCAGATCGGGATCGCGCTTGCCGGCGGCTGCCGTAATTTCGAATCATGCGCTTTTACCCTGTCGCCATTGCCGTCGCGTTGACGCTGTCAGTCGCCCTGGAGCTTGCCGCGGGGGCTGAACCTTTTCGCGTGGCGATCGTGGGTCTCGATCACGGACACGTGGACGGGGCGCTGGCCGACTTGCTGCGACGCACGGATGTGAAACTCGTCGGTGTGGTGGAGCCGAAGGCGGCGCTGGCAGAGCAGTACGCGAAGCGCTTCCAGATTCCGCCGGCGCTGCGGTACTCCGATCTGGAGCGGATGCTGAACACCGCGCGGCCAGAGGGCGTGATGGTGTTCACGTCGACGTTTGCCCACGCGGAAGTTGTCGCGACCTGCGCTGCCCACGGGGTGCATGTGATGATGGAAAAGCCGCTCGGGGTGTCGATGGAGCAGGCGCGCGCCATGCAGACCGCCGCCCGGGCGCACTCGATCCATGTGCTCGTGAATTATGAAACCACGTGGTATCCCTCGCACGAGCTCGCCTACACCCTGGCCTGCCGGCGAGGCGAGATCGGCGAGCTGCGCAAGTTCGTCGTCCGCGACGGCCATCAAGGGCCGAGAGAGATCGGCTGCCCGGAGTCATTCCTCGTCTGGCTGACAGACCCCAAGCTCAATGGCGGCGGCGCGCTCACCGATTTCGGCTGCTACGGAGCGGATCTGGTTACGTGGTTGATGAAGGGACAGCGCCCCACGCGCGTGACCGCGGTCACACACCAGTTCAAACCGGCGGTCTATCCGCGCGTGGACGACGACGCGACGATCCTCCTGAGCTATCCCCACGCGGACGCTGTCATCGAGGCCTCCTGGAACTGGCCGATCGGCCGGAAGGACATGGATATTTACGGCGTCACCGGCGCGATCGAGGTGGCGGATCGCAACACCCTGCGGCTGGCCACGGCCGACGGCAGGATACGGGAGATGAAGCCCGAGCCGCTCACGCCGCCCCTAAACGAGCCGGTTGCGTATTTCGCAGCCGTCGTGCGCGGAGAGATCCCCGAGCATCCGCTGTCCTCGATCGAGACGAACATGATCGTGACCGAAATCCTCGACGCCGCGCGCGAGTCCGCCCGCACCGGGCGCAGCGTCGACCTGTCCCCGGAATAAGTCGCCTCGCGCGCGTGATCGGTCACGGCATCAGTGCCGTGGAACGCATCTTCCGGGGACTCGATCTGTTTCGCCTGGAGAAGATTCATTCATCCGGGAACACGTTGAGGACGACGCGGCCCCACCCGGACAGGGTCGTTCCGGCTTAGTTCGCGGGGGCCGAGGGGACCGGCACGTCCGGCATTTCTCCGTCGTGGCCCATTTTCAAGTTCGGGTCGACGCCGACTTCCTTCGCCCAGACTTCATAGCGGCCAACCAATTCGCTGCGCTTCTCCGGCATGCGTCCGGCCAGGTCGTTCATCTCCGAGCGATCGGCCTCCATGTCGTAGAGTTCCCAGGCGCCGTCGTCGTTCGTCACGGCCTTCCACTGTCCGGCGCGCACCGCCCGGTTGCTGAAATGTTCCCAGTAAAGCGCCGCCGGCGGCGGGCGCGTGCCGCCTTCGAGGATCGGGACGAGGCTGGTCCCGCGCAGCGGCTTGATGGCATTGCCGGCATGTTCCGCCGGGTAGGGCGTCCCCGCCAGATCGCAACACGTTGCCATGAAATCGACGATGTGCCCGACTTGATTCGTGACGGCGCCGTTCGCCGCGACCCTCCCCGGCCAGCGCGCGATCAGCGGCGTGGCGATCCCGCCTTCGTGCACCCAGCGCTTGTAGAGGCGAAACGGCGTGTTGCTCGCGTTGGCCCACGATTGCCCGTAACTCATGTAGGAGTCGACGCCGCCCGGCGGCACACCATTGTGCCGGTAGTCGATCCCGGCCACTCCCCCCTCGGCGTTGCCGCCGTTGTCGGAGAGGAACAACACCAGCGTGTCATCGGTTTTGCCGAGTTGGTCGAGCGTCGTCAGGATACGGCCGATGCCCCGATCCATGCAGTCGATTTGCGCGCAATAGATCGCCATCCGCAGGTCCTGCTCCTCCTTTTCCCGGTCGTCCAGGTCCGCCCAGGGGCGCACGGCTGGATCGCGGGGCGTGAGCCTGCAGCCCGGGCCGATGATTCCGGAGTCGCGCAAGCGCTGGAAGCGACGGTCGCGCATCGCATCCCAGCCGTCCATGAATCGGCCCCGATAACGGGCGATGTCCGCGGACAGCGCCATCAGCGGATAATGCGGCGCCGTGTACGACACATAGTGGAAGAACGGCTGGTTGCCCGCGGCATGCGCCTGCAACTGGCGCACGGCGTTGTCGCTGATCGCATCCGTCATGTACCAATCGTGGGCGGGCGGCGTGATCTCCTCGCCGTCGAGCGCGAACCGGCGCACCGTCCGCGGCGACTTTCCCCGGGTGATGTCGAAGTAGTTGGCCGCCCCGCTGATCAGTCCGTAATAGTGATCGAAGCCGCGATCGACCGGCCAATTGGGACGACTTTCACCGACGTGCCACTTGCCCGACATCAGCGTCGCGTAGCCGGCGCCGCGCAGAACCTCGGCGATCGTCACGCAGCGATGATTCAGGTAGCCTTGGTACGGCCCCGGCGGATTCACGTCGCCCGCGCCGTTGACCATCGCGCCCATCCCGGCCTCGTGCGCATACAGGCCGGTCAGGAGCGAGGCGCGCGAGGGACAGCAGCGCGCGGCATTGTAGAATTGAGAAAAACGCAGGCCGTCGGCGGCCAGCCGGTCGATGTTCGGCGTCCGCGCATCGCCTCCAAAGCAACCGAGGTCGGAAAACCCCAGGTCGTCCGCCATGATCAACAGGATGTTCGGCCGCGATCCGCTGGCGGGCGGCCGAGGAAGCCGCGACCGGTTCGCGCAGGACGGCAGCGTCAGCGCGGCGGCGCCGACGCCGAGGGTTTTCAGGAACTGACGACGCGTCGTCGACGGCATGAGCAAAGGCATGTATTCACATGAGGGATGAGTCCGTTACTCAAGAGGGATCAACCGCCGCAACGGAGAGGAGATCAGGTCAGGGCTTCACCATGACCTTCATTGCCTGGTGATCATTCACGGCCTCGTCGGGGTCGGGAACGGGTGGCGGGTTTTCCCGGGCAGTCTGATCTGATTGCACGTCGGAGGCGCGGAGGGCAGGGTCGTCCGCCGTCGCATTTTCCTGGCGGGACCCGGAATCGGTTCGCGACGACAGTCCCTCCTGGAGGCGGGAAAGCCAGCGGCGAAAATCCAGGGATCCCGGCGCAGGCCTCACCATGGCGTCACGGTCGTCCCGACGTCGGTCATGCCGGCTTGCAGCGTTCATGCGTCGGACGGATCGGGTTGCGTGGGTTCATCGGCGACGAACTCGAGCAGATCGGCCGGCTGGCACTGGAGGGCGCGGCACAACGCGTCGAGCGTCGTGAAGCGGATCGCGCGCGCCTTGTTCGTCTTGAGGATGGAGAGGTTGGCCAGCGTGATGCCGACGCGGTCCGCGAGTTCCGTCAGCGTCAGCCGTCGCTCCAGCAACATGCGGTCGAGATTGAGTCGAATGGACATGGGAGCCTCTCAGATCGTGAGTTCACTCTCGCGCTTCAGCTCTGCGCCTTCCCTGAAGGCCCAGATGACGAGCAGCAAGAGCAGCAGGACGACGAGATCGGCGTTGCCAAGGTTGAGCTGCAAACTGGCGAGGGAAACGTGATCGGCCGTGCCGACCACGTGCGCGCCGGCCACGGTTAGATGCGCGGCTGCATACCGGGCGAACATGGCGTTGCCCCACGCCGCGAGCACCCGCACCAGCACGGTCGACCCCACCAGGATGACGGCGAAGCCGCGGAGGAGCCTCCAGTTGCGCGCGGAGAAAAGTTCGCCGGTCTTGAGGTTCCGGACCAGCCGCTGCACGATCTCACACAGGACCAGGCCGGCAACGGCGGCGGCAAACATTCCGGGCAGGGTCGCGGTGCGGGCGAGGGTCTTCAGCTCCGGATCGGCGGACGGCCCGACAGGAAGTTCCATGTCGGCCTTCAGCGCATGAACGCGCACGACGGGCTCGGCCGGGCCGGATCGGTCGACGGAGGTGGCATCCGGCGACTCCAGGCTGACCGTGGCCGTGATGGAGTCGGGGACGACGAAGAACTGGATGGCGATGCCCGCCAGGCCGAGGATGAAGAGCCAGCGAAACCCGAGGAACGCCGCTCGAATACCTGCGAGGATTTTTGAGGAATGGGTGCTCATGACTCATCGAATATCGATAATAGAATATCGAAAGTCAATAAGTTTTTATCGTTTTTCATCATGCGGGCCATCAACACCTGCCTCCTTTCCCGGGACGGATTCCCACAACTTGTTCGATTTGAAGCACAAGAGGCGCGCGTGCGCTTGCGCAAGCGGCGCCGTCACCCCCGCGGCCGTTTGCTGATCGGCGAATGAGCCGCGTCGCCTTTCCAGGGTCCTTCCCTTTGTCGTGGCGGTTTGATCTGAATCCGCCCCGAGCCCCGCCCGGAGCAACTGCCCGGAGCCGGTCGAACCGGGAACCGGTCGCGCGCTACGACGAGGCGGGATCCGGAGATGATGCCCGATCCCGCGCCGGCAGTGCGTCGTGAAAGCGGACATCATTCTTCCAACCCGGCACCGGCGGCGTGTGGCCCGCACGCGGCGCGAAGACCGAATGTTCGACGAGCGACATCTGGTGGAGGTAGCGTCCGCAGTTGGGAAAGATCGCCTCTGCGGTGACGCGCACGAGGAAGACGGCGCCAGGGAATTCCGCCCGGAGCGGATCCTCCGCGCTCACGGTCGCGGTCCCGTTCACGCGCATGCGGTCCGGATCCGTGAAATCGACGAACAACAGGCCGACGTGCGGATTCACGAGGACGTTGCCCCACGTGCGATACATCCCGTTGCCGTCATAATCGGGGATGACCAGCGTGCGCTCATCGATCACGCGGATGAATCCGGGCCGCCCGCCCTTGTAGGAGCAATCGGGTTGCCCGTGCGCATCGGCCGTGGCGACAAACACCATCGAACAGCGTTCGACGAACTGCCGATCTTCCGCAGTGAAAACCGGGTGAACGATCTTCGCCTCGAGGCGGTCGGCGAGTTTTCGCGTTTCGCGTGCGTCCTGCAGCCGCCGCATGCCGTCGTGATAGATGGATTCAGCTCCCATGGGTTCAGGCGTCGTCGGGTCCAGTATCACGGTGTCGTCGGGCCGAGGCAATCGCCGGCGGCGCGGCGTTCAGGGCCAGAGCCAGAGGAACACGAGGGCCGAGCCGGTGGCGTAGAGCGCGGCGTCGAGGAGATACTTCATCGACGAGGTCCACGGCCGCGCCATCCAGATCGATTCCGTGATCGTGCCGAAGCCGTAGGCGACGAAGCTGAACTCGCCCACGAGCCATGCCGCCGCGCGCGCCCGCGCGGGATCGAGACCGACGACCTGCGTCGTCACGAACGCCGCGACGACCGCGATGACCAGGGTGAAGAGAAACCATGATCCGAGCGACCTGACCATGTTCGGCGCTCCGCGCGGCGCCAGCGTGATATGTCCCACCGGTCCCTCCCGGTATTTCTGCAGCATCGCCTCGCTCCCCATTTCCTTCATGTCGCTGCAATACGGCACGACATACGGGCCCGGCGATGGATTGCCCGCGCGGATCGCATCGCGCACCGCGTCCTCATTGGCGAAGCCGTGGTAGTCGGGTGCGTGCCATTTGATGACCATGTGAACGGCCGAGCTGATCGCGAACACGACCACTGCACTGAGCAGGATCGGCAACCAAAGGGCGAGGAGTGCATTCATTGGGGGAATTCTGGATAGCACCTACACGGCGCAGGTGGATCTCACCACGGGCAACCCCGGGAATCAATCCCCGGCCGCAAGGATGAACGGGAGACCTGATGATCCGGAAGCGATGAAACCACACCTTTGGCAGGACAACCATGGGTGGGGAAGGTCTTTGTTTCCTTCGTTACCTTCTGTGAACTACGTTTTCTCGGATGAAGGTTGCGGTTCGGCCACTCCAGTCCTCCCGGTTGGGACCTTGTGCAGGAGTGGTGCGATCAACCCGCCCGGCCTGCAACGGCCGATGCGACCCGAGCCGGCATTGAAGGTGTTCCTGAGGCTGTTGCGCCTCTCCCAGATCAGCCTTGTCATGATGCTCACCACGGGCGCGGCATTGATTGCGATGCCCCATGGTGCCTTCGCGCAGCATTCATGCAACGCGATGGCCGGCCGGCGCGGGCCGGCCGGCAAAGTGCGCGCGGACTTTCGACTCCCGCACCCGAAGGCGTCACGTAGTCGCCTGATGTGCCGCTCCCGCAGCCCCTCCAATAGCGCAAGCTTGTTGGGGAAATACTGGTAGAGCGACCCGATGCTGACGCCCGCGCCGGCCGGCCATCGCGTTGGTCGAGGCGGACTCGAATCCGGTCTCGCGGAACAGGTGGGCCGCGCCATCGAGAATCGCCTCAACCGTCACCTGCGACCGACGTTGCTGCGGGGCCTTTCGAGGAGCGCGAGGCGCCTGCATCACCGCGCAGCGCCTTCGACTGCGTGAATGCGAGTTCCCATGTGGGAAACAGGAAGCGGCGGACCGCAGCTTTGCAAGCCGGTGCGGGCGGCGCCCGAACGTCCTCATGAACCGACCGTTCCAGGAACACCTCCTCTGAGCCGATCGAACACGGTGAGCAAGCAAAGAGTGCCCGGAGGGAGACATGAGACCAAGCCGACACAGCACCGCATCGAAGGAGGCGTCGGGAATGTCTGGTTTCTCGCCGTCCATGGGGCGGCTCCCTGTCTGTTTGAGCCACCTTCAGACTCACCCGCTTGCGCTGGGGTGACTGCCGGCGTACACTGTTTCACCCCATGATAAAGAATCACTGTGAGTTTATTGGAGCGATCACTGACAAGAAGATGATCCACGTGCGATTTCACTCGGAACGTGACCAGGAAACCGTCGATCAGGTCTGCGCTCCGCTCGACTATGGTCCGGAAACGGAGAATCCCGTGGTTTCAAATCGTTATTGGATTTGGGATACATGGGACGATGACACCGCTTCCCGACCGATCGGTCTCTTGAAAAGCCAGATCCTGTCGGTGAACGTGCTCGAGCAAACCTTCAACCCGGCCAGCTTTGGCACTGTATTTCGCGATTGGTCCGTCCCACGAACGTGGGATGCGCCCGGGGAATCGAGCAGTGTCCGCATTGCGGCCCTGGCCTGAAGGCGGCGCCGAAACGGCGTCGAACCCCTGGATGAAATCCGCGGTCTACGGCGTGACCGTCCGCGGCTCACATCGGCCCTCACCTCCAGCGCAGGGACCGTCGCCCCGTGATCGTTGGCATTGAGTCGGTCGTCTTGCCCTGCTGCGGACCAACTGGACCCATGTGTGAACCCACTGGATTACACATCGCCTCGCCAATGTTCTGCGTTGCAGAACATGTGGGCCCACCCCTTCCGCCGCAGCTCAGGGTCGACGGTTCGTCCAGTCTGGGAACTTTCAGAAGCGGATCAGATACTTGAGACGTTCCATGACTGACAGGTCAACACCGGGAAACGAAAACTCCAGATGCGCGGCACGCGCATGCCAGCGTCCGTGAGACTCCAGAATCTCGAAGACCTGAATGTGCCGATGTTCTGAATCGCGGCGCCATACCCACGTGACGCTGGAATGGGAGAACCAGGGTCACCCCGCTTCGCCCCGAGCGCAAAACGCGATCGCACTCCCCCCGGGGTTGAAAAGGGGGCTCGCCCTTCCCGCCTCCGGACCGTGATTGGGCGCGACCTGAGCAGGCTCATCGTCGCGCACGGCCGCCATCCCGTAAACATCCCCGAACCGCGTCGCGCTGGCGGGTCGGAAACCTCTCAAGCCGGGCTGGTTCCGGTCGAACATTTCCCAAGGGGCTTGCTCACCGTCAAGATGCGTTACGAGCCTCTCGGGACCACAGAGCATTTTGGCGGGCAAGCGGGCCCCGCAGCTCTCCCCATATGTCCTCCCGTTACGTCCAGGCTGCCGCCCGTCGGCGGCACCGCCTCTTTTGGTCCACATGGCTCCTCTGCGTAGCCTCGGCTCCGATCGCGTTCGCCGCCGAGGTCGAGCTCGCGGATTTGTCGATGGAGGAGCTGTTGGATGTGCGGATCGACTCCGTGTATGGCGCCTCGAAGCACGAGCAAAAGGTGAACCGCGCACCCTCGTCGGTCACAGTGCTTGGCCGGAACGACATTCAACGCTTTGGCGCCCGGTCGTATGCCGAGCTGCTGCGATCCGTCCGGGGCGTTTATGTGTCGGACGATCGCAACTACGCCTTCCTGGGCCTGCGGGGATTTTTGCGGCCGGGCGACTACAATACCCGGACCCTCCTGATGCTCGACGGGCACCGGATGAACGACAACATTTACGACAGCTTCTACCTCGATCAAGGCGCCCTGCTTGACCTCGATCTCGTGAAGCGCCTCGAGGTTGTGCGTGGCCCGAGCTCGTCCGTTTACGGCAGCAACGCGTTTTTTGGCGTCGTCAACGTGATCCCCCGGCTCGGCCGCGAGGTTGGCGGCCTGGAGGTGGCGGTGGACGGCGGCAGCCTTGGACAGCGCCATGCCCGGCTGACGTATGGCACGGCCTGGGGGGAAGGAGGCGATCTCATCGTCTCCGCCTCGTCCTTCGAGAGCCGGGGAAACCGCCGGCTCTACTTCGAGGAATTTGATCCGCGCGTGAGCGCGGATTCGCGTGCGGCCAACGATGGCTGGGCGAGTGGTGCCGATGGCGAGAGTGCGGAGCAGATCTACGTCGCCGCGACCCGGGGCGAGCTCAAGCTCACGCTGTTCGGGTCCTCCCGCAGACGCGAGATTCCCACGGCTTCCTACGACACGGTCTTCAATGCGGGCGGCGAATGGTCCCGCGACGATCGTGGCTACGTGGACCTGCTCTGGGATCACGCGATGAGCGACGATACCGAACTCCACGTCCGGACCTATGCGGACGGCTATCGCTACCTCGGCGCCTACCCGTACTGGAGGGATGAAGAGGATAAAACGGCCGGCATCATGCTCAATCGCGATCAGGACTATGGGATCTGGACCGGCCTCGAGGGCCATGTGATGCGGAAGCTCCATGGCGGCGACACGGTTCTCGTCGGGGCGGAATATCGCGCCAACCTGCGCCAGGACATGTTCAACTACGACGACACGGACCCGCGCGTGGACTATGTCACCTGGCGGCAGCGCAGCTCGGTTCGCTCCCTCTACGCGGAAACGGAAGTCGCCGCGGGTGAGCGGTGGCTGTTCAACGGTGGCGTGCGTTACGATGCGGAATCCGGCACCGACTCGGACGCCGTGAATCCCCGGCTGGCCGCGATCTTGACGCCGTGGTCGGGTGGAACCGTGAAGCTTCTTTACGGCAGCGCCTTTCGCGCACCGAACGTGTACGAAGTCGGTTATCTCGACGGCGGCGACGCGCTGAACGAGGAGCATATCGATACCTACGAGGCGGTGTTCGAGCAGTACTGGGACGACCGGTACCGCGCGACCGTCTCCGCCTACCGCTACGAGACGCGCGACCTCATCGCGATCGGTGGCGAAGACAGCGCTTTCCAGTCGGTCGAGAATACGGGCCGCACGAGCGCCCAGGGCGTGGAGGCGGAGTTTGAGGCCCGCGATGCTTCGGGCCTCGTATTTCGCGCCAGCGCCGCCCTGCAACACGCGCGAGACCGGACGACCGGGGAAGAACTCAGCAATTCGCCCCGGCGACTCCTGAAAAGCCAGGTCCTGATCCCGCTCTGGCCAACGGCGACGGCCGGTATCGAGCTGCAGTACCATGGATCTGCGCGCACGCTGGGCGGTGATCGAGTCCCGTCGTTTTGGCTGACGAATCTGACCCTCTGGCAACAAAACATCGCCGATCGGTTCACGGTGGCGGCGAGCATCTACAACCTCTTCGACCGTGAGTATGCTTATCCGGGATCAGCCGACCATCTCCAGTCGAGCATCGCGCAGAATGGCCGCACCTATCGTGTGAAGCTCGAGTGCCGCTTCTGACATGTGCTCCCTCGTCCCATGCCGTGGGCACGTCACCCGTCCGGCGATGCCGCGAGGGCTTGCTCGGTGGGCCCGGCACGGTCTGCGGCTGGTCATCGCGGCGGCGTTCATCGCGGGCGGAAGCGATGTGGTCGACGCACAAGCGGAGGCGCCGCGCTTTGCCGAGGCGAAGGTGAAGGCGGCCTTTGTGTTCAGCTTTGCCCGCTATATCGAGTGGCCGCCGCAGTGTTTCGCGACGCCGGATGCGCCCTTCGTCATTGGGGTCACCTCGCAGTCCCGGGTGTACGCGGAGCTGCTGGACATCGCCCGGGCCCGCACCCTCGTCGGCCGCCGCATCACGGTGCGCGAGGTCCGGAGTCCGGCCGATGCCGCGGGGGTTCACCTGCTGTTCGTCGACCAGGCCGACGAAAAGGCCCTGTTGTCGATGTTGGCGGAACTGCCCGGGGCGGGCGTCGTGACCGTGGGAGAGTCCGAACGCTTCAGCGCCGCCGGTGGCATGCTGACATTGTATGAACGGGAGGACCGGCTGCGTTTCATGGTGAATCGCGATGCGACGCGGATGGCGGTCGCGAAGTTGAGCTCGCAGCTGCTCAAGCTGGCGGTACCGGCCGGGAAGGGGTCCTGACATGTTCTGGCTCTGCAACGTACCGATCCGCCGCAAGCTGACGATATCCACGATCCTCGCCAGCGGTGCGTCGCTGTTGATCGCCAGCGTCGCGTTCTTCATGTACGAACAGGTGGCAACGCGACGGGCGATGATCGCCGCCACCGCCAGCACCGCGGAGATGCTGGGATGGAACTCCGCGTCCGCCCTCTCGTTCGGCGATCCGCCCGCCGCGGAGAGCACCCTGCGGAGCTTGACGGCCCAGCCGCACATCGTCGGGGCGTGCATCTTCGATCAAGACGGCCGGCTGTTCGCCACCTACCAGCGCGACATGTCACCGCGAACGTGGCCCGCGGCAGTCGAGGTCGGCACCCGTTTCACGTCGGCGGGCCTGGAGGCCGTCCAGCCCATCGTGGTGGACGGCGAGACGCTCGGCAGCATCTACCTGCAGGCGGATTTGAGCGAGCTGCACGAGCGCACGGTGCGTTTCGTCGTGATTGTCGGCCTCGTGTTGATTGCCGTGTGCCTCGCGACGCTCTGGATCACGGCGGTGCTGCAACGCAACATCGCCGCGCCGATTTCCGCCGTGGCGGCCCTGGCCAAGCGGATCGCCGCGAACCGTGACTATACCGTGCGCGCGATGCCGCGCGGGCAGGACGAAATCGGCCAGCTGATCGGAGGATTCAATGAGATGCTGGTGCAGATCCAGGCCCGGGATCAGGATCTCCAGCAATCGCGCGAGCAGCTGGAGGAGCGCGTCGAGGAGCGCACGGAACAACTGCGCACCGAGAGCGCGCAACGCAAACAAATGGCGGACGCGCTCGCGCTATCGGAAGCGTTCCTGCAATCCTTGATCGAAAACCTGCCGATCGGGTTGTTTCGCAAGGATCAAGGCGGCACGGTCATCTATGCGAACCGCCGGATGGGCGAGTTGTTGGGCCGCGAACCTTGCGCCCTTGTCGGCGCATCCGAAGCCGGGTTGTTTCCCCCCGCGGTGGCCGGGCCGTTGCGCCGGCAGGAGGAAGTCGTCGCCCGCACGTTGACCGCACGGCAAACCGTCGCGGAATGGCGGGAGGACGCGCGAGTGCGATGGCTCCAGCTCACGACCGTGCCCGTGATCAACGATGAGCACCTCGTCGGTCTGCAGGGGTTGTGCTGGGACATCACGGAAAGTCACGAAGCGGAGCAGGCGCTGAAGCTTGCGAAAGAGGCGGCCGAGGCGGCGGCGCGCGCGAAGAGCGAATTCCTCGCCAACATGAGTCACGAGATCCGCACGCCGATGAATGGGGTCATCGGGATGACCGCCTTGCTGCTTGATACCTCGCTCGACTCCGGACAACGCGAGTATGCGGAGACGATACGAACCAGCGCGGAGAGTCTGCTGTCGATCGTCAATGACGTGCTCGATTTCTCGCGCGGCGAGGCCGGCAAGGTCGAGTTGGAGGACGTGGAATTCGATCTGTGCGAAACGGTCGAGAGCACGCTGGAGATGATCGGCGAACGCGCCCAGGCGAAGAATCTGGACTTGGTCGCTGTGCTTGATCCCGCGATACCTTCGCCGGTCCGCGGCGATCCCGGCCGCCTTCGCCAGGTCCTGCTTAATCTGTTGGGCAACGCGATCAAGTTCACGGATCGCGGCGAGGTGTCGGTGCATTGCCGGTGCGAGTGCACCGACCGGCCGGGCGCGACCGCCCTGCGTTTCGAGGTGCGGGACACGGGCATTGGGATGTCCGCGCCGATTCAGCAAAAACTCTTCCAGCCGTTCACGCAGGCCGACAGCTCGACCACGCGACGCTACGGCGGCACGGGCCTGGGCCTCGCCATCGCGAAGCAGCTGGTGGAACGGATGGGGGGGCACATCGGCGTCGCCAGCGAGCCGGGGCGCGGCGCGACGTTTTGGTTTACCACGGTGATGACTCTCGTCCCGGCCAAGCCCGCCGAAGCCCTCACCACGCGGGCGCTGATGGGGATTCGCGTGCTGCTCTGGGAACAAAATGAGACCAGCCGGGCCGCACTCGTGGCGCAACTGCGGGCCTGGCAGGCCGTCGTCGACGCTCCCGCGAGCGAGGCTGACCTGATGCGCGCATTGATCGGGCCGGCGGTGGACGGGCTCCCGCGGTACGATTTTGCGCTATGTGATGTCGGCGGCGGTCAGACCGTGATCGAAGCGATGTTGCGGGCGGTGCGGCAGGCCACCGGCTCGGACCATCGATTCGTCGCGCTGACGCCCAACGCCGCGCCGACGCGGGACTGGCTTCGGAGAATCGGGGTGACGCGACTGCTGTACCGGCCCATCAAGCGGCTGCGTCTGCTCGAGATGTTACTCTCCTCGTCAGCGAATAGAGATGCACCCCCGCCCTTGGGTGGAACGATTTCCTCCCGGCTCCTGCGGGACGGCGTGCGTCTGCGGGTGCTCGTGGCTGAGGACAATCCCGTCAACCAGCGTGTAACCGCCGGACTGTTGAAACGGCTGGGATGCATGGCGGACGTGGTGGGCAACGGTTGGGAGGTGCTGGCGGCCTTGAATCGCCTGCAGTACCGATCTCGTGTTGATGGATTGCCAGATGCCGGAGCTGGATGGCTACGAGGCGACCCGCGCGATCCGGCAGGCGGAATACGATGCGAAAAAGCCATGTTCCTGGCCACCGCCAATGTACGTGATCGCCGTAACGGCCAACGCGATGGAGGGTGATCGCGAAAAATGCGAGCTTGCGGGCATGGACGATTACGTGAGCAAGCCGCTGAGACCGGCAGACCTCGTGGCTGCGCTGGAGCGAGCCTTGCAACGTTCGGGGGCGGTTGCGCCCGGCTCCGGCCACGATGCGGCGACGCAGACGACGGGAAGAAAGTGACGGCAGAGTCCACCCGTCATGGCGGAAACGGTCGTGATCCATCGGATTGCGTGAGGCCGCAAAAAGAGTGCTGAAAAAAGAGGGTCAGGTTTTGGAGATGATATTTTGGATTTCCTGCCACATCTGCTCGGCGAACGATCAGGATCACGCTACCTGGGATTGACGGCGTCCGAACCAGCAACGCGCAGCACGCGTCCGCCTAGGTCTTCCACTTGCCATCCTGCGTGATGCTTTGCTGCACGCGACAGGCGGTGAGCTTGCGGATGAGTGGCAGCGGCAGCGGTCGGTCCAGGGGAAATTGAATGGATCCCTTCGCGGTTTTGAATCCCTTCAGCTCCCGGGCCATCGCCCGCATGACCGCGGCCGTCGGGTAGAATCCGATGTGGTGCTTGAAGCCGCCGAACATGACCAGGATCCGTTGGTACGAGAAGCCCGGCAGGCCCCACTTCAATTCCTCCCGGGCTCCGGGTGCCGCGGCGCGAATGCAGGCCCGCATCGCGCGCAGTTTCGCCCGGGCGTCCTTCGGCGCGGCCTGGATGTATTCGTCGACGGTGGTCGGACGCGATTTCGCGGGCGTCATGAATGATACGGTTCTTGGGGCGGAGAACCTCAGGCAAACGTTTTCTGCCGCGGCCAGCCGGCGGGGGAGTCCTCCCATTCCTCCTGTCGTCCGTAGGGCGTCAGGTCGAGAAAACTGTCGGGTCCGTGCAGCGAGTCGAGACCGCGGGCGTAGGCCGAGTAGGTGTGGAACACGTCGTCGCCCTCCCGGAGGAAGATCGAATTGGCCGGCCAGTCCTCCCGCAACGACTCCGCGTCGAAACCGGCGGCGAGCAGCTCGGCCTTGTTGCGGTAGTTGTATTCCAATGGCGCCCGCGCTTCGTCGAGCGTGGTGTGGAAGTCGTAGTTGAAATCCGTCCCGTGTGAGGAATACCACGGAAACGTCCAGGCCTGTTCGGCCTGGTAGGCGGCGATCGCCGCGAAGGGCGCCCGGGAAATGGCCACGAACGTGACGTCACGTCCGTGCAGCACGGCCCGAAAGCGCGGGTTGTTGAAGCTCGTGTGCGCTGCTCCCGTGCACCCCTTGCAGAAGGCCTGCCGGTCCTCGAACCACATGAAGTGATGGACGAAGAGCTGCCGCCGGCCCGCGAACAATCCGGGCAGGTCGACTGTACCCCCGGGCCCCTCGAAGACGTACGGCTTCTCGATCTTCACCATCGGCAGCCGCCGCCGGGCGGCGTTCACCGCGTCACGCAGACGCGTGATTTCCTTTTCGCGCAGAAGCAGGGCCTTGCGCGCGTCCAGCCAGACATCACGTGGCACGACCGGGGGCAGGCCAACCGGAGAAGAGTTCTTCATGTCGATGGTTTTCGTTGCCGAAGCGACCGGGATGATCGCTTCCATGACCTACGACGAACGAACTCCCGTCGCGCGGACACCGCACCTGCGCTCAGCATCGCGCCTTCGCCCTGCGACGCCAGGCGGCGATCTTGGGCGCTGGGCAACTCCGGCTGAGACGGCGGAGAAGAACGAACTCAGGATCCCCGGACCAAAGGGCTCGTCCAGACGCGGCCCAGGAGTTCCTTGAGCTGGGTGAAGGCCCGCGACCCGAGTTCGGCGCTCCACTCCTGCTCGATCACCATGAGGACCTCGATCATTTTCGCGTAGGTGGCCCGCCCGCGCTTGGTGAGCCGGACCTGGCGCGCCCGGCCTTCGCTCTTGTGGTCGCTCCGCACGAGGTAGCCGGCGTTCTCCAGGCCGTGGAGCAGCTGGTTCATCGCCTGCTTGCTCATGCCGGCGCGCTCGGCGAGCACCCCGGGACGGATCCCGTCGGGGCCGGGATACTGGAAGACCGCGATGTGCGGTAGCGTGATTTCCCCGAACCCGGCCGCGTTGAGCTCGTGCACGAGGCGCCGGTGAATCGCCTGGGACGGGACCCGCAACAGGGCGCCGATCAAGGGAGGGACCGGGAGCGCGTTCGAATCCGAGGAAGGAGACACGGTGGTAAACGGCATTTATCAGTTGACTGGTAAACGATGTTTACCATCATCATGGTTCCTGCAAATGCAAACGAACCTTGCCAACCGCCGGGTAAACCCCGCCGCCGAGACGATACGTCTCGGACCGCTCAGCATCGACTTCCTCATCACCCGCGCAACCTCGGGCGGCAGCGTCGCCGCCTTCGAGTTGACCGTGCCTGGCGGGCAGCGTCTGACGGCCCCCGCGCACAGCCACGACCACTACGAGGAGACCATCTACGGCGTCTCGGGCGTGATCACTTTCACCGTCGACGGAACCCCGGTCGACATCGGGCCCGGACAGGCGCTCTGCATTCCGCGCGGCGCCGTGCACCGGTTCGACAACTTTGGCACCGAGGCCGCAAGGGCGCTTTGCGTGATCACCCCGGCTGAAATCGGGCCCGAATATTTCCGCGAAGTCCGCGACGCCGTCGCCGGATCGGCCGGCGGGCCGCCCGACCGGGACAAGATGGTCGCAATCATGCTTCGCCACGGCCTCACGCCCGTCGCGCCGCCTCCGGCGGCCGGCTGAACGGTGCGGACGCGGGAATGGTGTCGGACCCACCTCCCGGATACCGCGCGGCTCGAGGCCTGCATCGCCTGTGTCTGGGCGGCGCTTCGCGCGCCGGGCGTGTTCGTATTCGATCTCAACACGCCGGCCGCCCTTGCGCACTGGAACGCGGTTCACGTTCACGAAAGCGAGGGCAACACTTACATCAATCAGGGCATTTACGCTCCCGGCGCGAGGCAGGCATTCCTCTCCTGGCGTGGATTCCTCCGCAATCCGGACGGCAGCTACGAGCGCTTCTGTCTGCATGCGACCAATACTGTTTTCCCCGCAGCGGAAGTGCTGGAGCTGTTGCGCAAGGCCGGTTTCCCGCGGTGCCATGTGGCTGACCGCCGGGACCTCGCCACACCCGCGGCCGACCCCGACACGCTGGAGCCGGCGTATTTCGTCTGTTATAAGGAGTGAGGCGCGGGCTCTTTCCGACGGCGCGAGGAAACGCCAGTGGCTCCGGTGGTGTCCCCAACAAAGCGGGCCACGTTGTCGTTACACTCCAACGCAGCTGCCGTGCGGTATCCGTGAAGGAACGATCGGCCGACCAGCCGGCCACCCCCCGGCAAGCAGTCAGCCTGGCCCCTGCATGGGGAAGCTTCGCAGGACATCGCGGACCGCGTCCGTGCCGCCGATCATCTTTTCCGTGAGTAGTGCGCCGGCGTTGAGGAGCAACTTCACGACCGCGGGATAATTTCCCGTGCGGGCATGCCAGCCGTTCTTCGAGCCGTGAATCGCCCAGCCGAGCGGGGTGCCGTGGAAGTCCGCATCCTCGAGCTCGAGCGGAGGAGCATAGGGCAGGATGTCGCGCACCATCTCCACGTTGCCGTGGAAGCACGCCCAGTGCAGCGGCGTGCCGCCGTGCTGTCCGCGGGCATCCACCGGCAAGCCGGCCGCCAGCATGAGGCGCACGGCGGCGGGGTTGTTGTTGCGCGCGGCGTGGGCGGGGTGGCGGCGCTCGGACGCCGTCAGCCGATCAATGGCGTCCGGAACTTCCGCTGCGACTGAACGCACGAGCGCGGCATCGCCCGCCCAGCAGGCCGCGAGAAGTTTCACCCCGGCCGGGCTGCGCTCCATGAGCAGACGGAAGATCGCGTCGTGGCCGCGTTCCCGCGCGACGTCGTGCGCGGAGACATGCCAGCCGAGCGTCCATTGGTAGATCGTCCCGCCGGCCTTCGGACTGACCATGGGGAAGAACTCGTTGCTCACGCGCAGGTGAATGCAGTCGGGATCCGTATCGAGGTGGCGGCGGACCCGATCGATGTCGCCCAGTGCAACGGCCAGGAGGAGATCCGTCTTGCAGCCGTGCTCGACGAGAAACCGCGCAACCGCGAGACGGTCACGTATCATGTATTGCGCCGGGGTGGATTCGTGGTCCACGTCGCGCGCGTCGATGTCAGCTCCGTGCTCGAGGAGAAACTGCGCGACCTCGATGGTGGCAGCGAAATGCAGCGGCGTCTGGCCGTCGCCGCCGCGCGCATGCACCAGCGCGGGATCGGCGGCGATGAGTGTGCGGAGCCTGTCCAACATGCCCAGGCGGGCCGCGGCATGGACGTCGACCGCCGCCCCGCGCGCGATCGCGTAGGCGGCGAGTTCGGGGTTCGCGCCGTGCAAGAGACCAAATCCGCCGGCCCACCATTGGCTCTTCGCGTTGATGTCCGCGCCGGCGTCCAGCAGCACGTCGAGCATCGCCCGGCTGCGTGCCTGGGTGACGGCGGGGGTGGCGAAGGCCCCGAACGGCTCGTTGATCCTGGCCTTGAATGCGGGAAAACGTTCGAGCAATTCCCGGAGTCGCGGCGCGTCATCGTCGACGAACGCCTGGTGCAACACCGCCATCGGATCGGCGGCCTCGCTGCGCAACGCCTCGATGTGTGCGACCAGGGCCGGCCAGCCGGGGAAACCATATTCCCGGGCGATCACGAGTTGCGCATCCGCCAAAGCCGTCGTGGTGCGGCGTCGGTTTGTTGCCTCGGATCCTTGCGGGTGATGCTCCTGGAAACGCCGCCACGCGGCGGCCTCACCGGCTTGCAATGATCGATGGAGTTCCTTCGCCTGTTTCTTGAGCTGGGCAAGATCAGGCCGTGCGGGAAGCGGCTGTGCCATGATAACCTTTCTGCTTTCGCCTGAGGTCCGCGGACAGGCAGCATCAAGGTTATGGTGGTGCTGACTTCGATCAGGTGGGCTCAGCCCTTCCCGCGGACCCGGGTGCGTCCCGAAACGCGATTCCGATGAAGTGCGCTTTTGCGCGGATGTCAACCGGCCGGGGGGGCGAGAACGATCCAGTTGTGTTATTGGCATGCACGCGAAACACACCCCACCGCCTTCGCAGGCGGTCCCCCCTCAAGAGCGGAACTGATCAGCGGGTGGATGCGTCGAGCGATTGCGGCGCATGACGGTTCATTAAGCGAGGTGACGGGATTTTTCCCGTTTGTGGGATTGGTCTGTCTGCGCGGCGGGACGGGCCCGGCCGCGTGGACTGGTGGTCGGCGAGGGCGGAGAAGAAAATTCGTCTGGTCTCCAGAGAGTTGTGCAATCGCTGTAACTTTGGGCACGGGAGATGTTTATTCCCCTGCATCAACCAACTGCCACTGCCCACCATGAAAACAACTGCCCGCTCCATCTTCTCCACGACCACCGCCCTCGGTCTCACCGCGTTCACGCTCATCGCCGCCTGCTCGCCTGGCGCGTCGACTTCGGTCACCTTAACCGCGTTCGGTCTGCTCGTGATCTACGGCCTCGTGGAAATGGCGCTCCTTTCCTACACGCCGCGTCGCGCGATCCAACGCCCCGCAACCATTCGCGTGGTCGCAGCGCAACGAACCATGGTCCGCGTGCCGGCCCGGGTCGAATATGCCTCCAACTCGTCGCGCGCGATGGCCGCGTGAACGAACGACACTTGTCTCGAGGCCTCTGATCGAATCGTTCGTCAAGCCTCCCGAATGAGGACCGCCGCATGAATTCTGCGGCGGTCTTCTTCGTAATTACACTCGAGTGGAATGGTGCCTTTCCGCGGCATGCGGCATCATCGCGCCCATGTCTGCATCTCTTGCCGAAGCGTCAGATCATGTGTTGTGGGAAACGGAAATTCGCGCCCGCGAAGCAAGGGCGGTGGCCGCGTTTCTCGCGGCGGATCTCGAAACCCTCGACGAGTTGATGGCCGCCGGCTAGGTCGTGAATGCTCCGCTCCAGCGCGTGGTGCAGAAGCACGAGTTGTTCGAGCTCCTGCGGACGCGCCGCATCCGCCATCAATCGTACTCATGCGAGATCGAATGCATTCGTCGCCACGGCGACGTCGTGGTCGTCATGGGGCACGACCAGGTCAAGGATCCGCCGGAGGGCGCGGTCTCGCGTCGCCGCTATACGAACATCTGGCGTCTCGACGGCGGCGTGTGGCGGACGATCGCGCGGCACGCCCACGTCGTCTCGCGGGAGATCCCGAAGCCGGACCCGGCTTGAGGGCGCCGAGGAAAGGGGAGCGACCGTCGGGAGTCCTGCGGGTCGCGGAAACGCCACCGGGATGATCGCGCCCGGGTTGAATCGCGGGAATTTTCTTCGGGCGAAAACATCGCATGCGTCCACGGATGACCGGCGTGCGACCACGCCGTCTCCGATAGCATGACCGCGACCTCTCCGCACCGCTTCGACGACCTGACTCCGCTGAGCATCCCGGCCAGGCAGCCGGCAATCCAGTGACCGCGTCGCTGCGCCAGAATCGTCCCGACATTCCGACGGGCTTGGGCAACGGGGGTCGAGACGGCCCGGGTGCCCTGGAGGAACGGGAATGCGGGGCGTCCCTTCAGAAACCGGGACCGCTCCGTACCTTTGTGCTCACCGCATGTGCGATGGCGGCATTCGCGGCGAATTCGGTGTTGTGCCGGCTTGCGCTCGCGCACGACACGATTGACGCCGCGACCTTCACGGCGCTTCGCGTTGGATCCGGTGCATTGATGTTGGGGTTGATCGTCGCATACCGACGCCCGCCGCGGGCGGCGCCAAGGACTTCGGGCAACTCGTGGTCGGGCGTCCTGTTGTTCTTCTACGCCGTCGCGTTTTCCTTCGCCTACCGGCAACTGAGCGCGGGCACGGGTGCGCTCATCATGTTTGGCCTTGTCCAACTTACCATGCTGCTCGCGGCCGTCATTGGAGGGGAGCGACCGCCCGTGGCGGAGTGGCTTGGCCTCGTGCTGGCCGTGGTCGGTTTGGTCTGGCTGGTGTTGCCGGGCTTGAGTGCGCCCCCGGCGTTGAGCGCGATGTTCATGGGCTTTGCCGGGGTGGGTTGGGGACTGTATTCGCTTCGTGGGCGCGGCTCACGCGACGCGTTGGGGGACACGGCGGGAAACTTCGGTCGCGCAACGCCGCTGGCGGTCGCGACCTTGGCGACGGTGATTTTCTCCGCCCGGGTTTCGGCCGCCGGCGTTCTCTGGGCGGTCCTTTCCGGTGCGGTGACTTCGGGTCTGGGGTACGTATTGTGGTATGCAGCGCTGCGGGGACTCACGGCGGTGCGGGCGGCGATTGTCCAGCTTTCCGTTCCGGTGCTCGCGGGGCTCGGTGGCGTGGTGTTGCTCGGCGAGAGGATCGCGTGGCGGCTCGTCGTCGCCGCGGTCCTGATTCTCGGTGGAATTGCCCTGGCCGTCCTCTCGGGCCGGCGCGCGACGACGTGAGGATTCGATGGCCTGACGATTGGGCGGGCGTGGGGGAAGTGGGCGGCCGTAAAGGTCGTTGCGGCGAGAAATCGGATCGCGAGCAAGCACGGTGACACTGCGCGGGCGGGTAGGCTGGAAATTTCCCACCGCCGGAGGACCCGCAACCCAAGGAGTGGACACAGAGGTCACGAGCCGACCCTACCTTTGCTTGCGGCCGCAGGCCGCGGTGGGAGATTTTCAGGCTGGACTCCCGACAGTCCGACAAACGTTGGTCTCTTCCTTGGTTGCGCCGGGCCCTCCGTCTGCGCGCAATCCGGAGCGTCGCGCTCTCACCCCGCGTGCTTTCCCCAACCATGTCGCCGGACACGCTGATCCAGCTTGCAGTCTTTGTAGGCCTGACGGCGCTGGTGGGATTTGTCACGTGGCTGCACTGCCGCAGGGCGGTGCGATCCAGCGACAGCGCCCGGGAATTTTTTCTCGCGAATCGGGGCCTGAATTGGGTGTTCGTTGCCGGTTCGATCACGCTGACCAACGTGAATACCGACACGTTTGTCGGCATGAACGGCGCGCAAAACCTGAACATCGTGTGGTGGGAACTCGGGGGCGCGGCCGGCCTGGTGCTGCTCGCTCTGATCTTCCTGCCGATCTACTATCGTTATCAGTGCACGACCGTCACGGAGTTGCTGGAACGGCGCTACCATAACAAACACATCCGGGCCACGGTCGCGGTCGTGTTTCTGGTCGGCAACGTCTTCCTGTTCCTGCCCGCGATGCTTTATACCAGCGGGCTGGTGATGAAGAACATGTTTGGCCTGGGCGCCACGCTGTATGGCGTGAACACGATTGTCGTGATCGGGATCGGCGTCGCCGCGGTGGGGGCGGCGTACGCAATCTTCGGCGGCCTGCGGGCCGTGGCGGTATCCGACACCTACAGCGGCGTGATCGTGCTTTCGCTGGGCGCGGCGCTGGTCTTTCAGGCGCTCGACGCGATCGGCTGGAGTTTCTCCGGGATTCCACCCGAGCGGCTGCAGTTGTTCGGCGATGCGAGCGCCCCTATCCCGTGGACCACGCTGCTGACCGGCATGGTATTCTGTCAGCTCTACTACTGGAGCACCAACCAGACGATCACGCAACGCGCGCTGGCGGCGCGTTCCGTGCGGGAAGCGCGGCGTGGCGTATACCTGGCGCTGGGTCTCCGGCTGGTGCTGATTCCGGCGCTGGTCATCCCGGGCCTGTGCGCGTATCGACTTTACGGGCCCATCGGTGATGCGAGCTATGGACGGTTGGTGAGCGACATCCTGCCGCACTGGATGTCCGGCGCGTTTGCCGCGGCGATGTTTGCGGCGGTGATGTCGAGCTACAACTCCGTCCTTAACTCATCCGCGGCGCTCTATGTCTGTGACCTGCATCAGCGCTATGTTAATCCGGGCGGTAACGTGGCCCGACTCAGCGTGACCATTTCGCTGGCGTTCGTGGTGTTGTCGATCGCGCTCATGCCGCTCTACCTCGGGGCGGGCAGCATCATGGCGACCATCCAGCAGGTGCTCGGCGTGTTCAGCATGCCGATCCTTTCGGCCTTCATCGTCGGCCTGGTCTTCCGCAACGTGGACGCCCGCGCGGTGATCGCGACCGTGGCATTTGGAGCGTTGCTCTACGCGGCACTGACGTTCGGGTGGACCCATCTGCACGAGGCTCATCCCGGGACGATTCCCATCCCGTGGCATTTCCTCCATTTGATGGCGATCACGGTGGGCGCGTGTATTGCCTTTGCCCTCACGCTCAACCGCTTGGTTTTCGGGCGGCGCGCCGGGTGGGGAGGTTGGACCGGGGCTGGAGCGGCAGGCGGGGGAACGGAACCGCGGGGCAGCAGCGCTGGGATTCCAGTCGGTGATATGTGACCGGTGGCCACGTTCCAGCGAAGCGAGAGTCGGGGCGGACCTTGGGTGGGCCTGAGACCGCGTTGGCGTTTCCCTCCAGCACGG
Organism: uncultured Verrucomicrobiae bacterium; assembly: GCA_963797435.1. Lineage (GTDB taxonomy): Bacteria > Verrucomicrobiota > Verrucomicrobiia > Opitutales > Opitutaceae > CAWCPJ01. The sequence continues at coordinate 1,527,790 of CAWCPJ010000001.1, read as the reverse complement.
CTTCGCCGGAAGCGTGGACGTCGTCAGAAGCGATAGACAAGTCCGCCGGAGAGCGTGTTCAGGCTGTCGGACACGTTGTACTTTTCCCATTCGGCGCGGAGCGCGAGCTTGTCGCCGAGCTTGAGTTCCGCGCCCACGCCGTAGAACAGGTCCCACTCGTCCCGGTTGAAATTCTGAATCGCGTCGCGGACGTTGATCCTCCCATCCCAGGAAACGCGGGCATAACCCGCCTTCACGAAGAGATCGATGATCGAGACCGGCAAATAGGCGCGGACCGAGCCATCGAGCATTTTCACATCGAGATCAATGGAACTGTCCGTCGACCCTTCGTTCAACGTGCCGAGATCGCGATAGCTGACCTCGGCGCCGAGGAAATCCAGGAACGTGTATCCGGCGAATGCCTTCCAGCCCAGCTCGTGAGATTTGAACGTATCGACGGCGGTCTTGAAGTTGCTTGCGGTCGAGGTCGCGGATCCGCCGACATAGAACTGGGCTTCGGCCGGAAGTGGAACCAGGCAAAGCATGCCGATGAGCAAAAGGTGGCGTTTCATCATCATTGATCCGGTGGTTTGTTTGGTCGGAGAGTGGAACCGGCGGCTGATCCCGGACGGGAAGGAGCGGCTGCCGGCGCTCCCCCGATGGTGGCGGCATGCGCCGCCCTTTGGAGTGGCGGACGGCGGCGTCGCCACGGTTGGGGGACCGAGCGGGGATCGGGAAAGAATGGGCGATGGAAACGTATCGCCGGCAAACGCAGGTTGAGGAACATCTGGACGGGGGAAGCATGGAAGGGCATGGGGTGGGGTGCGTTGGCTTTGGCTTGGGTTCGCGATTGATGTCACAGCTTTCGTCGTGACGGCGGACACCATGCATGCTGCGTGCTAATTCCGCCTGCGACGGAGCGATGCCGATGGGGACAAGCGAGTTAAACGCCGCCATCTGTGGCCGTACACCCGGGTCCCCCGGCAAGTTGCAATCCGGGAAACGGGTACTGTGGGCATGATGCCCCGACCTCGAGAGCTGATCGCGTCCGGTCAGTCGTGGTCGAGCAAGTGCTGATGCCCGTCGTCGATCGGCTTTTCGCGCCACCACGTGGCGAGCGTGGCACCGGTGATGTTCATCAGCGAGCCGAACACCACGGGAGCGAGCGCGACGAGGCGGCCCAGTTCCTGGGCAAGACCGGTGGCCAGCCCGGCGTTCTGGAGGCCGACCTCAAAGGAGATCGTCCGACAGGACCTTTCGTCCATGCGCAGAGCCCGACAACTCCAGTAGCCAAGCACGTAGCCCGCCGTGTTGTGCAGGAGCGTGACCAGGATGAGGATCAGACCGACGGCAAGCAGATCATTGCGACTGCCCGCGGTCATGATCATCAGGATGACGGCGATGCCGGCCATCGACACCTTGGGCATGAGACGGTCGAGCCAGGACGTCTTGCCGTGGAACAGTCGGTTGAATAACAGGCCGGCGGCGATCGGGATGATGGTGATCTTGATGATGCTCCACATCATCGACCACGTATCGATCGGAATGTATCGGCCCGCCAACCACTGCATGTAGAAGGGGGTGATGAAGGGGGCGAGCAGGGTCGACACGGTGGTAAGGGTCACCGAAAGCGCCAGGTTGGCCTTGCCAATGTAGGCCATCACGTTCGAGGCGAGACCGCTGGGCGCCGCGCCGATCAGGATGACGCCGGCGGCGATCTCGGGCGGGAAGCGAAAGGCCATCGCCAGCCCCGCCCCGACGAAGGGCATGATGGTGAACTGGCAGACCAGACCGATTCCGACGGCCTTGGGCGACTTCACGACTCCGACAAAGTCTTTCACGCTCATGGCGGTGCCCATCCCGAACATGATGATCTGCAGCAGCGGCACGATGAGCGAACTCAGCTTGAACCGACCCCACGCCACGAACGGGGCGGGAAAGCACATCGCCAGCGACACCGCCGCAAAGATCATCAGGCTGTAGGAAATGCCGCGCAGTTTGCGACTGCCGCGCACGCCCACGGAAGCGATGAGAAAGAAGGCGGTCAGCACCGAGCCGCCGATCAAGGGCTGGCCGGCGAGGAAGAGGACGACGGCCGCAATCAGGAAAACGGGAGACAGGCGCAGGAGCGCCTTGTGAGAGGACGTCATGAGGCAGTGATGATCTACTCGAAGAACGGGACGCCGGGCGTCGCATACTTGCGCATGCCCTCCTCGTTGATCTCGACCCCAATGCCCGGCTTTTCGGAGAGCGGAACGAAGCCCTTCTCCACCTTCGGTGCGTCGTAGGTGACGATCTCGTCGAACATCGGGTCCTTGTGGAAATAGACCTGCCACTCCATGATCATGAAGTTCGGCACCGAGGCGCAGACGTGACAGGTGGCCATCGCGCCGAGGAACGAGGCCACCATGTGGGGCGCAAACGGCGTGTAGGAGAGGTTGGCGAGGTTGGCGATGCGCTGGCCTTCACCGAGGCCGCCGACCTTTTGCAGGTCCGGCATGACGATGTCCACCGCGCCGGTTTCGAGCAGCTCGCGAAACCCGTAGGCGAGGTAGACATTCTCGCCCGCGCAGATCGGCGTGCTGGTGGACTCGGTGATCCGCCTGTAGGCCTGCGGATTTTCCGCCGGGACGGGTTCCTCCAGCCACATCAGGTTCAGCGGCTCCATCAGCTTCGCCACCTTCTCGCCCGTCGGCGCATCGTAGCGCCCGTGCATGTCCGCGCAGATGTCGATCGTGGGGCCCACCGCCTCGCGCGCCGCGGTCATCTGGTCGACCATGCGTTGCAGTTCCCCGGGGCTCGCGGTCCAGTTGTAGAGATCGTACTTGTGGGGGTCATTGCGCTGATCGAGATCGAACTTCACCGCGGTAAAGCCCATCTCCACGGCCTCGCGGGCGGCGTCGGCAAACTGTTTCGGCTCGGGCAGCTTCACCTGGTAGAGCGCCGTGTCGAGATAGACCCGGATGCGGTCGCGGAACTTGCCCCCAAGGAGCTGATACACGGGCAACCCGAGCGCCTTGCCGGCGAGGTCCCAGAGGGCCGCTTCCACGGCGGACAGCACCGCGACATACATCCCGGCCTGGGCGCCTTCGAAAAACCCCATCTTGCGGATGTCCTCGAACAGGCGATGCACGTTGAGCGGACTCTTTCCCTTCAGCCGCCCGGCGAACAGCTTGACCAGGTGATAGGTGCCGGGCACGGCGTCCACGCCCTCGCCGCAGCCCCAGACGTCCTGGTTCGTGTGGATCTTCACGAACAGTCCGTGACCGCGACGAATGTAGCCGCACTTGATGTCGGTGATCTTGAGGTTCGACGGAGTCGATGCCATGGGGCGCGGCGTCCACGGCTTTCTCCAGGTCGGCGCCAAACGTGGCGAGGCCGCCGGCGCCAAGCAGCGTGCCCATGATGGTCTTGCCGAGAAACGTGCGGCGGGAGTGGAGAGCTATCTGTTGCGAAGGGTTCACGATGCGAGGGGAGTTTTGCGGATGGTTTTCCTTGTCGGAGCCTGCTTGCAGGCGATTCTCGTCGATCACGGGCCGGAGACATCGCCTGCAAGCAGGCTCCTACATGGGATCGAGACTTTTCGAGAGGTTACCAGGTGCGGGTCTTGAGGTATTCCTGAATCTCCTCCTTGGGAACGGGGAGGTCGTCGACGTGGGCGTTCAGCCATTCGGAGAAGTCCTTTTCGATTTCGTCCGACCAGCGGGAATCAATCTGGCCCGGCGTGTATTTCTGTTCGCGCAGCCGCTGGTGGCCGAACATGTCGCGCAGCCGCACGATCTCGGAGGTCTTGACCACCTTTTCCGCGAGTTGCGGTGGAATGAAAATCACGCCGCCGTCGCGACCGAGGACGACGTCACCCGGCATGACCGTGGCGTGACCGATGCGCGTGGGTTGGTTGATGCCGACGAGCGTCGTGTTGAGTTGGCCCTCGGGATTGTTCAGGTGGTGCGACGGATGGTAGCTTTTGAAGAACGAGGTGAACCCGCCGATTTCCTTCAGGCCGGCGATGTCGCGCACGGCGCCGTTGTAGACGATGCCGTGGCCGGTCTTCGCGTAGATGGAATTGCCGAGATTGTCGCCGATGGTCGGTCCGTCCTCGCGCGCACCGAACTGGTCGACGACATAGACGTCGCGCCTGGTGAGGAGGTCGATCGCCCACGCGTTCTGCGATTTGATCCGTCCATCCTGCTGGTGCCCCTTGTCGTCGATCGCGCGGTGCAGATCGGGACGCCCGGGCATGAACGTCGCGGTCACGGCCCGGCCGACGAGCACATCGTCGGGATTGATCGTCATCCAGTCGCCCTCGTACTGGTAGTGGAAATTCGCGCCGCGCAGCACGGCCCACGCCTCCTCCAGCGTCACCTTCTTCATCCGGTCAAGGATCGCATCGGGGACCTTCGGTCGACCGTCGTCGAAGCGCTCTCCCTTCCACTCGCGGGTCAGGAAGATGAGTTCGTCCTTCGAGATCTGCTGGGCGAAAGCGGTGGTGCCGAAAGCCAGGCCCAGCGCGATCGTGGTCAGGTACCGAAACAGGGACATGGGGGAAGCAAATTCAATGTTGCCGGTCAGGGTGGAGCGGTTCGCAGGTCGGGCGGGGGGAGGCCGGGGACTGGTTGGGGCTGGCGAGAGGATGGAGGTCGGTCGCGTCGGGGCGAGCACGGGAATTGGGCGGAGTCGGCGTGGCAGGCGTGAACAGCGACGCCAAAAGTTTGCGGAACGTTACGTTGAGGTTGCGCTGCCGAAGCGGATCGCCTCTTTCGTAGCCCTGCCCGTGAGGGCAGGCAGGCCTGCCTCGGGCCCGCGTCGCAGCGCCATTCCACTTCAGCCGACCCCACCATGTTCGAAAACCCCCGCAACTCCCTCGGAATCCTCCGTCTTTTCACCCGCGTTCCGGCTTTGCTGATGACGCTGCGCCTGTTCACGACGCCGGCGCCGGCCGCCGACTCCGGCGTGGCGGTGCTCCTGTTGGATACGGACCGGGTGACGGGCCAGGTGGACGAGCGACTCTACGGGCAGTTTCTCGAGCACATCAATCACTCCGTGGTCGACGGCCTGTATGCGGAACAGATCCGCGGGCAAGGCTTCGAGGGCGACGATTTCAAGAAATACTGGGAGCCGTTTGCTGATCGCGGCAAGGTCGTGCTGGCGGACACGGGCGTGGGGAACAGCGAGCACAGCGTGCGGTTGGTTGCGGAAACCGGTACCGTGGGCCTGCGACAGGGGCGCCTCCATCTCGAAGCCGGTCAGGCCTACGATGGTTCCGTGTGGATCAGGCCGGAGCAGGGCGCGCTCACATTCGGACTTCAGGTCAGGAACGCGGCGGGCCGCATTCTTGCGGACGTGCCGCTGAAGACGACGAACCGAGAGTGGCGGGAGGTGCCATTTCGGTTTGTGAGTCCGGAAACGGACGCGCACGCATCAGTGGAGATACACGGCGGCGGCGAGGGTGCGGCGCTGATCGATTTTGTTTCGCTGATGCGGGCCGACGCGCGTGCGCACGGCAAGCTGCGGCCGGATCTGCTGGAGGCGCTGCGTGGACTGCATCCACCGTTCATCCGCTGGCCCGGCGGCTCCTATGCGTCGGTCTACAAATGGAAGGAAGGCATTGGTCCGGCGGTGTCACGCTCGTTCAACCCGAATCCGATTTGGGGCAACTACTCCGATTACTATGGCTTTGGCACCGACGAGTTCCTCGAGCTGTGCCGGCAGTTGGGGGCGGCGCCGCTGATCGTGTTGAGCGCGACCAACACCGATGCCGACCAGATGGAGTATGCGATGGACTGGGTGCATTACCTGCTCGATCCCGCAACGACGGACTGGGGCCGGCGCCGCGCCGCCAACGGCCATGCCGCGCCCTACGACGTGCCCTACATCCAGATCGACAACGAGCCCATGAACCACGACCTCGGCCCCGATGCCTACGCCGCGATCGTCAATGTGTATGGCGGGCGCCTGCGGGCGATCGCGCCGGGCGTGAAGATCGTCGCCTGCGGCCAGAAGCGCTCCAACGACATGAACTGGAGCCAGAAGTTGATCGATCTGGCGGGCGACAATTTCGACATCCTCGGGTGCCACAACTACGAGTACCGAGCCGGACAAGTTTCAGTCCGGCGTCCGTCGCATCGAGGACTATCTCGAGAAGTTGAACACCTATGTGCGCGCATCGGCGCATCCCGACCTGAAGGTTGCCGTGCTCGAGTGGGGACTTTGTCGCAGCTACGACTGGCGCGCCGGCCTCCATGCGGCCGGCATGCTGATCAGTTATGAGAAACTGAGTCCCATGTTGGCGATGAGTTGCCCGGCGTTGCTGATGCGCAACACGACGGACGATCCCGAGTGGCGCGCCTGGATCTATCACGATCATGTGTCCTGGTTTCCCGGCGCGGGCTACGTGGCGGAGAAACTCTTCCGCGACCACTACGCTCCCCGGCGCTATGCCTTCGCATCGGGCACGTTTCGCGACATTCCCCATCGAGCCGATTTCTTCGATGGGATATCGCAAATGAAGCCCGAGGACTGGACACCGGGCACGGTGGATGCGATCGCCACCGGGAGTGCGGACGGCCGGCGCATCGTGGTCAAAGCCGTCAATTACGACGACCATCAACACGCCTTGCTCGTCCGGCTGCAGGGCGCACACGTCCCGGTCGACGGCGAGGCAGAGGTGACGGTCACGATCGTCAGCGCGGCCCTCGACGCTGAAAATTCCCTGGCGGAACCGGATCGAATTCGGCCGCGGGAAACGACGGTCCCGTATCGGCGCGAGTTGATGGCATTCGACCTTCCGCCGCATTCGGTCGCAGTCGTGGAGATTCGCGGCAAATAATGCGGGCCGAGACTCGCGCCTTTTCACGGCGAAGCGGGAACGCTTTCGCGCCCCCGGAGATGAAATCCCCCCTCGCTCACTACCTGCTCTTCTTCGTTTCTTGCACCGCCGCGGGCATCACGCTTCCTGCGCAGGAGCCGGCCAGTGCCCAAGCCCAACCAGACAACGGCGGCGGGAGGTATGCACACGACTCCGTCACCGTCGCGCACGGGCAGGAGCTGTTCACCCAGCAGTGTGCCTCGTGTCACGCGCTCGCCCTCGACACGATTGGGCCCCCGCTCGGCGGCGTCACGACGGTGCTCACGCGAAGTCAGTTGGAAGAGCGAATTCGAGAGCCGGCGACCGTCCTCGCCAACGGTGACCCCCGCGCCAACGCGCTGCTTCGCCGCTACAAGGTGGTGATGCCTCCGTTCGCGCACCTGGGACCGGATGAAATTGCCGCCATCCTGGGCTACATCGACCAGGAATCCCGTACCCGGCACCTCACGGCCTTCGCCATCGACACCGCATTGTCGACAGCCACGGGGCCGCGCCTGATTCCGCCGGTGGAGAAGTCGGGACTCGTCGTCGAGCTCGAGGACTTCGTGCAGATCCCGCGGCTGCCGAAGCGCCCTGCCTACAAAGGCATCACGCTCCTGCGCCCCGACCCGCGCGAGGACGGTGCCCTGCTCGTGGACGAACTGATGGGTATCCTCTATCGCGTGAAAGATCATCATGTGAGCGTATTCCTGGACGTGCGCGGGATCTTCCCCGAGTTCATCTACGAACCGGGCGTCGCGACCGGGTTGGGAAGCTTCGCGCTGCACCCCGATTTCGTTCGCAACGGCATCTTCTACACGACCCATGCGGAGACGTTTCGCGGCACGCCCGCGATCAACTCGGCGGACATTCCGGCCGACGTTCCGAAGTATGAGACGCCTCCGCTCGAGTGGGTCCTGACGGAATGGCATCTGACGGACGTGAAGTCCGCTTCGTTTGTCGGCACGCATCGCGAGGTGCTGCGGTTCGTCACGCCGACCACTGGTCACGGTTCGCAGGAGATCGCCTTCGCGCCAGTCACGAATCCGGAGGACCCCGACTACGGCATGCTCTACATCGGCATCGGCGATGGCGGTTCCGCCAATCTAAAGCGACCCGACATGGCGGGACACCTGCGCACGCTGTTGGGCTCGATCATTCGCATCGACCCCATGGGGCACAATGGCGTCAATGGTCACTACGGCATTCCCCCGGACAATCCCTTCGCGCAAAACGGAGACCCCACCGTCCGCCGGGAGATTTGGGCCTATGGTTTTCGTAATCCGCACCGCATGAGCTGGGACTTCGCCCACGGCCGGCGCATGATCGCCGTCAACATCGGTGAATCGAATGTCGAGTCCGTCGATCTGGTCAAAAAGGGGGGCGACTACGGCTGGCCCCTCATCGAGGGCAGCGTGAGCATCGATGTGAAACACGACGCCAAGGTCGTGCACGCGGCGAGCGCGACCGAGCTGGTTCGGTATCAACGGCCGTTCGGGGAGTATGACCACGCCGACGGCCAGGCGGTCACCGGCGGCTTCGTCTACCACGGTCCGCTCGAAGCCCTGCGCGACAAATACATCTTCGGCGACATCGTCAGTGGCCGCCTGTCCTTCATGAACATGGGCGCCGAACTCACGGACCACACGATCTACGAGCTGAACATCGTGCGCGACGGTGCGGTGACGAGCCTCAAGGCAATGTCGCACCTCGACCGGGCGCACCTGCGTCTCGGATACGACGACCGCACCGGCGACCTGTTTGTCATGACCAAGGATGACGGCATGATCCGGCGGATCACCGCGGCCTATCAGCGATGACTGCGGGACCTCCCGGCATTTTCGTTTTCCGGATCTAGATCACGCCGCGCTCGAGGATCTCGTCGGAGAACAAACCGCTGAACTGCTCGTCGGCGAGCAGGGCGCGGACCGCCTTGAAGATTTCGTAGGCGACAAGCAGCGCGCTGATGGCGAGCTGCACGCACGCCTTGACCACGCGGGCTCCCAGGTGACACATGAACGCCAGGCTCGCGCTCATCCAGCGCAGCCGTTCCTGGTGCGACTTCGCCACCTCGGCCGCACATCCGGCGGAGACGAATTGCAGGGTGTCGAAATCGAGTGAGATCCAGGTGGCGCAGAGATTCGTGCCGGAACGGGTGCCGACCGGGTCGCCCGCGAGCCAGGCACGCAGCCGGCGCCCCGCCAGTCGCGCGACGCGCATGGCAACGCGCACCTTCCGCCAGAGGTAACGCAGGATCTCAAAGGCCTGGCCAAACCCGGCGAGCAGCGCTTCGAGCACGGATTGAACAGCGCGCACCAGGACACCGCCGACGCGGCGCAGGAAGGCGCCCGCGGCGGCAAAGTAACGTCGCCACCCGAAGTAGCGTTTGCGTTGTGCGTTCGACGTTTTGCCGGACGAAAAGCCATCGGCTCCGAGGTGCGGCGCGGCGATCTTCTCGCGCTCGCCGACCCGCAATGCCTGATACTTCGCTTCCACCTGCCGCCATTCCTGTTCCGTCTTGATCGCATCGACGCTGTCTTCCGCGAGCCGGTTCATGTCGCTGACGCTCGTTTCCTCGGCGGCCACATCGAGATGGTCGACCATGACGGTGAGCAGCCGGCCGAGGTTGAGGATCGCCCGGCCATCGTTGCTCCAGCGAAGGTAGGCGTCCGGGATGATCCTGCCCTGCGCATCGCGTCGCAGCTTTTCCGGAGCGAAGACTTCGGGATTGTCGCGGGCGAATCCCTCGAGGGCCTGGGCCGTCACCGGACCCCAGGCGCCGTCGAGCGCGCCCAGGTAGTAACCGAAAGTCCAGAGGCGTAACTGCAGCAGTTGCTGACCGACCACGGTGATCGGGTGCTCCTCCTGGAACTTCACTTCGGCGGGAGTCAGGGAGGTTGCCGCGATTGCAAACTCCGGAAGGCGAGCCGAGCCCGCGGACCCCGGGTCGCGTTGCCATCGCCCGTCCATCTCCGTCCAGCGCGGCGGTCGGTCGGCGAACTTGCGAACGCGGAAACGACCAACCGGGATGTTTCCGTTCGCCGCCGGATCCCGATACAAGCCCGGCCAGACCTCATGGTGCGCCACAAACGCATCCGTGGCGGCCGGGGCGTGTCCCAGCAGGTTGGCCACGGATCTCGGATCGGCATGCGTGACCGCCAGAAAGATGCGACCACCGTGGCGCAGGGCCTTGGCTCCGGTTTCGTCAAACGGATCGGTGACTTTCAGCAGGGCGGTGCCCGCGGGTTCGGTCGTGTCCGCATCCCGGACACGCAAGAGTCCGTAGATGCGCAGGCGCAGATGGACGATGCGTGAAAGCAGGCTCCGCTCGCCGGGCGCCGGCAGACGCAGCAGCGTGACTTCCCCCTCGAAGGTCGCCACCGCCTTTAGCCAGCGGATGCGGCGCAGTTCCGGCGCCGCGCGCGCCAGGGCCGTTGCTTCGTCCTCCTCGAAATGAATCCGCAAAGCACCGGTGTCGCGGGCGGCTTCGAAATCGCGCTCCCAGGCGTCGAATGCAGCATCGATTGTCGACTGCTCGATACGATCGGTTTCCGTCTCGCCGAGATAACCCAGCAACTGCAGTTGGCTGACGACCTGTTCCGTGCGTTTGGCGTCCGCCTGCTCCTCGGTGAGGCACGCCTCGTCCGCGTAGATCGGGTCGAGGCTGTCCCCCGGCAGATGGAACTCGGCCTGCATACAGCCGGCGAAAGCTTCGATCTGTTCGCTCACATGGCGAACGGTGAGGTCGAGATCGAGTTCGACGCTGGGAACAGCCGTGAGATCGGGGGCAGGCATGGCGGACCGGTTGCGGCGGCGGGCGTGATCGGACCGCCTCAGTCGACCAATCCGCCGATCACGTTGCCGATGAATTTGAGCGCCTCATAGCGGCTGCGGTGCGCTGCCTCGACGGCCTGGCGGTGGTTTTCGACCAGCGCCTGCACGGCCGGGCTGGCATCATTCTTCACGAAGTTGACCGAATCGCAGTCCCACTCCGCGTGGGTGTAGGCGACGACCTCGAGCTTGTTGGCAGCGTCGGGCTTCATGCCGTCGGTGACCTTCTTGAAGAGGCTGTCCCAGTTGATCACGTCCTCGGGCTTCTTGTCGTTCTTGTTCGAGTCGGCGTTCTCCAGCGCGATCGTGCCTGAGAGGGTGAGCACGTCGAGGGTGGCGACATCCTCGAGAAACTTTTGCAGGCGTTCGCCGAGCTTCTTGTTTACGTCCTGTTTGATGGGCATGGTGGTTTATCCGTTTGGTGTTTGGTTGGGTGGCAGGGAAAGGCGGCGGAGGAATGCGAGGTAACGTTTCCGGATCGCGTCGAGGGATTGAAACGAGCGCCAGAGACGCGCCTCGGCTGGCGTAAGATCGCGCGTGGCGGCGCGGGCGGTCAACAAGACCGGAAGCCGGGCGAAGTTTGGACACGCGGTCGGTCGCCGGGCGTAGGCGGAATGATAGCGCGACAGACGTTGTTGGACGAGTTGCAGCAAGTGGCCGCGGGGCATGGCGCAAGATGGTCAAAACGGACGGGGAAATGCGGAACCAGCAGTCGCGAACCTCCGCGGCGTGCCCCCGTTTCGGGTGGTTTGGTCTGCGAAGAGGCGGCGCTTTTCACGTGCGCCCGCCGATGCATCGGCTCGTCGATCGCGGCACGGTTACGGCTTCGCCGTGTCGATGGCCTTCGCCTCCGGCTCGTTCTTCACCCGCTTGGCCACGAGTTGCTCCGTCGCGAAGTCGCCGACGGTACGGATGAGCTCCATCCGGCTGCATGCTTACGCTTCCGGCACAATTACGCCCTGGCCAGCGCCGCCTTGACGCGGTCGGGCGTCATCGGCAGGCGCAGCAGGCGTGCGCCACAGGCGTCGTGGATCGCGTTTGCGACCAGCGCACCCATGAGGATGATTGCAGGCTCGCCGCCGCCTTGCGGCGGGAGATCGTTGTGCTCGAGCAACACGGCCTCGATTTTCGGCGCGGTGGAAAACCGGGGCAGCCGGTATTGGTGGAAGTTGTTCACGAGGATGTCGCCACCCTTGTAGTGCATCTCCTCGGAGAGGGCGTAACCAAGGCCCATCATCACACAGCCCTCGAGCTGGATGGTCGCCCCCTCGGGATTGATCACGATGCCCATGTCCTGAGCGCAAAGCACGCGTTTCACCTGCACGTGGCCGTTGGATGGATCGATTTCGACTTCAGCGATCGCGGCGACGTAGCTGCCCGCATCGACGCCGCAGGCGATCCCGAACCCGCGATGGCTCGGCGCCGGCGCGGGTTTCCATCCCCACGCATTTGCCGCCGCCTTCAGCGTGCGGATCATCCGGGGATCGGACAGGTTCCTCAGGCGAAACTCGACCGGATCGAGGCCGGCGGCCGCTGCCAGGATGTCGATCTGCGATTCGCGCGCGAAGCTGTTGGAGTTGTTCGCCGGGGCGCGCCAGGCACCGGTCGCGAAGGGATGGGAACCGGCGGGTCCGGTCCAGCCGCGGGGACGCGCGACGGTGCGATGATTCGGCACGCTGTAGAATTGCGCCGAACCACGTTCGCCCGCGCCGATGACTTCGTAGTCCCAGAACGTCATCCGCCCCGCCGCATCGAGGCCGGAGGCGATCTTGATCAGCGCCGCCGGGCGAAAGGTATCCTGGAAGAATTCCTCCTCGCGCGTCCGCATCACCTGCACCGGCACGCCGGCGGCCTTTGCGAGGCGCGCGGCCTCGACCACCTGCACGTTGTCGGTCTTGCCGCCGAAACCCCCGCCGACGAAGGGCGTGATCACGCGGACCTTTTCCGGTGCGAAGCCGATGGCCCGGGCGATCTGGTCGCGGGCGCCGAAGGGATTCTGGGTTGACGCCCAGACGGTGGCCTTGCCGCCGTCGATGGACGCGAGGGCGGCGTGGGTTTCCATCGCGGCGTGCGCGACATAGCCGTCCCGGAATTGCGTCTCGATCGTGCGGGCGGCGCCGGCGCGTCCCGCGGCGAGGTCGCCGGCGGAGGCGACCACGTCGGACTCTTTGAGCGTCGCATCGAGGTGCTCCTGAATGGTGTCCTCGGTGAGCGTGGACACGGGAGGCCGCTCCCAGTCGACCTTCACCTTGGCCAGCGCGGCCCGGGCGGCGTCCGGCAACGCATGCAACACTGCGACGAGATCTCCGTCTTCGATCACCCGCACGCCCGGCAGGGCGCGAGCGGCCGACGCATCGACCCGCTTGCGCTCGGCGCCATGCACCGGTGGGCGCAGGATGCTCGCGTAGAGCATGCCGGGCAGGCGGATGTCTCCCGTGTACTTGGCGCGGCCGGTGACCTTGTCACGGGAGTCGCGCCGGAGCTTCGACCGGCCCATGATCCGGAACGAGGCGACGTCCTTCACGTCGGGCTTCACGTCGAGGTGCCGCTCGATGCGCTGACCCTTGGTCAAGGCGCCGTACGTGACGCGATGCTCCGCGTGATCGCGATCAAAGATCGCACCGTCGCGGGCGACGAGGCGATCGGCCGGGACGCCAAGCGCAGTCGCGGCGAGTTCGAGCAGGACAGCCCGCGCCTCGGCGGCGGCGGCGCGCAGCGGCGGACCAAAGAAGCGCGTCGTCATTGAGCCCCACGTGCCGGCATCCCACGGACACAGATCGGTGTCACCCATCACGATGTCGACCGACTCGTAGGGCGCATCGAGTTCGTCGGCCAGCATCTGCACGAGCGATGTGATCGGGCCCTGGCCCATCTCGATCTTGCCGGTGTAGCAGGTGACCTTCCCGTCCTCCGCAATGTGGAGGAAGGCATTGAAGTCATCCGGCAGGCCGGGGCGCCCGCGCCGGGCGATCGTGGCTTCGGCCTCCGCATCGGCCGCGTGCGCGACGGTGCCACGGACAGCGACGCAGATCAGCAGTCCGCCGGCGAGGCGCTTGAGAAACTCGCGCCGATCCGGGAGCGCGGGTGCCGAACGGGTTGGTGTGCTTCCAGTGATTTCGAGCGAAAGACGGTCGTAATCGTTCATGGTGCCGGTCTCCGATCAGGGTTGCGCGGTGGAGGTCGTGGCGGGCATTTGCGCGACGGATTGAATCGCGTCGACGATCCGGGGATGCGCGCCGCAGCGGCAAAGGTTTCGGTCCATGCCGGCGATGATGTCCTCGCGCGTGGCGTCCGGGTTGGAGCGCAGCAGGCCGCAAGCGGTCAGGATCATGCCCGAGGTGCAGAAGCCGCACTGCATCGCGTCGTGCTCCATGAACGCCTGTTGCAGCGGATGCAGTTCTCCGTCGCGCTCGAGTCCCTCGATCGTCATCACCTGCTTGCCGCGCACGTCGGCGACGGGCAAGAGGCACGAGCGGACCGGCTGGTTGTCGACCAACACCGTGCAGGCGCCGCACATGCCGATGCCGCAGCCGTATTTCGTGCCGGTGAGCGCGACGTCGGTGCGCAGGACCCAAAGCAACTTGCGACCGGGGTCGGTCGTGACGCTGACGGGCTGGCCATTCAGTTGGAACGATAGCTTTTCAGGCATGGCATTTCCTTGGGCGTTGAATGTCCACCGTCCGGTAACCGGACGGATGCGGTGCGGATCCAGTTTCGCGTGGGCTGCATTCTGCCGCTGGCCGACTCCGACCCAAGCTCATTCCGGGCGGAAGGCTGGAGGCAGGGGCGGCGGTCCGTTGCCCGTAACACCTCCCACCGTGTTCGCGCACGGTCCCCCCTCCTGAAGGAGGGAACTGGTTTGCGCGCTGCGCGCACTGATAGGTCCCGTCTCGAGGCGGGGGGACCACGCGCCAGCCTGCAAATTTCACACGTTCGGCCACGTTTGTTCCGGTTCGCTTCGCGCCCGGTCTTGTCGCTTCGCTCGGAACGCGGAGCTCAAACGCAGCTACGGAGACAACGCACCCGGTAGCTGCGTTGGAGTGTAACGACAACGTGGCCCGGTTTTCCCCCGGACTGTGAAATTTCCAGGCCAGCGTGGTGGGTGGTGTTTTCTCCCTCGGCGATTTATCTCATAGGCATTGGGGTAGGGTCGGCTGTCTCCAGCCGCCCGCGGTCGCGGGGGACTCGCGACCCTACCATTCAGGCACTCTCTGAGTGATTCCGCTCGCGCGCTGATTTGGCGGTGAAGGAGGCTGCGCATGGGCGCGTAACGTGTGCGTAAAATACCCGGTGGGCATCGCCGGGTGCCGTTATTCCAGATTCCAACTTCCGGCTCGCCGTGCGGTCGGACGCATCCTCGTGCCTTTCTCGTCTCCCCAATGAACAACGACGTTCGCTGGTTTGCCCACCTGGGCATCGACCAAGGGCTGTTCACATCTGCGGATTGCGCGACCGTGCGCGCCACGGTCGGTGACGCGGCGGAGTTGCTGTGCTTTGCCCAGCAGATGCTCGATGCGGGCTTCTGCACCGACGTGCCGGCACTGGAGAATCTTCTGGCCGTGTCGGTTTCCCGTAGCGACCAGGACCCGCCGCAGGACGATCCGTTTGGCGCCGGGCTCGCCAGGGTCCCGGCCACCACGAGTTCGCCGGTTACCCCGCCGCCGGCGTTCCCGTTCGAGACGATCGCCGACATGGACGAGCTGCAACTCGCGGAGAGCATGCGCACGCTCCTGCTGTCCGCCACCCGCTGGGGGGCCAGCGACCTGCATCTTTCGACCGGGGCCCGCCCGTTCCTGCGCAAACATCGCGCCCTTTCCTTCCTCTCGGATCACGTGCTCACCGAAAGCGACTCCGAACGGCTCAACCTGTCGTTGCTGTCGGAAGGTCAGCGGCAGACTTTTGGCGAGCTGCATGACTACGACTGCGCGCTCGCGCTGGATTCCGGGGAGCGTTACCGCGTCAACCTGATGGTCCACAAGAATGGTGTGGCCGGGGCGTACCGCGTCGTCGCGACCGACCCGCGGCCGCTCGCCGAGCTCGGATTCGCCGGCCACCTGCCGACGCTGGAGAAGATGTTGTCCTACCACAACGGACTCATCCTCGTCACCGGACCGGTCGGCTCCGGCAAGTCCACCACCCTGGCCGCGATGGTGGCCCATCTGAATCACACGCGTTCCGATCACATCATTTCCGTCGAAGACCCGATTGAAATCGTCCAGACGCCGAAAGGCTGCAATGTCACGCAGCGCGAGATCGGCGCCCACACGAAATCCTTTTTCTCCGCCCTGAAGGCGGCCTTGCGTGAAGATCCGGATGTGATCGTGATCGGCGAACTGCGCGACCTCGAGACGATCGAGATGGCGATCTCGGCAAGCGAGACCGGTCACCTCGTGATCGGCACGATGCACACGAGCGATGCCGCCACCACGCTCAACCGCATCGTGGACGTGTTCCCGCCGGCGCAACAGACCCAGATCCGGGCCAGCGTGGCGGAGAGCCTGCGGGGCATCGTCTGTCAGCGTCTCCTGCCCGGGATCCACGGTTCGCTGACGCTCGCCTGCGAAATCCTCGTGAGCAATCCCGCGATCCAGAACCTGGTTCGCGAAGGCAAGACGCAGGCGGTCCGCAACACCATGGAGACCGGCGCCCGCGATGGCATGTGTCTCATGGACGGCGTGGTCTTCGGTCTCTGGGAATCGAAGCGCATCTCCGCGGAGACCGCGCGCGCGAACATCAACAACCGCGTCCTGCGCACCCGGATCAAGTAACGTTTCCCCTCTGCCATGGCCTCCCTCGATCACCACCTGCGCACCATGCTGGAAAAGGGCGGATCGGATCTGCATCTCACCGTCGGGTTGCCGCCGAAGGCGCGCATCTCCGGTTCCCTCGTGCCGATCGGGACGGAACCGTTGCACGCCTCGACCATGGAGGCGCTGCTGCGCGAGGTGTGTCCGGAAAAACGCTGGCCCGAGTACCTGGAGCGCCGCGACATCGACCTCGCGTACGAGATCCCGGGCGTCGCGCGTTTTCGCGGCAATTTCCTCTACAACCACTGGGGCCAGGGGGCGGTGTTCCGGCAGATTCCCGCCAGGATCGCCTCCTTCGAGCAGCTCCAGTTGCCGGATACACTGAAGAAGCTGTGCCAGCTTCAGGAGGGCTTCGTGGTCGTCACCGGCCCGACCGGGAGCGGCAAGTCGACCACCCTCGCGGCGATGATCGACTACATCAACACTCACCAGGCCCGCCACATCATCACGATCGAGGACCCGATCGAGTTCGTCCATCAGCAGAAGCAGAGCGTGGTGGTGCATCGCGAGATCGGCGAGCACACGAACTCGTTCGCCGCGGCCTTGAAGGGCGCGATGCGGCACGATCCCGACATCGTGCTCCTCGGGGAAATGCGCGACATGGAGACGATGAAGCTGGCGATCAGTTGCGCCACCATGGGCATGCTCGTGTTCGGCACGCTGCACACCAACAGCGCGGCGAAGACGGTCGACCGCATCATCAACACGTTTCCCGCCGAGGAGCAGAACCAGGTGCGGGTGATGCTCTCGAGTTGCCTGGCCGGCGTGGTCGCGCAATTGCTCTGCCGGCGCGCCACGTCCGGGCGCTGTGCCGTGCACGAGATCCTGCTCGGCCACGAGGCCCTCCCCAATACGATACGCAGCGGCCAGATCGCCAACATCCGCGCGATCATCGAGGGCGGCAGCTCCGAAGGCATGATCACGATGGACCAGAGTCTGATGGCGCGCGTGAAGGACGGCACGATTGAGCCGAAGGAGGCCTACCTGAAGGCGGCCGTGAAGACGCTGTTTGCGCCGTTGCTGAAGCCCGGCGATCTCGGCGAGGTGGCGGCGTAGGTCGGAACTTCACGCCGAGGCGGAACGATACACTCGACCGCGACTCCACTCGTGGCCCGGACCGACGCTCGCTTGTAGGGGCGGACCACGTGTCCGCCGGGCTCGCCCGGAGCTTCGGCCGCCGTGACCCCGGCGGGCGAACGCTCATTTTTACTGGCTGTCTTTCGCCTGCTTCCGGCGCCGGTGTATCTCGCCACGGGCGCGTTCGGCGAGTTGCTCGTACTCGTCCCGCAGGCGGTCGAGGTCCTCTTCCTCCAGTTCCTCGAGATCGAGCAGGGAGTGGTCCGCATGGGGCGTGGCGCGAATGAGCTCGTCGAGTTTCACGTGCATCGCCTCGGAATCACGGTTCTGCGTGTTCTGGATCAGGAACACCATCAGGAAGGTCACGATCGTCGTCCCGGTGTTGATCACCAGCTGCCAGGTGTCGCTGTAGTTGAAAAATGGGCCCGACGCGCCCCACAGGGCGAGGCTGCCCACCGCGACAATGAAGGCGATCGGTTGACCGGCGGCGCGGGCGGCCCACTTGGCGAAGCGGCTGAAACGCGACGGTGAGCGAAAGGAGCGGGTGAATCTCGGTCTCATGCCGTGGCCTTTTGCGCCTGCGGCAACCGGGAGACGACATGATTCCATCGTTCGGAGCCCCGCAGCGCGTCCGTGAATACACCGAGCGCACGGTCGAAGGTCCCGCCCGCAAGCACCTGCTCGAATCTCCGGCCGAGTTGCTTGCGGTGCTCGCCGATCAGTTCGGGCTCGTTTTTGCGCCGGACACGCGTTTCACGTGTCCCGGGCTGGTGTGGCCGTAGGTCGGCGGGGTGAATGGAGCCGTCGAGCGCGCCCGCCGCATCGGTCCGGCTAAGAAACCGTTCCCGCGAGCGTCATATCGTCAGTTCGGTTTCTTCAAGCCAACCCCAACGGGAAAGGACCGCCCTCATGTCCGCTCTCAAGGCCCCGCTCGCGCGCCGGTCGCGCCCGCGCGCCCGGGTCGAGATCATTCCGCTCATCGACGTGATCTTCTTCCTGCTCGCCACGTTTGTGCTCTTCGCCATGACCCGCACCCGGATGGTGTCGCTGGAGGCGGACTTTCCGAAGACCACGGGCGAGGAGTCGGCTGACGTCCTGCGACTGCGGGTATCCGACCGGGGCACCCTCTATTGGGACGACGAGTTGATCACCCTCGCCGAACTGCCGCCACGCCTGGCCGACCTGAAGCACGGTGCGGTGCCGCCCCGGATCATGATCTCGAGTGACCCCAGCGCGCTGGTCGGCGATGCCACCAATGTGCTCGACGCCGTTCGTCACGCCCGGATCGAGCAGGTGACCTTCGATACTCGACCGCCGGCGTTTTCTCACTGAAGTGGAAAGGTCCCCCCGGGTATTCACCCCGGTCCGATGAGGGAACACCCGAGCGCTCGTAGCGGAAGGCGCCTACTATCCCGAAACCGCAAAATGTGCGAAGGTGTCCTTGCGATGAACACCCCTGCAAACTCCTGGATGGCCTTGCTGTTGCCCCCCGAACGCTACGAACCCATTGAAGTCTGCCTGGCCGACAATTCCGTGAAGCGCGCGATCTGGACGGGAAAGCAATGGTGGGCCGATGGGCAGCAGATCCTGCCCAAGGCGTGGCGACCATTTCAGAGTGCGTTGGAGTTCCAGGCTGAACTTCAGTCTGCCTGATCCCTTTCGAGCCAATCCCACCCCCCTCAAGGCGGCCCCCAACCCGGGCCGCCTTTCTTTTCGCAGGCACACACGGCTGTGAGGTTTGCCGGTGCGACGCCGATCGCGAGACAGGGTTGCCGAATTGCCGAACTCACGACGGAATTCTTTATCCGATAGTCTCTTAGAGAAAAAGGTTTCGGCAGGCAGGTTCATCCATTGACGAGTGATCTTTTGTTCACTAGTTGGGAGGAATGTCCTCTGCGGATCGCTTCGCCACCTTTGCCCGCCTGCGCGGGGAGCTCGACGTCCGGGTAGCGCACCCGGAGCGCGCGGGGGTCGAGCGGCAGGTTCTGGCCACGGGGCTGCCGGCGTTCGATGAAGCCATGGACGGAGGCCTGCCGCAGGGCGCGGTGACGGAACTGGTCTGCGCCGCGCCGAGTTGCGGGGGGCAGTTGCTGTTTGCGCACCTGCTGGCCGCGGCCCGCGAGGCGCGGCAGCGGGTCGCGTTGATCGATGCGTGCGATGCCTTCGACCCGACGTCGCACGATCCCGATCTCTACCGGCACCTCGTGTGGGTGCGGTGCGCGGACGTGCCGGCGGCCCTGCAGGCGACCGATCTCGTGGTGCGTGATGCGAACTTCGGGCTCGTCGTGCTCGACCTGAAGCACGCCGACCCGCGTGAGTTGCGCCGCACGCCGTCGACGCTGTGGTATCGCCTGCAACGGGCCGTCGCGCCGTCGACGCTGGTGCTGCTCGTCATCACCGCGCGGCCGACCGTACCGAGCGCGCACCTACGGCTGGCCCTCGCGCAATCGTTCACCACCGCCGCCTTCGCGCGCGAGCGGGCGGAACTCGTCGCCCAACTTGCGCCGGTCGTGCAGCGCTCCCGCATGGCGGGCCACACCGTGTCGGAGGCCACGGCGGGATGAAATGCGTTTCCCATGTTCGCCGTCCTGCACATCGCCGATTTTGCCCTGCACGCCGTTCTCCGCACGGAGCCGGATTTCACGACGGACCGGCCGGCGGCGCTGCTCGACGGGGAGCAGAAAAAGGCCGTGCTCGTCGCCTGCAATGCGGCCGCGCGTGCGCAAGGCGTCGCGGCCGGGCAGACTGCCGCACAGGCGCTGGCGTTCTGTGGCGCGCTGCTGCTGCGCACGCGTGCGGCGGCGGCCGAAGCCGAGGCGCGCGCCACGTTGCTCGCGGCGGGTTTTGCGATTTCACCACGAGTCGAGTCCACCGCCGATGGCATCTGCACCACCGACCTGAGCGGACTCGATGAAGCGCGCGCGCAGACGCTGCTCGCGGCGGCGGTGGAACAACTGCGGAAATTCGGTCTGCCCGCGACGGGCGGAATGGCGGCGACACCATTGCTGGCGCTGTATGCGGCGCGGAGCGTGGAGGCAGGGCCGGACCTTGCGTCCGGGCCGCTAGCAACACACCCCGGCGCTTCGCGCCACCCTTCTCCAGAGGGGAACTGTTCAGCTCTCCCCTTGGAGGGGAGGGGACCGGTTGCAAGGCCGGCGAGGAGGGGTGCGGCCCGGGCGCAAGGTCCGGCCCGACCGCAAAAATGTATCCGCGTTGTCCATCACTCCCGTGCGTTCCTCGGTCCATTGCCGCTGGCGGCGGCGGATCCCGGGCCGGAACTCGCGACGATCCTGGCCACCTGGGGGATTCATACGCTCGGTGCGCTCACCGCGCTGTCGAAGGCAGACATCGCACGCCGGCTCGGTCCGGCCGGACTGGCGCTCTGGGAGCGCGCGGCGGGCGAGACGGCACGGGTGCTGAAACTGGTCGAGCCGCCACGCGAGTTCGTCGCGATGATGGAATTCGAAAACGAGGTCGAGACGCTCGAGCCGCTGCTGTTCATCCTGCGGCGTTTCATCGATCGATTCGCGCTCGAACTCGACACGGCGATGCTGGCCGCGGCCGAACTCGCGCTGCGGCTCGAGTTGACCGACGAGACGCACCACGCCCGATCGTTTCGGCTGCCCGAGCCGACGACGCGGGCGGACGTGTTGTTCCGCACGCTGCACACGCATCTCGAGCAACTGCACACCGCTGCGTCGATCAGGGCGGTGCACTTGCGGGTCGAGCCGACGCGGCCGCCGCACCGCCAGCAGGGGCTTTTCGAAACCGAGTTGCGCGATCCGCATGGGTTTGCCGAGACGCTGGCGCGCGTGGTGGCGATCGTGGGTTCGGATCGCGCCGGCACGCCATACGCGCAGGACACCCATCGTCCGGATGCGGTGGTGCTGGAATCCCCGGCCGCCGTCGTGCCGAGCTCGCCTCGCGAGAAGATCCCAGGGCCAGGGGCCAAGGGCCAGGCAACACCGCGCGGCGCGCACTCTCTTGAAACTTGGAACCTGGAACTTGGAACTTGCTCGCGAAGCGAGCTCGTGCCGCTTGGGCTGCCGTTGCGGCGACTGCGTCCGCCGGTGACCGCGCGCGTCGAGGTGCAGGAAGGTGCCCCGGTCAGCGTGTGGAGTGCCGTGGTGAGCGATCTCATCGCCGAAGCGCACGGCCCCTGGCGCGGGGCGGGCGATTGGTGGGAGGCCGGCCGCGCCTGGGAGCGCGAGGAATGGGACGTCGAAGTCGCCGGCGGGGGACTGTTTCGCCTGATCCGCACGGCGGAGGGTTGGTTCGTGGAGGGGGAGTATGATTGAAGAGTGCCAGATGGTCAGAGGTCAGGAATCAGAGGTCAGACGGGTCAGAAGTCAGACGTCGGAGTACTGCCCGCAACGCGCATCGCGCATCTCATGAGCGGCTACGTCGAACTCCACGCGCGCAGTGCGTTCAGCTTTCTGCGCGGAGCGTCGCAACCCGAGCACCTGGCCGAAGAGGCGGCGCGGCTCGGGTTGCCGGCGATGGCGGTGTGCGATCGCGACGGCGTGTATGGCGCGCCGCGTTTCTTTCAAGCCGCGCGCCAGCAGGGTCTGCGGTCGTTCGTTGGCGCCGAGGTCACGCTGGCGGATGGCAGTGCGCTGCCCCTGCTCGCGATGAATCGCACCGGCTACCAGAACCTCTGCCGGCTCATCACCGAGGCGAAGCTGGTGGAGCGGACAACCCCCCCCGCCGCCCTGGCGGGCGGTCCCCCCGTCTCGAGAGGGGAACTGATGCGTTCTCCCCTCGAGGGGAGGGCCCCGACGCAAGGGTTGGACCGGAAGCGCCCCTGCTTCGCCACGTGGGCGGAGGTCGAACGATTTTCCGAAGGCTTGATCGCGCTCACCGGCGACGAGGAAGGGCCGATCCTGCGGGCGTGGGCGCAGCAGGGGCCAAAGGCAGCGGGCGCCGCGCTCTGGCGGCTGGCGGGCATCTTCGGGCACGATCGGCTGTTCGTGGAAATGCAGTGTCACCTTGCGCGTGGCGATGAGCGACGACTGCGTTTTCTCGCGGACCTGGCGGACGCGCATGCCTTGCCCCTGCTTGCCACGGGCGGGGTCACGCACGCGACGCGGATGGAGCGCGAGGTGGCTGACGTGTTCACCTGCCTGCGCCATCACACCACGCTCGATGCGGCCGGGCGGTTGCTGGCGCCGAATGGCGAACGCCACCTGCGTTCGGCGCGCTGCATGCAAATCCGGTTTCGGGACTTTCCCGAGGCGGTGAGCAATTCGTTGCGCGTCGCCGAGCGACTGGAGTTCACGCTGCGCGATCTCGGTTATCGGTTCCCGGATTTTCCCGTGGAGCCGGGCGAGACGCAGGAGTCGGGTCTGCGGGCCCGCGTTTTCGCCGGCGCCCGCGAGCGGTATGGCGAAATCATGCCGCCGGTGCGGGCGCAACTGGAGAAGGAACTCGCGCTGATCGAGAAGCTCGGGTTCTGCGGGTATTTTCTCGTGGTGTGGGACATCTGCCGCTGGTGCCGCGAGCACGGCATCCTCGTGCAAGGGCGCGGCTCGGCGGCCAACAGCATCGTGTGCTATGTGCTGCAGATCACGGCGGTCGACCCGATCAAGTATCACTTGTTTTTCGAGCGCTTCCTCAGCGAGGGCCGCGTCGGGCCGGACGGGCATCCCTCGTGGCCGGACATCGATCTCGACCTGCCCAGCGGGGACCTGCGCGAGAGCGCGATCCAGGAGTTGTATCAACGTTACGCGCCGCGCGGGGCGGCGATGACGGCGAACGTGATCACCTACCGCGGCCGCAGTGCCGCGCGCGAAGTCGGCAAGGTGCTCGGCCTGGGCGACGACATCCTCGACCGGTTTGCGAGCCTCTATGCCGGCGGTGATTTTCCCCACACGCTCAAGCTCGAGGAGCAGTTGAAGATGTCCGGCCTGGCGGAGAATCACCCGCGGCTGCCGGCGCTGGCGCGACTCTACCGGCGGGTTTACGGACTCCCGCGCCACCTCGGGCAGCACTCCGGCGGCATGGTGATCTGCGCGGGGCAACTCGATGGCGTCGTGCCGCTGGAACCGGCATCGATGGACGACCGCGTCGTCGTGCAATGGGACAAGGACGACTGCGAGGATCTCGGCATCGTCAAGGTCGACCTGCTCGGGCTGGGCATGGTGGCGGTGCTGCAGGATTGCTTCGCGATGTGCCGGGAGCGCGGCGAGGCGGTCGCGATGCACACGATCCCGGCGGATGATGCGAAGACCTATGCCATGATGCAGGTGGCCGACACGATCGGCGTGTTCCAGATCGAGAGTCGCGCGCAGATGTCGACCCTGCGCAAGTTCAAGCCCGCCTGTTTCTATGACGTGGCGATGGAAGTGGCGATCGTGCGCCCGGGGCCGATCGTCGCGCGCGTGGCGCATCCGCTCCTGAAACGCCGGGCCGGACTGGAGCCGATCGTCTGCCTCGATCCCAGCGTGCACGAAATCATGCGACCGGTGCTCGAGCGCACCTATGGCGTGATCCTGTTCCAGGAGCAGATGCTGCAGGTGGCGGTGATCCTCGCGGGCTTCACGCCGACCGAGGCGGAGGAGCTGCGGCGGGCGATGGGCTTCACGCGCGGCACGGAACGGCTGGCGCGGATCATGGACAAGCTTTGCACCAGCATGCGGGCGCGCGGCCACCACGACCGGGTGATCGAGATGGTGCAGGATTCCGCCTATTCGTTCGCGTTGTATGGATTTCCCGAGGCGCACTCGGTGAGCTTCGCGCTGATTGCGTATGCGAGCACGTGGCTGAAGGCGCACCGGCCGGCGGAGTTTGTCGCGAGCCTGCTCAACAACCAGCCGATGGGTTTCTATTCCCCGGCCACGCTGGTGCAGGATGCGCGGCGGCATGGCGTCGTCTTTCGACCGGTGTGCGTGGCGCACTCGGCTGCACGCTGCCGCGTCGAGCCGGATGGCGCGGTGCGCATCGGACTCAACTATGTGAAGGGCGTGCGCGAGGCGGCGATCACGGACATGCTTGCCGCGCGGGCGGAACGGCCGTTTGCCTCCGTGGAGGACTGGCTGGCGCGCACGGCCTTCACCGCAACCGAACGCCGCGCGCTGGCATCGGTCGGTGCACTCAACGTCTTCGCCACGCACCGGCGGGCGGCGTTGTGGCAGGTCGAGGCGGCGTGGGAGACGGAGGAGACGCTTTTCAAAGGGCGGGGATTGCACATGGGCGACCCATCTCCTGCTCCTGGTCTTCGAGAAAGGCGTTCCGAGGAGAAAGAGCCGGAGCAGGAGGATTTGCGACAACCGCTCGCCCCCATGACCCTCACCGAACGTTACCAGGCCGACTTCGCAGGCGTGACGCTGACCACGGGCATCCATCCGATGGCGCTGGTGCGCGACCGATTGCCGGAAGCCTGGCGGGCGACGGATCTGCCGCTCGCGCGGAACGGCGATCGCGTGACGGTGGCCGGCAGCGTGATCTGTCGCCAGCGACCGGGCACGGCCAAGGGATTTCTATTTGTATCCCTCGAGGATGAAACCGGCGTCGCGAACGTGGTCGTCACGCCGCAGCTTTTCGAAAGCCACCGGCTGGTGATCACGCAGTCGCATGCGCTGGCCATCACCGGCCGCCTGCAGAACCAGGACGGGGTGATTCATGTGAAGGCCGAACGCTTCGCGCCGTTGACGCCGGCCGAACTGCCGGCGAGCGCTTCGCATGACTTCCGCTAGGAGCCGGGAGATTTCACGCGTTCGGTCACGTCTGTTCCGGTTCGCTGCGCGCCCGGTCATGTCGATGGAAAAACGCGAGACTTCGAAGACGTAGGAGATAGAAAGACTCAGTCCAGGATTCTCACGTTCTCGCGTTCTTTCCTGTCTCGCGTTCTCCTATCGCGCCCGGTAGCTGCGTTGGAGGGTAACGACAACGTGGCCCGGTTTTCCCTCGGACTGTGAAATCCCCAGGCCCGGGCGATGGCCCGGACCTTGGACGGCACCGCGTTCAGGTAGGATGACAGCGAGCGACTACCGCCGGCTCGAGCGGATCAACTGCTCGAGCACGAAACGATGGCACTGCGCCGCGTCGGGCCCACAGTGGCACAGCAGGATGACGTCGTGTTCCCCGGCCAGGTGCGCAAGCAGGCGCAACGTGAATTTCTGGCCGTGGTTGCGGATGGTCCGGTTGTCGCGATCGGCCTTCGCGTCGGCGTCGAGCAGCTCGCGCGTGTAGGCGCGTTTGAACGCCGCCCAGCTCGTCCGGCCTTCCTTGAACTCGCGCAACAACCGTTCGCTGGGGCCGAGATTCGGCATCCACACGTCATACGCCGATGTGGGCAAAAAACGGCCGCGAAACCGGGTGGCCAGAATGCGCAGCGCTCCCGGACGGGCCGGGATGCCGGAAGCGACGGAGTCCGTGCGTAACATACGCCGCACGATGCGACCCCGTGCTGGATGAGGCAAATCCTTCGATGAGCGGAGACCGGCGGAGAAATGTGCGTGCGTCGGCTTGCGAGCGAAAGCGGCACCGAGCGCCCCACTTCAAGACGCTCACGCGAGATTCACGGCGATCCCGCCGGCGCGACCGCGTCCTGCAGGGTGCGCCGCTTTTCCGCTCTGTCCACCGGCCGAACGATGGTCCTCCCCGATGCACATTCCCGAACCGGCACTTGGCAGGCGCGGGCAAACGGTGCATCGATGCAAGGCCCGCAACCGATGGACCTGCTCAAGCCAACATTGCCGCGCCCGTGCGACTCCGACCTGCTGGGGTGGACGCGTGTGGATATCGGGCAGTTCCTGTTCGCGAACGGTCTCAAGCCCGTGCACGCGGACGCCATCTGGGCGGCGATGCATCGGCGGCAGGTGAGCGCCATCGACGCGATGGTGGACGTGCCCGAACGCGTGCGGGCCGCCCTGCAATCGGCGGGACTGCGCGTCGGGTGTCCGACCGTCGCGCGGGCGCAGGCCAGCACGGACGGGTTCACGCGGAAATTCCTCCTGCGTCTCGCGGACGGGGAGGTGGTCGAGACCGTGCTGATGTTTTTCACCGGGCGGGCCACGGCGTGTGTGAGCACGCAGGCGGGGTGTGCGATGGGCTGTGTCTTTTGCGCGACCGGGCAGGCGGGCTTCCGCCGCCACCTCGCGGCTGCGGAGATCGTCGCGCAGGTGTTGCATGTTGCCCGCGTGCTGACGGTCGAAGGTCGCCGGCTGCGCAACGTCGTGCTGATGGGGCAGGGCGAACCCCTGCACAACTACGACGCCGTGATGCGGGCGGTGGATGCCGTGGTCGACCAAAAGGGGCTCGAGCTGGCGGCGGAACGCGTGACGCTCAGCACCGTGGGCCTCGTACCCGGGATCCGACGACTCGCGGTGGAGCGGCGAACCATCTCGCTGGCGTTGAGCTTACATGGGGCGACGGATGAGGAACGCATGGCGCTCGTACCCGTGGCGAAGCGTTGGCCGTTGGCCGAGCTGATGGACGCCTGCCGCGACTACACGGCGAAGACCGGTCGCGGGATCTTCTTCGAGTGGACCCTGATCGAGGGCCGCAACGATGGCCCCCACCAGGCGGCGGCGCTCGGGCGATTGCTCGCCGGGCAGAAGGGTCAGGTGAACCTCATCCCGCTCAATCCGACGAGCGGTTTCGCAGGATCACCGACCGGCCACGCGCGTGCGAAAGCGTTTCAGGCCGTGCTGCGCGAACACGGTCTGCACTCCACACTCCGGCAGCGCCGGGGGATCGACATCGCGGCGGGTTGCGGCCAGTTGGCGGGCGCCGGTGCCAGGTAGGGCAGGCCCTCGGGGCCCTCCCGAGTCAGCGACAAGGTCGTACCCACTCAGCCGGAGAATAAAAAGCCCGCCTCCGAAGAGGCGGGCTCAAACTCAGAAACCAAAGAGGGAAAAGACGCCGCGTCACCCGCTCTTCTCGATCTTCGAGACGGTCATCATGTGCTTGCCGTCCTTCATCGCGACGGTGCCGGTTGCCGTGACTTTCTCGGTCGTCTCGCAGATGTTCTTGTGAAACGCCTTCGCGACCGGGTTGTTCTCGAGATAGTAGGTCACCTTTTCGCCTTTCTCCATCACCTGGATGGCGGTCTGGCAGTGATCCGTCTCGTCGAGCGTGCACTTGGCGCACGTGGCATCGCCGGAAATCGTCACTTCCTTGGCATCATTGCCGGCAAAAGCGGAGCCGGTCAGCAGGACCGAAGCCGCGAACAGATACACGAGTAGCGGGGACTTCTTTTTCATGAGGTTGGTTGGGTTGGGGGGGCGCTCGCACGGGATGTACGCACGCGACTTCCCATGACACCGGAGACACGCAAAGGTGCCCCGACGGTTTGTCAAACGGGCGGCTTTGAAAAAAATGAACCGAACCTGATATTTTGTCGGTTCCCGCTGCTTTCGTTACCGGACGGCAGCGGGCGCGAGTTCAAACGGAGTCGCGCTCTTCACCGTGAACCCCAGGCGCTGGCGCGGCTCGTGGTCGTGACGCGTGAGCGAAAAGTCTCCGTGTCCGAGCAGCGCCTGAAGTGCGGACGTGATCTCCGGTTCGACGGCCGCGTAGGTCTCCGGCTTGTTTGGGGCGATGCCGCGATCGTTGATGATCAGCTCGAAGGTCGTATGGCTGAACTTGAGACCGACCGGAAACGCCTCTTCCAGCAATGCGCCCGCCCGCGCGGCTTCGCGCAGGGCATGCGCGACGCGATCCGCGTTCGATCCCTCCCGCTGCGTCTTTTGCCGGTAAAGCACGCCCCAAACGCCGCCGCTGTGGTCGAGCGCATAGTCGGCCTCGTAGCCGACCGCAATCACGCCCGGCCCCTTTGGCACGTGCAACAATTCGGCCACGTCCACGAGCAGCACGCCCTCCACGGTCTGGCCGGCGACCCATTGGTGAAAGACATCGACCACCTTGGCGGGATCGATGCCCAGCGAGCCTTCGACGAAAATCCTGGCGATGAAATGTTGGAGTTCCATGGCGAGGTTCTCAGGCTTTCGCCGCGGCTGGCGTGGTCGGGGTCGACCGCAGCTTGTTGTAGCAGGCGTGCACCGCTTCGACGAAGAGTTGCGCCTCGGCGATGCGATGATGGGCGAGGTCGGCGTCGAACTTTTCCCCGCGCGCCTCGTGGGCGGCGAAAAAGAAGTTCGCGAATTTCGGACCGACGTACTGGTCGAAGAACAACTGCGTGTCGAAGAAGCGTTCCTTGAATTCCGCGACGATTTCGTCGGGGTCGTTGGAGACGTCGTCGTATTCCATTTGCACCAGCGCCTTGGCGGCCTTCGAGAACGCGGCGTAGGCCGTCTCGCCCGCCTGTTGCGGCTCGCCGCGATCGAGGTGCAGGCTGGCTTCGAACACGAGCCGATCCGCCGCTGTCATGTCGAACTGGTAACGCGACACGAGTTCACCCGCGCATTCGCCGATGCCAATGTCGCCGATGCTGTAGAGGCGCGGATCGCCCCAGTCGGAATAGAGCCCGGGCTCGGCTGACTGCTGTGGCAGGTTCTGGTTGAGCGGTTCGAGCAGGTCGCGGATCGGTCCCTTGCCCACGCGCTGCACGAACCGGAAGAACCGTTCGTTTTGCTCGCGGTTCTTCACATAGAAATCGAGCACGCGGTCGACCGCTTCGGGCACGCGCTTGGACGGGATCGCGATGATCGGCAATCCGTAGGAGCCCGCGTTGTTTTCGAACTGCCCGCCGAGCACGACCTGGAAATGCGGCACCTTGTAGCCGTTCACCGTCCGGCTCACGCCGTAGAAGCCGAGATCAGCCACGTGATGGCAGCCGCAGGAATTGAAGCAGCCGCTGATCTTGATGTGCAGGTCCTTGATCGCCTGGTCGACCTCATACCCTTTGGCGAGCAGTCGATTGCGCACCTCGCCACCGAGTCCGCGGGAGGAGGAAATGCCGAGCTTGCAGGTGTCGGTGCCCGGGCAGGTCACCACGTCCACGACACTGCTCGCCCCGGGTTGCCCGAGGTCGGCGGCGTCGAGGTCGGAGAACAGCGCCGCGACGTCCGCCTTGCTCACCCAGCGGATCAGGAAGTTCTGTTCCACCGTGGTGCGGATCGTGCCCCGCGTGTACCTGGCCACGATGTCGGCGAGCGCTCGCAACTGGTCCGCAGTGATGTCGCCGAGCGGCAGCGTGACCGCGGCCGTGACGTAGCCGTCCTGGCGCTGGTCGCGGATGTTGCTCCGCACCCATTGGCGCAACTTTTCGTTGCCGTTGATCGCGGGCAACTGCCCCGGCGGCTTGAGCGGACCTTCGACGAACGTCTCGGCTTCCTTGACCATGTCGAGCCAGCGTGGGTCCTCGCGCAGCTCCTTGCGCGTGGTGAAGACTTCCTCGCGGAATTTCTCGATGCCCCACTTGTCGATGAGGAACTTGATGCGGGCGGCATTGCGGTTCTTCTTCTCGCCGTGTTTGCCGAACACCCGGCAGACCGCCTGCGTGAGCGGCAGCATTTCCTCGACGGGTGCGAACTCCACGAGGGTCCGCGCCTGCCGTGGCACCGGACCAAGGCCGCCACCGACGACGATCTTGAACCCGCGCACCAGCCTGCCGTCGACCTCCTTCACCGCTGCGACATAGCCGATGTCGTGCATCTGCGTGAGTCCGCATGCATGCTGGGCGCATCCGCTGAAGGCCGGCTTGAACTTGCGCCCGAACTCCATGGTGTCCGGGTGACCCATCAGGAAGTAGGCAAGCGCGTGGGAGTAGGGCGTCACGTCGAACGCCTCGTCGCTGCACACCCCGGCGAAGGGGCAGGCCGTGACGTTGCGCACGGCGTTGCCGCAGGCTTCGCGCGTGGTGATGCCCACCGCGGCCAGCCGGCGCATGATCGACGGCGTGTTCTCGATGTGGATGAAGTGAAGCTGGAAATCCTGCCGCGTCGTGACGTGCGCGATGCCGTCGGAGTACTCCTCCGCAAGTTCCGCCATCACGTTGAGTTGGTCGGGATTGAGGCCGCCAAACGGCACCTTGATGCGCAGCATGCCCGGAGCGTCCCACGCCGTGCCCGGGCCCTTGGCCGGCTTGTCGGCAAACGGCAGCCTCGCGGCTCTCCTTGCCGTCGTGGCGATGGCCGTTGTCGTAGCGCTGCCCGTAGGCGCCGCGACGCAACCGCGTCTCGGCAAACACTTTTTCGTCAATCTTGCCCTGCTGGCGCAGGCCGATTTCGGTTTCAAACTGGTCGACTTCGCTGCCGAGCGGCTCGGGAAGCTTGCCTTGGAAGCGTTCTTTCCAGATGGCGTGGCTGGCTTTCATGGAAAACGGGAGTGGACGGAGGTTGGATGAGTGACGGTAGGGCTGGCCCTCTGGGCCGGGCCGCGCAACTTTGCGGCGAAAAACCCACGGCGTTGGTTCCGCGGATTGACTCAGGCGTGGCTGGCGTTTTGGCTTAACATGTATTCTTTACCCAACATGGCAAGTAATCATCTGACGCGAGTCTACGATTCGATTTTGGGCCTTTTGTCCAGCGAAGAAAATCCGACCCCGCTGGTCCGGCTCAACCGCGTCGTACCGTTCAAGCACGCAACGGTTTACGCCAAGCTCGAATGGTACAACCCGTTCGGCGCCGTGAAGGATCGCGTCGCCGCCAACCTCGTCCGCGACGCCGAGGAACGCGGCACGCTCGCGCCCGGCAAAAAACTCGTTGAAGCGACTTCCGGCAACACCGGTCTCGGCCTCGCCATGGTGGGCAACGCCAAGGGCTATCCGCTGCGCACGCCGCTGTCCCAAGCCATCCCGCAGGAGAAACGCACGGTCCTGCGCTTCTTCGGCACGGAGGTGCAGGAACTCGACGACTCCCTGTGCCCCGCCCCCGGGGCTCCCGAGGGCGCGATCGCGATCGCCCGCGATACCGCGGCGAACCAGCCGGACTTCGTGCTGCTCGATCAGTACACGAACAACGCCAATCCGGACGCGCATTTCCGCACGACGGGCCCCGAGATCTGGCGACAGACCGAGGGCCGCATCACGCACTTTGTCGCCGGCCTCGGCACCTGCGGGACGATCACGGGCAACGGCCGCTTCCTGAAATCGAAGAACCCCGCCGTCAAGGTCCTCGGCGTGTACCCGGAGGATGGCCACGACATCCCCGGCGTGCGCAGCAAACGGCAGCTTGCGCAGACCAAACTCTACTTCCCGCACGAGTACGACGGCGAAGTGGAAATCAGCAACCGCGACTCGTTCGACCTTTGCCTCCGTCTCAACCGCGAGGAGAGCATCATCGCCGGCCCAAGTTCCGGCATGGCCCTCGCGGGCGCGCTCCGGCTCATTCCCGACGAACCCGGCGTGGTCGCGGTCGTGATCTTCCCCGACAACATCTTCAAGTATGCCTCCTCGGTCTGCCGGCACTTCCCGCAACTCTGCCCGGCGATCATCGGCAATGGCAACGGAACCGCCGCCGCGCCGAGCCGCAACGACGTATTGATGGACGAGATGATGGAGAACCTGAAGAACCCCCACGACTCCGTCGCCGTCGCCGATCTCGCGCACGAACTTGCGAGCGACGCGAAGCCGGTCGTGCTCGACGTGCGTCCGCTCGAACAGTTCGCCGACCTGCACATCCCGGGTTCCCTGAACCTGCCGCAATCCGAAATCCCGCAGCGCAAGACCGACCTGCCGGCGGATCGCGACACGCCGATCGTGATGGTCTGCGGCGTCGGCAAGTTCTCCAAGAACACCACCCTCTACCTGAAGTCGATGGGCTACCGCCGCGTCCGCAGCCTCAAGGGCGGCATCAACGAGTGGGTCAGGAAAAAGCAGCCGACCGCAACATCGACGGCCAGGGTGTAGGGGCTTCACCTCTACCCGTGGTGTCTCCGTGGCGTTACCCGCTTACCAGGGCCTTGAGGTCGGCCAGCGTGAGTGCTGCGTTGGCCGCGTCCGATGCCTCGAACACGTTGGCAAGCAGGGAGCGCTTTTCGTGCTGCATCGCGAGCACGCGTTCCTCCACGGTCCCCGCGGCGATGAGCTTGTAGCTCGTGACAACGCGGGTCTGGCCGATGCGGTGGGCGCGATCGGTGGCCTGCGCCTCCACCGCGGGATTCCACCAGGGGTCGAGATGCACGACCGTATCGGCGCTCGCGAGATTGAGGCCGGTGCCGCCGGCCTTGAGTGAAAGGAAAAACACGGGAACGTCCGCGCCCGCGGCATTGAAGCGGTCGACCTCGGCCTGCCGCGCCCGGGGCGGCATCGCGCCGTCGAGGTAGGCGTAGGCTGTGCCCTGGGCATCCAGGGCGGCGCGCACCAGCGTGAGCAGGGACGTGAACTGCGAGAACACGAGCACGCGATGACCATCGTCGATCGCCTCGTCGAGCAGTTCCAGCAGCGTCGCCAGTTTGGCCGACTCGGCCGGATCGCGCGCGGGTTCGAGCAGGCGCGGATCCCCACAGATCTGCCGCAGTCGCAGCAACTGGGTGAACATCGCCATCCGGATGCGGCCTTCGCTTTGGCCCGCCATTTCGAGTTCGAGCAATTCGCCTTCGGTCCGCGTGCGCGTCGATTCGTAGAGCGTGCGCTGGGGATCGGTCAGCTCGACAAAGATCGTTTGCTCGATCTTCTCCGGCAGTTCCGGCGTCACCTCGGCCTTGGTCCGGCGCAGGATGTAGGGCGCGGCCTGGCGGCGCACGCGTGCCTCGTGCCAGGCGCGATCGTCGCCTCGGGCCTCCGGCGGGATGCCCTTCAGGTAGCCCGGCAGGATCAGGGCGAACAACGACTCGAGATCACCGAGGCTGTTCTCCACCGGCGTGCCGGTAAGCAGGATACGGCCGCCGGCCCGAAGGGACTGCAACGCCTGCGCGTTTTGCGTGCGGCGATTCTTGACGTGCTGGGCTTCGTCCGCGACGAGGGTGTCCCATTCGATGCCGGCGAACAGCGCCTGATCCCGGGTGAGCGTGCCGTAGGACGTAACGACGAGCTCCGTGTCGCGCAGGTTTGCCGCCTGGTCGGTGCGCGCGTCGCCGTGGTGCACCCGCACCCGCAGGCGGGGCGCAAAGCGCGCGGCTTCGCGCCGCCAGTTTTCGAGCAACGAAGCCGGACAGACGACGAGACTCGGCGCGGCCGACGCCGACTTGGCGCGGCGGGCGGACACGACCGCGAGCGCCTGCAGCGTTTTGCCGAGACCCATTTCGTCCGCGAGGATGCCGCCGAGGCCGGCCGCGCGCAGGTGCCACAACCAGGCGGCCCCGAGTCGTTGATAGGGCCGAAGCAACTGATCGAGTTCCGCGGGCGCCGGGGCGGGGGAAAGAGCCGCGGGGTTGCGAAACATCTCCGTGCGTCGACGCCATTCCTCCGGCGTCTGCAGATTGGGCGAAATGTCCGCGATCACGGCGTCGGCCTCGGCCAGGCGCGCCGGCGAAATGCGGTGGGCGCTGCGACCAAGGAGCGGGGCGGCGTTCGTGCCGGCCAGCGCGCGCTGGGCGGCGTGCAGCTTTTCGAGGCGCGCGTGGTCGAACAGGAAGACCTGGCCGGCGTCCTCGACGTAGGTCCGGCCGGTCGTGAGGGCGGCGTGGACGTCGTGTTCCCGCGCGTTGCCGGCACGCACCGAGAGGGTCACGTCGAAGTCGCCACCGGTCGTCGGTTGCACGGCAGCATCGACGTCGGCAAATCGCAGGTGGGCGGTGTGACGGGCAAAGTTGGGCGTGAATTCCGCATCCCACTCGTCGCGCAGGCGGCTCCAGTTTTCGGCGAGAAAGTTCAGGGTCTTGTGCCGGTCGCGCAGCCACCACTTGCGATTCGAAGGCTCGAGACGGAAGCCGTCGGCTTTCAGACGCTCGAGCAGTTGTCCATAGGCGTAGTGTTCGCGCGAGGGCAACTGGATCGCGAGAAAGTGTTCCGAACCATCGACGACGGGCGAAGCCCGATCGGCCGTTGGCGTCTTCTTCGACACAGGCGGGCCGCCGCGAGGCTGGGCCGGCGGTGGAGAGAGAGCGGAACCTCCGTCCGCCTCCGTGATCGTTTCACTGCGCGCGCCCAGGTGCTCGCTCACCCCCGCCAGCTTGTTGTCGATCCATGGCAGCGCGGCGGTGGCGCGATTCGCGAAGAAGAAAACCGGTTCGTTCGGCAGGACCGCCAGCAGGGCGGCGAGCTGCGCGCGGGAGAGTTGGGCCATGGTTGCGGCCGCGCCGCGATTCCACGACTCGATCAGGAAAACCGCCGACAGGTGCGCCGGCGTCAGCGTGAGCGCCCGATCGTCGGGCACCATGCTGGCGGGAAACTGTCCGCGACCCTGCACGGCAATCTCGAAGCGCACGGCGATGGCATCCCGGGCCGCCGCGGTCGCGAGATTGGGCGGCAGGATGACGCGCAAAGACGCCGGAGTGCCCGTCGGCGAGAGCTTCGGCAGGGTGGCGAGGCGCGGTGCTGATGGCATCTGCTGCCATGGAGGCGCGCGGCGTCGCCTGAATCAATGCTCTTGCCGCGCGCCGCGGCCGCCGGTCACTCGATGGCCTCGAGAGCGCCGAGCCACATCCTGGGTCCGCCGGGGCGGTAGCCCAGCCGGCCCTTTTCCGTCCCATCGGGACCCAACACGACGACCGTGGGAAACCCGGCGATGGAGTACCGCTGGGCCAGTTCCTGATTTTGCTGCACCAGTCCGGAGCTCAATTCGTGGTGGCGGGGGAAGTCCACCTGCAGGAGCACGAGTTTCCGATTCGCGTACGCGGCGAATTCCGGCGTGGAAAAGACCTCGCGATCGAGACGCTGGCACCAGCCGCACCAGTCGGAGCCGGTGAAGTCCATCAGCAAAGTCCGATGCTCCGATCGTGCCCGCGCCTGGGCGGCGGCTGCGTCCGTCGTCCAGACGAGCCTGGGGTTTGCCGTTTCCGGGTGCTTCGAGGCCTGGACGGAGCGCAACCAGTGAACGGCGAGGCAGCCCAGCCCGATCACGATGATGAACTTCCACCGCATGAGTTGTTCTATCGGCTTCGGATACGGTAACTTTTGCACCGGGAGCCGCCGACCGGGCTGAGTGCTTGGGCCCCGGCCTTTTGCGAAATTCACGATTTCAGGATAGGGGTGAACGGCGCCCGTGACGCGACCCGCGCCCAACCGCATGAACGACATTCCGCAGGGTATCCACCATATCACCGCAATCGCCGGCGACCCGGCGCGCAATCTCACGTTTTATCGCGACGTGCTCGGACTGCGTTTCGTGAAGAAGACAGTGAACTTCGACGATCCGTTCACCTACCATTTCTACTTTGGCGACACGGTCGGAACGCCCGGCACGATTCTTACGTTCTTTCCCTGGGCCGGGGCCCGCCCGGGTCGTTTGGGCTCCGGATTGATCGAAGCCATCACCTTTTCCGTTCCCCCGGGTGCACTGTCGTTTTGGCGGGAGCGTCTCGCGCAGGCAAAAGTCGCGGTCTCCGAGCGGGCCCGCATGTTTGGGGAGGCGGGCCTGCGTTTCGCGGATCCCGACGGCATGTTGCTCGAGTTCGTGGAGTCCGCCGAAGCCGGGACCGCGCAACCTTGGTCGCGCGAGGTGCCCGCCGATGTTGCCATTCGCGCGTTTCATGGTGCCGCCGAACGCGTGCGCGACGCCGGGCCCACCGACCGCTTCGTGCGCGAGGTGCTCGGATTCACGTTGCTCGGCGAGGAAGGGGGACGCCGTCGCTACCGTCCGGGCTCGAGTGGAATCGGGGTGTTCGATTTGATCGTCGATCAAACGGCGTCTCCGGCCCAGGGCGGCCGCGGAACGGTGCACCACATCGCGTGGCAGACTGCGGACATCGAGGCCAACAATCGTTGGCGCGAACGATTGACCGCGGCCGGCGCGAACGTGAGCCCGCTGATGGATCGGAATTATTTCCACTCGATCTATTTTCGCGAACCCGGTGGCGTGCTGTTCGAGTTTGCCACCCGCGGTCCGGGTTTCGCCGTCGACGAGCCGGCCGAGTCCCTCGGATCGGCCCTCAAGCTGCCGGCGCAATACGAGGAACATCGCGCCAGGATCGAAACCGTCCTGCCGAAGTTGCCGTAGCGCCGAGCTTGCAGGCGACAGAACCTCCTCTGCACCACCGGATCGCTTGCAAGCAAGCTCCTACAAGGAGACCTCCGACTGCATGGTTACGGATCTTGGTGGGCGAAGCCCTCACTTCAGTTCCCTCCTTGAGGACTGGGGGGACCGTGCGCCAGCACGGTGGGAGGTGTTGCGTCTTATCGTACAGGCATTGACCGTGGCGCAATTCGCCCTTGCTCGATTCCCTTTGTGGGATTCGTGGTTGCGCTTTAACTCACCGCGATGGAACTCGACTTCGCGATCATCCCGCCGCGCGACCGCTACAAGATCCTGACCGCCGTGGTCGTGCCGCGGCCAATCGCGTGGGTGACGTCCATGAGCCCGGCCGGGCTGGTCAACGTCGCCCCGTTCAGCTTCTTCAATGCGATGGGCTCGCAGCCCGCCATCGTCGCCCTCGGGATCTCTTCGCGCGGCAAGGGCGTGCCCAAGGATTCCTTCAAGAACATCCAGGACACGCGCGAGTTTGTCGTGAACCTCGTGACGTACGCCGCTCGCGAAACCATGAATCGGACGGCGGCGGATTTCCCACCCGAGAGCAGCGAGTTGACCGCGCTCGGATTGGAAACGCGCCCCGCGGTCGTCGTGAAGCCGCCGCGCCTGGCGTTGTCGCCGGTGCATCTCGAGTGCCGGCTGGCGACGATCGTCGAGGTTGGTCACAACCGCGTCACGATCGGCGAGATCGTGCACGTCCACGTGGCCGACGAGTTCTACGATCCCGCCAAGGGCTACGTGGCCAGCGAGCGCCTCGATCTGATCGGCCGGATGCACGGCCGTGGTTGGTACGCGCGGACGACGGATCTATTCGAAATGCCGCGCGTCAATCCCGATGGCACGCGCGCGTGACGAGGACCGGTTTCTTCAGTAGGGACCACGAATGTGGTCCACGACCTGCGCGCGATGGAACTCGCGCAGCTTCGCGTGCAGTTCCGCGGAGAGCGGCGGCTGGTCGCTGGCGGCGATGTTGGCGCGGACCTGATCCGGGTTCTTCGCGCCCGGGATGATCACGCTGACGGCGTCGTGATCGAGGATCCACCGCAGGGCAAAGCGCGCCATCGGAAAATCCGCCGGCACGTGTGCCTTCACGGCGTCGGCGAGTTCGACCGCCTTTTCAAACGGGAGCCCGGCGAAGGTCTCGCCCACGTTGAATGCCTGGCCATCGCGGTTGTAGTTCCGGTGGTCGCTCGCCGCAAAGGTCGTCTGCTTGGTCATGCGACCGCTCAACAAACCGGATGCGAGCGGCAACCGAATGATCAGCGCCACGCCCTTTGCCTTCGCCGCGTCGAACAGCGTGTCGATCGGTTTCTGGCGGAAAATATTGAAGATGATCTGCAGCGACGCGAGCCCGGGCTGGGCGAGACAGACATCCGCTTCCTCCATCGATTCGACGCTGACGCCCCAGCGCCTGATCTTGCCCTCCTGCTGGAGCTCGCGCAGATGCTCGAAAATCGTGCCTTCGCGCAGGACGTCGGTCGGGAGACAGTGCAGTTGCGTGAGGTCGAGTGCATCGACGCCGAGCCGGCGCAGCGAGTCCTCGGTGTGCGCGCGCACGGTGGCGCGTTCGAAGTTGTGCGGCCAGCCCGGGTCACCCCGGCGTCCGAGCTTCGTGGCGACGAACAGGCTGCGCCCCGCATGTTGCTTCAAGAACCGGCCGATGCGCTGCTCACTCTTGCCGCCGCCGTACACGTCGGCGGTGTCGATGAAGTTCACGCCGCCCGCCACCGCGGCTTCGAGCGTGGCTTCGGCGGTCGCGTCGTCGACCTCGCCCCAATCGCCGCCGAGTTGCCAGGCCCCGAGGCCGATCTCCGAAGTCTTGAAGGAATCCCTGCCGAACGAGCGATAATGCATGAATGAAATCTCGGCCGCCCGAGACGGTCGGCGCAAACCAACTGTTACGACAAGTGCGAGAAAGCCGCCCCGTGGCGGCCGGCGTCCCGCGTCGCTCGTGGTCCGAGCCACCGGCCGGTTGTAGGGCCGGACCTTGCGTCCGTGCCGTTTTTGTCGAGAGGCAGCGGCACGGACACACCTTCGACTCCACGCATACGCTTCAACTGCATCGGTACCACGCCTGGGGCGGTGCGGGGCTGCAGACACGCTCAGCCATGCCGGTCCACCGCGACCGCGGCGTTCTTTTCCCCGGCCGGATCAGAAAATCCCGCTG
The DNA here is from genome assembly GCA_963797435.1 of uncultured Verrucomicrobiae bacterium. Taxonomy (GTDB): domain Bacteria; phylum Verrucomicrobiota; class Verrucomicrobiia; order Opitutales; family Opitutaceae; genus CAWCPJ01. The sequence goes on along the minus strand of CAWCPJ010000001.1, from coordinate 1,489,111 downwards.
CTGCCGTCGCGGGAAAACGCCCGGCCAAAGGTGGCGACGCCGGGACGCTTCAGGCGGTAGGGGAAAAACAGCTCGAGACTGGCGCCCACCTGATGGTCGAGTTTCACCTGCACGGCATCGCGCGGAAAATTCCCGGGCTGGCGCACGCGCACGTTGACGATCGCCACGGTCGCGCGGAAATCGCCGCTGTTGGCTCCGCCCCGCAGCCGATCGTGCAGCGACGCCACGACGTTTTCAGTCGTGAGTGATTCGTCCACCTCGTCAGAAGCGATCGTGCGAATCTCGCCGTCGACCATCATCGCGCCGCCAAAGGGCGCGAACGCACCGCGCTCCTCCAGCGCCGCCTTGGCGATGGGCAACATCTCGCGCACCAGTTTCTCAAGGTCCGTACGGGCGTGGCGGCGTTGCTTGTCCTTCATGCGATGAATAGACGCGGTTGAGTGCACGTTCGATCTCTAGAACGGCATCGGCGGGTGAAAGTTCAACGGGAACGACGATGGCCTCCGTCGGCTCCTCCAGGGTGTCGAACTGGCTGCCCAGCAAGGTCGCGGGCATGTAGTGTCCGGTGCGTTGCAGAAGGCGTTGCTGGATGGTGGCAAAGTCGCCCCGCAGATAAACCAGCCGGACGGGTTCGCCGGGATGAAAAAGCTCGCGACGGTAGGCTTCGCGCAGCGCCGAACATGCGAGCACGACGGAACGGCCCTGCGCAATTCGTTCGACGACCTCCCGGCGCATGAGGGCGAGCCAACTGACGCGGTCGGCATCGCTCAAAGGCGTGCCCACCCGCATTTTGGCGATGTTGGCCGGGGGATGAAAATCATCCGCATCGAGGAATTCCCAACCCAGGTGAACCGCGAGTTGACGACCCACCGTGGTCTTGCCGCAACCGGACACCCCCATGATGATCACGATCACGCGCGTACGTTTGCGCGCGTCGCCCGGACTGGCAAGCGGCGTCCACCCCGTTGCGGGTTTACCCGCGGCAACGTCCCGCCTTTTCCGTAGGTCACGAACAGCAGGCGACTGGCGCGATCCCGCATTGCGTTTGCGCGACTGCCGTTCCGCGCCTTTCGCTCGCTCCATGCGTGCTGCTTCTTCCGTGGCCGACGTTGCTCCGGAACGGTGTTCCGACCCCGGCGTCGCGCCGTCGGCGGCGATGTGGCATGGCGGTTGGCTGCGCGTGGCGGTCGCGCTCGTGCTGGCGGGACAAGGCATGGCATTCAGCCTTGCGGCCAACGAAACCCCGCCCGACACGCCGGTCGCATTTTGGCTGCTGCACGGCGCGCTGGCCGCCAGTGCCGTGGTGGTGTTCGCGTTGTTGGGTGGACCGCTCCTGCGCGAATGTGGGGCGGCGCTGCGCGCGGGACGGATCACCGTAGATCTGCTGTTTCTAATGTCGCTGGCGGGCGCGTTTGGGGTCTCGGTATTCTCGTCGCTGCGCCGTTCCGGGCCCATCTTCTACGAACTGGTCGCGCTTCTGCTCGCGATCTACACGATCGGAAAACTGCTTGGCGCCCGTTCGCGGGCGCGCGCCTTGCAGGCGGTGGAGACGTTGCGTGAGGAGCATGCGGTTTGCACGCGACTGGGCCCCGACGATCGCACGGAACGCGTCCCGGTCGAAACCGTGATGGTGGGTGAATCCGTGCGCATGGCTGCCGGCGAAACAATCTCGGTTGACGGCGTGATCCAGACCGGCCGCAGCCTGGTGTGGACGACGCCGCTGACCGGTGAGCCCGACCCCGCGCCGCTTGGGCCGGGCGATGCGGTGTTCGCGGGCATGCGTTCCGTCGATGGCACGCTCGTCGTGCGGGTGACTGCCGCGGCCGGCGAACGCCGGCTCGACGCGATGTTGCGCGGCATTCAGGCGGCGCGCCTCGCTCCTTCCCAGGTGCAGTCCGCCGCCGATCGGCTGGCTGCGCGCTTCGTGCCGGCGGTGTTGTTCGTCGTCATCGGAACGTTCGTGTTCTGGTCCTCGCGAGGCCCGCTGGCTGCCGCGGTGGAAAACAGCCTTGCGGTGCTTGTCGTCGCCTGCCCGTGCGCACTCGGTCTCGCGACGCCCCTCGGCATCTGGTCGGGACTCGTGCGCCTCGCCCGCCTCGGAGTCGTGGCGCGCAGCGGGGACTTCATCGAGGCGCTGGCCACGGCCGATCTCGCGCTGTTCGACAAGACCGGCACGCTGTGCGAGCCGGGATTGCGGCTGCGGCGCTTTGCCGTGCGACCGGGTAGCCCACTGGGGGAGCGTAATCTGCGCGCCGCGGTGGCCGTTGCCGAAGGCGGCATCGATCATCCGGTCGCCGAGGCCCTGCGGTCGGGATTGATCTCCGCTGAAACCGAGCGCGAGCGATATGCCTTCGTGGAGGCGCGTGTCGTGCCCGGTGCTGGCATCATTGCGCGGGTGCGGGATCAAACGGACGATGGTGTTCATGAAGTGCTCGCCGGCACGACGCGCCTGCTGGCCGATTCAGGCGCCGTCCGCGGCCGCGATGATTTGCCGGCCACTCCACCTTCGCCTGGTTTGCGTCGCGTGCACGTCGCCTTTGACGGAACCCTTGCGGCGGAGGTCGAACTCGACGAGCAACCGCGCGAGCAGGCGGCGGCGGTCTTCGCCGGGCTGCGTGCCCTCGGCCTGTCCGTCGAAATTCTCACGGGCGATCCGATGTTCGCCGACGACCGCTGGCCTGACGTGCCACGGGCAACGGGCCTTGCTCCGGAGGACAAGGCCGCTCGCGTGCGCGCAGCCCAGGCCGCCGGACAGCGGGTGCTTTTCATTGGCGATGGACTCAACGATGCCCCCGCGCTCGCCGCCGCGGATGTGGCGATTGCGATCCGGCAGGGCGCGGAACTCGCCCGCAGCAATGCGCTCGCCGTGGTCGGTGGCGAGCGACTCGGCACGCTGCCGTCCGCGGTGTCGCGTGGCTCGGGCCGTGCGGTCTGCGATCCGTTCCAACCTGCGTTTCGCCGTCGCCTACAACAGCGTCGCGATCCTCCTCGCTGCCGCCGGCCTCGTGCACCCCGTGCTCGCCGCGCTCCTCATGGCCGGCTCCAGCGCGATCGTCTCCACCCGCGTGCTGCGCGCCGGAAGGCTTAATGAGTGACGGCAGATCCGCCCGGGCGGTTCGACTGAACAGTTTCCAAGGGACATTGACGCTGGATGCTGAGAACATCCTCCCCGTGCGCTTAGCGGTAACCCGATTGCAGGGCGGTCCAGTCGGCGGGGGTGAAGGCGAACGCGGGGGCGAGCGCGCGGTGTTTTTCGAGGGAGCGGCGGAAGCGGGAGAGGTTGTGTTCCCGCCATGCGCCGGGGCGCACGATGGCGGCCTTGTCGAAGTCGATGACGTGAAAGCGTCCGTCGATCCCGAGCAGGATATTGGATACGTTGATGTCGTCGTGGCGCACGCCGGCGTCGTGGAAACGCCGCAACAGCGCCCCGAGTTCGCTCCAGGCATCGGCCGGCAGCGCGCGGGCGCGCAGGATCGAGGCCAGGGTGGCCGCGTTTTCGATCCGTTGGGTCAGCAGGTCGCCCGCATAGGTGAGACCGTGGCGCACGACCCGCGCGGCGATGGGTGTCGGTACCGGCAGGTCAAGTTCGCGCAATCGGCGGGTGAGCCGCCACTCCCGCCACGGGCGCGTGGCTTCGAGGCCCGTCCACACGTAGCGGTCGCGGGAGAATCGGGCGATCCAGCCGCCGCGGTGATAGTGACGAAGCACCCACACCGGGGTGGCGCCGGGCGGGCGCACGAACATGACCGTGCCGCGGCCGGAGGCGGTGCCGAGGGTTGCTCCGCGCAACCGCCACCAGGCGGGCTCGAAGTGATCCGGGGTGATCGACGCAGGCGCGGGCTCGTCGTGCAGGACGAACACCCGCCCGGAACGGGTGGAGGAGGCGGCGTTCACCGGATCGGCTTCCAGCGATTGTGCACCCACATCCAGTGTTCGGGATGCTGCCGGATGATCGTCTCCATGGTGTCGTTGTAGCGCTGCGTCGTCGCCTGGATCGCGGTGTCGCGGTCGGGGTCGAGGACGGGCGGCACGGCATCCCCGAAGCAGATGTGCAGGCGGTCCGTGTGGTCGCGGTAGCAATACGCCGGCACGACCGGAGCACGTGATTTCAACGCGAACAACGCGAGCCCGTAGGCGGTGACGGTGGGTCGACCGAAAAAAGTCGTCTCGACGCCATAGGCCTTGCGGATGAACTGATCGATGATGAAGGCGACGTATTCCTTGCGGCGAAGTGCGCCGAGGATTTCGAAGGCCGTGCGGTCGCCGTGCGCGTTGATGAAGCGGGTGCCGAAACTTTCGCGCGTGCCGTAGATCAGGTCGTTGAAGAAATGGCTCTTGAACTTCTTCGCGACGACATGCGTGCGCATGCCGTCCAACCCCGCGGCGGCGATCATGCTTTCGACGTTACCGAGGTGCAGCACCATCAGGAGCACGCCCTTGCCTTCGGCCACCGCGCGATCCCGCGCCTCGATGTTGTGGACGGTGGCGAAGTCACGGGGATTGGCGCCGCGCAGAAACGGCAGCATGAAACTCTCGAGCGCGGAATAACACAGATGCCATACGGACTTTCGCCCGACCAGGCGGCGCCGGTCGTGCGGCCAGTCGGGAAACGCGATCGCCAGGTTGCTCAGGATCAGGCGCCGCCGAAACCGGACGACATCGAACCACAGCCAGGTCACAATGTGCGCGACGGCGCGACGGCCGGGATGGGTGAGCAACCGAAAGGCCCACGCCAGTGTCCAGCGGGCGGCGACGACCAGCGGAGACGAACGGCGGGCAGGAGGCGCATCAGTCACGGCACGAGCAAGGACGAAAAACGCGCCGCGTGCCAAGCGGACAGTGCGGGCGTGCAGGGCCGTCCCTCAGGGCCATGCCACGACATCGAGTCATGGTGAATGACAGGGAAAGCGAAAGTGGGGCAAAGCGCTCGGCGTTGCACCCACCCCGTCGCGGACGGCGTGGACCAGAGGGCCAGCCCTACGGGGCGCGATTCATCGTTTCCGCCTGCCAGGCGTCGATGCGCTTGGTCAGAAACTGGACCCACAATGGATGGTCGTTCAGGCACGGGATGTGCCGGAATTCACCGCCGCCCGCTTGCTCGAACGACTTCCTTCCCGTGATCGCGATTTCCTCGAGTGTTTCGAGACAATCGCTGACGAAGGCGGGGGTGAGCACCAGCAGTCGCTTCATCCCCTCGCGGCCCATGCGCAACAGGGTGTGGTCGGTATAGGGTTGCAGCCACGGTTCGCGGCCGAGACGCGATTGATAGGAGATCGACCACTTGCCGTCGGGAATACGCGCGCGGCGGACGAACGCATCGGTGGTCCGCACCGTCTGCGCGCGGTAACACGTCGCGTGCGCCGGGCTGCAGGTGCGACAGCAATCCCGCACGATGGTGCAATGCGCGCGGGACGAATCCGCCTTGCGCAGGTGCCGCTCGGGGATGCCGTGGTAACTGAACAGCACATGGTCGTAACCCGCGTCGAGGTCGGCCCGCGCGCTCTGGACGAGGGCCTCGATGTAGTCGGGTTCCTCGAAGAACGGCTGCAGGGTCGTCACCTTGATTTTCGGCGCCTGTTCGCGGACGACCTCCTGCACGCGCACCACGACGGTTTCGTAGCTCGACATCGCGTAGTGCGGATACAGCGGGATGAGAAAAAGTTCCTCCACACCGTCGGCCGCGAGTTGCCCGATCACGGATGGGATCGACGGCGTCCCGTAGCGCATCGCCAGCGCCACCGGGAGGTGGACGCCGGCCTGCACCAGGTCACGCAGCTTCCGGCTCAACACGATCAACGGAGAGCCTTCGGGCGCCCAGATCGTGCGGTAGGCATGGGCCGACTTCTGCGGGCGGAACGGCAGGATGAAGCAGCGCAGCACGAACTGCTGGATGAGCTTCGGTGAATCCAACACGCGGTCATCCGAGAGGAATTCACCGAGATAGCGGCGCACGTCCGGCACGGACGTGGAGTCCGGCGAACCAAGGTTCACGAGCAGCGCGGCTTGCTTGGGCATGGGTGGAAATGGAAATTCGACGGGGCGAGCGGGATGTTTGTCAAACGGGTAGGGCGGGAGCCACGCCATGCGGGTGCATCTCCCGGTTGTCGGTGTCGGAGCGAGCTTGCTCGCGATGGTCCGAGGAATCGCCTGCAAGCAGGCTCCTCCATTCTCGCGACCTCAACCGTGGAATGGAAGATGCGCCCACGCCTTGCCGTAGGAGCGGCTTCAGCCGCAATTTGTCGCAGTGGCATCGATGATACATCGCGGCTGAGGCCGTTCCTATCCCGCCCGGGCGGCGAGTTTCCAGCCGGCGCGAATACAATCGCCGACGCTGGCGCCATCGCGCACGTGACCGCCGACGAACAGGCCGGGCAGCGCTTCCTCGACGTGGTTGATCGCAGTGTGAAAGCGACCGTAACCGACATTGTACTGCGGGATCGCGCGCGGCCAGGCGTGCACGTGCATGCAGACCGGTTCGCCCGAGACACCGAGCAGCTTGCGCAGGTCGGCGAGCACCAGCGCCCGCAACGGGTCGGGCGGCAGGGCGGCGTTTTCCGGTTGGCGCATGCCGCCGACGAACGTCGTCAGCAACACGCAGCCGTTCGGCGCCCGGCCGGGAAAAAGCGAGCTGCTGAACAACGTGCCGAGGATGTTGAGGCGTTCGCAGGCCGGCACGAGCACACCATAGCCGTCGAGCGGATGGGCGACCTGGCCGCGTAAGAACCCCAGCGCGACGCTGGTGACGGGTGGATATTCCACGTCCGCCAGGGCCGCCAGGGGCGCGGCGGCGGCCGAGGCGATCGGGAGCGCGGCCGTGGCGTAAGCCGGCGTCGTCACGATGACTGCATCGGCAGAGACGTCCACGGGCGTCTGCCCCGCGCGAACATAGCGCACGTGCCACGGCCGACCGGGGGTGATGTCCTCGAGCGTGACGTTGGTGCAAAGCGAGTCGCCGATCCGGTGACCGAGGGCATCCGTGATCGCCTGCAGTCCGTGGCGAAACGAGATCGAGCGCGATTTGAACTTCGGCACGCCGGCCTTGCGTCGGGCGCGTCGTTCGGCGAGCGCGCCGAAGAGCAGTGAACCGTGATCCCGGTCGAAGCGATGCAGGGTCGGAAACGCGTATCGCACCGAAAGTTTTTCCGGATCGCCGGCGAAAATCCCCGCGATGAGCGGATTGATCGCGCGCTCGACCACTTCGCGTCCCAGTCGGCGACCGCAAAGCTGCGCGACGCTTTCCTCGGCGTCGGCTGGTGCGCGGCGGACGAACGGTTCGGCAAACAGCCGCCACTTTGCGCGGCCGGAGAGCAGGGGCGTCTTGATGAACTGCCCGAGCGACATTGGCGCGGCGACCGGCGCCCCGTCGCGGACGAGGTAGCGGTTCTTCGCCTCGGGGGCGGCCTCGAGCAACTCGCCGCCGAGGCCGATGCTTTCGAAAAACGTCAGCAGGCCCGGATCATTCAGCAGCATCGTATTCGGTCCGGCCTCGATGAGATAGCCATCGACACGCGTGCTGCGGATCGCGCCGCCCGGCCGGTCGCTCTTTTCGAGCAGGTGTACCTGATGGCCGCGACGTTGCAGGTCGTACGCGGCGGTGAGGCCGGTTACCCCTGCGCCGACGACGACGATCGTCTTGGGCGCGCGGTCAAGGGCCATGGTTGGGCCGGCGCGGTGGGGACGTTTCTCCACAGTGCCCCTGGAGTTTCGCCAGTTGCGGAATCAGGATCGCCCGAACGGGCCAAAGGAACACGTCCATCCCAACCTGAATGGCGCCGCTCATATCGTCCGCGAAAATCGTTTCTCGGATTTACCGAGATAGGCGTCGAAGTGCATCGCCAGATTGCGGATCAGGAGACGTCCGGTGTCGGTGACGGTGAGACCGTGCTCGTGCAATTCCACGAGTCCGTCGGCCGCGGGCGCCTGGAACGCCTCGAGTTCGCGTGCGAAGTGGTCACGGAAATGGATGCCGAGGCGCGCGCCCAACGCATCGTAGTCGAGTTCGAGATCACACATCAGGCGCATGATCACCTCGCGACGGATCCGGTCCTCTTCGGTGAGAAAGCGCGTGCGGCAGACCGGGAGTTCGCCGGCATCGAGTCGGGCGTAATAGGCGTCGAGGTCCTTTTCGTTCTGCCGGAAGTGCGTCGGCGTTTGCGAAATCGACGACATGCCGAAGGCGACGATGTCGGCGCCGGCGCGCGTGCTGTAGCCCTGGAAATTGCGCTGCAGGGTGCGGGCACGCTGGGCGACGGCGAGTTCGTCGCTTTCGCGGGCGAAGTGGTCCATGCCGACATACACGTAACCGCGGGCGGTGAGGGTCTCGATCACGAGCTTGAGCATCGCGAGTTTCGTCTCCGGCGTCGGCAGGACGCTCTTCGCCACGATCTTTTGCGCGGGCTTCATCCACGGCACATGGGCGTAGTTGAAGACGGCGAAACGATCGGGGTTCAGTTCGAGGGCGAGGTCGATGGTTTCGGCAAACGTCTCCGGCGTCTGGTGGGGCAGGCCGTAGATCAGGTCGACGTTGAGCGAAACGAAACCAAGCTCCCGGATCCACGCGGCGGCCTGGTCGCTGAGCGCCTTGGGCTGGATGCGGTTGACCGCCTCCTGCACCTGCGGGTTGAAATCCTGGATGCCGAACGATGCGCGCGTGACACCCATTTCGCGAAACGCCGCGACGTGGTCGCGCGTGAGCCGGCGCGGATCGAGTTCGACGCTGCATTCGGCGTCGGGATCGAAGTCGAAATGCTTGTGGATCATCCCGCCGAGACGACGGATCTGTCCCGGGTTGAAGAAATTCGGCGTGCCGCCGCCGAAATGCAGTTGCACGGCCCGGCTGTCGCGGTGCAGGAGCGGCGCCGTGAGCGCGACTTCCTTTGCGAGATACCCGAGATAGCGTTCGGCGCGGCCATGATCCTTGCTGATGACGGTGGTGCAGCCGCAGAACCAGCAGAGCGTCTCGCAAAACGGCAGGTGAAAATAGAGCGAGAGGTCGCGCGGCCCGGCGTAGTGCGAGCGCAGATCCGACAACAACGCGTCGCGGGAGAAGTCGTCGGAAAACTGGACCGCGGTCGGATATGACGTGTAGCGCGGGCCGGGAACGTCGTACTTCCGGATCAGGTCGAGGTCGACTTGGAGGGCGGTGGTCACTGCGGGGAAATCTTGAAATCGAAATATCGAAAATCGGGAATTGGGAATCGGGAATCTGAAATCTTGGTAATCGAAAACAGTATCAGGGCACTGATGCTGAAGATTGGCAGGTTTTCGATTTTCGATGCCCGATTTTAGATTGGCAGATGTCGCTTCGCTCGGTGCGCGATTTCCGCTCCTTCACGCGAATGACGTCACGGTGTCCACCAGCGTCGCCACGTTCTCGAGGCGGGCCTGGGGCAGGATGCCGTGCCCGAGGTTGAAGATATGGCCGGGGCGCTCGCGCATGTCGTCGAGCAGCCGGCGCGTTTGCAGACCGACGATCTGCGGGTTGGTGTTCAGCAGCACGGGATCGAGGTTGCCCTGCACGGCGAGGTCGGCCGGGAGGGTGTGGGCGGCCGGGCCGAGCGGCACGGTCCAATCGAGGCCGAGCACGCGCGCGCCACACGTCGCGAGGGCGGACAGCGAAGCCGCAGCCCCGCGGGCGAAAACAATCACGGGGACGCGGCCGGCGATCTTCTCGATGATGCGGCGGATCCACTTCAGCGACGCGCCTTCGTAGTCGGCTCCCGGGACAAGTCCGGCCCAGGAATCGAAGATCTGCACGGCATCGACTCCGGCGTCGATCTGCGCAAGCAGGTGTTCGGCGACGGCGTCGGAAAGCAATTCCAGCAGGCGATCAAAGAGTTCGCGTTCGCCGTGGAAACACGTCTTGGCGCGAAGGAAGTCATCCGAGCCGCCGCCTTCGATCATGTAGCACGCGAGCGTCCACGGCGAACCGGCAAAACCGAGCAATGCGCGCGTGTCGCCGAGTTCCTGGCGCAGCGTGCGCAGCGCGGCCGGGACATAGGCGAGGTGTTCGCGCACGGCGGAGGCGGGGGCGAGGCGCTCGAGCGAGGCGCTGTCCTCGACCCGGCTGAGCATCGCGATGCCGCCCTCCTCCTTGAACCGGTAGCCGATGCCGAGGGCTTCGGGGACCACCAGGATGTCCGAGAACAGGATCGCGGCATCGAGGGCGAAGCGGCGCAGCGGCTGCATCGTCACCTCGTGAGCAAGCTCCGGCGTGCGCACCATCTCGACGAACGAATGCTTCGCTTTCAGTTCGCGGTACTCGGGCAGGTAGCGGCCGGCCTGCCGCATGATCCAGACGGGCGGACGGTCGAGGCGCTGGCACGCGCAAGCGGCCAGGAAACGTTCACGAGAGGTCATGGTGTTCAAGTGGAGGGCCGCACCTGCATCCGGGCTGCAACCGCGTCCAACGGTGGCCCGGACGCGAGGTCCAACCCCACAGGTGCGGCGCGGTCTGTCGCGGTGGTGTCCATGACACTGCCCAGCGTAGCACGGCCGGGCGGCGCGACTGCCTGCGGGTTGCGGTTTATTGCTCATGGATTGTCCGCGAGCCAGTCCCGCGGGCGGAGAAAATCGGAGTAGAGCCGGGCTTCCGGAGAACCTGGCTCCGGCTGCCAGTCATAGCGCCAGGCGACCTGCGGCGGCAGCGACATGAGGATGGATTCGGTGCGCCCGCCGGATTGCAGGCCGAACAGTGTCCCGCGGTCCCAGACGAGGTTGAACTCGACGTAGCGCCCGCGGCGGTAGAGTTGAAAGGCGCGCTCGCGTTCCCCGAACGGCATCGTCTTGCGGCGCTGCACGACGGGCAGGTAGGCGGGCAGGAGACTTTCCCCGATGCTGCGCGCGAAACCGAAGGCGTGGTCAAAGCCGCCCTCGTTGAAGTCGTCGAAAAACAACCCGCCGATCCCGCGCGGCTCGTTGCGATGTTTCAGGAAGAAGTAATGGTCGCACCATTCCTTGAAGCGCGGGTAAAGGTCGTCGCCGAAGTTCGCGCAGGCCGCCTGCGCAGTGCGGTGCCAGTGCACGGCGTCCTCTTCGAACCCGTAATAGGGCGTCAGATCAAACCCGCCGCCGAACCACCAGGTGGGATTTTCGATTTTCGATTCTGGATTTTTGATTGGAGATGCGCCTGGTCCGTCCCCGTCCCCCGCATGAGCCGATTGAGTGCAGATAAAGCGCACGTTCATGTGCGCGGTCGGCACGTAGGGATTACGCGGATGCACGACGAGCGAAACGCCCATGGCCTCAAAGGGACGGTGCGCGAGTTCGGGACGATGCGCCGTGGCGGAGGGCGGCAGCGAGCGGCCGGTGACGTGTGAGAAATTCACGCCGGCCTTCTCGAACACGGCGCCGTCCTCGAGCACGCGGGTATCGCCACCGCCGCCTTCGGGCCGTTGCCACGCATCACGTCGAAACTGCGCCTGCCCGTCCTCCGCCTCGAGCGCGGCGCAGATCCGCTCCTGCAACTGCTCGAGCCAGGCGCGCACGGCGGGGGAATTGGGTTCGTCCACGGCGCGGCATGGTGGGCGCGGGCAACGGAAAGGGAAAGGGAAAGTGAGGCGCGCAGCGGAAGCCAATCGGGATTGATTGCGCCCGGTCTGGGCGAAAGCGGCGCGGAGCGCCGCACTTCAGGACGCTGGCGCGAGGCCCGGGGCGCCATGAACTCCGGCAAGTCGTGGAGTGTGGCGTTCTGCCCCGCTTTTTCAGCTTTCGTTGCCGCTCAATCCAGCGCGGGGTCGCGGCCGAGGGTGCCGACGAGGGCCGCCGGCGTGGTTGCGCGGGCGGTTTCCAGCGCGGTGCGGGCGGCGGCGAGGCGTTCCGCGCAGCCGAGGCGGGCGGCTTCGGTCGTGTAGACGGGGTTCGCCAGGAACTGCTCGAGGTGGGCGACCTGGCGTTCCCGCAGGGCGACGTCGAAGCGCTGGCGCGACTCGAGGCGCGCCCGATACCAGTCGCTCGCCAGCAACGCCTCGCGCGTGAACAGCGCGCGAATCTCCGGGGCGGTCGCGGTTTTGCCTTCGAAGTCACCGTGCGCCAGGATGTGCAGCAAGGCGTGCAGCGGCGGGCACGCCCAGGCGACCGAGCCGTCGTCGAAGTACAACTGCGCCACGCGTTGCTGGGTGGCGACGATGTTGTCGATGCCGTCGACAAAGGTGGCAAGATCCTGCCTTTCCGGCCGCAGCATCTCCTCCGGCAGGACGCTCGCGGGATTGCTGAACACGCGGCCAAAGAAATGCCGGCAGAATTTTTCCGTGATCCGCCAGCCGAGGCGCGAGGCCTGGATCAGCCTGCCGTCGTGACTGAAGTCCTCGAGTCGCTCCAGGTATTTTTCGTGAATGAGGAAGTCGGCTTCGCGCTCCGCCGGCGCCATGCGCGACCACACCTCGGGCACGAGCAGGCTGATGTCATGGTCAACCCGATACTTCGGGCCGACCCAGCCCGCGGCGGTGGAGAATGCGCCGTAGCCCGTGAGCAGGAACGAGACGAGCGCGTTGTTCAGGTCGACGATCGCGGGCAGGGCGTTGAACGGCCCCTTGGTGAGCGCGCCCTCGGAACCCGCGCCGGTGGTGGACGGCGATTTCCCGGTGAGGCTGGCGATCGCGTCCATGAAAAACTCCGGCAACTCCTGGTAGTGGACCGGGCTGAACACGCAGAGCGGACGGATGCCTTTTTCCGGCGGATTGTTGCGGCGGCCGGGGAGCACCGCGTTGACCGGCATCGGCACCGGGCGATCCTCGGCGATGCGGCGGTAGAGCCGGGTGCCGAGTTCGGCGAGATACCTGGCTCGCGGGTTGACGAGATCGGGGCGGACCTGGAGGTAACGGGGGTTCTTCGTCGGCTTGCCGTCGACAATTCGCGGATGCGCGGAGGAGACGACGTAATCCGGGCGGCCGCAGGCGAGGAACGCACGCAGCATCTGCTGCATGGGCTCGGTGAACTGATCGAAGCGGATCGACTCGTCGATCACGCTGCGGACGGCATCCGCGTCCAGGGGCTCGTAGTTGGAGAAGAAATTCCCCGGCTGCACGAAATCACCCTCCGTGTGCTTGTCGTAGCCGCGATGAATCGCGTCGTCCGGCCGCTGAAAAAGCCGGGCCTCGCAATTGATGACATACTTCCAGGCGAAGCGCTGCTGGTGCGGGTTGAGACCGGCCACGGCGGCGGCCGGGGCGACGGCAGTGGCGGAGATGTCGTCCTCGGTCTGGATCTTCACCGCGGGCATGAAGTCGCGGCGGAGCGAAAACACCCGCCAGGCGCCGTCGGGCGCGAAGCCGATGCGCAGGTAGCGGGTCATCAGCTTCAGGTTGCGATACTTCAACTCGTTGCCCGGATGGCCATCGATCAGGTCCGCGGTGAAGCGCGAGCGCCAGTCGCCCTCCCAGTCGGGCTTGTAGAGGCGCTTGACGATGAAGACGAGGTCGCGAATCCGTTCCGGGATCGTGCGCAACCAGGCGTTGTGGTCGTCGCTGAACTCCGGGCTGGGCGTGAGCAGCTTGACTACGGAACCCAGCGACCGCTCGGGACTGAGAATTGGACGGCCATCCGGTTTGTTGCGGGAGGGATCGCGAAAGCGGTTGCCGAACTCGCCATTGAGGATCCGCTCCACCGCGTCGAGGTCGCTGTGATAGTCCTCCACGAAGACCGGTCCCCCCATCATCGCGTCGGCGATCGATTTCGAGATCTCGGACTTGCCGCCGCCGGAAACGGTACAGGGCTTGTGGCAAAACGCGCCCTCCGCGGTCGTGCCGGTGAGGCGCCAGCGCAAGACCGTCGGTGGTTTCACCATCTCGACCTTGTAGCCGGAGGGCAGCACATAGGTGCGGCCGGGGAGCAGGCGCAGCGTGCGAACCTGTCCCGACTGGTTCCACGTGATGGACTGGCTCTGAAGGCTGAACGACGCGTCCTCGGGCACGTAAATGATGTCGGCGTAGTTCCGGTCGATCGCATAGCCGTCCGGCTGGAGGTCGAGGCGTTCGCCGTGGCGCTGCACGAGTTCGGCGAACGTGTGGTCCACGACCGGGTAGATACGCGCTGAGGTGAAAATCCTCGCCCAGATCGTAGGTCGGAAACGCGATCGCGCCGCCGGCGTGTTCCTCCTCGGCGAGCCCGTGCAGATTGGCGGCGTAGCTGATCTGCGTCTTCACCTCCTTCTTGCAGTAGCCGAAGTAGGTGTCGGCGATGAGCGTCACGATCACCCCGCGGTTGTCGCGACAGGTGATCTTGAATGCGCCGCCGTCGTTGTAGCACTCGTCCTCGGAACGCCAGCACATGCCGTCGCGTTTCTGCCGGTCGGTCGCCCGCGAGACGTGCGGCAGACCGAGATCCTTCTTCGCGCAGCGTCGTCAGGTGCGGTGCGAGGATGACGCAACCCGTCTGCCCGGACCAGCTGGTCGGTGTCGAGGCGGGCGTCGTTTTCAGGGAGGAACGGATCGCCCGGCGTTGCCGAAGATCGATTCGACGAAGTCGAGATTTGCGCACAAGCCGCCCGGTGCGAAGAAGCGAACCTCCATCGTCTTTTGCGGACTGACGCCGGGAATCTCCGGGACCACGATCGGCCGCAGCAACAGCGACACCCAGACGTGGGCCGCTCGCTCCTGGCCCGCGGTGAACGGCAAACGCAGCAGGTCCCGCGTTGGTTGGAGCGCCGCCTGCAGCAGGGCGGCAAAGGTGGCCTTGGGCACGGCTTTCTTGTCCGCGGGGATCGGCAGCCCCTCCTCGGTGACGTGAAACACGCCCTCGGTGGTGCGGCGGTCCTTGTCGGGGTTGTGCAGGACGCCATTGAACACGCGGTAGGATTTGAGCGCGGGGCTCTCGAAGCGATCAGTGTCCGGTGGCAGGCTGAGCACGCGCGCGATGCCGGCGTGGTCGAGCGTGAACGTTTCCACCGGCAGGAGCGGCGCGGGGCCCGCACCGTGCGGTCCGAGATAGGCGCGCAGGAAATCGTCGATCGCCTGATCGGCGGGCGACAGGTGCTGGACGAGCAGCCGGGATTTTTCCTGATAACTGGCGAGCAGCGACCGGCTGAGCGTCAGCGTCGCATAATCCTCCTCTCGTCCGTAGATCGGCTGCCCGATGGCAGCGAGCTTGAGGTTGATGAATTCGATCAACCCGAAAGGGGCGGACGCGGGAAAGGAGGTCGGCGGACTCATGGGAGGAAACTATCGGTTGTCATGGGCGGGGAGTCGCCGCAAGGCGCTTGCTCCGACCGCGCAAAGCAAGTGGTGCGCCGCGGGGTCGTCGGTCGGCCGGGAGGCGCGGTTGGCTGGGGACAGCGCCCCTGCGATGGGTCTGCAGGCCGCGGAGGGTGAGGGAATCGGCTCGGGCGAAAACGGCTCGCCGCCGGGTCGGCGACGCTCGCAGGCTGCGCTGCTGCCGCCGCCATGACCTCCTACCTGACCCTGCTTGCCGTGCTTGCGCCGGTGGCGCTGATGATTGGCGCCGGCATGCTGGCGCGTGCGCAGGGCTTCGTTTCCCAGGAGGCGGAAGCGAGTTTGTTGCGACTCGTCGTCAATATCCTGTTTCCCTGCCTGGTTTTCTTCTCCGTCGTCGGCAACGAGGCGCTGCGTCAGCCCGGCAATCTGCTCCTGCCGCCGTTGCTCGGTTTCGTGACCATGCTGGTCGGCATCGCCGCGGGCTACTTCGGCGGCCGACTCGTCGGCCTGCGGGAGGGCGCCGGCCTGCGCACGTTCGCGTTTGCCGTCGGCATCTACAATTACGGTTACATTCCGATTCCGATCATCGAGCGGCTGTTTGGATCCGGCACGTTGGGCGTGTTGTTCGTGCACAATCTGGGTTGCGACCTCGCGGTGTGGACCGTGGGCGTGATCGTGGTGGCGGGAGCTTCGTGGCGCGATGGCTGGCGGCGCGCACTCAACGCGCCGACGATCGCCATCCTCGTCGCGGTCGCGATCAACGTCGGCGGCCTTGCTCCGGCCGTGCCGCGGCCGCTGCTGGAAGGCTGTCGCCTGCTCGGCGCATGCGCGGTGCCGCTGGGGCTGGTGGTCGTGGGCGGAACCCTTTTCGATTTTCTGAGCGAACCTCGCCAATTGCTGCATAGCCGCGTGCTCGGCACGTCGGTGCTGCTGCGGCTCGCCGTGCTGCCCTGGATGTTCCTGTGCGCAGCGCGCTGGCTGCCGTTGCCGCACGAGCTGAAGCAGGTTTTGGTCGTTCAGGCGGGCATGCCTGCAGGCCTGATGCCGGTGCTGATCGCCCGGCACTACGGAGGCCAGCCGCTCACGGCTGCGCAGGTAATCCTTGGCACGACGGTGGTTGGTTTGTTCGTCATTCCCTGGTGGATCCGGTTTGGGTCCGCCTGGGTGGGACTTTAGCTCGTCGGAACCCATCCGGGACGACGCGCCGCGGACGTGCGGGGCCGCTCCGAAAAGAAACGTTGATCACACGACGACGTCGCGCGGCCCATTAGCACTGCGTCCTGCCAGAGGAGAAACTCTGCACTATGCACAATTTTGGCCGAGGACTGGCCAACCGACGCCAAGCCGGCCGGGCCGAGTATCCGTAAGATTCTCTCATAGTCTGGAACCAGCCGCCTTCGGGAAACTAACGACTGATCCCCGCGGATGACCAGAAGAACCGCCAACACAACGCCCAGATGATCTTCATGTCCCCATCAGGGAGGCAACCCCACCACGCCGTCGGCGTGGTTCGTTTGTCGAGGGGGAGTCGGACGAACCCGGCGGCGGGTGACAGCGTTCGCGAAGGTCGGGGCGTGAGAGGAAAACCCGAAAGCTGAGGAGTCCCGTCATGTCGCATGCGAAGAAACGTTTTTGGTTGCGCTGCTCACTCTACGGCGGATTGGCCGTATGGGCGATCGGCGTGATCTCGTGCACGACCGTGAGTCGAACCGTGGTCGTGCCGCCGGCCGTGCCGGGCGCCGAATACGTCGGTTCCGAGGACTGCGCGATGTGCCATGAGGGCATCGCCACGAAATTCGCGGGCGCGACGCACGCGAAACTGCACGTCGAGGGCGGCAACGCCAAGGCGATCGGCTGCGAGGCCTGCCATGGTCCCGGCAGTGTGCATGTGCAGGGTGGCGGCGGGCTGTTCACGATCGTGAATCCCGGGCGTTCGCCCGAGGCTTGCTTCCAATGCCACCTCGACAAGCGCGGCGAATTCGCTTTGCCGAACACTCACCCGGTGATGTCAGGTGAGATGAGTTGCGTGGACTGCCATGATCCCCATGCGGGCCCGGCCGCCCCGGGCGGTGTGGGCAGCACCTCGGTCACGGACACCTGCCTGAAGTGCCACGTGCAGCAACGCGGGCCGTTCGTTTTCGAGCACGAGGCAGCCCGCGAAGGCTGCACCGCATGCCACAACCCACACGGCACGGTGAACGCCAAGATGCTCAAGTCCCGCAACCAGACCCTCTGTTTGCAGTGTCACTTCCAGGAGCTGACTGCCGCGGGTGGCGTGCTGATCGGCGGTCGCGACCACTCGTCCTTCATCAATCGCGGCACCTGCTGGTCCGCCGGCTGCCATGAGGCCGTCCACGGTTCCCACGTAAGCTCGTCCCTGCGCTTCTGAGTGACCCAATCTGCAACCAGCACGGAATAACCAGATGAACTCGAATCTTCCCCGATGGAATCTGCGGCGCGCGGGCGCCTTGTTCGCAGCCTGTGCCCTGACCGCCGGAGCGGCGGCGCAGTTCGTGCCGACCCCGGTGAGTTGGGACGGCCTCGACGGCAAGGAAAACTGGGTCTCGGCGTCGGCGGCCTGGATTTCGGTCGACGGCTCGACCTCGACCTACCAGCGCATGCAGCAACACAACAGTCCTGACTTCTTCGGCCTCGATTCCTTTCGGTTGAAGCGTGAGCTGGACAAGGATTCCACGCTCACGATCGACGGCAAGGCGCTGGCGGATGACAACGAATACCGCCTTGCGATGCGCTACGACAACACCGCGACCGGCATCTATGCGGAGGCCGGGTGGAAGGAATCGCGCATATTCTACGACGGCCTGCGGCGGATATCTGCCCACCAGTGACACCTGGTTCGTGCCGTTCAATCCATCGCTGGCGGTCGATCGCGGCGAGTTCTGGTTCGAGGGTGGCTCCGTGAGCGACAAAGGCTCGGCCGTGTTGCGCTACTCCCACCAGTATCGCAACGGCATGAAGGACTCGACGAATTGGGGCGACACCAACCTCACCGGCGGCGTGGGCACCCGCGCGCTCGTGCCCTCGTTCTACGATCTCGACGAGACCCGCGACATCATCGCACTCGACGTCAAATACGACCTCGACGAGCACACGACCATGGGTGGCGGAGTCCGTTGGGAGAACATCAAGTCCGACGACAGCCGCAACCTGCGCCGGCGTCCGGGTGAATCGTCCGACCGCTATCTGACGCAGCGCGAGGTCGACGACGCGGATCTCTTTTCCCTGCACGGATTCACCGAATGGAAGAGTGGCGAAAAACTCATTGTGACCGCGGCCGCCGCCCACACCAAGATTGATACGAACTTCAGCGGTTCACGCATCTATGGGGCGACCTATGATCCGATCTTCGATCCCAATTTCTCGCGCAACCAAAACCATGACGAAGGTTTCGCCAGCCTCGACGGCGACTCGCACTGGAAGCAGACGCTGGTTACCGCCAGCGCGCTCTACCTGCCCGCCAAGCAATGGCGGATCAACGGCGGGCTGCGTTACGAAAATCAAAAGCAGGACGTCATGTCGGATTTTACCGAGACTGCCGTCGGCTCCGACCTGGTGGCGGCGGTCGACGATCTCGGGGGCGACAGCAACCGGCATTTCGACGAGATCCTGGGTCGGCCGAGGCCGACTACACCGGCATCCAAAACGTCGTGATCGGCGCCTTCCTCGAAGCGTCCAATGGCGATGGCAACCTGCGCGAAGACCTCGTCGAGATCGAGACGGGTGACGTGGACGTGGGTCGGGACACCGACTTCAGCCGCGACTCCCACAAGTACGGCGTGAACTTCCGCTGGTATCCGACGACGACCGTGAATACGGCGGTCGGCGCCTATCACAAGGTGCGCGACAACGGCTATACCACCTCCGACGACACCACGCCGAATCTCACCGGGGGCGACCGCTATCCCGCTTTCATCGTCTCGCAGAAGTTCTCCACCGACGACCTCTACGTGCGGGGATCCTGGCGCCCGGCCGGCACGTTCACGTTCGTGGGTCGCTACGACTACCAGAAGACGGACATCGATTCGCGGGAGGACGGCTTGAGCGGCGTGCTCTCGGGGCAGATGACGACGCACATTCTCGCGGGCACCGTAAGCTGGACACCCCTATCGTCGGTGGTGATCCAGGGTACTATCAACTACGTGTATGACGAGATTGTCACGCCCGCCGACAAGTCGATCCAGCCGGTCGCCCACGTGGCGGGACGGTTCGACAACAACTACCGCACCGCCTCGCTGGTGGCGATCTTCGCGGTCGACGAGGTCACCGACGTCCAGGTCGATGCCGGTCTTTTCCAGGCGAACGACTATCGCAACTTCGCCGAGATCAGCATGCCCTACGGTCTCTCGGCGCGTGACCGCACCTACGGTGTCACCGTCAATCGAAAGGTGACCGAAGACATGCGGGTCGGCGTGCGACTGGCCCGGGCCGAATACGACGACGCCACGTCCGGGGGCAACCGGAACTTCACCGCCGACATGATTTACGGGCGCCTGCAGTTGCGCTTCTAAGTGGCGAATATCGGGGATCCAGATTGAATGTCGTGGCCCGGAGAACCGTCTCCTCGCCGAAACCTCAACCATTACCAACGCATGAAGACATCACTGAAAGTGCTTCTCGTCGCGAGCATCGCCGCCGCCGTCCCGGCGGTCCTCGGTGCCGCGACCGCCGAGGAAAACTGGACCAAGCAGTGTGCCAAATGTCACGGGGCCGACGGCAAGGCCACCGGACCGATGGGCAAGAAACTTCACCTGAAGGACTATACCACCGCCGAGGCCCAGGCCGCGATGACCGACGAGGAAATGACCAACGCGATCAAGAACGGCGAGAAGGATGATTCCGGCAAAATGAAGATGCCGGCTTACGGCGAAAAGCTTTCCGACGACGAAATCGCCGGTCTGGTCGCCTACATCCGCGCGATGGGCCCCCAGGCCTAGGGCACTGGACGAATTGTGTTCCCGAAACAAACGGGGGCGTGCGCACCAGTTCAGCGTCGCCCCCGTTTTCGTTGCCGCGCCGGGTGTCGCCCGCCGCCCACCCGGACGCGGATCCTCCAGAATGACATCGCCGTGACGTCCCTGTTCGCGCCCCGACCCTGACGTTGCATTGTCCGGTCCGGTTCGCCACCTTCTCCCCGTTCTTCACTCATGGCTTCGGTTCCTCCCCCTGATTCGGGCAATCAGCTCTCGCGCCTGATTCACGTCTTCTACCGCAACTGGATCAGCCTCGCCGGCCTGTTCCTGAGCATCTCCGCGGGCTTTGCCTTCATCTTCCTGTTCGCGATCGATCAGTTCGCGCACAATGGCAATCCCTACATGGGGATCCTGGCCTACCTCGTCGCGCCGGGGTTTTTCCTGGGCGGCATCGCCCTGATCCTCGTGGGGCGCTGGATCGACCGACGCCAGGCCGCCCGGTCCGGCGCGGGGACGGTCCGGCATGCGATTCACATCGACCTTTCGCTGCCCCGGCAACGGCGACACTTCCTCTTCTTCATTTCCGCCGCCACGGTTTTTCTGATGCTCACCGCGCTTGGCAGCTACCGCAGCTATCACGTCACGGAATCGGTCGGCTTCTGCGGCCAGGTGTGTCACACCGTGATGGAGCCGGAATTCGTGACCTACCAGCACTCACCGCACGCCCGCGTGTCTTGCGTGGACTGTCACATCGGTTCCGGCGCGACCTGGTACGTGAAATCCAAGATCAGTGGCGCCTATCAGGTTTACGCCACGCTGGCGGACAAATACCCGAAGCCGATCCCCACGCCGGTGGCGAACCTCCGTCCCGCCCAGGACACCTGCGAACAGTGTCACTGGCCCGAGAAGTTCTCCGGTGACCGCGTGAAGACCTATACGCACTTCCTTTCCGACGAGAAGAACACGCCCTACACCATTCGCCTCGCGCTCAAGGTCGGCGGCGGCAATTCCACCAATGGTCCGGTGGGCGGCATCCACTGGCACATGAGCGTGGCGAACAAGATCGAATACATCGCGACCGACGAGAAGCGACAGGAGATCCCGTGGGTGCGCTTCACCGACCACGAGGGCAACGTGCGCATCTACGCCACCGAGCAATATCGCGACAAGCCGCCGGAAGGCGAAATCCGGCGCATGGACTGCATGGACTGCCATAACCGTCCCGCGCACGTCTACAAGACGCCCAACTACCTCGTCGAACAGGCGATGGCCCTCGGGCGAGTGGATGACACGTTACCGAACTTCAAGCACAACGCGGTCGCGGCGCTGACGGAGAAATATGACACGGTCGCGGCGGCCAACGCCGGCATCGACGGCGCGCTGCGCAAGGCCTATCCCAATCGTTCGAACGTGCAAGGGGCGATCGAGGAAATCCAGCGCATCTATCGCTCGAATTTCTTCCCGCTGATGAACGCGCGCTGGGATGCCTACCCCGACAACATCGGCCACAAGGACTGGCCGGGTTGCTTCCGCTGTCACGACGACGTGCACACGACCAAGGATGGCTCGCTTGCGATCAAGTCGAGCAACTGCAACGCGTGTCATGACATCATTGCGCAGGGCAACAGCACGGAACTGGAACACCTCTCGAGCACCGGCGAGACGTTTGCACATCCCGGCGGCGATGTGGAAGGCCTCGCCTGCAACATGTGTCATAACGGGGCCAACCAGGAGTAGGGTTTCGCGGGGCGACGCAGCCGCCCGCCACCGAAACATTCGCCCTCGTTGGCGGTAGGAGCGGATCCACGAATTCACACGAATGCACACGAATGACCGGCGCCGGTCGTTCGTGTGCATTCGTGTGAATTCGTGGGCTCATTCTCCGTATCTGAGTCCATCTGTGTAATCTGTGGTTCAACACCTTTCCTGAGTTGGGTTGCGGCTGAGCCGCTCTGTGCAATTCGTCCTGCGGGATTTACGATCATAGCGCGCCCGCGGGCGCTGCGTCGGGTGCCGGACCGTATCCCGCGCCCGCCGGGACCGCCGCCGCGCGGTTGAACAACAGCTCGATTGCCATGCGCACGAGGAACGTGAAGAGCAGGAAGCCGACGCCGAAGATGCCGATCGCCACGCGAACCTCGATCGCACTGGGCGTATAGTGATAGATCTGACCGAGCGTATCCGGCGTATAGCCGGGAATGATCAACGCGATGCCCTTCTCGATATACACCGAGAGGTAGATCAGCACGGCGCCGAGATTCATCGTGATCACGTTGCGGCGGGTCGCCGGCACCAGGAAAAGGAAGAACGCGACCACCGAGAACACGAGTGAGGTCCACGCGTAGACCGCGATTGGCGAGTGTTCGCCATGCAAACCGAAGAACAGGTACTCGTAGTGGACGAGGTGCTGCGTGTTCGAGTAGTACTCCTTGAAGATCTCCGCGCCGAACAGGAACAGGTTGAATCCCATCGCATACGCCATCAGCTCCGCGACCTTGTGGATCGCGTCGTCCTTGATCTCGAATGGCGAGATCTTGCGCAGGATCTGGAACAGAATCAACAGCACGGCCGGACCCGAGCAGAACGCCGACGCGAGAAACCGCGGCGCGAGGATCGCCGAGTTCCAATACGGCCGCGCCGCCATGCCGTTGTAGAGGAACGCCGTCACCGTGTGGATGCCGACCGCGACCGGGATCGAGAGGATCACCAGCGGCACGACGATCTTGCGGTTGTAGGGGCGGCCATGCGCCGCACACCACAACAAGTGGATGACGACCGTCGCGTTGATCAGCAGGTAAAGGTTCAACACCAGCGCGTCCCAATCGAGCAGCGAGGACGGGAAGTTCAGCCGGCCGATGAACGGCAGCATGTGCCACAGCCGCTCGGGATGGCCCATGTCCACGAGTACGAATCCGAGACACATCGTGATCGCCGCCACCGCCAGCAGTTCGCCGAAGATCACGACCTCCTTCACCGGCTTCCAGTCGTAGACATACGCGGGGATCACCAACATCACCGCCGACGCGGCGACGCCGACAAGGAACGTGAAGTTGCCGATATAGAATCCCCACGACACCGAGTCGCGCATGTGCGTGACGAACAGTCCGTGTTCGAACTGATGGGCATAGGCGAACAAGCCCTGGCCAATGCACGCGAGCAGGAAGGTGAGCCACGCGTAGTAGGCGAGGTTGCCGCGGGTGAGAATCCGGAGGATCAGGCGCATGGATGGGTTCTGGGGTGGGGAGGGTCTTCGGTCCGCCCCGTTTCGTTGGCGTAACGCGGCGGCTCCGCGATGCGGCCCACCGGGCAGGCGTGACGGGTAATCAGATCGAGAAGTAATAGAAGAACTTCGGCCGCGTGTTCAGCTCCTCCTTCAGGATGAACACGCGATGGTTCTTGAGGATGTAGCGGATCTCGCTGGCGGGATCCAAAAGGTTGCCGAACTTGCGTGCCCCGACCGGACAGATCTCGACGCAGGCGGGATAACGGCCGTTGCGCGTGCGCTGGATGCAAAAGGTGCATTTCTCGACCACGCCCTTCGGTCGCGGCCGGTTGCCCAGGTAGTGGGTGTTCGGATTGAGCTGGTCGTCGGGGATCTGCGGTGAGGTCCAGTTGAAGTGCCGGGCGCCATACGGACAGGCGGTGACACAACACCGACAACCGACGCACCAGTCGTAGTCGATGACCACGATGCCGTCGGGTTCCTGCCACGTGGCGTTCACCGGGCAGGTTTTCACGCACGGCGGGTTTTCGCAATGTTGGCACTGCACCGGCATGTAGAACTTGTCGGGCTCCGGCACCTCCTTCGCGTCGTAGTAGGCGTCGGCGTGCTCGAGATCGATGCCGGTTTCCTTGGCCATCTGCAGGACCGTGATCCATTGGATCTGGGGATCGCGCGACTGGTTGTTTTCGTCGACACAGGCATAGACGCACCGCCGGCAGCCAATGCACCGGGAGATGTCGAGGGCGTAGCCAAACAACACGCCTTCCTGCGCGGGAGTGGTGGCGACGGATACCGGCCGATGGTACTGTTCGGTGTAGCGCGACTCCCAGCGTTTGACCGATTCGGCGAGTTCATCCGGCGTCATCTCCTTGAAATGCTTCGCGAAGAAGGCGTGCAGTGCCTCGTGGTCGGTCTTGCAGGCGGTGGCGCAGAACGTCGCCGCCAGCGCGAACAGGTTCTTGATCACGTCGCGCCGGCTGACGTCGTCGGTCGAAGCCGGGGTGGGGGAGGCTTGGTTTGCGTTCATCGCAGGTTTTCCTGGCGCGTCGGGGGAGGCAGCGGCTGGAGCGGCTTGAAGTGCGGCGAGTGCGGGTTGTGGCAGTTGGCGCACAGCATGTATTGTTTGGCGCCGGACCAGGATCCCGTGCGCTTGCCGTGGTCGCCGGCCTTCCAGTCGCGCAGTTGCGGACCGTGACACTGGCCGCACAGGCGGTAGGATTCCTCGAAGGGAATCAAGCGGCCGTCGGCGAGATGCAGGAAATCGCGCTTCTGCGCGTCATGGCAGTCGAGGCACCAGCGATTCGCCGCGTCGTGCTCGAAGATGCCGTCGTTGTGAATGTCGATCACCCGCCGCGTGCGGTCGACTTCGTCCGTTTCGAGGTGGCATTGCGAACAGGGGAAAATCCCCTCGGAAAACGGGGGCGGGGAGACGGCCAGCGCGTCGCCCGGCAGGTCGGGATTCGGTGCGGGAACGACATCCGGATTTCGCGCGGCCTCGTCAGCCGCCGCGGGCGCGGGATCCGGCGCGTAGGACACCGTGACCACCCCGATGGCATAGAGCATGGCGGCACCACAGAACACGGCGAGGCGGGTCGGTTTCACGGTTGGGAGGCGGCCGAGGGGTCGTGGATCTCTGGACGGGCGGGGGCACGCTTCGTTTCGGGAACCGGTTGGAGAGGCGGAGGAACGGCGGAGGCGCGCATGGGGAAGCCGGTGGAGGGGCACCTGGCCAGCCGTGACAAACGGCATGGCGGGGGAATTGCTTGGCAACGATCATACGGACGACGATGCCGGGCGGCTTGCCATTCCTTGGGAACTGCTGCGCGCCCGTTGGGGGTGTGAGATTTTTGCTTCGACGCCATAAGGCCCATGCGTCAATGCCGGGAACACCTGCCCGAGAGGCCGATCACCGGCCCTGGCCTTGGTTCAACCCCCAGCGAAACCAATCCATGCCTACCACGATGCAGTTCCTGCTCGCGGCCGCGATCGCGACCGCCGTTCCCACTATTGCTTCTGCCGCCGATGGCGAGGCCCTCTGGAAGAAACACTGCGCCACCTGCCATGGTGTCGACGGCGCCGGTCATACGCCGATGGGCACCAAGCTGAAGGTGGAGGACTATACGGATCCCGCGGTTCAGGCAAAGATGAGCGACGAACTCATTCTCCAGACGATCGCGGAGGGGAAGAAAAACGACGCCGGCAAGACCGTGATGCCGTCTTTCGCCACGAAGATACCGGAAGAGGATCGTCCCGCGGTGCTCGCCTACCTGCGCACGCTCGCGAAGCCGAAGTGAGGCGCAAGCATGCAATCGATGTGGCAGCCGACGTGAGGAGGTTGTCCACCGGTGAATCGCGGAAACAACCTCGTGACCCCGGCTGCCGCAGGAATTGCGGGCTCAGTCGTATCCATGCAGTCGAATTTGTAGGGCCGGACCTCGCGTCCGTGCCGCTTTGCCGATAGGTGACGGCCCGGACGCAGGGTCCGGTCTGATTCCCCCTTCTCGCATGGACGCAGTCATCTTTGATCTCGGCGATACCCTGCTTGAGTATGAGGGCGTCCCGCCGAGTTGGGAACAGCACTACCGGGATGCCCTGACCGCGCTCGCGGAAAGTCTCGGGGTGACGCCGCACCCCGGTCAGCTCGGACGTGGCGCGGCTGTGTTGCGCACCTACAACACGCGCCTGCATCCGCGCGAACACGAGGTTCCGTTCACGAAGATTCTCGCGGAACTCCTTCCCTGTTTCGGCGTGAACCGGGCAGTCGATGAACTCGCGTGCGCCCGGACGTTTTTCCGGATCTTCCGTCAGCGCCTGCGTTGCTTCGACGATTCGCGGCCAGCGCTCGAGGCGTTGCGCGGGCGCGGGAAGAAAATCGGCGTGTTCACCGATGCGCCGTATGGCATGCCGACCGAATTCGTGCTCGAGGACGTACGTGACGCCGGGCTCGACGGACTGTTCGACGTCTTTCTCACCTCGGTCGACGCCGGGTTTCGCAAGCCCGCGCCGGAAGCCTTGCAGCGGGTTGCCGAGGCGCTCGGCTGCCGGCCGTGGACGGTGATGCACGTCGGCAATGAGAAAAAGGACATCGACGTCGCCAGGGCCTTCGGCTGCAAGGCGGTCCTGCTCGACCGTCATGACCGGCGCCCCTCCTGGGGGCAGGACCGCGTCATCCGTTCGTTGCTCGAGCTTTGGGTCGAACACGGCTGGTTCTGAGCCTCTGCTCCGGTCGGTAGAGCTGGCCCGCCGGTCCCCGCCGCGAGCAGTGAGGAGACAGGAGGAAAGTGATTGAAGAAGTGATCACCCCAATACCGAAATTACCACCGTCCTTCTCAACGGTCCGCCGCGCACCCGGCCCGGAGGGCCAACCCTATGCCGGCAACCGGGACGACGGCTTGGGGAGCCCACATACGGCAAAATGGGGAGTTCACCCGGTTACACTTCGGCACCGCTTGGGCGATACTCCAACTGCAGCTGCAATTGCCCATGACTCCCTACTGGCCATCCCCGCTTGGCGCCACGCGCCGCCGTCTTGCCCCCAGACCGGAAGTGCAGACGTACCTTTTTTCCACGGATTCCTTCCGCAGTCGGGCGCCCGTCACCCGCCGCTTCCCCAAGCCCAATCCGGGCATCCGCTGGGTGGCCGAAGCTGATCTGCCGACACCGTCGGACTTCAAACTCGGCCCCGACGGCCACGCGCCCGAAGTTGGCTGAAGCTGCACGTTCGTCTTTGCTGCAACCCGACCCGCACCGCCAACGTGCGGGTTTTCGTTTTCTTCGGCACCGAAGGTAACGAAGGAAACAAAGACCTTCTGCACCCATGGTTGTCCGGCCAGCGATCTGCGGCGCGCGCCACGGATGAAATCGCACTACTCCTTGTGGGGCGGCCGGTGCTCCGGTTCGACCTCCGCCTTTTTCAGGTGGACCGCGAACGGCAGTTTGAGGCGGCGCATCTCGCGCGCAGCGAGCGCGGCAACCAGGCGGGCACCGGTTTCCACGTAGTGCGTGTTGTCCTCCTTGCCGTCGGGCAACCGGGGATTTTCTCCCGGTGCGAAGATCATGTGCAATTGCTTCGAACCCTCCGGCCCGAGCTTTGTCTCCAGCGCCCGCGTGGCGCTTTCCATGTCCAGCAGCGGCACGTGTTCGGTCGCGGCGACCTGGCGTACGGCTGTGAGGTACGCCCCGTGCGAATCGGTCAGCACCCCGTGTTCGTCCCAAAGGCGCCGGACCACGGGGGTGGCGAGGATGGGATTGGCGCCGTGCTCGCGCACCTCCGTCACGAAACGACGCAGGTTGGCGGGAAAATCCGTGACGGGGTCGGCGTAGCGTTTCGGATCCTGGGATTTCTCGTCGTTGTGACCGAACTGGATCAAGACCCAGTCGCCGGGCACGAGCATGTCGAGCATGTGCTGCCACCGGCCTTCGTCGCGAAACGACTTCGTGCTGCGCCCGTTGACCGCGTGATTCACGACGCGCAGCGGCGGTTGCACCAGCTGCCGGAACAACTGGCCCCAGCCGCGCTCGGGGTAGTCGGGATCCGGCTTGTCGGCCATCGTGGAGTCGCCGCACAGATGAAGAGTCGGACCGCCGGCGGGATTCCAGCCATCGTCGCCACCGAGGACCGACGCCGGCGTGAACGCGGCGGCTTCGGCAGCCGTCAGCGATTTCGCCCAGGGCACGCGCGCCTCCGGTTTCGCCCCCGGACCGTAGCTGCCGAACTCGGCGTAGTAGCAGGTGCGTTCCGCGGCGGGTTTGTTCCAGTTGTTCCAGCCCTCGGGGCGCACCACGTCCGACATATCCGTGCGCAGAAAGACGGTGCGGGCGAACGGGCGCCAGGGACGACCAAGATACGTGTGCGTGCCTTTGCCGCCGGTGATCCGGCACTCGGAAAACACGAAACCATGGGCCGCACCCTCCGGGGTGGAGGCGGCGGTGATGTAACCGTCGCCCAGGCAGTGGATGTGGCAGCGCGAGAAGAATGCCGTGGCCCCGCCAAAAATGAAGTCGACGTGTCCCTCGATGGTGCAGTCCTCGAAGTAGTGCCGCCCGCGGTTGACGAGGATCGTGTCCTGCCAGCCGAGAAACCGACAGCGACGGAACACGAGGCGGTCGCCGTCCGCGCGCAAGGCGAGCGCCTGGCCGACGGGTCCCGCGCTGTTGGCGATCGTGAGATTCTGGACCTCGAATCGATCACCGTCGACCTGGAGGGTTGGCGTGCGAAACGTGTTGATCGGTTTCCCGTCCGGACCAGGGATCCCCGCATAGCGGTCGTAGACGAGAATGGTGCGCGCGGCGTCTTCGCCGATCAGCGTGATGTAGCCGCGTTCGCGCTGGACGTAGACGCGTTCGTGGTAGGAGCCGGCCTTGACGAAGATCGTCCAGCGCGCCTCGTCGTTGGTGCGATGCGGAGCGACACTGATCGCTTCCTGGATGCTGCGGTATTGGCCGGAGCCGTCGGCCGCGACGATCGCGTCGGGTGGAGCCGCGCGGACCGGTCCCGAAAAAGCGAGGACGAGAAGTGGAAGCGCACCAAGGATAGCACGCGACATTCGCGGCCGCATCGGCCGGAGGTGGCGACGTGCGCGGGTTTTCATGGGAGATCGAGTCGTTGCCGCCAGCGCGGGTAGTCGCGCTCGAGCAGCTTGCGCGGGGCGTCCGTGTACCAGTGGTAACCCGTGCGTCGTTCGGCTTCGATCTCGGCGAGGGAGTAGCGAATGACTGAATCCCGTCCGGAGAAGATCGGGCGATTGGTCTCGATTTCGTAGAAACGCGCCCACAGCGGCGGGGCCGCGGGATCGGCGACGACGACGCAGTCGTGACCGCGCGGCAGTTTCGGCGTCTCCGGAAATTCCAGGCGAATGCCGGAAACCTGCACCGCCTTGAACCAGGCGATCGCGGCTTCGACGGCTTGCTTCTCCGCATCCGTAGGCTCATCGATGCCCATCAAGAAGCGGGTGATGCCGACGCTTTCCAGGCCCGACAGGGAGACGGGCTCGAACTTTCGTGCCGGCGCCGGGGCGAAGGTCTGTTCATCGTGTTGGGCGCACCACACGGTTTTGTGTCCCTTGACCACCACCTGGCAGCGCAGGATGCAGTCGATTCCGCGGCGGACCGCGTCCGCGGCGCGCTGGCGGCGGGCGTCGTCGACAAACGAGTATTCCGGGTGGTTCGCGACGATGTCGCGCAACACCCGCATGACGCCGATCATCGCGTCATCGTTGAAGGTGATGTGCGTGTAGTAGCCCTTGCGCCTGGGATGGAACTGGGGCCAGCCGCCGTTCGAGTATTGGGCGGCGAGCATGTAGTCGACGCCGCGCAGCAGCGCGTCGTGCCACCGGACGTCCGGCCGCGCGGCGTTCACGCGCGCGAGCAGGCGCACTTGCGTCCAGGTCGCGCCGTTGTCGATTGTCGGCAGGTCAGTCTCGTGATCGGTCAGCAGCCCGGGCGTGGGCGGCTGGGTCATGTCGCGATTCTTCGGCCAGCCGCCGGATGTGTCCTGATGGAGCAGGACGTTGGCCGCGACGATACGAGCTTCGTCCGACCCGTACCACGCATCGGGCTGACTGAGGACGGCATTCCAACGCACCGCCGCTGGTAGCGATCCGGCCAACGTCAGCAGCAACAGGCAATCGAACGACCATCCGCGATTCATCGTGCGAGTCCTACAATTCGATCTGTTTGAACTTCGGCACGAGCAGGTGCATGAACAGCCACGCCACGAGATAAGCGGAGCCGCAGACCATGAAGAGAATGCCGTAACCCAATTCGACCTTGCCGATGGCGGTGAAGTGCTCGAGGAGCAGTCCGGCTGCGCGCGCGATAAGGATTCCGCCGAACGCGCCCGCCATGCCGCCGATGCCGGTGACCGACGCCACGGCCCGTTTGGGGAACATGTCGGAGACCGTGGTAAAGATATTCGCCGACCATGCCTGGTGCGCCGAACACGCGATGGCGATGGTGGCTACGGCGAACCACGTGTTGATGGCGCCCAATCGGGACGCGAGCAGGACCGACAACGGCAGGCAGGCAAAGATGAACATGGCGGTCTTGCGCGCCCGGTTGGCATCCATGCCGCCATTCATGAATCGCTTGGGCAGCCAGCCCCCGAAAATGGAACCCACCGTCGCGACCGTGTAGATGATCGCGACCGCCTTGGGCCAGTTGATCACGCCCGGAATCGACGCCGTATTACCCGAAAAGCCGGGATTCGCATCCATGAACGCCGCGATCTTGCGGCTGTTTTCGCCGGCCAGAAAAGAGGGGAGCCAGAAGAGGAAGAACCACCAGATGCCGTCCGTCATGAATTTGCCCACGGCGAACGCCCAGGTCTGGCGGAAGCCGAGGAGCCGGAACCAGGAGACCTTGACACCCGCAACGCTCTCGTGCTCGTCCTTGTCGCTGTGGATGTAGTCATATTCCACCTGGGAGAGATGGCCGGATTTCAACTTTTCGTCCGGCGAGGCATACATGGTAAACCAGAAGAACAGCCAGAGCAGGCCAATGGCGCCGGTGAGGATGAACGCCCATTCCCAACCCCAGGCGACGGCGATCTGCGGCACGCACAGGGGCGCGACGATGGCGCCGACATTGGCGCCGGAATTGTAGAAGCCGGTCGCGAAGGCTCGCTCTTTTTTCGGGAACCACTCCGCCATGGTCTTGTTCGCCGCCGGGAAGTTGCCCGATTCGGAAATCCCGAGGGCCGCGCGCCAGAAGGCGAAGCTCCACGTGTGGTGGCCGAAGGCGTGGCCGATCGCGGCGAAGCTCCAGCCGAGGAGCGAGTAGGCGTAACCGCGCTTGGTGCCCAGCCAGTCGATCAGCCGGCCAGCCGCCAGCATGCCGAGCGCATAGGCGATGGTGAAGCTGATGACGACGTTGGAGTAGTTCAACTCCTGGATCGCCGGATCGGGGCCGAAGACTCCCTTCTCCTTTAGAATCGGGACCAGCAGGCCGAGGACATTCCGGTCGAGGTAGTTGATGGTCGTCGCGGCGAACACCAGCCCGCAAATCGTCCAGCGATATCTGCCGATCGCTTCGTTGATTTCGTTCAGCTTGCTTGTCATGTGGGTCTTGAGAGCAGGGATACGATGGGCGGCTCACGGCGCCGCGGCTGGGACGGGTGGGGGAACGGAGTTCAGAGCCCTGGGGGTTTGGGCCGGCGCAACCGTGACGCGATCAAAGACCACGGTGCCCGCATCGTGCAAGACGTCCGTGGCCGTCACGCCGGAAAACGTGCAGTCGGTGAAACGGATCCCGTCGATGGTCGCGCCGGGAAAACCCTGGATGAACATGACGCGCGGGCTCGCCGAACTCGTGACGTTGTCGAGCTGCACGTTGCGCACGACCGGCATGAACGAACCGTGCGCGCCTTCCTCGTAGAGCAGGTCGACGGTGAGCACGGCCTCGGCGACACTGCCGATGGTGACGTGGCGCATGAAGACGTTTTCCAGCACGCCGCCGCGCACGGCATTGTCCTTGAAGCGCAGCGCGCGATCGAGGTGGGGGCTGTCCATCGTCGCAGTTCTCGACAAAGACATTGCGGATGTCGCCGGAGCATTCGCTGCCGAGCACGACGCCGCCGTGGCCATCCTTCATCGTGCAGTTGCGGATGACGAGGTTTTCGGAAGGCACGTTGACCCGACGGCCGTCATTGTTGCGGCCCGACTTGATCGCGATGCAGTCGTCGCCGGTGTCGAACACGCAATCCTCGATCAAGACGTCGCGGCACGACTCCGGATCGCAACCGTCGTTGTTCGGACCGTGGCTGTTGATCTTCACGCCGCGGACCGTGATGTTCTGCGACAGCACGGGGTGCAGTTCCCACATCGGCGAGCGCACGATCGTGACGCCCTCGATCAGGATGTTCTTGCACGCGTAGGGCTGGATGAAGTTCGGCCGCAACTGGTGGCCGGGGCCGAAGACGCGCTGGGCGACCGGCACGCCGGCCTCCCCCATTTCGTTCAGCTTGTCGCGGTCGGTTTTCTGGATCGCCGGTTCGCCTGGTTCTTTTTTGTTCCACGCCCACCACGTATCCCCGTCGGCGCCGCCGTCGAGCGTGCCGGTGCCGGTGACGGCGACATTCTCCTGCTGATACGCATAGATCAGCGGAGAGTAGTTCATGCATTCGACGCCCTCCCAGCGCGTGAACACGACCGGGTGGTGGGCGGGATCGAAGATCCAACGCAAGGTCGCGCCTTCGCTGACGTGCAGGTTCACGTTGCTTTGCAGGCGGATCGCGCCGGTCTGCCATTCGCCGGCCGGGACGACGACACGGCCGCCCCCCGCATCATGACAGGCGGCGATCGCCTGCTGGATCGCATGGGTGCAGTCGCTCCCGGCCCTCGCGCCGAATTGCGTGATCGGAAAATCGCGATCGGGAAAGGTCGGTGCCTGGATGCGCGCGAGCACCCGATCGTATTCGCCCCAGCCGCGGATGACGAGCGGCGCTTCCTTGCTCGCGAACAGT
The DNA here is from genome assembly GCA_963797435.1 of uncultured Verrucomicrobiae bacterium. Taxonomy (GTDB): domain Bacteria; phylum Verrucomicrobiota; class Verrucomicrobiia; order Opitutales; family Opitutaceae; genus CAWCPJ01. The sequence continues at coordinate 1,456,348 of CAWCPJ010000001.1, read as the reverse complement.
TTCTGCACCTCGAGGCCGGCGAGGATGAACGGACCGGTGCCCTTGGGGTCGTTGTCCACGATGGGCTCGCTGATGTAGTACTTGAACGAGCCGTCACGCGGGGTCCTGCCGTCGGCCATCGTGTAGCCGAGGCCCGCGCCCTCGCAGATCTGCGTGAGGCGGATCGTGCCGTCCGGGTTCGAGCGGACGAACGTTTTCAGGAGGCCTTCATAGCCCTTGAGAATCGCGGGCAGGTATTTTTCGCGCGGCAGGTAGCCCTTGTTCACGCCCTTCGCGAGCGTGTAGACGAACATCGCGGACCCCGAGGCCTCCAGGTAGTTGCCCTCGCGACCGCCCAGGGCAGTGAGCTGCCACCAGACGCCGGATGCCGGATCCTGCCAGCGCACCACGCCGTCGGCGACGCGCGCGAGTATGTTCACGATCTGATCGATTTCCGGCTGGCTGACCGGCAGATAGTCGAGCGAATCGACGATCGCCATGCCGAACCAGCCGATTGCGCGGCTCCAGAAATTCGGCGAATGCCCGGTCTCCGGATCAGCCCAGCCTTGCGCATGCGCCTCGTCCCAGGCATGCCAGTACAGCCCCGTCTCCGGATCGTAGGCATGACGGTCCATCAGGATGATTTGCTTCGCGACGTCGTCGAACAGTGCCGGTTCGTGGAACAAGCCCGCGTATTGGGCGAGGAAGGGTGAGGCCATGTAGAGGCCGTCGAGCCACATCTGATGTGGGTATCGCTGCTTGTGCCAGAAACCGCCTTCAGTCGTGCGCGGCTGTCGCGCCATCTGCCCGCGCAAGGTTTCGGCCGCCTTCACCCACGCCGGGTTTTTTTCGCCGCGAGCGAGGGCCGCGAGCAGGACCTTGCCCGGCGGGATATTGTCGATGTTGTAGTCCGCTTCGCTGTAATCCTGGATCGTGCCGTCGGGATTGACGTGCGAGGCGACCGCCCGCGTGCCGAAGGCGATATAGTCAGGTTTGCCGGTCGTCTCGCCGAGGCGCACCAAGGCCAGCGCCAGCACGCCGGGCGAATAGCTCCACCGCGCCCGCGGCGCGCCGCCGGCCTCGAGGGTGTGGCCGAACCGCTGCATCTCGGAGGTGGCGAGACGTTCCGACCATTGCAGGGGAGTCGCTCCGTCAAACGTCGTGGGCGTTTCGCTGGCGGACAGCGCCGTGGTGAGGACGAAGGGAAGGAGGCGAAGGAGTTTCATCGCGAGGTGACTCAGGTTTGTCGGATGCGATCGCGGGAACAGCAGCGCACCCGATCAGGGCGTGACTTTGACCTTCACGGGCGAACGCTCACGGGCGACGGCATCGTTCACATAGGATTGCCACGCGGCCTGGTCGGCGAACTGGCCGCTGCGATCCCAACCGGCGCCGGCGAGGTAGCGCAAAGGTTGGCCGGTTACGGCGGAGGCGAGGATGAGGAGATTGCGGTCGTCGGCGCTGAAACCCCGGAAGGCGTCGGATGGTACGGCGATCGCGGTCCCGAGTGCGCCGTTCGTTTTTTGCACGACCCATTGGGTCAGGGAGCCGTCGTCCTCCGTGGGCGTCACCGCGATTTCGGGGTTCTGACCGCGGTCGGCGGGATTTTCGTTCAACCCGATGCCGACGGTTACCTCCCGCGTGCCGACGATTGTGAAGGTGCTCTCGATTACGTCGAGATTGTGGCCGGCATCGACGGTGAAGCGCTTCACCTCCGTCACAAACACGCGGTCGGCCGCCCATGTGTCGTAGGTGAGTTCGAAGATCGCGCGGATTGGTCCGTTGGCGATGATCCCACAGGACTGGTAGTTGCCGCTGACGTAGAGGTGCTTGTCGATCCAGATGCCCGTGCCGCCGCAACCGCGCGAGGGGCCGACCTGGTACATGTCCATGCCTTCGCCCTCGTCCTTGTGGTAATGGTCGTGACCCTTGTTATACCAGCGGTCGACGATTGGGTAGGCGACGCGCTTGCACCAGACGTCGAGGCCGCTCGTCACCAGCACTTCCTTGTCCGAGCCGGGGGCGGCCGGCGCGGCGAGCGCGGGACCGTAGGTGCGGTGGGCGATGCGGTCGTTTTCCCAGGCGATGTCGTCGAGGCGTTCGGGAACCAGGCGAACAAACGCCTGCGTGGGGAAGACCGGTGCGACGTCTTCGATCGTTTCGACGGTGAACGTGGCGGACTTTTCCCCGGCCGCGAAGTCGTGCTGGAAGATGAGATCGCCGTAGGCGATGCCGATGCCCTTCGGATCCTTCGCTTCGGGTGCGACGTTCGTCACCTGATGCGGCAGCACGTGGCCGGCGGCGTCCTTGACTGCGATGTGTTGCAGCAACGCGCCCGGCAGGACGCGATTGATCTCGGTCCACGGGACCGTGATGGTCTCGGCGGGTCGTGCGATGGTGAGATCCTGGGTAACGGTGATGGTGGCCGATACGGCGGAGGCGGAAGCGGGAGCCAACGCCAGGAGCGCGCCGAGGAGGAACGAGCGGTAAGGTTGCATTGGGCGACAGTGCTTTGGTCGGATGAGGCGTGGCCCGCCGCGGGAGCGGCGGGATCCCTGCGCTAACGCGCAGGGCTACAAGAAATGTTCTCAGCGCGCCATCCAGCCGCCGTCGACCGTGAGGACGTGACCGTGAACGTAGGCGGAGGCGGGAGAGGCGAGAAAGACGACGGCGCCCTTGAGATCGTCGGACGTGCCCCAGCGCCCGGCGGGGATGCGCTCGAGGATGGCACGGCTGCGCTGCTCGTCGGCGCGCAACGCGGCGGTGTTGTCGGTTGCCATGTAACCGGGCGCGATGGCGTTGACGTTGATGCCGTGCGGCGCGAGTTCGTTGGCCATCAGCCGGGTGAGGCCGGCGAGCGCGCTCTTGGCCGCGGTGTAGGAGGCGACGCGGATACCACCCTGGAAGGAGAGCAGCGACGCGATGTGGATGACCTTGCCCCCGCGCTTCTGCGCGACCCATTCGTGGGCAAGCCGCTGGCTCAGTCGAAACGGGGCGGTGAGGTTGGTTTCGAGCACCGCATCCCAGTCCTCGAGCGGGAAATCCACGAACGCGCTGCGCCGGATCGTGCCGGCGTTGTTCACGAGTATGTCCGGCAGCGGTACATCCCGCCCCAGCGCGGCGAGCATGCGGTCCTGATCCGCCCGGTCGCCTTGATCGCCGAGCAACGCGTGCGCGCGCCGTCCGGCGGCCTCGACGAGGCGCTGCGTGTCCGCGACACCGCTGCGCGCGGAGAGAATCACCTCCGCTCCGGCCTCGGCGAGCGCGATGGCCAGGGCGGCGCCGAGGCCGCGCGAGGCGCCGGTCACGAGCGCGATCTGGCCATCCAGGCGGAACGATTCCAGGGCGGCGGGCATGAACTTCAGGCGGCGGGCGCCAACGACAGGACGGAACGCGGGGCGGGGCGCCGCACTCCCGGACCTGGCGGAACTCGGGGCGTCCGAGTCGTCGCGGCCGCGTCCGGGAGTGCAGCACCCCGCGCGGCAAGGAGTCGACGCATTCCGCCAGGGAGGGTTTCGCCCACGAGGCCGCGATTCATGGGGGAATTTACCGGAGCTCGCTGATCGGCGCAGGATCCATGTCGGCGAACGCCTGGTTCTCGCCGCCCATGCCCCATACGAAACTGTAGCCACAGGTGCCGGCTCCCGAGTGGATCGACCACGGCGGACTGAGCACCGCTTCGCCGTCGCGCACGACAAGATGCCGGGTTTCCTGTCGTTCGCCGTGGAAATGAAACGCCGCCTGATCCGCGGGGAGATCGAAATACAGATAGACCTCCGAGCGGCGATCGTGCGTGTGCGGCGGCATCGTGTTCCATACACTGCCGGGTTGCAGGCGCGTGACCCCCATCACCACCTGGCAGGTGGGAAAGTTGCCGGGATGAATCAGCTTGTGCAGCGAACGCGCGTTCGCCGTCTCGCCGGCGCCGAGCGTGACGCCGGGCGCGGAATCGAACGGTACATGACGCGTTGGATACGCGGCGTGCGCGGGGTAGCTCAGCAGGTAGAAACGCGCGGGTTGCTCCCGGGCGGAAGAGGTCATCACCACCTCTTTCGCGCCGCGTCCGAGGTAGAGCGCATCGTGCCGCGCGAGCCGGTGCTCGATGCCGTCGACGCGGATGCTGCCCGGTCCGCCAACGTTCACGATGCCGGCCTCCCGCCGTTCGCAGAAGGACGCCGCGCGCATTTCCGGCGGCGCCGGCAGCGCGATCGCGCCCGCCGCCGGGGAAAACCCGCCGATGATCGTGCGATCGACCTCCCAACGAATCAGGTTCGGCGTGTCGGGTGCGAACAGGCCGGTGAGCAAAAACTCCTCGCGCAGGCGCGCGGTGGAGAGCGTGGCGACTTCGGCGGGAGCGTGGGCGCGGACCAGTCTCATCACGATCGAGTGCAGCAGGCCGTTCGACAAAATGCGAGTCAACCCCTCGGCGAAGGTCACGCCGCGGGGTTGGCCGTGACATGCGACTACCAGGTTCCCTTGAGGCCAAGGGTGATTTGCACGCCGAACTCCTCGGCACGGTAACCGTAGGAATACCGCGGCGAGACGTCGTTGTAGCGCTGCAGCTCCTGGCGCTTGTTGAAGATGTTCCGGGCGTTCAAGAACAGCTTCACGCGCTTGGAGAACGTGTAATCGAGATTGACGTCGACGAACGTGCGCGGCGCGTAGTACTCGACGAAGCCGGCGGCGGCACCACCGGTACTGGCTGCCGGTGGTGTTCAGCCCGTTCGGGATGCGCTGGCGACCGCGGTAGTTCCAGGTGATGCGAGCGCCCCAGGGCGCTCCATTGTAGGCGACGCTGAAGTTGCCCGTGTCCTCGATGAAGCCGCGGAAGTCGGCGGCATGTTCGCCGTTGAGGTCGAGGTGCGTTCCGTTGGCCGAGACGCTGAAGCGCCGCCAGAAATCGCCCCAGGCCCGCAGGTTTTGATAGAAGTTGAACTCAAAACCGCTGATGCGCGCGTCACCGCCGTTGTAGGTCGAGGTCACCAGGTAATTGGCGTAGCTGTCGTCCAGCCCGAAGTCGGCCAGCTCGGCGGGGGTCAGGGTGCGCGTGGACGTGCTCCAGAAGTTGGTGAGATCCTTGAGAAACGCGCCGCCGCTCACGACGCCGCCGGTGCCGTAGTAGTACTCGAGGGACACGTCGAAGTTGTCGCCCTGCCACGGTTCGAGCGCGGTGTTGGAGACCGAGATCGTACCTTCGCCGGGGATCGACGTGCTGTCGTTGATCGTGACCGAGGGAACAATGTTCGCGTAGTCCGGGCGGCCGATCGTGCGCGCATAGGCGAACCGGCCCACCAGCTTGTCGGTGAAGTTGTAGGACACGTGCACGCTGGGGTAGACGTCGCCGTAGGACTTCGACGCCTGGTAGGCCCGCTCGAAGAGTCCGTCCGCATTGGAGAGCGGCCCGGCGCCCTTGTCCCTGGTGGATTCGTAGCGCAGGCCGGTGACGACGTTGAGCTTGTTTTCGAGCAGGCGGGCCGTGGCCTGGACGTAGGCGGCGGACACCCGCTCGTTGATCAGTTGCGAATTCTGGATGCGGTAGGTTTCCGCCCCCGTCGCATTCAGCCGGAACTGCTCGGGATGCTGGTCGAACCAGGAGGCGAGCTTGTACGGATCCGCCCACTCGATGCCGGGATAGCCCCAATGGGGATTCGTGCCGGAGTAGACCTCGTCGATGAACGGAGCCGCGGTATCGTCGGGGGTGTTGGCCGTGCCGTCCCCGCCGAGGTAGGTGTAGTCGTTGCGATAGCGCCGGTTGTCCTTCTCCTCCTTGCGCGTCGCCACGCCCACCTTCAAGGCGAGCGGGAAGGAGAGGCCATCGATGGTGCGCTCGGCGTCGACGAACGCGCCCACCATCGTCGCCCGGCCGTTCACGGGATCGTCGCGCAACGTATTGACGCGGTAGTTGTCGAGGACGAATGGATCGAGCTGGTTGCCGGACGAGTCCATCACCGTGAGATCGAAATGCGGGAAATCGATGTTGTCCGCGCGCACCACGGATTCGCCCTGCATGTTCAGGTTGACTGCCGAGAAATGACCGCGGCCGAGTGCGCGGTACCACGATTTTGAAACGGCGGCATTGAGGCCGGCATCGACCGTCCAGTCGGCGTTGCTGAAATGATATTTCGTCAGGCCCGCGACGGTGTCGCCGAGCTTGTCGCGATGGGAACTGCCCATGGTGACGCTGCCGCGGCCGGTCGCGCTCTGGGTGAAATCGGGACCCCACGTCAGCGGATCCCCGGATGACGAACTTGGGGTGGCACTGGTGCCCATGTTGAAGTTCACGTTCCGGTTTCCGAAGAACGACTTGTAATAGTTGTTCTGCACCATCACCGAGAGCGACTGCTGATCGTCGATCTTCCAGTCGCCCTTGATGCTAAAGGAAGTGCGGTGGGATTCCTTGGGTCCGTCCTGCAACTGCCATTGCTGCACGTAGGGATTGGTCGGGGTCGCGCCGGCCTGGTTGAAGTTCCACACGTTCTGCCAGCGATGCTGTTCGTTGAACTGGTTCGAGTTCAGCCCGGTAACGACGAGGCCGAACTTGTCCGAGAGCGGCACGCTGTAGTCGAAATCAAATCCAGGCAGGACCTTGCTCCGCTTGCTCGGGCGCGGGCCCGGCGTCTTTTTCAGCAGACCCGTGTCCTCGGAGTTGGCGTTGAGGTAAAACCGGTAGTTGAATTCCGCTCCGGGTCGTTCGAACGCATTCTTGCTGATGAGATTCACGCTGCCGCCCAGCGCGTCGGCCGGCAGGTCGGGCGTGGGGACCTTGTTCACCTCGACGCGGGAGGCATTGTTGATCGAGACCTGCTCGAACTCGAAGACGCGGCTCGTGTTGCCGGACACCGCGCTGGTCGTGCGCATGCCGTCGAGATAGACATTCGTGAACTGCGAGGAGAAGCCGCGCACGGACACGGTGCGCACGTCGGCCGCGACGTAGTCGACCGTGATGCCGGGAAGATATTTGAGGAACTCGCCGGCGTTGCCCTCGGTGACATCGCCGAACGCGTCCGCCGCCATCACCACCTTGATGTTCGGGGAATACCGCTGCTCGTTGGTCGCGAGCGAGGCGCCCTCGAACTCACGCGCCGACTGCACGACGAATGGATCGAGCACGACCGTGTCCTTGTCGCCGTAGCGCTGCTTGTTCGTGACCTTGAAATCCAGCGACGTGGTGGAACCGGGCGCCACCGTTGCGGTTTGCGTGGCGGTGTCGAGGCCCGTGTAGACGACGTGCACCGTGACCTCGCCGGCGGGCACGCCGCCGAGGACGTACTGTCCGTACTCGTCGGTGTGGGTCTGCAAGTTCGTGCCTTCGACGCTGACCTGGGCGTTGTTCAGATAGCGGTTCGTGCCGAGATTCAACACACGGCCCCGGAGCGTGCCGGTGGTGGCGTTCTGGGCGGAGGCGGGAGGGAGGGCGACGGCGAGTACGAGCAATGCGCCGACGAGGGGACGCAAGACCGTGCGAAGCGGGCAGCGTAGAGACAAGGGGGTCCCTGACGTGCCGACGGAACGAAGTCCGGACAGCATGGAGTTCATGGACGGGCTTTGGTTGGGGGGGTGGAACGATAAATCGCTGACTGGCTCCCGCCCACGAAACCCACGGCTAAAACGTCACGCGCAACGCGGAGGCAACCAGCAGTTCACTATTGAACTTGTCATTCAGATATGAACGATGACGATTTTGGCAATTGGAAATTTTCGGCGCGCCGAAGATTTTTGAACCTGCCTTGCTTTCCCTGTCGCATCTCCACCCGCCGTTCCTCGCCGTGCCCACCTCGCCCCGTTCCATGTCCCGCCTCGCTCGTCACGCCGACGCCACCAGTGGCGAGCGTTACGTGATCCCCAACCTGCGCAACGCCTGCCGCATCTTGAAACTGCTCGGTCGCGAGCCCGAGGGGCTGAAGGCCGCCGACATCGCGCGCGTCCTCAAGACGCCGGTCACGTCGACCCTGCGCATCATGGCCACGCTGCACCTCGAGGGCCTGGTGCGGAAAAACGACGGGCGCTACGAGCTCGGCCCCGTGCTCATCCAACTGGGGACCGCTTCCCTCGCCGGCACCGAGATTCGCGAGTTGGCCTTGCCCCTGCTCGCGCAGTTGACCGGGCGAACGGACGAGACCTCACATCTCGCGATTCCCTGCGACAATCGTTCGTTGATCATTGCCGTGCAGGACAGCCCGCACCCGCTGCGCGCGGCATCGCGCCCCGGGTTTCTCGCTGAACTGCACTGCTCCTCGACCGGCAAGATTTTCCTCAGCCATCTCCACGCCGACCGCATTGCCGAACTGGTGACGCAAAACCGTCCGCGGCCGCGGACCCCGCACACGCTGACCACCGCCTCGGCGCTCGAGAAGGAAGCCGCCCTCACCCGCAAGCGCGGCTACAGCCTCGACAACGAGGAGTTCAACCCGGGCGTTCGCTGCCTGGCCGCGCCCGTGTTCGGTTCGGGAGGCGAGGTCGTGGCCGCGATCGGGATCACCGCCGCGGCGGTGCGTTTCACCGAGGCGCGAATTCCTGAAATGGCCGGTCACGTGAAGGCGGCCGCCAGCGAACTCTCCCACCGGCTCGGTTTCGACGAGGACGGTGCGTGAACCTCCCCCAAGTCGTGCATCGCCGCTTCCGTTCGCTCCCCCATGTTGGCGCAGTTCTCTTCCGCTTGTCATTTGGCCGCCGCTCCCCGACCTCCGACCTCTGACCTCCGACTTCTGACCACTGACTTCCGACCTCCGACGTCTGACTTCTGACTTCCGCTTTCCACCATGTCCCTACCGCTGAAATCCGCTTCGGAATGTGCCTATGACCAGATCTCGCTCGGCGAGGTCATGCTGCGCCTCGACCCCGGTGAGGGTCGCATCCGCACGGCACGTCGCTTCACCGTCTGGGAGGGCGGCGGCGAATACAACACCTCGCGCGGCCTGCGCAAATGCTTCGGCCAGCGCACCGCGGTGTGCACCGCCTTCGTCGACAACGAAGTCGGCCACCTGGTGGAGGACTTCATCATGCAGGGCGGCGTGGCGACCGATTTCATCAAGTGGCGCGCGGACGACGGCATTGGTCGCACGGTGCGTAATGGCCTCAACTTCACCGAGCGCGGCTTTGGCATCCGGGGCGCGGTCGGCGTGCCCGATCGCGGCAACACCGCCGCCTCGCAGCTCAAGCCCGGTGACTTCGACTGGGAGCGGATCTTCGGCCGGCTCGGCGCGCGCTGGTTCCACACCGGCGGCATTTTTGCCGCCCTTTCGGAAACCACCGCGCAGCTCACGATCGAGGCGGTGCAGGCGGCGAAAAAACACGGCACGATCGTCAGCTACGACCTCAACTATCGCCCGTCGCTGTGGAAAGGCATCGGTGGCCTGAAAAAGGCGCAGGAGGTCAATCGTGCGATCGCGCGGCACGTCGACGTGATGATCGGCAACGAGGAGGACTTCACCGCCTCCCTCGGGTTCGAGGTGAAGGGCGTCGACCACAACATCAGCGCCATCGAAACCGACGCGTTCAAGGCGATGATCGAGACCGCGGTGCAGGCGTACCCGAACTTCAAGGTCGCCGCCACCACGCTGCGACGCGTCATCACCGCGACGAGGAACGACTGGAGCGCGATCCTCTGGCACGACGGCGCAGTTTCACGAGAGCCGCCAGTTCCCCGAGCTCGAGATCCTCGATCGCGTCGGCGGCGGCGACAGCTTCGCCAGCGGCCTGGCGTTCGGTTTCCTCGAGTTCAACGACGCGCAGAAGGCGGTCGACTACGGCGCCGCCCACGGCGCGCTCGCCTCGACCACGCCGGGAGACACCTCGATGGCGACGCGCAAGGAGGTCGATAAGCAGATCGCCGGCGGCGGCGCCCGCGTCGTGCGCTAACCTGGAAATTTTGCAGTCCGGGGGAAAACCGGGCCACGTTGTCGTTACCCTCCAACGCAGCTACCGGGTGCGTTGTCTCCGTAGCTGCGTTTGAGCTCCGCGTTCCGAGCGAAGAGGTTCTCTCGTTTTCCAAGCAGTTTTTTGTGCGGAAAGAGGGCATGGGAATCAAGGAGTGGTAACGGAGGCGGATGCCACGACCCAAGAGCCGTGGCGACGTTGGTTGTGGGTGTGCCGCGCCTCGTCGTAGCGGGTGCCGTCCTGCCACATGCGCCAGAGGATTTTGAGCCAGCGCTGACCGAGGCAGCGCAAGGCGCAGGCGTGGCTCTGGCCTCGGTCCCGGTGGGCCCGATAGTAGGCCTGGGCCCAGGGACATTTGCGCCGCGAGTGATTGGCCCAGAGGTGGACGGTGCAGCGCAGTGGCCGGGCGCACGCCCGGCGCACGAGGTGTTTTTCGATCTGGCCGGATTGGAAGGTGACCGGCGCGGTGCCGGCGTAGGCTTGCAGGCCTGCGGCCCGCTCGAAGCGGCTGCGCTGGTCGCCGATCTCGGCGAGCAAGCGCGGCGCAAGTTTCTTGCCGGCTCCGGGCAACGAGCCAAACAGATCGTGGTCGGGATGACGGGCGAAGCGCTCGTCGATGGCGCGGCGATAGGCGAGCAGTTGGGCCTGGAGAGTTTGGAGGACGCGCACCAGCGAGAGCGCGAGCATGGTTTTGGCGGCCACGGCGGCCGGGCTGCCCTGCAGCAGCTCGGCCCGCGCGAAGATCTCCAACCGTCGCTCGGCCGTGGCCTCGCGCCAGAGGTGGTGCGCGTGCAGGAATTTTTCCCAGCGCCGGCGGCCGGCCTTGACCAGCGCGCTGGGCGTGGGAAAGGTGGCGACGAACGTCCAGGTGCCCGGACAGGTCCAGTCGGCAAACGCCTCGAGGGCGGCCGGGTAGTAGTCGCGCAGGGCGCTCTGCAGTTGGTTGATCAAACCGGTGCGTTGCTCGATCAACGCGCTTTCGTCGCGCGTGAGCAGACGCAGCTCAGTCACGAGCGGATCGTCCGGAGTGAGCGGCTTCCAGCCGTGGCCATCCACGCGCAAGGCGTCGGCGAGGCTCCAGGCGTCACGGCGATCGTCTTTGACCCCGGTCGGCGCCTTGCGTTCGCGGTAGCGTTTCGCGCTCTTGGGGTTGACCGGGTAAACGGTGTAGCCGGCCGCCAACAATTGCTCGACCGCGAGGCCCTGGTTGGTTTCCACCGCGATGGCCAGCCCCGACCCGGTCGGGGCCAGCGGCGTGAAGGCCGCGAGCTTGTCGCGCAGGTGCTGCCAGCCGTCGGCGGTGTGCGCGAAACGCAGTTCGCACACGCTCACGCCTTTGCCGTCGACCACGACGACGTCGTGGTGATCACACGCCCAATCGAGCGCGCCGAAGTACTTTCGCTCGTCCCAAGGGATGGTTTGCATGGTGGGTCGGCGGCTCCTGGTTCCGGTCCGCCTCGCGCTGATACAACGACCGTCGTGCGGTGTGGTTCTCTCAGAGGTTGGGCCGGACGCCGCGTGCGGGGTCGGTGCTCTACGCTGAGCCCTCGCAGGGCTAGCGACAAATGACCGTGTCCCCGCACGGGCGCAAGGAGCGCCACCGCCAGTATGCACCTCACCGGTGGCATCGCGAGCCTGCCAGTCCTCCGCAAGAAATCTCCGGCTGGCAGGCTCGCGATGCATCGGACAAACGGTATCAGCGACAAGACCGGGCGCGAAGCGAACCGGAACAAACGTGGCCGAACGTGTGAAATTTGCAGGCTAACCTAACCCGGAAAACGCCCACCGCGGCCTGCGGCCGCAACCGAAGGCGGCGTCGGCTGCCCCCAAGCGACCGTGGTCGCGTGGAGACAGGCAACCCTGCCTCGAGCGGAGGTAGAGCGAGCCATTTCCGAGAAAGAGCGCTGGATCGCCGCGTCGCTGCGCTCCCCGCCAGGGCCGGTGGCACTTGGAACTTGCGCGCCCCGCGCGCTTTGGCGCGATGACGCGCAATGATCCGCATCCTGTTCGTCGGCGACGTGGTGGGCCGTCCTGGCCGGCAACTGTTGTGCGCCCGCGCCGCCGGTCTTCGAACCGAACTGGGATTGACGTTCCTGATCGCGAACGCCGAAAACGCCGCCGCCGGCGCGGGCCTCACCGCCAAGCTCGCCCGCGAACTGCTCGCGGCCGGCGTGGACGCGATCACCCTCGGTGACCACGTCTGGGACCAGAAAGGTTTCGACGCGGAAATCAGCACGCTGGAACACGTCTGTCGTCCGGCCAATCTGCCCGAGCGCTGCCCCGGACGGACGTCGCTTCTGCTCGAGCGCAACGGCGTGCGGCTCGGCATCTTTACCGTGCTCGGTCGGCAATATTTGAACGTGAAGGCCTCGTGTCCGTTCGTCGCCTCCGACCGCATGCTCGGCGAACTCCGGGCCGCGGGTGCCGACCTGGTCTTTGTCGAAGTCCACGCCGAGGCCACCTCGGAGAAGATCGCGCTCGGCCGCTATCTCGACGGCCGGGCGGCGATGGTAGTCGGCACGCACACGCACGTTCCGACTGCGGACGCCTGCGTGCTGCCCAACGGCACCGCCTACCTGACCGACGCGGGCATGACCGGTCCCTACGATTCCGTGCTGGGTCGGGACGTGCAATCCGTGATCGCTCGTTTTCTCGACGGCATACCCCGGCGCTTCGACGTGGCGACGGGCGACGTGCGGATTTCGGCCGCCCTTGCCGAGATCGACCCGGCCACCAAACGCGCCTTGTCGATGCGCCTGGTCACCGTCGCACAATCAGAATAGCGTCAGCCCGCCCGGCGGTTTTTTTTTTCACGGCCTTGCAGCCGCCCCTGCGCCATCCAGACTCCCGCTTCGCGCTCCCGACAAAAAAAGTGGCGGCCGCCACTTCTTTTGTCGGGAGCGCGAAGCGGCCAAAAACCCGATGCAACTCGATGCGTGTGTCGCGGGCGGTGCGCCGGCCCCGGGCGCCACGATTGCACCGGCAGGGCGGGCCGGCCCGCGTCGATTATTGGGCGATGATCTGCTCGATCGTGCAGCCGCGCTTTCGCAGTTGCGCGATCAGGCCCTCTTCGCCGCACAGGTGGCCGACGCCCACGAGCACGAACTCCACGGGATCGGAGGCGAGCATCTCCTCGACCTTCGGCAGCCACTGCTGGTTGCGATCCACAATGAGCTTGCGGTGCATCTCCGGATATTTCTCCCGCAGTTCCTTCGAGAGGAGATCATCCAGCGCCGTCAGGTCGCCCGCGCGCCAGGCCGCCACCAGCTCGGGAAACTTCTCCGGGATTTCCTTCAGGTCCTCCAGCGAGCTGATGACATATTCGCTTTCGTGACCGTCCGCCGAACTGGTGAGGTAGTTGATCTGCTCCTCCAGCGTCTCGAGCGCCGCGAACGACTTTCCCGCCTTTTCGCCTTCGCGCTGCAGATGCGTGTCCACGCCTTCGCTGGTGACGCCGAGCTTGGTGAGTTCAATGACGGCCATCTGCATCATGAACATCCAGGGCTTGAGTCCGTTCACCTGCTCCGAACGCATCCCGGATTGGGAGCAGTAGTCCTGCACTGCCTTCCAGGCCTCGGGGGAGAGCTTCGATTGCAGGGTATTGCCGTCTTGGAACATCGCCTGCCCCAGCAGCATTTGTTGTGCTTTCAGGCTTCGCATCTCGGCGATGTCGGTCTCGAAGCACAGGGTCTGCGCCGCAGCCATCGCCGTGGCATATTCCGGCGGCAGGGGAAAATCGGAGTTCCGCAGAAGGTGAAACGTGCCGCCGAGATACAGCGTGTGGCTGCCCGACGTAACTTTCCACACCGCGGATTGAGCCGCCAGCGGGACAGGCACCAGCCCCAGCAATAAGACCGCGAGCGAAAACCTCTTGTTCTTCATGAGTCCGACAGGTTGGGGCTGAGGCGCACTAATGTGGGGGCAGCCTGACGCCGTCGGCACGCCTCCAGCAAGCCCGGACATATTCCGTGGCACCGCGCCTACCGGGAGCCAGCCGAAGGGTTCATCGCGGTTGCCGGGACGGGCCAACGTTCAAGCCAGATTGATGATACGGCCGTATCATCAATCTGGCTTGGCGTCCCGGAACCGAGGGAACTCGGGGGGACCTTGGTTTGGGCGCGGTGTTCGCGAATTGCGCCGTAGTTTGGGTTGGCTGCTGTGGGAAGCGCAGGTGTTGCAGAAAGCGGCGAAAAGTCGCCGCCGTCCAAAGGTACAGCGTCCCCGTCCCGCTGGAGTGCGGCGACTGGTGGGACCCGGTCGCGCTTCGAGTGCACTTCTTTCGCGAGCGGCATACTGGGGCGGCGCAGCGCGATTGCGTCCAGAGTAGTGGTCTGGCGCGCGGCCGTCGTCAGTTCCAAGCGACCGTGGTCGTGGCGATGCGGGCAATGGATGCCCAATTTTTTGCAAGGCAGGCGGCAGCAATTCGGTTGCGCCAGGGGCTTGCGCCTCGGACGCTATCAGCAACGTTGATGGTGCGTGCTGCGTGGCGGCTTCGGCTAATCCCGGGATCGTCCTGCGGCCCGCGCCCCCGTCACCGTATGCCTGCTCATCCATACGCGTTTCTTACCCTGTTCCTCGCGGTCGCCCTCGCGTTCCCGCTGGTGATGCTGTTTGTCGCGCGACTGTGGGCCCGCACCTTTCAGCCACCCAAGCCGGGGCCGCTCAAGAACGCCACCTACGAGTCGGGCGTGGCGCCGACCGGGGACGCGTGGATCCAATTTCGAGCCCGTTACTATCTCTATGCGATCCTGTTTTTGATCTTCGACGTCGAGGTCCTGTTCTTGCTGCCGTTCGGCGTGGCCTACTCGGGCCTCCCCACGGGAGCGTTGCTCGCGATGCTCGTGTTCATCCTGTTGCTTGCCGAGGGTCTGGTCTGGGCGTGGCAACGCGGTCACCTCGAGTGGCAGGACTGAACCGAGCCGCACCGCACCGGTCGAGGAAATCATGGAGATAACCACCGAGGAACGCGACGAACTCCGCCGCCAGGGCATCCTGGTCACCCGCCTCGAAGAGCTCTACAACTGGGGCCGCAGCAACTCGGTGTGGCCGCTGCAGTTCGGCCTTGCATGTTGCGCGATCGAAATGATCGCTGCCGCGACCGCCCGCTTCGACATCGCCCGCTTCGGATCCGAGGTCTTTCGCGCCTCCCCGCGACAGGCGGATCTCCTGATCGTCTCGGGCACCGTGACCAAGAAGATGGCGCCGCAGGTCGTGCGCCTCTGGAACCTGATGCCGGAGCCCAAGTACTGCATCGCGATGGGCGCCTGCGCCATCTCGGGAGGACCGTTCAAGCAGGGCTACAATGTCCTCAAGGGCATTGACCGTTACATCCCGGTCGACATCTACATTCCCGGCTGTCCGCCGCGACCCGAAGCGCTCCTGCATGGGTTGATCGAACTGCAAAAGAAGATTCGCGGCGAAAAGCTCACCGGACCCGACGCCCCGCGTCACGCCCGCCCGGAGGCCGAGGGCGAATTCCCGATTCCCGAGTACGGCAGCCACGACCTGCAGCCGCCGCAAAACCCCGACGTCTGGCGGGCACCGGAGCTGGAACGGAAGAAATGACAAGGCACGCTCATAGTGTCCCGACCGAGCGCACCCGGTAGCATGGAAACCCTCGAGCAACTCCGCGACCGCCTGCTCGCCGCGTTTCCCGGCGCGGCGGTGACGCTCGTGCTGAATCCGGGACCGGCTGCCGAACATTCCCTGCTGCTCGGGGCGGCGGAGGCCGTCGCGATCGCGCAATTCCTGCGGGACGATCCCGCGCTGCGCCTGGACTATTGCTCGAACGTGACCGGCATCGACTGGCCCGACAAGGAGGTCGTCGAGACAACGCGCAAGACGGTGCCCGTTGCCGCCGGGGGCGGTGACCCTGGCCCGGCCTCCGGCAGGCTGGCATCCGATGCGGAGCCGCAAACGCGCATCATCGAAGAAAAAACCAAGCGCATCGAACCGGGCTTTCTCGAGGTCGTCTACCATCTCTACTCGATGTCGCGGAAGCATGGCCCGGTGATCATTCGCCTGCGCACGGGCAACCGCCGCGACGACGTCACGCTGCCTTCGCTCACGCCCGTCTGGCGCGCGTGCGAATTCCAGGAGCGCGAGGTCTACGATCTCTACGGCGTCGTCTTCGCGGGCCATCCCGATTTGCGCCGCATCCTCATGTGGGACGAGTTCGAGGACCATCCGATGCGCAAGGACTACGTCGAACCCGACGATTACGAGTGGGAGCCGACGCCGCATGGGGACGTGATGGAGAAGGCGAAACGACAGCAGGAGCGCGAAGTGACGAGGGACAAATGACGAGTGACGAATCCAGAAGCGCTGGTGCGACCTCACTCGAGTCCTCCGACTCTGAGCACTCGTCACTCGTCTCTCGTCACTCGTCGCTTTCCCCGGTTCCCGGCTCGCGGTTTCGCGAGGTCCACGACTCATTTCACGGCGACCTGCTCGAGCTGTCGATGGGGCCGCATCATCCGTCGACGCACGGCGTGTTCCGCATGCAGGTCACGCTCGACGGCGAGGTGATCGTGAAACTCAAGCCGGTGTTCGGTTACCTGCACCGCAACCACGAGAAGCTCGCGGAGAACACCTCCTACCTCGCGTCGATGCCGTACACCGACCGGCTCGACTACCTGTGCTCGCTGACGAACAACTGGGCATATGCGCTCGCGGTCGAAAAGCTCGCCGGTCTCGAGGTGCCGGAGCGCGCGCAATACCTGCGCGTCATCACCGGCGAACTCACGCGCCTCGTGAACCACTGCTGCCTCGTCGGCTTTCTGCTCAACGACCTTGGCACCGCATTCACGCCGCTGCTCTACGCGTTTCGGGAGCGCGAGAAGATCCTCGACCTGTTCGAGGCGCTGACGGGTGCACGCATGATGTGCAACTACCAGCGCTTCGGCGGCTGCCGGACCGATGCGACGCCCGAGTGGCTGGCCGAGACGGCGCGGGTCGTTGCACGCTTCCCCGCCTTCCTCGACGAGATGGAGCAGTTGCTCACCGGCAACGAAATCCTGCTCGCGCGCACCCAGGGTATCGGTCGCGTTTCGCCGGAGCTCGCGACGAACGCCGGCCTCACCGGCCCGATCCTGCGCGCATCCGGCGTCGACTACGACATCCGCAAGGTCGACGGCTACAGCCTGTACCCGCGTTTCGATTTTCGCGTGCCGCTCGGCGACCACGGCGACGTCTACGATCGCTACATGCTCCGCGTGCTCGAGATGCGCGAGAGCCTCAAGATCCTGCAACAGGCGCTGCGCGACATCCCGGCCGGCCCGATCATGGACCCGAAGGCGCGCCCGCGCGGTTTCAAGCCCAAGCCCGGCGAAGCCTACGGCCGCATCGAGGGCCCGAAGGGCGAGATCGGTTTCTATCTCATCAGCGACGGCAGCACGAGCCCCTACCGGTATCGCGTGCGGCCACCGTCCCTCATCAACCTCACCGTGCTCGAGGACATGTGCCTCGGCCACACCGTCGCCGACGCCGTGATCATCCTCGGCAGCGTCGACATCGTGCTCGGGGAGGTGGACCGATGAATTCTCGATTTTCGATTCTCGATTTTCGATTTGCGGGTGGACCCTCGCGTTGGCGCGGATGCAACGGCGGGGCGGAGTTCAGCGATTCCATTTGGTGCACGCTGTCGATCCGCAGCTCTGGACAATCGAAAATCGAAAATCCACAATCGAGCAATCCTCCCATGCTAGGCACCGGCATCCTCAAGGGTCTCGCCGTCACGGCGAAAAATCTGGTCGGGTCGTTCCACGATCCGGAGCGGCTCGTCACCGTGGAATATCCGGAGGAACGGCCGAAGCTCGCGGAGAACTTCCGCAACTTCCCGTTTCTCGTCCACGACCAGGACGATGATCCCATGGGCTCGCTGCGCTGCGTCGCCTGCCAGATTTGCGAGAAGGAATGTCCGCCGCAGTGCATCTATATCGAGAAGAGTTCGGACAAGAAACCCGACGCCACGGGCAAGCTGCAGTTTTACCCCGCGGTCTTCGACATCGACGTGGCGGTGTGCATGAGCTGCCAGATCTGCGTCGAGGTCTGCCCGTTCGAGGCGATCAAGATGGACCAGGATTTCGAGATCGCGGAAACCGATCGCTTTACCGGCCTGCTCTTCAATCGCGAGAAACTCGCCAGGCCCAACAGCTACTTCCACCAGATCCATCCCACCGAAGCCACGGCGATTGACGAGCGCCTCGCCGAGGAACGCCGCAAGGCCGAGGAAAAGGCGAAGGCCGCGGCCGCCGCCAAGGCCGCCGCGGCGGCCAAAGCCGCCGCCGCCAAAGCGGCCGCGCCCAAACCCGAGGGCTCGGAGAAGTGAGAGTCGCGCTGGTTCGAGGTAGGGCGGGGACTCCGTTCCCCGCCGCCCGGCTTGCGAGGGCAGACCTCCGAACGGCGCTGGCCCAGCGCGGGTGAAAGCCCCGCCCTTCCGACGAGACTCACGACGGCGGGGAGCGGAGTCCCCGCCCTGCCATGAACGTCGATTCCCTCCTCGAACGCTGGCCCGTCGCCCTGCGCGACTGGATCGTGCATGCCCTGCCGGAACCCTGGCGCGGCATCGTCGGCGGCCTGCTCGTCGTGATCGCGATCCTGACCGTCTTCGGCCTGGGTTTCGCCTTCACCACCGTCGCCGAGCGCAAGCTGATCGGCCGCTTCCAGAATCGCCCGGGTCCGAATCGCGTCGGCCCCTTTGGTTTTGGGCAGCCGTTCGCCGACGCGGTGAAAATGCTCACGAAGGAGGACATCGTGCCGCTCGCCGCCGACAAGGTGCTGCATTTCCTCGCGCCGTGCGTGCTGGTGGCGTTTGCCCTCGTGACCCTCGCGGTGATTCCGTTCGGCCGCGTGCTGGTGCCGCTGGACTTGGATGCGTCGCTGTTGTACTTCTTCGCGGCCGGCGCCGGCACCGAACTCGCGATCTTCATGGCCGGCTGGTCGAGCCGGAACAAATACGCGCTCGTCGCAGCCATGCGGGCACTGGCGCAGTTGATCAGCTACGAACTGCCGCTGCTGTTGACCGTCGTGCCGGTCGTGCTCGTCACGGGCACCCTTTCGCTGCCGGCGATCGTCGCCGCGCAGGGTGAATGGACATTCGGCGTGCTCCCGCACTGGAATCTTTTCACCCCGTGGGGCGCGCTGGGTTTCCTGATCTTCTTCGTCGCGGCTTTCGCGGAATCGAACCGCTCGCCGTTCGACACCCCGGAGGCGGAGAGCGAAATTGTCGCCGGCCATCTCACCGAATATTCGGGCTTCAAATACGCGCTCTTCTTCATGGCGGAATACTTCGGCCTGTTCGCGTTGTGCGGCCTGATGATCACGCTGTTCCTGGGGGGCTGGCAGTCGCCGTTCACGTTCCTCCAGTTCATTCCGTCCTATCTCTGGTTCGCGCTGAAGCTCGTCGTGCTGATCTTCCTGTTCGTCTGGGTGCGCGCGACCTTGCTGCGCGTGCGGGTCGATCAACTGCAGCGCTTCGCCTGGAAGTTTCTCGTGCCGCTCGCGCTGATCAATCTCGCCAACGCCGCCTTCTGGGCGCGCACGGCCGACTGGTCCGGTCCCGCGCAGATCGGACGCTGGGCCGTTGGCCTGGCGGTGGCGGTGATTCCCTTCGTCGTCCTCGGCCGACGTCTGACCGCGGGCCTGGCTCCGCGGACGTATCGTTACGCGCCATGAGTACAATGACGAACGACGAGCGACGAATGACGATTGTCAGCGACATGCAAGTCGCGGCGCGCCGTGGCTGTCGCGAATTCGTCACTCGTCATCCTCACTCGTCACTGGTTCACGGGCGCAAGCAGGTGCCGAGACGAACTTCGGTCCCATCGTGATCACCCTCGGCATCATCATTGTCGTCATGTTGCTGGGCGCGGCGGTCGCGATGACGCTGCGCAACCTGATCCACAGTGCGCTGCTGCTCACGGTGAACTGGCTTGGCATCGGCGCGTTCTATCTCTGGGCCGGTGCGGAATTCGTCGCCTTCGCCCAGGTGCTTGTCTATGTCGGCGCGGTTTCGATGATCGTGTTGTTTGCCGTGTTGCTCACGCGCTATCGCCGCGACAGCGACGCCGATGTGGAACTCGCCCCGTCCACCATGGCTCGCGCCGCGGCCGGCGTCATCACGGCGGCGATCGTTGCCGGGGTGTTGTGCGGCGCGGTGATGTCGAGCGATCTCTCGGTCGACGCCCCGCCGGATGCCGTTCCGGTGCTGACGGTCAAGGACGTCGGCACCGAGTTGATGGGCCCGCAGGCGGCCGCGTTGCTCGTGGTCGGCGTGCTCCTCACCGTGGCGCTGATCGGAGCCGTCGTGATCGCGTCCCCCGAGAAGAGGGAGGGCGGAGAATGAAGCGGGATTTTCCCGTAGGGCCGAATCACACGAATGCGCACGAATCAGAGATGGATCGATCACGTATTCGTGCCAGATTCGTGTGATTCGTGGACTCTCCTCACTGTCCTGGTTGCTACCGCCTGCCATGACCGCCGCTCCAACTTTGCCTGCTCGGGTCGTCCGTCTTGTTTGCCATTGGCGTGGCGGCGGCGTTGTCGCGCAGCAATGCGATCCTGGTGCTGCTGGGCGTGGAATTGATGCTCAACGCGGCCAACCTGAACTTCATCGCGTTCTGGCGTTATGGGACGAACCCGGAGGCGGCGCTGGGCGTGATGTTCGTCATCTTTTCCATCGCGATCGCCGCCGCCGAGGCCGCGGTCGGCCTGGCCCTGGTCATCGCGATCTACCGGCATCAGCGCAACATCCGCCTGGAGGAGGCGACGCGGCTCCGCGGATGAAGAGACCAGAGGCCAGACATCAGAGGTCAGAGAACAGACGTCAGCGGTCAGCCCACGGGCTGCGCTATGATGCTGTCCGACCTCCGAATTCCGACCTCTGACCTCTGACCTCTGACCTCCGACCTCTGGCAATGATCACCGCCCACAATGTCTGGCTGATTCCGCTGCTGCCCCTGATCGCGGCCGGGGTGGGTGCGCTGACGCCGCGCGGTGGGCGAAGACTCGCCTCCGGCGTCGCGATCACGGCGATGGCCGCGGGCTTCGTGTTGGCGGTGATGGCGCTGATGAACTGTAGCAGCCGAGGTCACGAGGCTGGCGCGGCGGACAGCCTCCGGACGTCGGCTGCTACGATCAGCACGTTCAACTTTCCCTGGTTTGATCTTGGCAGGGGCACGCTCCAGCTCGGATTCCTGCTCGATCCGCTCGCGGCCTTCATGCTCGTGATGGTCACGTTCGTCGGGCTGCTGATCTTCATCTTCAGCCTCGGCTACATGAAGGAGGACGAAAACTTCACGCGCTTCTTCTGCTTCATGAGCCTGTTCGCGGCGGCGATGCTCGGGTTGATCGTGGCGAACAGCCTGCTGCTGTTCTTCATCTGCTGGGAGCTCGTCGGGCTCGCGTCGTATTTGTTGATCGGATTCTGGTTTCATAAACCGGAAGCGGCGGCGGCGGCGAAGAAGGCGTTCATCACGACCCGCATTGGCGACCTCGGGCTGCTGCTGGGCATGGTGTGGCTC
Organism: uncultured Verrucomicrobiae bacterium; assembly: GCA_963797435.1. Taxonomy (GTDB): domain Bacteria; phylum Verrucomicrobiota; class Verrucomicrobiia; order Opitutales; family Opitutaceae; genus CAWCPJ01. Next base: position 1,434,971 of record CAWCPJ010000001.1, on the reverse strand, counting down.
TACAACGCCAGCGGCACGCTGTTGTTCTACGACGGCGGCAACGGCTGCCTCGAACACGGCGCCCTGACGATGCTCGGGGCGCTCGGCGTGCAAACCGCCATCGGCCTCCTGATCTTCTGCGGGGCGATCGGCAAGTCCGGCCAGTTCCCGCTGCACGTGTGGCTGCCCGACGCGATGGAAGGCCCGACGCCGGTCAGCGCGCTCATCCATGCCGCGACGATGGTCGCGGCCGGCGTGTTTCTGATGGCGCGCGTGTTTCCGCTGCTCACTTCGCAAGCGCTGATCGTCGTGGCGTCGATCGGCGCGATCACGGCCTTGCTGGGCGCGGTCATCGCGGTCGGACAAAACGACATCAAGCGGGTGCTGGCGTTCTCGACGGTGTCGCAGCTCGGTTACATGATGCTGGCCATCGGCGTCGGCTCGTGGGTCGCGGCGATCTTTCATCTGCTGACGCACGCGTTCTTCAAGGCGCTGCTGTTCCTCGGCGCCGGATCGGTGATTCACGCGGCGCACCACGAGCAGGACATCCGCAGGCTTGGCGGGCTGTCGAAGACGATGAAATGGACGTTTCTCACGTTCGCCGTCGGGACCGTGGCCCTCGCCGGCGTGTGGCCGATGTCGGGCTTCTGGAGCAAGGAATCGATCCTGCACCAGGCGCACCAATGGCCGGTCTCGCAGATTCCGTTCGTGATCGGGCTCACCGCCGTCGTGCTCACGGCGTTCTACATGACGCGACTGGTGTGCGAGGTCTTCCTGGGACGCGGCCCGCGCGACGAACATCTCGCGCACCATCCGCCGCGCGAAAACCCGGCGGTGATGACGGTGCCGCTGATGTTGCTCGCCGTCTGCGCCGCGGTGCTCGGTTTCCTCGGCATGCCGTCGCGGCCCTGGCTGCAGCAGATGTTTGATCCGACGGTGAAAGCAGAACCCGGCGACCTTGGGTTCACCGCGCTTTCGCTGGGTCTCGTTTTCCTGGGCCTCGGCCTCGGCTGGCTTGTCTATGGCCGGCGTCTTCGCAGTTCCGTGGAAGCGAAGGATCCGATCGAGGCGGCGGCGCCGGGGCTGTTTGCCGCGCTGGCGGGTCGACTCGGCTTCGACGAACTCTACGCGGCCACCGTGTTTCGCCTGAACGCCTTTGGCGCAGCGCTCGCCGACTGGTTTGACGCGTGGGTCTGGGGTGGAGCGATTCGCGGGCTGGCGGCGTTCAGTGAGTTCTTCGCGCTGAGCAACCGGCAGTTTGACGAAGGGGCGATCAACGACGGCTTTGACGGCGCCAGCGAAACGCTGCGCGGCACCGGTCGCGTGTATTCGCGCGCACAACCCGGCGAAGCCCACGGTTATCTGCGCGCGATCGCCGTGGGTTTCGTGGTGCTGGCGCTGCTGCTGGTGTTGGGAGGCGGACGGTGAATTTTCGATTCTGGATTTTGGATTTTGGCTTGGCGCGGGGCGAAAGGGCGAAGCCGGCCGACATCGGCCAAATCGAAAATCGAGAATCGAAAATCGAAAATCGATGATCTCGTTCCCCTGGCTTTCCCTGATCATCTTCGCGCCGTGGGTCGGCGCGTTGCTGCTGGCGTTGTGGCCGGGCGCGAAAGGGACGGCCGTCCGCGGGGTGGCGCTCGCTTTCAGCCTCACGACGGTTGCGCTCGTGCTTCTGGTCCTGGCAGGCGGCCATTTCGATCCGGCGGCCGCATCGCGCATGCAACTCGACGAGATGCACGCGTGGATCCCGGTGCTGAACGTCCGGTATCACCTTGGCCTCGACGGCATGGCGCTGATGCTTGTCCTGCTGACGGGAATCGTGGCGCCGATGGCGATCGCGGCATCGTGGCGGCATCCGGTCGACGACGACAACCAGCGGGCGTTCGCGGCCCTGTTCCTGTTCCTGCAGGGCAGCGCGCTGGGGGTGTTTCTCGCGCTCGATTTCTTTCTCTGGTTCGTGTTCTGGGAGCTGAGCCTCGTGCCGGTGTTCTTCCTGATCAAGTTGTGGGGCGGGCCGCAGCGCACGCGCGCCGCCTATCAGTTCGTGATCTACACGATCGGGGGCAGCGCGTTCATGTTGCTCGGTTTTGCCGCGCTCTACGGTGCGACGGGCACGCTTGATTTCCTGGACCTCGCGGAGCTGGCCGCGAACGGGGGCGGGCTCGCGGCGAGGCTGGGCCCCTCGCTCACCACCGCGGTGTTCCTCGGCGTGCTGCTTGGCCTTGCGGTGAAGGTGCCGTTGTTCCCGTTCCACACCTGGCTGCCGCTCGCGTATGCCGAGGCGCCGACCGGGGCGTCGATGTTTCTCACCGGCGTGATGTCGAAGATGGGCGTCTACGGATTCTTCCGGATCTTGTGGCCGCTGTTTCCGCAACAACTGCAGGCCGCCGCGCCGGTGCTGCTCTGGCTCGCGCTCGGCGGTGTCGTGTTCGGGGCCTATGCCGCGATGCGGCAAAACGACCTGAAGCGCATGGTGGCCTATTCGTCGGTCAACCACGTGAGTTACTGCCTGCTCGCCCTGTTTGCCGTGATGGGGCCGACGGTGGCGAGTGCGGCGCCCGCCGCATCCGTTTCCGCGCTGAATGGTGCGCTGCTGCAAATGTTCAACCACGGCATCTCGGCGGCCGCGCTGTTCTTCTTCGTCGGCGTGCTGGAAGCGCGCGCGGGTGGCCGCCGGGGGCTGCATGATTTCGGCGGAGTGCGCACGGTCGCGCCGGTGTTCGCCGGGCTGTGCGGCATCGCGATGTTTTCGTCCCTCGGTCTGCCCGGGCTCAACGGCTTCATCGGCGAGTTCCTGATCTTCCGCGGCGTGTTCGGACTCGCGCCCTGGGTCGGGGCGATGGCGTGTCTCGGCCTGCTGGCGACGGCGATCTTCCTGTTGACCTTCTATCAGCGCGTCTTCCATGGGCCCAAGGGCGCGATCGCCAACGCCGGCTTCCGCGATCTGTCCGGCGGTGAACTCGCGATAACCATCCCGGTGATCGTGCTGATGTTCCTGCTGGGCGTGCTGCCGCAACTGTTGATCGCGTTCGTCAATCCGCTGGTCACGTCGTGGATCGGAGGGCTGCCGTGAACGCGCTGCCCTGCACGATCTACACGAGTTTTCTCGGCGCATTGGTGGTGCTGCTGGTCGGCGCGCGTTCCGCGAAGCTGGCACGGTGGGCGGCGCTGGCGACGGCGCTCACCAGTTGGGCGCTCGTGTTCTACGCCGCGCGGGACTTCGAGCCGACCGGGGGTCTGCAGCCGCTGGTCAACGCCCCGTGGATTCCCGAGCTTGGCGTGCGCTATCATCTCGCGGCGGACGGCATCAGCCTCACGTTGCTCATGCTCACCGGCCTCGCGGCCACGGTCGGGGTGCTGTTCTCCTGGAACATCGAGGAGCGGGTGGGGGAGTTCTTTGCCTTCTACCTCACGCTCATCGGCGGAGTCTTCGGCGTGTTCCTGAGTGCGGACGCGTTTCTCTTCTTTGTCTTCTATGAAATCGCGATCGTGCCGAAGTACTTCCTGATCGCGAAGTGGGGCTCCACCAACCGCGAGTACGGCGCGATGAAGCTCGCGCTCTATTCGTTCGCGGGCAGCGCGCTCGTCCTGGCCGGCCTGCTCTGGGCGTGGTCGGTTGGCGGCACGACGAGCTTTTCGCTCACCGATCTCGCGAACGGAACCTACACGCACGCACAGGCGTTGACGATGTTCGCGCTCGTGTTCACCGGCTTCGCCGTCCTCGCCGGCATGTGGCCGTTCCACACGTGGGCGCCGACGGGTCACGTGGCGGCGCCGACCGCGGCTTCGATGCTGCTCGCCGGTGTCGTGATGAAGCTCGGTGCGTACGGCTGCCTGCGGGTGGCGATGCCTTTGTTCCACGAGGGTTTCGTGTTCTGGCAGCCGTGGATCGCCTGGCTGGCGGTGATCGGCATTCTCTACGCGGGGCTCGTGGCGCTCGTGCAGACCGACTTCAAGTTCGTGATCGGTTACTCGAGCGTCAGCCACATGGGCTTCGTCTTGCTCGGCCTCGCCGCCGCCAATGACCGCGCGCTCGGCGGCGCGGTGTTGCAGATGTTCTCGCACGGCGTGATCGCGGGCCTGCTGTTCGCCGTCGTCGGGCGCATGGTTTACGAGCGGACGCACACGCGGGAACTCGCGCGCCTGCGCGGCATGACACTCTACAAGGCGCTGCCGTTTGCCGCGACCGTGTTCGTGATCGCGGGCCTCGCCTCGATGGGTATGCCGGGCTTCAGCGGCTTCCCCGCGGAACTCAGCATCCTGGTGGGCGCATGGCAGGCTTCGCCGGCCTGGGCGTTGTGCGCCGCCATTGGCGTGCTGGTGGCGGCGGCTTTCACGCTGCGCGCGATCCACCTTTCGTTTTTTGGTGAACCAACCGAGGTTGCCGCCGCGCCGGCCGAGCCGCACGCGATGTCACCGACCACGTGGCCGGAGAAACTGGGTTCCGTGATCCTGCTGGGCGCGACGATCCTGATCGGTCTGCAACCCGGGCTGCTGCTCGATTGGATCATGCCGGCGCTACAATCGCCGTTCATGCACGCGGTGGTGATCGGAGGTGGCCGGTGAGGGCGAGTCGGTGTGGGGTCGCCCCCCCGGGCCGGGCCGCGCCGGGCAGCGCCGGGCCTCCCGGTTCCGCCGTGCGACAACCGATTTTCCGCGGCACGGCCCCGACGGCGAACCCGCCAACGAAGCCATGACGCCGGACTACGCCCAACTCTTTCGTGCGTTCCTCCCAGAAACCGCGCTCGTGGTCGGCGCGCTGCTCGTGCTCGGCATCGATATCTTCGCCTTGCGTCAGCGACCGGAGCCACTGCGTTTCCAGGTCGCCTGCGCGGTCGGAGCGGCCGCCGGTGCGGTCGGGGTCCTGCTGACGTGCACTATCGGCGCGGTCGGCCCCGTGTTCGGCGGTGTGCTCATGCTCGATCGACTCGCGGTCGGCACGCGGGTGGGTGTGTTGGTTCTGACGATTCTCGCGCTCGGCGTCGGTTCGGGGGCACGCCGGCCGCGAAATCCCGTCGAATACGTTGCGGTGATCCTGTTCGCCGCGACCGGCCTCAGCGTGATGGCGGCGGCGCAGCAGTTGTTGCTCGTGTTCGTCGCGCTCGAACTCGCCAGCCTGTCGCTCTATGTGCTGGTGGGTTTCGCATCCGCACCAGCCCAGCGCCGGGATTCGGCGGAGGCGGCGCTGAAATACTTCCTGTTCGGCGGCATGTCCGCGGCGTTCCTGCTGTTCGGTTTCAGCCTCCTCTATGGGCTGAGCGGATCACTCGACCTGCGGGTCATCGCCCCGCGCCTGACCGTGCTGGGTTTCAGTCCGCTTCTGGCCATGGCGATCGTGATGATCGTCGTGGCGTTTGGCTTCAAGTCCGCCGCGGCGCCGTTTCATCTCTGGGCGCCCGACGCCTACCAGGGCGCGCCCGCGCCGTCGGCGGCGCTGATCGCATCGGCCTCGAAACTCGCCGGCGTGGTGTTGTTCCTGCGGCTGTTCTGGGCGGGTGCCGGCGGCGGAGGCGTGCCGATCGACTCGCTGGGCGGGGGCATCTGGATGCCGGTGATCGCCGTCGCCTCGGGGCTTTCGATGCTCGTCGGCAATCTCGTCGCGCTGGCCCAGACCAACGTGCGTCGTCTCCTCGCGTATTCGGCCATCGCCCACGCCGGTGCGCTGCTGCTGGGGGTGCTCGCGGCACAGACGCCTTTTGGGGCCGCGCCCGTGTTCTACTATGCCGCGACCTATGGTGTGGCGACCGTCGGTGCGTTTGGCGTGATCGGCGTCGTGGACCGTTCCGGGGAGTGTCAGAAGATCACCGATCTCGCGGGGCTGCGGCAACGCTCGCCGTTCCTGACCGCCTGCCTGCTGGTCTTTTTCCTGTCGCTGGCGGGCATCCCGCCGCTCGCCGGTTTCTTCGGCAAGTTCTACGTCTTCGCCTCCGCGCTCAAGCTCGGTGGAATCGGGACGGTGGAAGGCGGCCTCGCCATCGCGGCCATCCTGTTGAGCGCGGTCGGTCTCTACTACTACCTCATCGTGCTCAAGCAGGCTTTGGTGGTTCCGGCGTCGGAAAACGCTCCCCGGGTCACCGTGTCGTTCCCGGCCGCCGTCACGCTGGTCGTGGCCGCGCTGATGATCGTCGTGCTCGGCGTGTGGCCGTCGCTGGTGCTATCCAAGTTCTAACCACATCGCGATCAGTTCCCCTCTGGAGAGGGGGACCGCCCGCCGGGGCGGTGGGGTGTGTTGGAAGTGCATGACACGTTCGAGACGCTTACTTGGCGGCCGGCGCCGTGGTGTTGCGCAGGTAGCGGAAGTATTCGGAATCCGTGCCGATGACGATCGTCGACTTTTCGTTGAGCGACTTGCGATAGCTCTCGAGCGTGCGGAAGAATGCGTAGAACTCCGGGTCCTTCCCGAACGCCTCGGCGTAGATCTTCGTGGCTTCGGCGTCCGCCTGGCCGCGGATGACCTCCGCCTTGCGGCGCGCCTCGGAGCGGACCTGCGCCAGCAGGCGCTGGGTCTCGCCGTCGATCTCGGCCGCGCTGCCCTGGCCCTCGGCGCGGAACTGTTCGGCGATCCGCTGGCGTTCCGCGATCATGCGGTCAAACACGCGCTGCTGCACCGCCTCGACGTATCCGATGCGCTTGATCCGGATGTCCACCAGTTCGATGCCGTAGTCCGGCATCAGCTCGCGCGCCTTCTCGAGGATCGATTTGACGAGTTCCTGGCGGCCGGTGTGTACCTGCTGCAGGAGGATCGCCTCGTCCTCCTTTTCCGCGTTGCCGGTCTTGGCGCGCCGTAGATCCTCCGGGGTAACCTTCCAATCCTTCGAGCGGATGATCTCGACGAGATCAGTCGCCGAGATGTGGTCGCGCACGACGGAATCGAGAATGTCGTTCAGGCGCAGGGTGGCCCCCTGTTCGTTGCGCACGCGCTGCAGGAAGCGCAGCGGGTCGATGATGCGCCAGCGCGCGGTGGTGTCGACCGAGATGAACTGCTCGCCCCGCGTCGGGATCTGATTGGGGTCGCCGTCCCAGGCGATGAGGCGCTTGTCGAAGCGGCGGACCTCCTGCACGAACGGTTTCTTGAAATGCAGGCCGGGCGTGGTGATCGGCTCGCCGACCGGGGCGCCGAACTGCACGATGATGGCCTGTTCCGCCTCGTCGACGGTGAAGATTGAGCCGGCGAGCACCACGACGCCGACCGCCAGCAGAACCAGGAAGAGGACGCCGAAAACCGCGGAGCGCTTCATGGCTGGCCTCCTTTCTTCGGGGCGGCGGTGAGTGGGGGAGGCGCGGTCTCGCCGAGGTTGAAAAACGGCACCGGCGCGGCCTGCCCGGGTTCCATGACAAACACCCGGCCCACTTTCGGCAGCACCTCGTCGATCATTTCCAGGTACATGCGGCGTCGCGTGACGTCGGGCTGGTTCCGGTATTCGGCGAAGATGGCGGCGAATCGCTCGGCCTCGCCGTGCGCGCGATTCACGCGCTCGAGCGCATACCCCTGCGCCTCGGCGATCAGCTGTTTCGCCTCGCCCTGCGCCCGCGGGAGGACCTGGTTGCGGCGCTTGTCCGCCTCGTTGATGAGGCGCTCGCGCTCCTGTTCGGCCTGGTTGACCTCGTTGAACGCGGGCTTCACGGGTTCGGGCGGCGTGACGTCCTGCAGTTCGATCGTGTCGATGTGAATGCCGACGTCGAAGCCGTCCATCGCCGCCTGCAACTCGTTCCGCGCCTTGGTCGCGACCTCGACGCGTTTTTCCGTGAGCACGTCACTGCCGAGGCTGTTGCCGACGATCTGGCGCATCACCGCCTCCGAGGTGTCCCGCAGGGTCTTTTGCGGATCGCGCGCGCGATGCAGAAACTTGTTCGGATCGCTCACGCGATACTGCACGACCCACTCGACGTCGATGACCTTGAGGTCGCCGGTGAGCATGAGCGACTCCTCGCGCTCGTCCGGCCCCTTGCGGTACTGCGTGCGGTCCCCGCGGCGCCCGCCCACGCTGCGAAAGCCGAACTCCTCCTTGAGCACACGGGCGGTGGGCACCGCCTGCACCGTTTCGATGCCAAACGGCAGCTTGAAGTGCAGGCCCGGCTCCTGGATGGAAACGACTTTGCCGAAGCGTTTCACCACCGCCTCCTCCTCGGGTTGCACGGTGAAGTAACTGCTCCAGGCGCCGCCGAGCACGACGACGAGGATCACGACGGCAATGGCGAGGCTGCGGTAGCGGCGCACCTCGCCGAAGTTTACTTGGTAGGCGCGTTGGAACGATCGGAAATCTTCAGGCATCAAGCACGGGCTTCGAGGGTGGCAGGCGGCAGGTGGCACGGTCCGCGGATCGCTCAATCGATCCCGACCGCGTCGTTACGTTATCACGCGAAGGTGCGCCGGGGAAACAAAAACACCCGCGGCTTGCCCGCGTGATCCCGGAGGCGCATGCTCGACGTGAAATGCCCCGGTCGTGATATCGTCGATCCAGTTTCGTAACTTCCGCGTCCTGGAGAGCGCGACGCTGCCCCTTGGGGCGTTCAATCTCCTGCTCGGTCCCAACGGCAGCGGGAAGACGACCGCCGTTCGGGCCTTGCTCGCGGCCGGCGACACCGCCCGGGCCATGCTCGCGGGTGAACCGGCGCCCACGTGGGCCGACCTTGCCGGTGCGCGCGCGGAATTTGTCCTCGATCAAACGGAACCAGTGAGTCGCGCAAACCTGCGGTTTGATGCAGATGGTCGCGCGGCGCTGGAAGGCACGTCGCCGGAACTCGCGACACACCTCGCGGGCGTGCGCGGTTACGTGCTCGATCCCGTCGCCCTCACCCAGGTATGTCCGCACGACGCGCCTCCGCGGCTCGCCGCCCATGGCGCGGGCCTGCCGGCGGTGCTCGCATCCTTGCGTCGGACTGACGCGACGCGCTGGACGACATTTCTCGATGAAGTCCGGCGGTTGTTGCCGGAAATCGGCGACGTCATCGCCGGCGAGACCGTGAACGGCCACCTTGCCTTTTCCGTCACGCTGACCAACGGGAAGAGCCTGCGACCGGAAAACCTTTCCCAAGGCACGTTGCTCGTATTCGCGTTGCTGGCACTCGCACTGGGCCCCGAACGTCCGACGCTGCTTTGCCTCGAGGAACTCGAACGCGGCATTCACCCGCGCCTGTTGCGTGACGTGCGCGACATCCTCTATCGCCTGAGTTTCCCGGCGGATTGCGGCGATCCGGCCACGGCTGTCCAGGTGCTGACGACGACGCATTCGCCCTACGTGCTCGACCTGTTCATCGATACGCCGGAGGACGTGATCATCGCCGGGAAGGATGAGGCCGGCGCGGCCAACTTTCGTCGGCTCGACACCATTCCCGAACTTCGCGACCTGCTGGCGAGCGGACGGCTTGGCGACTTGTGGTATAGTGGAATCCTGGGAGGCGTGCCGTGAGGAACGGCGGAAGGCTGAATGCGGGAGGTTGAACGCCGGGTGCGGAGCCGCCGGCCTGCTTGGCGTCTTCCACCGACGCGATGAAGATCGCTTTTCTCAGTGAATCGCCGGCGGACGAGGCGGCGATCCGGATTTTGGTCGAGGCGGTTTTGGGCGAGCGCGTACAGGTGATGCAGCCGCCGTTGCGCGCACGCGGCTGGCCGCATGTCGGGCAGGTGCTGCCGCCGATCCTGCGGCACCTGCAGTTCCAGACGGATACGGACGCCTTGATCGTCGTGGTCGACTCGGACGACACGCCGCTGCACGAGGGCGATCACGAGGACCCGAACCAGTTCCATCCGCTCTGTCGCCTCTGTCAGCTCGAACTCATCGTGCGCCGCACCATCAGGCGCTGGAAACTGCCGCCGGACCGCGCACCGCTACGGGTGGCGACCGGACTCGCCGTGCCCGCGGTGGAGGCGTGGTACCTGTGTGGCCGCGATCCCGAAGTCGGCGAGGCGGGCTGGCGGCGCTGCACGGAAAAGCCGAGGGCCCGAAAGGATGTCGCGTACGCGACAGCGAAGGCGGCGTTCCCCCAACGCCCACCCCATGCGATGACCGGCAATGATGTCGCGTACGCGACATCGTTGGGGGCGCTCGCTGGCCGGTGTCCGTACACCCGGCGCGAACTGAAGTGGCGGACGTATGGCACGTATCGGCCGCCGCTGCCGTTGGAGATTCGTCGCGCGCAGGAGGAGGCGCGACGACTGGCGGCGGATCTGCGCGTGCTGGAGAATGCGTTTCCGCTCGGGTTCGGAAACCTGGCGCGGGAAGTGCGACGGTGGCGGGACGCCGTGCGCGTCTGATGGTGGGGCGCGAAGCCGGGCGCCAATTTTCGGTATTTCCATCGGCCGCCAGAGGCCAATGATCCACGCCCCATGATCGACGGCCATGTGCATCTGCTGGGCACGGGCGCGGGTGGCACGGGCTGTTGGCTGCGACGTCGGCCGAGCCACGCGGCGCTCGAGGCCGTCATGTTGCGTCAGGCGGGCCTGAAGGCGGCCGATCTCGATGGGGATTTCGACCACCTGATCGTCGACCGCCTGCTGACGATGGCGCGCGAGGCCGGGCTGACGCAGTTCCTCGCGCTGGCCCAGGAGGACGTGCACGATGAGCAGGGACAACCGGTGCCGGGCGTGGCGGGTTTCTATGTGCCCAACGACTGGGTGCTCGAACTTGCCCGACGGCACTCCGCAATCGTGCCCGCCGTATCCATTCACCCGGCGCGACCGGATGCCCTGGAGGAGCTCGAACGCTGCCTTGCCGCCGGCGCCGCGGTGATGAAGTGCCTGCCCAACTGCCAGAACATCGATCCGCGCCTGCCGCGTTATCGCCGGTTCTGGGAACGCATGGCCGAGGCGGGGCTGCCGTTGCTTGCGCACACCGGCGGCGAACGCGTGCTGCCGGTCGTGCGACCGGATCTCGCCGATCCGCGCGTGCTGGAGGCGCCGCTCGAGATCGGCGTCACGGTGATCGCGGCCCACTGTGGCACCGTGGGTGGATCGCGGCGCGGATACTTTCCCGAATTCGTGGACATGCTGGGAAGATATCCGCGGTTGTATGGCGACATCAGTGCGGTGTCGTTTCCCGGGAAGGTCCATTGTGCGCGTCAACTCCTCGCCCGGGGACTGACCGACCGGATCGTGCACGGCAGTGATTTCCCCGTGCCGGTACAACCGCTGTGGGCCTGGACGGGCGGGGCGATCTCCTTGCGCGACTTCTGGCGGATCCGGCGTATCCGGAACACGCTGGCGCGCGATCTCGCCTGGAAACGTGCCGCGGGTTTTCCTGATGCGGTATTTACGCGGATCGCGACTTTGTGGCGGCGCGTCGGCGTGCGGAAGGAGTGAGCGGAGGTGGGCCTGGCCGGAACGCGTAGGATCCCTTACCGGCAGCAGCCGACCTCGAGCCGGATCCATGCAGCCCCCGGCTGCAAACGCGCTTTGCAGTGGCCGGGAAGAAACGGGGCGCACTTTGGAGTGCGGCGGCTTGCCGCCGCTTTCGAAAGCGGGAGCAAACATCCGCACTCCAAAGACCGCTGTTTCCCAGGAGTCGAGCCGATGATGGGGGAGCGGCTTCTCCGTGCTATGGCTTCCCCGCGTAGGCCTGCCGGCGCGCTTCCTCGATATCGGCCATGGCCTCGGAGCGAGCAGCGTCGACCGGATTCTGCGGCGGTGTCGTACGAGGTGGGGCCGGAGGCGCGTGAAAATCGTCCGGATGATGATGGGCTGGACGCGGCGGCCGGCTCACTCCTCCGGCGTAACCCAGATATCCGTAGCTCGAGTAGTGGGTCATGCGTTCCGCCCGGGCGGCGCGCGCTTCAGCGTTGTCGACGCGGTCTTCGAGCTCGGCGAGGCGTGCTTCGTTGGCCGCGGCGAGCTGGCGGAGTTGGTTTTCGTGTGTGACCTGCGCGACGAGGGGCTCGATTTCAGAGACGACGGAAATCATTGGATACCGAATGGCGAAAGAACGCCAGTAGGCGAGTTGCTGCTCCGCGGGCAGGGCGGCGAAACGCCCGTCCGACTTGATCTGCGCATACCGGTTGCGCGCTTCGGTTTCGAGCCGGGTGAGCCGTGCCCGATTCGCCTCATCGGCGCGCTGCAGGGCGGCATCCTCAGCCGCCTGGCGGGCGGCGAGATCCTCTTCGCTGAGCAGGTTGACGCCGACGACGTGTCCCTCGCGCAACTTCACTTCCCCGCGTGGGTAATAAAGAATCGTGGTCTCACCGATTGCCGCCGTGCCGCTGGGTGCACCGAGTTCGGCCGTCACGGCGTCGTGCGTATCACCGGGTTCCACGGCAGCCACGAGCAGGGGCAGGGAAACGAGGGCGACCGTGAGCGCAATGGGGTGGCGTTTCATGACAACAACCATGGTCAAATTATCGACGCGTGCAACGGCCCGTTTATTCACACCTGTGCAACGGGTGAAATCCCCGGGAGATTGCCCCGGGGCTTTTGCGTTGCCCGACTGCAGGGGGCCGGGCTTAACGACGGATCGCTCGCGTTCGTTCCGCGTGGCGCCGCCTGCGATTGTGGCCTGCCCCCGGCCGCGACCGCTTTCCCGGCGGCGCCGGATCTCGCCCCCGCGCGTCGGGCACCCAAACCTCATCCCCGTCGGACCATGCCTGAATCCTTCCAAATCTTTCCCATCGATATCGTGGTATTCGTGCTGTTCGTCATCGCCGTCGTCGCCGTCGGCATGCTGATGAGCCGAAACGAAAAAGGCAGCGAGGACTACTTCCTGGCCGGTCGCGGGCTCAAGTGGTGGCTGATCGGCTTTTCGCTGATCGCGGCGAACATCTCGACGGAACAGTTCGTCGGCATGAGCGGCAACGCGGCGAGCCACGTGGGCATGGCGATCGCGAGCTACGAATGGATGGCGGCGATCACGCTGATCGTCGTCGCGTTCGGCTTTCTGCCTTACTTCCTGCGGGCGGGCATCTTCACGATGCCGGAGTTTCTTGAATACCGCTACAACGGCGCGGCGCGGGCGATCATGGCCTTCGCGACCATCTTCATCTATCTCCTGCTGCTGGGTGCGGTGACTTATTCCGGGGCGTTGACCATCTCCACGCTCGCCACCTCGGCGGGCTATCACGTGGGGTTGTTCGGTGCGTCGGCGATCATCGGGATCATCGCCATGCTCTACGTGACCGCGGGGGGCCTGAAGGCGTGCGCATGGGCGGACCTGATCCAGGGCAGCGCGTTGATCGTGGGCGGCGCCGTGATCATGTATTTCGCTTTCGACAAACTCGGCTCGGCCACGGAAGCCGCCGCGGTCGTGAGCACCCAGACGGGCGCCGTGACCATGCAAACCCTCAGCCCGGACACGGGTTCCCTGGCACGCTTTTTGGAACTGAATCGGCCGCGCCTGAACATGTTCCTGCCGTCGAGCGACTCGATCCTGCCGTGGACCGCGCTGCTGCTCGGCCTGTGGATTCCCAACTTCTATTATTGGGGGCTCAATCAATACATCACGCAGCGCACGCTCGGGTCCGCGTCGCTCGCCCAGGGCCAGAGAGGTATTGTTTTCGCCGCATTCATGAAGCTGATCATCCCGTTCGTCATCGTGATTCCCGGGATCATCGCCTTCAATCTCTACTCCGGCAACATGCGGCTCGAGGCGCGCGCCGACACCGCCAGCAGCCTTGCGCTCTACCTGAAGGCGAATCCGCAAACCGACTTTGTGTCCACCCAGCAGGGCATGACCGACGAGCAAGTGGCAGCGTGGCCGGCGGGTCACTATGTCATCGCGTTGTACCCGGATGATGCGGCGAGGAATGCAGTCAGGACACGCAACTCGTACGTGCTGCCAATGACGCAGGCCGCATTCGACCGGCTGTCGCCGGGACCGTCTCGCACCTTCGTTTCGGAGGATCAGGCGTGGCGCCACGTAAATGAAGGTCTCGCCGCCGAGATCCAGGCTTACAATCAGAAGACGGAAGCCGAGGCGCAAGCGGCCGGACAGAGCGTGACGGTCGAAAAGCTCATCGCCTACAAGTACGACACTGCACTGGCGCAATTGCTCGGACACGTGCTGCCGCAGGGCAAGGGACTGGTCGGATTCGTCCTCGCGGCCCTGCTGGGCGCGGTCGTCAGTTCGCTGGCGGCGATGCTTAATGCCGCCTCCACCATCTTCGCGATGGACATCTTCAAGAAGCACATCGCCCGAAACGCAGAGCAGAAGACGGTGGTCCTGCTGGGCCGCGGCGCGGTGGTCGTGTTCACCATCATCGCCGTCCTGCTCGCGCCAAAGCTGGGCGATCCCGCGATCAGCAACAGCATCTTCACCATCATCCAGGAGGCGCAGGGCTTCATTTCGCCGGGCATCCTGGCGGTGTTTGTCTTCGGCCTCATCTCCCATCGGGCGCCGGCGGTTTGCGGCGTGGTGGGGCTCGTCACCAACATCATCGCCTACGGCGTGCTGAAGGTGGCCGTGCCGGAACTGCAGTTCCTCAACCGCATGGCGGTCTGCTTTGCGCTCTGCATCGGCGTGATGGCCGTGTTGCGGATGACCCGGCCGCTGGCCCAGCCCATCGAGTTCAGGGCGAACACGACAATCGCGCTCGAGACCTCGAAAGGCGCCCGAGCCGCCGGCCTGCTGGTGGTAGCGGCCACGCTGGTGCTCTATGTGGTCTTCAGCCCCTGGGGCATTGCGGGCTGAATTTCAGCGTCGCATTGCAGGACAATCGCGCAGTCCCGGTCCCTCGCCCCAGAGGTGAAGCGATGTCGCTTCGTTCTTCAGCGGCCGGCGGCCGCCCCGGCGGGAACCGCCTCTTGCTGCTGGGTCGACCGCGTCGGGGGCTGCACCGGTTTCAAGGGGCTGCGCCAGATGTCACGCGGCAGCAGGCCGAGGATGATGAAGAACACCTGGCTGCCCATGAAGAGCCACAGCCACTTCGCACCCTCGCTCGTGAAACCGTAGGAATGGAGTCCGACGCCGAGCAGGTTCGTGCCGAAGAATGACCAGGCGGTCACGATGTTGCCGCCCACCGTCATCACCATCATGCCGCGCTCGCGGATATGACCGGCCCAGCGCGTGTGCAGGATGATCGCGTTCCAGAGAACGATCAACGCGGCGCCGTTTTCCTTCGGGTCCCACCCCCAAAAACGTCCCCAGGACTGATCGGCCCAGATGCCGCCGAGCACCGTGCCGGTGAAGCTCAGCAGCGTGGCGAAGCACACGATGCCGTAACCGATCTTGCCGAGGCTCGCCGCCCGTTGGGGCGTCAGGCCCTTCGTGAGGACACCGCGGAAAATGTAGATCAAGCCGACCGCGCCCGCGGCGAACGTGGCGGAATAACCGAGCACGATGGTCGGCACGTGCACCGACAGCCAGAAGTTGGAGTCGAGCACCGCCTGCATCATCTCCATGGTGTCGCCACCGAGCGAAAGGTGGTGCGCAACGAGGAGCGTGCAAAAGCCGACGACCGACGCGATTGCCGTGCCCATGGCGTTGCGGTAGAAAAACTCCACCACCAGGCCGATAAACGCGGCACCCCAGCCGACGACGACCGCGGCCGAGTACAGGTTCGTCACCGGCGGATAGTCCTGCAGGTAGACGCGGAAGACGAGTCCGGAGGTGTGCACCGCAAACGCGAAGATGCCGAGGTAGAGCGCGGCGCGTCCGAGCATGCCCGGCGGGAACGCCCACGAGATGCACGCGAGGATGAACACCGCCACCCAGAGGACCATCGCCTGGTAGAACGGCTGGTAGCGGTTGAAGAACGTTTCGCGTGCCGTCTTCGTCATTTCCGGGGCGTAATGCGCGCCCATCCACGACGTGAGTTCGCCGAGTGTGGCGTTGAAGGCCGCGGTGTCGCCGGCGCGACAGGCGGAACCGAGCTTGATGTAGTCCGCCGCCACTGGATGCAGTTCGCCGGTCGCCGATGACTTGGCGAGGCTCAGGCCCATCTTGTCCCAGTCCGTTCGCATCTCGTCCTTCGACGGATCGATGAGCGGGATCGCAAGGAAGTTGCCGGTGCTGTCGAGGTCCTTGTAGCGCGAGGCGAAACTGATGAACTCGTTGAAGGCGGCCTCGTCATAGGGTTGCTTGGCGTCGCGCTTGGCCAGTGCAGCCTGTCCCGGGCCGATTGCGGCAAGGTAGTGCTGCACCTCCGCGGCGAAATCCGGCGAGTCCTCCGGTTGCAGCGTGTTCTTCAGGCTCTGGAAAAGTAGCAACTGGTGATAAAGCTCGATCAGGTGCTGCTGGAACTGCGTGCGCGTCTTCGCCTCGACCGGCTCGGCGAGCTGATAGGCCGACGAAATCTCGCGAAAATGCGGCCGCAGTTCGGAGAACGAGAATTTCGTCTCGTCTTCCGCCCGCTGCTGGCCGAGCAGACCGACGACTTCCGGGTCGTGAATCACGAACACCTTGCGCTCGTCGGCCTTGGACGCGTCGAACAGGACTTGCGCCAGCCATTCGATCGCGGGCGTGGATGGCTGGTCTGCCGCCTGGCCTGGTTCGCGCAAGGTTTGCTTGCCGTGAATGACGAGCAGGGAGGTGCGCGCGACGGTATCGAGCGGTTTGACCCGGCCGTTCAGGACGACGGGAAGCCGGCCAAATTCGCGCCAATGCCAGCCGTCCTTGGGTTCGGAGCGGAACGTCGTTCCGACCACCGCGAAGACGGCCAACAGGACGACGAGCCAAGGGACATACTTTTTCATGCCGCGGCCTTTCTACGTTTCATGAAGTGAAGAAGGTGGGTGCAGAATTGAATGGTCAGCCCGCCGAACACGAGACCGCAGGCGATGTAGGGCAGCAGGCGGCTGGGATTGCGCACGACCTGCAACATCGTGGTGTGTTCGCCGCGATAGCTCGCCTGGTAGAAGGTCAGGCCGCCGTGGCGCAACGGATGGTTCATGTAGATCAACGCGTCGCGATCCTCGCCCTGCGCGGGATCGTGCAGCCGGACCTTGCTGGAGAAGTTGCGGGGAATGTCGGTGCCGGGATAGCGGTCATGCGAGAACTTGATCAACGAGATGGAGAACGGCTCGTAGTAGCGCCGCGAGCGCATCTCGATCGTGAAGGTGCGGCCGTCAACGGTGAAGGTCTGTGGGTCGCCGAACCGGCCGGTCATGAACGTGCCGAGCGAACCCTGGGTGCCGATCAACTCGACCCACGCGACGCTCAGGTCCGCCTCGTCCTCCTTGCCCGTGCGGGGGATCTCGCGCGCGGTCAGGCCGACGTGGTCGCCGGCCGTGGCGACGGGCGCCCCCGGAAAATCCCCTTGCGGGCCGCGGCGGAGGATCTGGCTGTTGGGAAAATAATCGTGGACCTCCACGCGAAACGGAAAATGCGGATCCTGAAAGTCCGCCCCGTGGTGCAGCGCGTCCTCCGGAATCGCCAGGACCTTGTCGGTTTTCGGATCGGTCCGGTCGATGATCGCGAACTCGAGCGCGCGCATCGACTCGGCGTAGGCCTTGGTTTCGCCCTCGTTCAGCCACATGCCGCTGTCACGCTGATAGAGCGAGGTGCCGAGTTCACCCACCAGGAGCACGATCAGCCCGAAGTGCGAGACGAGCAGCCCGGCCCTCCGGCTCGATAGCTCGAAGCGGTAGATGAACGCAGCGATCAGGTTCACCAGCAGGACGCCGCCGATCAGATAGCCGCCCGGCAGGATCGGAAGGCGGCCGGCGCCACCCGACGTCGGCCACCAGGCGATCCAACTGTGGAAGAACTGATCCTGCACCTGGTGGATCCCGATGTACACCTGGGCGAGGGTGCCGAAGAAGATCAGGAACATGCCGAGGACGAGGCACGTGATGGTCACGTCCAGCGAACAGAAGAACCGCACGATGGCCGGGGCGTTTTTTTGCGAGAGAGGAGGCATCGTCGAAAGAGAAGCGGCCGGCGGTCAGGGCGCGGCCTCGAACGAGACGGATTTCAGGAACGTGTCGAAAGCCGGGCGCAACGAGGCAACGTGGTTGATCTCACCCGTCAGGCGGAAGAACCACGACGTGTCGCCGCGCACCAGAATCGCGGCAAGCATGCGCGCACGTTCGCCGGTTTTGAGTGCGGGGCCCGTGCTCGCGATATCGAACACGGTGAAGGTTCCCGCGGGGCCGGTCACGGTCGTGGAAAGGCCGGCGAGGTCCGCTTCGGCGACCGGGGCAAGCCCAAGCTGGCCGCGCCAACGATTGACGTTCGCCAGTTCGCCGCCCGCCATGCCGCCGAGCGGCGTCACGTAAAACTCGGCCGCCGGCACGCCGGGTCCGGGAATGGCAAAGTTGACGACCCGGAAGGGCGTCGTGGGTTGCGCCTGCCAGCCTTCTGGCGCGGTGAAGCTGAAACCAGCCGCCGACGGCGGCGGAACGTCGCCCACCATGCCCGGCATTCCGGGTAGACCGCTGCTGGCGACGGCGCCGCCCCCGATTCCGGCGTGCGTGGCGTCGTTCGGCATCGCGGCATCCGGCGGCAGCGGGGCAGCGGGCGCGGCACCCGTCGCCGCCTCCGCGGATGGAGTGACCGCGCGGATCGACGAGATCATGTGGTTGAATGCATCACGTTGTGAGGCGACGACCGCGTCCGGGCCCATGGCCTTGAAGAACCACGCCGACCCGCTTACGGGGACGATTGCGCCGAGGATGCGGGTGGTGCCGCCGCCGCTCGCCGGGGTGCCGGCGATGTCCACCCGCCACGCGGTTTGTCCCGCGATCTCGGTTTTGGTCGCGGTTGTTTCCAAATCCGTTTCCGCGACGGGAGCGAGGCCGACCTGGCCGCGCCAGCGGTTCAGGTTGGCCAGCAGGCCACCGGCGGCATCCGGGAACACAAAGACTGACACATCCGCCTTGTCGCCGTTTGGTGCGACGAATGCATAACTTGCCCGCCGCATTTGCGACGGTGGTTGTTCCGACCAGGCGGCGGGCTTGTCCCACTCGAGTTGCGCGCCGGCGGGTTGCGCGGGTCCGGTGACCGAGGCTCCGGGGGTGCCGGGCGGCATGTCGCCCATCATCGGGGCGGAGAGGGAGGCGGAGCTTGCGTGCTCTTCGTGCGGCACTTCGTAGTAGCTCATCGACTTCTCGCGGCAGCCCGTGGCGAGAAGCGCCAGCAGTGGCGAACAGGCGGTGAGAGGGCGAAAAACCAAACGCAGAAACCGAGTCATGGAGAGGCCCTGATCGTCGGTCTTCCGGGGCAAAACGCAAGCGGCACCGTTCCCTTTGGATTGTCGGACGTTATGCATAAGTTGCTCCAGGCGGACGAAGAAGTATGAATGAACGGGTCGCGGTGAACCGGTTTGCCGGTCAGGGCCGTGCGGCGACTCCGCTCCCCGCCGCAGGGCAGGTTCTCCGACCTGTCTTCCGCCAAGGCCGATGACAGAGCCGCCCTGCTTGACGACTCCGGATTCGCCGTTGCTATTCCTACCTTTCCCCAGCTATTTATCGCCCTTTTCCATGCTTGGATTCCTGCTCAAGAAGATCTCCGGCCGCCACTACCGGAAGTTCGTCGCCAAATGCCGGCCGGTGGTTGAACGCATCAACGCTCTGGAGAAGGAGTACCAGTCCCTTTCCGACGACGAGATCCGGGCCAAGACGCCGGAGCTTCGCGAGCGCCTGAAGAACGGCGAAACCCTCGAACAGATCCTGCCCGAGGCATTTGCGGTGGTGAAGAACACGGCCCGCCGCCTGTGCGGCCAGACGATCATCGTCTGCGAGCACGAACTCACCTGGAACATGGTGCATTTCGACGTGCAGTTGATCGGCGGCATGGCGCTGCACGAAGGCAAGATCGCTGAAATGGCCACGGGGGAAGGCAAGACGCTGGTGGCGACCCTGCCGCTCTACCTGAACGCGCTCACCGGTCACAATTCCCAGCTCGTCACGGTCAACGACTATCTCGCCCGCCGCGACTCGCAGTGGATGGGCTACCTCTACAACTTCCTCGGGCTCACCGTCGGCTGCATCCAGAACCACATGATGTCGTCCGAGCGCCGCGAAGCCTACAGCTGCGACATCACCTACGGCACGGCCGCGGAGTTCGGCTTCGATTACCTGCGCGACAACGGCATGGCCACGCGCAAGGATGACCAGGTCCAGCGCGAGCACTTCTACTGCATCGTCGACGAAATCGACTCCATCCTCGTCGACGAGGCCCGCACGCCGCTGATCATTTCCGGGCCGATGGCGATCCAGCGCGAGCAACCATATCCGCGCTTCCGGCCGGCGATTGAACGCCTCGTCTCCGAGCAAACCCGCCTGTGCAACCGCCTGGTCAGCGACGCCCGCGCGGCGCTCGAAAAACCCGATCTTTCCGCCGACGAGCGCCGGGCCGCCGCCGAGAAGCTCCTCCAGGTCAAGACCGGCGCGCCCAAGAACAAGCAGCTCCTGCGCATGATGGAGACGCCCGAGTGGCGCAAGCTCCTCGACAAAACCGAGCTGGAGATGAACGGCGACTTCAACAAGGACGCCATGTTCCGGCTCAAGGAGGAACTCTACTACATCGTCGACGAGCGCCAGCACCAGGCCGACCTCTCGGAAAAAGGCCGCGCCTTCATGCAGCCGGACGACCCGGACGCTTACGTGCTGCCGGACCTGCCGACGCTGTTCAGCGAACTCGATCGCGACACCAACGAACCGGCCGCCGAGCGCGAGGCGAAGAAACGCACCGCCCAGGAACGTTTCGAAAAGGTCGCGGAGGACATCCACGCGATCAGCCAGCTCCTGCGCGCCTATTCCCTTTACGAGCGCGACGTGCAGTACGTGGTCACGCCGGACAACAAGGTGGCGATCGTCGATGAGAACACGGGCCGCATCATGCCGGGCCGCCGCTGGTCCGATGGCCTGCATGCCGCCGTCGAGGCCAAGGAGGGTGTCCAGATCGAGCGCGAGACCCGCACCTACGCGACGATCACGATCCAGAATTACTTCCGGATGTACAAGAAACTCGCGGGCATGACCGGCACCGCCGAGACCGAAGCCACCGAGTTCAACGAGATCTACAAGCTCAACGTCGTGGTCATCCCGACGAACGTCCCGTGCATCCGCGATCGACCGCAATGACGTGATCTACAAGACGCGCCGTTCGAAGTACCAGGCGGTCATCCGCGACATCGAGGACGCGCACAAGCGCGGGCAGCCCGTGCTGGTCGGCACGGCGTCGGTCGACTCCTCCGAGATCCTCAGCCGCATGCTGCGCCGCGTGAACATCACGCACTCCGTGCTCAACGCGAAGTACCACGAGCAGGAGGCCGACATCGTCGCGCGCGCCGGCCAGCGCGGCGCCGTGACCATCGCGACCAACATGGCCGGCCGCGGCACCGACATCAAACTCGGCGAGGGCGTCCCCGAGGCCGGCGGCCTCTACGTGATCGGCACCGAGCGCCACGAATCACGCCGCATCGACCGCCAGTTGCGCGGCCGTTGCTCGCGCCAGGGCGACCCCGGCCTGTCGAAGTTCTACATTTCGCTCGAGGACGACCTCATGCGCCTGTTCGCGAGCGCGGGCCCGCTCGCGCGCGTCATGGAGCGGTCCATGCAGGAGGACGAGGAGCTCGCGCATCCGCTTCTCAACCGCTCCATCGAGTCCGCGCAAAAGAAGGTCGAGCAGCAGAATTTCTCCATCCGCAAGCGCCTGCTCCAGTACGACGACGTCCTCAACCAGCAGCGCAACATCGTCTACACGATCCGCAACGACGCGCTGCACAGCGAGGAACCGCGCCGGATCATCTTCGAGATGATCGACGAGGAACTGGCGGAGCGGCTCGAGGGGCTCAACTACGGCCACAAGGACGGACCCGAACTTTCCGCCGTCGAGAGTTTCGCCAGCTGGGCCAACATGCATTTCCCCGTCGGGCTGCAGGCGGCGGTGCTCAAGGAGAAGTCAACGGCCGATGAGGCCCGCGCCGAGATCATGGAAAAGATCAAGGCGGCCTACACGGTGAAGGAGTCGGCGGAGAATCGCGACGCGCTCATCCATCTCGAGCGCTACGTCGTCATCAACGCGATCGACAACCACTGGCAGGAGCATCTCACCGAGATGGAGGACCTGCGCAAGAGCATCACGCTGCGCGCCTACGGCCAGAAGGACCCGCTGGTTGAATACAAGGCCGAGGCGTTCAGTTATTTCCAGGAGCTGATGGACAACATCCGGCTCCAGATCTGCACCAGCCTGTTCCGGTCCGCGACCAACCTCGTCGCGCTCGAGAACATGAAGCTGATGATGCAGCGCAATGCGCGGCTCGAAGGCCCGGGCACCAATGGCGATGG
The DNA here is from genome assembly GCA_963797435.1 of uncultured Verrucomicrobiae bacterium. Classification (GTDB taxonomy): domain Bacteria; phylum Verrucomicrobiota; class Verrucomicrobiia; order Opitutales; family Opitutaceae; genus CAWCPJ01. The sequence continues at coordinate 1,412,836 of CAWCPJ010000001.1, read as the reverse complement.
GGCGGCCGCGAAGTCGCCGCTCTCCGCCGCGGCCTCGCGGGCGTTCGCCCGTGCCTCGGCCTCGGTCGCGGCCAAGGCCGAGGCGGAAAAGAAAGAGGCACAACAAGCCGCCGCCCCGGGCGACGGCGGTGCTCCCGTCGCCAGTGCAGCCGGCGGCGGCGGTCGGCTGCCGGCCGTCACGATCAAGCGCGAGACCGCCAAGGTCGGCCGCAACGATCCATGTCCGTGTGGCAGCGGCAAAAAGTACAAGCACTGCCACGGCAAGTGACGACGTGCCACGTCCGTTTGCAGGGTAGGGCGGGCACTCCGTTGCCCGCCGGGCATCTCCGGAAAGCAGGGGTTGGACCTGCCTCGGACTCGTGCCAGCGGGTACGCCGACACAACGTTTTCGTTGCATTCATGATCGCGTGGCGGGGCGGTCATTCCGCTGGCCGACGCGACGGGGAACGGAGTCCCCGCCCTACCTTGACCTCCCATGCGCATCACCCGTGACGCCCTGATCCGCGCCGAAAAGGATTTTCGGGCGGGCAAGTTCGGGGAGGACGAGCAGGACGATCGTCCGCACATGCCGCGTCTCGATGAGAAATGGCAGGGCTGGCTCGCGGCCCGCGCTTGTTTCGTCCTGACCGCGCTGCTCCATACGATTGCGTTTCCTCCCCACAACGTGGCGGCGGCCGCATTCGTGTTTGCCGTGCCCGTGTTCCTCTACGCGCTGCGCCAGCCGCGCTGGGTGGAGTTCGTCATCGTCACTTACGCGGCCTTTCTCATCTCGTGGGTCGTGCTGCTCGAATGGCTGCGCCACGTCACGGTGGGCGGCACGTTTGCGCTGGCGGCGATGATGGCGGTTTTTCCCACGATCTGGTGCGCGGTGTTGCGTTGGGCGGTGCCGCGCGCGCCGTGGTCGGACTTGTTGTCGCGCGTGATCCTCGCGTTGGGTCTCGCCGGCCTCTGGGCGGCGCTGGAGTGGGTGCGCAGTTGGTTTCTCACCGGGTTTCCTTGGGCGACGCTCGCGATCAGCCAGTGGCAGCAGCCGATGATGCTGCAGGGTGCGTCGATCGGTGGCGAATGGCTCGTCAGCTTCACGCTGGTCTTGTTCAACGTGGCGCTCGCCTCGTACATCCAGCGGCTGTGGCTCTGGGTGCGGGAACGGCACGGCCGGTTTTGTCCCGAGTTCTACCTCGCGGTGCTCGTGCTGTTCGGTTCGACGTTCGGCGTCTACGTGAGCGAACGCGGCGGGCCGCGGCCGGAGCCGTGGTTTCGGGCCGGCTTTGTGCAACCGTACATCCCGCAGAACGTGAAGTGGAATCCCGACGAGGCGCCGAAGATTCTCGAGATCCTCGGGCGACTGACCCATCAGGTGGCCGCGAAAAATCCCGATGTGATCCTTTGGCCCGAGGCGGTGATGCCCGTGCCGCTGATCTGGAACAAGGACCTGAACCAGTGGATTGAAAACCTGGCCAAACAGGCGCGGGTGCCAATCCTGTTGGGCGCGCTCGGCTACGAAACGACGCCCGTTGCGGCAGCGGACGGCGCGGGCGGCGCGGTCGATGCTGCGGCGGACGACGGCACCTGGTCCAACGGAGTCTTTCTGGCCGATCCGGAAACCGGCCTGCAGGCGGAGTTCTACCGCAAACGACATCTCGTGCCGTTCGGCGAGTACGTGCCCCTGCGGCACGTGCTGCCATTCATCCAGAAGTTCGTCCCGATCGGCGGCGATGTGACGCCGGGGACGGATCCATCACCGTTGCTCGTCAACACGCCGGCGGGCGCGATCAAGGTGGCGCCGCTGGTCTGCTACGAGGACGTGTTTCCCGCGCTCGCGCGCCAGTCGGTGCTCGCCGGTGCGGACCTCCTGTTTGTCGCGACGAATGACGCTTGGTATGGAGAATCTGGTGCCGCGTCCCAGCACGCCGCGCACGCGGTGCTGCGGGCGGTCGAGACGCGGCGGCCGGTGCTGCGCGACGGCAATGGCGGCTGGAGCGGCTGGATCGACGAACGCGGCGTGATCCGCTTCACGGCCCAGCGCAAGGGCAGCGTGTATTTTCGCGGTGTCGACGCGGTCGACGTCACGCGCGACCCGCGCTGGGTCGGCCGGCAATCATTCTACGTGCAGCACGGCGACTGGTTCGTGATCGTAAGCTTCGCGCTGGTGATCGCGATGCTGTTCCTCCTGCGCAGTTCGCGCTTCCGGTTTGATCCCGCCGCCACCGCGACCGGTGTGCGGATCGGGTAGGGGCTCGTGCACCTGAAGCCGGGGAGGGGGAAGCAAGCAGGCGCAACACAGCGATACACCTGCGCTACCGGCCTGCCGCCAGCGCCTGCTCGTGATCTGCTGCCCAGGTGGCGGAGTGTGAGCGATCGCAGCAAGAACGTTCTGCCTTCGTCAGAGCGTTTCGACTTCGCCCCAATGGAAGGTCGGACACGCTCGCAGCACGTTTGCCCGACACTGCCCGAGCGTTTCGACTTCACCCCGCTGAGAGGTCGGACACGCTCGAATCGCGGCGCTCGAGTTCTTGCTCAAAGTTTCGACTTCACCCCGCTGAGAGGTCGGACACGCTTTTCGCCTGGTCGAAGATGGACAACCGGGTGTTTCGACTTCACCCCGCTGAGAGGTCGGACACGCTCATGGCGCGTTTCAGCCCATCCGCGAGCGGGTTTCGACTTCACCCCGCTGAGAGGTCGGACACGCTGGCCCGCGGAATCGCGATGCCCGGGCCGGTGTTTCGACTTCACCCCGCTGAGAGGTCGGACACGCTGACGGAGGATCGCGCCGAACTCGCGCGCTTGTTTCGACTTCACCCCGCTGAGAGGTCGGACACGCTAGAAGCGATCGAACCCGAAGTGACCACCATGGTTTCGACTTCACCCCGCTGAGAGGTCGGACACGCTCGCCCAAGCCGGCATCGCGACCAACGCGCTGTTTCGACTTCACCCCGCTGAGAGGTCGGACACGCTCATCCGTCTGGCCATAGAGACGCGCAGCATGTTTCGACTTCACCCCGCTGAGAGGTCGGACACGCTCCCGCGCGTGCACTACCTCGTTGATCTCTTGTTTCGACTTCACCCCGCTGAGAGGTCGGACACGCTCACAGACACAACAAAAACACGATACGACCAGTTTCGACTTCACCCCGCTGAGAGGTCGGACACGCTCTCCGCGCCGGCCGTGAGCGAGCGTTGGTCGTTTCGACTTCACCCCGCTGAGAGGTCGGACACGCTCACCAATCGCGGCACCGACATCAACGCCAGGTTTCGACTTCACCCCGCTGAGAGGTCGGACACGCTGCATTCTGCGCTTCTCCCAACGTCAGCGTGTGTTTCGACTTCACCCCGCTGAGAGGTCGGACACGCTTGACCTCGGAACCATTCGGGTCGACCGACAGTTTCGACTTCACCCCGCTGAGAGGTCGGACACGCTAACCGTATAAACCATCATGTCCACCTTCATGTTTCGACTTCACCCCGCTGAGAGGTCGGACACGCTCCAGATTTCGGGCTCCCGATCACTCGATAAGTTTCGACTTCACCCCGCTGAGAGGTCGGACACGCTCTGTCCGCCGAACATTCAGCATGACCCACGGTTTCGACTTCACCCCGCTGAGAGGTCGGACACGCTTTCTTCGTGGTGTTGTAGCTTCCGGGGTTGTTTCGACTTCACCCCGCTGAGAGGTCGGACACGCTCCGGGGCCATGCACCTGCACCTGGAGTGGGTGTTTCGACTTCACCCCGCTGAGAGGTCGGACACGCTTACGCCGGCCGGCAATAGCCCAGCCTGCATTGTTTCGACTTCACCCCGCTGAGAGGTCGGACACGCTCATCGACCTTGCCGGCGTGCGCGAACACAAGTTTCGACTTCACCCCGCTGAGAGGTCGGACACGCTTTTCTCCAGCCGCAAATCTTCGTTTGTGCTGTTTCGACTTCACCCCGCTGAGAGGTCGGACACGCTTTCTCCTTGTCACTCAGAGCATTGGTGATGTTTCGACTTCACCCCGCTGAGAGGTCGGACACGCTCAACAGCAGCGTTATCCGCCTGGCCGGGTTGTTTCGACTTCACCCCGCTGAGAGGTCGGACACGCTTCGAGTTTTCGTCCGGTCGCCTGCGCTACGAGTTTCGACTTCACCCCGCTGAGAGGTCGGACACGCTGGCGGCATCGTTCGTCGAATATGTCAACCTGTTTCGACTTCACCCCTCTGAGAGGTCGGACACGCTCGGATGCGCAAACGCATGAAAAGCTTGATGGTTTCGACTTCACCCCGCTGAGAGGTCGGACACGCTAACCTCTCTTCCCACCATGTCCAACAATCCGTTTCGACTTCACCCCGCTGAGAGGTCGGACACGCTTGACCTTGCCGTTCTGCACATCCCGGTAGGTTTCGACTTCACCCCGCTGAGAGGTCGGACACGCTCGCTGCAGGGGAAACATCAATCGGTCACCGAGTTTCGACTTCACCCCGCTGAGAGGTCGGACACGCTGAACCAGGCATTCAACGCCATCGTGTATCTGTTTCGACTTCACCCCGCTGAGAGGTCGGACACGCTACACGACCGGCAACGCCGCGACGGCAACCCGTTTCGACTTCACCCCGCTGAGAGGTCGGACACGCTCGGCCACGCGATCGAGGATCGGCTGCATGGTTTCGACTTCACCCCGCTGAGAGGTCGGACACGCTTTACGCAGGCCACGCTTCAATCAACCTACGGTTTCGACTTCACCCCGCTGAGAGGTCGGACACGCTGGGTTGCCCGTGGCCTGGCAGCGCACGGATGGTTTCGACTTCACCCCGCTGAGAGGTCGGACACGCTTCGCTTCCGAGTTCTCCCGCACTCTCAAGAAGTTTCGACTTCACCCCGCTGAGAGGTCGGACACGCTCCAGCCGTGGCGTGGCAATCGTGACCGTGTTTCGACTTCACCCCGCTGAGAGGTCGGACACGCTCGCATACTCAAGCAACACCCGGGGTGGTCCGTTTCGACTTCACCCCGCTGAGAGGTCGGACACGCTCCAGGCGGTCACCATCCGACATATCTTTCAGTTTCGACTTCACCCCGCTGAGAGGTCGGACACGCTTGGTCACCGCCTGGTCGAATTGGACAAGATGTTTCGACTTCACCCCGCTGAGAGGTCGGACACGCTAAGACTTGCGGGTGACGTTCTTTTTCAGTAAGTTGACTCGCGTTAAGCCGAACTCTCAGCGGGGTGAAGTCTTAACTGATAGAGCGTCGGCCGGACCTCTGCTTGCACGTCCGACCGGCGCTTTCCTTATTCCCAAAACTCAATCTGTCTGGGCATCTCGGGATCGATGGCGCGCTTTCCCTGCGGATAGTTCGGCCCGACGACGGTGTAAGCGCGCTGCCATTGCTGGTCCGTGAAAAACATGACGCGCACATTGCCGGCTTCAGGCACGACGCGTTCGAGCAAACGAGTGTGCTTGTCCATCGCCTCGTAACTCACACACGGGCGAGCGTAGACGGAGAACTGAATCATGACGTAGCCGGAGTCGATGAGCTGCTTGCGAAAATGGGTCGCGGTCCGGCGCTCGTCGTCGGTCAGAACCGGTAGATCGAACATGACGAGCACCCATCCCATGCGAAACGGGCTCTGCTTACAGCTCGGGGACCCAGAACGATTTGGCTGAGTTTTCGGCATAACTGCGTGCCATCGAGCTGGCCGAGGCGTCGATGGCATCCATGATCTTGAGCGAGTAGCGCTCATGGTGGACACGCCGGTCCTTGAGTTCGTTGCCGATCTTGCGTGCCCAGCCTTGAACGAGATGTCGGCGCCGACCATGAACTCGGCGAGCATTAAATCCACGGCCGGGCGAAACGGCTCCATCAAGTCATACACGAGTGGGTCGGCCTTGTAGCGCGTCGTGTGCTTCACGCCGATCTGCGGAGAGAGGCCGTGGATGACGAGGCTGCGGTGGCACAGCGCCGACAGGACCGCGTAGCCGTAGTTGAGCATCTGGTTCGGCGGGGAGTCTTCACGGCGCTCGCGCTTGGTGGAGACCCAGCCGATTGTCGGGAAGTACAGCTGCCAGTAGCGGCGCGCGCAGTTGCTCTCGTCCAAGTAATTGTTTTCGAGCGCAAACGCGAGGTGCGGGCTCGCCCGGTCGTGGCGTTGAAGCACCCGCTGTTGGTTTACCGTCTTGCCCCGCAACAGCGTGTGCCAGAGTTGTTCGTTGAGCCGGCGCGGCCGGCTGACCTGGCGAAGGAATGCGTTGCGATCGATGACGCGACTGAGTGGCGCGGTTATGCCGCACGGTCGGAAGTTCTCGTCGCAGTGCAGGATGACGGCGTCCGTTTCCAGCAGCGAGGTGAGAAACGAGGAGGTGATCGTCGTCCCGCGCGCGGCGATGATCACGGCGCGGATGTCCTCGTGGGGGAGCCTCCGCTCAGTGCCGTCCTGCCCGCGACAAACGATGAACCCGCGCTCCTTGGCCAGCGTGCAGAACGGCTGAAGCACATGCAGGATGTGGAAGCTCATGGCACATGCGCGCGTGGGCGGTGAAGGGGCGTTGGTGTACCCCCTTAATCGACGCGGCGCAGCCCGGCTTCAATGAAGCGGCCAAGGCCGATCGGTGCAGACACACGGGAGGTGGAATCGGTGACGACCGCAGTCCTTTGTTCCCAAATCGAATTCAGCCGGAAGATTCCAAGCATCAGGGGCGTCCTGGATGCTCAATTGCCTTCGCGATCTCGACGGAACATCCCGACTGAAAGAATCCAACGATTCTGTGCGCTTTGTCGACGGCGAGGAAAGCTTCGATCTGATGCGGGTCTTGGTGTGCATAGACCGGATGGACCGATATTGAGTGACGACTCGGATCTTTCGTTGTCGGGCAGGGGTTCGAACGACGAAATAGCCGCGATGCTGCTTTCCACGGCGTAGCTGACCGTACCGTCTTTCGAGAGATCAGCATATCCCGCAACTCATCCGGCTTGCTGACCGTAAGCAGAACTTTTTTCACGCGTGGACCCGAAAACCCGTTTCGTCGGTAGTTCTCGCACCATTCGTCCCATTGATCGAGGTCGAAACCCGGAGTTCCTTTCACGAATTTCTCGACCGCATCCCGGATCACCGGATCAACTAGACGATGGTCTCGATATCTTCGAGGGGCTTTAGGACTCTCTTGCCGGAGACGATTTTCGTGCCGAGATCAGAAGCGGCGATCGGAGACGGCGTAACGATGATCTCCAATCACACGTTCTCCATAAGCGGTTGCTTCAAGCGCGGAATACAGAAATAGATTTCTGGCTCCACCGACGACTCTTTGCGAACGTCTCCCGTTCACGCCATCGGCAGCGAGAAGAAACTCTCCTTGCTTGGATCACGTACCCATCCGGCACATAGCTGATCACGACAGCGTCCAGTGCGTGATATCGGTCATCGTCGCGGTTTTTCTCACATCGCTCCTCCCACGCAGCGAGGTCCGAACAATCGGCGGAGCGGATTAAGCAGGCTGTTGAGGCGGTATTTCCGCCGCACGCGCGCCGTAAGAACGCCGTTTACGATGGTAATGCGGCGTTCGCCGGTCTGGCTGCGGATCGGCCAGCCGAAATACAGAGCGACAAGCGTTTGCGCGAGGCGGGCGATCCACGCGGTTTCGGCAAGCGCGGTGTAACGTTGCACAAGTTCGGCGGCGTCAAGGTCGGTGAGCAGCGGATCTTCTTGTTGCGCAGTTTGGTGGCGCGCTTCGACGCGCTGCAAATAAGCATCCCAGCCGGCGAAGCCATTTGCGAACCACTCGTAGGGTGTGCGATTGCCCTTCGCGTCGTTCGTCGCATGGGTCGTGACGACGTAGTTGACCATGCATCCGGGCCTCCCTTGCTACGCGGGACGATGTGCTCGATCTGGAGATCTTCGAGATTGGTCTGGGCAGTGATTCACCGGTGTAGAGCAGATGAAACCTTGGCTTCCAGCAGCTCCCACTTCGTGCGGCGGCTCGTGACGTGCACCCTGTTCTTGTGCGCACTGGCGCGCACGCTTCCTGTCCTTTTCTCGCTGACGCTGAAAGCTCTGAAGATCGCGCTTCGCTTTCTCCCCAAGAAAGTCGTCGCGCACAAACTCGAGCACAACTTCGTCGGCCGCTCGAACTTGTGTTCGAGGAACTGCAGCCTCTTCCAGAAAGTCTCGAGCCGGTGCCGCACAATCGGATCGTTGCACGAGCCGAGCAAGGCGCGCACCGCGGCGTCGCGGCCGTCCTTCTTTGCTAGCGCGAGAAGTGCGTCGAATTGCTGGTCTGGACGTAGAGGCCGTCCCATGTGTCGCCCATGCGACGAAGGAACTCGATATCGCCTGCGGTGAGCCCTCGCTTCGCGTCGGTGTTCCCTCCGAGTTTTTCGAATTCGAACGTGTACGTTCCGGTGGTGTTCGGCCGGAGAGAATCAGGTCTTTCACGAATGCGCAGCGCCGGCCGGCTGAAGCGGCTGCGACCAGCGGCGCGGGCGCGTCGATTTGCTCGTGGCCGGCCAGGGGCGCAGGCCGAGCGCGGCGCAACGATTCGTCCATTGCTTTTCTGTGAACGAAAGTTTGTCTGCCGAACGTTTCGGATCGTTGAAAATCTCACGGATCTCGTCCGCGCGCAGCCCACGCACGTCTCCCGCAACGTTCTGCATCCGCATATTCTTCAGTTTGAGCAGAAACGTGACTTCGGCCGGAAGCAGAGAGTCCGCGACGGTGGCGCCATTGCGTTTTACGTGTCGCAGCCGAACAGACATTGAAGCGAGCGATGAGGGCGCATTTCGCGATGGATCGCCGAACGCAACGCCTTGAATACTTGCCACGACTCCAGCGCATCGCCACGCAGCAGCTTGATGCGCAGGAGGCACGAGGTGTAGCAGGTCTCGTCGCCTGCCGCAGGAAACTCGCGTGTGAGTCGTGGGTGCGCCTCGTGGACGACGCGCCACTTGCCACTGTCCGGGTCACGTGAGACGCGCTTGGCCGCCAAAACTTCGATTCCGGCATCGAGGCAGATTTTCCGCAAGGTCTCCTCACGCGCACGGTGGGCTTGCCGCGTCTTCAGCGCGCGGTAGCGGCTCGCCGGCGTCCCTGCTGTCGTGGCCGGCCCGCGGCGGGCAAAGTCCGCGGGTATCAACAGCGATTCAGTGTGGAGGAATTCATCAACGCCGTGACGCACGGCTTCTCCGATGGAGCCCTTCCCGAGATCGAAGGCCCAAGTTGTGAGGGACGCGGGAAGCGTGGCGGAGTCCGGGGTAAACATGGCGTGAGATTGGCGGAAAACACGCCCATGACAATCGTCCATTGCCCTTCATCCATGCTGACACGTCTGTCGGCAATGTAGACATGTTGAGTGATGATGCTCTGCCAAGTTTGCCGCTGGGTAACCGACCGATTATTGGGTGACCTTGCAGGCCTTCATCCACCCGGCGCGCTGGTGGGAGCGCTCAAGGTACGTCGGATTTTGTGCTTTGACGAATGCTACCAGAAGGCGTGGCTGCTTCCCTTTGCGTTGGGATTGCCGCTCGCGGCGCGGACGGTGCCCGCGCCCTAACGGAAACCGGCCAAGGTCCTTTCTGTAGACCGAACGATCCGCGGCCGAGAAACACACGAACGTCACCCGCTCAATATCCGGCGAAGTGGCCAACTCCTCCGTCACGACCCGCACCGCGATCCGTGCGGCGCGGGCGATCGGAAAGCCAAACACGCCTGTGCTGATCGAAGGGAAGGCGACCGTGCGCAAACCGTGTTCGCGCGCGAGCGCCAGCGAGCGGCGATAGCAATTCGCGAGTGTCTCCGGTTCGCCCGCGTCACCGCCGTGCCAGCGCGGGCCGACCGTGTGGATGACGAATTTCGCGGGCAGGCGATGGCCGCGGGTGAGTCTGGCGTCGCCGGCCCGGCAGCCACCAAGCGTGCGGCACTCGCCAAGCAATTCGGGTCCGGCCGCGCGGTGGATGGCGCCATCGACGCCACCACCGCCCAGCAACGACTCATTGGCCGCGTTGACGATCGCATCGACTGCCAGCGTGGTGATGTCGGCCTGCACGACCGCGATGCGCTCCAAAACGTTCGGTGTCATCTCCGAAGCCTTCCGCGTCCAGCTTACTGCCTGCAGCATACCACCGGCCGCTTCCTCAATATCCCGCCGCGTTGCCGTCCTTGCGGCCTTCGCTCGCGCCGACCCAGATGTCGTGCTTGAAGTCGCGCATCACGCCTTGGAAACCACCCATGCCACCGTTGTCCCACCGGATCTCATGGCGCTTTTCGAGCAATGCGCGCACGGTTTCCCACGGGAAGCCGCTTTCCATGGTGACATAGGGATACGGGTCCTCGAGTTCGCCCGTGCCTTCATGGGAGGAGTTGTGCTGCCAGCGCGCGGCGTCGCAAGCCTCCTGCAGGTTCATGTCGAAGTCGATCAGGTCCGTGAGGATCTGCACCTGCCCTTGCGGTTGCATCGGGCCGCCCATGAACCCGAAGGCGAGCCACGGCTTCCCGTCCTTCTTCACGAAACACGGAATGTTGGTGTGGAACGGCCGCTTGCCCGGCGCGTAAACATTGGGGTGCCCTTCCTGCATGGAGAAGAGCTGGCCGCGATCCTGGAAACAGAATCCGAGATCAGGAATGACGACACCGGAGCCGAAGCCACGATAGTTGCTTTGCAGCACCGCGACCATGTTGCCGTCCTTGTCGGCCACGGCGAACGAGATGGTGTCGCCGATATTGAGCGGCGGGAAACCGGCTTCGGGCCGGTAGTTCGCGTATTCAGGATCGATCAACTCCCGTCGTTCGGCGGCGTATTTCTTGGAGATCAATCCGGGAATGGGCAGCTTCGAAAATTCCGGATCGCCGAACCAGCGCGCGCGATCCTCGAAGACGAGCTTTTTGGTCTCGATCATGAGGTGGATCGCCTCGGGACTGCCGAAGCCCATGCTGCGCAGATCAAAACCCTCGAGGATGTTCATCATCATCAGCGTTATGATGCCCTGCGTATTCGGCGGCAGTTCGTAGATCTCGTAGTGGTCGCGGTAGGTCGCCGACACCGGTTCGACCCACTCGCCGTGGTGCGCCTCGAAGTCCTCCTTGCGCAACCAGCCGCCGTGCCTGCGGAAGTAGTCGTCCATCTCGTCGGCGATCTCGCCCTTGTAGAAGACATCGCGGCCGCCCTGGGCGAGCTTGCGGTAGGTGTTTGCGAGCGCGGGATTGCGGAAGATTTCACCCTTGGTCGGGGCATGGCCGTTGATGCCGTAGGTGTCGCGAAACGCTCCGGGACGCCGCCCGTGAAACGCGTAGCTGTGGCCCCAGTAGTAGGAGATCAGGGCGGTGACGGGGAAGCCGTTGTCCGCATAATCGATCGCCGGCTTGAGAATGCGATCCATCGGCAGCTTGCCGTACTTTTCATGCAGGGCGAACCAGGCGTCGACGACGCCCGGGACCGAGATCGGCAGCATGCCGTAGGGCGGGATGTCGCGGCGGCCCTGCTTCATCAACTCGAGCTTCATCTGCGAGTAGCTCAGCCCCTTCGGCATGCGGCCACTGCCGTTGTAGCCCCACACCTTCTGTTCTTTCGCATCCCAGCCGATCACGAGCATGTCGCCGCCGATGCCGGAGCCGATCACCTCCATCAAACCGAGGGCCGCGTTGATCCCGACCGCGGCGTCGGCGGCCGAGCCGCCGTCCTTGAGGATGTCGAGACCGATTTCGGTGACCAAAGGATGACTCGTTGCCACCATGCCGTGCTGTGCCAGCACCTCGGAGCGCGTGGCCCACGCACGTCCGGTGATCCGGTCGACCTGCGCCGGGGCCTCGGCCCCGGCTGCAAATGCCACGACAATCAGGCACGCCAGACGGGCCTGCCGGCGGAGGGGGGCGAGAAGCATGTCGCCATCGTGTGCGGGTTTGCGGGTCTCTCAACCACGTTTGCGCGGTTTGCCGCGCCGCATGCCACGGCCTTCTGTTTTGGCGTCGCATGAATCTCGGACTCAGGTCCGGTCCGCCAGATTGATGATACGGCCGTATCATCAATCTGGCGGGCCATTTAGGACGCCAAAACAAAAGGCCGTGGGGTCCGCATGGCAGCCGCCCGGTCCAGCATGTGCGAAACTTCTCCGGGTCGCTGGAGCGGGCGCGTGGGGGCAAAGGGACCCTATGCCCGTTGCGCCCCCCGGCCGCCGGGCGGGGAGTGCGATAAGTCGCATTGATGTCGGGGTCCGGGCCAAAATCCGCCCAAGACTCGCCAACGCCCGCCCGGCGGGATCCGCAAGTCCACGTATGATGCGGGTGTCATGAGCAAAGGCACCATTGTCCAGGCAGTCCGGCGGGAACGCGCTGAGTTGGCGCTGCGCTGGCTCGGGCAATTTGCCGTGAACCGCGCGGCGCTGGGTCACCAGCCGGTGGCGGTCGACGAGGCTCTGTGTCTCGGGTTGCTCGATGACTTCCTTGTTTTCCTCGACCTGAACGCCGCCTCACCCGCGGGCAAGCAGTCCATTCACGCGATCGACCTCACGCGCGTGGTTGGCTTTCCCGACAACATCGTGGTGATGCTCGACCTGCTCCAGGCCGGCGTGCAGGTGCTCGGCGCCTTTGCCGTCGAGAACGCCGGCCTTTGGGCGGCATGGACCATCGCCGCCCGCAACCAGTTTCTCGGCGAACTCGACGCCGTTTTTCCCCTGCTCGTCCGTCGCGAAGTCGGAGCGCTTTGCGACCGGTTCTTTGCGAGCAGCGCTCCCCGCGACCGGGGTGAACCCAATGAAATGCGCGTCCTGTCCGTTTGGGCCCGGACGATTGCGCAACGCAACTGAGCAATCCTGCTCCCCGGAAACTTCTCACTGACATGTCCGTTCCCGCTGACACACTGCACTTCATGGATGAAGCTGCAAAAGATCGAGCCTCCCGCTCGGGCCATGCGCCCGACGCGACACGTCCGAAACCCGCGAAGGTGCTTCGCTGGGTGGAGGAGATCGCCGCGCTGACGAAGCCCGACCACATTCATTGGTGCGACGGTTCGCAGACGGAATACGACGCGATGTGCGAACTCATGGTCGACCACGGCACCGCGCAGTGGCTCGACCCGGAGAAGCGGCCGGGCTGTCTCTACGTCCGCTCGGATCCGGGCGACGTTGCCCGCGTCGAGGATCGCACGTTCATTTGCAGTGTGCGGCAGCAGGATGCCGGACCGACCAACAACTGGGTGCATCCGCGCGAGATGAAGGCCCGTCTGCACGGCCTGTTCGCCGGCTGCATGCGCGGGCGCACGATGTATGTGATCCCGTTCAGCATGGGGCCGCTCGGTTCGTCGTTCTCCCACATCGGCATCGAGCTGACCGACTCCCCTTACGTCGTCGCCAACATGCGCATCATGACCCGCATGGGTGCGGCTGTCTATGACGTGCTCGGCGACGACGAATTTGTCCCGTGCGTGCATTCGGTCGGCAAGCCGCTCGCTCCCGGCGAGAAGGACGTGCCCTGGCCGTGCAACGCCACGAAGTACATCGTCCACTATCCCGAGGAGCGCGTCGATCTGGTCGTTCGGCTCCGGATACGGCGGCAACGCCCTGCTCGGCAAGAAATGCTTCGCGCTGCGCATCGCCTCCTGCATGGCGCGCGACGAGGGCTGGATGGCCGAGCACATGCTCATCCTCAAGGTCGAGGATCCCAACGGGGAAAAGACCTACGTCACCGCCGCCTTCCCGAGCGCCTGCGGCAAGACGAACTTCGCGATGCTGATCCCGCCGCCCGCGTTCCAGGGCTGGAAGGTGACGACGCTCGGCGATGACATCGCATGGCTCAAGCCCGGCGAGGACGGCCGCCTCTACGCGATCAACCCCGAGGCCGGGTTCTTCGGTGTCGCTCCCGGCACCTCCTACGATTCGAACCCGAACGCGATGGAGTCGTGCCGTGCCAACACGATCTTCACCAACGTCGCGCTCACGCCCGATGGCGACGTCTGGTGGGAGGGCATGACCAAGGAACCGCCGGCGAAGCTCACCGACTGGCTGGGCCAGCCGTGGACGCCGGACTGCGGCCGCAAGGCCGCGCACCCGAACGCGCGCTTCACCGCGCCCGCGTCGCAGTGCCCGTGCATCGACCCCGACTGGGAGAACCCGGCCGGCGTGCCGATCAGCGCGATCATCTTTGGCGGACGCCGCGCGTCGACCATGCCGCTCGTGTTCCAGGCGTTCAACTGGGTGCACGGCGTGTTTGTCGGCGCGACGATGGGCTCCGAGACCACGGCAGCGGCGGCCGGAGCGGTTGGCCAGGTGCGCCGCGACCCCATGGCGATGTTGCCCTTCACCGGCTACAACATGGGCGACTACCTCAAGCACTGGCTGCACATGCGGAAGCTCATCGCGCGCCCGCCAAAGATTTTTCAAGTGAACTGGTTCCGCAAGGACGCCGAGGGCAATTTCCTCTGGCCTGGCTTCGGCGAGAACATGCGCGTCCTGAAGTGGATCGTCGACCGTTGCGCCGGCCGCGTGGCCGCGGACGAATCACCGCTCGGCTGGATGCCGCGCCTGCACCAGTTCAGCCTCGAGGGCATGAAGGACTACGACTTCGCCACCCTCGAAAAAGTATTCGCGATCGACATCGACGACTGGAAACGGGAAATCCTGATGCAGGATGAGTTGTTCATTCGACTCTACCATGACCTGCCGAAGGAGATCCTTTTCCAGAAGGAGCTGTTGGTATCGCGTCTGTAGTTGTTCATAGGTTGGATCGACCCGCCTCGGCTGTCCGGTCTGGGGGGACTGGCGCCGGGGCGGGTTATATTTTGTACGACGGACCGGGACGGTCGGCAGACCGGCGCCGACCGCGGTGAGCGAGGACTCGCATCCTGCCTTGGTGCCTTCCCATGCGCGAGTGGAGCGATGACCCGATACAGGCCGAGGGAATCGCGACTATGCTGGCGCGGTGAAAACGATCCAGGTTGCCTCCATGATTTCGGACGGCGGACGGCACGGCGTGGTGGAAGTGCCCGACAGTGCGTTCCGCGTATCCTTCGAGGACCAGAACGGCGCGAGTCTCTCGCCCGAGCCTCTGTTCGCCGGTGCCCACGCCTCCTGCCCATATTCGAAGACGTTACGCGGCAAGGCGACGGTGACGCTTACGCTCGACTAGCGGGACGACCGCGGGCCTCGGTGCGAATCCGGGTCCACTGAAAGGGCGAGTCAGGCCGGGTTGCCGCCCGGTGCGAGAAACGAGGATCCATCCGATGTCGGATGTGCCACGACTGCGGAATGGTTGAGCATGCCCCGCGGAAGCAAATCCAGCTATACCAAGAAACAGAAACGCCAGGCCGCCCACATCGAAAAGGGTTACGAGAAGCGTGGCGTCTCAAAGAAAACCGCCGAGGCCCGGGCTTGGGCGACCGTGAACAAGGAAACGGGCGGCGGGAAGAAGAAGAGGTCCGGGAAGCGCAAGTCGGCGAAAAAGAAGTAGGCGCTGTGCGCCGGCGCTTCCGCCTGCTCCGCCGGGCGCCGCCAGGTCGTCAGCCCATCGGCCCACGCGAGCGCTGAAGGCCTGGAGAAGCCCTTGTTTCTTGGGGCGGTCGGCTCTTTTCCCGGTACCTTTCCCGGGTACTGACGTCTCGGGTTCCGCCCCTCGGCCCTGCTCGTGAAACCGAAGATCTATGTCACCCGGCAACTGCATGCCGACGTTATGAACCTGTTGGCCGCCCATGCGGAACTCACGTTCAATGCTGAAGAGCGTCCACTCAGCGAAGCGGAAATCATCGATGGGGCGCGCGACTGCGAGGGCCTGTTGCCGATGGGCTCCGACACCATTCGCGCCGCCGTGTTCGCGGCGTGTCCCCGGTTGCGCGCGCTCGCCAACTGTGGCGGCGGCGTGGAGAAAATCGACCTCAAGGCGGCAAACGCTCGCCGGGTCATCGTCACCAACACTCCGGCCGTGATGGCGAATGCGGCCGCCGATCTCGCGTTCGGCCTCGTGATCGCGACGGCACGCCACTTCATCGCGGGCGACCGGCTCGTGCGTTCGGGTGCGTGGCAGGTGCTTGGTCCGGCTGACTTCGCGGGCCTCGAACTCGCCGATGCCACCCTGGGCCTGATCGGCTTTGGCAACATCGGGCAGGCCATGGCCCGCCGCGCCCGCGGTTTCGGGCTGCGCGTGATCTACTGGAATCGCACGCGCCTCGCGCCGGAGGCCGAGACGGCGCACGCAGTCGAGTATCGCGAACGCGACGACCTGCTGCGTGAGGCGGACATCGTCTCGCTGCACGTCTCCTCGAAACCCGCGACGCACCACCTGATCGATGCCGCCGCACTCGCGCGGATGAAACGCACCGCCGTCCTGATCAACACCTCCCGCGGTGCCGTCGTCGACGAATCCGCGCTGGCCCGGGCGTTGCATCATCGGACGATCGCCGGCGCCGGCCTCGACGTGTTTGAGCGCGAGCCCGCGGTTGATCCGGAGCTGTTGTCGGCGCCGAACACGACGTTTCTGCCCCACATCGGAAGTGCGACGATCACGACCCGCCGCCGCATGGCGATGAGCGCCGCCGAAAACCTGCTCGCCGCCCTCGCGGGCAGACGTCCGCCGAACTGCGTGAATCCCGAGGTCCTGTAGTTTGGTCGCGATTGGCTTCGCGGCGTTGACACAGGCGCTCGGATGAACTCACTTGACGCAGTGCGCCCCAGGCGCCGGCGGGTTCGCGCGAAGGGCCAAGCCCACTGTCCACCGAATCGTTTACGGCACGTCCACCACCGTGCTGCCTGTTTGCGAACCGCAGGCTTCAGCATGGAGGTTATATGACGTCCCGTCCGTTACCCGAGCGCCCGAATCTCGAGCAGCTCAAGAAGCAGGCGAAGTCCCTGCTGCACGCCGCGCAGGCCCAGGATCCAGCCGCGCTCCAGCGCTTCGCGGCGCTGCCCGCCTTCGCGGGAAAATCAACTGACGCCCTCGCGGTCCAGGAACTCGCCCTGCATGACGCCCAGTCCGTGATCGCCCGCGAACACGGTTTTCCCTCGTGGAACGCGTTGCGCGAACAGGTCGAGGAACGCACCCTGTCGTTCACGGCGGCGCTCGACGAGTTCGTGCGCTGTGCGACGGGCGGCGCCCCCGATCGCGCACAGCGACTGCTCGGTTTGCACCCCGGCATTGCCCACGCCACGCTTCAAACCGAACTGGTGTTGGGCGACGCCCCCGCCGTCGACAGGCGGTTGCAGAAGCAACCGGAACTGGCGCTGCAACCGGGGGGGCCACAGAACTGGGAGCCAATACTGTATGTCTGTCACACGTGCCTGTGCGGCCGCGAGCCGGCGCGAAAGGACGGACTCGTCGCGATTGCCCGACGGTTGCTCGCGCTCGGCGCCAACCCGAATGCCGAATATCACTGGAACTGGCATCCCGAGTTGCCGCGCACGGCGTTGTGGGGAGCGCTTTGCGCGGTGGGCCATCTGCCGCTGGCCGAGGCGTTGCTGGAGGGCGGAGCCAATCCGACCGACGGTGTGTCGATGCACATCAACGCCGGTGGAGGCAATCTCGCGGCACTCGAGCTCCTGCACCGGTTTGGGGTGAACGTGAATGGGATTCCGGGTGGCGTCCCGCCGCTGCGTTACATCCTCGGTTGGGGAAACAACGCCGCGGGTCCCCGCTGGCTGCTCGAACACGGGGCCGATCCCAACCTCGCCTGGAGTGAACTTGCCGATACGCCGCTTCATGTCGCCTCCGAACGTTGGGACCTGGCGATGGTCGAATTGCTCGTGCGCCACGGCGCCGACGTGCATCGGCGTCGCGCGGACGGCAAGACCGCGCACACCCTGGCGGAGCTTCACGGCAACCACGCCGTCGGCGAATGGCTGCTGGCCCACGGTGCGACGGATGAACTTTCGTCGCTGGAACGTTTCGTCGCCGCCTGCACGCGCGGTGACCGGCTTGCCGCCGATGCGATGCTGCAGGTGCGTCCGGGGCTGCGCGCGGAGCTGCTTCCCGAGCATCACTTGATGTTGCAGGTGCCGGCCGAACGGGGAGACACGACCGTGCTCGAAACCATG
Organism: uncultured Verrucomicrobiae bacterium; assembly: GCA_963797435.1. Lineage (GTDB taxonomy): Bacteria > Verrucomicrobiota > Verrucomicrobiia > Opitutales > Opitutaceae > CAWCPJ01. The sequence continues at coordinate 1,394,869 of CAWCPJ010000001.1, read as the reverse complement.
CTGGCATGTGGTTTCGATCCCCGGGCTCGGGACAAGGATGGCTTTACGGCGCTGCACCGGGCCGCGATGGCGGGTCGCTCCGAGGCCACCGGCGTGTTGCTCCGATACGGGGCGCCAGTCGATGCCGTTGACGGCACGTTTTGCGCGACGCCGTTGATCGCCGCGGTGGAAGGATGGAACAACGGCCACCACCCCGGCGCCGACCACCTCGGGGTGGCACGCCGGCTGATCGCGGGAGGTTCACCCCTGAGCTGGGATCCTCCGGAAGGGACGCCGGGCCCCGAACGGATTTTCGAACAGCTGACCGAGATTCGTCGGGCGATCGCCCGGGACGAAAGCGGCTGAGCCGGAACCATTCCATTCAGTCTGCAGGGCTGGCCTGCCTGAGCTGAGTTCGTCGAAGCTCTGGGTCATGCCGCGGAGACAAAGCGGCCCGGACCAAGGTCCGGGCCTGCACACCGATCGACGGCCTGGACTACGCGAGGCAAACCGGACCCGACTTCTCTGAAAAGCGATTCGGCCGGTTCACAAAACCCGTGTTTGGGTCGATATTCATGGCATGCGAAGTGCATGGAAACCGCTGCAAAACTTGCCGAACAAGGCTCGAAGCTTGCGACGCGGGTTCTTCAACTTTCCAACTGTGCCAATGGTCGTATTCATGGGATCAGACTAGAGAACCGCGATCAACATGACCAAGCCCCCAACACTTCCTGTTTCGGAATATGCTGCTGGTTATGCCGACGGCCGCCACGCTGCAAAGGAACACGTGTCGGCGAAGGAAAACCCGCACCGTCCCGGAACGCAGCGCTATCACGGCTGGAACGACGGCCACTACGACGAGCGCAGCGCCCGCTTTGTGCAGATCCAGCGGCACAGCGCACAAGTCTGGGCTGTCGGGAAGAGCTGAGGGTTTCGCATCGGCGACGCCCCAAGGTCCGGCGTCGGCCGTGCAGTCGGAACCCGCAAGAAAAGGGGTCACAGCCGAGCCCGAGTGCCGTTTACGTGCGCTTGGCGGCGAAAGAAGCCGAAGCGCTACGGGAGGAAGGTGTCTTGGGAGCTCACGAGGCTGGTTCCTGCGGTTCGCCTGAAAACAACCTCCGACGCATTGGCGGCAGGATCCGACGGAATGCCTGCCGATCAGGTGAGACCCTGGGCTGGTTTTGTCTGCGGTGCGTTCCATCGCATCCCTCGCCACGGCATCACGCGGAAAGATCCGGCGGTCGCCCACGCGGCACCGGTGTAGGCGCAGGCAATGCACAACATTGTCCATTGCAGTCGATCCCGCGGCGCGGCCAGCACACTGGGAACGTGAAGCAGGAGGACGAACAAACTCAACATGGCCGCCTCGAGCGTGGCGGCGAGTCGCGGCACGACGCCGAACAGCAGGGCGATCCCGGCGGCGATGTGTCCGCTGCCGGTCAGGTAGGCGATCGCGCGCGGAAACGGCAACCAACCCGGCACCATCGACGCGGTCGCGTCGACATAGACAAAGTGCGAGAGCCCGATCAGCGGCAGGGAGAGTCCGAAGAGAAGACGGGCGATTTCTGTCCCTCGTTCACTCGCGAGCGCCGTCGGACGAGCGAAATTTCGCCGCCGCGCGAGCGAACCCACGAGAACCGCGCCGCCCGCCGCAAGCAGCAGGTTCTCTCCAAACCCCAGCCACACGCCCGCATTGCCCGGGGCTGCCGCCACCCGAGGCACCTGGAGCAGGAGCAGCCAGGAAATCACAAACGCCGTCAATAGGAACGCCGACCCGGTTGCGATGCGCGGCACCAGTAGACCGATCCCGCCGGCGAGCAGCAGGGTGCCCGAGGCATAGGCGAGCCATGCTCGACCCGGCAGGCCGGCCGGCACGGGCTGCCAGTTCAGTGCAAAGTCATCGAAAATCAGGCTCAGCAAGCCAAGCCCGGCCAGACCAACGGCGAAAAGGACATGACCCAATCTGGTTGCGCGCATGGGGGGAGGGGAGGCGATGACCGGAGATTGCGGTCGTGCGGCAACCGGCCGACGACTTCCCCATAAGAACACCGCGTTTGGCCGGCACCCTTCCGGGCAATTCAGCAAAACGACGATTGCAGCCGGGCTGCCGCCGCCGGGTCGAGGTCCCGTGAAGGCGGGCCGGACCGAGCCAGAGCCTTGGCGGAGGCTGACGAGGCGGGATCTTAACCTGGAAATTTCCCAGTCCGGGGGAAACCCGGGCCACGTTGTCGTTACACTCCAACGCAGCTACCGGGTGCGATGGAAGAACGCGAGACCTGGAAGACGTCTGAGATAGAAAGACTCAGTCCAGGATTCTCACGTTCTCGCGTTCTTTCCTTTCTCGCGTTCTTCAATCCGTGTAGCTGCGTTGGAGCTCCGCGTTCCGAGCGAAGCGACAAGACCGTGCGCGAAGCGAACCGGAACAAACGTGGCTGATTGTGTGTGACTGTCTCTCCGGATCCTTTTTTTGCGATGATTTTGCTGGGTACGGACACTCGAGGTTAGGACAAGCGACCGCTCCGTCCCCGCGGATCCGGCGGTGGTGTTACCGCGTCACGAACGACAACCGGGAATCGCAGTCACGATGGTCCCGATCCCCGTCGTCATCGCGGTCGCGCGCGGACTGGAACCGCTGCGGCACGAAGCCGGGCAATTCCTCTTCGGCGAAGGCGAACACGTAGAACTGATTCGGGTTTGTCACCCAACCGCGCGAGACATCGCCGGGGAGCTTGAAGGGATCGGCGACCGTGGCGAGGAAGTCGTTATCGTTGGCGATATAGATCGTGTGTTTTTTCACGCCGTTGATCGTCACGTCCTGCCCGAAGGCGACCCCCTCGATCTTGGAGGGAATCAGCAGGGGATCGACCCCGGCGGCGCTGACCTTGGCGACAATGTCCAGGAACAACGTCTTGCTGACCGCGTAGCTCGAGAGGTCGGCGTTCGGACCCGTGATGTTGGTCACATCCTGGGCCCCGTTGAGATCGATCAGGAACAGCTTCTTCACTTCGGCCGCCGATGCCGTGTCCGTCGTCAGCGGCGTGTCGCCGAGACCGTTGCCATCGCGCTCATCCACCAGGAACTGGTGGTTGTTGACGGCGACGATGTCGCTCACGCCCGAGCCGCCACCGGCCGATTTCGCCGTGAGTTGATAGGCATACTCGTGGGTGGCGCCGTTGTGGATGTCGATGGTGACGATGCGCAGGCTTCCTTTTTTGTCCTGCTCGAGATTCGCCTGCATGATGCCCACCAGCGTCCGGCCATCCGGGGTGATCGCCAGTCCTTCCATGCCTTTATTGGTGACGCGGCCAATCGTGTTGTTGTCGATCTCGTCGTCTTTTTGCGAACTGAGATGGGAGATCGCGAGATTGGCGGGCAGCGCGAATGACCGGATGCGCTTACCTGTCAGGCGATCGAACTCGTAGACGTAGGGACCGTATTCGTCCGAGATGAACACACTGCGCCCATTGTTCGAGACGCGGATGCTTTCGGGATCGAGGCGGGCGTTGCGCGGATTGGTCGAAGGTTGGGCAGGATCGAAGTTGTCGGATCGGCCGGTGAAGTAGTGCGTGTGGTCCAAGGCGTTCAACGCAGGCGCGCCTGGGCCAAGGCCGAGTCCGGCGCCGCTGCCATAAACCAGGGGCGACGGGCTCGACAGCAGCATCGTGTCCTCGAGCATGGGCGTGAGCGTAAACGGAAGGCCGGTGAGCGGATCGACGCTCGGTGCGAGGCTCAGGTTGAGGGTGTGGAAGCGGGCAATGTACGAAACGGTGTCGTCCACCAGGGGATTGTAGGCATTCGCATTGGGACCGCGGTCGGGGAGGGCGAGGAACGTCGTGCCGCCGGCGTACGCGAGCCCGGAACCGATTCCGCCGAGCAGGTTCCCGGGGACGCCGTTCTCGAGAGGTGCGGCAGTTTCAGTGGCAAAATCCTCGTAGGTGCCACTGACCGTGCCGATTGCGATCAGATCGACCGCATGGGCAGCGGGCATCAGGAGGGACGAGGCAAATACGAGGGCGATGCGGGAATCTTTTCTCACAGGGGAATTCTCGGAGGTGGATGGTTGATGGGTGGGAACCCATGCAACCATGCCATGCGTCCGTGGCGGTTGTATCGCAGTCCTGCAACGATCGCGTCACGAGGACGTCGTCGGTCGGCTGCTGGCGGCGGGGCGAGCCTGAATATTTCACAGACCGAGGGAAAACCGGGCCACGTTGTCGTTACACTCCAACGCAGCTACCGGGCGCGCTATCCCTGTATCCGCGATTACGCTTCGCGAAAACGCGGCCGTACGTTTCAAAAAGCCAGACTCGCAATCCCCGGCAAACGTGTTCCCGCGGAATCTACAGCCCGAGATACTCGCGCACGGGGGCGAGATTCACGTGCTCCGCGAGATGAGCGGCCATCGCGGTATAGGTTGCGTGTCGCTTCTCCGCCCACGGGACCGGATGCGCGGTGTAGTGAGTCAACGCGGCCTCGGCAGCGATGGCGCGGCGCACTTCTGGAACTTCAAACCAGCCGTGGAGGTAAGTGCCCCACACGTTGCCTCGTCGTGCGCCTTCGCCCCGGCGAGTGCCGTTTTCGCAGACGTGTTGGAGCGGCGCGCACGGCGCCAGCATTTCGCTGCGGCCCATGTGGATTTCGTAGGCGGACCACCGGCGACCGTCGCGCTCCAACTCCACCGGACGCACGATCTTGTCGGCGGCGAACGTCGTCGCGATCGGCAGCAGGCCGAGGCCGGGTTCATGGCCGGCCTCGCCGGCGAGGCCGCCAGGATCGTGGAGGCTTGCGCCGAGCATCTGGAACCCGCCGCAGACGCCGACGACGAGCACGCCGCGACCCGCGGCGGCCACGATCGCATCGGCCAGACCGGAGGATCGCAGCCAGCGCAGGTCGGAGATCGTGTTCTTGGAGCCGGGAAGGACGATCGCGCGGGCGACGGCGAGATCCCGCGGATCCGCCGTCCACTTTACCCGCACACCGGTATCGTTCCACCACGGTTGGCAATCGGTGAGATTGGCGGCGTGGGGCAGGCGGATCCATGCCAGCAGATCACCATTGCCGCGATCTTCGTCGGCAGGCCCGAGTCCGTCCTCCTCCTCAGGCTGGAGGTCGGGCCGCAACGGCACCGTGCCGAGAACGCTCAAGCCCGGCGCATGGGGCGCGAGCCATGATTGCGGATCGGGAAACAGGCCCAGGTCGCCACGAAAGCGGTTGATGATCGAGCCGAGGGCGCGATTGCGGTCGGTCGCCGGAAGCAGATTCCAGGTGCCGGCGAGTTGAGCATAGATGCCGCCGCGGTCGATGTCGCCGACGAGAACCCAGCGGCCGTCGAGGTAACGGAGCGGGCGCAGGTTGACGAGGTCGCGATCCATCAGGTTCAACTCGACCGGGCTGCCCGCGCCTTCGAGCACGAGCACATCGCATTCGCTGCGCCAGGAGTCGAGGACGCCGGCGACCGTGTGCCAGAGTTTTTCAATGTCGGCGTAGTAGGCCCGGGCGGCGACGTGGCCCTGGGTTTTTCCGAGCAGGACAAGTTGGGAACCCGCGGCCCCGGAAGGCTTGAGCAGAATCGGGTTCATGGCGACGACGGCACGGCGGCCGCACGCCTCGGCCTGCACGGCTTGCGCGCGAGCGATCTCACCGCCGTCGAGCGTGGCGCAGGCATTGTTCGACATGTTTTGCACCTTGCAGGGCGCCACGCGAACGCCCTGTTCCCGGAGCCAGACGCAGAGCGCGGTCGAGATCCAGCTCTTGCCCGCGCCGGATGACGTGCCGAGGACACCAAGCGCTTTCATGCAATCCGCGGGTTCGGCGGACCTTCCGGCTTTGGTTTCGGGGCGAATTCTGCCCCCGCGGTTGTCACCCAGGCGGATGAAGGAGCCGGATTTTTTCGTCGGGTGTCGGCAGCGATACGCATGGACTTACAGCACAGCAGGAGGCGGCACGGGCGCAAGTGCACGCGGGAGAGGCGGTGAACCGTTGGCACCCCGGGACGAGGCTGGTGCCGCTTCAGGCGCACGGGTTTCGGTCGAACAGACAGGTATCGCGCCCGACCCTCGCGCCCCTGCTGTCGCGATCCTCATGAATGATTTCCCTCCGTCGTTTCGAACCGGGACCGGGAATGGTCCGGCGCACGTGCTGGCGGCGCTGGCGTGGGAGGCGTTCGATTTTCTCGCGGTGGCAAAGGGGCCGGATTTTCGCGTCGTGCAACTCAGCGAACGCGGCCGCCGTTTGCTGGGAATCAGTCCGAACGAAACCGGGGTCGGACTTGCACTCACGGGTTTTCTGCCGGCCGCGGTGCTGACGTCATTGTGGCATGATCTCCGCGATGCGGCGGTCACGTCCCCGGTGCGCGACGTCGCGACGACCATTCTGGATCGCTCAGGGGTCGAACATCCGCTGCGTCTGGCCGCGGCCCTCGCGCCGAAGAGCGAAGGTGAGGTTGATTCGCTGATCATCGCAGGCACTGCATTCACCCCCGTGGTCGGCGGGCAGGACGAGCTTGCCCGGCTGCAGCAGGATCAGGCGCTGTTGCGGGCGCTGCTCGACCGCATTCCGGACTCCCTTTACTTCAAGGATCGGGAAAGCCGATTCATCTACGTGAGCCGGCACATGGCGAAAAACATCGGCGGGCGCCGGCCGGACGAACTCGTGGGGCAAACGGATTCCGACTATTTCTCGCCGGAACTCACCCGGAAGGCCCGGGCCGACGAGGAACTGATCATGGACACGGGTCAACCGCTGGTCGGCATCGAGGAAAAGGAAACGTGGGCGGATGGTCACGTGACCTGGGTCTCGACCTGGAAGATGCCGCTCTTTGATGCCGCGGGCCGCATCATCGGCACGTTCGGCATGTCGCGCGACATCACCGCGCGGCGCCTGGCCGAGGAAAAGCTGCGCGCCGCCCAGAAGGAACTCGTGGCCGCGTCCCGCCTTGCCGGCATGGCGGAGATCGCGAGCGGGGTGCTGCACAACATCGGCAACGCCCTCAACAGCGTGAACACCTCGGTGGCGTTGGTGGACGAACAACTCGGGCGCTCGCGACTCGCCAATCTCAGCAAGGCCATCGGACTTCTGGAGGAGCACGCGACGGACGTCGTCGCCTTTCTCACCCGCGATGAACGAGGGCGTCTGCTGCCGACCTACCTGACGCAGGCGGCCGCCGCGCTCGAGAAGGAGCAGGAGGAAATGCGAGGCGAGATCAGCCAACTTCGCCATAGCCTTGCCCACATCATGCAGGTCGTCGCGATGCAGCAGGACTATGCGGGCGGGTCCGCGGTTGCGGAGGACGCGGTGCCCGCGGAAGTCGTCGAGGAGGCGCTCCAGATCAGCGCGCTGTCATTGGACCGGCACGGAGTCCAGGTGCGGCGGGAATATGTGGCGGTGCCGCGCGTGCACGTCGTCCGACACAAGGTCCTGCAGATTCTCGTGAACCTGATCCGCAATGCGAAGTACGCGACCGACGAAAGCGGCCGACCAGACAAGCAGATGACGATCACCCTCGAGGCGGACCATGCCGCGGTGCGGATCGGCGTTCGTGACAACGGCGTGGGCATCGCTCCGGAGAATCTCACCCGCATCTTCAGCTTTGGATTCACGACGCGACCGGAGGGCCGCGGGTTTGGCCTGCATTCCAGTGCGAACGCGGCGAAGGAACTCGGCGGCACGCTGCGCGCGTTCAGCGCCGGGCCCGGGCGGGGCGCATGCTTTGTGCTCGAGGTGCCGGTGGCATCCGGTGCGTTGACGGGTTCGTGAAGAGAGCCCGTCCGGTCGGCGAGGAATAGAGAATCACGCTCGATCGTGGCGGATGTAGGAGCGGCTTTACGCCGCGATTCATTGGGCGTGAGCCCGCAAGGCTTCGCAACGCATGAAGTTGCTGTCGTCCTTCAGCGTGCGTGGACCCGGCATTCCAGCCGCCGGCCCGTATTCAGAACTCGATGCCAGCCTGCGCTTTCACGCCGGTGTGGAACGGGTGCTTGATCTCGCGCATCTCGGTCACGAGGTCGGCGAGTTCAGTCAGCGGCGCCGGAGCGTCGCGACCCGTGCAGACGACGTGAAGCGGGGTCCGCCTGGCACGCAGGGCGGCGAGCACCTCGTCGAGCGGCAGATAATTGAAGCTCAGCACGACGTTGAGCTCGTCGAGCAGGAGGTAGTCGATGGCGGGATCCTGCAGGTATCCGAGGGCGAAGTTCCAGCCGTCGCGGCAGCGAGCGATATCGGCGGCGCGGTCCTGCGTGTCCCACGTGAACCCCTGGCCGACGCGATGCCAGCGCAGTTTCGGCCCGCGCAGGAGTTTGGCGACCGGGTCGCCGCCGCTCTTGATGAACTGGACGACGGCGCACGTTTTGCCGTGGGCAAGCTGCCGGGCGAGCATGCCGAACGCGGCGGTGGTCTTGCCCTTGCCATTGCCGGTATGCACGATGATCAGGCCTCGTTTCTCCCGGGCCGCGCGCATCTTCGCGTGCATCTCGGCCTGGAGCTTCTGCATGCGCCGCCGGTGGGCGGTGGCGCTGGGAGGGCGGGAGGTTTTCTTTTTCACGACGAAAACATACGATCTCGAGAGACAATCACATCATCCTGGGGGAAAGCGGGCCACGTTGTCGTTACACTCCAACGCGGCTACGTGTGGCTGAGCCGGTCCATGAAGCCGCGCTTGAGCGCCTCGTGCGAAGGCGTGGCCGAACCCTCTGCATTTTCTGGCAAGGCCCGGGGGACGCTCTACCGTCTGCGCTCCTTGCGCCCCCCACGGCGGGGCCGTTCCGGTTGTTTCGGGAGGCGCTCCAGCTTTGGGGAGGCGGCCTCGGCCGCCGGTTTTGCCTCTCCGCTGCCCGCGAGGCGGAAGTCCACCTGCCGCTTGAAGCGGTCCACCCGCGCGACCACGACCTCGATGTGCTGGCCGACGGTGTAGGTTTTTTTCGTGCGCCGGCCGACGAGCGCGGTGCCGCTGCCGTCGAGCGTGTAGAGGTCGTCGTCCATCGTGGAGACGTGGACGAGACCGAAGGCCATCGACTCGGTGAGCTCGATGAACATGCCGTGGTTGCGCGTCTCGGTGACCACGGCGGCGAAGCGCGTCTTCTTCTTTTTCGCGAGTTCGCGTTCGAAGAACTCGAGCAGCTTGACCTTCACGGACTCGCGTTCCGCCTCGGCGCTGTTCACCTCGGTGAGGCTGAGATGCTCGCCGAGGGAGCTGATCTTCGCGGCGGAATAGTCAACCTTCGCGCCGGGCACCATGGGCTCGCCGAGAAACTTGTGCACGAAGTGCACGAAGACGCGATGCACGACCAGGTCGGAGTACCGGCGAATCGGTGACGTGAAGTGCGTGTAGTCCCGCTTGTTGAGTCCGTAGTGCCCGTCGGGCGTGCCGCGGTAGACCGCCTTCTTGAGGCTCCGCAGGACCTGGGTGCGCAGGATGTAGCCCTGGGGATGGTCGCGCAACTTCGCGAGCAGGCGCACCATCTCCTCCCGCTTGGTCAGGTCGCCGGTGAGAATATTGAAGGTGGCGAGATACTCGCGCAGCTCCTCGAGCTTTTCCTCGTCCGGCTCGTCGTGCACGCGGTAGAGACACGGGAGGTTGGCCTCGCGAAACGCGCGCGCCACCGCCTCGTTGGCCGCGAGCATGAATTCCTCGATCAATTGGTGACTCTCGTCGTGGACGACCTTCTCGAGCCGGTCGGCATAGCCGTCGGCATCGACGTAAATCTTCGTCTCCGGCATCTCGAGATCGAGACTGCCGTGATGCATGCGGTCGCGGCGCAGGCGTGACGCGAGACTCCAGAGGGTGCGCACAAGGTCGCGCAGGTGCACGATCTCCTTGTTCGCAAGCTCCGACAGCGGCCGGCCGGCGAATCCGGTCTGGTGCGCGGGCGGCGGCGGCAGCGCGCGGACTTTCGCGGGGTTCTCCTCGTTGAGCAGCGCGTAGGCCTGCTTGTAGGTGAGCCGCTTCAGGCTGCGAATCACGGTGTTCGCATATCGCGTCTCCCGAATCTTCCCGTGCCTTGTGAAGGTGAGAAAGACCGACTTCGTCAGCCGGTCAGCCCCTTCCTTCAGGCTGCAGATGCCGTTCGAAAGCGCGTGCGGCAGCATCGGGATGACCGTGCCGACCAGATACGTGGAGTTGCCGCGCTTCTGCGCCTCGGCGTCCAGCGCCGTCCCCGGCCGCACGTAGGCGGGCACGTCCGCGATGTGGATGCCCACGCGCAGTTCGCCGTCGGCCAGTTGCTCCAGCGAAAGCGCGTCGTCGAAGTCCTTCGCATCATCGGGGTCGATCGTGATCGTGGGAATCGCCCGCACGTCGAGGCGGTGGCGGCGCTCCGCGGGGCTGACCTCGGCCGGCACGTTCTCCACCTCGTGCCGCACCGCTTCGGGAAACGACGTCTCGAGGCGGTACCTGTGGAAGATCGCCTTGAGTTCGGCCTGCGGTTCATGCGTGCGGCCGAGCACCTCGACGATTTCGCCCTCCGGATTGACGTGTCGCTGGGTCCATTCCGTGAGGCGCACGACCACCTTGTCGCCGAGGCACGGGGCGGGTTTGAGCGCGGCTTGCGCGGGATCGGGCACATAGATGTCGTGGATGATGCGCGGATCGTCCGGGGCGACGTAGAAAAACAGTTTTGTGCGTTGGAGATTGCCGGTGATCGTGGTGCGCGCGCGCTCGAGGATGCGGATCACGCGGCCGGTGGCGCGACGGGCGGCGCTGGGCCGGCCGCCGCGGGTGGGCCGCCGGATGGTCTTGTCGCTGAGCCGGACGACGACCTTGTCGCCATGCATCGCGACCCACGTGTCTTCGGCGAAAATCTCGATCGGCTCGCGCTCGGGCTGGCCGGCCGGTGTCTCGGGAATCAGCAGCGCGGCGCCACTCTGGCGAAAGACGATGCGGCCCGTGATCAAGTTGGCATCACTGGGGAGGCAATAGCGGTCCTTCTTTACGCGCACGACCGTGCCGGCGGCCTCGAGCAGCCGGAGTTCGTGGGCGAGTTTGCGTCGATCCCGACGCGCGAGACCGAGGTTTTGGACGAGGACGGGCAGCGTTTCGGGCACGTAGTCGGGCCGACGCAGGCGTTGAAGCAGGCGTTCGCGGATATTCATGGATGAACGATGGGAACGGACCCGGAACCCGGCGCGGCGCGCGGCCGCGGATATTTCGGGACGGGGGAGTCGGCTCATGAGCGAGCCGAAGGGAAATTGGTCTCTTGCTCGTGCTCCCCGGGGTGCGGGTGTCCAGAGCGCATGCAGGCGGAAAAACCCGCGGAAAACGAGAACGAACTCTTGATGACGGATCTGCGGAGCCCGCCCCGAGTGGGACGGAGTAGCGCAGGCATCCTGCCTGCCAACGCCTCTGCATGCATCCTGCAAGCGGGGGAACCTCCGCTAACGGGCTCCCAGCTTCTAACCGCTGACGGTTTCGAAATTCGTCGCCCTCGACCCGGGCACGCCCCCACCCGAGCACGGGTGCGCGACTGCTTACGTTAAGGGTGGAATTCCCCCCGGGAACCCGCCATTTTCGCCCGCCCATGAAAATCGTCCACGTCGCCAGCGAGCTGTTTCCGTTCATCAAGACGGGCGGGCTGGCGGATGCGGTGGCGGCGATGGCGAAGCAACTGGCGGGTTTTGGTCATGAGGTCTCGATCATCCTGCCGGGCTATCGTGCGGTGCTCGAACACCCGGACTTCGCCAGCGCGCAGGCAGAATTCGAGATCCGCGTCGAAATGGGTGGTGATTTTCTCAGCGGCGAGGTCCTGATGCTGCCCCTGGGTGAACGGCGCCGCCTGTATGTCGTGCGGCGCGACGAGTATTTCGATCGCCGCTATCCCTACGGGGTGGGGAATCGCGACTACGACGACAACGCGGAGCGCTTCATCTTCCTCGACAAGTCCGTGGTGGAAATCCTGCGGCTGGCCGGACTCAAGGCCGACATCGTGCACAGCCACGACTGGCAGACCGGGCTCGTCCCCGTGCTCGTGCGTGCGGCGGAACAGCGCAGCGACGACACGCTTGCGCTCAGCACGGTGATGACGATTCACAACATCGCATTTCAGGGCCTGTTTTCCCGTCGCGCGTTCGGTCTCACCGACCTGCCGGACGAATTCTTCAGCGTCGAAGGTCTCGAATTCTACGGCCAGATGAGCATGCTCAAGGCCGGCATTGTATTTGCGGACCGGATCACCACCGTCAGCCCGACCTATGCGCGGGAGATCCGGACGCCGCAGTTCGGCGCCGGGCTCGAGGGTGTGATCAATTCCCGCGCGGGCGACCTCACCGGGCTGCTCAACGGCCTCGACGCCGAGGTGTGGAATCCCGCGACGGATGCGCTCCTGCCGGCCAACTATTCGGTGACGGAACTCGCGGGCAAACGGGTCTGCCGTCGCGAGCTGCTGCAGCAAAGCGGCTTCGATCCCGATTTCGAGGGGCCGGTGTTCGGCATGGTCGCGCGGCTGGCGCACCAGAAGGGGCTCGATCTGATCCTCGCGGTGAATGATTTCTTCGTGGCGAACGGCGTGCGTTTTGTCCTGCTCGGCCGGGGCGACGGACACTATGAAAACGCACTGCGGGAATTCGCCGCGCAACATCCCGGCCGGTTTTCGCTCTCGGTGGTGCTCGACGAACGCAAATCCCACCTGGTCGAGGCCGGCGCGGACTTCTTCCTGATGCCGTCGATCTTCGAGCCGTGCGGGCTCAACCAGATGTATTCCATGCATTACGGCACCGTGCCGATCGTCACGCGGGTGGGCGGGCTCGTCGACACCGTGACCGACGTCGATGCGCAACCATCCGAGGGCACGGGCATCGTCGTGGAACCCGACGCCGCTTCGCTGCGCAAGGGTCTTGCTCGTGCACTCGCCCTGTTCGCGGATCAGGAGCGCATGCAGGCGACGATTCGACGGTGCATGCAGAAGGACTTCTCGTGGGCGCAGGCCGCACGCGGCTACGAGGCTTTGTATCGGGATATCGTCTGAACTCCGGGCCTGGGCCCGCCTGATCTTGCGCTCTGCCGGAAAGCCTGTCGTCGCCTCCCTCCCAACGGCGGGGACCAGGACGAAGCCGCCGGCTCCGGTCCCGGTGGGTCCGGACGCGTTTTCTCCATGACCACGGCGCCTGCCCTCGTCTGGTTTCGCCATGATCTGCGCCTGCAGGACAACCCGGCGCTGGCCGCAGCGCTGGCGGCCGGTCGCCCGATCGTGCCGGTGTTTCTCTGGTCGCCGGAGGAGGAGGGCGAGTGGGCGCCGGGCGCGGCCTCGCGCTGGTGGCTCCACCATTCGCTCGCCGCGCTGGACGACGCGCTGCACCGACACGGGGCGAGGTTGATCCTGCGCCGGGGCCCGACGCTGGCGACACTACGTGCGCTGGTCCGCGCCACGGGAGCCGCCGCCGTGTTCTGGAATCGTCGATACGAACCCGCCGGCATCGCGCACGACACGGGCACGAAACAGGCGTTGCTCGACGACGGTCTCGAGGTGCGCAGTTTCAGCGCCTCGCTCCTGCACGAGCCGAATCGCGTGCTCAACCAGGCGGGCAAGCCGTTCCAGGTGTTCACGCCGTTCTGGAAACGATGCCTGATGCTGCCGGTGCGTGACGAGGTCGAGTTCGACTGGAACACGCTGCCAGCGCCCGCCACCTGGCCGGAAAGCGAACCCCTCGATGCGCTCGCCCTTCGCCCCGCCATTCCATGGGATCGCGGGTTGCAGGATCGATGGCAGCCTGGCGAAGCCGGCGCGCGCGCAGCGCTCGCGACGTTCGTCCGCGCGGGGCTCGATGACTATGCGACGGAACGGGATCGGCCGGATCTGCCCGGCACCTCGCACTTGTCCCCGCACCTCCGCTGGGGCGAGGTCAGTCCCGTGCAGGTCTGGCACGCGGTGCGGCGGTCCCCGCCGGGTCGGGGCGCGGATGAGTTTCTCAGCGAGATCGGCTGGCGCGAGTTCGCCCGTCACCTGCTGTTCCATTTTCCGCATATCCCGGCGGAGCCGCTGCGCCCGGAGTTTGCCCGGTTTCCCTGGGCGGAGGACGCGGAGGTCGTCGCGGCGTGGCAGCACGGGCGCACGGGATTTCCGATTGTCGATGCCGGCATGCGCCAGCTTTGGCGCACGGGTTGGATGCACAATCGCGTGCGCATGATCGCAGCCTCGCTGTTCGTGAAGCATCTGCTGCAGCCCTGGACGGCGGGAGCGCGCTGGTTTTGGGACACACTCGTCGACGCGGACCTGGCGAACAACACCCTGGGCTGGCAGTGGTCCGCGGGATGTGGCGCCGATGCAGCACCCTATTTCCGGGTCTTCAATCCGGTGCTGCAGGGAGCGAAATTTGATCCGAACGGTGCGTATGTGCGCACGTTTGTGCCGGAGCTTGCGCGCTTGCCGGCGGAACACATCCACGCCCCTTGGGCGGCCCCGGCGGAGGTGTGTGCCGCGGCCGGCGTGCGACTGGGCGAAAACTATCCGCATCCACGGGTGGAGCCGAAGACCGGCCGCGAGCGCGCGCTCGCGGCGTACGCGGCGATGCGGGCAGGGCGCTGACCACGAATGCCGCCCCGCGCTCGACGGCGTGCGGGCGTCGCGCGATGTTGTCCGCATGAAGATCGCGATCACCGGCGCTGCGGGGATGTTGGGTTCGATGCTCACACCGTTCCTCGAGGGGCAGGGACACACCGTGGTGCGGTTCAGCCGCGGCGGGGGCGCGAACATCATCCGTTGGAATCCCGCGCGGCAGGAAATCGACCTCGCGGCCTTGCGTGACGTGGAAGCGGTGATCCATCTCGCGGGTGCCAACCTCGCCGGTGGTCGCTGGACCCGGGCGCGAAAGCGCGAACTGGTCAGCAGTCGCGTGGAGGTCACCCGATGGTTCGTGGAGGTCCTGGGGCGGCTCGCGTCGCGTCCGCGCCTGTTCCTGGGCGCATCAGCCGTCGGTTACTATGGTGACACGGGCGACTCATGGGTCGACGAAGCGGCAGCGGCAGGACGCGGTTTTCTCGCGGAACTGTGCGCGGCCTGGGAAGCGGAGGCGGCGCGCGCAGCCGGGTGGGGCGCGCGCGTGGTGGCGCTGCGCAGCGGCGTCGTGCTGAGCCCGGCGGGCGGTGCGCTGGCGAAACTCCTGCCGGTGTTTCGAGCCGGACTGGGTGGTCCGATCGCGGGCGGCCGGACGTGGATGAGCTGGATCGCCCCCGAGGATTTTCTCGGTGCGGTGAACCACGTCCTCGCGGCCGATTCCCTGCGCGGTCCGGTCAATCTCGTCGCGCCGGCGCCGGTGACAAACGCGGAGTTTACGCAGGCCCTCTCGCGGGTGCTGCACCGTCCTGCGCTCGTGCCCGTGCCGGCAGCGGCACTACGCCTGGCCATCGGCGAGATGGCCGACGAGGCGCTGCTTGCCAATTCCCGGGTGCGACCCGCGAGGCTCGTTGGAAGCGGTTACGTCTACCGCTGGCCCGAACTCGAGCCGGCCTTGCGGCACGAACTGGGGCGATGATGCGCGGGAAGCGCGGCCGGGGCCGGGCGGCCGCTTTCCGTCCCCGCCACGCGGCTCCGGTGGTTTGCGATGGCTTCGGGGCGGGCGGTGATTTTGATGGGCGGGCGATGAGCGACGTCGTGATCGTCGGAGCCGGGCTCGCCGGCCTGTGCTGCGCCATTCGCCTGCAGGAAGCCGGCGTGAAGTATACGCTCGTCGAGGCCTCGGACGACGTGGGCGGCCGGGTGCGGACGGACCGGGAAGGCGGTTTTCAGTTCGATCGCGGTTTTCAGATGCTGCTGTCGAGCTACCCCGAAGCGGCGCGCGTGCTCGACTATTCCGCGCTCGACCTGCACTTCTTCGATGCCGGGGCGATGATCTTCCGGGACGGGGAGTTCGTGCCGCTGATGGACCCGTGGCGCCATCCGACGCGGGCCTGGCGCACGCTCACGGCCGATTGTGGAACCTGGATGGACCGGCTGCGCGTCATGCGTTTGCGGCGACGCGTCAACGCCACCGATCTGGCGAGCCTGCTGGCGCAGCCGGAAACGACCGCGCGCGAGGCGCTCGAGCGGGAAGGTTTCAGCCCGGACTTGCAGTCGTGTTTCTTCCAGCCGTTTCTGCGCGGCGTTTTTCTCGAGCCGGAACTCTCGACCTCGAGCCGGAAGTTTCATTGGACAATGCGCATGTTCACCCGCGGGCGCGCGGCCTTGCCGGCTGGCGGCATGGGCACGATCCCGTCACAACTGGCCGCGCGGCTGCCGAAGGGTCGGATCGTGCTGAACGCGCCCGTGCGGCGCGTGGCCCCCGGCTGCGTCGGGCTCGAGGATGGCCGGGACCTGTTGTGTGGACAAATCGTCGTCGCGACCGACGCCGTGACCGCGGTGCGCCTGATCGATGGCTTGCCCGCCCCGGCGTTTCATGCGGCGACCAACGTGTACTACAGCATGAAAGAGCCGCCCATCCGCGGCCCCGTGTTGCTGCTCAACGGCGAGGATCACGGGCCGGTGGCCAACCTCGCTTTTGTCTCCGAGGTGTCGCCGCTGTATGCACCCAAGGGCCGGGCGTTGGCGAGTGTCAGCGTGCTGGGGGTCCCGGAATCGGACGACCACCTCCTCGACGACATGGTGCGCCAACAACTCGTCGAGTGGTTCGGCATGCGCGTCGGCGACTGGAAGCTCGAGCGGGTCTATCGGATTCCGCTGGCGGTGCCGACGCAGGGGGTTGGCGCACTGGCCGACCTCCAGCGGGGCGCGCGGGTCCAGAACTGGCTCACGGTGGCGGGAGACTGGCGGAACATCGCCTCGATTAATGGGGCGATGGAATCCGGCCGCCTCGCCGCGGAGGCCGTGCTCGAGCGGGTCCTGGACTGAAGCGGACATCGACGTCAGAGGTCAGGGATCAGAGAGCAGAAGTCGCCGAACCGCGCCGGCGGGCCGGCGTCGACGACTGACTTCTGCATGCCAGGTGCTGGCGTCCGACCTGTGACGTGTGCCGTCTGATCTCCGGCGTCGCCTGCTGGTGACGGCCTTGACTCACCGCGTGGACGGGGGCTTATACACGGACACCATGGCCCAATTGTTTCCCAATATTCCCGCGACGATCGGCCACACGCCGTTGGTGAAGCTCAATCGCGTGACGGCCGGACTGGCCGCCGATGTGTACGTGAAGTGCGAGTTCTTCAATCCGCTCGCCAGCGTCAAGGACCGCATCGGCGTGGCCATGATCGAGGCGGGCGAGCGCGACGGTCTCGTGAAGGCCAACAGCGTCATCGTCGAGCCGACGTCCGGCAACACCGGGATCGCGCTCGCGTTTGTGTGCGCGGCCAAGGGATACAAGTGCATCCTCACGATGCCGGAAACGATGTCGGTCGAGCGGCGCGTGCTCCTGCGCATGCTCGGGGCCGAGATCGTGCTCACGCCGGGTGCTGAAGGCATGCCGGGGGCCATCCGCCGGGCCAACGAAATCGTGAAGGAGCACGGCGAGCGCGGCTTCATGCCCCAGCAGTTCGACAACCCTGCGAATCCCGAGATTCACCGCCGCACCACGGCCGAGGAAATCTGGGCGGCCACCGAAGGGCGGATCGATGTCTTCGTCGCCGGTGTCGGCACCGGTGGCACCATCACCGGCGTTTCCGAGGTGATCAAGAAACGGCGCAAGATGATCAGCATCGCCGTCGAGCCGGCGGCCAGTCCGGTCATTTCCGGCGGCAAACCCGGGGCCCATAAGATCCAGGGGATCGGCGCCGGCTTCATCCCCAAGATCCTCAACACCGCGATCATCGATGAGGTCGTCACGGTGGTCAACGAGGATGCGTTTGAAGTCTCACGGCAGGTCGCGCTCCAGGAGGGCATTCTCGGCGGCATTTCCACGGGCGCCAACATCTGGGCGGCCCTGCAGGTCGCCCGGCGTCCGGAAATGGCCGGCAAGATGATCGTTACCGTCGCCCCCAGCTTCGGGGAACGCTACATTTCGACGGCGCTGGCGGAAAAGGCCCGGCAGGAGGTCAAGTAACGCCGGCCTCCTGCCTGCCAGACCGGTGCAGGACGGGCCGGATGCACGGCTTGTCGCACGGGCAGTGGCGGTTGGGCCGTCACGAAAAACGAGAAAACGCCAGGGAACTTTTCCGAGCGCCTCCGACGGTCCGGTTTTTTCCGTTTGCCGGCCGGGGCGGCGGCTTCATGGTTAACCGTTTCAACCACATGTCGCGCCATGGGTAAGACTCTATTCGAGAAGGTTTGGACCGCCCACACGGTCCGCGAACTGTCCAACGGACAGACGCAACTGTTTATTGGCACCCACCTCATCCATGAGGTGACGAGCCCGCAGGCATTTGGGATGTTGCGCGACCTTGGCCTCAAGGTGGCCTTCCCCTTCCGGACGTTCGCGACTGTCGACCATATCGTGCCGACCGATCAGTTCGCCGAACCCTATGCGGACCCGCTCGCCCAGGCGATGATGGATGAACTGCGCCGGAACTGCCAGGAGTTCGGCATCACGTTCTTCGACCGCGGCAGCGGGCGTCAGGGCATCGTGCACATCGTCGGCCCGGAACAGGGGATCACGCAACCCGGCACCACGATTGCCTGCGGGGACTCGCACACCTCGACCCATGGTGCATTTGGCGCCATCGCGTTCGGCATCGGAACGACGCAGATTCGCGACATCCTCGCCACGCAGACGATGGCGCTGAACAAGCTGAAGGTGCGGCGCATCCAGGTCGACGGTCACCTGCTCCCCGGCGTCTATGCCAAGGACGTGATCCTGCACATCATCCGCATGCTCGGGGTGAACGGCGGCACCGGCTATGCCTACGAGTACGCCGGCACGGTCTTCGACCGCTTCTCGATGGAGGAGCGCATGACGGTGTGCAACATGTCGATCGAGGGCGGTGCTCGCGCCGGTTACGTGAACCCCGACGAGACCACGTTCGAATATCTCAAGGGCCGGCCGTACGCTCCGCAGGGCGCGGCGTGGGACCGGGCCGTGGCCCGCTGGCGCGCGGTCGCGAGCGATCCGGATGCGCACTACGACGACATCGTGCACATCCGCGCCGAGGACATCCCGCCGACGGTCACGTGGGGCATCAATCCGGGTCAGGGCATTGCGATCGACGAAGACGATCCCGACCGTCGAGGGCGCATCCGCCTCGGAGAAAGCCGCCATCACCGAGGCACTCGAATACATGAAGCTGCCGGCCGGCGCACCGATCAAGGGCACGAAGATCGATGTCGCCTTTCTCGGCAGTTGCACGAACGGCCGCTACAGTGACTTCATCGAGGTCGCGCGCTACCTCAAGGGCCGCAAGGTCGCCGCCGGCGTGAAGGCGATCGCGGTTCCGGGTTCCCAGGGCGTCGGCGCGATCCTGCGCGAAAAGGGCATCGACCAGGTCTTCCGTGACGCCGGTTTCGAGTGGCGCGACGCGGGATGCTCCATGTGCCTGGCGATGAACCCGGACAAGTTGATCGGCGATCAACTCTGCGCGAGTTCGAGCAATCGTAACTTCAAGGGCCGCCAGGGCAGTCCGACCGGTCGCACCATCCTGATGAGTCCCCTCATGGTGGCCGCCGCCGCCGTCGAGGGCCGCGTCAGCGACGCGCGCGAAGTGTTCGGCCTGCGCGAACTCGCGGGCGTTTAAGCGTTAAGCATTAAGCCTACGCCCACAGCCGACAGCGTTACGCCTACAGCCTGCCACCTACCGCTTATCGCCTACCCGCCTGCCGCCTATCTCCTTTCCATTATGCCTCTGGAAAAAATCACTGAAGTGCGCGGCCGCGCCGTGCATGTTCCCGGCGACGATATCGACACCGACCGCATCATTCCGGCCCGGTTCATGAAGTGCGTGACCTTTGATGGTCTCGGGGAATATCTGTTCTACGATGTGCGCAAGCAGCCGGACGGGACCCCGAAGGCCCACCCGCTGAATGATCCCCGGCACGCCGGCGCGACGATCCTCGTTTCCGGCGCCAACTTCGGTTGCGGCAGTTCGCGCGAACACGCCCCGCAGGCGATCTACCGCGCCGGTTTTCGCGGGGTCGTGGCCGAGTCGTTCGCGGAGATCTTCTTCGGCAACTGCACGACCCTCGGGATCCCCTGCCTGTGTCTTGCCCGGGCGGACCGGGAGGCGCTCGGGGCCGCCATCGAGGAGGATCCCACACGGGAGGTCGTGCTCGACGTGGAGAAAAGCGAGGTCCGTTGCGGCGACCGGGTGTATGCCGCCACGATCCGTGACTCCGCGCGCAAGGGATTGCTCGGCGGGCAATGGGACCCGATCGCCGAACTCCTCGAAGGGGCCGAACAGGCCGCCTCCACCGCCCGCAAGTTGATCTACGTCCACGCGTAATCCCGCCCGAAACGCCGGTCATGACGGAACCTGCCGGTCCCGGATCCGGACGAATCCACGACCGCGGGTTGCCCCGGAAAACGACCGCGACATTCTTGTTACCCTGACTTCCCATGTATCTCGCGGAGATCGACATCATCAAGGGCGCCGGCTTTCTCGCCTATTTCCTGATCTTCTTCTCCGTGGTGACGGTGTTCATCATTTTCGAACGCGCCTACGCGCTGCGCCGCGCGGCCATCATGCCCCACGACCTCGTCGACGCGATCATCGCGGGCCGGCCGGTTGCGGGCGGGCACCACACCGTGCTCGGTCGCATCATCCAGTTCAGTGAAAACCACCCGGGTGACGGCGATGCGGTCAAGGCGTTTGCCCGGCTCGAGATCAACCGCATGACGCGGGGCATTCCTTACCTCGACGTCATCTACGCCGCGGCGCCCTTGCTCGGCTTGACGGCGACGGTGTGGTCGCTGCTGAAGGTCTTTTCCGCCATCACCGCGGATACCGGCCAGGTCGACGGAGCGAAGTTCACCGCCGGCGTCGCACTGGCGCTCTCGGGCACGTTCATGGGCCTGTGCGTTGCGATCGTCGCGCTATTCGGCGGCGGCATCATGCAGCGGCGGGTCGAAAACTACGCCGCCCAACTCGATGTGCTGCTCGAGCGCATCCTCTCCCGCTCCGGCGAACGCGAGCCCGCCGCAGTCTGAAGCTCGGACCATGAGCAGCCTGATCCCGCCCCGCCGCCGCCGTGTGGAGATGAACCTTCTCCCATTGATCGACGTGCTCGTGATGCTGATCTTCTTTGCGTTCGTGACGATGCAGTTCCGTGCCGTCACCGCCTTGAATCTCGAGATGCCCGACATCAAGACGGCGGGAAAGAACGAGATCAAGGACCCGCTGAGCATCACGATTGATCGCGAAGGCAAGCTGACCGTAAACGACCAGCCGGCGACCGACGCTGAACTCGCGGTCGTGGTCCGTCGGGTCGCGGCGAACTCGCGCGACGTTCCCGTGCTGTTGAAGGTCGACGAAAACACGCCGGTAAAGGAAATGACCCGGGTGATGGATGCCTGCCGCGGCGTCGGGCTGAACAAGATTCGCCTGCAGTCGCGCGGTTCGCAGTAGCGCTTGCGCCGTCAGGTCCCACCCCGGCGCGCCGGGCCCCGCGCTCGTCCTCCCCCTGGTCGCCCGATCGCGCCTGTCTCGCCTTCGCGCCGCCCACCTTGGCCAGACTGATGTTACGTACGTAACATCGATTGGTCCACTATGGCTCCAACCATGTTACGTACGTAACATCATTCTGGCCGGCTTGGTCGGGCCTCGCCCTTGCCCTTGGGATCCATCTCCCCACGATGCCGGTGATGCCGGGCGTTTCCGACACTCGCACAATCCTGCTCACCGGCGCCACGCGCGGGCTTGGCCGTGCCCTGGTTGCGGAATTCGCGAGCGGAGATCATGTGATCTGGGGCTGTGGTCGTTCCGAGGTTCAGCTCCAGGAATTGCGAGAGGCGTTTCCCGCACCGCACGACTGGAGCATGGTCGACGTCGCCGACGCCACCGCCGTCGATGCCTGGGCCCGTCGCCTCCTGGTTGATGGCATGGCCCCTGATCTGCTGATCAACAACGCGGCGCTGATAAACCGGCCCGCGGCAACGTGGGACGTTCCGCGTGAGGAGTTCGACGCGTTGGTCGACGTGAACATCAAGGGCGTCACCAATGTCCTGCGTGCCTTCATGCCCGCGATGGTCGCGCGCAAGCACGGCGTCATCGTCAATCTCAGCAGCGGCTGGGGTCGCTCCGTCTCGCCGGAGGTCGGGCCCTATTGCATGTCGAAATGGGCGATGGAGGGTCTATCGAGAGCGATGGCTGAGGAAATCCCGTCAGGCATGGCCGTGATCCCGCTCAATCCCGGCGTGATCGACACGGCAATGCTGCGCACCTGCTGGGGCGAGGCGGCCGGCCACTACATTTCACCGGAGCGCTGGGCCGCTGTCGCCGCCCCGTTCCTGCTCAAGCTCGGTCCTCGCGACAACGGCCGCTCCCTGACCGTGCCCGGCGGGGGATGACGATCGACCCTGAATTCCACGGACGGATTGCACAGAAGGTAACGAGGATAACGAAGGCCGAGCCGATTGCAGGGAAATCGCACCATCTCGGACCCTCACCGCAGAGGTGAAGCGACGAAGCCGCATACTTGGCAAGACAACCATTGGTGAGGGAGGTCTTCTGAATGACTGCGGCTCAGTCGCGAATCGAAGCCGTAGAAGTTCGATGCGCGGCGTCGGCGAGCTCCCGGGCGAATGAAGTTCCTTTGACACATCACGCGCCCACCGCGATACAGCACCCTTTTCGTCCGCTCTCCCGCACGTCATGTCGCCGTCTCAGGTTCGTGTCCGTTTCGCGCCCAGCCCGACCGGGTTTTTCCATATCGGCAGTGCCCGGACGGCACTGTTCAACTGGCTCTATGCCCGCCACACCGGGGGTGTGTTCGTGCTCCGGATCGAGGACACGGACAAGGAACGCAATCGCGAGGAGTTCCTCGACGTCATTTACGACAGCCTCACCTGGCTCGGCCTGGACTGGGATGAGGGGCCCAGGGCCGGCGGTGCCTTCGGACCCTACCGCCAGAGCGAGCGCGAAGGGATCTACCGCGAGTATATCCAGAAACTGGTCGCGGCTGGCCGCGCCTACGAGAAGGACGGTGCCGTGTGGTTCAAGCTGCTCGGCGAACGCAGCGAAGTCTTCGACGACCACCGCCAGAAAGCCGTCACCAAGGTTGCGAACCATCCCGCCTTGATCGATGACCGGATTCGCGGACGCGTCGAACGCCTCGAGGACGAGGATTTCGTGATCGTGCGTTCCGACGGCTCGCCGGTCTTCCATTTCGTGAATGTCGTCGACGACATCACCATGCGGATCACACACGTCATCCGCGGCGAGGATCACCTTTCCAACACCAGCAAACACATCGAGCTGTTCAAGGCGTTCGGTGCGCCGGTGCCGGTGTACGCGCACATTCCGCTCATCCTGAAAGACCCGAAGCTCGGCAAGGGCAAGATGAGCAAACGCGACCGCGGCGCACTTGTGGCCGAGTATCAGGAGCGCTCTTTCGTGCCCGCGGCGCTGGTCAACTTTCTCAGCCTGCTCGGGTGGAATCCCGGCGACGACCGCGAGAAGCTGCCGCTCGACGAGATCATCCGGCTGTTCGATTTCCCCGGCGTCAACCAGAGCAACGCGCGCTTCGACGAGCAGAAGCTCGCCCACATGAATGCGCAATATCTCTGGGAACTGCCGCCGGACGACTACGTTGCGCTGGCCCGCGACCATTTCCTGCGTCACGCGGTCTTTCCCGCGGGCGGCTGGCCCGATGACGCGTACTTCCGTGAGGTCATCCTGCTGGCGCAGCCGAAAGTGAAGGCGATCGAGGAGCTGCCGGCTTACACCGCCTACTTTTTTGGGGACGAATACGTGACGAACGCGAAGGCCGCGGCCAAGATCCTCGGCAAGGGCGAACCGAAACTCCGGCTTACGGAACTGCTGGAGGTCTGCCGGCAGGCGGATTTCTCCGGCGAAACCGCGCTCGAGCAGGCTTTGACCGGGCTCGCCAGCTCCCGCGGACTCGGCATCGGCGATTACGTGCACGTCGGCCGTCTGGCGGTTTCCGGCACGAACGTTGGTCCCGGTTTCTTCGGTCTTTATCGCGTGTTGGGCCGCGACCGCGTGCTGACCCGGCTGGAGCGATTTCTCGCGGGCCTGGGCTGATCCGAATTGCGGTGGCGCCGACGTCACGAGGCTCTTTCTCCGTGTCGCTCCGATCCCCCGCCTGCTTGCGTCGGCTGCTCCAGATAACGGCAGTTTTCGGCGTCGCGGCGGCAACGGTGGTCAGCGCCCGTGCCGTTTTCTGGAAACCGGTTTCGCCGGAGGAGATGGCCCTCGATCACCCGCGACTCGATCCCGAGACCGGGGTGGAGATTCTTTTTCGCGAGACTGAGATCGATGACAGTTCCGAGGAAACCACGACGACGCACACCTATGTTCGCCTGAAGGTCTTCAATGCCCGGGGAGTCGCGGCGCTCGACCCGATCGACATCGTCGAAGCGCGCGACGCCGTGGTGAGCGCTGTCGCCGCCCGGGTGATCCGACCGGACGGTGCGATCGTCGAAGTTGGCCGCGACGCGATCTATTCGCGCGTGGCCGTGCGTCGGGGGTGGGCGCGCCGGCGGATGAAGTCGTTCTCATTTCCCGCCCTCGAACCCGGTTGCATCGTCGAGTATCAGTGGAACGAGGAATCCAGCAACGGTATCGGCGGCCTGCAACTTTACTTCCAGGAGCGCTTCCCCACGTGGCAAGTGCAGTATCGGATCCGGCCGTTCAACTATAGCGATCGACGTGGCTACCAGCTCAAGACCGCGGGCTTCCGTTACGTCGTTCCCGACACGCGGCCGGACCATCTCGGGTTCTACACCTTTGCCCAACAGGACGTGCCGGCGCTGCACGAGGAACCCTGGATGCCGCCCGACGACATGGTGCAGCCATGGATGGTGCTCTACTTCCTTCCCCGCGGGCAGAAGGCGGACGAATATTGGCGCGAAACCGCCCGCAAACTCGCGCGCGATGTCATCCGGCGCACGCGACCCAGCCGGTCGATCGAGAACACGGCGCGTTCGGTCACGGCGGGATTGAAAGACGACATTTCGAAACTTCTGCATTGCGCCGCGTTTTGCCGCGACGAGATCAAGAACCTCCGCGATCCGGCGAGCGAGCCTGCGGCCGCGGTGGCGATGGATGAGAAGCAGGACCGAGCCGCGCGCGAAATCCTCGAAGCCCGCGAGGGCACGCCCGAGGAAATTAATCTCGTGTTCCTCGCGCTGATTCGCGCGCTGGGCTTCGAGGGCCGCACCGTGTGCGTCACTGACCGCAGCAAGCGCATGTTTCGCGAACCGTTGCCCGCCCGCTTCATGTTGCCCGACACCATCGCAGCCGTGCGGATTGCCGGCGACTGGCGGTTTTTTGATCCTGGCAGCCGGCACGTGGCGGCGGGTTGCCTCGCCTGGGAAAACGAAGGCGTCACGGCCCTGGTCTGTGACCGTGGGCACGAGGCGTTTGTCCAGACTCCGCGTACGCCGCGCGCGGAATCCCGAATTTCGCGGACCGCGCGTCTGGCCCTGGACGAGGACGGCACGGCCACCGGTCTCGTCGTGATCGAATATCGCGGGCACCCGGCGGTCGAGGAGCGGCACGCATTCGTCGGGGCGTCGCCCGAGCGTCGTGCTGCCCTGCTCTACACCGCTGAATCGGCCCGGTTGCCCGGGCTGGAGATCGCGGACGTCGCGGTGATGCAGGCCGAAAACCCGGACCTGCCGCTGCAGGTTTCCTACCGCGTGCGTGTCCCCCACTACGCGGCCGGCACGGGCTCGCGACTGGTTTTTCCGCTCGCGTACTTTCAGCAGGGATTGCCGCCGGTTTTCACGGCCGCCAAGCGGGAGCACGTGATTTATCAACCCTACGAATTCGTCGAGCACGATTCCGTGGAGATCATCCTGCCGGCGGGTTACCAGCTGGAGGACGGGGCGGCGCCGGCGGGATTCGCGCTGCCCCCGGCGCTCGAGTTTCGGACGAATCTCACACCGTCGGATACGGGTGACCGCTTGGTGTACCGCCGGGACGTCAGCCAGGGCGGCATGCTTTTCCCGGCGAAAACCTATCGCCTGCTCAAGCAGGCGTTCGACCACCTGCGCCGCCAGGACGCGCGTCTCGTAATCGCCCGCCGGCACGACGAGCCTTGACGGCAGCTCGTCGTCCCGCCCCTACCAGGCGGCCACGCCGGGATTCGCGAACTCCGGCAGTCGTGCGGGAGCAAGGCGAGAACGTGGAGCGCACGACAAGCATGCCCGGGCGGGGAGGCGTGAGCCGCGGCCAAACCGCGTCGCCGAGCATTGCACTGCCCCGCGGTCCGGTGTTAGCCATGGCGCGGTCGGAACCTGGAATCGACGACCTGACCCCATGGCCACAGCCCTGCACCACATCCTGCTTTCGCTTGCGCAGAACAAGCTCGAGTTCGGGGCCACGTCCCGGCGCGTGCACCAGGGCGAGGTGCTTTTTCAGCAGGGCGACGCGGCCGACTGCCTGTATCTCGTAATCACGGGACGAATGCGAGCGGTGCGTTCCGACGAGCGCACGGGGTTTCGCGTCCTTGGTGAAGCCGGTCCGGGAGAGACCATCGGCGAAATGGCGCTGGTTTCGGACCAACCGCGGTCGGCCACCGTAATCGCCACGCGCGACTGCGATTTGTTGCGGGTGCCGCGGGCGGCCTTCGAGACGATCGCCCGGCACGATCCAAATATCGCGGTCGAGATCACGCGCATCGTGGTCGCGCGGTTGCAGCGGCTCTACGAACAGCCGACCCTCGTGACGCAGATCTCGATTGCGATCCGGGCACCGCAGCCGGTGCCCGCCCTGGAGGACTTCGTCGCACGATTCACGGCCGCGCTGGCTTCGTTGCTACCCACGACCGTCGTCCGGCGGTCGCAGGCCCCGGCCGCGCTCGCCGGTCAGACGGAGCTCGAGACCTGGTCGAGCTGGCTCGGCGCGACCGAACCAGTCACGGGCGCGCGGGTTTTTGCGCCGATGCCCGGGCAGCCAACCTGGACCGCGGCATGCGAGCGCCACGCCGATGTGGTTTTCGAGATTGTGCCGCCCGGCATGGCGCATCTGGCCGACGATGCGACCGTCCCGGAAAATGCGGCGATGCCGGCGCAGGGCCCCCGGCGCATGGCGATCCTGCTCGAGGCAGCCGAGCCTCCATACGCCGGGACCTCCGCGCGACTCGGCCACTGGGCGGGATCGTACGCGCATGTGCGGATCGGGCATGCGGGGGATCACCAGCGGCTCGCCCGGCGCATGGTCGGCCGGCACCTGGCGGTGGTATTGGGCGGCGGCGCCGCGCGCGGGTTTGCGCACATCGGCTTTTTTCGCGTGGTGCGCGAGCTGGGGCTGGTCATCGATCGCATTGGGGGCGCGAGCATGGGCGCCATCATGGCGGCCGAATATGCGATGGGCTGGTCGCCCGAGCGCATGCTCGAGGAAACCGAACGAGTGTTTGCCGGCGGGCGCGGCGTCTATGATTTCACGATTCCCTATCACTCGATCGTCCTGGGTGCGAAGGGCGAAAAACTGTTGCGCGGGTTGTTCGGCGACCTGCACATCGAAGACCTGGCGCTGCCGTATTTCTGCGTGAGCAGCAATCTCACCCGCGCCTGTCTGGTCGTGCATCGCCGGGGTGCCTTGTGGAACTACGTCGGCGTGAGCGCCGCGATCCCCGGCGTGTTCCCGGCCCTGGTCGAGAACGGGGATTTGCTCGTCGATGGCGGCGTGCTCGACGAAGTGCCGGTCGACGTGGCCCGCTCCGAGGGACCGGGATTCGTGATGGGCATCAACGTGAGCCAGAAGATCGATCTCGCCATGCGCGGCAAGTTCAGCGGCCGGCCACGCTTGCGGCATCTGCTGGCGAGCCTCTGGCGCAGCCCGCAGCATCCCGAATGCATTCCCAGCCTGATGCGCGTGCTCTATCGCACCGCCGTGCTCAGTGCGGTCTATCGCAAGGATCTCAGCCGCAAGGAAGCCGACTTGTTCGTCGACATTCCGCTCACGGACTTCGGCGGTTTCGATTGGAAAAGCCTGCCCAAGATCGCGGATCGCGGCGAGCAGACCGCCCGCGAAGTCCTGCATGCCTGGCCCGAACGCGACGACTTCCGCGTGCCGGCGAATGCTCGCCAGGACGGGAATCGCCCGATGGTTGCGCCGGAAGGCCCGCGCGCGATCCCCGCGCCTCCCGGCGGTCAGACGTAGGGTCGGCTTCCTTAGCCGACCGCGGTCGCGAGGGGACTCGCAACCCTACCTTCAGGTACTCTCCAGGCTCAGCCGTAACGATGCAGTTGGACCGACGACGCCCTCGACGCTCCTGCACCGTTTGGTGATCGATGTAGGAGGCTGCTTGCAGGCGACAGCACCTCCTCGGCGCCACCGGATCGCTTGCAAGCAAGCTCCTGCAAGGACACCTCCGACTGCATGGTACGGCTCAAGCGCGCGCCGCGGCGCGGATGGCGGTCAGCAGTTCGTCATACGACTTCATTGCGGGGAACTGCGGGAACTGTCGCACGACGTTTTCCGGGGCGTGAAAGAGAAAGCCCTGATCGGCCTCGGCGAGCATGGTCGTGTCGTTGAACGAATCACCCGCGGCGATCACGTGATAGTTGAGCGTGCGCAGGGCCCGGACGGATTCGCGCTTCTGGTCGCGCTGGCGCAACTGGTAGCCGGTGATGCGGTCGTTTGCGACGACGAGCCGGTGGCAAAACAGGGTCGGCCAGCCCATCTGCCGGAGCAGCGGCTGTGCGAACTGCTCGAACGTGTCGGAAAGGATGATCAGCGGCAGCTCCGCGCGCACCGTATTCAGGAATTCGAGCGCGCCGGGCAAGAGGTGCAGGGAACCGATGACCTCCTGAATCCTTGGCAAGGTGACGCCGTGCCGGTCGAGCAACTCGAGCCGGTAGCGCATCAGCTTGTCGTAATCAGGTTCGTCGCGGGTGGTGCGGCGCAGCTCCGCGATGCCCGTGCGTTCCGCGACGGCGATCCAGATTTCCGGCGTGAGCACGCCTTCCATGTCGAGCGTGACAATGCTTTGCTTCACGAGTGGCGCCGATGACGGCGAACCGCCGCTGCGGTGGCAAGCAAAGTAGCGGCCACCGGACGATAGCCAGTAATGATGTCGCGTACGCGACATCATTACTGGCTACCTTGACGGGGAACCTGATGCGGGAGCGCGCGGGTGCGGCACGCCTCGGGGCTCGATTTGGCGGAATGCGCGCTTTCATCGGACACGCCGGGGGGCGGACCGCGGGGCGGTGCAAGCCGGCAGCGGAGACGCCGGTCCGCCTCAGCGTTCGTCCTGCTGCCGCAGAAAGGCGGCGGTGCGGCTGGCGAGCTCGCTGATCGCGGGCTCCCGCAGGAGATCAAAGTGCCAGTGCGGAAGGTCGACGACCTCGCGGGGACCGAGCATTGCGCTGGCCCATCCATCCTGGGGACGTTTTTCGACCAGCACGCGCTGGTCGCGGCTGCGCAACAGCAGCACGGGTGCCCGCAAGGCAGCCGGCGTATAGTGTCGTCGCGCTCGCATGCCCGCGATGAGCATGCGCGCCTCGATCCGTCCGCGCGCGCCCGGCAGGAGAATCCGCACCCGGCGCCACAAGACCTGGGCGCCCAGCGCGAGGCGATGACGCATGAACCGCAGGCGATCCGCCACGAACGTGCGGGCACCGGGACCAAAGAGACGACGGCGCAGCACGGCGGCGACTCGTCCGGGGCTGCGCCAACGCCAGCAATGATAGGGGAACGTATCCCACAGGACGAGACCGCGCACGATTTCGCCCGCCTCCTCGAGCTGCCGCGCCACCTCGAACGCCACCAGTCCGCCGTGACAGAACCCGCCGAGCGCATACGGGCCGCGCGGCTGCACGGCGCGGATCTGTCCGACGAGGTCGCTCGCGATCGCTGCCAGTGAGGTCGCGGGCGGATGGTCGCCATCCACTCCGGGATGTTGCAGGCCATCGAACCATCGTCGGTCTGGTGAAAGGCCCCGACCCACGGCCTCGGGCAGGAACTCCACGCCATTCATCCCGGGCACGTAAAAGAAGGGCGTACCCCGGCCGGTGCCTTTCCAGGACGCGGTATCCGGGACGGCGGAGGCGTGGCCGTTGCCGAGCACTGCGGCGAGCCCGGCGATGGTCGGGTCGGTGAGGAGGCGCGCGAGCGAGACGGAACGGCCGAAGTGGCGTTTGACCTCGTGCACAAGCTGCAGCGCCAGCAGCGAATGACCGCCCGCGGCGAAAAAGTCTTCGTGGAGGCCGATCGCTTCGCGGCGCAACACGCGACACCAGATCGCGGCGAGTTCCCCTTCGATTTGGCTGCTGCTGGCGGTCGTTTCACCGGGTGAGACCGCGGGGACCACCCTCGATCGACGGTGCCGGCGGCATCCCGGGATCGAGCAGGATCGTATCAGGATTGGCGGCGATCGCGTCGATGGTCTGTTGCAGTTCCCAGATGACCCATTCCAGCATCGATGGAGTGAGCGTGTCGGTGCTGAACTCGAACGCGCCACGAGGTTCCCCGTCGGGCCGGCGTTCGACGAACAGGGTCAGGTCCGCCTTCGCGGTTCCCGTGCCGAGGGCGAGCGGTTCGGTTTGCATCCCGGGCCAGTCGGGCAGCGCGGACGGATCGTCGTGCAGCGCAAACATGACGTTGAACAACGCTCCGCCGGTCGTGGTGCGTGCTCCCGGATGTTCGGCGGCGATTTCGTCGAGCGGCAGCTCGCCGTGGGCGAATGCGTCGAGCACGATTCCACGCACCTCGCGCAACAACTCGCGAAAACTCGTGCCGGGGCGCGCGCGCACGCGAATCGGCAGCGTGTTCAGGAAGAAACCGATCAGCGGCTGCAACTCGGCGCGATGGCGCTGGCTGAGCGGGGTGCCCACGACGACGTCGAGTTGTCCCGTCCAGCGGGCGAGCAGCGCCACGTATACGGTGAGCCACGCCATGAACGGCGTCGCGTCCTCGCGGCGGGCCGCCCGTTCCAGTGCCTTCGACGGTCGCACGCGGGAGCGGGAAGAACACGCGCCGCCCACCACCGGTGGGAATCGCGGTGCGGGATGCAAGCTGCGGCAACTTTAACCGGGACGGTGCGCCAGCCAGATGGTCGCGCCAGAAGCTGCGGGCCCGCTGCATGGACGCAGCGGTCGCGACCCGGTTGCGCTGCCAGAACGCGTAGTCGACATACTGCACCGCGAGCGGCGGCGCTGGCGCGCCTTCGGGAGCGTAGGCGGCGAGCAACTCCGCGCGCCAGCGGGTCAGCGACCATTCGTCACAGATCAGGTGATGGGCGGTGAAGGCCAGGAGATGATCGTCGGTTCCGAGCTGCACGCACGTGGCGCGCCACAATGGCGGCCGGTCGAGCTGGAAGGGCTGGCGGACGTCCGCAGCGAGATGCCGTTGCAGCATGAGGTCGCTGCCGGCGCCGCCGGTAAGGTCGGGCATTTCGACGGCCAGCGGCAGCGCCGGTGACGCGGCGATCACGCGAACGGGCTGTCCGTCGCGTTCGGCGTAACCCGTGCGAAGAATCTCGTGCCGCGCCATCACCGCGGCGAGCGCGCCCCGCAGCCGGGCGAGATCCAGCGGGCCGCGCAGTCGTTCACCCCAAACCACGTGATAGGTTGCGGGATCCGGCAGCACGTGTTGCAGGAACCACAAGCGCTGCTCTTCGTGGGAAAGCGGCAGTTCGCCGCCGCGCGATACGGGCAGGATCGGGGTGACGGCGGCGTCACCGTGTGCGCGATCGATGTGCTCCGCCAGGGCGGCGATGGTCGGATGATCGAACCACCAGCGCAGCGGCACATCGCGACCGACCGCGGCGCCAAGCCGCGCGGTCGCCTGCATCGCCAGCAGCGAGTGCCCGCCGAGCGCGAAGAAGTTGTCGTGCGTGCCCACGTTTTCGCGACGGAGAACGGTCCGCCAAACCTCGGCGACCGCCTGCTCCATGGCGGTGTGCGGCGCGGCCGGTGCGGTCGCCGGCTTCTCCGTGTCGGCTTCAGGCGCGGGCAGCGCCCGGCGGTCGAGCTTGCCGTTGGGCGTTAGCGGGAGCTCCGGCACGAAGACGATGGCGGCCGGCACCATGTAGTCGGGCAGCCGATCCGCAAGGTGGTCGCGCAGAGCCGGTGCGGCGACGATGCCCTCCGCCCGCGGCGCGACGTAGGCGACCAGCCGCGTCGCACCGGGCTCGTCTTCGCGCGCGATCACCGCGGCCGCCCGCACATCCGGGTGTTGGGCGAGGACGGCTTCGACTTCTCCCGGCTCGATGCGAAAGCCGCGGATCTTCACCTGGTCATCGAACCGTCCGAGAAACTCGATGGTGCCATCGGTCCGCCAGCGGCCGCGGTCGCCGGTGCGATACCGGCGCGCTTGGCCGGCGTCGGAATTTCCGCCGGCAAACGGATCGGGCACGAATCGTTCATGGGTCAGTTCGGGCAGGTTCAGATAACCGTGCGCGAGTCCGTCGCCGCCGAGCTGCAATTCGCCGGGCACGCCGACGGGTACGGGTTCCCCGCGCGGGTCCAGGATGTAGCAGCGGGAGTTCGGCACCGGTCGCCCGATCGGCACGCTGCCGGTCGGCCAGGTCTCGTCGACGGCGAGCTCGTGGCTGATCGTATACGTGGTGATCTCGGTCGGACCGTAGCAATTGGTCACCCGCAGCCGCGGCCAGAGCTCGCGCACGCGGCGGGCGTGACGCGGCGACATGGCCTCGCCTCCGGTGAACAGATGCGTGACTCCACCCAGGAGATCGGGACGGTGTTCGACGACCTGGTTGAAGAGCCCGGCGGTCAGGAAGAGATGCGTCACGCCATGGCGTCGAAGCACGCGATCGAGTGCGTCGAACTCCGGCCAACGCTCGGGAAAGATCGCGAGCGTGGCGCCGTTGAGCAGCGGCGCCCAGAGCTCGAAGGTCGAGGCGTCGAACGCGGTCGACGCCAGCAGCAGGAAACATTGCCCCGCCGCGAAGGGGGGAGGCGTCATTCCGTGCACGAGGCGCACGATGCCGCGGTGCGGCAGCACGACGCCCTTGGGGCGTCCGGTCGAGCCGGACGTGTACATGACATAGGCGGCATCGGTGGCGGCGCTTTCGCGCGGAGCCAGTTCGTGGCCCGCCGCGGGAGCGGCGGGATCTGCCCCAAGGTCGATCACGCGCGTATCTGCGGGCACGTCACCGGCCGGTGCTCCCGCCGTGATCAACGCCACGGCCCGCGTGTCCTCGAGAATGAACCGGCGGCGCGCCGCCGGCAGATCGCGCAACACCGGCACGTAGGCGGCACCGGTTTTCAAGACGGCGAGCACGCTGACGACGAAGTTGATGGACCGCTCGAGTTCGATCGCGACGAACGTTCCGGGCGTGACGCCGTTTGCGCCCAAACGCGCGGCCAGTCGGTCGGCGCGGGCGTCGAGCTCCGCATACGTGAGCGAATTGTCGCCTTCGAGCAATGCGGTCGCCGTGGGGGTGCGTTGCGCCTGCCGGGTGAACAGGTCGTGCACGCACAAGTCTCGCGGGTAGGGCGCCGGCGCGCCGGCCCAGGGACCAAGCAACTCCGCGCGTTCGGCGGGCCGGAGCAAGGGCAGGGCGTTGATCCGGGTCTGCGGTTGCGCCACGGCCGCGCGCAGAAGCGTTTCCAGGTGGCCGATCCAGCGGCGGACGGTGGTTTCGTCAAAAAGATCCGTGCTGAACTCGAGGGCGCCCTGCAAACCATCGGCGGTCTCGGTGAGGGTCAGCGCGAGATCGAAACGCGCGTGCGCGACGACGCGAGGCAGGGCGGTGACCTCGAGACCGGCAAGGGCCGGCGCCGCGGTGGCCGATGGGTGCAACACGAGTGCCGTCTGAAAAACCGGATGGCGCGCGGGATCGCGGGGCACACGCAGATCCGCGACGAGTTTCTCGAACGGCAATTCGTCGTGATCGTAGGCCGCGAGCGTTGTCGTGCGTACCCGCCCCAGCAGTTCGCGGAACGTCGGATCGCCATGGCATTTCGTTCGCAACGCGAGGGTGTTGACGAAGAAACCGATCAGCGGCTCGAATTCCCGACGCGTGCGACCGGCGAGCGCGGTGCCGGTGACGATCGTGTCTTGCGCGCTGAGGCGGTGGAGCAGCGTGCTCCAGCCTGCGAGCAACAGCATGAACAACGTCGCTCCCTCGGTGCGGGCGACCGCCTGCAGGGCGTCACGCAAATCGGCCGGCCAGCCGAAGTCCACGATGCCGCCGGCATACGTGAGCTCGGGTGGACGCGGACGATCGGATGGAAGATCGAGCGGAGCCGCGTTGGCCAGTTGGCCGCGCCAGAACTCGAGCAGTCGATCGAGGTTCGCGCCCTGAAGGCGTTGGCGCTGCCATGCCGCGAAGTCGGCGTACTGCACCGCGGAGGGCGGCGGCAGGGGATCCCGCTGGCCGGCGGCAAAGGCCGCATACAGGGTCTCGAGTTCCCGCCAGAAGACCTGGGTCGACGAAGCGTCCCACGCACTGTGGTGGGCTGTGATCAGCAGGACATGCTCGTTGATCGAGACGCGAAACAGATGCGACCGCAGCGGCAGGTCGCGGGTGAGATCAAAGCGTCGAAGCGCAAACGGGCGGGCCTGCGTGCGTGCCTCGTCCAGCGAAGGCACCGATGTGACCGGCAGGGGCAGCGTGGCGACGTCCTGGACGACTTGCCGGGGAACGCCGTCATGCACGACGATTGTCGTGCGCAGGCTTTCGTGGCGTTGCACGAGCGCGAGCAGCGCGCGTTCGAGCGCCGCCACGTTGAGCGGACCACGCAGTCGATAGAGATAGGCGCTGTTGTAGGCCGGGACGTCGGGTTCCAGGTGGTGAAGCAACCAGAGGCGTTCCTGGCCGAACGACAGGGCGAGGGGTCCGTCCCGGGGCGCGCGCGGGATGCCGCCGGCCGGAGTCGTGAGGTCCGCGGCGGCACGTTCACGCAGGCGCTGCTCGAGCAGCCGGCGTTGGGCGGTGGACAACGATGTGGGCGAATGCGACGACACCACGAAAGAGGCGGAGCATCCTCGCGAACCCGCGATTCGCCCCGCAACGGGAAACGAACAGGCGACGACTAGGTGGCGTTCTCTCCCAACTCCCGCTTTGCCTCTTCGTCCGTCAGCGCACGGACGTCGCGAAGGGTTTCGCCGATGGCGGCAAGTCGCTCCGGGGAGGCCGCCGCGCGCACGCGGCCGGCCAGTTGCTCGAGCGTGGGTTGGCGAAATGCCGTCGAAACCGGCAAGTCGATGGCGAAAAGCTCGTTCACCCGCGCCATCACGCGGGCGCCGCGCAGCGAATCACCTCCCAGGAGGAAAAAGTTGTCATGCAGGCCGATGCGCTCCCGGCCCAGCACCTCCTGCCAGGTGTCGGCAAGCAGTGCTTCGACATCGTCGCGCGGGGCGACGTAGGCGGTGGCCAGGCGGTCGCGCAGCTTTTCGACGAGACCAATGCGTTGCAGTTTGCCCGTCGGGCCTTTTGGGATCGCGTCGACCACGAGCACCAGACTCGGCACCTTGAACGCGGCGAGGCGCCCAAACGAGAACTCACGGATATCGTCACCGGTCGCGTTCGCCCCGGCCCGCAGCACCACGGCGGCGCCGACGTCCTCCCCGAGCGTGGAGTGCGGCACTGCAAACGCGACTGCCTGGGCCACGGCCGGATGCTCGAGCAGCGCCTCGTCGATTTCGCGGGGAGACACCTTTTCGCCGCCCCGGTTGATGATCTCCTTCAGGCGACCGGTGAGAAACAGATACCCTTCCTCGTCGAGCCGGCCCTGATCGCCGGTGCGGAACCAGCCGTTCGTGAACGCCCGCGCGTTCGCCTCCGGCGGACTGGCGTAACCACTCGTGATGTTGGATCCGCGCAAAACCACCTCGCCGGTCGCGTCCGCGGGCAGGAGCCGACCGGCATCATCCATGATGGCGACTTCCGGACCAGTGGCGACGCCGACCGAGCCGGGCTTGCGCAAGCGCGGCGGCAGCGGGTTGCTCGCCACCTGGTGCGAGGCTTCCGTCATGCCGAGCGCCTCGATCACCGGCACGCCAAACGCAGCCTCGAGATCGCCCATCAACTTTG
The DNA here is from genome assembly GCA_963797435.1 of uncultured Verrucomicrobiae bacterium. GTDB lineage: Bacteria > Verrucomicrobiota > Verrucomicrobiia > Opitutales > Opitutaceae > CAWCPJ01. The sequence continues at coordinate 1,358,921 of CAWCPJ010000001.1, read as the reverse complement.
GCGCCAGCGCCGATGAACAGGAACGGATGAAGCGCAGGTTCGTCGCAGGAGACGCGGTTCCGTTTGGCGCGGGAAGTTGGGCGAGCGCAGCCTGGTGCATGGTCGGCACGGCGGTGTACCACGTGGGCGCAAATTCCCGCAACCAGTCGTGGAATGACGCGGCGTTGAACCCCGGCGTGCAGACGACGCTGGCGCCCGCGGCCAGCGTGCCAAGGACGGCGCCGACGAGTCCGTGCACGTGAAACAGCGGCATCACGTTCAAGCACCGGTCCTCCGGCGTGAGCGCGAGCGAGCGCGCGATGTTTCGTGCGTTGCCCGCGAGATTGCCATGCGTCAGGGGCACGATCTTCGGGCGCGACGTCGTGCCCGAGGTGTGCAACACGAGGGCGACGTCGTCGGGACCGGGCTCTGGCAGGGCCGGACCTCGCGTCCGGGCCTCCGGCGCCTCCGAAGGCGACTCGGACGCACTCCCGGTCGCTGCGGGATTCACTCCGACCAGTGGAAACGGGACCACGCGCACCCCGAGGTCTGCGGCCGCAGCGACCGCGGCCGGCGCGGCCTGGGCGTCCACCAACGCGAGCTTCGTCTGCAGGTCGCCGAAATAGAAGGCAAACTCGTCGCGCGAATACGCGGGATTGAGCGGTGCCGCCGCCGCCACCGCCGCCACGCCGAGAAAACTCAATGCCGCGTCGGGACCATTGGGCAGGACGATCGCGATCCGGTCCGTGCGTTGCACGCCCAACGCCGCGAGGTTCTGCGCGGTCGCCCGCACTTCCGCGACGAGACGCCCATACGTGCGCACAACGTTGCGGATATCGAACATCGCCGGCCTTTCGGGATGCGCGCGAGCCGTGGTTTCGAGAAGGGACAGCAGGGTCTCCACGACATTCAACGAGCCCGGGAATCTCCGGAACGCAAAACGCAAACGCGGGCGGAAGCTGCTCTCGACGATTCAGGTGACGTCTGGTGATCGATTCATGGAAGAACGCGAGACTGCGAAGACGTCATGCGTCTCGACCCCGAACACACTCCGGCGTTGCCACCGTTTTCGCGAAGGGGGTGGTTTGCGCGCTGCGCGCCCGCACGCCAGATCCCTCCTTGAGGTGCAGGCAGGCTGGGGGGACGCGTGCGCCAGCACGGTGGGAGAGGTGTTGGCTTCATCCAGCAAGCTCCCACATGATCGGGCCGCGGCTGCATCATCCCGGTCATGGTCCGGGAGCGGACGTCGGTTCGCCTTTCGCCGCCGTGGCTTCGATGCGATCCCAGCGCGCATGGACGCGGTCGAGCAAGCGGTCAAGCCGCCGTTGCTGGCGCGGTCGCAGAATTGGTCGCAGGCGGGCGGCGGCCTCGTCGACGATCACCCGCACCTTCGGCAGGGATTCGATGCGGATGTTTTCCATGCTCCGCGCAGCCTCGTCGAAGATGACTCGCGCCTGGTCCCGCTGTTCGGCGTCGAGCCGGAGCTGACGCGTGAGAAACTGCGCACCGATCCGCCGTTCCTCGCCGTTGCCCGCCTGCATCACGTCGCGCACCTTGTGGATCGCGTAAAGTGCGGTGACCCCGCCGCCGCACACGACGCCAAGTGCGAACACCAAGACCGGGGCCAGGATCTGTTTCCAGTTTTTCATGGACCGCCTCAGTAGAACCAGCTCAACAGCGAGCCGCCGCCGGCCAGGGCGGTGAGGGACTCGTCGGAGAGGGCGTTGAGGTTTTGCACGACGAGGATCGCGCACACGGCGGCGGGAGCGGCAAACAGCGCCGACCAGCGCCAGAACCAGGTCGCGTCGTTGGTGCGCGCGTTCTCGTGCAGGCGCGCCAGCACGCGCGTTTCGAAGCCGGGGCTGACCGCTTCCGGGTCCGCGGAGGTCGGCGTCGCGCGCAGGGCGGGGAGCAGATCATTCAGGTCATCGGGGTTTTTCATCGTGAGTGGGATGGAGTGTCGCGGGCGGCGAGTTTTTCCATTTCGGCGCGAAGGGCATGGCGGGCGCGGTGGGCGCGCACCTTGACGTTGGCTTCGCTCCAGCCCGTCAGTTGCGCGGCCTCGCGGACGGAGCATTCCTGGAGCTCGAGCAGGTTGAGAATGGTCTGATGGTGGGGATGCAGCCGGTGCAACGCGAGACGCAGCAACTCCACGCGCGGGTCGACCGCCGGGGCGCCGTCGGCTGGCGGTTCGAATCCACCCTCCTGCATTTCATCGAGCGACGACCACCAGCGCCGCCGATAGATGCGTCGCAGGTAATCCTGGCAGCGGCGCGTGGCGATACGGCAGAGCCAGTGCTCGAACGGCGCATCTCCCCGGAATTTTCCCAGGCTGCGGTGGGCGTCGACGAAAACGTCCTGCGCAATCTCGTCGAGGTCGTGAGTGTTGCGCGCGAATCGCGCGACCAGGCGCAGGATCCGGTCCTTGAACTGGCGCACCAGTTGCGCGAACGCGCGCTCGTCACCTGCGAGGGTCGCGGCAATCCACGCGGCGGGATCGGCGTCGCGGGGAGGGGCAGGGGCGTCATCTGCCGCTTCGGTGTCGGCGGCCATCGCCGGCGAGCGTGGAGCGGCGACGCGCTGCGGCCAAGCCGACAACGCGATGAGTTCCCGAAACTGGGAAGCGACGGCGCGAAAGTTCGTGGTCCTGTCCCCCGATGGGCGGCACGGGATGAAGCACCAACTGGAGCGAGAGCGACCTTGCGCTGTAACCATGCGGTTGGATGGAGCCGAGGTCAGGAGGCTGTCTTCAGGTGAATCGCAAGAACCGGCTCGGGTCATCCCAGGAAGCCTGGCGCCCGTGCCCGCGTTGGAGTCGTGCGACAACGTGGTGGCGGACGTTGATGGCCACGTTGCCGCATCCTCTGTCGTCGGGGGTAGCCGAAAGGTTACCATGGATTTCACCGTGCCGACTCGACGGGCCGGGGAGCGGGCGGTTACCTCGGTGCGCGCTTGAAGCGCCAACGCAACCCAGCATGGACCTCCGCCGCATCCTCCGACTCGCCACCCGCTCCTGGTTGGTGGCCACTTTGCTGGGCGTCGCCTGCGCGGCCGCCGGCGAGCGCGCCGAAATCACGATCCTGAGCACGACCGACTTGCACGGTCACCTCCTCCCGGTCGACTACTATACGAACAAACCCTCCCAGGACGGCCTGGCGAAGGTCGCCACCCTGGTGCGCGAGATCCGGGCGGAACGGCCGCATGCCCTGTTGCTCGATTCCGGCGATACCATCCAGGGGTCGCCGCTCGAATACTTTCACGGTCGGCTGAACAACCCGCCGCCCGACCCGATGATGCTGGCGATGAATGCCCTCGGCTACGACGCGATGACGATCGGCAATCACGAGTACAACTTTGGCCTCGCGGTCCTGAACAAGGCCCGGAGCGAGGCGAAGTTTCCCTGGCTTTCCGCCAACACCTACCGGACCGGCACCGACCAGACCGCCTATCAGCCCTACTTGATCAAGGAAGTCGACGGCGTGCGCATCGGTATTCTCGGCCTGACGACGCCGGGCATTCCGAACTGGGAGGATCCGGCCAACTATGCCGGATTGGTGTTTCGCGAAACGGTGGCTGCGGCCCGGCATTGGGTGCCGGTCCTGCGGGAAAAGGAACATGCCGACCTCGTCGTGATCCCGATGCACATGGGGTTCGAACGGGACCTGCGCACCGAGGACGTCTGGCCGGGACAGGTGCCGGATGAGAACGCCGCCCTCGCCATCGCCGAACAGGTCCCCGGCATCGACGTGATGCTCCTCGGTCACACCCACCGTGACATTCCGATGTACGAGCGTGACGGCGTGCTGTTCACGCAGGCCGGGCGCTGGGGCGACCGCCTCGCGCGAGTGGATGTGACGCTCGAACGCGACGACCACGGCAGTTGGCGAGTGACCGACAAGAACTCGCGCACCATCCCCGTCACCGTCGATGTTCCGCCGGATCCCGCGATCACCGCGGTCGCCGCGCCGTACGATCGCGAGACCCAGGCGTGGCTCAACCGGGAGATCGGCGAATGCGCCACCGAAATCACCTCGCGGCGGTCGCGCCTCGAGGACACCGCGATCATGGACCTGATCCAGCGCGTGCAACTCGACGCCGGCGGCGCGGATGTTTCGATGGCGGCCTGCTTCACGCTCTCCGCCCGCCTGCCCGCGGGCAAGGTGACCGTGCGCGACATCGCCGGACTCTATGTTTACGAGAACACGCTCGTGGTGCTCCAGCTCACCGGTGCGCAGATCAAGGCCGCGCTCGAACACGCCGCCCGCTATTTTCGCGACTACGAACCCGGCCTTACCCCGGAACAGCTCATCGACAACCGGATGCCGGGTTACAATTTCGACCTCGCCGCCGGCGTCGATTACGTGATCGACCTGCGTCGCCCGGTTGGTGACCGCATCGTCGACCTGAAATTTCGCGGCAAGCCGGTCGATCCCGCGCAAACGTTTCGCGTTGCGGTCAACAACTACCGCCAGAACGGCGGGGGCGGCTATACCATGTATCCCGGCGCGCCCGTCCTGCAGCGCTCCAGCGCGGAGATTCGCGACCTCATCATCGATTGGGTCGAGCGCCACCACACGATTCCATCCGAGCCGGACCACAACTGGCGGATCGTGACGGAGTGATGTCAGCCGTCCACTGGTGCGCCTGGTGTCTTTAGGATGAGTTGAAAGAACAGCAGGTCGAGCCAGCGGCCGAACTTGAAACCCGCCTGTTTGATGGTGCCCGCATAAGTGAAGCCAAACGCCTCGTGCAGCTTCACGCTGATGGTGTTGCCCGCATCGATGCCGCCGATGAGCACGTGGTACTCCTGCGCCGTCGCGGCCGCGATCACTTCACGCAGGAGCGTGCGACCCAATCCGCGGCCGCGAAACGGCTTTGCCACGTAGATCGAGTGCTCGACCGTGTATTTGTAGGCCGGACGTTCGCGAAACATGCCGTAGGTGCCGAAGCCCATCAGCGCACCCGCTTCGTCGACCACCCCGATCACGGGGTAAAGCCCGCGCTCCTTCGCATCGAACCACGCCTGCATCATGTCCATCGTGCGCGGACGGTAGTCCCAAAGGGCGGTCGAGTTGATGATCGCCTCGTTGTAGATCGTGAGGATCTCAGGCGCGTGCGCGCGGGTGCAGCGAACGATGGTGCCGAAAGATGAAGGCATCGAAGCGGTTTGGCTCGAGGAAGCGTTCAGCCTAGAAAACGCAGTTCACAGAAGGTAATGAAGGGAACAAAGACCTCCCTCACACATGGTTGTCCTGCCAAATGTGTGGCTTCATCGCTTCACCTCTGAGGTGAGGGTCCGAATGGCGCGATATCCCTGCAATCTCCCGGCCTTCGTTCTCTTCGTTACCTTCTGTGCAATTCGTCTGCGGAATCTAGGTTCATCCTCCTCCGCCGGGGCGACACGCACGGCGGATTGGGCCGCCGCATCCTTGTCGATCAGATCTCTCAGCCAACGGTCGTTGGGACGGACGGCGTATCCGTGAGCCGGCCCGGCAGTCCGAACAACAGCGTGAAGTCGTATTTGATCACGCCGTTGATGCCGAGAAGTCCGCCTTCGGCATCAACCAGCGGACCGCCACTGTCGCCGGGGTGCAGCGGTAGCCGGGCGGTGAAATCCACGGTCGCTTCGGGGCGGGGTTCGGCCTTGGGCACCTTTTCGAGATGGCCGGCAACGAAACCCAGATCGAATCGTGGTTGTTCTTTATCGCCGTAGTTGAGACCGGCGGCGAAAACCGCGTCGCCGGCCGCACCCTGGCCGGACCAGGTGAAGGTCGCGGGCAGTTTCGCGTCGATGTGCACGAGGGCGAGATCGGGATGGCCCGGCGCGTGGTCACCGATCCATACCACACGGGCGGGGCAATGTCGCACGAAGGCTCCGTCGTTGAAAAGGACCGTGAGCGGGCCCTGGCGGACGACATGCGCCGCGGTCAAAAAATATCCACGCGGATCAATCGCGGCGGCGCTGCCGAATTGCGCACCGCGGCCGATGCCATCGAGCGCCCGAAAGCCAATGCGGTGCGGATCGTGCGGGTCCTGGTCGAACGTCAGTTCGACGGCCGCAATGATCACGCCAGTGCGGGCGGCGAGAAAGTGGGCGACGGTTTCGTCGCCGATGTGCGTTTCCCGGTAGGGTGCGAAGGAGGCGTCACGCTCGGCCGTGGATTTCACCGGCAACTGCGCGCAGGCTCCCAGCAATGCGACGGCCATCAGCACCGCCAGCCGGGAGATGGGGCGGCGAATGGGAACGACGGCGTTGGCGCTTATCGAGACCACGTGTCCTTCAACGTGATCGTGCGGTTGAAGACCGGCTGGCCGGTGCTGTCCCCGATCGGATCGAGGACAAAGTAGCCGAGGCGTTCGAACTGGAAGCGATCTTCCGGCGTGGCCCGGCGCAAGGAGGGCTCCAGCCGGGCCTTCACGATCGTGAGCGAGTCCGGGTTGATGTGCCGCTTGAAGTCGCCGCCGTCCGCATCGGGTTCGGGCACGGTGAACAAGCGGTCGTAGAGCCGCACTTCGGCGTCGATGGAATGCGTGGCGCTGACCCAGTGGATCGTGCCCTTCACCTTCTTGGCGGCATTCGGGGCGCCGGCCCGGGTGTCGAGCTGCGCCGTGCAGCGCAGTTCGACGATCTGGCCGGAATCGTCCTTGAGCACGTCGTCGCAGGTGATGATGCAGGCGTATTTGAGGCGCACCTCGCCGCCGGGTTTGAGACGGAAATATTTCGGCGGCGGCACTTCGGCAAAATCATCGCGTTCGATGAACACCTCGCGGGTGAAGCGGGATCTTGCGCGTGCCGGCGCCCTCGTCCTGCGGATGATTGGTGGCGTCGACCTCGACGACCTCGCCTGGCCGGAATGTTCGTCAGCACGACCTTGATCGGGTCGAGCACGGCGAGGCGGCGTTGCGCCGTCTGGTTGAGTTCGTCGCGCACGACGTGTTCGAACAACGGCGATAGTCCGTGACGCTGTTGAATTTCGTTACGCCGACTCCGATGACGAAGCGCCGCAGCGCGCTCGCGGGCACGCCCCGGCGGCGGATGCCGCTGATCGTGGGCAGGCGCGGGTCGTCCCAGCCCGCGACGATGCCTTCCTGCACCAGTGAGATGAGCTTGCGCTTCGAGACGATGGTGTAGTTCGGGATCAGCTTCGCGAATTCGTACTGATGCGGCAGCGGACGCGGCAGGTCGAGGTTCTCCAGGATCCAGTCGTAGAGCGGACGGTGCACCTCGAACTCCAGCGTGCAGATGCTGTGCGTGATGCCCTCGATGTAGTCGCTCAGGCAGTGCGCGAAGTCGTACATCGGATAGATGCACCAGGCGTCGCCGGTTTGGTGATGGGCGGCGTGGCTTGATGCGGTAGAGCACGGGATCGCGCAGCCAGATGTTGGGCGCGGCCATGTCGATCATCGCGCGCAGGGTGCGGGCGCCGTTGGGAAACTCGCCCGCCTTCATGCGTGCGAACAGATCGAGATTCTCCGCGATGCTGCGGGTTCGATAGGGGCTGTCGCGTCCGGGCTTGTCCGGCGGTCCGCGGTAAGCCTCGGTTTCCTCTGGACTGAGGTCGCAGACATAGGCGCGGCCCTTTTCGATCAGCCGCACGGCAAACGCGTGGATCTGGTCAAAGTAGTCGCTGGCGAAAAACGGCTCCAGCGCGGCAGGGGAGCTGGCGGACGCAGCTTCCGATCGGGATGACGCCGGGCTGAAAGAAGTCGGGACTGCCCGTCGATGTTCCGGGCGTCGGGAGCATGGCCCTCGGCCTTCAATGCGAGGCACCGATCCGCCCATCCGGCGATCAACCAGCGCACGTCGGCGATGATTGACTGCACATACTCGACGTCCTCCTTCGTCGGGTTGGTGTCGTCCATGCGCAGGTTGCAGCGCCCGCCGTTTTCCCGGGCGATGCCGAAGTTGAGGCAGATCGACTTGGCATGACCGATGTGCAGGTAGCCATTGGGCTCGGGAGGAAACCGTGTGACGATCTGCGGGTAGCGCTTTTCGGCGACATGTTGCGCGACGATGTCGCGAATGAAGTCGCTCGGCGCCGGGCTCGACGGCTCCGGAGTCGGCGCAGAACGGGTGCGATTGACGGGCGCGGCGCTCATGGATGAACGCAGGAGGATGCGCCAGACCGCGTTTCCTAGGCAATGACGCAATAGCCTGATCCGCGCTCGTCACCCCGGCCTTTTGTTTTGGCGTCGCATGACGGACTCAGGTCCGGCCCGCCAGATTGATGATACGGCCGTATCATCAATCTGGCGCGCGATTTTGAACGCCAATACGAAAGGCCGTGCGCTCGTCCCGGCCGGCAGACCACCGCGCACCTGGCCAGTGATTCCTCTCGAATCAGGGATTCGAGGGTGGGGTCGCGTGTCCTCACGCGACCGCGGTCGGCTGGGGACAGCCGACCCTACCTTTGCTTGCGGGCGACCACGAGATCCTGGAGGGCGGCGAGGCCGGCTTCCCGGTAGTCGACGATTTCGAGTTCCCGGGACCAGTGGCTGCGCGTGAAGGCCTCGCTTTGGAAAACGCTGCGATAGTAACCGCGCGGAGCGATGCCATTCAGGGCCTTGTCTTTCAGGTGTTCGACAATCCCGCTGCGATCGACCCGGGAGGCTTCGCCCGGCACGAAAGCCGCGGCGAAACGCCCGTGCACGGTGGCGACGAAGACACCTCCCGGGCGAAGCAGCCGGCGGACCTCGGGCAACCAGCGCTTTTGCACGCTCCACTGCAGGTGCGTCATCACCGAGCAGGCGAAGATCGCGTCAAACGACTGGTCCGCGAACGGCAGGGGCGGGTAGGGCTTGGTCGCGTGAAAGCCGCCGGCCCGGAGGTGTTGATTGCACCAGGCGATCGCCTCGGCATCGAGGTCGCACCCGGCGATCACGACGCCGGGGTTGAGTTCCGTCATCAACGCCGTCACGCGGCCGGATCCACAGCCCCAGTCGAGGGCGTCGCGGATGCCTCCGGTCGTGCGGACGTGTTGTTGGGCAGCTTCCATCATCGTCACGGCGGCATCGAGTCCGACTTGGTTAAAGGCGGTGGCCGCGGTGTTGCCGGAGACGCGCAAGCGCAGGTGTTCGGCCGGGAGGGTGCGATCCGCATCGCGCAGCCGGGCGTGCCAATGGAACGCGAGGAGGGGGCGCCCCGAGGCGCGACCCTCGATCGTCACGTGGAGGATGGCGTCGGAGTCGTCGGGCGCCGGTCCCTCGACGAAGAAACCCGAGTTTTCGGCGTGGGGGATGTGAGGAAATGCGGCGGCGAGATCCTCGCGTCGCGTGAGGGCGCATTCGCCGACGCGGTTTCCGTTGATCGATACCACGGCGACATCGATGACGTGGTCCGGATGCAGGATCCATCCGCCGACGTGGATGCCGGCACCTGCCCGGGCGCACAAGTCGAGCGAACCGCGTGCCGGCCGCAGGGAACCCTCAGGCAGGTGGGTAGGCGATTGCATGGAAGCGAGCGAGGCCGGCCGCGGTCGCGTGGGGACACGCGACCCTATCTCGACTCCCGGACGCGAGAGGGATCGTCGAAAGAATGCACGAGCTGAAATGACCGTCACACAACGTTGGAAACTGCATTCCCGGCCTAAAACAACACCGTGACGGGCTTCTCAAGGATGTCCTTGAGCGCGGCGAGGAATTGCGCGCCGGTGGCGCCGTCGACCACGCGGTGGTCGCACGAAAGGGTGAGCGCGAGCCGGTCGCCGGGCACGACCTGCCCTGCCTCGTTCACGACGGGTTTCCGCACGGTCGTGCCGACGGCGAGGATCGCGCCGTTGGGCGGGTTGATGATCGCGGAGAAGCGGTGCACGCCGAACATGCCGAGATTCGACACGCAGAACGTGCCGCCGGAGAATTCGTTGGGCTGGAGTTTCTTCGCCTTGGCCTTCGTCCCGAGCGTGCGTGCCTCGGCACTGATCTGAAAAACGGTCTTGGCGTGAGCGTTGAAAATAACCGGCGTGATCAGTCCGTCATCGATGGCGACGGCGAAGGAAACATGAGCCGCCCCGTGGGCGCGGATCGAATCGCCCTCCCACGAGCAGTTCACCGTGGGGACGCGTCGCAGGGCGTGGGCGCACGCCTTCAGGATGAAGTCATTCACGCTCAGCTTGCCGGCATCGCCCAGCGCGGCGTTGATCTGCGCGCGCAGCGAAAGCATGGGGGAGGCGTCGATCTCCGTCTCGACGTAGAAATGCGGGATCGTATTCTTCGCCTCGACCAGGCGGCGCGCGATCGTGGCGCGCATGTTCGAGTTTTTTGTGACCCGCTCCTCCTGCACAGGGGCATCGGACGTGCCGACAAATGGAGCGGCTGGGGCGGTGGCCGCGGCTGGCTTTCCGCCGGCAGCGGATGGTGCGGGCTTGGGGGCCTTCGCCGCAGCTTCGACGTCGGCTCGCACGATTCGGCCCCCGGGTCCCGAACCCTGGACGGTGGCGGGTTCAACACCGAGTTCGGCGGCGATTTTTCGCGCGAGCGGCGAGATCTTGACGCGCGTCCCGGGTGCGGCGGCCGGCGCGAGTGAAACGGAAGGCGCGGAGGGGCGTGATGCGGGTGCCGCCGATTTGGGAGGGGCCGGAGCGGGAGTGCTGCCTCCCGTATCCGCAGGTGGGGGTGGCGGCGGAGCCTGCGTCGTTTTGTTTTCCTCTGCCGGAGCCGGAGTCGGCGGTGGCTGAGGGCGCTTCTTTCGCCGGGGCTTCAACTTTTTCTCCCGGCTCGCCCACGGCACACAAGGGATCGCCGATCGCCACCTCGGCTCCGGCGGCGACGAATTGCTTGAGCAGCGTGCCGTCGAAGAAGGACTCGAGTTCCATCGTCGCCTTGTCGGTTTCGACCTCGGCGAGCATGTCGCCGGTCTGGACGGCATCTCCTTCGTTCTTCAACCACTTGACCAGCGTGCCCACCGTCATGGTGTCGCTGAGTTTCGGCATGTCGATGATTTGGGCCATGGGGAGGAAGCTGTAAGCTGTAGGCGGTAGGCGGTAGGCGGTAGGGCTGAAGGCGGGGCCGGAGGAAAAGAACTTTTCGAGCTTACAGCTTAATGCTTAGCGCCTATCGCCGTCATGCGAGCAGATCAAGCGCGGCCTTGGTGATGCGGGCGGGATTCGGGAGTTGTTCGATTTCGACCGGGGGACTGTAGATCGCGGGCGCGTCGACCGTGCTCACCCGGTGGATCGGAGCGTCGAGTTCGTCGAAGGCCTCGCGCTGGATCATGTAGGCGACCTGGGCGCCCACGGAGCAGAACGGTTTCTGCTCCTCCACGAACAGGACGCGATGGGTTTTCGCGACGGACGCGATCACGGTGTCGATGTCGAGCGGGCGGATGGACCGCAGGTCGACGATCTCGGCGGAAACCTCGTGCTCGCCGGCGAGCGTCTCGGCCGCCTTCAACGCGTGGAGGACGGAGCGGCCGTAGGTGACAATCGTGAGATCGGTGCCCGGGCGCTTGATGTCGGCAAGGCCGAGCGGAATCAGATGCTCCCCTTCGGGCACCTCGCCCTTTTCGCCATAGAGCATCGTGTTCTCGAGGAACATCACGGGGTCGTTGTCGCGAATCGCGGACTTCAACAGGCCCTTGGCGTCACGCGGCGTGGACGGCACGACGACCTTCACGCCGGGATGGCTGGCGAGGATGTTTTCCGGGGTATGGGAATGGGTGGCGCCGACGTTGGTGCCGCCGTTGGCCGGACCGCGGATGACCATCGGGCAATTGATCAGGCCGCCGGACATGTAACGGACGTTCGCGGCGTTGTTCAGGATCTGGTCGAAGGAGACGGAGTAAAATGACCAGAACATCAGCTCGACCACGGGCCGGAGGCCAAGCATCGAGGCGCCGATGCCGAGGCCGACGAAACCGGCCTCGCTGATCGGCGTGTCGACGATGCGCTGCGGGCCAAACTTCGCGAGCAGGCCCTCGGTGACCTTGTAGGCGCCGTTGAACTGCGCGACCTCTTCGCCCAACACGAGCACGTTGGGATCGCGCTCGAGTTCCTCGGCGAGGGCATGGCGAACAGCTTCGCGGTAGGAAAGGACGGGCACGGGAGCAGATTTCCGATTTTGGATTTTGGATTTTCGAATTCGGTGGATGCTCAGTCGAAGAACAGCCGCCCCTGCGACGCGCGCTGCTCGGGATGGTCGGCCTCCCAGTACACATCCTTCTGGATGTCTTCCGGGGTTGGGAACGGGCTTGCTTCCGCGAACTCGGCGGCGGTTTCCGCCTCGGCGCGCGCCTCGGTGTCGATGGTCTTGATCGGTGGCCTCGTCCAGCACGCCCTCGGCGACGAGTTCGCGCTGGAAGACCTGGATCGGGTCCTTCGTGCGGCGGTATTCCTCGACCTCGGCCTTGGAGCGGTAGGTGTTGTCGGGATCGGCGACGGAATGGCCGCGGTAACGATAGGTATCGATCTCCACCGTGCTGGGACGGGAGTCGTCGCGGGCCATGGCGAGGAACTTCGTCATCTCGGCGCGAACCTGATAGACATCGTGGCCTTCGAACTGGCCCCACGGCATGTCGTAACCGGCGGCGCGCTGGGCGAGTTCGCCGGCGGACGAACGTTCCTGGCTGGTGCCCATCGAGTAGCCGTTGTTCTCGATCACGAAGACGATCGGGAGCTTCCAGAGCGAGGCGAGGTTGTAGGCCTCATGCACGGCACCCTGGTTGACCGCCCCGTCGCCCATGAACGCCATGGTGGCGCCCTTGATGCCGCGATATTTCAGGGCGAAGGCCAGGCCGATGCCGAGCGGCACCTGGCCGCCGACGATCCCATGGCCGCCCCAGAAATTCCGGGAGGGATCAAAAAAATGCATCGAACCGCCCTTGCCCTTCGAGCATCCCGTGGCCTTGCCGTAGAGCTCGGCCATGAGGGGCTTGAGGTCCATGCCGACGGCGATCGCGTGGCCGTGGTCCCGGTAGGCGGTGATGATGTGGTCGTCCTTGCCCATCAGGGAGCAGCACCCCACGGCAACCGCTTCCTGGCCGATGTAGAGGTGCAGAAAGCCGCCGATCTTCTTGGCCTGATAGGCGCGCAAGCTTCGTTCCTCGAAACGACGGATGCGGACCATCCGGCGGTAGAGGGCGATCCGGTCGTCGCGGGAGAGCGCGGCGTTGGCCGGAGCATCCTTGAAGGCCGACAGCTCGGACGGGCTGGCGGAGGACGACTCGGCGGCGGGAGTGGCTTTCTTCGGCACGGGAGGATGCGGAACGGTTGGGAAAAGGACGAGAAGTTGCGTGCAGCCAACACCGGCTCAAGCAGATACTCAAGGCCGGCCGGGCAGGTTTGGCGCTTTCGTGCGGTTGGGGAGACGCCCGGCCCCCGCCGCCGAAGCCTGTAGGGCTGGCCCTCGGGGCCATGCCGTTCCCCGGACAGCGTGCGGCATGGCCCCGAGGGCCAGCCCTACGAATGGATCGCCGCACGCACGCGAGGTCCGGTTCGGCCGTCAGTCCCGACATTCGAGGATCTCCTCAATATGGATCCGCAAGGGACGACCGGGGCTGCAGTCCGCACGAAGGGCGACGAAGCCCTGGCGGTGCCGGTCGTACACCGGCCAGAGTCCGGTGCGGTCGGTCTCCGGCAACGGCAACTCGTTCAATGCCTCGCGGGAAAACAAACCGAAGCGCCCTTCGTGGATGTCGGGCGGGACGCGCTCGATCATGCGACGGCACTCGAAAAGAAAGAGCAGCCAATGGGCTCCGCCTTCGTAGGCGCGTTCGGCGATCATCCCGAAGAGATGAAAATCCTCCGGCGCGCACGCACAGCCGGTCTCCTCGCGGGTTTCCCGGGCGGCGCATTCGTGCGGCGACTCACCGGTGGCGGTGTCGATTTTGCCACCGATCGGGCTCCAGAGACCGGCGTTCGGCGCCTTGACGCGTTCGATCAACAGGTGTTCGCCGGCCGCGTTCTTCATGAAGACCAGGACCGCAAGTTTGTGGGGAAGTGGACTGGACACGCCGTCCGCTGGGCGATTTCGCGACGTCTGGCAAGCGTGCTTGCTCACCCGTCCGGGCCGGAACGCCGGTGGATATTTTGTATTTACAGGTGGAGCGTTGCGGACAGAAGCTGTGCACCCATATGGCCTCTTTGTTCCCGGTGTTTCGACGCCTGCCGCTGCCGGTCGCCATCCTCGTTGCCACATTGGGTGGGCCGGCGTTTGCCGCGGCGCAGAATGCCGCACCTCCTGCCGGTGCCGATGTCGAGGTGCGCAATGTCAAGTTTGGCACGATGCGGCCGCCCGGTGGCGGCGACGCCTGGCTGGAGACCACGATCGAGGTCGGGGTGATCGCAAACCCTGCCGCCGGTGCGTATGGCCGATTCGCGGATCGCGTCCGGGCAACACTCCTGCTGAGCCTCCGGGGCCGCGACCAGGGGTTTGTTTTTTATCGGGCCAGTGCCGAGGCGGTCACCCTGGAAACCGGCCGGGCTGCGTTTCGCTTTTACCTGCCGCCGGAAGTCCTGCGCCGTGAGCAGGTCAACACCGATCCCTACGCCTATGCGGTCGAACTCTCCATCCAGGGGCGCGCACTCGAGCCCGGCGCCGGGGCCATGTCGGCCTCGCTCCGCACCACGGATCCGCAGCGGATGGCGGAAATCGTGCGCACGTTCAAGGATCGCGTCGCCCAGTCGGCGCCGCTCAACGACGGTGTGATGGTGCCGCAATACCTGTCTCCGTTTGCCTTGAGCTACGGAGGAGACACGCCCTCGTTTGTTCGCCCCGAGCGTTGATCCGCGGCCGGGCCTTCGGTATTGGACGTGCTGTCGCCTCACGCAAGCTGCCGTTCCCCGGCAATGCCACTCCGTAAACATTCACTCGGAACCCAAAAAAACCTGTCGCAGCCGGGATCAAGACGCTGGTGCTTCCGACCCACCTGAAAACAGCCTCCGGTCGTCGGCTGCTACATTCATCTGTATGCTTCCGACGGAATGGTTGATGCCACGTTTGCTCCATGCGTTTCCCACCCGTTCTGGTCTTTGATTGCGGTGCCAGTCGCGTCAGCGCGGCGGCGTATACCGCGACCACGGATGGTGTCCCGGTGCTCGACCGGGTCCTGGTCGAGACGCTCGAGTGTGACACGGCCGACGACCAACAATGGGTGCGCGCGGTGGGCGACGCGATGCGCCGGGTCAGCACGGTTCTCAAGCTGCGCCATTATCGGATCGCCATCCTGGTGCCGGGTCATCTTTCGCTGACCAAATACATCAAGGTGCCTCACGTCGACGAGGCGAAGCGCCAGCGCATCATCCAGTTCGAGGCCCGGCAGAACATTCCCTATGCGCTCGAGGAGGTGGTCTGGGATTACCAGATCGTGCACGACGACGGCATCGATTTCGAAGTGGCGCTGTGCGCGATCAAGCTGGAGATCGTCGAGGCCCTGCTCGTGCAGTGTCGTGACATCGGTTTCGAGCCGCACGTGATCGAGCCTTCCTGCATGGCGCAGGTGAACGCGTTCGGTTTCTGCTACCGGGACGCGCGGCAGAGCACGCTCCTCATCAACGTGGGAGCACGTTCCACCAACCTCGTCTTTCTGCGCGAGGATCGCTACTTCGTGCGCAACATCACGCTGGCCGGCGGCGCGGTGACCCAGGCGATGGCGGAGGAACTGGGCCGGGGACTGACGGAGGCCGAACGGCTCAAACTTGAATGTATTCGCCGCGGTGCCGATGAGCCGGAACTTGCCGACGCACGCCGGGCGTTTGACAACGCCCGGCAATCCTTCGCCGCTCGTCTGTCGCTCGAGATCACGCGTTCGATTGCCAACTACCGGCGGCAAAGCAGCGTGGAACCACCCACCCGTGTATTGGTGACCGGCCTGGGATCGCAGATGCCGGCGCTGACCACCCTGCTTGCGGAAAAACTCAAGATACCGGTGGAAGCGTACGAACCGCTGCGGGGCGTGACGTTCGGGACCGGGGCGGTCGAGGGCGAGATTCGGGCCGATGCGCACATGGTGGGCGAGACGGTCGGCGCCGCCTTGCGCCTGTACCAGCGTGGTCTCGCGCAATTCAACCTGCTGCCCGTGTCCGTCCTGCGGGCCCGGGCCTTCCGACGGCGGGAACCGTTTATCGTGACCGCGGCGGCGGTGTTGATCGGAGCCCTGGTCGTGCCCATGATGGTGGTCTGGGTGACGCGTGACGCCTACCGCGAGAAGGCGTTCTCACTGGACAACCAGGCCCTGCCGCTGCGGAGCTTCAGCGCGAAGATCCGGCAGGCGCGCGCGGACGCCGACAAGATCCACCAGGAGATCGACGGCATCAAGGGACTCGTCGAAACGAAGTCCAACTGGATCTCGCTGTTCCGCGACCTGCAGGAACGTCTCGTCAAGATCGAGGACGTCTGGCTCGACAGTCTGGAAGTCCTGCGTCCGCAGGGCACGGTGAAGGGCATTGGGCAGCGATTCTTCGGCCAGGAGATCAAGCAGCCGGCCGCGGCCGATCCCAACGCATCATCCCTGCGCCTGCGCCTCACCGGACGCCTGCTCGACAAGGACAACCCATTGTCGCGGGTCAGCTTCGAATCGCAGCAACGCGTGAAGACGCTGCTCAACAGCTTCACCGAATCGCAGTTCATCGTGCGTCTGGAAAACGAGCGTTTCGACAACTCGCAACCCGGGGTGCTCAAGTTCGACTTTGTTCTGGTGGTCAATCCCGACCGTCCCCTCTGAGCCCGCGCTCGTGTCGTGAACTTCCTCAAACACCACCCCCTGTTCGCCTCGATCATGACGGTCCTCGTCGTGGTCATCGCCCTCGAGGCGCTTTACCTGCAGTTCGTGCTGCGGCCGGAGCTGGCGACGGCCCGGAACGACGTCCGGGAGCGGATCGACGAGATCGAAAGCCTGCAGCGGCAGAAGCCCGCGCCCGACGAGCAGAACCTGCGGCTGGCCCGGGCGGACTTCGCCCAAAACGCGGATGTCCTTTCCACCATGTTGCGGGTGCTCAATGTCAGCGGGCCCGATGACCTTGATTTCTTCAAGAGTGAGCCGCCGACCTCGTCGGATGCGTGGTTCGAGATTTCGCAGTTTGTCGACCGGATGACGGCCGAGGCGCGCAAGGCCAACGTCGAGATCAAGCCCGACGAACGATTCGGCTTCTCCGCCTACACGTTCGAGGGGCCGGATGCACCCTACATCCGCAACGTGTATCGCCAGCACCGCATCATCGAGTACCTGCTCGGCAAACTCTTTGCCGCCCGCCCCGCCGCCCTGCTCGGCGTGCAACGGGAGGAACCCTCGCCGGTCACGCCGGTCACGCCGGGCGCGGCCGCAACGCCGGCTTCACCGGCGCCGGCGGCGGCGCGCCCGGCTCCCGGCAACACCAACACGGCTGGACGGGCCGCCCCCGGCGAGATCTTCGTCATCGATCCGCAGGTGAGCGCGCGCACCCCCGGGTATGTCGACACGATGGCATTTCGCGTCAGCTTTTCCGGCCAGACCGCCGCGTTGCGCGGTTTCATGAATGCCCTGGCCGCCCCGGAGATACCGCTCGTCGTGCGATCCGTGGAAGTGGTCGAGGGTAACCCGGCGCCCGATCGATCCGCGCCCAATCAAAATGCCCGTTCGCCCGCCCCGCCGCGCAATCCGTTCGGCCCTGCCGCGGCCTCCACCGCCGCCCCGGCGGTCAACAGCGCCGCCGTTCCGATCGTCGCCGAAAACGCGTCGGTGTTCACCGTCACCGTCGAACTTTTCGAGGTCAAGATCCGGGCCCCGAACAACGCCGCCGTCGCCGCCGCCTCGCCATGAGAAGATTGCTCCACCATGCCGACAAGATCGGGCTTGTGGCCTGCGTGCTGCTCTTCTTGGCATCGGCCCTCTGGGCGGCCATGCGCCTGCGGCACATCGAGGACATCGCCGGGCTCAACGCGGCCGGCGGCATTTCGTCCGCGCGCTACGAGCCGCAGCCCGTGCCGATGCCGACCATCCCTCCGGTGTTCTGGCCCGAGCCGCCCGCGCAATCCGCGCCGCGCCGCTGGGTCTATGACGCGTTCACCCCGCCCGTGATCTATTTCAATCCCCAGACCCGGGAATTCACGGTCACCCGTCCCGAAATGAAGCTGCCGGTGGTGGACACCACTGAGGCGCCGTTCGAGGTCGAGCTCGTCCGCGTGCGACAGGAGCCCTACCGGATCCAGCTGGTCGGCTATGCCGGCAACGACGCCGATTACATCGCGCACATCCAGATCGTCGACACGGGCGAGGTGGTGCTCGCGCGGCCCGGCGCCAATTACGGGGAGGCGAAGGGCGACTTCACCCTGCGCTCGTTCGACGTGCGGCGCGTGACCACGAACAGCAGCGACAGTATGCCCGTCGTGGAGACGGTGGGCTTTGCCACCGTCCTCGACGGCCGCACCGGGCGCGAAGTCACGCTCACCACGCACGAGCGCCTGATGTTGCCGCACCTGCAGTGCGTCCTGCGGACGCGCGTCTATCCGCCCGAGGAGCACGTGCTGCGCGAGGGCATGAAGATCACCGTCAATGGCTATGAGTACCTCGTGGTGCAGTTGTCGCTGCACCCCGCCCAGGCGGTGGTTTCGCGGCGCGACCCGCGCAACCTCGTCGGCGAAAACCGGACGCTTTTCCCGGTCGCTTCCGATGGTTCCAGAGCGAATCCCGCCCCGTCGTCGATGTCCGACGAACGAGACAATTCCATCGACTCCCCGCGCGTTTCGTTGTTTTCGAATAGCCGCCGCCTGCCTCTGGTCGATCATCCTCGACTGCCTACCCAATGATCATGCACCTGTGCCCCTCCCCGAAACTGCTCCTGCTTGCCGTGGCCGCCCTGCTCGTCGCCCAGCCCGCCCTGTTCGAGGGCAGGCTGGGTGCGCAGAGCAACACCGACGCCAAGATCCGGCTGATGGCGGACGCACTGCGCGCCCGCGATGCCGGGGATTACGCGACCGCGCAGCAGCTCGTGCAGCAGCTGCTGGAACTGTCGCCGTCGGATCCAAACATCCTCCGCCTCAAATCCGAGCTCGCCACCGCCGTGGCCGCCCAGGCCGGCGCACCGGCTGCTCGCACTTCGGCTCCGGCACGCGCGGCGCCGCCGGGCCCGGCACCCACGCCGGTCGCCGCCGCCCCACAGGCGCCGCGCCACGAACCCGTCCGGGTCGCCGCCGCGGCCCCCGCGCCCGCCGCTGAACCGAGTCCCGGAGACACGCGGACCGTGATCGAGCAGGAAACCCAGCGGGTGAACGACGCGATCGCACGTGCGAAGGAGATCCAGCGTCTCGCCCGCGCGCAGGCTTCCCGCGGCGAAAACACGGCGGCCGTTTCCAGCTACGACTACGCCATCGACCTGCTTCAGCCGGAAAACGCGCTCAACACGAACCTGCTGGGGGAACTCCGCGCCGAGCGGGCCAAGCTCGTGGGCGCGCCGCAGACCCGGGCCGTCGACGAACCGGCCGATCAGGGCATCACGCCGTCCTATGCCTTCGAAACGAAGGTCACCAGCGAACTGATCGAGCGCGGCCGCGCCCAGTTGTTCGCGGGCGACATCAACGGGGCCGAGGCCACGTTCAAGGAGGTCGAGGCGCGCGATGCCAACAACGACGAGGCGAAAAACTTCCTGCGCCGCATCGCGGAGATGCGCCGCGGCTCGGGCTGGCTCGACCGCGAAAAGACGCGTGAGCAGATGCTCGAGGAAGCCTCGCGCGCCTGGCAGCGCCCGCAGGTGTTCCAGGAGCGGGTGGTCGAGAACACCGGCCCGAAGGAAGCCACGCCGCTGATGGACAAGCTCAATCACATCACGATTCCCAATGTGAACTTCAGTGGTGTCGCGCTCAGCAGCGTCGTCAGCACGTTGAGCAGCATCTCCGAGGAATACGATGCGACCGGCTCCGAGCCCAAGGGCGTGAACATCGTGCTCATCGATCCCAACCGGCAGAATCCGATGGTGAACATCACGCTGCGCAACCTCACGCTGCGCCGCGTGCTCGACTTCATCACCGACTCCGTCGGATTCCAGTACGAGGTGCAGCTCGACGCGGTCGTGATCCGACCCGGCGGCGAAGTGACCAACCTCGAGACTGATTTCTTCCCGATCTCCCGCGCGACCGTCATCCGCATGCTCGGTGCCACCGGCGCGGCTCCGAACGCCAAGTCGGCCAGCAACGATCCCTTCGCCCAATCCGCGGGCGGAGCCGCCGCCGGCTCCGGCGGTGGAGAGACCGAGGGCATCCGCACGTTCCTGCAGCAGGCCGGCGTGAACTTCGACGCCACCCCCGGCGCGAGCCTGGTCTATGACGGCTCGGAATTGATTGTCACCCACACCTCGCGCAGCCTCTCGCGCATCCGGAACATTCTGAACCGCTACAACAACGTCCGCCAGGTCGAGATCGAATCCAAGTTCATCGACGTTGATGAAGGCGTGCTCGAGGAAGCGGGGATCGACTGGTTCGTCGGGCAGCCGATCGGAGTGGGATCCGATGGTGCCACTATCTATGGCGACAAATATCAAAGCGCAAATCGGACCGTTTCGGATGCCTTTTCGCCGTCGATTAGGAACAACGATGGTAGTATCGTTATTCTCCCCACCCGAAGGCGGCGGTAACGCTCGCCGACGCCGATCTCGATTCCGAACACCCCCGCGACGCTGCCGCGTTCGGTCGACCTCGGCCGGGGCGCGAGTGTTTTGGGCATGATTACCGGATCGATTGGCAATATGGACGTCAACGCGACGATCCGCGCGCTGGCACGGAAAAGTGGCACCGACCTGCTCAGTGCGCCCAAAGTAACGGTCATTTCAGGTGAGCCGGCGAAGATCACGGTGGCGCAGGAATTCCGCTATCCCCAATCTTACGGCGACACGGAATCGCAGGTGGGCCAGTCCGGCGGCAGCAGCCTCACGGGCGGCAGTGCCGGCGTCACCATCACCGCGGGCACACCGCAGGATTTCACGACCCGCAATGTTGGCGTCGAATTGACGGTCACTCCCACGGTGGAAGAGGACGACTACAGCATTTCGCTCGACCTGAATCCGAAGGTCACCGAGTTCGATGGCTTTGTCGAATACGGTGGACAGAGTGTTGCGATCTCCGGCGGTACGACCGTCAACGTGCCTTCCGGTTTCTTTCAGCCGATCTTCTCCGTGCGGGAAGTGAAGACCAAGGTCACGATCTGGGATGGCGCCACGGTCGTCATGGGCGGCCTCACGCGCGAAGAGGTGAAGCGCGTCCACGACAAGGTGCCGGTGCTCGGCGACGTGCCGCTGCTCGGCCGGCTCTTCCGCTCGGAAGGCGAGAGCAATCAGAAGCGCAACCTTCTCGTGTTCGTCACCGCGAATCTCGTCAGCCCGGGTGGCTCGCTGAAGAAGCAGGACGTGCGCGGCGTGTCGCCAAATTCGCTCTTCCAGAATCCGACGATCGTGACGCCGGGCGGCTCCGTGGATCGTAATCGCCGCTGAGGGACAGAGCTCGGAGGTCAGAGGTCGGAAGTCAGGCGCAGGCGGATCGCGATCGCGGTTCGAAAGCGGCGCGGAGCGCAACACTCCCGGACGTACTCGTGCCCTTCGAGGTCGGTCAGAACGCCGCCAGGTCCTGGCGTGCGGCGTTTCGCGACGCTTTGGCCAAAGCCCATGCCTGGAACGCGGAACACCTTCCACCATGCTGGCGCACGATCCCCCTCCTGAAGGAGGGAACTGAAGTGAGGGCTTCGCCCGCTAAAACGGATCCCGCCCCGAGGCCGGGGACCACGCGTTTACCCGGAGCTTGTCGAATGGGCCAGCGTGATGGGTGGTGTTTTTCCCCAGTAGATTTCTTCTGACGGCATTCAGCCTTGGAAATCTCGCAGTCCGAGGAAAAACCAGGCCACGTTGTCGTTGCACTCCAACGCAGCTACGGGGCGAAATAGAAGAATTCTCACGTTCTCGCGTTCTTCCCTGTCTCGCGTTCTTCAATTGCAGCCGATGGAGCTTCTCCGCGCCAGCGGACCTCTGACGACCTTCCGACTTTCCGCCCTTCCGACTTTCCGACCTCTGACCTTCCGTCCCCGGACCTCCGACAGTTTGTGCCCGGGCGATCAAGAAAGGGGTTGGCCAGCCTGCGCTTTCCCGCACTATTTCGCCGTGCGCTTGACGAAGAAATCCTCCCGGTCGCCCGACGCAGCGGTGGCCGACAGGAAGCGCGGCCCCGTTTCCCGTTTCCTCGAGCATCATTTCCGTCACTTCAACGCCGCGACGTTGCTGGATGCGGCCAAAGCCTACGAGGCCCACCTCGATCAGGGCGGTCACATGCTCGTCACGCTCGCCGGCGCGATGTCGACCGCCGAACTCGGGATCTCGCTCGCGGAAATGATCCGGCGGGACAAGGTGCAGGCGATCGTCTGCACCGGCGCGAACCTCGAGGAGGACGTCTTCAACCTCGTTGCGCACGGGTCCTACGAACGGGTGCCGAAGTACCGCGACCTCACGCCGGAGGATGAGCAGGCGTTGCTTGAGCAGCACATGAATCGCGTGACCGACACCTGTATTCCGGAAGCGGAGGCGATGCGGCGAATTGAAACCACGGTTTTCGAGGAATGGCTCAAGGCGGACCGCGCGGGCCGCCGTTTCTTTCCCCACGAATTCCTGTTTCAGGTCCTGCGCTCCCGGCGACTGGAGCGCAGCTACCAGGTCGATCCCAGGCATTCGTGGATGCTCGCGGCCTGCGAGAAGAACCTGCCGATGTGGGTGCCCGGGTGGGAGGACTCCACCCTCGGCAACATGTTCACCGCGCACTGCATCGAAGGCCGGCTCAAGCACGCGCACACCGTGCGCACCGGCGTCGAGTACATGATGGACCTGGCGGCGTGGTATTCCGCCAACGCGCGGCGGCTGCATCCGCGGGGCCGCGACCGCACGGGCTCCGTCGGCTTCTTTCAGATCGGCGGCGGCATTGCCGGCGACTTTCCCATCTGCGTCGTGCCGATGCTGGAGCAGGACCTCGGGCGGGAGAACGTGCCGTTGTGGGGATATTTCGCGCAGATCAGCGATTCGACCACGAGCTACGGCAGCTATTCCGGAGCGGTGCCGAACGAGAAGATCACGTGGGGCAAGCTTGGCGTCGACACCCCGAGCTTCATCATCGAATCCGACGCCACGATCGTCGCCCCGCTGATCTTCGCGTGGTTGCTGGGGAAGTGAGGAGCGGAGGGCGGAGCGCCAGAATTGGCGTTGGTGCGTGCGGCCGTGGTGCAGATGTGACTGACGATACCATCCGAAACGATCCGTTTTCGATTCCAGCGCCCTGGATGGCTGGAAAATTGCCCACGAACAACCAAACACACTAAATCATAAGGACCTCATCTATCCTACGAATGTTACAAACTATTCGGCCTGCAGTCAGATGCGGCGCTCATCGCGTTCCGTCGGTGCAAACATTGCGGAAGGTGCCGGTCGCAATTCCGACCGGGACTTCCGGCAGTTCATTCAGATCGCATATGGATCGGCGATGGAACTGGCGTCCGATCTCTACCTTGCGACCGACGTAGGCTCTCGTCGTGGAATCGGCACGGGAACCTTGCTGGACCAGTGGAGATCGTCGCCGTGAACTTTGGCACCATCGATTGGACTGAGACGCTCATGTCTGTTTTTCGTGTGTTTCGTGTGTTTCGTGCTCAACTCCTCGAAACACTCGGGCCCTCCTCGCCTCGCCTTTGCTTGCCTCGCCGTGATCTTCCTCTACCGGCTGCTTTTCCTGCCCGCCCTGGTGGTCGTGCTGCCCTGGTTCTTGTGGCGGACGCGCGGTCGGGGGGATTGGCGGCAGGGCATGCGCAATCGGTGCGGGCGATTCGAACCGATTGCCCCCGAAGCGGCCGGGAACGCCGCGCATCTGGTTGCAGGCCGTGAGCGTTGGCGAACTGCTCGCAGTGATTCCGCTCGTCGAGGCACTGCGGCACGAAACCGGGGCGGAGGTTTTTCTAACCACCACCACGACCACGGGTCTTGCCCTGGCGAAGGAGCGGTTGCGCGATGCGGTGGTGGGGCTGGCGTTCTTTCCCGTCGATTTCTGGCCGTGGAGTGCGCGGGCGTGGCGGGCGGTGGCACCGGACCTTGTCATCCTCGCGGAAGGTGAACGCTGGCCCGAACATCTCCATCAGGCGTTTCGCCGCGGTGTGCCCGTGGTCTGCGTCAACGCCCGGCTTTCCGAGCGTGGTTTTCGCCGCGCTCGTCGGCTGCGCTGGCTGACGCTGCCGTGCTGGCGGGGCATCTCGCGAATCCTCGCGGGAACCGCGACGGACGCCCGGCGGTTCATCGAACTCGGCTTCGCGGCGGACCGCGTCGAGATAACCGGCAACATCAAGCTCGATGTTGCCCTGCCACGTCTGTCCGACGAGCGCCGATGCGAGTTGCGCCGTGCGGTCGGCCTGGGTGAGGGGCTGGTCCTTCTGGGCGCCTCGACCTGGCCGGGTGAGGAGGCGGTGCTGGTGGATCTGCTGCGCGAGGCGCGAGCCGCGGGCCTGGATGTCCGATTGCTGCTCGTGCCGCGCCATGTGGAACGGCGCCCCGAAATCGCGGCGCTGCTGGCATCGACGGAATTCACCCATCACTTCCGGTCCACCGGGGTGGCCGGCGGTGAGGTTGACGTTGCGGTTGTGGATACCACGGGCGAACTCCAGCAGTTCCTGCAGGTGGCGGACCTTGTCTTTGTTGGACGCAGTCTGGCGCCGCATATGGGCGGCCAGACGCCGATCGAGGCGGCGGTGTTGGAGAAGCCGGTGTTGTTCGGCCCGCGGCATGGCGAACTTTCGCGAACTCGCCGATGGCATCGTCGCGGCAGATGCCGCGATCCGCGTGTCCACCGCGAGCGAACTCCGCCGCGAGGGTCTTCGGTTGCTGCGGGAGCCCGCCGGTCGACCTACCATGTCGGCCGCGGCTCGGAGCTGGATCGAAGATAATCGCGGTGCCACCGAGCGGACAATCTCCGTAATCAAGACCATCCTGGCTTCCCATCCTGAAGCTTGACGATGAACCGGTGTTCAGTCTCATTGTTAAGCCCATCATGGAGCTCACTAAACGCCAAACCGAAGTCCTAAGTTTCATTCGCAAGCACCACCAGCGGGAGGGCTTCTGGCCCAGCGTCCGGGAGATCCAGGCGCGGTTCAAATTCAAGAGCACGAACGCGGTCGTCGGCCATCTTCGCGCGCTCGAAACGAAAGGGGCGATCGTGCGGGCCCCGGGTCAGGCGCGAGCGTATCGCGCCGTGGTCAATCCAGCCGAGTCCCGGGCTCCGGAAGGCGATTCGGTGGTCGACGTCCCGGTCTATGGGACCATCGCGGCGGGATTCCCCGTCAGTGTGGAGCCCGTGCTGGAGTTGGACCGCGTGCGCGTGGACGCACGAACGGGCGCTCGAAACGGAACGCGGCAGCCGTTCGCCCTGCGGGTGCGGGGCGAGAGCATGATCGACGCCGGCATCAACGATGGGGACACGGTCGTGGTTGAATCGCGGCCACCGCGTGACGGTGAGATCGTGGTCGCCCTGATCGACGGGCAGAGCACATTGAAACGTTTCATTCGTCCGCGGGACGGCGCGCCGTTTTTGCGTTCCGAGAACCAGGCGTTTCCCTCGATGCATCCCGTCACCGAGCTCGTGATTCAGGGCGTCGCGACCGCTCTGGTGCGTCGCCTCTGAACCTCCGGCAGCGTTCACCGGAGGAACATTCAGTCGGAGTCCACAAGACCTTAACAGCGTCAGAGGAACGGAATCACGTAGCCGCGTTGGAGTCTTGCGACCACGTGGCCGTCAACGTCCGCTGCCACGTTGTCGCAAGACTCCAACGCGGCTACGGGCACCATTTTTTTAGGGAATTGCGTGGCTCGCGTTTGCGATTCGTCAGGAAACAGCCTCCCGACGTCGGCTGCTACATCCGACTGCCGTGCTCTGTTGCCTCTGCGCTCCCCTGTTCAACGCCTTCGTGAACGCGCGGCGCAACGGGGTGGCGCTCCCCTGCGCCTCTTGACACTCCGGAGCCGGTTTGCCCATGGTCGCGCAGACGCCATGGCCGACCGAACGCAAAAGAAACCCGAGAACGTTGCCGGGAAGTTTTTTGTCGATGAACAGTGCATCGACTGTGATTTGTGCCGCGAGACCGCTCCCGCTTTTTTCAAGCGCAGCGAGGACGGTGGCTACTCCTTCGTCCACCGGCAACCCGCCACGCCCGAGGACACGGCATTGTGCATGGAGGCGCTCGAGGGTTGCCCGGTCGAGGCGATCGGCAACGACGGCGACGCGTAGGCGCGTTTGGCCCCCGGCCGGGTCCGGATTGGGCAACCGTGCTTCCTCACACCGCCTTACGCCAGAGCGCGGGTGAGAACAGCACGAGGATCGCGTAGAGTTCGAGCCGTCCCATGATCATCAGGACCGCCAGCACGCCCTTGGTGTAGTCGTGCAGCAAGGTATAGCTGCTGAGGGGACCGATGTCGCCGAAACCGGGGCCGACATTGAACAGGCACGCAAAGACGGCACTCAGCGCCGCCTGTAAGGCCAGTCCTCGGCTCGAACACCGCCACCAGGGGCACGGCGAACAGACAGAGCACGCCCACGGCGACCAAAAAGACCAGGACCTCGAGCACGACCGCTTCATCCATGGTCCTTGCCGTTCATCCGGATGTGGCGGACCACCTGGGGGCGAAACTCCGTCTCGATGCTGCGCGCGACGACCCGCCACGCCAGCACGATGCGGGCGACTTTCACTCCGCCCGCCGTCGAGGCGGAACAACCGCCGACGACCATCAGGACGAGCAACACCAGTTTGGGAAACGCCGGCCACAGGTTGAAATCCGCGGACGCGAACCCGGTCGTCGTCATGATCGACGTCACCTGAAAGGCGGCGGCGCGCACCGCATCATGCCACGCGGCGAAATCGCCTCCCTTCACCAGGAAGGGGGCAATCGCCAGGCTGCTCGACCACGAGCAACAGCAGGTAGGCATGCAGCTCTGTGTTCTCCCGCAACATGCCGGAACCGCCCCGCGCGCAGGCCCGCACGAGGACGCACAAAACTGCTGCCGCCGAGTATCATGAACACGATGGACGCCCATTCGAGGAACGGGCTGTGGAAGGCCATGAACGAGATATTGCGCGTGCTGAATCCGCCCGTCGAAAGCGTGGTGAACATGTGGCACAGCGCGTCGTAGGTCGACATGCCGCCGAGCCATGTACACCGCCGTGCACAGCGCCGACAGCCCCAGATAAACCAGCCACAGATTGATCACGGCGGACTGCACCCGCGGTTCATCGAAGTCAGCCGTCGAGCCCGACGCTTCGTTCGAGTAAAGGATCCTGGCACCCGACCCCGAGGGCACCGAGGATCGCGACAAAGAACACCACCACGCCCATCCCGCCGATCCATTGGCTGAGCGCGCGCCAGAACAGCAGGCACCGCGGCAGATCTTCGACGCTGGAAAACGTGGAGGCTCCGGTCGTCGTGAGTCCGGAAGCCGCCTCGAAGAAGCCGGCGACCAGGTCTCATCCGTTCGTCGATCAGTACATACGGCAGGGCGCCCGACGACACTCGCCAACAGCCACCCGACGCCGATGACTGTGAGGGCCTCCTTGCGGGAACACGCGGGTCGCTCGCTCTCCGACCGAGCCAGATCGAACCCGCCCGCCAGGGCCACGGCGATGCCGGTGCAGACCAACATCTGTTCGCGGGCCGCCACCTCGCCCGGGTGGTTCGAGGGAAAGAAGCCGACGCCAAAACAAACCAGGAACGCCAGCGCCAGTGCGAGCACGATAGCTCCCAGCAGACGGGAAACGATGCCGTAGTTCATGGACGGCCGGCGTTCAGGCGCGCGTCGCCAGGCGCACGATATCGTTGAGCAATTGTGGCTGCAGCAGGCATGCGATGCGATCGCCGGCGTGCATGACGTCGTCCGGGCCCGGACGTCCGGGCCTCGCCCTTGTGTTGCAGCGCCAGCACCACGGAACCGACCGGCCATTTGACGTCGCGCAGGTGACGCCCGTCGCAGGCGCTGCCCTCGGCGATCTTGAGTTCGATCACGCGACCCACGCCGCCGGGCAGCGTGGCGAGCTCGACGTATTTCTCCGCGCTGACGTAACGGAGCACTTCGGTCGGCGGTGGCCAGACGGGGAGACACGGCGACATCGATGCCCAGCGTGGCGCGCGAGGTCTGGATGACCTCCGTTGTAGTCGGCCCGGTTGATGGCGAGAAACAGCTTGCGGGCGCCGAGCTTGCGCGCCTGCAGGCAGGCCATGATGTTCTCCTCGTCGTCCCGGGTGCAGGCGACAAAGAAATCGGCCTCGCCGACGTTCTCCTCCTCGAGCAGGCGCAGTGAAGTGCCCTGGCCGTGGATGACGGTGATCTGCGGGAATCTTTCTGCGAGGACCTAGGCAGTGGTTGCGATCGGGTTCGATCACCCGCAATCCGGAAGCGCGGGCTGCCGAGCAGGCGCACGAGCGACACACCCATTTCCCCGCCGCCCATGATCACGACCCGCTGATTGCGCGTCGCGCTCGTGGACGGTTCGAAATCCGGACGCACGTCGTAAAGGGCCTCCGGCGGGCCGCAGACGGTCACGAGGTCGCCCGCGTGCAGCTTGAGGCCGGCGGACGCGACCATCGACTCGTCACCGCGCTTGACGAGACGCAACGCGCATCCGCGGGTTCAGTTTCAATTCAGCGAGTGACTTGCCCACGACCCGCGCGCCGACACTGATCTGCAGCAACTGGACTTCGACCTGGCCGCGTGCGAAATCCTCCACCGCCACCCGGTCGGGGTTGCGAATGTGTTTCGCGATTTCGACGGCCGCGAGCCGTTCGGGATTGAAGAGCAGATCGATCCCGAAGTGCTCCTGATAGTTGATCACCGAGCTGTCCCGGTAGGTGCCGTCGTGCACCCGGGCAAACGTCGTCCGGGCGCCGAGGGCCCGGGCGATGGACGAGGAAACCAGGTTGGTCTCGTCGTTGCTCGTCGAGCGCCAGAAAGAAATCACAGTTCTCGATGCCGGCCCGCTGGAAGGCCAGAGCGGAGCTGCCGCTCTCCCGCAACACGCGCACGTCCGTGTGTTCGCCGAGTGCCTGCGGCGACCGACTCACTCTGTTCAAGCACCGTCACGTCGTGGTCGTGGCGGCTCAACGTCTCGGCCAGGTAGGCCCCGACCTCACCTGCGCCGACGATGATGATTCGCATGTCGACGCCGGTTTTGCGTCATAGGCGCAAACGCCTCCGCAAGCGTCTAACCAGCGTGGGCTCTGGCCGGAGTGCTCCGGATCTCGCAGTCACCGTCATTGCAGGGCCGGGACTTGTATCCACGCGGAGCGAAACTCCCAAGCACGAGCTGTTGCACGCCCGTTTACCTCCTCACCTTATCCCTGGGCAGTTTTCCGGGAGGGTTACTCCACCGATGACGCCGCTTCCCTGGTTGCGTTAACCGCGGATTTTGTCGGCCTTACTATTTCGTATCGACGCCTCGATCAAAATCGGCACGGTGGGCGCGCATGTCTTTCGCCACGCTTCGCCGACTGTTGCGCCGACCGACCATCTACAGAGGTCTGCAGGCGGCCGTCATCCTGGGCTTCGGGCTCGGCATCGGCTCCTCGTCGTTTGGACAAGCGATCATCGGCGACACGCCGGCGAGCGCCGAAGCACATTCGAACGACGATGTCGTAAAGCTCCCGGCGTTTGTGCTCGAAGACACGCGGGTGGCGAACGACATGCCGGCTGCGACCTATGCTGCGCCGGTCTCTGACCTGCGGTTTGAACCACGCGTCGATGTGCAGACCCGCAACTTTGCCGAAGCGCAAGGAGACGTCACAATCCGCGGCGGGATATTCGAAGGCACCGCGGTGCAGGTGGCAGGCATGACCATCTTCGATCCGCAGACCGGTCACTATGCGACCGAGCTGCCAATCTCACCCGAGATGTTGCGCACGCCCGAGATTCTCACCGGGCTCGATCATGCGTTTTCCGGCATGAACGCCACCGCGGGCACGGTTCGGTACGACTGGCGTGACATCCACGACGAAAGCAGTGTGCAGGCAGGGTGGGGCAGTGGTTCGCTCTATCGGGCGTCGCTCCGCAGTGCCCGCGTGCTGCGGTCCGGAGACGGCCCGAGGTCCCCGCGAGTGGCCGCGGAGGCGGAGGTGGACTATTCCTCCGCGAACGGCACCCGCATGAATGGTGACCACAGGTTCTTTCGGGCCTCGGGTCGGGTGCAGGCCGATTCGGCCGCCGGGCGCACGACGCTGTTTGCCGGTTATCAATCCAAGTTCTTCGGCTGGCCCAATCTCTACACGCCGTTCGGGGTCGCGGAAACGGAGGACCTTCACACCACGCTGGTCATGGTGACGCACACCCACGAATCCGCCGAGCTGAGTTGGGAAACCGGTGCGCTCTTCCGCCGCAACCGCGACGACTACGAGTTTGATCGATTCCGGCCCGGCATTTTCAATCCCTACCTGCACGAAACGCAGGTGGGCGGTGCGTACGCACGCATCGAGGCGCCGATCGGCGACTGGCGCATCGAGACGCGGGCAGAGGCGGCGGCCGATCAGATCCACTCCACGTCCTTGGGCGCGCACCATCGCGCCACCTGGAAACTCGGTGCCATCGCCTCGCGTCGCTGGGGCGCCGGCGGCGCGGAAGATGCCGCGGCTCCCTGGAGCACGCGCGTGGGCTTCACCTACGACGACACCAACAAGGATCCGTCCGCGGTCTCGCCGTTGCTCGAGCTTGCATGGGCGCCGCCGCGCGCGATGGCTGGCGTGCATCCGCGCTGGTACGCGCAATACAGCGAGACCTCGCGGGTGCCGGGTTACACCGCGTTGTATTCCGCACCAGGTGCCGGACTTTTCCGGGGCGATCCTGCGTTGGGCCGGGAAGAATCCCGCAATCTTGAAACCGGCTTCCAACTGCGGGGCGGCTCCTGGAGCGTGCATGCCGCTGTCTTTCGTCGTCGTGACGATCCCCTGGTCGACTGGACCTTCACGGCGGCCGCACCAAATGCGCGCACGGCGCGCGAGGTCCGGATCGACAACACCGGTTTCGAAATCGTCGGATCGCGCACGTGGGGCGCCTTCGACGTCGTCGCCGGTTATACCTGGCTCGAGAAGAACGCGGACTACGGAGACGCCCCGGTCGATGCCAGTTTCTACGCCCTCAACTTCCCGAAACATCGCTTCACGCTGGCTGTGATCGCGCGTCTGGGCCGCGGCTTCGAGCTGCGTTCCGACAACGAATACCGCGTACAGGAGCCGAATCTGCTGCGCACGGTGGGCGGGGATTCCGCGGTGCTGAGCTCGCTCGGTTTGTACTGGCGGGCGCCGGACCCCGCGGGCCTGGAGGTGTCCCTCGTGGTCGACAATCTCTGGAAGAGCGATTTTCAGGAGCTTCCGGCGGTGCCGGCGCCGGGCCGGCAGGTGACATTGGGCGCGGGTTGGCGGTGGTGAGGACCGTGCAGCCCCAACGCCGATGTTAACTGTCGGCCCGGTCGTCAGGCCGCGCCATGGCGCGGAAGGACCCAGGGCCACGTATCAAGTGCCCGGTGTCAGGCGTACGGTTCAGCGGCCATGCGCCTCCCTATCCGCTGCCCTGCTGCGTGTCGTAGAGCGCGCGGTAAAGCGGGTTGCCCGTGTAGAGCGAGGCGTGGTCGCCCTGCGCGACGATGCGGCCCTGGTCGAATACGAGAATCATCGAAGCGTCGCGAATCGTGCTGAAGCGATGCGCGATGATCAGGACCGTTTTGCCAACGACGAGCTTGCGCAAGGCCTGCTGGACCGCCGCCTCGGTTTCGGAGTCGAGGGCCGAGTTCGCTTCGTCGAGAATCAGGATCGGCGCGTTGCGCAGGAACGCGCGCGCGAGTGCGATCCGCTGGCGCTGGCCGCCCGAGAGGGAACCTCCGCGTTCGCCCGCCGGCGTGTCGTAGCCGTTGGCCAGACCACGAATGAAGTCGTGCGCCTGCGCGTCGCGCGCGGCGGCCTCGACCTCCTCGGGCGTGGCTTCCGGCCGGCCCAGCAGGATGTTGTGGCGGATCGAGTCGTTGAAGAGGATCGGGTCCTGTGACACGAGGGCGATGTTGCGCCGCAGATCGGCCAGGCGCATGTCGCGCGCCGAGATCCGATCGAGGGCCACCGTGCCGCTCGTGGCGTCGTAGAAACGCGGCACCAGATTTGCGAAGGTCGACTTCCCGGCACCGCTTGGGCCCACCAGGGCGCATACGGTGCCGGCGGGAATCACGACCGTGACCTCGCGCAACGCCGGGGCGTGCGGTCCGTATTCGAAGGAAACGGAAGCAAAGGCGATCTCGCCCTGCAGGCGCGTGACCGGCGTCGGGGTCGCGGGATCCGTGATCTCGACCGGGGCATGCAACACCTCCTCGAGCCGCTCGAGCGAACTCTGGCCCTTGCGCAGTTCGTTGTTCACGAGGCCCATTTTCTTGATCGGCTCGTAGGCCATGTAGAGTGCGGCCGCGAGCGCCAGAAACGTGTCCGACGTGATGCCCGCCCGGTAGGCGTAGACGAACGAAACCGCGATGCCGGTCGCCGCGATGATCTCGATCATCGGCGACAGGGTCGCCGCGTACTTGATCACCTTCATCTGAAACCGGAACAGGCTGCGCGACCTGACGGCAAAGCGTTCCGATTCCCGCTGCTCGAGGCCGAACGCCCGCACTTCGCGCACGGCGCCGAGGTTTTCGTTGAAGTGACTCTGCACGTCGCCCATTTGCGCCTGCATCTGGCGCGCGCGCCGGAGCAGGTTCTTGCCGACGCCGCGAATCGGAAAGATGCACAGCGGAATCAGGCCGAACGAGAGCAGCAGGAACACGACGTCGTGCTGGTGCCAGGCAAGCCACACGAGGAAGCCGAGCGCCGACAGCAACGTCACCGGCTGCGTGATGCCGTCGTTGGCGACCTTCGTCAGCACGACCTGCAACTGGTTCGTGTCGGACATACCGCGCGAGATCAGGTCGCCGCTGGGATGACGCTGGAAGAAACGCAGCGGCAGCATCTGCAGCTTGTCGAAGTATTCCATCCGGAGCTGTTCCAGCACGCGCACGCCGCACAGGCTGACCAGATAGGTGTTGAGCATGTTGCTGATGCCGCGTACCACGAAAACCGCAGGCAGCAACGCGGCATAGCCGACCAGCTGCCAGGTGCTCAGTTCGACGGTGCGGTCGCTCAGGAGCGCCGCGAAAATCTTCTTTACGATCAGCGGCATGCTCGCGCCGCTGGCAACGCCGGCGATCACGCCGAAGAAGAGGCCCCAGTAAAAGGTGCCGCGAACCGGCCGGAGGTATTTGAGATACGGACGAAAAATGGACATGGCGGCTTCGCGGCCTTCAGTCCTTCGCCGCGCGCACGTCGAAGGCGTCCCGCAGGCCGTCGCCCAGGAAATTCAACGAGAATTGCGTGAGCGAGAAGATCGCGCCGGGAAAGATCAACTGCCACGGGTACTCTTCCATCTGGTCGGCGCCCTCCTTGATCAGCGTGCCCCACGAGCTCATGGGCGCCTGCACGCCGAGGCCGAGAAAACTCAGGAACGCCTCCAGCAGCATCACCGCCGGGATCGTCAGCGTCGTGTAGACGATGATCGGGCCGAGCACATTGGGCAGCATATGCCGGAAGATGATGCGCCCGCGGCGAAAGCCGAGCGTGTAGGCCGCCTCGATGAACTCCTGCCGGCGCAGCGCCATGATCTGGCCGCGCACGATGCGCGCCATGGTGAGCCATTCCACCGCGCCGATCGCGGCGAACAGCACCATGATGTTCCAGGTCGGGCCGAAGTTGTGCTCCTTCGCGATGTTGTCCGTGAACACCAGCAGCAGGATCACGAAGACGACGAACGGAAACGAGTAGATGATCTCGACGATGCGCATCATCACGGCGTCGAGCTTGCCTCCGAAGTAGCCGGCGACCGCGCCCCACGTCACGCCGATGGTGAGCGAGACCAGCGTGGCACACGCGCCCACCGCGAGCGCGATCCGGCCGCCCATCAGGATGCGGACGAGCATGTCGCGCCCGAGCCGGTCGGTCCCCAGCCAGTAATCGAGGCTCGGGGGTTCGTTCGTGCGCGTGAGGTCCTGCGCATTGTATGGATGCGGCAGGATCCAGGGCCCGACGATACAGGCGAAGGTCACCACGACGAGCACGACGGCGCCGAAGACCGCGAGGTGGTTGCGCCGCAGTCGTACCCACGCGTCGTGCCAGAGCGAGGTGCCGTGTTCGGCCGGGGCGGTCGCGGGTGCAGGTGACGCGGGGGTGAGCGTGGCCGAACTCATGACAGACGCTGCCGCGGGTTCAACCACGCGGCCGCGATATCCACGAACAGGTTGAAGGCGATGATGAGCGCGGCGTAGAGAATCACCGTGCCGCAGACCAGGAAGTAGTCGCGGTTGAATGCGGCGGTGACGAAGTCGTAGCCAAGACCGGGAATCTGGAAGACGGACTCGATCACGAACGAACCGGTAAGGATGCCCGCGAGCGCGGGGCCGAGAAAGGAGACCACCGGCAGCAGTCCGCCCTTGAGCGCGTGGCGCAGCACGATGCGCATCTCCGAGAGCCCCTTCGCCCGCGCCGTGCGGATAAAGTCCTGCGAAAGCACGTCGCGCATGCCGGCTCGGGTGAGACGTGCGATGTAGGCGGCGTAAACCCCGCCCAGCGTGAGCGAGGGAAGGATGCGGTCATCCCAACTGTACCACCCCGACGATGGCAGCCAGCGGAGGTAGATCGCAAAAAACAGGGCCAGCAGGGGCCCGATCACGAAGGTCGGAATGCATATGCCCATCATCGCAAACGAACTCGGCACGTAGTCATACGCGGTGTTCGGCCGGAGCGCCGCAATGACGCCGGCGGGCAGCCCGAGCAGCAGCGCGATGAGCAGCGACCACGTCCCCAGCTCGAGCGAGATCGGCAGCTTTTGTGCGATGATCTCGTTCACGGAACGATTGCTGATCTTGAACGACGGCCCGAAATCCATGCCGAACGCGGCCTTCAGGTTGAAGAAACGCTGGCCCTGGTATTCGCCGGTGAAGAGCCGGTCGGGTCGGAACGTCTTCGGCATGATGTTCCAGAGGTAATGGCCGTATTGCGCGTAAGAGCGGCTGGTCGAGTCCGTAGAACGCATCGCGCGCCTTGAGGATCTCCGGAGGCACCGCCCGCTCGGACTGGAACGGGCCGCCCGGCATCGCCCGCAGCAGAAAGAATGTGATCGTGACCAGCACGAACAACGTGGGCACGGCCTGCAGGAACCGGCTGGCAATAAACCTCAGCACTGGAGTCGCGGCTATGCCCGGGAAGTTCCCGGTGACAAGTTTCAAGTATCGGGCGGGGTCGCGGAGGATGTGATGGGACGTGGGGGCTGAGCGAGGAGGTCCGGGGAGCGCCGGCGTCTCGCCGGCGGGGTTCCGCGTCCCGCCGAACCCGGGTCTCGGGCGATACGCCCGAGACTGCCCGCGAGACGCGTGCGATCCCCGGACCTCGCGCAATCGCGCACGATAGGCTTCGTATCCCTGAGCGCATGGTCTGATGGGCCTGACTGCATACAGTTCGGTCACGCTTTCGCTCTGCGCGCTCGTGCGCGGCTACCTGGACCGCGTAGCTGCGTTGGAGTCTGACGACAACGTGGCCCCGAGTTTCCCCAGACTGGGAAATTTTCGGTCCGGCGGACGTTACGCCAATGTCCATCATTGATGTCGCGTACGCGACATCAATGATGGCTTCGGTCATCCTTTGCCTTGACGACTTGAACGCGGGCCCGGGCGGGCCGCCAGTCGGGAGGGGGACAGGCGCCCGGTCCGCGCGACGTACTTGTTACTTGCACCTTCTCCCATCGCGCCTGCGCTGATGCCCAGCCGATGTATTCGCTTTTCCGGAAGTTCAAGGACGGGCTCACCCGCACCGCGCAATCGATCGCCACCTCGGTCGGGGGACTGTTCGGCCTGAAGCCGATCGATGCCTCGACGCTGGAGAAGCTCGAGGAATCGCTCTATGCCGCGGACTTCGGCGTCGAGACGACCGAGGAGATCGTCGAGGAGATCCGGCGCGCGATGAAGAAGGAAAAGGAGCTGCGCGGCCAGGAAGCCGGCAAGGCCGGCGCGACCGTCTTGCGTCGGGTCCTCGCCGGCGCCGAAGGCACCGTGAGCTTCGACCGGCCCGGGCCGACGGTGATCTGCCTGATTGGCGTCAACGGATCGGGCAAGACCACGACCGCGGCCAAGCTCGCCTACGACTTGAAGACGGACGGGCACAAGGTGCTCCTGGCGGCCTGCGACACGTTCCGCGCCGCGGCAATCGAACAGCTGAAGAGCTGGGCGGACCGGCTGGATCTCGACGTCATCGCCGGCCAGCATGGGGCCGATGCCGCCGCGGTCGCCTTCGATGCGTGGCAGGCCGCGCGCGCGCGCGGACACGACACGCTCATTATCGACACCGCCGGGCGCCTGCACACCAAGGGCAACCTGATGCAGGAGCTCGCGAAGATCCGGCGCGTCCTCCAGAAGCACGATCCGTCGGCACCGCATTACCGTTTGCTGGTCGTCGACGGCAGCCTGGGCAGCAACTCACTCGAGCAGGCGCGCGCGTTTCACAAGGACTTCGGTCTCGAAGGCCTGGTCGTAACCAAGCTCGATGGCACCAGCAAGGGCGGGGCGCTGGTGGCGATCTATCGCGAGTTGAAGCTGCCGATCTATTTCCTTGGCCTCGGGGAAAAGCCCGAGGATTTGCAGCCGTTCTCAGTGAACAACTACGTGGATGCCGTCTTCGGCCTCGCCCCGACGGGTTCCTGAACGGAAGGTTTCGGGAGCGGCCAGGGTCGCGATGCTGGTTCTCCAATGGTGGGACGGGGCGGGCGGTGACGTCGCCGGCCGCGGCCGGAATGGAGGCGATTGCAAACCGGCCGTAAAAGTGCCCGTCCCGGGCTGACCGCGGGTGCGTTGCACCCGCGTTCGCTTCTGCGGGGTGCGAAATCGGTTAAATTCCGGGATCGCCCGGACGAAAGTGCGGTCATTGCTCCCGTGCGACGTCGTCGCGCCTGATCTACGATGAAAACGAAGCTCCTTCTTCCATTGCTCGGCCTCGTCAGCCTGGCTGCGAGCGCGTCCGTCCGCGCGGGTGAGGACAACTTTGCGGAACCGTACAAGGCGGCGGCGCAGGACATCAAAAAGGAGAAGGACCAGCTGGCGGTGGAATCCACGCTGCTGGATTTCGCCGAGGTCACGCAGATGGCCGGGTATTTCAAGGACTGTTACGGGTGCGCCATCTTTCCGACGATTGGCAAGGGCGGCCTCGCAATCGGTGTGGGCCATGGCAAGGGCTGGATCTTCAAAGAACACCGGCTCGTCGGCGAGTCCGAGATGACCCAGTTGACACTTGGCTTCCAGGCCGGCGGACAGGCCTTTTCGCAAATCGTGTTCTTCGAGGACGAGCGCGCCTACAATCGTTTCACCTGTGGCACCTTCGAGTTCGCCGCGCAGGCTTCCGCCGCCGCGATTACCAAGGGCGCCAATGCCACCACCAGCACGGCGGGCGGCTCAAACGCCGGCGCTGGCAACGCGCAGGCCAAGAAGGGCTATACCGACGGCATGGCGGTTTTCACCAAGCTCAAGGGCGGCCTCATGTACGAAGCCGCCGTCGGCGGCCAGAAGTTCACGTTCAAGTCGCTGGAGTAGCGAACCCGGCCGGGTTTGCGCGCCGCTTCACCTGCATCGCGCTCACCCGAGGCAGGTCAAGTGTCCCCATGCGACCGCGCTCTGCTGGGGACAGCCGACCTTACCTTTGCGTGCGGCCGCCGGCCGCATTCCCCGACGCCGAACGTCACCGGTGCGTCGGGGGCAAACGCAACGCGCGCAGCCGATAGTGCAGCGTGCGCGGGCTCAGGCCCAGCAAGCGCGCGGCTTCCGCGCGGTTCGAGGTCACATGTTCGAGTGTCGCCTGGATGAGGGCGGCTTCGACTTCCGCCAGGGACATGCCGCGGTGGACCTGCAGGAGCGGCGACGCACCGTTGTGAGATTGTGCTGGTGTCGCCGGTTGCGGTGCATGCGCAGCGGTGAGTCGCGCGTCGCGGACCGTGATGACGAGCCGTTCGATCAGGTTGCGCAGTTCGCGCACGTTGCCGGGCCACGCGTGCCGCGTGAGCGCCTCGAGGAACGCGGGAGTCGCGGTTTTCGCCGGCCGGTGATGCCGCGCCGCGAAGTGCCGGAGGAAGGCATCGACCAGTGCCGGGATGTCTTCGGTGCGCTCGCGCAGGGGCGGCAGGCGCAGTTCCACGACGTTCAGCCGGTAGAGCAGGTCCTCACGAAAGCGTCCATCGCGCACGAGCGTCGGCACGTCGCGATTCGTTGCGGCGACCACGCGCACGTCGGCCCGTTTTGGTCGCATGCTGCCCACGGCGCGATAGACGCCGTCCTCCAGTACGCGCAGCAGGTCGCCCTGTCCCTTGAGCGAGAGGTCGCCGATCTCGTCGAGGAACAGCGTGCCGCGCGCCGCGGTCGCGAATGCGCCCGGGCGGTCGGCGATGGCCCCGGTGAACGCGCCGCGCACGTGGCCGAACAGTTCGGATTCGAGCAGCGTATCCGTGAGCCCGGCACAGTTGAGCGCGACGAAGGGACCCTCCCGGCGCGGGCTCTTGTCGTGCAGCGCGCGGGCGACGAGTTCCTTGCCCGTGCCGCTTTCCCCCGCGATCAGCACGGGCACGGCGGCCGGCGCCACCTGCGCCACGTGTTCGGAAACCCCGCGCATCGCCGCGCTGGCGCCGACGAAGAAATCGGGGTCACGCTCCCGTTTCAGGCTGCGGCGCAGGTCGGGGTCGGATGCCACCAGTGCCTGCCGCTCGAGCGCCTTGCGCACGGCCTCGAGCAGCAGGGTGGCGTTCACCGGCTTGGGCAGGTAGTCCGCGGCGCCGCGCTGGATCGCGCGCACCGCCTCATGGATCGTGCCCTGGCCGCCACACAGGAGGCATTCCGTATCCGGAGATGAGACACGGATGCGCTCCATGAACGGCAGTGGATCGATCTTCGTGGCGTCGAATCCCTTGACCACGAGATTGACCGACTGGCTGGCGACAAACCGTTCGATGTGCGCCTGGGTCGACGCCGGCAACACGCGAAAGCCTGCGTCCTCCAGATGCGAGGTCAGGGTCTGGAGGTCACCGGGGTCGCGATCGAGGACGGCGATCGTTATGTTGGCGGGATTCATGGAGGGCTGGATTGCGGAGCGTGGAGTGCGGATCGAGTGGCGGTTTCTCTCGGTCGGGATGGATGGCAGTCGTTGGGTGAACAGGGGCGCAAAAACTGCACATGTTCTGCAGAGTTTGCGCTAAAATTCGTAACTGGGGCTGCGCTGAAAACCGGACGCAGCTCGCGATCTTCTGTTTAGTGCCTTGTCCGTCAGGCGCTTGGGCGAACGAGTCCGCGATTGGCCGACGGGGTGCGTAGGGGCACGGCGTGATCTCTCGGGAATTTCTCAATCTATTGCGCGAGCTCAACGCCGCCGGCGGGGAGCTGAAGCGCGTTGGGTTGAGCACGCCGGAGCGGGAGAGATACGAGACGCGGATCGCGGAGTTGCGGCGCGTCCTGCCGACGGCGCTGCTCGGCCAGCACGACCAACTCGTGCGTGAAGGTCACGCGAGCATCGTCGCCGTTTCCGGATCGACGTGCGGCAAATGTCAGGTGCGCCTGCCGGTCGCTCTGCTGGCCGAACTGAACGAGCCGGGACGCATCGCGGTATGCCCGCATTGCGGAGTCTTTGTTTTCAAGGAGACCGGGGCTCCGGCGCGACGAGTCCGGGGGCAGGTTCCCACGGCAGCAAGGCGGCGGCGTTCCCCATGAATCCGGGACCCCTCCTGCTTGCCGCTTTGGTGGCGATGCTCCTGGGCATCGCCGCTGCGCGGTTTGCGCCGAGGGTCTGGCTGGCGCTGACTGTCAGTGGCACGCTGGCCGCACTCGGCGCCGCTGCCGGGGTGTTGGCGGGTGGGGCGGTCTGGGACTGGCGAAGCGAGTTTGCGATTGCAGGCGAGTTCGCGCACCTGCGGCTCGACGCCGTCAGCGCACTGTTTCTCGCCCTGCTTGCCGTGGTCGGGGGAGCCGGAGCGGGGTATGCGCGGGAGTACTGGCCGGACACCGGGCATCCGCGATCGGCTCAGGCCGGACGCGTGTGGTGGAGCGCCTTTCTGTTGAGCATGGGCCTCGTGCTGGTCTGCGCCAACGGGCTGCACTTCGTCATCGCGTGGGAGGCGTTCGCGGTCTGCGCGTATTTTCTGATCACCCTCGACCGGCGTCAGCGCGAGGTGCGGGCGGCGGGCTGGCTTTACCTCGCGGCCTCGCACGCCGGCACGCTGGCGCTGTTTGCCTTCTTCGCGCTGCTGGCGGCGCGAACGGGAAGCTGGGACCTCGGGCCGATGCGCGATCGGGCAGACGTCGCACCGTTCTTCTGGCTCGCGCTGTTCGGCTTCGGCGTGAAAGCGGGCTTGTTCCCACTGCACGTCTGGCTGCCATCCGCGCATGCCAACGCGCCGAGTCACGTGTCTGCGATCATGTCCGGCGTGGCGATCAAGCTGGGGATCTACGGTATCGTGCGTTTCAGCGGCTGGCTGCCGGTGCCAGCCGCGGCGGGGTGGGTGGTGGTGCTGGTCGGCGGGTTGAGCGCCGTGCTCGGCGTCGCGTTTGCGCTCGGTCAGCACGATCTCAAACGCCTGCTCGCGTATCACAGCGTGGAGAACATCGGGATCATCTTGCTCGGCGTCGGCTTCGCGCTGGTCGCGAGCGCGCACGGCCATCCGGCCTGGGGTGCGCTCGCGCTCGCCGGCGGCTTGTTGCACGTCTGGAATCACGGCCTGTTCAAGGCGCTGCTGTTCTTCGGCGCCGGTGCCGTGGTCCATGCCACCGGCACGCGCGAGATGAGCCGCCTCGGCGGATTGTGGCGCGCGATGCCCTGGACGACGGCGCTGTTTGCCCTTGGCGCGATCGCGATTTCGGGCCTGCCCCCGCTCAACGGCTTCATCAGCGAATGGTTGGTCTACCTCGGTTTGTTCGATGCCGTGAAGGATGCCGGCACCCCCGCCCTCGCGGCGATTCCCGCGGTTGTCCTGCTGGCCGTGACCGGAGCGCTGGCGCTCGCGTGTTTCGTCAAGGTTTGCGGCGTCGTGTTTCTCGGGGCGCCGCGCTCGGCGTCGGCGGGGCGCGCCCACGAAACCGGACTGTGGATGCGCGGACCGATGCTGGCGCTGGCCGCCGGTTGCGTGCTGATCGGATTCGCGCCAGTGCTGGTCTGGCCCGCCGTGGCCCGCGCGGCGGACACGTGGATGGGGGTGGGGTCCGGGATCGTCCAGGCGCCGGCGTCGCTGGCGACGATCGGCGCGCTCAACGTGGGCATCGTTTTGGCGGCGGTCGCGCTCGCTGCGCTGTCGTGGTGGCACCCTGCGCGCGTGGCGGCGAAATGCTCGCCAACGTGGGGTTGCGGTTTCCACGCGCCGGATGCGCGCATGCAATACACGGCGGGTTCGTTCGCCGGGCATCATCACGGAATGGTTCGCGTGGATACTGCGCCCGCACCGACACGTGCAGTCGGTGACGGAGTTGTTTCCCGCCCGCGCG
This sequence comes from uncultured Verrucomicrobiae bacterium, assembly GCA_963797435.1. Lineage (GTDB taxonomy): Bacteria > Verrucomicrobiota > Verrucomicrobiia > Opitutales > Opitutaceae > CAWCPJ01. The sequence continues at coordinate 1,317,439 of CAWCPJ010000001.1, read as the reverse complement.
GTCCACGAGGTGCACACTCCGGAAACGGTGCTCGAGACGGTGGTCACGCCGGCCGCCCGGGGGGTGTTGTTCGGCGCACGACTCGCGCGCCGACTGCAGCACGGCCGCGTGCAGGCCTATTTGTTCTATCTTGTTCTGGGGTTGGCGGCGATCGCCGCGCTCCTATTGAGCGGAGGTGGCCGGTAGAAGTCCGGCCTGTCGCCCATGTATCTGAACGTCGTCCAGGTCGCCGAGTCGTTTGGCGTTTCGGAGAAGGTCGTGGAGGACTGGATCCGCAACGAGGGGCTGCCGCACGTGCCTGATCGGGGGCGGCTGATCTTCGATCGGGCGCAGGTGGCGACGTGGGCGGCCACCCGCGGGCTCGCGGCGCGCGCAGGATTTCTCGCCCCGGCCAACAAGGCGTTCACGACCGGTGTCGGTCTCGACCGGCTGCTGCGGGCCGGCGGCATCTGGCGCGACGTCGACCCGGCGGATGTACGGACCGTCCTCGACCAGGTGCTGGCGCGCCTGCCGGGAGCGACGGATTCGATTCTCGCCCTGCTGCGACGGCGCGTGAATGCGGTCGACGGACTGAACTGGGCACCGGTGGGCCATGGATTCGCGCTGCCGCACTTGCGGGAGCGTGTCGCGCTGGGGCGCGAGTCCGGATGCATTGCGCTGTTGTTGTTGCACGGGGAACTGCCGGCCGTGGGCGCAGTCGCGCCGCCCGATGACGAACCCGTGCGGCGCCTGTTTTTCTTTCTCGCTCCGTCGCCCCGCGCGCACCTCGACATCCTCGGCGGGCTGAGCCGTCATCTCAATGACGGTGAGGTGCGCCGTCTCGTCGAAGAGGGTGCGGACGATCCATCCATCCTCCGGGCATTGGCCGAAGATCCGTCCAGCCAGGCCGGCGCCGTGGCGCAAGGAGGCCGATCATGAGCATGGGGGCATTGGTCGGAACGGCGCTCATCGCGCGCGTCGCCGAAGTGGTCGTGGGGGCACGCTGGCCCCGAACCTGGCTGGCGACTTCGCTGCTCGGCGGCGCGGGTCTGCTGGCCGTGGCGCTGCTGACTTTGAGCACCGGCTCCGTGTGGGAGTGGCGCAGTGCGTTTGCGATCGGGGGAACCCCGGTGCACCTGCGACTTGACGCGTTGAGCGCCTGGTTTCTCGCGCTCGTCGGGGTGGTCGGCGCGGCCGGAGCGGCTTATTCCCGCGAGTATTGGGCGGATGAGTACCAGGGAGGGTCCGCCGCCCGGGGACGCGCGTGGTGGAGCGTGCTGCTGCTCACGATGAGCCTGGTTCTGCTCAATGCGAACGGGTTGCACTTTCTCATCGCGTGGGAAGCGTTTGCGCTCAGCGGTTTTTTCCTGATCACGCTGGATCGGGCTCACCAGGAGACACGCCGCGCCGGCTGGTTGTATCTCGCGTCGTCCCACGCGGGCACGCTCGGGTTGCTCGCGTTCTTTGTCCTGCTCGCGCTGCGCACGGGAAGCTGGGAACTCGGGCCGATGACGAATCGTCCTGAACTCGCGCCGTTGTTCTGGCTCGCGCTGTTCGGTTTCGGCGTGAAAGCGGGATTGATGCCGCTGCACGTGTGGCTGCCGCCGGCGCATGCCAACGCTCCCAGTCACGTCTCGGCGATCTTTTCCGGCGTGGCGCTGAAGCTGGGCATCTACGGGATCATGCGCTTCAGCGGCTGGCTGCCGTTGCCGGCGGGAGCGGGCGCGGTGGTCCTTGGCATCGGCGCCGCGAGCGCGGTGCTCGGCATCGTCCTGGGCGTGGCGCAGAACGATCTCAAGCGCCTGTTGGCCTACTGCTCGGTGGAGAACATCGGCGTGATCCTGGTCGGGCTGGGGCTCGCGATGTTCGGATCGGCCCACGCGAACGCACCCTGGGGCCGGCTCGCTTTGGCGGGCGCACTGTTGCACGTCTGGAATCACGGCCTGTTCAAGTCCCTCTTGTTTTTCGGCGCCGGTTCCGTCCTGCACGCGACCGGCACGCGGGAGATCAGTCGCCTCGGGGGCCTGTGGCGGGCGATGCCGTGGACGGCGTCCCTGTTTGCGCTGGGCGCGGCGGCGATCGCCACGCTGCCCCCGCTCAACGGATTCGTCAGCGAATGGCTGGTGTATCTTGGTCTCCTTGACGCGGCGGCCAGCCGGCAGGCGGTGGTCGCAGCCGCGATCCCGGCCGTGCTTGCACTGGCGATCGCGGGTGCCGTGGCGCTCGCGGCCTTCATCAAGGCGACCGGCCTCGTGTTTCTGGGGGCCCCGCGTTCCCCGGCCGGGCGCGAGGCGCATGAGTGCGGTCCGTGGATGCGAGGAGCGATGCTGGCCACCGGCGGACTCTGCGGATTGATCGCGCTGGCGCCCGCCGTGATCTGGCCGCCCCTGGCGGCGGCGGTGGCCACCTGGCAGCCCGCGTGGAGCGACGCCACGACACCTGCGCCGATCGTGCTGCTGAGCCGGTTGAATCCCGCCCTCGCCCTCGCGCTGGCGGCGGCCGGCGGCCTGTTGTGGTGGCGGGCACGAAGTCACGGTGGCCGGCCGGCTCCGACGTGGGATTGTGGTTACGCGGCACCCACCGCGCGCATGCAATATACAGGCGGGTCGTTCGGGCAGCCGCTCAACGGCTGGTTTCGCGTGGTCCTGCGCCCGCGGCAATTTCTCCGCCGGCCGCGCGGACCATTTCCCCGGATCGCGCAGCATGCGGAGACCGTGCCGGACCTGGTACTGGACGGGGCGCTGGAACCCTTGGGAGCGGTCGTGCTGCGCGCCGCGGCCGTCGTGCGCCGGCTGCAGCACGGACGGCTGCCCGACTACATTCTCTACCTCGTGGCCGGACTGGCCGGGATCGCGGCGATCGTCGTGTTCGGAGGCAAACCATGACCACCATGTTCGAAATCGTCGGCCGGCTGACCGTGTGGCTCCTCGTCGCGCCCCTGCTGCCCGGCCTGATCAACAAGGTGAAGGCGTGGGTGGCCGGCCGGCGTGGGCCGCCGGTGCTGCAGCTTTACTACGATCTCGCCCGCCTGTGGCGCAAGGGGGTCGTGCTGAGCACGCTCGTGTCCCCCGGATTCGTCGCGGGACCCGCCGTGGCCTGGGTGGCGGTGCTGGCGGCGGCGATGCTCGTGCCCCTGGGGCCGTGGGGCAGCGCGCTGAGTTTTCGCGGCGACGTGATTCTCCTGATCTACCTGCTCGCCCTCGCGCGGTTTGCAACCGCGTGGGCGGCGCTCGAGACGGGATCGGCCTTCGAGGGCATGGGTGCGGCGCGGGAGGTGAGTTTCGCGGTGCTCGCGGAGGCGGCGATCATCACGGCCGTGCTCACCCTGAGCGTGCAAAGCGGCACGGTGGCCCTGGCGACCATGTTCGTGCCTTCCGCCGGCGCGGGCGCGGTGCTGCTCGCGGTCGGTTTGTTCGCCGTCCTGTTGTCGGAGAACTGTCGCGTCCCGTTCGATGATCCGAACACGCACCTCGAACTGACGATGATCCACGAGGTGATGGTGCTCGATCACAGCGGTCCCCCGCTGGCGGTGATCCTGCACGGCGCGTCCATGAAACTGATGTTGTTCGCGGCGTTCTTGGTGCAGGCCGTGCTGCCGATCGGGCGCCTGTCCGGCGCGGCGGCGACCGGCGCCTTGGTGGCGGCGATCGTGGGCGTCACGGTTGCGGTGGGTCTGGTCGAGTCCCTGCTCGCGCGCTACGCCTTCAAACGCGTGCCGCTGTTGCTGACGACGGCCTTTCTCTTCTGCCTGTTCGCGCTGCTGATGGCATGGAAGGGCGGTGCCGCATGAGTGAGTCGCTGAACCTGCTCATCGGGCTGGCGATGGGTCTCAACCTGGTCGCGCTGGGCAGCAGCCGGCTGCCGTCGTTGATCCGCACGGCGGCGATGCAGGGGGCGGTGCTGGGCGTGATGCCGTTGCTGATCGAACGCCCGCCGCATCTCTTTCTGATCACCGTCGCACTGGCCACGATGGGGGTGAAGGGACTCGTGATTCCTCACCTGTTGCGGCGGGCGATGCGCGCGGCGAACATCGAACGCGACCTCGAGCCGTTGATCGGTTACCTGCCCGCGTTGCTGCTGGGGGCCACCGGCACGATCGGGGCGGTGGCGTTGGCGCGATGGCTGCCGTTGCTGCCCGAACATCGCGGGCTGCTGCTGCTGCCCGGCGCGATGGCGACGGTGTTCAGCGGATTCCTGCTGCTGATCGGACGGGCCAAGGCGATTTCGCAGGTTTGCGGATACCTGATTCTCGAGAACGGCATCTATCTCTTCGGACTGCATGCTCATCCATTCCACGCCGCTGTTGGTCGAAGGCGGCATCCTCCTGGACCTGACGGTGGGGGTTTTCGTGATCGGCATCGTCGTCGACCGGATCCAGCGCGCGTTCGATTCGCTCGACACGCGCAAACTCACGGCGCTTCGCGAATGAAAGAACTCCTGCTGATCATCGTGCCCCTGGCGGCGGCCCTGGCGGCGGCGCTCTGGCCATGGAACCGCACGCGTCCGTGGCTGCTGCCGATCGGCGGGGTCGCGCACGCGACGCTGGCCGGCTGGCTGCTGCTGGCACCGCCGATTGTGCCGGCGCACGGGTGGTTCGGTTTTGATCCGCTCGCCCGCGCGGTGCTGCCGGCGGTCTCGCTGCTGTTTCTCGCCTGCGCGGCCTATGGCGTGCCGTATCTGCAACTACGCGCGGAGCGGTCCAACCGCGTGTTCGTCGCCGGATTTCTCGCCGCGCTCGGCCTGATGAGCGCGGCCCACATGGCGCGGCATCTGGGCCTGCTCTGGATCGCGACGGAAGCGGTGACGCTGTCGTCGGTGCCGTTGCTGCACTTCAACAACACCCCGCGCGCCTTCGAGGCGACGTGGAAATACCTGCTCGTCGGCGGCACGGGCATCGCGCTGTCGTTGCTCGGCTCATTCTGTCTCGGCTACGCCTCGCTGCACGGCGGCGGCCAGGGCGATCTGACGTTTGCCGCGTTGATGGCGCAGGGGCCGGCGCTGTCGCGTCCGTGGGTGTTGATCGCCTGGGCGCTGTTGCTCGTGGGTTACGGCACCAAAATGGGCCTGGCGCCGATGCACACCTGGAAACCGGATGCCTATGGGGAGGCGCCCGGGATCGTCGGGGCGATGCTCGCGGGCGGCGTGACGACGGTGGCGTTCACCGCGGTGCTGCGCGTGCGGGCGGTCGTCGATGCCGCCGGCGCGGGCGACGTGGCGAGTCGGACGCTGCTGGGGATCGGCCTTTTCTCGACGTTCGTCGCGGCGTTGTTCCTGCTCGGGACACGCGATTTCAAACGGATGCTCGCGTATTCGAGCGTGGAGCACATGGGCATCCTGAGCCTGGGCGCGGCGCTCGGCGGGGCCGGGGTCTGGGCCGCCTTGTTCCACGTCTGGAACAACAGCGTGACGAAGGGCGCGCTCTTCCTCAGCGCGGGCAACATCCGGCGGGCCGGTGGCGGGCGCACCACCGACGAGGTGAGCGGCATGGCATTGCTCACGCCGAAATCGGCGGCGCTGTTCGTCGCGGGTCTGTTTGCGGTGACGGCCTGTCCGCCGTTCGGACCCTTCTTCAGCGAACTGCTGGTGGTGCGCACCCTGTTCGAACGCCATCACGAGCTGGTGGCCGCGGCCTTCCTCGTCTGTCTCTTGCTCGCGTTCTGCGGGCTCACCCGGGTCGTGTTCGCCATCGTCCACGGACGACCGCGCGAAGCCGTGCGCCAGCACGCGCGACGCTTTCCCGAAACGATGGGCGTCGTGCTGCCGCCGCTCGTGTTGCTCGGCGTGGCGTTGTGGCTCGGCCTGGCGACGCCGCACGTCCTGCGCGAGGCCTGGACGGCCGCCGTCACCCAACTCTTTCCCGCGCCATGAGTGAACGTTCCACTCTTTGCGCTCCTCGCCAACGGCGCCTCGTTGCCGTGGTCCGACGTGCCGGAATGGACACCGGTGGAATTCATCGAGCGCCTTGGCGCGGAACTCCACCGCGGCGGCCGCTTGAGCAGTTTCTTTGGCGTTCCGGAGAACTCCGCGCCCGGTGCCGCCGGACTGGTGCCGCCGAGACGCGCCTGGTGGCGGTCGTGGCCTACGATGCCGACAACACGCTCGCCGTCGGCCGCAGCCGGCCGTTTTCCGGCACCTATCCCGTCGCTGACGCCGACGCATGCGCAGGCGCATTTGTTCGAGCGCGAGATCTGGGAACAGCATGGACTGTTTCCCGCCGGCCATCCCTGGCTCAAGCCGGTGCGACAGGGTCGGCGACGGCGCTCCGATCAACGGCGAGTTCTTTCGGGTGGATGGCCGGGAAGTGCACGAAGTCGCCGTCGGTCCCGTGCACGCGGGCATCATCGAGCCCGGCCATTTCCGTTTCCAATGCGCCGGCGAGGAGGTGCTGCATCTCGAGATCGCGCTCGGCTACCAGCATCGCGGGATCGAGGCCGCGCTGGTCGGCGGACCGCATCGCGCCACCGTCCATCAGATGGAAACCGTGGCCGGCGACACGACGATCGCGCATGCCACGGCCTATGCCGGCGTCCTCGAGGCGCTCGCCGGGGCGGAGGCGCCGCTGCGGGCGCAATGGTTGCGGGCGATCGCTGCTCGAACTGGAACGCCTTGCCAATCACACGGGAGACCTGGGCGCGCTGGCGGGCGACGTCGCCTTTCTGCCCACGGCCTCGGCATGCGGCAAGATCCGCGGCGATTTTCTCAACCTGACCGCGCTGGTTTGTGGCAATCGTTTCGGCCGCGGGGTCGTGCGACCCGGCGGTTGTGCGCAGGATCTAGATACCGAACGGGCGCGCGCGGTTGCAGCGAGCGACTCGTGCCGGCCCTGGCCGACGTCGAGCAAGCCGCGGCCTGGTTGTGGGACGCGGCCTCCGTGCGGGCGCGGTTCGAGCGCACCGGGACGGTGCACGCGCAGCAGGCGACGGAACTCGGCCTGGTCGGGCCGGCCGCGCGCGCGTGCGGCCTGGTGCGCGACGTGCGCTTTGATCATCCCGCGGGGTGGCATCGCTTCGCCCAGACACCCGTGGCGGTCTGGCCGGGCGGCGATGTCTTCGCGCGGGCCCGAGTGCGCTGGCTGGAGATCCAGCGCGCGGGCGCATTTCTCCAGGAGCAATTGGCGGCGCCACCCGACGGTGAACTGCGCGATCGAACTCGCGCCGCTCACGCCCGAACACGCTGGCGGTGTCGCTTGTCGAAGGGTGGCGCGGGGAGGTTTGTCACGTCGCCCTCACCGATCGCGGCGGACACCTGCGCCACTACAAGATCACGGACCCGTCGTTTCACAACTGGACGGGACTCGCGCTCGCCCTGCGCGGCCAGGCGATCTCCGATTTCCCGCTCTGCAACAAGAGCTTCAACCTCTCCTACTGCGGCTTCGACCTATGAGGATCTCCACGCCAGCAAGAAAAGGTGAACGAATGACAGGAAAGGGCGCGGAACCAGGGACCCAGGACCCCCATGATTCCTCCGTATTCGCCGATGACCTCTTCTGAAAGCATCTAATGTTCGTTTTCGACACCATCTTCCACCGGTTGAAACGCGGCTGTGAGACCATGGCGTATCCGCAGGGACCCGCGCCCTTGCTGCCCGATCGTCATGGCGGCGCGCTGCGGGTCGACGCGACGAAATGTGCGGAAGGCTGCCGCGACTGCGTGCCGGTCTGCCCGACCGACGCGATCATGCGGCCTGCGGGTGAGCCGGTCGCGCTCGATCTCGGGCGCTGCATTTTTTGCGCGGCGTGTGTGGCCGCCTGCCCGACCCAGGCCATCACGCAAACCAACGATCACCGGATGGCGGTACGCCGCCGTGAGGACCTCATGTTGGGTGAAACCGGCCGCGAAGAGGTGCGGCTGGCCGCGGCCCTCGATGCAAAGCTGCGCCGATTGTTCGGTCGTTCGCTGAAACTGCGCCAGGTCAGCGCCGGCGGTTGCAACGCCTGCGAAGCCGACACCAACGTGCTCGGCACGATCGGCTGGGATCTCGGACGATTTGGCATCCAGTTCGTGGCCTCGCCGCGGCATGCGGACGGCCTGCTGATCACCGGGCCCGTGACGAAAAACATGGAGCTCGCGCTCCGGAAAACCTAGGACGCCGTGCCGGAGCCGAAACTTGTCATCGCGGTCGGTGCCTGCGCGATCGCCGGTGGACCGTTTGTCGGCAACCCCGAGCATCATCACGGGGCGGCGTCCGTCGTGCCGGTGGATCTCTTCATTCCCGGATGTCCGCCGCACCCGCTCACGATCCTCGACGGCCTCTTGCGCCTGCTCGACCGGCTTCCGGAAAAATCGGCGGCGTCCGTCCATTCCCACGCCTGAAGGCAAAATCATCCGCACCTTCGCATGCGCTCCTGACCAATCACTGATCCGCCCGGGATCCCCCCAGCCTCCGCGGACCATGTATCCAATCTCTCCTTTCCCACCATGGTCTCCTGGCAACAAGTTCACGACATGTTTCAGGGTGTCGCCTCGCTCTTCGAGGCGGAACCCCGGCTGGCGGTCGCGCGCGTCGTCCTGATCGCGCTCGGGCTGCTGCTGATGTTTCTCGGGCGCAAGGGCGTGCTCGAGGCCCTGATCATGATCCCGATGGGTCTCGGCATGGCCACGATCAACGCCGCCGTGATGTTCTTCGATCCGCTGCGACTGCATGGCGGCGTGGGCACGCTCTTCATCGAGCCGCAGGCCGGCGCGACGATGGACACGATGCGCAACGCGGCCGACCTGATGACGATCCTGCAGATCGACTGGCTGCAACCCATCTACACGTTCACGTTCAGCAACGGCCTGATCGCGTGCGTCGTGTTCCTCGGCATCGGGTCGCTGCTCGACATCGGCTTCATTCTCGCGCGGCCCTACACGAGCATGACCATCGCGCTCTTCGCGGAACTCGGCACGATCGTGACCTTTCCGATCGCCACTTCTTTTGGCTTCACGGTCAAGCAAGCCGCGGCGATTGCCATCGTCGGCGGTGCCGATGGCCCGATGGTGTTATTCACCTCGCTGCAACTGGCGCCCGAGTTGTTCGTGCCGATCGCCGTGGTGGCCTATCTCTACCTCGGACTCACCTACGGCGCCTATCCCTACCTGATTCGTTGGCTCGTGCCGAAACGCCTGCGGATGCTGCCGATGTATCCGCCGAAGAATCAGCGGCAGTATTCATCGTTCGCCAAGATGTCGATCGCGGCCGTGACCTGCGTGGTGCTGTCGTTCCTCCTGCCGGTCGCCGCCCCGCTGATCTTCAGTTTGTTCCTCGGCATCGTGATCCGGGAGTCGGGCATCAAGCCGTTTCAGGAACTGGTCAGCGGAACGTTGCTTTACGCGTCGACGCTGTTTCTTGGGCTGATGCTCGGCATCCTGTGTGATGCCAACACGATCCTCGATCCCAAGGTGCTGCCGCTGCTGCTGCTCGGCTGTCTCGCGTTGCTGATCTCCGGCATGGGCGGCCTGCTCGGCGGTTACTTCATGTACTTCGTCAGCGGCGGCAAGGTGAACCCGGTGGTCGGCATCGCCGGCGTCAGTTGCGTGCCGACCACGGCGAAGGTCGCCCAGAAGGTCGTCTCGAAGGACAATCCCAGCGCGGTGATCATGCCCGCCGCGCTCGGGGCCAATATCAGTGGCGTCATCACCACCGCGATCATCGCGGGCGTGATGTGCAGCCTGCTTTCTCACGCCGTCAATCGCTGATTCCCGACCACCATGGATACACTCATGCTCTCACTTACGATTTACGGCATCACCATCGTATTTGCCCTGCTGGTGGCGGTCGTCATCCACGGGCTCGGAGCCGTCGTGGCCCGCTTCTCGCTCGAACGGAACGACGCGCCGGTCGATCTCGAAATGCCGTCGGCCGATGCCCGGCGGGAAGCCGAGGCCGTGGCCGTGGCGGTGGCCGTGGCCGCCGCGTCGCGCAGTGGTCGCCTCGCTGCAAAATCCCCAACTTCAACCCACTGATTCCTACCGTGAAGAAAATCGAATTCATGCTCACCGCGTTCCGCGACGGCTTTCAGTCCGTCTTCGGCGCCCGGGTGTTTTCCTCGGACTACCTGCCGGCGGTCGCCCACGCGGCCCGCGAGTGCGGTATCACGCGCTTCGAGGCCGGCGGCGGAGCGATGTTCCAATCGCACATCTTCTACAGCAACGAGAACTCGTTCTCCGTGATGGATGCGTTTCGGGCCGCCGCCGGTCCGGAGGCGAATCTCCAGACCCTCGCGCGCGGCATCAGCGTGGTGGCGCTCAAGGCGCAACCACGCGAGATCGTGAAGCTGCATGCGGATCTGTTCCGCAAGCATGGCATGACGACCGTGCGAAATTTCGACGCGCTCAACGACGTCCAGAACCTCGTGTGGTCGGGTCGATGCATCACCGACGCGGGACTCAAACACGAGGTCTGCGTGACCATGATGGAACTGCCGCCGGGATGCACCGGCGCGCACGAGGTCGATTTCTATGAGAAGACGCTGCGCGCGATCCTCGAGGCGGGATTGCCGTTCGCGTCGGTCTGTTTCAAGGACGCCTCCGGCACCTCGCGTCCGCAAAAGGTGCACGAGACGATCAAGATGGCGCGGCGCGTTCTCGGCGAGAAGCAGCGCATCGCGTTTCACTCGCATGACACGGCGGGGACTTGCGTGGCCGCCTACCAGGCGGCGATTGAAGGAGGGGCCGATCAGGTCGACCTCGCGCTGGCGCCCGTGTCGGGGGGCACCAGCCAGCCCGATGTGATCACCATGTGGCACGCGTTGCGCGGGACCGGCTACACGCTCGATCTCGACATCGCGAAGATCGTGAAGCTCGAGCAACTGCTCAAGGACGCGCTCAAGGGCTACTTCTTCCCCCCGGAGGCGACGTGCGTGGAACCGCTGATCCCGTTTTTCCCGATGCCGGGCGGCGCGCTCACGGCCAACACCCAGATGCTCCGCGACAACGGCCTCATGCACAAATACGACGAGGTGATCGCCGCCATGGGCGAGGCGGTGAAAAAAGGCGGCTTCGGCACCTCGGTCACCCCAGTGAGCCAGTTCTATTTTCAACAGGCCTTCAACAACGTGATGTTCGGCCCGTGGGCGAAGATCGCCGATGGCTATGGCCGCATGGTCCTCGGTTACTTCGGGCGCACGCCGGTGCCGCCCGATCCCGCCGTCGTCGCCATCGCGGCGAAGCAGCTCGGGCTCGAGCCGACGACGGATCACCTGACGTCGATTGAGAACGACGCCAAGCGCGGCGTGAAGGCCGCTCGCGCCGTCCTCGAAAAGGAAGGCCTGCCAGTCACCGACGAGAACACGTTCATCGCCGCGTCCTGCGAGGAAAAGGGCGTGGCATTCCTGAAAGGTCAGGGCACGATCGGCGTGCGCAAGAATGCGCCGGCTCCCGCTGCGACAGCGCCGGTGGCGAAACCGGCTCCGATGGGTCCGTCTGCATTCGAAGTTAGTTTGAATGGGCGCGGCTATCGGGTCGTGCTCGATGGTTCGAGCGCATTCGTCAACGGCACGAGCTACACCTTCGACGTGGTGCACACGGTGGGTGGGATGCCGGGGAGGGCATCTGCTGGAGGCGTCGTCCCGGCGATCAAGACCCCGGTGCCAGGCGCGGTGCAGCCGATCGAGCGCGCGGCCGGTGCCGGTGTGGTTACGACGCCGGTGGAGGCTGCGGCGGGAAGCGTCGGACAGCCGATCACGAGCCAGTTGCCTGGCGTGGTGTTGCGCATCGAGCGCGCGGCCGGGGCCGGCGTCAAGAGCGGCGACACGGTCATCGTCATCGAGTCGATGAAGATGGAGAACTCCATCACCTCGACCGCAGACGGGACAGTGTTCGAGGTTCGCGTCAAACAGGGAGACCGGGTGGAGGCCGGGCAGGTTTTGGCGGTGGTGCGCTGAGGCAGACTGCGTGACTAGGGACGATCCCTGTGAGACAAGATGCAACACCTCCCACCGTGCCGTCTCGGCGAGCTAAAGGCCCTGAGCCTGTCGAAGGGCTGGCGCACGGTCCCCCCTCCTTCAGGAGGGAACCAGTAAGCTTCCCTCTCGAGAAGGCTTCGGTCGTGAGCTTAGCCGAACGGGTGGCGCGCAGCGCCGGGGGTGGACGGCAAAACACGCGTGACGTTCCCGGCCGGTTGGTTCCGAGTAGCGGATTGCCATGGATTCACCCGAAGCGAAAGCCCGACCGGTCCGGCCGCTGCTGCTGCTCGCCCTTCGTTTCGGCGGAATTGCCGGTCTCATCGGCGGTCTCTGGATTGTCGTGGCCTTCTGGCTGCACTTCTATGGCGGCCTGGCGGAAACCGCGGGAGTCATCGTGCCGATCGGCGCCATCGTGGTCGGCGTCATGCGCTGGCGCGATCAGGTGACCGGCGGGGCGACTCGCTTCTCCTCGGCGTTCGCCGCCGGATTGGCGATTGGATTGATTTACGCCGCGACGTTCGCGCTGGTGTTCTATGTTTACGTGAACCTTCGGCACGACGTCGTGGTCGACCAATGGGTGCAGGTGCAAATCGAACGCATGCACGATGCGTCTGTTCCTCAGGGCCAGATCGACGAGGCCGTGGCCAACGCGCGACCGCACTTGACGGCGGGGTTCTTCGCGAAGCAGCGCTTCACGTTTTCCTTGGTGGTTTCGCTGGTGGTGTCGCTGATCGCCGCTTTGGTGATTCCGCGGCGGCGCATCGAGTAGGGCAGGCATCCGACTCGACTGAGTTCGCCGAAGCCCTGTCGGCATGGATTCGGCGGCTGCAAAGGCAGGGCGGGGACTCCGTTCCCCGCCGTGATCAGCCTCGACCGTAGGGCGGGTGTTTGACCCGGCAGAACCGATCGAAGACCTGCCTACTGGAGCGGCGGGGAACGGAGTCTCCGCCCTACCTCAGGCTTCCGGATTGTAGTCGAGATACGGTCCGAGCCAGCGCTCGGTCTCGGCGACGCTGAATCCCTTGCGTGCGGCGTAGTCTTCGATCTGGTCGCGGCCGATGCGCGTGACGCCGAAGTATTTTGCGGCGGGATGATTGAAATACCAGCCACTGACACTGCTGCCCGGATGCATGGCGCAACTTTCGGTCAGCGTGATGCCGGTCGCCGCGGTGGCGTCGAGCAGCTTGAACAGGATCGGTTTTTCCGTGTGGTCCGGGCACGCGGGATAGCCGGGCGCCGGACGGATGCCGCGGTAACGCTCGCGGATCAGTTCCTGGGTGGTGAGGTTCTCCGTCTTGCCGAACCCGCAGAATTCGCGGGCGCGTTTGTGAAACATTTCGGCCATCGCTTCGGCCAGCCGATCGCCCAACGCCTGCACCATGATCGCGGAATAGTCGTCGTTCGCCGCCTTGAACGCGGCGGCGCGCTGCTCAACCTCGGCGCCCGCGGTGACGGCGAAGCCGCCGATATAATCGATGCGGCCGCTGTCGCGGGGCGCGATGAAGTCGGCGAGCGCGGGATTGTTCTGGCCGGCGGGCTTGTCGAGCTGCTGCCGCAGGGTGTGGAACGTCGTGACGACGTGCCCGTGGTGTTCGTCGGAGAAAACGTCGATGTCGTCGTCGACGGCGTTCGCGGGCCAGAAGCCGATGACCGCCTTGGGTGAGAACCACTTTTCGCGGACGATCCGGTCGAGCAACGCGCGTGCGTCGTCGTAGAGTTTCGTCGCCTCGGTGCCGACGACCGCATCCTGCAGGATCTCGGGAAATCGTCCGGCGAGTTCCCAGGCGCTGAAGAACGGGCCCCAGTCGATGAAGGGGATGATCTCGGCGACATCGACGTCCGGGTACGCGCGCGTTCCGAGAAACTCCGGTCGGGGAATGTCGACGGTGGCCCAATCGGTCGGCGGACGGTGGGCGCGCGCCTCCGCGAGCGGAAGCAGCGGCTTGCGCTGGTCGCGCGCGGCAAAGTCGTCGCGCAGTTTCTGCTGCTTCGCGGCGAGCTCGGTCATGAACTTCGGCTTGTGGTCCGGCGACAGCAGCGCTGGACACGACGCCGACGACCCGGGAGGCGTCGAGCACGTGCACGACGCCCGGCGCGTAGTGCGGCGCGATCTTGACCGCGGTGTGCGCCGCGCTGGTCGTGGCGCCGCCGATCAGCAGCGGCAGCTTGAAGCCCTGCGCGCTCCATCTCGCTGCGCGACGTGCACCATCTCGTCGAGCGACGGCGTGATCAGGCCGCGAGAGGCCGATGAAATCGGCGCCGTCTCGCTTGGCGCCTTGCGAGGATCTTCTCGCACGGCACCATCACGCCGAGGTCGATGACCTCGTAGTTGTTGCAGGCGAGCACGACGCCGACGATGTTCTTGCCGATGTCGTGCACGTCGCCCTTCACCGTCGCGAGCACGATCTTGCCCTGGGCGCGTGCACGGCCTGCCGCGCGGCGCCAGCTCGGCCTTTTCGGCCTCCATGAACGGCGTGAGGTAGGCGACCGCCTTCTTCATCACGCGCGCGGACTTCACGACCTGCGGCAGGAACATCTTGCCGGCGCCGAACAGGTCGCCGACGACGCTCATGCCGTCCATCAGCGGGCCTTCGATGACTGCGAGCGGGCGGCCGTATTTCTGCGCGCGCCTCCTCGGTGTCGGCGTCGATGAACGCGTCGATGCCCTTGACCAGCGCGTGCGAGAGGCGCTCCTCGACGGTGCCCTTGCGCCACTCGTCCTCGGCTTCTTCGCTTGCGACGCGTCGACTGCCGGACGCCTCGCGCCTTCAGCTTCTCGCCGAAGGTCGACCAGGCGCTCGGTGGCGTCCGGCCGGCGGTTCAGCAGCACGTCCTCGACGCAGCTCCTGCAGTCCTCGGGCTCGATCTCCTCGTAAACCTCGAGCATGCCGGCGTTGACGATGCCCATGTCCATGCCGGCCTGGATGGCGTGATACAGAAACGCCGCGTGCATCGCCTCGCGCACGGCGTTGTTGCCGCGAAAGCTGAACGAGATGTTGGACACGCCGCCGCTCACCTTGGCGTGCGGCAGGTTCTGCTTTGATCCAGCGCGTCGCCTCGATGAAATCGACCGCGTAGTTGTTGTGCTCCTCGATGCCGGTGCGCGACCGTCAGGATGTTGGGATCGAAGATGATGTCCTCGGGCGGGAAGCCGACCTCGTCGACCAGGATGCGGTAGGCGCGCTCGCAGATGCGGATCTTGTCCGCGTAGCGTCGCGGCCTGGCCCTGCTCGTCGAAGGCCATCACCACCACCGCCGCGCCGTAACGCACGGATCGTGCGCGCCTGGTCGCAGGAACTTCTCCTCGCCTTCCTTCAGCGAGATCGAGTTCACGATGCCCTTGCCCTGCAGGCACTTCAGGCCGGCCTCGATCACCTCCCACTTCGAGGAGTCGACCATGAACGGCACCTTCGCGACCTCCGGCTCGCTGCCGAGCAGGTGCAGGAAGCGCGTCATCGCCGCGACGCCGTCGATCATGCCCTCGTCCATGCAGACGTCGATGACGTTGGCGCCGTTCTCGACCTGCTGGCGCGCGACGGCGACGGCCTCCTCGTACTTGCCCTCCTTGATCAGCTTGGCGAACTTCGGCGAGCCGGCGACGTTCGTGCGCTCGCCGATCATGATGAAGACGCCCGGCTGCTGGGTGAACGGCTGCGAGCCCGACAGGCGCAGCGGCCGAGGCCTTTCATCGGCGTCCCCGTGGAGCCTGCCTGCAGGCGATCAGCCGCGGCATCGCCTAGATTCGCCTGCAAGCTGGCGCGCTCCCGGAGAACCCGGCGCCAGGACGTTGGCACGCCGCGCAGGCTTCTTCTCCAGCGCGCTGCGCGATGGCGGCGATGTGCTCGGGCGTGTTGCCGCAGCAGCCGCCGGCGATGTTGACCAGGCCGGCTTTGGGCGAACTCGCCGAGATAGCGCGCCATGTCGGCCGGCTCGAGATCGAAGCCGGTCGGCGAAAGCGGATTCGGCAGCCCGGCGTTCGGGTAGCAGGAGATGGCCGCGTCGCGACTTTTCCGCGAGCTCCGCGAGAAACGGATACATCAGGTCCGGGCCGAGCGAGCAGTTGAGGCCGACGGACAGCGGCTTCACGTGCTTCGACCGCGTTCCAGAACGCCTCGATGGTCTGCGCCGAGATCATCGTCTCGCCGCCGCGCCCGACGGCGGCCGAGATCATCATCGGCAGCTGCTTGCCGTCCTCGGTCGAACACCTCCTCGATGGCGACCAGCGCCGCCTTGGCGTTCAGCGAGTCGAAGATCGTCTCGACCAGCAGCAGGTCGACGCCGCCCGCGATCAGCGCGCGCACCTGCTCGGCGTAGGCCGCCTTGACCTGGTCGAACGTGCACGACGCGAAACGCCGGCGTCGTCGGCATCGGGCGAGTTCGACAGCGACACGGTGAGCGGACCGATGGCGCCGGCGACGAAGCGCGGCCGCCCGGTCGGCGTTGGCGACGCGGTCGGCCCACTCGCGGCACTGCCGCGCGGACTGCTCGTTGATCTCCCAGCGCGAGGTCGTTGAGGAACGGATCCTCGATCACCTTCTGGTAGAACGCCGGGTCCTTGCGCCCGCCGTGCTCGCGCGGATCGTCGACGAAGAACTCGCTCTGCGTGATGCTGGTGGCGCCGAAACGTGTTGGTCTCGATGATGTCGGCGCCGGCCTCGAGGAAGCGCCGGTGGATGTCGCCGATCATCTCCGGCTGCGTGAGCGAGAAGAGGTCGCCGTTGTTCAGCAGATCCTTCCGGGCGTCGCGAAGCGCTCCCCGCGGATGTCGGCTTCCTTCATCCCGTAGGTGCGGATGGTCGTGCCCATCGCGCCGTCGAGGATGGCGATGCGCTCGGCCAGCAGGCGGCGCAAGGCGACCTCGGCCGAGGTCGCCTGGCGGGAAACGGGAATCGGAGGGCGGGAAGATTCGGACATGGGCGCAGCAACCACATCACCTAACGCGCCGGAGGAGTCAATATCGACGCATCAGGATTTGATGATGCATCGCTTCCTGATGCCGTCGGCAGTGGTACCGTTCGGCCTTTCGGAGATCCGGGCGCATGCGCCGTTTCTGTGCGGGCCACGACTGGTTTGAACCACTCACAGATTAGGAGATTCTCCCCGGTTGCGCCTCTGGAACTCATTCCTCTTGGACCACAGATTGCACGGATGGGCACGGATAAGGCCGGGTGGAAAAACTCGGCAGCTGTGCCCTTTCGTGCAATCCGTCGTGAATCCGGTTCCGTTGCGTCTACGCCGCGCGGTTCCCTCCAAGACTGCACACCCTGCTTAAGTGCCGGTCCGAACAATCCTGTAGGGCCGGACCTCGCGTCCGCGCCGCGTTCACTTCTGAACGCACGGCCCGGAGGCGAGCTCCGGCCCTACATTGGGCCCGGCCCACGCAAAGGCGAGCTCCGGCTCTACATTGGGCCCGGCTCACGCAAAGGCTTGTTCGGATGGGTTCTTATCCGTGGTCATCCGTGCAATCCGCGGTCCCAGAGGATTGAGTTCCAAAGTTGTAGCGGAGGAAAACTTTCGAAAAGCGAGAGGTTCCGCGGGATAGTGCCGGAATGCACCAAGGACCGCCCCTCCGGATTCGTGCCATTCGTGCGATTCGTGGACCCCTCCTGCTGTCAGAACCCGTGAACTGATGCGGAGGTGGTTCCCTGTTTGTCCAGACCAGCCCGAGAATGACACTCCCCTTGCGAGCGCCTGCACGCCCGGTCTATCCCATTGACAGCCAGAAAAGCCGCCTATTCAACTCGCACTTTTCTGCGTCGTCTGCCCCGCAGATTGCATCCGCAACCACATCCATCAGCATGCCTGCGAAAACCACTGCAAAGAAGAAGGCCGCCCGCAAGGCGACCGCCTCGAAGCCCGCGAAAGCGCCCAAGATCGTTTATCGGTGGGGTGCCGGAAAGGCCGACGGCAACGGCACGATGAAGCCGCTGCTCGGCGGCAAGGGCGCGAACCTCGCCGAGATGACGCGCATCGGGCTGCCCGTGCCTCCGGGCTTCACGATCACGACCGAGGTCTGCACCTACTACTACGCGAACAAGAAGACGTATCCGCCGTCGCTGCAGGACGACATCAAGGCGGGGATCCGGAACATGGAAAAGATCATGGGCAACCGCTTCGGCGACGCCTCGGCGTTTCCGTTGCTCGTCGCCGTGCGTTCCGGCGCCCGCGACTCCATGCCGGGCATGATGGACACGATTCTGAATCTCGGCCTCAACGACGAGACCGTGGTTGCGCTCGAGAAGGCCACGAACAACGCCCGCTTTGCCTGGGATTGTTACCGGCGCTTCATCCAGATGTACGGCGACGTCGTGCTCGGCGTGCAGAAGCGTCCGGACGAGGACCACGAGCCGTTTGAGACCGTGATCCACGGGCTCAAGCACGAGCGCTACGGCAAGGACATTTCCGACACCGAACTGACCACCGACGATGTCAAGGAGCTGATCGCACGTTTCAAGAAACTCGTGCTCGACCGCACGGGAAAGGGCTTTCCGACCGACGTGTGGCAGCAGTTGCACGGCGCGATTGGCGCGGTGTTCGGTTCCTGGATGAACGACCGTGCCATCGTCTATCGCCGCAAGTACGGCATCCCCTCCGAGTGGGGCACCGCCGTCAACGTGCAGGCGATGGTGTTCGGCAACACCGGCGAACATTCCGGCTCCGGCGTCGCCTTCACCCGCAACCCCGCCAACGGCGTGAAGGAGTTCTACGGCGAGTTCCTGATCAACGCGCAGGGCGAGGACGTCGTCGCCGGCGTGCGCACGCCCGAGCCCGTCGCGGAACTCAAGAAGCAGATGCCGTCCGCCTTCCGCGAACTCGACCGCATCCGCAACGTCCTCGAGAAGCATTTCAAGGACGTGCAGGACTTCGAGTTCACGATCCAGGACGGCAAGGTCTTCATGCTGCAGACGCGCAACGGCAAGCGCACCGCCATGGCCGCGCTGAAGTTCTCCATGGACATGTTCAAGGAGCGCCTGATCGATTGGGAGACCGCGGTGCTGCGCAACCCGGCCGACCAGCTCGACCAGTTGCTCGCGCCGGTCTTCGACCTCGCGGAGGTGAAGAAAGCCACGCCCATCGCCACCGGGTTGCCCGCCGGTCCGGGCGCCGCCACCGGCAAGGTTTATCTGAACGCCGAGCGCGCCGTCGTCGCGGAGCAAAAAGGCGAAAAGGTCCTGCTCGTCCGCATCGAAACGTCGCCCGAGGACTTGCGCGGCATGATCGCTGCCGAAGGCATCCTCACGGCGCGCGGTGGGGTGAGCTCGCACGCCGCGCTGGTCGCCCGCCAGATGGGCAAGGTCTGCATCTGCGGCGCGTCCGCGCTTGGAGATCAACTACGACAACCGCACGATCGCCGTCGCGGGACAAACGATCAAGGAAGGTGATTACCTCTCGATCGACGGCACTTCCGGCACGGTCTTCGCGGGTGAGATCAAGACCACCCATTCCGAGATCATCGCGGGTCTGTTGCACAACGACGAGGCGGCGAAAAAGACGGAAAAGTTCCGCAGCTTCCAGCAGCTCATGAAATGGTGCGGACAGGCCACGCGCCTGCTGGTCCGGACGAACGCCGACACTCCCGAACAGGCCGCCAACGCCATCGCCTTCGGCGCCGTCGGCATCGGCCTCACCCGCACCGAACATATGTTCTTCGAGGGTGACCGGATCGACGCGATGCGCGAAATGATCCTCGCCGAGTCGACCGCGATGCGCGAGGACGCGCTTGTCCAAGTTGCTGCCGTATCAACGCGAGGACTTCCTCGGTATCTTCAAGGCCCTGAAAGGATTCCCGGCCACGATTCGCTTCCTCGATCCGCCGCTGCACGAATTCCTGCCGCACAGCAAGGAGCAGCAGATGGATCTCGCGCGCAAGCTGCACATCCCGGTCGAACGGATCATGGCCCGGGTGAACGAGCTGCATGAGTTCAACCCGATGCTCGGTTTCCGCGGTTGCCGCCTTGGCATCAAGTATCCGGAAATTACCCGCATGCAGGCGCGCGCCGTCTTCGAGGCCGCCGCCCAGTGCGCGAAGGAGCGCGTCAAGGCCAAGCCCGAGATCATGATCCCGCTGGTCGGCTTCAAGCGGGAACTCGACCTGCAGGTCGCGATCGTCAACGAGGTCGCGCAGCAGGTGCAAAAGGAACAGAAGGTGAAGCTCAACTACTCCGTCGGCACGATGATCGAGATCCCGCGCGGCGCGCTCACGGCCGACGAGATCGCGCAGACCGCCGAGTTCTTCAGCTTCGGCACCAACGATCTCACGCAGACCTGTCTCGGCATGTCGCGCGACGATTCCGGCAGCTTCCTTGCGCCGTATGCGGAAGCCGAGATCATCAAGCGGAATCCGTTTGCGACGATCGACCAGACCGGCGTCGGGCAGCTTATGGAAATCGCCATCGCCAAGGGTCGCGCCACCCGCCCGGACATCAAGCTGGGCATCTGCGGCGAGCACGGCGGCGATCCCGATTCGGTGCGCTTCTGCCACCAGGCCGGACTCGCCTACGTGAGTTGCTCGCCGTTCCGCGTGCCGGTCGCCCGTCTCGCGGCGGCCCAGGCTGCGATTGTCGAGCGTCGCGCCGCCAAGAAGAAGTGAGCGCGTAGCAGCGGCCTCCGCCGCGAATCGCTTGTCGGCCCCGCGCCTGGTAAGGCGCGGGGCCTTTTCGTTCGGGCAG
This sequence comes from uncultured Verrucomicrobiae bacterium, assembly GCA_963797435.1. Classification (GTDB taxonomy): domain Bacteria; phylum Verrucomicrobiota; class Verrucomicrobiia; order Opitutales; family Opitutaceae; genus CAWCPJ01. Next base: position 1,296,907 of record CAWCPJ010000001.1, on the reverse strand, counting down.
AACGCATCGACGCGCGGGAGGAGTCACAATATCTCCAGGGTTTTCGCGTTCTCCCTTTTGCGAGCGGGAGCGACACCGTTTCCCTGTTCGCCACGATGCGCCACTGGCGACACTTCAGGAAGATGATCTTCGATGGCTGTGGACATCCGGCGCCACCGTCCGCGCGGCCGAGTCCCGGGCACTGGGCCGACGATGCGATCACCGGAAGCTGCCTCGGTCACTCCACCGTGCTCCTGAACTTTTTCGGCGTCTGGGTGCTGACGGACCCGGTGTTCTCCCGCCGGGTCGGTCCCGGCATTCCGCCATTCGTCCTCGGTCCCAAGCGACATGTCTTGCCCGCGCTGATGCCCGGAGAGTTTCCGAGGCCGGATGTGATCGTGCTCAGTCATGCGCACTTTGATCACCTGGATGTCTGGAGCCTGCGCCGGTTTTCGCGCGACACTCCGGTGGTTACGGCCCGGGACACCGGCGACATTCTGCGCTGCCGGGGCTTTCGCCAAATTTATGAACTGGACTGGGGGCAGTCGGTCTCCCTCGAGCGGCGCGGCCGGATGATCAAGCTGACGGCAATCGAGGTCGCCCATTGGGGCGCGCGGATGATTCGCGACGAGCACCGTGGTTTCAACGGCTACCTCCTTGAACGCGCCGGTCGGGGCGTCTGCTTTGCCGGTGACACGGCCTACACGACTGCCTTTGCGCGACTCAAGGACGAGGCGCGTCCGCTTGACCTCATGCTCATGCCGGTCGGCGCCTACGATCCTTGGATCCGTGCGCACTGCAGCCCGGAGCAGGCTCACGCGATGGGCCGGATGGCGGGGGCGCGCCACTTCGTGCCGATGCACCACGAGACCTTCAAGCTGGGTGCCGAGCCGATGGATGAGCCCGCCGCCCGCATCCGCGCCGCCTTTGGCGACGAACCCGAGCGCCTGCTCGCCGTCAGCGTGGGGGAAACTTTCGAGATGCCGCTGATCGACGCGGCGGTGGTCGAGCCGCGTGGATTACTGTAGCAGGCGACGCCTTGTGACCTCGGCGGCTACGGGTCTTCACGTGCATCGTTCCTCCACGCGACCAACTGCTCCGGGATTGCGAGCCGTCGGACAAATCCGTGATGTTGCCTTCATGCCTGCACGCGCCTGGTTTCCCACCTACATCTATTGTGAGCCGTTGCAGAAGGCGGGCCTGAACCGGCTCAACGACGAGCTGACGGATGAGATCGTCAAGTTGCGTGCCTACGACGCGCCCGGGCGCAGGTGGTCGGAAACCAACTACCCGGGGGGCTACACGAGTTACGCGTCGCTGTGTCAGTTGCACCAGTTCTCGTCCACGTTCGCCAATCTCGAGAAGAGGATCGCGCGACACGTGCGGGCATTTGCCCGGACGCTCGAGCTCGACCTGCGCAAGCGTGAAATCTTCATGACCGATTGCTGGGTGAACGTGATGCCGCCGGGCACGACGCACGGCATGCACCTGCATCCGCTGTCCTTCATCAGCGGCACCTACTACGTGTGCACGCCGAAGGATGCGCCCGGGTTGAAATTCGAGGATCCGCGGCTCGATCGATTCATGGCTGCGCCGCCGCGGTTGCTCGCCGCGCGCGAGGAAAACCGCGCGCATATCACATATCCCGCCGAGGCGGGTACTGTCATCCTGTTCGAGAGCTGGCTGCGGCACGAGGTTCCGCCAAATCGCGCCGCCGATGAACGCGTCAGCATCAGCTTTAACTACAACTGGCGGTAGTCATCGCAAACAAACTGGCGGTGGAGCCGGGACTCGCCATCTGTAGTCGCCGTCATGGAAATGGACTTCCGTCTTCGGACACCTCGGCGTAGCGCCGCTACGCTTGCCGCGATGGTGTTGGTGCTTGCGAACGGGCTCGGCGCGGATGCGCCGGTCACGACGGTTGCGCCCGACAATCCGCACATCGGCTACATGGGGCGCATCGCGATGGTCGACGGCGAAGCGCGCATGGGCTACCCGGGCGTCACGATCCGCTTCGTCTATCGCGGGCCGGCGCCGGTGATGCGATTCACGGCAGTGTCGCCGGGCTGCTATTTCGACCTGGCGGTGAACGGCTGGCAGCCGGTCGTCATGCAATTGAAGAAAGGCGCCAACGAGGTGCCGCTGGTGAGCGGCCGGGCGCCGAGGGGTGGCTGGCTCGTCGAACTCGTGCGTCGCACGGAGTCCTGGGAGGGGGTGGCGTCGTTTGACGGTCTGGAACTCCCGGCCGGATGCGAACTGCTGTCACCGCCGGCGTGGCCGGAACGCAAGCTGATGTTCATCGGAGATTCAATCACGTGCGGCGAATGCATCGATCTGATTCCGCCGGCGGAACCCTCAGGTCCGACCGCGGCAACCAACGACGCGCCGCGCGCGTTCGGCATGCTGCTGGGCAAGGAACTGCACGCGCAGGTGCATCTCGTGAGTTACGGCGGCCGCGGCGTGATGCGCGACTGGAAGGGCCGCACCGACACGAACAATGCGCCGCAGTTCTTCCCGCTGGCGCTGCCGGATGATCCCTCGATCCCCTGGGATCCGAACCGATACCAACCGGACGCCATCGTGATTTGTCTCGGCCAAAACGATTTCAGCTCCGGGTTGATTGATGCAGCGATCTACGAGAAGGCCTACGACGATTTTCTTACGCAGGTCCGTTCGGTGCATCCGCGGGCGGCGCTTTTGCTCGTCGGCAGTCCCATGCAGGGAAATGTCGACGGCACAACCGACCGGGCGAAACGGGATAGTTTGCGCAGCGTGCTCGCCGCGATCGTCAAGCGTCGTCGAGCCGCGGGAGAAGCGCCCATCGATTTCGTGATGCCGCAGCACGAGCCGGGCTCGTCCGCCAATGCGCACCCGACGGCGTTTCAGCAGGAGCAGATCGCGGTGGAATTGCTTGCGCCATTGAAGAAGCTGACGGGCTGGTAAGGCCGCGGCAAAGCCGCGCTGCGCGCGGAAGTCTCAAGGTCCAAGTGCCAAGTATCAAGAGATGACGCGCAGAGCAGTCTGCCCTGAGCCTGTCGAAAGGGCACGTGGCCTTGGCATTTCTCACTTGGCCCTTGATCCTTCCGCACGCACCGCGGAGTCGCGCCAGATCCAGCGCAGGACGTCCGGCAGGATCGCGCCGCCGTGCTGGTCGGAGTGGTTGCCGTCGCCCCACACGTGCGTGAAGTCGTAGCGCAGGCCGGGAAGGTTGTGCCGGTCCGCGTTGGCATTGGCATACTCCAGGGCGGAAAGCATCTGCAGGTTGGCCAGGTGCCAGTTGCCGTGCTCGTTGCTCAGGGCGGTCCACTCGGGCTTGAAGCCTTTCGTGTCGGACACGTTGCTCAGGTCGTTGGTCCCATCCTGCAGGAAGACGCGGATCGGCTTGATCGGATTCTTGCGGATCAGCGTCGGATACAGATCGCCTCCGGGAATCATCGGCTGGTTGCCGTGGGCGGGGCGATAGCCGATCGACGTGAAACTGCCGATGAAGCTGATCACCTTGCGGAACGCGTCCGGACGCTCCCACGCCACGGTCCATGCGCAGATGGCACCGCTGCTGGTGCCGCCGATGCAGCGATCCTCGGGGTCCGTGCTGAGGTTGTAGCGCTGGCCGACCTCGGGCAGCATTTCGTCCAACAGGAAACGCGCGTAGGTGTCGCTGAGCACGTCGTATTCCTCGGCCCGGTGGTCGGGATTGCCCATGCCGAGATTGTCGGGATAGTGGTCGCTCAGGTTTCCCGGCGTGATGAAGATGCCGATCGTCACCGGCATCTCTTTTTTCGCGATGAGGTTCTCCATCACCTGCGGCACGCGCAGGGAACCGGTGGGATTGGTGGCGCGCTGGCCGTCCTGGAACACGAGCACGCAGGCGGGCCTGTCGGGCGTGTATTGGGCGGGGACATAGATCCAGTATTGGCGCACCGTCCCCGGAATGACGTGGCTGCGAAACTCCAGCGGGCCTTCGAGGGTGCCCTTGGGCACGCCGGGTTGCGGCAGCGAGTCGGCGGAAAGGGGGTATTCGCCCAGTTTTCGTTCGGCGGCGGCGGAGGTCATGGCGAGGCTGGTGACGGCGAGGCCGAGGGACAGGACAAGAGGACGGAGGGGGGACATAAAAGGGTGGGGTGCGCCGCCGGTCCCGGGGGGACGGGCGCCGAGATTGACGAACTGCTTGCGCGTTCCGCTACAGAAAAGCTTCGGGCAGGCCGGGCGCCGGCGCATTCCTCTCTTCACCTGAACGGACAAACCCTCACGATCCCGCCTGCTTGATGCGCGAACCGGATCATAACACTGACGAGTCGGACGACGACGAGCCGAGCCCGCACGAGAAGGCGATGAGCTTTCTCGATCACCTCGAGGACCTGCGTTGGACCCTCATCAAGTCGCTCATCGTTTTCATCATCGTCTTCGTGGTGATTGCGATCTTTCTCAACGAGGCGCGCGACGCGTTGTATTGGCCGCTGCGCATGGGGCTCGGCCCGGAAAGGGCGGCGAGCTTCAGGCTCGTGACCCCTTCGCCCATGGCGGTGTTCTCGACGCTGATCACCATGTGCGTGCTGGCGTCGGTGCCGGTCGCGCTGCCGTTCATCCTCTACTTCATCGGCCAGTTCGTCGCTCCGGCGCTGACCAAGCGGGAGATGCGCATGGCGCTGCCGGTCTGCACGGTGGCGGTGATCCTGTTCCTGGCCGGCGGCTCGTTTTCGTTCTTCTTCCTCGTTCCGTCGGTGGTGAGGATCTCGATGGAGTATGCGGAGTGGCTGCAGTCGGAGTTTCTCTGGCAGGTGGACAACTACTTTTCGATGCTCACGTGGATGACGATCGGGATGGGCGCGGCCTTCCAGTTCCCGCTGATCCTGCTGATCGCGGTGTATCTGAACATCGTCACGGTCGAGGCCCTGCGTTCCTGGCGGCGGATCGTCGTCATCGTTTGTTTCGTCCTCGCGGCGATCATCACGCCGACGCAGGACTTTCTCACCATGACCATCGTGGCGCTGCCGTTGTGGTTGCTCTACGAGGCAGCCCTGGTCGTGGCCGGCATCTACTCGAAACGCCGGGCCGCGCGCGAGGCGCAGGAGGAAGCGGAAAATAGCTGAACCGTGACCATGCGTCACCGTCTGTGCGATCCCGGTTCTTGAACCGCGAACCCGGGAGCGGGCCGGCTGCCCGGACGAGTCCCCGGCGGCAAACGAGGCGCTTACTTCTCGTCGTCGTTGCGGGCGCGCTGGCCGCGCAGGGTCACGCGAAACATCTGCCACGCCAGCCAGAACACGCCCGTCAGGCAGGAGCCGGTAATTGCGCCCCAAATGTTGATCATCATGGGGTCATTCGATGGCACATGTGAACGGCAGATGGCGAAGAAGACCCCGAAGGCGATCAGGGTGAGCACCGTATCGAGGAGCGGTTTTCCAGCCAAGCGACTGTCCGGCTGCTTCTTGGACGACATGGAGCGGAACCAAAGGCGGCCGGGGTCGGCCTGTCCACCGCAAAAGCGGGGAATCTCGAACGCCGGCCCTCCCGATGCAGAAAACCGTCGTTCAACTCAGGGCGAAGTTGAAAATTTCGACTTTAAACCGACGCTTCCCTCGCTAACTCTCTTCGTTTCCTCGTGTCCCGGTCCCGCTCCTGCGACCGCACGAAGCGAACATCCCATGAGCGAAAAGACCATTTCCACCCCGCGAGGCTCCGCCAAAGGCGACGATCGCAACCTGGTGCCGGTTGACCCGGCGAATGCGAATTCGTTGGAGGATCAGGCCTACCTTTTCTGGAAGAAGAATCGCAACTTCATCTATGGGGCGACCATCGTGGTCCTCGCGGCGGCCGTCGCCTTCCAGGTCGTGCGCTCCGTGCAGGCGAGCCACCAGGCGGAAATCAGCCGCTCGTTTGGCGCCGCCACCACGATCGAGGCCAAGCGCGCCTTCGCCCGGGCCAATCCCGACAGTCCGCTGGCGGGGGTCGCGTGGTTGGACGTGGCCGACGACGACTACACGAACGGCCGTTACGACGATGCGATTCACGAGTACGCCTCGGCCGCGGCCGCGTTGAATGAGCCGGTGCTCAGTGGTCGCGCCCGCCTGGGCCAGGGCATCGCGACCTTGAAGGCCGGGCAGGTGACGGAGGGCGAGAGCCTGCTGCACCAACTGTCCGACGATGCCAACGCGCTCATGGCGTATCGGACGCAGGCCTACTACGAACTTGCATCCTACTACGCGGGTGCGGGCGATCGCGCCAAGGCGCGCGAGGCCATCGACCGGCTCAAGGCCCTCGATCCCGAAGGCTACTGGGCGAGCATGGGCTCGGCGCTCCGTTCACGCATCGACGCCGAGGAACAGACAGCCGCCGCTCCCGAGGGTGCTGCTCCGCAGGCCGAGGCGCCCGCATTCAAGTTGCCCGCCCCCACGACGACGCCCGTTGTGCCTGCACCCGCGCCGCCGCCCGCCGGCACGCCGTAGCGGGTAGTCTGCGCTGGCGGAGGTTATCTGCTGTTCGCTGTCCTTTGGGTGCCGGGTCGCCCGAGGTCGTTGGTTGCCATGCGGGAAAACGCGCGCATTTGCGCGGCGGAAGCCGCCATCGTCGGTGCTGCGATCCCGACGGTTGTCGTCGTGTTCGTTCGTTTCCGGTTGCGCCGGGGCCCGAATCCGGCACATGCGAGTCGCGATGAGTCGCCTGCACAGTCGCCTGGAACGCCTGCACGCCAAGCTGCGAGAGACGATTGCCCTCGAGGTGCCGGGCGTGCCGCTGAAGTCGTTGAGCCCGGTCGTCTGCATGCCGTATCCCGCGGACGACAGGGAACTCGTGTTCTTCTACGGGGAAGGTGTGGTGCCGCACGCAGACTTTGACTATGCGACCACACGTCTGTCGGATCTCCTGCAGGCGGACGGGATCGAGACCTCATACGCGCCCGTCACGCGATTGGCGTACGAACAGGATCTGGCAACGGTCGCCCAACCGGATCTGCCGGAACAGCGCTTTGCCTTCCTGGCGAAAACGTGTGGCTGCACCGAGGCGCCGGATTCGATTGTTTCGTTTCCCCTGCTTTCGCCCGCGGTAGTTGCGCTGACCCGGCCGGGTAGCAACGTGCGTTCGCACATCCTTGTGGTGTGACGAACGGAGGTGTGCGAACTCTCAGTAACCGGCCGCGGGCCGGGAATTCTCCGCCGGCGCAAAGCGCACGAACTCGCGCTCGAGCCTGCCTTCTGGATACGCCGTGCACACGAGGTAGCCCTCCGGAATCGTGCCGTCGTGGTTGTCCTGCGCGCGCGAACAGCAGCAGTTCGTCAACAACACGGCGGCTCCGTGCTTCCGTTCGGTGCGAGCGTGGTAGTGACCGGAAAACGCGCAGCGCAAGTTCCAGTCGTCGAAGCGCGCCAGCAGTTCGGCGACATTTCGGGGGGTAAGGTTCGCCCGCGGATTCAGGCCGGGCACGAGGGGGAAATGGGTGAACAGGACCGTCGGCTTGTGCTGGTCGAGGGTGGGGAGGGTGTCGTCGAGCCAGGCGAGGGTGGCGGGCTGGATGGTGGTGTCGCCCCAACGATCGCCATCCGTCGTGTCGAGGGCGATGAACTGCCATCCATGGTGATTGAAGTGGTAGTTGAGCCGCCCGGGGAACACCTCGGAATAGAGGCGCGTCGACTTTTCCTCATCACAGTCGTGGTTGCCCGGCACGCAATACATGGGCGCGCCCAGCCGGGCGAATGCATCGCGAATCGACCGCAGGCTTTCGGGCCGGCCGTGGTCGGCAAGGTCTCCGACCACCAGGCAGAATTCGGTTCGGGTGGCGCCGCGCATCTGGTCGATGAGTCTTGCGAAGAACGGGTCACACTCCGGCGACGCGTGGTGCAGGTCGTTCACGACCAGAAAGCGGAACCCGGGGCGCGATCGGTCGGCGGCATCAGCGTACGGCGCGAGTCCGGCAAGTGCGGCCGACGAGCCCAACGTGCGAAGGAAAACCCGACGCGAGACCTCCCCGGGTTCGATATGCATGGGCCGGCTTCTAGGCTCTTCAGCGCACGAGCGCAATCGCCACGCTTTCGTTGGTTGAGATTTCTGGTTCCCTCCCCCGCGCGGACGGCGTCTGATGAGGCATGTCCGCCGCCTCTGAAGTTCGGCACAATCCCGCGGCGTTGTGCGCCTATGCGGAGGCGCTGCTCGGCGCTGCCGGCCAACCCGCCGATCGAGCCCGCGATGTTGCGGAGGTCCTGCTCGAGGGCGACCTGCTCGGGCACACGACTCACGGCCTTGCCCTGTTGCCCGGCTATCTCAAGGAAATTGCCGAAGCACGCATGCCCTGCGCCGGGGAGCCGCGGGTGGTGGCGGATCACGGCTCGGCCCTGACCTGGGACGGCCGGTATCTACCCGGGCCGTGGCTGGTGCGCCGGGCGATCGACGAGGCGCAACGTCGTCTGGTTGACCATCCGCTGGTCTCCGTGGCGATCCGGCGGAGTCATCATATCGCGTGTCTGCAGGCGTTTCTCAAACCGGTTACCGACACCGGAATCTTCATACTTCTCGTCTCCAATGCACCCGCCGGAAAGTTGGTGGTGCCGCATGGAGCGCGGGAAAGTTGTTACAGTCCCAATCCGCTGGCCGCCGGCATTCCGACCACCGGTTCCCCGGTCCTGATCGACATCAGCATGTCGACGACGGCCCTCGGGCCGGTGGCGCGGGCCGCCCGCGACGAGGTGCGGTTGCCCGGCCAATGGCTGGTTGACCGCGATGGCACACCCACCGACGATCCGAAGCCACTGGTCGAGCGTCAGGAGGGCGGCATCTATCCACTCGGGGGGCCGGAACACGGCTACAAGGGGTTCGCGCTCGCTCTGATCGTGGAGGCTCTCACCAGCGGACTGGCGGGCGGTGATCGGGCCGACGGCGAATCCCGCTGGAGCAATTCCGTGTTCCTGTTGCTGATCGATCCCGATCGCTTCGGAGGCCGCCGCGCCTTCCTTCGCGAGACTGGATTTCTCGCCGATGCCTGTCGCGCCGCCGCGCCGATCCCCGGCGGCCCGCCGGTGCGCGTGCCGGGGGACGGGGCTCTCGCCCGCCGCCGTGAGCAACTGGCGCATGGGGTCACGCTCCATCCCAGCATCCTGCCGTCGCTGCAACCTTGGGCGGAGAAGTTCGCGGTCGCCGTGCCGGGTCCGATCGCTTGAGCCAGCGCCATGCAGCCTCGGCTGCAAAATGCGTTTGGCGGCGAGTGAAAGGAAAGCGGATGCGCCGCGGAGTTGCCGCGTTTACTCGTTCGGCAGCAACTCGGCCAGCGGCGAGGGCTCGATGATCGCGTGCATCTTGGCCTCGGGCTCGTAGTCGGCCATGTTCCGGACCTTCGCGAGCAGCCGCTTGTTGAGCATCGTGTGCTTCTTCACGATCACGAGCTGGTCTTCGCCTTCGGGGGCGATTGGATCGACCAGCACCTCCGCGAGACGGAAACTCCGGAGCTGCTTGCGGGTGATCGGCGACACGCGCGCAATCATCGTGAAGCGCAGGGACACGCCCTCGAGATTGAAGGTGTGACGACTCTGGAGACTGAAACCGCCCGGCGAACCGGTGAGTTTTTCCGAGGCGATCGATTGGGGCACGAGTGGAATGATCACGTCGACGCCGGCGCCCTTGAAGGCGACTTTGAGCGAACCGTGGATCAGGTTCATGGTTTCGCGCAGTACGTCCTCGAGGTCGTCGTCGGTCGCCTCGCTCGTGCCGCTGAACGTCTCGAAAATCTTCAGCGCGGAGGCGCGGTCGGTTTCGAGCATGCAGTCGAGCCAGGCGGAGCGTTGCGGCAGGATGAGAAAGTGCAGGACGCTGAATTCGACCTTGTGCGGTTGGTTCTCGATGTCGGTCGAGGGGTTGGCCGTGCCGAGGCCCATCTCCTCGAGCACCCGGGCGATGATGCGATCGAGTTCGAAGATTGGCCGCAGGTCGGCGAGCGACTGATTGCTGGCGGCCGGCGGAGTGGTGGAGGATTCCGAATGCATTGGGGAAAAGAGATTCAGCCCTGGATCGTGGCGGCCCGTTGGAGGTTTCCCCGGGAACCGGGCAAAAGCGGGAGCCGTTGACGTTGGACGGCCGTGGTCGGCGCGGAAGATCGCGTGACCGGACCAAGGTTGTTGCTTGCGGTGGAGACCATGTTGGAGCCGGGCCCGGATGGGCCGTACGCAACTCGGTGAGCGGAACGGGAGCAGGGAGGTGCTGCGAATATCGGCCCGTTTCATGAACTCCTTTAGAAATAGTCGTAAGAGGATGCGCCGGGGGCCTCGCGGCGGAGGGGGAATTCGCCTCCTGCCGGGCTCATGCCCGCTCAAGAAACGCATCCCGCATGCCGTAAGTATTTTCTCATGCGTGCCCCAGGTCGGGCGCGGGCCGTTCCGGGATGCAACAACCCGGGGGGCGGCACCCGCTTGCCGGCCCGGGTCCGCCATCTCCATTCCCTCTCCATCACCCAGACCGTTTCCAACATGCGTGCTCTCGTCGTAGATGACTCAAAAACCACCCGGATGATCATTGGGCGCATCATGCGCGAAATCGGCTTCGAGGTGGTCGAAGCCGCCGATGGTCAGCAGGCCCTCGCCAAGCTCGAGGAGATCGGCTGCGCGGATGTTGCCCTCGTCGACTGGAACATGCCCGAAATGACCGGCATCGAGTTTGTCCAGGCGGTGCGTGCCGAGCCGGCTTATGCGGAGATGAAGGTGATGATGGTGACGACCGAGTCCGAGGCGGAGCAAGTCACCGTCGCCCTGGAGGCGGGAGCGAACGAGTATGCGATGAAGCCGTTCACGAAGGAAGTCATCCAGGAGAAACTTGCGCTCCTCGGTATCGGTTGATTCGGCGCTCTCCCCATGCGCAGGATCAGGGTACTGATCGTCGATGACTCCGTCGTGGTGCGTCGACTGGTGAGCGATGTGCTCGCCACCGAGCCCTCGATCGAGGTGGTGGGCACCGCCGCGACCGGCCAGATCGCCCTCCAGAAGATTCCCCAGCTCAATCCCGACCTGGTCACGCTCGACGTCGAGATGCCGGTGATGGACGGCCTCGCGACGCTGCGGGAAATCCGCAAGGGGTATCCCAAGCTGCCCGTGATCATGTTCAGCACGCTCACCGAACGCGGGGCGGCGGCGACAATCGATGCGCTCTCGCACGGCGCCAACGATTATGTCACCAAACCCGCGAACGTCGGCAGCGTCGGCGCGGGCATGGATCAGGTGCGGCAGGCCCTGCTGCCCAAGATCCTCGCTTTGGGGAATGAGGTGGCGATGGTTCCCGTTGCCGCGCCTGGTTCCCGAACGGCGAAGTTGATGCCGTTGCCCGACCCGCCACGCGCGGGGGCGAATCCGGGGACGTCGCTCCGACGGGCCAACGGCAATGGCCCGGATCCCCGCTTCGACGTCCTCGCCATCGCGAGTTCCACCGGTGGACCGAATGCCCTCGCCGCGATGCTGCCGGACCTGCCCCAGAATTTTCCCGTGCCGATTGTGATCGTGCAGCACATGCCGCCGATGTTCACGCGCATGCTGGCCGAGCATCTGGGCAGGAAGTGCCGCATCACGGTGTCGGAAGCGGTCGACGGCGAACCGTTGCGCGCCGGCCATGCGTTGATTGCGCCGGGGGACCATCATCTCGCGCTTGTGCGCCAGGACGCCGGCGTGTTCGTGCGCCTGCACCAGGGTCCGCCGGAAAATTCCTGTCGGCCGGCGGCGGATGTCCTCTTTCGCTCGGTTGCCGAGGCCTATCCCGGCAAGGCACTGGCGGTCGTGCTCACCGGCATGGGTCACGACGGGAGACGCGGTGGCGAGGAGATCTGCGCAACCGGCGGCCGCATCATTGTCCAGGACGAGACCACGAGCGTGGTCTGGGGCATGGCCGGATCGGTGGTGGCGGCGGGTATCGCCGACGGGGTCTGGCCGATCGGCGAACTCGGGCACGTCATCAACCGCCGGGCAACCGCGGGCCGGCCCGGCTGGTTCGCCGCGTTGGCAGCGCCGGCGGTGGCAGGAGGTCGTTGACGATGGCGCTCTGCGACAGCGATCTCGACTACGTTCGGGCCCTCGTGCTGGAGCACTCGGCGATCGTGCTGGAGCGCAGCAAGGCCTACCTGGTCGAGTCCCGGCTCACCCCGCTGGCCACCCGGCTGGGCTTTGGTTCCCTGCCCGAACTCGTGGGCAAGCTGCGCCGTGAATCGGTCAACGGCACGCACCGGATGGTGGTCGACGCGATGACCACCAACGAGACGGTACTTCTTTCGCGACGTGCATCCGTTCGAGGCCCTGCGCACGAAAGTCCTCCCGGAGCTGATCGCGGCGCGCGCGGCGCAGCGCACGCTGCGCATCTGGTGCGGCGCGTGTTCGACCGGGCAGGAGCCCTACAGTCTCGCGATGCTGTTGAAGGAGCATTTTCCGCAGCTCGGTTCCTGGCAGGTCTCCATCCTTTGCACGGACCTGAGCCGCGACGTGCTCGCCAAGGCGAAGTCCGGCGCCTACACCCAGCTGGAAGTGAATCGCGGGCTGCCGGCGGCGATGCTCGTGAAACACTTTGCCCGCCAGGGGGAGGTTTGGCAGATCCGCGACGAGTTGCGCACGCGGCTGCAGTTTCAGGAGCTGAATCTCGCGCGACCGTTTCCGAACCTGCCCCGCTTCGACCTCGTGATGCTGCGCAACGTGCTCATCTATTTCGACGTGGAAACCAAGCGGGGCATTCTCGCGCGCATCCGCCGGGTGCTGGCGCCCGACGCCTTCTTCTTTCTCGGGGCGGCGGAAACCACGCTCAACATCGACGACGCCTTCGAATCCGTGCCGGTGGGCCGCACCGTGTGCTACCGGCTGAAAAACGGCGGCTGACCCCCGGCGGCGGCGGTACCGGCAACGCGGTGACAATGCTCAAGTGCCGCCCCGCGTCCGCCGATGGCTTAACTGCGCGTCGCCCCGCCCTGAAACGCGATCATGGACGAAATTCTGCAAGAGTTCCTCACGGAGAGCGCTGAAAACCTCGACCAGGTGGAGCGCGACCTCGTGGCGTTGGAGGAAACGCCCGACTCGCGGCCGCTGCTCGCGAGCATCTTTCGGAACATCCATACGATCAAGGGCAGTTCCGGTTTCATCGGGCTCAACCGCCTCGAGAAGGTCGCGCACGCCGGCGAGAATCTCCTGAGCGCGCTGCGCGACGGCAGGATCGTGCTCGACGCGGGCATGACGACCGCGTTGCTGCGTTTGATCGACGCGTTGCGCCGGATGCTTGCGCACCTCGGAAAAACCGAGACGGAAACCAGCGAGGACCACTCGGAACTGGTGGCCGAACTGAACCACCTGCTTGGGCCGGCGGCGAAGCCCGCACCGCGGCCTCCGCCGTCTGCGCCCGCGGCCAGGCCGCCGGTCGCCGCCCTCCGGCCCAGCGTGCCGGCTTGTGCGGCCGCCCCCAAGCCCGCGCCGGCTCTCGCCCGGGCCGCACCGCCGCCGCCCGCCGCGCCGGTCGAACCGGTCGAGTCCACGGCGAACGCGGCGCCGGCGGAAAGCAACGTGCGCGTTTCGGTCGGTCTGCTCGACAAGCTGATGAATCTCGTCGGCGAACTCGTGCTCGCGCGCAATCAGGTCCTGCAGGTTTCCGGGGGCCGTGAAGAGGCGGCCCTGGTCGCGGCTTCCCAACGCCTCAACCTCGTGACTTCCGAATTGCAGGAGGAGGTCATGAAAACGCGCCTGCAGCCCATCAACACGGTGTGGCAGAAGTTTCCGCGTGTCGTCCGCGACATCTCGCTCGAGCTGGGCAAGAAGGTCCGGCTCGACCTCGAGGGCAAGGATACCGAGCTCGATCGCACGATCATCGAGGCGATCAAGGACCCGCTCACCCACATCGTTCGCAACTCGGTCGACCACGGGATCGAGCTGCCCGCCGCGCGCCGCGCCGCCGGCAAGCCCGAGGAGGGGGTGCTCCTGCTCAAGGCCTACCACGAGGGGGGGCAGGTCAACATCGAGATTCGCGACGACGGCAAGGGCATCGACATCAACCGCGTCAAGACCAAGGCCGTCGAACGCGGGCTGGTCAGCGCCGAGCAGGCCGCCCGCCTTTCCGATCGCGATGCCGCCCAGCTCATCTTTGCCGCCGGCCTCTCGACCGCGGACAAGGTCACCAACATTTCCGGTCGCGGCGTCGGCATGGATGTCGTGAAGACGAACATCGAGCGGATCGGCGGCACGATCGAACTGCAGAGCGTGCTCGGTCAGGGCACGAGGATGAAGATCAAGATCCCGCTGACGCTTGCGATCATCCCCGCGTTGATGGTGCACGCCGGCGGCGAACGCTTTGCCATCCCGCAGGTCAGCCTCGTGGAACTGGTGCGGCTCGAGGCCGCGCATGCCCGCAGGAACATCGAAACGATCATGGGGGCGCCGGTCTACCGGCTGCGCGGCCAGTTGCTGCCGCTGGTCTGGCTGGACCAGGTGCTCAAGATCGGCGCCGGCCGGCCCGACGCCGACGCGGCCGTGAACATCGTCGTGGTGCAGGCCGACGGCCAGCAGTTCGGCCTCGTGGTCGACCGGGTGAGCGACACCCAGGAGATCGTCGTCAAGCCCCTGGGCAAGCATCTCAAGACGGTGCCGGTGTTTGCCGGCGCCACCATCCTCGGCGACGGGCAGGTCGCCCTGATCCTCGACGTGATCGGGCTCGCGCGGGAGACGCGCGTCTTTTCCGGCCTGCGCGATCGCACGGTAGCGCCAGCCCGGGAAGCAGCCGCGGGCGAGGGCGCGAAACTGCGGCTCCTGCTGTTCACGCTCGACGAGACCCACCGCGTCGCGATCGATCTTGCGACGGTCGGGCGCCTGGAGAAATTCCCGCGCGAGCGCGTGGAACATGCCGGGCAGCGCGAAGTGGTGCAGTACCGCAACCACATCATGAATCTCGTGCGCCTGTCCGACTGCCTCGGCTACGCGCCGGATGCCGGCGACCACGAATCCCTGCACGTCGTCGTGTATTCGGATCATGGGCGCAACGTCGGCCTGGTGGTCGGCCGCATCCTCGACATCGTCGAGGACGTGGTGCAACTCCAGGTGGACGGGGCGCGCGCGGGAGTGTTGGGTCGCGCCGTCATCCAGGGCCGGGTCACCGAGATGCTCGACGTCCCCGGCATTGTCGAGGCGGCGGAACCCGCCGGCACCGGCGCCAACTGACGCGAAGGTTTCCCATGGCCGACCCACGACAATACTGCACCTTTCAGGTCGGAGCCTACTTCTTCGGCGTCGACGTCACGCGCGTCCAGGAGGTGCTGCGCTTCCAGCCGCTCACGCACGTGCCGCTCGCCCCGGGCGAGGTGTGCGGCCTGATCAACCTGCGCGGCCAGATCATCACCACGATCGACCTGCGCCGCCGGCTGCGCCTGCCGGATCGCGCGGCCGGCGCCCGACCCACCAATCTGCTGATCTCGACGTCCGAGGGCGCCGTCAGTTTTCAGGTCGACCAGATCGAGGACGTCATCGACGTCGACGCGGCCTCGATCGAGCCGCCGCCGGAGATGCTCGATCCCGGCGTGCGTCGCTGCATCGCCGGCGTGAGCAAGCAGCGCGATCGCCTGTTGCTCATCCTCGACGAAGTGCGGGCGATGGATCTCGCGGCTTGAGGCTTTTTTGAATCGCGCTCCATCTCAAGTGAGGGGTGGGGCCGTCGATTAGAGTAAAGCCTTGTCGGGGATGGCGGCCGCTACGGATCCCTGTCCCGCACTTCCGCGGGCGGGAGAAGACCTCGGGCGACACCTACCCCACGGTTCTCCCACCATCGTTTCACTCCTTTTTGACTGCCGCTTGCTCATGTCTTCCCTGATGCATACAGGCCTCGTCCGGCGTTCGTGCCGGCTGTTCGTTGCGCTCTTCCTCCTCCTGCTCGCCAGTGCCGGCCTTGCCAGCCGGGCCGCCGCCCAGTCCCAGGAAGAGGCACGCGCGATTTTTCTCTTCAACTTTGCCAAGTTCGTGGAGTGGCCGGATTCCGCCTTTGCCGACCGCGCGGCGCCGCTCACGATCGGTGTCGTCGGCGACGGCGCTGTCGCCCACGCGCTCGAACGGTATGTAAAGGGCAAGGACGCGAACGGGCGCGACATCGCGGTGAAGAAGCTCGATTCCGCCGAGGGCTGCGCGGACTGCCAGATCGTCTTTGTCGGCGCCGCGAAGTTCACCGCCGACGTGATCGGTCAGATCTCGGGCAAACCCGTGCTCTCCGTCGGGGGCGATGAGGACTTCATCAAGTCCGGTGGCGTGATCCGGCTCTTTTCCAAGGACAACAAGGTCATGTGCGCCATCAACGTGAAGGCCGCGGATGCCGCGGGCCTCAAGCTTGGGGACAAGCTCGTCAAGGCCTCGTCCTGATTTCTCCGCCCCCGCCCTGGTTCCCCCTGCCGCTGCCATGAAATCCCTCGGTCTCAAAGCCCGCCTCATCCTCTGGGTCCTCTCGTCCGTCGCCCTCGTGCTCGCCGTGCTCGTCTTCATGCAGGTGCGCCAGTCGACGAGCTTATGCGCAAAAGGAGGCGTTCGGGCGCGCCGAGGACATGGCCCAGCGCTACGCGGCCGAGACGGCCCGCCAGATCAGCGACGCCCTGCTCGCGGCCAAGACCGTCGCGCACACGTTCGAGGGCTTCAAGTCCGACTGGGTCGATGACCGCGGCCTCTACAATTCCGTGCTCAAGCAGTTGCTCACGACCAACGAGAATTTTGTCGCGGTGTGGAGTTGCTGGCAGCCGGACGCGCTCGACGGGAAGGACTCCGACTTTTCCGGACGTTCGGGCTACGACAGCACCGGCCGCTTCATTCCGCAGTGGTACAAGAAAAGCGGCGAACCGGAACTGACCGCGCTCACCGGCTACGACAAGCCGGGGGCGGGTGACTACTATCTCGTGCCGTTCAAGTCCGGGAAGGCCGTGGTCACGGAACCCTACCCGGCCAAGATTGGCGACCAGTCGATCGAGGTCATTGGCGTTTCCGTGCCGATCACCTACAACGGCGATACCATGGGGGTGACCGGCGTGCTGGTGTCCGCACAGTCCCTGCAGAACCTCGTCGGGGCGATCCGGCCCTACGGCACGGGGTTCGCCGGCCTCTACAGCTCCTCCGGCACATGTGTTGCTCATTCCGATACGGGCCGGATCGGCCAGAAGGCCGAGCACGGCGAGATCCTGCAGCGGGCGCAGGAACAGTTCCGCAATGGCGCCCAGTACGGCGAGACCTACACGGACGAGGCATCCCGGCAGGAAATCTATCAGGCGTACGCGCCCGTGCCGGTCGCGCAGGGTGCGGCACCGTGGTCCCTGGCCATCAACATTCCGATCGATACCATCCTGGCCGCGTCGCACCGCGCGATGGTCCGCTCGATCCTGCTCAGTGTCGTGGCGCTGGCGGTGATCTCGGTGGTCATCTTCTGGCTCGCGACCACGATCACGCGCCCGATCCTCGGCGCCGTCGGCGTGATCCAGCGCGTCGCCGAACGCGATCTCACGGTCAGCGCCGAGGTGAAGTCGGAGGACGAGGTCGGCCAGATCTGCAGCGCGCTGAATGCCATGGTCAACGACCTGGGCGATAACTTCCGCGCCGTCGCCCGCAACGCCACCTCGCTGGCCGACTCCTCGCAAAACCTCACCACCGTCAGCGGACGCATGACGACGAATTCCGAGGAGACCTCCTCGCAGGCCAACGTCGTCGCGAGCGCCGCCGAACAGGTGAGCAAGAACGTCGCCACCGTCGCCGCCTCATCCGAGGAGATGAGTGCCTCGATCCGTGAGATCGCCCAGCAGGCGACCGAGGCGGCGAAGGTCGCCTCGCACGCCGCCACCCTGGCGGACCGCACCACCGGCACGATCGGCAAGCTCGGTGATTCCAGCGTCGAGATCGGTAACGTGATCAAGGTGATCAATTCCATCGCGGAGCAGACCAACCTGCTTGCGCTCAATGCGACCATCGAAGCCGCGCGCGCCGGCGAGGCCGGCAAGGGCTTCGCCGTCGTGGCCAACGAAGTGAAGGAACTCGCGAAGCAGACCGCCCGCGCCACCGAGGACATTCGCGGCAAGATCGAGACGATCCAGACCGATTCGAAGGGTGCCGTCTCCGCGATCAAGGAGATCACCGAGGTGATTCAGCAGATCAATCAGATCCAGACGGTGATCGCCTCGTCGGTCGAGGAACAGGCCGCGACGATGAACGAGATTTCCGGCAACTCGTCAGAAGCGTCGCGCGGCAGTTCCGAGATTGCGCAAAACATCGTCAGCGTGTCCGAGGCCGCCAAGGGCTCGAGCGCCGCCGCCCGCGAAACGTCGACCGCCGCCGTGGAGCTTTCCCGCTATGCCGACGAACTGAGTTCGATCGTCGCGCTGTTCCACTTGCGCAGTGAAGATGCCGGTGATCCGGAAACGCGACCGCTGGTGCCCACCGCACCCGCTCGCCCGGCGGTCGCCAGGCAGCCGGCCGGCAACGCTGCCGGTTGGTGGAAGTCGAAGAAAAGGAAGCCGGTCGCCTGATGGTGACGTGGGATGCCCGCAGGAACGCGCAAGCGACGCCAGGAGCGGGTTTCACTGAAGGTAACGAGGGAAACCGAGGCGTTCGCGGTAGGCAGCGGCGCACCTGACTTTATTCGCGTTCCGGAAGCCATCGTCCAGCGACCCACGCGAGGTGACCGGGCGCCCGATTTCGGGCTGACTGAACCCCAGCCGTGGCGAAGTTGTGTTGCTCCCGGACCTGTTTCCCCCTGTTTCGGAACCCGTGCAGGAGCGTGAAATCTCACCAGGATCCGGGGACTCCGGCGCCGGCGAAACGATGACCTCGCGGGCGGACCGCCTCTACGAGGTCGAGCGCATTGCCCGGCTCGGCTCGTACGAATTCAATCTCGCCAGCCAGCGCTGGAAGAGTTCGGCGGTGCTTGACGAAATCCTCGGGATCGACCCGGCGACCTTCATGCACGACTTCGCCGGCTGGCTCTCGCTGGTGCATCCGGACGAGCGGACCGGCATGCAGGACTATGTTACCCGCGATGTCTTCGGCGCGGGACGCCCGTTCGACCGGGAATACCGGATCGTCCGCAAATCCGATGGCGTCGTCCGCTGGGTGCACGGCCGGGGCGAAATGCTGCCGGAGGCCGATCCGGCCTTCGCTCGCCTGGTCGGCACGATCCAGGACATCACGGAACGCAAGCTCGCCGAACAGGCGATGCAGGCGGCCAACCAACGACTGGCCGCCATGTTCGAGGACGCGCGGGACGCCATCATCCTGGCGGATGTGGAAACCGGTGTCGTCCTCGACGTGAACAAGGAGGCTTCGAATCTGTTCAACCGGGGTAAGGACGCGATGATCGGGCTGCCGCATACCGCCTTGCATCCTCCGGAGATGGCCGAGACGGCCCGGCAGGCTTTTCTCTCTCAAGCGCGTGCGCTGCAGGAGACACCCACGGAGCTCGACATCCTGACTGCTGATGGTCGTCGGATTCCCGTGGAAATCAGCGCCAGCATCGTCGTCCTGCCGGACGGCCGGCGCGCGCTTCAGGGCATGTTTCGAGACGTTTCCAGCCGGCGCCGGACGGAGGCGGAACTGCGCGAACGCGAGGCGCGCCTCAGCAGCCTGTTTCGGGCGGTGCCGGTCGGACTGAGCGTGCTGATTGATCGTCGTTTCATCGAGGTCAACCCGCACATGACCGACATCACCGGTTATGCGACCGAGGAGTTGATCGGCAAGTCCACGCGCCTGCTCTACGCGAACGACGAGGAGTTCGAGCGCGTGGGCCGTGACTTTTACCGCGACATCGCCGCCGGCGGTGCCGCCACCATCGAGACGACGTGGCGACACCGGCACGGGCGTAGGCTCGACATCTTCATCAGCGCGGCCGAAGTGCGTCCCGGCGACCCGGGTGCGGGGGCGACCTTCGCGGTGATCGACCTCACGGAACGTCGCCGGCTCGAGTTGCAGGTACCGACATGCGCAGAAAATGGAGGCGGTGGGCCAGCTCGCCGGTGGTGTCGCTCACGATTTTAACAATATCCTCACGGCCACGCTCATGCAGCTGGACCTGTTGCGGCGCGAAGAGGGGATTGCGGCCGAGCTGGACGCCGCCTTGGCGGACCTGCAACAGCAGGCCCGGCGCGCGGCGGATCTCACCCGGAGTTTGCTTCTGTTCAGCCGCCGTCAGGTCATGCAGGTCAGGCCGATCGATCTGAACATCCTGCTCGACCAGATGCTGCGGATGCTCCGCCGCGTGCTCGGCGAAACCATCACCATCGAATTTCGTTCGCTCGGCCGCCCCGCGTGGATCGAGGCCGATCCCGGCATGGTCGAACAGGTCGCGATGAACCTTTGCGTGAATGCCCGCGACGCGATGCCGCGCGGGGGACGTCTCGCCATCGCGATCGATAGCGTCACTCTGGATGAGGCTGACGCGCGCCGGAATCCGGATGCCTGCCCCGGGCGCTTCATGCGCCTGGCGGTCAGCGATTCCGGGATGGGCATGGATGAGGCGACGATGTCGCGCATCTTTGAGCCGTTCTTCTCCACCAAGGAACCGGGCAAGGGCACCGGCCTGGGACTGGCGACCGCGTTCGGCATCGTCCAGCAACACCGGGGATGGATCGAAGTCGAAAGCGCACCCGGCGCCGGCACCACGTTTCGCGTCTTTTTCCCCGCGGCGCGTGAGCAGGCCGTGGCGGATACGGAGCACGAAGCGACGGCGGCCCGGATTCCGGGCGGCACGGAGACGATCCTGCTGGTCGAAGATGAGGCAAGCGTCCGGCGCCTGATGGTCGATGCGCTTTCCATTCTGGGCTATCGGGTGCTGGAAGCGGCGGACGGGCCCGCTGCCATTCGCCGCTGGGAAGAGCATGACGGTCGCATCGATCTCCTGATCTCCGATCTCGTGATGCCCGGGGGCATGAGTGGATTTGACGTTGCGGAAAACCTGCGGACGCGCGTCCCGGAATTGAAGGTGATCATCATTTCCGGATACAGCGCGGGAGTCGCGGCCCGACACCATCAACCGTCCGGTGCCGTCACCTTGTTGCAGAAGCCTTGCGGTGCGAAAGCCGTGGCGCGGGCGGTTCGCGAATGTCTCGACGGACGAACCGCGCAGTAGCCGCTCGCGGGCGTCCCCGTCGCACCCGCACTCCGGGATTTTCCGATGGCACGCGAACCCCTTCGGCCTGGCGCCGCGTCTTTCAGGAGTCCGTCAATCCCGCCCGCACATGAATCGTCGTCACTTCCTTGCCCGCACCGCCGGAGCCCTCGCCGCCGGGACCATGATCTCGCCCCTCGCCTTCACCGCGGACGCACCGGCCCCGGCCGCCACCAGCCCGGCGGATTCGAGATACGCTCCCCGACCAAAACCCCGGCCAGTCGTGCAGCCCGGTGAATTTGTCTTCGCCGCGGCGCACCTCGACCACGGTCACATTAACGGCATGTGCGGCGCGCTGATCGAGGCCGGCGCCACGTTGAAATGGGTCTACGAACCCGACGCCGCGAAACGGGATGCGTTTCGGAAACATTTTCCGCAGGCGACGCCGGCGCGGTCGCTCGATGAAATCCTCGCCGACCCCGACGTGAAGCTGGTGGCGGCCGCCGCCGTAACCTCGGAGCGCGGACCGCTCGGTTGCCGCGTGATGGCAGCCGGCAAGGACTACTTCACGGACAAGGCTCCGTTCACCACGCTCGAGCAACTTGCGCAAGCCCGCGCCGTGGTGGCGCGCTCGGGGCGGAAGTATTTCGTCTACTTCAGCGAGCGCCTGCACGTGGAGTCCGCGATGTTCGCGACGGACCTCGTGAGCGACGGCGCGATCGGGCGCGTCGTGCAGGTGATGGGCCTGGGACCGCACCGCCTGCGCAAGGAGACGAGGCCCGACTGGTTCTTCCAGCGCGAGAAGTTCGGCGGCATTCTCTGCGACATTGGGAGTCATCAGTTCGAGCAGTTCCTGACCTACGCGAACGCGAGCGATGCCAGGGTCGTCCACGCGGCCGTCGGCAACTTCGCGAATCCGGACAAGCCCGGGTTCGAGGATTTCGGCGAGGCGACATTGGTGGCGAACAACGGTGCATCCAACCAGGTGCGGATCGACTGGTACACGCCCGACGGCCTCGGCACGTGGGGCGACGGCCGGACCTTCATTCTCGGCACGAAGGGCTACGTCGAACTGCGCAAATACGTCGACGTCGGCCGGGAAAAAACCGGCAACCATGTCTATATTGTGGACGGGCGCGGCGAACACCATCTCGCGGTCAGCGGCCAGGTCGGTTACCGCTTCTTCGGTGAGTTCATCCTCGATTGCCTCAACCGCACGGAAAACGCAATGACCCAGGCGCACGCCTTCACGGCGGCCGAGCTCTGCCTGAAGGCGCAGGCCGCGGCGACGCGACTGAGGTAAACGACGGACTCCGGCTCGGCACCGACAAAGGTGTTGGAGCGACCATGGGGCGTGTGCATGCTCGGCTATGTTGGCGCAAGACTCCAACGAGGCCACGGGGTCCGCTGGGGTGAAGGTGCGATTGGGTACGACAAAGCCCGCGCGTCGTCTGCCACCCCAAGCGTGGCGGCTGCCGAACGTGAAACGAGCCTGCTTGCCGCCATAGAAGGGTTGGCATGGGCCGTTCTCGAGTGTACAAGACTCCGCGCATGCCCATTGCCTTCACTCAAATGCGAGGAACCAACCATGAATCCACATGCATCCCCCTATATCCTCCCGGGCGAATTCGACCCCGCGCCGGCGCAGTTGCGTCGATCCACCTGCATCCTGTTGGCCTGTCTTGTCCTTCCCTCGATCGCGTCGGCGCAGTGGCCGCACCGGGATGACCTGATCAAGCTCCTGACGAGCACGGACACCCTCGCGGAACTCCCCGCTGTTGCCCCTGACGGTGCCGGCGGCGTGACCATCGCCTGGCGGGACAACCGAAACAGCGTGTCCACCGGACGGGACATTTACGCGCAACGCATCAACGCGAAAGGCGTGGAGCAGTGGACCGCCGATGGCGCGCCGGTGATTGTCGCGGATGGCGTGCAGGGACTCGTATTGCTCGCCCCCGGAGCCAGTGGCAGCGTGTACGCCGTCTGGTCGGACGAGCGTACGGCCAATCAGCCGCGCATTCGGGTTCAGCGTTTGAATGGTGCGGGCAAGCCGCAATGGTCGGCGGATGGCGTCCGTGCCGGCCTGAACGAATTCAATCAGACGGACCACGCCGTGGCGGGCGATACGGCCGGAAACCTGTTCGTGACCTGGCGCGAAGATGGCAACAACTTCGCCACGTTCGTGCAAAAGATCGACGCCTCGGGTGCCCGTCTCTGGGGCGACAACGGGGTTCAGTATTCCAGCGGTGTTTTCGCCGGCGGCAGCATCGTCAACGTCGTCTCCGATGGCGCCGGAGGAGCGGTGGTGGCCTGGATCGAGTTCGGCGACAGCCCGCGCACCCTGCGTATCCAGCGCTTTCTGACCGACGGCATGCCCGCTTTCGATTCCGTTGCATTTGGCGAAGATTCCGAGGCCTTGATCAACATCCTGCCTTTGGCCGCGGATGGAACCGGCGGCGCGATCGCCGGCTGGGAAGGGGACAACGGCACCAACGACAATCTCTTCGTGCAGTGTGTGAACGGCACCGGGGATCTGCCTTGGGGCGATGCGAGCACGCAGCTCGTCGATCAGACGAATGTGCAGGACAACCTGCACCTGGTGGCTGACGGCGCAGGCGGCGTCTACGCCGCCTGGGACGACCCGCGCACCGGAGTCGACAACACCTACGTGCAGCACCTGAATGCCTCCGGGATTGCGCAGTGGGATGCCAATGGCATTCCCGCCGGCGTGGCCAGTGCGCAGCGTTTCAACTCACTGCTGATCGGGGACGAAGCCGGCGGAGCGATTGTCACGTACCGGCAAAATCAAGACGGTCTCTGGGCCCAGCGCTTCAATGCCGCCGGTGATCGCCTCTGGACCGACGCTGGCGTCCCGTTCACGACCAATGCTTCGGTTACCCAGGCGGTGACAACGACTGATGGCGTCAGCGGCATCATCGTCGGGGTGATTTCGTTCAGTGGCGGAAACATCCCGGCGGTCAAGCGGCTGACTGCCGAGGGTGCCTTTCCGCAATCGCGACTGGCGAATATCTCCACCCGCGCCTTCGTCGGCACCGGGGCAAACCTCGCCATTCCCGGATTCGTGATTTCCGGCACGGGCAGCAAGACGCTGCTCATCCGGGCCGTCGGCCCGACCCTCGCGGATGAACCTTACAACGTGCCCGGCGTGCTGGGCGATCCCGTCCTGACGATCTACGACGGGGCACAGCAATCGATCGCCACCCGCAACGATTGGGGCGAAGCTGGTGATGCCGGGCTGGTCAAGATGACCTCCGACTCCCTGGGGGCGTTTACGCTGCCTGATGCCAGCAAGGATGCGGCCATGGTGGCCGATTTTGCGCCGGGACTCTACACCGCCGGCATTGTCGGCGCCGGCGATACCACGGGCGTCGGCCTGATTGAAGTCTACGATGGCGACCCGGCGTCGAGTCCATCTCAGTTGGTCAATATCTCCTCGCGCGTGTTTGTCGGCACGGGCGATGCGCTGGCCATCCCCGGTCTGGTGATCGCGGGACCGGCCACGATGACGCTGCTCATCCGCGCGGTGGGTCCCACGCTGGCCGGCGAACCCTACAACGTGCCGGGGGTGCTGACGGATCCGGTGCTGACGCTCTACGACGTCGACGGAAATCCGCTCATGACGAATGACGACTGGCAGGACGGCGGATCAACCGCCGCCGATGCACTCGCCGCGGCTGCAGCTCAGGTCGAGGCGTTCGCCCTGGAGGCCGGCAGCGCGGATGCCGCACTACTCACCACGCTCGCCCCTGGCTCCTACACCGCTGGTGTCGTCGGCGCCGGCGATGGTACGGGTGTTTGCCTCGTCGAGGCGTATCTCGTGCCATGAAACGCTGAATCGGGAGGTCCATGCAAAGAGATTGAGTTCCCGTTATTCGGACGCCGCAGCGCAGGCGTCGGCCAGGGCCGCCTTGAGCACGGCGAACAAACGGGCGTGCTGCTGAAGGCCATCGTTTCGTCCGGCCACGAGCGTCTGGGCGAAACGATTCCAGTGCACATCCGCTGGCGCAGACCGACCGTGGCGAACGACATGCGGCCGGTCGCCGCCAATTATCTGGACAAGGGCGGTGAGGCGGGCGCGGGGGAGGACTCGCTATCTGCGTCGGCGAATGCGGATCCATGGGCTCACGGTGGTACGGAATGCCACCTGCTCCGCGAATGCCTGCCCATGCAGCCTGATTGTCCAACCGCCTTTCCCGGTCCCACCCGAAGGCCGGCGCGCCATGCCGAGGTGCTCGCTTCGGAAACGCCCGCCCGACAATGAACTCAACCAGCTGGTCACTGCGACGCCTGTTCGAAGTCGATGAGATGCACCTCGCCGGCTTGACCGATGTGTTGATCGATTGCGTCGAGGGTGGGGCCTCGGTCAGCTTCATGCTGCCACTGTCGCAGGAACGCGCGCGGACGTTCTGGCGGGGGGTGGCGGACGGCGTGGCGGCGGGCAAGCGTGCGCTGCTCGTGGCCGAAGATGCGCAGGGCGTCTGTGGCACCGTGCAACTGAACTTCGAGCTTCCGGAAAACCAGCCGTATCGCGCCGACCTTGCCAAGATGCTGGTGCATCGGCGCGCCCGCCGGCAGGGGCTCGGGGCGGCTTTGATGCGCGCAGCCGAGGCCACCGCGGCCGCATGTGGCAAGACCTTGCTGGTGCTCGACGCCGTCACCGGTGGCGATGCCGCGCGGCTCTACGAACGCCTGGGCTGGATACGCGTGGGCGATATTCCGGGATACGCTCTGTTCCCGCAGGGCGGGCGCTGCGGAACGACCGTGTTCTATCGCGAGCTCGGCGGGTAGTCCGGAATTTTTGTATCGCGGCCGGCGGCCGCAGCTGAAGGTAGCGGTCGGCTGACTCCAGCCGACCGCGGTCGCGTCGGGACACGCGCCCCTACGTGGCCAGGAGAACTGAAGTGAGGGATTCGCCCGCTAAACAATCCCGCCTCGAGCGGGCTGATCAGATCCCCTCTTGGGAGCGGGACCGCCCGCGAGGGCGGTGGGGTGCGTTTTTGCGACGACGGACGACCTGATCCCGCGGCCACGATCGCCGGGCAATTCGTTCGACGCCGTCATCGGTCAACGTGAGACTTGCGGGAAAACGGCACCTCCACCGCGGCCGTGGAGTCGGACGGCGAGGGTGACCGTGGGTGTCGCATTTTTCTCCTCACGTTTATGAATACCAACCGAACCATCCGGGCGTTTCTCGCCCTCGCTGCCGCCGCCCTGGGGGCGACCTTGCTTTCCGCCGATGTCGTCGAGACGTCGAGCGGGGCCCGCATCGTGGGCAAGATTGTAAAGATCGAGGACGGCTCCGTCGTCATGGATACCGACTACGCGGGCACGGTGACGATCAAGCAGTCTGCGGTCAGTGCGCTCAGCACCGACCAGCCGGTGGCCGTCCGGCTGTCCAGTGGCACCCGCGTGGAGGGCCGGGTTTCCGGTCCCGCGAGTGCCCTCGAAATCGCCAGCAGTGATGGCACGATTCATACGACCGTCAGTAACGTCGCATCGTCGTGGGAGGCGGGCGCAAAGGATCCGCAGATCGCCGCGCTCGAGCGGGCCTGGGCGTTCGAGGCGTCCGTGGACATCACGGGCAAGTCCGGCAACAAGAGCCAGCTCGGCACCGCGATGGCGTTTCGGGCGGCGCTGGCCGGCCCGACCGACATGTTGATCTTCTATACCGGCTACGACCGGCAGGAGACCGACGACCAGAAATCCTCCGACCAGTTCAAGGCCGGGGTCGACTACAGCAATAACTTCTCCGGCCGGTATTCCTGGTACGTGCGCGACGAGGGCGGCTTCGACCGGATCAAGGACATCCAGTTCTACAACGTCGCGGCGGCCGGTCTCGGCTACGATATCATCAAGGAGGACAAGCAGACGCTCACCGGTCGCGCGGGTCTCTCGTTCCGCAACGAGAACTATCGCGATCCGCTCACCGAGGATGTCAATGATGCCGGCTTCGATTTCGGCCTGGTCCACACCTACCAGACGGACACCTGGAATCTGGCGACCCGCATCTCGTTCGTCCCCTCGTTCAACGATCTCGGCAACTATCGCCTGACCCAGGAGAGTTTTTTCGAAATACCGCTGGCCGATCCGAAGTGGAAAGTCCGCCTCGGCCTCTCCAACGACTACAACAGCCGGCCCAGCATCGGTTTTGATAAACTCGATACGACCTACTTCACCCGTCTCGTCCTGAACTGGAAGTGACCGGGTGCCCGCCGCCCGGGCGCCCCGATTGACTACCTTCATTTTCCCGCCGACGGCTCCGAGCGCGGCTCCGGAGACGTCGCAGGTCCCCCGTGCCCGCGTCAACCCTGCCGACCATGTCCGCCACCTCACACACCTGGAAGTTCTTCCGCATCGGCGGACTCGACCAAGTCATGCTCGAGTCCGGGGCCGACCTGCTTAACCTTGAAAACCTCGACCAGAAGCTCTGGGTCGCCCTGAGTTGTCCCGTCCAGGGCCTGGAAATCGACGAGAAGACCCTCGCGCTGATCGACGGCGACGGCGACGGTCGTATCCGCGTCCCCGAGGTCGTGGCTGCCATCAAATGGTCGGCCGCGCGGTTGCGCGACGCGGGCGTGCTCCTGCAGGGCGTCGACGGCCTGCCGCTCGCCGCGCTCGACGATTCCCGGCCCGAGGGAGCCGCGGTGCTCGCGTCGGCGAAGCGCATCCTGGCCAGCCTGGGCAAATCCGACGCTGCGACGATCACGACCGGTGAGGCAGGGAACACGGCGGCGATCTTCGCGGGCAGCCCGTTGCGCGGAGACGCCGTGATCTCCCCGGGCGCCGCACCAGACGACAGCACGCGGGCGCTCATCCAGGACATCATCGCGTGCACGGGAGGGGCGACCGGTGTCGCGGGGGGCACGGGAGTCACGGCCGCGAACATCGAGACGTTTTACGCTGATCTCGCCGCCTATCTCGCCTGGAGCGACGCGGGTCGCGACGTGCGTGTGCTCGGTGAGGATACAGCGGCCGCGAGCGCTGCTGTCAACGCCGTGCGGACGAAAGTGGACGACTTCTTCGCCCGCTGCCGGCTGGCGGCGTTCGATCCGCGGGCGGTTGCCGCGCTCAATCGCTCGGAGGGCGATTACCTCGCGATCGCCGCGAAGGACATGAAGATCACGTCCGAGGAGTTGAAGTCGTTTCCCCTCGCTCCCGTGGGTGCCGGCCCAGCCGTTGCCGCTGCACCGCGGCGTCAACCCCGCCTGGACCGGCGCGCTGGCGACGCTGCAGCAGAAGGCGGTCGTGCCGGTTGGGGGAGCGACCAAGGAGAGTCTCACGGAGGCGGAATGGCTCGAGTTGTGCGACAAGCTCGCGCCGTACGAGGCGTGGATGGCCGGCAAGGCCGGCGCCGCGGTCGAGCAATTGGGCGAGGCGCGCCTGCGCGACATCGAGGCGGGCGGCGGCCGCGACGAACTGACGGCGCTGCGTGCGCGGGACCAGGAGCTCGCCGGCGAGTTCAAGGCGATCGCGGACGTTCATCGCCTGGCGCATTACTTCCGCGACCTGCGCGCGCTCCTGCACAACTTCGTCAACTTCGCGGATTTCTATTCGCCGGAACGACGGGCGATCTTTCAGGCGGGCACCCTGTATCTCGACAGCCGCAGCACCGAGTTCTGCGTGCGGACCGCGGGCCCGAGTCCGCTGGCGGCCATGAGCAAGACCTATCTCGCGTATTGCACCCTCACGCGTCCCGGCGGTCGGACAATGAACATCGCCGCCGGCTTCACGCAGGGCGACAGCGACTACCTGTTCGTCGGCCGCCGGGGCGTGTTCTACGATCGTCAGGGCAAGGACTGGGATGCCGTCATCACGAGCGTCGTCGACAATCCGATCAGCATCCGGCAGGCGTTCTGGTCTCCCTACAAGAAACTGGTGCGCATGATCGAGGAGCGCGTGGCCAAGCGCGCCGCGGCCGCCGAAGCCGCCGGCGATGCCCGCCTCGCGGGCGCGGCCGACGCCGCCACGACGAAGCCCATTCCTGGCGAACCGCCCAAAAAGGTCGACGTCGGAGCGGTCGCCGCGATCGGCGTCGCCATTGCCGGTGCGATCAGCGCCCTGACATTGATCCTTGGTTACATCTTTCAGCTTGTCTGGTGGCAATACCCGCTGGTGTTGCTCGGGATCATCCTGGTCATTTCCGCTCCGTCGATGGTGCTGGCGTGGCTCAAGCTCCGCCAGCGCACGCTGGGCCCGATCCTCGAGGCCAATGGCTGGGCGGTGAACGGCCGCGTGAAGATCAACATACCGTTTGGCACCGCGCTCACCGCGATGGCCCGCAAGCCGGCCGGAGCCCGGCTCTCGCTCGACGACCCGTATGAGGACAAGGCGGCGAAGCGCGGACGCAATCGTGCGATCCTGCTTCTCATCCTGCTCTTGCTGGCGGCAGGTGCGATCTGGGTGCGCTGGGATCACAACCAGCGCGGGCGCTACATCTGGGAAAAAAAGCCGGTCGCAACGGAAGCCCCGCCGCCCGCCGCCGGCGAAACTCCGCCACCGGCGCCGGCCACCACGCCCGCACCGGCGCCCGCGCCGGCTTCGCCAGAATAAGCGCGAGGCCGGTCAGGCGCCGGGAGCGTCTCATGCACTGAAAACACACCCCACCGCCCTGGCGGGCAGTCCCCCCTCTCGAGAGGGGAACGGATCAGCTCACCTGGAGGAAAGCGGACCACGCGGGAGCGTGGTGAGAGGTGTTTCATCCGCCAAAGTGCATGAAACCCGCAGAGGCGGCTACACGGATGGCGTAGCCGCGTTGGAGTCTGGCGACAACGTGGCCACGCGTTTCCTCGGAGTGTGCGACGAACGGCGCGGGGCGGCATCCAGTTGACGAGGTCCCGACGGCGCCGATGCTTCTGCCGATGCCTGCCGCACCCTCGACCTCTCCCACGCCTCCGCTGACCATGCTCGTGCACCGGCCGGGGCGCATGGTGGCGATCGTCGCGACCGCCATTCTTGTCCTCGGCGGCGTGGCCGTGCTCGCGTTGCAGTTGGGCGTCGGCGTCGGTCGTGGTTGGTGGAGCCTCGCGATCATGGTGCCGGTGGTCGCCGGATACCTGGCGATCATGCGCACCGGCGCGACCCGCTGTGAAGTGGAGATCAGCGAGCGCGAACTCGTGCTGCGCAGCGTCGACTCGTCACGGTTGCTCGGCGCATCGCGCGAGGTGTCCTACACCTGGGATGAGGTCCGGGGTGCCACCTGGGTGGGCCGGCAACCGCAGGAATTGCGTCTTGATTTCGACGCGTTGCCGAAAGCGCTCGTGTTCGCCGGGGCGCGCCGGGGTCTCGAGATGTTGGCGACGGCCGCCGGCTCCGCCAGGCATTGAACCCGCCGGCCTACAAACCCGCAAGGATGCCGCCGTCGACGTAGATGATCTGGCCGGTGATGAAGTCGGAGGCCGGTGACGCCAGAAACACCGCGGCGCCCGCGATCTCGGCGGGCTGGCCCCAGCGGCCCAGGGGCGTGCGCCCGCAGATCCAGGCATTGAACGTCTCGTCCTCGATCAAGGGACGGTTCAGTTCCGTCGCGATGTAGCCCGGTCCGATGCCGTTGACCTGGATGTTGTGTTTGCCCCATTCGACGGCCATGGCGCGCGTGAGCATTTTCAAGCCGCCCTTCGACGCCGCGTAGTTTGCGATCGTCGGTCGCGAGAGTTCGCTCATCACCGAGCACAGGTTGATGATCTTGCCGCCGCCGCGCGCGATCATCCCCGGGGCGAAGGCGCGGGCGACGAGAAACGGACTGGTGAGGTTGGTGCGCATGACCGCGTCCCAGTCTTCCAGCGACATGTCGACGAGCGGACCGCGCCGGTGGATGCCGGCGTTGTTCACGACGATGTCAATCACGCCGAGCGCATTGCGTGCCGCATCCACCTCGATCTCCTCGGTCACGTCGAACGCGCGGGCCTCCACGGCCAGGCCGGTGGCGCGCAACTCCTGTTCGACGCGGGCCAGCTTCGCGGAATCACGGCCGTTGAGCACGACCGTCGCGCCGGCCTGCGCCAGAGCACGCGCCAGCGCGAGGCCGATGCCTTGGGACGAGCCGGTCACCAGCGCACGACGGCCGGAAAGGGAGAATGGGTGGGGGAGGGAGGACGCCATCAACCCAGCGTGCCCGCTGCGAAGCACCGTGTCGACCGTGGGACGCCGCAGCCTTCATCCAAGGGTGCCTTGATTCGCTGGGCGCGGTGATCGGCTGTCTCATGCTGAAGCCTGGCATGTAAGAAAAAACACCCCACCGCCCTCGCGGACGTCCCCCCTCTCGAGAGGGGAACCGGTTGGCTCTCTTCTTAAGGAGATCGGCTGCCGCGGCTACTTCGTGCGCCGCGGCCACTGCACGACGTGCTGCACGGCAGTCCGGGGAACACGCGCAAGCGTGGTGAAAGGTTTTTCATCCGCCCACACGCTCTCGACATCGGGTGAGCCTTGAGCGGCGGCCGGCGGTGCGCCATGAATGACAGGGTGCCGGCAGCGACAAGCATCTCTCGGGCGGGCAGGAAGCGATCGTTCATGACGGCCGTCAGCGGGCGGAGCTGCGACGGCGCGCGCCTGCGCAGATGGCGGGAGGCATGTCCATGAAGGCGATGAGCGGGGTCATGGGGATGGCCGCGGCGACGCTGTTGGCGGTGCCGGCGATGACAGCGGCCGGGACCGCCGAGCTTCCGGTTCGAGACGATGCGGCGATGCGACAAACGGTGCGGGCCATGCGTGACGGAATGCGGGACGTGCCGCTACCCTTGATCATCGAGGCGTTGAGTGGTCACCACGTGCGGCCGTGGCACGGCGAGCACCGCGCGCAACTGGTCGCGGCCGCGGATGCGGTCATCACGGCAGTCAACCACGCTCATCTCACAGCCGCGCGGGCCAACGAGGCGGGCAACGCCGTGGAGGATTTCGTGCGGGCCGCGCTCGATACCCAGGGGTTGCCGGCCGACCGGCCGGCTGGACCATCCGGTCACGCGCGGGCGGCCGGTTATCCCGATCTCGAAGCGCGAGCCGATGACGGCACCGCCTTCTATGTCGAAGTGAAGACTTTCAACGCCGGAACGGAAGACAGCACGCAACGCACGTTTTATCTCTCGCCGTCAGCGGACTTCAAAGTCACGCGGGATGCCGTGCACCTGTTGATTGCGGTCGAGCTCGAGCACTCCGCGGACGACGCATATCACGCGGTTCGCGCGCGCTGGCTGGACCTGAGCCGCCTCAAGTGCGACCTGAAGCACGAGTTCAACGCGAGCAATCGTGATCTCTATCGAGCCGCGGCGGGGTTGATCGTGATCGAACGCAAGGCGATGTCCCCGGCGCCACCTTGACCGGGCGCGGCACGAAGCCGTGGTCGCTCCGGCCAAAGCGGCGTGCGGCGCCGCACGCCAGGACGCGGCCCCGCGGGCTCGGGGCGCATGCGTTCGCGATCGCATCACGGAGTGCGGATGCGCCGCGCTGACATTGGTCACGTCGCGGCCGGGAGGTGTCGCGTGATCTGGCTGACGAGTTCCACGAGCGAGAACGGTTTCGCGATCAGTTCCGCCGGCGCGAATTGGTCGAGACGTTCGCGCATCTCGGGTTCGACATTCCCGGTCATCAGGATCACGGGCGTGCGATTCCCCGCGGCACGAAGGGCCGTGAGCAGCTCGAGTCCGCCCATCTTCGGCATCATCAGGTCGAGCAGGGCGACGTCCGTCTGCGATCCCGCCTGCAGGTGCGCGAGGGCGTCGGCGCCATCGGCGAATGCATGCACGGTGAGTCCCTGGGAGCCGAGAAACGTGGCAAGGGACTGGCGCAGGATGTCCTCGTCGTCGGCGATGAGAATACTGCCGGACAGCCGGCGTTTGCCGGCGGCCGGACGGGTGGTGCCGGAAGCGCTGTCAGCCGACGCCGGCGTGCCTGCATCCTCCGGTGGCACCGGCAGGTATACATCGAAGATGGAGCCGCGCTGCAGTTCACTGAATACGCGGACGCCGCCCCGATGCGTGCGCACGATCTCCACGAGTGAGGCCAGGCCGAGTCCACGGCCGGAGCCTTTCCGGGTGAAGAACGGCGTGAAGAGGCGTTCCTGGGTTGATTCGTTCATGCCGCATCCGTCATCGGCTACCCGCAGCCGCAGGAAGCGACCCGGCCGGGCATTGCCCGGTCGCAACTGGCGGGTGACCCGCTCCTCGAGGTTCGTGATCGAGGTCGAGATCCGGACGCGGCCGCCGCGCGCGCCACAGGCTTCGGCCGCGTTGACGAGGAGATTGAGCAGGATCTGGCGAAACTGGGCGGGCTGGGCGGGCACCGGCGGCAGGTCATCCTGCAATTCCAAATGCACGCGATGAAAAGCCAGGCACGAGGTTTCCAACAACGCCACGATCTCGCGGACGATGGCATTGGCGTCGACCGGCTGGAGGTTGTGCTGGTCGGTGCGGGCACACGCGAGCATCGCCCGGCACAACTCGCCCCCACGGCGCACGGCGGTCTCGATCGTGCGCAGATGGTTTTCCGCGGGCCCGAGGTTCGCGGCGGAACCGCGGGCAAGTTCCGCACTCCCGAGAATCACCGTGAGAAGATTGTTGAGATCGTGAGCCAGGCCGGCGGCCAGCCATCCGACGTTGGCGAGTTGTTGCGCTTCGACCAATCCCGCCTGCTGGACGGCAGAAAGCGGCGGGGCGGTATCCACGGGAGGAACCTCGGGGGCCGTTGACGCTTTCGCGCTCTCGGCTTCGGTTTGATGGGGAATGCGTGGCACGTTGATTGGCCTCAGGTTTGGCATCTGCGCAGACCGATCGCGTTCGGAGGGCGCGGACACCGACCTTCCGCACGGATACAGGATGCGCCGCGTCGCGTGCGGCGACGCGGCGCGAAGCCGTTCAAGTGCACGTTCGGGGTCACGCCTGAATCGCTCGTTGCGGGGTGCGGCGAGGGTCCTGACGCCGGGGGGACAGTCCCCAATCAAATCGTGGATTTCATGCGTCGCAAATGCACGAATCAGATTTTTGCACGATCAAGCCGGCAATTGTCTTGTATTCGTGACAGCACGTCCGCGACCTTCGCGATAGGGCCCACCGGGCATGACTTTGCCGCGATCGGGCGAATGGACGCGGTGAACTACCAGCGCTGCGTCCAGCCGACCCGCACCCAACGCCCGGGCGCCAGACTAACCAGGCCACCGGCGGTGCGGCCGGTTTGCACGCGGGTGTCGAAGAGGTTTTCGCACGTCAGACTGACCTCGCTGTTGGATTGGAGTGTATGCCGGAGGGCGACGTCGAACGTGGCGGCCGCGGCGAGTGGCAACGTGTTGGCGTCGTCCTCGAATTGTCGGGACACCGCTCGGGCGGTGGCATCGAGGCGCCACGCAGCGCTGGGCCGCCAGGTCCCCTGGAGCGTCAAGGTATGGCGTGGCACTTGCGCGAGGCGTCGACCGACCAGGTCGGGCGCGACGCGCGCCTCGCGCACCCGGGCGTCGACCAGGAGAAAGTCGAGCATGAGTCCGAACCGTTCGTCTGCGTTCCAAGCCAGGTTCGCCTCGAAGCCGCGCACGCGGATGGCATCCAGGTTGAGGCGCTGCCGCTGGGTCAGGCCTGGGGTCGTGGACAACGTCACGTTCGCGACCCCGTCGTGCAATTCGTTTTGAAACACGTTCGTGCGTCCCCGCCAGGCGGCATGTTGGAACTGCAGGCCGGCCTCGACGCCGGTCACGGATTCAGGGTGCAGGTCCGGGTTGGCTTCGGTGGCGACATCGCCGACCCGAAACGGTCGATACAGTTCATTGAGCGTCGGGACGCGAAACGCGCGGTAGACGGAGGTGCGCCAGGTGAGCGCTTCCGTCGGATGCCAGGCGAGGCCGGCGCTCGGGTCGAATTCCGTGCCGCTCTGGTCCGCGTAGTGTTCATCGCGCAGGACGGCGCTGTCGGCCTTGTTCCACTCGCGGCGGTGGCCGCCAAAATTGCGCCAGCGGTCGACGCGGGCCGCGATCTGGGCGGTGAGATTCGGGGCGAGGGTGCGCTCGTGCGCCACGAACGCCCCCGCGATCCACTGGTCGCCGCCGGCAAATCTGCGCCGCTGGAATGCGCCGTTGGAAAACAGATAGTCTTCGCGGGTCTCCCCGGAGACCGCGCGGGCATCGATCCCGAGCGACGTGAGGGCGGAGGGATACTCGCCCAAAGTGGCGAGGACCGCGCCGCCCCAGGCTGTTGCGGGCACGTCGAACTGATCGAGCGCTGGAGTCTCGCTCGTGCGCGCATCATCGACCGAGCTAAAGCCGCTGGCGAAGTGTTGACCCTGTGCATACGCGAGCACGTCGAGGGCGAAGCCCGGCCGCACCTCGCCAGCGAGCCGGGCATGCGCCGCGGTTTCGCGCGAGTCGTTGCGCTGGAAAGGCGTGCCGTTGCCGCGGTCTTCGTCAAACCATTGTCCGCCGGCCGTGAAACGCAGGCCGGAATCGAGCGTCGTGCGGAAACCCGCGTGGGCGAGCTTGTGTTCGGAATCCAGGGACCGGTCGATCGGGCCGCGCTGGTTGCGCGCGTATTGCATGGTTCCGTCGGTCCGGAACCACCGTCCGCCAACGTCCCACGCGCTCGCTGCGCCGGCGGCCACGCTGGTGACGAACTCGCCGCGCAACGTCTCGAACTCACCGGCTTCGAGAGCAAGTGCGTCGCCGCGGGCGGACGACGGCGACGTGAAAAGCTGGATGGTTCCGCCGAGGGCGGCATTGCCCCACACGCCGGAGCCGCCGCCGCGGACGATCTCGGCGTGGTCCAGCGTGAGGCGCGGGACTTTCGACCAGGCGACCCAGCCGCCGAAGGGATCGTTGAGGGGGATGCCGTCGAGGAGTACGAGGGAGCGACTGGCTCCGCTGGGGCCGAGACCGCGCAGCGAGACCCCCTGGGCCGTGGGGTTTGCCAGCAGGCTGCCCGAGCGACGAAAGAGACTGAAGGCGGCGATCGCGCGCAACGTGTCGTCGATCGTGAGCGACGGGGAGTTGGCGAGATCGTCAGCCGAGATCTCATCGATGCTCGCGGCGGTCTGCCAGGGTGCCTGCGGAAGGCGGGCGGCGGTGACGAATAGCGGCGGCAGCATCGTTTGCGGCTGCGATGCGTTTGCGGTGGTCGGGTTGACGGTCGAGCCCGGATTCGGCGTTTCCGCTGCCAGCGCCAGGGTGGCGCCGAGGCATGCAGCCACAAGGATCCCCCCGAGGATCCGAGGGATATTGCGCCAACCGGCGGCCCCCCCCGGGGTTCGACTGCGTCCCGCGCCTTGCCTCACGGCCTGCTCACGCCGCCGGCCGGCTTGGCGAAGCGTTCGCGCACGTAGGCGACGACCGCATGCACCTCTTCATCGCTCAGCGAACCGAACGGCGGCATCTCCGCTTCGTAACTGCTCGGCCGGTCCGCCAGTGCCGCGGAGCCCGCGCGCACCACGGCCTCGAGCTTCGCGGGATCGCCCGCCACGATCGGACTGCCGCGCAGCGGTGGTTGAAAGTTCGGCACACCGGATCCGTCGGCCATGTGGCAGACGGCGCAATACGTGTCGTAAATCTCCTGGCCCGTCCGTGCTTTTCCCGGAGCGGGCGCCTGATCGGCGACTTGACTCGCCCCCGCCGATGCGGGCGCGGAGTTGGCTGGTGCCGAGGGCACGTCCGACGAGGACGTGGTCGCCGACTTCTTGGCACAGGCGCCGGCAAGGAAGAGGAATGCCGCCGCCATGACCGCACCGGCACGTGCATGGGATCGGTTCATACGGGTTGGGTCGGTCGCCCGGAAAGAACCTCCGGGGGAAATGACAGCCGCTCCCTCACTGACCGGTGTAAAAGATGCGCCACACGCGATCGCCCTGGTCGGCGCCGACGTAGAGCGAACCATCCGGCCCCATCGCGAGGCCCATCGGCCGATACTTCGCATCGCCCGGACTGCGCACTTCCTTGGTCCCGGCAAATCCGTCGGCGAAAACGTCGTAGCCGCCGACCGGCATGCCCTTGTCGTCGAACGGAACGAAGGAGACATTGTAGCCCTTCTGCACCGGGGCGCGATTCCACGAACCGTGGAACGACACGAACGCGCCGCCCCGGTACTTGTCCGGAAACTGGGTGCCGGTATAGAACACCATCTGCATCGGCGCCCAGTGGGCCGGAAACGCAACGAGCGGGTCGGGATATTTTCCGGCGGGCGGACGCTTCTTGCCGTCACCCCCATATTCCGGCGAAAGCAGTCTCACGTGATCGATGGGATCGAAGTAGGTGTAGGGCCAGCCGAGGTTCGCGCCCTGACGGAGGATGTGAAACTCTTCGGACACGCGCTGCGCATTGTACTCCGCGTCGAAATTCTCGTGGTCGACGACGTTCAGGACATCGCGGCCGTTCTGGCAGACGAAGAGGGCCCGGCTGTTCGGATTCCACGCGACCGCGAGGATGTGCCGATGGCCGGTCGAGAAATGGAATCCATCCGCCTGCGTCTGGTTGAGCTTGTTGGGATCGAAGCGCCAGAAGCCGCCGTGGGTTTTCTGGAATTCCTTCACCTGCTCCGGCGACGCGCCGACCGCGCCGGGACTGCGTTCGGGCTCGCCAAGTGCGTTGGTGGGCGAGCCGCATTCGACATACAGGTTGCCGTCGCCGTCGAAGGCGATGGCCTTTGCCGAATGCTCCGGGCGGTGACCGGGCCGGCGGTCGGGCAGGCCGCTGATGACGGTTTCCACCTCGCCGGTCGGCACGAGTTCACCCGGTGTGAGTTTCATGCGATACACCGCGGTATCGGTCGAGAAATAGAGGTAGCCGTCGTGCACCGCGCACCCGGTGCCTCCCGCGACGTCGTCGGCGAATTTCTTCTTCACGTCGGCACGGCCGTCACCATCGGAATCGCGCAAGGCGATCACGCCGCCGCGGCGCAGCTTGCCGTAGATGTCGCCGTTGGGCGCGACGGCCAGGTGGCGCACGCCGTCGACGCCATCCGCCACGACCACGGCGTGAAACCCGGCGGGCAACTTCAGCCCGGCATTGTCGGGGTCGGGCTGGGGCAGTCCCGAGGCGGCGCGGGCGGCGGAGGTCAACAGCGCCGCGCCGAATACGCAGCGGACGAAAAAACGAGAGGGAGGGATCATGAGCTTGGTGGAGTGGCGTCGGCAGGGGCGAAGGGCCCCGGTCCCGGGTGACCGGATCGACGTGGTTGGACATCAAAAATGACGCCGCCCCCGGCCGGCTGGCTACAGCTTTTCGTGCCCATCGCCCGATGATACGAGGGGCGCCTTCCACGATTGCGTGGGACGGCCGTCTGGCCTTGGCTGGCGCCATGAAATCTTCGCGGCATGGCGGTTCCCTCACGGGTTTTTTGGCGACGCTGGTCGTGGGCGGATTGTTGGGTGCAGGCGTCTGCTACTACGCATTGCGGATTGCACCGGAACGCGGGGGCAAGGCCACCACCGTCGAACGGCCAGCGACCGCACCTTCGTCACCCGAGGGCGGACCAGCCCGCGACGATTACATCGCCCGGCGTTTGCGCGAGTGGCATCTCACGCCCGACGAACTGAAGCGCGATCTCTCGTCCGCCGGCGACATCGTGCGCGAAAAGGGCCGCGACCTCGGCAACAAGATCGCGGGTGCGACGGCCGACGTAAGGATCATCGCGAAGATCAAGGCGAAGTACACCCTCGATGAGGAGTTGCCCGCGCTCAAGATCATCGTCGGTTGCAAGGAAGGCCATGTGACCCTTTCCGGCGTGGTGCCGTCCGCCGACCTGATCGGCCGGGCGATTGTGCTCGCGCTCGACACCGACGGGGTGGTCGACGTGGTTTCGTCGATCAAGGTCGATACGACCCCGAAACCCGTCTGAACGGTTACAAGCTCCGCGTGGCCACAATCCTGTTGGTTTTTCGCGGGCGAATGGGCGATCGCACCACGCTCTTCGACGGAAGAAGTGGCGCAGGCAATGCCGCCTGCAACTTTGCTGGAGGCAGGCCGAAAACCTGTGCAACCTGGCTCCGCAAGAGGCAGGCAACCACGACATGAACACGACGTTTCGTCTGCGCTCGCCGCAAAACGGCACCGAGTATCACATCGATGTGGCGGTTCCCGAGGCTGCCCGCGAGGCGGACGCCTGGCCGGTGCTGCTGGTGCTCGACGGGCATGATCAGTTCCCGATCGCCGTCGAGGCGTATGCCGCACTTCGGGCCGCGGGAACGGTGCAGCCGCTGCTGCTGGTCGGGTTGGGGTACGGCGTGAGCTATCGCCACCCCGCGAACCGGCGTGGGCGCGATTACACGCCCTCGGCAAGCGACGAGGAGCCCGACAGCGGCGGGGCGGACGTCTTTCAGTCGTTTGTGGTCGAGATGCTGTGGCCGGAACTGACTCGGCGATGGCCGGTGCACGCCACCGTGCGCGGCATCGCGGGACATTCGGTGGGTGCGTTGTTCGTCTTGCACGCGCTGTTTCAATCGCGGCCGTTCTTCACGCATCATCTGGCGAGCGCGCCTTCGATCTGGTGGGATCATCGGGCTCTACTCTGCGCGGCCGCGCGTTTGCGCGAGGCCCAGGCGGAATTGCCGGCGAGACTCTTTCTTGCCGTCGGCGAGCAGGATTCATCATCGATGCACGTGGACCTCGAGCTGCTCACGGACCAATTGACCGCGAGGCCATTCACGGGCCTCGACGTGACGCGGCAGGTTATTCGGGGTCGCAACCACTACGACGTGCTGCCCGATGCATTTCGATCCGGGATCCGGGCCTTGTTTGCTTCCGGATGAGGGGCTACTCGCTGCGCGTGTCGGGCTGGCCCTTTGGGCCATGCCGTTCCCCGTTCAACCAGCGGCATGGCCCAGAGAGCCAGCCCGAGATCGTCACCACTCAGCGCAGCAAGGTTCCGGGCGGCAGGGTCGGTTGTTCTTCCGCGCCGGGCAAGGGCAGCTGCAGGCGTTGGATCGCGCCACTGAACAACAGCCGGCGCTGCTCCGGCGAGAGACCCGGTTCCAGGGTGGCAATGTCGTATTCGTAGTACGCGGTCGCTTCGCGCCGGCTCCGCAGGAAATTCGTCAGGAAAGCGTCGGGCGCCTGTCCCTCTTCGATGGTTGCACCCGGGACAAGATTGATTGAAGCGCGCAGGGCATCGAGGTCATCTTGAAGCGAGGCCAGCCCCTCGTCATCGTCGCGGCCGGTCACATTGACGACCTCGCGTTTCGCGTTTTGGTAGGCTTCGATCTGCTTCACCAACACGGGCGAGAGCGGGGCGGGGTAGGGCGTGCGGGTGAAGCCCGGCACGCGAGCGAGCGCGGCGCGCAGGTCCTCGGCGGTTTCCTCGAGGTCGGCGAATCGCGGAGCCTGGCTGTCGGCCAGCGCCGCGAGGCCGCGGCTGGAGAGGCCGGCATCGGCGGCGTACACCGCCTGGCGCAGATCCTCCTTGAGTTTACCCTTCTGGTCGATGAACCGCCGCATCACCCGCGCAGCGGTATCGGGCAGGTGCAGGGGCTTGGGGATGCGGGAGGTTTCCGGCTGAAAATACAGGTAGAGCTGGGCGGTCGGCCGGCTGTCCTTCGGGATGAACATCGTGCCTTCGAGCTCCATGGCGATTTCACGCAGGAGTCGCCGCTGCGCCATCGACAGGCCGTTGAAATAAAACGCCGCCGCGCGCATGACCTGCATCTCGAGGATCATGCCGGGCCCGGGCCCGTGCGCGGGACCGTCGCCGGCGAGGCGCCATTCGCGCATTTCGTTCCATGGCGCCTTCCGCGCGAAACGCGCGCGCAGGTCGTCGGCGTCCTTCTCGAGCGTGGCGATCGCGGTCGTCTGCTTTTCCGCGAGCGCGATGAAGTCGCGCAGGCGGGTGTTGGCATCGGCATACGTGAGCTGCGCGATGGTTTCCCGCATTTCGGCGAGCAGCGCATCCCGTCGTTGTTGCCAGCGCCGTACCCGGCTCCGGTCGTCGTCGCTCATGGTCTCGCCGCCCTGGTAACCCGTGACGACGGGAGAGATGAAGGTGCTCAACGGCGCGTAGAACGGATCGGTGACAAACGGCGCCATTGACTCCGGCCCGCCCGTGACGATGTCGCGGTCCTCCTGCAGATGGATCGGCACGCCGAGCGGCGGCGGGTTCGGCGGGTAAAAAATCAGCTTGGGCAGGATTCGATTATCCGGCGGGCGGGCCGTGAGCGATGATTCGTCGAGGATGTTCCGTTGGTCGTTCGTGACTTCGTCATCGCTCCGAATCGGACCGGGAAAAGGCAACGCGCTGGCACTGGATCCGCGGGCAACGCCGACAAGCAAGACGGCGGTCAAGCCGCCGAAGCCGAGAATACGAAAGAGGGGAGCAGCGCGCACGTACATGTGGGATGACCGTCGTCGCCTGCATGTTCCCTCGATTCCGACGGGACGCAACTCCCGCGGGGAATCCCGGGGCCCGCCGTCGCGCTGTCTTGCTCGGGATGTCCTCGAGGCTACCGTCGCAGAGTGATCGGGATGGACGTCGTTCCCTGTTCGATCACACCCACGAGTTCGCGTCCGTCGACCTGCAGAAAAAGTCGTTGCCAGGCGTCCGTGCTGGCGGAGTCCGCCGCGCCGACCGGGGCGGGAACGGCGACCGGTTCCAGTATGAGATCGTATGGATTCGGGGTCGCGTCGGCTTGTCGTCCACAACGGCAGACGGTGAAAATGCCGGACCAGTCCGCGCATTCCAGCCGCGCGGAAAGTCCGCCTGCTTCCGCACCAGGCAGGAAGGAAAGCAACAGTCGCTGGTCAACTCCGCCGGCGCTGAAGCTGCCTCCGTAGGCGGTCCCCGGGGTCACGGCAGCCCAGATCGCCCGTTCGCGGTCGATCCCGAGTGCGCGCAAGCCGTCGAGCCCGTCAGAGGTTGCATCGTGCAGCGTAAAGACGAAGTCGGCGCCGCGTCCCTTCAGCCGGATGGCGCCCACCGGATCCCAGATGAACTCGATCGAAAAGGCCGTGCTGGCGTTCAACAAGGGTCCACCTTCAGGAACCGCGTCGCTGGCCTGGGTTCGGGCGCTGAGACGGACGACTTCGGCGGTGGGATCGGCTTCGACAGTGGCCTGGAAATTCCGCGCATCCGGAGAGTGGCGGTCGCGCCGCAAGGTGAAGGCAACGCGTGCCTGGGTGGCGTCGAGGGCGGTAAATTCGAGAAAGAAGGGTACCGGGGGATTGGCCTGAATGATGGTCTCGCCGGTGCCCTGAAAGCAGGAACCCGCCCGGCAGCTGGCGAAGAATTCCGCGACTGATTCCGTGCCGCGCTGTTCGCGATGCGTGTCCACCAGGGAACGCAGGCGCGCGAGCTCGTTCTCGAAAGCCGTCCAGGCAGCGATGGTTTCAGCCAGCCAGTTCCGACCGTCGCTGGAATCGAGCACGACGGCATCGACGAAAGCCGCGCGTGGCCGTCCGGTGTGGACGAGCCCATCCAGCTCGCGGGGCCCATCGGTCATGACGTAGTGCCAGCCGCGTTGTGGAGAGTGCGTGGCCCGCGCGGATCCCGTGATTGACAGCTTCCAGCCGGCTTCACTGCGCGCGACGATGCAGGTCCGGGTGTAGGGATCGGGGGGCACGGCGGGCATCGCCTCGTCGGAGGCACGAATGGCGGGGGCAAGCTGTTCCGCGACGTTGAACAGGGCTGCGAGTCGACGCGGCGTAAACGAGGCGCACTGGTCGGCTGGAAGCACCGTGGCCTGATACAGCGGTTCGGTGATCGTGAGACTTGCGCGGAAGTGCACGTTGGCACAGTCCGGCGCGCGACCGGAGGTGATCCGGTGGTCGAGATCCTCGATTCGAAACGCACCGCTGAAACCGAACTGGGCGAGTTCGTCGTTGAGGAATCGCTGCGTGTCGGCGAGATCGGGCAGACAGTCGTTGCGCCCGGTCGAGCCCAGCGCCGCCAGCACCGTCAGTGCCGCAACCGCCGTCA
This sequence comes from uncultured Verrucomicrobiae bacterium, assembly GCA_963797435.1. Classification (GTDB taxonomy): domain Bacteria; phylum Verrucomicrobiota; class Verrucomicrobiia; order Opitutales; family Opitutaceae; genus CAWCPJ01. The sequence continues at coordinate 1,254,014 of CAWCPJ010000001.1, read as the reverse complement.
GCGACCAGCCGCGCGCGTCGGTGAAACACGCGATCGCGACGAACGGCAGCGAGCCGAGCAGGCAGGCGATCAGAAGCTTGCGGTCCGTGAAAAGGCGCATCGAGCAGAGCGGCAGCGCGGCCACACCGGCACCAAAGCCGATGGGTCGTGCACCTCCCTTAGCCTTCGTCACCCCGCGTCAGGAATGAAGTTCCGGGAAAGGGCAATCCAGCCGGTGGGGTCGACTCCCCGAATCTAGGCCGGGTCAGGGGCTTCTGACAATGGGCCTGCCCGGAAGTGACCTGCGGGACGTGGCCCGATTTTCCCTGGACTGTGAGATTTCCAGACTAGACGAGGTCGTCGGTAGCTCGCGCCTCATCACTGTCAGCCTCGCCGGAGGCGGCAGATCCCGCGTTTCCTTCGGCTTCCGCAGCCTGCTGGGCGGCTTCGATGGATTCGCGCACGACGTAGAGTGGCTCGACAATCTCACCGAGGTCGGCGAAATTCTTCAGGCGGTTCAAGACGGTCGGCGTAATTGCCGCGCCGGCGGACACAAGCGGCACGCCTTCGGTCGACAGGGCATCGGTCGCGAGCACGGAACCGACGATCAGATCCGCCACCATGCACTCTTCGAAGGTTGCGTTGGCATTGAACTCGGGACCGGCGAAAAGCATCTCGAGCGCCTTGAGCACGGCCGAATCGTAATGCACGGATTGACGGCGCATCTCGACCAGGCCGGCGGCGGTGGTGAGCCCGGCGTTTTCATGTAACTGCAGATCGACGACCGCACGGAGGATGCGCGAGGCCAGGATCACCCGCTGCTCGCGCACCCCGTCCTCACGCACGGTCACGGGTCCGGGGTCGGCGCCCTGTTGGCGAAAGATCTCGGCCACGCCGGCAAAGCGCGGCTGGTGTTCGACCAGGCGCAGGCCGACATCGGGCAGGCGGGCAAGAAGCTCCATTTCCACCGGCGTGAGGCGGTCGTGCGTGAGGAGTTTGTTGAGGATGTGAGGTGGCACCGCTGCCAAGGCGACACGCGACAGCAGCGCGGCGGTTTCGAGATCGGCCACCGTGGGCAGCTTCAGGGCCGCCGCGGCGGCGCGAACCCGATCACGCAGATGCTGGCCGGCCGGCGAGATTTCGGGAATCGGAATGTCCGGATGCACCAATCCCGTGAGCATTTGCACGATGCCCTCGGTCGCGTGCACGAGCACCTCGTGTTCCTGCCGTGCCTTGAGGTACTCCGAGACGCCCGTCCAGACGGCGTTGGCGAAAACCTCCGACGAGAATGGGTGCAGGAAAAATGCGTGCACGTGCGCCTGGTTGATCGCTTCGATCGCCGCCTCCCGGTCTTCACTCTCCACCACCAGCAGGCGGGCCATGTCGGGAAAGTGCTGACGCGCGGCACCGAGAAGATCGAGGCCCGACATTTCCGGGACGCGCAGCTCGGCGACGAGCGCGGCGTAGGGGCCGTCGCGAGAAAGCTTTTCCAGGACGTCCCGGGCCGACTCGACGAAATGCACATCAACGTCGGAGGAGAGGGCGGCGCGATGACTGGTCCAGGGCGTGCGGTCAGCGATGGCGATCAGGACGCGGGGCTTCATCGCTCAAGCCGTGAACGAAGAGGAACGGAGGTAAGGGGACATCGCGGCAGGTGAACGCCAATGCAGGGGTTGGCGGTCACGGACGTTGAACCAGCGGCGACACTCCGGCGAGTCATTATCCGCGAAACCGCAACCGAGGCGTGCGTAACGGTCACCCTCCCCGCATGTCAAGCGTTGCGCCGGTGCCGCCGCCGTCAATCGGGCCGCAGGGGACCCTCCGGCAGCAATGTTCACAACGCCTCACCCGCCGGCGGGAAGGCTTCCGCAGGCGCGAACTCACGAGCCGGGCGAAACGCTCAGTCGTCGCTGCTCGACCAATCGCGGGAGAGGATGAGCCAGGTGATCAGGACGGCGAAGATCAATGTCGGCACGACCACCCATCCCGGGTCGACGGGCACGCTCCAGCGCACCATCACGTAGGGGGCGGCTGCGCACTTGATTGCGATGAGAATCCAGCCAATCACGAGGCCCAGTGTCACCTTGCGCGGTATGGGCCTCGGCCCATTGCTGACGGAAGGGCTTTCCATGCGACCATGCTAACGCGACCAGGTCGAAACGGCCTCGCGCCGGTTGGTATTTGTTCCGCATCGGCTTGCCGAATCGTCGGTGGCGTCAGGCTGGTGGACGCGGCCCGCGATGCGCTTCGGCTTTGCGCCGCAGGCCTGGGCGCGTTGGCTGCCGGGGATGCCCACGCGAGTGCTGGTCGCTCTCGACAAATTCAAGGATGCGCTCACGGCGCAACGGGCCGGCGCGATCGTGGCGCGTGAGCTGCGTCGGACCCATCCCGACTGGCTCGTACATGCTGTGCCGATCACGGACGGCGGCGATGGTTTCGTCCGGATTCTGACCGATGCGGTGAGCGGGGAGATCGTGACGGTGCCGGCGAACGGCCCTCGCCTGGAATCCGTTTCGGCGCCGATCGGCCTGGTTGACTCGGCGCGACTGCCCGGGAATGCGCGGGCCTTGTTCCCGGAGTGGGGGCGAAGGACGCTGCAGGTCGCGGTGATTGAAATGGCCGCAGTCAACGGCCTGGCGCTCGTGCCGACAGATGCGCGCGATCCCTGGCAGGCAAGTTCACTGGGCACGGGGCGTCTGATTCGTGCTGCGGCCGAGCTCGGTGCGCGCGCCATCCTCTTGGGCGTTGGTGGCAGCGCCACGAGTGACCTCGGTCTTGGCGCGTTGAGCGCACTCGGCTACGAGTTTCGTGCTGCGGACGGCAGCAGGTTGCGGCCGCCGTTTCCCGCGGTCTGGGAGCGCATCGTGCGCATCGAGGGAGAGGTGTTTGATTCGGTTCCACCGATCGCGATCGCGTGCGACGTGGCGAATCCGCTGCTCGGTCCGCGCGGTGCCGCCGCTGTCTATGGTCCCCAGAAAGGCCTGCGTCCGGAAGACCTGCCGCGACACGAGGCGGAGGCGGCGCGGCTGGCGCAGTTGCTCTGCGACCATTGCGGGCGCGACGCCGCCGGGATGGTGGCATGCCCCGGCGCCGGAGCCGCGGGAGGAATCGCCTTTGGTTTGATGTCCGCAGCCCGGGCGCGGCTCGTGCCCGGCTTCGAACTGGTCGCGGCGTGGCTCGATCTGGATGCGCGGATCGACGCCGCCGATCTCGTGATCACCGGGGAAGGGCGATTCGACGCCAGCAGTCTCGCGGGCAAGGGCCCGGGAGAAATTGTCCGGCGGGCGCAACGCGCGGGCCGCCGCGTCTTGGTGCTGGCGGGATCACTCGAGGAAAAACCGACCATGCCCGGGCTCGAGGCCGTGGCCATCACGCCATCCGGAACGCCGCTCGCGGCGGCCCTCACGGGGACGGAACGCAATCTCGCCGCGGCCGTGGCCCGTTGCTTCCCCTGAGGCGCGCCGACCGATTCCGCTTCCCCCGGCGAACATCGCGGGCACAAAGACTGGGCGATGCGCGTGCGTTCGTTTTTTTCCTGCACGATCAGCGGCCAACTGGCTCTCGCCACGGTCGCCATGCTGGCCGGTTGCGCCAATTCGCCGCGACCCCCGCACCACCCGCCGGCGCCCGCGGTCATTCCCGCGCCGTCCACCTCGGCGTTGCCTACGCCGACCGGCGTGGAACTCGGCATTGATGTGTTCGAGGAGCAGGGTTTCCGCGATCTGTGGGGCAAACGGGTCGGGCTGCTCACGCATCCCGCGGGCGTGAATCGCTTCGGCGTGTCCACGATCGATGTCTTGCGTCGGGACAAGCGCGTGAATCTCGTCGCCCTCTTCGGTGTGGAGCACGGCATCCACGGCGAATACGCGGCGGGCGACAAATACGAGGACCACATCGACGCCGCCACCGGCCTGCCGGTGTATTCGTTGTATAGTGGTCGCACCCGCTGGGCCACGCCCGAGCAACTCAGCAGGATCGACGTGATGGTGATCGACCTGCAGGACATCGGCACGCGCAGCTACACGTTCATCAGTGCGATGCTCTACCAGCTCGAGGCATGTTTTCAGAATCACGTCGAGGTGATCGTGCTCGACCGGCCGAATCCGCTCGGCGGCCTCAAGGTCGCCGGCCCGATCAATGATCCCCAGTGGGTCAATTACCTCGGTGCCTTTCGCATACCCTACGTGCACGGACTCACCATGGGCGAACTCGCGCGCATGGCCGTGACCGAGCCCGGCATCATGCAGGTTCCCGGCGGGCCGACCGTGCGCCGGCCGATGACCAACGCCGAGCGCAGCAGCGGCACGCTCAAGGTCGTCGCGATGCGCGGATGGCGCCGCTCGATGACCTGGCCCGGGACGGGTTTGAAATGGGTGCCCACCTCGCCCTACATTCCCACGTTCGATGCGGTGGTCGGGTATCCCATGACCGGGCTCGGGGCGCAACTCGGCGGATTTCGGCACGGCATCGGCACGCCCGAGCCCTTTCGGCTGCTCACCCATCCCGACATCGCGCCGGCCACCCTCGCCGCGCGGCTGAACGCCCGGCACATTCCCGGTCTCAGCTTTGCCGTGCGCAACACGACCAATGCCAGGGGCGAGCCGCTGACCGGCGTGTACGTCGACGTCACCGACTGGAACGCATGGCGACCGACCGACCTCGACTTCTACATGATGCAGCTGGCCTGCGCCGCCGCGCGGAAGAATCCGTTTGCCCAGGCCAGCGACAGCGAGGCCGAGCTTTTCAACAAGCACGTGGGCTCCAATGCGTGGTGGCGGGCGATCCGGCGCGACGGCGCGCGCGTCAACGTCGCGGCGTTCCTCAAGACGTGGGAGGAACAGGCCCGGGAGTTTCAGCAGCGCAGCCGCCAGTACTGGTTCTATCAGCCATGACCACGCTCACGGTCCGCCGCGACCGCGTCGGCCCGATCTTCGCCCGGCATCCCTGGATCTTCGCCGGTGCGTTTGTCGCGGTGCCGGAGGGTCTCGCCACCGGCGCGCCGGTGCGCGTCGAGGGGCCGGACGGGCGCTTTCTCGCCGCCGGCTACTTCAATGGGTACTCTCAGATCGCGGTGCGCGTGTGGAGTTGGGACGAGCAGGAAGTGGTGGACGATGCATTCTTTCGGCGCCGCGTGGAACGTGCCCTGGCGTTGCGCGAGCGCCTGCTCGCCGGCTCGGGCACGAATGCCTACCGGTTGATCTTTTCCGAAAACGACCTGCTCCCCGGTCTGGTGGTCGATCGCTACGGCGACCATCTCTGCCTGCAGTGTCACACGCGCGGAATCGAAGAGTGGCGCGATGTGATCGTCCGCACGCTCGTCGACGTGCTGCATCCCGCGGGCATCTATGAGCGCTCCGATGTGAAGGTGCGGGCGATCGAAGGTGCGGCGCCACGCACCGGCCTGTTGCATGGCTTCGTGCCTCCCGTGGTCGAGATCGAGGAGAACCATCTGCGCTTCGGCGTCGATGTGATCGGCGGACAAAAGACCGGATTCTTTCTCGACCAGCGGGACAAGCGCGCGGCGCTGCAACGGCACGTACGTGATCGCCGCGTGCTCAATTGTTTTTGCTACACCGGCGGCTTCTCGGTCTACGCGGGGGCGGGCGGCGCGAGCCACGTGACGAGTGTCGACGTGTCCGCGCGGGCGCTCGAACTCGCCGCGGAAAACGTGCGCCGCAATGCATTCGAGGCCTCGCGCTTCAGTTTTGCTTGCGCCGACGTGAAGGACTACCTGACCGGTCCCGCGCGGGACGCCAGTCCGCCCTTCGATGTGATCATCCTGGACCCGCCGGCCTTCGTGAAGGACCGGCGCAAGATCCAGGAGGGTCTCGTGGGCTATCGTCGCATCAATGAAGCGGCGCTGCGTCTGCTCCCGCCCGGCGGCCTGCTCGTCACGTGTTCCTGCTCCGGCCACGTTTCACTGGCGGATTTTCGGCACCTGGTCGCCGAGTGCGCCGCGCGCGCCGGCCGGACCGTCCAGGTGCTGGAGACCTTTGGCCACGGCGTCGATCACCCCGAACTCGTCGCGTATGCCGAAGCCTCGTACCTGAAGACGCTTTTTTGCGCCGTGTGGTGAGGCGTCTCGTTCGGCGCACCGCCACGCCGCCTATTCGTCCGGTTCCAAAGCTTCTCGGGAGCCGCCTTCGGCGTATCGGCACGCTACGCTACATTCCCGGCCGGCAGGCGTAGGCCGCGCGACTCCGGTTGGTCATTTACGACAAAACATGTGGCGGCCGCCACACGTTTTGTCGCGGACATTCCGCGTGCATGACGGTCGGCCGCAAGTCCACGGCCCATGACCGGCGGAGCGGCGAAGCGGCGGCGCTCCGCCGCGTGGAACAACGGCCGGACAAAAAAAGTGGCGGCCGCCACTTTTTTTGTCCGGGATCGGTGAGGTTCGATGGTTACGGCTCGGGATAGTCCGCACGAAAGCGCGACCCCGAGACCGTCTCAAAGCTCGCTGGTCGCGAGCAGGACTCCCGCGGCCCGGTCGGAGACGCGCACACGTTCCCGGGCTTCGGTCGATGTGCCGATCTTGTCGATCGCCGTGAAAACGAGCACGGGCAGGCAATCATCGACGGTCTGTTTCGTGTCCTCGACGGCGACATTAACGCGCCAGAGTTCGACGGGCTTGCGCAGCCCACGAGTGGCCTTTTCCGTCTCGCGGGCGGAGAGCGTGAGGAACTTCTCGTACAACGTGATGACCGTGACGCGGGTCGGAGGGGGCAGCGCGGGGGCCGGATTGGGAGTGAGCGTGGGATTCCTCGAAACGTGCGGGCGTACTTGCGGCGCCGGAGTCCGCATGCCGTCGGCGAGCAGGCAGTCCTCGTCGATGGTGCTTTTGCGCCGGGAGCCGACGCCGAAGTCGACTTCGACCACAATCTCCGCGTCCCGGGGCGCTTCGGCCTCGTAGTAACCGCGACTCGCGAGGGCGTTCTCGATCAATTGCACCTTGTCCTGGTACTGCGGATCGAAGTCCGCCTTCACGTCATCGTGCGCGACGAGGCGATAGGAGGTGGAGGGCGTGACCTCGGTGTTGCACAGCGCATCAACCTTGACGCTGTAGGTGTGCGCACAACCGGCAAAGTCGAGGGCGAAGGCCAGCATGGTGCCGGCGACGAGGAAGCGGGGCAGATGAGACGAGAATTTCGGGGACATGACGGCAGCGAGGGGGCGACGACAGGGACATGTCTTTAATCGGTTCGTGATCGCGTGCAGTCAGGTGGGGGAGTGGCAAAACCCGGTAAACTTGTCGTGCCGCGGTGGACACAACTTGCGAGGCGGTTCCCGCCCAACCGTGCGGGCGCGTGACCTGCGTCCGCGCCGAAGGGCGCCCACCTCGAGCAGGCGCGTTTTCTGGATTCACGCCGAGATAGGAATGCCTCGCGGAGCAAGGGACCATGGTTTATCTTCGCCTCTGAACACGCCCTGGCGCTGCGCGCCACCCATCCGGCTGAGCTCACGGCCGAAGCCGCTCGGGCGGGGACCTGATCGACTCCGGTCGGCTGGGGCCAGCCGACCCTATCTCTGATTGCAGTCGTGGGCCGCGGGGTGAGGATTGCAGACGGGTGCGTCCACCCGATCAGAACAGGCGATGTCCGTTCGCTTGCGGCGGAGGCGGGATGCCGAGGATACCGGCCAGCGTGGGCGCAAGATCCGTCATGCCGACGCGTTCGTCGTGCCGACCCGGGGTGATGCCGGCCCCAAACCAGAGCAAGGGGACGTGCGTGTCGTACTCGTAGGGCGATCCGTGCGTGGACCCGGTCTTCAGCCGGTCGATGTCCCAGCGTTGCAGGGCGAAAACGACATCCTGACTCCGTTCCCGGTGCTGCGAATGGCGGAACAACGTCGCCATCGAATCACCCGTGTCAGGAGCGTCCTCCAGGTCACGCGCAGTGAAGGCGGCCGCGATCTCGGGTCGCTTGAGCAAGGCCGCCTTCACTACGTTGGCGGCATCTTCGCGCGAAACATGTCTTGCCTGCAGGGTGGTTGTCCGCAATCGGTAGCCGGAGTTGTCCCGCGCGCTCCACGCGCGCCCCTCGGGATCAGGTCCGAAGGCCTCGATCAGGGCCGCGTTGACGACTTGATCGATGGGCCGCAGATCGACCCGGGCGCCGGTGATCTCCGGATGGCTGGCGTGCAGGTGTTCGGGCGTGGGAGCGACACCGTGATCGCCGGTCACCACAACAACGTACCGGCCGGATCCGACCCGCTCATCGAGAAACGACAGAAGTTGCGCCACGAGACGGTCGAGGCGCACGAAGGAATCCATGAGCTCGTGGCTGTCGGGTCCGTAGGCATGCCCAATCGCGTCGATTTGCGAGAAACCGATGCACAACAGGTCGGGGACGTCATCGGCGCCGAGTTGTTCGTTTTGGACCAGGGCGCGGGCAAAGTTCGCGATGATCTCGAGTGCAAACGGCGAGCGGTCGAATGCCTCGGAAAACCGCGGGCCGATGGTGGCCTCGCCACCGTCGATGGTGCGGGGAAATGTGCGGCCCAGGCCAAGCCCGGCAAATTCGCCTTGGGCATCGTCGGGACCCTGCACGCGTTGGTACTCCTCCGGAGGCAGGAGACGATCCCAGGTGCGCCCAAAATATCGCGACAACGGATGTGCGTCGTTGTAGGCGTCGACCCACGCGGGCAGCCGGCCATCGGGAAAGAAGTAGCGCGAACTCACGAACCGGTCGTTGTCGCCGAGCCAATACGTGCCGTCGGTGCGATGGCCGCCCATGAGGATGGCCGCGCGATCCTTGTTCGCGATGGAACAGACGCGGGCGGCGTCACCAAAATGTTGCTTCAACACTTCTCCCAACGTGGCCGCCAGGAGACGACGCGGCGACCGCCCCTTGGGCGAGGGACCACCCACGATCGGCGCGTCGGCATCTTCCACGGCGTTGACGGAATGCCAGTCATTTCCCTCGAGCCAGTCGTTCGCGATGACGCCGTGGACGGATGGATAGGCTCCAGTCAGGATGGTGGCATGCCCCACGGCCGTCTTGGTGGTGGCGTGTTCGTAATGGCAGGCGGTATAGTCCGCGCCCTCGTTCAGCATCCGGCGAAAGCCTCCCGGGCCGAAAGACGGTGCAAAGCGATCGAGGTAGTCGGCGCGGCACTGGTCGATGCTTATCACCACCGCGAGTCGTGGCGGGACCGGGGGAGTTGCCGTGGTCTCAGCGGCCGACATGATCCCGGCAAACAACACCGGCATGACCGCGCCGACGGAACCGACGAGCCACCAATGGCGAGTATCGGCGTTTGGCACCGGGCAGAAAATCCGAAGGAAGCGAACCATGATCCGCTCATTCTTGGCTGGCCGAACGCAGCCGACAAATCCGATCTCGCGCGCCGCCGAATCGTTGCGTCTCACGACGCGGGCGGCGCCGAGATCTTCGACTTCAACATCTCGATTTCGGAGCGGTTGAGCGACTTTTCCGTCAGGAATTCGTCGAATTCCTTGGGATGCTCCTCGTGCCAGATGCGGCCGAGATTTCCGAGCAGATCGGCGCGCGCTTCGTTCCGCTGAATCCGGCGCGTCCAGGCGAACGCCTCTTGCAGGCGGCGTCGCTCGATGAAGTGGGTGGCCATCGCGTAGGTGGCGCCGTCGAGATAACTGCCATCGGGTTGCTCGTTGACCCAGGTTTCGGCGGCGGCGCTGTCGTAGGTCGCCCATTCGGCCACGGCGGTGGCGACATAGTTCGTGCGGCGGCGTTCCTCTGACTGGCGCACAGCCCATGCGGCGGCGTGGATGGGATCCTGATGCACGTAGGCGGCAAAGACCTCGTCGATCATCGAGTCCTGCAGCAGTCCGGCGGAGGTGACGGTTCGCACCCAGGCCACGGCACCCTCGAGATCGTGGGCGCCCCAGTCGCGGGCGAGGGCGAGGCTGATGGTCGCTCGTTCGCGATTCGGCGGCAGGCCCAGCACGATTGTTTTGAGCGCCTCGCGTTGGCCGGTGCCGTCGGCGGCATCAACAATGCCCTGGAGAGCTTCACGTCCCGCGCGGGACTCGCGAAAGGCCGGCGGCGTGCCTTCCCAAAGGGTCACGGCGCCGCCTGGATAGGCGACCGCAGCGCCGGTCAACAACGCGGGCAAGGCCCGCCAGCGATCACCCTCCTCCTTTTCAGCGAGCGCGTGCACAAACGCCGACTGCGCATCATGCATCCCCCAGACTTCGTAGACTGCCGCCCGGGCCGCGGCCCGCTGGGGAAGATTGCGGAGTTGTTTCGTGCAGGCGAGGGCGGCGAGGGGATCCAGTTCGGCCCAGTGGCGAATCGCCATCGTAAACAAGAGGTCGCGCTCCGTGGTTGAGGGGAGCGCGGCCAGATGTTCCGAGGCGAGTGCGGCATCAGCGCCGTTCAAGTGCTCGAAATATGCGGCCGTGGCGGTGTCGGGCCGCAACATTTTGCCCGCGGCGGCGAGCAACTGATCAATTCGTGCGTCCACCGTGTGATCCGCCAAGACATCAATCGAGGCAGTCTGAGGCGGGGCGGCGGTGGCCCGTTCCGCGCTCGGGCGAGGCGGCAGGCGCTGCCAGCGCCCCACGGCGTAGGCGATGAGGAGCATCACCACCCAGGGAGCCAGGCGGAGGAAGGGACGGGACTTCATGTCGTTGGCGACCACAGCAGGTGAATTGCGGCCGAACTGAAGCGAAGCAGTTGCATCGCTAATCGCAAGAATCACTCCCAAGCGCTGATTCGACTGCAAGTTGGATCGCACCACCCTCGGGGTGCGAGGGCCTGCCCTCACGCGCAGGTTCACGGGAAAGGTCGGCGATACGCACGTCCCCAGCCCCAGGCGCGGGAAGGGAGAACGAAAACGGCGGGCCCGGAAATCCCGGGCCCGCCGCCCTTTTCGGGGAGGGACTGGCGCGATGCGGTGCTTGGTCTACGACAGACAGACAGTCGCTGTCCTGGCGTTCGTGGCTCGATGGGGCGCGGCGGGTGCGGTTCGCGCTTCCGCATCGTTCAAGCAACGCGCGTGTCGCATGTGGCCATGCTACAGGCGATCCGAATCATCCACAATCAGTCGCACACCTCATGCGCCCCTCAGGAGTCACCTTGGGGTCGGCGTGTACGTAGCGTCGAGCCGACTTCCGGGCTAAAGGCGTGGCTGCACATCCGCTCGACGAGGCTTTCGGGGCTTTGCCCTCAAGCGAAGCAAAAGACCGGGGTGAGGGCGTGACTGCCTTTTCGGGACAAAAAGAAGGCCCGGACGCCTACCCCTAAGCGTCCGGGCCATTATTTTCTGTGTTACCCCAATGTCCCGCTAAGCGGGACGAGGCTTACCGTGCCTGAGTTTGCGGAAAATGCAAGGGGCGGTTTGTAATTGGCTGTAAGTTCATCGTCAAAAGCGGCTTGGCGCAAAGAATGATTTTGCGGTGACACCCTGTTTTCTCGGTTTCGCCGGGCGACGACCTCCTGCCATTGGACGTCGCCGCCCGACGCCTTGCGTGTCTCGGATGCGAACTTGTATCGCGTCCACATGCCAAAGGTTGTTTCCGCGATGTTGTTCACCGGGTACGATCACCGGGGCGGCGAAATTGGCCTGTGAGCGCGCCTGGGCATCGAGAAACGCGTGCCGGCGCCGGCGGGAGCGGGGATTGCCCGGAGCGGGACTCGAACCCGCACGACCGTTCGGTCAGGGGATTTTAAGTCCCCAGCGTCTGCCGTTCCGCCATCCGGGCGCGTGATGATGGTGGCGCGATTGCGGTGCGGTGGCCCGCGCGAGGCAAGGCGGAAGACGAGGAACGGAGACAGGGGACCGAGGTGAGACAACAGAGGTCAGAAATCAGATGTCAGGGCCAGGACTTGTGGGCGGCGTCACCAATCAGAAGCCGGGGGCGCGAGTGGCCACCGAATGCCTTTGCCTTGGTCCAGGCTCTGTTTCCGAAGTCCGACTTGTGATTTCTGACGTCTGTCCTCCGACTTCTGACGTCTGCCTTCTGACCTCCGAGCCCTGCATTCGGCCGCCTGCGCCAAGAGCGTGTCATGCACTCTGGCGGATGAAACACCTCTCACCACGCTTGCGGGCGGTGGAGTGTGTTTAAAGTTGACACTCTCTAGCGGAAGAAATCGTTGCCCTTGTTGTCGATCAGGATGAACGCGGGGAAGTTTTCGACGCGGATTTTCCAGACGGCTTCCATGCCAAGCTCGGGATACTCGAGCACGTCGACCTGCTTGATGTGTTCCTGCGCGAGAAGCGCGGCGGGTCCGCCGGGCGAGCCGAGGTAGAAGCCGCCGTGTTTCTTGCAGGCGTCCTTCACGACCTGGCCGCGATTGCCCTTCGCCATCATGACCATCGAGCCGCCGTGCGACTGGAACAGGTCGACGTATGCGTCCATCCGGCCGGCGGTGGTCGGCCCGAACGAACCGCTCGCCATGCCCTTCGGCGTTTTCGCCGGGCCGGCGTAATAGACGGGGTGATTCTTGATGTACTCGGGCAGGCCTTCGCCGCGATCGATGCGTTCCTTGAGCTTGGCGTGGGCGATGTCGCGCGCGACGACGAGTGTGCCGTTCAACGACAGGCGGGTCCGCACGGGATGTTTGTCGAGTTCGCCCAGGATCGCGCGCATCGGCTGGTCGAGGTTGATCGAGATCGCGCCGTTTGTGCTGCGTTGCCTCAACTCCGCCGGGATGAAACGGCCGGGATTCGGATCGAGTGCCTCGAACCAGAGCCCGTCGCGATTGATCTTCGCCTTGATATTGCGATCGGCCGAACACGAGACGCCAATTCCGACCGGACAGGAGGCACCGTGGCGCGGCAGGCGAACGATCCTCACGTCGAGCGCGAAATACTTGCCGCCGAACTGCGCGCCGATGCCGATGTCGCGCGCCGCCTGCAGCATCTTCGCCTCCAGCTCGACATCGCGAAAGGCGAGCGTGCCATTCCCGCCGCTCGTTGGGAGTTCCTCGAGGTATTTCGCGGAGGCGAGCTTGACCGTCTTCATTGTCGCTTCCGCCGAGGTGCCGCCGATCACGAACACGAGGTGGTAGGGCGGGCAGGCGGATGTCCCGAGCGACTTCATTTTCTCGATCATGAATTTCTCGAGGCTCGCGGGATTGAGCAGCGCCTTCGTTTCCTGGAAGAGGAAGCTCTTGTTGGCGGAACCGCCGCCCTTCAGGACAAACAGGAATTTGTACTCCATCCCGTCAGTCGCGCTGATGTCGATCTGCGCGGGGAGGTTGTTGCCCGAGTTTTTCTCCTCGTACATGGACGCCGGGATCGTCTGGGAATAGCGCAGGTTCTCCTCGGTGTAGGTGCGGAAGATGCCTTCGGCGATCGCCGCCTCATCGCCGCCGCCGGTCCACACCTGCTGGCCTTTCTTGGCGACCACGGTCGCGGTGCCGGTGTCCTGGCAGAAGGGCAAGACACCCTGCGCGGAAATCTCGGCATTGCGCAACAGGGCCATCGCGACGAAACGGTCGTTTTCGCTGGCTTCGGGATCGCGCAAGATGGCCGCCACCTGCTCAAGGTGCGCCGTGCGCAGATAATAGGAAGCCTCGTGGGAAGCCTCCCGCGCCAGTCGGGTCAATGCCGCCGGTGTGATCCGCAGGATTTCGCGGCCATCAAACGTGTCGAGGCTCACGCCTTCCTGGCTGATATGACGGTAGCGGGTCTGGTCGGGACCGGTTTCTATGATCGGGCGATACGCAAAGGTCGCAGACATGGGAGAGAAGTTGGCAGCCCGCCACGCTGAGCGTCTTTGCCCGCAATGTCCATCGTTTGCCGGGGGCGTGTGCGGCCCTGACCACGGTCCTCCGGTCTGAACGTCTAAGGTGTTTTCGATCAGGAGTCGGACTATTTTCTGGCCAAATTGAGTGCGGCGTGCAGGGTGGACGGTGGCATGCCAGAACCATCGTCCTATCTTGATTTGTCGCGGGTACAGGTCCGCGCGGCGCGGCCTGACGAAGTTGCGCGCGGCGAGCAGTTGCTCGCCACACACCATTATTTGCGCGAGGCGCACGTGGCGGGTGATCGCGGCTGGCAGATCGCCGAATGCGACGGCGCGTGGGTGGCGATCATCCTGTGGTGCGCGGCGGCCAAACGGCTCAAGGCGCGCGAGGCGTGGATCGGCTGGGATCCGCGCACGCGCGCCGAACGGCTCAAGCTGATCGTGCAACAGGCGCGCTTCTGTCTGTTGCGCGCGCAACCCAACCTCGCCAGTCGCGTGCTGGGTGAGGCGGTGCGCCACCTGCCGGAGTGGTGGCAACAAAAGCACGGCTATACGCCGCTGCTGGCGGAGAGCTTCATCGATCCGGAGCGCTTCGAGGGCACCTGCTATCGCGCGGCCGGCTGGATCGAGGCGGGTGCCACCGCCGGTCATCGCCGCGTCGGCCGTGATTATTATCAACCCGGCGCCGGGCTGAAAACTCTCTGGCTCAAACCGCTGCGTCCGGACGCCGCGGTGCGCCTACGCGGCCCCGAGCCGCTGCTGCCGCCCGAGTGTCGCGCCGCCTTGCCGGTGGCGACGATGGGCATCTTGCCCGTCAAGCTCGCGCCGCTCGAGTCGCTGCACGAGGCGTTCGCGCGCGTGCCCGATCCGCGCGCGGGCAACCGCCAGCACCGCCTGGCCACCGTGCTCACGCTCGTGGCGCTCTCGGTGCTCATGGGCCGGCAGCGCCCGGCCGACTGGCTGCGGCTGGCCCAGCAACTCAACGCCCGCCAGCGCGAGGCCTTGGGCTACTATCGCGCGCCGGGCAAAAAAGTGCGTCTGGCGCCCGGGCGCGACGTGTTCTACACCCTGCTGGGCCGTGTCGATTCGCAGGCGCTGGCCGGCGTATTGAACCACTGGTTGCAAGCCCAACACGGCCAGCTCCCCGCCGCGCTCGCCCTCGATGGCAAGGCCGTCACCGACCGGCTCGCCCAGGTCGTCAGCCTCGTCGCCCAGGACAGCGGCGCCACCGTCGCGGTCGCGCCCGTGCTCGCCACGGAAAAGGAACACGAAGTGCCCGCCGCCCGCGCGTTGCTGGAAAAAACCGATCTGGCCGGCGCGCTGGTCAGCTTCGATGCCGGCCACGCCAATCACGACACGGCCCGCACCGTCGTGAGCGCCGACGGCGAGTACCTGATCCAACTCAAGGACAACGCGCCCGCCGTGCGCGCGGCCGCCGCCCACGCGCTGGCGGGCCAGGCCCCCCTTTTTTCTCCGACGACGCCGCGCACGGCCGCGCCGAACACCGCGTCCTGACGCTCGCGAGCGTCACGCCCGTGCAACTGGGTTTTCCCCATGCCGCCACCGTCGTGGCGGTGACCAGCACGATCACCGACAAGAAAACCGGTCAGCCCAGCGGCGAGACCCGCCTGTTCGTCTCCTCGCTCGAACGCGGCGCGCTCACCTGCCGCCAGTGGCTGGCGCGCTGCCGCGGCCACTGGAGCGTCGAAAGCGCCAACCACTATCGCCGCGACGTCACCTGGCGCGAAGACCAGGAACTCGGGCGCCATGCCCGCCGCGCCTGCAACCTCGCGCTGCTGCGCTCCGCCCTGCTGGGCGCGCTCCTGCTCGACGGCCCCATCAACCTCTCCGCCCTCACCCAACATTACGCCTTCCATCCCGCTGCCGCCCTCCGCTTCCTGCGCTCCCGCCATGCTCAGCCCTGAGCCCAAACCGGAATACCGTGGCGGCCCTGACGCAGCGCAGGCATCCCTGCCTGGCTGCTTGTTCGGTGCATGTGGCGAACACCCGCCCGCCTGGTCGGGAGGTCGGCGATAACCAACGTTGCAGCCACGGTTTCCCGCGCGACTTCGGGTCAGCGGGCGGGGGGCCTGCGGCGCGGTCCCCGTGGGTGCGCGATGCGACGGCGCAGGCGATCGCGGGCGATCTTCGCGGTAGTTCATTTTGCCCTTGGTGCCCGCCGTCACCGGCGTTACCTCTCCCCCTTACGGTCGCGGCGAGTCCGCGACCTCCTTACTGCCGTGGTTCCCCTAGACGTCATTCTGAAGTCCTCCCGCGTCGTTCCCGTCGCGCCAGAGGTCCTGCCGAAATTGCAGGCCAAGCTGCTCGATGTGGACACCGACGTGGGCGATCTCGCGGCCCTGATCAAGCTGGACTCGGGACTCGCTTCCAACGTCCTGCGCGTCGCCAACAGCGCCTATTACAGTCGCGGATCGACGGTTTCGTCGATCGAGGAAGGGGTGTCCTTGATTGGGTATCAGGAGACGCTGCGGCTGGTCGCGCGCTGTTCCTACGGCACCGTGATGCGGGGCGAACTCGTCTGCTATGGCGTGCGCGGCGAGGCCGTCTGGGAGGGCGCCGTCTTGGCGGGGATTGCGATGGAACACCTGTGTCGGCTGACGAGCCTCGAGCCGTCGGAGGGGTACGTGACGGGTCTGCTGCACTCGCTCGGCATGGTGACGATCAACGACTATCTCGTCCGTTCGGGCCAAGGCGGCCTGCGCGCGCCCAAAGCGTCGTCGGGTGACGTGGTCCAGTGGGAACTCGACACCGTCGGACAGCATCGCGGGGACGTGGGCGCGGCGATGATGCGACAGTGGAATTTCGCGACGCGGATGGTGCTGGCGGTGGAACGGCAGTTCGAGCCCAACCCCCGTCCGGAAGACGGACTGTTGTCATCGGTTCTGCCGCTGGCCGTGACCATGGCGGAGTTCCTGACCGAGCACGCCGAGGACGAAAACGAGCCGCCCCCCGTGTTTGATCCCGTGCGAGCAGACTGCACGCGGCTCGACCGCCGGATGCTGGTGGATGCACTCGAAGCCGTCCGCAAGGAATGGTTGCAGACTCGCGAGTCCCTGCTGTAGTGGGAGGTCATGGGACTTGATGTCTGCGGATTGGCTGCGTGCGGACAGCTTCAGTCCGGGCGCGATTTGGCGGGTTGGGACGAGTGAGCGATTTCGTCGAGTCGCAGACCGGTCAACTTTTCGATTCCCACGAACAGGCGCCAGAGCACGAAGAGCATGATGCCGAGGTTGGGCACAATGAGGACGGTGTGGGACACCCAGGTCATCGTGCCGAGTTGTTGGGTGAATTCCGTGGTGCCGGCGGGCGCGGTGAGGATGAGGCGGGCAAACACGAAATTGAGTCCGCTGCTGAGCAGAAAACTCACGACGAGCAACCACGTCGACGTGCGCAGCAGACGGGCAAAGGCTTCGGCATTGCCCCGTTCGCGCAGCGCAGCCTCCACGCGCGACACGTCGAGCACTGATTCGTTGAGCACGAGTTCCCGCACCAGTGGTCGCCGCGTATTCATCGTTGCCGCCAGGGCGATGGCAAAGCACGCCGGCACCGCGGCATCCTTCACGGCAAAGCCGAGGCCGCCGACCTTCATGATCCCGAACCCGCCGGAAAGCCCGACGCTTGCCAGGCCGACGAGCGAGAGAATGTTCCATTTCCGGCGGCGGGCGAGGTCGTATACCCCATAGCCAAGCGGAAACGCCATGCCGACCAACAGCGCGCCGAGCGGTCCGAGCCGATTCTCCTTGCTCAGGAACGACAACACCAGCGTCGGCACGAGGATGTTGCAGAGCAGATTCAGCCAAAGGTTTTCGGGCTTCGGGCGGGATTTCGGCGGGTTGGGGGAGGCAGACTCGGTCATGAACGGCGTTCGGAAACGGTAAAGGTCGGGAAGCGGAAATGACGTGGGATGATTCGCTGGGCATCGGGTGTGATGGCCTGGGCCACGCGCCTGGGAGTTTCCGGGACGCTCTGCGCTAGTCGAACGCGAAGTTTTTGCTACAGTCGCCCCTCATGTCCTCGTCCGGCCGCCTCCTTCTGGGTGTGAACATCGACCATTCGGCCACGTTGCGGCAGGCGCGCTATCGCAGCGCCCCGCGCACGTGTGGTGGCATGGTCGAACCCGATCCCGTGGCGCTGGCGTTGGTCGCGGAGCGGGCTGGCGCCGATGGCATCACCGTGCACCTGCGCGAGGATCGGCGCCACATCCAGCCGCGGGACGTCGAGCGCCTGCGCGAGTCGATCGCCACGCGTCTCAACTTCGAAATGGCGTGCACGCCGGCGATGGTTCGGTTTGCCCTCGCGATCCAGCCGGACTCCGCCTGCATCGTGCCGGAAAACCGGACGGAAGTAACCACTGAAGGCGGCCTCGATGCCGTGGGGCTCGGCCGGCGTCTCGCCGCCGCGGTGGCGCGGCTGCGCGCGGCGGGGATCGCAGTAAGCCTGTTCATCGATCCTGAACCCGCGCAGGTGGAGCAGGCGGCCGAGGTCGGTGCCCCGATGGTGGAACTGCACACCGGTGCTTTTGCCAACGCCTACTTTGGCGGATCGAGGGCGCGCACACGCGAATACAAACGGTTGCGCGCCGGCGCCGAACAGGCTCACGCACTTGGCCTGATCGTCAATGGCGGCCACGGCATCAACTACGTCAACATCGCCGAAGTGCGCACCCTGCCGCACCTGCACGAGCTCAATATCGGCCATGCGATCATGAGTCGTGCGCTCTTCACCGGCATCGAGGAGGCCGTGCGCGAGATGAAGGAGAGGGTGCAGAGGTGAAAAGGTGGGAACGTGCGAATGCGGAAAGGTGGAAACGCAGAGGGTCGATCTGCGCTCCAGAGTTTCCCACTCTTGAACCTTTCCGCTTTCGAACTTCTGCGCTTTCTCACTTTCTCCCTTTCGAACATTTGCACCTTCCCCCATGCCTGACCTGACCGTGATGCTTGGTGGCTTCGTGATCGGCCTGGGGACCGACCTGGTCGAGGTCGAGCGTATCCAGGGTGTGCTTGCGCGCCAGGGCGAGCGTTTCCTCGCGCGCGTCTACACCGACGAGGAGCGGGCTTATTGCGGACGCATGAAGTTTCCGCACAAGCACTATGCCGCGCGCTTCGCGGCGAAGGAGGCCGTGGCGAAGGCGTTCACCACCGGGATCGGCGCGGAACTCGGCTGGAAGTCGGTTTCGATCTATCACGGCCCGCGCAGCGAGCCGCTGGTGCGTCTCGACGAGCAGGGTCAGACGTTGCTGCGCCGGATCGGCGGCACCCGGGTGCTGATCACCCTGTCGCATACGGACACCAACGCACTCGCCGTGGCGGCGATCATGCGGGAATGACATGCACAGTGACCGAAGGGACCGCATGTCGCTAGCCGGCGCACACCCGATCATGTCGT
This sequence comes from uncultured Verrucomicrobiae bacterium, assembly GCA_963797435.1. Classification (GTDB taxonomy): domain Bacteria; phylum Verrucomicrobiota; class Verrucomicrobiia; order Opitutales; family Opitutaceae; genus CAWCPJ01. The sequence continues at coordinate 1,234,954 of CAWCPJ010000001.1, read as the reverse complement.
GCGCCGATGCGCAGGCATGGGAACACGACTATTTCTCCGGCGACGAAGCAAAGGAATGGGCGGCCATGTCGCGAGCGGGCCGGGCCGTGGCCGCGGCGACGCTCGAGGACGCGCGTGAGATCGGCGGCATTCCCGAAGGCGGCCGGATCCTCGTGCTTTGCGGCAAGGGCCACAACGGTGGCGACGCCCTGATCGCGTTGCATGCGATGCTCGCTGCACGGATCCGGGCGACGGCTCTGGTCCTGATCGTCCCGGACTTTTCGGCGCTGCGTCCGCTGGTGCGCCGGGCGCTGGAAGATCTGTGGCGTGCTCACCGCACGGCGGTGGAATTCTGCGTGGTTTCGGGACCACCGGATGGTGCGGATGCCCGCTGCGTCCGCGATCGGCTGTCGCGGGAATCGTTCGACGTCTGCCTCGACGGCCTGTTCGGGCTGCAGTTCCGGCCGCCGTTTCGGGCCCCGGCCAACTGGCTCGTTCCCCTGGTCAACGACGCCGCCCGTATCCGACTTCGGGTCGCGGTGGATTTGCCGAGCGGCGTGGCCGACGCGAGCGACGCACAGCCCTTCCGCGCCGACTTCACCTACGCCGCGGGGGTGGTGAAGGCCCCGGTGTTCTCCAGCGAAACCCGCTCTGCGGTTGGCCGCGTGCGCTATCTGGACTTGGGATTCTTCTCAGGTGGCAGACGACGGAAGGAAGCTGGAGTGACAGAGGAGGCCGCCGCGGACAGCCTTCTGGCGTCGGCTGCGAAGGAACCGGCGACTGCGTCGTTCATTCTCACAAGTCACGTGCTCGATCCCTTGCGCGAATCGCGCGACGCGCACGCGGACAAGCGCACGTTTGGTCATCTCTTCGTCGTCAGCGGCTCGCGCACGATGCCGGGCGCCGTGTTGATGACCGTCGAATCCGCGCTGGTGTCGGGGGTTGGTCTCGTCACGGCGTTCGTACCCGAGTCGCTGGCACCGGCCTTCGCCGCCCGGTTGCCCGAGGCGATGTGGGTGCCGATGCCGGAGACACTCGAAGGGGGGCTTGCCCTCGAGGGACGCGGCACCGTGGTGGCACGCGCGGCACGCTGCACGGCGCTGCTGGCGGGACCCGGCCTTGGACGCGATCGTGAATCGCTCGCCTTGATCACGGAGTTGCTCCGCGCCATCGACGTGCCCGCGGTGCTCGACGGTGATGCGCTGCAGCCCGGGGTGGTGACGGCGCACTATCCCGGGAGCGAGGCGGTCAAGGTGCTGACGCCGCACGCGGGCGAATTTGCCCGCATCGCCGGCGCGAAGGTCGGCGACGACGCAAGCCTGCGGGAGACGGCGACCCGCTTGCGTGCTGCCATTGCGCTCAAAGGGGCGCCGACGCGGGTATGTGACGGTGGCGCGGTCTACTATTCGCCGTTCGGTGGACCGGTGCTGTCGCGCGGCGGCAGCGGCGACGTGCTGGCTGGATTGGTGGCCGGACAACTGGCGCAGGGAGCAAGCCCGCTCGAGGCGGCGGCTCGCGGCGTGGTCTGGCACGGGCGGGCTGCGGACCGCCTGGCGCGTGAGCACGGGCAGGCATCGGCGCGCGTCACGGAGCTGGTGCCGCATCTGTCGGCCGTGTTGCAGGACCGCGTTTTAGCCGGGCTCGTTGACTCCGGACCGGCCTCGGCGAGACCGGCTACAGGGGAGCGTGCTCGATGACGGAGACGATCACGCGTCGCCAGGCGTTCATGGTCCTTAACGGCCTGCCGGGCATGGGACCGATCACGCTCAACCGGCTCCTGTCGTTGTTCGACGATGATCCGGTGGCGGTGTTGAACGCTCCGCCATCGCGCCTGCAAGAAGCCCGGCGCGTCGGCACGAAAGTCGCGGATGCGATTCGCGGCTGGCGCACCCACTTTCCGCTCGAGAAGGAAGAGGAGCGGGTGGCGCAGGCCGGCGCGACTTTCGTCAACTGCCAGGACGACGACTATCCGGCGGCGTTGAAGGAAATCCATGATCCGCCGATCGGGTTGTACTTTCGCGGCGCCTATCGCTTCACCGATCGTTGTGTCGCGATCGTCGGCAGCCGCCGCGCGACGCTTTACGGTCGGTCCGTGGCCCGGAAGCTTGGGTCGGAACTCGCGCGGCTCGGCTTCTGTGTCGTGAGCGGACTCGCGCGCGGCATCGACACCGAAGCGCACGAGGGCGCATTGTCGGTGGAAGGGCGAACCGGCGCGGTGCTGGGCTGCGGTCTCGACATCATCTATCCGCCGGAAAATCTCGATCTCTACCGCCGCATCGCGGAAACAGGGGCGGTGATCTCGGAGTTTCCGTTTGGCCGGCGGGCGGACAAGCAGTCATTTCCGATGCGCAACCGCGTCGTCGCCGGGTTGTGTGAGGCGATCATCGTGGTGGAGACCGACACCAATGGCGGCGCGATGATCACGGCGCGCTTTGCGGGCGATCTGGGCCGGCTCGTGTTTGCAGTCCCCGGTCGCATCGATCAACCGACCAGTCGCGGCTGTCACCAGCTCATCCGCGACGGGGCGACGTTGCTCACGAGCGTCGACGATCTCCTTTCGGAGCTGAACTACCTCGGCGGGCTGCGTCCACAGCCCGTCGCCTCGAATGCCGGCGACTTTGCCGTCCCCGAGGATCTGTCGGATGACGAGGCGGCCGTCTACGAATGCTTTCGCGGCGGGAGCGTGTTGAATCCGGACGCGATCAGCGGCTTCTCCGGGCGCGCCATCGCCGAGGTCTCGGCGACATTGATGATGCTCGAACTGAAGAAACTCGTGCGCAAACGCGCGGACGGGAATTTCGAAGCCGCGACTTGACGGCAACCGTCAGTCCATCTACCGCCACGCTGCGTGCGGAGAACCAGGGTTGACCACGGCGGACGGTCGGTAGGGCTCGCGCGGGTCTCTGGCAGCGGCGCGTGCTTCAACGCCGGTGCGCGGAGCCGGCAGGCCGTTTTGCAGCCAGCCAAATGCCCGTTCGAGCGCCTGCACCAGCGCGTCCGTGCGGATCGGATTCGACAGGAAGTCGTGCATGCCAGCAGCGAGGCAGGCATCGGCATCCTCCTGGCGTGCGTTGGCCGTCAGTGCAATGATGACGGGGGGACGGTCGTGTGGCGTGAAAACGCGGAGATGTCGCGTGGCCTCGAGCCCATCCATCTCGGGCATCTGCACATCGAGCAGGACAAGATCGATCGGGGACTGGTTGAGCGTCTCCAACACCTCGACACCGTTCGTCGCGGACTCCGCCTCGTAACCGAGGCGGCGCAGCATGCAGAGGACGACCTTGCGGTTCACGATGTTGTCGTCGGCAACCAGGATCCGCATGGGATGGGTTCGGGCGAAGCCGGCCTCGAAAATCGGTGTCGCAGCGGAAGGTTGGGTGTCGCCCCGTCGTCCGATCGCGCGAATCATCATGTCGCGCAACTCGCGCAGTTTCCACGGGCTGCTGATGCGCGCGACGGCGTCGGGTGGGAGTGAGGAGGTTGGCGTGCCGTAGGGAGCGAGGACGACGAGCGCCGGGCGATGCGATTCCGTGATGCGGCCAATCGCGGCGAGAAGCTGTGCGCCGTCCGTCTGCGGAGCAGTGGACCGGCTCAACACCGCGGCTGCGTGGAAACCTGCGGAACCCAGGCGGGAAACCGCCTCCGCAACGTCCGCGACCACGGTAACGAGTGCGCCCCAAGCGGTGAGTTGGCGTTGGAGCAGGCGCCGACCTGTGCCGTCGGGTTGCACCAGGAGAAAATGTGAACCGACGAGTCCGCGGGCCCGCGTAGCCGAAGCGCCCGCTCCGGAGCCGGCCGGTGTCGGCTCGGTGCTGACCGCAATCGTGAACGTGAATTCGGAGCCACGGCCCGGCTCGCTCGCCACGTCGATCGTGCCCCCCATCAACTTCACGAGCCGATGACTGATGGCGAGCCCGAGGCCGGTGCCGCCGAAACGGCGACTCGTCGAGGAGTCCACCTGCGAGAAGGATTTGAACAATCGATCGCGACGCTCCGGCGCGATGCCGATGCCGGAGTCACGCACGACGAACCTGAGCTGGACGTTGGGCGTCGGCGGCGTCGGCGGCGCGGCCGTGACCTCCACCGTCACCGCGCCAGCGGGAGTGAATTTCATCGCGTTGCCAACGAGATTGACGAGCACTTGGCGCAGTCGAACCGCGTCGCCGCGCACAAACTCGGGCACGCCGGGGTCGACATACAGGGCATAATCGAGTCCCCGCTCCACGCAGCTTTGACCGAACAGGTCGGTGACCTGGTCGAGACAGGCGGCGACCTCGAAGGACTCGTGGGCGATCTCGAGCCGGCCCGCTTCAATTTTTGAAAAGTCCAGGATGTCGTTGAGGATCGTGACGAGCGCCGCACCGCTGTTGCGGATCGTTTCCGCGAGTTCGCGCGGTTTCGTTGTCGGGCAACTGGTCGAGCAGCAGTTCACTCATACCGATGATTGCATTCATCGGAGTGCGAATCTCGTGGCTCATGTTCGCCAGAAACTGGCTTTTCGCCTCGTTCGCCCCTTCGGCCGCTTCCTTCGCGCGACGCAGCTCCTCCGAACTGAGCCGCATCGCGCGCTCGGAAAGCTCGCGATCGCGGTCGTATTGTTCGTACGATTCCTCGATCGCATCGATCAACGGCTGCAACGCCGCCGGAGATACATCACCTGGGTGGAGACCGAGGTGCTTGCGTAGCTGGCGTTGAAGCAGCCGGTGCACGAGATCACACCTCGCGCAGCGTCGTGATCGTCATGGTCTCGTTGTGCAGCCGGCAGGCACCGGGGCCGCCATTCGGCGCCAGTTCACCATAGGAATAGAAGCCGGTTATCGACGTGTTCGCGCCCAGCGCCGCGCGCACGCTCTCGGTTTCCTCCTCGGTTCGCTGTCCGAGCACCAGTTTCCGACCGACGCAGCTCACGCAAATTGCCAACTCCGGCGGGGCGTCACTGCGGGTTTGTTCCGCGGCCGCCTCGGCGCCGCCGATCAAGTCTTCGTACGACGCGCGCATGAGCCAGGCGCGCGAACCCTGGGGAACATCGCCCGCGAAAACCATGCGGCCCGCGGTTTCATCGATCGAGAGGATCGTGCGCACCACCGGGTGAGTTGATCCGGTTTCGAGCACGCCGAGCGGAAAACGGAGGGCGGAACCCGGCAGGTGAGCCGCTTGATCGCCGAGATAGCGCTTGTAGAGCAGCAACGCAGGTTCGCCGTCGAGTTCGTACAACATGTTCGCCGTCGAACGGGTGATCGTGCGTTCCGGGCCGAACGTCTCCCAGCCGCCGGCGCAGCCGAATCTCACGTCGAGGTGGCGACCATAAAGTCCAATTGCGACCACTCCGCCGGGTACGGGCGGGCCGTCCAGTCCGACGAGGGTCTGCTCGAAGCGCGCGCCGTCGCCAGCCATTCCGCCGGTCAGACGGACGCCCGGGGGCAGCTGCTCGCTGAACCCGCGAGCGAGTTCGGCGCCGTTCACACGTTGTCCATCGGAGAAGACCAGGACGTGGGCGAGATCGGGTTCACGCAGTATTTCGGCCAGCCGGCACGCCGCCACGTGGCTTTCGGCCCCGTGGGTCACATTGACGGCGGCGCAATGCAGTCGCGTGCGCTCGAACGCGATCGCCGTAGCGGAAATACCGCCTTCGATAATTTCCGTGCCGAGGATCTCGCCTGAGCTGGAGGTGACGACGATGCGTGCATCGGGGAAGCGCTGCCGCAGCTCGGCCAGGCCGGTTTGGTGCGCAAGCAATTGGCGATCGCCAAACGCGAGAACGAGTTGCGCCGGCTGACCGGACAGGCTGCCGTGAAACGGCCGCCAGTTCAAGGTGGGGCTGAAGGCCCATTGCTCAACTTTCATATGGAGTAGGTGTTTCGTCTGATCGGCAGCCCGCCTCGCGAGTGCAGGGGTATCCTCAAAGTTCTGTAAACCCGGCTGCGGTCCGGACGGGATGGACGATGTGACTCCCACTCATGAGCAGGTTCGATCGCGCGGCCGTAGCGGAACGGGTGCGCGGTTCGACAAAGGGCGGAAAGCCAAGCCTTTCGCTACGAGGAACGAAGCTGGCGAGTCCGCGCGAGCTGTTCTGTGCGTGGCGAACGCCGGACCGTGCACTCGCCGCTCAGCCCGGCGGCCAGGTCATCTTCCGCCCGGCGAGCAGATGCACATGCAGGTGCGGCACGGATTCGCACGCGTCGGGGCCGTTGTTGATCACGAGCCGGAAGCCATTGGCGAGTTCCAGTTTGTTCGCCACGGTCCTGGCCGCGAGGAGGAGATGGCCGAGCACGGCCTGATCCGAGTCATCCGCCTCCGCGACACGCGCAATCGGTTTTTTCGGAATGACGAGCAGGTGGACCGGCGCCTTCGGCTGAATATCGCGGATGACGATGCAGTGCTCGTTCTCATGCTCGATCGTCGCGGGAATTTCCCGGTCGATGATGCGCTGAAAGATTGTTTTGGCGGACATGGGAAGCTTTCGCAATTCACGGAAGGCAACCAAGGCAACGAAGGAAATCCCCAGGCCTTTGTTTCCCTCGCGGTCTTCCGGGTGAACTCAGGCTACACGAACAAGAGCGTCACCAGGGATCGCGGGTTGGCCCGGCGGGCGGCGAAGTCCCGCAGTTCGGCAATGCTGGTCGCATACTCCGCGGCCCGGCGACGCGCGCGCGCGCTGGTGGTTTTGCGGTTCGGCGGGAGCGGCGCGTCATCGGCACCGGCGGCGTTGCCGATCATCACCGTGGCCTGCGGTGCGTCGGCATGGTCGGCGAGCGCCTGTTGCAGGCTTTCGCGCACCCAGAGCGGACCGGCGGAATCAGGCGAGGCGCATTCCAGGTACGTGAAGCCGGCGTCGGGTGCCTCACCGATCAGCGCTTCGTGCAGGTAGTCGATCACACCGGAAAACGCGGTGGGGTCGTCTTGCATCACCGGGACCTCGGCGGTCGCCGCCTCGATGCCGCCCAGCAGCTTGGAGGCGAGATAGAGATCGTGGCCGGTGAGGGCGTGCAGGATCGTGTTGACGAAGTGAAGCCGGGCCAGGCGCTCGCGTGATTTCATGGTCAAAGGGGCAGGCGACCCTGGCCCTCCAGTCGGTTGATCTCGGCGACGATGTCGGTGAGATCGCGCAGGTCCTTGTAGACGCTGGCAAAGCGAATGTAGGCGACGCTGTCGATGCGGCGCAGGTGTTCCATCACCTGTTCGCCGACCGCGCCGCTCGGCACTTCGTAATCGAAGCGTGACTCGAGCGCATCGGTCACATCTTCCACGAGCATGTTGAGTTGTTCCGCGTCGATCGGGCGTTTTTCGCAGGCCTTGCGCAGGCCGTTGAGAAGTTTCGACCGGTCGAAATCCTCGCGCCGCCCGTCGCGCTTGATCACGACGAGGCCCTCGCGGAGGACGGTCTCGGTCGTGGAAAACCGATGACCGCAGGATATGCATTCACGGCGGCGGCGGATGGTCGTGCCGTCCTTGCTCGCACGGGAGTCGATGACGCGATCTTCAGTCGAGGTACACCTCGGGCAACGCATGGTTTGGAAGTCCGGAGGAGGCTCCGGGGTGCCTAGAGCGTAAGAAAGTTTTTCAGCATGTCCATCCCGCCCTCGGTGGCGATCGATTCGGGATGAAACTGCACGCCCCAGACCGGGAGGGTCCGGTGGCGCAAGCCCATGATTTCGCCCTCGGCGGTCTCGGCGGTGACTTCGAGGCAGTCGGGCAGGGTGGCGCGTTCCACGAGCAGCGAGTGATAGCGGGTGCCGCGCAGCGGATTGGGCAGGCCGCGAAACACGTCGGTATTGTGGTGCTGGATCGGAGACGTCTTGCCGTGCATCAGGCGATCGGCGCGGACGACCCGTCCGCCAAAATACTGGCCAACCGACTGGTGTCCGAGGCAGACGCCAAAGATCGGCTTTCGGCCGGCGAACGCACCGATCATCGCCAGGCTGACCCCGGCCTCGGAGGGCGAGCAGGGCCCGGGTGAGATGAGCACCCGGTCGGGATCCAGAGCCAGGGCCTCCTCCGGCGTAATCTGGTCGTTGCGAAAGACGCGCTGCTCGACCCCCAGTTCACCGAAGTACTGGACGAGGTTGAAAGTGAAGGAATCGTAGTTGTCGATGACCAGCAACATGGCGGCGTGGGGCGCAGGTTGTGCGGCCGGATGCGGCGGTCAAGCGCCTCCCCCGACCAGGTGTTGCAACGGCACAAAGGCGCGCGGTGACGGCGTACGGCAAAACGCGACTGTCTTCCGCAGGGTGCACGGTCCGGTAGTCCGGCCGCCGATGCGTCGCCCGCGTCGTTGACAGGTGGGGCCCGGCTTCCTCGAATGCGGCCAACCGCCGCACCCCCTATGACGAACGATCCCGGCCTCGAGTTTGGCCCGACCGTGCGCAGCTTTGCCTTGGGCATGCGCGTATTCGGTCGGTTCATGCTCGTGCGCTCGTTGGGCCGCGGCGGCATGAGTGTGGTCTGGCTCGCGCGGGACGAGAAGCTCGACCTCGACGTGGCGGTGAAGTTCCTGCCGGAAGCCGTGGGTTGCGACGATGGTTCGGTGGCGGACCTCGCCCGCGAGACCCGGCGCGCCCGCGAACTTGCGCACCCGCACATCGTGCGCGTCTACGATTTTCATCAGGACGAGCGTCTCGCCGGCATCTCGATGGAGTTTGTCGATGGCGGCACGCTGACGACGCGGCGCATCCGCCAACCGAACACGGTTTTTCAGCCGGCCCAGCTCATCGATTGGGCCCGGCAACTTTGCATCGGCCTCACTTACGCGCACGAAGATGCGCGCGTGGTGCACCGCGACCTCAAGCCCGCGAACCTCATGATCGACGGGCGGGAGCGACTCAAGATCGCCGACTTTGGCATCTCGGCGTCGCTCTGCGAATCGGTCACGCGTGCCAGCAGCCCCGTCGGCAGTTCGGGTTCCCCGCCCTACATGAGCCCGCAGCAGATGCTGGGGGCGCGGCCGTCGACCGCGGACGACATCTATGCGCTCGGCGCGACGCTCTACGAACTGCTCACGGGCAAGCCGCCGTTCTACTCCGGCAACATCGCCCTGCAGGTGCAGTCGGTGGTCGCACCGAGCATCGAGGAACGCCGTCGGGAGTTTGGCATCAGCCCCGGACCCATCTCGCCGGCGTGGGAGGAAACCATCGCGGCATGCTTGAAAAGGATCCGGGAAACCGTCCGGCATCGGCGGGCGAAGTGGCGCGGCGGTTGGCGGACTCGCTCGACGATGCGCCCACCGTGCTTTCGCGTCCGGTACCGATCATCGTGCCTCGCCCGTCGGGTCCAAGCCCATCCTGTCGCCGGCGGTGCCGGAGCCGGAGCCTCCGCGGCCGAATCCGGCTGCGGAAAGGCACGAACGTGGAACCGGCTGCCCGCGGCCGACGGAGCTCCTGCTCCCGGTCGCCTCACCGGAGCCGGTCGACGAGGAACTCGTCGCCGCTCCCGACGTGACGGTCGAGCCATGCTCTCGAAAGCGACGACCAGCCTCCCGCCGAATCGCCGGCCGCCGAACCCGTCTTGCCGGGCGGCGCCCGGGATCAAACCGTTCCGCCGCGCCGCCACGCGTGGGGCTGGATTGGCGCAGCCGCCGGTGCGCTGGCGATTGCGGCGCTTTTATATTGTCTGGCATCCATGGGACCAACTGGCCTTCCTCGAGACCCCACGCCGTCGGCCTCGGCGTCGGACGAATCCCCGCCGGACAACGCCGGTTCGAAACCCGGTCGCGGCTCCGGCGAGCACACGATCGTTTGCGCTGACGATCGATCCGGCCGATGCCCCGAATCTGCGGGTTCGGATTGGCGACGCATGCGGATCTCAAACCCGAAAACGGACTCGTGCGCGTGCGGGATCTGGCTGACGGCGAATATGGGCTGGGGGTGCAGGCGGACGGGTTTCCAACCGGTCGCCACCCGCGTACGGATCGGGCCGGATGCTCGTGCGCAAACCGTGAAACTCATGCCGCAGCTAGGCAGCGTGGACATCACGACCTCACCGGGAGCGGTCGTGATCGGCGATGGATGCCGCGGGTCGGCGACGCCACTCGGCGTGGCGGACGCCCAGGGCGGCTCGCGGCGAAAACGTCCTGCGCGTGGGGCGTTACACCGTGCGCTTGAGCGCCCCGGGACGCGTCACGGCCGAGGTTCCCGTTGACGTGAACTCGGAGACAGACCGCCACCATCGAACGCCTGCTCGCCCCCGAGCCGGCCCAGGTTGCGCGTCATCAGCGAACCTGCCGGAGCGGAGGTGAAGCTGGATGGCAAACCGGTGGGAACACGCCGGTCAGCCGTTCGTGAGATCGTGGCCACGGAACGGTCGCTTCACCTGGAGGCCTCGCTGGATGGTTACCGCAGCGTGACAAAGGACGTGACGTTGAAGGCAGGGGAAACCAGCACGTCGATTTCGGCAGCCTGGTGCGGCGAAGGCGGGGAGTGGAACTCAAGTTTTCGAACGGTGATTTTGATCCGGCCGAGGTCCACGTGTTGGTCGACGGCCGGGAAGTGCAATCGTCGCCAACGGCATCGCCCGCGGCGACATGCGGTGCAGTCCTTCGTGATCGGAGGCTCGCCAACTGGCGCGCATACGATCGAATTTGCGCACCCGGATTTCGAGCCATGGAAACAGCAGCGTCAGCGTTGCCGACCAGCAGCGGGTGAGTGTCGAGGTCAAGCTCGCACCCAGGCCCGCGATGCTCTCCCTGGTGGTGCACGGCCCAAGAAACTTCGACCTGCTGGTGGATGGGGAAACCACGAAGGTCGACGGCGATCATGCGCGCATCCCGGCTGGCCGGGAAGTCCGGCTCACGCTTCGCGCCCGCGGCTTCAAGGCCGAGACGCGCACGCTCATGCCGAAGGCCAACGGCCGGGTAAGCTGGACCGTGTCCCTCGAGAAGGAGATCGCCATTGAAAGCGGCCAGCCGTGGACCGTACCGGACCTGGGCCTGGCGATGGTGTGGATCAATCCCGGTGAGTTCAACATGGGCAGCCTCGCCAGCGAAACGGGTCACGAACCCGACGAAGAACCGCAGACGCGTGTGCGCCTCACCCAGGGATTCTGGCTGGGGACCTTCGAGGTGATGCAGGGCGAATGGGTGGCATTGATGGGCAAGAACCCGAGCAAGTTTACCGCCGCCGGCATGCACGCGCCGGTCGAGCAGGTATCGTGGGAGGACGCGATGGCCTTTTGTCGCAAGCTCACGGAGCGCGAACGTGCAGCGGGGCGTTTGCCGGCCGGTTTCGCCTACACGTTGCCGACCGAGGCGCAGTGGGAGTACGCCTGTCGCGCGGGAACCACCACCGCGTACAGCTTCGGTGACGACGAGAGCCGCTTTGCGCGATTTGGGAATTTCGCGGACCGCAATGTGAGCTTCAAATGGCGGGACGGAAACCAGGACGACGGCGTCGGCGAAACGACGGCGCCGGCCGGTCGTTATCTGCCCAATGCCTGGGGTCTCTACGACATGCTCGGCAATGTCTGCGAGTGGTGTGCCGATTGGTACGCGCCAAAGCTTCCCGGCGGCACGGTGGCCGATCCCACCGGTCCGCCCACCGGCACCGATCACGTTTTCCGTGGCGGTTCCTGGGGCCTCGGCGCCACGCACTGCCGGTCCGCCGTGCGGGGGTGGGACAAGCCGGACAAGCGCGGACACTACCTTGGGTTTCGCGTGGCTTTGTGTGCTACCCGCTGAGCGGGGGCAGCGCGGCGAGGAAGGGACTCCGCGCCCGACATTGAAAGTCGCGCAATGCAGGATTGCCACGCGTTTGACTCGCCGCCTCGTTCGTTCTCGTGACCGCGCAGCACTTCGAACTCCTCACCAAAGATCCGAACACCGCGGCGCGGCGCGGACGATTGCAGACCCGGCATGGCGTCGTGGAGACGCCGATCTTCATGCCGGTCGGCACGCAGGCCACCGTGAAGGCGCTCACGCCCGCGCAGGTGCGTGAGGTCGGCGCGCAGATCATCCTAAGCAACACGTATCACCTCGCGCTGCGACCGGGATCGGCGCTGATCCGGGACTTCGGCGGACTACACTCGTTCATGGGCTGGGACGGGCCGATCCTGACCGACAGCGGTGGCTTTCAGGTCTTCAGTCTGGCGAAACTGCGGCGCGTGACCGACGACGGCATCAGCTTCCAGTCGCACCTCGACGGGGCGAAGGTGTTTCTAGGCCCACGGGAGGTGATGCAACTGCAGATGGATTTCGGATCAGACATCGCGATGGTGATCGACGAGTGCCCGGCATTTGGCGCGTCGCGTGACGACTGTGCGCGGGCCGTCGCCCGCAGCACGCGTTGGGCGGAGTCGTGCCTGCGGTTCGCACGCGAGGAGGGGTTTCTGGCGGCAGGGCACCAGGTGTTCGGAATCGTGCAGGGCTCGACCTTCGACGACCTGCGGCGCGAGGCCGCGGCGGCGCTGGTCGCGATGGAGTTTCCCGGCTATGCGATTGGCGGCGTGGCCGTGGGCGAAGCGGAGCCGCAGATGCTGGACCAGGTTGCGGCCACCGCCCCGCATCTGCCGGTGGAAAAGCCGCGCTACACCATGGGCCTCGGCACGCCGCCGCAGTTGCTCAAGATGATCGCGCTCGGCGTGGACATGTTTGATTGCGTGCTGCCGACCCGCCTCGCGCGCAATGGCGCCGCCTTCACGCCGCGCGGAGTCATCAACCTGCGGAACGAACGCCACCGCACTTCGCGCGAACCGCTGGTCGAGGGACTCGACAACTACACCTGCCGGAATTTCACGATTGGCTACCTGCGCCATCTCGTGATGGCGGGTGAAATTCTCGGCAGCACGCTGCTCACGCTGCACAATGTGCATTTCCACCTCGATCTGATGCGGCAGGCGCGTGCGCATCTCGAGGCGGGTGACTTTTCCGCGTGGAGCCGCCGGTGGATCGCGGAGTATGAAGGCGGCGGGCTTTCCTAGACGACAGGCTGCCTGCGGCTTCGGGCTTACCCGATGATCCGGCTGCCTTCGCTCAGGAAGATGCCCTTGAGATTCATCTCGAGCGATTTCGGGTTCGGGGAAACCTTGAGGGCATCACCCTTCGCAATCTTGCCGCTCTTCACGAGGCGATAGAGATCCTTGTTGAAGGAGACGGAGCCGGAATCACCGCCCGCATCCAGCAGGGCGGGGATCTTCTCGAGCTGGCCTTCGTTGATCACGGCCTTCACCACGCCGTCGGCGAACAGGATCTCGATGGCCGGAACGCGGCCGCCGCCTTCCAGGGCGGGCAGCAGGCGCTGCACGATGATGCCGCGCAAGGACGCCGCGAGCTGGCGTCGCGCCTGCAACTGCAGTTCGACCGGACAGAATTCAAACAGGCGAATGATCGCCTGGTGAGCGGTCCCGGCGTGCAGGGTGGACACGACCAGGTGGCCGGTCTCGGCGGCGGACAACGCGGTTTCAAGCGTGGTGCGGTCCCGCATCTCACCGATGAAAATGATGTCGGGATTTTGTCGGAGCACGGCCTTCAGCCCGAGTTCGAACGTCGGCACGTCGATGCCGATTTCGCGCTGGTTGAAAACCGACTTCTGATCGGAGAAGTTGTACTCGATCGGGTCCTCCATCGTGACGACATGCCGGTCGAGGTTCTCGTTAATCCAGTTCAGGATCGCCGCGATCGTCGAACTCTTGCCCGCGCCGGTCGGTCCGCACACGAGGAGGATGCCCTCCTTGGCCTGGGCGAGTTTGATCAGGGTGTCCGGCAACAGATTGAGACTCGCGAAATCCGGGATGCGGCTCTTGACGTACCGGAACACGATGCTGATCGAGCCGCGCTGCTTGAAACCGTTGATGCGAAAACGACCGATGTCCTCGAGCTCGTAGGCGAAGTCGATCTGTCCCTCGAGTTCCATTTGCTCGCGCAGGAACTCCGGCACGTGGTTTTCGACAAATTCGGCGAGGACCTCGTAGCCGAGCGGTTCCATCTCCACGGGCTTCAACCGACCCGCCAGACGCAGCATCGCGGGCTTCGCGGTCTTGCAGATGATGTCGCTCGCCTCGTTTTCGACCGCGAGTTTCAGGAGGTCGTTGATGATCTGGTCGCTCATTTTAAGAGGTAAATCGCCCCGGGGAACCGGCGCTTGAACGCGGCGGGACGCCGGGCCCTGTCCAATGGCTCGCCACGGGAGTTTTGGGTTGTCATTTCTTGGTTTGACCGTGCTTTCCTCGCTGGTTCGGCCGGCGGATGTGCCGTTGTCCCGGGCTAAATTGGCAAATGGCTGTAAAACGTTTCAGCGGGGTCTACACGGCCCTCGTCACTCCCTTCAAACAAGGCCGCGTCGCCTTCGATGAGCTGCAGGCGCTGGTCGAGAAACAGATCGCGGCCGGGGTCGACGGGCTCGTGCCGGTCGGTACCACGGGTGAATCGCCGACGCTCGACCATGGCGAACACATCGAAGTCGTGCGGGCCGTGGTCGAAACGGCGCGCGGTCGGGTGCCCGTGATTGCGGGCGCCGGTTCGAACAGCACGTCGGAGGCCGTCAGCCTGACGAAACGCGCGCACGATGCGGGCGTCGATGGCGTGTTGCAGGTTTCTCCCTATTACAACAAGCCGTCGCAGGAGGGCTTGTTTCGTCACTTCTCCGCTGTTGCGGACGCGACCGACAAGCCGGTGGTGCTTTATTCAATTCCCGGCCGGTGCGTGATCGAGATCGCGGTGCCGACGATCGAGCGTTTATTCGCCCGGCATCCGCATGTGAACCATATCAAGGAAGCCGGGGGCTCGTGCGATCGCGTCGATCTGCTGCGGCAGGCGCTGGGCGACGATCTCACGATCCTCAGCGGCGACGACTCGCTTACGCTTCCTTTTATGTCCCTCGGCGCCAAGGGCGTGATCAGCGTGGCGTCCAATTTTCTGCCCGCCGAACTTGGGCGGATGGTGAAAGCCGCCTTGCAGGGCGATTACGGCGCGGCCCTGCGCGAGCACCGGCGGCTGTATCCTCTCTTCAAGGCGTTATTCATCGAGCCGAATCCCGTGCCGGTGAAGACGGCGATGGCTCAAGCCGGCATCATCTCGTCGTCGGAAGTGCGCGCGCCGTTGTGCGACATGACACCGGCCAATCGCCAGGTTCTCATCGGCGCGATCGCGTCGGCCACCGCGCAGGCGGCATGAGCGGAAGTCCTCGCCCATGGCTCTAAAGATAGTCGTCAATGGGGCGGCGGGCCGGATGGGCCAGGCCGTGATCATCGCCGCTCGCGAAGCGGGCGCGGACATTGTCGGGCAGGTCGACGTCGGCATGGAACTTGGCGACGTGATCGAAGCCGGCGACGTCGTGATCGATTTCAGTTTTCATACCGCGACGCGCCGTGTGATCGAACTGGCGGTGGTCGCTCGGAAGGCGGTCGTCATTGGCACGACCGGACATCCTGCGGCGGAGCGCGAGGAGTTGCGCAAGCTTGCCGTCCGCACGACGGTGGTCTGGGCCGGTAACTATTCGCTCGGGGTGAACGTGCTCTTTTACCTCGTCGGCCGCGCCGCACATACGCTGCCGCCGGACTACGTCACCGAGATCATCGAGATGCATCACCGCTTCAAGAAGGATGCGCCGAGCGGCACGGCGGCGCGCCTTGCCGAGGTCGTGCTCGAGGCGCGCGGACTTGGCAAGGAGGCGCTGGTGCACGGGCGCGAGGGCATCACCGGCGAGCGGCCGGTCGCGCAGGTCGGTATGCACGCCCTGCGCGGCGGCGACGTCGTGGGCGACCACACGGTGATGTTCGCCGCCGCGGGCGAGCGGATCGAACTCACCCACAAGGCTTCCGACCGGGCAATCTTTGCCCGGGGCGCGCTGCACGCCGCACGCTGGGCAGTCAAGCAGCCGGCCGGTCTCTACGACATGCAGGACGTGCTGGGATTGAAATGATTTTCGATTTTCGAATCTCGATTTTCGATTCGGTCGACGCGCGAGGCGCGGCCGGCGAATTCGCGGTACCCAATCGAGAATCGAGAATCGAGAATCGAAAATCCAAGTCATGATCGTCAGCCTCCAGGGCGTTCTCGTCGCCGCCACGCCCCTTTCCGCGATCATCGAGGTCGGCGGCATCGGTTACGAAGTCAACGTGCCGGTGACCACCGCCGAGCGACTGCCGGCGCTGGGGCAGGTGACGAAGGTGCACACGGTCGCGATCTATCGCGAAGACAGCCAGGCCCTCTATGGATTTGCGACGCTCGAAGAGCGCGATTTTTTCCGGCTTCTGATCGATCACGTGTCCGGCGTGGGGCCCAGGCTCGCCCTGACCATCATGAGCCGGTTGTCGCTTCCGCTGCTGCGCCAGGCGATCATCGATGGCGATGTCGCCTTGCTCTCGAAGTGCCACGGCATCGGCCGGAAGACTGCGGAGCGCCTGGTCGTGGAATTGAAGGACAGGATCGGGGGCGCCACTGCTGTTTCCTCGGTGAGCGGCGCCTCCACCACGGCGGGCACGCCTGCCGTGGTGGGCGATTCGCGTGATGCCCGCCAGCGCGATGCGGTGCTCGCGCTCATGCAACTCGGCTATAAGCTGCCCGATGCCGAAAAGGCTGTTCGTCGCGTCGCGACGAACGCCGGGGCCGACGTAGGCACCGAGGAACTCGTGCGCCAGGCCCTCGCCGGCTGACTACCTACTGCTGTTCGCTGAACTCGTAGGCGGGGGTATTCGGTGGACTGCTGCCGTCCAGGCGCAGGTGAAAGGGATTCTTGTCCTTCTCCCGGGCGGGGTCGGGCCAGCTTTCGAGGCCCTGAGCCGCCGGGCGGAAACGGTGATCCACGTTCAAGTCGGTCGTGCCCGAAACCGAGACGGGGGCAAGGCGGACGAGACCGTCGCCGTCGCTACTTTGGTTCACCGTGCTCAGCGCGAAAGGATCGGAACGCGTTTGCGACAACTGGATGTACGGGTCCGAGCGAAACTCGGGTGCGATGGGCGCCTTGAACGTAGCGTCTCCCTGGCTGCTCACGGGAGTGACCGTGGCCACCGCCTTGGCGGGCGCCGGCTGGCTGTCGGCAGCGACGGCGGACGCAGGCGCGGGCACGTTTTTTTGCGCATGCCGGGGCGCGAGCGAATGCGTGCCGACGAAAACGCCGACCGCACATGCCGCCGCAAGCCCCGTGGCGAAAACCGCGACACGAAAGGGTCGGAAGGCGGCGCGGCCTCCCGTCCGGCCGTCCAGAGCGTGGGTCCCCGTCGCTGACGCGGCAGAGCTTCCGGAGCGCGTGGACGGCAGGGGTTCCGCAGCGTGGGCGGCACCGGCGGCGCGAAAATGTTCGTAGACCAGCTTTGTGGCGCGGTGGATGCGGCAATAGTCGTTGTAGATCCGCCGTCGCGCGGGGTTGGCCAGGATTTCTTGTTCCAACTCTGCCGCGCCGGCGGGATCGATCACGCCGTCGAGGTAGAGGTTCAGTTGTTCGAGGAATTTCTTCTCTTTCATAGCGTCTCACCACCGAGCTTTTCTCGCAAGCTCTCGCGTGCGCGGGCGATGCGGCTCTTCACCGTGCCCACGCTGATGTGCAGTATGTCGGCGATCTCCTCATAGGACAGGTTCTGGACGTTGCGGAGAATGAGGATCTCGCGGTGTTTTTCGCTGAGTTGCTCCATGCCGGCGGTAACGCGATCGAGAAACTCCTGCGTGACGGTCGCATCTTCCGGCGTGACCACCTCGGCCGGAAAAACTTCGGCGAAGGTCGTGTCGGAATCAGGGGCTACCGGCGCCTCGAAAGACACGGAGCGATCACGCTTGCGCCGCCACCAGTACCAGTACCGGTTGCGTGCAAGATTGGTCGCGATCTGGTAAAGCCAGGTTGAGAACGAGGATTCGCCCCGGAAGTTCGCCAAGCCCCGGTGGGCGCGGATGAAGGCATCCTGGGTGACTTCCTCGGCGTCCTGCTGATTGCGCAGCAACTGGTTCACCATCGAATAGATCCGATCCCAGTATCGGTGCACCATTTCATCGAAGGCGCCTTGATCGCCTGCTTTGAAACGGTCCACCAGCATCCGGTCGAGAGCCACTTCCTGCGCTTTGGAGGACATACGAGCTGCCTCCTTTTGACGCACAAAATTCTCGATGGTTCCCACGGTATCGATGTTGGCGAAAGCGGAGGGTGAGGGGTGACGACGAGGCTTTAGGCAACTCGTTCGCGGAGGAAAGTCAAAAGCTGCGGTTTCCGTCGGGAAGGGGATGATGATCGGGTGACGCGTTGCATGCGCATTGCCCGACGGAGCGGGAAACATCGCCTGGGGTCGGGACGGCTTTGGGGTGGATTTTTCGGGCATGGAACAACAGGCGCGTCGGCGCTGCTGATAGTTCGGCCGCCGGCGAACGACCCTGAGCCGCCACTCGCTCCCAGCCGCGCGCGGGCCGGTCCGGCGAAAGATAAACTTCCCGTGATTTGATTTCCGTCCCGCAAATTGTGGTTTTCGCCGCGCCGGTTTTCTGGCACCTCTGAAGGGCCCCCCCGACCTGTCGTGATATCCCCCCTGCGAAGGTTTCTGGCGCTCATGAGTGTGTTGGCGCTGGCCGTGTCGACGGTCACCGCAACCACGGTCGTGCCGCCGACATTCCAACAACTCGTGGCGCAAGCCGAGTTCATCGTGCGCGCCGAGGTGCGTTCCCTGCGTTGTGAGGAGACAACCTACCAGGGACACCCAGTGATACACACATATGTCCGGATCGCCGTGCGGAAATCGCTGAAGGGCAATGCCCCGGCCACCATGGAGCTTCGCCTGCTCGGCGGCACCGTCGGCGACCGCACGCTGGAGGTCCCGGGCGTGCCGAAGTTCGTACCGGGCGAGCAATGCCTGCTCTTCATCGAGAACAATGGCCGGCAGTTCTGCCCGCTTGTGGCGATCATGTATGGACGCTATCGCGTCGAACGACGTGTGACCGACGGAGTTGAGATCGTGCGGCGCGACAACGGTGCCCCGCTGCGCGCGGTGCAGGATGTCAACGTGCCGCTGGGCGAGTCGCGCTCCCATTTCTCCGGTGCGAGTCCCGCGGAGACGATGACCCTGGCCGATTTCGAAAACGACATCGCAACCGAACTCACCCATGTCACGCCCCGCACCGTCCGGTAGCCACGTCCTGCGGACGGTCGGCACGGTTGCGGCACTGCTGGCCCTACTGTCTCCAGTCGTTCACGCCTTCTACCTGATCTCGCCGCTTTCCTATTGGCCGGCGACGATCGCCTCCGGCAACGTCGCCTTCGAGGTCGCGCTCACGCCGAGTCCGCCGAACCGGCCGAACCCTCCGTTGACGGATGGCAGCGCTTCCTGGGACGCGGCCTTTGTCACGCAGATGAATGCCTGGAACGCCATCCTGCCGGACAACGTGCTCGTTTTCCAGGCCCACGTCGGCTCGGTGGTCACCCCGGTGCAGGGCGATGGCGTCAACAATGTCTTCTTCTCCCCCGACATCTACGGCGACAGCTGGGGGTCCTCGACGGCGGGCATCTGTCTGGCGATGTGGACGGGAAACCGCCGCACCGAGGCCGACATTTTATTCAACGCCGGCAAAACCTGGGATGCCTACACGGGCAATCTCCAGGGCAACGTGAGCGAGTTTCGACGCGTTGCGTTGCACGAGCTGGGACACGCGCTGTTGCTCGATCACCCCGACGACGCGGGGCAGTCGGTTGCCGCGATCATGAACAGCGTCTCGTCGAACACGGACGCGCTCACGACCGACGACATTGCCGGTGTCACTGCGGTATTTGGTGCCCTTACGCCGCTGGCGATCGCGGAGCAACCGCGTAATCACACGACAAACAGCGGCCAGATGCGCTTCAACGTGACGGCCGCCGGATCGGAACCGATCACCTATCAATGGCAGCGCTCCAGCAATGGTGGAACGGCGTGGTCGAACCTGGCGGGCTTTGACTTTCCGAACGGTTCCGGCAGTGGCGGCTTTGGCGATGGTGACCTGTTCCGCGTGGTCGTGACCAATCCCGTTGGTTCCGTCACGAGCCGCCCCGCACTCCTGACCATCACCGGCGGCACGAGCCCGGCGACGTTCACCGCAAGCCCCGCCAATGCCACTGTCCAGGAAAACGAAGACGTCATCTTCACGGTTTCGACCGGCGGTTCACCCTCGCCCACGATCCAGTGGGAGTATTCCCCGGACGGCGGGAGCACCTGGAACAGCGTCTTCTCCTCGTTTGGCCAGGCCGACGTGTCTGGCGCGCAGACGCCCACGCTCAAGATCACCCGGGTGATCTCCGCGATGAATGGATTCAAGTTCCGCGCAGAGGCGACAAATTCAACGGGTAATCCCACGAGTGCCGCCGCCAGCCTGGTGGTGAATGCCGCTGGTCCCGGCGCATATTTCTCGTGGCAACCGCTCGATGTATTTACGACGGCGGGTACGACGACGCAGATCGTGGCCGGTGTCGGCGGTTCTCCCACGCCATCGAAACAGTGGCAGCGCTCGCTCAATAATGGCAGTTCGTGGTCCGACCTCAGCAATGACGCGACGTTCAGCGGCGTCACGAGTTCGACGCTCAAGATCACCAATCCGGGCGTCCTGTTGAGCGGGCAACTCTTCCGCCTCGCCGCAAGCAACTCCGGCGGCAGTGTCACGACCCGGGCCGCGATGCTTTCAGTCGTGAGTGCCGCGGGAGCACCCACGATTTTGGGTGATCCCGCCGGCGCCAGCCAACCCGCGGGAGGGGACGCCACTTTTTCCGCGATTGTCTCCGCGCTGCCCCAGCCCGTATGGCAGTGGCAATACTCGACCGACGGCGTGAACTTCACGTCGCTGGTCGACGGGCTGTTCCTCCTCGGCACGGATACGCTTCCCTCCGTCGTCACCGGCTCGCAAACCCGCACGCTTGCCCTGTCCAATCTCGATGCCGGGCTCGACGGGGTTTCGTTCCGCCTGGTGGCCACCAACGCGCAAGGTTCGGATACGAGCGCGGCGGCGGCGCTGACGATCGGTGCCGGCGAGGCTGGTCCGTCCTTCACGATCCAGCCGGTGAACGCCAGTATCACGTATCCGGGCGCCCCGAGTTTTTCCGTCGCTGTGAGCGGTACGCCCGCGCCGACACTGCAGTGGCAGATCTCGATCAACAGCGGTTCGACGTGGTCCGATCTTGCCAGCGATGCGACCTTTTCCGGCGTCACCTCGTCGACACTGGCTCTGACTAATCCGCCGGTTTCGATGAGTGGAAATCAGTTCCGCGCCGTGGCGAGCAATTCCGCCGGCAGCACCAACAGCTCGAGCGCGACGCTCACCGTCACGAAGGCGACCGCGACGATCACGCTTGCGAACCTGGCGCGCAGTTTCACGGGGTCTCCGCTCAGCCCCACGGCCACGACCACGCCTGTGGGACTTGCCGTTGATCTCACGTTCGATGGCTCCGCCAGCGTTCCGTCGGCGGTCGATGCATACGCGCTGCAGGCAACGATCAATGATGCCAACTATCAGGGCTCGGCCAGCGACACCTTCATGATTGTGCCGACGCTGGTGCTCGGCCAGCCCGCGACGGTTGCGAGTTCCGCGGGAGGAGCGACCACGTTGAGCGTGAAGGCGACCAGCGGAGGAGCGGCAACCTACCAGTGGCAGTTGCAGCCGGAGGCTGGCGGCGGCTTCGCCGATGTCGTGGGGGCCACCGAAGCCACCTATACGATTGCCAGTTCACAGCGGTTTCACGCCGGCGGCTATCGCGTCCTCGTCACCACCAACGGCATCACCGCCACCAGCGGAACGATTGCCGTCAGCGTCAACCCTCCCGCGCCTTCCGATTCGCGACTGCTCAACCTCTCGACCCGCGGTTATGCTCAATCCGGCGACAACATCCTGATCCCGGGCTTCGTCGTTCAGGGCTCCACGAGCAAACGCCTGCTCATCCGCGCGGTCGGGCCGACGCTGGCGCTGCCACCGATCAACTTCGGCGACCCGGTGACGCCCGATCCAGTGATGACGTTGAAGCGATTCAACTTCACCACCATGGCCTACGACGACGTTGATTCCAACGACGACTGGGGCACGAATGCCAATGCCGCCGACATCAGTGTTACCGAGGGCAGCGTGGGTGCGTTTGCCCTCAAGGACACCAAGGACGCCGCATTGCTCGTCGACCTGCCGGCCGGCCAGTATTCCGTCTTCGCGAGCGACAAGAACCAGACTTCGGGCATCGCCATCGTCGAAGTATATGACGCCGACTCTTCAGGAACGACCGCGCGCCTGATCAACATCTCCAACCGTGGATTCTGCGGCGTGGGTGGTCGCGTGATGATTCCCGGCTTCGTGGTTTCGCCCGAAGGCGCCAAGACGCTGTTGATCCGCGTCGTCGGTCCGACGCTGGCCGGGGCTCCCTACAATGTTTCGGGCACCATGACCGATCCGAAGCTCGAGCTCTACAAGCACAACTTCACGTCCGGGATCGACGACTTCTTGCTCACGCAGGACAACTGGGGTGACAATCCCGACGCCGGCTTCACCGCATCCACCGCCGCCCAGGTGTCCGCGTTTGACCTCGCAAACGGCAGCAAGGATGCTGCGTTTGTCGTCACACTGAATCCGGGCGTCTACACCGTGGTCGGTTCAAGCAACGACGGGGTCGACACCGGCATCGTGCTGGTGGAGGTGTACGTTGTGCAGTGACGCGGGCGCCGAGCAGGTTTAGTATCGCTCGCCTTCGGGCGCGATGAGCTTTCTGCCGCTGGACGGTACGCAACGCCGTTCTGCCTCGCGAATCTGCTCCGACTGCTCGGCACGGATGGATTCACGGCAAGCCACCGCGAAGGTGGAGACGCACCCGGCTTACGGCCCGAACCGCATGTCGGTGGTTTGGCGCAGATATTCCTCCAGCGCGCTGGTGAGTCGCGCGACCTGTTTTGGTGCGGTCGATTGTTGGGCCGCGGGTTCGCGCAGGACGCAGTCGAACATCGCCTGATCCTCCGCGCCCAGCTGGGCCCGCCATTCCTCGTGGACGGGATAACCTTCGTCACGCGCCAATAGGAACAGGCTCTTGCAATAGACCGCGTCCGGTCGCACGCCGGTCTCCCATGCGTCGAGCGCGCGCTCGAGCAATGCGTGCACGGCCGCGCGGCTGTCCTCGTGCAGTGGATTGCTCGCGAGCACGCGGCCGAAGCGACAGGCTTCGCGCAATGCCGCATAGGAGCGGCCCAGACCGATGCGGCGGCGCTCCAGCGATGCATCCCGCACGAACCACGTGCGCCCTTGGTTGCGCGACTCGAGAGTGACCCGCACCTGGTCGAAAAGATCGAGGGTCACCGTCGTGTTGGCGGCCCGCCGGGAGAGGCGCTGCATCCCCAGGAGGAGCCCATGCTCGAGGGAAAAGATCGTCAGGCGCAGCCAATGTTCCCCGCTTGGAACCCGGTCGAGCACAACCGCGGTCGTCGCGAGAAGTTGCGCGTCCATCGAGCCGGTGCGCCGTCAGGCGCCCGCTTCGTTGCCTGGGGGGACCACCGCGGTGTCCGGCACAGACGCCGTGGCTGCGGGGGCGCGCGGCCAGGTCGGGACGACCGCGCCGCCCGAAATGATCAGCTTCATGCCTTCGCCGATCGACATCTGCAGTTCGTGCACGTCGCGGCTCGGCACCAGGATCAGGAACCCGCTGGTCGGGTTCGGCGTCGTCGGCACAAACACGTGATAAAGATCCTCGCCCGTGACCTCGTGCGCCTCGGTGCGGACCCGGTTCGTGAGAAACGCGATCACGTAGCTACCCGGACGCGGGAAGGGCACGACGACCACCTTTTCAAAAACGGCCCGTCGTTGGACCGAAAAGGTCTCAATGATCTGCTTGGATGTGTTGTAGACCGCTCCGATCAACGGCACCCGTCGCATGACGCGCTCCGCCTGGCTGAACATGAACTTTCCCGCCACATACCGCGAGAGGTAGCCGAGCAGCGTGACCAGGATCAGCACGATCACCGCGGCAACGAACGTCCACAGCGCCTCGGTCCGCTGAAACAGTGCCTCCGGCAGAATGTATTCGAACAGCTTCTGCCCGGGGCCGCCGATGAAGCTGATCAACTTGACGAAGACCCAGACCGTCACTGCCAGGGGGGCGAGCACGATGGCGCCAGCCAAAAAGGCACGGCGGACAGAGCGAACGGTGTTTTGGGTCATGGATGGCAGGACTGCCGAAGCCGGTTCCTAATGTAAACTGGGTACAAGAGAAAAGCCGCAAGCTGGGAGAGCCCATGCCGATTACCTGATCGATCGCCAGAATGCAAAAAAGGGATTGCGGCGCGGATCGGCAGACCTTCACTCTCGACCCTTTCATGCAGTTGCACGGACCCAAGCGAGTTTACACCCGCGACTCCCTCGAGGCCTGGTTTGGTCGTTTGGCTGAGGACTGGGACGGCAGCTTTCCCTCCGAACATCTGGCCGCGGGCCGGGAGATCTACCGCAACGGTGGCATCCGCGAAATCGAACTGACTGCGCAGGACGCGATTATCCACTGCCGGATCGACAAGAAGGATGAATACTCGGTGCTGGAGTGGGGCATCAGCGGGCTGATCGTGCGCTCGTCGAGTTCGGACGCATCCTTGGCCAATTCGATTGCAGTGGCGGGTTTGCACGAGATCGAGGAACTCGTCGCCGATGAACTGGCGCTCCTGCCCGGGGGCCTCGCTGCGCCCGACCCGGCCAGTTCCAACGGCCACCGGGCCGCGGACGCCCCAGAATTCGACGTAGCCCGGCCCGGCAACGGATCCAACGGCTCTTCGAACGGTTCAGCCGACGTCGGCCGGGAGGAGGCCGCCAGCACTGCGCGCCGGGTGGTGGCCGCGGCCTCGGGGCCGACTGGAACGACTCGAAACGGCAACGGCAATGGGACCACCGCGAAGGCCGGCTCCCGCGGCAAGCGGGAACTGCTGCTGAGATTTCGCGTGATCCGCGAGGGTCTCGTTTGCGAACCCTGGTGGCTCGAGAATACACGTTCCCGCACCCGCGCCCTCGCTCCCGCCGCCCGGTCCTCCGGCTTGGGCGCCGGGTCCACGAATGGCCATGCGTCAGGCAACGGCAACGGCAACGGAGCTGCCCAGAACCCGGCTCCGTCGGCGAGCGCCTCCGAGCGCATGAAGCTGATCTCCCTGACGGCGCTGGCGCGAAAATCTCATTTTCATTTTCAGGCGGAACTCGGCGCCTACCTGCTCGCAAATATTGCGGAGATTCCGCACTTCCTGAAAATCGTCATGCCGGCCTGGACTCGCTCGTTCAAGGTCGAGCAGGAAGCGGCCGTCGCCCGGCTCGCCTCCGGTGTCCACGCCGTGCAGGTCGAGGCCCGGGCGCGCCGCAGCACCGCCGTCGACGGACACGAGATTGATCTCGAATGGATCTTCCGCACCGGCGAACAGCTTCTGGGTGAGACGGAATTGAAGGACCTGCGGGCGGCCAACGGCGGCCCCGTCATCATTCCCGAGGTCGGTCTCGTCACCCTGGAGGCCTCCGACCTCGCCTCGTTCGAGCAGTGGCGCAACCCGGCGCAGGGCGTCGGTCCCGGCCCGCTCCCCGCCTACCTGCTCTTTTCCCTCTTCAACGACCAGCGTTTCCAGCTCACGCTCTCGCCCGAACTCGAGGCCTGGCGCAAAAGCCTGCTGGCGCCCGAGACCGACGGCTATCGCCTGCCCGAGGTGCTCCGTCCGTATCAACGACGTGGAGTCGAGTGGCTCGCCCACCTCTGCGATCACGGTTGTCACGCACTGCTGGCCGACGAGATGGGCCTGGGCAAGACGATCCAGGTCGGTGCGCTCTTCGCGGCGCGACCGGTGCAGGGACGCAGTCACCTGGTGGTGTGCCCCGCCAGCGTGGTACCCGTCTGGCAGGAGGAACTCCGGCGCTTCTTCCCGGACATGCGCGTGTTTGTCCTGAAGCACGGTCACGATTTCGGCGCGGAGCACGGCACCGGGGTCTGGCTCGCCAGTTACGCGCAACTGCGCAACCACCGCGCCCTGCTCGACCAATTCGAATTCGGTTACGCCGTGCTCGACGAAGGGCAGTTCATCAAGAATCCGGATGCGAAGGTGACGAACACCTGCTTCGCCATCCGGTCGCGGCATCGACTCGTCCTGACCGGCACGCCGCTGGAAAACCGCCAGCTCGATCTCTGGTCGATCCTGCACTTTCTGCTGCCCGGCCTGCTCGGCACCCGGGCGAGTTTCGAGGCGGCCCTGCTGCAGCGATCGCGACGGCACCATCGAGCGCCTGCGCCGGCAGCTAGCTCCGTTCATCCTGCGCCGGACCAAGGCGCAGGTCGCCCGGGAACTGCCACCCAAGGTCGAGATCGATCTGCTTTGCCCGCTCACGGACCTGCAGCGGACGGAGTACGCCCGCGTCTGCCGCGAAGGCCTGGCCCGGCTCGGCGACGACATTGGCCGGGCGATGCGGGAGAAGTCTTTCGGCTTCCTCAGCCTGCTCACCCGCCTGCGGCAGATTTGCTGCGATCCCGACCTGCTCCCCTGGCTCAAGGCCGAGGCGGCTGCCAGTGGCAAGCTCAACCTGCTCGCCGAGCGCCTGGGCGACGTCGTCAGCAGCGGCCACAAGGTCGTGATCTTTTCCCAGTTCGTCACGTTTCTCGAGCGCGTCCACGAGGTGCTCGCGGAGAAGTTTCCCGACGTGCCCCGCTTCGAACTCACGGGGGCGACCCTCGATCGCCAGAAGCCGGTCCAGGACTTTCAGCAGCTCGAGGGTCCTGCCTTCATGTTGGTCAGTCTCAAGGCTGCGGGTACAGGCATCACGCTGCACGCGGCTGACTACGTCTTCCTGCTCGATCCCTGGTGGAATCCCTCCGTCGAGGAACAGGCGGTCGATCGCGTGCACCGTATCGGTCAGAAGCGCACGGTGTTCGTTTACCGTATGGTGACCCAGGGCACGATCGAAGAACGCATCCAGGCCCTCAAGGCGGAGAAGAAACAGCTCTTCCGGCGCATCATCGAGGGCGTCAGCGGCGACATCGATCTGAGCGAGCACTTCAGTTCCCTGCATCAGCTGATCGAACTCGCCGCCGAGAGCGTGGACTCGCTCGATCCGTCCGACTCACCTGTCGACTGAGGCTTCGGTTCGGCTTCGAGCCTTCACCTGACGGGAATCCACCTCGGCGTGCCCCGCCACGCGCAGACGTGCACCCCCATCCATCGTTGCGAAGGAGGGGCGGCTTTGCGTCGCGATCCATCGGGCGTGCAGCCATCCCCGCGTGCCGCCCGCAATACGTCGGAAGTGCCGCAACACCTGCTCGTCGGAATCTGGTGGTCGAAGGTCTGGCTTCGCCGGAACGTCGCGCCTGACGACTTCGCGGCGGACTTTTGCAGCGACGAGCTTCGATGCTCATGGCTTGCCGTCGTGGATTCAGGCCGGCTTGATCTCTCCATGCTGACGACGGTGGTGATCACGATCTTTGGTCCCGACCGGTCGGGGCTGGTCGAGGCGGTCGCCGCACGCGCGGCGGCGCATGGTGGCAATTGGCTGGAAAGCCGGCTCCTGCACCTCGGTGGACACTTCGCCGGAATCGTGCGGCTCGAGGTGGACGACACGGAGCTTGGCGGGTTGCTCGCCGCGCTCCGCGAGACGGAAGACCTGAACCTTCATCTCGCCGTGCACGACGCCAAAGAGGCACCCTCGGAAGCGACCCCGCGCGGGAGCCGCGTGGCTTTGGAGGTGGTCGGCCACGACCGCCCGGGCATCGTGCGCGCCATCTCGCGGGCCCTGGCTGAACGCGGCATCAATGTCGAGGAGTTGGCAACCGAACGCTCCAGCGCGCCAATGAGTGGTGAGCTAATTTTTCAGGCTCGTGCCACCGTCACGTTACCAACCGGACTCGACGCCGCCACCGTCCGGGGCGACCTCGAGAAGATCGCTTCCGACCTGATGGTCGACGTGCGGTTTACCGCACCGCCGCAGGCGTAACCGAAGCCCGGCAAACCCCATCGCGTCCCGGACAAAACTTGTGGCGGCCGCCACAAGTTTTGTCCGGGACGCGAAACGGCGGAATTCGAAGGTCCGGCTTGAACAGGCGTGAACCGCGGGGGATCAGCAGAACGCAGGACGGCCTTGCGAGTTCGGGTACGGGGAGATCCGCGCGAGAGGGAGATCCGAAAACGACGAATTCGGACCCCAGTGCAGGCTCAGTTGCCCGATGCCGGCGTGCCATGGGCGGTGATCCAGGCGTAGGCGCGCTCGAGCGCGCGTGAGATCTTGTCGATGTTTGCGGGCTTGGCCTCGAAATCATGCATGCCGGCCGCGGTGCAGGCGCCGCGGTCTTCCTGGCTGGCGTTGGCGGTGAACGCGAGAATGTAGGGTGGGGACGTCACGGGGATGCGCTCACGCAGCCGCTTGGTCGCCTCGATGCCGTCCATCTCCGGCATCTGCAGATCCATGAAGACGACATCGTAGCGCCGTTGCTCAAGTTGCTCCAGGGCGAGGCGGCCGTTGCTGGCCGTCTCGGCCTGGTAGCCAAGCCGGGCGAGAATCAGGGTGAGCACCTTGGTGTTGACCAGATTGTCCTCCACCACGAGCACGCGCATCGGACACCTTTGGGCAAACGCGGTGTTGCTGCCGCGCGCCACCTTGTTCGCCGGCGGTGGCGGCGAGTCCGCGGGAGCGGGCGGCAGGCGCGGCGGCGGCACGCTGTCATGCATCGCGACGGGCGCTTTCACCGTGAACGTGAACCGTGAACCGTGATCGGGTGAACTCTCGCAGGCGATGGTCCCGCCGAGCAGCTCGACGAGGCGTTTCGCCAGCGTGAGTCCGAGGCCCGTGCCGCCAAAGCGCCGCGCCGCTGACGATTCCACCTGGAAGAACGGCTTGAAGAGGTCGCCCTGTCGTTCATGCGGAATGCCGATTCCGGTGTCGCTCACGGTAAACCGCATCTGATCCGCCCCGGCCTCGGGCGCACGCGCGAGCGTGATCTCGATGCGCCCGCGCTCGGTGAACTTCACTGCGTTCGCCACGAGATTTTTGAGGACCTGGCGCACGCGGAAGCCGTCGACCGTGACGATGGGCGGCACTTCCGGCGCGCAGCGCACCTCGAGCGCGAGCTGTTTTTGCGCGCAGGCGTTCACGAAATCCGCCAGCGACTTTTTCGATGCACGATCGCAGGTCGCAGTCCTGGGCGCGGATCTCAAGGTTGCCGGCTTCGAGTTTCGTGAGATCGAGCAGATCGTCGATCACCACGAGCAGCGCCTCGGCCCCGGTGCGGATCGTGCCCGCCAACTCGAGCTGCGCGGGCGCGAGCTTTTGCTCCATCAGCAGGCTGGTGAATCCGAGCACCGCATTCATCGGCGTCCGGATTTCGTGGCTCATGTTGGCGAGAAACTCGCTTTTCGCACGACTGGCCGCCTCCGCGGCATCGCGGGCCCGGCGCAGCGCCTCTTCGGCCTCCTTCCGCACGGTGATGTCGCGGGCGATTTCCACGAACCCGACGGCGCCCTTGCCGGTGGAGTCGGGCAGTCGCGATACCGTGACGTCGGCCCAGAAGCGCGAGCCATCGCGGCGCACGCGCCAACCTTCAAAGCCGTGCCGGCCGCCGGCGGTGGCGAGGGCAAGCACGCGTTCCGGCAGCCCGGACTGGCGATCCTCCGGCGTGAAGAAATTGGCGTACGCCATGCCCTGGGCCTCCTCGAGGTCGTAGGCGAAGAGCCGTTCGGCACCGGGATTCCAGCGGACGACGCGGCCAGGCTCATCGAGGGTGAAGATCGCATGGTCGCGGGCACTGGCGATGATCAGGCGCAGTTCCTCCTCGCTTTCGCGCAGGCGCTGTTCGCGTTCGAGCAACTGCGCCTGGGTCGCACGCAGGGTGTCCACCGCCTGCTGCAGGGTGGCGTGGGAATTTTCCACGCTGGCGGTCATCGAATTGAACGCGACTGCCAGTTCTCCGCACTCGTCATGGGAATACTGCTGCACCCGATGCGAGAAGTCGCCGTGGCCGACCGCTTCCGCCCCCGCCCGCAACACGCGCAACGGTTGCGTGATGCGACGGATCAACAGCCACACGACAATGGCGCTGATCAGGATACCGGCGAAATTGATCACGACCAGGGTCGTCTGCGTGCGCCGCAACGCCTGCAGCCGGCCTTCGTAGGATGACAACAGGATGTAGCGAAAGCCGCGTTGCGGGGCGCTCTCGTCGAAGCTGCCATTGAGGGCGAGAAAGTGCTCACCGTTGAGGACAACCGGATGTGCCGAACCGGAGGCGGCGGTTGCGCGCGTCAGGAATCCGGGATCCGGTTGCTGCACGGTCGATGCCGCGACCTGATCTTCCGCCAGCAGCAGGACCTCGGTGTGCGTCAGCGATTGCAGTTCGCGGGCCGCGTTCAAACCGAGATGGATGCCGAGGGTGAGCGTGCCCACCACGTTGGTGCGATCCGTGCCGACGACGGGCACGGCCACGACGTTGAAGACGCGACTTCCGGCATGAATCACACCGGCGTTGGCGCCGCCCGCGAAGGCCGGCGCGATGATGTCCGCGGCCCCGCGCGCGAAATCCGCGGGCGAAAGGGTCGCGTCGCGTCGCGCGCTGGCGAGCATGCGGTCGGGCGCGGTGAAGAACAGCGCGATCTCGGTCTCCTCGCCGAACTCGTCGAGTGCGGTGTGCAGGAAGTCCTGCATGGTCCCGGCATCCCCCAGCTGCGCGACGGCGCGAAAGCGCGGTTCGTTGACCGTGTTGCGGAACCGCGACACGAGGTTGCGCGCTCGGATCTCGAGGGAATTCCGAAAGACGGCGTCGGCGGTGGCGAGCGTCTGTCGGGCGTCCGTGCGTACCTGTTCGTCGATGTGCCGGTTGACGATCCACAAGGTCAGCACTGGCAGGATGACAAGAAATACGAGGACCGGCACCAGGACCTTCGTCTGGAAACTCCATCGTAATACCGGAGACGGGCGGTTCATCGTCGCAATCAGGACCGGGGCCGTTGGCCAAGGCCGAGGACGAAGTCGACGACCACCTCGCCCTCCGCTGGAACCACGACATCCCTGACCTGCGCCGGCATGCGCTCGTGCCATGCGCGCAGGAGATAGGTGCCGGCGGGCACGTTGCGGATCTCGTAGCGATTGCGATCGTCCGAGCGCGCAAACCAGGGATTCGGCAACACCAGCACGATGCAACTCATCCGCGTGTGAATGGAGCAAAACACGTCGACGCGTCCGGGCCGGGCAAACTGCACGCGTTTCGGATGCTCGCCACGCTTATAGAGGCCGAGGTCGAAGGAGCAGATTTCCGACATGGAGAAAACGTTGTGGAAGATATCATCGTCGTTGGGCCATTCGACGATCGTGCCCGCGACGATCGGCAGGATATGAGGCACGAACATGCCGTCGCGTTGTGCGATTACCGCCACCGGCGGCTGATCCGCGGGCGCCGGGTTCGACACGTCGTCGAGGGATACGATGAAGTCGCGCATGGCCGAGTAGTCGACCCGCTCGAGAAACTTGTAGCGGCGGCTTCCGTAGGCGCCGCTCCCGCCGTCGGCGGCGTCGCCTTCGTCGACCCCGCGTGCGCGCACGGTTCCTTTGATTGTCCCGGCGCCGACCAGCCCGGGGGCGATCAGCAGGAGAAGTCCGAAGAGAAGGCGCGGAACGGCGGGCATGGAAATCGGCGATTCAGAATCCGAGCACGGCTTCGGCGGCGAAGAGATCGGAATCGCCGCGCGCCGTGCCGTTTCTCAGCTCACCCTGTTCCAATGCGTACTCGAGCTTGAACAGGACATCCGGGTTGAGGCGGTACCCGCTGCCCAGGCTCAGGCGCCACAGATCCGTGGTCCACGGCCCGGTGGTGTATTCGACGATGTTCCCGAGCCCGGCATATGGATACCCATTGGGCACGCGGAGGCGACTGTAGCGCGCGGCGAGGTAAAGGCGCGGCGACCAGTTTTGCACCGCCTCGAGTTGGTAGTAGGTGAAGTTCCGATGATTGTCCGCAAGTGGATCATTGTCGTCGTATCGCGCGCCCCCGATGGTGGCCGCGAGGTGCCCACCATCCCACGACCAGGTGGCATCGACCTCGCCGAGTTCGGCGTGAAAACGCGTGGCGCCGTTCGAGCCGACGGGGCGAAACAGCACGTTGCCGATCCAGATCTCGGAAAACATATCGTCGGCTGCGTCCAGCTCACCGGTGCGCATGGCGCTGGCGCTGAGATGCGCGTGCGGGGCCGGATTGAAGCAGATGCGACCGGCGATCGACTTGTCCGCGTTGAAATCCCGCAGGCGCGACCTGCTGCCGTTTTGCACGGCGACCGCGTAGGAAAGGCGGCCCGCTTCGCCAAAAACCTCGATGCCCTCGTCCGTGCCCCAGACGTCGCTGACCGTGTGGGTGATGAGGGGATCGTCGAGCGCGTCCCGGCGTTGGTATTCCTCCCCAAACGGCACGTCGACCCGGCCGAGCCGGACGTTGAACAAACGGGGTGGGGTGGAAGTCCCGCCGACATCCTCGAACTCGAGATAGAATTCGCCGAGATGAGGCGATTCGTCACGCGTCTCGCGCGTGGTCAACTGCAGTTCACCGTAGAGGTAGACATCACGCGCGGCTTCGGCTTCGAGGCGCAGGGTGGCTTCGTCGATGCGAAACTCGTCGTTGGGAAATTGATTGTCCCGCTGGCCCGCGAAAAAGGCCGCGCTCGCGTCGCCGGATAGCCGCAGCTTTTGGTTGGCTGGCGCGCGCTCGGCCACGGCGGAGGCGGGCGTGGCGGCGATGCGGTCCCGCAGGTCGGTGACGACGGCGTCGCGGCGGGTGCTGGTCTGCTCGAGTTGTTCGACCCGCGTGCGCAAGGTTGCCAGTTGGCGTTGTTGATCCGCAACCGTGGCGCGTAGTTGTGCATTGGCTTCAACCAGATCCCGCCACATCGATTCAGTGACGTCGGCTGCGCCCATCGCGGGTGCCAGCACGATCGTCAGCACGACCAGGCCGGCCGCGACATGCGCGCCGGGGCGGGAAAAAGTGCTGCCGGGGCCGCCCGGCGAACAGGCGTCTGAGAAGTACTTGCCCAAGGGTGCTGGCCTCAGTTTTTACCTCGGAGCCTGCCCTCGCTTCTTGAGTGAAATTCACCACGCGCACCCGGGTGGGTTTACGGGTGTTTCACGAATACCCGTCTGCACAGCGGACCGCGCCACCCCGGTGTGCGGACGACCCGCCACAAGAGCCGCTAACCGGGAACCGGCGCCCGCGCGCGAACATGCCGAAACCAGCTTCCAGGAACCCGACAAAAAAAGTGGCGGCCGCCACTTTTTTTGTCGGGTTCAGCTCCTTCCATTTCGCGCCGCCGTGCGGCTTCGCCTTCGCTCAATTGCCTCCGCCTCCGCTGCGCTCCGGCGCGAGACAACCCGGCGAGGCAGGCCGGGTGGATGACGAGAGTGTCGTCCCGGGGAGAGGCCGAGGGTGAACTGTCCTGGCCGTGAGGCGCCTCGCCGGAGGCAAAGAGGGGCGTGGCGCGACTCTCCGGCCTCCGCCGCACTGGGACAATCCTCAGAATTCGACCCGCAGGCCGCCGCGCACGGTGCGTCCCGGCGACGGAAAACCGACGGCTTCCTCGTAGTGGGCGTCGAGCAGGTTGTCGATGGCGGCCGTGACGGTCCATTGCTCGTGCACGCGCCAGGCTACGGCGAGATCGCAGCGAGCCCAACCCGGAAGCATGACATCGCCGGTCGGTATCGAGGAATCCGGTACGCGGCCGATGGCGAGCAGCGAACCGGTGACCGTGAGAGTCGTCTGCGGTGTCCAATGGACAAAGGCGCCGCCGCGCCATTGAGGGCGGGCGCGCATGCGCACATTTCCGGGGTCGCGCCGGGCGTCGACGTAGGTAAGTGACCCGCCGACCCGCCACGCGGCGCTCAGATGCCATTCGAGAGCGGCTTCCGCACCCTGGCAGTCGATCTGATTGCGATTGACGATGCGGGGCGGCGGACCGGGATCGAAATCCGTCGCGTCCTTGTAGCGACTCGCGAACACCGTGAAATCAAGCAGCCCGCGGCCTTCGTCGATGCGCCGTCGGATGCCCGCGTCGACCGTGACGCCGCGCTCGGGCTTGAGGTCGGGATTGCCGACCAGCGGATTGGCGAGCGCGTAGAAGCTTGGCGGCTTGAAGGCGTTGCCGGCATTCAGACGCCAGTCGGTGGCATCGTCGATCACGCCGAGCAGCCCCGTCCGCACGGTGCCACGCGTGAGGCCGCCCCCGTAGCGGTCGATGCGTCCGCCCAGGGCAAGCGTGATGGCGTGCCGACCGGAGGTGAGCGGCCCATCCGTCTCCGCGAAAATGCCACCGTGATTGCGGTCGATGCTGAAGGGCGTGGGCACCACGATGCCGGGGGCAAATTCAAGGGTGCCGTCGTCGCGGCCGCTTTCGCGTTCGAAGTCGATGCCGCCGGAGTAGCGCCATCCGCGCAAGGCGTGTTCGACCATGGCCTTCACGCGCAGCCGGCGCAGGCGTGTGTCGTCGGTGCTGGCGGGCAGACCAAACGGATCGCGTTGACCGGGTGCCACGCCGGGGGAGACGGTGTTGGCATCAAACTGCGCGGTGTCGATCGCGAGCGACCAGCGACGTCGGGCAATTTCCGTGTCGAGTTGCAGCGAGGCGGCGGTCGCACGGTGTCTCCGCGTTTCAAGTGTCCGGATCTCGGCCAGTCGTTTTCCGCCGCTGTCATCGGGAAACGTGTCACTGTCGTTGACGAGGTGCCAGGCCGCGACCTTCACGTTCACCGGACCGTGCCAGGTGACCGCCGACCGGTAAGCCCGCCGACGTTCGCGGCTGCCGAAGTCGAGTGAACCAGCGTCGGTACCGGCGGCGCTGA
This sequence comes from uncultured Verrucomicrobiae bacterium, assembly GCA_963797435.1. Taxonomy (GTDB): domain Bacteria; phylum Verrucomicrobiota; class Verrucomicrobiia; order Opitutales; family Opitutaceae; genus CAWCPJ01. The sequence goes on along the minus strand of CAWCPJ010000001.1, from coordinate 1,200,282 downwards.
ACGCAAAGGACGCCTGTTCACTCAGCGGTTCCTGGAACAGGAGCGCGCCACGGCGCAGGTCGTTGCCGCCGGCTTCGGCCTCGAGGCGGCGAGTACGCGCGCCCGCGGGATCGGTGCCGAGGTGAACCACGCCGGCAAGCGCCTCCGCGCCGTAGCGGACGGATGATGGACCGCGCACCACGGCCGCGGACTGAATAATGGCGGGGTCAAGGAGCGAAAAGTCGACCGCGCCTCCAGTGGAGTTGGTCGGATCGTTGAGCGGGATGCCGTCGAGGTAGACGATCGCGTAGTTGTCCTCGGCGCCGCGGATCCACAACGACGAACGACCGCCCGGGCCGCCGGGTTGGTTGAGGTGCAGGCCCGGCACCGCGATGAAGAGGTCGCGAACGTGGGTCGCCGTCTCCACGCCGGCTTCCATGGGCACGACCCAAACGGCTCCCGGACGTTCGTCGGCGCCCGAGGGATGCCCGATCACGGTGAGGGGATCGAGTTGAACGGGAGCCTCGACGGTTTCGGCCGCAGATGTGGCCGACGAGACCGTGGCGGACGCCCATGCGACGGATGAGGTGCCCAGCAATGCCGTGCACAGGGCACTGCCGGCCAGGACACTTCGAAGGTAAAAGGGAATTTTCGTCTGCAAGAGGGCGAAGTTTTTCCGTCGCCCCCGAGTTGTCCAACGCGGATTGCGCAGAAAGGGCGGGAGAGATTTCGCCGAACGGCGAATCGCACTGTGCCAACGGTCGACCGCCCTGATCGGCTGCAACCAGGGTCCACGGTCTCGAGACGACGCGTGGGTCCGCGAAAACGATCAGGATGGCGGCGTGGCGCCAGCCTTCAGCAACCGGTGCAGGACCGCACGGATGTCGGCCGTGCGCAGTGGCTTGGCAAGAAAGCCGTCCATGCCGACGGCGCGACACCGGTCGCGGTCTTCGCTCATGGCGTTGGCGGTCATGGCGACGATGGGTGTTCGTCTGCGGCTGGGTTCGGCGGCTTCGGTCTCGCGGATCTTCTCCGTGGCGGCGAAGCCATCGAATTCCGGCATGAGACAATCCATGAGAATGGCATCGATCGCCTGGGATCGCCAGGCGTCGACCGCTTCGTAACCGTTGGTGGCGACGGTGGTCGTGCATCCGAGCAGGGAGAGAGCGGAAAGGGCGACCTCGCGGTTGATGGGGATGTCGTCGACGAGCAGGACATGCGGGGCCCGACCGTTGATGGACAGCGGCGCGATCCGGCTGGGAACCGAACGGACGGTTTTGGGCGGGGGCGTGCCGGAAAGGTCCTGCCGCGGGAGGGTAAACCAGAAGGTCGAGCCCTCACCTTCGCGGCTGAAAACGCCGATACGACCGCCCATGAGCTCGACAAGCCGTTTGCTGATCGCCAGGCCCAGACCGGTGCCGCCGTAGCGGCGGGTCGTCGACGAGTCGGCCTGGCTGAACTTCTGAAACAACCGCGGCAGCTTGTCGGCGGCGATGCCGACGCCCGAGTCCGTGACGGCGAAGAGCAGTTCGCTCGTCCGGCGCGGACCGACGCTGGCGGCGAGGTCGGGGGGGACTTCGTCTTCGGCCGTGAAAAGGTCGATGACGATGGCACCGCGGCTGGTGAACTTCACGGCATTGCCGATGAGATTGACGAGCACCTGCCGCATCCGGCCGCGGTCGGCCATCACGCGGGGGGCGCCTTCGGGGTTGCGACCGGGGGCGAGCACGAGGTTCTTGGCGAGCGCGGCGTTTTGCAGCAGTTCGAGCGCTTCCTGCACGCCGAGGGCGGCGTCGTACGAACCGATCTCCAGCGTGAGTTTGCCCGCTTCGATCTTCGTGAAGTCGAGGATGTCGTCGATGATCACGACCAGAGCCTCGCCGGATTTTCTGAGCATGCTGGTAAAGCGTCGCTGTTGCTCGCTCAACTCGGAATGCAGCAGCAAGTCCGCGAATCCGATCACACCGTTCATCGGCGTGCGGATCTCGTGGCTCATCGTGGCAAGAAACTCGCTCTTGGCGCGATTGGCCGCCTCGGCTGCTTCCAGGGCGGCGCGCAGGCGGTCCTCAACTTCCTGGCGCTGGCGCATAAGATCGGCGATGAGGCCGAAGAGTTCGAGCGCTTCGATCTCGTCGCCATCGGCTGATGGACCGTTTCCGGGGGTGGCGCCCCCATCGCCGCGCAGGCTGCGGGCGAGATCCCGCAAGCGGGCGAGCACGTCCGCGTTGTGCTGGTTCTGGCGGCGCAACATATCGTTGGCCGCCATGAGTTCGTCGGAACTCAGGATCATCGCGCGGTCGACGAGCACGCGGTCGCGATCCTGTTGTTCATAATATTCGTCGACCGCGCGCAGCAGCGCCTGGAATTGCGGAGGCAGCTCCGCCTCCGGCCCGAGGTGCTTGCGCAGCTGCCGCTGCAGAATGCGGCTGCGGAATATCGGCACGGGCGCGCTCACACTTCGGTCAGGGTCGTGATGGTCATCGTCTGGTTGTGCAACTGGCAGCCGACGTTCTGCCCGGCCGGGGCGAGCTCGCCGTAGGAATAAAAACCCGTGAGGATCGCAGTCTCGCCCAGGATTTCCCGCACATGTTCGGTTTCCTCCTCGATGCGCTGTCCCATCACGATCCGGCGGCCAACGCAACTCACGCAGATCGCCAGTTCTGCGGGCGTGGACTGGCGACTGGCTTCGGCGGCCCGGCCGGCACCCTCCACAAGTTCCTCATAGGCGGCGCGCATGAAACGGACGTGGGCACCGACCGGGATGTCGCCCGCGAAGACCATGCTGCCGGTCGACTCGTCAATCGACAGAATCGTGCGAACGACGGTCATGCCGCCATCGGTCGGCGTCAGGGCGAGTGGGAATCGCAGGGCTGAACCGGGTAATTCCTTCGCCTGGTCACCCAGGTAGGTCTGGTAGAGGGCGAGAGCGGAGCGGCCGTCGAGTTCGAACAGCGTGTTGCCGGTGGCTCGGGTCACGAGCCGTTCCGGTCCGAAGGGAGACCAGCCTCCGCTGGAGCCGAAGCCGATCCGGAGGCGCTGTCCATAAAAGCCGACCGCGACAATGCGGCCGCTGTCCGGCGTGCAGTCGAGACCGACGAGCGTGCGTGAAAAACGGGTGCCGTCACCTGCGAGGCCGCCGGTCAGCGTGACGCCCGGAGGCAGCGTCTCGTTGAAGCCGCGGGCGAGATCGGTGCCGTTCACGCGACCGCCGTCAGACACGACGAAGATGTGTACGAGGTCGGGTGACTGGAGCCGTCGCGCCAGTTCCTGGCCGGCTGCCTGGCTTTCCGCGGGACCGGGGATCTCAATGGACTGGCAGGCGATGCGGGTGTCTTCGAAGGCAATTGCGGTGACGGCCAGATGGTCCTCGGTCACTTCGATACCGGTGATTTCGCCGGACGTCGACGCGAACACCAGGCGCGCGTCGGGATAGGCGGCGCGAAGTTCGTCGAGCGGTTTTGTCTGCTCGAGCAGCAGCCGGCCGCCAAACGCGAGGACCAGTTGCGGGGATTTGCCTTCGAGGTTGGACGCATACGTGGACCAGCCGTCTCTTGGCGAAAAGAGGCGTTGTTCAATCTTCATTGGGGGAGCGGTTGCTCTTGGTCCGTATCGGCAAAAAATTACGAAACTGTACGAATGGACCGGGGGTTGGTACATCGGCTTCGGGCGGGAAATCGCCGGGATTCGCCGACTTCCCCGTCGCCTTCGAAATGGCTCCCGGTGAATCAGGCTCGAGGATGAGCCGGCTGATGCGGCGGAGACGGCGCTTCGGCGTGCAACGCGCCCACGGCGGCCGTGAGGACGGGATCGCGTCCCGCCCGCAGGTCCGCAGCGGTTTGCGTGATGAGGTGGTCGGGCGTGACGCCGTTGCCTTCGAGCCGCCTGCCACCCGGGGAAATGTAGTCGTCGATCGCCATCTGGAGACGACCGCCACCCGGCAGGGGGAAGAACCGCGATGCGAGCACCGCGCCCGCGGTCGTCTCTCCGAAGGTCGTGGCGCGATGATGGTATTGCATCACCGCGGCAAAAATTTCGGCGCTGCTTGCCGAGTTGCGAGAAACCAGAATCGCCACGGGTCCGGTGTAGCTGGCCGACGCAAACCAGTGCCACGCATGCAAGCGGTCACTGAACCCGCGGCGCGAGACAAACGTTCCCATGTCGACACGGTGAGTGAAAAACTCGCCGAGCATGCGACCCAGGGCCGCCGCATCCCCACCGGGATTCTGGCGCAAGTCGATGATCAGTCCCGGGGCATCGGCGTGGGTCTTGAGCTGGTCCCGCAGCCAGCGCGCCGATTCGCGATCGAATTGGTCGAAGCGCAGGACGACAATGCCGTCCTCCCGGATCGTCGTCGCAAGGATCGGCTGCGTGGAAACCGTTCGTGCGGTCAGTGCAATCGTGCGCTCGTGATCCCGCCGGTCGCGAAACGTGCACTGGACGACCTGATTCTCGTGCAACCGATCCTCCCCCAGTACGTCGCCGGGGGGGCGTCCGTCGCAGGAAAGCAGGAGCCAGCCGGGCTGGATGCCGCTTTCCGCGGCGTTGCTGCCGGGAATCGTGTCGAAGATCAGCATGGGCCCGTCGGGCTTGTCGGCGTCGGCGGGACGCAGGATGAGGCCGAGCAGCACGCGCTGTTCTCGATCCATTTCGTCGGCCTCGGCGGGCGAGAGCGCATGGGTATGATCATCGTCGAGCTCGTCGATCAGGTCGTTGATCGCATTGTAAAGCTCGGTGTCGTTGGTCGCGGCGCGGGCGGCCGCGAGGTGGCGGTCGTAGGCGGCATCCCAATCAATGCCCTTGTAGCGATTGGAAAAATACCCGCGCTGGACCAGGTCCCAGGCGGTGGAGTAGACGAGCTCGTTTTGGTCGGCGCGCTGCTCCGGCGTGAGCGTCGCCGGGTCCGGCAGGGCTCCTTGCGGCAGATAGACACAACCGGGAACAAGGAGGGCAAGGGCAAGGCCGGCGCCGAGGAGGACCGGCTTGATCCAATGTGGCGCCCGACAAACGAAAGCCGCGCGAAGCGCCGGCTTCCCGGAGGCGGGCGTCCCGGGAGGGGCTCGCCGAATGCCGTCGGGTCCCGGAGGGCGGAGCTTGGCGCTGCCTGGGGCCCGGACGCTCACGCCTCCACCAGGTCCTTTTCGACCCGGAGATTGTTGATGATGAAACCCTGCCGCTCGGGCGTGTTCTTGCCCATGAAGAATCCGAGCAGGTCCTCGCTTTTGTGCAGGTGCGTGAGCGACACGGGTTCGAGTCGGAGGTTCTCCCCGATGAATCCCTTGAACTCGCCCGGTGAAATCTCGCCCAGCCCCTTGAACCGCGTCACCTCGGCGCTGGCACCGAGCTTGCGCAATGCCGCCTGTTTTTCCGCCTCGGAGTAGCAGTAGATTGTTTCGCGCTTGTTGCGCACGCGGAACAGCGGCGTCTCGAGGATGAACACGTGCCCGTTCTGGATCAGCGCGGGGAAGAACTGCAGGAAAAACGAAAGCAGCAGCAGGCGGATGTGCATGCCGTCCACGTCGGCATCGGTCGCAAGCACGACCTGCTTGTAGCGCAGGCCTTCCATGCCGTCCTCGATATCGAGGGCGCTTTGCAGGAGGTGAAACTCCTCGTTCTCGTAGATCACCTTTTTCGTCAGGCCGAAGGTGTTCAGCGGTTTGCCCTTCAGCGCAAACACGGCCTGCGTTTCCACGTCGCGACACGACGTGAGCGAACCCGCGGCGCTGTCACCCTCGACGATGAAGAGCATGCTTTCCTCATTGCGCTTGTGGCGGTCGCCCAGGTGCACCCGGCAGTCGCGCAATTTGCGGTTGTGCAGCGAGGCCTTTTTCGCGCGCTCGCGCGCGAGATTGCGGATGCCCGCGAGCTCCTTGCGCTCGCGTTCGCTGTCCTCGATCTTGCGCTTGAGCGCATCGGCCGCGGCGGAATTGCGATGCAGCCAGTTGTCGAGGTGCTGCTGCAGGAAATTGCCGACAAACTGCCGGATGGACGGGCCGCCGGGGCCGATGTCGTTCGAGCCGAGCTTCGTCTTGGTTTGCGATTCGAACACCGGCTCGATCACACGCACCGAGACCGCGGCGATGATCGACTGGCGCACGTCGGCCGCGTCGTAGTCCTTCTTGAAGAAGTTGCGGATGGTCGTGACGATCGCCTCACGAAAGGCGCCCAGATGCGTGCCCCCCATCGTCGTGTGCTGGCCGTTGACGAACGAGTAGTATTCCTCGCCGTAGTGCGCGCCATGGGTCATCGCGATCTCGATGTCGTCGCCCTCGAGGTGGCAGATGGGATAGAGGATGTCGCCGCTGAGGTTTTTCTTCAGCAGGTCCTCGAGGCCGTTCTCGGACTTGAAGTTCTTCCCGTTGAACGTGAGCGTGAGGCCGCGGTTCAGGAAGGCGTAGTTCCAGAGCATGTCCTCGATGAATTCCGGCCGGAACTTGAAATCCTTGCCGAAAAGCGCCTCGTCGGGCGTGAATTCGATGATCGTGCCGTTGCGCTCGGTCGTCTTGGCGACGCGGTGTTCCTTGCGCAGCTTTCCCTGGGTGAACTCGACGACCTTGGTCTCCCCCTCGCGCACGGCCTGGGCCCGGTAGTTGAGCGAAAGGGCGTTCACCGCCTTCTGGCCGACGCCGTTGAGACCGACCGCCTTCTTGAAGGTCTCGCTGTCGTACTTGGCGCCGGTGTTGATGACGGACACGCATTCCAGGACCTTGCCGAGCGGGATGCCGCGGCCGTAGTCGCGCACGCGCAGGGCACGTTCACTAAGCTGAATTTCGACCTTCTTGCCAAAGCCCATGGTGAACTCATCGATCGCATTGTCGATCGTCTCCTTGAGCAGCACGTAGATGCCGTCCTCGGCGTGGACGCCGTTGCCCAGGCGCCCGATGTACATGCCCGGGCGCAGGCGAATGTGCTCCGTGGAGGAAAGGGTCTTGATCGAGGCTTCGGTGTAGTTGTGCTTTTCGGCCATCAGTGGAAGTTCGTGTTGCAGCCTAAGCGCATGCACGTGCGCGCACCTGACAACTGGAAAGTGGGGCACGCACCGGGCCGGCGAACGCGGGTAATCGATTTGCGGCCCCGTCGGCGCGGCATCAGCGGCGATTTTGGCGGAGGGCGCGGTGTTTGTTGGGCGGCGCAAGCCGGTCCCACGATTCGCCGCAGCGTCCGACGATCGTAGGAGTTGGGGCGCAGGTATGTCGGCGATCCATGGTTGCGCCCGGCCGCTTCCGTTTCCAGGATGCGGAACATTGACGGTATGAACCTACGTTGGCGTCTTTCGCATACGCGTGGCTATCTCGCCCTGGGCATGCTCGTGGAGGCGGAGGCGGAACTGGCCGCCATCGAACCGGCGGACGCAAGTCAGCCCGAAGTGCAGGCGTTGCGGGTGGCTTTGCTGCATGAACAACAGGATTGGGCGCGGCTGCAAACCCTCGCGCGCGAACTGGTTGCCCGGCAGCCGGAGGAGCCGGGATGGTGGGTGAGCCTCGCGTTCGCGACGCGCCGGATGAGTTCCCTGGAGCAGGCCCGGGCCATCCTGCTCGAGGCGGAGCCGCGGCACGGCGAGGAGGCGATCATTCAATTCAACCTCGGCTGTTATGCCGCCCAGTTGGGTGGGCTCGAGGAAGCGCGGCGACGCGTGCTGCGGGCGATCGAATTGCGCGAGGACTTTCGCATGATTGCTCGCCACGATCCAGACTTGGAACCATTGCGTCAGCAGGACCCCGGTTTCCCCGGAACCTCTCCGCTCGACGGATCGTGAAGAGGGAATTCCGCGTGACGCCGTTCGGTTGCGCGGTAGAAAGGTCCTGCTAGCGTTACCCTGAAGCTTCCATGAAACGACTCCTGGTGATCGTGCTAAGCGCTGCCGCGACCGTCGGATGCGGCCTGGTTCAGGCGGCGGACAACCCGGCTGATGACGGGATGAATGCGATCGCCCACGGACGGCACATCGTCGAAGGAATCGGGATGTGCAATGACTGCCACACGGCCGTGCTGGAGAACGGTCAGCCGGACCTGGCGAATCCCCTGATGGGGGCGACACTGCCGTTCCGGCCGACGGTTGAAATGCCGTTCGCGGAGGTGGCGCCGCAAATCGCCGGGCTCCCCACGATGACGGATGCGGACGCGGTGCATTTTTTCATGACGGGCGAGCGGCCGGGGGGCGTGCCACCGCGGCCGCCAATGCCGCGCTACAAGATGAACCGCCAGGAAGCGGAGGCGGTGGTCGCTTACCTGCGTTCGCTCGCGCCGAAGGAGTGACCGAACCGCGCGGCGTGTTCCCGGGAGCGCGCTTGGCGCCTCCGGGCAGCGAATCCGCCGACTTCGGATCCGGTGGCACGACGCCGGTGCGTGCCGCACCTCGGGTCCCGACCCGCCGGACCGCGTGATCGGTCCGGACGCCTGGTCCGGCCACGATACGTCGATTGCTTCGCCTCCCGGCGTCGCTGCGGTGCAGGACGGTTGGCAACACCGGGGGCCGGGGCGCAGTTGCCCGCGCCCCGGCTTTGCCGCAGCGATATCGCGTCGGGTGATGACTTCGCTGCGGGAGCCGCCCGGGTGGTTCTACCAGGAAACCTCGAACGCTTCGGCGAGACCGACACCGGTGGTGTCATCCGCGCCTGAAACGATGCCGGTATAGCCGCCTGGGGGAAGGATCAACAGCGCGCCGGCTTCCGTATCCATGAGACTTACACCCGAAAATCCCGCGATCGCGTCCTGGAAGGGGGCGTCGCCGACATTGTCGTTGGTGAAGAGGAGGTGCCCCTCGCTGTCGTAGATGTTGAGCACAGGATCGGCGAGCGTCCCCGGGACGGTGGCAAGGCCGGGACCACGCCCCGTGACGAGCACCCGGGCAGGTTCGGTGCCTTGGACAAAGAAGCCACTGATGAGCACGTTATCACCGGTGCCGACTTGCGCACGGGCGGAAACATTGACGAGGCGTCCGGCGTTCTGCGGGTTCAGGACGTAGAGCTGGCCGCGAATCTCACCGCCCGGGTAGACGTCGGAATGCACATTCACGTAAGCCCCCTCGCTGAGCAGCGCGACGGCGGAGCCGGGATAGTCGGAGGGGCCGAATAGTTGCACGTAGGTGTTGCCGTTCTGAACATAGTTCGCCGCCGGGCCGAGGCCGAGCTTCACGTCGCCCGCGACGCCGAGCGCGGCTTCATGGATGTGGGAGTTCGAAAGCGTGTTGGCGAAGTTGTACACGCACACGACGGTCGTGATCATGTTCGTCGCGGGATCGTAGGTCGCCTGCACGGCGCCGTAGGCGGCCGAGTCCGGCTTTGGATCGGAGGTCTCCTGCCCCGGTGTCATCGTCGCGCTGAGCTTCACCGGATCGGGAATGAGCTGACCGCGGATCTCGCCGGCGGGGAAGGCCGCGGTGTGATAGTTCAGATACGCGCCCCCGCTGAGCAGCGTGGCCGGATCCCCGGTGTAGGTGACGTTGGTGAAAGTGCCGGTGAGTGTGTTTCCGTCGCGGGTATAAACGCTTTCATCGCCGAACGGCACCACCACCGGGCCGCTCACGCCCGGCGCTCCTTCATGGATATGGGAGTTTGCCAGGGTGGCGGCAAAGTCATTGAGCGTGACCGTGAGATCAAACGTGTTGGCGGTGGCATCGTAGATCATCACCGCCGAGCCGGTGGCGGTCGACGTCGTGTCAGCCTGGGCTGCGTCGATGGTGGCGGTGAAGCGGACGATGCCGGCCTGGGCGGTGGCAAATCCGAACAGGAGGCCGGCGGCGAGAAGCGGGGCGAGGTGCGGTCGGGAGGAATGCATGATGGAACAAGCTGGGTTTGGCTGCCGTACACCCGGCCCCACCGTGCACGTCGATCGTTGCCAGGATGGGGCAACAAGACAGGCACGGCGGCGTCAGGTGCGGATCGATCGCCACGCGGAGGCGTTGCGATCAGGGTTCTGAAGGCTCCGAGCGCGCGGTTTGGCCGTTATTCCAAAAAAAAACGCCTCCCGGCGGGAGGCGTTCGTGCGCGAATGGCAGGGACAGCGGGAAGTCAGATCTTCGGGAACTTCACCCACTTCGCCCCGCGCCGGGCGCTCTTCACGACCGTGTCGATGAACGCCATCCCTTCGACGCCGTCCTCGATGGTTGGGAAATCGTACCCGGCTTTCGGCGCCTTGCGTCCTGCAACCTGGTCGGCGATCGCGGTGGCCGCGGCGCGATACACGTTGGCGAACGCCTCGATGAACGCCTCCTGGTGGCCGAACGGCGTGCGGCTGTTCTGCTGCGCGACGGCCGACAGGTAATTGTTCCCGCGGCGGAAGACCTGACGCGGCTGATCGACGGCCTTGAAGACGAGTTCGTTCGGGTGTTCCTGCAGCCATTCGAGGCTGCCCTTGGTGCCCCACACCCGGATGTTCAGGTTGTTCTCGTCGCCATTGGAAATCTGCGAAGCGAACAGTATGCCTTTCGCGCCGCCCTTGAAGCGCAGGAGGCAGTTGCCGTCGTCGTCGAGCGGGCGTCCGGGAATGAACGTCGAGAGTTCGGCGCAGATCTCGTCGATCGCCAGGCCTGTGATGTAGCGCGCGAGGTTCTCGGCGTGCGTGCCGATGTCGCCCATGCAGTTCGACGCGCCGGCGACCGAGGGATCCATGCGCCAGTTCGAGATCGCCCCATCGCCCTTCTGGTCGAGGGCGGTGATGGCATATCCCTGCGGATACTCGACCACGACCTTGAGGATCTGGCCGAGCTTTCCCGTCCGCACCCATTCGCGCGCCTCCTTCACCATCGGGTATCCCGTGTAGTTGTGGGTCAGGGCAAAAACCCTGCCGGACTTGCGCACGACGTCCCGCAGCTGGCGGGCCTCGGCGAGCGTGTAGGCGAGCGGCTTGTCGCAGATGACGTTGAAGCCGGCCTTGAGAAACGTACTGGCCACGGCGAAGTGGGTGTTGTTGCGCGTCACGATCGACACAAAGTCGATACGCTGGTCGTCCGGCAGCGCGGCTTCCCGTTCCGCCATCTCTTCGTAGGTGGCATAGACGCGGGCGGGATCGAGATGGAAGTCCTGACCCGAGAGGCGGGACTTTTTGGGATCGGAAGAGAAGCAGCCGGCGACGAGGTCGATCTCGCCATCGAGCCGCGCAGCCATGCGATGCACGGCTCCGATAAACGCCCCGCGGCCGCCGCCGACCATGCCCATGCGAAGTTTGCGATTTAGTTTCATGAGTGGAAAGGGAGTGAGGGAATGAGGTTCGTGGGGCCGATCCTTTGGACGATGGCTCGACGCCGAACGTTCGGCGTCTTGTCCCCGAGGGCGGCCCGACCAGGCAGATTCAGAGATTCACGGCCCGGCCCGTCGTGGCGGACTTGTAGGCGCCGTCGATGATCTTCATCAGCGCGATCGCCTGGTCCGGGGTGTTGAGCGGCTTTTCCGAGCCCTCGAGCGTGCGAATGAAGTTCGCAGCGCTGCGCGTGCGTCCCATCGTCTCGTCGGCGGGCACGAGAATCTCGCGGTTCACGGGGCGACCGTTTTCGTGGGTGTAGAGTTCGCAACTGTCGATCGCGGTTGAATCCACGCCGTCCACGCCGAACAGGCGTCGGACCATGCCTCCGGCCTGCTGGCCTTGGAAGACCACGGAGACCTCCTCGCGCCGGTTCATCTCGGCCCACGACACGGCGAACGACATCGACTGGCCGCTGCGAAACGTCACGAAGCCATGGGCGGCGGCCTCGACGTCGGTGACGCCCTTGGCGTTGTCGGGGATGCCCCAGGGCCCCTTGAAGCTCTTATCGGTGATGAGGTCGCTGTAGGTGCGCGCCAGGATCTGCGCGGGCTCCGGATTGCCCATGAAGTAGAGCCCGAGATCGATCATGTGCAGCAGGTCGATCAGCGGCCCGCCGCCGGAGAGGGCCTTGGTCGTGAACCAGCCGCCGAAGCCGGGGATGCCGGCACGGCGAATCCATTTCGCCTGGCAGGTGTTGATGCGACCGACGACGCCCTGGTCGATGTATTCCTTCATCGCGAAGGATTCGGGCCGCGCGCGATTGTTGAAGTTGAACAGCAGCGTGCGCTTTGCCTGTTTCGCCGCCGCCGCCATCTTCGCAGCTTCGCTGGCGTTCAGCGCGGGCGGCTTCTCGCAAAACACGTGCTTGCCCGCGCGCAATGCCTGCAGCGCGATCGGCGCGTGGAATTTGTTCGGCACGATCACGGAAACGGCGTCGATGTCCGGGCGCTTCAGGAGCGCAGCGACGTCGCCATGGACCTCCGGGATGCCGAGCCGGTCCGCGGATTTCTCCGCGGCCGCGAGGTTCACGTCGGCGAGGGCGACGACTTCCGCACCGGCCTGGCGGAAGCCGGTCGCATGATAGTGAGCCATGCCACCGGCTCCGATGATTCCAACTTTGATGGTCATACGAGGAAAAGGGTCACCGAGACCACAGAGGGATCGCGGAGATCACGGACTTGTTCGGTCGCGAAGCCACGTTCGGTGGACTCCGTGGATCCTCCGTGAACTCGGTGACGGGATTGCACTACTGATTCTGCTTGTCGAATGCGGCGTCGAACGCGAGGGAGCTGGAGGGGAAGTCGACCTTGCGCACGAACGCCGCGGCCTCGGTCGCGCCGTGCACGCGATCCATGCGGATGTCCTCCCATTCCACGGAAAGCGGACCGCGATAGCCGATGTCGTTTAGCGCGACGATGATATCCTCGAACTTGATGTCACCGTGTCCGAGCGAGCGGAAGTCCCAGAAGCGGCGAGCGTCGCCGAAATTGGTGTGACCACCGAACACGCCCACCTCGCCGTCCCCATGCCCCCACCACGCATCCTTCATGTGCACGTGGAAGAGCCGGTCGCCGAACACGCGGATGAACTTCACGTAATCAACGCCCTGGTAGCCGAGGTGCGAGGGGTCGTAGTTGAACCCGAAGCGCCGATGTGCGCCCACGGCCGCGACCGCGCGCTGGGCGCTGGCGAGGTCGAAGGCGATCTCGGTGGGATGCACCTCGAGGCCGAAGTTGACGTTTTGCTTTTCGAACGCGTCGAGGATCGGCGTCCAGCGTTTCGCGAAATCCTTGAAGCCCTTTTCGTAATAGTCCTGCGACGTCGGCGGAAACGCATAGATCGAGTGCCAGATCGAAGAGCCGGTGAATCCGTTCACAACGGCGGGAAAGTCGTCGCGGTTGCCGCGGCCTGGTTTCGCGTTGATGAAGTTGCGCGCGGCCTTCGCGGTCAGTGCCATCTTCTTCGCCGCGCGCTTGCGCACGCCCTCGGGATCGCCATCGCCCCAGACGTCGGGCGGCAGGATCGACTTGTGCCGCTCGTCGATGTGATCGCACACCGCCTGGCCGACGAGGTGGTTGGAAACGGCGAAGGCGGTGAGGCCATGGTCGGCGAGCAGTTCCCAGCGGGCGGCGCAGTAGGTCTTGCTGCTGGCGGCCTGATCGACGTCGAAGTGGTCGCCCCAGCAGGCGAGCTCGAGACCGTCGTAGCCCATTTTCTTGGCGAGCGGTGCAAGATCCGCGAGAGGAAGATCGGCCCACTGGCCGGTGAACAACGTGACGGGACGTGGCATGATTAGGAAGGGGTTGAGCGGCGATGACCGGGCGCAGACGCAGTCGCTGCCGGGGTGGTTACCCTAGGTTTCCCGCTCCGGCGCGCGCAACGCAATTTGCCGTGTGGCCGACACCGCGGCGCCGCGTTTTCCCTTCATGATATACTTGCGGCGGCGAGGGCCGATGCCGGAAGGGATCGGCCGCGGATCGGGGTTACGCCAGACATAACCCATTCACCCATGAAACGTATCCTGGTCGCACTTGTGATTACCCTCGCCGGAGGCGTTGCCCTGGCTTCGGGCATCGACCCCTTCGGACCCACGAAGGACGAACGCCTGCCCATGCGCATCCACCAGACCGTGCCGATTGTTTTCCCGAACACCCTGATCGCGCGCGGCATTACCTCGGGTGACGCCAGCGTGGCGATCAGCATGGACAACACCGGGAAACTCACCGACGTCCTCGTCGTCGGCTATACCGAAAAGGAGTTTGCGGATGCGGCGGAACAGGCGATCCGACTCTGGGATTACGAGCCGATCCGGGTGCGCGACGAGCACGTCGCCACCCAAGCCATCATCAATTTCTCCTTCGAAGCGAAAGGGGTCGTGATCTCGATCGATGCCAACACCGACCTCAACGCCCACATCCTGTCGTTCCGGCAATCAAGGGGATTTGCGCCCTGTCCGCTGGAAAAGCTCGACCGGATTCCCACGCCGATCGACTTCGCCGAGCCGGTCTACACCCGCGACCTCGCGCTGCACGGCGTCCGCGGTCAGGCGGTGATCGAGTTCTACATCGACGAAAACGGCACCGTGCGCGTGCCGGCGGTGATCGACGCGGACTTCTGGGAGCTGGGTGTGCTTGCGATGGAGGCGGTCCGGCAATGGCGCTTCGAGCGTCCCACGAGCAGGGGGCATCCGGTGCTCGTCCACGTTCGCCAGAGCTTTTACTTCGGCCCGCTCGACAAGGCAAGCTGACGGGACCTTTGCAGAACGCTGCCGGGCGGTCTCCTTCAGGGAGCCGTCCGGTTCTTTTGTTCAGGGAAGCCGGCCTCGCCCCCGGGCGCCGGACCGGAGAACCGGCCCGCGGCGATAAGCTGGACTTGAAGGAAGCCGGCTCGCACTGGTGTTATGCGGTTTTGGACGCATTCCGACATGAAACGATTGTTGTGGGTTTGGCTGATCCTGGCCTCTATTTCCACGGTCCGGGCGGCCGACGACCATGTCTCCACGCGGGAGCAGGATTCTCCCCTGCGCGTCACGCAGAAGGAGATACCGATTTTTCCCCGGTCCCTGCTGAATGCGGGGGTCACTTCGGGCTGGTCCCGGGTCGTCGTCGACGTCGATGAGGCGGGCAAGCTCCAGGACTGGCTGGTGGTCGCCCATACCAGCCCCGAGTTCGGCGATGCCGCCGTTTCGGCGATACGACACTGGCGATTCCTGCCGATGATTGTGCACGGCAGGCCCGTGGCCAGTCAGGTGCTGGTGGGCTTCGATTTCGAAGCCAAGGGCGTCGTCGTGAACATCCATCCGGATTCCGACCTGACAAAGCTGTTTTTCGGCAAGGCCATGGAAAAAATCTATCGGCCCTGCACGACCAGGGAAATCGATGCCATACCGGTGCCCTTGGTCTGGGTCGACCCGGTGTATCCCGCGGATCTACGGGCGCGAGGCGTGACCGGTTCGGCGACGGTGGAGTTTTACATCGACGAGACCGGTGCCGTTCGGATGCCTGCGGTGGTGTCGGCCGACTTCCCGGAACTCGGCCAATTGCTGGCCGACGCCGTGAAGCAATGGAAGTTCTCGCCACCCCTACGGCGAGGCAGACCCGTTTTGCTGCACGCGAGCCAGACGGTGTTTTTCGGGCCAGACGAACATTGAGGCCCGCGAATGATGCTCGCAGCCGACGTCAGAAGCGCTCGGTGCGCGGTGCCTGGCCCCCGTGCCGGACCTTGAAACCAATCCGCGTGGGCGGTGGCACCGCGCTGATCCGAGGTCCTGTGGCTGGAATGTCGCTCCAATCTCCGGATCCGCGCTGTGACCGCGTTCGCTGCGCCGTCGCGGCGACTCGGGGGCCGGGCCTCGCGGGCATTGTCTCAGGCCACGCTGCGCTAGATGTCCACGTGGGGCGAGGCCCGGCTCCAGAATGTTCGTCGGGACGGGGACGCCGCTTACGGCGCAAAGACTTCAAAGGACTCGAGTTCGGCGCGCAGCCGTTGCCGGGCGCGGTAGAGGCGCGTCTCGACCCCGCGTTCCGAACAGCCGGTGACCTGGGAGATCTCCCGGTAGGACAGGTGCTCAAAATAGTGAAGCAGCACCGTCACGCGCAAATCGTGAGGCAGCCGGTCCATCGCCGCATGGAGGGCCGCTTGTGCCTCGTCCCGCTCCATGCCGGCTGAACCCGGGACGAGCGGGGCTGCCGACGGCGCCTCCCCGTCGCCTATGCCGCTGTCGGGATCATCGAAGCTGAGCGTGGGATGGCGGCGGTGCCAGCGGTGGCGGTTGTGGCAGAGGTTTGCGAGAGTGGTGAACAACCAGGCCGAGAGTCTGGTGTCCGGCCGCAGTCGCTCGCGATGCTGGTACAGCCGCACGAACGTGTCGGCCACCAGGTCCTGTGCGTCCGCCTGATGATGCAGGTAGCGCCACGCGAAGGCGAAGAGCGGCTGCTCCCATCGCGCAACCAGGCGGTTCAGCGCGGCATCTTCTCCACGCTGCAGGGCGGCAAACAGCTCGTGGTCTTCGGTGGGGTCGCGGTGCACACGGGGGCGTTCACGGCGCCGGGGCTCAATGGAAAGTTCGATCACGGTCGTCGGACAATGCCGGCGCGATCAAGGCAAGGTAGCGCTGGCGTTGTTCAGGGGTCATTACACTGACGGCAGTCTCGATCAATTTGCGGGCCGTGGCGTCGCGGTCGCGATCAATCGCCCGCCGTTGCTCCACCAGCCGGGCGAATGCAAGAAAGTCCACCTCGCCGGTCTGTTCACGCCGCCGCTCGAAGGCGGCGGATTCCGCACGCATGCGTTGTAGTTCTGTCGTGAGCACAACGAGGTGCGGGCTCGCCTGCTCGTGTAATTCCTTGAAGCGTGCGAACTGATCGGGCGTCAGCTGCAGGACCGCCTTCATCCAGGAAAGCTGGGTCTCGAGGTCGGTCGGCGGACGACGCAGGTTGAACCACCCGAGGTGCGCGAACCCGCCGGCCATGGCGCCCGTCAGCAATATCAGCAGCGTGCGTTTCATGGCTGGAAGGAGGTCGGGGCGAGCGGGCCCGGCCCGTCGGCGTGCGGGTCGAGCATGTGCACGTAGCTGCGTTCGATCTCGGCACTTTCCCGGCGCAGGTGTTCCGACAGCCGGGCCTCGGCGAGAAACAGGCCGAGCAGGACGCAGGCGACGACAAAGGCGGTGGCAAATGCCGGCCGGCTGAACGCAAGTTCGATGCGGTCCAGCCAGCCCGCGAGGCCGGGGTGCGCCTCGGCCTGCTCGATCCGGCTCCACACATCGGACCGGAGGGAGCGCTTCAGCGTCGGAGTCTCCGCGCGCCAGCGCTCAAACAGGGGATCAAGCGGATCAGAGGGTGTCGACATGGGCGAAGGTCGCTGACGCAGGGCACCGCGAGCGAGCGGCGCACTGGATTCGTGTAGCATAACTCCCACAAAATGGAAAACCCTTCAGGGCGTCGCCGTCCCCGGCTTCCCGGCGCGTCGTGCGAAAGCCGGCGTCCGGGAAAGGTGGTGGATTTCCTCGTTCCGTGAGCGGCCGCCATCTCGCACCGTGACTGGCCTTTCGCGGATGTTGTTGGGACGCATCCACCTGGCACCCGTAGACGGATCGACGAGCAAACAGACCGGGGCGGCAGGCTTGGCCGCGAGGTCGCGGTGCTCAAAGGCCATCGCGGCGCGATTCCGCCGCGTGCACCAACCACGGCCCCTACGGCCGCCCGCCCAGTCCAGCCTTCCCCTGAAGCGTGGCCGGTCCTGCGCCGACGACGCGGGCGGACCCCGGCAGGGCTTCGAGAACATTGCTCGTCGGCGTGCCGTCCGGACGGGTGAGCGGAGCCGACTTCAGATCACGGAAGTATGCCACGTTGCCGCCAAGGAACATGATGTGGCCACCATCGCCGCCGCAGACGCCGCCGTGCACGTCCCAGGTGCCGTCCGTTTGCAGACCGCGGGTCCACGCAATCGGGGTCGTGGGAGGCAGATTCAGGTTGAGACCGGTCACGAAGTCCCAGGATAGGACGGGCTCACTCGCGAAAGCCGGTTCCAGCGCCGTGCGCGGTTCATCGAGCACGGCAGTGCTGTTGGAAATGTCGGTGGTTGCATCAATCCGCCTGAGGGCTTGCCGCACGACTGGCCGAGGATGCCCGCAACCGGTTTGAGGGAAGCGCCGCAGGGTGGCGTAAAGCGCCCGTTAAAAGCCCGCGGGCGGCGGAGAATCGCTGAGCATTCTTCCGGGGCGACAGATGACGTCCGTATAATCCCTCTAAGCAACGACGCTTCTCGGAGCCAAATGCGTCCGGCCGACGATGGCGGGGGCAGCCGATTCCGGAAGGGTCACCGATCCGAGAGTCCAATGATTTCGTACCAAAAAGCAAAGGAAGGCGCCTGCGCAACCCGGCGCAGCGTCCTGGTGATGTGCTTGGCGGGCATCGTCTGTTGGCTCGTCGGTGCGCCGAAGGTCGCGCATGCGGCCGACCTGACGCAGGACGATCTCAACGCATTCCTGTCGGCAGTCCAGACGGGCGACGCCGATCACGTGGCGGGGGCCCTGAAGAATTTTCCCGAACTCGCGCGTTTGAAGGCGCGTAACGGCCTTACCATGCTGCATCTGGCCGTCGGCAAGGGCTCACCGCAGATGGTGGAGGCGCTGCTCAATGCGGGCGCCGATGCCAACGCGCCCGGCGTCCGCGGCAGCACACCGCTGCACCTTGCGGCCGGAAGCGGCATGGAGGACATCGTGGCCATCCTGCTCGCGCACAAGGCGAATCCGGAGGCGCGCGACGACAACGGCGCTTCGGTGCTCCACTTCGCGGTGCGGGCCGGCAATCCCGGCATCCTTGCCAAACTTTTTGCAGCCAAGGTCGACGTCAACACGACTGATGCGACCGGTGCCACGCCGCTGTTCGTCGCGGTGATGGCCAACCGCACCGCGGTCGTCGGTCAGCTCATCGACAATGGCGCGAACATCAATGCCAAGGCCAAGGATGGTCGCACCGCCCTCGATGATGCGGTGAAGTTCAACCGCACCGAGATCGTTCGCATCCTGCGCGAAAAAGGCGCCGCCAGCGCCGACGCCGGAAGCTGAACGAACCGGGGATCGACACAGGAGCGGCAGGATGCCGCGATGATTTTCCGGAATTGCGGCGTGGCGCCGCTCCTGGTATTTGCCGGCAATGACCCGGGGCCGAGACGTTCGCTTACGTCGCACCCAGCCTGGCGTACCACGCGCGCTGCGCCGGCGGGACCACGAAGCGCTCCAGCATCGCAGCGATGGTTTCCCGTGGAGTCTTGAGCAGGCCCGTGAGTTGCCCACAGTCGAGCTTCAGGCAGGCCTGGCGTTCCTCGCCGCCGGGATCATCCGCCCGACTGGCTTCCTCGATCAACTCGTCGGCTGCCAGCCGGAAATGGCGCGCCACCGCCTGGCCGAGTTCCACCCGGTTCAACGCGGCGGCACCGGCCCAGTGCACCACGCCCCGTGCGTCGGTGCGCTCGATCAGTTCGACGAGTACCTCCGCGACGTTGTCCGCTGAACACGGCTGCCGCACCTCGTCGCGATAAAGGCGAACCTTCCGGCCCGCCGCCCACGCGGCAAAGAACCGCTCATGAAAGCTGCGGCGACCGGTCAGGCTGTTGCCACCGAGCAAAGGCAGGCGGACGATCACGGAGTTCCCGGGCGCGAACTCGCCGACCACATGTTCCGATTGCACTTTTTGCCGGCCGTAGAGGTTTGGTGGATTCACGGGATCGTCCGGCGTGTAGGGGGTTGTTGCGCGACCGTCGAACACCTGCTCGCTGGAGAGATGCACCAGGCGCGCGCCGAGATGGTGGGCGAGCTTCGCCAGCGTGGCGGGCAGGGCGACGTTGAGGGCGGCGGCCCGTTCAGGCTCGCGGTCACACGCGGCGGGACTGGAGAGCGCCGCGGCGTTGATGATCGCGTCGGGAAAGAGATCGAGGACGACGCGCTGCACCCCTGCTTCTTCGGCAAGATTCACCGGCAACACCGCGCGCGCACCGGGCACGCCGCCGGACCACGCGCCGACGGCCGCAACGACTTCGTGGCCGCGCCGGGCCGCGACCCGGCTCACGTTGGATCCGACCATGCCGGATGCACCGGTAACGAACACCTTCATGCGAGCGGCAGGAGTACGAGCCGGCGCGGGCGCGTCAATCGCCCGTCTCCTGTTCCGCCTCGTCGAACAGTGCCGGCGTCACGAACCAGCGAATGCGCCACAGGATCGTCTGCGACTTGGTGGCCTCGCGTTCGAGACAGACGAGCGCCGCCTTCTTGAAGTCGACGATCTCCTGATCGACATTGCCGCACACGAGGATCGAAGTCAGTCGGCCCAGATGCGGTTCATGCCCGACCACGAGGAGGGGATACCCGAAGCCGCTCAGCCGCCGCGATACCCCGCGGATGTCGTCCTCGGGCAGCAGGCCATCGATCTCGCGGCGCGTGGCCTTGATGGCGAGTTCATCACAGAGGATTTCCGCGGTCTCGGCAGCGCGGTGCAGCGGGCTGTGCCACACGCGCTCGACCTTGAGACCGCCACGCGCGTGCAAGAACGTCGCCAGCGCGCGCACCTGCTCCCGTCCACGCTTGCTCAACGGCCGCATGGGATCCTCGTCCTCGCGCAGGGCGTGCGCGTGGCGCAGCAGGTAGATCTTAACGTTTTCGCTCACGGGACGTGAGATGCGGGCCGGACGCCGTCGCAAGGCCGGAGCAGGCAAAACCCGTGGGGTTGCACGGGGACGCGGCGGGGCGGGGGAGCGCCGGCTGAACCGGATTGTTCATGGGGAGAGCCGTTCGATTTTCCAAGCCCCATCCGTCTGGCGGGTGTAGCGCAGACGGTCGTGCAAACGGCTGGGTCGCCCCTGCCAGAACTCGATGGTCACCGGGGCGACGCGAAAGCCCCCCCAGTGCGGCGGCACGGGGATGGTGCGGCCGCGATATTGTTTCATCAGGTCCTCCACGCGTTGCTCGAGTTGCGCGCGTCCGGTAAGCACGGTGCTCTGGGGCGAGGCCCAGGCGCCGAGCTGGTTGTCGATCGGCCGGGAATAGAAATACGCCTCGGTCTCTTCCCGCGAGGTCAGCGTGACCGTTCCGCAAATCTCGACCTGACGCTCGAGTGTCAGCCAGCTGAAGAGCAGCGAGGCGCGCGGATTCGCCGTCAGCTCGCGCCCCTTGCGGCTCTCGTAGTTGGTATAGAATACAAATCCGCGGGCGTCATAGCCTTTCAGCAGGACCGTACGGGCGGACGGGCTTCCCGCGGCGTCGGCCGTCGCCAGGGTCATGGCGTTGGGTTCGAGCACGCCGGCGGTTCGGGCGTCGCTAAACCAGCGATCAAACTGCTGCAGGGGCTCCACCGCGAGATCGCGTTCGTCCAGTCCCCCCAGCCGGTAATCGCGCCGCAGGTCCGCGACGGCTGTGCCCGCGCCCTTGAAAATTTTCCACATGCGCAATCCAAACGGAACGTAGAAGAGATAGGACGAGAGTTTACGGCGCGCGGGAGACCTAGACGTCATGCCGGAGCCTCCCGGTCGCCGTCCGAATCGAAAATCCAAGATCCAAAATCGAAAATCAGCGCTCCCATACCCCTTGACTCCAGCACACCGCGGTGCCGCCATCAATCGTCATGTCCGAGCCATTGCGCGCTGCGATCGGCCGCGGGCGCGATGACCTGGTCCGGCTCGCCGCCGAACTCATCCGCCTGCCGACCGTGAATCCGCCGGGCGAGCACTATTCCGCTTGCACGGCGCTGCTGGTCCGGACCTGCCGGGCAGCCGGACTCAGCACCCGCATCGTGCAGGTACCGCCGCGGGAAATTCGCCGTCACCTGCCCGATGCCGCCGGGCAACCGCGGGCGATAGTCCTCGCTCGCTGGGATGTGGGCGCGGCCCATACGGTACATCTCAACGCCCACTATGATGTCGTGCCCGCCGCGGCCGAGGGCTGGCGTTTCGGGGCATTCACGCCGCGTGTGCACCGCGGCGCCCTATATGGCCGGGGCTCCGCCGACATGAAGGGTGCCATTGCCGGCATGTTGCATGCGCTGCAGACCATGCGCCAAGTCGGCCGGCCGCCCCGCGTCAATGTCGAGCTCTCGTTCACGCCGGACGAGGAGACCGACAGCCGGTTTGGCGCGGCGTGGCTGGTCGACCACGGCTTGGTGCGCGCGGACTACGTGATCGTCGGCGAGGGCGGCAGCGGGCGGTACGTCGGCGTGGGCCACAATGGCGTGTTATGGTTCGAGGTCGAAGTGCACGGCCGGGCGGCGCACGGCTCGCAACCGGATCGGGGCGTCAATGCGGTCGAGCAGATGAGCGCTCTCGTCGTCGAACTGAAGAAATACCAGCGCACGCTGGCCCGCCGCCGCTTCCGGAACCCCGACGGCCGCATCCGCACCGCCACCCTCAATGTGGGCGGCGTCACCGCGACGCGTGCGGGCGGCAAGATCAACACCGTGCCAGCGGCGGTGGCGTTCACCCTCGACCGGCGCGTGCTGCCAAACGAATCGCTGCACGCCGTCGAACGGGAGCTGCGCGCGTTCATCCGGACAGCGGCGGCGCGGGTGGCGACGTCGCGCGTGACGGTGCGCAAACTCAACGAGCACACATCGACGTTTATCCGACCGGACGAGCTGCTGCCGCGGGCCTTTGCCCAGGCCCTCGGTCGCGTGCGCCGGCAGTCCGCGCGCTTCTTCGTGTCACCCGGCTTCAACGATTCCCATTTTTTCGCCGGCGAAGGTGGTCTGCCGACGATCGGCTGGGGACCGGGCGGCGAAAATTGCCACGGGACCGACGAGCGCGTGCTCGTGCGCGAGCTCGTCCTCGCTGCCCAGGTCTACGCCGAGTTTCTAACCACGTTCGAGGGGTGATGGCGGAGTCAGCCTCGACTGGTGAAGGGCCTTCAGGGGAATTTCGCCACGAGTCGGCCGCGGGTCCTCGCGAACCCGCAGGTCACGTATGATGTGACCGGCGGGTTCGGCCCGACTGCGGCCGATGATGCCACTTACGACTCTGGAATCGTCTTCATCTTGTCGTTGCAGGATGGGATCGCGCCGAAGGCGCGTCGCCGTTCGCGGCGGATTCGGGAAACAGCCGGTGCATGCGCTGGCAGGCGTAGAAGAACATCGCGCCGCCGCCGAGGATGTAGAGGTGGTAGGTGAAGAACCGCCAGACGAGGACGATGACGCCGACCACGCTCGCGGGTACGAGATTTGGCAGGATGAGTGCGGTAAGCAGTTCCACGCTGCCGCCGCCACCCGGCACGACCACCAGCAGCGAAAGCCCGAAAAGGAATCCTTGCGCGAGAAACAGCGGCAGCGGGTTGGCCGTGAAACCGAGCGAGTAGATGATCACGGGCAGGATCATGTAGCGGCAGCTCCATTGCACGCTGGCGCACGCAAAGTTCAGGAACAGCGCGCCCTTGCGCTGCCGCCAGAGAAAGGCGAGCGTGCTCAGGATGCGCCGCACGCTGCGCCGCACGTTGATGCGGAGATGCCGGTGGCGTGCGGCCAGCCGGCGCCGGCGACCGAATTCCGTCGCGTTGGCCACTCGTGCGACCACGCGATGGAACGACGCCGAACGCAGCAGGAACACCGCCCCCGCCACGCAGGCGGCAAATCCAAGGAGGCCGAACAGAGCGTCGAGATCGCTGGGCTTGGAGAACAGGGCGCGCAGGACGCCGTCGCGCAAGATGACATAGATGGCGAAGGGCGAGAGCAGCGTGAAGAACACCGCATCGATCGCCGCATCGGTGGCCAGCAACGAGCCCGCGGTGGTGAGCGGCAGTCCGGCCTGGCGCAGCAAGGAGAGCCGGATCACGGTGCCCCCCACGCCGGCCGGTGTCGCGGCGATGCCAAACTCGGTGGAGAGCGAGACGGCGATTGTCTGTCGGTAGCGCAGCGGATGACCGGCGGCGCGGCACATCAACCAGACCCGCGCGCCGTTGCAGGCCCACGCCACGATCACCATGCCGAAGAGCAGGAGCAGCCATGCCGGCGAAAAGTCCCGGAGGTGTCGCCAGGTGCCCTGGCGCAGCGTGAAGGCAAGGACGAGCACCGTGGCCAGCGCTCCCAGCGCGACGCCCTGCAGGACGAAGCGCAGCATCTTTCTGTTGTTGAGCGTCGGGCCCCGTTTCATGCGGCGGCAGCAAGCGGTGGAGGTACGGGACCCGCGCCGGCGGGAAGCAGGTCGCGATAGGTGATCGCCGTGCGGCCCGAGGTGAGGGCGGCCCGGAGATGCCACCGCAGCGAGGCGATGAGTCGTTCATCGGCGAAATCGCCGGGATGCACCGCGATGCGCAGCAGCGGCGAGTCGCGATTGAGGCGGTGCCAGACTCGCACCCAGGCGCGCGAGACGGCGCGGCGCCAGGCGTTGCGACAGGAATAGACGAGGGCGGGCGCGGCCACGCTGGCGCGGATCTGCAGGAGTTCCACCCGGTTCCAGGTGGTGGTGTAGTGCAGGCCCGCGGCGCGCAGTGCTTCGCGGCCGCCCGCGCTCAGCAGCCAGGCGGGCGGCGTGAATCCGAACACCGGCACTCCGGCATCGCCGCCGAGCAGGGCGAGGCCATCCCGGACGCGCCGTTCCGCTTCGGCTCGCGCGATTTGGAAGAACTCCCCTTCGCTCGCGGTATAGCGGCGCCCGACGAAGCGCGCCAGGGGGCTCCCGGACACGCTTTCCGCATGGTGCGTGTAGCCGTGCAAGCAGATGTCGTGGCCCGCGTCGGCGCAATCCCGCAGCCAGGCGGTGAATGCGCCGTCGCGTGTGAATGGGGGACCGCCATGCCAGCACGGGACCACCAGGAACGTCGCGCGCGCGATGCCCGCCGCGTCGAGCAGGCGCAGGAATTCCTCGCCGGTTCCGCGCGAGCCCGGATGCAGATCATGAAACGAGACGATCAGCCGCCGTTCCGGGGCCGCCGCCGTGTCAGTGTTCGCCGAGGTCCCGGTAGAGCGTCGTGACATAAACCGGCTCCGCATGGTAGCGATCAAACTTGGTGATGCGGCGCCGCGACAATTCCCGAAAACCGTAGCGGGTCCAGAAACTCGTGCGTCGATCGTCGCGTGTCTGGATCTGCCCGTAGATGCCTTTCACGCCCCGGGCATTGGCGAGGTCGAAGAACGTGAAGACCATTTCGCGACCGGCCACACCGGTGCGATAGGCGGGCAACAGGTTGATATGAAAGTGGGCGGACTGCCGGGGCGCCGGCGGCGTCTCCCGGATGGACCGGAATAGAACCCAGTAGAGGAAACGACGGCTGGCCCGATTGTAGCGTCCGCACAGGTAGCGCGACAGCACCTTGGGAACGAGTCGCGAAACCATCAGCCACACCTGCATCATGGCCTGGTAACGAAACCGCACGCATCCAAGCAGGTAGCCGACGACCTCGCCCGTCGTGACGTCTTCGGTGACCAGCCCGCACTCCGGCTCGTAGTCAGTATAGTAGCGGGTGAAGAAATCCGCGAACGCCTCGCGATCGCTGAAGATTGCGTCGATCGGATTGCCCATGAAGCCGGTGTCGGCGCAAATCCGCCGCACGGCTGCTCGGTCCGTGGCGCGGTAGGGTCGGACGCGGCAGTTCATGGCGTTCGATTCTGGTTCATGCTGCCGCTCCCAGCGGACATGGGCAGCCGCGAGTCATGGCGCAACCCCTCCACCCGTTCGTTGGGCTCGGCCGGAAATTCCGCGACCGGCCGGCGTGCAATGAGGTGGCCGTAGAGGGCGAGCATGCGCTCGAAGGTACCATCGATGGAAAAGCGCCGTTCGATCCGCGCGCGACGGGCTGCGCGCCTTTCGGGGGTGTCGCCCTGCCGCAGGAAACGGTGGATTGCCGCGGCCAGGCCGAGGGCGCTGCCGTCGCGAGCCTGGAGCGGCGGTTGTTCGCCGTCGGTCGCCTCTTCGACGCCGCCCTCGCGCACGACGAGAACCGGCGTGCCGCAGGCCTGCGCCTCGAGAGCGACGATGCCGAACGTTTCGTATTTGCCCGCATGCACGAACAGGTCGGCGGCGGAATAGAAATCGGCCAGTCGCTGGGCGGATTCGCAGTATGGCAGCCAGCTGACATTGGCTCGTTCCGCCGCTTCGCGCGTGACGAAGTCGTGGAGTTCGCCATCGCCGACGAGCAGGAGATGGTGGCGCGGCGCGCTGGCGGGAATCAGGTCGAGGCTGCCGATGAGGTTGCGGATGTTCTTTTCCCGGGCGATGCGGCCGACGAACAACAGAAGTTTTGTCTCGGGCGACAGTCCCAATTCATCGCGGATGCGATCCCGCGATGGCCGCGGATAAAACGTGTGCAGGTCCGTGCCCAGGGGCACGTGCACGATCCGCTGGACGCCGGTCGTTTCCAGAATGTCGCACAACCGGCGGCTGGAGACCACGGTGGCCGTCATGTGATTGTAGAGGCGGACGACGTAGCTCTGCACCGGACCGGAAACAAATCCCTCGAGCCGCCGGCCGAGGAAGCGACGAACGGTGCGCCCGATCGCCCGGGGGAAATCCGAGTGGTAATAGGCGACGACGGGTACTTGCATGCGCCGCCCGGCTTCCAGTCCGATCCAGGCGGTGCGGTAGGGGTCGCCGACCTCGATGAGTTCGGGCTTCTCCGCGGCCACCGCGCGCAGGATGCGTTCCTTGGCGACGAGCAGGCGGTAGCTGAGGGAACCCGGCAGGCGCGGGGACTTGACCTCGTGGATGGTTGCCGTGGCGCCGCGTGTCACCGCATCACGGTGCGAGGGAATGATCAGGATATGCCGCGAGTTGCCGTGCGCCGCCAGGTATCGCTGTTTGTCCGACAGGTAGCGCTTCACGCCGCCGCCAAGCGGGGAATAGAACTGGGCGATGTCGCAGATACGCATGGGCGGCAGGGTTTGGGGCAAACGTGACAACCCGGACGGATTACCGCAAGCGCAGGGATGGCGCGAGAATGAACTAGGGGAAACAAGTCTGGAGTGTGTAGCTGATCATGGCCTTCGGGTGTTACGACTCAGGGCTGCGGGCGGTCGGCGACCGAGGCGCGAGGGATGATCTGCGTGGGAAAGACGATCGAGGTCTGCGTTTCGGCGATGGGTTCGTGGTGTCGGGCGTCGACGTGCAGGAGAAGGGCTTCGACCGCCTGACGCCCCATCGCGCGCAGCGGTTGCCGCACGGTGGTGAGCTGCGGCGAAGTTGTGCGGGCTGCGAGCGCATCGTCGAAACCGACCACGGAAACATCGCCCGGCACGGTGACACCCGCTTCGGCGAGCACCTCGAGCACGCCAACGGCGATGCCGTCGTTCGCGCAAAACACCGCATGGGGCAACGGCTGGCCGGCGTTTGCCCGCAGCCACCGACGCATCGACGCCGCACCGGCCGGAGTGTTGAATTCCGAGCTGGCCAGCAGGCCGGGATCGAGCGGCAGGCCGGCCTCGGCGAGCGCGCGCTGATAGCCCCGGATGCGACGTTCGGCGCCGAGAAAGCCGCGATCGCCCGTCAGATGCAGGATGCGCCGGTGGCCGCGATCGAGCAGGTGGCGTACGATGTGATAGGCGCCCGCCTCCTCGTCGCTCTCCAGGTTGACGACGCCGGGTATGGCGATGTTGCCGTGGATGGTGACGTAAGGGGTGTGGTCGGGCAACACGCGGGCCGATTCGAGGGTAAGGCGCGGAGCCATCAGGATCAGCCCGTCAATGCGCCCGTCGCAGAACTTCGGCAGCCGCGTCGTTGCGTCCTTCTGCCAGTCGTGCAGCGCGAAGACCGTGGTGTTCTGCTCGCGTTCCGCCGCGGCCTCGAGGACGCCGTTGAACACTTCAAGAAAGTAGGTGTTGAGTTCGCCGGCGTCGACCACCATGGCGACGCCGATGGTGTGCATGCGTCGGGCGGCGAGGGCGCGGGCGGCGGCATTGGGCCGGTAGTTGAGGCGTTGGGCCGCGGCGCGAATTCGGGCGCGGGTCTCCGGAGAGATGCGCGACGAGGTCTTGGCACCGTTCAGGACGGCCGATACGGCCATGGCGGATACACCGGCGGCGCGGCCGACGTCGGCCAGCGTCGCGGCGCGACTCGGTTTTCTCGGACGGGCGGGACCGGTCATGGAGAAGGGCGACGAATTGCGGTACAGACTCGCAGGATGGAATTGGAATGTGCGCGAGGCGCACGCTCAACGGCGAAGTATCACCGGTCAACCGGGAGACACCGGGCCGACACCGAACCTGGTTGGAAATCCCAGAGGCGCGATGCGGTGTGGCCGCCCGGTCAAACGGAACGAAAAAGCGGCGTCGGGTGGTCGCCCGACGCCGCTCGAATCCATTTCCAGCCGGGAGGGAAGCGGTGGTGAGGATCGTTTCCTTACCGGGCCTGGTACCGGTTCAGAACGAGATCGAGTTCGTGATGGCCCAGGACATGCCTTCGGTGATGCGCTGGGCGGCGATCACGCCATCGGGGTTGACCGAGATCGGCGTCAATCCCGCGGTCTCGCCGACATTGCGAAGGTTGAGCTGAATCTGCCACGTGAGCTTCTCACTGAGCTTGCGTTCATACCCGACCCACAGATCAACGTGATCCTCGCTCTTCCCAAAGAGCGGCTTGCCCACATCGAGGCCGCTCATGTCGTCCTTGAGGCCGTAGCCGAGGATTTGCTTGTCCTCCCACCGATAGGCGCCGCCGACTTTGAAGCCTTTCAAGGCGCCTTCCCGGAAGGAATAGTTGGTGATGCCGCCGAAGTGCCATGGGCGCAGCTCGGGAACCTGGAAGCCGATGGATTCTTCCTGAAACTGCACCGCGGAGATGATGTTGTCCTGATAATAGCGGCGGATCGGGTTGTCGCCGCCCCACCAGAGTCGGAGGTCCCCGGCCGGGCCTTGCAGCCAGGCCCACTGCTTGTTGATGAAGTCGAGCATCGGCTGTCCCAGACTCTCCCGGTAGGCGGTGGTCTTGGAGGCGTTGATCTGGATGTTCCAGTTCGAGACCGGCGCATAGTTCACCTCGAACTCGTAGCCTTCCGACGTGTTGTCGATGGTGCCATTGGGGCTGATGCCGTTGATCTGGCCGTTGTTCTGCGAGGAGAATCCGGTCGTGTACGTGCCAACGGCAAAGCCGTCGGCGGCCGCGGCGGAGATAAGCGGATCGATGCCGCCGCCGGACCTCCAGGTGTCGTAGGCGGACTTCAGCGCTGCCACGTCCACGGGGATCGCGTAGTTGGTGAAAAACTGCTGGTCGATGCCGTTCATGAAATCATCCATGGCTGCCAGCTGAGCGACCGAGCTCGGATGATTCAGGAACGCGTCGGAATGCGGGTCAATGTTACCGGGGATGTTGGCGCCATCGTCGATGTTTGCCCAATTCCAGTGCCAGTTCTGGTTGGGGTCGAGCCCTTCGCGTCCGAACGCATTCAGCAACGTGTTGGCGGTGCCCCAGGCTTCGAGCTGATAGAGGTAGTATTGGTTGCCGCCGAGGATCGAGGACCCACCGGGCAGGTCGGCATTCTTCACCTTGGTCTGGTACTTGCCGACCTTGAAGCTTAGTTTGTCTTCGAAGGCACTCACGACGATGCCGTAATCCTTGCTGCTGGCGGAGGGGTTGTCGAGCGGCTCGCCGTCGTAGTTATAGCGGGCCGCAACCCGGTTGTTTTCGCCATGATTGTAATAGGCACTGACGCCGGAGATGACGGGCAGATTTTCCACCCAGGCCCTGGGGGTATGCGCGACGATACCCCAGGACCGGGTCTGGCCCGTGTTTTCGAGGGCTTTTTCGGTACCATCGACATGGGTCGACGCGATCCCGGTGGAACCCTTGGCGCCCGTAGCCGTGTACGTCACCAGCTTATCCCTGCGCCAACCCACCGTCGGCACAATGGTGTCTTCGAACAGGTGTCCCTGCCAGACCAGGCCGACCGAGTTGACGACCTGATCGGTCACGCCGTAGTTGGTGATGAGTTGATCCCGATCACCGGTGTCGGCGTTGAGGATCGTAACCGGCGCGTTGGTGCGTCCCGTGTAGTTGAACGGATTGTCCGCCTGCACGCCCGTGGGGTTGCCGAGAAGGTCGGTCCATTGCGCGCCTGGATCGACATAGCCGGGATCGGATGGATCCCGGGACGGCAGCCACTGGGTCTTGAAGTAATCCACCGAATAGGTGCCGGACGGGTTGTAGTAGGACTGAATCGGGCCAAGGTTGAGGCCCTGGGCCGAAGTCCGGTTGAACAGCGGGCCGCTGAGGTAGATGATCGGCGTGATCCCGCGGGTGGCTCCGGTCAGGTTGGTGTCCTCGCCCGAGACGGAGAGCGAATAGGCCCAGTCGTAGGGGACGGCACTCGGCGCCCATTGGGTTATGGTTTCGTGGCGCTCCTCGCGGGAGGCCAGGCCCGTGAACAGGTTGCGGCCGAGGATGCGCGCGAGCGTGGATTCCTTGCCGAAGAAATCCGAACCATTCACTTCGGCATAGGTCGTCAGGCGGTAGCTATCGCGATCACGATTGGTGCGGTTGTTGTTGGAGAAACTTCCCGCGGTGAACGCCGATCCGGCCATTGCATTGGGGTAGGGCTGGGAGGCCGAGGGCGTGAATCCATAGGCGGCATACGAACTCGTGTCGAGCAACCCGTTAACATTGCCCGTGGCCGGTATCGGCGGGTCTGCATCCGGATCACCGGGATCGTAGGTCGGGTCGGGCACGTGTGAGTATTGGGTGAGCTGGTTCTGAAGGTTCTTGTTTATATCGACCGAAATGTAGGGCCGGTCCCAGGTCGCGCCCGTGCGCCATTCCGAATAGCTCTGGGTGTCGTACACGAACTCGACCCCGAAGCGGTTGTCCGAGAACGACTGCGAAACGGCGATGTTGCCTGTGTCCCACCGCTGGTGTTCCCGCTTGTTGTCTCCATCGATGAGCTGGTTGTAGAAGTTGAAGATCGACGAATCGCTCAGCGACTGGTCCTTGTAATAGCCGCGCGTCGCCAGTGGATAGCGCGAGGCTACGCCCTCCACCTCGTCGATCTTGTCGACCGAGAGTGCATAGGAATTCAACCCGCCGACACGCAGCGGCGAACCGTAGGGAATGCCGATGGCGTTGTCCACGCCGCCGGTCGCATTCAATGCACCGGGGAAGGCGCGCGGGGCCTGGCGCGAGACGAAGAAGGGCTGCCGGTCTCCGTTCATGAACCAAAAACCGATGCCGCCGTTGTTGAGCGCGCCGCCGTCGACCGCGGCGACAGCCGGCTGGTAGGGCAAGGGATTCAGCACGCTGGAAGTGACGGCGCTGCTGGAATTCTGGCCGCGGCTGGCGTCGCCACCGCCCCCCTGGCTCCAGAGGAACATGTCGTAAACCTGCTTGCCAAAGCCGATCTTGTTGTTGACGCCGTCGCCGGCGTAATCCTCGAACCACAGCGAAATGCCATCTTCGGGCGGGAGAATGCGCGGGCGGTTGGCCTTGATATACGCGACTTCATAGTTCGCCCGGATGGTTAGTTTACCCGCCCAGCTCTTGGGCAGCACCTGCGGTTGGAAGGTGGCCGTGACGTAGCCGCGCCGGTCGTTGTTGAACGCCGGCTCCTGCCGGTATTTCTGTTTCGTGTCGAGGCCCGAGAAACGGACCGCCAACAGGTCATCGATCAGTTCCGCGTTGTAGTCGGCCACCCAGCGGACCGAGTTGTACTTGCTGAACTGGTTCTCGACCTTGCCGTGGTTGCCGTCGAAACGCGCCTGAACCGTGTTGGTGTTGATGATGCCCGCCGGACTGCCGACGCCGAAAAGAATCGAGTTCGGTCCACGCTGAATTTCGACGCGGTCGACGTTGTAGCTGTCCCAGGGAATGTCCGTGAGGAAGAAACCCCGGGTGTTGTCGGCCTGGTCCAATCCGCGGATGCGCGTATTGTTGTTCGGCGAGAGCAACGATCCGCGGTCGCTGACGCCTTGCGCGTTGCCATAGCCGGCCCAGTTGCCGTACAGCCCGCCGACTTCCGTGTTCGTCGTGTAGGTCAACAGGTCCATGCTGTTGTTCGAGGCCGTATCCTTGAGGAACTGCGAGGTTATCACGCTGAGCGGCGAGGCGATGTCCTTCAGATCCGTGCGGACGCGGGAGCCCGCCAGCGTGGCTGCGGCCCGGTAGCTGTCGGCGTCTTCACTCGCTTCCACCACGAAGGGTGAGAGGACGACGGTTTCTTCCGGTGTCGTTTCGCTCGGCGGTGCGTTCGTTGCCGGGGCCGCGGTGGATTGGGTCCATCCGCGTCCGGCGAAAAGGGTCAGCGCAGTCGCTAGCGCCCACCCGGTTCGTTGCAGGTTCTTCGTATTCATTATGAGGGGATGTTGCTTGGTCTGGGTTTTGATCCCCCGGCCGTCGGTTTGCGGACGCCGGTCAGGGAAGCGTGGAAGCTGTGCCCACCGAGCAGGGGGAGCGGGCCAGCGAGTACGGGAAAAAGGGTGGGATGGAGTGGTTCAGCCGGAGGGGGGCGTCCAGGTGTCGGGTTGCAGGGAAATGCGGAGGGTGCGGCCGCCGGTGGCGGGCCGGATCACAATGCCCAGGGGATCCGGCCGAACCTCGCCACCAGCGACCGCGGCGACCGAGGACACGCCGCGCAAGTGTACCTGCCAGGCGCACTCGGCCGTTCCCTCAAGGGTTGTTTCCAGGTTCCGGCCCTCGCGCCGCACGTGCAGCGTGACTTCCGAGAGACCCGGACCGCCCGGCACGGTGCAGCGGGTGTCTGCACCGGCGGCCAGTTCGAAGATCTGGAAGGTGAGGTCGCGGGCGAAGTCGTAGTCCGGCCGGTCGTCCACGGTGCCGAACGGCACGATCGCACCCGGTCGCGCAAAGAGCGGGAGGCTCAAGACACCGTGGTGCGCCTCGTGCCAGCGTGGCCCTTCCTGCACCGCACCGGAGAGCAGATGAGTCCAGCACCCGGCGGGCAGGTAGTAGTTCACACGACCGTCGTCCCGGAACACCGGCGCCACCAGGAGCGCGCCGCCCAACATGTATTGGCGGTCCACATGGTCGCAGGCGGGATCGTCCGGAAACTCGAGCAACATCGCGCGCATCATGGGCACGCCCGTCTCGCAAGCCTCGACGGCGGCTCCGAACAGATACGGCATCAGGCGACACTTGAGCTTGGTGAAGAACCGGAGCACGTCGCAGGCTTCGTCGTCGTAGCGCCACGGCACCCGGTAAGAGGAACTTCCATGCAGGCGGCTGTGCGACGAGAGCAGACCGAACGCGATCCAGCGCTTGTAGAGCGCGGCGGGTGGCAGCCCCTCGAAGCCGCCGATGTCGTGACTCCAGAAACCAAAGCCGCTCAACCCCAGCGAAAGGCCGCCGCGCAGGCTCTCCGCCATCGACTCAAACGTCGAGTCGCAGTCTCCGCCCCAGTGCACGGGAAACTGCTGGCCGGAAATCGTCGCGGAACGGGCGAAGACCACCGCCTCGCCACGACCGCGTTCCTCCTCGAGCAACCGGAACACCGTCTGGTTGTAGAGGACCGCATAGTAGTTGTGCATGCGGAGTGGATCCGCACCGTCATGGAAAACGACGTCGGAGGGAATGCGTTCGCCAAAATCGGTCTTGAACGCATCCACGCCCATCGCCAACAGGCGGCGCAGGTGCTCCGCGTACCAGCCGCAGGCGGCTGGGTTGGTGAAGTCCACGATGGCCATCCCCGGCTGCCAGAGATCGGTCTGCCAGATGTCGCCGTTGGGCCGACGCAGGAAATAGCCGTGCCGCTGTCCCTCCGCGAAGAGCGGTGAGCGTTGTGCGATGTAGGGATTGATCCACACGCACACGCGCAGCCCGCGCTCGTGGAGGCGTTGCAGCAGTCCCGCGGGATCCGGGAACGTCGCGGGGTCCCACTCGAAGCTGCACCAGTCGAACCCGCGCATCCAGAAGCAGTCAAAGTGGAACACGTGCAGCGGCAGGTCGCGCTCGCGCATGCCGTCGATGAAGCTGCAGACCGTGGCTTCGTCGTAGTTGGTTGTGAATGACGTCGTGAGCCACAGTCCGAACGACCACGCCGGCGGCAGTGCCGACCGGCCGGTCAGCGCCGTCAGCCGGCGCAATACATCCTTCGGCGACGGCCCGAGGATCACGAGGTACTCGAGCGCCTCGCCCGGAACACTGAACTGGACGCGCGATACCTTCTCCGATGCGACCTCGAACGACACGGGCCCGAGATCGTTCACGAGCACGCCATAGCCGCGGTTGGTGAGGTAGAACGGCACGGCCTTGTAGGCCTGGTCGCTGCCGGTGCCGCCGTCCTTGTTCCAGGTTTCAACCACCTGGCCGTTTTTCGCGAGGGCCGTGAAGCGCTCGCCCAGTCCATAGACACACTCGCCGACACCGAGGCAGAGTTGCTCGTGGACGAAGGCACCTCGTCCCTCCCATTGCACATAACCCATGCCGCGCGGACCGCTGCGCGTGAGCACACCGTCTTCCGTTTCGAACGTCAGCGCCCAACCGTTGCTGCGGCCCACGCGCGCCAGCAGCGCGCCGGAGCGCAGCGTCGCATCCGCGCCCGCGATGTCGATCTGCACCTCGGGTGCGGCGGTCGGAAGCAGCGGCAGGTTCGGGCCGCGGGAAACCACGCCGGCAAAGTGTTCGATGCGGACGCGGATGACGTGCTCGAGCGGCGAATCGATCCGCACGGTCAGCATCGGTCCCTGTAACGTATCGCCGCGGTGACGGATGGGCCGGGTCGGCGCGAAGACCACCAACGCGTCTCCTTCTCGGCGTACTTCGTACGCTTCGGCCGGATGGTGTGGAGCCGTGCCGGGCTGGATCAACCAGCTACCGTCCGTAAACTTCATCGGGGTCCTGCTGGGGTTAGCGATTCTGGCCTAAAGTCGGACGGTTTTATCGATAAATCATCGCGCGATGACAATCCTGATCTTCGTCGAAACCTCTTGTTTCGGACGGAATATGGCTCGCACTACTACCCAAGCCGCTGATGAGGAACCAGTCATGTCCAGACGATCGTTTATCGGAAAATTTTCACAGCATCCCAACTGCGGGTGGTCCCTCTGCTCCCAAACGGTGCGAGCCCGAAAGGATAGCTTAAGCGTTAAATTAAACGGACTACTGCCCATGGCCGCGTAGCCTGTGTCTGCGTTCCCCGTGACGCTCCGTCGATCCTGCCTCATGGTCGTTTGCACTGTGTTGGTGCAGTCGTCCGTCCAATTGACCGGCCGGGCGGCCGTGGACGTTTTCCGCTCAGGCTGAACGGCGCGGCATCGCAGATGACGCGCGCTTCGTCCGCCCGCTACGACCAGTCACCTGCGCGTAGCGGTGTGCCTGCCTTGAGGTGACGCCGGGCTTTGCGTCCCAGGACGTCATCCCAGCGTGCGGGATCCAAGCCGTCCGCGGGCCGGACGATGCGCAGGTTGACCGCCGTCAGTTCCTCCCCACGCGCGATGTCCTGCGCGACAAAGATCGAACGGCGAAAGCGTCGCTGGCCGCGGTCCTGCGCCGTTGGCCCGAGCGCGGTCGAGCCAAGAGCGGCGTGCAGCGTGCGCACGGCGGTGGCCATGCGCTTGAATTCCGCCGGTTCCAGCGAGAAACCGCTGTCGACGCCGCCGTCGGCGCGATGGAGCGTGAGATGTTTTTCGATCGCAACCGCGCCGAGCGCGACCGCGCCGAGGGCGACCTCGTCGGACATCGTGTGATCGGAAAGGCCGGCCGGCGCGCGAAACGTATCCTGCAGCGTCCTCAGCGAACGCAGGTTGAAATCCTCCGGTCGGGCGGGATAGGCGCTCACGCACTTGAGCAGCACGAGCGCCGGACAGCCGGCGCTGCGCAGCGTTCGCGCGGCGACGGCAATCTCGGCCTCCGTCGCCATGCCCGTGCTCATGATCACCGGTTTGCCGGTGCGGCCGACCTTGCGCAGCAGCGGGAGGTGATTCACCTCGAACGAAGCGATCTTGTAGACCGGCGGACGCATCTCGCGGGCGATGAAATCCACGGCCGTCTCGTCGAAGGGCGTGCTGAAGCAGACGAGCCCGCGCGCACGTGCATGGGCGGCGAGTTCGGCGTGCCACTCCCAGGGGGTCATCGCTTCACCGTACAAGTCGTGGAGATAGCGACCTTCCCACAGTCCCTTGCCGACGCGGAATGGCGGCGTGTGCGCCGGCAGGGTGATGGTGTCGGGCGTGTAAGTCTGCAGCTTCACCGCGTCCGCACCCGCGTCGGCCGCGGCCTCGATGAGTTGGTGGGCCTGCGCGAGTTGTTGTCGGTGGTTGGCCGAGAGCTCCGCGATCAGGAACGGCTGACAACCCGCTCCGATCCGGCGGCGCCCGGCTTGAAAGGTCTGCGGCCAGCGGGGGAGTTTGGTGGGCATGTCGAATTCGTTGTAGCTGCCGATGTCAGAACCCAGGCTTGGTGGATATCCGCTCTTCCGGTCCAACCGCCCGGCCCCGACAGCCACGGTCCCTCTAGAAATCGTCTTTGAAGCCCTTCGCGCGTGCAACGGTCCGGCAGATTTCGCGCACGCGGTGCAATGGCAGTTGATTGGAATTCGTGTTGCTGGCGTAGGCAAACCCGTCGCCGCAACGCGTGCCGCCGAGTTGCCGGGAATGCGTCGTCCAGAACGGGTGCGAAGGCGCGACGATGAAGCGGTCGGCGAGTTCCCACGTGTTGAAGGCGTCATCTTCTCCGACCAGCATTTCGTGCATCTTTTCGCCCGGGCGGCGGCCGATCGTGTCGACGCGACAGCCCGCCTTCATCGCCTCCGCGATGTCGCCGACGGAACAGCTCGGCATCTTGGGCACGAAGATCTCCCCGCCGACCATCGTGCCGATGCAATCCAACACGAACGCGACGCCATGGGAGAGTTCGATGAGAAAACGCGACATGCGCGGATCGGTGACCGTGATGCGGCCGTGCTCGCGTTGCCGCAAAAACACGGGGATCACGCTGCCGCGGCTGCCGATCACGTTGCCGTAGCGCACCACGGAAAAGCGTGTATCCGTGCGGCCCGCATAGCTGTTGCTCGCGACGAAGACCTTGTCACTGCACAGCTTGGTCGCGCCATAGAGATTGATCGGGTTCACCGCCTTGTCCGTGCTCACCGCGATCACGCGGGCCACGCCGCAGTTCACCGCGGCGTCGACGATGTTCATCGCGCCGTTGATGTTCGTCTTGATGAACTCGTGCGGGTTGTATTCGGCGGCGGGCACCTGCTTGAGGGCGGCGGCGTGTACGACATAGTCGACCCCGCGAAACGCGCGCATGAGCCGGTCCGGGTCGCGCACGTCGCCCAGGAAGTAGCGCATGCACGGTGCCTGGAAACGCGGGTTCTGC
Source organism: uncultured Verrucomicrobiae bacterium (assembly GCA_963797435.1). Lineage (GTDB taxonomy): Bacteria > Verrucomicrobiota > Verrucomicrobiia > Opitutales > Opitutaceae > CAWCPJ01. The sequence goes on along the minus strand of CAWCPJ010000001.1, from coordinate 1,163,340 downwards.
TGCATCTCCGACTGCTTGAGCTCGTCGCGCGAGAACACGATCAGGCGCGACGGCTTCCACTGGCGCAGGATCTGGCTGATGCACTCGTGGCCAAAGGAACCTGTGCCGCCGGTGACGAGGATCGACTTGCCGTTGAACATGGGCAGGGGTGACCGGCGGGGCGCCGGTTTGATCAGAGGCATAGGCTCGCGCAGAAGTGAGGCCACCTTTTTCGATGCCCGGTTTGGCGAGGCACGCATGCAGGACACCAGCCGCGGAGAACTTGTCTCGGCGTGCGGGAAATCGCGTCAGGTTGCCGGCGCCATTCAGCGCAAGGGAATCGCCCAATCCCGGCAGTGACCGTCACCAGCCTGCATAAGGTCGAACCCGGATTGAGAGGGTCGGGTGGACCACCAGCCCGCCGCTAATCTGAGGTAAACAGCCCACTGACGCTGGAGTCTTCGCTTGCCCCTGCCGCCTTCGCGTTTTTTCTCAGTGGTTTATGGGTCTGGAAAAGATCCTCGTACTCGAGGACGAAGCGGTCTTGCGACGAACCCTGGAGGAACACCTCCGTCGCAAGCGCTACACAGTCGCCGGGGTGGAAACCGTCTCCCGTGCGGAGGAGCTGCTCGCGCAGGACGACTTCGATGTCGTGTTTGTGGACTCGCGACTGCCCGATGGCGACGGCACGCAACTGCTCGAGCGACATGCGCAGCGGCCCGACGCGCCGCTCTTCGTCGTCATCACCGGCTACGGTTCCATCGAGTCGGCCGTCGGCTGCATGCGTGCGGGCGCGTTCGACTACATCATCAAGCCATTTTCCCTCGCCCAGATCGACGTGTTGCTGGGCAAGGCGGAATCCTTCAACCAGCTCGTGAAGGTGAATCGGTTCTTCGCCCGGGAGGCGGGGGGTGACACGGAATTGGTGGGTGAAAGCGCGATGATGAAATCGCTGCGTCAGTTGATCGGCAAGGTCGCCCCCACCGAGGCCACCGTCCTGATCAGCGGCGAAAACGGCACCGGCAAGGAACTGGTCGCGAATGAACTTTTTCGGCGCAGCAATCGCGCGGACAAGCCGTTCATTCGCGTGAATTGCGCGGCGGTGTCGGATACGCTCATCGAGAGCGAATTCTTCGGGCACGAGAAAGGCGCCTTTACGGGCGCGCTGCAAAGGCGCGAGGGCCGCTTCGAGCTCGCGAACCAGGGCACGATCCTGCTCGACGAGGTCAGTGAGATCTCCCCGCGCCTGCAGGCGAAACTGCTGCGCGTGCTGCAGGAGCGCGAATTCGAACGCGTTGGCGGCAACAAGACGATCAAGGTGAACGTCCGCGTCATCGCGACGACGAACCGGGATCTGCAAAAATCCGTCGAGCACGGCGAATTTCGCCAGGATCTCTATTTCCGGCTGGCGGTCTTTCCCATCCAGGTGCCGGCCTTGCGCATGCGGCGGGACGACATCCCGAACCTCGCTGCGTTCTTCCTCGAACGTTTTTCCCGCAAGCATGGCGTGCGGGTGCGTGGCATGGCGGCCGATGCGCTGGCGATGCTCCACGCCTACAACTGGCCGGGCAATGTGCGGGAACTGCAAAACACGATCGAACGCGCCGTGATTCTCTCGGAGAGCGGTACGCCGCTGCGGGGGGCTGCACTCGGGCTCTCCCTGCCCGCCGCGGTTGTTGCGGAGCCGGCGCCGATCGGGATTGAAGAGGCGACGGTCGTTGACGCCATGCTCGCGCCGGCATCCGCCAGCGTGCCGGCAATGCCGGACCTCGTGGCCGCGGCGGCCGCCGCCAGCACGGTGACCAACGGCCACGCACCGCCCATCCCCCTCGAGGAGGTGGAGAAGCAGCATATTCTCGCCGTCCTCGAGCACACGGGCGGCAATCGCATCCAGGCCGCCCGCCATCTCGGCATCAGCGAGCGCACCTTGCGCAACAAGCTCGCGCTCTATCGCGAGCAGGGCGTCCCGATCGTCGGGGACAGCTGAACCGTGCCCGTCCGCCGGAGTTCGCGGGGAGCCCACCTGGCATACCTGGCACTTCCTCGCCCGGTGCCCGGTTACGCGCTCGCCGCGCCCAGCGTGCAGCGGCCGCCATGGCGGGCGATGATTTCGCGCAGGGTTTGGTGGGAAATCGGCTTGGGCACGACCTCGTCGACGTTCTCCACTGTCTCGCCGGTTTCCTTGATGATGGAGCCGAATCCGGTGAGCAGCACGACCGGCATGCCCTCGTCGTATTTGCGCACGAGGCGGGCGAACTGATCGCCGCTCATGCCCGGCATCGCGCGGTCGGTGAAGATCAGGTCGAAGGATTGCTGGTAGACGTGCTCCAGGGCCCGGTTCGGATCCGTGAAGCACTCGACCACGTGGCCCATCATCACGAGTTGTTGCGACATCACTTCGAGCAGCAGGTCTTCGTCGTCAAGAACCAGGATGCGCAGCGGTCGCCCGCCCGAATGCGTCACGGGTGCGGCACCGGCGTCCTTCGCCGCCGCGGCGCGGCTGGCGGGCAGCCAGAGCGTGAAAGTCGTGCCGCGGCTTTCCGCCGTCTCGATCTCGACCCGGCCGTGGTGGCGTTCGATGATGCCAAACGTGATGGCGAGGCCGAGACCCGTTCCGGCGCGGCCCTTGGTGGTGAAAAACGGCTCGAAGCAGCGGCGGCGGACCTCCTCGCTCATGCCCGTGCCGGTGTCGCTGATCTGGAGGCACACCCAGTTGCCGACCGGGTAGGTGCGCAGGCGGATCGTGCCGCCCTGCGGCATGGCGTCGACCGCGTTGAGCATGAGATTCGTGAGCACCTGGCGCAGTTCCGAGGCGGACCCGAACACGCCGTCGGTCGGCGCGAGTTCGGTTTCAATCTTGATGGCGATGCCGGCGGCCTGGGCCTCGTTCTGCCAGCGATGGCTCGTCAGATCCACGACCTCCTGCACGAGCGTTTGCGGCGCGAACTCGCCGGCAGGCTCGGCGTCGGCACGCGAACGGTAGAACTCGCGCAGCCGTTCGACCACGGTGGCGCCGTCGTTGGCCGCCGTCCGGATCTTCTCCAGATACATGGCAACCTTGGCGGGATCCTTGAGCAGATCGGGGATGCTGAGCAGCAGCTCAGTGAATCCGAGGATCGGCGCGAGCAGGTTATTGAAGTCATGGACGATCCCGCTGCACATCTTGCCCAGTGCGTGCATGCGTTCGCGCTGGACGATGACGTCCTTGGTTCGCTGCAGCGACTCCAGCGCTTCGGTCAGGGCGCTGTTTTTCTCCTGCAGGGCGTCATAGACGAGGCGGCGCTCGGAGATGTCCAAATGAACGGCAATCACGTGGCGCACGTTGCCGGCGGCATCCGCGACCGGGCGCAGACTGAGGCGCACCCAACCAGGGGAACCGTCCTTGCGGCGGTTACAGACCTCCAGGCAGGCGCGTTCTCCCCGCAGGGCGGCGGCAACCGCTTCTTGCAGGGCTTCGGTGTCCGTGCCCGCACCGATGGCGAAGGTGAGGGCACGATTTCGGGCCTCGGCCGGGGCGTATCCCGTGATGCGTTCGAAGCCGGAGTTGGCAAAGAGCACGGGCAGGCCGGGCCGGGTGGCGTCGGCGATCAGCACACCTTCGTCGATCTCATCGAGTACGAAATGCGCAGGCAATGGTTCGCCGGCCGTAATTTTTTCGGCGGTAATATCCCGCGCCACCAGATGGAGGGCTTCGTGACCGGCGGTGATCGACGGCCGCAGCGCGAGCCAGATCAATCCACGACCGTTGGCCTGAAAACGGATCTCCAGCTCGGAGGATGGGTGGCCGGCAAGCGCGCGTTGCAGGGCCGTGCGACAGGCATCGCGGTCCGGTGCCGCCACCAGGTCGAGCAGGGGCTGCCCGATGAGTGTCTCCCGCGGGAGATGCAGACAATCCTGCCAGGCTCCACTGCAGGCGCGGATGCGTCCCGTGAGATCGAGCTTCGCGAACAGCGTGTTCGTGAGTTCCAGGATGGCCGCGTGTTCTGCCGCGCCGATTTCTGCGGGAGGCGTGGCCGCAGGCAGCGCCGGCTGCGTCGGACGAGGCATTGCCGGAGCGTGCTTGCGCCGGCGGCGGGCCGGCTTCGGAACGGCGGCAGTGGAACGGATGGGCATGGGATCGGGGACAATGCCGACCGAAGGACGTGGGGACGGCCGGCGCGCCGGACAGCCGGGGAACGCCCGGCTGCTTAGTTCAACGACGTCACCAGCTCGTTTTGAATCGCATAGCGAGTCAGGGCGGCGACGTTGTGGAGATTCAGTTTCCGCATGATGTTTGTCCGGTGGTTGTCCACCGTGCGCACACTGAGCCCGAGGCGGCCGGCGATCTCGCGGGTGGAGAAGCCTTCGGCGACCAGCTGCAGGATCTGTTTCTCTCGATTGGAAAGCGGATGGGTCGTGCGCTGGCCGTCCGGATTGCGGATGAGCGTGCGCATGGCCGTGGCCATGCGCGGTCCGATGAACGTGCCTCCCGCGGAGATGATCTCGAGTGCCTTTCGGAACTCGGAGAACCCATCCATCTTGTCCACGTAGCTTTGTGCTCCCGCGACGAGCAATTCGCGGATGTTACCGGGAGAGCCGCGCCCGGAGAATACGAGGACCTTCACGCTGGAAAGGTTGGAGGTGAGCTGCTTCAGCACCTCGATGCCGTTGAGGCCGGGAAGACCGACGTCGAGCACGACGATATCGGGCTTGAGAGCCAGGCAGCGCGTGAGGCCTTCCTGGCCATCCCCATAACTGCCGGCGACTTCGTAGCCGGGAATCTGGCGGATGAACTCCGCGAGCATGTCCCGGACGGCCGTCTGATCTTCAATTACAACCACACGTTTCATAGAGTAGATACGTCCTTGTGGCTGGTAGAACGACGGGCACCTTTCCTACTTAACCAGCCCCTCGGTAAATGATGGGATTTGCTGATCTTTTATCGGCTGCGGTAAGGGGACTTACTCACGTGGCTGCGGGGAACTTAGGGGGTTTTTCGAAGCCCGCAGCATATGGGGCTTAACGTCATGTGCCGAGAAGGTCGCCGAGGGGGAGAAATCCGCCGAGACGACATCACACTAATGGCACCGGCGCCTTATGCCGATCGAGAATGGCATAACTCACACGGCCGGCATTACTCGCCATCCACGGTAAGGGTAGGTTCGGTCGTCCCTCCGCCGATTGCCGACGCGGGGAGACACTCCAGCATTCCTTACGGCTCCCGCGCCCAATCTCGCGCGCGGCTCACGGCCTGGCTCCACCGAGCGATTGCCGCGCGGGTGGTGGCCGGATCCTGTTCGGGCTCAAACCGGCGATCGACCTGCCAATGCGCAGCGAGCTCGTTGCGGTCGTTCCAGAATCCGGTGGCGAGGCCGGCGAGGCAGGCGGCGCCGAATGCCGTGGTCTCGATGTTGGCGGGACGCACCACGGCGGTACCAAGCAGGTCGGCCTGGATCTGCATCAAAAGATTGTTAGCGCATGCACCGCCGTCCACGCGCAATTCGCGCAGCAGGACACCGGCGTCGCGTTCCATCGCGCGCAGGACTTCCTCGGATTGGTGGGCGATTGCATCCAGCGCCGCCCGGGCGAGGTGGGCGGCCGTCGTCCCGCGCGTGATCCCGGTCATGGTCCCGCGGGCATACGGGTCCCAATGCGGTGCGCCCAAGCCGGCAAACGCCGGAACCAGAACCACGCCGCCTGCGTCCGGCACGGAGGCGGCCAGCGCCTCGATGTCGGCCGCCGCGCGAATCAATCCGAGGCCGTCGCGCAACCATTGCACGACCGCGCCCCCGATGAAGACGCTGCCTTCGAGCGCATAGTCGGTGCGGCCACCGATCGCCCACGCCACCGTGGTCAGCAGTCGGTTTTGCGAGGTGACGGCGCGCTCGCCGGTATTCATGAGTAGAAAACACCCTGTCCCATAGGTGTTCTTCCCCATGCCGGGCTGAAAACAGGCCTGGCCGAACAGCGCCGCTTGTTGGTCTCCCGCCACCCCCGCCAGGCGTGCACCCGCAAGTGCCGTGCCGGCGCCGGCGCGGCCAAAGTCACCGCTCGACGGCCGGACTTCGGGGAGCACTGCGCGCGGGATGCGCAGCAGGCCGCAGAGTTCGTCATCCCATTCGAGCGTGTGGATGTTGAACAGGAGGGTCCGCGAAGCGTTCGAGGGATCGGTGGCGTGAACCGCACCTCCGGTGAGGTTCCACACGAGCCAAGAATCCACCGTGCCGAACGCGAGTTCGCCCCGCTCCGCCCGGTCGCGTGCGCCGGGCACGTGGTCGAGCAGCCACTCGAGCTTGGTGCCGGAAAAGTAGGGATCGAGCAGGAGACCGGTCTTTTGCTGAACCAGCGGCTCTCGACCTGCGGCGCGCAATTCGTCGCACCGCGCGGCTGTGCGGCGGTCCTGCCACACGATCGCGCGATGCACCGGTCGTCCGCTGGCGCGATCCCAGAGGATCGTGGTTTCGCGCTGGTTCGCGATGCCGACCGCAGCCAGGTCTCCCGGCGCCAGCTCGGCGCGCGCCAGCGCCTCCGCGGCAACGGCATGCTGCGATGCCCAAAGCTCCGTCGCGTCGTGCTCGACCCAACCCGCTTGCGGATAGTGTTGGGTGAACTCGCGTCGCGCGACCGCGAGGCTGTTTCCCTCCGGATCAAAGACGATGGCGCGGGAACTCGTGGTTCCTTGATCGAGCGCAAGAATGGCTTTCATCAGCAACGGTGTGGCCGGTGCCATCGTGGGCGCCATCGCAACGGCGACAAGCGCAAGCTGGGCGCGCGATGTAGGGCCGGCCCGCCGGGCCTTGTCGCGCGAGGGAAAGCGAAGGCGAGAATGAGAGGGGGGAGCGAACGCAGGCGTGGCGGTGCCTGGCTCCGGTTCTTTCGCGTTCACCTTCACGCGCACATCCAGTCGGAGGGGCCCGGAGAGCCAAGCAGCGCCGAACCACGCCGCCGCGTTTTCTGCAACTTTGGCGAGCCGCGCGGTGTTTGCCCTGATGAACAACCCACGTCCTTCTCATGAAACGATCCTTTGCCAGTCTTGCTTTCGTGGCCGCGCTGGGCGCCGCCATTTCCATGTCTCCGATCACGGCCTCGGCTGCGGCCGATGCGGGTGAATACGATTTCGGCGAGTTTTCCGTACCGCCGGACGGGAAACAGTTCGTCGAGGTCAACCTCACGCACGATCTCATCGCGATCGCGTCCCGGTTGGTCGCTCGACAGGAACCGGATGTCGCCGCCGTGCTGAAGGGCCTGCAACGCGTGCGCGTGCACGTGATCGGCCTCGGCGATGACAACCGCGCGGAAATGACCAGACGCATCATGCAGGTTCGCGATGAACTCACGCAACGCGGCTGGCAGCGCGTCGTGACGGTGCGCCAGGAAGGCCAGGATGTCGGCGTCTATATGAAGACGCAGGGTGAAGAAACGATCGAGGGCGTGGTCGTCACGGTCCTCGGCGAGGACAACCAGGCGGTCTTTGTGAACGTCGTGGGCAATATCAAGCCCGAGCAAATCGCGATGATCGGCGAACGCTTCAACATCGAACCGCTGAAGGAAATCGATGCCCGCCCCGCGACCGGCGGGTGAACCGATGGAACTGCGCGGTGCGTCAGCGCGCCAACCATTTCAGCGCGTCGCGATCCCAGAGGTCGCGACATCGCGCCACCAGGCATCTCCATGACTTCCTCATCTCCAGCCTCGGTTCCCGTTCCGCCGCCGTCAGCCCGCCCATCGTATCGTCTCGGGCTCGGCTGCATCATCGGCCTGTTGGTGCTCGCGGCGATCATCATCGGGTTCATGACCCTCGCGGTGGCGGCGTTTCGCGCTTTTCGCCTGGGACCTGAGGCGGCCGGTTTGCGAGAGGCGGCCCGGGAGCATTTCGTCGAACACGGCGACTGGCACCCGACCATCGAACTTCGCCTGGGCCCGTTGCTGTGCACCCTCACGCGCGAAATCCTCATTCACGCGGCCGATGATCCCGACGCCACTGCCATATTGCGCGCCGCGCGTACCGTGCAGGTCGGTGTATACCGCGTGAACGACGAAGCTCCGGAGGCGAACACCAACCCGTTTCTTCGCGATGCCACCACGACCATGACGAAACGCGGTTGGACGCGCGCGGTAACGGTGGTCGACGGTTCCTCGACCGTCCTGGTCTTCGTGCCGAACGAGCTGCCTGCTGGGCGCGACGTCGAATTCGGCGTGTTGGTACGCGACGGAGGTCAGCTCGTGATCGCGGTCGTCCAGGCGCGAGTCGCACCCTTGCTGGACCTGGTGGAGCGCCACGGCTTTCGCCACCTGGCGGAACACCGCGAACCGGTCGGACGATAGCACCGGTTCCGAATCACCAACGCGCAGGGGCGGCAAAAGTCACTCTTGCGAGACGGGCGAACGTTATCCGCCAAGCGCCTTCTTCAGGTCCGCGACCTCGCCGCGCAGCCGCGCCACCTCCGTTTCGAGAGCGGTCATGCGCGCCTCCGCTTCGGGTGACAACGTGAGCGCAACTCGCAACGGCTCCGCGGGCTGGTGCGCACTGACGGCACTGCCGACAGCAGTCGCGGCGGGCGGCGCGCCCGTCAGGAGCTGGGCCCAACGGGCTTCCTTTTGGCCGGGTTGCCGTTCGAGCTTCACGACCAGAGCACCGGCGCCCCGCGCAGCGAGCCGGGCCAAAGCCTCGTCGACCCGGGCGACATCGGGAAACGGCGCCAGGCGCTCGCAGCGCCCCCGAAGTTCGCCGGGAGTCTGCGGTCCGCGCAGCAGCAGTTCGCAAAGCACGACGCGGTCGCTGAGCTCCATCGGATAAACCAGGTCGATCGTCTGCTTGAACTTGGGCACCCGGGCGTCGGCACCCGCGAACAGGCCCGCGAGACGGCGACGGCGCAGGCCGTCCAGCGCGACCTCGACGTCGTGCGTCGTCAGAGCCATCACCGGGTCGCGGTTGCTCTTCTGATTGCAGGCATTCACGAGCGCATTGAGCGTGAGCGGATAGTACTCGGGCGTCGCGAGTTCCTTCTCAATCAGGCAGCCGAGCGCGCGCGCTTCGACGATCGAGAGCTGATCGGCATCGGGCGCTGCAGCGGGTGGGGATTCGTCCATGATGAATATGTAATGTTCCCGTCACGCCGCGGAACTGCCCGGGCGACGGTTTTTCCGAGGGAAGATCAAAGGCACCAAAACGACGCTGTAATGATCACGCAAATCTGATGCGCCGCCGACCTTGACCGGTCGGGAAGCGCTCCGATGCTTGCAACGCATGTTCCTTGACCCCTCGATCCGCCCGCGTCCGGCGGCGGTGACGCTCACGCGACTTCATTTTGTTCCGGGGCCTTGTCGCCCCTCCCGGCCGGGAGCCGGACGCCGGGGCGCGGGCGTGAAGAATGCATCATGCGGCGGCCCCCAATTCCCGCGTTGCCGTCAAACGTCTTCCGGGCTACTTGCACCGTGACCACCATCAAACCTTTCATGCTGCCACCCTACGCCCCGACCGGCGCGCAGGCCGCCTTGACCACGTGATGCCGCTTACCAACCATTCCCTTCGCATGCCTTCCGATCGAATGTCCCTCCGGCGGCGCACCCGCTCGGCCTTTACGCTGCTTGAAATGCTGATGGTGATCGCGCTGATTGCCCTGCTCGCGACCGTCGGCGTGGTCGCTTTGGGCAAGCTTTTGGCCAGGGCCAGGAGGGGGTCGCAAAGGCGTGGGTGGACAGCACCGCCAAAACCGCGCTCTGGGGCTACAAGATCGCGGTCGGTCGTTTTCCCTCCACGGAGGAAGGCCTGAAAGCGCTGATCCAGGCGCCCGAAAGCGCGAGCCAACGCTGGCGCGGACCTTACCTGGAAACGTCGAAAATCCCGGAGGATCCCTGGGGCAAGCCCTACCAGTACCGTTATCCAGGCACGAAGAACCCGTCCAGCTACGACGTGTATTCCCTGGGGCCCGACGGGCAGGAGGGCACGGCCGACGACATCGGCAATTGGGACTGACCCGGCTCGCGCCGGTTTCGGCCGGCGCCGGAATGGCATGCAAGCGATCGGTGCGAACTTCAGCGCGACCGGGATCGGGTCGGCTCCCGGGGCCGCGTCGGAGCCGTGTGCGCGGCGATCGGCCGGCTTCACGCTGATCGAGATGTTGCTCGTGCTCGCGCTGATCGCGATGTTCGCGACGCTCTTCGTCGTCAACGCCGGGGCGCTGGTGAAGCAGTCCGCCACCCAGGTCGTCGAGGCGCGCTTCTGGGAGGCGGTGCGGGAGGCACGCTCCGATGCGATCATCGGCCGCGACGCGCAATCGCTGCATTTCGACAAGAAGGCGCTGGCCTTCGTCGTCGAAGACACCGTGACGGGTCAGGTCCGCAACTTTCCGATCAAGCATGATGATCTGCCCCCCGACACGGAGCTGACGATCGCGTTGAAGAAACGGGTCGACCAGTCGCAACACACGCTTGTGGCGGGCGAACTCGTCGATCTGCGCGAAATTCCCGAGGTGCGTTTTTTCCCCGACGGCGCGTGCATCCCCTTCGTCGCCGCCTTCCGGGTCGGCACCGTCGACCGGCAGATTGAAATCGATCCGTGGACGGGCGCGGAACTGCTCGGCAGTGATGACAAGTAGGGCACCACGCCAGCGGCGCGCGATGCGCGGGGGCTTCACCTTGATCGAGGTGATCATCGCGCTGGCATTGTTTGCGCTTGCCGCGACCGTGCTCGCGGCGGCCTACGTCAATGTGCTCAACGCCATCGACCAGGTGAAGGGTGACCAGGCACTTGAACAGGCCGTCGCGCTGGTGCGCGCGCAGGTATTGCAGGAGCCCGACATCGACACGCTCGAGGACGGCGATGAAGTGCCGACTGAAACCCTCGGCACAGCCACGTGGCGCGCGACCGTGACGCCCAGCGAGACGACCGCGGACCTCTTCCGTGTCGACATTGAGATCACGTTGAGCGGTTCGGAGGAGGACCAGAAGGAGCGCACGCTGACGCAAACCCTGTGGGTGCTGAGACCTGACTGGTCGGAGCCGACGGATCGCGAAGACCTGCGGGCGAAAACCAAAAAGCGTCTCGACGACATCAAGAAAGCGAGGTCGTTGTGAGCGGGCCGCTGGCAAGTCAAAGCGGCGCTCGGCGCCGCCTTGGCTCGAGTAGCCTGAGCCGTAACCATGCAGTTGAAGGAGGATTCCATTCGTGCACACCGCTGCTGATCGGTTGTAGGGCCGGACCTCGCGTCCGTGCCGCTTCGTCGACAGGTAACGGCTCGGACACAAGGTCCGGCCCTACATGTTCAACTCCTAGGAAACAGCGCTTTTGGAGGGACGACCTCCGTGTCATCCGCGGACCGGACAGAGCCGGTCCCTCCAGGTTTCTTCCTGCCCACCGCAAAATGCGTTTTGCAGCCGGGGCATCGTTACGGCCGAGGGCAAATCATCCAGCCGGCTTCACCCTGCTCGAAGTCCTGCTCGCGATTTCCGTGGGCGCAATGCTGATGGTGGCAGTGGTGACGCTCGCCTATTCGATGAGCGACCTTTGGGGCGCCAGCTCGGAACCGCGCCTGTTTGCCCAACACGTGCGGGGGGTGTCGCGGTTTCTCGAAAACCTGCTGCGCCAGGCGGAACCTCCGCCCGAAATCACCTCGACGGTAGCGGACGCGCGTTCGGCCCAGCAACAGCAACAGCAACAGCAACAAGGACAACAGCCGGGCGAGACGCCCTTGCAGCCGGGACAGCAACCCGGCCAATCACCTGGTGTCGGTCAAGCGGGCGCGAACGGGACGGCGAACGCCCGGACGGACCTGCCTCCTGTCGCCTGGCAGCAGCCGCGGGGAAGAAAATACGGGACCGAGGAGTTCCTGACGTTCGAACTGCCGGAAAGTCCGGGAATCTTCGCCTGGCCGGACCAACCTCTTCCGTTTGTCGTGTGCTCTCTTCGCGTGGATCCGGACGACGGTTTGTTCCTGCTTTGGAAATCGCGACTCGAGGAGGATTTCGAGGAAGAGGCGCCGCGGGAATTCCGGGTTTCCCCGTACGTCACGGGCATCACCTATGACTATTATGATACGAGCGGCCCGCGCCCGAAATGGGAGCAGACCACCCAACCGCAGTCCGCGGGCGGTGAACGCGAGATCCCGGCCCGCATTGAACTCACCTTCGAGTATCAAGGTCAGAAGATCGTCACGACCCTCGTGATTCCCTCGGCGGCTTCGACGGTACCCATCTACTGAACGATGCGCCGCCGACCATCAGCACGCGATTGTTGGGCCGGCCCTCCGGGCCGTGCCGCCTCCAGAGGCGCGATCCCCATTGACGGAGAGTATGAAAGTGACCGGCTGAACCCGCTGCCTTCTTTCTCCCCTTCGCCCTCACGCTCACCTTCACTCTTGCTCCGCTGCGGCATGGCGCAGGACGTCAGCCCTGCGCGCCCGCGTTCCCGCCGACGCGGGTCGATCGTCCTCCTCATCCTGGTGATGATCTTCCTGCTTTCGGCGCTGATCGTGCAATTCACGGAAAAGGCGATGAGCGAGATCGCGGTGGAGGCGCATTATGCCGATCGCGAACGACTGCGGGTGACGGCGTATTCGGCGCTTGAATCAACCCTGGCCGTGCTCGCGGACGTGTTTGCCGTCGACGGCAGCCTCACCTCGCCGGCCCAGGGGTGGGAGGACCCGCTGGCGATGGCGGGCTTCCCCGCCGAGCCGAACATGAAGGTCACCGTGACCTTCTCCGACGAAAGCGGGAAGTTGCCGCTGAACAGCATGGATGAACTGTCGCTGGGCCTGTTGTTCGACCGCATGGGCCTCAACCGTGATGACGCCCTGCATCTTTCCGAGACCCTGCTCGACTGGATCGACACCGACGACGAAACCCGACTCGACGGCGCGGAAAGCGATCTCTACGGCGAGGCCGAGTGGCCGTATCACGCGAGCAATCAACCGGTCCGCCACCTGAGCGAGCTCGCGCTGGTCGACGGGTTCAAGGAACTCTTCTTCGACGAAGGCGGCCGGCCGAACGAGCTCTACCGGCAGTTTGCCGACACCGTCTCACTCTACAGCGACGGAAATCTGAACGCCAACAGCGCCTCGGAACTGGCCTTGCGCTCGTACGCGGGCTATGCGGATGCGCAAATCGACGCCTGGCAGCGCTACATTGACGGTCCGGACGGAACTCCGGGCACGGAAGATGATCGCTACTTTGCCACCAATGAAGAAATCAACGCCGTGCTCGGACCGTCCCCGCTGGGAGTCAATCTCACGGCCGGCATCTCGGTGCTGCGCATCCACGTGGAAGTGGAGTTCGGCATCAGCCGTTTCGCGCTCGAGGCGGTCGTGCGGCCAAATGCCGGAGGCGGAGGCGGCACCGTGGCTGGAGGTGGTCGAACGGGAAACACGCGAAACGGCAATCGCCGCAACCCGACCCGCCCGGGCCAGAGCGACACCGCCGGCCCCCGCAACCAGATCTCTTACCCCTTTGTTTTCCTTGAGCTTACGGAAGACGTCGGGCACAACGCGACGATCGCCTCTGCCGTCGGGGAATCTCCGCCCGACTCCGGCATCCCAACGAAGACGAAACCCTGAAATCTCGTGAGCCACGCTACGGTTTCATCTGAAAACAATCGCTTCGCCGCCCCCGCGAATCCCGACCCGGCGATCGTGTCGGTCCGCGGAGACGCCTTCGTCGTGCGGCGCCTCGAGTTGCCGGCGGGCACGTCCGAACCGGAGGTGGCGGGTTTTGTCGCCCTCCAGTTGGAGGAGCTTTCGCCGTTTCCGATCGAGCAGATCTACCACGGCTACGTATGCGCGAGCGATCGGCGCGCCGTCGTGCTTTACGCCGCCTATCGCCGGCGCTTCCCCGCGGACCAGACCGAACGCTGGCCGGAGGCGGCCTACGTGCTGCCGGATTTTGCCGGTGCCCTGCGGCTGAAGTTCAGCGCAAGCACCGTGGTCGTGTTGCGCACTCCGTCCACGCTGAGCGCATTGTATTTCTCCGCGGACAAGGAACTGCCCGAGCGAGTCGCCAGCCGCCCGCTCGCGCCGGATGCGCCGCCCGATGCCGTCGAACTTGTGCGTCAGACCGTGCGGGACCTGGTCGAAGCCGGCAGCGTGCGTGAAATCGCGCTGCGCTCCCGGGGCGGGCCCGGGCAGCGGGCCAAAGGCTTGCAGTTCACGTTCGATCCCGAGGACAACGGCGCGGCTCGCGAGGTTTTCATCCCCGGCAACGAGTGCTGGGCGATGGACGTCCGCGACACGGCCTTCATCGAGGAGCAACGCCGGCGACTCGCGTTTGACCTGCAGCTCTGGCGCGTCGTCCTGGGCGCTGCGGCGCTGATGGCGCTGCTGCTCTTCGGCGAGGTCTTGCTCGGCGTGAGCAAGGTTTACGTCGCCTGGCTCGATCGGCACACCAAGGCCCAGGCGGCATCCGTGGCTTCGATCCAGGATCGCGATGCCGCGGCCACGCGCCTCGAGGATTTCGCGCGTAGCGGCGTGCAGCCGTTCGACATGCTGCGCACCGTCGGATCGCTGCGGCCGGATGGCTCGATGCTCACGCGCGTCACGGCCAAGGCGGCTTCGAAGCTCGAACTCGAGGGCTGGGCGCCGGATGTTTCCTCGGTCAACGATTTCGAGGCCCGGCTCCGGGCCTCTGAATTTGTGCAGGACCTCGACGTGCGTCGCGTAAACACCAGCAGCGGCGGCTCGACCTTCTCGTTCGCGATCACCTTCAAAAGCGGCTCGTTCGAGCGCGTCGCCGCGAGCCAGCCATGAGTTTCGCCGAAAAACTTCGCCTGGCGTTTCTCGCCCGCAGCCGTCGCGAGAAGCTGCTCGCGGCTCGCCTTCCTCGTCGTGCTCGCCGTCCTGTGGTTGCTCCTGTTCGTCGGGCGCACCCGCACGTTTGCGCCGGAGTTGCAGTCCGTGCGCGCCCGGGCCAACGACCAGGCGATCTGGATCGCGAACGAGACCTCGATTCGCCAGCGCTACGACCAGGCCGTGGCGGATTTGAAAGCCCAGGGCAAGGAGCTCAAGGGCGCCCGGGCCTACGCCACCATCGACCAGCTCGTGCGGGCGTCGAATCTCGGCTTTCGCATCGACCCGCTCACGTCGACCCGGCGGGAACAACTGACGTTCTATACGATCAACGCCACGGTATCCAAGGCCGACTACACCAGCCTGCGAAGCCTGTTCGACCAGATCATGACGGCATTGCCCAACGTGAACCTCGACGAGGTCACGATCGCCGCCCCGGAACGCAACGCCAAGGTCGTCGACGCCAAGTTCAAATTCGTCGCCATCGAGATCAATCCATGAATCCGCCCATGCGCTCCCTTGCTTGCACCCTTCGCCGGCTGCGGGCGTTTGCCCTGCTCCTTGCCGCGATCACCGCGCTCCCGTGGCTCGCCGCGCAGGCTCCCGCACCCACCGGCACCCTCGCGCCGGGCGTCAATCCCGATGATCCCGTCGGCGAACTGATCCTGCGCGACACGCCGCTCGACGCCGTGCTCGTCCAGCTCGAGCAGCTCACCGGCCGCATCGTGCTGCGCCCGCAGGCGTTGCCCGCGCCGCAGATCACGCTCAACGCCCGCGCCCTCACGCGCGCCGAGGCGATCTTCGCCATCGAAACGGTGCTTTCGCTCAACGGCATCGGCCTCGTGCCGACGGAGGATCGTTTCCTCAAGGTCGTGCCGATTGGCAGCGTGCGCACCGAGGCGCCGCCCCTTTTCATCGGTCCGACCTGAAGGGCGAGCCCGCCAGCGGCAAGGTGGTCAGCAAGCTGTTCCGTCTCGAGCATATCGACACGGCGACCTTCCAGCAGCAGGTCGGGCAGTTCCTCAGCGGCTTCGGCTCGATCGTGCCGTTCCAGAATTCCAACGCCGTGATCGTCACCGACACGGTCGCCAATCTCCAGCGCCTCGAATACATCGTCGACCAGGTCGACCGGCAGGTCGACATCGAGACGAAGTTCTACCAGATCAACTACGCCAAGCCCTCGGAACTCGTGCAGGAGATCCGCACGATGCTCGACAGCGCCCGCACCAGCCTGCAGGGCACGTGCCGGCGGCGCGCGCGGCGTCGTCCAACCGGGCCAGCCCAACCAGCCGGGGCAGCCGCCGACGCCCGGCGCGCCACCGGTCCCCGGCGCTCCCGACAGCAGCTCGTCGCTACAGTCGGTGCTGACGAGCAACTCCTCCATCACGCCCGATGACCGCACGAACCAGATCATCGTCATCACCAACCCGGCGCAACCTGCCGTTCTTCGACAACCTCATCGCCAAGCTCGACGTGTCCGCCGAGGCGCAAACGTCGATCGAGGTGATCCCGATGAACTACGCCAAGGCCGACGAACTCGCCGGCCTGCTCAGCGACTTCATCTCGGGGCGCAGCCGGTCCTCGTCGTCGTCGAGCAGCGAACGCTCGAACCGCCGCAATACGCCGACCCGCGACCATGTTCGGCGGCACCCAGAGCCCTTTTGGCAACCCGGACCGCAATCCGCCCGAGAATCGAGCGAACAATCCGCGGCAACAGGCGGTGCAGAACGCCGTCAACAACGCCACCGGGCGAAGGGGCCACCCAGTTCAGCGACCTTGTGACGATCAACGCCGACGAGCGCACGAACTCCATCATCGTAGCCGGCACGAACGATGACATCGCGCTGCTCAAGAAAGTCATTTCCAGCTCGATGTCGTGCTGGCTCAGGTGCGTATCGACGTGCTGATTGCAGAGGTGACGCTGAGCAAGGATATCACCCGGGGCATTGATGCTTTCACCGTCGATTACGATTCGAACAGCCACCAGCTCGATGTCGACGGGGATCTCTGCCATGGGACTCTCCAGGCGAGTTTCAGTGGCGGCCTCAATGGCTATTCACTGCAGCGGCCTGACCTACACGAGCCGCGATCGCGGCGGCGCGCACGAACATTCGAATATCAATCTGCTGTCCGCACCGAATATTCTCACGACGAACAATCAGCCAGCCAACATTTTCGTGGGCCAGTCGGTGCCGATCATCAGTTCGACCATTCAAAACACCGGCGGAGTAAATGGCGTCACGCCGATCCAGAACGTGAATTACCAGGATGTGGCGCTCACGCTGGATGTCACGCCGATCATCGGCCCAAACAATGTCGTCCAGCTGGAACTCAAGCAAAGGTCAACGATATCGTTGATTCAGTCGGTCAACGGATTCAGGCAGCCGATCATCGGCACGCCGGCAGGCTAGTTCATATGTCAGCGTGAAGAGCGGCGACATGATCGTGATTGGCGGGCTGCAGAAGAATTCGCGTCACGAAGAACAATAATCACATTCCAATCCTCGGCGAGATTCCCGTCCTCGGTTGGTTGTTTTCTAGCCACCACAACGTGACCACCAAGCAGGAACTGCTGATCTTCCTGCGTCCTGTCGTCCTTCGTGACACCGACGCGGCCAACGCGAATGCAGTCGAGAGCGTGGACAAGCTGCCCCTCACGAAGGAAAACGCCGATCTCGTCAGGAAGGTCACCGGCCACCAGGTGCCTCCAAGTGATGAGGACAAGCAGAAACCCTGAATCGCGATGCAGGTGCTGACGTGAGCCTTTCGCCGACCCCGCAGTTGCCTGAAACACGAAAATAGCCAATCATACCGGGACCATCCCTCTCCTCGAACCGATATCGTCGATCTCCCTGCTTGCCCGCTATGTCATCCCTGCGCCCTCCCAAGCTTCTCTCGGTCGGCCTGGCCGTCGCGCTTGCGGCCATGGGATCCGGGCTCGTCGCCCAAGACGCCGATGAGGAACCCTCTCCGTTCCAGGCCATCGGCTCCGACTCCGGCTCGGCCACCCCCTCATCCAGCCCGATCGACCGGTTTGAATTTCGCGGCGTGATGACGGTCGCCGGCGAAACGTACGTGACGCTCGTCGACAGCTCGAATTCGAAATCGATGACAATCGCCTTGGGCGAAGCCACCGATGGTGTGCGCGCCACCGACTTCCGTGACGATGACGGCAGCATCCAGATCGAATCCGGCGGCCAGGCGAAACGCCTGAAACTCCGCGAAGCGAAGATCGTCGCGCTGGCCGTGCCTCCCCCGCAGCCGCCGGGCGGTCCGCCCGTGCAGCCGGGGCAGCGCCCCGGCATGGGGCCGAACGTCGCCGGCGCGCCAATGTCCGACGACGAGGCGCGCGCGCGGATGCAGCGGGTGGCCGAGGAAATCCGCCGGCGACGCGAGATGCGTCGCCAGATGCTGGAGGCGCAGCGCAACGGTCCGGGGGGAACGCCGCAGAACCGTTGAGTTTGGGTTGTTCATTCCGTCATGCCGCCAACTTTGCTCAGCTCCTTCGCCCTCACGCCGGACCAACGCGACACGCTCTCCGACCTGCCACGGGGCGAGCGGGCTGACAAGCTTGCCAGCCTGCTCAAGAGCGATGCGGATTCCGTCCTGACGCAGCTCGCGGCCGAGTCCAGCCTGCCGGCGGTGACGCCGGATCGTTTCGATCTCGAGCAGCTCGAGCGCCTGCCCGTGCGCATCGTCAACGAATACCACTGTGTCCCGGTGCGTCCCGCGGATGGCGAGGCTCCCGCCGGTGGCGATGTGCTTCCACTTGCGACCGGCTGGCCACCCGAACCGATCATGGACGAGTGGATCTACGCGGCGTGCGGGCGCGACGCCGCGCTGGTATCTCGCGCCACCCGACAAGATCACGAAGTTCATCACGCAGAACCTCGGCGTCGGCGCCGACAGCCTCGACGAATCGACCGATATTGTCGCCGCGGCCGAGGAGGTGGCGGGCGACGAGGAGGACGAGAACGCCGCGGTCATCCGCTTCGTCAACCAGGTCGTCGCGCAGGCGATCAACGACGGGGCGACGGATATTCATTTCGAGCCGCAGGAGGAAAGCCTGCGCATTCGCTACCGCATCGACGGCCTGCTGGTCGCCGTGCCGGTGCCGGACAACCTGCGCCAGTTCCAGGACGCGATCACCTCGCGCCTGAAGATCATGGCGAAGCTCAACATCTCGGAGCGTCGTCTGCCGCAGGATGGTCGCATCAAGTATCGCCAGGGCGTCAACACCCTCGACATCCGCCTTTCCACGATCCCGACGATCTACGGCGAAAGCGTCAGCCTGCGCCTGCTCAACAAGAAGTCGGAACCGCTCTCGCTCGAGCAGCTCGGCATGGCCGCCGACGACCGCGCGCAGATCTCGACGGTGTTGAACCTGCCGCACGGCATCATTCTCGTCACCGGTCCGACCGGGTCCGGCAAGTCGACCTCGCTGAACGCGTTTCTTCGCGAGATCAACTCCACCGACCGTCGCATCATCACGATCGAGGACCCGATTGAATACGAGGTGCCCGGGGTGAACCAGATGCAGGTGCGGCCGGAGATCGGCCTCGGGTTCGCCGAAGGCCTGCGTCACATCTTACGCCAGGATCCGAACGTGATCATGGTCGGCGAAATCCGCGATCGTGACACCGCCGACATCGCGATCCGTGCGTCGCTGACCGGTCACTTGGTCTTCTCCACGATTCACACCAACGATGCTCCGGGTGCGATCACGCGTCTCGTCGACATGGGCATCGAGCCGTTCCTCATCGCCTCCGGTGTGGAAATGGTGATCGCGCAACGCCTCGTGCGCCGCTTGTGCCAGAACTGCAAGAGACTCGAACCGGTCGCCTTCGGCACGCTGACGGATTCACTCGCCGTGCTCGAAGTCAGCGCGGCCGACGCCATCGGCGTTACCCATCTGCCCGTGCCCGTCGGGTGCGAACATTGCCGCGGTCTCGGCTATCGCGGCCGCGTGGGAATTTTCGAAATCCTGCGGGTGGGGGAACACCTGCACGACCTCATCGTGCGTCGCGAATCGTCCCGCGCGATTCGCAAGATCGCCATCGACCACGGCATGCGCACGCTCGGCCAGTCCGGCTGGGGCCAGGTTCGCGCGGGCCTCACCACGCTCGAGGAAATCGTGCGCGTGTGTTCGATGGACGAAAGCGGATGATGCCGAGTTTCACCTACACTGCCCGCGATGCCAAGGGCGACGTCGTGCGCGGACGCCTCGAGGCGGGCAATCGCAAGGCCGCGCTGCGCCAGCTCTCCGGTGGAGGTCTCGTGCCCGTCCGGCTCGACGAAGGTTCGGGCGATGGGGCCGCAGTCGCGACGAACGGCGGAGCGGCCGGCGCTTCCTTGCGGGAGCGCCTCGGCGCCCTCACCGGTGAGCCGGCCGCCGCGGGGCGCCGGGCACGGGCGACCCGTTTTACCCGCAAACACGGACTGCCGTTCCTGCGCGCGCTTTCGGAACTCGTCGGATGCGGCATCCAGACGGGCGACGCCTTGCGCATGCTGTCGCGCCGCCTCACCGCCGGCCCGCAGAAGGAACTGGCGGCCGCCATCTGGTCCGACCTCAGCCAGGGCCGCTCCCTCTCCGCCGCGTTGCGCGCGCGTCCCAAGGTGTTCGACGAGGCTGCAATCAGCCTGATCGAGGCCGGAGAGGCCACGGGTAACCTCGGCGACATCCTCAAGCGACTGGTTTCCGACCTCGAGCGCCGCGACGAGATGAAGGGCAAGCTCACCGCAGCGATGGCCTACCCGGTGTTCATCATGCTCGTCGCGGTTGTGGTCGTCTTGATCTTCCTTTTCGTGCTGCTGCCGCGCATCGAAAACCTGGTCGAGGGGATGGGCGGCCACCTGCCGTTCGCGACGCGGCTTCTGATCGGTTTCTCGAAGTTCCTGATCGTCGGCGGTCCGGTGATCGTGATCGGCGGCGCATTTCTCACCACGGCCATTTGGTCCTGGCGCCGCACGGAAAAAGGCCGCGCCGAGACGGACCAGCGTGTCCTCGGCGTCCCGGGGTTCGGACCGTTCCTGCGCGACGCCGACCTCATGCGGTTGATCCAGACCCTCGGGCTGTTGCTCGAAAACGGCATCACCACGATCACGGCGCTCGCGCTGACGGAACGCACGATCCTCAACACGACGATCCGCCGCGCGTTCAACGAGGCCCGCCTGAAGATCGCCGAGGGCCTGGCGATCGCCGCGGCGCTCCGCGACACCGGATTCTTTCCCGACCTCGTCACCGACATGTTGCTGGTCGGCGAAAACACCGGCAACATCGTGCCCGGTCTCAAGGAAGTCTCCCGCTACTACGAACGGCGGCAGACGAAGCAGATCAATTTTTTCGTCGCCGCGCTTTCGGTTGGTGTGCTGCTCGTCGCCTTCGCCTTCGTCGCCCTCATCGCCTTCGGCATCATCCTCGCCGTCTTCTCGATGAGCTCGAGCTTGAGCACGCACTGACGGCGCGGACTTGGCCTCGTGCCGTACCTGCACGGGCGAGCCGCGAAAAAAGAAAGACTCCGGCCGGCGGCCGAGTCCACGAGCACGAAATCGCCTTGGCGCCCCCGACGGCCGGGCCTTTCGCGATACCAAGCCACCCCGGCAGCCAATTGCCGATCGTGCAGCGCAGCGACGCCTCCTGCTCGGCTTCTCCACCGGACTCCACTGACGGCGACAGGGCATCAAACCATCAGTGATGTCGCGTCCGCAACATCACTGATGGTTCGTCGCCCCGTCGCATCATTTCCAGGAACGCCGTCATGGATGTCGCGTACGCAACGTTCTTGTCGGCTATCGGTGAGGATGTATCAATCGGGCGAAGAGACATGATTCGGAGCTCATCCGATTTTCGATTGCTCGCGTTGGTGTTGTTGGCCGATGGCGCCGAAGTGGCGGGTTCGCTGCTGCGCAACCTGTGTCACCGCGCCTCGCGTTCCGGGCGACTGCAGCGTGCGCTCCAGGATCTGGAACATGGAGATTTGGTCGCCCGCGCTGGTGAAGGAACCGTTGATGAGCGGCTTTTTCGCATCACGGACCAGGGCCGGCGGGCTTTGACCGGCGGCGTGGATCCGCAAGGCCTCTGGTCGCGGCGATGGGATGGCCAGTGGCGGCTTGTGCTCTTCGACGTGCCCCAATCCAAAAGCGCGATGCGCGAGCGCCTGCGCCGGACGTTGCATCGGCTGCGATTCGGCTGGTTGCAGAACAGCGTGTGGATCAGTCCGGATCCAGTGCCGGAACTGACGCAGCGCTTTCACCGGGAACACATCTCGGTGGAAAGTCTGGTCTTCCTGACCGCCCGTCCGTCGGGCGGCGAAACCGATGCGGAGCTGGTGGACGGCGCATGGGATTGGTCGCGAATTGGGCGAATGCACTCTTCATACCTAAAGGTTGCGCGACTCCACCCGTCGCGTCGGACGGCAATGCGCCTCCCTGACTGGTTGGATTGGTTGCAGACCGAACGGCGGGCCTGGCAGTTGGTATGTCGCGAGGATCCATTTCTTCCCGACGCGCTGCTGCCTGGCGACTATGCGGGACGCGAGGTGTGGGCAGCGCATCAGCGGGCGTTACAGGCGGGTCGACATGCGCTCGGCCGCCTGGTCGCGCGTTTGTAGAAGGTTCCGGCGGGCCGACGTGCCCCGAAATGGGAGTCCGTGGCGCTTGGCCAACACGTGCAACGATGCGATACCAGCGGTTTGCGTCGAACAAAACGACGGCCCGATAGCCACTATCGATGTCGCGTACGCGACATCGATAGTGGCTATCGGATCGGGACGGGAGGGGCGTAGGGACGGTGCAACAGGGGTAAGCGCGAGCCGTGGAGTCCACGCGGTGGACGCGGAAGCGGTGGAGGTGCCCGACGAGGTGAGGGGTCGGCGGCTGGCGGCACGCGTTCGGGGGCGCAACTGCCATCTGGCGGTTGCGGGCGCGAGAATGCAGGGGCCTCCTTGCAGGCGATTTCTCGGACCATTGCGAGGCACGCCCGCTCCTACTCCGTCAACCGGGAGATGCGCGTTGCTTTCAGCAACGGAACGATTTCACCTGGACACGCCGCGGAGAGGGGCGACCGGTGAGAAGGAGCATCAGCTTTCGCTCGCCGTACGGGCGGGACGGTCGAGCTGGTCCTTGAGCCGGTCGAGGATGCCGTTGATGAAGCGCTTGGCGTCGGCGTTGGAAAACATCTTGCTCAGGTCGATGGCCTCGTTGATCGAGACGATCGGCGGGATGTCCTTGCGAAACAGCATCTCGAAGATCGCGAGACGCAGGATCGCGAGGTCGATCTTGGCGATCCGCTCGAAATCCCAGTTTTCCGCCAGCGTGCGGATGCGCCCGTCGACTTCGTCCATTTTTTCCAGGGCGCCGTGGATGAGCTGTTCGCCAAAGGCATAGTAGTCGCGCGGCTGTTCCTTCTCGGAGAAGAACTCCCCCAGTGCCGGCTCGAGTTCGTCCGGCGGATTGATCGAGTACGCGTAAAGAAACTGAATGGCGGCGACGCGGCTGTCGCGTCGCTGCGAGCTGCTGCGTTCTTTCTTCACGATGCGGAGGCTCCGGGAAAGGCGCGGCGTTTGAGCACGGCCATCTCGAGCGCGGCCCAGGCGAACTCGGCGCCGCGGTTGACCGGGCCGAGGCAGCGGTCACGCGCCTGCGCGTCATTTTCCGCCACGACAATGCCATTGATCACGGGCACGCCAGCGGCGAGTGCGGCCTGTTGGAGGGCGTGGGCCGACGCTTCCGCAATGACTTCGTAGTGGATCGTGTCGCCGCGGATGATCACGCCGAGCGCGATCGCTGTGTCATAGCTGCCCTGGGCGAGCATGCCGGCCACGGCCACGGGAACCTCATTGGAACCCGGCACGCGCCAGACGGAGATGGCCTCGTCGGCGACCTTCGCCTGGCGCAAGTAATCCCGCACCTGCGCGACCAGAGCGTCGACCAGTTCGGAATTGTAACGCGCCGCCACGATGCCGATGCGGCAGGCGGAGCCGTCGAGCGACATGGGAGCGGGTGGCGAAAAACTCATGGTGCGAAGAAAGGAATGGGATCGGACACGCTGGAACCTGAGGGGCGAAAGGGAAGGTGAAAATCGAAGATCGCGAATCTTGGCGTCGCGTTCGATTGCAGCGTGAAATGTGCACGACTCGTCGGGAGTGTCGCCGCGGCGCTCGGCGATGACGAGGCGTCTCGAGTGCGTCCGGTTTCGACGGGTTTTGTCGTGTCCAGCCTGGATATTTTCCACGGCGGCCGGCGACCGCAACCAAAGGTGGGGTCGGCTGTCGCCGGCGGAGCACGGTCGCGCGGGGACACGCGACCCTGCGTCGAGTCCCTGAATCGGGAAATCGTCGCGAACGGCGGCTGCCCTACAGTCCTTCTCCGGTCGGCGATACTTGGTCGACGATTTCCAGACCGTAGCCGTCGAGGCCGACCACGCGGCGGGTGGTGTTGGAGAGGAGGCGGATTTTCTGCAGGCCGAGGGCCACAAGGATCTGCGCGCCGAGCCCGTAGTCGCGGAAGCTCATCGGTGCGCCGCTGGTGCCCGGCTTCGGCGGTTGGAACTGCGCCTCGCGCGCGGCGGGGGACGGTTCCATGTAGACGACGGCACCGCGTCCCACCCGTGCGACCTCTTCGAGGGCGGCGTGGAGCGAATGTTGACTCTCGCTTTCCTTTTGGTGAAAGACGTCGCTCAGAAGGTTGCCGCTGTGGACGCGAACCAGCGTCGGCTCGGGCCCGGGTTCCCCAAGCGTGAGTGCAATATGGTGACGTTGATCGAGCCGGCTGCGAAAGACATGCAGGGTGAAGTTGCCGTAGTCCGAGCTGAAGGGTCGTTGCACGATCCGCTCGACAAGTTGCTCGCGCTGATGACGGTACTCGATCAGTTGCGCGATCGAGATCATCTTCAGGCCGAACCGTTGCTTGAACTCGACCAGCTGCGGCAGACGGGCGACGGTGCCGTCATCGTTCAACACTTCGCAAAGCACGCCGCTGGGGTGCAGGCCGGCGAGAATGGCCAGATCCACCGCGGCTTCGGTATGGCCGGCGCGTTCCAGCACGCCGCCCGGGCGCGCGCGCAAGGGAAAAACATGGCCGGGCTGGACGAGCTGATCGGGCTGCGCGTTGGGATTCGCGAGGATCTTGACGGCCACGGATCGATCGTAGGCGCTGATCCCGGTGGTCACGCCGGCCGCTGCATCGACGCTCACCGTGAAGTCGGTTCGATGCGACTCGCGGTTCTGCATGACCATGGGGCCAAGTCCGAGATGGCGCAGCTGGAACTCCGTGGTCGGTACGCAAACGATCCCGCTGCCGTAACGGATCATCATGTTGACCGTTTCCGGGGTGGCCTTGCTGGCGGCCATGATCAGGTCGCCTTCGTTTTCGCGATCCTCGTCGTCCGTAACGATGATCAAGCGGCCGGCGGCGATCTCCTGGATCGCTGTCTCGACCGAATCGAAGTCGTTGGTGGATTCCGTGCTCATGGGAGGCGGGGTTTCGAAGGCGCAGGCGATTCAGGAACGCGAACGGCCGGCATACACGAGCGACGTGGCCCCGAGTGCCAGCATGGCGTCAAGCCCACCGACGAGCAGGACCGGCTTCAAGTGGAGGCGAAGGCCGATAAACAGGATGGCCAACGCGGAAAGCCACAAGGTGGTCACGAGCAACAGGGAGATGCGGGTGCGGTCGGGAGGCGATGCGCTCACGCAACCAAGGCTGGTCGGCGGTCGTCATGGTGCGAGTGCCAAGTGGGACGGCCGTTCCCGGATCCGGACCGATTGCGAAGGGCTGGGAGGCCGTCTTTCGTGCTTCAACTGGGTCACGCCCGGCGGTCCGGCAGACTCTGGAGGTCAGTTGGAACCAAGCCTGCTTGTGCGGGGCTGGTTTCCTCCCGCGCTGTCGGCGTGGTTCGCTCATGAGGCTGCAGGTCATCCATCATCTCACCTACCGCTACAGTGAACCGGTGGCGCTGGCGCCGCAGCAGATTTTGCTGCGGCCTCGCGAGCATCATCACGTCCGCGTGCAACGTTTCCACCTCGCGGTCGAGCCCGAGGCGCGCCTGTGCTGGGTCCGCGATCATCACGACAATTGCGTGGCGTGGGCCTACTTTCGCGAGCGCGCGAACGAGCTCGACGTGCGGGCGGAGATCGAAGTCGAGACGTTCGAACGGAATCCCTTCGACTTCATCCTGCGTCCGGATGCCGTCCGGCATCCCTTTCATTATGCTCCGGCGGAGGCGGCCGTGCTCGCGCCGTTCCTCGAGGAGACCGGCGGGCGCATTCATCCCTTGCTCGCGTGGTTGCGCACGATCGTGCCACAACTCTCCGAAGACATGCTGGAATTGCTCGCGCAGCTCAATCGCGCCCTCGGCGAACACGTCGGCTTTCGCGCCCGGCTCGAACCCCGGGTGCAGCCGCCCGAGGAAACGATCCGGCGTCGTTCGGGCACCTGTCGCGACCTCGCCGTATTGATGATGCACGTCTGTCGCGCGCTTGGCATTGCCGCCCGCTACGTTACCGGCTATCGTCGCGACGTCGCGCATCCCGCGGGTGGCGGCCTGCATGCCTGGACGGAGGTTTTCCTGCCCGGGGCGGGCTGGCGTGGTTTCGATGCCGCGCACGCCCTCGCCGTCGACGATCAGTACGTGCCGGTCGCTGTCGGAGGCGGGCCGGAAAACCTGTTTCCAGTTTCCGGAGCCTTTTGGGGACGGACGGGCGTCGACTCGACCATGAAAACCATCGTCGAGGTTCACGTCCGGTAGGATGCGGCAACCCCACTGATGCCGGGATGGTTGATCGACCTGTTTGGTTCGCGCCAGCTAAACGAAACATTCTGGGCGCTGACGCTGGCGCCATTGCCGATCTGGATCGGTCTCGTGTTCTTTCCGCAACGCACGCTCACGCGCACCGTCGCCTGGCCGTGGGTCGTCATGCCGTTGCTCGCACTCGCCTATGTGGTGCTCCTCTGGAAGGCGTGGGTCGTCGGCCTGCCGCACCTGCCCGACAGCACGGCCGCACGCAGCACGCGCCAGTTTCTCTTTCATCCGCTCGTGTTCCTTGTGCTGTGGGCGCACATCCAGATGTCGAATCTGTTCGTCGGCATCACGCTGCTGCAAACCGCCCGCCGGCGCCGCCTTGCGATCCCGGGCGAACTCGCCTTGTGCTGGCTGTTCGCTCCGCTCGCGGTGGTGCTCTTTGTCGTGCGCGTCATCGTGCACCATTTCCTCGCGCGACCACGGAGGCGGCGTTGAAACGTCGGCCGGGTTCACCGTCCTCCCGGTCGCGGAGCAAACCCTTGGGACTTGCCGCAGGCGCGGCAGCCCGCGAAAGCATCGGGTCCAGACTGTGAATCCCACCGAGCCTGCGCCATCCAGCCCGGCCTCTCCGGAGGCCGCGGACGCCGACCGCGAGGAACGCTCGCGCCGCGAAGTCCGCCGCGTTGCCGAGCGCCTGCGACGCCAGGTGCGTGAACTCGACGTTGCGCACACGGTGAGTCGGGAGGCGGGAGCGCCGCTCGAGTGGCAGCTCGACCCCGAGCCCCTGGTGCTCGACGCGTCGACGTGGGACACGATCGAGTCGGCGGTGCGTCAGCGGGCGCGTCTCGTCAATTGTCTGCTTGCCGACGTCTACGGCGCCCAGGAAACGCTGCGGCTGCGTCTCGTGCCGCCCGACCTCGTGCTGGGTGACGCCTACTTCCGGCGTCCGTGCGTCGGTCTGGAACCCAGGCGTGCGAGTCTGGCCACCGTGTTGCGCCTCGACCTCATTCGGGACGTCGGCGGCCGCTGGGTTTTTTTCGAGACCTACGCCAACACGCCGATCGGCCTGTCGTATGCCGTGCAGAATCGTCGCCTGCTCGCCCAGGAGCGCGGGGATTTCTACGCGGGCCTGCCGGAGTTTCGCAGCGTCATCAATTTTCCGATCCGCCTGCTCGACCAACTCAAGCGCCTCTCGCCGCGGGAGACTGAGAATCCGAACGTCGTCGTGCTCACGCCCGGTCCCCAGGACAACGCGTACTTCGAACACAGCTTCCTCGCGCGCAAGATGGGGCTGCCGCTGGCACAGGGTGGCGACCTGCTGGTGCTCGACGAGGGCGTCTACTTCAAGACCGTCGCCGGTCTTGTCCCGGTCGACGTGATCTATCGCCGCCTCAACGACGATCATATCGACCCGGTCGTGTTCCCGACGACTCGGTCGACCGGGGTGCCCGGGCTGGTCGCCAGCATCCGCGCCGGCCGCGTCGCGCTGGCCAACAGCATTGGCGTCGGACTCGCGGACAATCGCGCCCTCGAGGCCTACGTGCCGCGGCTGTTGCGCTACTTTCTCGGCGAGAAACCCGTGCTGCCCGGGGTGCCCACCTACTACTGCGCGGATGTGGACCAGTTTGGCGTCGTGCTCGACGACACCGATGGCGAACTTGCCCTCCTGCCGGCACAGGCCCTCCCGGCCGACCTGCCAGGATTTCTCCCCGGGCGCTCGCTGGACGAGCGCGCG
This sequence comes from uncultured Verrucomicrobiae bacterium, assembly GCA_963797435.1. Lineage (GTDB taxonomy): Bacteria > Verrucomicrobiota > Verrucomicrobiia > Opitutales > Opitutaceae > CAWCPJ01. The sequence continues at coordinate 1,135,133 of CAWCPJ010000001.1, read as the reverse complement.
CGCGTGCTCGCGGCGCTGCGCTCGGCACCGCAGGCCTACGTCGCTCGTCGCGTGCCGGAACCGGATCATGCGCGCACCTCGCTCGGCGACCGCACGCACCGCGCGACCCATCTCAGTTGTTTTGCGCTGTGCGACGGACGAAAGATCGACGTCATGCCCGGCGGCTTGGTGCGCCTCCTGCCGCGGCAGCCCACGGAGGACCTGCCGGTTTGGCAGGTGGGGGTCACCGCGGACCTCGTCGTGCTGACGCCGCCGGAGGGGGCACCACCGGAACCGCCGACTCGTCCACCGGAGCAGGTGCGTCCGTTGCTCCTGGGTTCACGCGCGGCGGACAATCTTTTCTGGGCCGGCCGTTATGCCGAACGAGCCGAGGCGACCGCGCGCATCCTGAGCATCGTCGAGGACGTCGGCCTGGAGGAAATCACCCGGCGCGAACGCGCCGCCTGGTTTCCCGTCTGGCGGGCGATGGTGGAGGCAACCGGTCATGGGCCGATCCTCGGGCCGACCGGGCAGGAATGGTACACGCCGGAACTCGCCTGGCATATGACCCTCGAGGCGGCGAACGCGGCCTCGGTGCTATCCAATGTGCGGGCCGCGCGGGACAACCTGCGCCTGAGTCGCGACATCTTCAGCCCGGAAACGTGGCGACTCCTCAGCCGGCTGGACAAGCACCTGGGCGAAGTCGTCACGCGCGCCGGTCGTCCCGGCGGCCGGCGACCGGAGGTGATCGAACAGGCGATTGGTTCCACCCTGGATGCGATGGCCGCCTTCTTTGGGACCTTCGACCGCACGATGCTGCACGACATCTCGTGGCATTTCTTCCAGATCGGCGTGCAACTCGAGCGTGCGATCATGACGACAACCGCCCTGCAACACGTGATCACCGATCTCGAGCAATCCGTGCGTGATCGCAGCCGCGAGGAGGCGGACCTGTCGGCGTTCGTGCGGATGCTTTCGTCGCAGGATGCCTACCGGCGCACCTACCAGGCCCGCGCGGAACCGCTGCTGGTCGCCGAGCTGTTCCTGCGCAACGAACATGCGCCGAAGAGCGTGCACGCCTGCGTGCGGGGCTTGCGTGACAGTCTCGAGGAGATCTCGCGGGTTACGGGCAGCGAGGACGACGCGCCGCTGCTCGACGTGCGCAAATTGCTGCAGGGTTTCGTGGGGCTCGATCTCGAGCGCTTTTTCACCCGCCGGACCGACAGTCCGCGCTACCAGAGCGAACCGCAGCCGGTGGTTCCATCCGTGCCCGCCGCCCCGGCCGGACGGCCGCCCGCTTCGCTCGGGCTCTGGCTGACGGATTTGCTCGCCCGGCTCCGCGAACTCGGCTCCGGTTTGCATGACTTCTACCTTTCCCACCAGGCGCGGCTGCTGCCGCCACGAGTCCAGGGTTGAGCGTGGCTGGCCGATGCGTTTTCACATCACCCATCTCACACGGTATGGATACGCGGAACCGGCGAGCGAATCGTACATGGAGGCGCGCATCACTCCGCCCAGTCACCGCTGCACAGACGGTCGGGCGACGCGAACTGACGATCGTGCCCGCGACCACCGTGGCGTCCTACCGCGATTACTTCGGCAACACCGTCGAGTATTTTTCCATCATCCGCCGGCATCCCCAGCTCGAGTTGCGCGTCGAGTGCGATGTCGACACCCACCCGGTGGCGGTCGCGCCAGCGGCGTTTGACATTTCCATCTCCGAGGCGCGCCAGGTTTACCGGGGCCAGTTGCTGTCGCGCTATGATTACCTGCGGCCGTCGGCCGCGGTGCAACTCGGGCGGAGAGTTTACGAACTCGCCAACCTCAGGTTTCGCGCGGGCGATCACTTTGGAAAGGCGGTGCATGGCCTCATGCACTGGGTGCACGAGAACTTCAAGTACCAGCCGGGCGCGACGGACGTCGGCACGACGGTCGAGCAGGCGCTGGAGATGCGCTGCGGAGTCTGCCAGGACCTCGCGCACGTGATGATCGCGATCCTGCGCTCGGCGGAAATCCCGGCGCGGTACGTTTGCGGTTACATTGAGACCGACCAGCAGCGGGACGCGTCCACCGCGCCCGAGCCGCAGCTCGTGGGTGCGGCGGAAAGCCATGCCTGGGTCGAGGTCGGCCTGCCGAATGGCGATTGGTATGCGCTCGATCCCACGAACAACATTCCGGTCGGTCACCGGCACGTCATGGTTTCCGCCGGACGCGATTTTCAGGATGTCTCGCCCACCCGCGGCGTCTTCAAGGGCGCCGGAAGGACTGCGCTCACCGTCAGCGTCGTGATGCAACGGCAGAGCAAAATCTAGTAGCCGTAGTTGATCTGCCGGTCGAGCAGGCGAACCAGCGTCGCAACATCCACGTTGACCGCCAGGATCTTTCCCTGGCGGTCCAGCAGATATGACGCGGGGACATCGCTGACGTTGTAGCGTCGCGCAAGCTTGCCGTCCTCGTCATAATACTGCGGCCAGGTGATGCCGCGCTCGTTGAGGAAGTTGATCATCGGCGCGCGATCGCGATTGCGATTGATGCCGATGATCTCGAACCCCTTCCCGTGATAGCGGCGATAGATCGACATCTTCTGGTCCATCGTGGCCACGGACGCATCGTTGTAGGCCGCCCAGAAGTCGACCAGGATGATGTCGCCCGCAAACTGCGACAGTGACAGCGGAGTGCCGTCGATATCCTGCACGCTGAAATCGGGAAATGTGCTGCCCACCGCAAGTGAACCGGCCGGCCGGCTTGGCTCCTCGCCCGACGACGACCGGGCGGACGAGGAGGTCGACCGACGGGCGGCGGAACCGCCCGAGCGACGGGAGGACGACGTTGCCGAGGAGGATGATCCCGCCGACGTCGAAGACGATGCCCGGGAGCGTGGCCCGGGTGGTTGATCGTCGGCGGTGGCGCGCGCGGCCTCCACCGTGACCGCGGCCTCGTTGCCGGCCGGGGTTCCGGGATAATCGGTGGCCACCTGCTGGTAGAGGATCAGGGCCATCTCGCGATCCTGGATGACCTTTTCGTAGATTTGCGCCCGCACGAGCAACAACTGGGAGGCGACCCCGCGATTCGTGCGATACTTCTGCTGCAGGTCACTGAGGTCATTCAGCTCCACGGCCAGGTCCGCCTCGGTCCCCTGGCCAGCCTGCGCCTTGGCGATGACCCGGTCATAGATCGACTTGAGAGCGAGTTCGACGTCCTCGGCATGCGCACGCGTCACGGGCGCGAGTCCAATGACAACGGCGGTGAACACGGGAATCAGGCGAAAAAGTCTCATGGGAAGGTTTGGCGCTGGGACGCGACGAACCGGGCGACCGTTCCGATGGTGGGCCGGGAGCGCGGCTGCGCCGCGCCCCTAGTTGTATTGAAATCTCCCCGGCGTGCAATCATCCGATCGCATGACCTTCTGGGGAATGCCTCGCGAAATTCCACCCGCCGGTCCGCGGTTGCGCCCGCCCGATCGCTGGTTGGCCGCGATCGGGGTTTGCTCCCGTCGCGGCCATCCCGGACGATGGGAGTGGCGACATGTTCAAGACCCTGCGCGACACCTGGGATATCGTCCGAACGCTCAACCGGGCCCGGGACAACATGATTGCGGCGTGGCCCAATTCCTATTTTCGCCGCGAATTCGTGCATGAACGCTACCTCGGGCGTTCCCTGTTTCTCGTCAACGATCCTGCGGGCGTGCACTGGGTCATGGTCATCAACGCAAAGAACTACCGCAAGAGCCCGGCCAATACCCAGACCTTGAAACCCCTGCTCGGCAATGGACTGTTTGTGAGCGAGGGCGAATTGTGGACGCGACAGCGGCGCACGATGAATCCGGCACTGCATATCCAGCGGCTCGAGGGCTATGCGCGCACCGTCGTCGCGACCGCGGGCGAGATGCTCGATGGGTGGCGGGCCCATGGGCCGGGCGGACTCCTCTGCGACGTCACGGAACCCTTTACGCTTGTGACCGCGGAAATCATCTCACGGGTCATGTTCAACTTTCCCCTGGGCGAAAAGCGCCTGCGCTTGTTCGAGGCGTTCATGGAGTATCAGGCCTCGCACGGTCGCGTGCACATGTCGGAGTTCTTCGGACTCCCTTCGTGGTTTCCCCGGCCAGGCCGGCGACGAGGACGGCGCGCGGTGGAAAAGTTCGACTCCGTGCTGCTCGAGATCATCCGCGCCGGACGGGCGCGCGGCGAGCCGTGCGAATTCGATGACCTGCTGCAGATGTTGCTCGCATTCCGCGACGAAGAGGGACGGCCGATGGATCCCGGCCTCGTGCGCGACGAGGTCGCGTCGATCTTCCTCGCCGGCCATGAGACGACGGCCATCACGCTCACGTGGGCCTTTTATCTGCTCGAGCAGCATCCCGAAGTTGCAGCCCACCTTCAACGGGAGATCGCCGAGGTCCTCGGTTCGCGCGCGCCGGTTTTTTCCGATCTGCCCAAGCTGCAGTGGGCGCGGGCGATCGTGGAGGAAACGCTGCGGCTGTATCCCCCGGTGCATGTGTTCTCGCGACAGGCGATCGGCGACGACACCGTGTGCGGCCAGCGCGTGCCCGCAGGATCACTGGTGACGGTCTCGTCGTGGGTGCTCCACCGGCATCGAAAATACTGGGACGAGCCCGAACGGTTCAAACCCGAGCGATTTCTCCCCGCCCAGTCCCATGTGCTCAATCGTTCCGCCTACCTGCCGTTTGGCCTCGGGCCGCGCGTGTGCCTCGGCAAACATCTCGGCCTGCTCGAGGCGACGCTGTTGCTCACGATGATCCACCAGCGTTTCACGTTGCGAATGGTGCCCGGGCACGTGGTCGAACCGCTCGGCCGCATGACCCTGCGTCCGCGGTTCGGCATGGTCATGCGCATCACGCCCCGGCCGGTGCCTGTCCCGTCAGAGCTTTCCGGAACCCTGTAGCAGCCAGGGTCACGTCGCTGGGCCGCAGCGGGAGGCTACCGTCGGGCGGACGACGTTATACCCACAACCCGCGGGCGGAAGCGCCGGGCTACCGCCTCACTCATTCGGCTCCGCCATCGACATGTAGAGCTGCTCGAAAAAGGTCGCGAGAAAGGTCTCCGCCTGCCGATCGTGGATTGCCCGCGGATCGTAATGCAGGTCGATGATCAGCCGGCCACCATAGAGGGCCACGGCGAGCGTGGCGCACGTGCCTGGACGGCAGGGGGCGACCATTGTAAAGTCCTCCATCACCGCGCCCGGCACGGCGACGCGACGGGTGGCATCGAGAAGCGGACTGCGGGAAAACGGCTGGCCGAGATTCGTCAACACCGTCGTCGCGCGGCACACCGGCTTCTCGCTGTAGCCCGCGATGCCGCCGCGCAATCGTCGAAACAGCCCGAGGAGCACGAGGAACGTATAGCCGAGCTTGTGTCGTTTCACGAGGTCCATGTCCTCGGTCGCACGCCGGAGCAGTCGCGTACGGTCGGAGAGCGAACGCGCGCGGCGGTCGATGGCCACGATGCCGATGACGTTGGTGGCGGAGAGAAACCGGTCGCTGCTGCGCCGGAGGTTTACCGGAATCGCAAGAAACACCCAGTCGCGATCGTCGCCAATGCCCTCGCGCATGCGCCACACGCCGATCGCGGCCTGCAGATCGCGCAGCAACAGGTCATTCAGGCTCGCCCGATGTTTGCGCGCGACCGCCCGCAGGCGCTTGAGATCGGCGGCCGCGAGATGCTGGTGCATCACGTTGGGGAAACCTGACGGAGGCTCTCCGGCGGGATCCTTGAGTTCGTGGCGCGTCAGCTGTGCAACCGGTCGCTGTTGCATTTGCCAGGCGAACCACAACCCGAGCATCTGCACGGGAGCGAGTTTGAGACGTCCCCACCAGCCGAGTCCGAAACGATTGCGCCCCGCGAACAAGGCGGGACGCAGTTCCGGGACCGCAACCGTGGCCCCGAGCCGGCGCGCGTAATGCACGAATAACTCGTGCAGGACGGCAAACGCCGCGACGCCGTCGAAGATTGCGTGATGGCCCTCGAGGGAGATTTCACCGCCGTTGTCGTCGACCGCCACGATCAGGCGCACGGCTGGAACCTGGTGCAGATCCAGCGGCAGCCACGGCCCGGTGGATGCGACATTGGGCGCCTCATGCCAGGCGAAGGCGGGCTCGAATGCGTCCGGCGTCGGTTGCCAGGCAAACTGGCCACGGCTGTCGGTGTGCACGGTCGCGTGAAGCGCCGGGTGGCGACGTACCGTAGCGCGCCACGCTTCCTGCAGGACGGAGCGATCGAGCGTTCCCCGCATCCGGGCGCGTGCGAAAATCCAACAGGGGTAGGCGGGCTTGTCCTCTGCGCAGAGGTACTGCTCCATCAACGTGAGCGGAAATCGTGGCATCCCGTGGTGCCAGACTCTGCAACGCCCACGCCGCACGGTGCCACTGCAATGTGCGGGCGGCCGGGATCGATGGATCCGGTGCACGGCCCGAATTCCCCTCGGACCAGGGGATTTCCGGGCTATACCGACGCCCGCATCCGCTCCGGCGAGGATGGGGACACGTTGCGCACCAACTCCGCTGCGACGGCGCGGACCTGGATGAGCGGCGTCAGCATCTCGACCAGCGCGGCGGGCGTCGAACGGGCGACATTGATCACGAAGTCGTACGCCGTGGGATCGCCCACGTTGGCGTCGAAGGCGGAGCGCACGTAGTCGCGTCGCTCGGCGTCGACGTGCCGGTTCTGGTGCGCCGCCTCCGCGACCGAGATCCGCAGGCGCCGCGCGAGGTTTTCGGCCCGCACGCCGGTGGGACCGACGAGTCGCAAATGCAGACCGTTGCGCACCCCGGCAGTGGCGAAGTTGGCACCGCGACCGACGATGATGGCGTGCCCATGCTTCGCGAGTTCGCGGCACAGGAGGTTCGTCTGTTGGACGAGCATCCAAAGATTGGGATGCAGCCCGACGAGTTCGCGGACGGAGGCCTCGATTTCGGAAACCTTGGCCTCGGGAAGGAAGCGCGCGAGCTGCGGCGACAAGCGCTGTGAGCGCAGGACTTCCGCGACGAGGTTCTGATCAAACACCGTCCATGCCGGTTCCGCGGAACCGGCACTCGCGGCGTTGAGATGGTCGCTCAACATCTGTGCAAGCGTCGAGCCGCCGGTGCCTGACTCGCGCGAGATCGTGACAAATGGGCCTTCCGGCTGACCGGCGTAGGGATCCGACGCGCCGCTCGGGCGGGTGAGATGGGCGTCGAGGTAGGCCTTGGCCCGTTCGATGGACGGAGGAAAGGTCATGGTTGAGCCTCCGATTGGGGATTTTTTGGGGTTGTGCGATCCGGGCCGGGAGCGGCCGGTCAACCTTCGAAGATATCCGCGATACCCGATTTGCCAACCGCAACCTGTGTTAACGGTTGCCGAAAGGCCAGGACGCCTGTCGCCACGCACTCCATTCCCCCGTCATTTCCAAATCAGACCCGTTGCGATCGGAGATAGCCTGGAAATTCCCTGCCGGGGCCGGCGGCCGCACCCAAAGGTAGGGTCGGCTGTCCCCAGCCGACCGCGGTCGCGTAGGGACACGCGACCCTACCTCGAGTCCCTGATTCGGGCTGGTCTCCACGAAACGTGACTTCGCACTTCGGGCTCGTAGGAGCGGGTTTACCCCGCGATTTCCCCGAGCCATCGCGGGGTTAACCCGCTCCTACAGCCAGACAAGTCGAAGCGAGTGCCGCGTTGTTGAATTAATGACCCCATGGCGGGATAATTACCCTACGAGGGCCGCTGCGGCTGGGTCGTGGTTGATGGCTATCTTTTGGTTTTCGACTCGGCGGACCGCCTCACTGAAAAGGCGTCAGTTCGAGTTCGAGCTTCACGTCCGCTTCCGCGGCCGAAGAGGCGATCCGCGCGACCGTTGGGCCGGGTTCGGCGACCCAGGCATGCTTCGCGAGGTCCCACGTGGTGAGATCGGTGGCGTGCAACGGGATGGTCACGGTCTTGGTTTCGCCGGCCGCGAGCGTAACCCGCTGAAAGCCGCGCAGCTGCTCACGCGGTCGCATCGTTTTGTCCGCTTCGGGATGACGCACGTACAACTGCACCACGTCGTCGCCCAGGCGAGACCCGGTATTGGTCACGTCAACCACCATCGCGTCCTTGGCCTGGCGCAGGTTGGCATAGGCAAAGGTCGTGTAGCTCAGACCGTAACCGAACGGATACTGCGGCTCTCCCTTGAAGTACAGGTAGGTCCGACCGTGCCGGATGTCGAAGTCGAGGCGCGGCGGCACCTGGTCGAGGGATCTCGGCCACGTTTGCACCAACCGGCCGCCGGGGTTCGTGACGCCGAGCAGCACGTCGGCGAGCGCGTTGCCCTGTTCCTGGCTGGCGTGGGTGATCTGCAAAATCGTGGTCGCATGTTCGGCCGCCCACGGCAGGGCGACGGGAAAATTCACGATCAACACGACGACTGTGCGTGGATTTACCTCCATGACGCGGCGAATGAATGCCGCCTGGTCCTCGGGCAGTGTGATCTCCCTGCGGTCGAGCCCTTCCTTGCCGTCGCTGGGCGATGCGGAAATGCCCCAGCCCGCGTTGCCCTCGGGATGATTCCCGACGCAGACCACCGCGACCTCCTGCTTGCGCGCGAGTTCGACGGCTGCATCGCTCATGTCGCCCACCCAGTTCACATTGAACTTCGCAGGACCGAAGAACGTCGGGCTGGCCGCGCGTTCGAGTCCCTCGCGCGGCGACACGGCGTACGGCGGCGAGCCCGAATACCAGTCGAGCAACACGGTGTTCGCGAGCGGGCCGACGACGGCAACGGACTTGAGTTTCTCCGGATCGAGCGGCAGCAGGCCGGCGGAGTTCTTCAGGAGTACGATCGATTTGCGCGTGACCTCGCGCACGAGTTCGTGCGTCTCCGGTTGCGCCCACGGCTCCGGATCGCCGGGCGCGCCAATCTTCGTGTAGGGCACCCGGTCCTGCGGATCGAGCAAACCGAGCCTGATCGAAACGCGAAACAAGCCGCGCAAGGCGGCGTCGATATCGGCTTCCGTCAGCAGGCCGCGTTGCAGCGCTTGCGTGACCGCTTCCTTGTGGCGATCGAGAAAATGATTGATGCCCGCCTTGATGCAGGCGGCGGCGGCCGTCGGCAGGTCGGGAAACGCCCTGTGTTGCGTCACGAGCAGGCGAAGCCCCCCGCCGTCTGTGCAGATGATCCCATCGAGACCCCATTCCTTCATCACGATGTCGCGCAACATCGGATGCACGTGCGCAGGGGTGCCGTTGACGGAGTTGTAGGCGGCCATCAACGCGTTCGCGCCACCGGCGCGCACCGCCATCTCGAAGGGCTTGGCGTAGTACTCATGCCAGAGTTGGTCATCGAAATCCGAGGAGGAATATTCGCGTTCGTCCTCGTTGCTGTTCGCGAGGAAATGCTTCAGCAGGGAGGCGGTCTTCCAATAGTGCGGATCGTCGCCCTGCAGGCCATGGACGAAGGCGACCGCCAGCGTACCGGCCAGGAACGGGTCTTCACCATAGCACTCCTCCGTCCGCCCCCAGCGCGGATCGCGCGCGAGATCGGCGTTCGGCGCCCGCACGATCAGGCCGGCGCGGTGGTATTTCTCGCTTTGAAACAGGTAGCGCGCCTCCTGTGCCTCCTGCGCGGCGACGCGTTGGATCAGGTCCGGGTCCCAGGTCGCGGCGAGGCCGTAGGCCTGCGGAAACTGCGTGGTCGCCGTGGGATTGCGTTTGCCCCAGTTGCTCGGGCCACCCTGCGCGACGCCGTGATAACCCTCGATGTGCGGCGAGCCCACCACGCCCAGACGCGGCACGGATGCCTGCCAGGCCATGCAGTCGATTTTCTCTTCGAGTGTCATGCGCCCGATCAGGTCGGTGATCCGCTGCTCGGCTGGCAGGTCTGGATTTCGAAACGGAAATTCGGGTGCGGCGGCGAGGGCGGCGATCGCACCAAGCATCAGTGCAGGGGAGAGAACGAGAAGCAGGGGAAGTCGCATGGTCGGGGCTCGGACGGGGTTGTGCTTGTCCCACGCACATGACGGCGGCCAGTCGATTGCGTTTCGAAATCCGACCCGTGCGAGCGGGGCGCCGCCGAGAGGGAGATTGCACGGGCGCCCGCGGCCGGCTGTCGTGCGGTGTGCGAATTTCGGCCGCCGTGCTGGTCGGGGGACGGTCGCGGCGCATGGGCCGGGACAAGGCCCTGCTGTCCGCACCGCCCTTTCGCACGTTGCTCGAGCGCCAACTTGCCGTGCTCGGCATGGTGGGCCCGTGCGAACTCATCGTGTCGGCCCGCGAAGACCAGGTGCTGCCGACCAGCCTGGGGATGAACCGACCGACCATCGTGCGTGATGACGGGGAGTCGGGGCCGCTGGCAGGTTTGGTGAGCGTGTTGCGGGCGGCGCGCAGCGATCGAGTGCTCGTCCTGGCGGTGGACCTCGCGTGCATCGATCCAGGGATGTTGCGCCGGATCGTGGGCGCGACCCCCGAAGGTCACGTCGAAATTGGCGTCATCCCTCGCACCGCCACTTCGTCCCAGCCCCTGGCTGCGCTCTGGCCGCGCACAATCCTGCCGGATGCCGAGGAGCAACTCGCGGCCGGCACCGATTTTTCATTGCGCACGCTCGTCACGCACGGTGTCGCGACCGGCCGGTTGCGGTGGCTCGACATCCCGGGTTGGGACGAACACCGCTTCGCCAACTGGAATCGTCCGGCCGACCGGCTTGCCCATCGCGGAACCGGGTCGCCCTTTTCAGCCTGATCCACTGCAGGAGCCTGCTTGCAGGCGATAAAATCTCCTCTGCGCCAGCGGATCGCTTGCAAGCAAGCTCCTACGACCCGACGGGAACCGCATACCGCGGATGTCAAGCGGCACGGACACAAGGTCCGGCCCGCCACCGACCGCTGCCGCAACCCTGGATTGCGCCCCGTCGTTAGCACCGCCATCAGTGTCGCGTACGCGACATGCATGTTGGACATGTCGTGGGGAAGACTGATCAAACGGGTTGAACTCCCGGTGCGAATTCGTGATGTGCGTCGGGATGTCCGTGTCGAATCCACCCGAATTGCTGGCTCCCGCGGGCAACTGGGAGTGCGCGCGCGCCGCCGTGGCGAATGGCGCGGACGCGGTCTATTTCGGGTTGCCGGCCTTCAATGCCCGGATGCGCGCGGACAATTTCACCGAGGAAGACCTGCCGGCGCTGATGTCGTTTCTGCACGAGCACGGCCGCCGGGGTTACCTCACGATGAACATCCTGGTGTTCCCCGGCGAATTGGCGGAGGCCGAACGGTTCCTGCGCGTGGCGGAGGGTGCCGGCGTCGACGCGGTCCTCGTGCAGGATCTCGGATTGGTGCGGCTGGCGCGGGCCGTCACCCCCGGGCTGCAGGTGCATGCGTCGACTCAGATGACGATCACGTCGCCGGAGGGCGTGCACTTTGCGCGCACGCTGGGGATCGAGCGCGTGGTCGTCGCGCGGGAGCTGTCGCTGCGCGAACTCGCGAAATTCCGGGCGGACGATCCCGCGATGCTGCCGATCGAGACGTTCGTGCACGGTGCGCTTTGCGTCGCCTACTCCGGCCAGTGCCTCACGAGTGAATCGCTGGGACAGCGCAGCGCCAACCGCGGGGAATGCGCGCAGGCCTGCCGGTTGCCCTACGAGATGATCGTCGACGGCGAGCGGCGCGACCTCGGGGAAAAGCGCTATCTGCTCTCGCCGCAGGATCTCGCGGCGGTGAACGACATCCCGGCGTTGATCGATGCCGGCGTGTGCAGTTTCAAGATCGAGGGGCGGCTCAAGACGCCGGAATACGTCGCGGCCGTGTCGCAGGTGTATCGACGGGCGATCGACCGGGCGGTGCAGGATCGCGCGCATTTCGAGGTGCCGGCGGCGGACTGGCATAAGCTCGAGATGGCATTTTCCCGCGGGTTGTTCACCGGCTGGATGCATGGCGTCGATCATCAGCGACTGGTGCACGCCCGTTTTGGCACCAAGCGCGGTGCCTTCGCCGGTTCCATCCGACGGATCGGCGACGACTTCATCGAATTCACTCCGGAGTTTCCGCTCAAGCCGGGCGACGGACTCGTCTTCGAAACCGGGGTGAATCCCGACGACGAACAAGGCGGCCGCATCTATGAAATCCGCGGGGAGCGTGTCTTCTTCCAGCGCGGCAGGATCGACTTCCGCCGGCTCGCGCCCGGCCATCGCGTGTGGAAGAACAGCGACCAGGAACTCGAACGCACCTTGCGCAGTACCTTCGCCGGTGCGATTCCGGTGCCGGATCGCCCGGTGACCTTTGTGGTGAGCGGTCGCGCCGGCGAGCCCTTGTGCGTGACTGCGCGTGGCGCCGACGCGCGGGCGACTGCGGTATCCACGATGCCGTTGCAACCTGCGCGCGCCCGCGCGCTCACGGATCTGGTGCTGCGCGAGCATCTCGGAAGGCTGGGAGGCACCGGTTTCGCGCTCGAAGCCATCGAGGGCGGGGTCGAAGGCGAACTGTTCCTGCCGCTCAGCGAACTGAACGAACTGCGGCGGCGGTGCGTGGAGGAGTTGCGCCTCAAAGCGGAGCCCGGGTCCGGGGTAAGGTCCTTGCGCGAGACGGCGGCCCCGACGCGAGGTCCGGGCCTCCACGATTTTCTCGAACGCATTGCGCTACGGCGAGTCGCCCCGTTGCCAGACACACCCGTGCGCCTTTCCGTGCTCTGTCGCACGGCCGGGCACATCGCCGCGGCGCTCGCCTGCGGCGTCGACACGGTCTACGTCGATTTCGAGGACATTCGTCGCTATCCCGACGCGGTCGCACTCGGCCGGGGCCGCCCCGACACGAACCTTCTGCTCGCCACGCCCCGCATCCAGAAGGCGGGCGAGCAGGGTTTTTTCAAGCTGATCGAGAATGCGGCGCCGCAGGGCGTGCTGATCCGCAACCTCGGCGGACTCGCGCATTTTCAGGATTCGTCGCTGACGAGGGTCGGCGACTTCTCGCTGAATGTGGCAAACCCGCTCACCGCCGAGCTGCTCATGGAGCGTGGCTTCGACTATCTCACGATTTCCTATGACCTGAACCATGCCCAGGTCGAGGCGCTGCTCGAAAGCGCGCCGCCCGCATGGTTCGAACTGACGCTGCATCAGCACATGCCGCTCTTTCACATGGAGCATTGCATCTTCGCGGCGTTTCTCTCCAACGGGCATTCCCATCTCGATTGCGGGCGCCCATGCGAGAAACACGAGGTGCGGCTGCGCGACCGGCTCGGCATCGAGCATCCGGTCAAGGTGGATGTGGGTTGCCGAAACACCGTCTACCACGCGAAGGCCCAAAGCGGTGCGAGTTACCTCGCGGGTTTCATCGCGCGTGGACTGCGTCGCGTGCGCGTGGAGCTGGTCGACGAGGATGCGGAGCGCGCGACGGCATTGATCGAGGCGTACCAGCAACTGCTGCGCGGCGAACTCACGCCGTCGGCCCTCGTCAACCGTCTCGCGGTCGCGAACCAGCTCGGCGTCACCGAAGGCACGCTGGCCGTGATCCGATAAGCCGTAACCCTGCGAGCCACCAATCGTAGGGCCGGACCTCGCGTCCGTGCCGCTTCCGACTTCGCCCCTCGGGCTACGACGGACGGGTCGGCGCGAGGTAGCGGCACGGACACAAGGTCCGGCCCTGCAGATTTGACTGCATAGATACGGCCAAGGTCGCGCGGTGGGAGAATGGCCGCGCCAGCGGAGGCCATGACGAGGGGCCGAAAATCGATGCGAAAAAAACCGGGCCACGATCAGCGTTGGCGCTGACCATGGCCCGGCGGAGTGCTCACGCCGGCGGCTCCATGGCGACGAAACCGCCGGAATTATCCGTCAGTCAGTTCATGCAGTCCCGCTTCACTGGACAACATAGAGCTCGACCAGGACGATGCCCGTGCCATCGGCGACCGCGCTCGAACCGATGACCGTATACGCGCCCGGCCCCAGCGTCATCACGATCGCCGCGTCGGCGCTACCGTCGGCGAGTGCGAACGCATGGACCTGATCGGTTACCGTCTTGATGTTATCCGGGTCCGGATCGTCGCCCCAGTTGTCTTGCGTGGCCAGGAGGGTTTGCGACCCGTTGCTTTCCGTCCGGTAGACCTCGAGCTTTGGATCGGCCATCGTGCCCGTAACGTTGTAGGGATCCAAGGCCAGGGTGGGGCCGACGACACGAAGCAGGAGCGTCTTGGGCCCGCCCTGGGAGATGACGAAGCCGGGAATCATGACCTGTTCGCCGACGCCGGCGAAGCCACGGTTCGAGAGGTTGACCAGTTGCGAGTCCACCGAGCTATCATCGCCGTCGTAGAGCTCGACGATCCCCACGCCGGTGGCGTTGTTCACGCCGCTGGCGACCACGGTGTACTGGCCCGGTTCGAGATCGGTCAGCAACGCGGCCTCGTGATCGTTCTGGAGTTCGAACGCGCTGAGCAGGCCGCCAACCGTCGAGATGTCCGTCGCATTCGCGTTGTCCATCCATTCGTCGTTGCTCGCCACATCCGCGTAGCTCTTGTCGGGCTGGAGCCGCTTCAACACCATCTGCGGATCCGCCAACGGAGAGGTGACGTTGTAAGGTTCGAGGCTGAGCGTCGGGCCGACTGCGCGGATCAACACCTTCTTCGGCGCGGTGCCCGCGATCACGAAGCCGGGAATCATCACATTGTCATCCGTGCCGACCAGCGCGCGGGTCGAGAGATTGATCAGTCGCGAGGCGGTGCCGGGCGGGGTGGTAACCGTTACCACGGCTCCGGAGCTCTCGACCGAGCCGAGGTCGTTCGTGACCACCACCGTGTAGGTGCCGCTCTGTCCGACCTGGGACGACGACAGCGTCAAGCTGCTTTCGGTCGCGCCCGCAATGTCGTTGCCGTCTTTGCGCCACTGATACGTGAGGGTGCCGTCGCCGGTCGCGGTAACGCTGAGCACCACGTCGGTGCCGGCGTTGACCGTCTGGCTGGCGGGACCGACGGTGATGGCCGGCGCGCCGGGCGTGGTCGTTACGGCCGCGGTGGTCTCGATCAACGAAGAGTCACTGCCGTTGGTCGGCACGATGCCCCACGCCCGGAGCTGGTTGGTCCCGGCCGGGAGCGAGGCTGCGGCCAGCGTCCATCCGCCGGAAGAGTAGGTTGCAGTGCCGATGTCGCTCCACGTCGTTCCATCGGCCGACGCTTGGAAGTAGACGACTACGGGCACGGGCGTGCTGCCGTCCAGGGTCCAGGTGACATCGCCGAGGGTGCCGAGCGTTAGCGAGTAGCTTGGTTCCGTGGGATTGGTCAGGCGCGCGAGTCCGGTGCGGGCCTGTCCCGCAAACGTGGTGAACGCGCCGGCGGCATAGATGTGCCCCGTGCCGTCCGGAATCAGATGCCCGGGCGACGCCGAGGACACCGGGGTGAAGCCGGCATCGGCGGTGCCGTCGTCGTTCACGCGCATCAAGCCGGCGCCGTTGAGGGGGGCACCGGTGAACGTGCCGCTGACGAGAATCTTCCCGTCGGACTGCGCCGCCATCGAATCAATGCCGGAGTTCGCCGGCAGCGTGAAACCAGTGTCGACATCTCCGTTCGCGGCGAGCCGGGCGTATCCCGCATGCGCGTTCCCACCGATCGTGGTGAATTCGCCGAAGATCAAGATCTTGCCGTCGGCCTGCATGGCCATGCCGGCCACGAGTGCGTCCGCGTCCGGGTCGAACGTGCCGTCGAGATTTCCTGAGGCGTCGATCTTCGCGAGGTGATTCCGCGCGGTGCCGTTGACCGTGGTGAAGCGTCCAGCCAGCACCACCGAGTCGTCCGGCTGCACCAGCATGCTCACGACCTCGTTGTTGGCGGAAGCGGTGAAGGACGTGTCCTCCGTGCCGTCGGCGTTCAGTCGTGCGATGCGCGAGTGGGAATGCCCCCCGAAAAGAAGGAAGGAGCCGCCGACAAGCACACTGCCGTCCGACTGCATCGCGAGGGATTGCACGGTGCCATCCGCCCCGATGGTGAATGAGGAGTCGATCGTCGAATCTGCAAGAATTCGGACAAGGTTACCGTGCATTTCGCCCCCAAACTGGGTGAACGTGCCCCCGATCAAAACGGACCCGTCAGGCTGGACCAGGATGCACGAAACCTGGGTGCCGCTGTCCACGCCCACCGTGAGATCGGGATCGACGGTCCCGTCGTTGTTCAGGAGCGCGAAGCCTGCGCGGGCATTGCTGGAGAGGTTTTCGAACATCCCGCCGACGAAGAGGTTGCCCGACGTGTCCGCAGCGGCGGAAGTGACGAGTCCGTCCGGTGTCACGGCAAAGGAATCCAGGGTTTGGGCGGTGCTTCGCATCGGAGATACGATGAAGGAAGCCGCCAGAACGAGTGCAGTTGGGATGGCTGATTTTGTTAACATGGTGGTGTTGAGGGTTAGGAACTGCGCTCGTTTAGCAGATCGCTCGCCGCACGTATCTCCGGCGGGCGTTTTGCGCTGGGGATGCCGGTGTGGCGCCACCGGCTCAGGGTGCTGCGGCGGGGGACGACTCGGTTGGACGTTGCGGTCGGGCGTTGTGAACGACTTCGTCGGCGGCGATGCGCAGGCGTCTTCCGGCAGTCCTGGCGGCGATCGCCGTTGCATGTGGTGGAGTTCGTGTCGCCCTTCGCGCGGCTTCCCCCGAACTCGAACTGGTTCATGCGTGGTCGGTGGATGGCCCCGGACGCTTCGATGCCTCGGGGATCGCGATCCGCGACGGCCGGTTCTTCGTCGTCAGCGACCGGCACGAGAATACCATCTTCGAACTACGCTTCGACGGCGACCAGGCGCACGCAAGCCCGGCGGTGACCTTCACTCCGCCGCACCCGCTGCCAGATGTGGGTTATCTCGATAACGAGGCGATCGCGATCGCTGACGATGGATTCTATGTCGCTTCGGAATGGGGATTCGCGATCTACCACGTGCCGGCCGGCGGCGGCGCGGCAGAATGGGTGACGCCAAACCTGCGGTCAGTCGGAGCGAGCGTCGGATTATTCGCCACGAAGGATGCGTTTGTCGAGGGGGTGGCCGTGCTGGGCGAGAACTGGTTTCTGCTCGCGGCGGAGCGCCAGCCGCGCGGCGTTATCGAAGTGCAGGGCGGAAATCCGCCGCTGCGCGTCTGTGCCCAGGAAATGGACGCGAGCAATCACCCCGTGCCTCCGGGCCGGTCGCTGGATTTTGCGGACCTGTTCGCGTGGCGCGGTCGCGTGTTCGCCCTGGCCCGTAACCAGGCCCTGGTCGTGGAACTGCGGCGCGACGCCGACGGCGCCTGGATCGAAGGCGAGGCGTGGTCCTTCGGCGGTACTGAAAAGGCCGCCCCGTATCAGTTCGCCGACATGACCTTCGGCATGGCCGAGGGGCTCGCGATCGACGAGCGGTTCATTTACCTGTTACTCGACAACAACGATATCGCCCGGGAGGGACACCCGACTGACAAGCGCACGTGGTTGTGGGCGTTTCGTAATGCGATTGCGCCAGCAGATCGCGGCGCTTGATCCCGCGCCACCGGCCTTTCAAGCCGGTCTCCTGGAGACGCGAGCGGACAAAAAAAGTGGCGGCCGCCACTTTTTTTGTCGCGAAGGCGAGTGGAAGGGCCGGCCGGGGTCCGAGGTGGCCTGATGGGGACTATTTGCTCCCGGTTGGGCCGGTCCAACGTTCCACGACGTTGTGCACCGGCGGCACGGTTCGCAGGTAGTCGTAAATCGCGCCGAGGTCCTGTTCGGTCATGCCGCCATACATCGTCCACGGCATGACGGTCTGCACGTCACCCTTGGTGATGTCCACGGCGGGAACGTTGCTGGCGTCGGAGTAGGCCTTGAAGCGGGCGATGAAGTCGGCCTTGGTGAGCGCCTTGATGCCGGTTTCGTCGGGCGTGATGTTGGCGGAGCGGGCGACGCAGCCGTGGCCGAGATTGAATTCAAAACCGCCGGCGAACGGCTGGCCCACGACCTTGCCCTTCTCCTGTTTCGTGTGACACACGATGCAGCCGGCGGCATTGACCATGTAGGCACCATAAGCGAGCGTGTCACCCGGTTCCGGGCGCTTCTGCGGGTTGGCCTTTTGCGGGAGCGTGTTGAGCAGGATGTTGACGGGGAAGTCTGCTTGATGGGGCGGAGTCGTGCTGGCGATCGGTGCCAGCGACCGCACGTAGGCGATGATCGCCTTGATGTCCTCGGGATCCATCCGCCCGTAGTTCGCGTACGGCATGATATTGAAAAGCGCGGTGCCGTCGGGCGCGACTCCGGTGGTGATGGCGCGAAAGATCTGGCCGTCGCTGTACGAACCGATTCCCGCCGGCGTGATGTTGCGCGAGACAAAAGTCCCCGGAAACCCGAAGTCATGGCCGAACACTTCGCCGCCCTTGCCCAGCGTGCCGGGTGTCAGCGGTGCGGAAAAACGACTCCAGTCACGGGTGGAGTGGCAGTCCATGCACACGGTGACGTGGTTGGCGAGATACTCACCGCGGGCGAGCATCGCGGGCGTGGCTTCGACCTTCAGATCCGGCGGGGGACCCACGTTGGGCAGGGCGAGTTTGACGTAGGCGACCAGGCCGCCGGCGGCGACGACAAGCAGAACCAGAAGGACTGCGACAATCTTGAGGAGCTTCTTCATCGTGGGGGAGGGGAGGAAAAGCCGGCGCCGCGACTTCGGCGGCCGGGCGCGGGACCGCACGCACGGGCGGTTTGTGCAAAAGTGAACGGCCCGCGGCGAGCCGTTTCCGGCGCCGTTCGCACAATCTTAGTTTTTCGAATCCTGCGCAGGGATGAAGCAAACCAACCCGAGGGTGGCTGGCTAGAGGAGCGTGCTCAGTTGTTGCAGCGCCCGGGCCGTGCCGACCTTCGCGCTGTCGACGACGACCTTGCCGTGGCGGTCGGTCACGACGAGCTGCGGGATCGTGGTGCCGAACAGCGTCGAGAATGCCGGCAATTGTCCGCTGTTCGTGTAGGGAAGAGTCGGCCACGCAATGCCGAGTTTGGTGACATACCCTTTCCGTTCGGCGGGTGTCTTGTCGCCCGACAGATAGATCAGCGCCACGTCCTCGGATTTGGGCGCCTTGTCCTTGAGCAGCTTCACGAGTTGCGGGGAAAACTGCCGGCAGGGCCCGCACCACGCGGCGCCCATGTACAGCACCACGTACTTCGGGCGGGCATTGGCGTCGAGCGCGACGGGACGACCGTCGAGCGGACTGACGAGTTTTCCGGCAAGCTCTTCGAGGAGCCGGCCCGGCGCGCCGTGTTCGTCGGCGAGCAGCGCACGCGCCTGCTTGATCAAGTCGGTTTCCTGCGGCTGCAGGTTGACCGCAATGTCGGTGCCTTCGATGCGCACGAGCAACTGATTCTGCACGACCTTGAGGAACAGCAGCGGGTCGTTGGGGCGGACCGTGCGACCGCCGACTTCGAAGCCGACCGTGGCATGCACGCGGTACGGCCAGAGATCGGGCCGCTGCAGCAACGTCGCGTAGGTCAGGTTGCGTTGATCGGGTGTCAGTTGCGCCCAGGCCGCGCGTGCGACGTCGAGCACGTCGGTATCGTTCGGGCCGACCTCGAACGTGTAGGCGCCACCACTGGCGGAAACGGTGACTGCGTTCGCGGCGAGTTCGACGACCGCGACCTTCGTGCCGGCGCGCACAATGGTGCCGTCCTGAAAGCGCGTGTCCGTTTTCAAGGCGCAGGCGGTCGGCCAGAGTTCGGGGCGACGCTCGAGTGTGTTCCACGCGAGATCCTCGCCTCCACCTGCTGCCGGTCGCGGGACGGAGGGCGTCGGAGTCGTCGCGGTGGTGGGCGTCGGAGTCGCCGTCGCGGAGGACGCGACCGGCGGCGCGATCTTCGGCGCGGCGGCCACGGCGGTGGTGCCTTTTTCCAGGAGCGTGGCCACGGTCACGTCCGCGGCCGGCGTGATTTCATAGCGCTTGGCCACGTCGCCGTCGACGGCGAGGAACGTCACTTTCCCGTCCGCACTCATGTCGAATGAGCCCGGGAGTTGCTGAAAGAAGAAGCCGTTGGCGCGCACGGCTTCCTGGCCGTCGACGTAGAGGACCGTGTCGGGTGTCGAACCGGGATGCGGTTCTTCCGCCACCCAGACGAAGTGCTGGTTGTCCGGAGTGAAAGTCGGATAGTAGACCGCGCGTTCACTGGTGAAAACGACCTTGCCGTCGAGCAGCATGGCCCCGCGCGGTGCGGCGTTGGTGCGGCCGATGTAGGCGACGTGCTTGCTATCGGGACTGAACACGAACTCGGGGCGGGTGGGCTGCGGCTGGGTCGTCGCGATGGTGCGCATCGGATTCCACAATCCGAAGTAGCCGGGGGCGACTCCGCTCAGCGATTGCCCGTCCAGCACGATGCCCGTGATTTCGTTGCGGCCGACCGGTCCGACGATGAACGCATAGCGCGATCCATCCGGACTCAACGTCACGGCTCCCATCGGATAGACACCCTGCGGCAGCACCGAGTTGTCATCGATCACGACGCTGTAGCTGCGACGGCGATTGTCCCGCGTGAGCCAGGCAAACGTGTTGCCCCGATCGGCGACGCACAGGCTTTCAGCATTCGCCGGGTATACGGACTCCTCGCCTTTCTCGATCACCACGGTGACGGATTGGGTTCCGTCGCTGCCGGAAAACAGCAGCCGTGATGAATCCGCCGTCCAGGTGGGCGGCTGGTTGCTGATGCCCGCGTAGTCCGCGCCGCGGTTGCCGTCGACCAGCATGAAGTACGGATTGCGGCCATAGGGATTGTGGCAGACCGCCGCGTAACGTTTGGTGTCGGGACTGAACCACACGTCCTGCACGTATTCACTGCCCGGGATTTCCTTGCCGTCGATCACGAGCAGGGTGACGCCCATGCCGTTGGCTCCCGGTCGCTGGGCGATGGCCGCCCACCGGTGACCCACGGGCGCCGCGATGATCTTGTTCACGCTGGCGCCGCGGTAGACGGATTTTCCGTTCGCCAACACGCCGGTGTTGTCGCCGTCAAAGCTGATCGTCAGCAGCAGCGTGCCATCGGCGGTGAACACGGGCTGCTGGCCGCCGAACCCCGAGGCCTTGCCGTCGACGATCAGCACCGGGTCCTTCGAGTCGTAGGTTTGCGGAACGAAATACGCGTAGTGCGAATCATTGGCCGGGAAAACGGCATCGACCTTGCCCATCGTCCACGGTCCGGGTGTTCCATTCACGACCATGCGCGCGGCCGTGCGACCCTGGCGGAGTTCGGCCTCGGTCCAGTACCACGTACCGGCCGCCCGGTGACATCGTGAGGCCGCGGCGCCCCAACAAGTCCCACGGACCCCGGGCGATTTCCTTGCCATCATAGATGATGGCATACTCGTTGCCCTGGCGTCCGAAATACGCGTGGTGTTGGCCGTCGCGGCTGAACAACACCGGCGCGTCGTGACCTTCGATCCCCCCGAGGGTCCCCGGCCAGACCCCGGCCTTCGCCGGAAAAAACGCCCCACCGCCGGCGGCCTTGACCACCTCGTCGAATTCGGGTCCCTCGACGCCGTCGACGATCATGAAGAACTTGTCGCCGCGCTGGCCCATGTAAGCGGCATGGCCGCCCGCGGGTGCGAGCGTGAAGATACCGCCGACATTGACGGGACCGAGGATGGTTTCCTCAACCTGGGGACTGGCTTCAGCGAACGCGGGAAACAATAAGACGAGCAACGCGGCGACGAAATCGCGCACGGAACAAGAACGTGGATGATGGTTCATGGGAGGGATCGGGAGACGGGGGCTCCGTCGAGTTGGGGGCAACTCGTGTGTCAATGTGCCAGGCATTCGACCTCGACGCGTCATCCGGCCGAACGCGAGTGCGTCCCGAAAACCTGACCGACACGAAACGGGCGAGTTTCATAGCTGTGGGGAGCTGGGAGCCTCTGGGTTCGCCATTTATTCAAGAAAAGGCAAACGCGGAAGCCGCGGGCGTACCGGATCGCCCGGCACGCGGCGGGCGTTTTGTGGCGACCGGGTTACGGTGTCAGGCCACGATGAACCAACTCCACAAGCAGCTGGGCTTCGTGAGACGGTCGTTCAGGCTGTGTAGCCGCTGGGCGAATGCAGCAAGGGTCGGTCCAGGGCTGCTTCTCGTGGCAGGGGATCATCGCGCGCGGCTCGTCCCACGGTTTAGCCGGCAAAGGGACGACGTTTCAGAGTCCGCGCGCCGGATCGCCGCCGAGCGGCACCGGGGGGCGGGAGCGGGTGTCGAGCGCATCCACGTGGTAGTTGCGGTGCACCTGCCAGCCGGCGCGAAACGGCGCGCCGCGCGACTTCACCGTGGCGGAGATGGCGTTTAACACCCTCGGGTTTTCGCGCTGCGACCATTCGGGGTGCAGCCATACCGGGCGATCAGGTGGCAGGGGACCAAGTTGCATGAGCCAGCGGTCGATGGTCGTCTCGTCCTCGATGATGAGCTTGAGCTCGTCGGCGCGCGCGAGGTTGGCCGATAACGGCAGTTGCCACCACTTCGGGCTGACAGTCACCCAGGCAAACGTGCCGCGCAGGGCGAACCCGCCACTGGTTTCAAGATGCGAGGGGAGGCCGGCGTGGGCGAGCGCCGCTGTCAAGGGACCGAGATCGTGCACGGCGGGTTCGCCGCCGGTGATGACGACAAATTCCGGCTTCGCCGCCGCGGCGCGCGCGACGAGTTCGTCGACCGGGAGCCGCTCGATCCGCTCGGGGATGTGATTCGGGTGCCAGGTTCCCGCCGCGTCGCACCAGGGGCAGTGTACCGGACAGCCAAAGGTGCGGATGAAAAACGCCGAGCGCCCGAGATGCATGCCTTCGCCCTGCCAGGCATGGAAGGTCTCGTAGATCGGAAGGTCGCGCGTCACGGAGCGGACTTTTGCACAGAAGAAAACGAAGGAAACGAAGAAAGATCGTTGTTGGATGGTTGTCCGATGTAGGTCCGGACGGAATGTCCGTTCGGCTCCGCACCTGCGACCCGGACGCAAGGTCCGGCCCACCAATGTAATCTCGCCCCTGTCACCGCTGCAGGCGGAAACACAAGTACGGCGCCGCGGTGATGAAAACCAACACGACCCCCCAGAGCCGTCCGGCGGCGAGGTTGTAGTCGTGGAGGAGATGGCCCCACGAGTGTCCGGCGACGAAGTGGCCGAATCCGAACTCGAACGCCACGGTCAGGACGAGGAACAGGCCGCCGACCGCCCAGGACTGTGTTGCGGACGTCAGCGGCCAGCGCCCGAAGACCGACCACAAGTAAACGCCGAAAAGGGCGAGCGCGGTCCCGGTCGAAATCTGGTGGGCGCGCAACTCGCTCACACGCCTTCCGTAGGTGAACTCGCGGAGCGCCCCATTGGCGATCGCGAGAAACACCATCGGTATCCAGACAAGTACGTATTTCCACATGGGTCGGATGCGTGAATTCAGGAGCTGTCCACGAAGGGCTCGAATCGCCGCGAATCGACCGTGCGCGGTTGCTCGTGTGATTCGTGGATCATTCCTTTCGGTAGGTGCCGGAGTTCCTCGAATCCTCGACCACCTCGATCTCCAGGACAAACGCGCGGTCGCCGGTGTGCGCGCGCACCATCGGATCAAAGACCTCGAACAAATGCCGGGCCAGTCCTTCGCACGAACAGCTTTCGACGACGTAGGTCTTCCATGCTGCATCGCCACCGACCTCGGTGAGGGGCTCGCGCAGGGGATCGTCGCGGTTGAACACGCACGCGTGATCGAGGTGCCGCGTGATCCAATCCTTGAGATACTTGAGCTTGCCGAAATCGACCACGAACCCGTTCTCGTCCGGGACGCGGCAGCCGAAGGTGAGCGCGATACTCCAGTTGTGTCCGTGGATGAAACGGCAGTGCCCGTCATGCCGATGCTGGCGATGGGCGAACGGGATGTCGGTGTAGATTTTCCGGCAGGTGATCATCGGGAGAGAAACGTTTTCAAAGGAGGAAACGGAAGGAACGGAGAGAGCACCGCGCCTCGTAAGGTCATCTGTCGCGCGATTCGTCGTTCGCGCTGCGCCGACGACGTGCGAGAGAATCAACGTTGCCCGGAATCGGCGTCCGACCTCCGTTGCCTCTGTTAACTCCTGTGGAATTCATCCGAGTTTCCATCGGTGCTCCACAAGGAGCTCCACTGTTGGTGCGTCGTCGGCGTATCGCGTGGGGTCGGCGACTTCCGCGAGGTGAAAGGCTTCCCGGCGTTCGATGCACGTGCCGCAACGGCCGCAGTGCAGTTCCCCGCCGACGTAACACGACCACGTGTCGGCGAATGGCACGCCGAGGGCCGCGCCGCGGCGCACGATGTCGGCCTTGGTCCAGTCAACGAACGGCCGGATGAGTTCGACCCGGTGCCAGTCCGCGAGTCCGATGGCGCGGGCCATGGCTTCAGCGAATTCCGGCCGGCAGTCGGGGTAAATCGTGTGATCGCCGCTGTGGGCTGCATAGGCCACGGCGTCGGCTTTCAGCGACACCGCCCACGCGGTCGCCAGTGCGAGCAAGAGCATGTTGCGGTTCGGGACCACGGTCGCCTTCATCGAATCTTCCGCATAGTGCCCTTCCGGCACGGCGATCTCCGCCGACGTCAGGCTGCTCCCGGCCAGCAGCGGCGTGATCGCGCGCAGATCGGCGACGCGATGCTCGATCCCGAGGCGACGAGCAAGCCCGGCGGCGCAGTCGAGTTCCTTCGCATGTCGCTGCCCATAGTCGATGGACAACGTGCGCACGTGCCGCCCCTGCGCCACCAGGTGGTGGAGCAGCACCGTGGAATCGAGTCCGCCGCTGTGAATCAGGACAACCTGCATGACGCCACAAACGGGTCGTTATCAGACCCGGTCGTCACGTTGGCAACCGGAACAAGCGGAAGTTTCCGGAATTGCGATTGCCGCCATTGTGCTTGGGCATCGTCCGCGAACAAAACGATTGGCCTCGAGTGGACCGAATCGTGATTTCTGGTGGATCACGGTGCGGGTTTCCTGGCCTCGTTCTTCCTTTTGAAGGTGATGGGCTGATTTGCCAACGATTCCGGAGGTCAACCGAATGTTCGGAGGACCTCTCGTTCGTCGGCCCCGAGTTTGCCGGCGTTGCGACGAAAGTCCTCCCGCAGGCACGGAAACCAGGGGTCGCGCGCGGGATCGTTCAGGCCGGCGATATCAAAGGGCTCGATCGCGGCGCGCACGCGCTGCACTCAGGTTCACCGCGGAGGACTCACACAGCGCGCGAAGCTGCGGCGCGAATTTCGGGTCCTGACAGAGCAGAAAACCGGGCGCACGCGCCGGGGTGCCGAGTCGCCGCGCACCTTCGGAGAAGCTGGCCGCGGCGAAATAGAGGCGGCTCAAATCCTTGAACCGATCGAAGTCGCCCAGGCTCGCGTAGAGCGCCTTGATCAGGCACGCCGTGGTTTCGAACTCCAGTGTCGTGGCGCTCGCGTAGGCCTCGAGGTCGGACACGTCGTCGGGCGCGGAGCGGGAGGCCAGCAATCGTCCCAGTCGCTGGACGCCGAGCAGCGTCAGCGCGAGGCCCGTGGACAGCAACGGATCGACGAAGCCGGCGGCCGACGGCAGGAGGACCCAGCGCCGGCCGTGCACGCGACCGCTCTGGAACGCGACGCGCGGAAGCCAGACAAATGGCTCCACCGCTCGCGCGTTGCGAAAGATTCCGGCGAGCGACGGCAGTTCGCGCAGGAGGTTCTTCCATCCCGCCGCCCCGTCCCGCAGACGAAGGCGCTCGGCCGCGGCATCAGTGGCGGCGACGCCGGCGCTGGTCACGCCGTTGTTGAAGCGCAGCACCCATACCCAGCCTCCGTCGAACAGGTGATGCACCGCCGCCTGCTCGGGCGGGTACGGCGGAGTGCCGGGACAGAAATGGTCGGGCAGGGGAGCGACGCCGGTGAAGTGGGAAAAGAGGGCCTGCGTGGCCGGGAAATCTTCGACTTCCTTTTCCGGCAGGTGCAGCGCCCGGTGCAGGAATCCGCGGGGACCGCTCGCATCGATGACGAAATCCGCGATGAACGCGACGGGTCGGCCTTCCTGGGTTCCCGTCAGCCGCATGCCGTTTGCTTCCTCCGTGGCTTCGTCGAGGGCGGTGTGGTCGCGGTAGTCGACACCGAGGGCTTGCGCCTGCCGGACAAAGAAATGATCGAGCTCCCGGCGGAACCAATGCGTGTCGGCGACCGCTTCTTCGGGGCTTGCGCCAACGAGCAGTTGCCGCGCGAGTGCGGTATCCGCGGAAAACGGACGCCCCAGCTCGTGCTGGTAGAAGGTGAAACCGCGTTTCAACCCGCACGCGATCTCCGGATGTTCGCGCTGCCACGTGCCCCATTTTGAGAATGGACGCAGGAACGGCAGGTCGAACTCGTCCGCGATTCCCTCGAGCAGCAGATTGGCGAGTGGCGTCGAGGATTCGCCGATCGCGAAAACGCGGATGCCGTCCACGTTCGAGCAAGGCGACCGAGAGTCCGCAGCGTTGCGCGAGCATCGCCATGAGCGAGCCGGCGAAACCGGAACCAATCACGATGACGGCATAGCGCTCCGTGCTCATGTGCCGCCGCAGACGGAACAGGTTACTGGCGGCAGGTCCATCTGCGTGAGGTTGATTGTCTGCAGGCGCTGGCGCCGCGTCTCGAAGCAGTGGGAGCACGTCGAGAATTGTTCGAGGTTCCACGTGTCGGCGAAGACCCGGCCGCCGCCCGATGCCAGCACGGACCGCTGCGCCTGCTCGAGCGCGGACAATGCCGGCGGCGAGAACACGCCCGCCTCACGCAACTGGTCCATCGCGCCATTGCCGGGGCGCGTCGGGATCAACGAAATCGCGGTGGCCCCATGGGAAAACGCAAACTCCGCCGATTTCACCAGCCACGACAACGCCTCGGCGTTTTCAATGAACGGCGGGTGGACCAGCAGAAACGCGCGCATCGACACGCCTTCGTCTTGCAGCGCTTCCGCGGCGCCCGCGAAGTGTGCGAGGCCGAATCCCTTGTTCAACCGCTGCAGGGCCCCCGGGTGGGCGGTTTCCAAGCCCATCGCCACCTCCAGCGAACCGGCCAGCCGATCGCGCAACCGCCACGTACGCCCGCCGACCAGGCGCGGGTGCGATTCGACGACGATGTTGCTCGCAAACGAGACGTGCCGGGCAATCTCCGCGTCATCCTCCGGCGGAATGGCCGCGGGATCGAAGAAGCTGCCGCTGTTGTAGAGCTTCACCTGATACGGAACGATTCCGGCGTCCTGCCACGTCCGCGCGGCCTGGATGAGCTGCCGCGGAATCGCCCCGACCGGGACGGACGCACGCGTCGTGTCCTGCCAGAGATCGCACATGAGGCAGCGCCAGGGACATTCCTTGTTCGTGAGCAGCACGACGGCGGAGGACACGACTTCACCGGAAGCCATGCGTTCCTCTTCGATGAACACCGCGCGTGGTTGCTCCGGATCGGGCAACGGTCGCCGCGCCGGCCGTTGCGCCAGAATCCAAGCCGTGCGCTCCCGTTCCGAGCCTTGAAAGCGGTTTTACCTGCGAACATCTCTTTGGGAGCGCAAAAGCCACAACAACTTCGATATGAGGAGAACACGGATCACACAGATGACACAGATGCGGTGCCGGCAGAAAGTAGCCCCGTACGGAGCGAAGCGAAATCGGATGGACACGATGACCGGAGCCCGGTCGCTCCATCTGCGCTTCAGATGTCGCAGGGCCCGGTACGTGTCGATGTCCGATGTCGCTTCGCTCGGTACGTGGTTCACAATTCCGACTCTGCTATCTGTGTCCATCTGTGTCATCTGTGGTTCAGCTCCAATCCTGAGCCTGGGTTGCGGCTGAGCCGCGCTGGGTTCATCCGTGGTTGAACGGTTTGCGTCTTGTCCCGCTAGTTGTAGAACCCGTGGAACTGGCGCCGGTAGCCGGATTCCTCGGCGGATAACTGCTGCCGCAATTGCGCGACGGGCAGCGCACCGTGTTGAAAACGCCGCTTGGCGAACACCGGCATGTCCAGGCCGGTGACGGCCTTGACGCCGCGGCGTGTGATTTCGCCCTTCAGCGAATACAGGCGCGAAACCGACATCTCCGTGAGATCGACGAACGGAATGCCTTCCGCCACGGCAACAACGTCGGGCCGCGTGTAGGGACTGAAGCCCTCGAATCCGAAGTGCCGCGTGGGCGCGTAGGTGCGCACATAGCTCCGGCTGAGCCCACCACTGTAGGTGAGCGAGTGCTTGATGCGGCCCACGCCCCAGCCCTCCTGGTAAAGCATCAGGTTGTTGACCACGCTGCGGATCGTCAGCTCGGGGTTCTCCTCGATCGGATAATCCTTCAGGTTCTCATCGCCGCCATCGCCATCGATCAGGAACTTCCAATCGGGATAGCGCGCGCGGATGCCGCGGCACAACGCGAGGCCCATCGACGCGCACTCGACATCGAGCGGCTTGTAATCCTCGAGCACCCGCAAGGTCTCCCGCGGATCGATCGCCGCGGTGTCCGCCGCGATCGGTTCGAGGAACAGGCCGAGGCCAAACGCTTCCAGAAATTCGCGGGCCTGGCGCAGGTCGGGTCCGTCGCCGAAATCCAGGGCGAACGCTTTCAGCCGCGCCGGGTTCATGCCCAGCTTGCGCAGTACGTGATCGACGACAAGGAACACCGAACCGCTGTCGATGCCGCCCGAGAAGCAGACGCCGATCGGTTCCGTCTCCGGAATCTGCTGCAGCCATTTGGCGATTTCATCCGCAAGCGCGCCGATGTAGCGGCGGCCGATTTCGTCGCGATCGGCGGGCAGGGCGTTGCGTTGCGGCGTGAAGAACCGCGTGTAGACGGGATCGGGATCGGGGCAGCCGACGAGTTGAATTTCCGTCACGTGATGGGCGGGCACCATGCGGGTGTAGCTCGGATGAAACTGCCGTTCGAGTCCCTCCGCCTGCAGGTGGTGAAAAATGGTATCGATGCGATCGGCCACCACCAGCGAGGGCCCCTCATGGCGCTTCGCGAGAAAGTAGCGCATGGGCCGGTCGAGTGAACGCGCCATGTGCACGGTTTTGCCCTCGCGGGCCACGATCGCGAAGGAACCGTCGATGGCGCGAACGGATTCGGGAGAGCCGCGCAGGATCCGCGCTCGCGCCTCGTCGATGGTCAGGTTGCGCAGCCGATTGGTGGCGGGGTCGATCAGGTCGACCAGGCGTTCGATGTATTCGTTCATGAATTCTCCGAGTTGATGCCGTCGCCCGGGTTCGGCGGGCGTGGCGTCTTAGCCGATGTCGGCAAGGACTGACAAGCGGAACTGCGGTGCGAAGGCACGGTGCGTGCATCTCGCGAAACACCTCCCGCCGTGCTGGCGCAGGTCCGCCCTCCTGAAGGAGGGAACTGTTCAGCGGGCTGGCGCAGGTGACAAGATCCCGCCTCGAGGCGGCGGGACCGCGCGCGAGCGTGGTGGGTGGTGTGTTCTCCCTCGGCGATTCTTTCTTAACGGCATTGGCTCCAGCCTGGAGATCTCACACGTTCGGCCACGTTTGTTCCGGTTCGCTTCGCGCCCGGTCATGTCGATGGAAGAACGCGAGACTTCGAAGACGTGTGAGATAGAAAGACTCAGTCCAGGAATCTCACGTTCTCGCGTTCTTTCCTGTCCCGCGTTCTTCTATCGCGCCCCGTAGCTGCGTTGGAGTGCAACGACAACGTGGCCCGGTTTTCCCCCGGACGGTGAAATTTCCAGGCCAGCGCGACCGCCCGGGAGTGCGTGCGCTCCGCGCCGCTTTGTTTTCTCCCGAGGCCCTGTCGCGTGAGATTCCCCGGTCGCTTACTTCGGGTCGGCGCCGCCTTTTTCTTGCGCCCAACTTGATCGTGTTCTCCTTTCGTCGACCGCCTCGGCGTCTCGCCGCTGATTTCAGGCAACCGGCCCCAAAACTCTTTCTTCGTACCTTGATGAGTCCAGCTTTCGGTCGCTCCGTCCGGAGCTTGCGTCGAATGCGGAGCGTTTCCGGGCTGAACTGCGTACCTCCCCTGTTTTTGTTTCAGGTCCTCTCATGAGTGATTTGCCTCCCCCCACCCGCCGGAAGAAGAAATACGTCCGCGCCATCGGACCGCGCCTGCGCGTGGTGCTCTACGTCATTTTCGGCCTGTTTGCGTTGCTCGGGGCCAACTCCGCCTACCTCGCGAGCATCACGTTCCTTGAATACGTCAAGGGCCTCACCTACCAGAACTATTTCTACCAGTGCATGTTTCTGGCGCATCTGGTCCTGGGCCTCCTGTTGGTGCTGCCGGTGATCTTCTTCGGGATCTTCCACATCAAGAACGCCTACAACCGGCCCAACCGGCGGGCGGTCCGGATCGGCTACATTCTGTTTGCGAGCGCGCTGGTGCTGTTGCTCTCCGGAATCGCGCTGATGCGGTTCGACTTCTTCGCCATCAAGGATCCGCGCGTGCGCTCACCGATCTATTGGGCGCACGTGATCGTGCCGCTCGTCGCGATCTGGCTCTACATCCTGCACCGGCTGGCCGGGCCGCGCATTCGCTGGCGCGTGGGCGCGGGGTGGGGCGCCGCGGTGGCGGTGATGGTGGTCGTGATGGTGCTGCTGCACTCCGAGGACCCGCGCAAGTGGAACGTCGCCGGCCCGAAGGAAGGCGAGAAATACTTCCTGCCCTCGCTCGCGCGCACGGCGACCGGGAACTTCATCCCGGCAAAGACGATGATGCTGAACAATTATTGCGTGCAGTGCCACCCGGACACCTACGACGACTGGTTCCACAGCGCGCACCACTTCAGCTCGTTCAACAACCAGCCCTATCTTTTCAGTGTGCGCGAGACCCGCCTGGTTTCGATGAAGCACGACGGCAACGTGCGCGCCGCGCGCTGGTGCGCGGGGTGCCACGATGTCGTGCCCGTTTTTCAGCGGCGCGTTCGACAATCCGAAATTCGACGATGTGAACGATCCGACGTCCCAGGCGGGGATCACGTGCGTGGCCTGTCACTCGATCACCCACGTCAACAGCACCCGGGGCAATGCCGACTACACGATCGAGGAACCGATCCTCTACCCGTTCACGAACAGCACGAATCCCGCGCTGCACTTCATCAACAAGACCCTGGTCAAGGCCCACCCCGAGTTCCACAAGAAGACATTCCTCAAGCCGCTGCACCAGACCGCGGAGTTTTGCTCGACCTGTCACAAGGTCAGCATCCCCTATGAGCTGACGAAGTACAAGCAGTTCCTGCGCGGCCAGAATCATTACGACAGCTACCTGCTCAGCGGCGTGTCCGGCCACAGCGCGCGTTCCTTCTATTATCCGCCGGCCGCGAAACGGAACTGCAACGTGTGCCACATGCCGTTGCAGCCGTCGGATGATTTCGGCGCGAAGTTCAACGACCCGGCCGCGGCCCGGCCGGAACTCACGATTCACAATCACATGTTCCCGGGGGCCGACACCGGCATCGCGCACCTCAAGCAGGACGGGAAGCTGCTGAAGGTCGATACCGACTTTCTCAAGGACACGGTGCGCGTCGACATCTTCGGGATCAAGGACGGCGGCACGGTGGATGCGCCGCTTACCGCGCCGTTGCGCCCGGACGTTCCGGCGTTGATCCCGGGTCACCGCTACCTGCTCGAGGTCGTCGTGCGCACGATGACACTCGGTCATCCGTTCACGCAGGGCACGGTGGATTCCAACGAAGTCTGGGTCGACGCCAAGGTCTCCAGCGGCGGCAGGATCATCGGACGGAACGGCGGCCTCGGCCCGCACAACGAGGTCGATCCCTGGGCCCACTTCATCAATGTCTACATGCTCGACAAGGACGGCAACCGGATCGACCGGCGCAATCCCCAGGACATTTTCACGCCGCTCTACAATCATCAGATCCCTCCCGGTGCCGGCCAGATTGTCCATTACGCGTTCACCGTGCCCGAGGACCAAAAGGGTCCGGTCACTGTCGAAGTCGCCCTGCATTACCGCAAGTTCGACACGATCTACATGAACTACGTCAACGACACGGACTACAAGACGGGCGCGCCACTGACCGTGAAGAACGACCTGCCAATTGTCACGATCTCGTCCGACTCGATGACGTTCCCGGTCGGAGGCGGTGCGGAGCCGGCGCAGGCGAATCCACCGTCGCCCATCGTGCCCTGGCAGCGTTGGAACGACTATGGCATCGGCCTGCTCCTCGAGGGCAACAAGGGCAGCGAGAAGGGTGAACTCATCCAGGCCGCGGATGCGTTCAGCCACGTCGAGGCGCTCGGTCGTCCCGATGGCCCGCTGAACCTTGCGCGTGTGTACTACAAGGAAGGCCGCCTCGACGACGCCATCACGGCATTGCGGCGCGCTGCCTCCTTCGACCCGCCGGCGCCGCGCTGGGTGCTCGCCTGGCTCAATGGCCAGGTCAACAAGCAGGCGGGCGACCTCGACAAGGCGATCGCGAACTACCGCAGCATCTTCGAACGATCGCTATCCCGAGCTCGACGAGCGCCACTTCGATTTCACGAAGGACTACGTTCTGCTTAACGAACTCGGCCAGACGCTGGTCGAACGCGCGAAACAGGAGCGCGCCTCGCCCGAACGCCGCCGGCAGTTTCTCGAACAGGCGGCCGAGCAGTTCAACCACACGCTGGCCATCGATTCCGAGGATGCCACGGCCCATTACAATCTCGCGCTGATCGACGACGCCCTTGGCCACGCCAGGGAGGCGGCGGAGCACCGCGCATTGCACGAGCGCTATCGCGTCGACGACAACGCGGCCGACCGCGCCATCGCCCTGGCCCGCCAGCGCGACAAGGCGGCGGATCACGCGGCCGAGTCGATCGTGATTTATCCATTGCAGCGGCCAGGCGCGCCGGGATTTTCGACTACCGATGAGTAACGAGTCCGAGGAAATCGAGGAGGTCGAGGAACTTGCCCACGTCGACGACACGATCATCGGCCGCGCCGTCAAATGGTCGATCGGCGTCGTGCTCGCGCTCGCACTGATCGGCGCGGGCGCATTCCTGCTGCTGAAGCCGAAGCCGCCAAAACCCGTCGAACACGTCACGTCGATCGCCGCGCCGGAGATCATCGAGGCACCGACGGCGGACATCCCGGTCGCGCAGTTCACCGATGTGACGAAGGCGAGCGGCATCGACTTCGCCCACGTCAACGGCGCCTATGGTGACAAGCTCCTCCCTGAATCGATGGGCAGCGGCGTGGCGTTCTTCGACTACGACGGCGACGGCGCGCAGGATCTGCTGTTCGTCAATTCCGACGACTGGCCGGGCCACGCGCCCGCGGGCCAGCCGGCGCCCACGATGGCGCTCTACCACAACGACGGTCACGGACACTTTGCCAATGCGACCGCCGGCTCGGGTTTGGACGTCGACTTCTACGGCATGGGCGTGGCGGTTGGCGATTACGACAACGACGGGCAGGTCGACGTGTTCATCTCCGGCGTGGATGGCAATCATCTCTTCCACAATGAAGGCGCAGGCAGGTTCCATGACCTTACCGCGGAGGCCGGCGTGGGTGGCACGGGCGACGACTGGAGCACCAGTTGCGCGTGGCTGGATTACGACAACGACGGCCGGCTCGACCTCTTCGTCTGCAACTACGTGCGCTGGTCGCGCGAGATCGATCTCGAGGTCGGCTCCAAGCTCGTCGGCGTCGGCCGGGCCTACGGGCAACCCGTGCATTTCAAGGGCGCCTTCTCCTACCTCTACCACAACGAGGGCGACGGCCGGTTCAAGGACGTCTCGTCGGCGGCTGGTATCCAGATCAAGAATCCGGTGACCGGCGTTCCCGCCGGCAAGTCCCTCGGCGTCGCGCCCGTCGACCTCGACGGCGATGGCAGGATCGACCTGATGGTCGCGAACGACGGCGTGCAGAATTTCCTCTTTCACAACCAGGGCGACGGCACCTTCCAGGAAATCGGTGCGAAGAGTGGTGTCGGTTTCGACAGCTACGGCATGGCGCGCGGCGGCATGGGCGTCGACGTGGCGCACTACCGCAACGACGACTCGCTCGGCATCCTGATCGGCAACTTCGCCACCGAAATGAGCGCCCTCTACGTCTCGCAGGGCAAGCCGCTGAACTTCGCCGACGAAACGATCACCGAAGGCGTCGGGCCGCCGGGCTGGCGGCTGCTGAAGTTCGGCGTCTTCTTCTTCGATTACGATCTCGACGGGCGCCTCGATGTCCTGACCTCAAACGGTCACCTCGAGCAGGAGATCGGCAAGATCCAGCAGGGCCAGAGTTACCGTCAGCCCGCCCAACTCCTCTGGAACACCGGCAACACCAGCGGCAAATGCTTCGTGGCGGTGCCGGAGGACAAGTGCGGCTCCGACCTGTTCACGCCGATTGTCGGCCGCGCCTGCGCCTACGCGGACATTGATGGCGACGGCGATCTCGACGTCGTGCTCACGCAGGTGGAAGGCTCGCCCCTGCTGTTGCGCAACGATCAAGCCCTGCACCACCATTACCTGCGCCTGAAACTTGTCGGCGGGAAAAGCAACCGCGACGCCATCGGCGCCTGGGTCCGCGTGCACCTCGGCGACCAGGTGCTTACGCGTCAGGTGATGCCCACCCGCGGCTACCTCGCGCAGTCGGAGTTGCCCGTCACCTTCGGCCTCGGCGCGACGGCCAAGCCGGACGCCGTGGAAGTGATCTGGCCGGGCGGCACACGAACGACGCTGTCGGACATCGCGGTGGAGCGGACGACAACGGTGAAAGAAACGGCTGGCACGGAATAGACCCTGAGATGCGGTCGAATTGGAATCTCACGTGGGGCGTGCCCTGTGCGTCGGTTGTAGGGCCGGACCTTGTGTCCGCGCCGCTTCGTCGAGAGGTGACGGCGCGGACACAAGGTCCGGCCCTACAGCTCCAATTGCTCGGACACGGCTAGGGACGCGCACATGGCGAAACGCTTCCTCTGGATTGGCGGAACCCTCGTGGCGCTCGTGATCGCCGCGGGCGTCATCTGGCTTCGTCCGCACGCGATCACGACGTCCGATCGCTTCGTCCGACTCGTCACGCGCGGCAATGGATTCCTCGAGAAAGGCGACACGGCCCGTGCGATCGCCACGTACACGGAGGCGCTTCAGCTTTCCCCCGAAAGCACCGACGTGCGCCTCAATCTCGCCAACGCCTACCTGCGCGCAGGGCAGGACGCGGACGTCGTCAAGATCTGCCAGGAGACTCTCGCGCTCGATCACAACAGCGGGGCCGCCTACTACCTCATGGGCTGCGCCCTTTTACACCAGAACCAGGCCGAGGCAGCGGTCCAGGCGCTGCAGCAATCGTGGAAAATCGATCGCAGCGTGGCGGCGCTCGATTTCCAGCTCGGCCTTGCGCAGGCGAGCCTCGGCCAGGTGAACGACGCGATCCGCGATTTCGAGGACGTGATCGCGATGGTGCCGGACCATCCCTCGGCGCACTACCAGTTGAGCCGGCTCTATCGACAGGTCGGACGTGACGAGGATGCCGCCCGCGAGATGCAGCTGCACCAGCGCATCCTCGCCGGCAATCCCCCGCCGGCCACCGGTGCGCTGGCGCTGGAACGCTGCAAATACACCGAGCCCCTCGCGCCCTTCGTGCTCGCGCAACCAGCCCGCAACGGCGTCGCCGTCCGCTTTGTCGATGCGACCGCGACGGCGTTCGGTGCCTCCGCCGGCGAGTATCACGGGCCGATCACGGTCGTGGATTACGATCACGACGGGCGCGCCAGCCTGTTCGCGCGGGAATCCGGCCAGGGCTTCCGATTGTTCGATAACAAAGGAGGACATTTCGCGCCGCTTGGGCGGCCACTGGCCTCCGGAGACGCGGAGTACCGCACCGCACTTACCGGCGACCTCGACGACGACGGTTTTGACGATGTCGTGGTCCTCGGCGAAACCGATTCGCGCGTCTTCAAGTTCTACGCGAAGGGTCGCGTGCGCGATGCGACGCGCGCGACCGGACTCGAGGACCTGCGCGCGCGCGATGGCCTCCTCGCGGATCTCGATTTCACGGGCAACCTCGACATCCTTACCGTGCCGCCCGACGGCTCCGGCATGCGCGTGCAGCGCAATCTCGGCAACCTTTCGTTCGAAGCGGGGGCCGCCGCCTCCGGCCTGCCGCCGCAACTGGCCGGCATTCAAAGGATCGATACCGAGGATTGGAACAGCGATGGCCTGCCCGGCGTCTTCCTCAGCCGCGCGGGGCAGCCTCCGTCGTTCTACGGCAAGAAGCGCGCGGGGCCGTTTGCGGAGAGTCCCGTGACGAACGGCTGGCCTGTCGGATCGGTGCTTGCGATTGGCGATCTCGACAACGATCTCCAGCCCGATGCCGTGCTGCTGGCGGGGGGCGATCTCGTGATCATCCCGGGGCGGGGCGAAGCACGTTCGACCGTCTCGCTTGGCGGCCGGCCCGTCGCCGGTCTGCACCTGGTCGACTACGATAATGACGGCTGGCTCGATCTGATCGCGTTCGGCGATCAGGGCGCGTGGGCCTGGCGCAATCGCGGGCACGCGGGATTTGACGAGGTCACGTCCGCCCTCGGGCTGGACCGCGTGGGTGGCGGCACCGCGCTCGTGGGCGCGGATTTCGATGCCGATGGCGATACCGACTTCGTCGCAAGTTCGGCGGACGGACTGCACTTCTGGCGCAACGACGGCGGCAACGCGAACCGGCAGTTGAAGCTGCATCTCGTCGGCAAGCGGTCCAACGCCAGTGCGCTCGGTGTGCGCGTCGACGTGATCGCGGGCAACTGGCGGACGAGCCGCACCGTGCGCCGGGTCCCACTGGAAATCGGCGTGGGCGACCACGGGCAGCTGGATGCGATCAAGCTGCACTGGTTTGATCTCTCCACCTCACTCGTCGACGTGCCGGTCAAGCCGGAGCCCCTGGCGGTGGACGAGCCGACGCTGCCCAGCGGCTCGTGTCCGTACCTTTATGCCTGGGACGGGAAGCAGTTCCGCTTCGTCACCGACATCCTGGGTGCCGCCCCGCTTGGCCTGCCGGCGAGCAAGACCCATCTGATCCCCGCCGATCCGGAGGAATTCCTGAGCCTGGACGACGAGTCGCAGTTCCCGCCACGCGATGGCGCTTATGAGGTGCGGGTGACGGACGAGCTACGCGAAGTGCTCTACCTGGATGAAGCGCGCCTGGTGGTCGTGGATCATCCGGCGGGTACGCTCGTGTATCCGACGAGCAAGATGCGCGCGCAGCCGCCGTTTCCGCCGCACGAACTCTGGACGCTGCGGCCGCTGGGGGTTCCGCGGCAGGCGACGCGGAACGACGGCCTCGACGTCACCGCGGCTCTCGCGCGCGTTGACGGCGAGATGGCATCGCCGGTCCGCCTGCGTCGACCGCAATTGCGCGGCCTCGCGGAGCCGTTCTCGGTCACGCTCGATTTCGGTTCGATTCCGGTCGACCGTCCGCTTGTGCTCGCGCTGACGGGCTGGCTGCATTTCGGCGGCGGAATGGCCAACATCGCGGCGTCGCTCGATCCGACCCTGCCGTTCCCATTCCCGACACTGGAGGTGGAGACGTCAGATGGATCCTGGCAGAAACTTGCAATCGATGTCGGCACGCCCGCCGGCAAGACCAAGACCATCCTCGTCGACCTGGAGAACAAGCTGCCACCGGGCGCGCGCCGCCTGCGTCTGGGCACCGCCTTTGAGATCCACTGGGATTGCGCCCGGCTGTGCGAACGGGTGACCAACGATCCAGCCCAGGAACGCTGGCTCGACGCGGACCGTGCGGACATGCATTGGCGTGGGTTCAGCCGGTACGCCGATCTTCCCGCGTCGCTTCCGCTGACGCCGCAATACACCGAGGTTTTCATGACGCCGCCCTGGGATCGGACGCCCTCGGGCTGGTGCACGCGTTACGGCGAGATCGGGAACCTCGTGCAAGCGCGCGACGACAAGCTCGCCTTGCTGAACGGCGGCGATGAGGTGGCATTGTCCTACGCCGCCGCCGCGCTACCGCCCAAGGCACCGGGCATGGTGCGCAATTTCTTCCTGCACGTCGTCGGCTGGGACAAGGACGCCGACTTCCACGTGGTCCGTGGCTGGGACGTCGAACCGCTGCCCTTCGCCGGCATGGACGACCAGGCCTACGGCCGTCAACTGCGACCAGCGACGCTCGATGACACGTGGCAGAAGAAATACAACACCCGCTGGGTCGGCCCGGTCGTCGTGAGGCCGGACCAGCATGTCGCGTCGGCGGAGAGTCACGACCGAGATGAAGCCACGCCCGTGTCCCACGCGACCGCAGTCGCCTTCTTGCCGTGCAGTGGCTTCGGCAATCGTCCTCGTCGAAGGAGGGAACTATTCGGCGGGTTGGGGTGGCACGAAATCGACATCCGTAAGCAACCACGTCGCACCTTGGACGTCCGGTAGGCGATGCCCACAACGGGCTGGACATTCCGCCCGCCGAAATCGCCCGTTGATATTTGGAAATCGCATCTCGCCGTCGGACCTCGCATGGTCATGAGCATGTTCCAGTTATCCGCCGTCATCTGTGCAGTGAATTGCCGCCACACCACTTCTCGATCCCGCTGCGCCGGCCATGGGCGTGACGGTCCCGGCCTGCCTGCTCGCCTCGCCGCTCCTCGCGGGTGCCGCCGCGCCCCGTCGACCTGCCTCCCGGCCAGTCCCCGGCCTCGTCGAGCAACCGCTCGCCCCGCGCTCGGGCCCCCGCGGTCAAACGATGTTCGTTGCCCTCGCGCCCGACGCCACCGGTGTGCGCGCGGAAAACAAGTTCGACGATCCGGCGATCTGGGGCCGGCTCTATCGGGAGTTCGAGATCGGTGCGATCGGCACCGGGGTGGCGATCGGCGACTACGACGGCGACGGCCGGCCCGACATCTTTGTCGTCAGCAAGACCGAGAGCTGCCACCTGTTTCGCAACCTCGGTGACTTGCACTTCGAGGATGTCACGGTCAAGGCCGGGGTGGGGGACAACGATACGGCCGCGCGCATTTGGAAACAGGGCGCAGCGTTGGCCGATGTGAACAACGATGGGCGTCTTGACTTGTATGTTTGTCGGTTCAACGCGCCGAACCTGCTCTACGTCAACCAGGGTGACGGCACGTTCAAGGAGATGGCGCACGCCGCCGGCCTCGATGTCACCGACGCCTGCGCCATGGCGGCGTTTTGCGATTATGACCGCGACGGCTGGCTCGACGTGTTCATCCAGACCAACGTGCTCGACGCCTCGGCGAACCCGGAAGGCCAGCGCGACTATCTCTTTCACAACAGCGGCGACGGCACCTTCACCAACGTGAGCGAGAAATCCGGCGTCGCCCCGGGGCCAACCCACGGCAACTCGGCCATGTGGTGGGATTACGACAACGACGGCTGGCCCGACCTCTACGTCGCCAACGATTTCGCCGGACCGGATGCCCTTTACCGCAACCAACGCGACGGCACGTTCACGGATGTCATCGCCACCGTCGTGCCCCACGTGCCGTTTTCCTCGATGGGCTCCGACCTCGGCGACATCAACAACGACGGTCGCATCGACTTCATGGCCGCCGACATGGCGTCGACCACGCACGAGGGCGACCAGCGCACGCTCGCCGAAACACGTGCGCGGCTGAAGGACCTGCCGGACGATTCAAGCACGGTTCCGCAATACCCGCGCAACGCCATCTTCCTCAACACGGGCACGGGCCGCTGTCTGGAGGTCGCGGATCTGGCCGGCCTGGACGCCACGGACTGGACCTGGTCATTGCGCTGGGAGGATCTTGACAACGACGGCCGGCTCGACCTCTACGTCGCCACCGGCATGTACCGGGAAATTCACAACGCCGACCTGATCGGCCAGCGCATGGCGGCGCAAAGCGAGCAGATGCGCATGCAGGTGGTGCGCGCGAAACCCGTCTTTGCCGAACCGAACCACGCCTGGCGCAACCTCGGTGACCTGCACTTCACGAATGTCGCTCCCGACTGGGGGCTCGACCACAAGGGCGTGAGTTTTGCCGCCGCGTTCGGCGACCTCGATGGCGACGGCGATCTCGATCTCGTCACCAGCAACTACCAGGCGGGCCCGACGCTGTTGCGCAACGACAGCGACGCCGGCCACCGCGTGATCGTCGCCTTGCGCGGCACGCGGTCGAACCGCTTCGGCGTGGGCGCCGTCGTGCGGCTAAAGAGTGCGACGGGCGAGCAGGTGCGCGAACTCACGCTTGCCCGTGGCTACATGGCGAGCAGCGAACCGGTCCTGCACTTCGGTCTCGGGGACGTTGCCCGCATCGACCAGCTCAAGGTCACATGGCCGAGTGGCCAGGAACAGACCTTCGCGAACCTGCCGGCGGATCAACGCTTCGTCATAACCGAGCCGGCCGCCCCGACTTCGCGGCCGACCACGGCCCCGGAGACTCCGCCCGCCCCGCAGTTCACCGACGTCAGCGAAACCGCCAACCTCGCGTGGCCCTCGCACGAGGAAATGTACGACGAGTTCCTCGATCAACGACTGCTGCCCCGCCGTTTCAATCGTCGTGGACCGGCCCTGGCTGTCGCCGACATCGACGGCCAGGGGAACGAAAGCGTGTGCATCGGCGGCACCACCCGCGATCCACTGCGCGTGCTCACTTCGACGAGCGCGATGCATTTCGAT
Source organism: uncultured Verrucomicrobiae bacterium (assembly GCA_963797435.1). Classification (GTDB taxonomy): domain Bacteria; phylum Verrucomicrobiota; class Verrucomicrobiia; order Opitutales; family Opitutaceae; genus CAWCPJ01. Next base: position 1,094,719 of record CAWCPJ010000001.1, on the reverse strand, counting down.
ATCGCGGCCGGGGCCGTGCCTGCCAGTGACGCGACCGTCGACGACGGACCGCTCCTTTTCCTGGATGCAAACGCCGACGGCCATCAGGACCTGTTCGTGACTCGAGGGGGCGCCGCGGAACCGGAGGGCTCGGATGCGTACCAACCCCGGCTCCTGCTTAATGACGGCACGGGCGCGTTCCGCGTCGCACCGGATGGCATGCTGCCGCCGCTGTCGATCAGCGCCGGTGCAGTCGTTGCCGCCGATTTCGAACACGATGGCCGGCTCGACGTGTTCATCGGCGGTCGGGTCGCCCCGGGCGAATACCCGCGCACGCCGCAAAGCGCCCTGCTCGTCAATCGCGGCGGGAATTTCGAAGACGCCACCGATCAGCTCGCGCCCGGGTTGCACAAGATCGGGATGGTTACGGCCGCGCTCGCGACCGACGTCGACGCCGACGGCTGGCCGGATCTCCTGCATCGCGCTCGAGTGGGGTCAGGTGAAATACTTTCACAACGAAGCGGGAAAGTCGTTCACGGACCGAACCGAAGCCGCGGGTTTTGCGGCCGCCGGCACCGGCTGGTGGACGTCCCTCGCCGCGGGCGACTTCAACGGCGACGGCCGGCTCGACTACGTGGCGGGCAACGTCGGGCTCAACACGCAATACCGGGCTGATGCGACGCATCCCGCGTTGATGTTCGTCGGCGACTTCAATGGCCGGGGCGCACCGGACATCGTCGAGGCCTACTACGAAGGCGACGTCCTGTATCCGTGGCGCAGTCGCAGCGATTTCTCTGCGGCGATCCCGTCCGTGCGCCGGCGTGCGCCCAACACCAACGCCTACGCCCGCGCGCCGCTCGCCGACCTCGTCGGGCAGGACCAACTCGACGCTGCCACGAAGTACGCCGCGACCGAGCTGCGCAGCGGCGTCTTCCTGAGCCAGCCCGGACGGCCGTTTTCGTTTCGAACCGCTGCCACGCATCGCGCAGGTCGCGCCGCTGCAAGGCGTCGTCGCAGGTGATTTCGATGGTGACGGCAACACCGACATCTACGCGGTGCAGAATCTGTACGCCCCGGCCCCCAACGTCGGCCGCTTCGACGGCGGTCTGAGCCAGTTGCTGCGCGGCGACGGCCGCGGACATTTCGCGATCGTGCCACCGGACGCGAGCGGCCTCGTCGTGCCCGGCGACGCGAAAGCGCTCGTCGATGCTCGATCTCGACCGCGACGGCTGGCCCGATTTCCTGATCTCCCGCAACAACGACACCACGCTGGCCTTTCGCAACGCGGGCGCGTCCGGCCGACATTCCCTGCGCCTGGAATTGCGCGGGCCTCCCGGCAACCCGACAGCAATCGGCGCTCGCGTGGCCGCAGTCCGGGCCGACGGTTCCGTCGCTACGGTCGAAGTGTATGCCGGCTCCGGCTACTACAGTCAGTCGAGCTCCGCCTGCTTCTTCGGTTATCCCGACGACGACCCGATCACGGACGTTCGCGTCCAATGGCCGACCGGTGGACAGACGCAGCGAGCAGTGCCGGCGGGGACCACCTCGCTGACGATTGCACGCCCACGCCGAACACGAGCGTTAGTCGTTGCACACCGCCCTCGGACACGCGGGGCCGTTCGAACTGCTTGGCAAACGTGAGACTTCCCTCTATCCTGCCGGTCGCTTCTGCCGCCAGAAGCGGGAATTTCCACCGGCAATCCGGCGTGAGAAAAACCGAATTCCTCGTCTTTGCCCAACCCTTGACGATGAGCGTGAGCAACACGTTCGTCCCCTAGATGCCTTCGCCTCCCCCGGAAAAGATCCCGCGGCCCCTCCGCGTTGCGCTCGCCCATCCCGACGACGCGGTGGCTGCTCGCATCACCGAAAGCCTGCAGCAGTACAGGGGAAAGCCGCCTTTCGCGGTCGGTCGGGTGCGTTCCATGCCCGAGCTCCTGCAGGCGGCGACCGCCGATCAGTTCGCAGTGGTGCTTCTCGCCCTGGATTTTGGCGGGCGCGAAGACCCTTCGCTGGTGACCGCCCTGCAGAAAGCGGCGCCGGAACTTCCCGTGGTCGTGGTGGAACGCATCGACTCGGAAGCTGGTTTGAAGGCCGTCAAACTGGGAGCCCGGGACTGCCTTTCCGAGGCGGAACTCACGACGCCGCGGCTGACCAAGGCGCTCCGCTGTGCCTTGATTGTCCAGGAACGCCGCAACCGCTCGCGCATGGACGTGATGCTGTTCGACAACCTGCTCGAGAACCTGCCGGAACGGATCTATTTCAAGGATCGCCAGAGTCGTTTCATCAAGGTCAACCAAGCGATGGCGGACCTGTTTCATCTGCGCGAAGCCAGCGGCATCATCGGGAAGACGGACTTCGATTTCTTCACCGATGAACACGCGCGGCCCGCCTTCGAAGACGAGCAGCGGTTGATCGACGAACGCGAGTCGCGCATTAGCAAGGTGGAAAAGGAGACATTTCCCGATGGGCGGGTGCAATGGGCGCTCACGACCAAGATGCCGCTGCGCTCCCCGGAGGGCCGCATCATCGGCACGTTCGGCATTTCACATGACATCACGAAACTCCGGGCGACCGAGGAGGCGCTGGAAAAGGAGCGAAACCAGCTCCGGCTGACGTCGACCGAGCTGGCCGCAAAGAATCGCGAAATGGCCTCGGATCTGGACATGGCTCGCAAGGTCCAGCTGGCGCTGTTGCCTCGCCGGTATCCCGTCTTTCCCCCCGGCGTGGACCCGCGCTCCAGCCGGCTCCGCTTCGATCACCGCTACATCCCGGCCCAGGCGGTGGGAGGCGATTTCTTCACGATCATTCCGATCTCCGATACCAAGGCGGGAATTCTGGTCTGCGACGTGATGGGTCACGGTCCCCGGGCTGCCCTGGTCACGGCGATCATCCGGACGATGCGGGAGGAACTCCGCGGCCGCGCCGGACAGCCCGGAGAGTTCCTCGGCGGACTGAATGCCGGTTTGCTCCGGGTGCTCAAGAATGTGGACGTCCCCATGTTCTGCACCGGTATCTACCTGGTCGTGGACGCCACCAGTCCCGTGGTCGAATTCTCCTCTGCCGGCCATCCGAGTCCCGTGCATCTCAACCGGCGTGACCGCCGGGCCGTTCCGCTCAGGCACTATGACGATCGGCAGGGCCCCTGTCTCGGGTTTTTCGAGGACGAGGCGTTCCCCACCTGCCGGTTTGAAGTTCAACCTTCAGACCTGCTGCTATTGTTCACGGACGGCCTGACCGAGGTGATGTGCAAGGACAACGCGGAATATGGGATCGAGCGCTTGCTGCGCCAACTCGAGGGTTCCGCACATCTCGTAACCGCCGACCTGCTCAACGCCACCGTGGATACGGCCCGGCAATCGGCCGGCGGAAGCTTTGAGGACGATGTCTGCCTCGTCTCCGTCGAGAAGGCGCCTCCGGCATCCGAAGGTCAGTTACGGGGCTGACCTGCCACGGCTTTGTGAGGCCGACGGTGCGGGCGGTTCGCCGAGAACAACCGCAACCCCACCTTGTCTCAAGCCGGAGATTCTCATCGAACGTTCGTGTGTCGCACGAGCGTGGTCGCCGACGGATCATCGATTGTCGAAGCCATGGATGACCGGCCGCCGACCTGGGTTGACGCCGCCGCGACCCGGGTGGGCCATTCCCGGCGGAAGCCGTCATTCGTCCGTTTCCGAAGTCAGCGTCCGCGTCCGGGAGGCAAATGGTCGATGGTGACGAGTCCGGCGGGCACGTTTTCGCTGACGGATACCGACCCGTCGACCCACTGCACGCTCACGCGATCCGCCTTCGTTGCGTTGCCGAGTCCGACGATGATTTGCGGCGCGTGCATGCTCAGGTAGGAAACGTCGGCGCCCCACCAACGCGTCTGACGGCGTCCGGCGGCCCAAACATCGATTCTGGCGCCAAAGCACGAGGCGGCGGGCCCCCGCAACCGGAGGTCGAGCGCGCGGTTTTCGGTCCGCGTGTCGTTGCGCAGCAGGCGAACTTCGCCCTCGTTGGTCGAGATGGCGATGTCGACATCCCCGTCGCCATCGAAGTCGGCGACCGCGAGCCCGCGGGCGTTGTAGGCGCGGGCGGTGGCCGCGCCGGCCAGCGGCGCGACATCGAGAAATCCGTGGTCATCGTTGACGAAAAGGAACATCGGTTCGGGCTTCAACAGCAGCGGGTGATCGTTCTGTTCGAGCGTGCTGCCGTTCGCGACGGCGAGGTCCACGCGTCCATCGCGGTCGAGGTCCGTCAGCGCGCAACCCCAGCCCACGTTGTCGATCGAGATCTCTCCGAGACGAAACGGCCGCGCCTTGTCGCGGTATTCAATTTTGCCGGCGGCCCCGACCAGGCTTTGGTAAAGGCCGTTTTCCTGCGTCGTCCAGTGCGTGATGAACAGGTCGGGCAATCCGTCGGCGTGACCGTCGAGGTCGCCAATCTCGCCGACGGAGATTCCCATCGAGCCGCGTGCATCCGCAGTGCCCGTGACCGCCGAGTAGTCGACGAACACCACCGGGCCGCTCCCGCCGGCGCCCGGGCCGGCGTTGTGGTAGAGACGATCCCGCGACACATCGTTGGTTACAAAGAGATCGAGCCAGGCGTCCCCGTCGAGATCCACGAACGTGGCGGCCAGGCTGCGCCCGTCGGCATCGGCCACGCCGCAGCGGGCCGTGACGTCCTCGAAGGTGCCGTCGCCCCGGTTGCGGAAGAGCCGGTTCGGCTGGGGATCGTACGAATTGGGGTTGAGCGTGTAGGGCGCCTCGTAGGATTCGCCCGAGTTGGCGGCCGTTACCGCGGGTTCCTGCCCATCGGAGTCGTAGTTGACGTAGTTACAGACGTAGAGGTCGACCTGTCCGTCGCGGTCGAAGTCACCCCAGGCGACTCCGGCGCCCCATCCCGGGTCCGCGACGCCGGCACACGCGGCGACGTCAACAAAGGTGCCGTCGCCGTTGTTTCTATACAGACGGTTCGGCCCGCGATTGGTGACGTAGAGGTCGGGTCGACCATCCGCATCGAAGTCGACCCAGGTGGCGCCCATGCCGAACCCGCCCGGATCGGCGACGCCGGCGTGCTCCGTCACGTCCGTGAACGTGCCGTCGCCGTTGTTGTGAAACAGCCGATTGCCGCGCGGCGCTTCGCCGGGATCGCGGACGATGCCGGGATGCCGGATCAGGTAGAGGTCGAAGCGGCCGTCGCCATCGAAGTCGCCCCAGGCCAGGCCCGAACCGTTGTCTTCGGGCAAGGCCCGGTGTCGAAGCGGAGGCGGGCCGGGGGTTCCCAATCCGCTCGGGACCGTGACGTCGGTGAAGCGCACCGGGGTCTCGTGAGCCACGGCCTCCGCCTTGAAAGACGACGACACGTCGACACGTGCATCGGAGCGATCGGTGTCGCGCAGTCGATCGATCCACCAGACGAGCACGGCAAGCGCAAGCGTGCCGGCTGTGATCGTGACGCCCCACCACCAGAGCATGCGCTGGCGCGGGGAAAGGCGGCGGTGGGAACCAGTCGTCAAGGTACGGCGTGGGCGGTCCCGCCGTTCCGGGCGACAGGCGGTGCGCCTGAATCGGGAGCCACCGTGATCGCCCGCGTCGCAGAATCCATCGTCACCGTGGGCTGATAGACACCGCTCGCACGTTCCATGTCGGGAACGACGAGATTCAGGAAGTCCTGCCGGTAGCGGCGGAAATTGAGATCCGCGGTCACGGTCAGCGGGCCATGCGCCTCCGGCGGAATGGTGAGCCAGTAGACCTGCTTGTCGGCGTAGCGCGGGAAGATCACGCGGCTGCCGAAACCACCGGCCTTGCGCCACAGTTCGTGTCCGACGATCGCATTGCCGGCTTCGTCCAGCGGCACGCCTTCGAGCACCAGGGTCCCCTGGTCGCGGGGCCGGCCGGGCCGGTGAACGACGCCGGGCTCGTCGAGAATGTCGCGCGCGACGGGATCGATCGCCCCCCATTCGGCCAGCAGGTTGCCATCCGCGTCGTGGACGCGCAGGTGCACCCACGCGCGCAGGAAGTCCAGCGGCCCGGTGATGAAGTTGTGACCAGCCTTTCGGTTCTTGACCACGGCGCCGAGTTCGATCGCCTGCCCGGGGGTGACGGCCGCGGGCGCCTCGATGTCGAGCGAAGCCGCCGGTCCGGCCGGCCAGAGGTTTGCGATCTCGGGCAGGACCGTCTCGCCCTTGATCCATGCTTCGGTGAGGCGGTATTGCTCCTGCCAATGCGGGAGCTTGAGCACGGCGGGCATGAAGAGGTTCGTCGCGATCATGCCATGGTGGCGGTGGGCGCCATCGGCGGCGGTGCGCCGCAGGTCGCCGGCTTCACCCGCTCCCGGATCACGGGAATGCGGCACCAGGCGCATATGGCAGTCGCGACAACTCAGGGAATTTTCGGGATGTGCTTCGTCGAACCAGTGGCTCTTGCGCCATTCGTCGAACTGGTTCTGCGACGGGCTGACGCCGAAGCGGTTCAGCGCCTCGGGGATGAACTGCTTGTGGCAGGCGCCGCAAAATTCCGGCGTGCGCAGGAGGTTGCGGTTGTAGTCCACGAGATGCTGCCGCGGGTAAGCCCGGATCAGGAAGTCGGATACAAACTTCGCGAAACCCATGCGGGACTCGCCGAGATACTTGGTGGGCGGCGTGAGCACATAGTCCGCGTTGCCCCGCTGGTCCACGTGGGAAATCGAATGGCAGACGACGCAGGAGTTGCCCTCCTGCATGCCGGGAGCGGCGAGGCTCATGTTCTGGATGTCCTTCGCGCCGGCGAAGAGGGAGATGGGGTCGTGGCAGCCCGCGCAAAAGCGCGTATCGGCCGGCCCGCGATCCTTCGCGAAGTTCTTCTGCACGGCCTGGAACGGCGGGTTCATCGCGGCGAACCGGTGGGCGCTCGGCTCCCACTCCGCGAGGATCTGCTCGTGACAACCCTGCGTGCCGCAGGAGGCGGAGTTCGCCAGCACGGCCGGGTTGACCATCCGCCCGCTGGCGGTGCGGGCGTAGGTCGGGGCGAACGGACTGCCGCGGTACTCCTCGAACTTCTGCGCGTATTCCGGAAGCGAATAACCGGCCGGCACCGGCAGGTCCACGCGGACCCGGGGCAAAAGCACCGCCCCCACGCCCACGGCGACATAGACGCCGCCCACCACGGCGGTGGTGCGCAGCCAGTTCCGACGAAGTCGCCGGACGAAACCGGTGATGCGACTGAGATGTTCGCGTCGGCGGGAATAGGCGAAGACTTGATGGACGAGGATGAGGACGGCCGCGGCCAGGCCGGTCACGAGGTGGACCTGATCCCAGAACGAAGAGAGACGGCGGCCGAACGCTGCCTCGAACATAACCACCACGCCGCTCGTCACGCAGGTGAGTGCAAGGACCATCGCCGCGTAGCCGATCAGCTTCACCACGGAAAGCGTCTGTGCGCGCCAGTTCAGGAAGTGACGAACCTGATACACGATATAAGGTCCGAGGAGGAGCACGCCGGCCACCCCGTGCGCAACGACCAGCAATTGCGAGGTGACCGAGAACGGTGCGAGCAGCGTCCAAAGTCCGGTTGTCGCCTCGAGGGTGAGTCCGAGCATGACGGCCGACGTGAGTTTGGAATTCCAGCCGGCGACCGCCTGGTCGAGCAGGGGAGAACTGGTCGTGTGGGCGTCGGAAACGCCGGAGGCCCCGGCGTCCGGGGCGGGGTTTTGAGGTACGGGTTTGTAGTCCATGGCGTGAAAGCGGGGAGACCGGCCGAGTCGGAGAGCCGGGTTGAGGTCGGGGCAACGGCACCGGGATAAAGCGTCGCAATGCGCGTGAGTAGCCTTTTCGCCTGCCGGCTTGATAAAGATCAAGGAATGCGGAGTTTTTCGCCGGTTCCCGCGGAGGAGCGGCAGTTTGCCGTCCGGCGGGCGGCGATCGCGAGGGCCGGATCGACGCGCCGGCGGAATGCCCCTGCGTAGGTAGAGACTGGCGACGTGGTCGATTTCCTGCTGCTTGCTCGACGGATCCGGCCGCCGGTCGTGCGGTCCGACAGATGCGCCTTCCGTGGTCGGGCCCGTCGCGCCGCAACCGTCTGGAAAACTGGAGCCGGCGGTCGGATTCGAACCGACGACCTACGGTTTACAAAACCGTTGCACTACCACTGTGCTACACCGGCGTAGAGGGAACTGAATCGAGCTTGGACGAACGCAATGACCTCAGGCGACACGAAAGCCAAGGGACCCGCTCAAACAGAAAATGCTCGTTGGGATGAGGGCATTCCGTGTCTTTCTTTTTCCTGACGGTCCTGATGCATTGACGGTTGTCGGCCCACGTTTACCCGGAGAAGATCCGCGCACAAGGAAAAGCTTCACCGGTGCCATTCGCTCCAGGACAGCCGCCTTCGGCGACCACGGTCGTGCCCGGGACCGGGGGAAGGTGAGGACCGGCAGGGGCGTCTTTGGTGGGCTTTCCGGCGACGAGGCGTGGTGTCGCTCGGAACCGCGGGCTTGAATGGCGGCAAGATTGCTCATTCCACCCGGGTTCAAGCGACGGCGAGCGCCTTGGGGAAGAGCACGTTGTTTTCCTTGTGCACATGTTCGTGCATGTTCGTTTCGAATCGCTCCAGGCTGTCGAAAAGCGCGCGGAACGTGTTACAGGCCCACTCGGGTGGACAGAAGTCGTTGGTTAACTCGCGAAGACGAGCGAGCGCGGCGCCGGCGTGTTCGTGCTCGCGTTCCAGCTTGGCGAGCGACGAGCGCAGCGCGGGGTGCGCCGTTGATTTGTCGACCGTGCCGCCTTCGAGGTTCCGAATGACCGGGAAGATATCGGTTTCCTCTTCGACGATGGGCGCGGCCAGTTCCGGGGCCAACGATTCGAAGATGCTGCGCAATAAAGACGTGATCACGGTCGCGGGCCCGAGAGTGACCATCGCGGATGGCAAGGCACTGCGCGAAAGCGCGCGGGGCGACGCCTGAGCGGTTCCCTCGCGCCTCCGGGGTCGGCTCCCAACCCAGTTGCTCGCAGGCCGCCGGGCTGAGCATTTCCGGCGTCCACGGGGGATTGAACACCATCGCGACGTCGACGCGCTTGACGCCCGGCAGGTTTGTCAGCGCCGACTTCGCGCCTTCGCAGGCACTGGCCGTCAATTGACGGACGTCCGTCCGCGTGCGACAATCCCAGGTGACACAAGCCCGATGAAAGAGCCCGACCTCGAAAAGATCGCCGAGCACTATGCCGCGATCATTACGGAAATTGGCGGCGACCTGAGTTCCGAGGGAATGCGCGATACGCCGATGCGGGCCGCGAAGGCATTGGTTGAAATGACCGAGGGTTCGCGGATGGGAACCGAAAAGCTGACGACGATGTTCGAGGCGGAATGCCATCAGGCGGTCTGCCACGACATGGTAATCGTCGAGGGGATCGAGGAGGTCGGCCTCTGCGAGCACCACCTCCTGCCGATCCTGATGACAATCTCCATCGCCTATGTCCCGGACAAGAAGATCCTGGGCCTCTCCAAACTCACGCGCATCGCCGGGTACTTCGCCCGTCGCTGGCAGAATCAGGAACGCACGGCGCACTTGATCGCCGAGTTCCTGGAAGAGATCGTTCAGCCTCTTGGCACGGCGGTGTTGATCGATGGGAAACACATGTGCGCCATGGCCCGCGGAGTGCGGGACACCAGTTCCGTCATGAAGGTGAATGTGATGCACGGCACTTTTAAAACCGACGCGAACCTCCGCGCGGAGTTGTTTATGCGGTTGGGAAAGACGTAGGTTCCGGTCCCCTCGACCGGCTCCATCGCCTGGTGACGCGGCACGTGAGGCTGATCCATGAAAACCTGGCGATTCCTTCGGTGGTATTTTCTGGGGAGGTCTGCGGCGGCTCGGCGGCCCGACGCGAAAAGATCGCGGGCACGATCGGACACCATCTCGCACAGATTGAACGCGGCGTGCGTGACGGTCAGGAGACGGGGCGCAGCCGCCCGGAACTGCGCTTTCGGACGATCACCGTCATCATTCTCGGCATCATCCAGCCGGCGACGATCCTCGCGCACTGGTCCGGTGATGGGTTCGATCTGATCCGCCACGGGCGCGAAGCCTGGAAGATGCTGCCAGCCGCCATCGAGACGCACTGAGTTTTTTTCCGAGGAGGTGAATATAGATTCACAAATAACAGAGCAAAGGAAAGATCATGATACCAACGCCAGTCTCCCGAGTATTGTTCGTCAGCTCCGTTGCCGCCGCCGCGCTTGGCTGGGTATCGCGGGTCGAGGCTCATTGTGACACCATGGACGGGCCTGTCGTCGCGGATGCCCGTCTGGCGCTTGGGGCCGGCGATGTGACGCCGGTATTGAAGTGGATCAAAGCGGATCGCGAAGATGAAATCCGCGACGCGTTCGCGCTGACCATGGCGGTACGAAAGCACGATGCCGCGGCGAAGAACCTAGCCGACCGTTTCTTTTTTGAAACCCTCGTCCGGGTTCATCGGGAAGGCGAAGGCGTGGCGTACACCGGACTGAAACCCGCCGGCACGATCGTTGATCCGGGGATTGCGGCGGCCGATCGAGCGCTTGAGCACGGAGAAGTCGACGAATTGGTTCATCACGTTCAGGCTGCGGTGGAAGAAGGATTGCGAAATCGTTTCGCGCAGGTGCAGCGCACGAAGAAATTTGATCCCAAGGACGTGACGGCGGGCCGTGAGGCCGTGGCGGCCTACGTTGAGTTCATCCATTTTGCCGAACGGTTGCTGGCGGACGCCGCCGGGAGCGGGTCGCATCATGAAGCTGCTGCCTCACCCGCCGGCCACCATTGATGATCGAGAACGGTCACGCGCATGAGCGAACGTCGATCATTCAAGTCCGTCACGAAGTCACGGCGTGCGATTGAGGAAGCAGCACGCGGACGAGACGACGGAGCAAGCCAATGAACGTGACGAGCCACGCGCCGAGTGCGATGTAGATGAACGCGTGCGGAATCACGGCGAGAAACTCCACGCCACTGGCTCGCGCGTACATGAAGGTCGCGACCGTGTACATGCCCAGCGGGAAGACGAGCGACCAGTAGAGCGGACTGTAGGTGAGCGGCACGCGTTCGTAAACGTGCCGCCAGATGCCCACGATCGTCAGCAGTGGAATCCACCAGGTGGCGGTCGCCCAGAAGAAGAGCGTGAATCCTTTCAGGAACGCGGTGTAATCGGTCAGCAGCGGCGAATGGTCCGCGGCGAGCATGAGGCGCGATCCAGCCAGCGTGGTGATGGCGAGCGCGCCCATGTTGATCCAATACGGCGGCGTGAGTTTGGCTGCGGCCATGTTGAAGAACATCCAGCGGTAGAGGATCAGCGTGATGAGCGCGATGTAGAGCATCGCTCCAATGAAAAACATCGCGAGCGACGCGAACTGCACGATCTCGCCGGCCGGCATGGTCGGCGCGACGAGCGTACCGAGGATCGCCACGGACTCCGTGCCGACCACGAGGATGAGCCACGCCCCATTGATGCCGTTTTCGAGCGAGGGCTTGGGTTCCCGCACCGTGGCGGCGGTGAAGAACGTGTAGTTCAGCACGAGCCAGAGTCCGAAGCCGAGCACCCAAAGATCCTGGGCGATCTCCATCCACGAGGTCAGGATCGCAAACTGCGTACCGAGAACACACGTGCCCGCGACCATGGTGTTGAAGGCGACGCCGCGCGCGTAGTCGATGAGATCGCCGAGCAACCGCCGGGGGAAAAGCAGGAGTCTGATGACCGTGAGCAGCCAGAGCACGACATAGGCGAGGCCGTTGAACCAGAACAGCAGACGCGCGATCAGGTCCATGCCCTCGAAGTGCGCGCCCAGCGAAACGATGCCGGTCGCCATGACCAACGCGAAATAGCCGGGATACAGCGCCTCAATCCCGGCGCGGCAGCGGCCGCCCAATGTGGCGGCCGGCGTCGGCTCGGCGACAATCGATGCCGCTCCGGAAATGGGCGTGCGGTGGTTCACGCGCCGAGAGTTCGCAGATAACGCATCAAACCGAGGATCAAGCCCAGGCAGGCGAGGCTCGCCAGCGCCGCGGGCAGGACGATCGAGGATTCACCGGCAAGATAGGCCTCCATCGTCGCCGTGAAGAGCCAGAGCTGCAGGATCACAATAATCAATACGAGAAACAGGACGCCGAGGACGATCGGCGTGCGTTGGCTGCGTGCGAAATGCGACTGCGGGCGGCTCATACCTGTCCTTCCTCGACCCCGGTGGCGTAGATCCGCCCCGCCCGCAGCTCGAGGGTGATCCGGGGCAGCGCGCGCCGCGGCGGCCCGGCCAGCGGACGGCCGGTGTTCAGGTCAAACGATCCTTCGTGACAGGGACAGTAGAAGCGGCCCTCGGCCGGTTTTGGAATGACAGGACACGAGAGGTGCGTGCATTTCTGTCCGTAGGCAAGAAACCGGTCGGACGTCACGCGCACCAGCACACACGCGTCACCTTTTCCTGGATAGTGAAAGAGACGCACACCGCCGACCGGGACTTCGTCGATGCCCGCCACGTCGAGCAGCGGTGGCCGACCGCGCGCCTTGCGCAGGAGACTCAAACCCGCGATCCAGACCTGGCCCGCGACGAAGGCAAGGCTGGTGAGCGCGAGCAGGTTGATGAACTGCCGGCGCGAGCGCAGTTCGTCCTGCGGCCAGTCGATCGAGAAGTCGCGGCGCCAGAGCGGCTGCTCGGCGCCCGGCCGGCCGTCGGGCGCAACCGTGATGTTGTCGGGATCCTCAATTTTCATCGGCGGGTTCTCCGGTTTCCATCTGCGCGAGCATCAACTCGTCCTCAATGCGCGCGCCGATCGTCGGTTCAAAGATCGCGTCGAGGACATCGAGCTGTTCGATGGGGGTATCGCGCGGCACCATCATGTTGACCTTGGTCGTGATGATCTGGTGGCCGAACTTGAACGTGTTCAAGGGACGCGAATGGGGGCGCAACCGCTCGACCTCCTCGCGCGTGCCAAAATACAGCGCCTGGCTCGGGCACACCGTGGCGCACATCGGCTTCTTGCCGACGGAGGTGCGATCGTAGCACATGTCGCACTTCATCATGAGGTGCATGTCCGTGTGCATCTTCGGGATCCCGAATGGGCAGGCCAGGACGCAGTTGTTGCAGGCGATGCAGCGCGGCTTGCGCGCGGTCTGGACCACGCCGTCGGCGGTGCGCTTGATCGCGTCGGCCGGACACACTTCCGCGCACGTGGGCGAGTCGCAATGCATGCAGACCAACGGCACGGTTTGCGGTGATCTGACAGCGTCGATCACGTCGAGCTGGATCATCGAATTGCCGCGGTGCGTGTCGCATTCGCTGCAGGCCAGCACGCACGCGTTGCACGCGATGCACCGGCTCGGGTCGATGAAGAATTCGTTGGCGGCCGGAACGGGCATCAGGCGGTGGGATTTGAGGTGCGGGATTGGCGGGCACTGCCGGGGGCGGCGGCCGTTTCCGCCCCGGCCAGCGGCGCGGCCGCCTTGGTCAGGCGGACCGCGCAGACTTTGTACTCAGGAATTTTCGAAATCGGATCCTGCGCGGCGATGGTGAGCTGGTTGATGCTCTTGCGGCCGGCCCAGTGGTAAGGCACGAAGATCGTGTCAGGCCGGATGGTCTTCACGACGTGCACCTGCAGCGTGCAGTTGCCGCGCCGGCTTTCGGCGGTGGCCCAATCACCGGTCACGAGTCCCAGCTTTTCCGCCAGTTGCGGATGCACTTCGATGTATGGCTCGGGACAGTGATCGACCAATGGCCCGATGCGGCGCGTTTGTGTACCGGACAGAAAATGGCTGACCACGCGGCCCGTCGTCAGGATGAGAGGATACGCCGCATCGATGTCCTCGGCCGGCGGCGTGTAGGTCGCCACGTTGAAGCGCGCCCGCCCATCCGTGAAGTAGTACGGGCCCCTGCCCTGCGCGATGGGGTTCCACGAGCCGGGCTCGAACAAGCGGGGCGTACCGGGGTGGTCGTCGGTGGGACAGGGCCAGAAGACGCCGAACTGCTTTTCGATCTTCTCGTAGGTGATGCCGGAATAGTCCGCCATGCCGCCACGTGAGGCGGCGCGCAGCTCGTCGAAGATCGCGCGCGACGAGTCGAAGGTGAAGCCGTGCGGGCGACCGAGCGCACGGGCGATGTCCTGGATGATCGTCCAGTCGCGCCGCGCTTCGCCCGGGCAGTCGACCGCGCGGTTGATCTTCACCACCCTCCCTTCGGCCGTCGTGACGACGCCCTCGTCCTCCTCCTGGAGCGAGCCGGGCAGGATGATGTCCGCGTAGTTGGCGGTCTCGTTGAGGAAAAAATCGATCGCGACGTAGAACTCGAGTTTCTCCAGGGCGCGGCGGACGAAATTGTTGTCCGGCAGCGAAACGAGCGGGTTGAAGCAGAGCGAGAGCAGCCCCTTGATCTCGCCGCGGTCGATCTTGCGAAACAGCTCGTAGGCGTCGACACCGGGCCCGGGAAGATCGTCGGGCTCCACTCCCCAGACACCGGCGATGTGGGCGCGATGCTCCGGATTCGCGAGGTCGCGCATGCCGGGAAGCTGGTCGCATTTTTGTCCGTGCTCGCGACCGCCCTGGCCATTCGCCTGACCCGTGATCGTGGCGTAGCCGCAGCCCTCGCGCCCGATCCGCCCGGTGGCGAGCACGAGGTTGATTGCGCCGAGGCAATTCTGGACACCGTGGCTGTGATGCTCGATGCCGCGCGCGTGCATGAGAAAACTCCGGCGCGCCGTGCCCCACCATTCCGCCGCCTGACGGATGCCGCGCTCGGCGACGCCGGTGACGATGGCGGTGCGCCGTGGCGTCCATTCCTTCACGCTCGCGGCGACCTCGTCGAAGCCGTTCGTGTGATCGCGGATGAACTCGTGGTCGAGCCAGTCGTGCTCGATCAGCAGATGCAGGATGCCATTAAACAGCGCGACATCGCGGCCCGGCTTTACGGGCAAGAACAAGTCGCACGTGCGTGCGATGGGCGTGATCCGCGGATCGACCACGATCACTTTGGCGCCGTTCTCGCGCGCCTGCCAGACGTAGTCGGTCGTGATCGGCGCGCACTCGCCAATGTTGGCGCCGCTGATCCAGACGACTTCGGCCGAAAGGATGTCGCTCCAGGGATTGGCCGCGCGATCGACGCCGAAGGCTTTCTTGTTGGCCGCGCCCGCACTGACCATGCAGAGGCGGCCGTTGTAATCAATGTTGGCCGTGCGCAGGCAGACGCGGGCGAACTTGCCCATCAGGTAACACTTCTCGGTCGTGAGGCTCGCGCCGCTGAGGCACGCCATCGCGGCGGGACCATGTTGTTCCTGGATCCGCGCGATCGCGGCGGCGACGCGCGCGATCGCGGCCTGGTAGGCGAGCGGCTTGAAGCCACCCGGCGCGGACGCATCGCGCTCATACGCGTGCAGCAGCCGGTCGGGGTGCGCCCCCTGCAGGTATCGCTTCACGCCCTTCGGGCAGAGCTTGCCGCGGTTGAACGGGAACTCCATCCACGGTTCGAAACCGGTCACGCGATTGTCGCGCACGAGAAGCTGGATGCCGCACTGCTGCCCGCAAAAGCAACAGTGCGTCTTCACGACCTTGTCCGGTTCGCCGGCATCTGGTCCGATCGAGTGCGCGACAGGTGCGGACCGAATTGCTCGACGATCTGTTCAGCGGTGGCGGAGAGCGTGGCCATGGTGGAAGGTCGGTGCGTGGACAGGAGGGTTAGGGATGGAAATTCTCCTGATCTTCGCTGCCGAGTGGGCCTTCACCCATGCCCGGATTGGCAGGGACCGGCATGGGCGGTCGTGGTCGCGTGACAGGCTCGGCTGCACCGGTTTTCAACCGGCCCTGGGCGAGCGCGAACATCGCCCGGCGACAGGGCGGGCAAATCCATTGGTAGTGTTCCACGTCCGCACGGTCCGTTTCGTAACGGTAACCGAGGTCGTGTTCGACGCGGATGAGATCCTCCACGTGCATGCGTGAGGCAAACGGATGGCCGCACCGGCGGCAGTGGGCCGGTTCCTCGCGCGCCGCCACGTCCTTGTAGAATTCCACGCCGAGTTGCGCCGGCCGTTGGAAGATGTGGAAAAACTTGCCGAACGGCAGCCAGAGCAACGTGAAGATGACGGTGATGGCATGGAACAGCGCGAGAAACTCGTAGCCATAACCCTTGAGCCAGGTGTAGCTCACCGTCAGGAGCAGCCCCGTGATGCTGACGGCAAACAGCAGCAGCAGCGGCAGGAAATCCTCCGTGAACAACTGCAGGGCCACTGCACCTTCGTCGCGCATCCGCCGCCGCATGGCCAGCATGACGCCAGCGATCACGAGAAACGCCGACCACACGAGACCGTGGAAGATGATGAATCCGATGATCGAACCGCTGGGAAAAGCGAACGGTCGGAAAGCCGAAGAACACGATGCGATACCATGTCGATCTCATCCGGCAGCGATTCGAACGAGATCCAGCCGAACACGAGGGGAAAGGTGATGGCCGCGGCGAGGATGCAGCCCCACATGATCAGTCCGTGGGTGAGCCCGCGCAGCCGGTCGCGTTTCCAGATGAAATCGTTGAGCGCGAATTCGCCGATCACGCGCTTGAACCAGGTGCCGACGTTGCGCGCGCGATGGCGGCGCTTGAAGAATACCTGCCAGCCACGCTTCCAGAACAGCGCAGTGGGCGGACGTTGCAGCCAGATCGAATAGCGGTAGGTGATGCCGAAGGCGGCGAACAACGATGCGAAGGTGTAGGCGACCAGCGCGGCGTCGAAATGCGAGAGATTGCGCGACCCGACCACGACGAGGACGGCCAGCGCTCCGGTGAGCAGTGCTGCCCAGAGAATCGCCGTCATGCGTTCGCGCGTCATGGGATTGAGACCTCCTGGAGGATTTCAGCCGGGCGGGCTGCGCCAAGGTCAAGGAGCGAAAGATCGCATTACGATACTGGCAAGAACGGAAGGTGCGCTTTGCCGCCTGGACGTCGCATGGAAAGGACAGGGATCCGGAGGCTTCACGACATTCCGTCGGTGAGGCGAGGCGGGCAGGAACCCGCCCAATCGGCGGCCGGCGTCGGCCGGCAGAGGTAAGGTCGGCTGTCCCCAGCCGACCGCGACTCGACCTTTCCCTCGCCCGCGCCGTCTTCCACGCTCACGGTTGATACGAAAGTCGAGCGCCGGATGGATCAAAGTGTGTTACGTACGTATCATCGTTTGATCCATGGCGGCAACTTTCGCCCGGGGGGCGATGGAGCCGATCTTGATGTCAGCGGCGGGGACCGGTGTGGTCGTCCACGCCGAAGCGGATCGCGCGTGGATCGGGCGCGAGCTGCAGCGTGCGAAACAGCCGGTCCCAGACGGTGAGCAGAGAACCGTAGTTCGAGTTCGCCTCGCGGGCCTTGATCGAATGGTGCACCTTGTGCACGAAGGGAGTGACGACAAACCAGCCCACCACGCGATCGACCGAGGCCGGAAGCGCGATGTTGGCGTGGTGAAACTGCACGCAGGCGAAGAAGAGGATCTCGTAGAGGGCGAGTTCGTCCATGCGGCAACCGATGAGCGCCAGGATCGGGATGCGCAGCACTCCGGAGGCCGCGACCTCGACGAGGTGAAAGCGATTCGCCGTCGTCACGTCCATATGTGGATCGGAATGATGCAGCCGGTGGAAGCGCCAGAGCAGGGGCAGCCGGTGGTTGAGCCAGTGCCAGGTGTAGGTCCAGAGATCGAGCAGGACGATTGCCGCCAGCCAGCGCAGCCAGGGGGGCGGCGCGACGACGTTCAGCAGGCCCCAACCCATCTGCGCCGCCCACGTCGTCACGCCCAGCCAGGCGCCGACGAAGACGAAAGCGACGAGCCCGGCGTTCAGCGCGCCGAGGGCGAGATTCAACCCGGCATGCCGTGCGCGCCGCGTCCATCCGGGCCGGCCCCGGTTGAAATGCTCGAAGAACGGCTGCCCGGTTTCCCACGCGAGCAACGCCACCAGGACGATGACCGCCAGCGCCCCGCGGATCGTCGCGATGTCGTCGGGCGGTTTCATTCGTTGATCCCGCGGGCTTCCGCGAAGACCTCGTCATCTCCCTCACACGCGAACGCGATGATCATCGGCCGGCAGCATACCTCGCAGTCGTAATCCCACTCCGTGGGGCATTCCTCCGGGGCGGGTCCGGTAACCTCGAAAGTCTGAAAACAGCTTGGGCAGGTGACCGTCTGGAAGTGACTGGAGTCGCGACGCATCATGGCAGAACCAACAAGAATACCCGCCGCGGGGTGCGTCCGCAAGGCAAGGCAGGGCGGCGGCTGCAGCGATGCCGCTGGACTGCTGTTCCGATCATGGACACCCAGTTCCGTTCCTCGGCGGGGGGAGCTCGCCACCGGGCCGTTTCGTCGAGAGCTGGCGGCACGGAGCCAAGGTCCCCCTCCGGGTTCAACGGCATCGATACGGCTGGGTGAACCTTCGTCGCGTGCGGACACGCGATCCGGCATCTGGTCCGGCGTCGTGCCTTCAGCGGAAACTTGCCATTCGCCGGGCTCGGCCCCCACGATCCGGGGCGATGCGCATCCGTCGTCGTGAGTTATCGGCCGAGGATTTCCAGATGGCCCCGATGATCGACATGGTCTTCCTGCTGCTGGTGTTCTTCATGTGCGTGAGCTCGCTTTCGCAGGCGGACAAGCGCACGCCGGTCGACCTGCCGGCCTCGGGGGAAAGCAAGGTGCCGGAGGATCTCACGGGCCGCGCGACCTTGACCGTGCAGGCGGACGGCGCGGTCTTCATCGGCGGCAAGGCGACGGATCTCGCCGCACTCGGCCGCCGGCTGCGTTCATCCCTCGCACGCAATCCGCACCTGCGTTTCCAGGTGCGGGCGGATCGTCGCGCGACCTACGCGCAGATCAAGAAGGTCCTGCGGATCTGCGCCGAATCGGGCGCTTATGAGATCATCTATGCCACGCACCAGGACTCGCTGCGCGAGTAAGCAACAAGTGTCACCCATCCCGTTCCAAGTTGATCAGCGCGGACTTTCAAGGGTGGGCGCGAAGCGCCTGGACTTCCTTGGCGCATGGTAATTGACGCCTGAAACTTCGCCGCTGCGGCGCCCCATGGCCATCCGACTCAAAAAGAAAAGCCCGCCGCCGGCGGCGTTCCAAATCGCGCCGATGATCGACGTGGTCTTTCTGCTGCTGATCTTCTTCATCGTCACCTCGACATTGGAGAAGCAGGAGGCGGACATTTCCTTCCAGCTTCCGGGAGTGGCAGAGCAAAGCGAACCGCTCGACCTGCCTGATGAACAGATCATCGAGATCGATCCCACGGGCCAGGTGATCGTGAACGACTACCGCTACGATTCCCCCGGCGCGGCGCGCCTGATTGAACTCACGGCCATGCTCACGCGCTTCAAGCAGAGTTCCGATGCCAACAAGGTCGAGGCGATCGTGACCATCGCGCCGGCAGACGCAGTTCCGCAGCAGGTCGTCGTTCGCGTGATGGATGCATGCGCGCACGCCGGCATCGAGGGCGTCAACTTCGCCCTGGGCGACGAGGAGTAAGGCTGCCTGGACGTGCGGACCTGACTGACACTTCGAGTCCCCGAATCGAGAGCAAACGTCGCGAATGTGCACGATCGGGAGTGACCGTCACACCGTCCAGGGAAGCTCGCCACACGGCGTCCCGGCGTCAGTAACCGTGGCGCTGCAGTTGCGTACTGAGTTCGCGCTGGAAGGCCTGCAGGTCGGCCGGGCTCGGGCGGTAGCCCTGGACCGCCGGCTCGAACACCAGACGGCCGAGCTGATCGAGGGCCCATTTGCCGGTGTTCCCATCGCTGAATTTCACGCTGCCGCTGACCACCGTGCCGGGCCGGGTGACGCGATCGATTTCGATGCTCAAGTTCCCACCGAGGACGCCGTCGGCGGTGCCCGGTGCCGCGCCGGTGGGAAGCTCATCGGCAAGCTCGTCAGCGCCTTCCGCGTAGTCTTGCCCTTCATCGATCAGCTCCGCATTGGCATCGGTCGCGGCGACGGGTGCGGCAGCGCTGGGCGGCGGGGCAGCGGGCTTGCGGGGCGGTGCCTTGAGGTCGAGACCGAGGTCATCGATCACGAAACGCGTGTCCATGTAGGTGAGCGATAGCTGGAATTCTTCGCGCAGGCGTTTCTGCACGTCGGAAATCGAGGCGCCGGAGGCGATCCAGGCACTGACCGCGGATTTTTGTTCGGGAGTGAGTTTCATGGGGATCGTCGCTCGACAGACGAAAGCGGCAAGTGTCCCGGGTATCACGACGGCGTCAAGGCCGGGACGGGGTTGGTCGGTTCTCGGCTTCGTCCCGGAAACGTAGCGCAGGAATCCCTGCCAGCTTCGGCGTCGCATGCAGGCAGGGATGCCGGCGCCACCTGGCGATGCCCGCGTACACGGCCTAGCCTGCAAAATTCACACGTTCGGCCACGTTTTCGCGGAGCTCAAACGCAGCTACGGAGACAACGCACCCGGTAGCTGCGTTGGAGTGTAACGACAACGTGGCCCGGTTTCCCCCGGACTGTGAAATTTTCAGGCTAGCGCGAGAGCTGGGTGCGCAGGAAATCCACGTTGTGCCGGACCGAGGCGTCCTGATCCATCAGGTTCTCGACCGTCTTGCAGGCGTGGATGACCGTGCCGTGGTCCCGCCCGCCAAAGCCTTCGCCGATCTCCTGCAGGGAATGGCGGGTGAGGACGCGGCTGAGATACATCGCGACCTGGCGTGCGGTGGCGATATTGGCCGGGCGACGACGGCTGACCATGTCGGAATGGCGCAGCTGATAGAAGTCCGCGACGCGCTTCTGGATGCCTTCGATCGTGATCAGGCGCTGTGCTTCCTCCTGCAACACGTCGGCGAGCAGCTTCTCGACGGCCTCGATGTTGACGGTCACGTGCGAAAGGGCGGCATAGCTGGCGACCTTGAGCAGCGCGCCCTCGAGGCGGCGGATGTTGCGCACGATGTGCTCGGCGATGAACTCGAGCACGTCGGGCGGCAGCTCGATCTTGAGATTGACGGCCTTGGAGCGAAGGATCGCAAGCCGGGTCTCGAAATCCGGCGGCTGGATGTCGACCGACATGCCCCACTGGAAACGCGAGACCAGCCGGCTCTCGAGCCGGGCGATCTCCGCCGCCGGACAGTCACTCGAGAGCAGGATCTGCTTCCCGGAGTTGTGGAGATCGTTGAAGGTGTGAAAAAACTCCTCCTGGCTGCGCTCCTTGCCGCCAAGGAACTGCACATCATCGAGCAACAGCACGTCGACGTGCCGGTAGCGCTGGCGAAACTTCGTGAGGGTGTTCTCCTGGATCGCCTGGATGAATTCGTTGGTGAACTTCTCCGTCGAAAGGTAGGCGATGCGGGCGTCGGCGTTGGTGCGCGCGATGTGATGGCCGACGGCGTGCATGAGGTGCGTCTTGCCCAGGCCGGTCGAGCCGTAGAGGAACAAGGGATTGTAGGCGCGCGACGGCGCCTGCGCGACGGCGAGCGCGGTGGCGTGGGCGAGCTGGCTGTTGGGGCCGACGACGAAATTCTCGAAGGTGTTGCGCGGGTTGAGCGACGACAGACCGATGCCGCGTTCGTCGGGCTTGGGCCGGCGGGTGGGAGCAGCCTTCGGACGAACCGTCCCTGGCCCTTCGCCGCTCTTCTCCGGCACGGGCGTCGTCGTGCGGCCGTCGGACTCGATCGCCACCTTCCAGGCGCGGCCGGTCGTGTGCCGCAATTTCTGGGTGATCAGGTCGAGGTAGTTGTCGTTGATCCAGATTGCAGCGAAATCGTTCGGCGCACCGAGCGTCACCGTCTCGCCATCGACCTTGCGAAACGTGACGGCGCGAAAGCACATCTCGTAAATGTCGGCGGGAAGGGACGTGCCGAGGTCGGCTTTGACGCGGTCCCAAGTCTGTGAAGTGACGGCGGAGGCGGGCATCGAGGGCGGCGAAATTCCGTCGGTTATTCACAGTCCACGCGAAAGCGTAGCTTTGCTGCGGTCGAAGCCCGGAGAATCGGGCCCGCGCAAGGGAGGAAAATTAAGCGACATCAGGCAAGAGGTGCAACCGGCAGGGAATCGGCGGCGGAAGGACCTGACTGAGAGGCGGATGATCTGACGATCCGAGGCGGGCGGAAGAGCAATCGACGAGGGGCAGCAAAGAACGGGTTCCGGTGAAGCCGGGAGGAACGAACGGGAGGCTGAGTAACGATTATGCAACGGGCCTTTTCAAGGCGAACTTTTCCGCATGTTGTTCACATCGTCCTGCGCAAAACTTCGGAACTTTTTTGTTGCCAGAAAATGCGTCGAACCGGGTTCGCAGTTTCACGAGTGAAAACACCGCGCGGGCGGTTCGCGCGAGGTGCGTGCCGCGTGCTCGACGGCCAGATTCGCGATCGAAAAACAAACCCAAATCCAGAATTTTTTTTTCGTCCGGAAGCTGCGCATGCGCAGCACGCGCGCGTTTTCGATCACGGAATGCCGCCTTGCTGTTCGGCCATGTAGGCGATGAGACGGTCGTTGAATTCCTTCGCGGGATCGTGGCCCATGAATTTGAGCGCCTGCACGAGCGCCGCCACTTCCACCAGCCGGGCCATGTCACGCCCCGGGCGCACGAAGAGTTCAATGTGCGGCAGTCGCATGCGCAGGATGTCGAACGTGCCCTGCTCGAGGCCGGTGCGATCCTCGTCGGTTTCGGAGGTGAATTCGCGCAGCGACACCACCATGTCGATGCGCTTCTCCCGGCGCACGGAACGCACGCCGAACATTTCCGCGATGTTGAGGATGCCCAGCCCGCGACACTCCATGTGACCGCGGTTGAGTTCGAGACTGGAGGCCATCAACTCCCGCTCGTCGACGAGCCGGATGCGCGTGAGGTCGTCGGCCACGAGTGAATGCCCGCGCTCGATCAATGCCAGGGCGCACTCGCTCTTGCCGACGCCACTGTCGCCGCGGATGAGCACGCCAATGCCTTTGATGTCCATCATGGTCCCATGCTCGGTCGTCACGGGGGCGAATTCGTTGTCGATGCACAACGTGGCCGCGTTGATGAAGTTCATCGTGATCATCGGCGTCCGGAACAGGGCCAGGCGCGCATGCTCGGCCATCTCGCGCATCGGACGCGTGGGATGGTAATTGCGCGAGAGGACGAGGCAGGGGATGCCGCGCTTCGCGAGTTCCGCGAACACCTCGCGCTGTCGGTCCTCGGTGAGGGTCTTCAGGAACGTCACCTCCGCCGCACCCAGCACCTGGACGCGTTTGTTCGCAAAATACTTGAAGAACCCGGTCAGCGCGAGCGACGGACGGTTGATGCTGCCCTCACGGATGACGCGGGGCAGGCCGCGTTTGCCCGCGAGCAGCTCGAGCTTCAGCTTGTCGCGGTAGGTGTTGAAAAAGTGCTCGACGGTGATGCCCGCCGGCTGGCGGGGCTTCGCGGCAGTGGCCATGGCAGGAGAGGGGGTGAGGGGGTTTTGTCGGGCGGGCCCTCTCCGGGCCACGCCCGGCGCCCGCGAAGGCGGCGTGCCCAGAGGGCCAGCCCTACAGGCGGGCAAGGGTGAATCTACAAGTTGAAGTTCTCGCCGAGGTAGAATTTACGGCTTTGGGGATCATTGATGAGGAATGCGCTCGTGCCCTGTGATAGCACGGCGCCCTCATGGATGAGGTAGGCGCGGTCGACGATGCGCAGGGTCTCGCGCACGTTGTGGTCGGTGATGAGGATGCCGATGCCGCGGGCCTTGAGCGAAAGGACGATGCGCTGCACTTCCGCAACCGAGATCGGATCGACGCCGCTGAACGGCTCGTCGAGCAGGAGAAAACGCGGACTCGTGGCGAGCGCGCGCGCGATTTCGAGCCGCCGCCGCTCCCCGCCGCTCAAGGTGTAGGCCTTTTGTTTCGCGAGATGGGTGAGGCCCAGCTCGTCGAGTTGTGCGGCGACAAGCTCGGTGCGGGCGCGCCGGCCGAGCGCGAGTGTTTCCGCGACGGCCCGCACGTTTTCCTCGACCGAAAGCTTCCGAAACACGCTGGCCTCCTGCGGGAGGTAACCGAGACCGCGGCGGGCGCGTTCGTGCATCCGCAGTTTCGTGACCGGTTGCTCGTCAAGCAGCACCTGGCCATCCGTCGCGGGCACCAACCCGACGATCATGTAGAAGGTCGTCGTCTTGCCCGCGCCGTTCGGGCCGAGCAACCCGACGACCTCGCCGGCGTTGACCGCAAGATCCACCCCCTTCACGACGCGCCGGCGGCCGTAGTTCTTGCTCAACTTGTGCGTGCGAATGCCACTGCCGGGGCCGCGCCCGGGATCCGCCGGGCGCGCCGATGCGGGCCGGGTCGTCTGGGATGCCGTGGCGGGACCGGAGGGCGAGTTCACGGGCGGACGAATTTCAGGGCGCCGGCGCGGGTGGGAGGCGTCGCCGGTGGTTTCGCGCCGGGGGTTTCGGTGGTGGGGAAGCCCAGATTTGGCAGGGCCGGTCCCACGACTTCGGGATTCTCGACCTCGAGTGAACGCTGGCCGCGGTAACCGGTCATCCGTGTGCCCTTCATCGTCACGCCCGTGGCGGTGTCGGTGACCACGGGTTGTTCGGTCAGGATGATTTTGTCGTCCGGTGGCAGCACCTCCGCCACGCCACAGGCCGCCTCGCGGCCTTCCTGCGCGATCGTAACGTGGCCGGTGGCCAGCATGCGCCGGATGTTCCCGGCTTCCGGCACCGTGCCCTCGTTCTTCGTGTTGGGTTTGCTGACCGAGAAGATCTCGAGGCGGTCGCAGTTGATCTCGAGATTGGTGCCCGTGATGCGCACGTGCCCGATGAACACGTAGTGGCCCTCCACGCCGCTGTTGGTGGCCTCGAGGCGGTCGGCCTTCACAATCGTCTTCTGCGATTCCGTCGCGGATGTTTGGGCACGCAACGCGGGCAGGTGAACCGCGAGCGCGCACGACGCCAGCCCGGCGCACCGGAACGCCCAGCGCCGGAAGGGAGGAATGCAATTCCGTCGGAGGGTGCTCATTGCAGGAGGTTTCCCAACTCGCCGGCGAAGGTTACGACGACGTCGTGTTCGATCACGATGCTTTTTGTGTCGGCGTGGTAGGTCCAGTCGTTGCCGAACAAGTCCGCGCCATGGTAGATCACGTGCAGTTCACCGGTTCCGGAAACGGTTTGCGCCGCCTGGTCGTAGACGGCGACCGGCGCGAACAATTCGCCCTCGAGGGTGCCGGAGCCATCCGGGGCCAGCATGCTCACGTGCACGGTGGTCATCTCGAGACGGATCGGCCTCTCCGAGACCATCCGCACGGCGGCACTGCTCAGGTCGAGGACGCGGTGCCCCTGTTCGTTGAAAACCGGGAGCCGGAAATTGCGCAGCGGGGAATCCGACACCGGTTGGGCGAACAAGCCGGTGGCAAGCCACCCGAGGGTGAGAGAGGTCCAGTGGCGAAGTTTCATGGGGCCGGGGATGGCGGAGCGGGCGAACGGGCGGCGACGAGTTGATCGCAGATTTCGCGCACCGCGCCGCGCCCGGCCGAGTGTTGCGTCACGCAGGTCGCGCCCATTTGCGCGGCCGGCATGGCCGTCGGCACCGTGATGCCGATGCCGGCGATGCGCAACGCCGGTGCGTCGATGTCGTCGTCCCCCATGTAGGCCACGTCCGCCAGGGGGACGCCAAGGCGGGCGGCGAGTTCCTCGAGCGCGGTGGCCTTGTCCTGCCGGCCCTGGATGAGGTGGGGGATGCCGAGTTCGGCGGCCCGTCGCGTGGTCGCGCCGGATTGGCGGCCGGAAATCCAGGCGAGCACGACGCCGGCGGCGTGCGCGCGCTTCAGCCCGAGACCGTCGAGCACGGAGAACTGCTTGGTTTCGGAGCCGTCGGATGAAACGAACACCGTGCCGTCGGTAAGAATGCCGTCGACGTCCATCGCAAACAGCCGCACGCGCGCCCACCGCGCGCGGGCGACCTCGGCAGGCGCCGCTGGCCGGGAACCGGCAGTGGACGGGTCGGCGTTCATTCGAACCAGCGAATCAGCGAATCGCTGATGCTGTCGCGTGTCGGGCGATAGACCGCCTCGAGTTCGGGTGCGAACGGCACGGGTGTATCGGCGGAGGCGATGCGCAACGGAGGCCCATCGAGTTCGTGAAACTGCTCGCCGACGAGGCGGGCGATGATTTCCGCGCCGAGGCCGCAGGTCCGGCGCGCTTCGTGCACGACGCCGATCCGGTGGGTGTGCGCAAGCGAGGCGCGGATCGGATCGAGGTCCAGCGGCGCGAGCGCGCGCAGGTCCCACACGTCGCACGTGTACCCATACTCGCGGGCCACGTAGTCCGCGGCCTCGGCGGTGAGATGGACCATTTCGCCGTAGCTCACGAGCGTGGCGTGTTCGCCTTCGCGAACGCGCCGCGGATGCCAGATCGAGCGATAGTCGGCATCGAAGCTGATCTCACCCTTGAGCAGGCGATAGAGACGCTTGTGCTCGAAAACCAGCACGGGATTGTCGTCCTCATAGGCGGCAAGCAGGGCATTGAACGCGTCCTGGGGCGTGCTCGGGTAGAGCACCTTCAGGCCGGGCGTGTGCGCGTAGATGGTTTCGAGGTCCTGCGAATGGAAGGAGCCGAGGGTGAGCCCGCCGCCGCAGGGGAGACGCAACACGAGCGGAACTTTGGCGCCGGACCGGAAGTGGTAGGTCGCGGCGTTGAGCATGATCTGCGTCGATGCCTCGGTGGCGAAGTCGGCGAACTGAAACTCGACGATCGGCCGCAGCCCCAGCAGGGCGAGCCCGGTGGCGAAGCCGACCGTGGCGGACTCGGCCAACGGCGTGTTCATGACCCGGGGGCGGCCAAATTCCGCGAGCAGTTTTTCCGTGACTTTGAATGCGCCGCCGTAGGTCGCGATGTCCTGGCCGAGCACGAGCGACTCCGGTCGCTCGCTCAGGATCTTGCGATGCGCGCGCTGTAACGCCTGCGCCATGGTGACGGTTTCCGTCGCCGGCGTCGGCTCCCATGCCAGCTCCTGCCGGGTCGGGGCGAGGACATCCTCGAGCTGCACCGCCGCCTGGGGCGGGGGAAACGTCATCGCGACATTGAGCGACGTCTCGAAGAACTGCTGGTTGGCCGCCTCGAGCGACTCCACGGCCGCCCGTTGGCCGGCATCGACCAGGCGGGCTCGCAACGCCGGGAGCGCATCGATTTTCGTCCACGCCTCCAGTTGCCCCGGCGGGAGGTAGTCGCAGGTGTCGTAGGCGGCGTGCCCGCGCAGTCGCAGCACCCTGGCTTCGATCAGTGCGGGCCGGCAGGTGCGGCGTGCCTGGCCGATCGCGTCGGCCAGCACCCGTAGTGTCCGGGAGGTGTCGTTCGTTTCCAGGGTGATGCCGGGGATGCCGTAGCCCGCGGCGCGCGGGACCAGCGAATCGCCGTGGTATTGCTCGCAGGTTGGCGTCGAATAGGCGTACTGGTTGTTTTCGATCACGAACACGACCGGCACGTTGAGCACGCTGGCGAGGTTGAGTGTTTCATGGACGTCGCCCGTGCTGCTGCCGCCGTCGCCAAACAGCGCCACGCCGACCGCAAGCCGCCCCTGCCGCCGTTGCGCCTCGGTCCCGCCGAGCACGTTTGACAGCATCGCGCCCAGATGGCTGATCATCGGGAAACTGCGATTCGCGGGATCACCATGGTGCACATTCCCCTCGCGTGCCTTGGTGGGACTGGCGGCATTCGCGAGATACTGGCAGAGGTGCTCGACGAGGTGACCGCTCCAGATCAGGTGCGAACCGAGGTCACGATGTGTCCACGAGACGACGTCCGTTTGCTTGTCGAGCAGCAGCGCGAGCGGCACGCTCAAACCCTCGTTGCCCTGACCGCCGGTCATGGTGCCCTTGACGATGCCCTGCCGAAACAGTTCGAGCAGGCGATTGTCGGCATGGCGCGACAGGTGCATCCACCCGTAACAGGTGAGCAAAGTCGCGGTCGTCGCGGTAAGATCGCCCGCCCGGAGGTCGCGGCGGCGCAGGTGCTCAGGCAGCTCGGGAAACGGCATGACGGAGTTCGCCCGCGAGCAAACGGCGGGCGCCCGGCACCGACGAGGAAAAACCGCGTGCCGCGTGCGGGACACGGCCGGGCTCCCGGCTAGGTTTCGAACGACGCGCCCGGTGCGAGCACGACCGGTTCCGCGTCGGTTTCAGCGCGCACGCGCGCGGCGAATTCCTGCGGGTCGACCCGGATGACGTCCCACGTGTTGAAGTGAATCGGTACGACACGCCGTGGTTGCAGCAGCTTCACGGCCTCGACCGCGTCCTCGATGCCCATGGTGAAGTTGTCGCCGATCGGCAGAAATGCGACGTCCAACGGTGTCCGCCGGCTGATCAGGGTCATGTCGCTGAACAACGCGGTGTCTCCCGCGTGGTAGATGTGTTTGTCCTCGAGCGTGAGCACCAGGCCGGCGGGATTGCCGAGGTAGATCGGTTTGCCTTCCGGTCCCGCCAGACTCGAACTGTGGATCGCGGGCACCAGTTTCACCCGCCCGAACGGGAACGTGTGTGCTCCGCCCTGGGCCATGCCGTGCGTCTTCAGCCCCTGCTCCTCGAAATAACAGGCGATCTCGAAGTTCCCGATGATTGTCGCATCGCAGCGTCGGGCGAGCGCGGGCGCATCGCCGACGTGATCATCGTGGCCATGCGTGAGCAGGATGAAGTCGCACGCGACGTCGTCCGCTCGCATCGTCGCCAGCGGATTGCCGGTGAGGAACGGATCGATCAACAAGCGGTGGGAACGGGTTGCGATCATCACCGCGGAATGAGCGAGGTACGTGATTTTCATGGCGCGAGGTGCCGTCAGTATAGCCACCCCGCCCGTTCGGGAAACCCGCGAATTCGCTTAAGGCGCGGCCCTGCGGTCGGTGCACCGGGCACGGTCCTTTGGCGCCTTCCGGAACACGCGATGTGGCCGGCCGACGACGGGCCCCAGCGGTTTGCTCGAATGGCTACCGTCAGGGCTCGATCAGATTCACGCGCCGTTCGTGGCGGCCGCCGGCGGCGAAGGGAGTGGTGAGGAAGATATCCACGAGCTTGAGAGCAAGCGCCTCGGGGATCGTGCGTTCGCCGATGGCGATGCAGTTCGCGTTGTTGTGTTCGCGACCCCAGCGCGCGGTGTCCTCGCTGAAGACGAGGGCACAACGCACGCCGCGCACCTTGTTGGCGACGATGGCCTCGCCGTTGCCGGATCCGCCGAGCACGATGCCACGCTCGTATTCGCCGCGCGCAACCGCCTCCGCGCACGGGCGAATGAACAGCGGGTAGTCGGAAGCGTCGGTGCTGTGCGTTCCGAAGTCCCGCACGGTGTAACCCTGCATCTGCAGGTGGGCGATGATCGCCTGCTTGTAACGAAAACCCGCGTGATCGGACGCGATGGCAACGCCTGGCTTGGGATCGGACATGTCGGTTTGGTTGGGAGATTGCGGAGCGTGGCGCGCGGCGGGTTCAGGGCAAACCCGGATTGCCGGAATACGGATGCCTTCCCACGGTCACGGTCGTAACCCCATTATGCGCCAGGGACGTCCGGTGGAGGATTGCAGGAGTGGCGCGAAACACCCGCCATGCGGATCACGCGGTCGTTACCGGCGGATGCGCGTCGATGAAGGCCATGAAGCCGGCAACGTCATTCAAGTCAGGCAGTGCGAGCGTGGGCCCGCAGGCGGCAAGTTCCTGCATCGTGTAGCGGCCGGTGGCCACCGCGATGGTGGCCGCGCCGACGGCCTGTCCGCAGGCCACGTCGTGCGGCGTGTCGCCGATGATGAAGGTGTGGTGGGGATCGAATTCAGTCGCGTGATGCGCACCGGCACGCCGGAGCGCGTGCGGCCCAAGTTCGTTTCGTTGCACCGCGTCCTCGGCGAACGCGCCAAACGGAAAGTACCGCCACACGTCGAAGTGCGAGAGCTTGACGTGCGCACCACGGGAGAGATTGCCGGTGAGCAATCCCTGGGCGAGATCCGGACGGGCGGCCACCGTCGCGAGAATTTGCAGGATGCCGGGTAACAACCGCGGCCGTCCCCGCCCAAGTTCCAGCGGCAGCGCGGCAACATAACCCTCGAGGAAATCGTGGATGGTCTTCGGCGTCGGTTCGATGCCATGGGCGCGCAGGAGATCGTCGGCGATCAGCCGGTCCGTCCGGCCGGCGACTTCGACGGTGGCCAGGTTGCCCTCGACCCCAAAAACGTTCCGCATCGCCACGACGAGCGCGCGTTCCCCGGCGCGGTCCCCCAGCATCAACGTGCCATCGATGTCCCAAAGCAGAAGCTTGCGCGGTCCCACCTGGATAGCATGGCCCGACGCTCTCCTGCGGCGTCAATGCCGAATCCGCTCTGCGGCAGGACCGCGAACGGAAAACGATCGGTCGCCCCCAGGCCGCGGGTGTCCCCGAACGAAATCGAGACATGCGCGAGCATACGAGGCGGCCATGTTCTCGCCACACCCCACGCAATCGCGAGGCATCGATGAATCTCGCTCGCAAACCGCCGAGGGCCGCGGCGGTTCCCCTCCGGGCCCAGCGCACCCGCGGATACTCGTTCGCGACAAAAAAAGTGGCGGCCGCCACTTTTTTTGTCGGAGACCGGACCGGACGTTTTTCCGGATGGCGGGACGTTTGTCTTGAGATGGGTGTTCACGCGCCTGCGGGAGAGACTCCGTTTTTTCGTCCCTGCGGGAAACGTGAGCGGCGTCGTATTACAGCACCGCCAGCACAAGGCCCAGCGAGGCTGCGGACAGGAGGGTGGTGAACACGACCATGCTGGAGGCGAGGCCGGCGTCGCCCTTCATTTGCGCGGCCATGACGAACGAGGCGGCAGCGGTGGGCGCGGCGAGCATGACGCCGACGATGCGCACGTCGGCCACGGCCAGTCCGCAGGCCCGGGCGAGGGCGATCCCGACGAGCGGTGTCACGGCGACCTTGATCAGGGACGCCACGGTCGCAGGCAGCGCATGACGGCGCACGGGGCTGAGCACAAGCGTGCCGCCGATGCCGAGCAGTGCGAGCGGGATGGCGAGCTCGCCGATCGTGTGGATGGTGGTGATCAGAAACGCCGGCGCTTGCAGTCCGGTTTTTGCCGCGAGGAGATCGGCCACGAGGCCGGCGAGGATCGCGAGCACCAGTGGATGCAGCGCGAGGCGGCGCACAAAGGCGCGGATTGTCGTGCGATCGGGACCGTCCTGACTCGCGAGAAGCACGGCGGCGGCGAAAACGTTGTAGAGAACCATCAACGGTGCGATCGCGAGCGCAACGACCGGCAGCACTGCCGTCCCAAACGCATAGACCGATACCGGCAGGGCCAGCAGCGACAGGTTCCCCCGAAAGGCGCCCTGCACGAACGTGCCGATCGCCGCCCGGGGCAAATGCAGCAGACGCGCCGCAATCCACGCGGTCACTCCAGCCACGACGGTGGCGGCGAGCGACACGCCAAAGATCCACAGCGGCCGCACCGTGAGCTCCTGCGCCTGACCGACGCTGACGAACAGCAGGCATGGCAGCGCGATCCAGTAGACCAGCCGGTTGAGGCCCTGCAGAAACTCGGTGGCGAGCCAGCCGCTGGCCGTCAGGACCGCGCCCAGCCCGATGATCAAAAAGACCGGCAGGAGGGTATTGAGAACCGTCACGGCGCGCGGAGGATGGAGTGGGGCCCGCGAATTGCGCAATGCCCGAGCGCAGTGGCGTTACGGCGCCAATCACGAGCATGGTTCCGCTCCGAGGGAAAGCCGCGCAGAGCGCCGCACTCCAAGTGCTGGCGGAGTTGCGAAAGGCGTCCGCCGATCGCCGCCGGCGTCCGGGAGTGCGACGCTCTGCGCCGCTTTCCCGCTCCGACCAACGCGAAGTCGCGGAATCCCGCCAGGCCAGGGCTGTTCATTCTGGACGGTCCACTTCCGTGTCGACCGCGGACGACCCGGAAGTCTTCCCTCCGTTACGTCCCGAGCCCGACACTGCCTTGCCCGTCTGGTCGCCTGGACCACATTCCGTTTGCCCGGCCGGGCAAAGCGCGCATGTTCGCCGCGTCTCGTTGAGGTGAGCCCGGGGCGCCGGGCTGAGATGGGTGCGCGGTCACTCCCGCCCCGAAACCTTGGAACCTGATGCGTCTCATCCGCCGGAGGGATCAACGAGCCCACCACCGCGACCGCGGGACGGGTTCGGTTTCGCCGGCGCTGCGCCGCCGCCGATCCAACTTCCGAACTTCACCGCCATGTCCTCCGCTTCCGCCTCCCCCTCGCCCGCCTCGGCTTCCGAGCACACGTTGTTCCCCGCGTCGCGCCGTGTCTATGTCGCCGGCTCGCGCCCCGACGTGCAGGTGCCCATGCGCGAGATCAACCTGTCGCCAACGCGCCTGCCCAACGGCACCGAGGTGTCCAATGAGCCGGTACGCGTCTATGACACGTCCGGCCCCTGGGGCGAGGCCGGCTTTCACCGGGACGCCACCCGCGGTCTGCCGCTCCTTCGCGCGGGCTGGATTCGGGAGCGCGGCGATGTCGAGGAAACCGCGGGCCGCGCGGTCGACCCGCTCGATGACGGCTACCTCTCGGAAACCCACCGCGCCCAGGCGGAGCGGGACGGCGCGCGCAATCCGATCAAGTTCTTCGACCGGCACAGCCGTCCCGTGCTGCGCGCCCGGGCCGGCCAGGCGGTCACCCAACTGGCCTATGCCCGGCGCGGCATGGTCACGCCGGAGATGGAATTCGTCGCGATTCGCGAGAACACCAAGCTGCAGCGCGCGCGCGACCTGCTGGAAATGACGGAAACCGGGCCGCGCAATTCGCTCTGGCGCCAGCACGCGGGGCAGTCGTTCGGTGCCGCAATCCCACGCGAGATCACGCCGGAGTTCGTGCGTGACGAGATCGCCCGCGGCCGGGCGATCATTCCGGCGAACATCAATCATCCCGAACTGGAGCCGATGATCATCGGCCGCAATTTCCTGGTGAAGATCAACACCAACATCGGCAACTCCGCGGTGGCTTCCTCCATCGACGAGGAGGTCGAGAAGATGCGCTGGTCGGTGAAGTGGGGCGGTGACACGCTGATGGATCTGTCGACCGGCAAGAACATCCACCAGACGCGCGAGTGGATCCTGCGCAATTGTCCGGTTCCCGTCGGCACGGTGCCGATCTACCAGGCGCTCGAGAAGGTGAACGGCCGGCCCGAGGAACTCACGTGGGAGATCTTCCGCGACACGTTGATCGAGCAGGCCGAGCAGGGAGTCGATTACTTCACGATCCACGCCGGGCGTCCTGTTGCGCTACATCCCGCTCACGGCCCGCCGCATGACCGGCATCGTCAGCCGCGGTGGTTCAATCCTCGCGAAGTGGTGTCTCTCCCACCACCAGGAGAACTTTCTCTACACGCGCTGGGACGACATCTGCGCCATCATGGCGGCGTATGATGTTTCGTTCTCGATCGGCGACGGCCTGCGCCCGGGTTCGCTGGCGGATGCGAACGACGAGGCCCAGTTCGGCGAACTCAAGACGCAGGGCGAACTGACGCAACGCGCGTGGGCGCACGGCGTGCAGGTCATGTGCGAGGGTCCGGGTCACGTGCCGATGCACCTGATCCCGGAGAACATGGACAAGCAGCTGGAGTGGTGTCACGAGGCGCCGTTCTACACGCTCGGTCCGCTCACGACGGACATTGCGCCGGGCTACGACCACATCACCAGCGCGATCGGCGCGACCATGATCGGCTGGCATGGCACCGCCATGCTCTGTTACGTCACGCCCAAGGAACACCTGGGCCTGCCGGACAAGGACGACGTGCGCGCCGGGGTGATCGCCTACAAGATCGCCGCGCACGCCGCCGATCTGGCCAAGGGCCATCCGGCCGCGCAATATCGCGACAACGCGCTGTCCAAGGCGCGCTTCGAGTTTCGCTGGGAGGACCAGTTCAACCTCGCCCTCGATCCGGAGAAGGCGCGCGAGTTTCACGATGCGACGCTGCCCGCTGAAAGCGCCAAGACCGCGCACTTCTGTTCGATGTGCGGACCGCAGTTCTGTTCGATGCGCATCACCGAGGACGTGCGCCGCTATGCCGAGGAACATCATCTCGACACGCAGCAGGCGCTCGAGGCCGGGTTGAAGGAACAGGCGGAGAAGTTCCGCGAACAAGGGGGGGGCATCTACGTGGCGCCGTGAACCGGCGGCGCCCGCAGATGGCGCGGCCGGCCGGGTTCATCGCATGCCCGCCAGGCTCGGAGAACCGGGCATGACGCCGGAGCGTTTTTCCGACATCCTGTCGAACCGCGGCATCAACGGCCTGTTGACTGGGCGTCTCCCGCCCCGGCCGGACGGAAATCACACCACCCACACCGACAACATCACGCTCGGGCAGGCTGGGACCGACAAGACCGGGCGATTAAGCAGTGACTTCAACTCCAAGTCGACCACGAGGCGGAGCAATGGTCGAGGATCACATGCGACCGAGGGTTGGGCAAACCAGAGTCGTGACGAACCCACACCCGATGAGTTGGATTGCACGGGATTGGTTCATGGGAGTGAAAGATCGGCGACGCGGGACGCGGTCGTGGCCTGGGTGGCAAAGATGATGCCGCCTGCGGGGTCGAGTTTCTCAACGTGGCGGTCGATGCCCACGGGACCGGCAAACACGAGTGTTTCCGTGCCACTGCCCGAAGCGTAGGGCACCAGCGTCCGGCCGCCGCTCAACACGAGATGAGGCGTGCCCCGGACCGAAACGCTTTCGCTGAAGGTCACTTCGGCGCGGCGGTCGCCCCAGGCGATCTTCTTGATGACCGGTCGATCCGTCCGTTCGGGATCCCACGAGCCGGCAAAGGTCCAGGCGGCGGTGATTTCTTCGGGACGCGGCGCGCCGGGCGCCGAGGCCAGGTTGTCCTGGAACCAGGCGTAGTCGCCGCCGGCGCGGTGGCATTTGAAGAAGTACACCCGCGAGCCCCAACGATTGCTGGCGTCGAGGTCATGGTTGCGACGCACGTCCGCTTCGCTCGGCGGGCCTCCGTTCGTTGGATAGAAGACGCGGTAGGGAGCGCGATCACGCATGGCATGCGAGAAGGCACAGTTGAGCAGGTAGAACTGCGCGTCATGGTGCCAGCGGCCGAGCAGCCACTCGGGCGGACCATCAAAGCGGCAGGCCCGCAACACGAACTTCATGTCCGGATCCAGCGAGCCGTCGTGCCAGACCGCCGCGGACGCGCGCGGGTCCACCTGCGTGATCGTGCTGTCGCGCATGAAGCACCAGCCGCGTGGGCAGATGAAGTCGACCGAACCGCGCACGTCGAGACGCGCGTGGTAGTAGTGGCCACCACCTTCGCGCCAGAGCGAGAGGGTGTCCGCGCCCTGGCTCCAGACGTTGCAGTCGATGATCACGGTGCGGTCGGCCTCTCCGTAGACCGTGAACGCATGGGGACCAATCCGGCCATCCGTGTTTTCAATGGTGAGGTTTTCCAGCACGCAATCGTCCGCGGTGGCGGCGAGATTGACGACGCCGCGGCCCAGCGCGTCGGGATGGGTCCCGAACGCGTCGGCTCCTTGCGCAAACTCGAGGCGCGTGCCAGCGCGGCTGGTGCCGCGCAACGTGACAAACGGCGCGTCGATCCGGACTTTTTCGTGATACGTGCCGTCCCGCACGAGAATGATGCGGCGTTCCCGATTGTTACGCGGAATGGAGGCGACGGCGGCCTGCACGGTCGTGAAACCGCCACTGCCGTCCGCGGCGACAACACAGTCGGGCGGGATGGCGAGAGCGGGTGCCGTGGCGGCCTGCAAAGTCGGCACAGGCGTCAGGCTGCCGGCGGCGATCCAAAACAGGGAGCGGCCCAGGAGTGGCGCATGCACGGTGCTCCAGACTGTATCGGGCGCCCCCGGAAGTAAACGCGACAAACGGACGTTCGCCCGGAGGTGCCGGCAGAAGCGCCGGTTGACCGAACCCTACTCGCGTTGAAGGCGTGCGAGCAAAAGCTGGAAATCCGCCAGGGCGGCGTCGGCGTTCGTCGTCGGACCCGCGAGCATGATCAGGACGCCGCGCGTCCCATCGGAGGCAGCGATATGTCGTTCGGTACGACCGGGCGCGGCCGGGGTCGCTGGAACGACGAAAACGGCTTCGCGAGTCGGCCACGACCCAAATGACGGGGTCCCGCCAGCGGTGCCGGATGCACCTGCGTCCCGCGTCTTGGTCTCGGAGCCAAGTTGGCGGGCGACCTCGCGAAGGTAGTCGCGCCACGCCTCTGCGTTGCGATTCGGGCCCGGGCCGGCGAACGGACAGATGGTCACGAATACGCCGGGCAGGTGTCGGTGCCGCAGAACAAACCCGGTTGCGGTCGTTCCTTCGCCGTGGGGCGTCCATGCGCCCAGGGTGTCGGTGACCAGTCGCGCGGATCTTGCGGTCAGGACCACGGTGTCGACCGTGACGCCATCGAAATGGCGGTAGGCGTAGGAAAGCGCCAGGGGTTCGCCGGCCGCCTCGATGGGGCCGGCCGGTTGGGCGAGCAGGCGCGCTACCGGGCCGACAAGGACGAGCACGCTCGCGAGCAAAAGTCGTCGTGCAACTCGCGCCGGCGGATGCGCGGTGGCCGTCCATGCCGGCGGAGAATGGGCGCCGTCACTCATGGTTGATCGCATTCAGGGCGGCTTCGTATTCGGCCGGTGAGAGGTCGCGAAAACCAATTCGTCGATAGCTGCGGGAGTTTGGAGAGCCGGGCGGGAGGATGCCGGCGGCGAACAGCGCGTTGAAACCCCAGAGACGGTTTGGCGGACGGTAGACGTTGGAGGATCCCCATGGCTCCGTGGCCCGCTCGCTTTCGTAGAGCACGACCATGCTGCCGCGATAGCCGAGCGTGACGCCGGACCAGTCTTCGAGCAGGCGCGGCAAGTTTTCGACGCCGCCGCTGTAGGCGCCATTCCCGTTCTTGTTGGTCGGGACGATGCCGGTCAGCAAGGCGGCGGCGACTTCGGTTTGATGGGCGCGTCGCTGACCGAGGTCCTGGTCGCTGTTCGCATCGGACCATCCGGACGAAAGAATCGTCACGGCGTCCGCGGCGAGGCCCGCCGGCGGTTCGGAATCCGAGTCGGGCAGGCGGATGGTGTCGCCATCACTGTCGATCTGGCCATCGGCGTTGTAGTTGCCCTGGACGTAGAGCGGCGCATCTGTCGCGAGCGTGAAACCGGCGGTATTGCCATTGGCGTCGGTCGGGCGGTCCGGCACGTAACGCCCATTGACGAGTCGCACGCCGCCGCTGGCGGTGTTGGCGTGCGCGACATACACGACGCCGTTCCACTCCGTCGCGGGATCAAACATGACGCTGCCCAGTTTGAATTCGGCCGCCGCGCCCGAATCTTCGATCAGGCTGCGCAGGCGCCCGACATCGACATCGAGCGTCATGATCCACTGGCCCCGTCGTTTGTCGTAGAACTTGTTCGTCGCGGAATCGCCGACGATCAATCCCGCCGGTAGCGAGAGTTGCCTGCGGACATGCTTCTGGGCGCCGCCGCCGTCGTCGCGGATGAAATGTCCGGAGGTGGACCGCTCGTACTTGTAGAGCGCGACGGTGCCCAGGGAGCTGACCTCGAAAACGAGACATGCCTTGGTGGCGAACTTCTGCACCTCGATGGCGTCGCCGGGATAGCCGCTGCGGTTGTTCTCCACCGCCGGCGCGATGATTACATGAGCGGGATTCTGCCATTCGTTGGCCGGGGTGGCGGGATCGTCGGGCGCGTAGGGAGCGAGGCCGGCCGGGATCGCGGGATTGATCCCATGGTCGTGCGTGCGCACGTTGCCGGCCCACAGGGTCGACGCGAGGGCGGTCCAATCGGCCGCGCGATTGTCGAGCCAGGCGCCGTTCTGCTCCAGGCTCACGAAGGCATCATCCTTGCCGGCCTTCTTGAATGTGACGCTGCCGTTCGCGGCCGAGGTGCCGTAGGACCGGCCGTGATACAGGTGGCCGGCGGCGGTGACCATGTCGTGGAACTGCAGCGACGCGTCCGTCTGCACGTAAAGGTTGCCGTTCGTATGCACCGGCCCGTGGATCTCCATGTTCGCGCCCGGCGCGATCTCGAGGTCCATGTTGTAAAAGAGCACGTTCCCCCAAACCGGCGAATCGCGGACCTGAAGGTAGGACTCGCAGTAGGCCATGATCACCGACCGGTGGATGCGGTCCACGGCCTTGGCGGAGGACACCATGCGCACCTCGCGCACGCGGATGGTCTGGTCGATCAGCGGATCGCCCACATAGAGGGGATTGCTGGCTTCCGCCCGCTCCCAGCGCGCGGGGCTGAACCGGCCGACCACCAGGTTGTCCGGGGTGATTTCGTAGCGAAAATAGCCGTCGTTCGTCGTGGCATTACCGCCCCCGGTGCCGGTGCTTTTGCCGGAGAGAGCGTTCAGCGTCTGACCGAGATTGGTAAGAGTGTTGGTGATGCTGCTGATGTTGCTGTCCAGCAATTGATGCACCAGCGACGACGCGCTGACGTCGATCTCGTTCTTGCCCGGACGAAATTCGTCGTCAGCGAAGTAGGTGAGCTTGTCGAGCCGGGCCTTGATCTGGGCGGCGCCATATTGGTCCACGCTTTCGGCGACCATCCGCGACTTGGCGCGGGCGACGTGGCGGATCGAGCTGTTCTGCTCCAACTGACTCCAGTGCATCAAGCCGACCACCACGACGGCGATCGCCAGGGCCAGGATCAACGCCGCGCCCAGGGCGGAACCGCGACGGGCCGGGTAGCGATGGGTTGGGTGGTTCATCTCAACTGCGGGTGGAGAGTGTGCATTCGATAAATTCGGTGCGGCCCCGGCCGGCGGAGTCGGCGGTGCCGAATTCGCCTTGCACCGTGACGCCGCGATCACGCGCGCTGCGGAACAGGCTGGCGGAATCCGGCAGGCGCATCACCCGCTTGAGCAGCCGATGCCGGCCGGCACTTCCGGTCGAGGGCAGCTCGCCGGGCTCGCCATCGCCCGCGGCGGAATCGTGCCGATAGAGCAGTCCGCCGCCTCCCCGCTGCGCGACGACATAGTAGCCCACCGTGCGGGTGATCGTGCCGTGCGGATCGATGCAATGAAGCACGAGATAGTTTCCCGGCTGCCCATCGCGCGCCTCGGTCGACCGGTCATCAAAGCTCGGGTACAAGCGAGTGATCTGGGCGGCCCGAACGTCAGCCGACAAGGTGTCGAGCAATTCCCGCGCGTTGCGCGCGTGTTCGAGCGTCCGGGTGACATGGCAGCTGAGCCGGCCGCTTTCCACCAGTTGCGTGGCGACCGCGGCGAATACCAGGCCGGAGAGGCCCATCGCGACAATGGCCTCGACCAGCGTGAAGCCGCCCCGGCCGCGGACGGCGGGACGGCGCATGTGCTCCTGGGGCGGGTGCAGGGAGAGAACGGGCACGAAACGTTTCAGAAGGACGAGACCGGCGCCAGCAGCAGCGTGTAGCTATCGGAGTGCGTGCGAGGCGCGAAGAAGGAGCTGTCGCTCCACTCGTATTCGATGACGACCTGCGCACAGTCCAGGCCGTCCGTTTGCGTGACATGGGTGACGGCCGGGCGCAGCTTCAACTGGAGGTCGTCGCGGGGATTGTTCGGAGTGTGATGGAAATCGTCGGTCCGACTGTTCCAGGTGTTGACGGTCAACGAGCCGCCGGGGTGTGACGGCACGTCGACGGCAAGTTGCTCGCTGAACAGCGACTGGTAATCCAGCGACTGCAACTGCTCGGTCACGGACCGGACAACGGTGGCGGCCTGCAGCGCCAGGAGCGTGGAGTCGGAGGTGCGGAGGCACATGAGCAGCGCGCTGAGTCCCGCCAGGCACGCGGTGCCGATCACCGTCATTCCGATCATCGATTCGACCACCGTGAGACCGGCGCAACGTCGGGGTCGCCGTGTCTGACGCGGCCGGACGGTGGGCGCACTTGCGGGCCGTGCGGCCCGGTAGCTCGTAAAGGAGCGAGAACTCACTGGCATGGACATGGGGTTGACCGAACCCCTTGTGCTTCGGCAGTCGCCGATGGTTTTTGAGGATTCTTTGACAAGGCCGGGCATGATCAGGGTTGCTC
The DNA here is from genome assembly GCA_963797435.1 of uncultured Verrucomicrobiae bacterium. Taxonomy (GTDB): domain Bacteria; phylum Verrucomicrobiota; class Verrucomicrobiia; order Opitutales; family Opitutaceae; genus CAWCPJ01. The sequence continues at coordinate 1,054,836 of CAWCPJ010000001.1, read as the reverse complement.
TCTAGGGGTCGCGGAAGGGCGCTCCTCATGGAAGACTCGCCGGCTGATGAGCCGGCGGACGCGGGGTTTCGTTCAGCCATTTTTTGACTGTGTCGCGGAGTTCGACAAAGCGAACGGGCTTGCTCAGGAAATCGTTCATGCCGGATTGGGCGCAACGGTCGCGGTCGTCGGGCATCGCATTGGCGGTCAACGCCACGATCGGGGTGTGGCGGCCCGTGTGCTGCTCACGGCGGCGGATTTCCACCGTGGCCTCGAGGCCGCTCATCTCGGGCATCCGGTAGTCCATCAACACGAGGTTGTAGTCCTGACGAAAGACCGCTTCGACCGCTTCGCGACCATTGCTGACGACGTCGGCGCAATAGCCGAGTTTTTCGACAAGGCGCTGCGCGAGTTTCTGGTTCCCGGGATGATCTTCGGCGATCAGGATGCGGATCGGCGAGACCACCGTGGAGGGCGTGGGTGCCGCCTCTGCGAATTCCGCCGAAGCGGCGAGTTGCTCTTCGGCGATGGACGAAGCTTCGGCGGCGGGCTTTCCCGTCCACAGGCGCTGCAGTTCGCGGCGGAGGATCGCGAGGCGGACGGGCTTGTGCAGGCGCAGCACGTCGGCGGGTGCGGCGGTATCCGCCCGCTGCGCGGGCCGGCGCGGTTCGAGCAGGATTATTGCCGCACGGGCCAGGGCGGCTTTACCGCGCGCCATGGAGGCAAGTTCCAGGCCGCCGATGCCCGGCAGGTGCGAGTCCAGGATCAGACAGGGCAGGGGACCGTCCTGGTCAAGCGCATCGAGCTGGTCGCGGGCTTCGGTGCCGCTGCCGACCAGACGTACCTCGGCGCCCAGACGATGCAGCGCATGCCCGAGCGCGTGACGTTCGGTGGCGTTTGCAATCGCCACGAGCACCCGGTGCGCCGCAAACAACGGCAGGGGCGTCGGGCGGATGGCGGGCGCAGTGTCGCGATCGAGGCGCACGGAGAACCAGAAGGTCGAGCCGCGGTCGGGCAGGCTCTCCACGCCGATCCTGCCGTGCATCCGGTCGATGAGTTGTCGGGCGATCGCCAGGCCGAGACCGGTGCCGCCGAAGCGGCGCGTCGAGGATCCGTCGACCTGGCTGAACGACTGGAAGAGGCGGCGCTTGTGCTCCTCGGCAATGCCGATGCCCGTGTCCCGGACCTCGAACCGAAGGAACGGATCACCCGCGCCCGCTTCCTGGAAGTCGAGCTTCACCACGATCTCGCCGCGCTCGGTGAACTTGATCGCGTTGCTCACGAGATTCGACAGCACCTGGCGAAGGCGCAACGGGTCGCCCTTCACCTGGTCCGGGACGTCGTCCCCGCAGGACAGCACGAGGTCGAGGCGCTTGCGGTGCGCGTCGCCGGACATGAGTTCAACCACGTCCTCGGCGACGGCGCGCGGATCGAAGGCGACGTGTTCGAGTTCAATCCGATTGGCCTCCATGCTGGAGAAGTCGAGGATGTCATTGACGATGCTGAGCAGCGATTCACTGGACTTGCGGATCGTCTCGCCGAAGTCGCGTTGTTCGGAGGAAAGCGGCGAGTCGAGCAGCAGGCTGGCGGTGCCGATGATGCCATTCATCGGCGTGCGGATCTCATGGCTCATGTTGGCGAGGAAACTGCCTTTGATGCGGGCGGCTTCCTCGGCCTGTTCCTTGGCGAGGCGCAACTCCTGGGTCCGGGTGGCGACGTGATGCACGAGATTTTCCCGTTCGCGGCGCAACACCGCCGTGTGCAGCCAGTGCGCGCCGAGACCGGCGAGTCCGACGGCGACGGCGAGCGCGGCATAGAACCACCAGGACTCGAGCGTGGTGGGCTGGCAGCGGAAGCCAATCGTGGCAGCGTGGGTGCCGGGGACGCCGTCCTCGTTTGCCGCGCTGACCTCAAAGGTATAGCTGCCCGCCGGAAGGTGCGTGTAGTAGGCCGTGCGACGGTCGCCGGCCTCGATCCAGGCGGGATCGTAACCTCGCAGCCGGTAACGAAAGGATACGCCTTCGGGTCTGGTGAAACTGATGCCCGTCCAGCTGATCGCAAGCGAGCGGGTACCGGCGGGGATCTGGAGATTTCCGTCGAGCGCCAGGTCGCGTGCATCGGCGGCGATCTGTTCGATCGCGACCGCCGGGGGCACGGAATTGTGCGCCATCTGCCCAGGGGTCACGCGAACGAGTCCGGAACGCGTGGCGAACCACAGGCGACCGGCGGCGTCGCGCGCCACGGCCGGCTGGCTGCCCGCCGCGACCGCGCTTTGGGGAATGCCGTCGCCTGGCCCCACCCGCTTGAAGGTGCCGGGGCGGATCCGGCCGCGGCCCAACGCGATGTCGATCAACTCGGGTTTGTCCGCCCAGACGATGCCGCGCGGCGTGCCGAGCCAAAGATGGCCGGCGCTGTCCTCGGTGATCGCCGTGATGGATTCCTTGAAGGACTCGCTGAGCGCGTCGGGATTGTACCACTGGCCGTCGTGGCGCAGCACCAGGCCGCGGTGGCGCGTGCCGAACCACGTGTTGCCCTCGGCGTCGGTATGAATGGCACGGGCCTCCGTGGCGGGAATCTCACCGCCCTTGCTCCAGGCATGCACCGTATCGGAACTGATTTCGAACAAGCCCTCGCCGGAGCTCAGGCTGACGAAGACCGTGCCGTCAGGACCATCGCCAAAAGCCGTCGCGGTCGACGTCGGTCGGCCAATGCGACCGGCCAGCGAAGTCAAGTTGCCGTTGCGCAGAACGTACACGCCGCCGGCCTCCGGAGCGAACCAGACATCTCCCGAGGCGTCCTCGTGAATTGCGCGCACATCGTGCAACCCGGGAACCGACTCGAGCACGCCGCCGTGCCAACGCAACAGTCTGCCGTGGGTGCCGATCCACGTGTCGCCGCGCTGCGTTGTGCACACCGACCAGACATCCGCGTCGCGATCGGCACCGGTGTCGATGCGCTCCACAGGCTGGCCGGGAACAATCCGGGCGACGCCGCCATCGGCCAAACCCACCCAAGCCGCGCCATTTGCTTCCACCGCGATGGAACGCGGCCGCGGTGACGGACCGTGGTTCGTGATCCCGACCGCTGCAAATGCACTCGGTCGCAATCGCACCAGTCCCTGGTCCAGCGTGCCCACCCAGAGGTTGCCTTCGCGATCCTGTGTCAGCGCGGAACAGCTGTCGCCCCCGGGGATCGACAGCCGAAGCGGTGCCTGATCCGGTGCCGACGGGTCGGTGCCCCACAGGGTGTCGTTGCCGACGATCCAGAAGTGGCCGGTCGCGTCGGTGAAAAATGCGTTGATCCGCTGGCTCGGGCCCAGGTTTGGCGCATCCGCCGGATGCACCTGGCCGGCCCGCAGACAATACGCCCCGCGAATCGTACCGATCCAAAGTATGCCACGCGGGTCTTCCGCGATCGCGCCGACCTCGGGAAAATCGAAGCCCGCGCCGGGCGGCACCTTGAGCTGACCCCCTTCGATGTACGCCAGACCAGCACCGATCAAACCCATCCAGAGTCTTCCGGAACGATCATGGTAGAGACGCCCCGTGTTGCGCACCGCCGGGATCAGCCAATCGTTCGCATGCGAGACGAGTTCGCCCGCGCGTACTTCGTACAAGCCGGCTCCGTACGTGGAGATCCAAAGATTGCCATCCTGCGCCAGGCTGAAATCGGTCACGGCGGCGGCGACGGCGGGATACGATTCAAACCGGCCCCCTCGATAGGAGGAAAGTCCGTGGTCCGTACCGATCCAGAGCGTGCCAGCTCGATCCTCGCACAATGCAGTCACGAGGTTGCCGGCGAGTCCCGGATACGTGACATGGCGATAGGTCGTGAAGACGCGCCCATCGAATCGGACGAGGCCGGCATCCGTGCCGATCCATAAGTATCCTGTCCGAGACGGGAGGATGACGTGCGCCGAATCGCTCGGCAGGCCGGCGGCAACGTCGAAAAAGGAGGGATGATAGCCGGCGGCCCTGTCCGCCGTTGCGGCAGGCAGCCGGACCGCCATCGTCGTGCACCCGGCGATCATGACGATCGCGACGCAGAGGAACAGCGGCGCAGTTCGCGGAGGTCGATTCATGTGGGGACGGCGCCGGTATGGTTCGCATGTGCAGCGCCGCAGTCCTGCATCGGTCGAAAACGACTTTCTTAAAACCGGCAGGCCGTGGAATTAGCGCACATAACGCATTGCAAGCCGGTCAGGAACGGATGGTTGGGAGGGGCTCCGGAAATCGCTGACCATCTTTTTAATACTTTCCGGAACCCGGCAAGCGCCCCCGGAACCACGATTCCCGCACGCCGTGCCTGACATGTTGCGGGAGCCGACGGCCGCCCTGATCTTTTGCCCGTAGCCGCGCAGGGATGGGAATGATGGCGGCCGGAAGCGGATGTTCGTCTGGAGTTGCGGGGGCGGGCGCCTATGGTGGCCCCAACCCGAACCCCATTCTGCATGCCCAACCACGGTGATCAAACAGCATGGCTGCGTGGCGGCGGCGCCCGCTGCGTCAATCCCGGGACTGCACCGCAGCGCCCATGGCATATCGTCCTGCTCGGGCCGCCGGGCGGTGGCAAGGGCACCCAGGCGGACCTGATTGTCGCGCGGTTTGGCGCCTGTCACCTTTCGACGGGCGATCTGTTCCGTTCCATCCGCTCCGGTTGTGGAGGCGCTGCGTCCCCAGCCGCACAACAAGCCGTGGCGGCAATGGAACGGGGCGAACTGGTCGATGACGCCACGTTGATCGCGATGATCCGCGAACGCGCGGCTTGCCTGATCTGCCGGCAGGGATTTCTGCTCGATGGTTTTCCGCGTACGCACGAGCAAGCCCGCGCGTTCGACGACATCCTCGCCGCGATCGGGGTGAGGCTCGATGCGGTCGTGAATCTGGTGGTGCCGGAAGCCGTGCTGGTCGAGCGCCTCGCCGGGCGGCGAATTTGCAGCGGATGCCAAGCGAGCTTCCACGTCGTGGAGCAACCGCCACGCCGCGCTGGCGTGTGCGACCATTGCGGTGGCGAGTTGATCACGCGAGTGGACGATCAACCAGAGGCGGTGCGACATCGCCTCGAAGTCTGGCATGCCACGGCCCGGCCGGTCGTCGACCACTACCGCAGGCTGGGCGTCCTCGTGGACGTCGACGGCGCACGACCGCCCGCGGCCGTGTTCGCCACCATCGAACAGGTGCTGCGGCCCCTCGCCGCGAGAACGGCCGGCTGACGCGCACAGTTGGTCCGCAGGCTCGCGTCCCGAACGTCGCACGACCCGGGCGTGGGCAGGGAAAAGGCAGCACCGCTCATGGGGCGCGGTGCCCAATCTACTAACCTGCGGCGGGTACGGTGGTGAGCGTGGCCACGGTCGCTCCGGCGCGCATCATGGTACCATGCGCTGGACTCGAGACGTGGAGAATGCCGGGCCGCGATGGCTCCGGACCGCCGTTGGTTGCAGCCTTCTGGGAGTGGCAATCACCGCGTACGCGGGAAACGGTCAGCCGACCGTTTTGGCCTGGAACAATCTCGGGATGCACTGTCTGGACGACGACTTCGCGGTCTTTTCGATCCTGCCGCCCTTTAATACTCTGGACGCGCAGGTCATCGACGCCAATGGGCAGCTCGTGACGACGGTGGGGCGATTCACGGTCACGTTCGATCCGATCGCCGATCCCGATGGTTCGATCAACACCACCTCGATCGGCAAGACGAACTTCTGGGTCTTCGCGCCGGCGCTCTTCGGCGCTACACCGCCGGCGGACGTGGGGCTTGCAGGATTTCGACTCGCCGGCCCGGGTGGGGCGCCGCAGGCGCTCGCCTTCGACAGCGCCCTGGCGTGGTACGAGGCGACCGGGATCCCGTTGACGCCGTGGGATGACGCGGGGCGCTATCGTCCCTATCCCGTGGTGCGTGTTGTCGCGACCGATACAGCGACCGGCATCCGCACGGAAACGGTTTCGGTTCTTCCTGTTTCCGAGGAGATGGATTGCCGCAGATGTCACGGCTCGGGGGCCGGCGTCGCCGCGCAGCCGGCCGCCGGATGGGTCGACGATCCCGTGCCGACGCGTGACTACCGCTTGAACATCCTGCGCCTGCACGACGATCGTAACCGGGACAATCCCCTCTACGCGCAGGCGCTGACGGCGAAGGGATTTTCCGCCAGCGGTCTCTACGAGCATGTCATGAGCAGCGGGAATCCGGTGCTGTGCGCCGCGTGTCATAGCTCGGAGGCGCTTGCCGCCGCCGGTTTTGCCGGCGTGTCGTCGCTCACGCGCGCCATCCACAGTCATCACGCGACCGTCGTTGCGCCGGACACGGGACTCACGCTGGATGCGACGAACAACCGCGGCGCCTGCTACCAATGTCATCCGGGTTCTGCCACGCGGTGCCTGCGCGGCGCGATGGGCGCAGCGGTGGCGGCCGACGGACCCGCGGCGCTGCAATGCCAGAGCTGCCACGGTTCGATGAATCACGTGGGCGCCGCCGGTCGCACCGGATGGCTCGATGAACCGAACTGCCAGAGCTGCCACACCGGCACGGCGCTCAGCAACAATGGTGCGATTCGTTTTCTCAGCAGCCTGAACTCCGACGGCACGTTGCGCCAGGCGGTCGATGCGACATTCGCGACCAATCCCGATACGCCGGCCTCGGGAAAATCTTTGTATCGTTTTTCGCGCGGCCACGGCGGCGTGGCGTGCGCCGCCTGTCACGGCTCCACTCACGCCGAGTACCCGTCGATCCATCCCAACGACAACCTTGCCAGCCTCGGCGCCCAGGGGCATCTCGGCACGATTTCCACGTGCACGGCTTGTCACCCGTCGATGCCCAGCACCGTCAACGGCGGACCGCACGGCCTCCACCCGGTGGGACAAAGCTGGGTCAGCCAGCACGGCGACGTCGCGGAACGCAGCAGCGCCGATTGTCGCGCCTGCCACGGCACCGACTATCGAGGCACCGTGTTGAGTCGGGCGATGGGCGACCGGCAGTTCTCCACCGAGTGGGGCACCCGGCACTTCTGGCGCGGACAACAGATCAGTTGCTACGAGTGCCACAACGGAGCGCAGAGCGAATCGAGGACGAACTCCGTGGCGCCCAGCGTTCCCGCGACGGTCAACCTCGGTTCGACGCCACGAACGGTGGCGGTATCGGCAACGGTGGCGATCGTGCCGGCGACCGGCGTCACCTTGCGCGTCGTCCGGCAGCCCGAGCATGGCATGGTCGCCGTGAGTGGAGCGACGCTTGGTTACCGGCCGGATTTCGGTTACGTGGGCGCGGACGCGTTCACCTACGCCGCTTCGAATGGCTTGCGGGAATCGAACCTCGGCACGGCGAACGTCAACGTCGCCCTGGGGGATCCCGCCGCGACGCCCTCGGGCGATGGCCTCAGCAACCAGATCAAGTACGTGCTCGGCCTCGACCCCACGACCACCGTCGTGACCGGCCTTCCCGTCGTGCAGATCGAGCGCTTTGGCGGGCAGCTCTTCCTCACGTTGACGGCAAATCTGAATCCGCTCGCCGACGGCACTTCGGTGACGATCGAAGCATCGAGCAATGGCAACACGTGGACTCCTCTCACGGATCCCGCCCTTGTGCTCAACGACCAGCCGTGGTTGTTGAAGGTGCGCGATTCCGTGGATCTCTCCGGCGGCGGCACGCGGTACCTGCGATTGGCTTCTGCGGGCACGGCGACCCCGGCCGGGCAACCCGGGCACCTGATCAATCTTTCGACCCGCGCCCTCGTGCGCACGGGTGACGAGATCGCGATCGCCGGATTCATCGTCTCGGGAACGGGAACCAAGCGATTGTTGATCCGCGCGGTGGGGCCGCGCCTCGCCGACTTCGGTGTGGCCGGGCCGCTGACCGACCCCGCGATGCAACTCGTGCGCATGAATGCCGACGGCAGTACCACGGATGTTCTCCGTGCCGACAACTGGACGAACGAAGCAAACGTCGACCAGATCATCGCGACCTCGGCCGCCGTGGGCGCCTTTGCGCTCAATCCCGCCCCTCCGGGTACGAATGACGTGCGTTCATCCGCCGGCCTCGTCGATCTCGCTCCCGGCAGCTACACGGTGCTCGCGTCGAGCGTCGATGCGCAACCCGGCATCGCCCTGGTGGAGGTCTACGATGCCGACACGACCGCCGTTCCGGCCGCCGAACTCATGAACATCTCGACCCGTGGTTATGTCGCCGAGGGCGGTGCGATCATGATCGGGGGATTTGTCGTCGCGGGCGCACAGTCACGCACCTACCTGATTCGCGGCGTCGGCCCGGGTCTCACCGCGCACGGCGTTGCCGCGCCCCTTGGGGATCCACGGCTCGAGCTCTACCGCAAGGTGGGCGCCAGCGACGAACTCGTTGCGACCAGCGACGATTGGGGCGGCAGTCCTGACGTCGCGGGGACTGCCGATCTGGTTCACGCGTTTGCCCTCGACCCTGGCTCCAGGGATGCCGCGCTCGTGATCACGCTGGCGCCGGGCCTGTATACCGCGCACGTCGCCGGCGCACCCGGCACGGCCGGCATTGCGCTGGTCGAGATCTATGAGGTCCCGTAGCGCAAGGCCGCGGGGTCTTGCCGTGTGGCGAAAAGCTCACGCTCTCCGATTGGCTCGAAAGGTTCCTTCAAACGTGAAACGAGCAGACGTACTCGCATAGTCCGTCGTCCACGGTGACGGCGAAACCAGACTGCCCCGGCACGTCGAAAAACGTACCGGCATCGTGGTGTTCCTCGTTCGCCTCTCCATCGCGGGTCATCCGGCAGGAACCCGCGATGATCTCCATCCGCTCGGGCGCGTTGGTGTTGAAGTGATAGGTGCCGGGGCGGATCAACCCGAGCGTCTTTTTCGTGCCGTCCGGGAACAGTATCGTGTGGCTGACGACATCGCCGTCGAAATAGACATTGGCCTTCGTGAGAACGGTGACGCCGGAAATCTGATCGGGGAGGGTGCTCATGGGAAAACGAGGCTGACCGATCCACGCGCCAAGCACCGTCTGGCGCAAGTCCCGAGGGTGAGGGTTCTCCGTCGGCGGCTCAAACCCGCGAAACCCCGACTGTTTCGTTGCGTCCTTGATCCGCTGCCGGATCGTTCGGATCCTCGCAACCGTCGAACTTCGTTCCTAAGCTCATGAGCACATCCATTGTCCCGATGATTCCCTGCAACGTGTCCGGCCCGCTCGGCGTCCTGCACCTGCCGCGCCTGTGGCTGAAAGTTTCGCTCGCCGCGCGCGGCAAGCTCGCCCCCGGCTATCCCGACATCGGCAAGGGTTTCGACTCGATCGTGATCAACGGCCTCGGCCTGACCCCGGACGCCGTGCGCACGTTCACCAGGGAAAAGCATCCGACCTACGCCGAATTCGAGAACTGGGTGAAGTCGCAGCCCGGTGTGAAGCTCGACCGCGCCAGCGTCTATAAAGTGAACTCGACCATCCTCGGCTATCATCACGGAGATGAAACGCGCCACGGGATCCTCCAGGGCGCGGGCTATCCCGACGACGGCACTGTGCTCGGAGCGGCGGTCGAATTGAACGCTCTCGATGACTGGTCAGCGTTCCACGCAGCGGAATTGAAGTAGGCGACCTGTCTCGTCCGAGGCGTCGTCCCTAAAGAGGATGCGTTACGGACTGGGCGGAGCCGGACCCTCCAATCTGGCAAGTGCCCATACGTATTATGACCGCCGGTGCGCGGATCCCGCCATCACGGCACGACCGTGACACGCAGCGGCGCGGACCTGCCCGCCGCTACGGCGGCGCGAAAGCTGTCGAGGTCGCCGAACAATTTTCCCGCGATGCGCCGGGCGGGTACCGTGCAGCGAAGCTCCGGCTGGTCAAACGGCCACGGACTTACCCGGTAGGTCTGTGCTCCCAATGGCGCGTAAGTCAGCGTTTCCAAGCGCCCGTCGCGCCGGGGATGGCGGTGACGCAACGGCTGCGGTTGCGGGAAGTTCACGCAGATCATGAGCGAAAGACTATCGCACGCCTGCAGGAACTCAAAGGCGCGCTGGCGACGTTCCGGCGCTACGTCATCGCCGCGACCGGGCTCACTCGCGACGGTCGCGGCGAGTTCCGCCTGCCGCGCGGTTTGGGCCTCGACAAACCGGGCATGCCGATCGCGTTGCGGCGGCGTCAGCGACGCGACCTCGGCCTGTTCCGTCAAGAGATTCATCGTGTGCATTGAAACGATGAGGGCGGCATACGGATTGTCTGCCGCTACCGCTTCTGTCGCGTCGCCGCGTACGCGCAGGTAGTCTTCGAGGTCGATCTCCTCGAATGCGGCGTAGCTTCCGACGAGCTCCTGGGTGAACGCGCTGGGCTTCCCCTCCCGCGTGAGCAACGGCTCGCCGTCGCGCGCCGCCCAGGCGTCGTCATGACGCGCCACGGCCGTAATGATGTCGGCGCGCGGTTCGGGCGCCGCGAACTCCGCATTGTTCCAATGTGCCGCGAACTCGCCGGCAAGACGGGCGTGGTCCCGATGCGTGATGAGCAACCAGCCATCGGGTTGGGCAATGCGAATCATGATGACTGGCGAGCAATGCGCATAACGCGGCCCGAGGCGAGCCCGAGACGTGGAGGGCGAGGGTAGGGGATCCCGTTGTGGGGCTGGCTCTCTGGGGGGCACGCCGCGAGCGGAGTGGGTCGGATGAAAAGGCTCTCGGCCGGCGTCGGTCCAATCACGGCAAGACAAACGACATTTTCGCACCCGGACAAAAAAAGTGGCGGCCGCCACTTTTTTTGTCCGGGTGCGCGGAGGGCGCACATGTCAGCACGTGACGACAAGGTCCGCTGGCTGCCGCGGCTGGCGAGCGCGATGTGGGAAAGCGGAGCCAGCGACCGGTCGGAGACGTAAGGTCGTCGCTGGTACCGGTTGGGCGGAGCCGGACCGGCTCACCCGACAAGCACGTCACCTCTCGGAAATGCTGTCGCCATCCCGTGCCGGGATGAGGCAAATACGTGCTTGCCGTGCCTCTTGCCGTACGCCCACTCCGGACCAGCGCGAAGTCTGCATCGCCCGCGGAGGGACGGGTCGTGGGATCAATGGTTCCGTTAATGAACCGGGCCCGCGTGGTGCCACCGCTGCTGCCGATCTGGCTCCCGCTGATCGTGGCGGCGATCGTGAGCGGCGGATTGCTCGCCTGGATGTTTCCGCCGACGGTCCCGGGCGGCTCGCCTCCGCCGGCGCGGTTCACCGACATCACTGCCGCGAGCGGCATCGGCTTTACGCACCGCATCGGAATCAACACCGAGGAATCGCCCACCACGCTCGGCGGCGGGGTCGTGTGCTTCGACTTCGACGGCGACGGCGACGATGACCTGTTCTTCGTCAATGGCGCGGACTGGCCTTGGGAGGAATCGTTCGCCAAACGCGCCAGCCGCGGCGGCTGCACGCTCTACCGCAACGACGGCGACGGGCACTTCACCGACGTGTCCCTGCTGGCCGAAATCAATCTCGAGTTTCAAGGGATGGCGGCAACGGCGGGGGATTACGACAACGATGGTCGGCCGGATCTCTTCGTGACGGGCATCGGTGTGAACCATCTGTTCCACAATCGCGGAAATGGACATTTCGAAGACGTGACGGAGGACGCCGCTGTCGGGGGCGAGGAGAACACCTGGAGCACGGGCGCGACGTGGATCGACTATGATCGGGATGGGCGACTCGATCTCATCGTCGGTCATTATGCGCGCTGGCCGGAGGACGTCGGGCTGGCGGGTGCGTTCTCCGTCGCCCTGATGGGGCATTCGTATGGCGCACCGACGGGATTTGTCGGCGTGCCGCCCACCGTCTGGCATAATGTCGGCGGTGGTCACTTCATGGTGGCCCCGGGCAGCCTCGGCATTCGCCCGATGGATCCGGCGACCGGACTGCCGGCGGCGAAGATGCTCGCGATCGTGCCGGTGGATGCGAACGGCGACGGCCGCCTCGATCTGTTGTGTTCGTTTCACACCATGGACGACGTGCTTTTCCTCAACGATGGCGGCGGCCGGTTTCACGCGGCGAACGCGCCCGCGCCGGATCGCCGCGAAGGGGCCTCGGCTGGCGTCGCGTCAGCCGGTCCGCTGGCGCTCTTGCGAGTCGGTGGTGCGGACGAACATTTCGCCACCTGGCAGGCCGTGCTGTCGCTAAGGGGATCCGGGGGCGATGGAAACGAGATGCAGAACGTCGATTTGGCGGCAAAATTCGAGGCGGCCCTGCTGGATTACGATGGCGACGGGCGGCTTGACGCATTCACCGGGGCGGGACGGGCGGAGCCGGATGTTAACCGGTTCGAAGCTGGACGCGCATTCGCCGCCGAACCGAAACTGCTCTGGCAGCGAGGCGACCGGTTGGTGGTGGCCGACGCGGGCGACCTGCCCGCCATCGTGACGCGAGGCGTGGCGACAGCGGATCTTGATGGTGACGGTGATCTCGATCTCGTGCTCACGCGACTGGATGGTCGCCCGCTGCTGCTGCGCAATGATACCCGGCGTGATGTCCCCTGGCTCGCGATCGATCTGGTCGCCACGCGCACGTCGCGCGAAGCGGCCGGCGCGCGTGTCGAGGTGCACACGCCGCGTCGCGTGCAAGTGCAGACCGTGGCGCCCGCGATGGGATTGTTTGCGCAGTCGAGTTCCACTTTGCACTTCGGTCTGGGTGAGGATGCGCGCGTGCGCAGGGTGGTCGTCATCTGGCCGAGCGGAATGCGTCAGGAGGAACAGAATCCCGAGATCAACCGCCGGATCACGATCACGGAACGGTGAAAAGGAGCGCAGGCATCCCTGCGCTACGTTGTCCCTACCGGCCGACGACCTCGTGCAGTTCGAGGAAGAACGCGATGGGCATGCCGCGCGGCACGTCAGCGGGCCAGTCGCCGTCGCCAAAGGACAGACTCGGTGGCACGTAGACGAGGGCCTTGCCGCCGGGCTTGAGCAACTGCACGCCCTCGGCCAAGCCGGGCAGGAGGTCAGTCACCTTGACCTGCACGCGGGCGCGCGAGAGCACCTCGAGATCATGGCCATCGGGCGTGCGTGCCGCGTAGCTGACGACCACCGTGTCTTTGGACGTGGGTGGTGTGCCATCGCCCTCGAGCGTGATGCGGTAGTGGAGATTGCTGGCGGTCCGCTGCACGTGCTCCTGTTCGCGCAGGGTCTTGAAGTACTCCTCGACCGGGTCGGGGCGTTCGGCCGCCATCATCGCCTGCACCCGCTTGGTGAATTCTGCGCGTAGCTTTTTCGCGTCGTCATCGAGCGGGTAACCGCGGCCTTCATAACTGGCGCGCAGGCCCTGGACAAAGGCGTCGAATTGCGCCGGCGTCCACTTGAGGTCCGCGATGCGGTTGTTCTCCGCGAAATTCGTGCCGATCGCCGCATAGGAAACCAATTCGCCTGTCGGCTCCGGCGGGGGCGGCGGCGCGGGTGGATGCGACAGACGCCAGGCAAGCAGGCCGTTCGCGACCAACGAGAGGACGAGCAGGATCGGCAGGTGATAGCTGCGGCGGGTGGAAGGCGGCTGGGTCATGAAACGGAAAAGGATCGATTCAGGATGGTATTCACGGACGCCGCTGCAAGTCCCTCCCCGCATGGCGCCCTTCGGCAGGTATCCAAAGGAACTCAGAGGCTGGCTAGAGAGACTTCACGAGAACCAACCAATCGGTTTGATCCTGAACCAGAGCCATCGGCCGTCAGGGGTAGGATCGGCTGACTTCAGTCGACCGCGGTCGCGAGAGACTCGCAACCCTGCCATTTGCGACACCCTCTGAGGCGGGCTCGGGTCGGCGGATCTGCGTCATGGCGAAGATGCGCCGTCGCGCTCCGGGGTCGCGATGCTCACGCGCGGTTCGTATTTCGTCCACGGCTGGACGCTGCTCGTGCCGCCGGGCCAGCGCACGCGAATTTCGTGCGGTGGATTCGTGTCGGGATAGCCGAAGAATGCCACCGCGCTGGATTGGGAAAGGTAGCCGGAGCCGGCGGCAAGCTCGGCGGATTGGGTGGTGCCATCGGTGAGTTCCACGGTGATGGTTGCGCCAATCGCCGTCGGGTTGCCTTTCGCGCCCTGCAAGGCGACGGCGAAAGAATGGCGTCCGGCAATGCCGCGATTGTGGTAGACAAGCGTGGGATCGTTGCTGCGCGTGATGAAGAAATCCGGCCAGCCGTCGCCGTCGGGATCAAACACCGCCAGCGCCTGTCCGTCGCCGGGCACGACGAGATTGCTCTCCCGTGGTGCCGCGACCGTGAAGTTTCCGCGGCCGTCGCCACGGAGCATCTGACTCAGGCCACCGTCAAACCGTCCCGTCTCCGGGACCGGTGAATAGGAATTTTGCACGCCGTAGATATCCGCATGGCCATCACCATCGAAATCGCCGGCGACAACACCGTCGATCGGCGAGATCTGCGCCACGTGCGGTAGGGGCGTGAACCTCCACGTTCCGTCCGGCTGGCTGAGGAACGTGCCGCTTTGCAGGTTGGTAAGCGTGAAGCGTTGCGCGGCCGCGATCTGCGCGGGTGGAAAGATGTCGTCGAACTTTGCGCGCGCGAAGGACTCGAATGTCGGAAACCTCGGTCGCAGGGGTTGCAGGATGTTGAGGAGCCGCTGGCGTCCCCGCACGGGATGGAGGTCGTCGCCCTCGTAGGCGGCTTCGATGATGTGATCGCGGCCCGAGTCGTCGAAGTCGCCGTAGAAAAGCAGCGCCGGGTGTTCGGGAGTGGCGTGATAGGCGGTATTGAGTCCGAGATTACCGGCGACGTAGTCGAGGCGCCCGTCGCCGTTGAAATCCGCCGCGGCGAGCGAATGCCAGAGCCCGCTCCCGCCGGCAGCGAAACCGGCCTTTTCCGATTGGTCGACCAGGCGACGGTTGCCGTTTTCTCCCGGTTCCGAGTGCAGGTAGTGCACGCCGCCCCATTCGACCGCGACGAGCAGGTCGGGCCAGCCATCGGCATCGGCATCCGTCCACAATCCCGCCGTCACCATGCCGAGCGAGGCGAGCCCGGGTGCGACAGTGGCGGTCGCGTCGGTGAACTTTCCGCCGGTGTTTTCGAGCAACACGCTGCGTGGAGTGGTCGGATACTTGCCGGGCACGAGGCGCCCGCCCATGAACACGTCGAGTCGCCCGTCCCGATTGAAATCCGCCGCGACCACGGGACCCGCACTCACATGCAGCTCGGGCAGCGCATCGTCGGGTGCGGCGCTGAAACGCGCGCGACCGCGGTTCAGCCAAAGGATCGGCTGGTAGTCCGCATCGCCGGCGGGACGGGCGTCACCGCCCTTCGCGATCAGGATGTCATTGGTGCCATCGCCGTCGGCGTCGAAGATCAACACGCCCGCGTCCGCGATCGTCGTCGGATCCTCGAAACCAAACGCGAGGTCGGGCAGGAACTTCTTGCGATCGAGTGCCCGCACAATCTGAGGAGGCGACCCCATCGGTCCGCCGAGGCAGACATCGTCGAGTGCCGTCGCCGTCGAGATCGCCGATCGCCACGCCGGGTCCCTGCCAGTTCAAACGCCAGGGCAGCAACGGTTGCAGGGCGGCTTCATCGAGGGGTTTTTCGGGTACGGCGAGCGCGAGGTTCAAATCGCGTCCAACCTCGACGAATTCTGCGTCCGCGAGTCGCGCGTTGAAACGTGCCGCCGGATTGGGCGGTGCTGGTGGCGGCGTCGCGGGTTCAGTCGGCTCCGTGATCGAGTAGCGTGCGTCGGCCGGCAGGTCCGTAAGCACCTGTTCGCGACCATCCGGCCAGGTCACGGTGACGCGCGCGACCGTCGTCGCGTCGCCGAGACCGAAATGCAGGACCGGTTCGTTGGTGGAGTTGTAGCCCCGCTCGAGGATGAGCTGGCGCATCTGGGTGCCCGCGGCGGTCTGGACACGCACGACTGCGCCCACGCCGAAGCGGTTCGAGGTCGTGCTGCGCAGTTCGAAGATCACACTGTGCCCGGCGTCATTGTCGTTGCGGCACACCGTGGGCGGGCCCTCGTAGTTGGCGAAGACGAGGTCGAGATCGCCATCGCCGTCGAGGTCGCCGAATGCCGTGCCGAAGCTGACACCCTTTTGATTGAGCCCCCACGCGGCGCCGACGGGTTCGAAGCGCAGGTCGCCGGCGTTGCGGAAGGCGAGGTTGGTTTCGTCGAGCCGCGGGCTCGACTGCATCACGCGGATGCGCGCGAGCATGTTTTCGGTTGCGAGCATGCGGTTCACGAGGTCGCTGTTGTGCAACTCGCGCACCATGCCGTTGGTCACGTGGAGGTCGAGGCGGCCGTCGTTGTCGAGGTCCTCGAAACGCACGGACCACGTCCAGTCGGTCGCAACGAGGCCGGCCAGGAACGCCGCCTCCTGGCAGACGCCGGTGTCCGTGTTCAGAAGCAGCGCGTTGCGCATGTACTGCGGAGCGGCATGAGGATTGTCCGTGTTTTCGAGCGTGCCGGCGCGCAGGTCCGCCATGCCGCGCGCGTCCTTGAAGTACCAGCGTCGCCGCCATGTCGGCGATGAACAGGTCGGGCAGGCCATCGTTGTTCACGTCGCCGATGTCCGCCCCCATCGAGGACTGCGGCGTGTGCGGCACGACGAAGCTGAGCACGTGGGTGAAATGGCCGTCGCCGTCGTTGCGAAAAAGCTGGTCGGGGTCCTTGAAGTCGTTGTCGAGATAGAGGTCGGGCCACCCGTCGTTGTTGTAGTCCCACCACATCGCGGCGTGCCCCTGCGTCTCGCCCTTGATGCCGGCGGCGTCGGTGACGTCGGTGAACGTGCCGTCGTGGTTGTTGTGATACAGGTGATCGCGCTGACCGTTGGGTCGCGACTCGGCGTTGAGCAGGTTGGTCTGGACGTAGACGTCGAGCCAGCCGTCGCGGTCGTAGTCCGCCCAGGCGCTCATGCCGCTGGCATCGTTGAGATCGAGGCCCGCGGCATGTGCGCTTTCCGTGAATGTGCCATTGCCTTGGTTGAGGTAGAGCAGGTTGGGCGCCGCGAACCGGCAGACGTAAAGGTCAAGGCGGCCGTCATTGTTGACGTCGACGAATGCCGCGCCCTGCTGCCAGGCGTCACCCGGACCGGCGACACCGGCCTTGGTGGTGACGTCCTCGAAGGTCCAGTTCCCGAGATTGCGATACAGGTGGTTGGTGCCGGTCTTGCAGACGACGAACACATCCGGCCGCCCGTCGCCGTCATAGTCGCCGATCGCGATCCCGGTGCCGATCGCGCCCAGGGAAAACTCGCGATAGCGCGCGGTCCACATCCGCGGGTCGGCATAGCGGTTCACGGCCGTGATGCCGGTCTGTTCCGGCGGCAACGTGGCAAACATCGTCGCTCCGCGCGGACCCGAGCGCGCCGCGAATGGCGTGCGGGTCACGCCCGCCGGCAGTTCAGCGGCGGCGGCGGACGTCACGCCGGCGGCCAGGGCCGCGAGTGCCAAGAGGATGTGGCAGCCGAGGTCACGAGGCTGGAAGCGGAAGGGGAGAGACAGGCGTGACGGACGGAAGAACATTGCTGGGGACGGAAACGCGAAGAAAGCGTTCTTCAAGGATTTGGTACGACGACCAACAGGACCAGCCGATAACCGCACGAATCGATAGAACGGAGAACTGCGGACCGCACCTCATGGACCTGGCACTCGAGGCTTGGTTCGGAAGTACGTGGTTGCTACCGAGGAGCGGGACAGGTCTATTTCAAGTATACTGCCGGAAAGGAAGATGATGGCTTCCCGATTCTTCAGGCGAGGCTTCCGGGTCGCGGTAGTCGCGACCCTTGCCGTCCTCGTCGCTTTCTGGATCCTGACGCATCATACCGACACGATACTGGTCGTTCGCGACGTCGCCGGTGTCCCGGTGATCGAGATCTCGGGCATGTTCGACGCCGAAGGGGCGCGTCAAATCCTGCGTTCGCTTCGGACGGTTGAGAAACGTGGCGCGTCCTTGATTGTCTTTTCCCTGGATTCACCCGGCGGCGAACTCGCCGCCACTTTCGATGTGTCCGAGGCAATCAATCACACGTCCATTCCCACTGCGTGTCTCGTTCGGAATGGTGTTGGCGGCAGCCTTTTCGTGGTCGCGGCGGTGGATCGGATCTTTTTCGCCCCGGATGGCGTGTGCGGAGCAGCGGCTCCCATCATGGGATACGATCGGTCCGATCAGGATGCGTTTAGGCAGAAGGTGGTGGCCTACATCCGGGCAAAGGTGAAGGCACTTGCGGATGCCCACGGTCACGACCCGGAGATTTTCGCCGCAATGATCGATGCCAATGTCGAGCTTGTGCGCGGCACGAAGGTGTGGAAAAAGAAAGGCGAGTTGTTGGCGCTTACCGCCCGCGAAGCCGTGGAACTCGGTTTCGCGGAAGGGATCGCGGCCACGCCCGAGGATGTCATCGCGCGCTCGCGAAAGGCCGATTGACCCTGCGAAAGTGTTTGATTCGCGACGAGACACCCGCCCCGCCGCACAAAACGATTGAGTGCCACCCCGGTTGCCCGGGATTTTCGGGGTGATTTGTTGTTCCGCGTGTTCAACTTCGGGCCGTTTCAGCGCCGCCACGTCGCAGGCACTGCGTCCACGTTGGTCCCGGCCGTGGCGCTGACTATGGCCCTGGCCGGCTGCGGCCGCTCTGAACTTGCCACGACGCTGCCCCCGCCGCCGCCCGGGCCGGTGGAGATGCTCGATTTCATGAGCGGCCAGCCCGTCGGCGCGCCCCTGGAGGGCCAGCCCTGGACCGCCCACGTCGAGGCGGTGGATCTCGATCACGATGGGCGGCTCGACGCCCTCGTGTGCGATGCGAAGAAAAACGAGGTGACGTGGTTGCATCAAACCGCGCCGGACCGGTTCGACGAGGTCGTGCTCGCGGGCGAGTTGCACGGGCCCGTGCACGCGGCCGCTGACGACCTCGACGGCGACGGCGACCTCGACGTCCTGGTTGCCTGCATGGGCGTCGTGTTTCCGAACAACGAAAAGATCGGCTCGGTCGTCGTGCTGGAAAACGACGGCAACCAGCACTTCACGCCGCGAGTGCTGCTCGAGCATGTGGCGCGTGTCACCGACGTCGAGGCCGGCGACTTCAACGGTGATGGCCGCCGCGATCTCGCGGTGGCGCAGTTCGGCTATGACCAGGGGGAGATCCGGTGGATGGAAAACACCGGCGGGTGGCAGTTCAAGAGCCACATCCTGCTCGATCTTTCCGGTGCGATCAACGTGTGCGTCGCCGACATGAACGGGGATCGCACGCCCGACATCGTCGCAGTGGTCGCGCAGCAATGGGAGGAGATTCACCTGTTCGCGAACAACGGTCACGGCTCGTTCACGGGAAAGGTGATCGGCGGTTCGACCAACGAGGATTTCGGGAGCAGCGGCATCACCCTGTGCGACGTGAATCGCGACGGCCGGCCGGACGTGCTCTATTCGAACGGCGACGGCTTCGACTACGCGCAACCGGGACCGCGGCCGTGGCATGGTGTGCAGTGGCTGGAGAACAACGGTGAAGGCTTCTTCACGCTGCACCGCATCGGCGATCTCGCCGGGGCTTATGCGCCGGTCGGGGTCGATCTCGACGGCGATGGTGACATCGATGTCGTGGCCGTCAGCGGCTTCAATCGATGGGAGAATCCGCAGGCGATCGCGCTGATGTGGTTTCGCAACGACGGCGCCAAGGGCTTCACGCCGTGCGTGCTCGCGCACGTACCGACGCACCTGCTCACGGTCACTGCGGGCGACTTCGACGGGGACGGCCGGCCGGAGCTGCTGACCGGCGGGTTTCACGCTTATCCGCCGTACGTGAACATGAGCCGCCTCACGCTCTGGCGGCGGAGGATGCCGAAGTGAGCTCGGGCATCGCCAGACGGCCCGCCCGACGGGTTTTCAGATGAGGCGCGCGCATTTCATTCTGCTCTCCGTGGCGGTCGTCGTCGCAGCGGCCGGCGCCTGGTGGTGGAGGGCGGCCGATGCACGAGCGGCGTGGTCGGCCGGCGTTGCACCGATGCCGGATCTCTCGGCGTTTCCGGCGGATCTGCAGCGGCGCGTCTCCGATCTCACGCAACGCGCGCGTACGCATCGCGGCGATGTCAGCGCGCTCGGCGAACTGAGTCGACTCTACGACGCGAACGGATTTCGGCGTGAGGCGGCGCTCGCCTATGTGTGCCTCGAGCGATTCGATCCCACGAACGCCCGCTGGCCGCACCGGCTCGCTCACGTGCTCGCGGGCATGGGCCGGATCGAACAGGCGGTGCCGCATTTGCGGCGAGCCGCCGACCTTGCCCCTGACTACGTTCCTGCCTGGGTGCAACTGGGCGATGCCTTGCTGAAAGCCAACCAACCCGAGGCTGCGGCGGCGGCCTACCACGCTGCCTTGAAGCTTGCCCCGGGTAATCCGTATGCGCTGCTCGGCCTCGCCCGCGGTGAGCTCCAGCTCGAGCGTTGGACGGCGGCCCGCGAACGCCTGCAGCAAGCCTCGGCCGCACAGCCGGACTTCGGCGTCGCCTGGAACCTCCTCGCCACCGTCTACGACCGCCTCGGCAACGCCGCCGGGGCGGCCGCGGCACAGGCGCACGCGGACAACAAGCGCCGCTTTCGCGAAATGCCGGACCCGTGGGTGGATGAGCTGCTGGATGACTGCTATGACGTGTACCGGTTGCGGGTGGTCGCCGCCGCGGCCCGAGGCTCTGGTGACCCGGCCGGCGCGTTGCCGTGGCTCGAGCGCGCCAAACGTCTCGCGCCGGACGCGGCCGCGGTGCACCGGGACCTCGGTGACGTATTCACCGACCTGCATCGCTACGACGACGCGCGGGCCGAACTGCAAGCCGCCATCAGGCTCGCGCCGACGGATGAGACGGGCTACGCACAACTGATCGCGTGTTGCACGGCGGCGGGCGACAGCGACGGCGCGCTGCACGCGGCGAAGGAGGGGGTCGCGCATTGCCCGGATTCCGCAGATCTGCAGTTCGCACTGGGCAAGCAACTCGAGACCGCCGGACGTCTCGACGAGGCGCTGCCGGCATTTGCGGCCGCGCGACGATTGCAGCCCGAATCGGCGGACGCTTACCACGAGATGGCCGGGATCTATTTCCGGCAGGGCCGGAACGACGAGGGTATCGCGGTCCTCGAAGCCGTGTTGGAGCACATTCCGGATCATCCGCCGACCTTGCTGGCCCTGGCCCAGCGCGAGATCGAAACCGGCGATGCCTCTGCCGCCGTCAAGTGGCTCCAACGCGCGCGCGCCCGCGGTGCCCTGGCGGCAGGCGGCGTGGAAACCTTGTCGCGCGCCTTCGAGAAGAAGTTTGGCCGGCCGCCATGGTGAATTTGCGCCGGCGGCGAGTGCCTTCCGGCCCACGCCGGGCGAATCTCTCGGTCGTCGGTTTCCAGAGCTCCTGATTCGCCGTGGAAATGGCGTGCGCCCAAGTCGCGACGTAGCTGCGTTGGAGCTTTGCGACAACGTGGCCGCGCGCCGTGTCCGGCCACATCGTGGCAAAGCTCCAACGCAGCTACCAGAGGCTCATCTCCATTCAGCGTCGCGCTCCCCGGGCGTAACGAGATGCCCCTCTCGCGATAGCCGGCGACAGAGTGTGTGGGACAGCCGTGATCCGGTGCGAAAACTGCGCACGGCACGCCGCGCCAGCCTGCGCCAGATTGGTGATACGGCCGTATCATCAATCTGGCTTGGACGATGCACAAGAGGCGCCGAGAACGTGCTGGCGCTGCGGTGCATCGATCAAAGCCGACATTTGAATGAGTTCTGGACGCACCGTCTCGACGGTCATGCCGTCCGCAATGATTGTCTCCCTTTCGCCCCGGCCGTCTGAAACTGGTCGCACGCCCGGCCACGTCATTCCCCCCAATTCACGCTTGGGTTTCCTGCCGCGACGTACCTACAGTCCAACCTTGAACCCGCATGGCTGAGCAAACCCCAGGCAAGCGAGCCACGCTCAAGGATGTCGCAAAGGCTGCCGGCTATCATTTCACGACGGTCTCGCTCGCGTTGCGCGATCATCCGAGCATCCCGCCCGAGACGCGCGAGCGCATCGCGGCCGTGGCGCAGACGTTGGGCTACCAGCGGGATCCGGTGTTCTCCGTCTTGAGTCATTTCCATACCAAGGGGCGCGTGCGGACCGATGCCCCGCGCATTGCCTTCGTGCGCAACTACGGCTACGACAACGAGGGCCGCCTTTACCCGCACATGCAGGAGATCTGGGAGGGCGCCAAGCGTCAGGCGGAACTGCTCGGTTATCAGCTCGAGGAGTTTGTCGTCAGCGTCGACGACTACGATTCCCACAGCCTCGATGCCCACCTGCACCGCAACGGAATCACGGGCGTGATCATCGGCAACTTCCAGCCCGGGTTTTCCGACCTGCATCTCGACTGGCGCAACTACGCGGTCGTGAAAATCAACTCGAACCACATGGAGCCGCGGGCCACGACGGTGACCAACGACCAACTGCGCGAGGTGCGGCTCGCCTACCGCAAGCTTGCGGAGCTGGGCTACGCGCGCATCGGGCTCGCGGTTGGCCGCGCCGACGAGGATGCCGCGCGCCAGCGCCATAATGCGGGCTACCTTCTCGAACAGGCGTCATTGCCGCCGGAGCAGCGCATCCCGCCGCTGATTTTTCCCTACACCTACGACACGCCGACGGTCAGCGGCTTCATGGGCCGCTGGGTGCGCCGGCACCGTATCGACGCCGTGATCTGCAACTGGGGCAACACCGATCGCCTCCTCGCGTTCGCCGGTCTCCGCGTGCCGCAGGACGTGGCCTGCGCATGCCTCTGCATCACCCGTCCGTTCGAGCACCTGGCTGGCATCGTGCCCAACCTCCGGCTGGTCGGCGAGCGTGCGATGTCGCTCATCGCGACCCAGCTCAAATCCGGCGAGTTTGGGGTGCCGGAATTCGGTTCGGTGACGTATGTGCAAAGCAGTTGGAAGAATGGCGCCACCGCGCCCGCGCGACATGCCACGGCCGAAGTCTAGGTCCGAACGGTCAGAGGACAGCGAGAGCCCGGCGCCGCCGACGGGAACGCGCTATCTCACGCTGGCCGACGTCGCGCGGGTCGCCGGCGTGCACGCGACCACGGTGTCGCTCGCTTTGCGCGATCATCCGAGCATCCCCGCGGAAACGCGGGCGCGCATCCGGGGTGTCGCCAAGGAACTCGGCTATCGCCGCGATCCCCTCCTTGACGCTTTCAACTTCCACCGCGTGCGCAATGCGCGGCGGCCGCGTCGGCTGGCGATGGCGTTCGTGGTCGATGGCACGGCCACGCGGTTCTTCGGCCCGAAGGCCTATCATCCGCTCGTATTCGATGGCGCGCGCGCGGTGGCCGAGGCGCACAACTATTCGCTCGAGGCGTTCACCATCGGCCCGAAGGACATGGCACCGAGCCGCCTCAAGACGATCCTCTCGACGCGTGGCATCACGGGCGTACTGCTTTCGACGTTCGACATCGACACCAACAGCCTCGCCCTCGACTGGGATCATTATTGCACGATCAAGATCGAGTCGCTGCACCTCGAACCGCATTGCGACGCGGTGACCAGCGACCAGCTCCAGGTCGCGCGCCTCGCCATGCGCTGCCTGCGTGAATACGGGTATCGCCGCATCGGGCTGGCGACCGCCAAGGAGGACGAGTCGCGGCTGAGTGAATCGTTCCGCATGGGCGTGCTCGTGGAGCAGGCGGCCCTGCCGGAAAGCGAGCGCGTGACGCCACTCGTCTTCGCGCTCTCCGATGTGCCGGCGCTGCCGACCATCCTGCCGTCCTGGCTGCGCAACGAAAAGGTCGATGTGGTCATCTCCAACTGGAGCGAATTGCTGCCGATCTTTCATGCGGCGCACATCCGGATTCCCGAACAGGTGGCGTTTGCCTCGCTCGACGCGCAACCCACCATGCCCGAGGTC
This sequence comes from uncultured Verrucomicrobiae bacterium, assembly GCA_963797435.1. GTDB lineage: Bacteria > Verrucomicrobiota > Verrucomicrobiia > Opitutales > Opitutaceae > CAWCPJ01. Next base: position 1,031,058 of record CAWCPJ010000001.1, on the reverse strand, counting down.
GCGGGCGTCGTGCAAAATCATCGCCTCGTCGGCATCCGCGCGATGGAGCAGCTTTGCTTGATGGCGGAAACCCACCAGCGGGGCGTGCCCGCCACGCAATCGATCACGCAGGTCCCGGGTTTCTGGCGCGACGGCGCGACGACGCCGATCCGCACGCGGACGTGGTACCCGTGAAAGCATGGCGGCACGCGCGAATCTTGCGAGTGCTACGGGAACAGATGGGCGCGGCGCCCTCACTTCTTCTCCGCCGCCGGCAAACCGGGATAGCGTGGCTCGAGCTTGTGCAGTTTCTCGAACACCGTGCGGGCATCGCCGTCGCGATGGGCGCCGCCGAGAGCCGTGCCGAGGGCGAAGAGTGTGTCGGGATCATCGTCGATGACCGCGAGTGCTTTCTGGAGCGGGGCAATTGCGCGTTCCGGTGCCCCCTCGCCGACGAGCATCATGCCAAAGTTGCGTTGCAGCACCCAGTCGTCGGGGGCGGCCGCGATGGCCCTTTCGTACAGACTCACCAGTGCCTCGCGCGTGTCGGGACGTTCGAGCAATGCCCTGGCGGCGGTGGCCCGCTCGTTCCAGACCGACATCCGGATTTCGTGGTCGGACTGCCCGGTGAACGGCGGCCGGGCGAAACGGCGGAGCAGTTCCTGAATGATCATTGCCTGTTCGTACGTCGTATAGGCGAGCCGCCCGCGCGCTTGCTCGTACGAGAACGGCGCCGGCACGGCCTCGGCAATGAGGTGGCGGCGCACCAGGTCTGCGCTCACCCGGTCGAACAGGATGCGAGCCACCTCCCAGGTCGCCCGAAACGTCAGGTGCACATGTTCGTAGAGCGCTTCGTCTCCGAGAATGCCGTGGGGACTGGTTTCCGCGAGGTTCCGGGCGAGATCGACCAATTCCGTGGTGTCGGGACGGGCGTTGGCGATGCCACGGATCGCATCGTTGAGCCGGGAGTCCGTGCGAAAACGCAACGCGTCGGCATCCAGCGCCCGCTGCAGAAACGCCTTCGCCTCCTGGTCGCGGCTTTGGGCGAGGCAAATGCGCCCGAGGCGAAACGCAACTTCGGCCTGGGCATCGTCGATGTCCCATGCCGTCCGATAGTTTTGCTCCGCCCGGTCCCAGTCACCCGCGGCGGCGGCCTGATTGCCGGCGGCGAACGCCTTGTCCCAGAGAGCGCGCGCGGCCTCGTCGAGGCCGGGACGATGCCGCGCCAGGAACGGCGCAAAATCCTTTTGGTTGGTCAGGAGCGTGCAGAGCAGCGTGCGGGCACCGGCGCCGTCGGCGCTCGCCGCAATGGCGCGAAGGTTGCGCATGAGCGCAGCCCGCACATCGTCGAGCCGCGGATCGTCCATCGTGATCTCCTGCTTCAGGAACATTTCCATGCCGCCCCAATCTTCCCGCACGTTGCCGTGGGGCAGGAGTGCTCCGAGCAACTGGCCCGTGCGCGAGCGCTTCAGGTCAACGGAAAGCCGAATGGCAGTCGGTGAGCGAAGGAATGGCGCAAGCACGGCAGCCGGACCGAACGGCCCGATCACTTCGTTGTTGCCCACGTAGACGATGAAGAGATCAGGCTCCAGGTCCGCGCAATCGGCCGCGATCGCCCGCACGACGTGAGAATTGATCGCGGTGATCGCCGCGTTGATCACCGTGCACTGGCGTTGAGGATACGCCTGACGCAACATCGCCTCGAGCGTGCGCGACATTGAGAAGGAGGTCTCGGGATCGCCCATCGCCGCGGAACCACCGAGCACGAAGATGCGGTAGGTGCCCGGAGGTTTTTTCTCCGGGAGCCGAAACGCCTGCGGCCGCCGCACCAGCGCGGGCGGAAAGTACGTGAGCGTGAAATCCCGGTTCTCCCGGATCCAACGGGTGCCGTCGGCCGCGCGTTCCGTGCGGAAAAAACGCGGGCTGTGTCCATATCCGACCAGTCGCAGCCCACCCTCGAGCACGCCGAAAAACAGGAGGACGCTGAGCAGGGCGATCGTGCCACCGAAGAGCAGGCGTTTGCCGAGGGGTAGGGCGGGACGCGGGGCCGGCGATGCCCCGCGATTGGCGGCATCCGGACTCATCAAAACAGCGAATAGATGAACGGTGACACGCCGGACACCGTGACGATCACCGCGGTCACGACGAGCAACAGCACGACCACGGGTACGATCCACCATGCCTTGTGCACGCGGGCGAAGGCCCAGAGTTCACGCAACAGGCCGCCGAGATGACGCAGGAAACGCATGGAAATCTGAACAAGACCATAGCCGCAAAGAGGCGCAAAAGGCGCAAGGTTCGTCTCGAAAATCGCAGGACCGTCGTCCGGGCTCCGGCCATCTTTTCGTGGCAAAGCCCACTCCCTCAATCGAGTGCGAATGCCGGTGGGCGTGCCGGGCGTCGATACGCGGGATCAAGTCGTTTCTTCTCCAGAAGAAAAGGGCCGATCGCGAGGCACTCCATCTCGGTGGCGAGAAATCCCGCGATCGCTTCGCGCGGATGGCAGACCGGGGGTTCGCCCCGGACATTGAACGACGTGTTGACCAGCACCGCGCAGCCGGTGCGGACCGCAAACGCCATGAGCACGGCGTGGAGCGCCGGGTTCGTGGCTGCGTCGACGGTTTGCACGCGGGCGGAGTAGTCGAGGTGGGTGATCGCCGGCAAATCGGAGCGCAGTTCATTGACGCGGTCGAGTGGTGAGCGGGTCGGGCGGGTCTCCGACCCGCTCCGAAGCAGGTCGGAGACCTGCCCGACGTCGGAGGCAGTCCGCCGCCGGTCCCGGCGCACCGGCGCGGTGAAGAGCATGTAGGGCGAAGGCGTCGGCAGGTCGAAATACTCCGCGGCTCGTTCGGCGAGCACGATCGGGGCGAATGGCCGGAAGGATTCGCGAAACTTGATCTTGAGGTTGAGCTGGCGCTGCATCGCGGGATTGCGGGCATCGCCAAGGATCGAACGCGCTCCAAGCGCACGCGGCCCGAATTCCGCCCGTCCCTGGAAGAAACCGACCACCTCGCCGGCGTCGAGACGTTCCGCGATACGGGGATACAAGGCCGTGGGTTCAAATCGTTCCGCCGGCAACCGTTCCGCGGCGAGCGCGGTCGCGATTTCGTCGTCGGTGTAGGCAGGGCCCAGAAACGCGCCGCGCATCAGGTCGTGTTCGCCATCGACCTCGCGCGGGGCGCCGTCATGGAGATGATGGAACGCGAGCGCCGCGCCGAGGGCGCCGCCGGCGTCACCTGCTGCGGGCTGGACCCAGATATGGCGGAACGGACCCTCGCGCAGCAGCCGGGCATTGGCCACGCAGTTGAGGGCCACTCCGCCCGCGAGACACAAGTGGTCCTCGCCCGTGAGTTCGTGGGCCGTGCGGGCCAGACCGAGGACAATCTCTTCAGTCACCACCTGGATCGAACGCGCGAGATCGCATTCGCGGGTCGTGAGCGGCGCCTCGGGTTCGCGGCGCGGTCCGCCGAACAGGGAGGCAAAGCGAGCATTCGTCATGCGTTCGCCATGGATGTAGTCGAAATAGTCCTGGTTCAGATGAAATGAACCGTCGGCATGGATGGTGACAACATGCTCACGGATCGTGTCCGCAAAGCGCGGTTCGCCGAATGGAGCGAGCCCCATGAGCTTGTATTCGCCGGAGTTCACGCGAAACCCGCAGAAGTACGTGAAGGCGGAATAGAGCAGGCCGAGCGAATGGGGGAAGTGCTGCTCGCGCAGCATCTCGATGCGATTGCCTTCGCCGCGGTCGATCGTGGTTGTCGCCCACTCGCCGACGCCGTCGAGCGTCAGGATCGCCGCGCGCGGGTAGGGAGAAGCAAAGAACGCACTCGCGGCATGCGCCTCGTGATGCCCGGCGAAGTAGATCTTGCCGCGGACGTCGTGACCAGCGGCCTGCAGCGCATCCTCGATCTGGAGCGGTATCCAGAGCTTCTCCCGCAACCACAGCGGCATGGCCGTGGCGAACGCGCGAAACCCCCGGGGCGCGGTCGCGAGCGCCGTCTGCAGGATGCGGTGAAATTTCAGCAGGGGCTTCTCGTAGTAGACCACGGCATCCACCGGCCCGCCCGCCTGCCTGAGGCAGAACGCGACCGCGTGCGTCGGAAACGACGGGTCGTGCTTGATCCGGGTGAAACGTTCCTCCTGCGCGGCGGCCACGATCACGCCGTCCTCGAGCAGGGCGGCGGCGGAATCATGGTAGAAGGCGCTGAGACCGAGAATCCTCATCAAAGGATGTTTCGCTTTGGTGCTCCGGGATGGAGTCAAAATTGCGCGCGAAACCGCTCGGCGGGATCACGGGTTGGGGAAGGTGCGTGCCACGCCGTCGGTCTGGGCTTCCGGTTCGTGCGGGCGCGATCGAGCGGATCTCGCCCGCGCAGCCTCAGGACCAGCCTCCCGGGAATGAACACGAGTGCAAAGACGATGCCGAGCAGCACCCAGGTGACGGCCTGCAGAAGCGCTTGCACAATACCATCGAGCACGCGGAACACGGGCGCATAGACACGCGGGAGGAAAAGCGCGAGAAGCAGCAGGGCGCCCGTGAGTATCGCCAGGGTAATTGCCGCCGGCGTGCGCCAGTGCCATCCGGCAACCGCCCCTCCGATCGCGGCACCAGCGGCCGTGAGGAGCACGCGCAGACGAGAGGGAACGGGATGGGGCACGTGCCGATTGTTCCACGGTGACCGTGGCGAGGAAGCGAAAAAGGCCGGCGTGAGCTCAATCGCGAGCAGCTGCGTTGGAGTCTTGCGACAACGTGGCCGAAGTCGGCGTGTGACCACGTTCTCGCAAGACTCCAACGCAGCTACGGTGATTGATAGAGGAGCCTGCTTGAAGGCGATAGAACTTCTTTTGCCCCAACGGATCGCTTGCAAGCAAGCTCCTACAAGGTGACGTCCGACTGAATGGTTGCGGCTTGGTTTCTCTCCGCCTGTTACGCGAGCCCGGCAAGACCCGTCGAGGCGTTGACCCGGCTCCGGACAATCTTACGCTAGGCGCCCGGCATGACTCCGGTGCACCTTGTTTGTTCGCTCCTTGTTTTCCTGATCGGCGCCGTCGGCGCGCGTGCAGGGGATGGGCCGGCGAGGCCTGAGGCATCCGCCGTCAAGTGGTGCGTTCCCGGCGCACCGATTCCGCCCCAGGCGGAAGGGACCCGTCGCATGGTGCAGCGTTTGGCCGGGCTGGAGCCGGCCGTCGAACCGTTTGCAAATCCCTTCTACCCACCGAAGCTGATCGAGGCCCTGCGCGGCAAGGTCGCGCGGGCGGCGACGCCGCAGGAGGCGCTGACCTACATGCCGCGTCTGGCGGAGGCGCTCTTGAATGACGGGCAAAGCGAGGCGGCCCTGCACCAATACGAGGAGTACGAGCGGATTGCCCGCGAAAACCACGTGGAGCTTTCAGATGCGATTGAGAACCGCCTGCTGCTGATGAAGGCGGTATGCGACCTGCGCATCGGCGAACAGGAAAATTGCCTGCTCAATCACAACGCGGACTCCTGCCTGTTTCCGATCCATGGCGGCGGAGTGCATACCAACCCGCGCGGGTCGCGGGGGGCGATCGCGCTGCTCACGCAATTGCTCCAGCGCGAACCGCTGCGGTTCGACGCGGGATGGCTGCTCAACATCGCCTACATGACACTGGGGGAATACCCGGACAAGGTGCCGCCGCAATGGCTGATTGATCCGCACGTCTTTGCCTCGGACTACGACATCAAGCCATTCCCCGACGTGGCCGGCGCGCTGGGCCTGGACGTCGACGACCTTTCGGGCGGGGTCGTGCTCGACGATTTCGACAACGATGGCGCCCTCGACATCCTGGCCTCCGGCTTTGGCTTCCACAGCCAGTTGCGGTTCTTCCACAATGTGGGCGACGGCACCTTTGTGGACGGCACTGAGGCGACCGGGCTCACGGGTCTCACCGGCGGCTTGAACATGGTGCAGGCGGATTACAACAACGACGGCTGGGTTGATGTATTCATCCTGCGGGGCGCCTGGCTCGACAATGCCGGACGGTTTCCGAATTCGCTGCTGCGTAACAACGGTGACGGCACGTTCACGGACGTGACCGAGGAAGCCGGCGTCTTGAGCCTGCATCCCACGCAGACCGCCGTCTGGCTCGACTACAACGGTGACGGCTGGATCGACCTGTTCGTCGGCAACGAATCGACCTCGGACAAATCCGTGCATCCCTGCGAACTGTTCCGCAACAACGGCGACGGAACGTTCACGGAGTGCGCGGCCGCGAACGGCCTCGCTTACGTTGGATTCGTGAAGGCGGTGATCACCGGCGACTACAACCGCGATGGTCGACCGGATCTCTATGTTTCCGTGCGCGACAAGCCAAACCTGCTCTGGCGCAACGATGGTCCTGCGCCGGGCGCTGATCCCGTGAAGGGCCCGTGGACGTTTACAAACGTGGCCGACGTGGCGGGTGTTACAGATCCGGTCTACAGTTTCCCCTGCTGGTTTTGGGACTACAACAACGACGGCTGGCAGGACCTGCTCGTATTCGGTTATCGGATCGTCGATGTGGGCGACATCGCGGCGGACTACCTGGGGCAGCCGCACAACGGAGAACGGCCGCGGCTCTATCGGAACAACGGTGACGGCACCTTTTCCGACGTCACCTTGATCAGCGATCTCTACCGGATCATCCATGCCATGGGATCGAACTTTGGCGACCTCGACAATGACGGCTGGCTGGACTTCTACGCGGGCACGGGCGATCCCTCGCTCAGTACGCTCATCCCCAACCTCATGTTGCGATATGACGGCGACGGTCGGTTTCAGGACGTCACGACGTCCGGTGGCTTCGGCCAGCTCCAGAAGGGACATGGGATTGCCTTTGGCGACATCAACGGGGACGGCTCGCAGGACATCTATTCCGTCGTCGGCGGCGCCTACACGGGCGACAACTACGATAACCAACTCTTCGCCAATCCGGGCCACGGGAATCACTGGGTGAAGTTGAAAGCCGAGGGCGTGCAATCGAACCGCGCGGCGATTGGAGCGGTGATCAAGGTGGTGGTGCGGACCACCGGGGGCGAGGAGCGCGCAATCTACCGCACCGTGGGCAGTGGCGGAAGTTTCGGCGCCTCACCGCTGCGGCAGGAGATCGGCCTTGGGTCCGCCGAGGTCATCGCGCAGGTTGAGGTCTTCTGGCCGCGCACGGGCAAGACCCAGGAGGTTCGCGGGCTTGAGCTGGATCACTGCTACCACATCACGGAAGGCGAGAGCGCGGTGCGGGAAATCGCGGTGCGGAAGTTCTCCTGGCCTGCGTCCGGCGCGATGATGATGCACCATCACCACATGCAGTAGGGTTGGCCGGAAAGCTCGCCGAAGCAAACACGCCTTCCATCTGACGGAAGCAGGGCCGGATCTTCCGTCCGTGTGTCGTTACTTCTCGATGAGGCGGCCCGTACGCGAGGTCCGGTCCTGCAGTCGCTGTATTGATCCGGGATAACGCAGTTCCAGGGTAATGATCGTGGCCCTGCCAGTCTCGGAAACGAAAAAGGGGGGCGATTGCTCGCCCCCCTTTGGGAATGGATGACTTGGCCTTCGCCTGAGCGGATCAGAAGTCCATCCCGAACGTCAAACGGTAGATCATCGGCATGGGAACCTTGAACATCTTCGTGGCGATTGAGCCATCGGCAGTCGGCTGCCAGCCGATGTAGTCGTTTTCCTTCAAGAGGTTCTTGATGTTGAGCTGCACCATCGCCTCCTGTTCGAAGACATGGAACCTGAATCCGCCGAAGGCTTCGACTTCCCGGCGAGCTGGTTCATAGCGGCCCTTGCCGTCGGGTCCGTTGTAGTCCTGCAGCGCCTTCGTGCCGCCGAAGATGCCCAAGCCCACATAAGCGCCCTTGGCGACGCCTTCCGTGAAGGTGTATTTCGTTAGCAGCGAGTAGCGGTCCTTGATCGCCTGCGGGAAGGTCTGGCCGTCGGTCGGCGAGCCTGGATCATCGAACTCGTGGTTGGTATGGGCGATACTGACGAGGAACTGCCACTCCCGCGTGGGCGAGTAGTTGAAGTCGATTTCAAGACCGGTGGAAGTGGCACCGGCCGCAGCAACGATGTCGCCCTGGTTCAGCAGGTCCTGACGAGTCAAGCCCTGCGCCATGAATTGTGCCTGCGAGGCCGGGTTGGTGTCCCAGAGGAACGTATTGCGATTCTCATGGGGCGACTGGGACTGCGTGCCACCCGTCTGGTCGATCTTGTAGGCCGTCAGGGTGCCACTGAATTTCCCGTCAAACGCGTTGAACTTCACTCCGCCCTCAATGCTCTTGCCGACGATTGGGGCGAACTGGTTGCCGAAACTATCCTTGGTGGAGTCCGGGAACAGCGACTCCGCGCGCACGGCGAACAGCGACCACTCCGGAGTGATGTCATACACGGCACCGAACATCGGGGAGACCTTGTCGTCCTCGAAGTTGGTCGGCGTGACCGTCGCACCGTTTGACCACGTGAGGAGCTTGATGTTCGTCTTGTTGACGCCGACGTTCGTCTTCAGACGCTCGTCAAAAAAGCGGCCCTGCCAGTTGGCGAAGTAGTAGTCGTTCGAGTTGTTCTCGTGGTGATAGCCGTCGTTGCTCGCACCGACTTCGCCGTTGGGACCGCGTGGCGTCGTCTTGAAGTTTGGCGACAAATCCTGCGGCGGATACTGCGGGATGATGATCGGAACGTTGTTCTGCACCGGGTATTCGACGGCAGAGAGACTGGGGTCGTGAACATCGGAAGCCCGGGCGAGTTCGTCTTCCTTCCAAGCGGCACCTCCGAAGGAGAAGACGTTCTTGATCTCACCCACGTCAAACTTGTAGGCCGCGGTCGCACCGTAGGCGTGCATCTGGTTGCCCCAGTCGCGATAGTGGTAGGTGGAACGGATGACGTTGCGGTCGCGAATCCAGCCGCTGTCCGGATATTCCCAGCTATTCGCACCGCCGGACCCATTGGCATCCCAGCCGTTGCCGGGGATTTCGAGACGGTCGGAATACTGCACGTAGCCCTGGACTGAGAAGTTCTCACCGAAGGTTTGAGTCAGGGTGCCGCGATACAGGTGCGTATCGAGGGAATCGGTGTTCCTGCTGTTGGCCCAGTTCCACGTCCAAGGAATCTCCGGATGGAAGATCTGGAGGGGAACCGAGGAGTTGCCGGCACCGCCTTGGAGGAAGTAGGCCGGCAGACCGTTGGGCTTCGCGCGGTAGCCGTTCTCCATCAGGAATTCCGCCTGCGTCTCGGGCGAAGGACGCCACTCGAGGATCGTCTGGGTGAACCGGATCGCCCCATCCGAGTGTGCGCGGTCATCCGCGGTGCGCTCGTAGGCACCATTAAACCGGATGCCGAACTCACCGATCTGGCCCTTGCCCGTGTAGTTGGCGTCGATCGTGCCGCGATAGTCGCCTTCGCCGCCCAGCGTGATCCGGGTGTTGGTGAAGTTCCGGTTGAAGTCCACCTTCTTGGACACGTTGTTCATGACACCGCCCGGGTAGGACAGGCCGTAGAGGGCGGCCGCCGGACCCTTCACGACCTCGACGCGCTCCAGGCCCTGGATGTCGATCGGGTCGTATTCGCGGATGCCGTCACGCAACCCCCAGTTCTGGCGGAAACCGCGGAACAGGAAGTTTTGATATGGCTGCTGGATCGGGTTGTCGGAGCGACGGTCGGCCGCGCCGTAAACGAGCGAGGCGTTGTAGTGCTCCAGGTCCACCTGATTCTTGATGACCAAGTCATCCGTGAGCTCCTTGGTGAACACCTGGATGTCCATCGGGATGTCCTTGATCGGCGTATTCGTGCGCGTGCCCGAAATCGAGTTCGACGCGCGATAGCCGAAGTCTTGTTCCGTCGAGACGGTGAATGGACTCAGGACAACGACTTCGTCGCCGTTTCCATTCTGATTTCCGTTGGCGGTCGACGTGGCCGCATTATTCTGCGCCTGGGCCGGGAGGGCCAGAGCGGACAAGGCAAGAGCAAGGCCGGGCGCTAGCTGCCGAAAGCCTGCTCGCTGCTGCGTTCTTTTCTTAGGATGCATGTTTGGTCGTTGTGATGTGTTGAGCAAGAATTCCCCGGGCAACGACCGCCCGGAGGAAAGGGTTTGATAATCACCGTCGGAATCTGGGCCGGGGCCACCTGCCGCAGCCTTGAGGTGAGAGGCGTACGAATTGGGATGAGATGCGCAATTCTATTGGTGAAGGGCGCGTAATTGCCTGTATGCGCCCCCATCATGGCGCGGGCAAAAGGTAAGGCACTCTGTCGTTATAGTGAATTTTTGTAAAAAAGCCGGGTTCGAGCCATCCGGCGAGGTCGGCGACTGCAGCGAAGGGCCCGCGTGGGCCGAAAATGCAGGCCAGGCCGGCGAGACGTAACCGCACAACGTAACGGGCCGACCACAAAGTCTGGCCCTGCAGCTTCGGCTGCGTCAGTCGCAACGCCCTTCAAAGAGCGGCACAAATCCCCACCGGGTGGCGGAAAACAGACCCCGGTCGCTCAACTTCAGGTCCGGGATGACCAGCAACGCCATGAATGACAGCGTCATGAACGGGGCGTCGAGCGGTGAACCGAGCCTTTTTGCGAAAGAACTGAGCGCAAGGTAGCATCGGCCCACGTCCCGACCGGAGCGATCCGACATCAGCCCCGCGATCGGCAGGGGCAGGACGATCCGTTTCCCGTCACTCACCGCACTCAAACCACCACGGGCGCCAATGACGAGGTTCACTGCCGTCGCCAGGGCCTCATCGTTCGTGCCCACGGCGACGATATTGTGCGAATCGTGGGCGACCGACGAAGCGAGGGCGCCGGACCGCAAACCGAAACCACGGACAAAGGCGATGGCCGGCGGCGCGGTTGGCGTGTAGCGGTTGACCACCACGATCTTCAACAGATCACGCCGGGGGTCCGCGACCAGCATCCCGTTAACCACGGGGGCCGGCGACCGGACGTGCCGGGTCAGCAATTGTCCGCCGCGGGCCACGATCACATTGAGGCGGCCCGACCTTTTCGCCGCGGGAACGACAAAGTCCTCCGCCCGTCGTGCGCGGGCGGGGAAGGCGTTGGGGACCGAACGACGTCGAGGGCCGGCGGCATTCCAGAGGGCATGTCCCCCTCGCGCCACGAGTTTTCCCTGAAGGTAGGTCCGGTGCACCCGAAGGTTGCGCCAGCCTTCGAACACGATGAAGTCCGCCGGGTCGCCCACGCGCAGCAAGCCCACCGCGAGGCCGTAGTGCCTCACCGGATTCACGCTGGCGCAACGCAGCACGTCGAAGCGGTCCGCGCCGGTGGCGAGCGCCCGGCGCACGTGGGCGTCCAGGTGGTGTTCGACGAGCCGATCGGGATGCAGGTCGTCGCAACAGAACATGCAACGGTCCGGGTGCGTCTTCAGCAGGGGCGCGAGCGCCGCGAAATTCCTCGCTGCCGAACCCTCGCGGATGAGAATCTTCATCCCGGCGGCGAGCTTGTCCCTCGCTTCGGCCAGCGTCGTGCACTCGTGATCCGTCGAGATTCCCGCGGCCGCATAGCGCTTCGCGTCGGCGCCGCGCACGCCCGGGGCGTGGCCATCGACCGGCTTTCCATATTGTTTCGCGGCGGCGATTTTGGCCCGCAGGTCGGGATCGCCCCCGAGCACGCCGGGGAAATTCATCACTTCGCTCAGGTAGCGGATGTCGCGGCGGGCAAGCAGCCGGGCGACGGCGGCCGCGTCAAGCGTCGCTCCGGCCGTTTCAAAAGCCGTGGCCGGCACGCACGAGGGCGCTCCGAAATTGAACCGTAGCGGCGTTCGCAGTCCGTCGCGAATCATGAAATCGACCCCGCGGACGCCGAGGACGTTGGCGATCTCGTGGGGGTCGGACACGGTGGCCACGGTCCCATGCGGCACGGCCAGTCGCGCGAACTCGGAGGGCGGCAGGAGGGAACTCTCGATATGGATATGAGCATCGACAAAACCCGGTGCGAGATAGTGTCGATATCGTCGCCCGGGTGTCGGCGTGATGGCCCGGATCACACCACGCGACCACGCCACGGATGCCAGGGAAAATCCGCCGGGCATGCAAGTCGACGATGTTGCCGGAGATCTTCCCGTCGCCCGTAGTTCGCATCGCACGCGACCCTGCGCAGGACCTTCGGCAAGGCAACGACCGTCCGGACGAAAACCGCGCTCCGGGACGGGCCCGAATCTCCCGGTTGCCGGACGCCGCGTCAGCAACCGTGGCCCACGGCCGGCGTCCTCACGAATACGTGGCGAACGTCGCCTGCGCGGCGCGCACCAGCACGCCCCTGAGGTCGTCCGGACGTACGGGCTTGCTCAGGTACTCGTCCATGCCCGCCGCCAGACAGCGCTCCCGATCGCCCTCCATCGCATTGGCGGTCATGGCGACGATCCGCACGCGACCATAGCGACCCGATTGCCGGATGCGACGAGTGGTTTCGAGGCCGTCCATTTCCGGCATCTGACAATCCATCAGGATGACGTCGTATTCCACGCGTTCCAGGACCTCGAGCACTTCGACCCCGTGGTTTGCGATGTCGGCGGTGCATCCGAGCTTGCCGAGTTGCAGTGCGATCAGGCGTTGATTCGTCACGTTGTCCTCGGCCACCAGCACCCGCAGGTTTGGCTGGGGCATCACCGCGGCTCTCGTCGTGCCATTCGAAGACGGTGTCGGCACGGATGAGACGCTGGCCCCGAGGGCGCGCAGGAGGCCCGATTGCAGTTCCGGCAACCGGAGTGGTTTGGTGAGCACGACAGCGATGCCGAGGGCGGCGGTTTCGGGCGGGGACAGCCGGCGGTCGACGGCGGTGAGCAACAGGATCGTCAGGCCGCTCAGGGCCTCGTCCCCGCGAATCTCGCGCGCCAGCGTCAACCCGTCGACGTCGGGCATGTGGCAGTCGGTCAGCATCACGCGAAACGGATCGCCGCTGGCCGCGGCCGCGCGCAGGAGGGCCAGGGCCTCTCCGGCGTTGGTTGCCGTCTCGCAGCGCATGCGCCAGTTGCGGGCGTGGTGTTCGACCATGCGACGGTTGATCGCGTGATCGTCGACCATGAGGAGCCGCACCCCCGCCAGGGCGGCCGGTTCTGCCGCGGCAGACGGACCGCCGATGGCTGGCTGGCGTTCGTAGCGGGCGCTGAACCAGAAGGTCGAACCCTCGCCCGGTGTGCTGTCCACGCCGATGCGGCCGCCCTGCAGCTCGACGATTTGCCGGCTGATGGCGAGGCCGAGTCCGGTGCCGCCGAAGCGCCGGGCCATCGAGGCGTCAGCCTGGCTGAAGGGTTGAAACAGGTTGGCCACGGTTTCCGGCGCCATCCCGACGCCGGTGTCGTGGACCTCAAACCACAGGGTGGCGGACGTCTCGTTGCTTTCCTCGACCCCGACCGTGAGCGTGACTTCGCCCTGCTCCGTGAACTTCACGGCGTTGCCGAGCAGATTCAGCAGGATCTGGCGCAGCCGACCGGGATCGCCGCGCAGCTTGCCCGGCAGCGCGGGCGGCACGAACGCGGAGAGTTCGAGTTGCTTGGAAGCCGCGCGCGGCGCGAGCATCTCGAGCGCTTGGTCGATCGTTTCGGCGAGATCGAAATCGACGGTCTCGAAGTTCAGCTTCCCAGCCTCGATCCGGGAGAAATCGAGGATGTCGTTGAGCACCGTGAGCAGGGACTCGGCGCCGTTGCGGATCGTGCATGCGAACTCGCGCTGCTCCTCGTTGAGCCTGGTGTCGAGCAGGAGATTGCTCATGCCGATCACGGCATTCATCGGGGTGCGAATCTCGTGACTCATGTTCGCCAGAAACGCGCTCTTGGCCTGGGTGTTCGCCTCGGCGGCATCGCGGGCGCGGCGGAGTTCCTCCTCGACCTCCTTGCGTTCACTCACGTCGCGCACCACGCCGAGGATGCCGCTGGGTCGCCCTTCCTCGCGGCGCAGGCTCAGGCAGGTCTCGACCCACAGGTGTTCGCCATCGCGCCGGCGAAACCGGCTCTGGAAGGTGATCGTGGCATCGCCACTGCGCAACCGCTCCAGCCGTGCCGGCAGACCCGCCGCGTCGTCGCCGGCGAGCAGATCCCGCAGGTTCATGCGCAGCGCCTCGTCGCGGGAAAATCCCGTCATGCGTTCACCGGCGGGGTTGAAGGACGTGAACCGCCCGTCGAGATCGGTGGTGAAGATCGCGTCGCTGGCGTTCGCGACGATGTCGCGGTTGTGCGCCTCGAGGTTTGCCTCCTTCGCGAGCTGCGCGCGAATCTGCTCGGTCTGCTTGCGCACCCGCCGGCGCAGCGCCGCCACCCACAAAACGGCGGCGAGGATGCATATCGCAAGCGCACCGGTCACAAAGATCAGCCGCTCGACCGTCCACCAGGATGGCCGCTGCACCACCACGATGTCGTCGGCGGACCGCAGCTGCAGCCGGAATCCGCTCGGGACATTCCGCTCGTTGCGCAGCACTTCGTAGACACCGGTGAGTTCAAGGTCCGACCCCACCGGCAGCGTGGTGACGTCGAAGGCGCTCGCGACGCGCGGGAGGAAGGCGGGGAAGACAATATCCTGGGATTGCACCGCCAGGGCGATGGCATCCGGATCGGCCGCGCAGTTGATCAAGCGTCCCTGCACCCGGACGAGACGGCTCTCGAGCGTCTCGACCACGTCGCGGAGCTGGTCCACGCGAAGCGGGGGGGGTTGCGACTCGTGCGCGATTTTCCGATACACGGCTTCCCGCAACACGACCCGCTGGTCCTGCAGGCCCGGCAGGCCGGTGGCTTCAATCACGTCGCCGGGCTCCAGCGGATCCCGCTGGCCGGAAAAGATCAGGATGCCCTCGGCCCCGTCCTGCGCGAACAGCAGCCGCCCGGGCAGATGATGGGTCACGACCCCGCGCACGCGGGCCCAGCGGTTCTGCGCGGCATCGGCGTTGAACTGGCGCAACGAACTCATTTTGCGCAGGGCGACCGCGAACGGATCGGCGGGCGCAACCTGCTCGACGCGGATCTCCTCGGCCGAGTGAGTCCAGAGCTCGATCCCGGTGAGCTGGCGTCGTTCATTCGCCACGGCCTGACAGATGCCGCGGACGGCGACAATGGATCCGACCGGCGGGGTTCCTTCCTCGGTGCGATCCAGCCGGATCTTGAATTCACCGGTCGGCGCAACGAGGGTCAGGAACGTCCAGGACGCGTCTGTTTCGATTTTCTTGAGATAGCCGCGCATCTCCACGCGCTGGCCCTGTGTTTCTCCGCTCATCGCCTGGTCGAGCGTGAGTGGGCGTGCCTCCGGCAGCAGGGCTCCGCCCCAATAATCGATGCGGGTGGCCGTGATTTCCGGCGCATACGGGCCGTTCGTGGTGACGCCGCTCAGGCGCAGGCCGAGACGCATCTTGGGTGGCTGCTCGTCGGATGCGCCGTGGCAATGAACCAGGACGCCGCCGCTGGCGTCGCGCACGATCATGTAGTCGGCCGCCGGGCTGCACCAGACGATGATGCCATACATCTCGACGGGCCGTCCGGCCGCCGCCTCCTCCGGAGAAAGTTCGAGAACCTGGCTCGCCATGTGCAAGGGCTGGCCTGGCTCGGGCGGTTTCGTGACCTGCGCGACCGCCTCGGGCGTCGCCCGGCGCACGAGCGCGTTGCGCAGCAACCAGTCCGTGCCCCAGGTAAAAGGATCGCCGCTCGCCTCCACGATATCGCCGATCTGCAGGGGCAGGGTCTGCAGGCAGCGCACGATCACCTGGCCGGTATCATCCCGCAGCGTCAGGCCGACGCCCGGCGTATATTCGCGCACATGGCCGGCAATCCGCGCCACCTGGCGGGGTTCTCGGGGCACGCGCGGAAGTTCCCCGATCGTCAACAACGGTCGCGCGAATCGCGCATCCGTGGCGGTGTTGCCAATGGGTTCGATGGCCTCGAATTGCGAGACCCAGAGATCGATCTCCACGGCATCGCTGCGCGGATCGTGCTTGGTATTATATACACCGGTCACACGCACGATCGTACCCTCCGGCACATCGAGCAGATGGGGGGCCGCGGACCAGTGGAAGAGGTTGATCCGATAGCCCTCGCTCACGAGCTTCATCTCGAGGTGGTCGTTGTCCGTGACCTGCTGCTGGTCGACCAGCCCTTCGCACATCACGACCTTCTCCTTGAGGCGGTCGAAATCGTTCAGGTGCCCGCGGGCATCCAGCGCCGGGACGGGCACGTGACGCTCCAGCACCGTGACCTTGACCCGGTCGGCCTCGAGCCCCCGTCGCGGCACGACCGTGCCCTCGATCAGCACGCGATCGCCGGCCGTGATCGGGAATACCGAGCGACTGAACATGAAACCGGGAGCGCCATCGACCATGCCCCAGAAGTTGCGCCAGGCGGGGTCATAGTACGTGACGACCACCTCCATGCGAATCGGTCGCACCTCCCGCCGCACGCCCTCCTTCCAATATTCCGCATATGACGTGATCAGCGTCTGCGGGTCGGGCGCCGCCTCCCCGGCCGCCCGGGCATCCGCGCCGCGACCGACGGTGACAAGCGTTACCCCGGCGGCTGCCCACAGGCAAAGCCGCACAAGAGAGCGCCAGGATGGCCAGGGCGCGCGGGGGCGGGGGGAACTCATGAGAGAGAGGAGGGGGTCCCAGTCCAAGAACATCGACCATGCGGCCGATCGCTTGACCGTTGAATGAAACGAACCAACCCGCAAGCCGGAGGCGCGGGACGAACGCCATTTGCTCGAGCTTCGGCGGCCCGCGATGCCCGACTGCAACGACCGGCGAGCAGCCGCGGCGGGCCAGAGCGTGTCATGTCCTTTGGCGATTCAAGCACCGCTCACTACGCGGGGCGATTTGACAAGCTGAGGGTAGCCGCGTGTTCCCCATCTCCAGGAGAGAACTGATCAGTTCCCCTCTTGAGACGGGGGAACCGCCCGCCAGGGCGGTGGGGTGTGTTTGCAGTGCATGGCACATCGAGCCGTCCGACAGAACGGTTCGCACATCCGCCTAACCACCGCGGTCAACGGGACGCATCACGTCACCGTGCCCAATCACCGGCCGCTGAAGAGGACACGCTGCTAACTCCCGTGATCCCCAACCACTGCAAAGGACAATGCTGAGGATATCGCCTCGTTGGGCAATGCTGCCGATCCGGCCGCAAAAGATGTCAGCCGCAAAAAGAGGTTTCCCCTGCGGGGGCGGAAAAGGGGCCAATGGAGACGCGGCAGGGGAATCTGAGCGGGGGATGTCGTGGGGCTGGCTGGGTGACGGTGACGAACCGACGTGAACTTTCGCTGCGGGGCCGTTACGCTCGGCCGACGTATGCACCTTGTCGAATCTGCCGTCATCCGTCGGGTCTTCGGATGGCTGGCTGGTTTGGTTGCGCTCGGAACGCTGCCGACGCTCGTGCGCGGTCAGGCCGACGATCCGGGCAACGGTATCGTCGATCCAGGTTGCGGTCCGTGGGATCTGGCGACCACGCCGATGCCGCCACTGCCCCTGGACGACGTTACGGTGTATGCGTTCAGCCAGACCAACTGCCATGGCGCCGATTCGCAGGTGCGGGAACTCGCTCCGGACCTCGTGATCCGGGGCTGGTCGCGCTGGGATCGCGAGGGCGTCAACGCATCGGACTACGACTTTGACTACGTGTCCGCCTGCCATGCCGCCGGGATCCGCTTCCTCGGCGGGACCACGGCGACCGTGGTGTTCGCCGATGAGTTTCCCCCCGCGCAGTTCGAGCGCATCGTCACGCGCGATGCCGCCGGGGCCATCGTGCCCCACGACAATATTGTCCCCGGAGTCCGCGGAGCCCGCCGCGGCAGCCTGGCCAATCCGGAGTATCGTACCTACCTCGAACACATCGGCCGTCTGCAGATCGACGGCGGCGTGGACGGCCTCTTTTTCGACGAGGTCAACCACGGCTACGACGGCGCAACGTACGACAACAACGAGGGCTTCGACGATTACCATCTGGCGGATTTCAACGCCTACCTGCTAGCGCGGTTCCCGCCGGGCACGGACTTCGCCCGCCGCCTTCGGATGTCGCCGGACAACCTCCTGCGGCGCGACGTTCCCGCGGGCGACCTGCGCCGCAACTTCAACTACCGGCACTACCTCGCGGCGCATGGCTGGTCCCGCGATCCCTTTGCCACGGGCAACCCGCTTGCGACGGAGTGGGGGCGGAGCTACGATGATCATCCTGCGCCCGGCGGCCGGACATTCGTCAGCGCGGCCGAGCCCTATCGCTACTTTGGCCGGATCGCGCGGCACCTGAAGGCGTATGCGCGCGATAAGTACGGACGCGATCTGCTGATCACGGCCAACGGCATCATGCCGAATGTCGATTTCCAGAGCATCGGCCTGTGGGACCACAACCGCGACGGGGAGAACGGCACCGAGGCCAACTACGTGCCGGTGGCGCAAGGCCATCTCGACGGCGCGGTGTCGCTGCAGGGTGTCTTCCGCCGTTTTCGGGCGCAGGCTGAGGTCCTGGCGCCGGGCGCGCCGGTCGTGGTTTTTCTCGACTGGCCGACGCCGACGCTCGATCGCTATAACGCGTTGCCGGCCTCCGAGCGGGAGGATTACTGGCGGTTGTATGCGGCCGAAGCCTACGCCAACGGCCTGTTCTTCGCCTTTCACCTGCGCACGACCACGGGCGAGCCGACCGCCACGGCCCTGGGACTGATGCCCTTCCTTCGCAAATACACGGCCTTCTACCGCTCCCATGCCGCGCTCTACCAGCACCGGTCGCCCTCCGACCTCGCGGTCGCGGTGTCTCAGAACCGGATCATGACCGCCGTCTGGCAGCAGGCGCGGCCGCGCCGCCTGGTGGTGCACCTGGTCAATCACAACTACGACCGGGGCTTCGTGCCCCGCCGCGACCTGGTGTTGACCGTGCCGTTCTCGCTGCCCGTCCGCGCGGTGACCGAAGCTTCACCAGACCTGGATAGCGACCGGTCGCTGGCGTACCGGGAATCGGACGGCTCGCTGACGATCAACGTGCCGTCGCTCACGGCCTATACCTCGGTGATCGTGGATTATTGAGGGGTTCGCCTGGCGAGCGCCGGCAGCCGAGCCGATCGGGCCGCCAGGGCAAAATCGCGGGATCGCTTCCTCCTGGCGGCCGTGTCGTCATATATCCCCAGCGGGGCCGACGGCCGCAACCAAAGGAAGGGTCGGGCTGACCCCGGCCGAGCGCGGTCGCGTGGGTACACGCGACGCTACCTCGAGTCGCTGAGTCGGGGAAAGGGAACCACGCTGTCGCACCGTGCCAACGTGACTACTGCTCCTCGGGTTTTGGCGGGCCGGGCGGGATCGGCGTCAATGGCAACTCGAGTTGGCTTTCCATTTCGGCGGAATCCTCGGCGAAGCGGACGCCCACCCCGAGCAGCCGCACGCTGCGGCCGCTGCGGCCAAATCCGCGTTCCAACAGTTCGTGGTAGACCGGCACTGCGGGGGCGACACCGGAGCGCCCCACGGTCGTCCGGGTGAAGTCCGCAAACGTCAGTTTCACGAACACGCCGACAACCCGCCGGCCGTCAGCGTGCCGGCGCAAGTCCGCGACGAGGTCGGTGAGGAGTTCGTCGAGGGCGCGTTGGCATTCCTCGAGCGTGCGCAGATCGTGCGGAAACGTCGTTTCCGTGCTCAGGGACTTACGCTCGCGATGGGGCTCGACGGGGCGGTCGTCGCGTCCGCGGCAGAGGTCGAACAGTTCCGTGCCGAACCGGCCGAAAATCTCCTGCAGGCGCCATTTCGGCAGGGCCTGCAATTCGCCGCAGGTGACGATGCCGAGTTTCTCCAGCCGCTCGGCGGCGACGTGTCCGATGCCCCAGATGCGTCGCACCGGCAATTCGCGCATGAAGGCGGAAACCTCCTCCGGCCGCACCTCGAACTGGCCGTTGGGTTTGCGCCAGTCGCTCGCGATCTTCGCCAGCAGCTTGTTCGGCGCGATCCCGGCGGAAGCGGTGAGCCCGGTGGTGCGATAAATCCGTTGGCGCAACTCCGTGGCGATCGCCGCGCCCGGGCGCGGCAAGGCGCTGACGTCGAGGTAGGCTTCGTCGAGCGACAGGGGTTCAATCAGATCTGTATATTCCGCCATCAAGGCCCGCACGCGCTGCGACTCGCGCCGATATTTCTCAGAGTGGATCGGCACGACGATCAGGTGGGGACATTTCTGCAGCGCCTGAAACGTCGGCATGGCCGACCGCACGCCAAACGTCCGGGCCTGGTATGTGCACGTGGTGATTACCCCGCGCCGGTCGCGCGTCCCCCCGACGGCGACCGGTTCCCCGCGCAGCAGCGGATCATCGCGCACCTCGATCGCCGCGTAGAAGCAATCCATGTCGAGGTGGATGATCTGGCGCATGGGGCGCTGGACACCGTTGCACAAAGGATGATGAAGGAAAGCCAAAGGAGGCGGACGAAACGCCATCTCGCGCCGGGAAAGAAACAAGTCACCGCCGGTGCCGAATCAAAGCAAACCCGCTCGTGGCCTGGGCGCGCGCCTCCACCGGGATGGCGGGATTGTGAGTCCCTGATGGTGCAATCGGGGGAATACGGAGCTGGTTCCGAATGGCGTCACCTCGCCTCCGGGATCACGATATTGTCGTTTTCGATTCGCATGTTCCCCGACCGGCTGGGTGCTTTCATGAATCGTTTCCGTCTATCCTGGGTTCTGGTGTTGGTGATCACTGGCGTTGCGTCGAGCGCGCAGGCGCAGGCAGCTCCAACCATCGATGTGCCGCCGGCTTCCGTGGTGGCCGCGGTCGGGGAGCGGGTCGCTTTGACCGTGCAGGCTTCCGGCAGTGGCTCGTTGACGTACCAATGGAGAAAGTACGGGGCCCCGCTCGTTGGTGCGACCGCGCCCACCTTGACCATCGATCCGGTGGAGCTGGCCGACGCGGGATTCTATGATGTCGCGGTAAAGGCAGGCGGGAGCTCGACGACCTCGGCCAGCGCCGAGGTGCGAGTCGTGCCGCCATTTTATCCGGATTCACTGCGGCTGCGCGATTCGGCGCAGCCGCGACTTGAGGCGACGGGAGGCTCGATCAGCGTGTTGCTGGCGCTGCCGGACGGACGCTTCTATGCCGGCGGTAGTTTTGCGCGAGTGGAGACCGAGCAGCGAATCAATCTCGCGCGTTTTCACGCGGACGGGTCGCTCGACGCGACCTTTGCACCCCCGCCCATGCCGGGAACGGGTCTGCAGGCCCTGGCCCGACAAGCCGACGGGAAGTTGATCGTCGCCGGGTCGCTCCGGGTGCGAGGGACGTCGAACCGCAACGACGTCGTGCGATTGAACGAAGATGGTTCGCTGGATTCCACCTTTACGCTGGGTGGTGCGCTGAATGGTGCGATCAAGGCGGTGGCGATCCAAGCCGACGGCCGGATCCTGATCGGCGGTGGCTTCACCAAAATCGGCGATTTCGCTCGCGGACGCATTGCGCGACTGAACTCTGATGGCTCGCTCGACGCGACCTTCACGACCGGTGACGGTTTCAATTCCGATATCGGAACAATCGGCCTGCAGAGCGACGGCCGCATCCTTGCCGTGGGCGGATTTGGGAATTATGGTACCGAGGCGGTGAGCTACGGGCTGGCCCGGCTGAAGCCTGATGGCACCTACGATCCGACGTTTGCATTCACGGCCTCACCGTTTGCGGCGCCGGCGGCGTTGACGGTGCTTCCGAACGATCACCTCTTGATTGGACTTGGCTATGGGTCCAGCGGTGCGCCGATGTTGGTGCAAACCGACGCCGATGGCGGACCGGAAATCACCTTCGACCTGACGTCATCGGGTGTACCCGGTGAGTTGGCCGTCACCGAGCTCGTGGCACGGCAGGCGGATGGCAGGGTCCTCGTCAGCGTATTCACCCTTCCTCCCGGCTATGTGAACTTCTCGAGTGAGGTGCTGCGCTTCAACCCGGATGGTTCGAAGGATGCCACCTATGTCGGAGGAAGAACCGGGATCCCGAACGAACTTCGTGCCCTTGCCGTCGCGCCCGACGGCGGCAGCCTCTTTGGCGGCTCGTTCACGGCATTCGCGGGCGCGCCCGCCAACGGACTCGTGCGACTTGACGGTGATGGCGCGCGCGATTCCGGCTTCGCTGCCGATATTGTCAGTTCGGGCACGGTTCTCAAGATCGTCGCTGCGTCCGGCGGTGGCTGGTGGGTGGGCGGAGGCTTCACTCTCGTGAACGGAACGCAAACGGGTGGCCTTGTCCGATTGACCGCTGACGGTGCTTTGGATGCCGGTTTTGCGGTCGATCCGAACATCCGTGTTGGGGTGTACGACTTGGTCGAGCAAGGTGACGGCCGGGTGATTGTTGCCGGCATGATCGGGGGAACCGGCCCGACGCCCGACTGGGGGCTGGCGCGATTTGGCACGGATGGACAGCGGGATGCGAGTTACAAGCCGGCTCCGTTCGCCGGGGCGTTCAGCACAATGATAGGATTGCTGGCGGACGGGAGCGCGGTTGCGTCGGGGCAACTGATCGGCATTTCCGGATCTCCCAGAGTTTTCGCCCGGGTGCTTCCTGACGGCACGATCGACACGAAGTAAGGCTCGCAACTCACGTATGCGAATCCGCCCCAGATTATCGTGCCGAGGGCTGATGGCAGTGCCTATATTGGCGAGTCAACGTTATCCGCTCCGAACCGATTCCAAACCGGCGTCGTCCGACTCGATGCCTCCGGTGTGGTCGACGAAGGCTTTTTGGCCACTGGAGTCTCATCGTCCAGTATCTCGAAGGTGGCGGTCGGTTTCGATGGTAAGCTTTGGGTGTCCGGGGGCTTCGACAACGGATACCTGCCGCTGGAATTCCGAAACCTCGTGCGACTGTTGGATTCTGGTGGCCGCGACGATGCATTCGTGCTGGTCGAACCGTTTGCGAACTCGGGTCGCGTCGTCCTGCCGCAACGTGATGGCAAAGTCCTGGTTGCCGGATCAACCGGCTTTCCGCCGGATGTTCCGCCGAGTGATACCATCGCTCGGTTTGGCGCTGACGGCACGAGGGCCTCCGGACCATTGATTGAAGGATTCAGTTATCGCGATGCCATATCGGCGGCACAGTATACCGCCGATGGCGGCATGGTTCTGGCCGGCAATCTGGAATTCGGCGATTTCCTCAGCAGCGGGCTGGTTTTCCTGGAACCCATACCCGAGCCCATGATCGCCCGTCAGCCCGCGGCTCCGCTGCCGACGCGCGCAGGCGGCGCCGGACTGCAGATCTCCGTGGATGCGCTCGCCAACGGAACGGCCACGTATCAGTGGCAAATGCAGTACGCCGGGGATGCTGGCAGTGGCGCGGAAGGGACAGTCAACCGGGCGTTGGCGGCGAGCAGCGTGTTCGTCGACGTTCCGGGCGCGACCAGCGCGACACTTTCGATTCCGGTGCCGCAGCGTTTTCACAACGGACTATATCGGGTGGTCATCACCGCCAATGGCTTGTCTGTCACCAGTGATGCCGTTGCCGTGGGGGTTGCGCCCGCGATCACGTCGCCCGATGCCCGACTCGCGAACCTTTCCACGCGCGCCCTTGTGCAGACCGGCGACAACGTGCTGATTCCGGGGTTCGTGATCGCGGGCACGCAGACGAAGCAATTGTTAATCCGGGCGGTGGGGCCGACGCTGGATGACCCGCCGATCAGCTTTGGCGGGGGGACGCTGCCGGATCCGCGCATGACGCTCAAGCGACACAACTTCACGACCAACGCGGATGAAGTGGTTGCCGCCAATGACAACTGGTCCACCAACGCCAACGCGGCGGAAATCGCCACGCGGGCGTCCGATCTGGGGGCGTTTGCGCTGACGCAGGATCATGATGCGGCGCTGCTGCTGGATCTCGCTCCGGGACAATACACCGTGATCGCGGACGATGCGGCGAACCAGACGGGCATCGCGATCGTCGAGCTCTACGACGGGGACCCGGATGGCACGGGCTCGCGGTTGGTGAACATTTCCAATCGCGGCTTCGTGGGCACGGGTGCGAACGTGATGATCCCGGGCTTTGTCGTCTCGCACGAGGGGCCGAAGACTTTCCTGATTCGCGCGGTGGGCCCGAGGTTGGCGGCTGAACCCTATAATGTCACCGACACGATGGCGGACCCGAAGCTGGTCGTCTATAAGAAGGACCTCTCCAACGACAGCGATCACGAGATCCTCTCGCAGGACAACTGGAGCGACAACCCCGAGGCGGCCTACACCGCGCAAACTGCGGAGCAGGTGTCGGCGTTTTCGCTGGCGGACGGCAGCAAGGATGCGGCGTTCGTCGTCACCCTGCCGCCGGGCGTGTATACGGTGATCGGATCGAGCGCGGACGGTGTCGGCACCGGCGTCGTGCTCGTGGAGGTGTATGTGGTGGAGTGATGCCGGTGATTTTTCAGAAATACGCAGGAGCGGTTGCCGCGACTCTCGCCGCGTCGCGCCGGCCAAATGACAGTTTCCTTGTGTTCACGACTACTATGAAAACAAAAAGTATTGCCGGGTTCATTATCCTCACCGTCGGCCTGTGTGGGCTGACGGGTTGTGCTTCGATCGTCAGTGGCGGTCCCGCCAGGGTCGCGGTGAAGTCGCAGCCGAGCGGAGCACGCATTCGCGTGTTCGATGCAAACGGCGTGGTTGTGACCAACGCGACATCGCCGACGGTCCTGCGGCTGAATCGCGGGCGCGGTTACTTCAAGTCGGCGAGCTATCGCATCGAACTCTCGCTGGACGGCTACCGTCCTGCCAATGTGTCGATTGTGGGGTCAGTGAATGGTTGGTATTGGGGGAATATCTTGTTGGGTGGGTTGATCGGCATGGTGGTGGTCGATCCGCTCACGGGC
Organism: uncultured Verrucomicrobiae bacterium; assembly: GCA_963797435.1. GTDB lineage: Bacteria > Verrucomicrobiota > Verrucomicrobiia > Opitutales > Opitutaceae > CAWCPJ01. The sequence continues at coordinate 1,006,324 of CAWCPJ010000001.1, read as the reverse complement.
TCGATGTACACCCTGGCGCCCAAGGAGGTGGATCTGGCGCTCGACGCCACGCACGCCCAGGTGACACGGAAGGATGGCGGGCTCGTCGTTGTCCTGCGCCAGGACCTGCCCGCCGATTTGCAGCAGTCGCTGCGTCCGCTCGGACCGGGCTGACGGAGGTCCCGGTATTTCCGCATCCCGTGGGCGAAAGTAGCGCTTCCCTACGCTGGCCCGGGACGTAGGCTGGCCGCCCGTGCTTTCCTCGACGCGTTTTCGTTCGTTGCTGCGTTTCACCCGCAAGAAGGAGCGGGTCGCGTCGGGCATGTTCCTGGTCGATGGCTGGCGCTGGCTGGAGGAAGCACTGGCGCTGTCGGAACCACCTGAGATCGTATGTGCGACGCCGGGAGCCGCGCGTTCGCCGGCGGAAGCCGGGCTGCTCGATCGGGCGCGAGAGCGCGCGCGCGAATTCGTGGAGGTGACGCCGCAACAACTGGGCCGCCTCACCGAAAGTGTGACCGCGCCCGGAGTTGCTGCGCTCGTGCGGTGGCGACCGCTGGCGATCGAAACGCTGGTGGCGAACCTGCCGCCTCGAGGCGCGGCCCTGCTTGTCGCGCTGGATGCCGTGGGCGATCCCGGCAACGCCGGAACCATCGTGCGTAGCGCCGATTGGTTTGGCGCGGGCGGCATCGTCTTTGGCGCGGGCGCGGTGGAACCGACCAATCCCAAGGTCGTGCGTGCGACGATGGGCTCGCTCTTTCACCTGCCGATCGCCGACGTCGCGGACACGGCCGGTGCCCTGGCGCGAGTGCGGGAAGCTGGCTTCTCCCCGGTGGGTGCCGCACTCGACGGGGAGGATCTGCCGGTGTTTCGGTGGCCGGAGCGTGCGTTGCTCGTCGTCGGTAATGAAGCCAGTGGCATTCGACCGGACGTGATGGCCGCGGTCGATCGTCGCGTGCGAATCCCGCGCTTTGGCAGTGCGGAGTCGTTGAATGCCGCGGTGGCGGCGGCCGTCCTGATGGCGGACTGGCGGCGGCGCTTCGCGGGCGGGGAACGCTGAAGGTGAGGGTGAAAGAGGGTGGGAAGCGCAGGCGTGGCGGCACGGAGACAAGCTCCGCTCCTACCGGTAGGGTTCAGGCGGGAGAAAGATTCAGGAGAATAGACAAAACCTGCGTTCGGCGGCGTTGTCCTGGATGCACCGGCACGGACGCGAGGTCCGCGCCAAAATGATTTGATGGAGTCGACCCTTCCCAATGGCACCTGGCAGAGTTGGTTCGAAGCCTACGGACACCGGCTGCTGTTGTTTGCCCGGCAATGGGCGACGGGCGCGGCGGATGCGGAGGACATCGTGCAGGAGGCGTTCGTGCGTTTCTGGCGCTCCCCGCACCGCGCGGAGGCCGAGGCGCACGTGCAGCTTTTTGCGATGGTGCGGCGAGTCGGGCTTGATCATGTGCGGCGCACCCAGCGCCGACAGGCGCGGGAAACCGCGGTCGTGGAGGACGCCGATGCCTTGGCGTGGTTCGTGGGCAACGGTCTCGAACACCGGGAACGCGAGCAGGCCATGCAGGAGGCGCTGGTCCGGTTGCCGGCCGAACAGCGGGAGGTCGTCGTCCTCAAGATCTGGGGCGAACTCACCTTCGAGCAGATCGCGCGCACCATCGACATTTCAGCGAACACCGCCGCCTCCCGCTACCGCTACGCGCTGGAAGCCCTGCGGCGCAACCTCAGCACTTCTCCGCCATGAATGATCCGGAACTCGAACTGGAAGTCGAACTGCGCGGCCTGCGACCGCTCGCGCCACCGCCCCGTTTGCGCACGGACCTCGAGCGCGTCTTGCGCGCGGCGTCGCCCGGGCCCGCGCTGCCGCGTGCGACCCTGCGCCGCTCCCTCTGGGCGTCGTGGTGCCTGACCGCCGCGGCGGCCGCGGCCGCCTGCGTGGCGTGGTGGCCGTCGCCCGCGCGTACCGGCGCCGTGGTGACACCAGAGGCTGCGATCGTGCCCGGCAAACTCGTGCCCATTGCGACATCGAATGTGCTCACCGATGCCCGCGATGAAGGGCTGGTCCTCCTTCCCGACGGGCAACCGGCGCGTCGGGTGCGATACCATTTCGTGGACACCGTACAGTTGCGCGACACCCGGGACCAGGCCGCTCTTGCCGTGAGCCGTCCGCGCGAGGAAGTGCGGTTCGTGCCCGTGAATCTCTACTGACCAACATGAATACATCACGTTTGTTCGATCTGGGGCGGGACTGACGGCCGGGGTGAACCTGACCACGGCGGCCGACACGGAAAAAGGGAGGATCGAGCGGGGCGTCGTGACGCGTCGAGGAAGAGGGGGAGCGCGGACTGGAAGCAAAGCGGGAACCGGTCACCTTCCTGGGCGTGGCGGTCGAGCCGGCGGGGCCGGCGCTCGCCTCGCAATTGCGCCTGCCGGAGGGACAGGGCCTCGTCGTCACGCTGGTCGAGCCCGACAGCCCGGCGGCGCGAGCGGGACTGAAACGGCACGACGTGCTCACGAAGATCGATGACCAGATCCTGATCGATCCGCGGCAGCTCGCCGTGCTCGTGCGCAATCATCACGACGGTGAGGCGGTGGCGATCAGCTATGTCCGCGCCGGGGCCGAGGCGCGCGCGTCAGCCACGCTGGCCACGCACGTGCCGCCGCCGCGGCCGGATTTCCAGTGGATGGGCGGCGATGGGCCCAACGTTTTCTTCCGGACGGAGCGATTTGGATCGGGTGGGGCCGACAGCCTGCCGGCACCGGCCGGGATGCCGGCACCGATGCTTGCGCCCTTGTCACCCGGGGCGCGCGTGAAAGGGCACGCCGTGGGACCCGGAGAAGACCGGGTGATGATCTACCGGCCGCAGGCGAACTTCGTCTATTCCGACGACGCGGGGGAGATGGTCGTGCGGGCGAGTGAAAAGGGCCGCGTTTTGACAGCCAAGAATCGGAAGGGCGATGTGATCTTTCAAGGACCGATCGACACGCCCGAGCAACGGGCGGCGTTGCCGGAGGACGTGCGCAAGCGGCTGGATAAGTTCGACGGCCTGGACGTATTCGATACGGCCGTGGCTCCGCCGGCCCTTCCCGGTGAGGCATCGCTGCCTCCAGGTGAGCCCCGGGCCGCGGCGGCGCCGGTGCTCTGATACCCCGGAGTCACCGCCGGGGTTGCGGGCTTGCTTGCAGATGTCGTAGCGCAGGCGTCCTTGCCGGCACTTTAACGGATGCCGGCAGGGATGGCTGCACGGCCCTTTGTTTTGGCTTCGCATGAATCTCGGATTCAGATCCGGCGCGCCAGATTGATGATACGGCCGTATCATCAATCTGGCGCGCCATTTAGAACGCCAAAACAAAAGGCCGTGGGGATGGCTGCGCTACCGGGTCCGGGATTGCATTTGCCGGCGTGACGCGGGGAGGCTAGCCTCGGCCGCTATGATCGACTCTATAAAAAAGGCGATGCTGGCAGGCGTGGGCGCGGCGGTGATCACCGCCGAAAAAGTGGAGGAGACCCTCTCGGAGTGGGTGAACAAGGGCAAGGTCTCGGCCGACGATGCGAAGGCGATGGCCTCACGCATTGCAGACCAGGGCCGGGCGGAATTCGAGAACACGTCCAAGGACGTGCAGAAGGCGATCAAGGAACTGCTCGAAAAGGCCGGCGTGGGACAGAAGGACCGTATTGACGGACTGGAGAAGCGCCTGCTCGCCCTCGAAATCGAAGTGGCGAATCTCACGACGCATCGGCGGAACGAAACGTCCCGGTGAAGCCGTTCGACCTGCTCTCCAACGCGGCGCGCGCGAAGGAGTATGCGACGGTCCTGATCCGGAACGGTTTTGCGGACCTGCTGCAAAAGCTGGAGCCGCCCGCCGGGGTGTTGCAGCGACTCGTGCCGAAACCGCGCGAGCGCCTGACCACGTGGGAGCGGGTGCGGACGGTGCTCGAGGAACTCGGGCCGACCTTCGTGAAGTTCGGCCAGATGTTGAGCATGCGGCCGGACGTGCTGCCGTTACCGCTGATCCTCGAACTGCGCAAGTTGCAGGATCGCGTCACGCCACTGCCGTTCGCGGAACTTGAACCGGTCCTGCGGGCCGCCCTGGAGGTGAACCCGGAGGAGGTGTTCAGTGAGTTTGATCGCGAAGCCGTCGCCAGCGCGTCGCTTGCCCAGGTGTATTTCGCGCGCCTCCGGGAGAGCGGGCAGCTGGTGGCGGTGAAGATCCAGCGACCCGGGCTGCGGAAAATCATCGAGTCCGACTTCGACTTCCTGCGCTGGTTTGCCCGTCAGGCCCATCAACGCGTCGATGATCTGCGACCGTACAACCTGCCTGCCGTGGTGGCGGAGCTGCGCGACGGCATTGAGCAGGAACTGGATTTTCGCGTCGAGGCGCGCAACGCCGCCTTGTTTCTCCTGCAGACGCCGGCGGGCGCGGACGTCTTCGCTCCGCGACCGGTCGACGCCTGGTCCAGCCGCACGGTCCTGGTCATGGAGCGCATCGACGGGCAGAAGGCGGAGACGTTCGGCACGGGCTCCGCGGTGGCCCGGCGCGTGGCGCGGATCGGCGCCCAATCGATCTTTCAGCAGATTCTCGTCGCCGGATTCTTTCACGCGGATCCCCACGGCGGCAACATCCTCGTCACGCCCGCCGGGCGGGTTTGTTTCCTCGACTGGGGATTGGTCGGCCAGCTCACGCGGCAAATGCGCTATGCGCTGGTGGACTTGTTCGGCGCGTTTCTCGAAGGGGATTCCGCGCAAGTCGTGCGAGTAGCCTCGGATCTTGGCCGGGTGGGAGGCAGCCGGCTCGATGCCCGGCAGATGGAGCGGGAGATCCTGTATGCGCTGCGGGAGACCTTTGATCCGGTCACGGGCCAGGGGCAGGTGGGGCGCGCCATGTTGCGTCTGTTGCACATCTTTGGTGCAAATGGCATCGAAGTGGCGCGCGACTATGCGCTCGTGGCCAAGGCGGTGCTGGCGGTGGAGGAGGCGGGTGCGTCATTGGATCCTGAATTCAGCTTGCGGGATTCATTCCAGCCCGCGGTGGATGCCTTGATCCGCGAGCGGCGTGATCCGCGCGAGATCTGGCGGAGGTTGCGCCAGTCTTTCACTTCCGGCCTCGGGCGGCTGCAGGACCTGCCCGGCGAGTTGCAGCGCGTGCTGCGGCTGCTGGAGGAGGGCGGCACCACGATCAATTTTCATCATCGCGGGCTCGACCGGCTCGACGACACGATCAACGACGCGAGCAACAAGATCACGATCGCCGTGATCATCGCGGCGTTGATCATCGGTTCGTCGATGGTCATCCGCGCCAACGTGCCGCCGCTGGTGATGAACAAGACCTACTCGGTTCCGGGAATCGCGGGCTACGCGCTTTCCGCGATCCTGGGCCTCTGGGTCGTCGTGGATATCCTGCGACGCGGCCGGCGGCGGTAGGGGGGCCAGGCGCGGGCTGGACCCGCGGTGCCCGTGGGAGTTCCAGGTGGGAGCGCCGCCTGGCCGGTCGAAGACCCGGCGCGTCCAGGTTGTCGCTGATGCTCCAACGCGGCTACGATCGAAACCCCGGTTTCAGGGCAGGAGCCACGCCTGCTCTCGCTCCCAAGGTCGTATGCTCAGCCGCCTGACGTCGGCGGTTGCGGGTCAGGAACCGCCGCCGGCGGCGGCGTTGAGCTTGTTCACGATCGACTGCGCCTCGGGTGGGATTTCAAACCAGTCGCTCAATGCAATCTCCGGGGTGGCCAGCGGCGTGTGGTAGAATTCCCGATTGCCCTTGTCGTAGGGGGTCAGCCATCCACCTTTGATCGCGGCGCCGGCATAGAGACCGCCGAGCGAGGTGTAGACGAGCACGGGTGCCTTGAAGAGATCGAAGTTTTCCACCTCGGAGTTGTGCGGTCCGGCCACGGCGATCGCATCAGCGCCGACTTCGAAGCGTCCGGTGTAGGCGCGCCGGACGGCATCGTCGGACATCAGCAGGAACACCGAGTTGATTTCCTTCGCTCCAGCCTGGAGGCCAAACGTGACGCCACCCGGGTCGAGAAACACGGGCGGGCCCCAGGCGCCGTCCTTTGTCGGATTGCGCACCACGAGGACGGCAGATCCGCCCTGGCCGCCGAAGATGAGACCGACGCGGTATTGATGTACGATGACGACTCCCTTCGCCTGCCGGAGGGCATCGGCCGGGATGGAGGTCTCGGGTTTGTCCATTACCACGTCGAGCGAGTATTCACAGGACTTGAGGGCATCAACGAGCTTGTCGTGAAACGACTTGGCGGCGTGCAGGCGGGATGCCGGCAGCGCGACGAGAAGTCCGAGAAGGAGAAAACGCGGCAGCAACTTGTTCATGACGGATTACAAAACGAGAACGCACCGGAGTTTTACCCGAATGGCAACGTGGAAGGCTGGGATCCTGCCGATGCCCGCCCGCCGAACGCAGACCGCCAACCGCACGGGATGTTTCCACCACGACGATTTTGTGGCGGCGGAGGAATCACGGCGGCGTTTTCGACCGACGCATGTGGGGCGCAAGCGGCACCGGCTCCCGGCACATCGCGGCGCCGGGCCATGGCGGGTGAAGCTCCTGTGTGGTGGCGGCGGAGAGCCACCGAGGGCCCGGCAAAAAAAGCCGCCGTCGGATCGGCAAACTTTTCCAGCGGGACCGTAAACAACTAAACGACGCTGGTGACCAGCGACTTGCGGGCGCTGGCATGTGCGTTGCTCCCGGCGTCGTCGCATGATCCAGGGAATCTACCAGAGCGCCGCTGCTGCTGACGGGTTGGAGACGTGGAACGACGTCATCGCCCGCAACATCACGTCGTCGGGTTCGCCGGGATTCCGGCGGGGCGTGGTGGTGTTCGATGGCGTGCTCAACGGCGTGATGTCGTACGGCAACGCAAGCAAGCCGACCGCGCAGTCAATCGTGGCGCCGATGTCGCGGGACGCCGTGAATTTCAAGACCGGTGACCTGTTGCCGTCGACCAATCCCTACGATTGCGCAATCGCGGGCTCCGGTTTCTTCCGGGCGCAGCGACCGGACGGCACGATGGTGTACACGCGTGACGGTGAGTTTCGCGTCGGGCCCAACGGTCAGCTGGAAAGCAAGCAGGGGTACCCGATCATGGGCGACGGTGGTCCGGTCCAGTTGTTGATCGACGGAGGCCCGCCGGCCATCGACGCCCACGGCCGCGTGCGGCAGGGTGATCAGGACGTGGGCGTTATCGGGGTGTATGAGATCCCCGACACCCAGGGACTGATTCGCACGGACGGCGGCTTCATGGTCGATCCGGCGAATCCGCAGGCGGTGCGCCCGGCCGACGGTGGTCGCGTGCGGCAGCATTTCCAGGAGACGAGCAACGTCTCGCCCATGCTCGAGATGGCTGAACTCGTGGTCGTCAGCAATGCCATCCAGGCCAACCAGAAGGTGATTCAGACCTACGATGGTCTCGTCGACCGGGCCATTCAGGTGCTCGGGGCGACGCAGTAAGCTCCATCCAACCTGCTCCGAACGATCCGCCATGAATCTCGCTCTCTACGCCGCCGCCTCCGGGATGGAAGCCCAGCAGATCAACCTGAACACGATCTCGAACAACATCGCGAACGTGAACACGACCGGCTTCAAGAAGAGCAAGGTCGAGTTTCAGGATTTGTTTGCCGAGAGCACGCGCACCGCGGGCGCGGATGCCGGCGCGGGCAATGTCCTGCCGACGTCCGTCGAAATCGGCAACGGGAGCCGCGTCGTGTCCACCGCGAAGGTTTTCACGCAGGGACAGCTTTCCCAGACCGGCGAACAACTCGATCTCGCGGTGCAGGGCGATGGCTTTTTCGAGGTCGAGCGGCCGGACGGCACGAGCGCATTCACCCGCGATGGTTCCTTCAAGATCGGGCCCGACGGGCGCGTCATGACCAGCGACGGTTTTCCCGTGTTGAGCGGGTTTCAGGCGATCCCGACGGGCACGACCACCATCGGCGTTTCCGCATCGGGTGACGTGAGCCTGCAGACGCCGAACGGCGCGAGCACGTTCCGGCTGCAACTCGCCCGTTTCGCGAACCCGGCGGGTCTGTCGAGCATCGGCGGCAACATGTTCATCGAGACGGCGGCCAGCGGCACGCCGGAACTCGGCAATCCCGGCGAGACCGGCTTCGGCTCCCTCGTGCAGGGCTATCTCGAATCCTCCAACGTCAACGTGGTCGAGGAAATGGTCGCCATGATCCTCGCGCAGCGCGCCTACGAGATCAATTCGAAGTCGATCCAGACCTCGGACGAGATGCTCCAGCGCGTCGCCCAGCTCAAACGCTAGCCCGTCGTGCGACAAGGAATCGTCATGGTTTTCTGGAGTTACCTCCTGCTCGGGCATGCCGCCAGCGGCGCGGCGATCGACGACGTGCTTGCTCCGCTTACCGAATTGCCCGCCACCGCCGAGGCGACGACTGCCGCCCCGGAAACACCGGCGCTTTCCCGCGACGCGGTCGCCGCTCCGCTCGTCGAACCACGGGTTGACCAGATCGACCTGCTCGGCGAACTGGAACACCTGCTCGCGGACAAGTTGCAGCCCACGGGGCACCTGCGCCTGCTCCCGGTATCCAAACTGCCCGAGCCGCCGCGGAGCGCCGAGCTGCCCCGGGTTGAACTTGTCGATTTTCCCTCGCGCCTGGTCTCGAGCACGATCCTGCTGCGCTTCCGGCTCAGTGATGGCGAACGTCAGCTCGGCCTGTATGCCGCGACGTTCCGCGTCCAGGTGATTGCCGATGTCTGGGTCCCGGCGCAACGCCTGATGCCCGGCACGGTGCTGGCCGATGCGGATCTCACCACCCGCGAGATCGACATCGTGCGCGACCCCCGCGCCGTGCCGGCGGACCGCGGATTGCTCAATCGTTACGAGGTTTCCCGGGCGACCAACCCGGATCGTCCGCTCACGTGGAACGACCTCGCGCCGCGTTCCCTCGTGCACAAGGGCCAGCTCGTCGAGGTGGTGGCGAACGAGGGCCTGCTCTCCGTTTCCATGAAAGGCCAGGCGACGCGCAGTGGCGCCCTCGGCGAAGTCGTCGTCATCCGCAATCTTGAATCCAAGCGGGAATTTTCCGCCGAAGTCATCGATGAAAACAAAGTCCGCGTTCGCTTCTAGGCTCGTCCCCGCCCTGGCCGTCCTGGTCATTTCCGCCGGCCTGGCGGCCGCAGCGGATTCGCCTTCGCTCTGGCAGCGGGCGCGCGGCCGCGAGGCCGCGATGGTCAGCGACCGGCGGGCGCGTCGCGTCGGCGACATCCTTACCGTCGTGGTGCAGGAATCCGCGAGCGTGCAGGCCTCCCGCAGCACCAAGACGGAGAAAAAGGCCGCGGTCGACAACTCCGTGAGCCAGTTCCTCTTTCCGATCTCGGCGAGCAAACTCGGGACGCACAATGGTGCCCTGCCGGGCATGAGCCTGTCGGGCGACAACACCTTCCAGGGTGGCGGCCAGATCAGCGATCAGCAGACGGTGTCGGCTCGCGCCGCCGTGACCGTCATTGACGTGCTGCCCAACGGCAACCTGGTCATCGAGGGTTCCCGCTACGTCGCCTACTCGAACGAAAAGCAGTATGCCACGCTGCACGGCATCGTGCGCCCCGAGGACATCCAGACGGGCAACGTGGTCTTCTCCTCCGCGATCGCCGATGCGCGCGTGCAGTTCTCGTCCAAGGGCGCCATTTCCTCGGTGCAGCGCAAGGGCTGGTTCACGCGAGTGCTCGATTCCCTGAACCCATTTTAAGTTCTCCGTCATGCAAGGACGCAGCCTGATCATTCTGTTCGCCGGCGTGTGTTTGCCCGCCGCCGTTGCCGGTGCGCGGATCAAGGACCTTGTGCTGGTGGAGGGCGGTCGGGACAACCAGCTCGTGGGCTACGGCATCGTGGCCGGCCTCGCGGGTGATGGCGACAGCAGCACGTCGAACTACACGGTCCAGAGCATCGCCAACGCGCTGCAGCGTTTCGGCGTCAACGTGCCGGCCGCGACGGTGAAGTCGAAGAACGTCGCCGCGGTCATGATTACCGCGGATATTCCGCCTTTCCTCAAGCCCGGCCAGCGCATCGATGTCACGGTGTCCTCGCTCGGCGATGCCAAGTCACTGCAGGGGGGGGTGCTCCTCCAGACGCCGCTGGTTGGCGCAGACGAGACGGTTTACGCCGTGGCCCAGGGACCGGTGGCGGTGGGCGGGTTCATCGGTGGCAACGAAGGACCCGGCGGAGCGACCGTGCAGAAGAATCACCCGACCGTCGGGATCATCAGCAGCGGCGCGATCGTGGAACGGGAGATCCCGATGCACATCGTCGACGACGGCGAGATGCACCTGTTGCTGCTGAATCCCGATTTCACGTCCGCCGCCCGGCTGGCCGCGGCGGTCAATGGCCTCTATCCCGACGCCGCGCTCGCCGCGGATTCCGCCATGGTGCGGGTGCGCGTGCCGGACATGTTCACCGGCCGCGAGGTGGAGTTTGTTTCCGCGATCGGCCGGCTTGAGGTCGTGCCCGACGTGCCGGCCCGCATCATCATCAATGAACGCACCGGCACGATCGTCGCCACCGCCAATGTGCGCGTGTCGACGGTCGCCGTAAGCCATGGCGCGCTAACGATCAGCGTCGCCTCGTCGCTCGAAGCCAGCCAGCCCAACCCCCTTTCGCGCAACGGCGAGACGGCGGTGCTGCCGAGCACGCAGACCGACGTGCATGAAGTGAAGGGCGGCTTCCAGATGGTGGAGGATTACCCCTCGATCGAAAAGATCACCGCCGCGCTGAATGCGATGGGCGTTTCCACCCGCGAGATGATGTCGATCTTCCAGGCCATGAAGCGCGCGGGTGCGCTCCAGGCCGAACTGATCATCAACTAGGGAGGCCTGTCGCATGGACGCCGCATCTTTGGAGTTCAACGCCGCCGATCCGCAGGAGTGGCGCGAACGCCTGCTCAACAGCACGGCACCCGAACCTGAGCGCGTGGCCGCGGTCACCCGCGAATTCGAGGCGGTGTTGCTTCGCCAATATCTCAGCGACGCGCTCAAGCCGCTCACGCCCAACAGCCCCGGTCTCGGCGGCAGCAATGCGATCTACGGCTACCTGATCAATGATGCCCTGGCCAAGGGCCTGACCAAGGGTGGCGTGTTCGGATTCTCCAATCTGCTGCAGGCCCAACTGGCCCGCCCCGCTGGAATCAACGATGACGACACCAAACAAGATCTTTGAGGCCGCCGACTGGGAACCACTCGTCGATGCCCTGCGCCTGGAGCTGCAGGAGTACGGCGCCTTGTTCAACCTGCTCGGTCGCCAGCAGGACCAGATCATCGACCGCAAGCCCGACGCGATCCTGATGCTCAACGACGAGATCGATGCGCAGACCCAGGTCGTGGCGGAGCTGCGCGGCCGTCGCGAACAGATGGTCGACGAGCTGCACGCCCGCGCCGGTGCCGCCGGCACGGTCACGTTGCGGGCGATCCTTCCTTGTTTTGCGGCCGACGTGCAGCCGCTGCTCGAGGCCCTGATGACCGACATCAATCACATGCTCCGGCGCAACCGGCAGAAGGCGCGGCAGAATCACCTGCTGCTGGCCCGGGCCATGGAACTCACCGAACAGATGCTGCGCGTGCTCCAGCCCGAGAACTTCACCCGCACCTACCAGCGTACCGGAAAGGTCGCGACACCGCGCGCCACGCCGCCGCCGTCGCGCTATTCCGCGGTCGGCTGACCGCGCTTCGCGCGGAAGTTCCAAGTAACAAGGGACAAGTTCCAAGTAGCGAGCGCGCTTCACGCCCTCTGACCTTCCAACGTCCGAACCTCCGACTGCTGATCTCCGACCCCTGATTTCCCGCCATGTCTGGTCTCTTCGCTGAACTGCAACGCACCACCCAGGCGCTCGCCGCGCAGAGTCAGGGCGTCTTCACCGCCGGCCGCAACATGGCCAACGTGAACAATCCCGCCTACGCCCGGCAGCGGGTCATCCTCGGCGACAGCGGCGTGGCGCAGACGGCGAACGGGGTCGAGAGCCTTGGCATCGAGGCGCTCGGCGTGACGAACATCCGCGACACCCTCCTTGACGCGCAGGTGATGCGCGAGACCGCCTCGAAGAGCTCCCTCGAGGCGCAGTCGGATTCCCTGTTCAAGGCCCAACTCGCCCTCGGGCAGCAGATCAACAGCAAGGACGGGTCGAGTTTCATTGAAGGCGCCACCAGCACCACGGCGCAGGGTATCGGCGAGGCACTCGACAATTTCTTCAACGCGTTCAGCAGCCTCGCCTCGAGCCCGCGTTCGGCCGCCGAACGCCAGGTGCTTTTTCAACAGGCCCAGACGCTCGTCAACAGCCTGCACACCGTCGACAGCCGCCTGGGCGCGGTGCAGACCGACGTCACCGACCAGGTCAACGCCGACGTTACGAAGGTCAATCAGCTCCTCTCGACGATCCAGAGCCTCAACCAGCAGATCGGCCGCTTCGAAGTCGGCAATCCCGGCTCCGCCCTCGACCTGCGCGACCAGCGTCAGGCGCGCCTCGAGGAACTGTCGCAATATATCAACGTCGAGGCGGAAAACGTGGCGGATTCCGCGGGGCAGATCCGGATCGTGGCCCGGGATGCCGCGGACAATCCCGTCGTGCTGCTTGATTCCGGCAAGGACTTCTCGAAGGTCACCTTCGACGGCACGAACATCAGCGGCGGTCGTCCTTCGACCGTCCTGCAGCTGACCGGCGGCGCGATCCATGGCGGCCTGACCGTGCGCGACGATACCATCGCCGACCTGCGCACCAGCCTCGACAAGCTCTCCGCACAACTGGTTGCTTCCGTCAACGGTGCCTACAATCCCGGGGGATCGCTGACGAATTTCTTCGATCCGGCCGGCACGACCGCGGCGACCATCGCGCTCGACCCCTCGATCGACCAGGACACGATCCGCACGTCCACGAGCGCGGACCCGGGCGCCAACGACATCGCGATCGCCGTGGCTGACATCGCCACGACCACGTTCGCGACCAGTGGCGGCGCGCAATTCAATGGCACGATGGGTTCCTACTATCGGGGCATCGTGGCGAACGTGGGCAACGCTACCGGCAATGCGCAGAGCCTGCTCGACGATCAGACCACGCTGCTCACCGCCATCACCGACCGGCGCGATTCCGTCTCGGGCGTTTCGCTCGATGAGGAAATCTCCGACCTCACCAAATACCAGCGCGCCTACGAGGCGTCCGCCCGGATGATGCGCGCGATCGACGAGATGCTCGACACCGTCATCAACAAACTCGGCTAGCGCCCCCGGAGGCACCACGTTCCCAGTAGCCACCACGCTTTGGCATCCCGACCTTTCCACCTTTCGGCCGTCCGACTTTCCCACCTTCCGACCCCCTTTCCACCGTGCGTGTCACCGCCAACAGCTTTCCGAACAACCTGATCAACCAGTTGCAGCGCCTCACCGGCAAGGTGTCCACGCTGCAGAATCAGGCGGCCACCGGCCAGCGCATCACGCAGCCATCGGACGACCCGGCCGCTGCGGTGCGCGTGCTCGGTTTTCAGGCGGACCGTTCCCGCATCGCGCAGTACCAGCGCAACGCCCAGCACGCGCAGGACATCGTCAACGCCTCCATTGGCCAGGTCCGCAATCTCGTGAACATCTCCGACCGGGCGAACGAGATCGTCTCCCTCACCAACGACGTGAGCGGCACCGAGGCGATGACCACCTACGGCACCGAGGTCGACGCCCTGCTCGAACAGGGTCTCGTCAACGCCAACGCCAAGTTCAACGAGGAGCCGTTGTTCGGCGGCACCACCGGTCAGGACGCGCCGTTCGAGGCCGTGCGGGACGCCAACGGACGCATCACCGCGGTCAACTATGTCGGCTCGGCCACCACCGCCAGCATGCAGGTTTCCGAGGGCAGCACGCTTTCGCCCTACACCAACGCCACCACCAACCAGCAGTTCGCCGACTTTCTCAACAACCTCGTCAGTCTGCGGGACGCGCTCCAGACCGGCAATTCCGCGAACGTCCGCGCCACCTCTTCCGCCCTGCAGACGACCGAAGACTCCCTCATCACCACGCTCAGCGACCGCGGCGCGTTTCAGCAGCGGCTCGACATCGAGACTGCGCAGAACACGTCGCGCTACTCCGACCTCGCCGTCCAGGTCTCGCGCGACGCCGATGCGGACCTCGCCCAGACCATCGTCGATCTCACGCAAAACCAAAACGCCTACCAGGCCGCGCTCATGAGCGCCGGCAAGATCCTCAACCAGTCGCTGCTCGATTACATCTGACCGCGCCACGCGCCTCCCTTTCCTCCGCGTTGCTTTCTTCACCTCCTCCCTTTCTTTTCCCATGAGTCTGAAACTATCCGCCTCCTCCGTCGCCGAGCAGGACCTGTGGCTCAAACCGATGGAGTTCTCGTTGCCGGCCGGCATGATCGGCTTTCCCGAAGTGCAGCGCCTCGAGCTGATCCTCAATCCCGAGGAACTGCCCCTGATGTGGCTGCGCGCCGTGCACAACCACGCGCTCAACTTCATCATCGTCGAACCGCAGGGCCTCATCCCCGACTACGTCGTTGAGATCAGCGACGACGACGCCGAGTTGCTCGGCATCGCCTCTGCGGCCGACGTGCTCTTGTTCAACGTCGTGAATCTCCGCGCCGACACCCCGGAATCGGCGACCGTCAATCTCATCGGGCCCATTGTCGTCAACCGTCGCACCCTCGTCGGGCGCCAGATCGTGATCGCCAACTTCGGGGAATATTCCGCGCGTCACGCGCTGCTTTCCGCGGCCGACGCCACCGCCTCCTGAATCCCTCAAGGCCGCCCGCCATGCTCATTCTCTCCCGCAAAGTGAACGAATCAATCATCATCGGCGACGACGTCGAAATCCGGATCACCCGGGTTGACGGCGACACGGTGAAGATTGGCATCAACGCTCCGCGCAGCGTGCCCATCGTGCGCAAGGAACTCGTCGACCAGATCAAGCAGACCAACCGTGAGGCCGCGATCACCGCCGCCGCCTCCGGCGCGGAAGCGGCGCGCAAGCTCGGCCTCTCCGGCCTGGCCGGCGCCCTGGCGGCGAAGAAAACCCCTGTCCGTGAGAATGCGTCCGGTGCTCCACGCCCCGCGGCGCTCAAGTAAGCAAGTCAGTCAATCCACGCTGGAATACCCACCATGGTCATCAACACCAACATCAATGCCATCAACGCGACGCGTAACCTGAACGAATCTCAGGCCATGCTCAGTCGCTCGCTCGCCCGCCTGAGTTCGGGCTCGAAAATCGTCAAGCCCTCCGATGATGCCGCCGGTCTCGCCGTGTCCGAGAAGTTGCAGGCGCAAAACGCCCGCCTCATGGCCGCGAACACCAACGTGCAAAACGCGCAATCCTACGTCCAGACCGCCGACGGGTTCCTCAAGAGCATGAACCAAATGCTCTCCCGCATGAGCGAACTCACGGCGATGGCGAAGGACGTCACGAAAAACGCGAGCGACGTGGCCCTCTACGATGCGGAGTTCAGCGCGCTGAAGTCGCAGTTGCTTTCCACCATCGGTGACGGCAGCAGCACGCCACTCGGCAGCTTCAACGGCATCTCGCTGTTCGGCCCGAACAGCAACGGCCTGGTGGTCACGATCGGCGAATCCACCGACCAGACGATGAAGATCTCCGAAATCAACCTGCGCGACGTGGCCGGCGCCGTGGCCCAGCTCGTCTCGCTGTCGGGCAGCACCAGCTACAATGTAACGAACTCCGGTGCCATTGTGGTCGATGCGATCCAGCAGATCGCGACCGAGCGTGCAACCCTGGGTGCCGCCCAGTCGCGCCTGGAAGTCGCCTCGGCCCAGATGCAGGTGCAATACGAGAATCTCCAGGCCGCCATCTCGCGAATTCGCGACGTGGACGTGGCCGAGGAGGCCACCGCCATGGCCAAGGCGCAGATCCTCGTGCAGTCCGGCACCGCGATGCTCGCCCAGGCCAACACCGTGCCGCAGTCGGTCCTCCGGCTCCTGCAATAACGATCCCCATCCGACGCTCGTTTTTCCCGTGAGTGGAGCCAGGCATGAAGTCCAGACCCGCATCGGCCGCCGGGAAACCCCGGCCGTATCTCGGGGTGAACTTCACCAAATGCCGGGTCTACGGCCGACTCTACCGCAATCAGGAAGGCACCGCCTATGTCGGGCGCTGCCCGCGCTGCGGCTCACCCCTTCGCGTCCTCATCGGACAGGAAGGGACTGCGCAACGCTTCTTTCAGGCGGTATGTCCGTGACGATCTCCCCTTGCCGCGAGCAGGTTCCAATGAAGCGGGTCCGCGCCCGCCACCGACGGGTGGGCAAGCGCCCATCCGCGACCATCGGATGACTCGTACTCCAGCGTGGAAACCGGTATGCGAGTTGCATGAACAGTGATGCCAGGCCCGCCCCGCCGCCGCGTCGGCCGGAGCGTTCGCCCGTCTTCATCCGGAACCGGAATTGAAAGCCTTTCGCGCACCGGCGATTCTGCGGAATCGCCGGTGTTTGCTTGGAAACCGCCATGATCAACGAAACCACCGACGTCGTCCGTGAACCCTTCGGCCGCAGCGCCGTGCTCGTAGGTGGACCGGGCGGCACGCCGGGTTTTGCCGCGGCGGGTTATCGCTCGATCCTCTGGTGCGTCGATTCGCTCGGCGCCATGCTCCCGCTTCCGGGAGCCGATCAAACCGTCGTGCACACGCTCGTTCTCGATGGCCGGGAAGCGGACGAAATCCTGTCCGCGCTCGATCGTTTCGGGCGCCGCGATCCCTTTGGCGTGCCCGAACTCTTCGTTTCCCGCGCCTTCGCCGCGACCGGGCATGCGCACGCCGCCGTCGTTGCCGAGATTCGAGCCTGGATCGAGGAGCGTCACCTCGACCAACCGCTGCAGCAGCGGCTCGGCTTTCTCCGGCAGAAGCATTTTCTGCTCAACGTCACGGAGTATGTGCGACGCCGGGTGCCCGTCGCCTGGCGCGGCGCACTGCGGGGATGGCCCGCATTGGTTTGCGGCGCCGGCCCCTCGCTCGACGTCTCCGTCGCGGCACTCGCGCCGGTGGCGGATCACAGCATCGTATTTGCCGTGGACTCGGCCCTGCGGGCCCTCGGGCGCTACGGCGTCGCGGTCGACTTCGCCGTGGCGCTCAGTTCACGCAAGACGCCCGCCCGCTGTCTCGTGCCCGGAGCGGAGCCGACCCGGGTGGTGCTTTCCACGGTGAGCCCGGTGAGCTGGCGCGAAGTGATTCCTCCGGATCGCTGTTATTTTCTGGCGCGCGCGCATCCCACCGAGGCTTGGTTGGCCGATCAGGGCGTTGCCGTCGCACCCGTGGCGGCCGACGCGAACTGCGGCCTCACCGCGCTCGAACTCGCGCGCTTTCTCGGCTGCGCGCCGATCCATCTTTTCGGCATCGACCTCGCCGTCGACGCGGCCAACCCGGCGGCGCATCACAGCGCCGACGCGGATGTGGGGACGGATCCGCGCGACCTGCCGGACCTCACCGCCCTTTCCCGGGTGCCGGGCAATTATGCGCAGGATGTACCCACTTTCCTGTGCAGTGCCTGGCGGGCCCTCGATGCGCGACTCGCTTCGTGGCCCCCGGGTTTGGTGCACAACGTCAATGATCGCGGCGCGCGGCTGGCGCGCACGCGTCTGGTGCACCCGAGCCAGTTCAGGCTCGCGCCGCATTCCCGTGCCAACAAGCGCGCGGCGCTGGCGCATTTGGAGGCTCCCACGCTGGTGGATCCGGAGGCGGCGCGGGTGGCGCTCGCCGCGCTCGGGGCGCAGGGGACGCTGGGCTGCCGGAAGCTCGATGGATTGCGCGCGGCGCAGGCCAGGGGCGGAGCGGCGGCGCTCGCGCGGGAGATGCGATGCCTGCTCGCGGATCCCGACCTCGCCCGCGCGCTCGGTTCCTTCACGCAGAGACTTCGTCCGCACCTTGACGCGAAGGCGGTGGTGGATGCGGAATTCTGGTCGGAAGCACTCGACGAGTTTGAGGAGCTATGCTGCCTCGCTGAAGCCGTCTACGGCGCGTCCATAGCGTGAGCGGGGGTGGGATTCCCTCGTTGTATCCGGGATGGTGCCGGACAACCGAACCACCGGGATCGCCGGCGCGTTTCACTCACCCGCGAGGGCGAGTGCCGCCGACGATGGCAGTTGTTGCGCGCAAAAGCGGCCGGCCGCGGGACCCACCAGTCCCAGGCGGGCGAGAATGGCCGTATCGACGGTGACCGGGTGGTATTGGTGCGACTTCGGTTGCGCCGGGTTCGCAATGATGACGGCGCCGATCAGATCGCGATGGTTGCGCACAATGCCGACGGTGGAGAGCCACGACGGATCGATGATCTCCCCGGAAAGCAGCGTCACCCACGCGTGCATGTCGATCTTGGTGCGGTTGAGGTGGCGGCCGTTCAACCACCGCCGCACGTCGTCGGCGGTGAAGTGGTAGACCGGCTGGCCGGAAAAGGACATCCAGCCGAGCGTATACATGCTGTCGACGCCGGCGCCGGCGAGAAACTCCACGAGCGCGAACGTGATCTCCAGGCAGCGACCAGCGATGCGCCGGTCGGGTCGCGACAGCACGTTGAGACGCGCCCACTCGCGAATGATCTCCTCGAACGAATCGTTGACCACCGGCGCCGCCGGACGAAACCGTTGCCGCGTCGTGCAACTGAGCGAGCGGGTGAAGGCGATTGCCGCCTCGAGCTCGGCCAGGTAGCGGCCGCCCGGACCGCGGACGTGCTGCGATGGAGGACGAGCGGACACGGGGAGTTCGCGGTGGAGAAGAGAAAAACGAAAATCGGGATGAACCGCCGCTGCGCACCACGACAGCGCCGCTTTGGGCGGGGGCGGGGCGCGCCATCCGGGTCGCAACGGCCGGAGGCCGTCATCGGAACCTGGATGCGGGATTCAGGAAAGACGCCGCGTCGCGGACGACGCGGCGTCTGAAGCCTGATTCAGGCAGTTGCGACTGCCGATCAACCGAGCAGACGCAGGGCGATCTGGCTGGAGGCGTTCGCCTGGGCCAGCATGGCCGTGCCGGACTGCACGAGGATCGAATAACGCGCCAACTGGGTGGACTCGGCGGCGACGTCCACGTCGATGATGCGGCTGTTCGCGGCCTCGAGGTTCTGCTTGTTCGTCGAGAGCATCTCGCTCGCGAAACCGAGGCGGCTGAACTCCGCACCGTTTTGCGCGCGAGCGGTCGCCACGAGGTCGATCGCGTCGTTGATCTTGTCGACGGCGGCGGCACTCGATCCGAGCGTCACGCCCGACGCGGTGAGGTCCGCCACGGCGCCGCTGCCGTTCAGGTTCGCCTTCGTCAGGTTCAACGACTGGGTGCCGTTTTCATTCGTGTTGACCGACAACTGCGCCCCGGCGGCGGAAAACACGGATACACCATTGAACTGCTCTCCCGCGAGGCTGCTCAACTGCGACTGCAGCGCGGTGAACTCCTTGCCGTAGTTGGCCTTGTCCCCCGTCGACTTGGTGACGTCGGAATAGAGCGTGCGCAGTTCCGACATACGGTTGAGGATGTTGCCCGCGGTCTTGAGGGCGCCGTCCTGCACGCTGAGGAACGACTGTGCATTGGCGAGGTTGGTCGAGGCGGCGTCGGTGCGCTTGATCGCGGCCGACAACTTCATGGACACGGCCAGGCCACCTGCATCGTCTGAGGGCTGCACGATCTTGTAACCCGAGGAGAGCCGGTTGAGGCTCTTCTGCAACATCGTGTTCGAAGTTGCCAGGTTCGTGTAGGCGCTGGTCGCGGCAATGTTGGTATTGATGACGACTGACATGGAATCTTCCTTGATACTGAGTGCGGCGTCCGTGCCGCGACGGGCCGGTTTGGGGTGTCCGGCCGCACCTGCAGGGGAACTAGCTCCTGTTGGGCTGGAATAATCGGCGGTGCCTCTGATTCTTTAGCTGCAAATTCGCCCGGGCATGAGTTTGCTGCGCGCAATCGCACCGTGACTGAGGTATTTATCGATGGGGAACTAGTGGAATTTACCGGGTCGCCGCCGGCCACGGTCGGCGAACTGCGCTCACTCGCCGAACAAACGGTGGCCGGGGCGGGCCGCGTGCTCGCCCGCATCGTGATCGACGGCGCGGACGGTGGCACGGTCGACCCGGGCCAGGCGCTGGCCGCGTGTAACCGGATCGACATGACAACGGTCGGCGCCGGCGAGGCCCTGGCCAGCGTGGCCGCCGCGGCCGTGGCGGGCGCCCGCGAGGCACGGACGACGGCGACCGGACTCATGCAGACCGTGTTGCGTCTACCGTGGCCGGAGGCGCGAAGCTCGTGCGGCGAATTGACGGAAAAACTGGGCCGGGTGCTGGAAGGCGCGGTGGCGGTGGCCATGCACGCGGGGCCCGGTCCGGCGGCTGCCGCGGTCGAAAATCTCTCGTCCGCACTCGAGGTCTGGATGAATGCCGTCGAGAACGGTGACGCCGCGGCCGTATGTCTGCGCACCGAAGATGCGCTGTTGCCGGCGCTCGGCTCCGTCGAGGGAGCTCTGGTCGCGGCTGCGGGTCCGATGATCTCATGAGCGCCGCGCGCGAGAATATCGCAGTGTTGCGCGAGCGCTGGCCGGAGATGGCACGTCGGCTGCGGGCCGGACCATCCGGCCGTCCGGTGGCGTTGCGTGCCGCAGACGAGGCGCAGCTCCTGGCGCGGCACTGGCTGGCCGGGCGGCGCATTCACCGCGGTGCGTTGCTGGCGGTTTCCGGCTTCGGTGATGGCTCCCACGTGCGGGCGCTGCTGTCGGTGCTGCCGCAAGACGCGATCGTTTTCGTGGGCGAGGCCGATGCCTTGGCGCTTCGGTCCGTGCTCGAGCAGGTCGACCTGCGCGGCGTGCTGGCCGATGCGCGACTCCAACTCGGCGTGGGGGCGCTGGATGAAGCCTTCTTCGCCCCGTTACGGCAGGTTCCCGTCCTGGAAATCCTCGACGTTGAGCCCTTGATTTACGCTCCGCATTTCAATCAGGCTCCTGACTGGTACGGGCGCTTCTTCACCGAGTTCGCTCGGGCGATTGATTTTCATCGGAAGCTGCAAGGCACGCAGGTGGCGGACGCGGCGTTGTGGCAGGCGAACTCGTTTGCGAACCTGGAACTCCTGGGACCGGCGCCTGACGTGGCGGCGCTGCGGGGCGCATTGCGGGGACTGCCGCTGGTGCTGGTGTCAGCAGGGCCATCGCTCGACGAGTCGCTGGACTTTCTGCGCGCCGCCTGCCGGGTGGCCGTGATCGTGGCGGTCAACTCCTCCTATCGCGCGGTGCGCCGGGCGGGAATCGTTCCGCATTTCGTGCTCGCGGCCGATCCTCGTGAATTCACCAGCCTCGGTTTCGCCGGCGTGACGGTCGATGGCACCTGGCTCGTGACCACCCCGATTGTGCACCCCGAGGTGGTGCGTCTATTTGCCGGGCGCACCTTCATCTGGAGCGCGACGAACCCGCTGTTGACCGAGCTGCGCCGGCGCGCCGGCCTGCCCCCGGGCACGATGCTGGTCGAGCAGGGCACGGTGTCGGCGTGCGCGGTCGATCTCGCCACCATCCTGGGGTGCGACCGCGTGTGCCTGGTAGGGCAGGACCTCGCCATCCGGCCCGATGGTCGCAGTCACGCGGTGGATTCATTCTACACCGATCGCGGCATGAATCATCTCGATCCCGCGACGTGCCGCCGCCTGCCCGGTAACACGCTGCCGGAAGTGCTCGTCGAGGAAAAACTCTACGTCTACCTCAAGACGTTCGAAGAACTCGCGGTGCACCGGCCACATCTGAAGTTTCGCAACACCGCGCGACTGGGTGCGCGCATTGCGGGCATGCCGTATGCGGATTTCGCGGCGGCATTGCGGTGGCTCGGCGGGCGGAGCGCGGTGGAGGTGGGTTCGATCATCGCCGGGCGTCATGCCACCGGAAACGGAACCGGCCTCTCGCGGGAAGCGTTGGTGGCGGGCCTGCATTCGACCGTGGAATATGCGCGGGCGCTGCTGCCCCGGGCGCTGGCGCTGGCCGCACGGTGCGAGGCGTGCCCGGCGGAAAAACTGGGACCGGCGTTTGTCGATGATCCCGAGGTGCGCTCCTTGATCGAGGCGGCGGACGCGCTGCGGGCGGAGGTGCAGGCGAAGCCGGCGGAATACGCGATCCTGGAGTCGGGGCGCACGCGTTTTGAATTCTTTCGCGGGCGCATGGATCTCGCCAAGGTCGCGGGCCTGCCACCGCATGGCCGGAAGCTGCTGGCCGATCGCGAATACGTCTGGGCCATCGTCGAAGGAGTCTGGTTTTTGCAGTGTAGTTTACAGCGATTTTTCAATTCGACTTCGCCAGGTTCCCATTCGGTAAAAACGGGTTAAGGCCCTGTCGGCGCGGGCCGATGCATGGAGGGAACGCTCCGCTACGAGCACGCTATGGCAGGCATCCAACTCTCCGGTCTCGCCTCTGGTTTCGATTGGAAAACGGTCGTCGATCAGCTGATCGCGATCGACCGGACGCCGCAGGACAAACTGCGGACCCAGAAGACCTCCAACCTCTCGAAGCTCGACGCGTTTTCAACGCTGCGCAGCAAGCTCTCCGCGCTGCAGGATGCGGTCACGGCGCTCAAATCCGACACCGGATTCGCGAAGGCCAACGTCTCGCTGTCCGACTCGGACTTGCAGTGGACCGCGACCGCGGCCAATGGCAGCGACACCGGACAGTTCAAGTTCAACGTTTCCCAGGTCGCGACGAAGACGGTGACCACCGGAACCTCCAACCGGGGGGCGGCGCTCAATGACTCCAGCGATGTGTCCGCGCTGCTGGTGTCGGAGCTGCGGCTGCAGACCGCGGTGCAGGCCGGCGTTTTCACGGTCAATGGCGCCCAGATCACAATTTCGGATACAGACACGCTGCAGGACGTCTTTGCGAAGATCAACACGGCCACGAATGGTGATGTGACCGCCGGCTATGATGCGGTCAACGACCGGGTATCGCTGGCCGGAAGCGGTACGATCACCCTCGGCAGCGGTGCCGACACCAGCAACCTGCTCTACGCGCTCAAGCTCTACAACAACAGCGGCAGCACGATCACGAGCGCCTCTTCGCTGGGCACGATCGACCTGCGCGAAGCGATGGGGAGCGCCGGCCTCGGCACGAACGTGTCCGGCACGGGTTCGTTCGCCATCAATGGCGTCACCATCGAATACGACGCCGGTACCGACACGCTGCAGTCGCTTATGGCCCGCGTCAACGAATCCGACGCCGGCGTCGTGATGGCCTACGATGCCGCGGGGGACCGCTTTACGCTTACGAACAAGAACACGGGTGACCTTGGGCTGGTCGTGGGATCAGACACGGGCGGCCTGCTCGGGGCCCTCGGACTCACCGCGGGCGCGACCACGGACCGCGGCTACAACGCCATCTTCACGGTCAATGACGGCGCCACGATCGTCAGCGCGAGCAACTCGCTCAGTTCCGCCGCGCATGGGATCACCGGTTTGACGGTGGACGTCACGAGCACGGGCACGCAAACGCTCACCGTGGCCGCGGCCACCGCCGACATCAAAAAGAACATCACGAACTTCGTCACGAAATTCAATGACGTGCAATCGTACATCGACAGCCAGACGAAGGTCACGAACAACGCCGACGGTTCGGTGACGACTGCGTTGATGGCGCAAAACCGGGAGTTTACGGCGATCGCCAGCAAGTTGCGCAGCTATGTTTTTGATTCGGTGAGCGGCGCGTCCTCGAGCCTGCAGCGCCTGGAAAGCATTGGGATCGATTTCAACGGCAGTTCGACGCAGCTCGCCGTGCGTGATGACGCGAAGCTGACTTCCGCGCTCGCCGACGACCTCGATGGCGTAATGAAGCTCTTCACCACCGACACCACGGGCGTGAGCGAACGACTTTCCTCCTACGTCAGCAGTCTGACCAATACCAACGGAAATCTGGATACGCAGGAAAACACCCTTGAACGTCAGAACACGTCGCTCGACCGGCAGATCGCCGACATCGACCGGCACCTCGAGGCCGAACGGAGTCGCCTGGAGGAGAGCTTCATCCGCATGGAGCAGGCCCAGCAGCAGATCAACAGCCAGCTCTCGGCGCTGCAGCGCACGCTCAATCTCTGATCCGATCCGTGACCCTCAACTTCGTTTCCGCCATTCGTCGGGGCCGCGCGGTCGACCGCGCCTTCCGCCCCGTCATCTTCGCATTTTCCGGCGCCGCCATGATGCTCGGGGCGGGCTGTTCCACGTCGTCGCTTCCGCGCATCACCCTGCGCAAGCCTCCGGCGGCTTCGTCGAGCTACGCACCCGGCAATCATGCCGGTGTTCCCGCGATTCCCGCCACGGTGCGTCGCGTGGCCGTCCTGCCTCTGGACGCCGCCGGCTGGCGCGATTCCGAACTGGCCCCGCTCGACGAGGCGTTTCTGACCGCCTGTGGCCGGGTCGAACGCTTTGAGACCGTGCGCGTGTCCCGGGAGGAACTCGCGGCCCGCTTCGGTCAGGAGTCCTTTGCGTCCACCGGCGCCCTGCCGGCGAATCTGCTTTCGCGCCTGGCGGCGGACTATGGCGTTGATGCCGTGCTTCTGCTCGACCTGACGCATTTCACGCCGTACGAACCGGTCTCCCTGGGCGTTCGCGCGAAGCTGGTCACGGTCGATTCGGGGGACGTGCTCTGGTCGTTCGACTCGATCTTCGACGCGGCCCGACCCGATGTGAGTCTGGCGGCGCGTCAATTCAGCACCGGCCGCAAGCGTCCGCCGGCGGCGGTGGAAGACGACAGCGGCATTCTGCAAAGCCCTTCCCGGTTCGCCGGTTATGTGGGACACGCAATGTTTGAGACGTTTCCCCCAAGGCGCACCGAGTAATTTTCTCCAAATATCCTAAAGTCGGCCCCACGAGGGCCGATGAAGTTGTTAAAATACTATCAAGGGGGTTTCCCCCAGAGCGAAGCAACGTCATCTCCAACCAAAATACTTTCCGCGATGAACATCGATCCACTCAGCAACAGTTCCGATATCGCTGCATTTTTCCGCCGCCGCGCCGCCTTCCAGGAAAACAATCCAGCTTCAAATGGTGATGGCGGCGATCAACTCGCCACCACGCGCAGCTCGAGTGTGCGCGACACGCTCGCTGCATTGCCGGAAGTGCGGCCCGAGGTGGTGGAGCGGGGCCGCCAACTCCTGGCCGATCCGAACTATCCGGGTGCGGACGTGGTGCAAAAAATCGCAAGCCTGATCACGCCTCTGTCTGAAGACTGACGGCGGGAAGCCGATGAAAAGGGGAAGTATGGTCCCCAACAAACGGCTCGCCTCCTATCAATCCGTCGCCGTCGCGACGGCCAGCCCGGGAAAGCTCATTCTCATGCTGATGGAAGGCGCCTTGCGCTTTCTGAACGCGGCCGAGGACGGCTTCAAGCTGGGCGAGATGCGCCGGCGCCACGAGGCCGTGCACAACAATCTGCTGCGCGCGCAGAATATCGTCACGGAGTTGCAGCGCTGCCTGAATCTGCGGGAAGGCGGTGAGTTCGCGATCACCATGTTTCGTCTTTACGACTTCATGAACACGCGGCTCATGGAGGCGAATGTCCGCAAGGAGCCGGACAACATCCGCGTCGTCCATCGCCTGCTCGGTGAGATCCGCGAGGCGTGGGAGCAGATGCTGCGCGAACAGGTGGCGGATACCCCCCAATCCGGCAGCCTCACGCTCACCGCCTAGAATCGCCTGAAGGCGAACCCACCTGACCCCGACTACCCCATGTTCCTCCATCCCGTCCGTCGATTGTTTGTCCTGCTCGGTGCCTATGAGGATTTGACCGAGCGCGAAACCGGTGCATTGCAGCGTGGTGATGTCGAGCACGCGATCACGATTGAAAACCGCAAACGCCGCCTCGCCGAGGCCCTCGCCGAGGCCCGGCGCAACGCAAAGCTTTCCACCGAGGAAATCGAAATGCTCGAGTCCCGCGTGCGCGGTCTCGAGGTGAGGGAACACGCGAATCTTTCCTTCCTGCGCGAGGAGATGGGGCGCGTGCGCGCGGCCCTCGGTAATCTCTACCAGGTCGCTCGCCGCTCCCAACAGGTGCGGCGCGGATACGTGGCCGCCAATGTATCGACCGAGGCGGGCGCCGAAAGCATACTCGGTCAAGCCTGACGGAGTCCGGACCCCGGCTTCCCGGCCTGATCGACCCGCTGGTCCGCCGGCGGGTTTTTTCTCGTCCGCGAAACCGTCTCGCCGCCCGTCCGGGTCGATCTACTGTCTCGCGCGGCTTACCGGCCCTGCCATGTCCCAGCCCTCCCGGTCAATTCCCGGCTCTCCCGCCAACCCGGTGCAACCGGTGCTTCCCTACGCCCGCCAGTGGATCGACGACGAGGACATTGCGGCGGTCGCAGCGGTGCTGCGGTCGGATTTTCTCACGCAGGGACCGGCAATCGCTGAATTCGAGGCGGCGCTTGCCGCGACGACCGGGGCGCGGCATGCGGTTGCAGTATCCAGCGGCACGGCCGCACTGCACCTCACCTGCCTCGCCCTCGGGCTGGGCCCGAACCGCACCGGGCTTACCAGCCCGATCACGTTTGCGGCCAGCGCCAACTGCTTTCTCTACGTCGGAGCCGCGGCCGGGTTTGTCGACATCGACCCGGGCAGCGGCCTCATGCAGCCGGCGGCGTTGGCCGCGGAACTCGAACGCCGCACCGCCACCGGGGCGGCGCCTGGCGTCGTGATTGCGGTCTCGCTGGCCGGGCGCGTGGCCGACCTGCCGGTGCTGGCGGAAGTCTGCGCGCGCCATGGCTGGACGCTGGTGGAGGACGCTGCGCAAAGTCTCGGGGCCGAGTATCGCGCTGACAACCGCCGGTATCACAGTGCCGGTTGCGCCCACACGCGCGCCGCCGTGCTGAGTTTTCATCCGGTGAAACACATTTGCACCGGCGAGGGCGGCGCGGTGCTGACGAACGACGATGCGCTCGCCGCCCGGTTGCGCCGACTGCGAACCCACGGTATTGAACGACCGGTGACAGACAGCGCCGGGGTGGAACGGGAGGGGGGCTGGTACTATGAACAGCTCGAGCTTGGCTATAACTATCGCCTCACCGACATCCAGGCAGCGTTGGGCGCGAGTCAGCTCCGGAAGCTGCCGCGATTTCTGGAGCGCCGGCGCGCTCTCGCCCGCCGCTATGCCGAGGCGCTGACGACCGAACCTTTTGATCGGGTGCTGGTGGCGCCGGCGTTTGCTCCGGACCCCAGCTATCACCTCTATATCGTGCATTTTCGGACGCCCGAACTGCGCCGTGCCGCCTACGATCATCTCGGCGCGCACGGGATCCGCGCACAGGTGCACCACATTCCGGTTTATCGCCACCCGTATTACCGGGGACGACCGGGCATGGCGTCCCTGCCGGGTGCGGAAACGTTCTACGCCGGCTGCCTGAGCCTGCCGTTGTTTCCTGCGATGCGGGATGCCGATCAGGATCGCGTGCTGGCCGGGCTCGCGGCCTTCGCCACGGCGCACGGTTGATGACGTGATGCCGTCCGCGCGCCGCATCGTGTTTCGCCTGGAAGCTGGCGGCACCACCGGATGGGGCCACCTGGCCCGCTGTGCGGCACTCGCGGGAGAAATGAGGCGCCGCGGCTGGGCTTGCTCCCTCTGGTCGGAACACGCGCCCGACGCGGCACCGGACGATTTGCGCGCCCCTTTCGCCGAGGCCCGGATTGCCGGACCGGCCTGGCCGGAGGAGCCTCCGCCGGCCGAGTGGATCGTCGTGGATTGGTACGACGCGACCGATGCCATGCTGCGCCGGCTGCGAAAGACTGCGCCGGCGGCGAACCTGCTGGTGATCGACGATGAAGCGAAGCGCACGCTGGCGGACGCGCACGTGATCGTGAACCCGCGGCTTGGTCTGGAGGGTTTTCCGTATGCGTCCACCGCCCGGGCTTTGCTGGGGGAACGGTATGCGCTCCTGCGCGCGGGCCTGCGGGAACCGGCGAGAGTCACGTCCCCGTTTCCGCCCGGCGTCGCGCCGGTGCTGATCATGCTGGGCGGAACGGATCCACGTGAGTTGACCGCCGAGGTGATCCACGGACTTGCGGACCTCGATGCGGCGGCGTTCGCGCCGGTTATCCTCCGCCAGCGGGGACGCGACGCCGGCGTACACCTCGCGTTGGCCCGATTCGGTACGCACGAATGGCTGGAACGACTCGACGCGAGGACGCTGGCCGGTTGGGCGAGGGTGTGTCACTACGCGATTTCGGCCTGCGGCGGCACTTTGTATGAGCTCGCGCTGCTGGGCCTGCCGTTTGTGGGCGTGGTCGCCGCTGACAATCAACACCCGCTCGCCACGGCGGTCGAAGACCGATGGAATCTGCCCGTCATCGATGGTGCGGGAAACGTGCGGCGTTCCGTCGCGTCGGCGGTCCCGCGGTTGCTGGACGCCCATCCGTGGCCCCGGGAGCAGCCGGCGCGGCCGATCGGCAACGTCGATGGACTTGGTTCCGCCCGCATCGCCGACGTGATCGAGAACCGGGCTGGTTAGGGTGGTGTCGCTGGGCGCAGCTTCCGGGTTCAATCTGGGCTGCCGAGTGCAGCGTTCCGCACCGCTTTGGTCTCCTCCCCGCCGTCGCCGAACAAACGAGTCCCACCCGAGCCCCACGGGAGAACGTCCATTCTCGGATCCATCCGGAACGACGCACTCCCGTCGCCTGGCGTCCAAACAACCGCCTGGGACTCGGCGAGGCCTTGTCCACTGTCTCCTCTCGCCTTGCAAAGCCCAGACGCGAGGTCGACCCGCCAGCACGGTGCCGCCCCGCCGAGCCGGATCAGCCGCCAAAAATCTTCTTGAGCAGTCCCCAGATATTGAAACTGCTGCTGCTCTGTGGCGTCGGCGGCATCGGGATCGGCGGGCTGTCGCTGCTTGAGGAACTGGGGCTGGACGAACTACTGGAGCTGCTCGAACTGCTCGAATTTTGCGACTGGCTCTGCGATTGCGACTGGCTCTGCGATTGCGACTGGCTCGGCGACATGCTCGAGGAACTGCTCGGATTCGTCGAGCTGTTCAATGACGGCATGCTGTCAGGCGACTGCGAACTCGACTGGCTGGCCATCGGGCTCTCGCTGCTTGATTGCGAGCTGCTCTGCGAAGACGAGGAGGAGGACGAACGATTGCGTTGGTCGTTGGGCGTCCCGCGCTGGTTGGCGGCAAAGCCGGGGCGATTGTCACCCTGGCTCTTGTCGGTGCTTGCATTCTGACCCATCGGATCCGTGTCCTGCTCGTTCGGCGTGCCGTCGCCGTCCATGTCCGAATCGGAGCCATTCGGGATACCGTCGCCGTCGATGTCGGCGTCACCCGTTCCGTTGGGGGCGCCGTCGCCGTCCACGTCACTGTCGGAGCCGTTTTCGGTGCCGTCGCCGTCGACATCGGAATCCTCCGCATTGGGAATGCCGTCGCCGTCCACGTCGGAATCGGAACCGTTGGCGATGCCGTCGCCATCGACGTCGTTGTCGGAGCCGTTCTGCTTGCCGTCACCGTCCATGTCGGAGTCCCCGTCATTGGCAATGCCGTCGCCGTCCATGTCGGCATCCTCGCCGTTGGCGATGCCGTCGCCGTCGATATCCGGATCATCGCCGTTGAGGATGCCGTCGCCGTCCACGTCGGCGTCCTCTCCGTTGGGCACACCGTCGCCATCGACGTCCGGATCCTTGCCGTTCGGGATGCCATCGCCATCCACGTCCGGGTCTTCGCCGTTGGCGACGCCGTCACCATCGATGTCGCTGTCCAGATAGTCGGGGATGCCGTCGCCGTCCTTGTCGCCCTGGCCGGAGAGGGCATTGCCGCCGCGGCCGCCCGCGTTGATTTTCTGGGTCGTGAACTGGACCAGCTCGACCTTCGAATTCTCCAGAACGGGACGCTTGATGATGAGCTCGTCGCGGATCGCCAGCATCTCGTCGCGGGCACGACGGGCCTCTTCGAGTGTCTTGATCGGCCCGAAGTAGTAGACGAGATTCTCGTGAATGTAGCGGATGTAGAATCCCTCGTCGGTGAGGCCGGTATTCGTGATGTCGATGCCGGGATTCAGGCGCCGGAATTCCTCGGCCGAGAGATGCATCGCATCCTCGATGGCTTCGGGCGGGTAGACGGTTTTCTGGGCACGGGCCCAGGGCGCGAGACCGAGCGCAAGGGCGGCCAACAACAGGGGGCGTAGGGCAGGACGATGGAGGCGCATGATGGCGAAAAACGTAGCGGTCGGGGAATCGGGGACCTAACAGCGGTAGTCCGTCGGGTCGCCGAGGCAACCGGACGGACCGCTTTGTTCTGCGGAAATCCGTGCCGGCAATGCGGGTACCGGGGCGCGGAGTCGGGGCGGGGAGGCGGACGGGGATGGCGGATGGCCGGGCACGCGGGAAATGGTCCGTCCGTGCGATGCGTTTGATGGCATCACATGTCGGGTGGCATGGCGTCGCCCTTTTCGATGCCGCCACCGCGCACGCCGCTCTGCGGCATACTGGCGGCGCTGGGGATCTGCGTGCCGTCTTGACCCTTCTTCTTCGCGCCTTCTTCGCCGCCTTCGGGGATGCCGGCCTCGTTGCCGGCCTGACCCTGCGCGGTGGTGGCGATCTGCTGGGTGGCGTCGCCGATGCTTACATCGGAGGGCCGGGAGGCACTTTGCGCCGCTCCAGCAGTGTTGGCCGACTGCTTGGGGGTACCGGGCGTCGACTGTTGACCTGCCGGAATCTGGAGCGGGTTGGCCGAGGGTTCGCCTCCGCCGGAACCGCCTCCCATGGCCAGGGGATTGGGAATTCCCGGCAGGCCGCCGCCCGCAACGCCGATATCGAGGCCGGGGGCCTGGCCGTCAACAAAACCGGTCCCGCCCTTGCCTTCACCTTTTTCATCGGAGTCGTAGATGATGAGGTTTGGCCCCTCCCAGTTGTCGACCGTGGTCTTGGGGTCCTGTTTGACGGGATCCCGTTTGGTCTTGGAGCCATCGAAGATCTCCGGGTCGGGATCGATGATCTGGGCGGCCTGGAGCGCGGTGAAGGCGGTGAGCGTCAAGCCCGCCAGGATGATGACGAGGCGGTGACGTGAAAGGGAGGGGGCGGACGGCGAAAGGATGTTTTTCATGCGCGGAAGGCGGCGAGGTGGTTGAGTATTTGGAGAAACGGGGCCGCTTGTGCGGTTCCGTTCCGGAAGGGTGCCGGTCCGACAGCCGGCCCGGTGAAACGTGGCGGCCAGACGCGGCCGAATCACATTCTCTTGTTGGCGACGATGGTGATCGGTTGGACCGAATCGTCGGCGCGGACCCGCAAACTTTCGCGAACTTCCTCGTAGCCCTTGCGGCGGCCGATGATCTCGTAGTTACCGGGGAGGAGGGGAACCGTGGTCTGGTTGAACTTGTTGAGCATGCGCACGCCGCTGATCGTCACGTAGGTGCGTTCGTCGGAGATGAACGTGACCGGCACGGGCCGGCTTTGGCGTTCGAGGACATTCTTGAGTTGGACCTGTTCGGGGCTCAGCTCGAGATAGGACGGCTTGCTGGCCATGGCCTCGTTGAAGGCGTTGATGGCGAGTTGGAAATTGGCGCGCTGAGCGTGGGAGCGGGCTTCCTCGATTTTCTTTTCGAACACCAGGATCGCCCGGATCACCTTGCCGGTGCGTAACAGGCCCTCTTCAGCGTCAGATTGCCCTGGTTCGTAGGCAATCAGGTCGAGGTAGGTGCGCTTGGCGGCATCCCAGTTGTACTCCCGCTCGTACTTGTAGGCGGTCTCGAGCATGTCCTGGATGTGCGCCTCGCGCTGGCTGACCCGAGCGTCGGCCAGATCCTTTTTCACGTCCTTGTCGTCCGGCATCACCTTGAGCGCGGCCTGATAGGCGGAGATGGCATCATCCCAGCGCTTGGCCTCACGAGCTGCCCTGGCTCGCGCAAGGGCGCCTTGAAAGTCGCGGGTCTTGATCGCGACCTTGACGCGGGAGATGCCGGCCTGCGCGGTGGCGGACTGGCTGTCGACTGCAAATGCCTGCTCAAAGTTCTTTTGCGCGTCCTCCAGCTTTCCAGCGGACTCGTTCTCGGAAGCGGTCTTCAACAGGGAAAACACTTGGGAGATGTGCTGAGCCCGTTCGAGCCCCTTGGTGGCGAGCTCGTTTTCCGGCTGCAGCTCAAGCGCGTAGTTGAAGGCGAGCTGGGCGGCGCGGCCGTCGCCGTTGGCCAGCGCGGCGCGGCCGATCGCGAGGTTGTTTTCGAGTTCGTTGGCAATCGACTTTTCGAGGTCCGCGAGCGTGTTGAGGGCTTCGTCGATCTTCTCGCGGCCCAGGGAAAAACTGCCCTTGTCGAGGAACGACTGGCCGGCCCCGGCGGCGGTGATTGCTGTCTTGAAGGCGTCGGGATTGAGGTTCTTGAAACGTTGGAGCCGGTCGACCGTCACGACGAACTTGTCATAGCCTTCCCGGGCCTTGCGCCGGTCCTCGAGGGAAGTCGCCAGCTCCTTCGCCACGCCCGGTAAGTGAATTGTAACGCTGGACAGCGTTGACGAAATTGCCGTCGGCCAGCGATTTGTCCGCCTCGTTGCGCAGCTTGTCGATGGTAACCAGATAGTTGACGATGGTCGGATGGTCGGGGGAGGTCTTGGCGATCACCTCGACGGCGCGCATCGCTTCGGCGCGCGCGAACTCGGCCTGGGAGCGATTGGCAAACGTCGTCGAGATCGACTCCGCCGACGCCGGGGCGCCGGGGATTGACGAGGACGGGCCGTGGAAAACGAAAGGCGCGATTCCCAAGCGCCAGAAGAGGAACACGCCGAGCACCCAAAGCGCGTTGCGGGCCCAGCGGGGAAAGCCGCGCCGCGGCTTTTCCGCGGTTTCGGCACCCTCCGGTTTCCAAGCGATTACACGGTGCTTCTTGTTGGAGGAAGAACTTTCGACGGACATGGCAGGTGGGGCAGACGCGGAAGTTTTCCGCGCGTTCAGATATCCAATGGTCTCTATACCGACGAGTGCGAAGATTTCAAAATAATCCGAGCGATAGTCTGTTTCCACTACGATTATTTTACCCGCTTGTTTACGTTCGGGCAGCGGAAAGGCGGGGTGAAGGTTGGAAGGGGCACCCGCGGCTTGTGGAGAGGGGCATTGCGAAACGGTCAATCCCGCACTAGTTGAGGCCAAGTGTCAGCCATGTTTGGGAAGGCAATCATGCGGATGGTGCTCGGGGCCGTGCTGTCGACCGGAATCGGTCTGGCCGGCTGCAACCAGGTGCCCGTGACCAAACGGCACGCTTTGAATCTGGTGGACGACCAGGCGCTCGCCGCGGAGAGCGGGAAGGCCTTCGCGGCGATGAAGAAGAAGTACCACGTTTCGAAAAACCCGCAGATGAACGCGACCCTGCAACGCGTGTGCAATCGCCTGATCCAGCAGCTTCCCTACTGGGACCAGCCGGCGGGCAGCTGGGACCTGGTGGTGTTCGACGACCCGAAGACGGTGAACGCGCTGGCCATGCCGGGTGGGCATATCGGCGTGTTCTCCGGGACGTTCTCGGTGGCGACGACGGATGCTCAACTTGCGGTCGTGATCGGGCACGAAATCGCGCATGTAACCGCCAGACACGTGCAGGAACGACTCTCGCAGCAAATGCTCGTGGAGACCGGCGGCCTTGGGCTGGGGGTGATGACCGGTGGCCTGACGGGTCTTGGTCTCATGAAGGCCTACGATCTCAGTGCCGGGATGGTCGGCCTGAGTTTTGATCGCGACAAAGAGTCGGAGGCGGATCACATCGGACTCATCTACATGGCACGTGCCGGTTATGATCCCCATGCCGCCATCGATCTCTGGGAAAAACTGGATCAGACAACCGTCGGGAAGAAAGTACCCGGCTGAGTGGCTCTCGACTCATCCGTCGCACGAAAATCGAGTTGCGCACCTTTATGGCTGGATGGTGGAAGCCGAAGCAAAGTACGAAAAGGCCCGGGAAAACGCTCCGTGAACCCTGACAGGACGAGATTCGCGTTCGCACGGCCCGGGACCGTCTTGGCCAACATCGGCGCGGCCGCACGCCCCTGGCCGCGGGCGGCCGCATTGTGGTCTCCGCCCCGGCGACTGCTTGCACTTGCCGTGGCTTGCACCGGCCTCGCCTGGACCGGCAAGGCCGCGGAGGCACCGGAGCGTTCCCCGTCGCCTGCGGAACCGTCTGCCGCGGATCCGGCGATCCAGCCTGCCGCAGTGCGGGAAAGCGCGGAGAAGGAAAAATCCGACCAGCAGAAGCGCAATGAAGCGCTCGAGCGACTGGCAAGGGGTGATATGCTGCAGGAGCCGGTGCAGGCGGACGATCGCCTGCCCCGCAATCGCGAGGCCCGTCTGATCTACTACGAGCCGCCGAAATATCCCAAGGAAATGGCCGGCACGGGGCTTTCGGCGGAGGTGACGCTCTCGGTGATGGTCGACCGCCAGGGACGGGCCAGTCACGTGCGCGTCGAGGATTCGGCCGATCCGTTGTTCACCAATGCGGCGCTCGACGCGGTCAGCCAATGGGCCTTTCTGCCGCGCGTTCGCGAAGGTAAGATCTCCAACGAACGCATGCGCCTCACCGTCCTCGTGTCCGAGGAGGTCGGCGACCGGTCGGTGCACGACTATCCGGGCGGACGCATCGCGCTGGAAGACATCAAGTATGAGGTCGAGCCGGACTCACCCCTCCGCCGCTTCTTCGGGTTGCGCCCCGCCTACCCGTTCAACATGCTGGCTGCGGGTGAGGCCGGTGAGGTGGTCATCGAGTGCACGGTCGGCGACGAGGGTATTCCCCGCGACATCAAGATCGTCGAGGCAACGAACCGGGATTTTGCCTTCGCCTGTCAGGGAGCGCTCGTGCACTGGGAGTTTTCGCCAGCCACGAAAGTCGGGCATACGGTGCAGGCGCGCTTGCGCTATCGCATGTCGTTCCAGCCGCAAGAGCTCGATCCTGCGCTGCTGAATCTCGCCAAGGAACTGAAGGCCGGCCACACGGGCGGCCTCGAGACCGCGCGCAGCGTTACGCAAGCACCGCGCGTGGTGCGCAGCCTCAATCCCTCGTCCTACGACGGCACGCGATCCGCACCGCGCCGGCGCCGCGTCACGCTCGAGCTGGTGGTGACGCCGGAAGGAGACGTGCGTCTGCCCCGCGTCTTGTCCGCCCCGGATCCACTGTCCGGTTACATCGCCCTCGCTGCCGTTGCCTACTGGCATTTCGATCCCGCGCGCAAGAATGGCGTGCCGGTGGCGGAGATCGTTTCCCTGCCGGTGACGTTTTAATTGCAGGCATCCGGTTGAAGCGCGGTGACGTCGGTGGCCCAACCACTGATCCGATGCAGGACCGGACCTGGCGTCCGGGCCGCTTGGCGGTCCAGAGCTTCGACGAGCTCAGCTCAGGCGGGGCCTGCCCACGGGAGCGATTGAATGGTGACGTCCGTGCGCGGTATCGATCCCGTCACAGCGCGCGAATCGCCGCTGCCAGCACCTCGCATGCGCGGTCGACCGCCGCACCCTCGTGGGCCGTGCTGAGAAAACACGTCTCGAACGCCGACGGCGGCAGATACACGCCGTGCTCGAGAGCGTGGTGGAAAACGCGCCGGAAGCTCAGCGCATCGCTGGCCACCGCCGTCTCGTAGTCGATGACCGGCACCGCGCTGAAGAAGAACGAAAACATGCTGCCGACCTGCGGCGTTTGCAGGGCGATGCCCTTGCTCCGGGCTGCATCGTCGAGCGTTCCCTTGATCTGGGCACCGAGGCGGGCCAGTCGGGGATAGGGATCGGTGTCACGCAAGAGCTTCAGCGCCGCGATGCCGGCCGCCATCGCGAGGGGGTTGCCGCTGAGGGTGCCCGCCTGGTAGACGGGCCCCAGGGGCGCGAGCTGGTCCATGATATCCGCCCGGCCGCCGAACGCGCCGACGGGCAGGCCGCCGCCGATGATCTTGCCGAGCGTGGTCAGGTCGGGGCGGATGTTTTCAAGTTCCTGGACGCCACCGCGGGCGAGGCGGAACCCCGTCATGACCTCGTCGAAGATCAGCACGGCGCCCTCGCGGGTCGTGAGCTCGCGCAGTGCCGCGAGGTAACCGGATTGCGCGGGAATGAAGCCGGCGTTGCCGATGTAGGGCTCGACAATCACCGCGCCGATCTGGCCGGCATTCGCCGCGAACGCAGCTTCCACCGCGCCGCGATCATTGAACGGCAGCACGATCGTCTCCCGCGCAAATGATGCAGGCACGCCGGCGCTGTCGGGATACCCGTGCGTGAGGGCGCCGGAGCCGGCCTTGATCAGCAGCGAATCGGAATGGCCGTGGTAGCAGCCGGCGAACTTGATGATCTTGTCGCGGCCGGTGAACCCGCGGGCGAGGCGGATCGCGGACATCGTCGCCTCCGTGCCACTGTTGCACATGCGGACTTTTTCGATCGACGGTACGAACTCCACGATCAGCTCGGCCATTTCGACCTCGTAGGGATTGGGCACACCGAAACTCGTGCCGTTGTCGAGCGCTTCGCGGATCGCCGCGCGAATGACGGGGTGGTTGTGCCCGTGGATCGCCGGGCCCCACGTGCAGACGAAGTCGATCAATTCGCGTCCGTCCGCCGTCGTCAGCGTCGCGCCTTCCGCGCGACGCACGAAGAACGGCGCGCCGCCCACCGAGCGAAACGCGCGGACCGGCGAGTTCACGCCGCCCGGAATCAACTTCAGGGCGCGGGCGAAGAGTTGATCTGACGCAGATGATTTAGCCACTGATGAACACTGATTGGCACTGATGCGGGATGATTTCAAAGGACGCGACGTCGCCAGTCGAGCTTGGGAAATGCGCCAAAGTTGACGAGATAGCCAACATGACGACCCGTTGCCTTGAGGTAGTCAGTGGTTCAAGACTCAACTCACGTAGCGCTGCACGATGGGGATGCGGCGGCCGACCCCGAACG
This sequence comes from uncultured Verrucomicrobiae bacterium, assembly GCA_963797435.1. GTDB lineage: Bacteria > Verrucomicrobiota > Verrucomicrobiia > Opitutales > Opitutaceae > CAWCPJ01. The sequence goes on along the minus strand of CAWCPJ010000001.1, from coordinate 969,522 downwards.
CGAGCGGCGTCGTCTTCAGGCCGGGGGCGGCCTGCTTGCGCTTGTATTCGTTGAGATCGACCTTGCGCACGACGTCGCGCACCACCGCCTCATTGAAGCCGAGCGCGATGATGTCGCGGGACGACAGCCCCTCCTCGACGTAGTGCTGCAGGATCGCGTCGAGCACCGGGTACGGCGGCAGCGAATCCTGGTCGGTCTGGTCCGGCCGTAGCTCGGCGGACGGCGGCTTCTCGATGGTCGAGCGCGGCACGACCTCGCGCTCGCGATTGAGGTAGCGGGCGAGCTCGTAAACCTTGACCTTCGGCAGGTCGGATATGACCGCGAGGCCGCCGCACATGTCGCCATAGAGCGTGCAATAACCGACGGCGAGTTCGCTCTTGTTTCCCGTGGTCAGCAGCAGCGCGCCGGTCTTGTTGGAGATCGCCATCAACAGGAGTCCGCGCGCGCGCGCCTGGATGTTCTCCTCCGCGATGTCGCGGGACCGGCCGGCAAAGACCGGCCCCAGCGTTTTTTCCGCTGCGCCGACCACGTCGGCGATCGCAACGGTCTCGAACGTTATGCCCAGGTTCGTCGCGAGCTGCTGCGCATCGGTGCGACTGTGCTCGCTCGAAATCGCGGACGGCAGGCTGACGCCGGTGACATTCTCCGGCCCGAGCGCATGCGCGGCGATCACCGCCGTCACGGCCGAATCGATGCCGCCCGACAAGCCGAGCAACGCGCGCTGGAAGCCGCTCTTGTGGGCGTAGTCGCGCAATCCGAGCACCAGCGCCTCGTGCACGTCCTTCATCTCCTCCTGCCGGAAGCTGGGATCGATCATCGGCCGGCCCGTCGAGGTCGATCACGCGCACGTCCTCGCGAAAGGCGGCGAGGCCGGCGACGACCTGACCCGCGGCGTCGGCCACGATGCTGCGCCCGTCGAAGATCAGCTCGTCATTTCCACCGACGGCGTTGCAGTAGACGAGCGGCGTGCCCGAGGCGATCGGCGGAACGCGATGATCAGGCCCTCGCGCAGGCCGCCCTTCCCGTTGTGCCACGGACTGGCGGAAAGGTTGATGTGCAGGGTGATGGCGTGGGCGCGGAGTTCCGCGATGGGCTCGATCGGGTATCGGCGACGCGGTGACACCAGCGGGTTGGTCCAGATGTCCTCGCAAATCGTGATGCCGATGCGCTGGCCCGCGTGGTCGACGATCGGTCGGGTGATTGGCCGGCTCGAAATACCGGTCCTCGTCGAAAACATCGTAGGTCGGCAGGAGACACTTGTGCCCCGTGGCGACGATCCGGCCGGCAAGGCAGAACGACGCCGCATTGTAGAGCGCGCGTCCGTCGCTGCCGGGATTGTGGTCCACATGCCCGATCAACGCCGGGATCGAACCGATGCGTTCGGCGATTGCCGCGAGGGTCGCGAGATTGTCCGCCACGAACCGGCGCTTGAACAACAGATCCCGCGGCGGATAACCCGTCACGACGAGCTCGGGAAAGACGACGAGTTCCGCGCCCTCGGCCACCAGCCGGTCGTAGGCGGCGAGAATGCGGTCGCGATTGCCCGCGAGATCGCCGACGGTCGTGTTGAGCTGCGCCAGGCCGAGTCGCATGGTAGGAAGGCGGATTCTCCGGCGCTCGTGCCCTCTTCCAAGCGAAAAGGCGACCGCACCGGCCATGCGGTGGTGATCCGACCTCCGATCTCTGGTAGGGGTGTGGGTCGTCGCGAAACCGGTCCCGGGCAAGCGCCGTTTCCGCATGTCAGCTCATGGGGAATGCCGGTCAGTCCGATTTCTGCACCGACGCCGGCATTCAGGATTGGCGTAACCTTGGGGCGTCTTTCATCGTTTCGAGACCATGCTCACGTCGTTTCTTCGTCCGGCCGTGGCTCTTGTGCTGGCGGGCCTTTTCCTGGCGCCGGTCGGGCGCGCTCAAACCACCACGGAACTCACGCTCGAGCGTGTGCTCGGGGAGATCGAGTCCGTGAATCTGTCCGTCCTGTCGAACCGCGAGTTCATCAATCAGGCGCAACAGAACGTCGTGCTCGCACGCAGCGGCTTCCTGCCGCAACTGAATGTCCGGGCGAGCCAGACCCGGGCGAACCAAACGCGCACCGGCGTTGGCGACGTCACCGGCAACAGTTTTACGGGCACGCTTTCCGCGTCGATGACGGTGATTGACCTGCAACAACGCCGCACCCTGCTGGCGGCGCGCCAGGGGATCGCCGTCTCCAAGCTCGACTACGAGGATGCCGTGCAGGCGGTGCTGGCGTCGGTGGCCTCGCTCTATTTCGAGCACGTGCGCAACATCGCCTTCGACCAGGTCATTGATTCCAACATCGATCGCGCCCAGGTGCTGCTGAATCTCGCGCGCAACCAGTTGCAGGCCGGCGTGGCCACGCAGATCGACGTTACGCGCGCGGAGGCGGAACTGGTCACGCAGCAGCAGGCGAAACTCGCGCAGCAATCGGTGATCGTGAACAGCGCCCTGCGCATCAAGGAACTCCTCAACCTCGACCTTGGCACCGAGATCAAGCTCGATGACTTTCGGGTGAAGCGCGAACTCGATCCCGCGCTGAAGAACCTTACGCTCGACGACGTGCTCGGACGCCGCGCCGACTATCGCGCCGCGACCGCTGCCCTCGATCAGGCCCGGTTGCAGACCGAGGCGGCCGGGGCGGGTCGCCTGCCGACGTTTGCCGTCACGGGGTCCGCGGGGGTCGATACGGAGGTGTTTCTTGACGGGAACGAACAGGAATTCTGGAGCGCGGGCGTGCAGATGAACATGCCGATCTTCGAGGGCAATCGCATCCGCGCCGACGAACGCATCGCCGCCTCGCGCGAACGCCAGCAGGAGTTCCAGCTCTCCAATTTGCGCAACCAGATCGGCGCCGAGTTGCGCAACAGCCAGTACGATGTCGCCTCGCAGATCGCGCAGATCGAGGTGGCGGAGAAGAACCTCACCCTGGCCGAGGAGGAACTGCGGCTGGCGCGCGTGCGTTACGAACAGGGAGTGGCCGACAACCGGGAACTCATCGACGCGGAGAACCGCTACACCCAGGCGAGTTTCAACCTCGTGAACGCGCAGTATTCCTACCACGTCGCGCGTGTCGAGTTCGCCCGCGTCCGCGGCGACGTGCGGCTGATCCTTTCGGAAAAAACGAAGTGAGCGGTGTGGCCCGGCGTCGGTCCGCACTCTGGGCGACCTCGATCACGCTCGCTGCGCCGCCATGACGGCCACGGTTCCCCGGTTGATTCTCGCATCCGCGTCACCGCGGCGCCGGGAGTTGCTCGCCGGTCTTGGGCTGCGTTTCGAGGTGGTCGCGGCGCCCGTCGCCGAACACGAGGCGGCCGACGCCGATCCGCGCGCCCTCGTCCGCCATAACGCTGCGCTCAAGGCCGATTGGGTCGCCGCCCGCCATGTCGATGCGTGGGTGCTTGGCGCCGACACGACGGTTTGGGTTGACGGTGTCGTGCTGAACAAACCCGTCGACCTCGAGGACGCCCGCCGGATGTTGCGCCACCTGGCCGGCCGGACGCACCTGGTCTGCACCGGACTTGCCCTGCGCCAGGTCGCCACCGCCGTGGCCGAGAACGCCCTGGTGGAGAGTCACGTCACGTTCCGGCCGCTGGATGACGCGACCATCGAGAGTTATCTCGTGCTCGCCCACGCGCTCGACAAGGCCGGCGCCTACGGCATCCAGGAGCATGGCGACCTGATCGTGGCCGGCTGGGAGGGATCCTTCACCAACATCGTGGGCCTGCCGGTCGAGGCCACCAGAGAGATTTTGACGCGCCACGGATTGCTCGCACCCTCTTCGGGGTAACGTCTCGCATGCCCGCCCGCCCGCCATCGCTGCCCCCATGGGCCCGGAAATTCCGGGCTCCGGTGGAGGATTACGGGATGGGGAGGGATCCCCGGCGACAAAGCCGCGCGTCGATCGCCGTGGGCATTGCCGCCACCGTGGTGGTGCATCTGCTGTTCGTGTTTCTGCCGTCGTCGCTCTTTACGGTGGAGACCTCGGTCCCCCCGCCCGCGCCCGAAACGATCCAACTCGAACTCGAGCCGCCCGAGGCGGTGCAGGTCGCAGACGATGAGCCGGTGTTCACCCAGACCAATCCCGACGCCCCGGAAAACAAGCCGGACGCGACGAATCGCGTCTCGGCCCGGGATCAGCAGGCGGCAAACGAAAAGGTCCCGGAGAAACTGAGCGCGGATCACGCACCCGCGCGCGAAGGCGAGGACCTGCGAACGACCGCGATCGTGACCGGCGAGCAATCGCCACAGCCGCCACCGGAAACGCCGCCTTCCGAACCTTCCGAACCCTCGCCGCCGGTGATGGTCTCGCCGCCCCAGGAGCAGGAACCGCTGCCGGGAACCGTCGAGGACAAGGGCGACAATCCCGATGGGGTCGGCACCTCGGCGAACGAACCGAGCGATTCGCCGAAACCGGTTGACGAGCAGACCAAGGGCACCGACCAACCGACGCCGGCACAAGAGCCGCAGGTGGCGCGACCTTTTTCGCCGCCCGGCAATCCCCGTCCCGCGCCTGCGCCGCGTCCCCGCGTGCACCAGGTGCCCACGACGATTGTCCAGCGGCAGGTTTCCGGCGTATCGCGGCTGGGCGCGGTGGCCGCGGATGCGCAATTCAGCAAATTTGGCGAATACCAGGAACGCATGATCGAAGTGATCGACGTGCGCTGGAACACCCTGCTGGCCTCCCGCGCCTATGGCGAAAGCGGCACGCATGTGGTGCTCGCGTTTTCGATCACCTCCGAAGGCAACATCAAGAACATCGAGGTCCTCGACACCAACGCCCAACAGTTGGGCATCCTGCTTTGTCGCACCGCGGTCGAGCAGGGCCAATCATACGGCCGCTGGTCCGAGGACATGGTGAGGGCCTTCGGCGACGAGAAGCTTTTCGTGGTCACGTTCTATTATCGGTGACGACGACCGGCGCGATCGACTGGCAGGCGGCGCCCCTCGGGCCGGGCGTGACCGTCCTGCGCTCGCACCCGTGCGGGCTCGCGGCCCTGGCCAAGCCGATCGACGTGCTCGCCCATCCCAACCGCGCCAGCGACCGGCCCCGGTCTTTGTTCACGGCGCCATTTGTCGCGGATGAGGAGTGCTTCACTTGGACCGATCCCGACGGTACGCCGCGCCGGGCCTGGTTGTTGCACCGACTCGATTCCGCCACGTCCGGGGTGGTGCTCGTCGCCGGGAATCTGGAAGCCGCCACCGCGGTGCGGGCCGCATTCGCCGACCGTTGCGTGACCAAGCGCTATATCGCAATCGTGCTCGGTCATCCGCGTGACCGCCGGGCGCTTTGGCGCGACGCGATGGAAGTCCGGCGGGGCCCGGCCGTGGCAGCAGGACGCGGCGCTCGCGCCCGGGCCGCCAACCGGGGAGGCGGCGTGATGGCCGAAACCGCCATGCGGGTCGTGCGGTTGATCCCGGGACCGCCCGCGCTGGCCGTGCTCGAACTCGAACCCCATACCGGTCGGACGCACCAGTTGCGCCATCAATGCGCAAAGCGCCGCCTGCCGATTCTGGGCGACCAGAACTACGGGAACTTTACCCGCAACCGGGAACTCGCACGCAAACTTGGCAGCAGCCGGCTATTCCTGCACGCCCACTCGGTGCAACTCGAGGTGACGATCGCCGACGCCCGCGTCCGTTTTCGCACCGAAGCGCCCGTGCCGCCGGAATTCGGCCGCATCACCGGACGATAACCAGGGACGCCGCTGGAGCCGGACAGGCAGAGACGCGAGAAGGGGGCACCTGACCTGGCGGTACTTCACCCTGAAAGGACTGGACATGGCGACAGGCGAAGGAGAGACGCGCCAGAGTTCGTTCCGCTTCGACGGTGGCGCGGTGGTTTAGAACCTAGGATCGGGTGAACGCCTCCAGCCCGCGGGCACGGCACGACGGTCGCCGCGGATGGTGGACGCTCCGCGGCGTGCGGACTCACCGGCACCTGTCACGTTTTCCGCGGCGCGGATGATCGGAACCTGGCAAGGCGAACCACCTTTTGCACCCCGACAAAAAAAGTGGCGGCCGCCACTTTTTTTGTCGGGGTGCACGAGGGCCCGTGAATTCCGACGCGACTGCGGTCGGCTCGGGACAGCCGGTGCCAGCAGGGTTTACGGACGCAGCCCGCGGGGTGAGGTTTCAGGGCGAACCCGCGGCGTGGCGAACGGGTTCCCGCGCCTGGTTCGCGTGCAAAGAACTGGCCGATTGTCCGGGCGGGTCGTTGAGTAGGCTTCGAGCTTTCCCGCGATGATTCTTCCCAAGGGCAACAGTCTCACTCCCGAACAGCTGGCCGAGGTCACGGCGATCCTCGCCGAGTTCGGTTGCGGCATCCATCCGATCATCGGCACGACGCGCAGCATCTACGCCATCATCGGCGACGAGCGCAGCGAGACGATGCGCGGTCGGATCGAGGGTCTGCCGTACATCGACCGCATCGACACGATCCAGTCGCCCTACAAGCTGATGGATGCGCGTTCCGACCTCGCGAGTCACGAAATGGCGATTGGCGGGGTGACGCTGCGCCGGCAGTTGCTCGTGATCGCCGGCCAGTGCACGATTGATCCGAAAAGCCCGAACCTCTTCCTGGAAACCGCGCATGCCGTGAAGGAGGCCGGGGCCCATGTCCTGCGCGGCGGGGTCTGGAAGCCCCGGACGAATCCCTATTCGTTTCAGGGCGACACCAAGTCACTCGAGATCCTGATGGAGGCTTCGCGCCGCACCGGTCTGCCCGTGAACACCGAGGTCATGGACGAGACCCAGGTCGACCTCGCCATCGAGGCGGGCGCGCGCATGCTGCAGATCGGCACGCGCAACGCCCTGAATTACTCGCTCCTCCGTCTGATCGGCAGCCGCATCGCCGGACGCGATACCATCGTGCTGCTCAAGCGCAGCCGCCACATGGGCCCGCTTGACGAATTCATCGCGGCCGCCGAATACATCGTGAACTTTGGCAATCCCAACGTGGTCCTTTGTCCGCGCGGCACGATGCCGACCCTCGAGGGATACCGCAGTCATCCCGACGAATCGATCACGCCGTTGCTCAAGGAACGCACGTGGGCGCCCGTGGTGGTCGATCCGTCGCATTCGGTCGGCAAGTCGACCTACATCGAGGCATGTTCCCTCGCTGCGGTCGCCTACGGGGCGGACGGCCTGTGCATTGAAACCCACGTCGCCCCCAGTCGCGGCATTGGCGACGATCCCCGCCAGTCGGTCACCCCTGACGTGTTGCACCGGATCATCGTGCGTGCCCGGTCGATCTGGGACCTGACCCATGCCGGAAATTAACCCGGACGATTTACCGCCGTTGTCCCGGACTTGCCACGTGTCGTTCCGTGGCTAGACGATCCCACCATCCCTTCCTGATCATGCCGATCTACGAGGTCCTACTGTCCTGACAACAACCGCATCTATCAGTTCTTCGCCAAGACCCTGGCGCAGGCGCAGACTGTGCCGCCATGCCCGGACAACCCCTCGTTTCGGATGGTGAAGATGCTGTCTGGCTTCGCCATCGGTGGAGCGACCAAGAAGTCCGCCGACGCCGCGGCGTCGGCAAAGCCGGGCATCGGCGACTCCGGAGACGCGGCCGGCGAGCCCGCTGGACCCGACGCACCCGGCGGCGAGGGCCCGGACGATGCACGCATGGAGGCGGCCTTCGCCGAACTCGAACGCGACATGGGGTCGGTCGACGAGAACGATCCGCGTGCGATGGGTCGGATGATGCGGCGCATGTCCGAGCTGACCGGGGAAAAGCTGGAGGGCGACATGGAGGAGATGGTCCGCAAGCTCGAAGAGGGCCAGGACCCGGAGAAACTCGAAGAGGAACTCGGTGGTGTCCTTGGAGAGGAAGGCGAAGATGAAATGGGCGGTGGGAGTGGCTTTGGCGGCGGCTTTGGTGGCGCACCCTCGCGGGATCCGCACCTCTACGACTATTGATCTTCGTTCCGCACGGGAAACGCGCAGCCGGCGGTGAGGATTGACGGCCCGGGTTTCGGCCGCGTCTGGAGTTGCCGTGACTGAGCGGAGGGAACGAGCCCATCGCATGGGCGAAGCTTGCTCACGCGATTTTCATTTTCCACAAACATGCGAAGCGGTGGTCTGGGCTCGCCGCCCGAAGTTTCCCGGCCCCAGAATCACGATTGATGGGAATCCGATCGACTGTCGGTGACGCGAGTCCGCTACCCCGCATGCGCCACGACCGTCATCGGTTTCGCGCGAATGGGGCGGGGGCGGGCATGTTTGAACGCCTCGCTCGCACGTTGCTGGTGGTTGCGATGCTGGGGTTTCGCCTGGCTGGGTTGGCGGACGACAACAGTCCCCCGCCTCCGTTGGCGGATCTGATCGAACAGCGGGTGAAATCCGTGGTCGCGGTGGAGTTCTTCATCGAAACCGAAACGGATCGACGCCCGTCGACGGTCGTCGGCATCGTCGCCGATGACAAGGGTTTGATCGTGTTGCTTGACTCGGCCATTCCCGGTTGGCTGCCACCCGCGCAACTAAAGGATTTCCGGGTCTATGCCGCGGGTTCGCGCGAGGGGGTGCCCGGCGTTTATCTCGGCCAGGACTATCTCAGCGGCTGGCATTTCCTGCGCGCGGACCAGTCCATGTGGCCGAAGCTGGTGCCGTGCGTGAGTTTCGGCACGGCGGTGCCGCGGATCGGCGACGAGGTCTGGGGCCTCGGCATCATGAGCAAGGAATTCGATTTCCAGTCGTTCCTGCTCGGTGGCCGGCTGGCGCTCATGCAGGAACTGCCGCAACGCATCGCCTACGCCATGGAGGATGTGGCGAGTCCGGGAGCGCCCGTGTTCTCCCGGTCCGGCGCTTTCATCGGCTGGGCTGGTAATCCCGTGCCGCAGGAACGCGTGCTCGTTCTGCAAAACGAACGCTACAACGTGAGCCTGCAAAACACCAACGGCTCGCGGACCTTCTATCTCGCCTCGGAGGTCGTGCCCTATCTCGACCGGGTGCCGTCCGCGCCCACCGGTCAGGACGTGCCCTGGCTGGGCGTGGTCGGTCTGCAGCCGGTCGAGCCTGAGGTCGCGGAGTTTCTCAAGCTGGCGGATCAGGCGGCCGTGGTCGTTTCCGACGTCATCGAGGACGGCCCGGCCGCCGCCGCGGGACTGCAGAAGCGCGACATCATCGTCTCGCTCGATGACAAGCCGTTTCCGCGGTTCCGTCCGGAACGGGTGGTGACCGCATACCTCGAACGCGAAGTCCTGCTGCGGCATCCTGGCGACGTGTTGCGCCTCGGCGTCGTGCGGGACAAGGTGGAACGGGAAATCGACGTCACGCTGGGCCGGCAGCCCAAGTCACTCAAGGAAGCAGGCCGGCAGTATTTCGAAAAGCTCGGCATCACCGTGCGCGAATTCGTGCTCTACGATGCGACCGCCCGGCGGCTCACCGCGACGAGCGAACAGGGGGTGATCGCGAATTTCGTCAAACCAAACAGCCCCGCCGATGCGGCGGGCCTGAAACAGGGCGATCTCATTCGCGAGGTCGACGGACAGGCGGTGACGGACTTCGCCCAGGCGGTGGAGTTGTTCCAGGCGATCGCCGATAATCCCGCGCGCAACGAGTTCGTGCTCCTGATCAGCCGGGGGACGGAAACGCAGGTGTTGCGCGTGCGCCTGAAGTGACGGGACGGAAGTCGGAGGACAGACGACAGAGGTCGATGGTCCGAGATCTGACGGCGCCTGCATCACTTCCGACTTCCGATCGTCGGTTTCTGACTTCTGACTCCAACCCCTGACCTCTGACTTCTGATGTTTACTGGTATCATCGAGGAACGGGGCGAAGTCGTCCAGCTCACGGAACACGCGCAAGGCGTGCGTTTCGACGTCTGGGCTTCGTTCGCCGTTCCCGAAGGCGGCGTCGCGATCGGGGATAGTGTTGCCGTGAATGGTTGCTGCCTCACGGTGACGGCGATGCGCGACCACGCGCTCGAGTTCGATCTGCTCGCGGAAACCCGTCGCGTGACCAACCTGAGCAGGCTGGCCCCGGGTGCGGTCGTGAACCTCGAGCGCAGCCTGCGTTTCGACGGCCGGCTCGGCGGACACTTCGTTTCGGGGCATATCGATACCACGGGCAGGGTGCTCGTCCTCGAACAGCGCGGGACGGATGTCTACCTGCGGGTGCACGTGCCGCCGGAGTTCCGGCATTATCTCGTCGCCAAAGGGTCCATCGCGGTCGACGGCATTTCGCTAACGATCGCCGAAGTGCACGAGGATGGATTCGCGGTCTGGCTGATCCCGCACACCCTCACGGTGACCACCCTGGGCGTTCGTCGCGCCGGTGATCGAGTGAACCTCGAGTTCGACCTGCTCGCGAAATACGTGGAACGCCTCGTGGTGACGGGAGGGACGCGGTGACGTTGCGCGAACGCATCGGCGCCGTCGTCGACGACCTCAAGCGCCTCAAGCGCGAGGGAGTGACGGCGGTGTCCGTATCGGACGAGGCGCTCGCACGCTTGCGAAGTGCCGTCGAACGCGAAAACGAAGCGTCCGCCCCGGTTCCGGCTTCAGCGCCGCGGGCGATGAGGACCGCCGCGCCGGAACCTTCGGGCGTGGCGGAATCGCCTTCCGCACCCTCGCCGGTCGCGCCGATCGCCCAGCTTCTCGACCTCGTGAAAGCCCCGACGACTACCGGTCCGCGAACGACCGCGAAGGTCGTGGCGTCTTCCGCGGGTCCAAAGTCCTCGCGTGAACTGCCACCGCCGCCGGTGATCGAACTGCCGCCAGGTTCGAAGCGCGAACGGTGGGAGTGGTTGCGGCAGCGCGTGCTCGCCTGTCCCGTGTGTCAGGCGCACACGCATGGCGAGAACCAGGTCGTCTTTGGTGTCGGCAACATCGATGCGGACATTTTCTTTTGCGGCGAAGCCCCCGGAGGAGAGGAAGAGATCCAAGGCGAGCCCTTCGTCGGCCCCGCGGGTCAGGTTCTCACGAAGATGATCGTCGCGATGGGCCTGCAACGTTCCGATGTCTACATCGGCAACATCCTGAACTGGCGCCCGGAAATGGACGGCCGTCGCAGCGGGCGGACGGTCAAGCAAACGGGAAATCGACCGCCGACCGAGGAGGAAATGCTTTTCTGCCTGCCGTATCTGCGCGCCCAGGTCGCGGTGGTGCAGCCAAAGGTGATCGTCGCGCTGGGCAGCACCGCCGCGCAGGGGCTGCTCGGCTTCGGCTCGTTTCGGAGCCTGGGTTCGATCCGCGGTCGCTGGCTCGAGTATCAGGGGACGCCGTTGATGGTGACGTATCATCCCTCCTATCTCCTGCGGTATGCCGACGCGAAGACCAAGCGCATGGTCTGGGAGGACATGCTGAAGGTGATGGAGCGCGTGGGCCTGTCGATTTCGGAGAAGCAGCGGGGGTACTTCAAAGTGGGCTGACGTGACAAGGCCAGGCGGGGAGTCGCCGCCCGGCCACGAGGCATCGCTGAAAATCGTAGGAGCGGGTTTACCCCGCGATGGCCCGGAGGAATCGCGGGGAAGACCAGACCCGAAGAATCGCGGGGTAAACCCGCTCCTACAGGCAACCAGGGCGAAGCAAGCTTCGATGGACTCCGTTCCCCGCCGCGGCGGCCAGGGGTGGCCAGCACGCTCACCCGTCCGCCGACAATTCCTGTGATCGTTTCGTCGCAGCGGCGACGGCTTCCTCGAGCAGCGCTCGAAAATCGCGCGCCTTGAAAACTTGCAGTGCGGCGAACGTGGTGCCGTTGGGCGAGGTCACCCGGTCGCGCAGCGTTTCCGCGGGCGTGCCGCTTGACACAAGCAGCCGCGCGGCCCCGAGGACGGTTTCTTGGGCAAGCAAGGTCGCGGTCTCTCGCGGCAGGCCGGCGGCAACGCCGGCTTCCCGCAGGGCGGCGGCGAATTCAAAGACATACGCGGGACCGCTGCCACTGACGGCGGTGACCGCATCCATCATCGACTCCTCGACGGCGACGACCTTGCCCAGCGCCTCCAGCAGTTCGAGGACGACGCCCCGATCGGCCTCCGACGGTGGCGTGTGCGCACACCAGCCCGAGATGCCGGCGCCGATCTGGCCGGGCGTGTTGGGCATCACGCGCACGACATTGCGCGCTTGCGAAAACACGCGGGTGAGGGAACCGAGGCGTTTGCCCGCGAGAATCGAGACGACGAGCTTGCCGGAGGTGAGCGCCGTGAGCGTCGCGGGAAGTTCCGCCAAGGTCTGCGGCTTGCAGGCAACGATGAGGATGTCGGCGCCCGTGAGCAATTCCTCGTAGGAGGAGGCGACCGCGATCCCCGTGTCGCGCGCGAGGTGGGCCGCGGTCGGATCGTTGCCGCCGATGCAGATGATCGACGTCGGTGCCGTGTGGCCCGCGGCGAGCAGGCCGCGCACCATCGCGCCGGCCATCGCGCCGGCTCCGAGAAACGCCCAGCGCATCATGCCGCCGTCGCGGCGACACTGACGGCGATCGGAAGATAGAAAGTCGCCGTGGTGCCGCCGCCCGGGCGATCCGTAAGCTGGATTTCGCCGCCGAGATTGCGAATGCCGTGGCGCGCAACGGTCAGTCCCATGCCGACGCCAACGGTGCTTTTCGTGCTCACGAACGGCTCGAATACGTTGTCCCGCACCCTGGCGTCAAGGCCGTTGCCCCGATCACTCACGCTGAACTCGACCACGGGATGGCCGTCGCGATCGCACACCCGGGACTCGACCGTGATGACGATCTCGCCGCCGGGCCGGCTGCCGTAGCTTTCCCAGGCGTTGAACAAAAGCTTTTCGACGGCGTCCTCGAACACCTCGGGATTGGCCATCACCGCGGCGTCGTGGACCTCGTTGTGCACCTCGAACCTGATCGCGGCCTTCTGCTCGCTGCGGAAACGAGCGATCGCGCCTTCCAGCAGCTTGCCGCTGTCGACGCGGCCGAGGGCGACGTGCATGCGATTCGACACCGTGGTGACCTGGCGGATCATGCGCGTCATGCGATTCACCGCTTCGTCGATTTTGTCGAGGTGCTTGCGGGTCATCTCGGGTTTGCCGACGCTGTTCTTGGCCAGCTCGAGGTAGCCGAAAATCACGCCGAGCAGATTGTTCAAGTTGTGGGAAATGCCCTGCGAAAGCGCGCCCATGGTGGCGGCGCGGCGGGCTTCGGCGAGGCGCTGGGTGAGATCGATGTTCTGCTTGAAGATCTCGTGATAATGCAACTGGGCGCGGACGCGCGCCACGGTTTCATCGAGATCGACCGGCTTGGTGATGTAGTCGGCGGCGCCGGCGCCGAGTCCCTCGAACATGCCTTCGCGGCTGTCGCGCGCGGTCAGGAAGATGATCGGAATCGTGCGCGTGTCCTCGTTGGACTTGAGCCGGTGACAGACCTCGAGGCCATCCATGCCCGGCATCATCACGTCGAGCAGGATGAGGTCGGGCGGCTCGGCCGCGACGGCCTCCAGCGCTTCGAAGCCGCTGCGGGCGGTGAGCACCGTCATCTTTTCACTCTCCAGCTTTTTTTGCATGAGAGTGATGTTTACGGGCTGGTCGTCGACGACGAGGATCTTGGGCGGGCGCGTCACGTGGGCATAACGACCCGCGAGCGGGATTGCCGGCAGTCGCTGCTCTGGCTAACGGCGGGATAAACGCCACGCTTTAAGCGTGTTTCGCATGAGCATGGCGACGGTCATCGGACCTACTCCACCCGGTACTGGAGTGATCTTCTCAGCGTGCTGCGAAACGTCCGTAAACGCGACGTCGCCCGTGAGACGATAACCTTTTTTTCGCGATTCGTCGGGTACGCGATTGATGCCGACGTCGATCACGACCGCCCCCGGCTTGACCATGTCGGCAGTGACGAACTCCGGCTGTCCGATCGCCGCGATCAACACGTCGGCCTGGCGCGTGATCGCGGGCAGGTCGGCGGTGCGCGAATGGCAGATCGTCACCGTCGCGTTGGCCCATTCGACTTCTTCTGCAGCGCCAGCAGCGCCACCGGTTTGCCCACGAGCAGGCTGCGGCCGAGCACGACGACATGCTTGCCCGCGAGCGGCACGTTGGCGCGTTGCAGCAGTTCCATGATGCCCGCGGGCGTGCAGGAGACGAATCCGCTTTCGTCCTCCTGCGCGACCTTGCCGAGGTTCATCGTGCCGAGGCCGTCGACATCCTTCGCGGGATGCACGCGGCGAAACGTTTCGATCTCATCGATGTGCCTGGGCAACGGCGCCTGCATGAGGATCCCGTGCACGGCGGGGTCCGCGTTCAGGGCGTCGATCTTCGCGAAGAGCTCGTCGCGCGAAACCGTTTCCGGCAGCAGTTCGAGGCGCGTCAGCATGCCGATCTCCGCCGCGGTCCGGTTCTTCTTGTTCACGTACGACACCGACGCGGGATCCTCGCCGACGCGCACGAACGCAATGCAGGGGCGCGGCGATCCGGCGGGGAGGGCGGAGACCTCGTGTTTCAGTTCCGCGATGATGGAGGCGGCGATGGCGTTGCCGTCAATGAGTTCCATGGGTGGGAGGGAGTGACCGGTGGTTCCTCGCTGGTGGGGAAACGTCGATTGCGTACAAGGCAACGGCCCGGACGCAAGGTCCGGGCCGCAAAAAGTGAAGGCACGTTTACTGCAGGAGGCGCAGCGTCTGCACGCGGATGATGAGATCCTTCACGTCGGACCGCTGGATGCCGGGGCCGTAGATGCTGACGTGCCGGCCTTCGAACGACTCGATCGGGGCGGTGTTCGACAGCGCCGAAACATCGAGAAGGGCGATGCGACCGTTGTTCTCGTTGACGAGTTCGTAGGCGTATTTCGGACCCATCCCGAGGAAGTGCCGCGTGCGGGCGAGATAACCCTCGAACGTCCGGGGTGCGCCGGCGGTTTCCACCGGCACCGGTGCGACCTTCGGCTCCTTGATTTGCCTTTCCTTTTTCGGCTTCTTCACCTTCGGCGGCTTGGCGGCCTTGCCGCTGGTCGTCGTGGTGTCTGCGGTCGTGAGTCCCGTCGGGATCGGCGGGGGCGGCCCTTCAGCGACCTGACCGCGCGAGTCGGGCGGCAGTGCATTGATGAATACGATGAGGTCTGTGCGGATCGTCGCCCGGGACCAGTCGCCGATGGGTTCGCGGGCATTCGTCTGATCGCCGTTTTCCACCACGAGCAGCAGCGGGGCATCGGCCAGGGGTTGAGCACGAATCTCCGCTCCGGCCTTGATGCTCCCGCCTTCCTCGACGTCGCGATTGCGTACAAAGCCTGCGAACGGTCCGGAGGAGCGAATCGCGATCCAGCCGGGCGGCGGCGCCTCGAGGCCGGCGGCACCGAGGGCTTCCCGCAGCAATGGCGTGACCGACGTGCCATGGGGCAGGGTGCCCACCACCGGCGATTTTTCGTCGGGTTGGATGTGCAGGGGCGCATCGAAGGTCAGGGGCGCCGCCAACCCGGTCAACGCGACCCCGGTCAGGACGAGCATGGCTGCGCTGCACCGACGCAGCGTCGTTAACGGTGTGGACAGGCTGAACATGAGAGAACGTGTCTTACGACCGGGGGACGGCGAGAAGGGAGGCAATTTCGGAATCTGTCAGCACCTTCACCGCGCGCAAAGGAAAACCTCGCAGCGAAAAACGCCCGATCTGGTAGCGGCGCAGCCGGCGCACGGAACAACCCAGCGCCGTGAAGAGCTGCCGGATCTCGCGTTTCTTGCCGTGATGCATTTCCACATCCACCTCGGTGGAAACGTCGGTGGTGCCGCGGCCGATCAGGCGTGCCTTTTCGACTTTCAGGCGCTCGCCTTCGATTGTCACCCCTTTGAGCAGTCGAGGCAGGTCCTCCCGGCGAAACGCCTCCCGCAGCGATACCCGGTAATATTTCACGACCAGGCCCGAAGGATGCATCAAGCGATTGGCGAGATCGCCGTCGGTCGTAAGGATGACCAGTCCCTCGCTTTCCTTGTCCAGGCGCCCCGCGCAAAACAGGCGCAGCCCGGCGAACGGCGGCGGCAACAGGTCGAAGATCGTCTGGTTGTGATGCGGATCGCGGTTCGTGCATACCAGGCCGCGGGGCTTGTGCACGGCCAGGGTCACGGCGCCTCCCCGGTGCGGGCGCACGAGTTCGCCGGACACGACGATGCGATCGATTCCCGGTGTCACCTTGGTACCCAGCACCGCCACCTGCCCGTTCACGGTGACCTCGCCTTCGGCGATCAACGCGTCCGCCGCCCGGCGGGAAGCAAGGCCGGCCTCGGCGATATATTTTTGCAGGCGCACGGGCGCATCCGCAGGTGGGACCATGGCCGGACTATGCGAAGGCGCTCGCAGGTGAAGCGACATCAAACCGGCCGGGCGAACCGCCACCGCTCGCAGTAGTCGGTCCGACTTGCGAATGAGAGGTGCCCGGCTCCCACTCCCAAACATGGCGGAACCGGGGAGCCCCCGGCCGCTGGTGTGTCGTCAGTGCTGATTTGTCGGGCGGCTCCTTCGTAGCCCAGTCCGTGCCCGGACAGAAACTTCGGCGAGGCCAGTCCCGCCGCTCACGCGGCGGGCTACGTGAAGACCCCTTATTGGCAGATAGGGCGGGGACTCTTCCCCGCCGCGGCGGCGGGCGGAGTGGCCGCCCTACCGACAACTCCGAGTGGACCGCGGCGCCGACAGACCGGGCTTGTCAGGCCTGCCGCCGCTGGCGAACCTGAAGCGAACGATGTCCGTCGTCCCTGCTCCATCGCCCTATACCAAGGACCAGCCGTATCTTGCCGGTGTCGTCGAAAACCGCCGGCTGACGAAACCCGGATCAGGGAAGGAGACGCGGCACTTTGTCATCAACATCGAAGGCAGCGGGCTGAGCTACAAGCCGGGCGATTCGCTCGGGGTCTGGCCGCGCAACGATCCGACGGCGGTGGAGGAAATCCTGCGGCGGCTGGGAGCCCAGGGCGACGAGGTCGTCCAGGCCGGGCAGGGCGAACGGTTGCCGCTGCGCGAAGCGCTGACCGTGCGCCTCTCCCTTGCGCTGCCGACGCGACGGGCGATGGAACTCTTCGCGGCCCGCACCAGCGATCCCGCCGAACGCGCGCGGCTGGCCGACCTGCTCGCGCCCGCCGCGCGGGATGCATTGACGGCGTTCCTTCGCCAACGGGAAGTACATCGACCTGCTGGCGGAGTTTCCCGGGGTCCAACTCAAACCGCAGGAGTTCGTGCTGCAGCTCCGGCGGCTGGTGCCCCGCCTCTATTCCATCGCGTCGTCGCAGCGGGCCCATCCGGGCGAAGTGCACCTCACGGTCGCGGTCGTGCGCTACACGATGAATGGCCGGGAACGGCTGGGCGTGTGCTCGACCTTTCTCGCCGACCGCGTGGTGGCAGGGCGCGACCTCGTGCCGGTCTTTGTCACGCATTCGCGTTTTGGGCCGCCCGAGAATCCTGGCACCGACGTGATCATGGTGGGGCCGGGGACTGGCGTGGCGCCGTTTCGCGCCTTCCTCGAGGAACGCGCGGCCACCGGCGCGAACGGTCGCAATTGGCTGTTCTTCGGCGACCAGCATCGGGCGACGGATTTTCTCTACGAGGACGAATTTGCCGCCTGGCAGGAGCGCGGCCTGCTCACCCGCCTGGACACGGCGTTCTCGCGCGACCAGGACCACAAGATCTACGTGCAGGATCGCATGCGCGAGCACGGCGCCGAAGCTCTGGCAATGGCTTGCGGGGGGCGCGTCTTCTATGTCTGCGGCGACGCCAAATGGATGGCCCCGGACGTGGACCGCGCGCTGCAGGACATCGTGGCCAGGCATGCGGGCATGGATGCGGGCCGCGCGGCCGAGTACGTCAAGTTCCTGCGCAAGGAAAACCGCTACCAGCGGGACGTGTACTGAGATTTTCGATTGTCGATTGAGGATTTTCGATTGTCGCTGACGACGGAGCTCCGGGGCGGCGGAATCGTTCCCGTGATTTTCCCATCCAGCATCGAGATCCGAGAATCCCAATATCCCCCCATGACTTTCAACCAACGCACTGCACTCGTCACCGGCGCCGGACGCGGCATCGGCAAGGCGATTGCCGAAGCCCTCGCGCGCCACGGCGTCTCCGTCATCTGCGTGTCCAAGTCGGCCGCGAGTTGCGGAGCCGTGGCCGAAGCCATCACCGCCGCCGGCGGGCAGGCGACCTCGCCGTGCGGTCGACGTCGCGGATGGCGCCGCGGTCGTCGCGGCGGCCGAGGCGCTGCTCAAGGAAGCCGGCAAGATCGACATCCTGGTCAACAATGCCGGCATCACCCGCGACGGGTTGCTCGCGCGCATGTCCGACGACGACTGGAAGGCGGTCGTGCGGACCAACCTCACGAGTTGTTTCCATTGGACCAAGGCGATCGGCTGGCCCGATGTGTCGCAATCGTTACGGCCGCATCGTCAATATCTCCTCCGTATCCGGTCTGGTGGGCAATGCCGGCCAGGCCAACTACTCGGCGGCCAAGGCCGGCATGATCGGCCTGACCAAGTCCGTGGCGAAGGAGTTTGCGCGGCGCAACGTCACGGCCAACGTCGTGGCGCCCGGGTTCATCAAGACCGACATGACCGCCGCCCTTTCCGAGGAGCAGATCAAGGCCGCCAGCGGGTTCATTCCGATGGGCGCGATTCGGCGAACCGGCGGAGATCGCCCACGCCGTGCTCAGCCTTTGCGCCGACGAGGCGAGCTACATTACCGGACAGGTTTTTACCGTTGACGGCGGCATGGTGATGTGAAACCAACAACCTGAATCTTCTCTCCAAAACTTCAAGCGTATGGCTGACCAAGAGACCATCGAGCAGCGCGTCAAAAAAATCATCGTTAACCAACTGAACGTTAACGAAGAGCAAATCACCCCGGAGGCGTCGTTTCTCGATGATCTCGGTGCCGACTCTCTCGATACCGTCGAGTTGATCATGGCGTTTGAGGAGGAGTTCAAGGACGAGATCAAAGGCGAGATTCCCGAGTCCGAAGCGGAGAAACTCCAGACGGTCGGCGACGTCATCAAATACATCAACGCGAAGGCGGGGGCCGCCTGAATCGCGTGAGCTGAGCACAGTAACGGCGACAAGCGGCCGGTCGCCGGTCGAGACGGAAAATGCGTTCCCGCTGACAATGCCCGCCTCTGCAACGCAGCGCCGCGTGGTGGTCACCGGCCTCGGCGTCGTGACTTCCTTGGGCACGATCCGAACGACCCTCTGGGCCGGCTTGGTCGCCGGTCGTTCCGGCGTGGTGCCCGTCTCGCATCTTCGACGCCACGGATTATCCCTGCCGGATCGGGGCCGAGGTGCGGGACTGGGATCCGCAGCAATGGATGGACGCCAAGGAAGTGCGACGCAACGACCGGTTCGCGCAGTTTGCGTTTGCGAGCGCCCGCCAGGCCGTGGCCGACGCGGCGCTGAATCCCGCCACCGTCGACGGTGATCGCTTCGGCGTCTTTGTCGGATCCGGTATTGGCGGTATCGGCACGCTCGAGGAACAGCATCGCATCCTGCTCGAGCGTGGTCCCCGCAAGGTCTCGCCCTTCCTGATTCCGGCGCTGATTCCGAACCTGGCCGGTGGAATCATCGCCATCGCCTTGGGCGCCCGCGGGCCGAACTTCTGCATGGTCAGCGCCTGCGCGTCCTCCGCGCACAGCATCGGCGAAGCGATGAAGACGATTCGCGCCGGCGATGCGGATGTCATGCTTGCCGGCGGCAGCGAGGCGCCGATCGTCCCGGTGGGCTACGCGGGCTTCTGCGCGATGAAGGCGATGTCGACCCGCAACGACGAACCGGCGCGCGCGAGCCGACCATTCGACCGGGGCCGCGACGGCTTCGTCATGGGGGAGGGGGGCGGCATGCTGGTGCTCGAGGCACTCGAACACGCCCGGGCGCGCGGGGCCCGCATCTATTGTGAACTCGCCGGCTATGGCGCGTCGTGCGACGCCTACCACATCACCCAGCCGGATCCCGCGGGGCGTGGCTTGATGCTGGCCATGCGCAGCGCCCTGCGCAGCGCCGGCCTCGCGCCCGCGGCCGTCGATTACCTCAACGCCCACGGCACGTCCACGCCCTACAATGACAAGTTCGAGACCGCGGCGATCAAGCAGGTCTTTGGCGATCACGCGCGGCGCATAAAGATCAGTTCCACGAAGTCGATGACCGGACACCTGCTCGGCGGCGCGGGCGCGGTGGAAGCGACAATCGCCATCAAGGCGATTGAAACCGGCATCATCCCGCCGACGATCAATCTCGAGGAACCCGATCCCGATTGCGACCTCGACTATGTGCCGAACGTCGCACAACGCCTGCCCGTGCGCACCGTGCTCAGCAACAACCTCGGCTTCGGCGGCCAAAATGCCGCCCTGGTCTTCCGCGCCCTGGACGACACCATGGTCGCGTCTGCGTGAGGCGGATCGCGTTTTCGGTTGCCGGTTTGGCCTGCGCCAAGGCGGTGCCGTGCACCGCACTCCCGGGCCTGACGAAAGCCGGGGCACCACCCGGACAGCGCGACGGCGTCCGGGCGCGCGGCCCGTTCGACAGGCCCAGCTTTGTCCCCGGTGGTCGATGGTCTGGTGCACACAACAACTCCACGAGGAATGTCTTGCCCCGGCGGGAGCGTCTCCCCAGCAAAGGGCGGCGATGAAACCGAAACCGATCGTCGGCCTCTCCTTCAACGCTGCGGACCCTGACGAAGCTTTTTGCCGCCGTCATCGCGCGCCGTTTTTCGCCGGCCGCGCCTGCCAACGGACCGGTCGGGAATGAGCCCGGCAACGGCGCCATCCGCAGTATCCTTGTGGAGGCGGTTGCCGCGCCCGCGGCTTTCGCTGCCGTTCATCCACGAGCTGCGCACCTACTCATGGGCGAAAATGCGGGCGGACCTGGTGGCCGGCACGACGCTCACCCTCGTCTCGGTTCCGCAGGCCATCGGATTCGCCCTGATTCTCAACGTGCCGCCGATGGCGGTGATCATCTCGGTGGTGGTCGGGGGATTTATCGGTGCGCTCTTCTTCTCCTCGCATCACCACGTCTTCGGCCCGACGACCTCCGTGTCCCTGATCACGGTGGCTACGATGGCGGCCAATGCCGACATCGGCCTGCACCCGCTCCAGCTGGCGGCGTACCTGGCTTTCCTTATCGGGTTGATGCAATTCGTGGCCGGGCTGCTGAACTTTGGCGAAGTCACCAAATTCATCTCGCGTTCGGTCGTGGTCGCCTACATCTCGGCGATCGGCCTGCTGCTGATGAGCAGCCAGCTCCACAACTGGTTCGGGTTTTCCAGCCCGGCGGGGCAGGGCTTTCTGGCCGTGTGGGGGGACGTGTTCAATGCGCTGGTGCGCGGCGACTTCTCCTGGTGGGCGATCGGCATCGGCGCGTCGACCCTGCTGCTGTTCACCGCGGTGCGACACTGGCGGCCACATTGGCCGGAGGCCCTGATCGGCTTGGCCGTCCTCGGCATCGCGGCGAAGACTTACGCGCACTTTGTGCCCGAAGTTCCCTTCCGGATGGTGCGCGACGAGGGGGCGCTTTCGGCGATCCTGCCGACCCTGTCCGCCCTGCCAACGTGGTCCATGCAGATGTCGATCCTGCCGCGCCTGACCGGCACCGCGATCGCCATTGCGATCATCGGCATGCTCGAGGCGACGGCGATCACGAAGTCGGTTGCGGCGAAGAGTGGTCAGAACATCGACCCGAACCAGGAACTGATCGGCATGGGCGCGGGCAACATCGCGTGCGGGCTCTTCGGCGTGCCGCCGGGTTCTTCGTCGTTCACGCGCTCGGCGGTCAACTACCAGAGCGGCGCGGCCTCGCAGTTTTCTTCGATGCTGAGCAGCGTCGCGGTGCTCGCGATTCTGTTCTTCATCACGGGCATCTTCAACTTCATCCCGGTGGCGGCGCTTGCCGCGCATCTCGTTCGCGTTGGTTACAAGCTGATCAACCCCGCGCAAATCCGGGTGGCGTGCCGGTCCACGCATTCCGACGCGATCGTTTTCGGCGCAACGCTGGGCGCGGCGCTCCTGTTCAAGCTGGACACGGCGATTTACGTCGGCATCGGCGTCGCGCTTGCGCTGTTCCTGCAGAAAACCAGCACGCCCATCCTGATGGAGTACACCTTCAACGACACCGGGCACCTCGTCGAACTTCCGGACAAGGCCCTGCGGCCGAACCCGCAGATCTCAATCATCCATGTCGAGGGCGAGCTGTTTTTTGGGGCCGCGGATCTTTTCCAAAGCCAGGTGCGGCGACAGGCCGAGGATGAAAACATCCGGATCTTCGTCCTGCGCATGAAGAACGCCCGGCACCTGGATGCGACGACCGTCATGGCGCTCGAATCCCTGCACGACTACCTCCGCAAGACCGATCGCCACCTGATCGTCAGCGGCTGCAATGCCGACGTCACCGGCGTGCTCCAGCGCAGCGGCCTGCTCAAGCAGATCGGGGAAGAGAACATCTTTCCCGCGCAGACCAATCCCACGATGGCCACTCGCAACGCGCTGATCCGCGCGAAGCAATTACTGCACGGGCAGGCGGATGTGCGCATCTTTTACGATCGTAATCGCCCGGGGGCGGACGGTGGCGGCAATTCCCCTCCGCCCGAACCGCCCGAGGACTATTCGATCTAGCCTTCAGAGGCGCGCCAACGCGACAGGGTTGGCAATCGGCCGCCTACCCGCTTTCGGCTCGATTTGACGCCCAGCCGTGGCGTGACGACGTTCATGCATGATACGAGCCGCGCTGCTGCCGCTGTTGCTGTTGGTTGCTCCACACCTGCTCTTCGCGCAATCGGAGGAAACCGTCACGGTGCCGGGGAATCACCGCATCTCCATCCTCGTGCCGCCGGGTTACTCGTTTCAGGTGGACCGCGACACCATGAACAACGCGCGGGTGCGCATGGAGGATCCGGTCTGGCCGATCGCCATCACCGCCTTGATCGTCGCGGCTTCCGACCCGGCGATCACCACCGAGCAATGGCAGCGAAACGAGCTGATCTCTCGCATTGCGCCGACTTTGCCGGACGCAAAGGAAACCGATTACAACATCAAGCCGCTGCATCCCGCGAGCGGAAGCGGTGTATTCTGCGTCCTGACCGACGGCCGATACCAGCGAGTCGAGGACCTGCCAGTCGGCGAGTACATGAATGTCACCGGCGGAGTGAAGGCATGGCGTGGGTGCTTCGTTTATTTCGCGATCATGAGCAACAATGTGACCTCCCCGGAATACCAGGAGGCATTCCAACTGTTCCAAACCAGCTTCACGCAGTAAGTCCGGGACGGGCCCGCCCCCGCATAAGGACGAGGAATATTTGGGTTTTCCCTGTTTTTCACGCGCTCTGGCGGGACCTTCGAGCATTCAACGGGTCTGGAGAAACATGCAGCGCAAGACTGTCCAGGTTCGCTGGCCGAACGGCCTGCACTTGCGCCCCGCGGCCCACCTGGTGCGCCTGGGGCAGCGGTTCCGTTCGAGCATCTGGCTGTGCGCGGGCACGCGCCGCGCGGATGTGCGCAGCCTGCTCGCCCTGGTCAGCCTTTGTGTCATGATGGGTGGTTCAGTCGATGTGGTCGCCAGCGGCGAGGATGAGGATCGCGCGGTGCAGGTGATCGCGCAGTTCATTGATTCGGGCGGCGACGAGCCGGTCGCCGACCGTGAGGCATCCCGGTAAAGCTCCGGAACGGGCGCGGATCATGAGGACACCGGGACTTGAAGTCCGCGGCTCAGCCGGCGCCCAAGGCCAGCGACGCCAGTCCCAGAAAGAAAAGGAAGCCCGCGACATCGGTGACCGTGGTCAGAAAGATGCTCGACGCCATCGCTGGGTCGAGGCGGCAGACCTTCAGCCCCAGCGGAATCAGGACGCCCGCTAGAGCGGCGGCGAGTTGGTTGAGCAACATCGCCCCGGCCGTCACCTCGCCGAGCAACAGGCTGCCCTTCCACCACCAGCCGACGAGGCCCACGAGCAACCCAATCACGACGCCGTTGATCAGCCCGAGCGTCAGTTCCTTCACCAGGGCACGGCGTCCATCGCCGGGCGAGAGTTCCCCGAGTGCAAGATCGCGGATGATCACGGTGAGCGTTTGCATGCCGGCGTTGCCTCCCTGGCCCGCGACGATCGGCAGGAACACCGCGAGCGCGGTCCATCGCGCAATCGTGCCTTCGTAGAAGCTGATGACGATCGCGGCAAGAAACGCCGTGGCGAGGTTCACGCACAACCACGGCAGGCGGCGGCCAAGCGCCCAGGTCCACGGCGTCAGCGCGCGTTCCTCGCCGCTCAAGCCGACCATGAGCTGCATGTCTTCGGTGGCCTCCTCCGCGGCAATTTCCAGGGCGTCGCTGGCCTTGACCACACCCACCAGGCGACCGTCTTCGTCGAGCACGGGCAGACCGAGGTAGTGGTAGTGCTCGAATTGTTGCGCGATGGTCTCCTGATCGTCCGCGGCGCGCAGTGACTTCACGTCGCGCCGCATGATCTCTCCCAACCGGCGCTCATCGCGACGAAAGGCAATGTCGCGCAGCCCCACGATACCCACGAGGCGCTGCTGCGCGTCGGTCACATAGAGATAGGCGACATCTTGCGTGCGTTCCTCCGGGACTTGTGCACGCAGGAGTGCGCGCACCTGGCCGACGGTCATGTCCTCGTGCAGCGCGATGAGGCGGTTGGTCATGATACCACCCGCGGTGTCCTCGGCGTAACGCAGCAGCGCGCGCACGCGTCCGGCCAGTTCCGGCGGCAGGGCGGCGACGGCTTCGCGGCGACGCGTTGGCGCCAGATGCTGCAACAGGTCGACGGCCGCTTCCGGCGGCACGTGCGGCAGCAGTCGCGCCATCCGGGAGGCGGAAATCTCCTCCAGCAGATCCGTTATCTTGTCCTCCTCAATTTCCGCCAGGGCCGGCGCGGACTGTGCGACCGGCAGCTGCTGGAGCAATGCCCGGGCGTCCTCGACGGGCAGGCGTTGCAGGTGATCGGCGAGGTCGGCGGGATGAAGCCGGATGAGTTCTTCGGTTGAGAGGATGATGGTTTCGGTCATGGCGGTGGCGGTCGCAGGCGCCAACGTCCGGCGGCCGTGGGTGCGCCGGCGCGTTGTGGCATCCGTCCTTTGACGACGACCGGGGATTCTGCAACCCTCGCGCCATGCCGAGGGAAAAGAAGAGCTCGCTCACCATCCGGGAGGCAACGCGCACCGACATACCGGCACTGATCGAACTCAATCGCGCCGCCTATCCCGTGCTCGCCGATGAAAACGTGATCTGGGGCGAGCGCCATCTCCTCAGCCATCAGCGCGTGTTCCCGCAGGGGCAGTTGCTGGCCGAGGCGGGCGGAAGGATTCTCGGCGCGGTTTCATCGCTGGTCGTGGATCTGGGCCCGGATCCGCTGCGGCACCACACGTGGGTGGGCATTACCGACGGCGGGTACTTCACCAACCACAACCTCAATGCGGACACGCTCTACGGCGCGGATGTCTACGTCCATCCCGATGCGCGGGGGCGCGGGGTGGGGGCGGCGCTTTATGAGGCGCGGCGGCAGCTGTGCCGCCGCCTGAACAAGCGGCGCATTCTCGCCGGCGGCCGCCTGTGGAACTACGAGCAGTACGCCGATCGGATGTCGCCGGACGAATATGCGCAACGCGTGCTCACCGGGGAGTTGCGCGATCTGGTGCTCAGTTTTCAGCTGCGCGAGGGGTTTGTGTTGCGCGCCGTCATGGCCAACTACCTGCGCGACCCCAAGAGCCGCAACAATGCGAGCCTGCTCGAGTGGTTGAATCCGGACTACAAGGCGCCGCCAGCCACGCGGCGCAAGCTGCGGCTTGCGTGCGTCCAGTACCAGATGCGCAAGGTCAAGTCGTTCGCCGATTTTGCCCGCCAGGTCACCTACTTCCTCGAGGTGGCGGCCGACTACGAGGCTGACTTCGTCCTGCTGCCCGAGTTCGTTTCCGTGCAACTGCTCTCGCAGGAGGACGCGCTCTCGCCGCGCGAGGGCATTCGCCGGCTGGCGCAATACGAGAAACGCTTCAGCGATCTGATGCGCCGGCTGGCGGCGCGCTATGGACTCACGGTGATCGCCGGCAGTCATCCCGTGCGCCGCGACGACAAGTTGCACAACCTCACCTTTGTCTGCCTGCCGAGCGGCGAGGTTTTTTCGCAGCCGAAACTGCACATCACACCCAACGAGCGGCAATGGTGGGGCATTTCCGGCGGGCATTCGCTGCGGGCATTCGACACGCCCAAGGCGAAGATCGGCGTGCTGATCTGTTACGACATCGAATTTCCGGAGGCGGCCCGTCATCTTGCCGACCAGGGGGCG
Source organism: uncultured Verrucomicrobiae bacterium (assembly GCA_963797435.1). Lineage (GTDB taxonomy): Bacteria > Verrucomicrobiota > Verrucomicrobiia > Opitutales > Opitutaceae > CAWCPJ01. Next base: position 943,318 of record CAWCPJ010000001.1, on the reverse strand, counting down.
GAGGTGATCTTCGTGCCGTTTTGCACGGACAACCGGCAGGGGTATCTGCGCGTCCGGTATTGCGCCCAGGCGCGGGCGATCGAAAACCAGATCTACGTCGCGCTCGCCGGTAACGTCGGCAACCTGCCCGATGTCGGCAACCTCGACATCAACTACGGGCAGGCCGCCGTGTTCACGCCGTCGGACTTTGCCTTCGCGCGCGACGGCATCGCCGCGGAGGCGGATTCCAACGAGGAGACGGTGTTGATCTGTGACGTCGACCTCGATGCGCTGCACGAGTCCCGTTCGGGCGGCACGGTGACGCCGAGACTCGACCGACGGGGGGACCTGTTCCGCCTCGTTTCCATGTTGCCTGGCGACGAAACCCCAAGCGGCCCGGGCGACGGTCCGTTGGGCGAACAACCGGAGTAACCTGTCCGCGAGGCCGGACCCGGGCAGCAGGCATCCTTGCCTGCATTCCGTCCGGAAGGAGGCAACGATGCGTTCACGACCTCCTCGAAGAGCTTGCCCGGTTGCCAACCGACCGTGCCCTCGCGCAGAATGCAGCGTCGTGTCCTCCCGCCTCGTGCAAATCGCGGCCCCGGTGTTCCCGCCAGGGGCAAGTGTCGCAGCCGACGTGTCACCTTCCGTGGGGAATGCACGATTCGCGCGCCTGAGCGGCGCGGGTCTTGCGCTGTGAGGTCCGCTCCATGGACACCCTGACCGCCTTGGATCCGCAATCGCCTCAGGCGGCCGCGATGTACAACCTCGGCCTCGTCACGACGATCATTTGCGGGGTCATTTTCGTGATCGTGGCCGGACTCATCGTGTTTGCCATCCTGCGTTGCCGCTGGCGAACCGGCGATCGCGATCCCGAGCAACGAGCGGGGCACACGCAACTCGAGATCGCGTGGACGATCGTGCCGCTGATCATCGTTGTGGTCCTTTTCGGTCTCACGGTGCGAACTATGGGGGTCACCGATCCGCCACCCGCCCCGGAACCCGACCTGATCGTGACGGGGCATCAATGGTGGTGGGAAGCCCGCTATCCCAGGACGGGTGTGATCGCGGCAAACGAGATCCACATTCCCGTCGGGCAGCCGCTTTCCGTTCAGCTGGAGTCGACGGATGTTCTGCACGAATTCTGGGTGCCAAGACTCACCCGCAAGATGACCACGGTGCCGGGCCGGCCCAACCACATCTGGCTGCAGGCGGATGAACCGGGAACGTTCCTCGGCGTCTGCTCCGAATTCTGCGGGACCCAGCACGCATGGATGCGGTTTCTGGTGATCGCCGAGCCGCGCGAACAGTTCGACGCCTGGCAGCGTGCGCAACTTGCGCCCGCGCCGGAACCAACCACCCCCGCCGCGCGTCGCGGACGGGAATTGTTCGTGGGGAATACCTGCATCAACTGCCACGCCATCCAGGGCACGAGCGCAACCGCGCGCGTCGCCCCGGATCTCACGCATCTTGCGAGCCGGCGAGAACTCGCCGGCGGCGTCCTGCAAAATAACGCGCCATCGCTGCGCCGCTGGCTGCAAAACCCGCAGGTCGTTAAGCCGGGCGTGAAGATGCCCAACTACCGGTTCACCGACGCCCAACTCGACGACCTTGTCGCCTATTTCGAGACCCTGCGATGAACGGAAGCACCGCCGCCACCGCCGGCTCGAACCTCCTGCTTTCCACGGGCGAGCGCGAGCACTACCGCCTCGCGTGGCTGTCCACCGTCGACCACAAGCGCATCGGCATCCTCTATCTGCTCAACGCACTCGTGTTCTTTGTGGTGGGCGGGATCGAGGCGGCGTTCATTCGCATCCAGCTCGCGGTGCCGAACAACTCGTTCCTGCATCCGGACACGTTCAATGCGCTGTTCACGCTGCATGGCACGACCATGATCTTCCTGGTCGCGATGCCGGCGCTCTTCGGTCTCGTGAACTACGTCCTGCCGATGCAGATCGGCGCGCGCGACATGGCGTTCCCGCGGCTCAACGCCCTCGGCGTCTGGCTCGTGCCGCTCGGCGGCGTGCTCCTGCATTTCAGCGCGCTCATCGGCGCGCCCCCCATGGCCGGCTGGTTCGCCTACACGCCCTTGAGCGAGGCGCCGTATTCGTCGCAGCTCGGCGTCGATTACTGGATCATCGCGTTGCTCGTGCTCGGCATTGGCTCGGTGGCGACGTCGATCAACGTCATCGCCACGGTCCTGGGGATGCGGGCTCCGGGCATGACGATGCGCCGCCTGCCGTTGTTCGCGTGGATCAATTTCGTCAATGCCTTCATCGTGATCCTCGCGCTCCCGGTGCTGAATGCGGGACTCGTGATGCTGCTGATCGACCGCCAGCTCGGGGCGCAGTTCTTTCTGCCGGCGGCCGGTGGCAATCCCGTGATCTGGCAGCACATTTTCTGGGCCTTCGGCCATCCCGAGGTTTACATCCTCGCGCTGCCCGCGTTCGCGATCGTGTCGGAGATCATCCCGGTGTTTTCGCGCAAGCCGATCTTCGGCTTCGAATTTGTCGCGGGATCGAGCGTGGCGATCGCCATCCTCAGCCTCGGCGTCTGGGGCCACCACATGTTCACGGTCGGCATGGGTCGCCCGGCGGACACGTTCTTCGCCGGGGCGAGCCTGCTGATCGCGATTCCGACCGGGGTGAAGGTGCTCAACTGGAGCATGACCATGGTCGGCGGCCGCATTCGCTTCGCCACGCCGATGTTGTTCTGCATCGCCTTCCTGATTCATTTCCTGCTCGGCGGACTCAGCGGCATCACGCACGCCGTGGTGCCGATGGACTGGCAGACGAAGAACAGTTACTACCTCGTCGCGCACTTTCACTACGTCGCCGTCGGCGGCATCGTCTTCGCGACCATCGGCGCGATCTACTATTGGTTTCCCAAGATGTCGGGCCGCATGATGTCCGAGCGGCTCGGCCAGTGGACATTCTGGCTGATGGTGATCGGCTTCAATACGACGTTCGGCATCCAGCATTTCCTTGGCTTCGCCGGCATGCCCCGCCGCGTTTACACGTATCCCGATCTGCCGGGCTGGGGCTGGATGAATCTCACCTCGACCATCGGAGTCGCCTTCATGGCCGCAGCCTCGCTGCTGCTGGTGTGGAACCTCCTGCACAGTCTCGTGCGGGGCCGCCCGGCCGGCGACAATCCCTGGCAGGCGTGGACACTCGAGTGGGCGGGATCGTCACCACCGCCGCCGGAAAACTTTGTCGCGCTGCCCCCGATCCGCAGCCGTCGCCCGTTGTGGGACTGGGCCAATCCCGACCGGCCCGACCCGGTGGTGCCGGGTGACCGCGGGTTGGATACGCGGTCGTTCGAGAAGAACCACACCGGCATGTGGACGTTCATTGTCTCGGAGAGTGGCTTTTTCGCGGTCCTGATCCTGGCCTACCTCTACTACAATGCGACGCTGCGACCGGGCCCGAGCGCGCGCGAACTCGATGTCCCGACCACGCTCGTCTTTAGCGTCTGCCTGTTTGCCAGCAGTTTCACGCTCTGGCGGGCCGAGGTCGCGGAGCAGCGAACCCGACACCGCGCCATGCTTGCCTGGCTCGGCGCCACGATCGCGCTCGGCCTCACTTTCCTCGTCGGACAGGGGATCGAGGACCTGGCGCCTCTTTCACGAGGGCCTGAGTCCGGGAACGAACGTTTTCGGGGCGTCGTTTTTCACGCTCACGGGCTTTCACGGGCTGCACGTCACGGTTGGACTGGTTTGCCTCATAGTCGCCCTGGGGCTGGCGCTGCTGGGCGACTATCGCCGGCTCCCGTCGCCGGTTCTTCGTATCATTGGCCTGTACTGGCATTTCGTCGACGTGGTGTGGGTCTTCGTCCTCACGGCCGTCTATCTCCTGCCGCTGCTCCGCTCCTGAATTTCTCATCAACTTCACGTCATGAACTCGAACGACCCAGGATCCCGCCACGACGGCCCGGCGTCCACCTCTCAGCACGCGCCCGATGGCTGGGTGGAACTTCCGGTGGAACATCTGCCCACGCCGACTTACTGGCCGGCCGGTCTTGCGCTGGCGATCGCCTTCATCTTTTGGAGCGTCATCACGTCCTGGGTGATCCTCGTGGTCGGTCTCGTGATGTTCGTCGTCTCGTTGACCGGCTGGATCCGCGACATTCGTCATGAAAGAGCCCACGCCACCGCAAACCACTGAGCCGTCATCCGCGCCCGCCCGTTCGCTCGACGTGGTGACCCGCCGCCGCTTCCTCTCGCGGCTGAGCATCATGCTGGGCGGCGCGTGCGCGGCGGTCGTCGGCGTGCCGATGGCGGGCTTCGTCCTCGCCCCGCTGTTTCGGCGCGTGCCGCAACCATGGCTCGATCTCGGTGCGGTCGACGACTTTGCGGTCGGCGAGACCGTCAATGTCGTGATCTCCGATCCCTCGCCGCTGCCCTGGGCCGGCATCACGGCGAAAAACGCGGCCTGGGTGCGCCGGGTCGGGGCCGAGGTGTTTGTCGTGTTCGCGGTGAACTGCACGCATCTCGGGTGTCCCGTGCGCTGGTTGCCGGCGGCGAAGCTGTTCATGTGCCCCTGTCACGGCGGCGTCTACTACGAGGACGGCACGGTGGCCGCAGGACCGCCCCCGCATCCGTTGATCCGCTACGACGTGCGGGTCGCGCGCGGCCAGGTCCAGATCAAGTCCATGCCGGTTCCGATCACGACCACGCTATGAGCGCCGGCGCGCAACCCGCAGGGCCGGCCCCCGGGGCCGGGCCGCCGAACCAGGATCACCGCGCGGCTTGCGAACCGCGCGGCGAGCGGACCGTCGTCGCATGAAGCGCGCGTTCATCCAGTCCTGGAAGTGGTTCGATGACCGCGTCGGGTTGAGTGCGTTGCTCGGTCCGTCATTGTCGCACCTGGTGCCGAAGGACGCGACATGGTGGTACGTCTTCGGCAGTGCCACGCTGGTTGCGTTCATTGTGCAGGTGGTGAGTGGGGTGGCGCTGGCGTTCTCCTATGTGCCGTCTTCATCGCAGGCTTACGAATCGCTCGTGTTTATCACGCAGGAGGCGCCGTTCGGCAGTTTTCTCCGGGGGCTGCACTATTTCGGTGCGTCCGCAATGGTGCTGATGATTGGCGCGCATCTCGCGCAGACGTTTCTATTCGGAGCCTACAAGTTTCCGCGCGAGATGAACTGGACGACCGGTGCGCTGCTGCTCGCGTTCACGCTGGCGATGGGGTTTACCGGGCAATTGCTGCGCTGGGACCAGACCGCGGCATGGTCGGTGATCGTCGCGGCCGAACAGGCCGGGCGCATCCCCTGGATTGGTGAATGGGTCGCGCGGTTCATCCTCGGCGGAAACACCATCGGTGGCGCCACCCTCAGCCGGTTCTTCGCGATTCATGTGTTTGTCCTGCCGAGCATGATGTTTCTTTTCATCGGCCTGCATCTCTGGCTCGTGCTGCGTCACGGCATCTCGGAGACGCCGCGTCCGGGGCGGCCGGTGAATCCGCAAACCTACCGGCACGAATACGAGGAACACCTGCGGCACCACGGCCACCCCTTCTGGCCCGACGGGGCCTGGCGCGACTTCGTCTTTGGCACCGCGCTGCTGGTGGGGATCGCTCTGCTGGCAATCATCATCGGGCCTCCGCCGGTCGACCAGCCACCGGACCCGAGCCTGCTGAATGCGGATCCGAAACCGGATTGGTACCTGTTGTGGTACTTCGCGCTCCTGGCACTGATTCCGCCGGCCGTCGAAGGCTACGTGATGATTCTCGCTCCCGCCCTGATCGGGATCCTGTTGCTCGTGGTCCCCATTCTCAGCAACAAGGGAGAACGCCATTATTCGCGTCGGCCCTGGTCGATCGCGGTGGTCGGCGTGAGCGTGGTGATGATCGGTTCGCTTTGGTATACGGGTGCGCGGTCACCCTGGTCACCCAATTTCGATGCGCAGCCGCTGCCAACGGGCGTGATCGGCGCGACCGATGGACCCATCCATCAGGGCGGGGTCCTGTTTCACGACAAGGGGTGCCTCAATTGTCACCTGATCGGGGCGCACGGCGGACGTCGTGGACCCGACCTGACCTGGGTGGGCAACCGGCTCACGCGGGACGACATGACGATCCGCATCATGAACGGCGGGGTAAACATGCCGGCGTACGGCAACATGCTCACGCCGGACGAGGTCGACACGTTGCTCGCCTTCCTGGAATCACGTCGCCGGCCGGGGACCGCGGCGGCTTCGAATTGAAAACGGTGGGGCTTGCCGTCGCCTGCGCGTCTCCCGGTAATCGCTCGGGCCTGCGGAAGGGCGGTGCCGGGCACCGCACGCCGCGATTCACGCGGGCATCGCGCGTGGAGCCGCTCCTACTTCACGTACACCGTCTTGATGTTCACGAACTCCTTGATGCCGTGGTGGGAGAGTTCGCGGCCGTATCCGCTTTCCTTGACACCACCGAACGGCAGGCGCGGATCGCTCTTCACGAAGTCATTCACGAAACAGGAGCCGGCCTCGAGTGCGGTGGCGGCGATCCGCTCGCCGCGATCGACATCGCGGGTGAACACGGCGGCGCCGAGGCCGAACGGAGAATCGTTGGCTGCGCGGATGGCCGCGCGCTCGTCCTTTACCGGGACGATGGCGGCGACCGGGCCAAAGAGCTCCTCGTCGAACGCGGGCATGCCCTTCCTGACGTCCGTGAGCACGGTCGGCGGATAGAAAGCGCCAGGACCATCGGGGATAGCGCCACCCAGGAGGCAGCGCGCGCCCGCGTCGATGCTCCTCGTCACCTGCGCATGCAAGTCGTCCCGCAGGTCGTGGCGCGCCAGCGGACCGACGGTGTTCTCCTCGTCGAGCGGATCGCCCATCTTCGCCGCCCGCATGTGCGCGACGAAACGCCCTTCAAATTCCTCGCGGACGGCCGCGACGACGATGAAGCGCTTGGCCGCGATACAGCTTTGTCCCGAGTTGATCAAGCGGCTCGCGGCGCAGGTGGCGGCGGCTTGTGCAACATCGGCGTCGTCGAGGATCAGATACGGGTCACTTCCGCCGAGTTCGAGGACGGACTTCTTGAGCACCTTGCCCGCGGTCGAGGCGACGTCCTTGCCGGCGGCGGTGCTCCCGGTCAAGGTGACCGCGCGCACCAGCCGGTTGCGAATGACGGCTTTCGTCGCCTTGCCTCCAATCAACAGCGTGCGGAACGCATCAGTCGGCAGCTGCGCCTGCCGAAACACGTCTTCGATCGCCAGGGCGCAACCGGGCACGTTGGACGCGTGCTTCAGAACGCCGACGTTGCCCGCCATCAACGCGGGCGCGGCAAAGCGGAACACCTGCCAGAACGGAAAATTCCATGGCATCACGGCCAGGACCACCCCCAGCGGCTCGAAGGTGACAAAGCTGTGGCTGGCCTCGGTCGCGACTTCTTCCCGCGCCAGCATCCGCGCGGCGTGTTCGGCATAGTAGTCGCAGGCCCGGGCGCACTTTTCGACTTCACTGCGACCGGCTGAAACGGGCTTGCCCATTTCCGTCGCCATCAAGCGGGCGAACCCGGCGGCCCGGTCACGCAAGACCTGCGCAACGGCCCGCAGGCGCACGGCGCGTTCGGCAAGCGGTGTCGTTCGCCAGATGCCGAATGCGCGGTGGGCGGCGACGATGGCGGTGCGAACATCGGCCGGCGAATGCGGCGTGTATTCGGCGATCGTGGCTCCGGTGGCGGGATTGACGGAAAGAATGCTCATGGCTGATGGACTCGGTCGCACCGAAGGCGGTTGGATCCGCGATTGTGCCGTCCGGCGTTCGAGAGTATTCTACGCGCATGATCGTCGATTGCCACACTCACCTCAACAACTACGACGAGACCCGGCGCGTGCCGCTGGAAGAACGGCTCGAACAACTGCAGGAGTCCATGCGCTTCAGCCAGGTCGACCACGCGCTGATCCTCACGTCCTACAAGGTGAATGAGCATCGTCCCTCCACGCGGGAGGTGGTCGAACTCACGCGGGAGATCGATTCCCTGCACGTGATCGCCGGCCTGAGCGTCGAGCATTACCGCGAGCGCGACCTCCGCGAAATCGCCGACTATCTTGCCGCCGGCGTGGTCAAGGGGCTGAAGCTGTATCCGGGCTATGAGCCGTTCTATCCCTACGACCGGCGCTGCCAGGTGCTCTACGATCTCGCTGCGGAATTTCGCGTGCCGGTCATGATCCACAGCGGCGACACCTATACGCCGAAGGGCAAGGTACGGTTCGCGCATCCGCTCGCGGTGGATGACGTCGCGGTCGACAACCCCGACGTGAACTTCGTCATCTGCCACGTAGGCAATCCGTGGATTCGCGATTGCATGGAGGTCGTCTACAAGAACAAGAACGCGTTCACCGATATCTCCGGCCTGGTGCTGGGGGACTTCTCCGAGCGCTTCGAGCAGTTCATGCTCGGGCAGGTGAAGGACATGATCCTCTACGCCGGTGATCCGCGCTACCTCCTTTATGGCACCGACTGGCCGATTTGCCGCATGCGTACGTACTTGAAGTTCGTGCGCGGCCTGGGCCTGCCGCCGGAGGCGGAGGAGAAGCTCCTGTGGCGCAACGCCAACGCGGTATTCAAGCTGAATCTCGCGCCGGTCACGGCACCGGCGGCGGAACGCGAAGCGCCTTGATCCCGGTTTTCTGCGAAGATCCCGTGCCGACGTGTCCGGACCGGGGGTGCTCGTTCGTTGGGAGAATGACAGCAGTGATACATCCAACCATTCTCAACTCGCACCTCTCTCTGAAGGATACATCGCCATGACCACCAAAACGATCACTCACGGGTTCGGAACCTCGAAGACCAACCATCGTTCCCTCACCCGCCATCTCCCCGCGACGGCCCGCATCCTCATGGGGCTGCCCCTGGTCGTGTTCGGATTGAACGGATTTCTGAATTTCATCCCGCCGCCGTCCGCGCCCCTTCCGGCAGGCGCCGCCGCCTTCGCGGGCGCATTGTTCGCCACCGGCTACATGATGCAGCTGATCGCCGCGACGCACTTGATCGTCGGCGTCCTGCTGCTCGCCAACCGGTTCGTGCCCCTGGCGTTGACGTTGCTTGCGCCGTTTCTCGTCAACAGCGTCGCGTTTCACGTGTTTCTCGAGCCCTCGGGCCGGCCCATGGCGGCGATCTTCGTCGCGCTTGAACTCTACCTGGTCTGGGTGCACCGCCGGGCTTACCGTTCGCTGCTGACCGCGCGCGCGCCCGCCGCCTGATTCCGATTCGCAAGCAGCGTGAGACGCTGTGCCGCAACCAAACGTCAGAAGCAGAACCACGGATTGCACCGATCGGCACGGATGAAGGCAGGAGATCCCGTGGGGCGGGATGCCTGAATTGCAATCCGTGTTATCCGTGCAATCCGTGGTCATTTCTGTTTTTGCGTGGTCTCGCAGCATGGCGGGAACTGCGATTTTGTATATGGTTCAGAGATCGTGGTGCGGGCGTATTCCGAGGCTGCACTCGGAATGGTGGCGCGCCGACGTGAGCCACAGCAGGCCTGAACACAGGGCTCACAGAGCACGCAGAGAAATTCATCCCCGGAGTACTCAGCAGCGCAATCCGTGCGAAAGCACGCTTCCCACGTGAATTCTTTTCGAGACGGTTTGGAACCGCTGATCTGCGCTAATGTTCGCTGATCCGAGTCAGCATTTATCAGCGTCGATTAGCGGTTCAAAAACTTCCTTCTTGCCTTGGTTGCAGCTCCGCCGCCCTGGGAGATTCGTGTGTTGTCGGAGGTCACTCGCTCGGTACGTCGGCTGTCCGACTGATTTGTTGCGCCTGATACGGCTGCGGTTTCTGTGAGTCGGGGCCAGGCTGCTTGCTTGATTCAAACGAGTGGGGCGCTAGGGTGCCCGCCACATGCAAACCCCGCCGCCACCATCCCGCCTGCTTGTTGTTTTGCTCGCCACCGCATCGATGCTGTTACCGGGCCGCATCGCGAATGCGGCGGACGGGACGGAGAAGGATGTTCGGAACGGTCGATTTCTCTTTGTCGCCGAGCCCGGTATCCGGAACTATCTCGAATACGGCGGACACGGCGTGCTGGTCTTCGACATCGATCACGGACATCGATTCGTGAAGCGGATCGCGTCCGGCGGCCTCGCCTCCGACGGCACGCCGATCAATGTGAAGGGCATTTGCGCCAGTGCGGCGACCGGCCGCCTGTACGTCAGCACGATCAAATCGCTGACGTGTTTTGATCTCACCACCGATGCGATCCTGTGGGCCCGCGACTACGAGGGCGGTTGCGACCGGATGTCGCTGACGCCGGATGGAAAGACGATCTACCTGCCCTCGTTCGAAAGCGACCATTGGCTCGTGCTCAACGCGCTCGATGGAAGGGTGGTGGCGAAGATCGTCCCGAATTCGCGCGCGCATAACACGATCGTCGGCCCCGACGGCCGGGAGGCATACCTCGCCGGCCTGGGCTCGCCGATCCTGACCGTGGTCGACACGAAGACCAACCAGGCGGTGCGCACGGTCGGTCCGTTCAGCGCCGCCATCCGTCCGTTCACGATCAACGGCCGGCAGACCCGGGTCTACGTGAACGTGAACGGTCTGCTGGGCTTCGAAATCGGCGACCTGCAGACGGGCAAGATGCTGCGGCGCGTGGAGGTGACTGGATTTGAGCAAGGCCCGACGAAGCGCCATGGCTGTCCCAGTCACGGCATCGCGCTTACCCAGGACGAGAAGGAACTCTGGCTGGCCGACGCGCACAACAGCCGGCTGCACATCTTCGATCTTACCGGTCCGGAGCCGAAGCAGGCGGGCGCGATCGCCCTGCGCGATCAGCCGGGGTGGATCACGTTCAGCATCGACGGGAAACTGGCTTACCCGTCGACCGGTGACGTCATCGACGTCCAGAGCCGCAAGATCGTGGCCGAGCTGACGGACGAGACCGGCGCAGCCGTCCAGAGCGAGAAACTGCTCGAGATCGACTTCCGTAATGGCAAGCCCGTGCGGGCGGGCGATCAATTCGCGATTGGCGAGGTGCGGTGAAGCCGTGATCAGGGCGCGGCGTCGGTCTCGCCACGGACGCGGAAATCTCGCACGTCCTGGGATCTATCTCCGGGCCACGACGCTTTTCGTTGGATGCAGGCCCGGTGAACATGCCTGCCCGCTGGGAGCTGTTCAGTCGTCGTCTCGAGGCGGTGCTTTGCCTGTTGCACTCGGCGGACCAGATGATCGCCTACCAGGCACAGCTCGATCGGGTGGAGGCGCGTGCCGCCCCGCCGGAGCCGAATCCACGTGCTCGGCACGCAAGGCAGTTGGGATCGCAGCGACCTGTTGGAAATCGCGCGTCAGGAAATCGACACGACCGTGCGGCTGATGCGGTTGCTCGAGAGCACCCGGGAACCGATTCTTGACCTTGCTCCGATTCCCGAGGAGGAAACGATCATGCGGCTCGGTCCCAGCCTCGTCGCGCAACTCCAGCGCAAGATCGACATCATGAATTCGCATTGGATGGACTACGACCGTCTCTTTACCGCGCCGAATCCGTGAACCGATGCCACCGCGCCTCTACACCAGGCGGCAGGCGATCGTCGCCGCAAGCGCGTGGTCGGGCGCCGCGCTCTTTTCGACCATGAAGCTATCCGCGCAGCCGACGCCGGGGCCACGGCGCGAGTTCAACGTCGTCGATCACGGAGCGGTCGGCGACGGGGCCACGCTCGACAGCGCAGGCGTCCAGCGCGCGATTGATGCGGCGGCCGCGGTCGGCGGAGGCGCGCGGGTGCTGGTTCCGGGCGGCCGGCGATTTCTCGTGGGCCGGCTTGAACTGCCGGGGGGCATTGAACTCCACCTGGCCGATGACGCCGAACTGCTCGCGAGCACGCGCCCCGCCGACTATGGCGAGGAACAGGCCATGCTGGTTGCGCGCGACGCGCTCGGCCTGCGGCTCTCCGGCACCGGCCGGATCAACGGGCGCGCGGGCGAATTCATGACGGGCTACGATCCCGTCGGTGAGTGGTGGCGCCCCCGGCAATTTCGCCCTCGTCTGGCCCTCCTCATGGGATGTCGCGACCTTGCGGTGACGGACCTGGCATTTCACGATGCGCCTTCGTGGACGCTGCATCTCGTCGGCTGCCGCGACGTGCTCGTGGATGGCATCAGGATCCGCAACCAGCTCGACGTGCCGAATTGCGACGGCATTGATCCCGATCACTGTCGGGACGTCGAAATCCGCAACTGCGATATCGTGTGCGGCGATGATGCCATCGTCGTGAAGGCGACGCGCCGTTTCGCCGCCTTCGGGGGCTCGAGCAACATCCACGTCCACGATTGCGTGCTCGAGACGCAGGACTCGGGGTTGAAGATCGGCACGGAGACGACGCGTGACATCACGCACGTGCGTTTCGAGCGCTGCGAGATCCGGAACAGCAGTCGCGGCTGCACGATCCAGCTGCGCGACGAAGGTGACGTGCGCGACATTGTCTTTCGTGACATCACGTTCGCGGCGCGGCATTACGCTGCTCCCTGTTGGGGCCGCGGTGAGGGCATTTCCTTTACCGCAATCCCGAGGACGGTGGACACCAAGCTCGGCCGGATGGAGGGAGTGCGCGTGGAGAATGTGACCGGGCGTGCGGAGAACAGCGTGCGGATCAGCGGGTGTCGCGAGAGCCGGATTCGTGACATCCAGTTCGCCAACGTCGACCTCACCCTCGATCGCTGGACGAACTATCCCGGCGGCGTCTGGGACAATCGGCCGACGTCGGCCTATCCCGCCATCGAAAAGCACGCCACGCCGGCGTTCCACGTGCGTTTCGCCGACCGGGTCGAGCTGCGCGACTGCCGCGTGCACTGGGGGGCGCGCGTCACCGAGGATTTCACCCATGCGCTGGAGGCCACCGACGTCACGGACTTGACCCATCCCAACTTCGTCGGGACGGCCGCACATCCCGATCGCGACGCGGCGATCGTGGCCCCATAGGCACGGGCGTCGCTACGAACGAGGTGCTGAATACGCTGCGTCCCCGTCGTCGCTTCGGATGAGCTGCGGTTGCGGCGACGTCGAATCGCGCGGGATGAAGTCGCGGCACAGCCGGCCTCGTAACACGGGAAAACCGCAATAGGGCGAATCGGGCCGGCGGCAGATCCCGTACTCACTCCACGGATCACCCGGAAGCGGGACGAATGCGGAGCAGCCTTCGGAGCAATCGGCCACGGTCTTTTCCTCTGCGCGCATGCGGGTGGTGCCGGGTCACGCCGTGGCGCGGAGGTGCCAGGATTCAGGCACGCATCCCTGTTGCGCCGGCGGTGGCAGGCAACATCACCATGCTGGGCCGGGCGCATCGCGCCGGCAATCTTCTACTTCCGGTTCGTTTCATCGTCGCCGGTGACGCCTGTAACCGGCGCCGTCCCGTCACTCGACGCGGCGGACGGGCAGGCCGGCACTCGTCCAGGTGTGAAAGCCGCCAAGGTTGACCGCATCAAAGCCTTCGCGACGCAATTGCGCCGTGACCGCGGCCGAGCGCATGCCGGAATGGCAATACACCAGCAGTTGCTTCCCGCGATGCGCATCGAGGAACGGTCGCCAATGGCGGCGTGGGCCGCGCAGGTCGCTCAATGGCAGCAGGGCGGCGGGGGCAGCGACACCGTCCCGCCACTCGGCGGGTTCGCGCACGTCAACGAGAACGGCGGTCCCTTGTCGGACGGCTTGATGGGCGGCAGTTGCGGGCATGCGGGGACGAGAGACGACAATTTTGAAGACGGCGAGGACCAGCAGCAGGAGGGCGAGGAGAAGGTAGGTGGGACTCATGCGGTGCGGCGTCCGATTCGCTCATACGTTCGACCAGGACCGGAACGGAGCGGCTGCGTTCGATGACGGCTTGAGAAAAGTCGAACGTGGGATGATTCATCTGAATTCGTTACTTAACCATATGGTTATTTGATGGCGGTCGGGCGTCAAGGCCTGATTTGGATCCCCCGGTGTGAATGAGGCTCCCCACCGGCTCGACGGCTGCGGCCTTGTTGGACATGCTCCCGTTGCCGTTATCCCGCGCGTACTCATGCCAACCTTGAATGAACTTACGGAGCGCGAGATCCTCGCGCTCGCCATCACCAGCGAGGAGGAAGACTCCCGGATCTACCAGACTTTCGCAGAGCAGACGCGGGAGCATTTCCCGGCCTCGACCCGTATATTCGAGGACATGGCGGCGGAGGAGCGCGGCCACCGCGATTCGCTCTACGAACTGTTTCGCTCCCGCTTCGGCGAACACCTGCCGGCGATCCGGCGCGACGACGTCCGCGGATTTCTGCGCCGCAAGCCGATCTGGCTCAGCCGGCGCCTGCCGCTCGAGCGCATGCGGCAGGAGGTCGCGGTGATGGAAATGGAGGCGGCACGCTTTTACGAACGCGCCGCCGCCCAGAGCGCCGATGTGGCCGTCCGCGCCTTGCTCACGCAGCTTGCCGAGGTCGAGCGCGGCCACGAGAAGAAGGCCGCGGAACTTGATGAAGAACACCTGGGCGGCGGCCGGCGGGACGAGGAGACGCTGGTGCAGCACCGTCTGTTCGTGCTGCAATACGTGCAGCCCGGCCTCACGGGTTTGATCGATGGCAGCGTGTCAACCCTGGCGCCCTTGTTCGCCGCGGCTTTTGCGACTCACAGCAACCGAGACACGTTTCTCGTCGGCCTCGCCGCCTCGCTGGGCGCGGGGATCAGCATGGGTATCTCCGAGGCCATGGCGGACGATGGAAAGATCTCGGGTCGCGGCTCGCCCTGGCTGCGCGGTGTCGTGTGTGGCTTGATGACCACGGTTGGCGGCCTGGGGCACACGCTGCCCTACTTGATCCCGGGAAGCTGGGACAATGCATTCGCCATCGCGACGGGCCTTGCCGGCATCGTCGTCGCCTTCGAACTCGTGGCGATCGCCTGGGTGCGCACGCGCTACATGGAAACGCCGTTCTTCCGCTCGGTCATCCAGGTGATCGTCGGCGGCGCGCTCGTCCTCGCCGCCGGCGCGATCATCGGGTCGTCATGAGCCACGCCCCGACGAGGAAAGTCACCGCGAGTCCGATCAAGCTGTATCCGAGTCCGTCCAGTCCGACGCGAGCAACGACCGCGAGATTCACCCCGGCACCCAGACCGACCACCGCGAGTTGCAGCAGCCATTTCGAACTCCGGTTGGTGAGCACCGCGCAGGGATTGCCCGCGCTCAAGGCGAGGGCCGTTCCCGCCAACAATGC
Organism: uncultured Verrucomicrobiae bacterium; assembly: GCA_963797435.1. GTDB lineage: Bacteria > Verrucomicrobiota > Verrucomicrobiia > Opitutales > Opitutaceae > CAWCPJ01. The sequence goes on along the minus strand of CAWCPJ010000001.1, from coordinate 928,182 downwards.
CGCCCACGGCGGCGTCCACGGCAGGAGCGAAATCCCGGCGCCGACGGGCAACAACCAGCGCGCCAGCGGGTGGCTGGCGGCTGCTGCGACCCAGCACAGCGCTTCAGAATCAGGTCGGATTACACCGCCCCCGGGTGGCGGCGCGGTTTCGTCGAGCGTTGTGCTCGTCACGGAGTCGGCAGCTTCGCGGGGGAACGCGGATCATAGCGCGCGCGCAGGCCGCGAATCCTCCGGCAGTTCTTCGATGAGATCGAACAGGCCGTCGCGCGTATTCGTCGCGGCGAAACCGGGGAGATTGACGATGTCCTTGGCGGCCCCGAACGGCGGAGCGTAGGCCAGCTCGAGCTGGGCGAGATCGTCGATCGTCAGGTGTCCCGTGATCGCCGTGGCGATCACGTCGCGAAGGACACGTCGGGACCGCGTTCGATGATCGTGATCCGGGCGTCCTCGGAAAGACGACGCGCGCGGGCGGCAACGCCGCCGACAATGACAAAGCGCGGGGACGGTCTGGCAACGGCACTCGTCTTCATATCCGGTCTACGGTACCGACGCATATCCCGTCTTCCGCCGCAGGTTTTGGCGATGGCTGCGCATCCTTTCTCGCGTGGGACATGAAGTAGATCAGCGGCACGGCAAGCGGGCTGATCAGCAGCGAGGCGATGGCGCCGAACAGCAGCGAGATCGCGAGCCCCTGGAAGATCGGATCGGCGAGGATGACGAGTCCGCCGACGACCACGGCGAACGCCGTCAGCATCATCGGCCGGAAGCGCACCGCGCCCGATTCGATGCACGCATCGCGCAGCGAACGTCCGTGGCTCAGGCGCAGCTCGATGAAGTCGACGAGGATGATCGAATTGCGCACGACGATGCCCGCGCCGGCCATGAAGCCGATCATCGACGTCGCGGTGAAGAACGCCCCCAGCATCGCGTGCGCCGGCATGATGCCGACGAGCGAGAACGGAATCACGGTCATCACGATCAGCGGCGTGGTGTAGTTCTTGAACCAGCCCACCATGAGCATGTAGATCAGGATGAGCACGGCGCCGAACGCCAGGCCGAGATCGCGAAACACTTCGATCGTCACCTGCCATTCGCCGTCCCACTTCATCGCGGGTTCCTGGTCGTCGAACGGCATCGTGGCGTTGTAGATCGTTATCGGACGTGTCCCTGCCGTCCGCCGAATTCGCGGCCGTCGAGCTTCGCGAGTTCGCGGTTCATCGCGCAGGATCGCATAGACCGGGCTTTCGACGACGCCGGCGACGTCGCCGGTGACGTAGGTGACGTTCTGCAGGTTCTTGTGGTAGATGTTGCGCTCGCCATGCGTCGGTTCGACGGTGACGAGTTCGCGCAACGGCACGAGCGGTGCCTGCGGGTTCATCTCCGAGCGGACCGGCAGCGCCAGCAGGTCATCGGGTCGCGCCCGCAGCGCGCGCGGCAGTTCGATGACGACATTCACGTCCTCGCGTTCGTTGGCGTCATGGAGGAGTGTGACGGGATAGCCCTGCACGCCCATCTGGATCGCGCGCGCGATCGCGGCCTCGGTGATGCCGTTGAGCGCGGCCTTCTCCTTGTCCACGCGCAGAATCGTTTTCGGCTGCCGGGCCTCGACGTACCAGTCGACGTCGACGACCCCGGGGCTCTGGCGGAAGATCTCGCGCACCTTTTCCGCGAGTTTGAGACGCGCTTCCTCGGTCGGACCGTAGATCTCGGCGACGAGGGTCTGCAACACCGGCGGACCCGGCGGCACTTCGGCGACGGCAACGGCGGCGCCGTGGCGCTCGGCGATGGCGGCGACGCGTGGGCGGACCCGGCGGGCGATGTCGTGGCTCTGGGCGGATCGCTCGTCCTTGGCCAGCAGGTTGACCTGGATGTCGGCGACGTTGGAGCCGCGCCGCAGGAAGTAATGGCGGACGAGGCCGTTGAAGTTGAACGGCGAGGCCGTGCCCGCGTAAACCTGATAGTCGCGCACCTCGGGCTCGACGGCGATCGCCGCGGCCATCTCGCGCGCGACCGCGGCTGTCTCCTCGAGCGTCGCACCTTCGGGCATGTTCAGGATCACCTGAAACTCCGACTTGTTGTCGAACGGCAGCATCTTCACCTTCACGGCGCGAACGCCGACCAGTCCCATCGAAACGACGGTCGCACCCGCGACGACGAGCAGGAAGGCCCAGCGCCAGCCGCGATGATCGAGCAGGGGGCGCATCACGCCGCGCGTAGAGGCGCGTAAACCACGTGTCGGGCATCGCCTCGTCATCGCCTTCTTCCTCGAGCGCCGGCGCGTCGACGAACTCCTGGGCATGCTCTGGGTGTTTGGCATGACCCTTGAGAACCTTGAGCGCCGCCCATGGCGTTACGACGAATGCGACGAGCAGCGAGAACAGCATCGCGGCGCTTGAGCCGATCGGGATCGGCCGCATGTAGGGCCCCATCAGGCCGCTCACGAATGCCATTGGCAGCACCGCGGCGATCACGGCCCACGTGGCGAGGATCGTCGGGTTGCCGACCTCGTCGACCGCCTCGACCGCGATCTGGATCAAGCGCTTGCGCCGGCAACTCGGCAGCCCCATGTGGCGGACGATGTTTTCGACGACGACGATCGCGTCGTCGACGAGGATGCCGATGGAAAAGATCAGCGCGAACAGCGTGATGCGGTTCAGCGTGTAACCGTAGAGATAGAAAACCAGCAGCGTGAGGCCGAGCGTTACCGGGATGGCCAGCAACACGACGAGCGATTCGCGCCAGCCGAGAAACAGCAGGATCAGCATGGCGACACCAAACACGGCGATGCCCATGTGCAGGAGCAGTTCGTTCGACTTCTCGCTCGCGGTGGCGCCGTAGTCGCGCGTCACGGCCACGTCGATGTCGGCCGGGATCAGTGTGCCCTTGAGCGAGTCGACCTTGGCGAGGACGGCGGCGACGACGTCGACCGCGTTGGCGCCCGGGCCGCTTGGCGACGCTGAGGGTAACGGCCGCTTGTTCGGTCCCAAGCTGTAAGGCCGGACCTTGTGTCCGGGCCGCCTGGGAATGCGCCGTTCGCGGCGGCCCGGACGCAAGGTCCGGCCCTACATTCATGCCCGCTCCCTGGCCGTAGAGCACGTAGTTCGCCGGCTCTTCCGGTCCGTCGACGACCGTGGCGACATCGCGCAGGTAAACCGGACGGCCGTCGAACACGCCGACCACCACGCGTGCGACGTCATCCGCATCGCGGAAGAACGTGCCGGTCTGCAGCAGAGTTTCGGTGTTCGCGGAGTCCTGCGCGCCGGTGTGCGTCTGCGCGTTCGCCTGCTGCAGCATCGGCACGAGGTAGGACGCGGAGATGTTGCGCGAGGCGAGCCGCTGCGGGTCGAGCAGCACGCGGATCTGGCGGCGATTGCCGCCGATCAACGTCGTTTCCGCGACCTGCGGAATCTTCTTCACCTCATCGTCCACCTGCGCGGCGACGCGGCGCAGCGTGTAGTGATCATACCGGTCGCTGTGGAACGTGAGCGCGACGATCGGCACGTCGTCGATTGTGCGCGGCTTGATCAACGGCGGCGTCACGCCGAGCGGGATGCGGTCGAAATTCGTCTGCAGTTTCTGGTTCAGCCGCACGAGGGCCGCCTCGAGATCGGTGCCGACCTTGAAGCGGACGATGGTAAGATTCGCGCCCGGGCTGGCGGTCGAGTAGAGGTATTCGACGTCGGCGATTTCCCAGAGCAGCTTTTCGATCGGGCGCGTGACGCGGTTCTCGACGTCGCGCGCATTCGGCGCCCGGCATCGCGACCATCACGTCGATCATCGGCACCTTGATTTGCGGTTCCTCCTCCCGCGGCAGCATCAGGATCGCGAACGCCCCGAGCAGCAGGGACGCAGCCACGACAATCGGTGTCAGCTTGGAATCGATGAACATCGACGCCAGCCGACCCGCGAACCCGTAGGCCTTCGGGTCCGGAAAGGGTGAACCGGAAGCTGCGCTCACGGCACGACCTCCAGCGGCTGGCCTTCGCGGAGGTTCTCCGCGGGATCGGTCGACGACGACCTCACCGGCAGACAGGCCGGCGAGGATCTCGACCTGATCCCCGCGTCGAGCGCCGGGTTTCACGAGGCGCAGCACCGCACGCTGGTCGACCGCGACAAAGACGCGATCCATTTGCCCGAGCGTGCTGATGGCCGTCGCCGGCACGACGAGGGCGCGGGTCGGCGCACCCGGCACGTGCACGCGGGCGAACTGGCCGGAACGCACCTTCGCGCCAGCGGGCACCGCGATGCGGGCCGAGACCGTGTGGGCGTGCACGTCGGCGGCAGACGAAAGCTCCGTCAGTTTGCCGGTGAACGACACGTTGCCGTTCGGCACGGACACATCAAGTTCGGCACCGGGTTGCAGGTGGGAGGCGAGCGAGTCCGGGATGCCCGCTTCGATCTCGAATTCGTTCGCACCCTCGATGTCGAGGAGCGGCATGCCTGGCGTGGCGAGGTCGCCGACGTCAGCCGGCTTGCGGGCGATGACGCCGTCAAACGGCGCCGTGATCGTCGTGAATCCGAGCATCGCTTCGGCCTCATGGACCATCGCCGCGGTCATGGAGACGCGGTCCTCGAGGTTCTTCACCATGTCGGTCGTGCTGGCGTTTTGTTCGAGCAGCGCCTTTTCGCGGGCGAGGTCGCGTTGGGCCTGGTTGAGTTGTGCCTTGGCCTGCAGCACGCGGGCCGAGATCTCCGGTGCCGCGATCTGTGAGCAGGGTGTCGCCGCGTTTGACGGAGTGGCCGAGCGCCACCGGCATCTCGGCGATCGTGCCCATCACCTTGGCGGCGATGGTGGCGCGTTGCACCGGGCGCACCGTGCCGAGTCACGTCGGTAAGCATGGGCTGGTCCTGCGCGGCGACCTTGGTCACGTGCACTTGGGCGGGCGGCAGATCGGCGGCCGTGGCGGCAGGTTCGTGTTTCGAACAGCCTGCAGCGAAGAGCGCGGCAGCCGAAATCGGGATGAGCAGGGAAATGAGTTTCATCGGCAAAACGTGATGTGGGGCCGGGCCGCGCGTCCGGGCCGCTTGAGCAAGGTGTCTTCGGCCCGGACGCGGGGTCCGGCTCTGCGGGGCGCAATCAGATTCATGGCACGTCCAACGGTTCGAGGCCGACGGCACGGCGCAGATCGGCGATGGCGATGCGCTCATCGGCTGCGGCGACCGCATGGCGCATGCGAGCCTCGATCAGGCGGCCCTCGACGCCGATCAGGTCGGCGGTGAGCAACGCGCCTTGTTTGAATCGTGCCCGGCTGAGCGAGGCACTTTCGTCGGCTTGCGCGATGGCGGACTCGGCCACCGCGAGACGTTGAACCGCCTCGTCGTGCGCGAGGCGCGCCCTTTCGACTTCGAGTCCGAGGCCGAGCTCGAGTTTGCGCAGCATCTCCTGCACCTCGGCGTATTGCGCCTCGGCCTGGTGGATCTTGCCCGTGGTGGTCCCGCCATCGAAAACGTTCAGTTTGACCGCCACGCCCGCCATCCAGGAGTTGCCGTTCTCGCCGGTCTCCCAGCCGCGGTCGTGCTGGACGCTGCCAAACGCGTTGACCTCCGGTTGCCGGGCACCGCGGGCGACGCGCACCATCGCTTCGGCGGCGCGCGCCCGTTCCTGCAGGCCGAGCAATTCCGGACGCTGCGAAAAGTCCAGCGAATCGGGCACGTGCAAACGATCGAGCGCGGGGTCGTGATCGAGCAACTCGACCGGCCCATCGCTGGACCCGACGCCGAGCACGTAGAGAAACGCGCGTTCCGCCAGGGCCTGTCCGTGCCGGGCGGCGATCAAGTTCTCCTTCGTCTGCGCAAGCTGCACCTCGAGACTCAGCAGATCGGCTTTCAAGAGCTGGCCGGCATCGAAGCGGGCTTGGGCATTCGAAACCGCGGCCTCGTAGGCGCGCACGCCCGCCTCGACCGCGCCCACCGCCTCGCGGGCCTTGCGAATGTTCAGGTAGGCCGTGACCGTGGCGGCGATCAGTTGGTTGTGGGTGGCGCGCTCATCCTGTTCTGCCGCGGCCACCCCGGCCCTGGCGGCGCGCAGCCCGGCGGACGCACGGCCACCGCTGTAGAGATTGACCGCCACGGCGCCCGTGGCGTTGAGGTTGTCGATCGTGCCGGGATGGTTGAAATCCAGGCTGAAGTCGAAGGCGCGCTGGTTCAGGATCGAGCCGAACGCCATCATCGGGCTGTTGGTCCCGGTGTAGCCGCCGGAGAGCGACACCTGGGGCAGCAACATCGCGCGCATTTGTTCCTCCATGGCTTGCGCACCCGCGATCCGATGTTGCGCGATGCGGGCATCGGGGCTGTTTGCCAGCGCGGCTTGTAACGCCGAGTCCAGCGTCCACGGCACCGTGGCCCACGCCGCGGGCACGAGTCGTCCCGGAATACATGACCAGGGTCAGCAACAGCAGCGGCGCAACGCCAGGGCGGATTGTCACGTCATGCGTGACAAATTCGGGGAGCCTCGGTCGCGACACCGGCCGAAAGCATCTCACGAAACTCGCGACATGCGGCTTCGCGAAGAAGGCGGCGGGCACAGGTGGGGCGGGCGAAGGCGAGGAGGAGCGCATGAGGCGGTTCAGATCGGTCGGGTGTTGAGCGCGAAGAGCAGGCCGAGGGTGGCGCCGTAGAGCGCGCCGCGCCACCACGTGGCGGTGAGCGGGCAGGCACCGGTGCGGCAGCCGACGAAGCGCCCGTAGGCGGCGCCAAGCAGTGCGCCGACCACGACGGGAAGCAGTGATCGCAGGAGACTCACGGGGAGGGAGTCGGGGCGACTCAGTGCGCCGGCTTCTCGCGAACGGTCGGAGCGGGCGGCCCTTCGTGGAAGATCTTCGCGAGAATCAGCTCGGCGGGGCAGAAGCCGGTGAAGGCGGACTGGACGAGGTTGAGGCCGACAAATGTCGGAAGCAGCAGCCACCACGGGCTGACCAGCCAGGCGAGGGCGACGCCGATGAGGACCATCGTGCCGGCGAGAATGCGGATGCGGTTTTCCATCTTCATGGGAGCACTTGTGTTTTCGGAGTTGACGTCGATAACTCAATAACTACATAGCTATACAACTTTGAAGTCGTCAAGCCCCTTTTCTTCGTTTTTGTCGCTCGCGATGGCCAAGTCCCTCCCGCCGCACACCCTCGAGCTGATCGCCCAGCGCTTTCGCGCGATGGGCGAGCCCATGCGCCTGCGGCTGCTGATGTCGCTGCAGGACGGCGAGCGCACGGTATCCGAGCTGGTGGACGAACATGAGACCAGCCAGGCAAACATCTCGAAACACCTCCAGGTGCTCACGGCGGTGGGCTTGTTGAAGCGCCGCAAGCAGGGCTTGAATGTATTCTACGCGATCGCCGACCCGAGCATCTTCAACATGTGCGAGATGGTTTGCGGCAGTTTGAAGAAACACTTGGACGCACAATCACGGCTGCTGCCGTGAGCGGACCGCGGCAATCGGCAGGTGAACGCAGGGACTGCGGCAACCGCCCCGGAGACGGAACTCAGCTCGCAGCCGGGCCCCAGATGTATTCGTTCAGATTCTGGATGTAGCTCTCGTCTTCGCGCACGATCCAGCGGGTGAGATCGCGAATGGACACAATGCCGATGATGTGATTCGCGGTGTCGACGACGGGAAGATGGCGATGATGTTTTTGCGTCATGAGCACCATCGCTTCCTCGATGGTGGTCTCCGTCCCGATCACCGCGATGCGGGTGGACATGACGGACTCGACCGGGGTGAGGTTCGGATCGAGTCCCGCCGCGACGACGCGGACGAGCACGTCCCGCTCGGTGAACATGCCCACGGGTTCGTCGTCGCGCACCACGAGCAGCGCGCCGACATGGTGTTCATTCATGTGTTCGACGGCTTCGCGAACCGTCGCCTCGGGCCGGGTCTGATAGACCGTATGTCCTTTTTCTTCGAGGACGTTGATCACGGGTGCATTCATGGATCCAGGGGTTGGGGGTTGGAGGGCAACGCACATCCACAACGTCTCGGACACCCAAGCTCCATTCGATCCGGGTGCCCGGACGGTGCCAGCGATGGCCAGAGTAACTTACCGCCGCGGCGTGGCAATAGTGCCGGCAGCCGGAAGTGACAGCTATCGTCACCGCTGATCGGACCATCCCGAGGCGGAACTCCCGACAAGATCCGCGCGATCTTCCGAAGTCGAAACGGACGCCTTTGCCGTTCCTGGGACGATCCGCGGGATCACCACCGCGCCCGAGCTCGACCAGGCGCCGGGCCTCTACCGACGCTCGCACCGCCCGCGTCGGGCACGTGCCGCTGCAGAACGTGTTCTTTCTCTATTTCCGCTCCAAGGGGGTGCGGGCGCACGCCACCGTTCCGTTGCTTCCACCGGCTGGCAGTCGCCGACGATTCAGGCCCGCTCGCTCGAGGCGATGGCTGCCCAGAATAGTCGTCTCGCCGAGATCGCCGCCCAGGTCGGAGGGGCGCTGTTGCCGTGAACGGGTCGGCCGGGTGATCCGCCGGGCTCATTACGCGGTTCGGCGTTGTCCACGTCGTTGCCCGCCGCATCGGTGGGGCGGTCCACCTTGCCCCGGGCCTGGTTCCCTTTCGCAGAGTCCCGAAACTCGCGGTTAGTTCGATCGCGCGGTGGCGGCCTTGGAACGCGGGCGGGTCGACTCCGGAGCCAGCGCGCGACGGAGTTTTTCGCAGCTCCCAAGCAGCTGCCTGGCTCCCGCCTGTTGAAACGCGGCGACGGCGGCGCTCAGTTCAAGCGCGGCGGATTCGTGGTCGCCTTCCGCGGCAAGCATCGCCGCGAGGCGGCAGCGGGTCTGGGCCCCCGCGAGCGGCGCAGCCAGCGCCTGCCAGTTGCGCAGGGCGGAACGAAGCAACGTGATCGCCTCCGCGGTGTGGCCTTCGGCGGCCGCGACTTCGCCCCGGGCGCGAGCGAGCAGCGCTTGCAGCGCCGGCGTGGACGCGAGGTCAGGATCGGCCTCGATGTCGGCGAGCCCGCGTCGGGCGTCATCGAGGTTTCCGGCGGTGGCGGAAGCGATGGCGAAGTAAGCGAGGGCCTGGCCGCGTCGCGACTGCGCCGACCAGGCGTTTTCGGCGAGAATCCGACCCAGGAGCTGCGCTGCCGATTTTGCGTCACCCTTGGCCAGGCGCAGCAGCGCGAGACCGAATTGGGATTCCCAACCGAGTTCCGTCGCCTTGCTGAACGCCTGGCGCGCGCCCTCGAAGTCTCCCCGGGCGAGCAGGATGTCACCCAACGCGCGCCAGGCATCGCCTTCCGCCCATGGCGCCTGCCGGGCCAGCATCTTGACGGCGGCGCGGATCTCGATCTCGGCTTCATCGAGCTGTCCCCGCACCGTGAGCACTTCGGCCCGATGCATCCGGCAAAGACCGGGGTAACCCGCGACGCCCTTGCCCTCGCACCAGCGGGTAAACTGATCCGTCCATTGCCCCGCGCGTTCCCAATCGGCCCGCGTCATGCACGAGAAGATCACGCAGCAGTAGACCTGTCCGCCCGCCCACGGGCTCAGGTCGCCCGCCACGACCGAGACTCCGGCCTCGTCGAGCGCCGCCACGCCCTCGCGAATCCGCCCGAGATACAGGCTGGCTTCTCCGAGGTAGGCGAGCGCGAGTCCTTCGAGATCCGGATCGCCAAACTCTTCGCCGGCGAGGCGGGCGCGGTGGGCCATCTCGACGGCGACCTCGAGATCGTTTTGCATGAGGGCCATGCGGGCGGCGACAAAGTCGAGGTAGCCTTTTTCCCGGCACGGGGGCTCGCTTTCGAGCAAGCGGGCGGCGCGCCGAAACCAGCCGTTCGCGAGGGCGGCTTCCCGCCACTCGATGCGGAGTTGCGTGATCAACATGGCCGCCCAACCCGCCTGCCGCCGATCGCCGCGCGCGGAGTAGGCGGCGACGGCGCGCTCCAGCGGGACGATCGCCTCTCCCGGCCGACCCGCGCACTGCGCGGCATGGGCCCAGCACTGCAGATCGTCGGCCGTCAGACCCTCGATGGCATCCACCGTCCTCCACGCCGTGATCGCACCGTCCCAGTCGCCCCGCCGGTAGGCTGATCGCGCTGCGGTAACGGCGGCGGCGGCATCGTTCGCCGGGCGTTCGGGCGGCGGTTCGGCGCAAAACCGGTATCCCTGCCGGGCATGCGTGCGGATCGCGTCGATCGCACCGGCTTCCGCGAGTGCGGTGCGGGCAAGACTCACCGCCCGCTGCAGGGACCCATCCGCCACGATCACGCCGGGCCACACCGCGTCGAGTAGTTCGTCCTTGGGCACAACGCGATCGCGGTGCCGCACCAGGTAGACCAGCAGGTCGAACACACGCGGCTGCATCTCCAGGACGCGCTCGCCGGCGCGGAGTTCTCGGGCGGCCTCGTGGATCTCAAACGTGGCAAAGCGGTGGACCATGGGGGGAAGAGGCGGGCGAAGACCCGATCAGATGCGGAAACGATAAGGAATAGATCAGGCCACGGAAAGGACTTTGACGGCCTGATTTCGCTAGGATCGGCCGCGTCAATCACCCGCCTCTCAACCTCGATCCCACCATGAACACCTACGTGATCCTCCGGCGTGAAGCCTGGACAACCGCCCAAGAACTTGAAAAGGCCGCCGGCCGGTCGAGTCGCGTGGGGCTGGTCGACCTGGCCGATCGGGTGCGCTGGATCCGCTCCTACGTGATTCGCGAGGCGAATGGCCGCCTCGGCATGATCTGCGTGTTTCAAAGCGCGGATGAACAGACGCTGCGAGAGCATGCCCACCGATCCGGGCTGCCGGCGGATGACGTGATCCCGGTCAGCGAGACGATCGTGCTTCAAGACGACCCGCTGCCGGCGGGCTGAACCGCCAGCCCGTCCGCTTCGCTCGACCCTCCCTTCCCCCTTCGAACCGTTCTCCTCCCCATCACCCACCTCAACTCAGTCCAAATCCAACCCATGAATAGAAACCAACCCTCCCTCCTGAACCGCACCGCGGTTCTCCTCTACGGTGTCGTCACCTACGTGATCTTCTTTGCGACCTTCTGCTATGCCGCCGGCTTTATCGGCGATTTTCTCGTGCCCAAGACAATCGACGCGACGCCGAGCGATCCCCTTGGCGTGGCGCTTGCGATCAACGCCGGTCTGCTCGGCCTGTTCGCCATCCAGCACAGCGTGATGGCCCGACCGTTCTTCAAGCGCCGCCTCGTCCGCTTCCTGCCGCACGCGGCGGAACGTCCGACCTACGTGCTGCTCTCATCGCTCGCACTCATGCTGTTGTTTTGGCAATGGCGCCCGATGGGCGGTTTGATCTGGGACGTCCAGAATCCGTTGATTGCCGGCCTGCTCCACGGCGGGTTCGCGTTTGGCTGGTTGCTCGTCCTCGTGACGACGTTCCTGATCAACCATTTTGATCTCTTCGGTCTGCGGCAGCCATGGCTGTATTTCCGCAACCGGCCCTACCAGCAGCTGAAGTTCGTCACGCCCGGACCCTACAAGCTCGTCCGGCACCCGCTCTATGTCGGCTGGCTGTGCGCCTTCTGGTTCACGCCGACGATGACCGTCGCGCACCTGGTCTTCGCGATCGCGACCTCGGCCTACATCCTTGTGGCGATCCAGCTCGAGGAACGCGACCTCGTGAACATCCACGGCGACGACTACGTCGAATACCGCAATCACACGCCCATGTTGATTCCGGGGACGGCGATGCGTCCGGCCAAGACAGTGGTCGGCGACGGTCAGGCTGCCTGAACCCGAACGCCAGCCCCGAACCAGACGGGTGGCGGACGACCGTGAGATGTCGTCCGCCGCCTTCGAATTCCCCGTCGAACCTGAGGCTACCATTCATGGAATCCAACGCTCCGTCAGTCTCGCTGTCATGTTGCCAACCGGGTGCCGCAGCACAGCTCCTCTCCGGAACGATGGCATCCTCATCCTCCGTCGATCCCGCCAGTAGCAAGGATGGAAACACGTCCGCGCCGGCAACGCAGGATTGCCTCCGGTGTCCGTTTCGTTTTCGCTGCCGGCGCTTCGCAAACCCCGGGGAACTGAACATGGCAACCCCCGTCCCCTCCCGCCCGAGCGCATTCGCCGGGTCGACCGGGTGCCGTCGCATCGGGCGACTGCCGGCACGCAGCGCGCGGATTCAAGAACGGCTCGCTGCCACCTGTCGCCCCGGCAGTCGTTTATCCTGACGGGCCGGCACGCGAGTTTCGTGTCGTCGGTCCGGTGCCGCGGGCATCGCGGCGTATTTCTCATCACCGCCTGTTTTCTCCATCAGTCCAACCCTCCAACTCATCCAACCTATGAAAACTCCCACCTCCCGTTCCCTGAAGACTCCCACGAACGAAGCGATCACGGCGTTGCGCGGCAAGATGCGCGGGCCCGTCCTGCTGGCCGGCGATGACGGCTACGAAGCCGCGCGCCAGCTCTACAATGGCATGATCGAAAAAAGGCCCCTCTTGATCGCGCGCTGCGTCAATGTCGCCGACGTCATCACCGCAGTGAACTTCGGCCGGGACGAAGGGCTGCTCACCGCCGTTCGCGGTGGCGGTCACAACGGCCCCGGACTCGGCAGTTGTAACGACGGACTCGTGATCGACCTGTCGCCGATGAAGGGCGTTCGCGTGGACCCCGAAAGCAAGACCGTGCGGGTCGAGCCCGGCTGCACCTCCGGCGACGTCGATCACGCCACCGCCGCGTTCGGTCTCGCCGTGCCGCTGGGCCTCGTCTCGACGACGGGCGTGGCGGGCTTCACCCTGGGCGGCGGCACCGGCTACCTGACCCGCAAGTTCGGCCTCACCATCGACAACCTGCTGGAGGTCGATGTCGTCCTGGCCGACGGACGTGTGGTCACGGCCGACGAGTCACACCACGCGGACCTGTTCTGGGCCGTGCGTGGCGGCGGTGGCAATTTCGGCGTCGTGACGAGCTTCCTGTTTCAGGCGCACCCCGTGAGCATGGTCTACGGAGGGCCGGTTTTCTGGGATGTCCAGCACGCGAAGGCGGTCATGTCGGCTTATCGGGACTTTCTGCCCAAGGCGCCCGAGGATCTGGGGACCTTTGTCGGGCTGAAAAAGGTTCCCTCGTGCGATCCGTTTCCGAAGGAACACTGGGGCAAGCGCGTGTGCGCCGTCATCTCGTGCTACAACGGACCGGTGGCGGCCGGGGAGAAGGCCATGGCGCCGCTGCTCGGCGCGGTGCCGGCACCGCTCTTCAACTGGATGGGCGAGATGCCATTCACGGCGCTGCAGACGATGTTCGATCCACTCCTGCCGAAGGGCCTGCAGTGGTACTGGAAGGGCGACTTCGTCCAGAGCTTGCCGGATGAGGCGATCGACGTGCATATCGCGGAGATGGCCAAGGCGCCGAGCGAACTGTCGCTGATGCATCTCTATCCCATCGATGGCGCCGTGCACCGTGTTGCGGCCGATGCGATGGCGTGGTCCACCCGGGAGGCCACGTGGTCGATGGTGATCGCCGGCATCGATCCGGACCCGCAGAAGGCCGACGCGCTGAAGGCCTGGGGACGCGCCTATTGGAACGCGATTCATCCTTACAATCTCGAGTCCGCTTACGTGAACTTCATGATGGACGACGAGAAGGAGGGACGCGTCCAGGCCACCTACGGCCTGAACTACGCCCGCCTCGCGGCCATCAAGGCGACGTACGATCCGCACAATTTCTTCCGCGTAAACCAGAACATTGAACCGGCGCCGGCCGCAACGGCGGTCGCGGTCGTCGGATAAGCTGCCCGCACGCGTGGCCCGGAATCAAACCCGTGACGATCGGACACCGACCGTCACGGCAAAGGCGGAGCCATGCCTGCTCGGATCGGCGACGGCGAGCGTGCGCATCCTGCGGCTCGTTTCCTCCCATGAAAGAAGTCACCCAACCAGGCGCAAGCGATCGACGAGTCGGCACCGGCGGCATCTTCGTCTCCAGTGTCGCGCTCGTGGTTGCGTCGAGCACGCTGGTCACGGATTTCGCGGGCTTTGTCGCGCTGGGTTGGGGGTTCGCCATCGCCCTCGTCCTGGCCTTCGCGGTAATCCTTCCGCTCGCGTTGTCCGCCGCCGATGTGAGCATTGCGTATCCGAAGGCTGGAGCCATCTATCACGTCACCCGGAGCATCATCGGTGGACGCGGGGGCGCGATGAGCGGCTTGTTTCTTTCATTTTCCTGCCTTGGCATGTTCCTGTTCGGAGCGGCGGGGGAGACGACCGCCGGTGCATATGCCCTGCGGGCGTTGTGTGATTCAACGCTGCCGGTGGAGGTGTTCGTAGTCGTGCTCGCCATGGTTGCGGTGACGCCCAATCTTTTCGGGCTGCGGGTCGCCGCGCGGCTGACCGGCGGCCTGTTGGTCGTCATGCTGGGGATCCGCTGGTTCTTTGGGCTCGCCGGCTTTTGCGGTTGGGCCGCGACTGGTGCATGGCACGCGGAGCACCTGATGCCAGCCGGGGGCCTGCATTGGTTCGGTCCGCAGGGAATCGTTTCCGTCGGCCTGGCGCTCGGATTCTGGACGTTTGTCGGCATCGAGGGCGCGTGTTCGCTCGTGGAGGAGACAAAGCGGCCGGCCCGTGCCCTCCCGCGCGGCCTGGTGCTCGGCCTCCTGGCGATTCTGGCCACGTCGCTCGTGATGGGTGTGGGAGCCACCGGCACGATGCCGCTGAGCGCGTGGCGGGAGGCGGTGCAGGGCGCGGCCGGCCATGCCGGCGAGAGCCCGCAGCTTGCCTTCGGCGAGCGGATGTTCGGACCGGTCGGGGGCGTGCTGATGGCGCTGGCCTCGCTGGCAGCGACGTTGAGCACGCTGACGGTTGCACTCGCCGCCGTGCCGCGCGTGTTGTTTGCCATTGCGCGGGATGGACTCTTTTTCGGACCGCTGTCGTCGGCCGTGGCGCGAGTCCATCCGCGCTCGGGCGTGCCGGTCAACGCCACCCTGCTGGTCGTGGCGGCCTACCTGACGTTGGCGTTGTGCGCGGGTAAGGTCGTCGACTGTCTGTATTCCGCGGCCTACCTCTGGACCTTCCGCTACGTGGCCCTGCATGCGTTGGCGCTCGTGAACCGGCTTCGTCACCCCGAGCGCGTCGTGGCGTTTCGCAGCCGCTGGTTCCTGCTTTTGATCCTTGGCGGAATTGCAGGGATCGTGGCGGCGTTTCACTTCGGCTTTGCCGGCCGTCATCTGATGTTCGCGCCGCGGGCGCTCTTCGTCGCGAGCATCTCTTTCATCATCGCCGCGGTCTCTTGTGGCCTGTCGCGCGCGCGGGATCGCGGGCATCAGGGCGGCAGCGCGGCTGCCATGCCGCCGGGAGAGTTGTCGCAAATGGCGCGGGTGAAACCGCCATCCGGCCGGGGTGAAGCGGCATACGACCGGGCTGCCTGACCGCGGGAACGCGGACCGTCGTTCCCCGCCGGTTCCGGTTTCGCGTGGTCACCGCGAACGGGATGCCGTTGGATCCGGGCATGGCTTGGTTGGTGATCGCGCAGGTGCTTGGAGGTGTCGTGCTGTTTCTGGTCGGCATGCAATGGCTCTCCCTCGCGCTACGCACGGTCGCGGGCGAGCGATTGCGCACAATGCTGACCGCGGCCACCGCTTCGCGACCGCGCGGGCTGCTGCTCGGCGCCTCGGTCGGATTTCTTGCACACAGCGGCGCCGCGACCGTGATGACGGTTGGGTTCATCAACGCCGGCCTGCTTTCGCTTGCGGCTGCGCTGCCGGTGATCTTCGGCGCCAACGTCGGCACAACCCTGTCGATGCAGCTCATCTCCATTCATCTGACCGACTATGCCCTCGTCGCCATCGCCGTCGGCGGTGCGCTTTACCTGGCCATGCCCGGAGGCCGCTGGCGTCTCATCGGTCAGGCCGTTCTCGGATTCGGCCTGCTGTTCTTCGGCATGAAACTCACGGGCGACGCCATCGTGCCGTACCGCTCGGCCCTCGCGCCCGTGCTGGCGCATGTCAATGGCTCCACGGTGTGGGGCATGTTGACCGGGGTGGCGATGGGGGCGGCCATCACGGCGGTGGTGCAAAGCAGTGGCGCGGTGATCGGGCTGACGTTCGTGCTCGCCGGAACGGGTGTATTCACGTCGCTGTGGCAGACGTACCCGATCGTGCTTGGCGCCCACATTGGCACGAGCAGCACGGCGCTGGTGGCCTCCGCGGGAACCTCGGCCGAGGCGCGCCGGGCGGCGGTCGCCAACCTCCTGTTCAATATCGGTAACGTCACCATGGGCGTCGGGCTGGCGCACGTTTTCGTGCCGCTGCTGCAGGACACGACGGCGGATGTCGTGCACCAGACGGCGAACACCCACACATTCATCATGCTGGTCGCGGCCGTGTGCCTGCTGCCGTTCACACCACGGCTGGCGTCATTGATCCGCCGGGGGCTATGGGCCGGTCAGCCCACGCCCCCGATGAGCCATCTGAACCCGGTTTTGCGAGCCCTGCCGGAGGATGCCTTGCTGGCGACGTTGCGGGAATCGGCCCGATGTGCGACGCTGGCGATCGAGAGTTTTCGCCTCGTGCTGGAGACCTGGCGACGGCCGGACCGCCGCCTGGACGGGCGGCGGGTGCGCCAGAACGAACGTTCGATCAATGAAATCAAGGCTTCACTGCAAAGCTACCTCGCGAATCTCGCCCGTGCCGCCCTTACCCATCGTCAGGCGCTGCTCGCGCAGGCCCTGAATCGCTGCGCGGTGGAACTGGAACGCATCGGCGATCACGTCGATCGCCTCGCGGAATTGACCGTGGCGCATCCGGAACTGCTCGCGAATGAACCGCTGCGCGATGACCTGGGGCTGCTCGGAGCCCGGGCGCTCGCGGTCGTCGAATGCGCCCGGGCGTCATTCATAAGTGAAGACATGGGCTTCGACGAGCCGAGCTGGCAGACCCTCGCGGCGCGCAATCGTTTCCGCGCCGAAGGCGCACCGGTGAAGCATGCCGTGACGGAACGCCTCTCACGGCGCGAAGTTCCGCCGGCACTCGCGCTGGCGTTCAGCGAAGTTGCCGCGACGCTGGAACGGATTGTCCGACATTGCGCCGTGATCGCCCGGGAGCAGCGACAACCCGCGTTCACCATCAAGCGGGAGCGTCTCGGCCGACGAGCAGACGCAGATGGTGCGGATCCGATCCCGGCGGCGAATGCCCGGGAACCTCACGAGTGATCGTCGCGTTTCGCGTTGGGGGTGCGGCGATGGTGGTAGGCGTGGTTGAATGCCAACACGAGTGCGGTGCCGATCGCCCATACTTCGCCGGTCCATTGCGCGAGGTAGCGAGCACCGTTCAGGGCAAGTTTGCCGATCGTGAGATCCGAGCCGCCGAGCTTGCCGAGGATGGGAAAGGCGATGGCTCCGACGATCGTGGCTCCGGCGGTGATGGCCAGCGCCCAGACGAACACGTAGCCGACATAGAACCAGAAACCATATTTGCGGCTCATGGCGGCGGCAGGCGCAGTGGCCGTCCGTCTGATCGACGGTAATTGAGCAAGAGGGTGGACGGGGCGAGCAGTCGCATTTCCTCGAGGGCGAAGCGCGCACCGGAACCGGCGAGCGCGCCATCCGCCAGCGGCGTGCCGCCACCGACGATGACGGGTTCGACCGTCAGCCACAGACCGTCGACCACGCCCGCATCGAGAAACGCTCCGTAGATCTGACCGCCGCCGAGCAGGGCGCACTTGCGCAACCCCCGCGCTCGCAAGTCGGCCACGATCGCCGACGGCGTTGCGCTCGTGAATTCGACCAAGTCCGCTGCCGCATCGATGGCATGGGCGGCCGGGTTGCGTGTCATGACGATGCGCAGCCTTCGTCGGCCGGTTTCCGCGATGACTTGTTCGCGGGCGGTGTCCCAGGTCGCGCGGCCCATCACCGCGCAGTCAAATTCGCGCAGTGCGTGTGGAAACCATTGCTGGTCCTCCGGCGAGGCAAAACCCGGGCCGGATTCACCCCGGCGCGTGATGCGACCGTCGAGGGAGACGACAGCGATGAGGATGACGAACATGATGCGGCTGAAACCGGAATTCCGGGGCAATGGGACAGGAAAGGATTGCGCAGCAGCGCAGGCAAATCTACTCCGCTGCGGGATTATCATGAAGAAAGCGCTGATCACCGGCATCACCGGTCAGGACGGTTCCTATCTGGCCGAGCTGCTGCTGGCCAAGGGCTACGAGGTGCATGGCGTGATTCGCCGCGCCTCCACCTTCAACACCAGCCGGATCGACCACCTTTACCGCGATCCGCACGTCAACGGCGTGCGCCTTTTCCTGCATTACGGGGATCTCGCGGATTCCGTGCAGATGGTGAAGCTGCTTTATCAATTGCAGCCGGATGAAATCTACAATCTTGGCGCGCAGAGTCATGTTCGCGTTTCCTTCGATGTTCCCGAGTACACGGGCGACGTTTGCGGCGTTGGGGCCATCCGCATCCTCGAGTCGATCCGCGAAGCGGGCCTGGTGAAGAAGGTGCTGTTATTACCAGGCGTCGTCCTCGGAGATGTTCGGCAAGGTGCGGGAGGTGCCGCAGACCGAGACGACGCCGTTCTGGCCGCGTTCGCCCTATGGTTGCGCAAAGGTATTTGCGTATTGGCTGACGGTGAACTACCGCGAGTCCTACGGGTTGCATGCGAGCAACGGCATCCTCTTCAATCACGAGAGCGAGCGGCGCGGCGAGACCTTTGTGACGCGCAAGATCACCCGGGCGGCCACGCGCATCAAGGTCGGCCTGCAGGACAGGACCTGCACCTCGGCAATCTCGACGCGCGTCGCGACTGGGGCTACGCCAAGGAGTACGTCGAGATGATGTGGCTGATGCTGCAGCAGGACAATCCTGACGATTACGTGGTGGCGACGAACGAGACGCATCAGTGTGCGTGAATTCTGCCAGGAGGCGTTCGACCTGCTCGGCTTGGATTGGGAAAAACACGTGCGCCACGACGAGCGCTATGAGCGTCCGGCGGAGGTCGACCTTCTCATCGGGGATCCCGCGAAGGCGAAACGCCAGCTCGGCTGGGAGCCCAAGGTGCGTTTCAAGGACCTCGTGCGCATCATGGTCGAACACGACTTGAAGCTTGCCGAACACGAGAAGGCCGTGGCCGCGCTCAAGACGCCGTACGCGCCGCCCACCTATCAATGAACGCGGATGCGCGGATCTATGTCGCGGGTCACCGCGGCATGGTGGGTTCGGCGATCGTGCGGCGCCTGCGCGCCGACGGCTTTGCCGACCTGCTGACGCCGTCGCGCGCAGAGCTCGACCTGCTCGACCAGGGCGCCACCCGGAAATGGTTCGAGCAACATCGGCCTGAAGTCGTGATCATGGCGGCGGCGAGGGTGGGAGGGATCCATGCGAACGACGCGTTCTCCGCGGATTTCATCCGCGACAATCTCGCCATCGCCCTTCACAGCATCGAGGCCGCCCATCGTTCGGGCGTGGCGCGATTTCTCTTTCTCGGCAGCTCGTGCATCTATCCGAAACTGGCGCCGCAACCGATGGCGGAGGACTGCCTGCTCACCGGGCCGCTCGAGCCGACCAACGAGGCCTACGCGATCGCCAAGATTGCCGGCCTGAAGCTGTGCCAGCACTTACCGCAAGCAGTATGGCGTATTGTTTCATTCCGCCATGCCGACCAACCTGTATGGTCCGGGCGACAACTACCACCTGCGCAATTCGCATGTCCTGCCGGCATTGATCCGGCGTTTCCACGAGGCGAAGGTGTCAGGCGCGTCCGAAGTGGTGATCTGGGGAACGGGTACGCCGAAGCGTGAGTTTCTGCATGTGGACGATCTTGCGAAGGCTGTGGTCTTTTTGCTCCAGCTCAAGAACCCGCCGGACTGGATTAATGTGGGCACGGGGACGGATCTTTCGATCAAGGAACTCGCAGAGCTGGTCAGCCGCATCGTCGGCTATGCCGGTCGGATCGTTTTCGATCCGGCGCAACCTGATGGCACGCCGCGCAAGCTGATGGATGTCTCGCGCCTCGCGGCGCTCGGCTGGCAGGCAACGACTGGAATCCAGGACGGGGTGCATCGCACTTACGAGTCCTTCCTCGAGGAATTGCAGAGCAACCGGCTGCGAGAGGCGTGAAAGCGGCCCGGAGCGACGCGCTCCGGGCCGCGGTCGCGAAGTCCCGAAACGTCTCGATTCGTCGGTTCCAGGCATGCGCTACTTTGCATGGAGACGACCGGCGGCAGGGGAATGGATGCCGACGCGGCTGCTTGTAGCTGCGCTTGAGCCTCGGCGAAAGCCTGGCCGAAACCCTGAAATGTCCAGGCTAACTAACGCGCCGGCGGATGGTCCGGCCGATGCGTGCCTTCCGTTTGCGGCGCGCGAAACGAGTGGAGCAGGTACAGTCCGACACCGACGCAGATCGCGGTATCGGCGACGTTGAACACCGGGAATTCGTAGTTGCCGAACTGGAACAGCAGGAAATCGATCACGTAACCATGCACCAGGCGGTCGACGAGGTTGCCGGCGATGCCGCCACACAGGAGGCCGAAGCTCACCTGTACGGTGGGGCGCGTAAGCTCGAGGTGACGGCGAAAAACGAAGATCGCGACCAGCGTGATGATCGCGAGCGCCGCCAGCCACAGGCTTTTGCCCGTGAACAGGCTCCAGGCCGCGCCGGTGTTGCCGACGTGCACGAGGTGGAAAAAGCCCGGGATGATCGTGATGCTGCCGTAGGGATAAATCGTCTCCGGTGGCAGGGTGTGGTTGATCCAGACCTTCGTCAGCTGATCGACCACGAACACGCACACGGCCAATCCCAGCAGCCAGCGATACGCGCGGAGGCGGGCGCCATAACTGCGGGAGCTTGCGGCCGGGGGCGGCACGCGAGTCAATCGCTGTCTTCTTCCGAGATTTTTGCGCCTTCCTCGCCGGCAGCATCGCCGAAGAGGCCCGCGCGCTGCGACGTCCGGCGGCGGGTTTTCTCGACCTGGGCCTGGCTCTCGACCGAGTAACGGGCGAACGGCACCGCGAGCAGGCGTTCCTTCGCGATCGGCTTGCCGGTCAGCTCGCAGACGCCGTAGGTGCCGTTCTTGATGCGCTTGATCGCCTCTTCAATTTCGAAAAGCGCCTCCTGTTCGTTGGACACGAGACTGAGCGCAAAATCGCGGTCGAACGCGTCGGTGCCCGCATCGGCCATATGCTGGCCGTAGCCCGACAGGTCGCCGGCGTCCTCGCGACTGGAGCGCTTGAGCGTGTCTTCGGCGTGGAGGGCGAGGCCGGACTTCACGTGATCGCGCAGCTGCACGAGCAGCTTGTAGAAGCGGAGAAACTTCTTGTCGATCGATGCCTCCTCGTTCTCCGGCTTCTCGTCGGCGGCGGGATTGTAGCCGAGGATGTCCGCCAGCGAGGCGGCGCCAAAGCGGCGATGCGTTGGCTTGATGTCGGTGACGACCCGCTTGCCGTGGTTGGGCACGGCCTTTGCGGTGGCCTCGGCCTTGCCTTTGTCGGAGCTGTCCTTGCGGGACGGGTGCGCTTTGGCGAGTTCACCGCGGACGTCGTCCAGGGTGAAGGCGACCGCGCGCTGCGACTTGGTGCGGGACTTCGCCTTCGCGACGAGTTGCCGGCGCAGCTCGTCGGGCGAAAGGCGTGCCGTCGCGTCGTTCGCGGAAGTTGCCGGTGTCTCCTTGGCTGACGCATGGGACTTGGAGCCAGCGGTGGAGTGAGATGCAGCGGCGGGTTTGGCGCCTTTGCTGCTGGCGGGAGATCTGCTTGGTTTCTTTACCACGGGACGTTTGTGCGCTTGCTTGGTTGTCCTCGGCTTGGGTGCGGCCTTCTTGACCGGTTTTGGAGCGGACCGGGTCCGGGCTCGCGCCTTTGATTTGGCCGGAGGTTTGCGGTTGGTGGACGACTTCTTCTTTTTTCCCATTGGGGGTACGGGATTTTGGGGTGGTTAACGATCGCGCAGCGCGTCGATGCAGCGCGGACAAAGGGTGGTGTTTTCGGCTCCGCCCGAGAGTTCTTCGAGCCAGCGCCAGCAGCGCGGGCAGCGGCCGCCCGCGGCACGAGCGACGTGGATGAGGAGTTCGCCGTGATCGGCGGATTGCAGGTGAACCTGGGAAACGATGAAGATTTCCGCGAGGGCGTCGCGATTCTTGAGGGCGAGCTGAATGTCGGGATGACTTGCTGGCCCGCGCAGGGTGACGGCGGCTTCCAGCGATTTGCCAATGTTACCGGATTGGCGCTCCGCCTCAATCTTTTCATTCACCCGGTCACGCAAACGAAAGAGATGATCCACTTCGTTGCCGAGGGCGCGGTCCAGCCAGCCGGACGACTCGGTCGGCCAGCCCTGAAGCAGCAGGACGTTTTCCGTGAAGTCGGTCCGCGCGACCAGATGCGCCCAGGCTTCGTCGCTGGTGAACGCCAGCACGGGACCGAGCACCCGGACGAGCGCACGAAAACAATGGCAAAGGGCGGTCTGCGATGAGCGGCGCAGGTGGGCGCCCGGCGCCAGCGTGTAGAGGCGGTCCTTGAGGACATCGTGATACTGCTGCGAAAGGGTGACCTTCGAGAAGTTGGTGCAGAGCTGATAGACGCGGTGAAACTCGCAGGCATCGTAGGCCGTGGCCGCCTGTTCGACGAGTTCCGCGGTCTTGGTCAGGGCCCAGCGGTCGATGAGGTCGAGCGCATCGTCGGCGACGGCGTCGCGGCCGAGGTCAAAATCAAACAGGTTCGAGATCTGGAACCGGAGCGTGTTGCGCAACTGGCGATACGATTCGGCGATGTGGCCCAGAATCTCGTCCGACATCGGGATATCGTAACGAAAATCGGTCGAGGCCACCCACAGCCGGATGACGTCCGCGCCCCATTTCTTGACGTAGTCGTCGGCGTTTTGGGGTTTGCCGTCGCTCTTGCTGATTTTGCGACCGTCCTGACCAACCACAAAACCGTGCGTCAGGATCGTTCGATACGGCGGACGGCCTTGCGTGACCATGCTGGTCCACAACGACGACTGGAACCAGCCGCGGTGTTGGTCGCTGCCTTCCAGGTAGAGATCGGCCGGCCACCACGCGGGGTCGCGTTGCTTGAGTACGGCAAGGTGACTCGAACCGGATTCGATCCAAACGTCGAGGGTGTCCGTTCCCTTGTCGAGGCGACGCCCCAACCACGATGCCGGCAGCGCGACGCCCATCCAGCAACGTCTCGGCTGATTCGCGAAACCAAAGATTCGACCCCTGGACGGCAACCTTGTCGGCCAGCGCGCGGATCACTCCGGGGTCGACGTAGGCGCGGCCGTCCTCGCCATAGAAGACCGGGATCGGCAAGCCCCATTGCCGCTGGCGGCTGATGCACCAGTCGGGCTTGCCCTCAACCGCGGCGCGGATGCGGTTTTCCCCGAGAGCGGGAATCCACGTGACGTCACCGATCGCCGCCAGCGCCTTGTGGCGAAGATTGTGATGATCGACCGAGATGAACCATTGGTCGAGCGCACGAAAAATGACCGGCGTCTTCGAGCGCCAGCAATGCGGGTAGCTGTGCGTGTACTGTTTCTCTTGCAGGAGGGCGCCGCGGGCGCGGAGCAACTTCAGCACTGCCTCATTCGCGGGCGACACGCCTCTGGTCTCGAGCACCGCCACGCCAACGAGTTCCTCCGGCACCCGGTCGTCGGCCACGTAGCGCCCCTGGTCGTCCAGCGGGCTGTAGACCTCCAGCCCGTATTTTTGTCCGGTCTGGTAATCTTCCAGACCGTGGCCCGGCGCGGTGTGCACGCAGCCGGTGCCGCTTTCGGTGGTCACGTAGTTCGCGAGCACGATCGGGCTCGGCCGGTCGATGAACGGATGCCGCGTCTCGACCTCCTCGAGTTCGCTGCCCCTCATCGTCTGCTCGATTTCAAGCGCGGCGAGATCGCAGTCCGCGGCAAAACGCTCCGCCATCGCCGCAGCCACGAGATAGCGATGTTCGCCCGTATGCACGACGGCGTAATCGAGATCGGGATGGACGGCGACCGCGAGATTGGCCGGGAGCGTCCAGGGCGTGGTCGTCCAGATGACGACGTCCAAGGGGCCGCGCGCGCCGAGCGCCGCGGGGTGCGTCACCGGAAACTTCACCCAGATCGACGGGCTGACGTGGTCCTTGTATTCGATCTCGGCCTCGGCCAGCGCCGTCTCGCAGGGGATCGACCAGTAGACCGGCTTCTTGCTGCGATAAACCAGCCCGTTTTCGACAAAGGCGGCGAACGTGCGCAACACTTCCGCTTCGTACGCCGGCGCCATCGTGCGGTATTCCTTGTCCCAATAACCAAGCGCACCGAAGCGTTGGAATTGCGCCCGCATCTTTTCAATGTGATCGGCCGCAAAACTCGCGCAGGCTTCGCGCAGCTCCGGGGTCGGCAGCGTCCGGCCTTCGGCGCGCAGCTGGCTCGTCACCCGGGCTTCGATCGGCAGGCCGTGACAGTCCCAGCCGGGAATGAACGGGGTTCGAAAACCGCGCGCCAGTTTATAGCGCACCACGATGTCTTTTAGGACCTTGTTCATCGCCGTGCCGATGTGGGCATGGCCACTGGTGAACGGGGGCCCGTCGTGCAACACGAACTGCGGTCCACCCTCGTTGTGTTGCATCGCTTTTTCGTAGACCTGCAGCTTGTCCCAGAACGCGAGTCGCTGCGGCTCCCGCGCGACCGCGTTTGCACGCATCGGGAAGTCGGTTCGCGGAAGGTTGAGGGAGTCTTTTTGGTCCTGCGCCACAGTCAAAGAGGGCCGCAAAATGAAGCGCGCGATACTGTTCTGCCCCGGGGGGGTGTCAAGGGGAGAGGGCCTTTTTGGCGGCGGGTGTCAGGGCCTTTTGTTTTGGCGTTCCAAATGACCCGCCAGATTGATGATACGGCCGTATCATCAATCTGGCGGGCGGGACCTGGTTCCGAGATTCATGCGACGCCAAAACCAAGGCCGTGGGCAGGTGTCGGGGGCTGTGTTTCCCGAGGGTCCACCACTGTGGACCACCGATGATAAGGAGAACACGGAGCGAGTCCCCCGATCGGGGGTTCGCCTACAGCGAGGAGGCGAACTTGATCCGATTGATCAGCGTAGGCGTGTTTTCCGGTATGATCCGATCAGTCACGATGGTGCGGGGATAGTTGGGCTCGACGTCCAGTCGCACTCCATCCTCCACTCCCGGACGCACGAAATCGTCCACGAAATCCATTCCTCCCCGCAGCTTCAGCCAGCGATAGTAGAGGTCGACGTGCTCGGATTCGATCACCGTGTCCACGTGCAGGAAGACGTGGCAGAAGAGCGTCAGGTCGCGGAACGAACTGAACCACGTCGGAGGACCGGTGAGCTCATCTCGGATGATCAAGGTCATCGCTCGGCTGGAGTTTGATGCGGGCGGGGGTAGTCTAAGCAAGCATCGGGCCAGCAACGCCCGACCCCCATTTGATCGAGGAAAAACGACCGAACCTCAAGCGGCAGCGTTGGTTTTTACGGCCCCTGAACACCGGTTGGCTTCATTGCTGGCTTGCGTAGGTCCCGGGGTGGCGCGGTCTTGTCGGACATATTGCCATGAAGAAGAAAGCCGCTGTCACGCCCGTGCTGCTCGTGATCCGCGATGGTTGGGGCTTCAATCCCGACCGCGCCCAGGATGCCACCAATGCCGTCAAGCAGGCGCGCACGCCCTGCGACGCCTGGTTGCGCAAAAACTGGCCGCGCACCCTCGTGGCCGCCTCGGGCCTCGACGTCGGCGTGCCGGCCGGCGTCATGGGCAACAGCGAGGTCGGCCATCAGAACATCGGCGCTGGCCGCATCGTCGACCAGGAGATCGTGCGCATCACGAAGGAGCTGGCAAACGGCGCACTCGCCGCCAATCCCACCTGGCAGGCCGCGCTTGATCGCGTCAAGCAACGCGGTTCGCGCCTGCATTTCATCGGGCTCGCGTCGGATGCGGGAGTGCACAGCCTGCTCGAACATCTCTACGGTCTGGTCGGGCTCGCGAAGGACGCCGGCGTGACGGACGTCTTTGTCCACGCGCTGATGGACGGGCGGGACACGCCGCCCTCCAGCGGTCTCGGGTTCATCCGGCAACTCGAGGCGAGGCTGCGTGAACTTGGCGTGGGTCGCATCGCCAGCGTCTGCGGACGCTTTTACGCGATGGACCGCGACAACCGCTGGGAGCGCGTCAGTCGCGCCTACGACATGCTGGTTGGCCGCCAGGCCGACGCCACCGGCACGACTGCCGTTGATGCCGTGCAACACTACTACGACCATCCGACCAACGAATCGCAAAAGGGGGACGAGTTCGTCGTGCCCACCTGGGTCACGGATGCCGAGGGCAAGCCGGTCGCGACGATCGCCGATGGCGACAGCGTGGTGTTCTTCAACTTTCGCGGCGACCGTCCGCGTGAGTTGTGTCGTGCCTTCTGTGAAGACGGCTTTGACGCCTTCGACCGCGGTCCCAGGCTCGATCTCTTTTTCGCCGGCCTCACGCAGTACCAGAAGGGCCTGCCGATCGAGACCATCCTGCAAAAGCCCGCGAAGATGGTGAACATCCTCGGTCACTACATCGCGGATCTCGGTCTCAAACAATTTCGCTGTGCCGAAACGGAGAAGTATCCGCACGTCACGTTTTTCTTCAACGATTACCGCGAGGAGCCGTTTCCGGGGGAGGAGCGTGGCCTCGCTGCAAGTCCCAAGGTCGGGACCTACGACCTTGCGCCCGACATGGCGTCGATGGGTATCACCGTGGCTGCGCGTGCCGCGATCCTGTCGGGCAAATACCACCTGTTCGTCGTGAACTACGCCAACCCCGATATGGTTGGACATACCGGTTCCCTTCCGGCCGCGACGCGTGCCGTCGAAGCCACCGATCTTGGCACGGGCGTGTTGCTCGAGGCGATCCTGCAAATGGGAGGGCGCGCCGTCGTTTGCGCCGATCACGGCAACGCGGAACAGATGTGGGACCCCGTCACCAACGGTCCCCATACCGCGCACACGCTCAACCGGGTCGAGGTCTACACAGTGGGGAAGGGGTGCGAAAAACTTACGCTGCGCAAGCGCGGCCGCCTCGCCGACCTCGCGCCGACCATTCTCGAGCTGATGGGTCTTCCCCAACCGGTCGAGATGACGGGTGAAAGCCTGATCGTCCGGCCGGCGAAAAGGAAGGCGGTGCGGTCGGCGAAGAAACGGTCCGCGCCTGCGAAGAAGAAGCCGGCCCGCGGGAAGAAGCCGGCGGCCGCCGCCCGAAAGAAACGCGCCCGCCGCTGATCAGCTCACCTGGTGCGGGGTCACGACGGTTTCGCTCGAATCGGGACTTGCGGGAGGTCGCGTGTCCCCGCGCGGTCGCGGTCGGCTGGGGGACAGCCGATTACTTTTCCGGAAAGTATTTTTCCGGATCGTAGCCGCGTGCGTGCAACGCCGCGCGCACCCCCGTGAGGTCGATCGTCGCGTCCGGTTTCACCTCGTGGCGGAGATACCAGCCCTGGTTCATTTCCAGCGCCAATTGCAGATCCTGGCGATGCGACTGGACCGAATCCTCGACCCCGGGATACATCGGATAGATCTCCCGCAACACGCCGTTCCCATCGAAATAGCCGATGTCGAGCGGCAGTCTCGTGTTCCGCATGTAGAAGCTCATCGCCTGCGGCTTTGCCCAGACGAAGAGCATGCCCTCGTCCGCGGGCATCGTCGTCACATTCATCAGGCCGTGCTGACGTTCACTTTCGTGCACGGCCAGGCGCAGCTTGACGCTGTGCCCGCCCACGTTGATCGGAAAGAGATGTTCGGGGCCGAGCACCTTCTCCAGGTGGGTGCTCGCTGCGGAATGAGCACCTCGGCTGCATCCACCACCGAGCGCGACCAACAGGACCACGAGCGCCGCACCTGCCTTGGCCGCCCAACCGGAATGATGCACCGAAACCATGCGGCCGTTTCTCCCGGCTGAGGCCGGGGCGCAAGATTGTTTTGCAGCCTGTTCGGGGGGAAAAGCGCGTGCTTTTTTTCATCACCCGCGCTTGATCCGTGCCATGGCCTCTCGTCGTTCCTCCCGTGTTTCCGCTCCGGCGCTGCTCCTGTATGCCGCCTCCGAGGCGGATGCGGACCAGCTGTACTTTGGTGGCTTCAGTGTGCCCGATCCATTCATCGCGATGCGGATCGGCCGCAGAAAAATCGCCGCACTCAACGCGCTCGAGTACGGCCGCGCGTTGCGCGAGTCGACGTTCGACGAAGTGCTGCCGATCGAGGAATGGCACGAACGGGCGAAAGAGCGGCTGCACGTCACGACCGTCGGCAACGCCGAAGTCATTGTGACCCTCGCCCGCGCGTTTCGCGTGCGGGCATTTCAGGTTTCGTCGACGTTTCCCCTGGGCCTGGCGAATCGCTTGCAGCGCCTCGGGCTGCGCATCGAACCGGCCGAGGGCCCGCTCTTTCCCGAGCGGGAGACGAAATCCGAGCAGGAGGCTCGTGCGGTGATCGCGGGAAACCGCTGCAGCGCACTCGGCCTGGCTGCCGCCGAGGACGTCCTGCGCCGCTCCGAAGTCCGCCGCGATCGTCTCTGGTTTGAAGGCCGGGCGCTCACCAGCGAGCGGGTGCGTGAAGCGGTTGACATCGCCTGCCTGCGCGGAGGCGGTCATGCCATCGGCACCATCGTGGCGGGTGGGGACCAGGCGTGCGACCCCCACTGCCGGGGACATGGTCCGTTGCGCGCCGGTCAACTGATCATCGTCGACGTCTTTCCGCGGATCACCGCGACGGGTTACTTCGGGGACATGACGCGCACGTTTCTCAAGGGGACGCCGACGGACGCACAGGCAAAACTTGTCGCGACGGTGCAGGCCGGGCAAAAACTCGGCCTGCAATCCGTGCGCGCCCGCGCCCATGGACGCCGGATCCATGAAGCGATCAACAACCGGTTCCGCGAGGCCGGCTACGAAACGCGCAAGGAAGCGGGTGGCTGGATCGGCTTTATTCACGGGACCGGGCACGGCGTGGGTTTGGAGATCCACGAACCACCGCGCATCAGTCGCGTCGACCAGCGTCTGCGCCGCGGCGCCGTCGTGACCGTCGAGCCCGGACTCTACTATCCCGGCCTCGGCGGCTGCCGGATCGAGGACGTCGTGCAGGTAACGGCCGCTCGCGCCCGGCTGCTTTCAAAATACCACCACGACTGGGTGCTACCCTGATCGGGCGGCCCTTGCAGCTGGAACTTTGCCGGTGGAGGGATGATGTGCGACTGGCGGATGCGCTTGAGTGGGACGCGGTCGACGGTTGACTGCCGCGCATGCCCGAACTGGCGGAGGTTGAGTTTTACCGGAAGCGCTGGGATTCCGCCCTCAAGGGCCGGGTGATCGAGCAGGTGAGCCTGCATCCGTACGCGCGGGTGTTCGCATCGCCGCACGAGGCGGCAAAGGTCCGGCGCTGGCTGCGTGGCGCGCGTTACCTGGAGTCGGCGGCGGCGGCCAAGCAGATGTGCTTTCGTTTCTCCGGCGACGTGTGGTTGGGCGTGCATCTGGGAATGAGCGGCGAATTGCGGGTGGAGCGGGCTTCGTATCAACCCGGTCGGCACGATCACCTTGTGCTGGCGGTTTCCCAGCACACCCTGGTTTTCACTGATCCCCGGATGTTCGGAGACGTGGGCGTGAATCGTGGCCGCGAGCCGCCGGCATGGTGGTCGGAAATTGCGCCCGCAATTTTGTCGCGCGCGTTTTCCCGTGCGGCGGTCGCGACCTTTTTGCGCCGTCACGCCCGCGCGCCGATCAAGGCGGTGCTGTTGCAGCAGGAGCAGTTCCCGGGGATCGGCAATTGGATGGCCGACGAGATCCTGTGGCGGGCGGCGATCCATCCGCGGCAACCCGCGGGATCGCTGCGTCCGGAGGAAATTCTTGCGCTCTGGCGCGAATCCCGGCGCGTGGCGCGTCTCGCGTTGAAAACCATCGCCGGTCGCGGAAACGATCTGCCGCCGGATCTGAACATGCGGATCCCCGATACGTGGTTGTTCAACCACCGTTGGGAGAACGGCGGACGTTGTCCGCGCACGGGCGTGGCGTTGCGTCGCGAGTCCATCGCCGGCCGTACGACGTGCTGGTCACCCGGGCGTCAGCGTCTGCGGCGACCGCACTCAACGCCGCGGGCAAGCCCATGGTTCAGAATTGAACTGAAACACACGGTTGGGCCTGCGGAAATTTGCCGTTGACAGGCGAGAACCCGGCCGGGAGTTTGCGGACTAGCTGTCAGTCTGACGGTGGTTGTAGCTCAGTTGGTTAGAGCACCAGATTGTGGATCTGGGGGTCGCGGGTTCAAATCCCGTCAGCCACCCCAGTCTCGGCGGGCGGGACTGACGATTGGATCGCGCGGCATGAGCATTTCGCTCGTCGTCTCCAATGCTCTCCTTGCCTTCGCCGCGATGCGCGGCACGGGTCAATGCATCACGACCGAGGACGGCGGTGCCGTGCGGGGATCATTCTTTCAATTCTGTAAGCCGCACGAAAGCCCGGCGTTAGAGAGCGCGTGTATGGTTGCGGCACAAAACAACAAGAATCCGGCTCCCAGCCATCATCAGCATGCAGCCACGCAATCGAAAGTTTCTCCGTCCCCTGGTCTTCGCCCTCGCCGCCGGTCTGTCCGGTGGCTCGATCATCGCCCTCGCCGCGGGCCACAACGACAACGCCGAGCATCCGATGGTCAACGTCAAGGTGGACGCGACGGCACTCACGCGCAGCGAAGGCAGCGATCTGTCGTATGCTCCCATCGTCAAGCATGTCACGCCCAGCGTCGTGAAGGTGGTGGTGCGCGAAAGCGGCAAGAACGTCGAGGGCCCGGTGAATTCTCCCTTCGAGGATCCGATGTTTCGCTGGTTCTTCGGCCCGGATGCTCCCCAGAGCAACCACGAGCGGCGCATGTATCGTCAACCGCCGCGGGAGGGTCTCGGTTCCGGCGTGATCGTCAGCTCCGACGGCTATATTCTGACGAACAATCACGTGATTGACGGCGCCGACAAGGTCACGGTGACCCTCGGCGACGGTCGCGACATTTCCGCCACGGTGGTGGGCGCGGATGCGAAGACCGATATCGCGGTGATCAAGGTCGACGAGCAAAACCTGCCCGCGATCACGTTTGCCGACAGTGACGACGTCGAGGTGGGGGATCGCGTGCTCGCAGTCGGGAATCCCTTCGGCATCGGCAAGACCGTGACCGCCGGGATCGTCAGCGGCACGGGGCGCACCTCCCGTGAGCTCGGTGTCGATTATCAGGACTTCATCCAGACGGACGCGGCAATCAACCCGGGCAATTCGGGGGGCGCGCTGGTCGATGTGCGCGGCCGGCTGATCGGCATCAACACGGCGATCTTCTCGCGCAGTGGCGGTTTCCAGGGCATCGGCTTCGCCATCCCTGCGGATCTCGCCCGGTCGGTGATGAACAGTCTCGTCCAATACGGGAAGGTGACGCGCGGCTTCCTCGGCGTGATGATCCAGCCGCTCACGCGTGATCTCGCCGACGAGTTCAAGATCAAGGACCAGAAGGGCGTGATCGTCTCCGATGTCACGCCGGACAGCCCGGCGGAAAAGGCGGGTCTCAAATCCGAGGACGTGATCGTCGGGTTCAACGGCGCGCCGATCGAGAGCCAGGACCGTTTTCGTATCGCCGTCGCCGGCACACCTCCCGGCACGGACGTCAAGCTGCACGTCGTGCGCGACGGCCAGGACAAGGAAGTCACCGTCACGGTGGGCGAACTGCCGGGAGACGAGAAGCTCGCCGCGAATGAAAAGGCCGACAAGGAAAACGACGTTCTCCATGGCGTGCACGTGGCGGACCTCACTCCGGAGACGCGCAGCGAGTTCGAGGTTCCCGCCCGCGTGCAGGGCGCGATCGTGGTCGAGGTCGAGCCCGGTTCGGCAGCCGCCGAGGCCGGCCTGGCGCCCGGCGACGTGATCATGGAGATCGACACCAAGCCGGTGAAGTCCGCGGCCGATGCGGTCGAGATGACGGAACGCTCCAACGATCGCAAAACGCTGCTGCGCTTGTGGAGTCGCGGGGGCACGCACTTCATCGTGGTCGATGAGACGGACCGCTGACGTCGTCGAAGGGTCAGTTTCAGTTCAGGGGTTAACCGTAACCGAGGGTTCGTGAGACAACTTTAGTTCGGGGTTCTGTGCAGAGAGATAGTAGCGGGCCCGCGCGCCAGTTTTTCGGGGAGGCGCGCGGGCCCTTCTCTTTTTCGGGAGCCAAAAATGTCCGGTCTCGCTTTCACTCCGGCGGCGATTCCTGCCGCGCCTGATCGAAAACGTGGGCCCGCCCCGAGAGCCCCGGAGGCGAGACCGCCGTCCACTTCGGTCGGGAAGCGGGCCGGATCCGAAAGATGAACGCCGACCTCTCGAACGGTCCCGGCCGTCCCTGCGTTCCCGCGTCGACGGCGCCCCGGGTTTCGCCCAATCTCGTGAACGTGCGCATCCTCGTGGTTGAAGACGATGAGAAGATCGGCTCGTTCGTGGCCGGCGGTTTCAAGCAGCACGGCTATGCCGTGGATCTCGCCCGCGATGGCGATGAAGCCCTGATGTTCGTCGGCACGACCCAGTTCGACGCCGCCGTGGTGGACATCATGCTGCCGAAGCTCGACGGACTGAGCCTGGTCAAGCGACTGCGTGCGCAGCGCAACGTGCTGCCGGTGCTCTTCCTGAGCGCGCGCGGTTCGGTCGACGACCGCGTCAAGGGCCTGCAGGCCGGCGGGGACGATTACCTGACCAAGCCGTTCGCGTTTTCCGAATTGCTCGCGCGGGTCCAGGCGCTGATCCGTCGGGCGACCCGCGCGCCCGAAGCCACGCGACTGGTGGCCGGGGATGTGGAACTGGATCTCGTCACCCGGGAAGTGAAGGTCGGCGGCGCGTTCGTGGAATTGCAGCCGCGCGAGTTCACGTTGCTGGCCTTCCTGCTCAAGAACGCCGGCCGCGCCGTCACCAAGACCATGATTCTCGAGCACGTGTGGGATTACAGCTTCGATCCGCAGACCAACGTGGTCGACGTGCTCGTGCACCGGCTGCGGGCCAAGGTCGATCCCGACCACAAGCGCATCGAGACCGTGCGCGGTGTCGGTTATGTCTTTAAGGCCTGACATCCGGTTGCACCGGTCGCTGGCGCTGCGCCTGGGCATCGGCAACGCGCTCGTGTTCGGCGTGGTCGCGGCCGCGACGCTGATCTTTGTGCATTGGTGGCTCGCGGATCTGGTCGACGTGCGCGAACGCCAGGCGCTGGAGCTGCGGGCCGCGGAATATGGCAATGCCTTCGAGTTCGGCGGCGTCGGCGCGATGCGGGCGCAGCTCGAGCGCGAGCGTGAATCCGTCCACGCTCGCGCCCTGATCGTGCGTTTGATCGCCCACGGCACGGAGGTTCCCTACGCGAAGATCCCCGACGAATGGCTCAATCATCCTCCGGTCGTGCCGATTCCGCCGGACTGGGTTTCCTGGCCCGAGTATCACACGGAAACCCAGCGCCTCCGGATCACCGATCAGTCGGACCTGATCATCGTTTCGCGGCGACTGCCCTCGGAGGTCCTGCTCCAGGTGGCGCGGACGTCGGATTTGCGCTCGATCCTGCTCGCCCCGTTGCGCCGGTCCATGCTGATCGCCGGACCGATCGGCGTGTTGCTGGCCGCGGCCGCGGCGGCCTGGATCGCCTGGTGGCTGATCCGGCCCGTCCGCGACGTGGCCGATACGGCGCGCCGCATCGTCGCCACCGGGGACCTTTCCGCACGGGTGGCGGCGAAGAACCGCGATGACGAAATCGGCGAACTGGTCACGCAGTTCAACACCTTGCTCGACCGCAACAGCGCCCTGTTGCGCGGCATGCGCGAGGCGCTCGACAATGTCGCCCACGACGTGCGCACCCCCCTCACGCGCTTGCGGGCGGGCGCGGAAAGCGCACTGGCGGGCCCGCCGGACGGCCACGAAACGCGCGAGGCCCTGGCGGATTGCATCGAGGAGACGGATCGGATTCGCACGATGCTCGACGCGCTGCTCGATGTCTCGGCCGCCGAAAACGGCGTGCTGCCCCTCAACCGCGAGGAGGTCGATGTCGGCCGGTTGCTCACGGATGCGGCGGAACTCTATGACTTTGTCGCGGAGGAAAAGCGCGTGGCGATTCATGTGAAACCCGCGCCCGGCCTGCTCGCCTCCGGTGACCCCACGCGACTGCGGCAGGTGCTCGCCAACCTCGTCGACAACGCCGTGAAGTACACGCCGCCCGGGGGCGACGTCTATCTGGCGGCCGACCACCGGGCGGATCGGGTTTTGATAACCGTGCGTGACACGGGGCCGGGCGTGCCGCCGGGCGAACGGGAGATGGTGTGGCGGCGATTGTTTCGGGGTGATCGCAGTCGTTCGCAACGCGGTTTCGGCCTTGGCCTCAGCGTGGTAAAAGCCGTCATCGAGGCGCACGGCGGCCGCGTCTGGGTGGACAACGACCCGGCGGGCGGCGCGGTCTTTTCGGTCGAACTTCCGATCGCGCGCGTTCCGGTTGGTTCGCCGTAATCATTCAGCTGGCACCCACGAAACGGGTAACCGCCGACGTCCCACCGGCAGGTTTTCGAAATTACCGGGCGTCCATGGTTCAGCCAGGCTGGCCGGCCGACGATAGGAAGGGTGAACGCTTCCGACTTTGCCGTTTGCCCCATGCACGCCGTGTCCGAGAACAAACACCGGCTCGTTGTCACGCATGACAGCGCAGTATTGACGCGTGTCTTTGGCGGCATCGGCCTGGCCTGTCTCGTGCTGGCCGCCTGGCGTTTCCACGAACCGGCGGCGACACCCGAACCGTTCTGGGGCGCTTTGGGCGGTGGCATCCTGTGCCTGCTGGCCGCCCTGGCGTTCTTCGAGCGTTCGAAATTTGTCCTCGATGCCGATTCCGGAATGATCGAATGGTGGCGGCGGCGCGCGTTTGGAAGGAGACATGGCAAGCTGTCGTTTGCGCAGGTGAAGTCCGTTGTCACCGAACGCCCGATGGCCAGTGATGACACCACGCGCCGCGTGGTTTTGCACACCGATGCGGGCGACGTGCCGGTGACGATCGCGTATTTGCCCGATCCGCACGACGTGGCGCTCGGACTGGCGTTGAAGATCCGGCTCATGCTCGGCTCGCGTGCGGACGACGCGGTCGTGCCCGAAGAGGTGCGGCCGGCCGGGACGGGTAGGCCGGCGATTGCGGCGGCCCGCCCCGGGCGCCGACACCGCAGTGGATCGCTGCCCGATGCGCGAGATGCTTTCCCTGGTCGCGAAGAAAAGTCACGCCGCCGTTGAACGCTCGGTCGCGGCGCCGGGATGTCGCGGTGCCGGACGCACGGGCTACAGCGACATGACCTCGCGCAGGCGGATGGATTGACGGCGGGACATCTCGACCTCGTGGCCGCCGGTGAGCGTGACGACGAGATTGCCGGCAATGCCGGCGGTGACGCCTTCAATTGCGCGAAGGTTGACGATGTGTCGGCGGCTCGCCCGAAAGAAAACCGTGGGGTCAAGTCGCGCCTCGAGGTCTGCGAGCGAGCGGGGAATCAGCGGGCGTTCCCTTCCGAAAAAGAGGCGCGTGTAGTTGCCCTCGGATTCGCAGAGCCTGATGTCGGTGAGCTTGACCAGCCAGCAGCGTTCGCCGTCGCGCACGAAGACGCGGTCGAGCAAGGTGGGTGCGAGGGCCCCGTCCCCTGGACGCAATCGCTGCAAGGCGCTCGCGAGCCGGGCGGGAACCACCGGCTTGAGGAGGTAGTCCACGGCGTTCGCTTCGAATGCCTGCACCGCGTGCCGGTCAAACGCGGTCGTGAAGATCACCTGCGGCGGGTGTTCCAGCCGTGAGAGCAGGTCAAAGCCCGACATGCCGGGCATCTGGATATCGAGGAACAGCAGGTCGGGCTCGAGTTCCTCGATCAAGCGCAAGGCCTCCGTGCCGTTGCGGGCGTCGCCGACGACGTTGACTTCCGGGTGCGCGGCAAGCAACCGCCGGAGCTCCGTGCGGGCAAGGCGTTCGTCGTCGATGATCAGGGCTTTCACGCGCCGCGTTTCCCCCGGGCGCGTGGCCGGCAACGACGCATGCTGAAGGCAAGGGCGACGGCGGCACCGATTCCGGTGCCGACGGCGACATCGTGCGAGGAGAGGGCCACCGCCGCGCCGATTGCCAGGCCCAGCGCGATCGCCCGGAGGTTTGGGTGAATGGGGGAATCACCAAGTTTATGGTTCATAAATCGTGGAGTCGATGGTCTCACGAGTGGAGTGCGACCCAGCGCCGCTGCAGAGCGATGATCGAGACGAAATAGACCGCAACGATCACGGCCGGGATCATGACGAAGCGCTGTGCGGGAAACAAATACCAGGCAGCCACGATCATCGCTGTGCGCGTGAACCCGTGTAGGTACCCGACCCAGTGACGGATCAGCGCGGAAAACGGAATCCACATCAGCCCGGTAAGGATGCCGACGGACAATGGGAGCGATGTCGGCTCGATCAGGAAGAAGGGGATCGCGAGTGCATAGACGCACCCGGCCATCGCAAGGGAGGCGAGAAAGACCCGATCGAAGCGGTTGCCCTTGCGCTTGCGACCGAGGAGATCCTCGCCGAGCAGTTTCGCGACGGCGAGGGCGAGATAGAAAATCATGCCGGTGCCAATGAACATCGCGAGCGCGGCCTGGGGCGTCGGCAGGAACAAGCCGCAGATGCCGATGGCGAGCCACACGAACGCCCCGGTCACCGGCATGGCGAGAAAGCGATTGCGCGTGAACGCGGCGAATTGCGCGTCCAGCGAAAGAGGGGCGGGGTTTGCGTCTGTCATGTCTGGGAAAGGGGGCGCGGGAGCGGCGACACTCCTGTCGCCGGCCATGCAGGATCCGGCCACAGGAGTGTCGTCGCTCCGCGAAGGAAGCTCACCGGGACGGGGGGCGGCAGGGGCCGACACCGGCAGGCGCACGATTGCCTGCACGCGGTCCGGCGAAGACGCGCGCAGCTCGAGCGAGGCGCGCTCGCCGTGCAGCATGCGCAATCGTTCGCGGGCATTGGCGAGGCCGACCTGCGTGGAGCCGGCGGGCGCGGTTCGCAGCGTGCCCGAGTTTTCCACGGTCAACTCGAGGAAACCGTCGATCCGCCGGGAGATGATGTTCAGCTCGCCGCCGGCGGGCAGAAGCGCGATGCCGTGCTTGATCGCGTTCTCGACCAGGGTTTGCAGCAGCATCGCCGGCAGCGCGCAGCCCCACGTGGCCGGATCGATGTCGAGGCGCGTGCGCAGGCGTTCGTCGAAACGCACGCGCTCGAGCTCGAGATAGTCGTTCACGATCTCGAGCTGGTCGGCGAGCGTTTCCGTCGTCGTGTCCGCGCCGCGGGTGAGGTTGTGCCGAAGGATGTTGGCGAGGCGCGTGACCATGTCCTGCGCATGCGCGGGATTCTCGGCGATCATGCCGCGCAGGCCGTTGAGGCTGTTGAAGAGAAAATGGGGACTGAGCTGCGCCTCGAGCGCCTTGAGCCGCGCGGCTCCGAGGCTGCGCTCGAGCGCCTCCGCCTGCTGCCGGGCCTGGCGATGACGCAGCCAGGACGACAGGCTGACGTAGAGAATCGTCCAGAGCGCGGCGGCGAAGGTGAGGTTGACCGCCAATAATACGAGGTTGCCCGGTTGGATGAAGACCGAACGCGCGCCGCTTTGCACGAAGGTCACCAGCGTGACGCACGTCGTGAGCACTGCTCCGAGAACGACGGTCGCACCGGCGAGCCGCAGCGCCAGCGCGCCGAGGGGAAGCGTGAACCACCGGCGTCGCGCAATGATCCGGCGCAGGAGATGCGTGATCGCGATGGCGTAGACGAAGAACAATCCGTACCCGACCACCATGTTTGCGTCGCGATGCTGCCAACCCAAGGCGATGCCGCACACGCACCAAAAGCCCCAACCCGCGATCTGGCAACGCCAGTACCATGGCCGGGCCGGAGCGGGCGTGGTTGCTGAAGCACTGGTGGGCATTGTGGGAGAGAGGGAAGAAAATACGGTCCGACAGGAGGTAACGGAGGCAACCGAGATGGAGGAATGCGATGCGACCCGCGGTGTGAATTGGCGCCGGCCTCCGTTTTCTCCGTTTCCTCCTGGGAAGCGGATTGTTTTCTGAGGTTCTTGCTTATGCGGTTTCGCCTCCGGAGCTATGGGTCCCCGTGCCTTGTTCCGGTTTGCGTGGCAGCCGGTCTTGTTGCTCCGCGCGGATGTGGTTGGCTTCCGACCCGGGATCGGTGCAGGAATTCGTCGCGGCGAGGAAGGCCTCGATTTGCGCAAAGGTCCACTCCGGTTCGTCAAGCATGATGAAGTGCCGGGCGGTGTCCGTGATCGCGAGGTGGAAGCCGGACGCGGTGGGGGCCGCGGAGCCGGAGGCGGCCGCGGCGACGGCGAGGAGAGTGGCGAGCAGCGCAGTGTTTTTCATCAGGCCGCCAGTCCAGCATCAGGCTGGGCGTCGCTTGGGCGAATTGTGACGAACGGCGCCGCGGCGTGATGAACGGTTCAGCAATCACGACGCGAAGGCGTAATCCGATGCTTCCGTAGCGGACGAGGTCACGAGGCCGTCCGGCACGCGGCAAAAACGGCCTC
Source organism: uncultured Verrucomicrobiae bacterium (assembly GCA_963797435.1). GTDB lineage: Bacteria > Verrucomicrobiota > Verrucomicrobiia > Opitutales > Opitutaceae > CAWCPJ01. Next base: position 889,745 of record CAWCPJ010000001.1, on the reverse strand, counting down.
GTGACCTCGTCCGCTACGTTTCGAGGATTTCCAGAATCGGTGCTCATGTCGGTATGTAGCTGCCGACGTCAGGAGGCAGATCTCCGCAACGTCACTCTCCCTCGAGACGGGCCGGACGGCCTCGTGACCTCGTCGGCTACGGGACGGCAACGATCACATTTTCCCGACTCGTCCCCGTTCAACGCAGGTCGCGTGGATTCGCCAGAAGAGATCCCAATACGACTCGTCTCGTGGATCAAGGTTCGGGTATCCGGGAACGATGCACCCGGTATACGGCCACGCGTTCTCGTCCTCCACCAAGTGCGCGCGCACGGGGTTTTCGGTAATGTAGTGGCACGTCGCGGCCAATGCCCCGCGTTCGCGATCTCGTTCCCGCAGGACGTGATCATGCGGCTGGTGCTGCCACGCTCCTGATGTGAGATTCGGGGCGAACGCCGCCCGGAGAAACGTTGACGCCAGGCGCTGATCGCTGGACCCGGCGATGCCGATCCAGATCAAATGCACATGATCCGGCATCATTGTATAAATCGGACAAACGAGCTGCTCGCGAGCCGCCGCGTGCAGGAGGAGTTCGCGGAACGTCGCGTGTCGGTGCGGATCGAGCCAGCCGGTGGCGCGATTGGAGACTGTGTGCGTCCAGAAAACGAAAGCGTGCCCGCGGTAATATTCTGGCGGCAGACGAGGTGGATGGCCCCGCGGTGTGCCGGACGGCCTCGTGACCTCGTCCGCTACGTTTTGAGGATTTTCAGAATCGGTGCTCATGTCGGTATGTAGCTGCCGACGTCAGAAGGCAGATCTCCGCGACGTCACTCCCCCTCGAGATGCTTCGGCATCTGCTCGGCGGGCAGTCGTTCGACTTCTGCGCCGAGCGCGCCGAGTCGCAGGTCAATGCGGTCATAACCCCGATCAATGTGATACACGCGCTGGATCCATGACTCGCCCTCGGCGGCCATCGCGGCCAGGACCAGGGCCGCGCTTGCGCGGAGATCGGACGCCATGACCGGCGCACCGGAGAGACGCGTCTGCCCCTTGATGATCGCGTTGGGTCCCTCGATTGCAATATCGGCCCCCATGCGTTGCAGTTCGGGCACGTGCATGAACCGGTTGGGAAACACCTTTTCCGTGATGATGCTCAGCCCGGGCGTGACGGACATCAGTGCGCACATCTGCGCCTGGAGGTCGGTTGGAAACCCGGGGTGGGGCAGCGTGATGACGTCAACCGGGCGACGAAACGATCCCGGATCGGTGCGAACGCGCAAGGCCTCCGGCCCCGCGGACGTCACGGATACTCCCGACTCCCGCAACTTGTCCAACAAGGCAGCGAGATGGTCCGAGCGCGCGCCTTGCACGGTGACATCGCCACCGCACATCGCCGCGGCGAGCAGATACGTGCCGGCCTCGATCCGATCCGGGATCACGCGGTGCGTCGTGCCATGCAAACGTTCCACGCCGGTGATGGTAAGGGCATGACTGCCGATGCCCTCGATCCGGGCACCCATCGCGAGCAGCATTCGGCAAAGATCGACGACTTCCGGTTCGCAGGCGGCGCTTTCGATCCGGGTTATGCCTGGTGCCAGCACCGCAGCCATCAAGACATTCGCCGTGCCGAGCGCCGTGCTGCCATGCCGGCCGCCGAGAAAAATATCCGCGCCGCGCAGTTCCCGGCCGTCCAGGCGCACGTAACCGCCCTCGATCTCGACCGCACAGCCGAGGCCGGCGAAACCCTTCAAGTGCAAATCGATCGGCCGGGGGCCGATCACGCACCCGCCGGGAAGGGACACGATCGCGGAGCGCAGACGGCCGAGGAGGGGTCCCATCAGGCAGACCGAGGCGCGCATTTTCCGCACCAGTTCGTAGGGGGCGCGGTTGGTGAGTGCCCCGGCCGTAATGCGCCAGGTATCGGAGCCCAGGCGTTCTGCGGTCGCGCCAAGGTGCCGGATGATCTCCGCCATGAACCGGACGTCACTCAAGTCTGGCACGTTTTTGATCGTAACCGGTTCATCGGTGAGCAGGGCTGCAGCGAAGATCGGCAGCGCGGCATTTTTGGCGCCGCGGGTTGGCACGGTGCCATGCAGCGGCCGGCCACCCTTCACGCGAAACACGTCCATGCGCGAAGTTGCGTTTCGCAAATTTGCGCACGCAACAAAAAAGCCGGCTGGTTGCCGTACGCCGGAGCTGTCGGCAAACGCCGGGGACAGCTGGCTCGTCTCGCGCCCGCTCCCGCTCGCCTTCGGGGAACGGGCAGACGCAGCTCACCGGCAAATTTCCCAGAGTTCGGCCACACTTGTTCCGGTTCGCGCCTCCGAGGTAGGGGCGCGTGTCCCCACGCGGCTGCGGTCGGCTGAGGACAGCCGACCGCAGCCTTTGGTTACGGTCGCAGGACTCAGTGGGAAATTTTCGGTACTAATACCCGCCGCCGCCGGACACGCCTGCGTTGTCGCCGCCGCCGCCGTCGCGGTTTCGATTGCGGTTGCGGCCGCCGCGCCGCCGCCGTCTGCGCCTTCCGCCCCCTTCTCCGCTGCCTTGAACTGACCCAGGGCCGTGACTCTTGCCGTGGCCAGGTTGGCCGCCTCCGCCTCCTTGACCCTGGCCGCGTCCACCGCGCGGGCGCGGCGGCGGAGCCGACTCGCTGACGGGCGCGTCCCCTTCGCCCGGTTTGGGCGTGAAGATGGACTTCATCCAACCGAACAACCCGGATGACTTCTCCGCCGCGGCGGAATCGCGTTTTTCCCGCTCGGCACGGGCGCGTTCGGCGTCACGGTGGAAATCCCGGTCGTGGGACGGACGGAATTCCTGCACCGTCCGGTGAGTCTCGTGAGCGGGTGCGTCCTCGAAACGCAGTTTGCGCGGTGCCTCGGGCGCGACCTCCGCCGACGTTGCGGCAGGGGTCGATTCAACAAAGGTACTCGGTTCGGTTTCTGACGCCGGAAAACTTGCCGACGGTTCGGTCGTTGCTCCGCCGCTCCCGGGTGCGCTCGGGTAACGCTCCCGTTGGCCACGGGAATCGAATCCGCCGTCGCGTTCGATGCCACGATCACGGCCACGTTCGCGATCCCGACCCCGGCCGCGTTCGCGATCCCGGCCCCGGCCGCGACGTTCCCCGCGGTCGGACCCGCCTTCGCGTGGGGCGCGTTCGTTGCGCGAACGTTCAAATTCGGTTGCTTCGCTGCCGGGAGCGGCGGTGGCGCGAACGGGAAGGTTATCCCGCAGGGAGGAGGCCTCTTCTGCCGTGAGACGATCGAGGGAAACGGGTTCGGCAGAGGCAGCGGAGGCGGTGGGTGTGGAGGCCGGTCGCTGGCCACGACCCATCCGCGAATAGAAGCGCGATGGAGGACGGGGCGGGGCGGGAGGCGGGGTCGGGGCAGAGGCGGACGCAGGTGCGTCGGCAGTGGCGTCAGTCGACGCCGCGGTTTGGTCTTCGTTCATGGACTTATGCTTTTCGGTGGGGCGCGGCCAAGGGATGCGCGGCCGCTGCCGGAACAGGCTCGAAAACAGGCCGCCAATCGCGGCGGCGCTTCATTTGGCCTGCAAACTTTGCACCGTATTTCGCCGTCGACCAGCCGGGCAATTAGAAAATCGGTGTGTCCCAGTGCATTTTCAACCCGAGAAACGCCAGCTCCGGTCATCCGATCGATGCGGCACTGTCCTTAATGTTAGGACTCGGCATCCCCTCAACCTGCAGAACGTTGCTGAACTCGTGCGCGTAGGAACTGCTCGATCGTCCACCCGTGCCAGGGGCTGTCGTCGGGGAGGCTTTGAATTCCGAGAGGGGCCATCCATGGGGTCGAAGCAAGCGGACACACTCGGGGCCACGCCCGATTTTGCACCGCGGCTGGTCGAACTAGACTTGAGGGAAGCTCGCAGGAACTTGAGACCGGAGGAAACATGAGTCACCTCATAAGCCATCGCGCGGGAACATTGAGAAAGCACCACGGAAGCCGCTCCCCGCGATCGCCTCGGCGGGCACCGGGTGGAGTTCGAATGCCGCCGGAACCGCAGGCCATCGACCCGACGGGGCCCAGGGAGTACACTTGGCCGACCGGCTGGTTCAACTTCGGAAACGTAATCCTGATCCTTTGCCTGATCTCGGTGGCGACGCTGCTGATCCTGACCGGCGTCGCGGGTTAGCCAGCCTGGAGATTTCTTGTCCGAGGGAAAACCGGGCCACGTTGTCGTTGCACTCCAACGCAGCTACGGGGGCGATGGAAGAACGCGAGACTTGGAAGACGTCTGAGATAGAAAGACTCGGTCCAGGGTTCTCACGTTCTCGCGTTCTTTCCTGTCTCGCGTTCTTCAATCCCTGTAGCCGCGTTTGAATTCGGCGTTCCGAGCGAAGTGACAAGACCGGTCGCGAAGCGAACCGGAACAAACGTGGCCGGAAAACCGGATCGATTGTGTTGCGGGTGGTCCAGCCGACCCATGGGGAAGGAGAGGGTCGACACGTCGCTCCTCGCCCCGGCCCGCAGCCCAGGCTCTATAGTGAGAACCACGCAGCCGTTGAGCATTGCATTTTTGTAATTTTCTTAATGGCCATTCCGCTCCCCCCTTCTGCAACCCCAAACTGGCTACGCATGCTGTTGGACTTTCTGTGTCTGAGAAAGGCCACAGTCGTCTGGCAGCAAGGCAGTCAGCTTGATTCAGCGGGCGATCGGAATCAGGAGCGGGCGCGGGCCTGCTCCCGACTTGCAAACGAGCAAACTAGCTGAAACGCCAACCCTTAACTCCTCAAATCCCCCATCCTGAGTGCTCAGGCTGCAAACGACATCCAGCCTGGGACGTGATCTCCGAGAACCTGACTCTCGGTGCTGTCTCGTTTCCTGACGGTCTGCCCTGACCGGTCAGTTTCTAGCTGCAGACACTTTGCCACCATTGGTGGCCATCCTTCGTCGAGGACTCGTTTGGTTGGTGAAGACACCGCCAGCGGATCCCCGGGGAGGGATGCCAATGCTCAAGTATCCCTGACTTAACTCCATCATGAAGAGAAAAGCCGACTACAAAGCCATAGCATGTACGATGCTATTGTCGGCGGTTGGTACTGTGCCCCTGATGGCGCAGAACACCGCCCCAGCCCCAGCTGCCAGTTCCTCTACGGAATCCAGTGGGGAGAAGGAAGAAGTGATCGTGTTGTCACCATTCGAGGTCACAACCGAGGAAAACGAAAGTTATGCGGGTGCCACCACCCTGGCGGGCAACCGCCTGAATACGGAACTGCGCGATATCGGCAACGCCGTGACCGTCGTCACGGCCCAGATGTTGAAGGACCTGGGGGCAACGGACAACAAGACCCTCCTTCAATACACGACCAATACCGAGGTCGGAGGTTTCTATGGCAATTTCGCCGGTTTTGGTGACGGAAACCACCTCAGCGAGGATAGCAGGTTCATCAACCCAAACTCGAACACGCGTATTCGGGGCCTGACCGCGGCCGACAATACCCGCGAGTATTTCCTCACGGATATTCCTTGGGAAGGCTACAATGTCGACGGCGTCGACCTGCAACGCGGCCCGAACTCGATCCTGTTCGGACAGGGCAGTCCCGCCGGCATCATCAATACGCGCCTCAAGCAGGCTGCCTTCAAGGACAGCAACGAGGTTTCGTTCCGGTTTGGCAGTTGGGGCAGCACCCGGGCGACCCTGGACGTCAACAAGGTCCTGCTCGACAACCAACTCGCCGTTCGCGTGGCGGCGGTGCGCAATGATGAAAAGTACAAGCAGGATCCGGCATTTGCCCTGCAGAAGCGCCTGTACGGTGCCGTCCGATACGAGCCGGGCTTCCTGAAAAAGGGGGGCTCGTCCCGCACGATCTTCAAGGCGAACATCGAGTTCGGCGACATCGATTCCAACAATCCCCGCCAGCTTCCCCCGGTCGACCGGATCACGCCGTGGTTCGATACGGGCACCTATGATGGGCACGACAAGAACAACGACCCCTTCGCGTTCCCGAGTCTGAATCGGATGACGATTAATGGGTATATAAATGAAGATGACAACACCGGCGGCGAGGGCCACGGACTTAACCGTCCGGCCCACAACGGCCCGGGTGGCGTCTACGCGTTCTGGACAGTTGACGGCGTCCATCCGGTCGCCGAAGGCACGGCCGGTGCCACATTCGTTAATCAACTGATTCCCAAGTATGCGAACGATCCCACTTTCGCCTCCGGGAAGTTTGCCGGCTCACCCAATGAATATTGGCAGCCGTGGATCTCCGGCAGCTTGCTCGGTGCATACGGTGCGCCGTCCTTCGTTTTCCTGGGTAACGACGCGACCCAGGGTACGGCGGTGAATTGGGAGCCGGTGGCCAATCACGGCATGTCCGCCGATGGCAGCAACGGAACCCGCAACAATTCGATCACGCACTATATCCGGGCAGGCGGCATCGAGGCCTATTCGACGTTCGCCCAGAACGCCCGGCTGTATTACAACGACCTGCCGACGTGGCAGTTCGGCGTCTACAAGGACAAGTCGATCACCGACCCGTCGGTCTTCAACTTTTACAACAACCTGTTCGACGGTCCGACCAAGCACGAATTCCAGAACTTCCGGAATTACAACCTGAGCCTGGCGCAGACGTTCCTGAACGACCAGGTGGGCTTCGAGGCCGTGTATAGTAACGAATGGTACAAGAGCGGCAAGATGCAGTTGCTCACGAACGACAGCCTCAACATTGATCTCAACCGGGTCTACACGGACGGCTCGGTTTACGGCACTCCCGTGCCCTACGACGACGGCACGCCCAATCCGAATCTCGGGAAGGCCTATGTCGGCGGCAATGGCTTCTTTGGTAACAACACCCAGGTCAGCAATCGCGAGGCGGGCCGCTTTACCGCTTTTATCGATCACGATTTTGGCCGGGACAGCCAGAACTGGTTCACCAAGTTGATTGGCCGACACACGGTGACCGGCCTCCTGGCCGGTGATCGGCAGGAAATCAGCAACCGAAGCTGGGCCCGCTACAGCGTCGACGATCCGGCGTATGAGGCGCTGACCAACGGCAGCCCGGACGACAGTCCCAAGAACTCCTGGACAGGCAATGCGCCGTTCACTTTCATCTACCTGGGGGATTCGCTCTTGAATGCGAGCTCGGCGTCCGGTGCCCATATTCCCAACCCGAAGGTGAATCCCGACCTCCAGAGCGGTTCGGCCATCAATTTCGATGCGACCTGGACGCCTTCGACGAACCCGGCCGATCCCAGTTATGTGGATCCGGGTGCGTTCTGGAGAGATCCTTATGTGCAGGCGACAAACCCAATCGCCGTTGACGGTTTTTGGCGCGACAACTTCTCCAATCCGTATCCGGTGGATGCAAACGGCATTCCCCAATCCATGACGGTCAAAGATGGCGTTGTTGTGCCTGCGGGAACGGAAGGTGGAACGGTCGAGAATCCCCCGTACAACAGCACCCAATCCGAAAACCCGCGGAACTACGTGGGCTTCCGGTCGTTCCCGATCAACATCCTCGACTCACTGGACAGCCAGGCAGCGATGGACCGGAACACCTACCAAGCCGACCTCAACAAGTCGAAGGTGTTCTCCCGGGCATTCAACTGGCAGGGACATTTCTGGAATAATGCCCTGGTCGGTACTTGGGGCGTTCGCAAGGACATCGCCTCCGCGTGGTCGGCTTCGATCAACACCAATCAGGGCGACAATGCTGACTACAATCGCATCGATCTCAGCCAACTCTCCTTGAACGAGAATCCCAACAACAAGTTGGAAGTGACGTCACATGCCTGGACGGCCGTGGCGCATCTCAATCAACTCCCCGGCCTCGATCGCCTGCCTCTGCAAGTGAGTCTGTTCTACAACCACTCCACGGACTTCCAGCCGGCCGCGCAGCGCGTCGACGTCTATGGCGAGCCTTTGGCTGCACCGTCCGGCAAGACCAAGGACCTAGGCGTCCTGCTCGAGACGAAGGACGGCAAATACAGCCTCAAGGTCAACAAGTACACCACGCAGAGCGTCGGTGCGAGCAGCTCCGGTCTGAACGGCATCTGGTTCATTGGCTCCTCGCAGGCCTGGGCCGGCAACTGGGTGAACCGGTATGAGTTCAACTGGACCAACGACACCGAAGCCGGCGCCATAGATCCCACTGACCCATCGGTGGAGACCAACACCATCGCCAACTACGAAGCGGCTTCGGGCGAGACAGCGGAACAGGCCAAGGCCCGTGAAAACTCGGTGATTGCCGCGTGGCGTGCCTGGCAGGCGAGCGTGGATCCACGTTTCTACCAGGCGTGGCAGATCAACCTCAATGACCACAGCAAGGGCATCGGCGCCAGCGTGCCGAGCGGTTTCGCCGTTCCGGAAGACAGCATTTCCAAGGGCTACGAGATCGAACTCAACGCACTGCCCACGCGCAATTGGCGCGTGGCGATCAACGCCAGCCAGACCACGGCGCAACGGAAGAACATCGGCGGCGCGAACCTTCAGGAGTTCATGGCGGCCTATACTTCCTTCCTGGGCACTGGCGCCCCGGGCACGGGGGGTGACCTGCGCATCTGGTGGGGTGGTGCCGGCAACGAGACGGTCCTCACGGAATGGAATGGAAACGTCAATTCCTCCTACAACCAGCTCCGGCTGGCGGAAGGAACCAACGTGCCCGAGCTGCGCAAGTGGCGTTTCAACGCCATCACGAACTACTCCTTCGACGAAGGACGCCTCAAGGGCATCAACGTCGGCGGTGGCGTCCGCTACGAGTCCTCCGTCGGCATTGGCTACGAGCCGATCGCGGGGACAGGGTTGTCCGCAGTCACGTTCGATATCGCGAACCCCTACCGGGGACCGAGTGACAAGAACTTCGATTTCTGGGTCGGCTATCAGCGACGGCTGTGGAGCGACCGGATCAATTGGAGTATCCAGCTAAACATCCGCAACATCGGCGTGGGTAACGAACTCGTGCCGATTACAACGGAGCCGGGTGGCGGCGGCGCGACGTATCGTATCAGGCCACCGCAGAGCTGGCTGGTGACCAACACGATCTCCTTCTAGGAGTCATCGGAGTCTGAGTTTCAAGGCACCGGGCATCGGCCCGGTGCCTTTTTTTGCCTTCCAGGGTCGGGTTCGGTTGTGGCCGAGGGCGGCCGCGCGGAATCCAACCGGGTCAGGCTCCGGTGTTGCGGTGCTTTGCTCCCCCAAACCGGACCTCGGACCACGAGTTAGGAATCAAAGGCGTTAACCTGCAAATTTCACACGTTCGGCCACGTTTGTTCCGGTTCGCTTCGCGCCCGGTCTTGTCGCTTCGCTCGGAACGCGGAGCTCAAACGCAGCTACGGAGACAACTCACCCGGTAGCTGCGTTGGAGTGTAACGACAACGTGGCTCGGTTTTCCCCCGGACTGTGAATTTTCAGGCTAAGCCACCGTTCTTGTAGCTGCCTTGGAGCCCGAGCGACAAGGTGGCCACCTTTTGGCTTGGCCGTGTCCATGCCGTTGCCCTCTTGTTGCAGGAGCTTCATGCAAGCGATCCGTTGTCACAGAAGTGCTTTCATCGCCTGCGAGCAGGTTCCTACAGGCGCACGCGGCCTTCGTGACCACACGGAAGAATCACTGCTCGGCTGCATCGTTACGTTGCCGCCGCAGGCCGTGGTGGATTGTCACAGGATCTTTCTCCCTGAAATGGGTCTGAAGCGAGCGTGACTTCTGTGTCGAATCCCTGGTCCGCGGGTTTCCCTGCGGCCCCAGCATTGGCTCTTGACCCAACGCGCTTGAGCACGGCGGGCGGGGGTCGGTAGCCTCGGGCGATGAGGCTTTCCCGCGCGGATCATTTCCGGCGAACCGGTGACGCAGTGATGGTTGCGATCGTCGTTGCGGCTGTGCTCGTGTGCTACTGGCCGGCACTCCACGGTGGCTTCCTCTGGGATGATCCCGCGCACGTGACCGCGGAGGAGTTGCGTTCGTGGACAGGGCTCTGGCGCATCTGGTTCGAGCTCGGGGCGACACAGCAATACTACCCCGTGTTGCACTCGGCGTTCTGGATCGAGCACCGCTTGTGGGGCGATGCCGTCGTTGGCTATCACCTGACCAACATTCTCCTGCACGCGGCCTCGTGCTGTTTGCTCGCAGCGGTCCTTCGGCGGTTATGGTCGATGCCCGAAGCCGCGCCGGACGGAGGGGCGAGTCACCCGGGGCAGACCGGCTTTGCCTGGCTGGCGGCGCTCCTTTTCGCGGTGCATCCCGTGTGCGTCGAGTCCGTCGCCTGGATTTCGGAACAGAAGAACACGCTCTCGCTGGTTTTCTACCTGATGGCCGGATTCGTGTATCTGGATTTTTTCCGTCACCGAAGACGGCGCTCGTATATCCTGGCCACGGTTCTTTTCCTGCTCGCTTTGGGAACAAAGACCGTCACCGCAACCCTGCCGGCCGCGATCCTTGTGGTTGTCTGGTGGCGACATGGCCGACTGTCCTGGCGTCGCGACGTGGTCCCCTTGCTACCCTGGTTTGTTGCGGCGATGGGAGCGGGGCTGTTCACGAGCTGGGTTGAACGCACGTATATCGGAGCGCAGGGGGCACGGTTTGATTTGTCGGCGGCGGAACGCGTGCTGCTTGCCAGTCGTGACGTCTGGTTCTATCTCGGCAAGCTGACCTGGCCGGCGGAGCTGACGTTTTTCTATCCCCGCTGGGACGTCGCGAGCGCAGCGCCATCCTGGTTCGGGTACCTGCTCGCGGGAGCGGCCGTGACGACCTTGAGCTTTTTCGTTCGTCGCCGGACGCGCGGACCGCTGGCGGCGTGGCTCCTGTTTGTCGGTTCGCTCTTTCCCGCGCTGGGTTTTTTCAACGTTTATCCGTTCCTATTTTCGTACGTCGCGGATCATTTCCAATACCTCGCGTGCATGGTGTTCAGTGCGTGCGTGGTCGGCGGACTCGTGGCGATCACGGTGCGGCCGATTCCTCGCGTGCGCCTCGGCGCCGGCATTTTCGGCGGGGTGTTGGTCGTTGGGCTCGGCTTTGCGAGCCGCGGACAGAGCGGTCTTTATCGGGACATGGAAACGCTGTTCAGTCACACGATTGCCGCGGTTCCGGATTCCTGGATGGCGCATTTCAACCTCGGGATTGCGCATTCTCGCACGGCCGGCCGGGACGCCGAGGCAATCGCGGAGTATCGGAGGACGATCGCGCTGAATCCGACGTTCCCTGAGGCACACTACGCATTGGCCTTGGAATTCAAGGCGCACCCGCAGGCGGGATCGGCGGTTGAAGAATTGGAGCGCGCGATTCGCCTTCGCCCGTTGTATGCCGAGGCGCTGGACGCATTGGGATCGGAACTTGCGAAAGATCCCGCGCGACGGAAGGAGGCGATCGAGGACTTCAAGAAAGCGTTGCTCGTGCGTCCACGCGTGGCGGAGACTCACGTTCATCTTGCAAACGTTTTGGCGCGGGATCCGGCGACGCTACCCGAGGCGATGGCCCATTTCGAGGAAGCGCTTTACCTTCGCCCGGACTTCACCAAGGCGCACAATGATTACGCTCTCGTGCTTGCGAACCTCCCCGACCACCGGGCCGAAGCGATCCGGCATTTTGAACAGGCGTTGAGCGTCGACCCTGACTATGCGGAAGCCCACTACAACCTGGCGAACACCCTGGCGGAAATGCCCGGCCGCGCCGCCGAGGCGATCGCGCAATTCGAGCAGGCGCTGCGCGTCGAGCCCGAATCCCCGCAGGTCCACTACGGTCTGGCCAACGTGCTTGCGTTCCAGCCTGGTCGCGCGGCCGATGCCGTAAGCCACTACGAAGCTGCGCTCCGGTTTCAGCCGGAGTTCGCCGAAGCGCATGCGAATCTTGCGAACGTGCTCGTGCGGATTCCGGGACGCATGTCGGACGCCATCGAACACTACGAGGCGGCATTGCGGATCGATCCGAAGCTGGCCTGGGTCCACTTCAATCTCGCTTTGCATCTCGCCCAGATTCCTGGGCGTGCCGCCGACGCGCTGGTCCATTATGATGAGGCTTTGCGCCTCAAACCTGAATACCCTGATGCGCTCAATGGAGCGGCCATTTTGCTCGCGCAGGAGGGCCACTTTGAGGAAGCGCGGGCGCGGTGGACGAAGGCGCTCGCGATCGATCCGAACTACCAGACGGCGCGCCAGAACCTGCGCCTGCTCGATCGAATGATAGCGCAGCCGAAGTGAACGGATAACGCAACGGAGGAACCGTTCAGCACTTTCCGTGGCAGCCGGTGCCAGATCGCATGCATTGCCGTTCCCGCGCCCTTCCGAGAAATCCGTCGCAAACGCTATTGCGCTTTCGCGTTGATCGATTTCTTCGAGCGCGTGAGTGTTTTTCCGTCGGTGTTAGCGCAACAGTAAAGCAATGACCCCTTTTCCGCTTCTCGCCAACGCCCGCGACTACTTCCGCCTCGAGCTCGATCCGCGTTATCTAAAGTAAGTGGCGCGATCGTCCACAAGCAGACGTTGCGCCGTCGAGGGTAAAGGAACATACGAAACCGGCTTCATTTTTCTGCCTGCCCGGTCTGCGGCTGGCCTCCTGGAAGGAGCGCCCTGTGAAGTTCGGTCTCCGACAGCCGGTAAATCAAGATCGAATAGCCAGCCATGGCGTCCGGTCTACGTTCCATTAGCCGGCTACTCAGCCGCCGAAACTGGAAATCGGAAATGGTTCTGAACAGAGATACCCACTTCGTCACGCTCGCCGGGTTGTGCTGGTCCGGCGGGTCAGTGTTCTCGAGATAGCGCAGGTAAGCCAGCAGGCCGACATACTCTCGTTCGGTCTCCTCATTCCAAGACGCGCGGCCGTAGCCAAGACCAATCAGGCGGGATGCGCTTAGGCAATAGATGCCGGCGTGATAGGCGATCGGATCTGCCGCCGATATCCGGGGATTGGTCCAGCTCGGCAACGGTTGCGCCTTGATGCCAAAACGTCCGGGTTCATCCAAGCCGAAATAACTGAGGTATACGTCGTCGTCACCTATCTCGGTTCGGTGGTGTTCGAGCCAGCGAGCCAAGGCTGGCAGGTCTTGCCCCCAATCCACGTTGCTGTCGGTAAGGTGGAGATAGCCGTGCTCCGGACCCCCGGCGAAGAAATTGAAATACGACAGGTAATGCGGGTGAATACCGGCAACCGCGGCAATCTGTGCGGCCATGAGACACGCGAGCGTGATTCGTCCCCCCGGATTGCGACGCCACAGCCAGGCGCCAGTTGCCCCGGCAAAAATCAACAGCGGAAGATAGAGCGGCAAAATGTGGCGCACGCCAATGTTCAGATTCGTGGTCATGGCCGCGACGCCGTAAACCAGCAGGATGCTCCAAAGCGGCGCCGACCGGTTCACCCAAACCAGACATCGTGGCCGGGAATGTCGCGATAGCGCCCAGAGCGCGAGCAGTATGACCCCAAGCAACAGCAGGGCGAGAAACGCGGGAGAGGATTTGACGAAGAAACAATAAGGAAAGTAATACCACCAACCGGTCGGGCTATAGTTTCCGTTGAGAAATGCCGGCCGCCAAGCCGCATTTTTGATGGTATGGGCAAGCCCATAAACATAGGCATCAGGAAGTATTTGTGACCGATCCAAAGCGATGAGCCCCGATCCGACGGGTCCCAGGCCGCTGAAGATGGAAGTCTTCGGCTCGGTGTAATCGTCCATGGCCGGGTTCCAGTCTACAGCAGGTTTATTTTGCCAGCCGTAGAAAGTCCAAATGATCGCGAGGCCGACCAGGGCATGGGTGAGTGCCACACCGCCAGCAGACAGGATCTGGTGGACGGGCCTGGCGACGGACCGGCGAGGGAAACCGGCCAGTTCCACCGGCCACGATCGCCGAAGAACCATTCTCACGACGAACATCAACAGGGCAACCGGGACTAGAAGCCCCCCGGACATCTTGGATACCATCAAGAGGCCGAAGCACACAGCGCTGGCACCGAGTCGCCACCATGTGAGCCTTTGCAACAGCATCCAGAAACATCCCGCACTGATCAGGAAGAGAAGCGCAGCGGTGAGGTCGGAAGTCATCAAGTGTCCATGACCCAGCACCGTCGGGCTTAGTGCACAGAAGTATGACGCAATCAATCCGGCTTCCGGCCCGAAAAGGCGTGAAGTCCATGCGTAGATCGCGACGACCACCAGGATCGAGATGGCCACAGCCATCAGGCGGCCTTGGAAGATGAGGTCATCCGTGTCATTACCCAGAAAGAAGAGAAACTCGCGGCAGGGCCTGTTCCCCAGCAATCCCGGTTTGCGCCACTCAGGAGAGATGCGGTTCGGAAACTGCAGGTTTGAACTGAGCAGCGGCAATGCGAACCACCGCTCGGGCAGCATTCCGTGGCTCATCTGCAGGCGGTAGTCGTCGAATTTCCATGATACGTAGCCGCCAACGAGGTGGGCAGGCTCGTCGAAAGTCACGGACTCCTGGAGCATGCTGGCAATCTCCAGCCGCACCATGACCGCCAGCAGCAGGCACAAAATCAACAAGCGGACTCCCCTGCGGTGCAAAATGGAGCCGGTATCGATCTTCATCGCCCGATGACCGTAAAGGCGCGACGGCGATCCGCGACTACTTTGTCCATGACGGGCGCCTCATTGAGGCCGTATCGCCGGAACCAGCATCAATTCTTTGGCGACGCTGACTCGATTGCCGCCGAAGGTAATGTCTAGGGTAAAGGCTTGAACCACGAATCGAATCCGCCGCCCTGTCTGTAGGTTTCGAAAGCGCTGTCCCCGAGAATCGCTCCAATCTTCGAGCCGGCCTGCTCAGCGAGCGCGTTGAGCCGGGCGTTGCGTTCATCGGTGCCGACACTTGATTGCGCGCGAATCGACTGTGCCTGCTGCTGAAAGTCTTTCTGGAGCGCGCCAACCTGCGAGACGACCATCTTGGGAAGCTCGTAGCGTCGAACGATGTTGTCCAGGGCGCTCAGGCGGGGATCGGTGGCCTGCACGTATTCGGCATAGCGCTCCGGGCTGAGCAGCGACTTGGCCTCCTTGGTCAGGGCGGCGCTGTATTGCTGCGTCTCGGCGCCCGAGACGAAATCGGAGGACTGGCCGAGGCGGCTCCGGATTGCCTGGGCAGCGTGGAAGAGCGCCCGGAACTCCTCCTCGGTGGGTTCGAACGTGCTGAGTTGCGCGCGAAGCGTGGTGGCGGTCTGGCTCGAGCGCATCTCGAAGTCGTCCAGCTCCGCGGGAGTGAGAACCTTCGCCAGATCGTCCTGCTTTTCCCGATCGAGATAGGCGAGCGTGGCTTGGTCGTCGGCCGTCAGCAGGCCACCGCTGACCAAGCGGAAGATCTCGTTGCGAATTTCATTGTAGTCGGAGGAGATGCGCTGGACTTGGTCGAGCTTATCCGGAGGCATGTCGCCGAATTGGCGGCGGCGCCAGTATTGGGTGAGGGCGTCGTCGTCGACGGCGTCGGACCCGAGCAGGTCCCGCATGGCTTTCGACTCTTCCTGGGCAAGGGTCCGCTGGGCGGCGAGCACCTTGGGATCGGGCCCGGTGTTCCACTTGTAGCTCCAAAACGGGGCGGCCGTGGAATCGTCGAGGAGATCCTTGTAATAACGGGCGGCGAGCTGGTCATGCAGCTCGGCCCGGGCGATCGCGCGAATAACGGAAATCGGCCAACCCTCGGCGCGAAGACGCGCGACCAACATCTTCAGGTCGCCGCCGGTTCGAATCGCCGCCCAGTGGGACGCCAGTGTTGGACTTGTTACCGAGCTTCCAAGGTCATCGTGCCACGGACTTGTGGGTTCATCCGACGGATCAGCATCCGAACGAAAAAGCACATCGAATAGCGGCCGAACGGTTGGTGGATCGCCTGGAGTCCTGGCCCGAGTTTCTCGATGAAATTCATGCTTCGCCTTGACCGTGGAGTGAAACGGTGGGATCCGGCGAGAAAGTGGACAGGTGGCCCGGCGGCCTTTCTGGTCTACTGCTGCTGCCGCAGCCAGGTGAGGTGCTCGCGCGCTTCCGGGAAATCCGGTCGCAAGCGCAGGGCGGCCCGTTCGTGCTCCTCGGCCTCCTGTCGCCGTCCGAGCTGGCCGAGCGCGAGCGCGAGATCGTGGTGCGCGTCGGGGGATTCCGGGACGAGGCGCAGCGCTTCCTGGAAATGTGTCAGCGCATCAGATACACGCCCGAGGCGCATGAGGACGAAAGCGAGATTATGATGGGCGCCGGCCAGACGGGGCTGCGCCTGCAGCGCCGCCTGGTACTGCGCGATCGCTTCCGGGAATTTTTCCTGGCGCGCGAGCAGGTTGCCGAGGTTGTAGTGCGCTTCCGCGGAGTTGGGCTGGAGGCGCAAAGCCGCTTCAAACTCCGTCTGCGCCGCCTGGACCTGGCCGGTCGCGGCCAGCGCATTGCCCAGATCGATTCGGGCTTCGAGCGAGTCCGGCGCCAACGCGAGCGCCGCCCGGAAGTGTTGCATGGCGTCTTCCATCCGGCCGGTGGCGGCGAGGGCCCGACCCAGTTCCTGGTGGGCTTCGGGCCCGGGTTGCAGCTTCAGCGCCGCTTCATAGTGGGGTAGCGCCTCCGATGCTTTTCCCGCCTCGGCCAGGGAACGCGCCCAGTTGGCTTCGGCTGCGGCATTGTCCGGCTGCAACCGAATTGCCGCGGCGTAATGGCTGACCGCCTCCGGCAAACGCCCGGCCTGCGCGAGGGCGTTGCCCAGGTTGTTGTGCGCGTCGGCCAGGTCCGGATTCAGGCGAAGAGAGGCATCGTATTCGATGATTGCCTCCGGCCAGCGGTGCAGCGCCGCGAACGCCATGCCCAGGTTGTTGTGGAGTTCGGCGTCGTCCGGTCTGGCGCGGATTGCGGTTTCGAAGTAGGGCAGTGCGTCCGCCGGGCGGCCGAGCCCGATCAAGGCCTGCCCCATGTGGACGGCGAGATCACCGCGATAGTTCGG
Organism: uncultured Verrucomicrobiae bacterium; assembly: GCA_963797435.1. Lineage (GTDB taxonomy): Bacteria > Verrucomicrobiota > Verrucomicrobiia > Opitutales > Opitutaceae > CAWCPJ01. Next base: position 872,912 of record CAWCPJ010000001.1, on the reverse strand, counting down.
GCTGATTCCGCGCGCGCGTTCGCATGCGGCGATCGCGTCCTGCCAGCGACCGGCGTCAACGAAGGCGTAGGCGAGCCCGTCGTAGGCGCGCGGATTGTCTGGGACGCTTCGCCACCGTATCGGCCCAGATGGATTCCTCGGTCCGGTAGTCCCGGTTGCGGCGGACCGTCAATGCACCGAGGGCCAGCGCGACGATTGCGCCGGCCCACCCGATGCGGCGACCTGTCCAGACGCTCAGGCCGAGAACCGTCGCGACGACGAGCGCCGCCAGTGGCAGATACATCCGATGTTCCGCGATGGTCTGGGTTGTCAACGGGACGAAGCTCGAACTCGGTGCCAGGATGACAAAAAACCACGCGCCCAGAAAACCAACCGCCGGTCGGCGCCAAAGAGCCAGCGCCGTGGCGACGAGCAAGGCGACGACGATCAGCCCCTGCCACCACACGTCGCCCAGGCCCTTGGCGACGCCAACCCCGTAGTCGACCACCAGCGGATCCGGCCAGAACGAGAGCTTCACGTAGGTCGTGATCGCCTGGCACTGTGTCAGCAGATACTGCCACGAACTCACCCCCAGCCCGAAACCGACCGTGCCGCCGCGCCGACTGTTGTGGACCACCAGCCAGCCAAGGGGGAGCCAGCTCATCGCCAGCATGGCGTAGAACCATTTTCGCTCGCGCCAGACCGCCCGAAAACTCCCGGCGACAAAAGTGCGGTCAAACAACCAGAGCAGCACCGGCGCGGTCGCGACGATCTCCTTGCTCGCCACACCCGCAAAACACGCGCCGGCCGACCAACCGAGCCAGCTGCGGGAGTTCGTTCCAACTTTGCCGTCCGCGGCACGCTCCGTCCCGCGGAGGAAGCCATAAAACGTCAACAGGTAGAAAAGCCCGCCCATCACCTCGTTTCGTTGTACCACGCACACGACCGACTCCGTCAGCAGTGGATGCACCGCCCAGATCAATGTCGCAGTCCAGGCGATGACCTCGGCCCGTTCGCGGAAACGCGCGGGCAGCGCGGGCCGCCGCAAGGTCCTCCTCAGCACGCCCCAAAGCGTCAGCGTCGCGAGCACGTGCAGCGCGATGTTGACCACGTGATATCCGCGGACCGCGAGGCCGCTTATCGCATAATTTACCGCGAGAGAAAGATTGGCGAGGGGCCGCCCCGCAACGCCTGAACCACCGATCGGCGGGCTCAGCGCATCCCCGGGCGGCCAAAGATGGCGGATCGAATCGTTGCGGATGATCGCCGGCCGGTCATCGAAGAAGAAAGGGACGTTGAGGCTGTTCCCATAGGCCGCGATCACGGCGAGCACGAGCACGCCGCCGAGCAGCCACGCCAGGCGTCGTGACAAGCAGGAATTTGCCGAGCCTGAAGGCACGGCGGAACGATGGGTGAGATTTCCGCGGCGGAAAATAGATTTCTACCCGATCGGCGGCTTGTCCCACCCGGGACCGTTGCGTAAGTCTTCACACTGTAGGAGGGGCTTTATGCCCCGATGAATCGTAGGAATCGCGGGGTAAACCCGCTCCTACGATTTCGGGTAACTGTTCAGTTGGCGTGCCGTTTCGGATGTAGTCCGCACCACCTTTCGGTTGTAGGGCCGGAGCTTGCCTCCGGGCCGCCTCGTCGAGAGGCAACGGCCCGGAGGCAAGCTCCGGCCCTACATTTTCAACTGAATAGTTACGATCTCAGCGAAGTTTTCGGCGGATCATCGCGCGAGCGCGTTCACGGACCCGCCGGCGGAAGATGCTCGAGGATTTCGCGACAGTGGCCGGCGGTCACGTGATTGCCGGCCCGCTCGGCGAGATCCGCGCCTTCCGCCAGGATCCTGCGCGCGTCGGTGAAGCGCCCGAGTTGCGCGTAGAGTTGCCCGAGGAAAAGCGAACTCTGCGGATCCTGCGGGCGCAGGCGGTGGAAGGCCTCGAACGGTGCCAGCGCGTCCGCGGGGCGGCCCTGCAGCAGATAGAGCACGCCGAGGTTGGCATGGATTTCCGCGGAATCCGGATCCAGGTCGAGGCCCTCGCGGTAATGCTGTTCCGCCGCTGCCGTGTCCTTTCTTGCGGCCGCCGCGTCCCCGGCCCGCAGGTGGTACAGTGCCAGAAGGTGCCGGGCCTGCGGTTGTTCCGGATGGGAGTCGTAGAGCGGCTGCCAATAGCGCCTCGCTTCCTCGAGCTGGCCGGCGTCAAACGCCAGGTGTCCGAGCAGGATGAGCGCCTTCGGGTAGGTTGGCTGCAGGATGAGCGAACGTTTCAGGTAACCGATCGCCTCCTCGCGGTGGCCGAGCGCGAGCAGCCCGGAACCGAGGCTGAAGTTGGAATCGGTGTCGTTCGGGGCGAGTGCCAGGGCGTCCCGGTATGCCTTCACCGATTCCTCAATCCGGCCAAGGTCCACCAGTACGGCCCCCAGCTCGCCGTGCAATTCGTAGGCACCCGGCATGCGTTCGAGCGCGGCCCGGACGACGTGCAATGCCTCCTCGGACTTTTGCTGCAACCGGAGCGATTCGGCGAGGTTGACCGAGAGCATCACCGGCTTGCTGGTCGGCTGCGGGAGCTGCAATCCCCGCTCGAATATCGCCTGCGCCTCGGCCGGCCGGCCGAGCTGCAGATAGAGCGTGCCGAGCTTTTCATGGAGCGCCGGGTCGTCCGGTGCGAGGCCCACCGCGCGTTGCAGAAGCGACACACCCCGATCACCGCGACGCGTTTGGTAGGCGAGGGCGCTGAGCAGCGCGAGTTGCCTGGGATCGTAACACCACGCGTGCAATTCCTCGAGCCACGGGTCGTCTGCCTCGCGAAAGCGGCCGGCCTCGCGGCCCAGGTTTCGTTGCCGGAAGGCTTCGTCCGCCTGGCCGTCGGCCGCGAGCATTTCGGCGTAAAGATTGTGCGCCGTCGAAAAATCCGGCGTATCCCGGACGATCTCTTCGATCAACTTGCGCGCATCGCCACGCTTTCCCCGCTGCAACGCAATGCGCGCGAGGCCCAGCCGCGCATAGGGATCGCGCGGCTGGAGCGCGAGGCGGCGCCGGTAGTGCGCCTCGGCCGCATCGACCCCGCCGGTCTTGAATTCGAGATCGGCGAGGCGCAGCCAGGCAGCTGCATAATCGGGCGCGAGCCGCACGGTCTCGGCGAGGAGGGCGGCGACCGAAGCGGCGTCGCCGGACGAGCGGCGCAGGTCCGCGAGATAGTAACTCCAGCGGGCATTTCGCGGCTCTTCGATCCGCAGGATTCGCCAGCACGCTTCCGCCTCCCGGGCAAAGTTGTTGGCCTGGCAAAGCCGGCCAAGCTCCGCGACCCCGTCGAGCGCGCGGCCGCGATCCAGCGCCATCGTTCGCGCCCGTCGCATCCGTTCCTGCAATTGAGCGGGTTTGCCACTGAGGTCCGGCAGCGCCGGAAGTGCCGCGGCGATGCGCGCCGGCCGACCGTACCAATCCCAGGTCATGGCCGCGCCCGCGACCACCAAGGCTGACAGCGCGGCGGCGAGCACGATGGCGAACCACGGCGGGCGGCGGCGGGCGGCCGTTTGACCGCGGTTGCCGTCGGCGACGGATGCGTCGGTGGCGGGGGCCGGCCCTGGATTCATTTTCTTCGCCACAACGTCACGCTGCACAGGTTGTCGAACGGCGGATAGGCGAACAAACCTCCGGTCACGATCGCCGGCGCGCCATTGCCGTCAAGATCGCCCACGGCGGCCGTGACCAGGTGCGTCGGGGTGTGAGCCAGGATCACCGGCCGGAAATGCTGCGAGCCATCGTTCAACCAGGCCATCATGGAAATCGACTGTGGATCCGACCAGTCGGCGAAGCAACTGACGGCGAGCAAATCGAGATGACCGTCCCCATCGAGATCGGCGGCGCACGGACTGTAGGTGCCGGACATGTCGCCGACGCGGTGGAACGCGAACGCCCCGGAGCCCGTGTTCTCCAGCCACTGGATGCCGTGCCACGGGCGCGAGCCGGGCACCAGGTAATCGAAACCATCGCCGTTGGTATAGATCAGATCCGGCCGGCCGTCGCGGTTCAGATCCACGGCATCGAGACCGCTGCTGCCGTAGTCCTCGTTGGTCGAACCCCACACGATCGTGTTCCGGAAGCTGCCGTCGCCGAGATTGCGGAACAAATGCACCTCCTCCCACTCCTGGGAAATCAACGCGGCGAAGTCGACGCGACCGTCGCCGTCGAAATCCGCCACCGGGGTGTGCACGCATCCGGAAAGGGTATTCACGACATGGCTCTCAAACTGCCAGTCACCGCGGTTTTCCAGCCAGCGGGTTTCTCCCTGGGCGTAGCCAAACTGGCCGACCACGAGGTCGAGTTTTCCGTCCTTGTGGTCCGTGAGGTTGGCACCCCGGACATCCGTCACCCGCGCCACGTGCTCGAGGACGACGTGCGCGCGGAAGTCGTGGTTGTCGAGGTTCTCGAGCACCACGACGGAACCGATGCGATCGTTGTTCGGGGTGAGCTGGCCCATGCTGGCGACGAGGACATCCCGTCGACCACTGCCGTTCACGTCGTCGGCCTGGACGTGGGCGGGCGCGAGGATCGAATCGCCGATCACCGTTTCCGTGAATACGCCGCGCGGTGCCTGCCGGATCCACCGGACAGTGTTGGTTGAAGCCTCACAGTAGAGGACATCGGAAAGCCCGTCCTGGTCGAGGTCCACGATCTGCACGTTGGTCACGAGGGGGCGACCAAAGGTCGCTGCCGGGGTGCCGATCGGCATGGGCTCGAACGTGAGTTGCGTGGTCGGAGGTGACCCGTCGGATGGCGAAACCACCGGGGGGGGCGTGGCGGAGGTGAGCGCCGGGCGGCGCAGCACCAGGACGAGCACGCCCGCGGTGACCATCGCGGCGAGCACCGAGGCAATGAGAATGGAACGGTCAAGCCGCATGCAATGGACGGGTTGGCGTGGGCAAAGTCAGGCGGGATCGCATGGGTCGTGCATCAAAGCCGCGCGCGCATCTCCGGTGGTAGAAGCTCATGCGCCAGGGTCTGCAATTGCGGATCCACGATCGCGACGCCGACCGACCTCGCCAGCAGCTGGAGTTGGTAAAGTCTACGGGACGAAAGCGAGCGCAGGCGGTCGGCGTCGAGTTCGTCCACGCAGCGCTGCACCTCGGTGCGGGCGGCGTCAACCTGGTTGGTTTGGGCGAGGACGAGGGCGAGACTCACCCGCCGGTCCCACGGCAGGTCGCGCACGTCACCACGTTGGAGATACGGCAGGAGCGTCTTGACCAGCGACGCCAGTTTTGGGCTGTTGCGCACGGCGATCGCGACCTGGCAGCAGGCCACGATGGCGCCGGAATCGGTGGGAAAGGAACGCTCGAGCGTCTCGGCGACGCGGCCCGCCAGATCGAGCATGTCCATGTCGACAAAATACTCCGCGAGGCGGCTCAGCGCCGTGGCGTTGTCCTGGACGTCGACCACCTCGAAGATGGTGACGGATTGGCGGGCGAACCCCTCGACTCTCGGGACCTCGTAGGCCACGGGCCGCAGCCAACGGGGGGGGAGCCATTGGTGCAACAGGCCGATGAGCGCATGCTCCGGTTGATTCGAACCGAGACGCGCATACTCATCGAGAAACGTGTCCCACGACGGCATGACAATGTGGGTCACCTGGCGTTGGTTGGCGATCGCCTGGGCTTCGTCGGCCGAACTGGCGGCTGAGATCCGCACGGCGGCGGCCAGGCCTGACTGGTTCTGTTCATACGGCGTGCCCAGGCCGCGGAGCCCGCCGTAGTAGAAGAGCGAGACGGTGAGGTTTGGAGGCGCCAGCACAATCGCTCCCCCCGGCCCGGCGTGCGCAGCAAGCCAGTGCGCGAGATCACGCTCGAGCATGTTCTTGACCTCCGATTCCGTGACGGTCACGTCGCGTTGACTGCCCGACGGGGGAAGGAGCACGAGGAATCCCGGCAACATCAACGCGAGGGCGGTGCCCACGACGATCGGAACCAGCCGTCGGCCGGACTTCGAGGTCTGCACGGCCGCAATCGTGGCCACGGCAAGGGGAAGCAAGGCGACGTCGACGGTGTTCCACCAACGCAGCCGGAGGCACGCGAACCCGGCGGCGACGACGAGTGGGCCCACCGCGATCGCCACTGCCTCCTGTCGGCCGGGACTGACGTCGCCTCGCCACACGCACCAGATGGCAATGACGCCCAAGCCGAGGGGCAGGAGCGTCGCCCACGTCGTCGCAGAGAACGGGTCACTGGCGAACCATGCTGCGAAACTCGGTGCGACTGGACTATCGGCCAGGTTTGTCAGGCGCGGGGCAAGATCGTCGGCAGCGAGAAATCCGTGCCCCGATGTGAACGCCAGCGCCGCCGGCAGCGCGGCGACGGCGAGCGCCGCCAGGGTTGCCCGGACGATTGCCGCTCGGTTCCAGGCGCCCGGCCGGCGTTGGATCCACGCCGTCGCCCGGGCGAGCCACTCACCGAGGCCGAGCCACGCGAGGGCGTAGAGGGGATGACTTCATCGAGCCGCCATGCCGCGAGGTCAAGATGGCTGGGAAAGAACTCGATGGCATAGCATGCGAAGCTGGTGGCTGCTCCGGCGACCGCCCATGTGCGCCACGGCGCGGCAGGTTCATTCGCCGGCGTCGGTTTCCCACCGCGGGGACGCGCCACCCACGCGGCAACCAGCGCACCGAGCGCGATGCCGATGAGAATCGGTGCCTCGTAGTGGACGTTTATCCAAAGACCGATCCCGCCCCAGATTCCGGCAAACGCGAACGATCGCCGGCGCAAATTGTGCGTGTTTTCCGTGGCGTCGGTTCCCGCGGCCACCAGCGGCAGCACGCTCGCCAGCACGCACGCAAGGGTGATTCCCTGGTCACCCGGTTGCCCGGGGAGAAACGCACTGGCGAGTGGAAACAGCATGACGAAACCGCAGGCGACCAGTGCGGCGGCGATGGCCCCGAAACGTCTCCAGGAATATAACGCAAACAGAAGCAGGAGAATTCCGTGCAGGATGGGATCGGCATACAGCGCGGCGCGCTCGACGCTTGGCGCGAGCGACGTGCCGGTGACGAGGTGGCGAAACCACGCCACGGTGGCGATCCACCAGCGATACGCCGACGCCGAGCGCACCTCGCGCCCGGCCGGCGCATTGTCGTAGTCGACGTGGCGCAAACGCCACTCACCCCGCGCCAGCATCTCCTGCGTCTGGGTGATCCATTGCATGCTCTCATTGTTGTGTTCCGGAATGAGTAGCGTGCGCAGACCCCCGGCGTGACCGGTGGGCGAACGCGGATCATCCGCCACCCTGTCCGCCGTCAGCGCCGAGACGGCATCCACACGGTGGCCTCGCCGCGTGTCCGTCCAAAACAGGAACCCCAGCGCGGCGAGCAGGAAGACAATCCAGACGTGGTGCGAAATCCGGGCGGAGGGGTTCATGCAGGGCGCGAAGACAAGCTAGGGGCATCGTTGCGCGAATCACCCGAAAAATGTGCGACTTGCCTCCACTTTATCAGTGGTTGTTGCAGGTTGCTTCAGGCGAGCAAGAACCGGCGGGCGATCCGGGAGCCAGTCTTGACTTGGGGCACGGGTGACTGTGCCTTTTCCACTGCCCCATGGTTGTCGCTTACCTCCGTCAACGTCTGGCTTGCGGAGCCATCGCATGGCTGATTTGCGGCGCCGGGTTGTTCGGATTGGCGAGACCGGCGGCCCGGGCCGCGGCGACCGCCGATCCTGCGGGTGAAATCGCGCAGGCGCCGCTCGCCGCCCGGTCCGGCCCGCGCGGTGCCACCTTGTTTAGTCGGCTTTCGCCGGAGCAAACCGGAATCCTGACCGAGAACGCCTACGACGATCCCGGGATGTGGGGCGACCATTTCAACGAATTCCGATTTGGAGCCGTGGGCACAGGAATCGCAGTGGGCGACTACGACCAGGACGGCAGGCCGGACCTTTTCGTCGTGAGCAAGACCGGCCCTTGCCGGTTGTTTCGCAATCTGGGCGGCTGGAAGTTCGCGGACGTCACCGCGAGCGCCGGCGTGGACACGTCCGAAACCTGGACCGACACGGTCAAAGGGTGGGTCGGCATGGGCCGGGCCGGCGGGGACAGCGCGGCCGCATGGAAACAGGGGGCGACATTCGTGGATGTCGACAATGACGGCTGGCTCGATGTGTATATCTGCCGGTTTGGCGCGCCCAACTGGCTGTTCATGAATCAGCGCGATGGCACGTTCCGTGAGGAAGCGTCGGCGCGCGGGCTGGCCCTGGTCGACGGGAGCACCATGGGCGCCTTCTGCGATTACGATCGCGACGGCTGGCTCGACGTGTATGTCCAGACGAACCTGCTCGACAACGCGAGTCATCCCCAGGGGCAACGCGATCACCTTTTCCACAACGACGGTGATGGAAACTTCACCGACGTCAGCGACGCCACCGGTATCACCGGGGAAACGCAGGGGCATTCCGCCACGTGGTGGGACTACGACGATGATGGCTGGCCGGATCTCTACGTGGCGAATGACTTCGCCCCGCCGGACCGCCTGTATCATAACAACCGTGACGGGACGTTCACCGACCGGCTCGATGCCGTCCTGCCGCACCAGCCGTTCTCGGCGATGGGGGCCGACCTCGGCGACGTCGACAACGATGGGCGTATCGACTTTTTCGTGGCCGACATGGCCGCGACCACGCACGAGAAGGACCAGCGGGGCATGGCCAATTCCCGGTCACTGACCCGCGAAGTCGTGGAGGACCCGGCGGTCGCCCCGCAATATTCGCGGAACGCGCTCTTCCTGAACACCGGCGTCGGTTCGTTCCGTGAGGGCGCCTGCCTCGCGGGTCTCGCCGCGACGGACTGGACCTGGGCCGTGCGTTGGGAGGACCTGGACAATGACGGGCGGCTCGACCTGTTCGTGACCAACGGCATGAACCGGGACTACCAGAATGCCGATCTTTTGGACCGGATCATCCTGGCCGAGAGTCCGGCGGAACGCATGCGCCTGATCCGGGCGAGCCCGGTGCTCGCCGAGTCGAACCTGGCGTACCGAAATCTCGGTGACCTGGAATTTTCCAGTGTTGGTCCCGCGTGGGGACTTGATGAGTTCGGCGTCAGTTTCGGTGCGGCGTTCGCGGATTTCGACGGCGACGGCGATCTCGATCTCGTGCACGCCAACTATCAGGCGGGGATTTCCGTGCTGCGCAACGACAGCGACGCCGGCCACCGGGTGACGTTCGCATTCCGCGGCCGCGTCTCCAACCGATATGGCGTCGGCGCGCTTGTGCGGATCGAAACGGCGTCGGGCGTGCAAGTGCGCGCGCTCGTGCTCGCGCGAGGGTACCTGTCGAGCAGCGAGCCGATCCTGCACTTTGGCCTCGGCGACGACCGCGTGATCACGCGAGTCACCGTCAACTGGCCGAGTGGACATGTGCAGAGCTTTGCGAACCTGCCGGGCGATCGTCGTTACACCGTCACGGAGCCGGCGACGCTGATCGCACCGGCGAGGGAATTGCCCGTTCCTCCCGCCGCCCAGTTTCGCGAGATCGGCTCCGCCGCAAATCTCGCGCTCGCCACGCCGGAAAGGGCGATGGGTGATCCCAATCCCCAGCCGTTGCTGCCCGTCTCGTTCAACCACCGTGGACCCGCCCTCGCGGTCGGCGACCTCGATGGCGATGGACGGGACGATCTTTTCCTCGGGGGAACGTCGGGCGCCCCCGCGCGCGTGCTCCTCGCCAGCGCAGCGGGCCGATTCGAGTCCCACGAGGTGGCGGCGGTCGTGGCTGACGCGGTGCTCAGCGACGGCCCCGTGCTTTTGTTCGACGTCGATGGCGACGGGCACGATGACGCGTTGGTGACGCGCGCCGGGGTCGCGCGGCCCGCGGGCGCGCCGGAATATCAGCCGCAACTTCTTCGCAATGACGGTCGCGGTCGGCTGAGCGCAGCGCCGGCGTGGACCCTGCCATCGTTGCCGATCAGCGTGGGCGCCGCGGTCGCGAGTGATTTCAATCGCGACGGACACCTCGACATCTTCCTTGGGGCGCGGGTGCTGCCGGGTCGCTACCCGCGCGCTCCACGCAGCGCGCTGCTCGCCAATCGCGCCGGCCGGTTTGAAGACGGTACTGACGCACTCGCGCCGGGCCTGCGGGAAATCGGTCTCGTCTCCTCGGCGTTGTGGAGCGACGTCGACAGTGATGGCTGGCCTGATTTACTGCTCGCGCTGGAATGGGGCGGAGTGCGCTACTGGCACAACAACCAGGGGCGCGGCTTTGACGATCAAACCGACCAAGCGGGCTTCGCTGCCGCGGGCTCGGGATGGTGGACGTCGCTCGCCGCGGCGGACTTCAATGGCGACGGTCGTCTCGACTATGTGGCGGGAAACGTCGGATTGAACACGCTCTACCACGCGGATGCCGAACATCCGGCGGAGTTGTTTTATGGCGACTTCTCGAGCGGGGGCGGCCCGCTGGTGATCGAGGGATATTATGAGGGGGACAAACGGTATCCCTGGCGCACGCGCAAGGAGCTCGGTCCTAAAATCTCCGCAGTGCTGCGCCGGTTTCCGCATGACGACGCTTACGCGAAGGCGACGCTCGAGGAAATCCTCGGCCGGGAGCGCCTGGCCTCCGCGGAGCATTTTGCCGCCACGCAGTTCTGCAGCGGCGTTTTCCTGAGTCAGGCCAATGGTACCCACCGGTTCCGGGAGCTGCCGCGCATTGCGCAGATCGCGCCTTTCCAGGGCATCGTCGCCGGTGATTTCGACGGCGATGGCAGGGCGGACATTTATGCGGTCCAGAACTCGTGGGCCGCAAATCCGGCAGTCGTCCATTTCGATGGCGGCATCAGTCAGTTCCTGCACGGCGATGGTCGGGGAAATTTCACGCCGGTGCCGCCTCCCGTCTGTGGACTGGTGGTGCCGGGTGATGCCAAGGCGCTGGTCGTGCTCGATCTCGACGACGATGGCTGGCCGGACTTCGTGGTGACGCAAAACAACCGCACGACGCTCGCGTTTCGCAACGCCGGGGTTGCCGGCCGGCGTTTCCTGCGGGTGCGGCTGCACGGTCCGGCGGGAAATGCGAACGCGATTGGCGCGCTGGTGACGTGCGAACTCGCCGACGGCTCGACGCAAACGAGCGAGGTCAGCGCCGGGTCTGGCTACTACAGCCAGTCGACGCCGGAGTGCTTCTTTGGGTACCCAACGGAGGCTCCCCCGCGCGGTCTGCGCGTGCGTTGGCCATCCGGTGGCACGACGGTGCACGATGTTCCGCGCGATGGCCATGCCATGGCCGTCACCGCGCCATGAAAGGTTGCAGTCGGGGCATCGGGTGAAGTACGGCCGGAAAAATGATCCCCCGGTCGGGCGCTTGTCGATGGCCGGGAACATTCCGACTGCGGCGGGCGGCCGCGGGTAGGGCCGGCAGTCTCCAGCCGACCGCGGTCGCGTCGGGACACGCAACCGACCTCGAGTCCGTGATCGAGCCTTCCAGGTCGAGGCGAGGTCGGCGGTGCTCAGGCGAACCCGGTCGCGCAGGGACTGGCGACGCCCCTCTTGGGGACGTCGTTCAGCGAGCGAACTCCAAAAGACCGAACGTGCCCTTGCTGTCGGCGGGCACGCCCTTGAGCAACGCAGGGAAGAAACGCACGTCGTGTAGTTTGGTTTCGATTTCGGCGGGCGACAAATCGGCGTTGCCCTGGACGGCGTTGACCTTGGTCAAACGACCGTTGCGATCGATTTCGAGGTCGATCGTCGCGTCGGTATGGAGCGAAGCGAGCCAGGTCCGGACCTCGGGCGGGATCAGGTCGGGGATGATCTCGGCCGGTATGCTTGCGTTGCGGTTGCGCTGACAGTGGCGCAGGATCAGGAACTGTTGCGCTTCGTCGATGCTCAGGTCCATCCGGTTGGCCGATAGATTGGTCGGCAATTCGTCACCCTCGGAATAGATGTGGACGGTGAAGGAATCCACGACGAAGCCGGCCGGCAACCCCGTTTGCAGGATGGAGACCTTGCGGCTGGCGGGTCCGACGCGGCGCAGCGGAAAGAACTTCAGCACCGATAGCGGCTGTTGCGGATTGGCGGGATCGCGCACGACCATGCGCAGCAATCCGAAGGTGTCGCGAAGCTCTTCCCGGGCGGAGAGGCGAAAGGTCACCTCGAACGCGTCCGTGGCGGCGTCTTCGCCGGTCGTGAATTGGCCGGGCGTATGCGACTGAAACATCGGCATGGCGTAGCTCTGATCGAGGTGCCGTTGCGCTTCGGCGGCCTTGAAGTTGGCTTGGTCGACTTCTTGCTGGGTAATTCCGCCTCCGGACATGGCTTGGTTCGCAGCCAGGTTCGACGCATACTGTGAGGCTATCGCAGCGTTACGGGCTGACAAATCCTGGTCTTCCGCTTGGAAGTCTTCCATGACCACCTGTTCGTGCATGCCCGCGCGAACGGAATCGTTCCGGGGATCGATCACCGCCTGGCCGCGCAAGTCGGAAACGGTCAAGTCGCGTCGGCCCAGTTTCGGCTCCATGGACAGGGCGAACTTCGCGTCGCGCGACGCAATGTTCAGCTGTTCGCTTCCATGCAGGATCGACAAGCTGGGTTCATCGTAAGAAACCACCGGACAGTCCTGGCCTCGATCGTGGACCTTCACGTCCAACCCGAGAAAGGCAACGTACTCGCGCTCCGTCGCGCTGCCAGTGCCCGGCGGCTCCGCCGCAGGCACGACATTGGGTCCGGCGCACAGCGCCGTCGCCAGCATGAGTGATCGATATGGGATCGCAGAGATCATGGGATGTAGCCTCACATTGCCGGGGACGGGGCGGGGAAATCAGGACACCATGGTGGATGCAATTGCGTTAAAGGCAAGGAGTGACGTCCTTGGCCAATGCCTTGGTTCGCCGTGGCATCGCGAAACGGCACGGCTGCGCGGGCGGTCCCGCTCAACCGGGAATATTGCGTTTCCGGGAATCGGGAGACCACGTTGTCGTTACACTCCAACGCGGCTACCGACGGCGATGTCCCGCTAGCTGCATTTGGGCTCCGCGTTCCGAGCGAAGCGAGAACGCCGGTCGCGTAGCGAACCGGAACAAATGTGGCCGGGGCGGCGGCGCGCATCGCCGCGATTGCCGGTCAGCGGGAAAACTCGGAAAGTGCAAACGTGCCTTTGCTGTCGGCCGGGGAACCCTTGAGCAGTGCGGGAAAGAAACGCACCTCGCGTAGTTTGTTTTCGACTTCGGCGACGGACAGATCGGCGTTGGCGCGGATCGCGTCAACCTTGGTCATGCGACCGTCGCGATCGATCTCGAGATCGACGGTGGCGTCCGTGTGGATCGCCGCCAGCCAGGTCCGGACCTCGGGCGGGATCAGGTCGGGGATGATCTCGGCCGGGATACTTGCGGTGCGATTGAGCTGGCAGTGGCGCAGGATCAGGAACTGTTGCGCTTCGTCGATGCTCAGGTCCATCCGGTTGGCCGATAGATTGGTCGGCAATTCCTCACCCTCGGAATAGATGTGGACGGTGTAGGAATCCACGGCGAAGCCGGCCGGCAGCCCCGTTTGCAGGATGGAGATCTTGCGGCTGGCGGGTCCGACGTGGCGCAGCGGAAAGAACTTTAGCACCGATAGCGGCTGTTGCGGATTGGCGGGATCGCGCACGACCATGCGCAGCAATCCGAAGGTGTCGCGAAGTTCTTCCTGTGCGGAGAGACGGAACGTCACCTCGAACGCGTCCGTGGCGGCGCCTTCGCCGGTCGTGACTTGACCGGGCGTATGCGACTGAAACATCGGCATGGCGTAGGCATTTCCCACATCCTGTAACGCGGAATTGGCGTCGGCCTGAGCGGCGGCAACCATTTCCGGGGTGACGAGGGAGAAGGGAACGTGCGAAGCCGTCGCGAGGCCGATTGCGTAGGAGTCCGCCTGACCGGCCTTTGCCGCGGCAAGCTCCTGGTTCTGCGTCTGGACATCGTCCATCAACTGCTGCTGCTGCATGCCGCGACGAACGGGATCGTTCCGGGGATCGATCACCGCCTGGGCGCGCAAGTCGGACAGGGTCAAGTCACGCCGGCCCAGTTTCGGCTCCATGGACAGGGCGAACTGCGCGTCGCGCGACGCAATGCGCACCTGTTCGCTTCCATGCAGGATCGACAGCTTGGGTTCATCGTAAGAAACCACCGGACAGTCCTGGCCTCGATCGTGGACCTTCACGTCCAGTCCGAGATAGGCGACGTACTCGCGCTGCGTCGCACCGTCAGTGCCCGGCGGCTCCGCCGCAGGCACGAGATTGGGTCCGGCGCACAGCGCCGTCGCCAGCATGAGTGATCGATATGGGATCGCAGAGATCATGGGATGTAGCCTCACATTGCCGGGGACGGGGCGGGGAATCAGGAAACCAAGGTGGACGCAAAATCGTGAAAGACAAGGAGTGACGTTCTTGCCAATCCCTTGGTTCGCCGTGGCATCGCGAAACGGCACGGCTGCGGGGCCGGCTCCGCCAAGCTGGCCATTTCGCGTTTCCGGGAATCGGGAGACCACGTTGTCCTTACACTCCAACGCGGTTACCGACGGCGATATCCCGGTAGCTGCATTTGAGCTCCGCGTTCCGAGCGAAGCGAGAATGCCGGTCGCGTAGCGAACCGGAACAAACGTGGCCGGGCGGCGGCGCGCATCGCCGCGATTGCCGGTCAGCGGGAAAACTCGGAAAGTGCAAACGTGCCTTTGCTGTCGGCCGGGGAACCCTTGAGCAGTGCGGGAAAGAAACGCACCTCGCGTAGTTTGTTTTCGACTTCGGCGACAGACAGATCGGCGTTGGCGCGGATCGCGTCAACCTTGGTCATGCGACCGTCGCGATCGATCTCGAGATCGACGGTGGCGTCCGTGTGGATCGCCGCCAGCCAGGTCCGGACCTCGGGCGGGATCAGGTCGGGGATGATCTCGGCCGGGATACTTGCGGTGCGATTGAGCTGGGCATGGCGCAGGACCAGGAACTTATGCGCCTCGTCGACGCTGAGATCCATCCGGTTCGGCGATAAATTGGTCGGCATTTCCCGGCCGTCCGCATAGATGTGGATGTCGTATGCATCCACGGTGAAGCCCGGCTGCAGCCCGCTTTGCAGGACGGAGACCTTCCGGGCCGCAAGCCCCGCCTTGGGCAGGGCAAAGAACTTCAGTACCCGAGACGGGCTGACTGGGATTGATCGACTCACGTAGCACCAGGCGGAGAACGCCGAATCCATGCCGGATCTCCTCGGAAGTGGAGATTCGGAACGTCACCGAAAACGCGTCGCAGTCCGCGGAGGCCGCGGAAGCCAGCCCATCTCCGACCGGGGTGGCGTTGACGGGCATCGCAAACGTCTGATCCATCTTGAACGCCGCCGTTGCCGCGGCGTTCTTGGCTGCCTGCACGTCTTGTTGGGTGACGGGGGAATTGGGCACCGCCGCCGCGCGCTGCACGTTCGCCGCCGCCTCGGAGGCCTGGACCATATTGCTGACGGCGATGTCCTCGTTTTGTGATTGGACGGAATCCATGAGCATCTGCTGAAGCATGGCACGCTGAGCGGGATCGGTCCGGGAATCACGAACCGGCTGGGCGTGCACGTCAGCGAGAGTCACGGCGCGCCGACCGAGTTTTGGCTCCACGGCCAGCTTGAATTGCGCGTCGCGCGAGGGGATGCTCACCTGCTCATTTCCACGCAGGATCGACAGTTGGGGGGCCTGGTACGAAACCACGGGACAGTCCCGTCCCTGATCGTGGACCCTGACATCCAAACCGAGGAAGGCGACGTAGTCGCCTCCCGTCGCATCGTCTGTTCTCGGCGTCTCTGCCGCGTGGGCCAGAATCGGTCCGGCGATAAACGCCGTCGCCAGCAAGAGGGATCGATGGAGGGTCGGGGAATTCATCAGATCAGGCTTCGCCAAGAGGGGGGAACGGGTGGGGTCAAGGCGGATACCAGTGTGGGCACAATGGCGCGAAAGGCAAGGGGGGTGCCGTCGCCATCCGCTGTTTTCCGGCGCGGGCGAGTCGGCTGGTCCCGGGCTCACGCCGCGGACTTGCTTCGACTGGTCGTTTCCCCTCCGATGGCGCGGAAGATGGAATCCGTGCGCGCCTCTGGGCTCTACGAGCCGGTTGGAAGAACCCCAGAATCCTGCCCTGACCGTGCGGTGGTCCGCCGCCGACGGGCGGTGGGGGTCGCGCTGGTGTGCATGCTGGGCGGCGCGGTATCCGCTGCCGATATCGCCGGCACGCCCCTGGTTCCGCGCTCCGTGGCGGCGGGCCCGACGATGTTCACCGAACTCAATCCCGCCCGGACCGGGATCATGACCGCGAATGCCTACGACGATCCCGACATGTGGGGCGATCATTTCCAGGAGTTCAAATTCGGAGCAATTGGCACTGGAGTGACGGTGGGCGACTACGACAACGACGGCAGGCCGGACCTTTTCGTCGTGAGCAAGACCGGTCCCTGCCGGCTCTTTCGCAACCTCGGTGGCTGGAAATTCGCGGACGTCACCGCGAGTGCCGGCCTGGATACCTCCGCCAGCTGGACCGACACCGTGAAATCATGGGTAGGCATGAGTGACGCCAGGGCGGACACGGTGAGTGCCTGGAAGCAGGGAGCGACTTTCGCGGACGTCGACAACGACGGGTGGCTGGATCTCCATGTCTGCCGGTTTGGCGCGCCCAACTGGCTGTTCATGAATCAGCGCGACGGCACGTTCCGCGAGGAGGCGGCGGCGCGCGGCCTGGCCTTGATCGATGGGAGTGGCATGGGCGCCTTCTGTGACTACGATCGCGACGGCTGGCTTGACGTGTATGTTCAGACCAACCTGCTCGACAACGCGACTCATCCGCGCGGACAACGCGATCACCTGTTCCACAACAACGGTGATGGGACGTTCACCGACGTGAGCGATGCGGCCGGCATTACCGGCGAGACGCAGGGTCATTCCGCCACGTGGTGGGACTACGACAACGATGGCTGGCCGGATCTCTACGTGGCGAACGACTTCGCGCCCCCGGACCGCCTCTATCGTAACAACCGGGACGGGACCTTCACCGACCAGCTCGATGCCGTCGTGCCCCACACCCCGCATTCGGCAATGGGGGCGGACCTCGGCGACGTCGACAACGACGGTCTGGTCGACTTCCTCGTCGCGGACATGGCGGCGACCACGCACGAGAAGGACCAGCGGGGCATGGCGAAGATTCGCGGCATGCTCACGGACACGCCGACGGGCCCGGCCGCGGAGTACATGCGCAATGCCCTGTTCCTGAACACCGGCACGGGCCGGATGCTCGAATGCGCGCACCTTGCAGGGCTTCAGGCCACGGATTGGACGTGGTCGGTGCGTTTCGAGGATCTCGACAACGACGGGCGGCTCGACGTTTTCTTCACCAACGGCATGGTGCGCGAACTGCACAATGCCGACATCATCTGGCGACTGTCAGCCGCGGAGAGCCTGGCCGAAAAAATGCGGCTCGAGCGCGCCGGCCCGCCGCTGGAGGAGGCGAATCTGGCATTCCGCAACCTTGGTGACCTGCGGTTCGAAAAGGTCGGCGCGGCCTGGGGACTGGATCGCCGGGGCGTGAGTTTCGGCGCGGCGTTCGGCGACTTCGATGGCGACGGCGACCTGGACCTCGTCTTTGCGAATTATCAGCAGCCGCTCACGGTGATGCGCAATGACAGCCCGTCGGGCCATCGCATCGTCGTCGCTCTCCGAGGAACGGTCTCGAACCGCTATGGAGTCGGCGCGGTCGTGCGCGTGGAGACGGACGATGGCGTTCAAGTCCGTCCGCTGGTGCTGGCTCGCGGATACCTGTCGAGCAGCGAGCCGGTGCTGCACTTCGGGCTGGGCGAATCGAAACGCGTTCAGCGGCTCACGGTGGCGTGGCCGTGCGGGCGGAGCCAGGAGTTCCATGATCTGGCGGTCGATCAACGCTACACGATCACCGAACCGCCGGGCGCTGTTTCGCTGGATCGGCCGGGCGAGTCGGCCGCGGCGACGAGCCAGTTCGCGGACGTTGCGACGACCGCCAATCTTGGTTTGCTGGCGCGATCGGGACCCGCGCGTGGGGACAGCCGGCAACCCTTGCTGCCGCTACGCTTCAACGGTCGCGGCCCCGCCCTCGCGGTCGCGGATCTCGACGGCGACGGCCGGCCGGACCTGGTCCTGGGCGGCACCATCAAAGCGCCGCCTCGCGTCATCCTGGCGAAGGACGGCGCTCCGTATGCCCCGCCGCGGGTGCTCGAGCCAAAGGCGCCGGGCAACGTGAACTCGGATGACGGGCCGTTGCTGGCCTTCGACGCGGATGGCGACGGCAACAACGACGTATTATATGCCCGGGCCGCGCCGGGGCCCGACGCGGAACTGACCGACGACAACCTGCGACTGCTGTTCAATGACGGACAGGGTCGTTTTCACGCGGCTCCACCCCAAGCGGTGCCTGATGGGCGGCTGCGGGCGGGGGCGCTGGCCGCGGCGGACTATGACCGCGACGGCCGGATCGACGTTTTCGTGGGTGCGCGGATGGAGCCCGGCCTGTATCCGATGACTCCACACAGTGCGTTATGGTCGAATCGGGGCGGGCGCTTCGAGAATGTCACCGATGCGATTGCTCCCGCACTCCGCGACGTGGGGATGGTCACTTCGGCGTTATGGAGCGACGTCGACAACGATGGCTGGCCTGACCTGCTGGTGGCCCTCGATTGGGGCGGCATCCGCTACATCCACAATGACGGCGGCACGGCATTCTCGGATCGCAGCGATGCGGCGGGTTTTTCCCATGCGGGAACGGGCTGGTGGACGTCGCTGGCCGCCGCTGATTTCAATGGCGACGGGCGCATGGACTACGTGGCTGGCAACGCCGGCCTGAACACGCCCTACCATGCCAGCCCCGAACATCCGGCGCTGCTTTTCTACGGTCCGTTCCGCCCCGGTGGCGCGCGGCGCATCATCGAGGCCGGTTACGAAGGTGATCGACTCTATCCCTGGCGTACGCTGTGGGATCTCGGGGCGCAGATTCCTTCGATTCAGCGACGGTTTCCGAAAGACGATGACTACGCTCGCGCCACCCTGGAGGAGGTTGTCGGCGCGGATCGCCTTGCGGCGGCGCAGCGGTTTGCAGCGACCGAGCTGCGCAGCGGCGTCTTTCTCAGCCGGGATGACGGCGGCTACGGCTTCGAACCATTGCCCCGCCGGGCGCAGATCGCGCCGCTGCAAGGGATCGTGACCGGCGACTTCGACGGCGACGGGCATGCCGACATCTATGCCGTGCAGAATTCGTACGCGCCGATTCCGCCGGTGGGACGCTTTGATGGGGGATTGAGTCAACTGCTGTCGGGCGACGGACACGGTCACTTCACACCGGTGCCGCCGGCCCGAAGTGGACTTGTCGTTCCGGGCGATGCCGAGGCGCTGGTGGTGCTCGATCTCGGCGCGGATGGATGGCCCGATTTCGTGGTGAGTCGCCACGATGACACCTCCCTCGCGTTTCGGAATCATGAGGCACCGGGGCGGCACGCCCTGCGCGTGGAATTGCGCGGTCCACCCGGAAATCCCACGGCGATCGGTGCCCGGGTGACGCTGGAGCTGGCTGACGGCGCCACGCAAGTTGCCGAAATCGCGGCTGGTTCGGGGCTCCTTTCGCAGTCATCCGCGGCGTGCTTCTTTGGTTATACGGATAACAACGCACCGCGCCGGCTTCGTGTCCGCTGGCCGACGGGTGCAACGAGCGAACAACGGATCGCGTCAGCACCACCGTCGCTGACGATATCCGCACCGCCATGATCATGGGCCGGATGACCGCGGTTCTCCGTTTTCGCTTGCCGGTTGTGTGCCTGGTAATCGTCGGCGCGGTTGGGGTGCCGGTCGCGTCCGCAGGTGAAATCACTTCCGCGCCGCTCGCCCACCGGTCGGGTCCCCGCGGCACGACAATGTTCACCGAGCTGGATCCGGCCCAGACCGGGGTCGTGACGGAAAACAACTACGCGGATCCCGAGATGTGGACGAGCCGGGACAAGGAATTCGCGCTTGGGGCGATCGGCACGGGGATGGCAATCGGCGACTACGACGGCGATGGCCGGCCGGACCTTTTCGTGGTGAGCAAGACCGAGGCCTGCCGGCTTTTTCGCAACCTGGGAAACTGGAAATTCCAGGACGTCACCGAAGCGGCCGGGCTCGGCGGCGAGCCCGGCTGGACGGACGCGATCAAGAGCTGGATCGGTTGGGGCGGCAGCGACGAGTCAAGGACCTGGAAGCAGGGTGCAAGTTTCGCTGACGTGGACAACGATGGTCGGCTCGATCTCTATCTCTGTCGCTTCGGTGCCGCGAATCGTCTCTTCATGAACCAGGGGGACGGCACGTTTCGCGAGGAGGCAGCCGCGCGCGGACTCGCGCTTGGCGATGGCAGCGGGGTCGGTGCGTTCTGCGATTACGATCGCGACGGCTGGCTGGACGTCTATATTCAGACCAACCTGCTCGATGCGGCGGCGCATCCCAACGGGCAGCGGGATCACCTTTTCCACAACAACGGCGACGGGACGTTTACGGACGCGACCGACCGCGCCGGCATCGCCGGCGAAACCCTCGCGCACTCCGCCACCTGGTGGGACTACGACGGGGACGGCTGGCCGGATCTCTACGTGGCAAACGACTTTACGCCGCCGGACAACCTGTATCGGAACAATCGCGACGGCACCTTCACCGATGTCATCGACCAGGTCGTGCCGCATATGCCCTATTCCGCGATGGGCTCGGATTCTGGAGACGTCGACAACGACGGGCGCATCGACTTCCTGGCGGCCGACATGGCGGCCACGACGCACGAAAAGGACCAGCGCGGCATGGCCAGCTCACGCGAAATCAACGCCGTCAGCAACCGGCCGACCGGCGCGCCCCAATACCCGCGCAATGCGCTTTACCTGAACACGGGCCTGGGGGTGATGCGGGAGGCGGCGGAACTTGCCGGCCTCGCCGCCACCGACTGGACCTGGGCGGTGCGCCTGGAGGACCTGGACAACGACGGACGGCTGGACGCGTTTTTCACCAACGGCATGGTGCGCGAATTCCAGAATGCGGACCTGCGGGACGAAATGGTGGTCGCCGAGAGCATGGCGGAATCGCGCCGCATCGTGCGCTCGAGTCCGGTGCTTGCGGAATCAAACCTCGCCTTCCGCAATCTCGGCCAGCTGCAGTTCGAAGACATCGGCCACGCGTGGGGGCTTGATCGCTCCGGCGTGAGCTTTGGCGCGGCCTTTGCGGATCTGGACGGCGACGGCGACCTTGACCTGGTCTTTGCCAATTACCAGGGCGGGGTCACGCTGCTTCGAAACGATTGCGACACCGGCCATCGCGTGACCATTGCCCTGCGGGGACGGGTATCGAACCGCTACGGCATTGGCTCGACGGTGCGGATCGAGTCCGCGTCGGGCGTGCAGGTGCGTTCGTTGATCGTGGTGCGCGGCTATCTCTCGAGCAGTGAACCCATCGTGCATTTTGGTCTCGGCAACGATGACCGGGTCCGCCGGGTCACCGTGCAATGGCCGAGCGGGTGCACGCAGATCTTCGACGATCGGGACGTCGATCGTCACTACACCATCACCGAACCGTCGGCCACTTCGCCAGTCGCTGACGTCGGCGACGGATGGGGAGGTCCCGTCGCAATTCCACGAAGTCGGCCACGCGGCCAACCTCGACCTGTCCACGCGGGAAACCCAGCCGCCGGACCCGGATCCGCACACGCTGCTTCCGGTGGGTTTCAATCGACGGGGACCCGGACTCGCGGTGGGAGACCTGAACGGCGACCATGAGGACGATCTCCTCATCGGAGGCACCTCGGGCGAACCGGCGCGTGTGCGGTTGGCCCGCGGCGCAGGGCAATACGTCGCGGCTGATGCGGGAGCGCTGGCCAATCGCAGCGGACTGAGCGACGGCCCGGTTCTGCTGTTCGATGCGAACGCTGACGGCCGAAACGATGTGCTGATCACGCGCGCGGGTGCCGGGCTGCCGGCGGGCGCCAGCGATTATCAGCCACGGCTGTGGCTGAACGACGGACAGCGCCGGCTTTCGGCCGGCGCCGCCGGGGGCTCTGCCCGCGGAGCCAATCAGCGTTGGCGCCGCCACGGTGGCCGACTTCGACCGCGATGGACGCCTCGACGTGTTCCTCGGTGCACGTGTCCTGCCCGGGCGTTACCCGCGAGCGCCGCGCAGCGCCCTGCTCGCGAATCGCGGTGACCACTTCGAGGATGTCACCGACGGGCTGGCGCCGGACCTGCGCGAAATCGGCATGGTGACCTCGGCCTTGTGGACCGACGTCGATGGCGACGGATGGCTCGACCTGCTGGTGGCGCTCGAGTGGGGCGGGATTCACTACTGGCACAACAACACTGGTCGAGGTTTCGAGGATCGATCCCAACCCTCGGGCTTCGCCGCGGCGGGGTCGGGCTGGTGGACGGCACTGGCCGCCGCCGACTTCAACGGCGATGGCCGAATGGACTACGTGGCGGGCAACGTCGGATGGAACACGCCCTACCATGCGAGTCCCGGGCAGCCGGCGGTGCTGTTCTATGGAGACTTTGGCGGTTCGGGTGGCCCGCTTGAAATCGAGGCGTATTACGAGGGAGAACGCCTTTATCCCTGGCGCACGCGCAAGGCGCTGGGCTCGAGACTATCCTCCATCCGGCGACGTTTTCCCAAGAACAACGCCTTCGCCAAGGCCACGCTCGAGGAAATCCTCGGCAAGGAGCGGTTGCAGGCGGCCGAACGCTACGCCGC
Organism: uncultured Verrucomicrobiae bacterium; assembly: GCA_963797435.1. Lineage (GTDB taxonomy): Bacteria > Verrucomicrobiota > Verrucomicrobiia > Opitutales > Opitutaceae > CAWCPJ01. Next base: position 850,215 of record CAWCPJ010000001.1, on the reverse strand, counting down.
CACCGAGTTCGCCAGCGGGATTTTCCTCAGCCAGCCGGACGGAACGTTTCGTTTCGAGCGTCTGCCGCGAATCGCGCAGATCGCGCCGTTTCAAGGCGTGGTATGCGGTGATTTCGACGGCGACGGCAATGCGGACATCTACGCCGTCCAGAATTCCTACGCGCCCAATCCCACCATGGGCCGTTTCGATGGCGGGCTCAGCCAGCTGCTGCTCGGCGACGGGGCCGGGAACTTCTCACCCGTGGAGCCGGCGACGAGCGGCCTCGTCGTGGCGGGGGACGCGAAGGCGCTGGTCGTGCTGGATTTCGACCGCGACGGTTGGCCGGATCTCGTCGCGACCCAAAACAACCGCACGACCCTGGCGTTTCACAACGGCGGAGTTCCCGGCCGCACGTCGTTGCGCGTGGAGCTGCGAGGACCGACCGGTAATCCCACGGCGATTGGCGCGCGAGTGACGCTCGAGCTGAACGACGGCTCCACCGAGTCGTGCGAGATCAGCGCGGGATCCGGTTACTACAGTCAATCTTCGCCGGCATGTTTCTTCGGATACCCGGAAGACGCTCCTCCGCGCCGGCTGCGCGTACGTTGGCCTTCCGGAACCACCACCGTGCACGACGTTCCGCGTGGTGGCCATGCCATGGTCGCTTCCGCGCCATGACGGACCGCGAATCGCAACACGGAAATCGTGCCGTACCCTTGCTACGACTGGTCGTTTTTCATCGGATGGAGCCGATGGTGGAAACCGCGAGCCCCATTGGGTCTTCCGAGCGGGGCGGAAGGCCGACGGAACGCTGCCGCGACCGGGCGTCGCGCCTCCGGCGTCGGGCATGGATTGCCGCGTTCACCTGGATGCTGGCGGGCAGCCTGTCCGCCGCCGATGTGGTCGAATCCCCACTGGGCCCCCGCTCCGTGCCGGCGGGAGCGACCATGTTCACCAGGCTTGATCCGGCGCAAACCGGCATCGTTACGCAGAACAACTACGCCGATCCGGCGATGTGGACGGAGCACTACCAGGAACTCGCCTTCGGGACGATGGGGACCGGCGTGGCGATTGGTGACTATGACAACGACGGACGCCCCGACGTCTTTGTCGTGAGCAAGACCGAAGCCTGCCGCCTGTTTCGCAATCTCGGCGACTGGAAATTCAACGATACCACCGCCGCCGCGGGGCTCGATCCGGCGGCCGGCGGCTGGCTGGCCTCCGTGAAGGGATGGTTCGGCCTCGGCCCCGCACTCGGTGACAATGTGGGGGCGTGGAAGCAGGGAGCCACGTTTGCCGATGTGAACAACGACGGCTGGCTCGATCTCTATGTATGCCGGTTCAATGCCCCCAACTGGCTGTTCGTGAATCAGCGCGATGGGACGTTCAAGGAGGAGGCGGAAGCGCGCGGCCTTGCGATCGTCGACGGCAGCGGAGTGGGCGCGTTTTGCGATTACGACCGGGACGGCTGGCTCGATGTCTACGTGCAGACCAACATGAGCGACGTCGCCCAACATCCGCACGGCCAGCGCGACCACCTCCTGCACAACCGGGGCGACGGGACCTACGAAGACGTGACGGACCGTGCCGGGGTCGGTGGTGAAACCTCGGGGCACTCGGCGACCTGGTGGGACCATGATGGCGACGGCTGGCCGGATCTCTACGTGGCCGATGATTTCACGGTGCCGGATTCGCTGTACCATAATAATCGCGACGGAACGTTCACCAACGTGATCGGGCAGGTCGTCCCCCACACGCCCTACTACGCGATGGGGGCGGATCTCGGCGACGTGAACAACGATGGGCGGATCGACCTCTTCGTCGCCGACATGGCTCCGTCGACGCACGAAAAGGACCAGCGGGGCATGGCTGGATCACGCTCGCGTGCGCAAGTCTACGATGAGCGAACGCCCGCGCCACAATACATGCGCAACGCGCTCTACCTGAACACGGGCACCGGACCTCTCCGGGAGGCGGCCTGGCTGGCCGGGATCGCGCGGACGGACTGGACGTGGTCGCCGCGATGGGAGGACCTGGACAACGACGGCTGGCTCGATCTGTTCGTCACCAACGGAATGATTCGCGAGTACCACAATGCCGACATGCTGGCGCGCATCATGGGATTCGAGGACCTGATGCAGCAGCGGCGGACCGTGCGGGCGAGCCCGGTCATGGCGGAGGCCAACTTCGCGTTCCGCAATCTCGGGAACCTGCAGTTCGAGGACGACAGCGCTGCGTGGGGGCTCGACCAAAAGGGCGTCAGCTTTGGCGCCGCCTTTGGAGATCTCGATGACGACGGAGACCTTGATGTCGTGTTCGGCAACTACGAGGCGGGAGCCACGGTCCTGCGCAACGACAGTCGCGACGGGCACCGGGTGATCGTGGCGTTACGCGGGACGCGATCGAACCGTTTTGGGATCGGCGCCCTCGTGCGCATCGTGTCCGCATCGGGCATTCAGGTGCGTCCGCTCGTGTGTGCCCGCGGCTACCTCTCGAGCAGCGAACCGGTCGCGCATTTCGGCCTCGGCTCCGATGACCACATCCAACGGCTGACGATTCTCTGGCCGAGCGGGTCCGTGCAGACCTACGACGATCTGGACGTGGACCGGCGCTACACGATCACGGAACCGACGGCGGGCGCGCCCTCCGGCGATATGGCCGGGGGCGGTGAAGCCGGTCGGGCCTCGGCGAAACCGGCTACCGGGGGGCCGCTCTTCGTCAAGGTTGACGATGTACCGGGACTGGATCTCACGATGGCCAAACCGACTGCGGGTCCGGTCGGGACACAGGCGTTGCTGCCCCTCCGGTTGGACCAGGTCGGGCGCGAGGTGGCGTTGGGCGGCCTTGACGTTTCCGCGAGTCCGACGCTTTCCATTCCTGCGAACACCGGCGCGGCCGTTGCAGCCGATTTCGATCACGACGGGTATCTCGACGTTTTTCTGGGCGCGCGTTACGTGCCGGGAAAGTATCCGTTGTCGCCACGCAGCTCGCTGCTGGCGAATCGCGGGGACCGTTTTGAGGACGTCACCGACACGCTCGCGCCGGGATTGCGCGAGATGGGCATGGTAACGGCGGCGTTGTGGAGCGACGTCGATGGTGACGGTTGGATCGACCTGCTCGTGGCCCTCGACTGGGGCGGGCTGCGTTACTGGCACAACCGCGCGGGGCACGGGTTCGAGGACCGGTCGCACGCCGCCGGTTTCGATTCGGCGGGGACGGGATGGTGGACCGCGCTGGCCACGGCCGACTTCAACGGCGACGGACGTCCGGACTACGTCGCGGGCAACGTCGGTCTCAACACGCAGTATCACGCGAGCGCGGAACACCCGGCATTGCTGTTCTACGGCGATTTCCATGGAGTGGGAACCGCGCAACTCGTCGAGGCGTACTTCGAGGGCGACCGCTTGTATCCCTGGCGCACCCGCAATGACCTGGGGAAGCAGATCCCGTCGATTCTGCGACGGTTTCCCAGGAACGACGACTACGCGAAGGCTATGCTCGACGAAATTGTCGGCCCGGAGCGTCTCGCGGCGGCTCGGCGATTCGCCGCGACCGAATTGCGCAGCGGCGTGTTGCTCAGCCAGGCGGATGGCTCCTATCATTTCGCGCCCCTGCCGCGCATCGCGCAAATCGCGCCGCTCTCGGGCATCGTGGCGGCGGATTTCGACGGGGATGGTCGCGCTGACATCGTCGCCGTCCAGAATTCCTATGCGCCGATCCAGCCGGTCGGTCGTTTCGACGGTGGCGTTGGACAGTTCCTGCGCGGTGACGGCCAGGGAAACTTCACGCCGGTGCCGCCGGCGCAGAGCGGGTTTGTCGTGCCGGGCGAAGGACGCGAATTGGAGGCACTCGATTTCGACAACAATGGCTGGCCTGATCTCGTGGCCGCGCGGGGCGCCGGTGCACCGTCGCTGGCGTTTCGGAACGCCGGGGTTCCGGGGCGGCGGGCGCTCCGGGTGAAACTGCAAGGAACCAGCGACAATCAGGCGGCGATTGGGGCGCGCGTGACGCTGGAACTCGGTGACGGATCGAGCCAGACCAGCGAGATCGTTGCGGCTCCGGGGCGTGACGCGCCATCCGCGGCATCCTGTTTCTTTGGTTATCCTGAAACGAATCCGCCGCGCCGCGTGCGCGTGCGTTGGGCGACCGGCGAGGAAACCGAACGCGACCTCAACCATGATGCGGAGCCGGTCCTCGTGATCCATCGGCAGTGAGCGAAATGCGATCCGATTTCGAAACGCGCTCGTCCGGGTCGCCTCGCGAATCCACCCGGCGCCGGGGCCCGCCCCGGCTCCTCTTGCGTCTCGCGCTGGCCCTGGCGGCGCCGGCGGTGCTGGTGCTGCTGCTGGAGGGCGGCCTCCGGCTGAGCGGCGTGGGGCGCGACCTGGCGTTCTTCATCCCGGACGATCAACCCGGCGTCTATCGCACCAACCCGCACTTCACGGAGTTGTTCTTCCCGCCGTCGTTTGGGCTGAAGCCGGTGAATTTCCGCCTGACCAAGGCAAAGCCGGCGGGCGCATTGCGCGTGTTCGTGATCGGCGAATCCGCGGCCATGGGGGTGCCCGAACCGGGCTTTGCGCTCGCTCCACAGCTTCGCGCGCAGCTGCGAGCGGCGTATCCGGATCGCACCTTCGAAGTCTACAACCTCGGCATCACGGCCATCAACTCGCACGCCATTCGACGGATCGTGGATCAGGCCGTGGCGTTTCAGCCCGACCTGCTCGTGATCTACATGGGCAACAACGAAGTCGTCGGCCCCTACGGACCCAGTTCCGTCGCGACGCACGCCCTGCCGCCGCTATGGCTGATTCGGGCACGATTGTGGCTGCGCACGACGCGCACGGGGCAGTTGCTGCAGCGTACCCTCGCCTTCTTCGGGGGCGCCGGCGGCGGCTTTCAGGACTGGCGCGGCATGGAAATGTTCACCGGCAAGACCGTCGCCGCGGGGGATCGCCGGATGCCGGCGGTGTATCGGAATTTCTCCTCCAATCTTGCGGCGATGATCGATCGGGCCCGCGCCGCGGGTGTCCACGTCCTGCTGTCCACGGTGGCGGTGAACCTCCAGGATTGCGCGCCGTTCGCCTCGCTGCATGCGCCGGGGCTGTCCTCCGACCGGCAGGCCACCTGGCAGAAGGATTTCGACGAAGCCGAGCGGGCGATGGATCGGGGTGAGCTCGGCGCGGCGCGCAGTGGGTTCGAACGCGCGCTGGCGATCGATCCCGAATACGCCGATGCGCATTTCCTGCTGGCGCGGGTGCTCGCCGCGCAGGGCGACGAAGAGGCCGCGCGCCGCCATTACCTCCAGGCCCGGGACGGAGACGCGTTGCGTTTCCGTGCGGATACGCGCCTCAACGAGATCCTGCGCGCCGCCGCCGCCGCGGACCCGGGTACGGTCACGCTGGTAGACGCGGCGGCCGCACTGGGCGCCGGGGCCCGATCGACGGGCGCGATCGCCGGACATCGATACTTCTTCGAACACGTGCACCTGACCTGGGATGGCAACTTTGCGCTGGCGCGCCTGCTCGCCGGACCGGCCGGCCGTCTGCTGACCGGTGCGCCGCCGGCCGGCGACGCCTGGCTCGACGAGCCGGCGTGCGCTGCCGCCGTGGGCTTCACCGACTACGGTCGCGCGACCATGGATATGACCATGGACGGACTCACCGGTCGGCCGCCGTTCACGGGACAGCGCACCTTTGCCGCCGATCGGGCGTGGCTGCAGGCACAGGTTGCGGCCGCGAACCAGAAATTGTCCGCGTCCGGCGCGATGCAGGCCGTGGCCGCGGCGGTCGACCAGGCACTGGCGCGGGATCCGCAAAACCCCTTTCTCGCGTTTCATGCGGCCAGCGTGCATGCACAACTCGGCGAGTTTGCGCGGGCGCTGTCGTTCAACGACACCCTGGCCACCCTGGAGCCGCCGTCGCCCGAACAGGCGGCCCAGCGGGCTTTTCTACTCCAGGAACTCGGACGTGGCGCGGAGGCGGAAAAGCTGCTGCTGGGATCGGCCGCACGCGACCCGTTCTATTTTCAAACCTATGAATTGCTCGGGCGGTTCTGGGCGGAGGCACATCAGTTTTCCCAGGCCGTGGACTATTTTTCGAAGCTGGTCGCGCGCATGCCCGACAGTCTCGCCCTGCGTCACGTATTGGCGCAGGTGCTTGCCGGGAATGGCGAAGAGGCTCAGGCGGAGGAACAGTGGCGGACAATCCTGCGCTTGTCGCCTGACGACGAAGGCGCGCTGGAGCCGCTCTGTACGCGGATGCTCCGACGCGGCCGGGTGGATGAGGCAATCGGGCTGATGCAAGCGGCCTTCGCCTACAATCCGCGCAGCTACGCCAACAACGCGCGCTTGGTGCAGGTTTTCGACCAGCGCGGCGACGTGGCCGCCACGGTGCAATACATGCAGGCGCTGGCCGCCAGCGGACCGGTGAATGCCGCACTCCACCTCGATCTGGCGGCGAACCTCCGTCGTCTTGGCCGTGAGGATGAAGCCAGGGTCGAACTCCAGCGAGCCCGGCGGACCGCCGCGGACCAGGGCGACCAGGCGGCATTGGGCCGGGCCGAGGAACAGCTCCGACAATAGGCTTGGTGAGGTCTTCCCGCGCGCGAAACTGCTGTTTTTCCACGCCCCCCAAGATTCATGACTCGCCCCAGGGAAACGGCAGCGGAAAGCCAACCCCGGAATCGGCTCGGCAGGTTCGCGGGGTTCATTGGCTTCGTGCTTCGCAACAAGTGGTGGTGGATCATCCCGATCTGTGATCCTGCTGCTTCTGGCGATCCTTCTGCTGGTGATGGACGGCGGCGGTCTGTCGCCGTTCATGTACTCACGGGCCTGACGGGAAGATGAGCGTCTACTCGAAACGACGACCAAACTTCCGCTGATACCCGTCCAGCAACGTCGCCATCTGCTCCGTGGGTATGCGGGGCTGCGTCTGCGCGCGCGTGAGCCAGTGTCGGGCGGCGGCATCGTCGCCGCTGGAAATCGCGTCCATGGTAAGGATCGCGAGTGCTCCCGGATTGTCGGGTTCGGCCTTCAGCGCTGCGAGCAGTTCCTCGCGCGCTTCGGCCAGCCGGTTTTGCTTGATGAGCAATCCGGCGAGCTCGATATAGGCGCCGGCCTCGTTGGGCCGGAGGCGGATCGACTCCCGGTATTCGTTGATCGCTTGCTCGAACTTGCCGGCCTGGCCGAGTCGGTGGGCGGCCATGAGGTGCAGACCGGGTGACGTCGGGCAGTGCTGCAGTCCTTTCGCGAGCGCTTGCTCGGCCGCGGGACGGTCGCCGAGTGTCATGCACAAGTCGCTGAGTTGCCACCAGCCGTCCGGAAAGTCGGGGGCGAGTTGGGTGCAGCGCTCGAACTCCTCGCGGGCCTTCGAGTAGTTGCGCGAGTTCAGGTAGACGCCGGCGAGCTGGAAATGCAGCACGTGGTTGTGCGGCGAACACGCGATCGCCTGCTCCAGACGGTGAATGGCCTTCGCAGTCTGGCCGGAGGAGGCGAGGAACCCGGCGACGAGCGAAAGACGAAAGGCGTCATAGCACTGGTCGGTCAGTTCATCGAGCCAGGGATCCGGCGGGTCGCGGTAGGCACCCGATGCAATCTTCTGGCCACGGATCCGGTCGGCGCTGGCGGTGTCACCCATGCGCTCGTAGACCGTGACGATCAGGTCGTAACCGAGCTGGTAGTTCGTCCGGGTCACGAGCGGCTCGAGGCGCTTGCGGGCGGCGGCCCAGTTTCCAGCCTCGAAGTCACAGCGGGCAAGACCGAGCTCGGCGTAGGGATTGTCCGCCGCACGCTCGAGGACGGCGCGATAAGCGGCGGCGGCATCCTCGAGGTGGTTGTTCTTGAGCAGGGCATCGGCCAGACGCAGGCGTGCCGGAGCGTAGTCGGGTGCGAGGTGGGTCACGCGTTTCCAGAGCGCCACGGCCGTGTCGACTTCGCCGAAACCTGCAAGGATCGAGGCGTGGCGATGCAACCAGCGCGGATTATCCGGCTGCAGTTGTTCAAGCGCCGTGTAGCACGTCGCCGCTTCCGCGTAAAATCCGTTGGCGTGGTAGAGGCCGCTGAGTTCGCCCAGGGCGGCGATGCGATCAGGACCCTGGCGCACGCGCTGGCTGCAAGACCCGATGTGCTCGCGCAACGCTTCGGGCCAGGCGGAGAGATCCGGGACGGCGGGCACGGCGGAGGCGAGAGTCGCCCTCCGTTGCGCCTGACGCTGCCAGCTCCAGATGCCGAAAACCAGGGCGCCCACGACCGTCACGACGACCACGAGAAGGATCAGCGGACGTGTTTTCATGGCGCGGCGGGATGCCAGATCGTGATGCGGCCCATGCGGTCGTACGGGGCGGCGACGAAGAATCCGCCCGTCACCAGGGTCGGCGCACCAAGATTTTCACCGAACGCGCCCGCCGCCACCGTCAGCTGGTCCTTCGGCGTCGAGGCGAGGATGTGCGGCGTGAAATGCATGTTGCCGTCGTTGAGATAGAGCACCAGCGATGGATTGTTCGGGCTTTTTCGATCCCAGTCAGAATACGCGCTCACGGCGACGACGTCCATGGCCCCATCCTGGTTGAGGTCGACCCCGAGCGGGCTGTAGGCGCCGGCCAGGTCGGCGATCCGGTGGTAGCGAAAATTGCCGTTGCCCTCGTTTTCGAGCCATTGCACCCCATGCCACGGCCGCGGACCGGGCAGTGCGGCGGGACCGAAGCCGTCACCATTGGTGTAGAGGACATCAGGGCGGCCGTCGCGGTTTAAATCGCACACGCTGATCCCGCTGCTGCCGTAGTCCTCGTTGGTGGAACCCCAGATGCGTTTTCGCGTGAAGACGCCGGAGCCGTTGTTTTCGAAGTAGTAGATCTCCTCCCACTGTTGCGAGATGAGGCAGACGATGTCGGGCTTGTGGTCGCCATTGAAGTCGTCGATGCCGACGTTGATCGCCCCCGACAGGTCGAGCAGGTCGTGCGGGCGGAACTGCCAGGGCCCGGTTTGCTCCAGCCAGCGCACGGCCCCCTGGTCGTAACCGAATTGCGCGAGCGCGAGATCGAGCCGGCCATCGCCGTTGAAATCGGCCGCGCGGACATCGGTGACCCGGTCGGTGTTGGCCAGGACCGGGTGCGGGGTGAAGTGTTGCCACCCGTCGTTTTCGAGGATGAAAACCGTCCCGATCCGGTCGTTGTTCGGAAACACGAAACCCATGCTCGACACGAGGAGGTCGAGGTCGCCGTCGCCATCGACGTCCGCGGTCTCGACGTGCACGGGCGCCTTCAGGTCGGAAGCCAAGGTGGACTCTGCGAACGTGCCCGGCGCGGTCTGGCGGATCCACACGACCTTGTCCTGCTGGGCCTCACACGCGAGGATGTCGTCGGCGCCGTCCTGGTCCAGGTCGACCACGGTGACGTGGGCAATCCAGGGTGGATTCGTGATCGGCGCGCCGATCGCCTCGGGACGCCAGCGGGCGGTGTCGTCGACCGCTGACGTGGGACGCGGTATCAATACCGAAACCGGTGGCCCGGGGCGGCGGCAGGCTGGGGCAAGCATGACCGCGGCGAGCACGGCCGCGCCGGTCAAAGTGGCGCGCCGGGACGTCGTCAGGTCGCGGAAATCCATCGATTTCCACGATGCGTGCGCGCGCCGAAAAGGCGCGAGAAAAATGGCGACCTTCGGGAAGCGCGGCCGGGGGAATTGGTCAGCTCGTGATTGCGTGTGGTCGGAGACCCGGCAAGTTGTGGGTGCATGAAGGGAAGGGTCACGATGGCGGAGGTGGCGAAGCAGGCCGGCGTGCACGTCACGACCGTGTCGCTGGCGTTGCGGAATCATCCGAGCCTGCCGGTGACGACGCGTCAGCGGCTGCAGGCACTGGCGGAACAGATGGGCTACCGGCGCGATCCCGCCCTGCACGCGCTGATCGCCTACCGGCGACAGGCGCGGCCGCGCAAGGATGAGCCCGTCATCGCCTACATCACCAACTGGGACACGGAGTGGGGGTGGAAGGCCGCGGCCGCCCACGGCGAGTTTTTCGCGGGAGCGGAAGGAAAGACGCGCGATCTCGGCTACCGCCTCGAGCATTTCTGGCTCGGAGAGCCGAAGCTCACCCACCAGCGCTTGAGCGACATCCTGTACACCCGGGGCATCACCGGGTTGATCATTGCGTCGCACCGGTACGAGATCGACAAGGCCCTGGCGTTCGAGTGGTCACGCTTCAGCGCCGTGAAGATCGATTTCTTTCCGCACGAGCCGAAGTTGCACAACGTCACGAACGATCAGCGTGCGATCATCCGCCTGGCGATGCGCCGGGTCACCGCGGCCGGCTACCAGCGGATCGGTTTCGTCTTTCCGCTCGCCTGGGACCAGGGCGTGGATCTGGCGTGGTCGGCGGGCTTCCTGGCCGAACAGCAAATGCTCCCACCCGACGAGCGGATCCCGATCCATTTCATCGCGGACACGCTGGCGAGCGGCGAGATTCCGGCGTCGGCGGCGAACCACGAAGCCTTTGCACGCTGGTATCAACATTATCGGCCGGAGGCGTTGATCAGCTACACACCGTTTGTGTTGCCCCGCCTCGAGGCCATGCATGTCGCCGTGCCGGAGGACGTCGCCTTCGTCGATGTCCTGTTGGATCGGGAGCCGGATGGTCGAATCGCCGGCGTCCGGCAGAACTCCCGTCGCGTGGGTGAACTGGCGGTCGAAATCCTTGCGGGCCAGTTGCAGCAAAACACATTTGGGATTCCGCAGTTTTCCACCGCAACCCTCGTGGAAGGCACGTGGTTCGACGGCGCGACATTGCCGGTGCGGACCGCGACACCTGCCGTGGCTGAGTTGACGCCGCGTGCGGCGGAGTGAGGTTCTGCAGTGGATCTCGTGGCTAAGCCTGCCGCGTCGCCCGAGGTCGAGTCATGTCGACCTCGCCAGACCTTCCGCCCCAGGGGAATCAGGCTCCTGCGTTGCTTTCGCGCTTAGGCATTTAGAGACCTCGAGTTGTGATCGACTGTGATGCCGGAGGCTATTTCATCATTTGATCGCCGCGCGCGCGGTTGTCTTACGCCGATGACAGCCTCCAGCAGATCCTTGTATTCGTGTCGCCAGCATAGTGTTGCTGATTCCCGCGTTGAGTTTCAAGACCGCCATTGTTCGCGGAATCCCACCCCGTGCCTGCCGGTGGCGGGGCAGTTCGCCCAAGCCACCCAGGCCCATCAGAAGAGGGACGACAGCTCTGTATTCGTTTCCGGAAAGCATCGCCAGTTTCCGGCGTGTTTTTTTCACACCTGCCGCGCATGGGGCTACTTCCGACTATTCGCATAGTACATTCCCTGTCTTGCGCGAATGAAGCTGATAACGATTGAGACCTCCGTAGCGACGTATTAATCGCTACGTGTTCCCGCAGACTTAACCAGGTCAAACCCGCCCGAAGATTGTCCGTGGCAATTTGTTTGAGGTGCTAGATTGGGGCATCGAATTCACCACATAATGAATTATCAAGTTCGTGCCACATGTATGTTCGTTTTCCTGGCTGCCATTCCGCCAGCCATCGCGCTTCCGGTTGTCGTCCCGAATTTCCAGATTCAAGGAGTTCACTCGCCGCATTGGCGGGTGACTGGTTCGGGCGGGTTTTACTTTCGTTCGGGCAGTTTCGATCCCGAACCGTACCCGTTTGATCCTGCGACAAATCCTACCTTCGCGAGAGGAATCAGCCTGGTTGAACCAAGCACCGCACCGGGCGGCGGTGATAGCATGCTCTCGATGGTTTCGGGGCAGACATATTTAATTCCGGACGAAAATACCTTCATCGCTCCAGATGGAAGTAGCTGGAATTTTTCCGAAACGAATTACCTGAAGAGCGTGCAGGTCGACATCTGCTTCGGCATCGGTGACAAGATCTCTGGTCTCGCGCAATTTGCCACCTATGATTCCCCGGATTTTGCAGATTACGCAACGGTCACAGTGGGCGGCCTTGAAGTCTGGCAAAACCGGATTTCGGACGTCTTTGATTTCGAAGCCTACAATGCCTTTGGAATTTCTTCTGGAGATTGGGAGAACTGGTCGTGGACGGCGCCAACGTCGGGGAGGTACACGGTTTCACTAGATCTATTTGGTGACGATGAACTCGAAAGCTTCGCCTACTTCGACAACTTCGTCGTGACCCGCTCGGCAGTGCCTGACGGTGGTTATTCGGTTGGATTGCTCCTTTGCTCGCTGGGGGCTCTCATTTTGCTTCGGCGCCGATTAAACTGCCGGGGCTAGGAGGTGTGCCTTTCGGTAGTTCGGCAGGTGAGACATTTTGGCATGTACGTTCTGAAAATGAAGACTTATGCTAGGAATGAAAAAAAACCTCCCGCCGCAGGAGACGGTGTCACGGATCTCGGAATACGGATCGGGATCGAAGCGCTCGCATCGGTATTGGTCGCGCGAAGCGGCAGGGTCAGCCGCCGCCGCGCGACCATTACGGTTTCTGTCGTGCGCTTTCGAGGCTGTTGCTCGCAGCGCAACTGCGCGAGGCGTGCGCGCCGCGGCGTACTAGGAGCGGGCGGCCGCCCCAGTTGGATCGCCCCCGGCTGGATCGAGGTCAACGGTTCGGCGGAAATGTGAGTTTCTCCTCAGCGATACGCGTCCTCCCGCTTTGCGATGCGGATGACGAGAACGAGAAGCCTGTCGTCGTGGAGTTCATAGAGCACCCGGTAATCGCCAACGCGCACACGCCACGCACGATCCTCACCCTTCAATTTCTTTGCGCCGGCCGGACGCGGATTGAGGGACAGTGCGTCGATGACCTCCGCGAGGCGGGTTTTTCAACTTCCCGTCGCGGCACGCTTCCAGCCAGTCCAGCGCCTTCGCCGCCAGGCTGACCGTGTAACGCCTCACTTCAGACCGAGGCGTTTCTTCGCGTCTTCCCATCGGATCGACGGCCGGGAATCGCACCGAGCTTCGGCCAAGGCCGTCCGATCGGCTTCGTCTTCCCGCCGTTCGGCCTCGCTGACGACGAAACGTATCACTTTCCGCCGTTCCCGGGGGGGCAGGGTCTTGATCTGCTCAATCACTTTCGTGGCCGTCGCCATGGGATCGAGGTTCGCCTGTCAAAACGCGTTGTCAATAACGCCCCTGATCCTCGGCACGCATCAGCGAACGAACGCGAACCATCGGCGCTCTTGCTGTGCCCGGCGTTGTAACGTTGGTCATCAGCGGAAAATCACGCGCGCAACACGATATTTGTTAGCATGTTGTGGCTGGTGCCGCCCCGGGGACTCGAACCCCGAACCAATTGATTAAGAGTCAACTGCTCTACCATTGAGCTAGGGCGGCGAGACCCTGTTCGGCGGCGACCGGTGCTTCACCGCTCGGGCCGAAACGGCAAAAGGAGACAAATGGCCCCGGTGATGTAAAGCGTCGAATCAGTCCGGGACGCTGCGTCCCAAGGCGGTTTCACTTTGCAGGCTCGCACCAGTGACGAGCGCGGAGCAGATGCAGCTCATCCGCTTCCGGAATGCGGAGAACGAGTCAGCCCCGCCCGCGTCCCGAGCCTGTCGATCCTGATCCATCACCGCGGACTCCAGTGGGGGTAATCCTGATCGTCACCAGATGCCAGGGACGGGCATTGAAATGACTTTAGCCGCCCCCTATTTCGACCGTTGAACGGGATTGATGCCAAAGAGCCTGAACATGCAGAAAGTGGCGGAGGCCGCCGGCGTGAGCAAATCGTCGGTCTCGCTGGCGTTGCGGGATGATCCCCGGCTCGCCTTGGGCACGCGCCGACGCATTCAGGAGATCGCCGCGCAACTCGGCTACCGCAAAAACCCGATCGTCGCCTCGCTGATGGCGCAATTGCGGGTGAGCCAGACGCCCAAGTTCCATGCGAACATCGCACTGATCAACTGCTCGTCCGATCGCGAGGTGTTTCGCCGGCATCCCTATGACGAATTCCGGCGCGGCATCCAGGAACGGGCGGACAAGTTCGGCTATGGCGTCGAGGAATTCTGGGCCGAGGAACCCGGCGTGAAACCGGCGCGATTGCTGCAGATCCTCGAGGCGCGCAGCATCAAGGGCGTGATCCTGGCGGCGACGCCGGAACCCAAGCGACTGTTCCCCGAGCATCCGGAGCTGTTCCGCGATTTTTGCGTGTCGGTGATCGGCGTGGACCGCACCGATCCGCCGCTGCCGCGGGCGGCGAGCAATCACTTCCGCGCTGCGCGCGCGGCGGTGGAGAGTGTGTTTCGCCTCGATTATCGGCGCCCGGCTCTGTTCGTTTCCGACCGCACCGACCGCCTGCTCGATCGTCGTTGGTCCGCGGGCTTTGCCGCCGGGGTGCACGACGCCCCGACAGGAGACGGGGAACCGACGTCGCCACTATTTTTCGACACGACTGACCGTGCGGCCTTTCTCAAGTGGATGAAAGCGCAGCGGCCCGACGTGATCATCACGGACGAGCCACAGGCGCTCGATTGGCTTCGTGACGCCAGGCTCTCGGTCCCGGACGACGTCGGTTTGGTGCACCTCGATTGGGGGCCGCACCTGCGGGAATGGGCGGGCATGCAACAGGCGAGCCGCACGGTCGGCGCCGCCGCGGCGGATCTCACGATCTTGCAGATCACCAACAACGAGGTCGGCCCGCCCGAACATCCGCGCCTGGTCCTGATCGAGAGTTCATTTGTCTCCGGTCCGAGCGTACGCGAAAACGCGATCGGCACGGCGGTAAACGGTTCCGCCGGCGTGGCCGCTCGCGTCGCCGGCGGAGCGAATTCGGCCATACGCCGCGACGCCGTCAGCCGGTAGCCGGCGGAGACGGCCTCTCCGGAGCGACGGTCGCGCCGGCCGTCGCGGTCGGACCTGGCAGCGGCGGGAGCGGGGTGACCTGTTCGTAGAAGCCCCCGCCGAACACCTGACCCGAACCGTCTGGGTCGTGGAGCGCAAGGACCTGGCCATTTGCGAGCGCGCGTTGGGGCTCGTGAAAATGAACCCGGGCCCGGCCATCGCCGAGTGGCTCGAAGTGGGCGGGAACGAGGGGATCGCGATAGCGCACCCGCACCAGGAGTTCGCATGCGTGCGTGATCGGATCACCGACGAAGCTCAAGCCGCTCACGCGCACGTCGCGGGTCCACAAGCCGGGCGCACTTTCGCCTTCGAAGGCCACGAGCAGCCGATTGTCCGCGATGTCGCGGCCGACAACGACGTAGTTCTGAAAATCCGTGTTCGAGGGGACGCCGATCCCGCGGCGTTGCCCGACGGTGTAGAGATGCAGGCCACGATGGCGTCCGAGCACCGCCCCGTCGGTCGCGCGCACGATGTCACCGGGTTGGTCGGGCACGTAATGTCGGAGAAACTCCTGCATGCGCACATTGCCGATGAAACAGATGCCCTGGCTGTCCTTTTTGTCGGCGACGGGCAAACCGGCCTCGCGCGCCACGGCGCGGACTTCCGGCTTCGTCAGGTGACCGATCGGAAAACGCGCGGCGGCGACCTGTCCTCCTGAGAGCAGCGCAAGGAAGTAGGATTGGTCCTTGTTGCGGTCGGCGCTCTCGAACAGCCCGAACCGACCCGGCGCAACTTCGCGGCGAATCGCATAGTGGCCGGTTGCGACCGCTGCGTAGCCCGCCTGTCGGGCGGTCTCGAGAAACACGCCGAACTTGATTTCGCGGTTGCACATCATGTCGGGATTTGGCGTCAGGCCTTGACGGTAACCCTCGAGAAGGTAGTCGACCACCCGGGCACGGTACTCGCGCATGAGGTTGACGACGCGAAATTCGATGCCGATCGCTTCGGCCGCCGCGCGCGCATCAGTGATATCCTGCTGCCACGGGCAGTCTCCCGCGATCGCCTCCTCATTGATCCAGTTCTTCATGTACGCGCCCGCGACATCTGCGCTGGCCCGCTTGAGCAGCAACGCGGCCACGGCGCTGTCGACCCCGCCTGACATGGCCACGAGGATTTTTCCCATGCCGCACGAAAACACAGGCGGAGCGGGGCAGGCAAGCTGCGGTAGCGACGCCGGCCCATCCCGCCTTTCCGAGGCACACGGCTGGCGGAGGTGTCGGTCGCTTCGCAGCAGGCTGCGGCTCGCGTGATTCGTCTTGTGGCCCATCGCGAATGAACATGAAGTGGATACTTTCCGTCGCATGAACGTCCGCGACTTGCGCATCACCCGCGCCGTCCTCGAGTCTCCCGTCAGCGGGACGATCGAACTCAATGGTGACTGGACGGGACGCGAGTTGCCGAAGTTGTCGTTGGTCGAGCGTCCGCACCAATTCGACGAGCTGCGGCAGTTGCCGGAACATGAGTACGCATTTGCGGCCGGCTTCTTCGTGAACCCGGAAAATCTGCTGACTTTCGTTTTCGATCCGGCGGCGTTTCCCGACCTGAACTGGCGCGAAACCCCCGTGTTTGTCGCCGGCAGCTTCAATGGCTGGCAGGAAGCCGCCGGTCGCGACGAGTGGCGGTTGCGTCCCGGCGAGCTCGACGGTCGCTCGGTGCTGACATGGAGCCGATCCGCGGACGGGTTGCTCACCGAAGCCGCGCAGCAGTTCAAGTTCGTCACGGGTGAACATCACTGGTTCGAGGTCCCCCATACCGCGCCGAATGCGGTGATGGACGAAACCCACAACCGCAATCGCGCCCTGGGGCCGCATCAGACCGGCCGGCATCGTTTTGCCTTCCGGCTCGCGGCGCCGCTCGATCTATCGCTCGAACATGCGGTCGTGCTGTCCGCGGGTGGCCGCAAGCATGCGGCCGACCTCCAGCCCGGGCAGTTCTTTTTTGAGCTGCGCACGGACCTGCCGCTGGGCGCGATCATCGCCGATGGAGCGACGACGTTTCGCCTGTTCGCGCCGCGCGCGCAGACGGTGAAGGTCGCGTATTTCGACACGTGGCCGGCGCCGGAAAAAATCGCGTGGCGCGATCTCCGTCGCCGCGCCGATGGTAGCTGGGAGTTTGTCGTGCGCGAGGATCTGCACGGATGGTTTTACTGGTACCGGGTCAGCGGACCGGCGGGCCCGTTTTCGGGCTTCGATGCGGAAGCCAATATCCTCGATCCCTGGGCGCGGGCCGCCGTCCAACGAGATGGACCGGGCATTGTGCTCGACCTGGCGCGGCTGGCGACGAGCCGGGAATACTTCCGCGCTCCGCAGTGGCAGGACCTCATCATCGTCGAGGCGCACCTTCGCGATCTCCTGGCAACCAGTCCGATCGTGGTCGATCCGCTCGACCGCCGGACGTTTTCCGGCCTGGTCCCGTGGGTCGAACACCGCAACTGTTACCTGAAGAAACTCGGCGCCAATGCGATCGAACTCCAACCGGTGCAGGAAAACGACGCGGCGTCGCACGACGAGTACCACTGGGGTTACATGACCGTGAACTACTTCGCGCCGGCGTCCTCCTACGGTCGCGAGCCCGCGCGGGCATCGCAGGTCGTGGAGTTGCAGGAGGTGGTCGAGGCGTTTCATCGCCAGGGTATCGCGGTGATCCTCGACGTGGTCTACAACCACGTGGGCGAGCCCAATCATCTGCGGCGCATCGACAAGCTCTACTACCTCGAGACCAACGGCCGACGGATCACTGACCAACTGGAGCGGGTGCGGCAATGACCTGCGCTGCGGTTCCGCGATGGCACGGCGCCTGGTCATCGAGAGCCTGGTGCACCTGGCGAGTTACTATGGCGTGGACGGCTTTCGTTTCGATCTCGCGGAACTGCTCGGCGTGGACCTCCTGCGGGAGATCGAGGAGGCGCTGAAACCGGTGAAGCCCGACGTGATCCTGATCGCGGAGCCGTGGAGTTTTCGGGGCCACATCGCCGCGGCCTTGCGCGGGACGGGCTTCTGTTCGTGGAACGACGGCTATCGCGAGTTCCTGCGGGCCTACGTGCGGGGACGCGCAGCGCGTGACGCGGCCGCCTATTTTTTGCGCGGATCGCCGTGGCATTTTGCGCGCTGGCCGGCGCAGACCATCAACTACACCGAATCGCACGACGACCGCACGTGGATCGACGTGATCACGGAAAACGGGGACAACAACGGCTCGGTGCCAGCGGCGAACGACATCCGGCGCACGCACCTGATGATCGCGTTCCTGATGGCCTCGATCGGCGTGCCCGATGCTTGCGGCCGGGCAGGATTTCCTGCGCTCCAAGCAGGGGGTGACGAACACCTACCAGCGCGCCGACCTCAACGCGATCGACTACCGGCGCATGTATCGCCATCCTGGCACGCACGGGTATTGCGCCGCCTGGATTCGCTTCCGGCTCGGTCGTTGGGGCCGGATGTTTCGCCACTACACCCGTCCGGACGAGGGGTTCCTGGAGATCCGATACGCCGCCGACGGCAACGGCCTCGCGGCGGTCTACAACGCGAACGGCAGTCTCGGACCCATGCGGGTCCTCTTCGCCATCAATCCGCACGGTCACGATGTGCATATCCGCCTTGGTGAGTACGCGTCACTGCCCTGGCAGCAGGTCGCCGACCATGAGCACTTCTGTTCACCGGGAGAAAGCGACGGCGACCTCCTTGAGGGCGATCAGTTGCTCGTCCCGGAACTCGGTTGCGGGCTGTGGGTTGCCGGCGGCTGACCCCGGCGAGGCTCACCTTTCCGAGCCGGCGTTTTTTGCCCGGCGATTCCCGCGGATTGGCCGGTGCCGGTTTATCGATTGATTTTCCCCCGGGCGCTCCTTTCCCTGAACGACCCCCGTCCGGATTTTTCCGGGCGGGCTGAACCTTGGAATAGCAATCAACCCACGTCACCTGACATGCCAGTCAAAGTCGCCATCAATGGATTCGGCCGCATCGGCCGCCTCGTCTTCCGTGCGCTCGTCGAGCAGGGCCTGCTCGGCACGAAGTTCGACGTCGTCGCTGTCGGCGACATCGTCCCGGCCGACAATCTCGCCTATCTGCTGAAGTACGACTCCACCCAGGGGCGCTTCAACGGCACGGTTGCCTCGAAGAAGTCCGCTCCCGACAAGGCGGAGGACGACGTGCTCGTCGTCAACGGCAAGACATCAAGGTCGTGAGCGCCAAGACCCCGGCGGAGCTGCCGTGGAAGGCGCTCGGCGTCGAGTTCGTGATCGAGTCGACCGGCCTGTTCACCGACGCCGAGAAGGCCAAGGGCCACCTCGACGCCGGCGCCAAGAAGGTCATCATCTCCGCGCCGGCCAAGGGCGAGGACATCACGATCGTGATGGGCGTCAACGACAGCAAGTACGATCGCGGCCAGGCACCACATCATCTCCAACGCTTCCTGCACGACGAACTGTCTCGCGCCGCTCGTCCACGTCCTGCTCAAGGAAGGCTTCGGCATCGAGGAAGGCCTGATGACGACGATCCACTGCTACACCGCGACGCAGAAGACGGTCGACGGCCCGTCGAAGAAGGACTGGAAGGGCGGACGCACCGCCGCGCATCAACATCATCCCGTCGACCACCGGCGCGGCCAAGGCCGTCGGCCTCGTGTCTCCCGGAAGTGAAGGGCAAGCTCACCGGCATGTCCTTCCGCGTGCCGACGCCGACGGTCTCGGTCGTCGATCTCACCGTCAAGACGACGAAGGACACGACGCTACGCGGACATCAAGGCGGCGATGAAGAAGGCGCAGCGAGACCTACCTCAAGGGCATCCTCGGCTACACCGACGACGAGGTCGTCTCGTCCGACTTCATCCACGACAAGCGCTCGTCGATCTTCGACGCCGGCTCGGGCATCGAGCTGAACTAGCGGTTCTTCAAGCTCGTCAGCTGGTACGACAACGAGTGGGGCTACTCCAACCGCTGCGTCGACCTCCTGCAGAAGGTGGCCGACCTGCTCTGATTCAACAGACCAGCCAAACCATGAACCACAGAGGGCGCAGAGCCCACGGAGGGCCCGCCCCTCGGTGATCTCTGTGAACTCTGTGGTTTTCCATTTCCGCCATGGCCAAGTTTAAAACCATCCGCGACGTCGACGTCGCCGGCAAACGCGTCCTGATGCGCGTCGATTTCAACGTCCCGCAGGACAAGAAGACGGGCGCCATCACCAACCCGCAGCGCATCGTCGCGGCCCTGCCTTCGATCAAGTACGCGCTCGAACACGGCGCCTCCGTGGTGCTGATGTCGCACCTTGGCCGCCCCGACGGCCAGATAATCGCGAAGTATTCGCTCAAGCCCGTCGCCGACGAACTGGCCCGGGAACTCGGCAAGCCCGTGAAGTTTCTCGACGACTGCGTCGGACCCGCCGTCGAGGCCGCCTGTGCCGCGGGACGCCTTGAAGGCCGGGGATGTCGTCCTGCTGGAGAACCTGCGTTTCCACATCGAGGAGGAGGGCAAGGTGAAGAACGAGGATGGCACCTCGACCAAGGCCGACCCGGCGAAAGTCGAGGCTTTCCGCGCCTCGCTCGCGAAGCTCGGGGACATCTACGTCAACGACGCATTCGGCACCGCCCACCGCGCGCACAGCTCGATGGTCGGCGTGAACCTGCCGGTGAAGGTTGCCGGCTTCCTGATGGAGGCCGAGCTCAACGCGTTCAACGCGGTGGTCGAAAATCCCCAGCGCCCGCTGCTCGCGATTCTCGGTGGGGCGAAGATCGCGGACAAGATTCCACTGATCAACAACCTGCTCGACAAGGCCAACGAGATGATCATCGGCGGCGGCATGGCCTTCACCTTCAAGAAGGTCCTCGAGGGCATGGCAATCGGCGACAGCCTGTTCGATCCCGAAGGTGCCAAGATCGCCGGGGAATTGTTCGCGAAGGCAAAAGCCAAGGGCGTGACGATCACGCTGCCGGTGGACTTTGTCTGTGCGGACAAGTTCGACGCGACGGCCAAGACCCAGATCCGCACGGATCAGGAGGGCATCCCCGCGGGATGGATGGGCCTGGATGCGGGACCGAAGAGCCGTGATCTCTTTGCACAGGTGATCGCCCGCGCGAAGACGATCATCTGGAACGGCCCTCCGGGCGTGTTCGAGTTCGATAAGTTCCGCGAGGGAACTTGGTCCATGGCCCGTGCGATCGCCCGCGCGACTGCCGCGGGTGCCGTCACGGTGGTGGGCGGTGGCGACACCGCAACGGCGGCGAAGAAGTTCGAGGTCGCCGACAAGGTCACGCACTGCTCCACCGGCGGTGGCGCGAGCCTCGAATTCCTCGAGGGCAAGAAGCTCCCCGGTGTCGCATTCCTGGAAAGCTGAAATGATGCAAAGAGTTCACCGAGAGTCCGGAGATTGCCGTGGAGTCTCCTTGGCTTTCCCGGTCCACTTGGTGTCCTTCGAGGTGATAATCCATCAAACATGAAAGCCCGCAAATTTCTGATCGCCGGCAACTGGAAGATGAACAAGACCGCGGCCGAGGGCGTGGACCTCGTGCGCGAGATCGTCGCCGCCGTCGGCCAGCAGACCGAAGTCGACGTGGTGGTGTGTCCGCCGTTCACGGCGCTCGAGAGCGTGAGTCGCGCTCTTGAAGGCACGGCCATCAAGCTCGGCGCGCAGAACATGCATCCGCAGCCGGCGGGCGCCTATACCGGCGAAGTTTCCGCCGAGATGTTGCGGGGCCTGTTCGCCTCGTGGGTCATTCTCGGCCACAGCGAGCGTCGCCAGTATTGCGGTGAGACCGACGCATTCATCAACCAGAAGGTCCATGCCGCGATCAAGAGCCTGCTCAAGCCGATCCTGTGCATTGGCGAGACGCTGGTGGAGCGGGATGGCAACAAAACGCTCAACGTGGTGAAGACGCAGCTCGAAGGCAGTCTCGCCGGCGTCGATGCGGATGGCATGGCCAACGTCGTGATCGCCTATGAGCCGGTGTGGGCGATCGGCACGGGCCGCAATGCGTCGCCGGCACAGGCGCAGGACGTGCACGCAGCGATTCGCGAGTGGCTCACCGCCCGGTTCGGAAAGCCGGTCGCGCAAAAGGTCCGCGTCCTCTACGGCGGCTCGATGAAACCCGCCAACGCGCCCGAACTCCTGAAGCAGGACGATGTCGATGGCGGCCTGATCGGAGGCGCATCCCTCGAGGCGAATTCGTTCGTGGAACTGGTGAAAGCGGCGAAGGAACTTGCCTGATTTTCCGGTCGGTTGCCGATCTGCTTAGGGCGTGTCCTGCAGTTTGGCGGATGAAACACCTCTCACCACGCTTGCACGCGGTCCCCTCTCCCGCACGAGAGAGCTGATTAGTTCCCCTCTTGAGAGGGGGGACCGCCCGCCAGGACGGTGGGGTGTGTTCTTAGTGCATGACATGCTCTCGCCGTGGCGATGTTATCGGCACGCGCTCTTGTCGCTTCGTAGAGCTGGCAAACGGACGGTCGGCTCGATTTTCCCCGGGGATCCGTGTTCAGTCCCCACCGGGTCCGCGACAAGTTTGCAGTCGCCGTCCCGCTGACCGGTCCGCGAACTGCTTGAAACGCCCCCGCCGGCCATGGCCATCCACGTCGCCCTTTATCACAAGTCCGCCTACCACTACGGCCGGCCGGTTTCGCTTGGTCCGCACGTCGTTCGACTACGCCCGGCGCCGCACACCCGGAGCCCGATCATCAGCTACTCCATGCGCGTGCAGCCGGCGGGACACTTCGTCAACTGGCAGCAGGATCCCGACAGCAACTATCTCGCGCGACTCGTCTTTCCGGAGAAGATTTCAAACCTCACGGTCGAGATCGACCTTGTTGCCGAACTGGCAGTCCATAATCCGTTCGACTTCTTCCTCGAGCCGTCGGCGAACGAGTTCCCGTTCACCTACGATGACACCGAGCTGCTCGAGCTGGCGCCTTTCCTGCGCCGGGATGCGCTGACGCCGAGGTTTCAGGCGCTGGTGCATTCCGTCGACCTGACCAGGCGCGCGACCGTCGGTTTTCTCGTGGAGCTGAACCAGCGCTTGTCGCGCGAGGTGAAGTATCTCGTCCGTCCCGAGCCCGGCGTGCACTGTCCCGAGGAGACACTCCAGCGCGGCGAGGGCTCGTGTCGCGATTCCGCGGTCCTGCTCGTGCAGCTCCTGCGGCATCTCGGCCTCGCGGCGCGTTTCGTCTCCGGTTACCTGATTCAGCTCAAACCCGATCAGGTGCCCCTCGACGGTCCGGCCGGCGTCGAGCAGGACTTTTGTGATCTGCACGCCTGGACCGAGGTCTATCTGCCCGGTGCCGGCTGGATCGGTTTTGATCCAACGTCCGGTTTGCTTGCCGGGGAAGGCCACATTCCGCTGGCGTGTTCACCCGAGCCGTCCGGCGCGGCGCCGATTTCCGGCACCCGCGAGCCGGGTGCGTCGACCTTCACCTACGAGATGTCGGTCAAGCGCATCCGCGAGACCCCGCGGGTCACGCTGCCCTACACCGACGAACAATGGACTGCGATCAACGCCCTCGGTGAGTTGGTTGATGCGCGCCTGGAGGCCGGAGGCGCGCGGCTGGCCACGGGCAGTCGACCGACTTTCGTTTCCCTCGACGACCGGGACAGTGCGGAGTGGAACACGGACATCCTCGGACCGACCAAGCGCAGCCTGGCCGAAGGACTCGTGAGGAAGCTGCGGGAGGAGCACACAACCGATTGTTCGCTCGTGGTCGAGGGGCAGGCGCCGCCGGCCGACCCGCGTCTGCCCTGCATCAATGTCGCGCCCGCCGCCGGCGTGATCCAGGTGGATCTTCCGCTTTCGACGCGCTGGCGCGATCTCGTCGAGGAGACCGAGAGCGTTTTTCGCGTCGCCCGCGCCGCCCGACTCGGCGCGGAAAAGTTCATGCTCGATGGTCGACATACCGGCACGGGTGGCGGCAATCATATCGTCTTTGGTGCCGGGCGCCCTGAAGACACGCCGTTGCGACACCGCCCGCTCCTGCCTGCAAGCCTGGTCAATTACTGGCACCAGCACCCGTCGCTCAGCTACCTGTTTTCCGGCCAGTTTATCGGCCCGGACGGCCCGGCGCCGCGGCTCGATGAAATGCACGGCGACGCCGCGTCCGAACTCGAGACGGCGAACGAGGATCTCATCCGCCAGCTCGAAAGCGGAGCGGCCGTATCGTCCTCCCTGGTGACCGGTATCTATCACCAGCTTCTGGCGGCCGTTTCAAAAAACATCCGGCGCGCCGAATTTGATGTTGAGGAGTCTTCAGGGCTGGTTGAGCTGCGCGCCTTTGAAATGCCGCCGCACGCTCGTATGAGCCTGGCGCAACAACTTCTGGTGCGGGCGCTGATGGCGCGTTTTTGGGACGAGCCATGTTTGCCGCGCCAGCTCGTCCATTGGGATACGGACCTGCACGATCGCTTCCTGCTGCCGCACTATGTGTGGGAGGATTTCGCCGGCGTGATCGAGGACCTCGGGGATCATGGCCTGCGTGTCGACCTGCGGTGGTTCGCGCCACATTTCGAATTTCGGTTTCCATTTCACGGCCACGTCACCTATCGCGGCATCGAACTGGAACTACGGCACGCCCTCGAACCATGGCAGATCGTGAAGGGGCAACCCGGCGCAGACGAATCGCCCGCTTTCATCGATTCATCGGTCGAGCGCCTGCAGGTCAAGGTTACTGGTCTTGTGCCCGAGCGCTACGTGGTTGCCTGCAACGGTGTGCGAGTGCCGTTGCGGCCGACGGGTGTCCGCGGTGAATTTGTAGCGGGGGTGCGTTTCCGGGCGTGGCCGCCGCCGCCGCCATCCGGGCACCCGGCAATCGGCGTCCACAGCCCGCTCGTATTCGATCTGATCGACACATGGAACGGCCGGGCCTTGGGCGGGTGCCAGTACCACGTTGCGCATCCCGGCGGTCGCAACTACACCAGTCTCCCGGTCAACGCTCCCGAGGCGGAAAGTCGCCGCCTCTCGCGCTTTCTCGCCTTCGGGCACACGCCTGGGCAGGGTCTGCCGGAGCTTCCCGGGGAGACGGCCGAACTTCGATGCACACTTGATTTGCTCGATCCGCCAAAGGAGTTGCCCTGAGCTCGCGCGAGACGGAGACGTGTCGGACTCACGAACGTTTTGGCGCCACGATCGTCCGCCGTTTCGGAGTCCCGCCTTGGAAGTTCATTGAGTGACGCGGCGCCGTCGCCATACCGGTGATCAGCAAAATCCCGGATGAGCGATTCTGAACGAAAACACACCGTCGCGGCGCTCGCGCAGTTGATCGGGGGAACGGTGCGCGGGGACGGTGCCATCGAGGTCGGCGGGTTCAATCTCGTCGACGACGCGGGTCCGCAGGACCTCACGTTTGTGGGCGAGGCAAAGTACGTGAAGCGGTGGAAGAAGTCCGCCGCCGTGGCGGCGGTGATCTCGGAAAAACTGCTGTCGCTCTTTGATCCTGCCGACGCGCGACCCTTGATCGCGGTGCCCGACGCCGACTGGGGCATGATCAAGTTGCTGCGGGCGATTGCACCGCCGGAGCCGCAGCCCGATCCGGGAGTGCACTCGGCCGCGATCGTCCACCCGACTGCACAACTCGGCACCCGCATCCGGGTCGGACCGCTCGTGGTGATCGATCGCGGTGTGCGCGTGGGCGACGATGTCGTGCTGCATGCCGGAGTCCGCCTGTATGCCGAGGTCGAAATCGGCGATGGGTGCGTCATCCACGCGAACACGGTCGTCCGTCACCGTTGCCGGCTCGGACGTCGCGTCATTATTCATCAAAACGCCTCCATTGGAGCCGACGGTTTCGGTTACCGGCCGCCGGGCGGCGGCGATGGATGGGTGAAGATTCCGCACATCGGCGACGTCGTGCTGGAGGACGACGTCGAGATCGGAGCGAACACGTGCATCGACCGCGCGAAATTCGGTACGACCCTGATCGGCGCCGGCACGAAAATCGACAATCTCTGCCAGATCGGCCACAATGTGCGCATCGGCAAACACTGTTCGATTTCCGGGCTCACCGGCATTGCGGGCACGACCATCATCGAGGACGGCGTCATGATTGGTGGCGGTGCCAACATCCGCGACCATATCACGATTGGCCGCATGGCGCGCGTGGGCGGCGCCAGCGGTGTTTCGCAGGACGTGCCCGCCGGCGTGACGGTGATGGGATATCCCGCCGACGAATTGCAGTCGACCTTGCGACAGTGGGCGAGCCTGCGAAAACTTCCGGACGTATTGCGGCGGCTGGGAACCGAAAAGCCGGAGGCAAAGGAGTGAGCTCGAGAGTCGCCCTCCCGGTTGGTCCGGCGATCGGCCCCGCGTTTTTTCCGATCGCAACCCGGGCGGGTTCGGCTGAAAATCCCACCGTCACCCCATGACGACCCCGCGGCCAACGCATACGATCGGCGAGATTGCCATCCGCCTCGGAGCGACCGTACGCGGGGCGGACGACATTGTGATTTCCGGCCTCAACACGCCGGCCGAGGCGGCTTCAGGCGACCTTACGTTTCTCGGTACGGCGGCCTACGCCACACTTTGGACGAAGTCCCGTGCTGCCGCCGCGGTGGTCACCGCCGAACTGCTCCCGGAACTGGATGCGAACGATTCACGCCCGGTCCTCGTCGTCGGCAGCCCGGAGGTGGCGATGGTGCAGGCGCTGGAACTCTTCCAACGGCCGGAAGTGTATCCGGACGAAGGAGTCCACAGCATGGCGTGGGTGCATCCGGGCGCCACGCTCGGCGCGCACGTGCGCATCGGTCCGCACGTGAGCGTCGACCGTGATGCGAAGATCGGCGATCATGTCGTGTTGCAACCCGGCGTTCGCATCCATGCGGGTGTCGTCATCGGCGCATACTCGATTCTGCATGCGAACACCGTGGTGCGCCAGGAGTGCGTGATCGGGCGGCGGGTGATCATCCATCAAAACGCGTCGATCGGCGCGGATGGTTTCGGCTATCGTCCCTCGCCCGATGGTCGGGCACTGATGAAGATGCCGCATATTGGAAACGTCGTCATCGACGATGATGTCGAGATTGGCGCGAACAGTTGCGTGGATCGCGCCAAGTTTGGCTCCACCGTGATCGGATCCGGGACCAAGATCGACGACCTGTGCATGATTGCGCACAACGTGCGGATCGGGCGCAGTTGTGTCCTGGCCGGCCGCACCTCCATTTCGGGCTCGGTGACGATCGGCGACGGCGTGCAAATGGCCGGCGGCTCCGGCGCGGCGGATCACATCACGATCGGGAGCGGTGCGCGGGTGGGAGCGGCGTCGATTGCGTTGCGCGACATCCCGCCGGGAGCGACGTGGCTCGGCTACCCCGCGGACGAAGCCGGCGCCGTGAAGCGGCAGTGGGTCGCGTTGAAGCAGTTGCCCGCGTTGATCCGGCGGCTGCGGGAATCGCGGTGAGTTGGACGCCGCGACGGGACAGGTAGCGTCAGCCTTTGCGCCGGGCCGGCGCATCACATCTCGGATTCCGGACGCCGGGATTAGTTTTGCCGTTTTCCTCTGCGGGATCAGGTTCGGCGTTGCCATGCGAACTCCCCAAAACCGTTGTGCGTTCCATTTCCTGTTGGTCAGCGTGGCGATCGTGTGCAGTCCACCGTTCGGTGCGGCCGCGGAGGCGCCGTCTCACGAAGCCGAGTACCGAGCCGGCAGGAACTTCATTGCGACCCGCGTGTTTTCGGCGGCGGACGACGCAAAAATCCTGCAGGCGTTTGCAGGCCTCCGGGTGGCCGACGTAACGGACGGCATGGACTTTGTGGGATTGAAGAACATCGGCATGATGAATCCCGAGATTCATCCGGTTTGGAAGGACCCCAAGACCTTCAAGCACCGCTTCATCGGCATTGCGGTGACCGTGCGCTACGTGCCGACACAGCTCCCGCCACCACCGGCCGGACTCAGCTACGAGGAGTTCCGGGCGCGCGAGGGCAAATGGTACGACGAGCGTTCTTTCGAACCGTTCGCCGATCTGATTCGTCCGGGCACGGCGGTGGTCATCGATGAAGCACCGGACGCTGACGTTGGATCGATCGGCTCAAACAACATCATGGGCTGGAAGCTGCGCGGTGCGGTCGGCGTCGTGACGGATGCCACGGCGCGCGACACCGACGAGATCGCCACCGAGGAAATGCCGCTCTACCTGCGCCAGGCCGGTCGCGGGATCCGTCCCTGGCGCAACGAGGTGGAATCTGTGAACCGTCCGGTGGTCGTCGGCGGGGCCCTCGTCAATCCCGGCGACGTGATCGTGGCCGACGGCGACGGAGTCGTGGTCGTGCCGCGCGATGTCGCCGTCACCGTCGCAGATTTCGCCCACAAGATCATCGAGGCGGACAAGGCCGGCCGGCGAGAACTCTACAAGCAGCTCGGCCTGCCCGAAGACCCGTCGGTGGAATAGCGGATGACACACCGCTCCCCGTGTTGGTCAAACCGTCATCTCGCCGGTTCCGGCGGCTTCGGCGGTGGCGGTATTCTCGACCGCTTCCAGTGGAGCAAAGCGATCGGAACGAAACCCGAGTTCCTCGCCGTCTCGATGGTGGGGGTCGGGCGGGTTGTGCAGTTCCTGGAGCAGAAGTTTCACCTCGGCCATCTCGCTGCCGACGAGGGTGGCGCGACCCAGGCTGACAGCGCGGATCGTGTAGATGCGCCCCTTCACTGGAGTCTGTTCGTAGTATTCGTGGACCCAGGCGGGGAAAGTGTCGTTGATGCAGACCACGGGTTGGCCGACTTGCATGATGAGAAAGGGTTAGTCTGGCGGATGTAGCCGATGATTTTCAAGGCAGGCGCGGATCCATCCGGTGGCGGAGTGGGGTGCGGCGGAATCACCCTTGACAATCCAACCGGCATCTTGATTTTCCGGACCTTTTCTCCCGTCCATGGCCAATACCAAGTCCGCCATCAAGAATGCCCGCAAGAACGTCCGGCGGCATGATCGCAACACCCGCGTGAAGACGCGGCTCAAAACGCTGGCGAAAGCCTTCAAGAACTCGGCCACAGCTTCCGATGCGGCGGCGACCAAATCGGCGGCCCAAGCCTACGTTTCTGCGCTGGACAAGGCGGCAAACGACGGCATCATTCACCGCAATTCTGCGAGCCGGCATAAGTCGGTTTGTGCCAAGTATCTCGCTGCGAAGTAACCACTCTCCTCCCGCCACCATGCGCCCCCGGTCCCGCTCTGCGGGACGGGGGCGCTCTTTTTTCCCGTTTCCCGAGACCATGTCCATTGCCGAGATGCTCACGTTTCCGCCCCGGTTGCTTACGCCGGAGCCGGTTCGGATCCCAATCGTAGCGAGAGGTGAAGATTGGGTGGCACTGGGCAAGCCGGCGGCAATGAGGGTCGGTCCGGATCTCCTTGCCGCAAGTGCGCCGGACCTCCTGGCCGCTGTGAAGGCGGCGCTTGCCGCGGGGAAGCGACAACTGCTCAACCTCAGGATTGCTCACGTCGGCCGGGTGCATTCCGTCGAAGCCGCGGCGAGCGGAGCGGTCATTCTTGCGGTTACACCCGAAGCGGAGGTGCGGCTGCGCAACGCCGCGGGTTCCCGTCGTTGGGAATTCGTCTATGACGTGATCGCGCAGAATACCGGGGCGGAACAGCCGGCGCCTCTCACCTGTGACCTTCCTCTTGCCAGTCATGCCTCCGAACCACGCGTCGTGGTATCTCACGCCTCCGGAAAGAAGTGCAAAACGGTGTTCACGCCGGTGCAGGCATTGGGGCGCTGGACCCTGTGGGAGGCACGGACCCGCGAAAATCGTCCGCATCAGATCCGGATACATGCGCATGAGTGCGGCCTGCACGTGCCGGGAGACTTTGTGTACGGCCGGACCCGGCGAATCCTCCTATCCCAACTCAAACGGGGCTATCGCCCAGGACGCGATGAGGAGCGTCCGCTCTACGCACATCCCTGCCTGCATGTTCGCGAAATCATGGTGGCGGCGGGGCCGGAAACGGTCGTGGGTGTGCAGGCCCCCCGGCCCCGCACCTTCGAAGTCCTTTTGCGTCGACTCGAGGCGGCCGCGGGCCCTCGGCTCCTGCGTCTGTAGCCCGTTACGTTTATCCTTGTCACGCGCACGATCCACAAACAGCTAAACGTCTACCTTTCTGACCATGGGAAATCTCAAGAAGAAGCGCCGTCTCAAGATGTCGAAGCACAAGCGCCGGAAGCGCTTGAAGTCCAATCGGCACAAGAAGCGCACCTGGCAGAAGTAGGCGGTCCGGCGCCATTCGCGGGCGAGCGGCGCGAATGCGGCAAACTACAGCCAGCCGGGATTGCGCCCGATTGGCTGGTCTGCGGCTTCGTGGAGCCGTGGAATCATCCGGTGATGCCCCGGGTCTGACTCAACGGGCACACGCGACCGGCGATGGATGGGCGCGTGAACGTGCGTTTTTCATATCCGGTTAATATCCCCCAGATTCGTCGGGGATTTTGGGCAGGTGACCCGGGTGAATCGGGGCATTTTACCTAATTGTTAATTCAATCGTTCACGCAGGCGGGTCGATAAAACACGCCGGGACGGCATGGGCTGCCGCCCCGAGTTTTCCCACCCTGCGTTTACGATGTTTGGCACCAAATCCAAAGGTCTCTTTCTCGATCTCGTCGGCGATTACGCGCTGGTTGCGCGCACGACGGGCACGGAACCACCGTTCACGATCGAGGGCTTGCAGGAAGTTGACTTGAGCGACGAAGCGGCCGCCGCGGCGACGCTGCGCAGTGTCCTCGGCGTCCGCAGCAACGCTTTTGCCATGGCCAATTGCTCGGTATATCCCGCCAGCCGGGTGGTTGCGCGAGTGCCGGCGGAAAGCCGCAAGCTGAAGGACGAGGGCTATCTCGCATCGCAGATCGCGGAGAAGCTCAAGATCGATCCGGCGACCCTCCGTTACGTGGCGCTTTCACCGGCCGACGGTGCTGATGCCTTCTCGGTGCGGACTGCATTCAAGGAAGTCTTGGTCTGCGGCGCGCTGCAGGCGGAATTGACGACGCTCCAAAGCCGGTTGCTTGAAATCGGTGTGTTCCCCGAGCGTCTGGAACTCGGTACGGTCGCCGCCATCGGGGGCGTGGCCAGCCTGGTCAACCTGGCCGAAGGGAAGGCTCCCACGCTGCTGCTGGAGATCGGCCATGAGCACACGCTGGTGTTCGTCGTCTCGCGCGATGGCGTGGACATCACCCGGACGGTGAACTTCGGCATCTCGTCGATGATTCCGATTGTGCAAAAGGAACTCGGGTTGAAGGACGAAGAGGCTGCCCGAAAACTCTTTTTCAGTAACAGCTTTGATTTTACCGGCATGGGCCCGCAGTTGACGAAGCGCTTGCTGCGCGAACTGCAGGCTTCGATCGGGTTTTACGAAGTCCAGACCGGACAATCGATCGTGCAACTGTGCTGCACGCTGCTGCCGACCAAGGTCAACTGGCTGCAGAAAACCCTGGCGGACGTGCTCGGCATGAAGGTTCTGCAGCCGGACTTTGCCACCTGGCTCGGATCCATGGGCATCGATTTCGCCGCCGGCGTTTCTGCAGCCGACCTGGGCACGATGTGGACGAGTCTCTTCTGTGCGATGGGAGAATACCGGGGACGTCAGAATGAAGCTGCCGCATAAGAGAAGTTCCGCCGAAGCTCTTTGCAACTGGCATCCCGATTTCCGGGAGGTCTCGGCGCTCCCCGACCTCAAGGTCGTCCGCACCAGCTTCGTGCTGAATTTCCTCTGCATCACGATCGCGACCGTCGTGTTGGGGTGGACGGTGTTTCGCGAGTACCAGGCATTCAGCTTGCGGATGGAAATCAGCACTGCCGAGGAGGCGATGGCCGGAAAGAGCGCGCGCAATACGGAACTGCTGAAGCTCAATCAGGAGTTCAACGCAGACAGCCGGCGCTTTGCCGAAGCCAGGACGTTTTCCGACGTGCGCTTCGCCGCCTCCGAGCTGCTTATCGCCCTCAGCCGGTCGCTACCCGCCTACATGGATTTCACCGGGATAGTATTGGATAAAGACATCCTCGTGCTACGCGGTACCATTCGCGGAGCATCGGAAACGTCAAGCACCCGCGTATCCTCATACCTCGACGTGTTGCGGAGCGACGGCTTCGTGGGAGCACTCTTTCCCGACGTTTCCCTCACCAGTCTGCTACGCAACCCCAGCACGCAGGGCCTGACCTTCGAGATCGTCCTGAAGCCCGGCACCGCCGGCGCTGCACCCAAACCCAAGGCATGACTTCCGCCGACCTGGTCGAGAAAATCCGCCGCTATCCCGTCCCGACGTTTTCGGGGCTGGTGGTTTTCATCTGTCTGTTCGCGTACTACTTCCGCAGCGACATCCTTACGGTTCTGGACGCGCGGCAGAATGAGGTGCTGGGCCAGCGCGATCTGATCGACCTCAACCTCGTCGCCGGTTCGACCTTGCGCGAGCACATGCAGGAAATGCGCGCCAAGTTTGCCGAGCTGGAGAGCCGCGTCGTGCAACCGGCGGAGCTCGCGCAAAACATGAACTATTTCTACCAGCTCGAATCGAATACGGGCGTCAGCCTGGTCGAGTTGAAGCAAAATGCACCCTCGGACAAACCGGTGCCGAAGAACCAGCTCGGCGGGGTCGCCTATACCATCTCCTTGTCGGGAACTTTTCCGCAGGTGATCGGCTACTTTAACGAGCTGGAAACGGGTACGCGTTTCTACCGACTTCGCAGTTTCAATCTGCAGCGCGGACGTGAGACCAGTCAGTCCTCGGTATCGCTGACCCTCAACCTTGAGCTACTGGGGTGGCAAAAATGAAACGGCTCACCGGGATCGTCGTCTTGTCCCTGCTTGCGGTCATGGCGGCGGCGGGCGCGGATTCATCGAGCAGCAATCGCGCGGTCCTGCCACCGGCACGTCGACTCGAGGCCCTGAAGGATGCCTCCCGGATGCTGGAAGCCCGTCAAGCCACCTGGAAGGCCGCGGTGGCGGACCTGCCCGACCCGTTCTTCCGGACCACCTTCGTTCCCAAAATAGAGGAAGCGACTCCGGAGCCCGTGGCGCGCGCCGAACGCCCCGACCTGGAGGTGCTGCAGTTGGCGGCGGAACAGATTCGCCCAACCGGCACCATGATGGTGGACGGAGAGAACTACCTGCTGATGGGAGGCAAGCGCCACAAAGCCGGGGCCATGCTGCCGGTCACCATCGACGGGATTGTATACCAGATCCTGATCACGGCGATTGACGGAAAATCCTACGTGCTGCGGCTCAATGAACAGGAGCTCCGGCAACAGCTTAAATAAGGGAGTGCATCAATATGAACATACGACATAGTCTCGTCGCAATTGCGCTCGCGGTCCTGCCGGCCGCGTTGCTTGCTCAAGAAAGCCCGGCGCCGGCCACTCCTCCTACTGAGGAAGCGGCGCCGACCACGAATACGGAAACAGCCGCAAGCTCGGATGAACCAGCGGAGGGCACCGGGGTGACCGGCGAAAAGGGCAAGGACACCCTTTCGGTCGACTTTCCCAATGCGGAAATTCGTACGATCCTGCGGAACATCGCCGATCTGTTCGACCTCAACCTCGTCATCCCCGAGACGCTCGAGGGTCGGGCGTCGCTCAAGCTGCGCGAAGTGACCTGGCGCCAGATCTTCGACGTGTTGCTCCAGCCGATCGGCTACACCTACGTGACTGACGGCAATATCATCAAGGTCGTCAGCATCCAGTCGCTCAATGTCGAGCCCGTGGTGACCAACGTCTATATCCTCAACTATGCCCGGGCTTCCGACATTGCGCCCACCGTGAGTTCCATGATCGACACGAGCCAGGGCGGCAAGCTGCAGGTCGAGACGCGCAGCAATGCGCTCGTCGTGACGGAGCGACCCAAGCGGCACGAACAGATCCGCGAGATCATCGCGCGTCTGGACAAAGCCACCGATCAGGTGATGATCGAGACCAAGTTCGTCGAGGTCACCGACCGCGACAGCAGGAACCTCGGCATCAACTGGACCAGCCTCAACAATTACGGCATTGGCACCCAGGGCCCGATCACCGCCCAAGCCGGCACCGTCACGGTCGATCCGGGCCAGCCGGCGCGGTTCGATGCCAACGGAAACATCACCTCCTTTGCGGTGCCTCCCAAGTCCACCCTGACTGCTCCCGGTGCGGCCAACGGACTAAGGAACGTGTTGAATACGGCGTGGAACGCGCCGCAAGTTGTCACGTCCACCTTCTCCGCGGATGAGTTCCGCCTCGTCCTGTCCGCCCTCCAGTCGCAGAACGAGACCCGGCTGGTTTCCAATCCGACGGTGGTGACGCTCAACAATCAGGAGGCGCTCATCTCCATCGGCGAACAGTTCCCGATCCCGAGCTATCGCTACAGCGAGGAACGGGGCACCTTCGAGGTCGACGGCTTTGAATACAAGGACATCGGCATCATCATGAAAGTCACCCCCCAGGTGAATAACGCGGGCCTGATCACCTTGAAGGTGAATCCCGAGGTGAGCAGCCGTGCTGGCACCACGTCCTTCGGCGGAGCCGGTGGGGCGGAGATTCCGATCATCGCGACCCGGCGCACCGCGACGCAGGTTGCGTTGAAGGATGGATATACGATGGGCCTGGGCGGCCTGATCGAAACCACCACGAACAATGGTGGCACCAAGGTGCCGCTGCTCGGTGACATCCCGGGCCTGGGGGCCTTGTTCCGCTCCAAGGTGAAGGATTCGACCCAGCGTAACCTGATCGTTTTCATCACCGCCAAGATCCTCGATTCCGAGGACGCCTCCTACCAGCACGTGTTCTCGGCGCAGAAGATGGAGGACATGGGCATCACGGAGGCTGACGTGCCGCACGCGCCGGCGGGTCCGTAACAACCATTTGGTTCCAGCAGCCCTCAACCAGGTGTGGGCGGGGCGGCGTGCAAGCGCCGCCCCGCTTTCTTTTTGCACGATCGAGGCGTTCCGGCCATCCACGGCGTTGAGGGCTTCTTGCCGAGGCGTACGCCCCGAGACGCCGCACGCAAGAGGTGGGCTCCGCGGGACGGGTGCGGTCGAGACAGCTTGCCGCGCTGGGCCGACGCGAAGAGGATGGGCCGGATGAAACGATGGCTGACTGGGATCTTGGTTCTCCATTTCGCTCTTTCTCTTCAGGCCGCCGAACGGCAGAAAGTGATCTTCGACTGCGATCTCGGCGGCGACATTGATGATGCCTTCGCCGTCGCGCTCTTGCTCGCGAGTCCGGAGGTCGAGGTGCTCGGGGTGGTCATGGATCACGGCAATACGGCGAAACGGGCCCAGGTCGCCTGCCGTTTGCTCTACGAGGCCGGTCGGGAGGACATTCCGGTCGTGGTGGGACGGTCGACTGCGGGCATCGTCGGGGTGGATTCCGGCATTGCCGCCGACAGCCACCAGTTTGCGTGGGGCGCAGGTTTTGCGCGCGTGAAGCCGATTCGTCAGGACGCAGCAGACTTCATCATCGAACATCTGCATGAGCATCCGGGCGAAATCGTGCTCCTCACGGTCGGACCCGTCTGCAATCTCGCGGATGTGCTCGCGAAGGATCCCGGAGCGCTCAAGGAGGCGAAACGCATCGTGTCGATGTTCGGTTCCTTCTACCACGGCTACGGCACGAGTCCCGTGCCGGTCGCCGAATGGAACGTGCGTGCGGACGTTGCGTCGGCGCAGAAGTTCACGACGTCCGGAGTGCCGATCACCTTTGTGGGCCTCGACGTTACCGGCTTCGTGCAGCTGCACGAGGAAGACCGGCAGCGGCTGCTGATGCGCCAGTCGCCCCTGACGAACGCACTTTGCGGTCTCTATTCGCTCTGGCGATTCGAGGACTACGCGCGTCCCGATCCCACTCTGTTTGACGCCGTGGCGGTCGGGGTGGTCCTCTGGCCGGATCTATTCACCTCCCGCCGCGCGCATGTGCGGGTGACCGGCGCAGGTTTCACGGTCGTGGATGAGAGCAAGGAGCCGAACGGCGAAATTGTGGTGACGATCGATCAGGACGAATTCATCCGGCGGGCCATGCAGCGATACCTGCTCCAAAACCTGCACCGGCCGGATGCGCCATGAAGCGGACGCCGGTTCTGCTGGTCTGGTTCGTGGTCACGGTGACAGGCGCCTGCGCCGGGAACCCCCTGCGCGTCGCAACCTACAATCTGCGCTACGCGAACGAAAATCCCGGCGAAGCCTGGACGATCCGGCGCCCATTGGTGGCACAATGTATCCGGATGGTGGAGCCGGATGTCCTGGGCACGCAGGAGGGCCTCTATCCACAACTACGCGACATGGCGGCGGACCTGCCGGATTTCGAGTGGATCGGGCTGGGCCGCCAGGGTGGCAGTCATGACGAGTTCACCGCGGTGTTCTATCGCAAGGCACGGCTCGAACCGCTCGAGTACGACTTCTTCTGGCTCTCGGATACGCCGGCCGTCATCGGCTCGATGACGTGGGGCAATCGCTACCGGCGCATGGTCACGTGGGTCCGTTTTCGCGATCGCGACACCGGGCACGAGTTCTCCGTTTGGAACACGCATTTCGATCACCAGGTGCAGGTGGCGCGACGAAAGAGCGCGGATCTCATTCGTTCCCGCCTGGCCGCGCTCGATCCCGCGGTTCCCGTCCTGTTGATCGGCGATTTCAACGCGGACGGCGAAACCAACGACGTGCACGACCGGCTTGTCGCGGACGACTTCCTGCGTGACGCGTGGTCGATCGCCCCCTTGCGCCACGGCGGGGAACGGGGGACGTTCAACGGTTTTGGCACGTTTCCGGGCTTGGGTCGGATCGACTGGATCCTGGTGCGCGGGGCGGTGAAGATCGACTCGGTCGACGTGATCGAATTTCAGCGCGACGGCCAATTCCCGAGCGATCATTTTCCGGTCGTGGCGCAAGTCCAGTTGGGCGCCGCGGGCTGAAGCGCCGGCATCATCGGAGCGGTTGCGTTCGGCGGTTGGCTTGGGCGCGAACCTGGGTTTGTCTGACTCTTTTCGTAAAACTCATGACTTCAGCGCGTGAAACCGGCTGGCTGCCCGACCTTGTTCTTGCCGACGGTAAGTTCGAGGAGGGTCTTGCCTTCTTTGCCGACGAACTCGGTAGGATCACGCGCTTCTCCCGCGAAGCCGTGGATCTTGCCGCGGCCAAACGCCTGGAAGGCCAGGCCGCCCTGCCCGGACTGGTGAACGCGCACTCGCGGGCGCTGCACCGGTTGGAGCGTGGCCGTGGCCAACTGGACGCCGTCCTCGCCCGGTTGGGGGCAGAGGATGTCTACGACACGGCGCGCATGGCATTTCTGGAGATGTTGCTTTCCGGCATCACCTGCGTCGGCGAGTTCCATGAACTGCACCATCAGCCCGACGGCCAGCCCTGGCCCGAGCCGAACCTGCTCGGTCGCGCAGTTCTGCAGGCCGCTCGCGAGACCGGCATCCGCATCGCACTCTTCAAGGTGGCAAACGCCGGGGCGATGCCCGTGCGAAGCACGATCGCGACGCCAGAGCAGTTTATTCGCGAAATGGATGCGTTGCGAGGATTTGTCGCCCGTGAGCATCCGGGAGACGAAACGTGGCTCGGTTTGGGAATCCGCGACGTGCCGCCCGCGTATTTGAGGGAGATCTCCGCGTACGCGCACGCGCAGCGCCTGCGTGTGCATGTGCCAGCGTCCTTGGTGATGGTGCGGCGGTTTGTGGAACAGGGTGCGATCGACAAGCGCGTTACTTTCGTTCGCGCTGGTGAGATCACGGACGAGGACGTGAACGCGATGCGTGCGGCTCGTGCCGCCATCTGTGCGTGTCCCACGGCAGAGACACGGGGCGGCAGCGCCATCGGGTCGCTGGCAAGTGCGCTGCCGGAAGGCGTGGACGTGGCACTCGGGACGGACACGCACGCCCATATGAATCTGCTGGGGGAGGCACGCTGCATCGACGTCGGCGTCGCCGGGCCCGCCGCGGCCACGGCCCGACTGCATGCTGCCACGGTCGCGGGCGCACGGAGTCTTGGTGCGCCGAGCGGCGCGCTCGAGATCGGGCGCCCCGCGGACTTCTTCACGGTCAATCTCTACGATCCATCGCTCGCGGGTGCAGGCCCGGAAGGCTTGCTCGACTGTGTGCTGTCGACGTTCGAACGGCGCATGATCCGAGAGGTGTGGGTGGGGGCGCGTCCCCGGGTGTCGGCCGGACGGCACGTGCAACAGGGACCGATCGTAGGCCGCTTCGTGAACCTCCAGCGCCGCCTTCGCGACCATCAGTAGAACCGCCAACTCGAAACGGACGCGCCCCGGGTGGGTCCGGAGTTGCCGGACACGAGCCAGTTTGTTGCCGCCTGCCCCGCTTTCCTGGTAATGGAACGGAGGGAATTCAAGGCAGCGTCTTGATGCGAATGTGGCGATATTCCATCTGGCCGCGATCTCCCTCCACGCCGATCGGACCGGTGGCAGGAACCTCGAACGCCTCCTCGAGCACCTCGCCGTTGCAGGTGCAACGGGCGATGCCGTCTTTCACCTCGATGACGATTTCATTCCAGTCCTGTGGCTTGTAGTGCTTCAGATCCTTGTAAGGGCCCGCGAGAAGATAGTCGCGGCACTGCAACTGCGGTCCGCGAATATAGATGCCGCTGTCGGTCATCGGCGTGGCGCGGAATTCGAGCTTGAGAATGAAGTTCCCGGGGAACTCCCGCGTGGTCCACAGTTTTTGCACCTTGCGGTGTTCGGGCGGCGTCGTGACGACGAGGCGCTGATTGAGCGCGGCGAAACGTCCGTCCGGCGTCCGGGTGAGGCCATCAAAAGACTCCGCCCGGGTCACGAATGGCCACTCGGCGGCACCCTCGGGATCCGACGCTTTCCAGCGACGGGCGCTCTCACGATCCTCGTCGGTGGACGGACGATAACCCCAGCCCGTGAGATCGTGGCCATCGAACAGGCTCACAAATCCCGGCTCGGGCTTGAAGTCGTCGGGTGGAACGTTGATCAGCCCGAGCGTTTCAAGGACGGGACGCAAAGCCGCGGCCCATTTGGCGTAGCCTGCCGGGTTGGGGTGCAGCAGGTCGGGAAACTCATCGGCGATCGCGTCTCCTTGGGCATTGGCGAACAGATCCCACGTTTCGAGATAGATCACCCGCGGATCGCCTTTCACGGCGCGCAGATAGAGCTGATTCACGCGCTTGATCTTTTCGACGGGCCGCTGCTTCGTGGCGGAGCTGGGGAACACCGCGCACAGGATCACCGGCATCTTCGGATCGTGTGCCTTGCACGCGGCGAGGATGAGCTG
Organism: uncultured Verrucomicrobiae bacterium; assembly: GCA_963797435.1. GTDB lineage: Bacteria > Verrucomicrobiota > Verrucomicrobiia > Opitutales > Opitutaceae > CAWCPJ01. The sequence goes on along the minus strand of CAWCPJ010000001.1, from coordinate 811,289 downwards.
AAGGTTTGCCGCGATGGTCTCCGGTTCGGCCTTTTCCTCGAGGTCATTGGTCCCGATAAGCAAAACGACGGCCCGTGGATCGAGCGCGAGCACGTCTTCCTGCAGGCGGATGAGCACGCCGCGTGTCGTGTCGCCGCTGATGCCGCGATTGGCGATCTTCAGACCGGGAAAGCTGGCGGGCAGCCCGTCCTTCCACAGGTCCGTGATCGAATCGCCGAGGAACACGACCGCGTGACGGTCCTGCGTGGCGCTCTGCGCCCAAGCACTGCGATGGTCGTGCCAAAGCTTGCGAAACCAGTCATAGCGCCGGATCGGTCCGGACCCGGGCAATCCCTCATCCGTGGCGGGGATATCGAATCGCGACTCCGCGACGGGGGGCGAGGCGGGTTGGGCCACGGCCGCGGAAGCGAATCCGGCGATGAGCAGAACAAGACCAAGAACCAGGGGCAAACGTGCGTTCATAAGTGGGACAACCAACGCAATGACGATGGCGCTACCTCAGAGGATGCACCGATCAAGCGCAACCGAAAGATCGGCCGTGCCGCGCCGGCTTGTGCGTCTCCCCGTTTTCGGCCCCGCACTCCCAGACACGGTCGCGCTGCCTTGGGTGCCCGAGTCCCGTCAGGTCCTGGCCTGCGGTGCTGGACACCGCTTTCTTGCCAACCAGAGCATCATCTCGACTCGCGCCCCTCGCATAGCTTGTGCGTCGGGTCAAAGAAACGGCGGCCGCGCAAGCGCGGACCGCCGTTGCCATGAGAAACAGGGACGGTTCAGCGACCGCGCGATCGTGAACTCGATCCGTTGTTGCCGTCATCGCTCCGACTCGGCCCGTGATAACGGACCGGAGCTGACTGGCTGGACCGGGACGACGAAGCGGAGGAACTGTCGGAACCGCCCCCCTGGTTGCTGCGGCCGCGGGAATAGGCGGCGGTCGAGTTTGACGACGAATTCACGGGAGCTTCGCGCGTCGGCCCGGGAGTTGCGCGCGGGACGACCGTGGCCGGCGTGCGGGACGAGCCCGAGCGGTATTGGTGAACCACGCGGTCGGCTGGCGAGCGGCTACTGGTGGACGTCGAACTACGCGGTGGCGAGTAGGCGCGAACGGTACGGTTGTTGGTGGACTCGTGGCTGGTTTCCTGCCGCGAGCGGGTGAGGTAGGAGCGGTCGTTATCGTGGGTCTGCGGCGAGCGTGCCGGAGTCACGGTGGTCGTGCCGGTGGCGCGGTGAGCCGGTGGGATCGCCGCGGTCGTGGCCGGGTGCGATGGGGTGGCCGCTTGCGGACGGCGCCCACGGTTGTCGTGATTGTCTCCCCGGCGATCGTGGTTCTCGCCATGGTGTTTTTGGTTCGCGATCACGTCTCGCACGACGACGTCAGTCGGGCTCGACGGACTGCCCCGGCGGACTTCCGGAGTCCTCCCATCGTGCCCGCGACGATCCCGGTCACGGTTTCCGTGGCCATCCACGTAGCCTCCGGACCAATTTCCAGTCCGATCGTGGCGCGCATGGTATCCGGGATGCCCGGGCAGGAAACGCCGGGGCGGCGGATTCCAGGCACGGCCGTCGTGGCGGTCCCAACCGCGATCGTGGCGCGCGTAACCTCCGTGATAGTTGTGCCAACGATGCTCGCGCCAGGTGCGGTGGCTGGAGAAGATCCAGATCCGCGAACCATACCAGTCGCAGTCCCACCGGTACCAACTGCCAAGCGTCCAGCCAAAGCCGAACGTGATGCACGGCTCGCGGCGATAGTAGGGCTCATCGACATAGACGACTTCGGTGCGATACGTCGGCACGTAGACGACGTTCTCCACCGCGGGGACGATGCGGATCACGTTGCCGTCGACGAGAACCTTCTGTTGCGGCGTGTCCCGCAGCGTGCCGGCGGCATACGCCTTGGCGCGCAGACGCTGAATCGACTTCATCACCTCGGCGGGTTGAAGAAGGAATTCATCTCCGACCTGCTGGGTCCATCTCAGATCCTTGTTCAACCGCGTGACCACTTCAGGAAAATGGGCGAGCGCGCGCACACTCTCGTCCCATGGCTGCTGGTCGACATCATCGATCGAGCCACCGGCATCCAGATAGCGGGCGGCCAGGACGATGTCGGTGGTCTGCGTTGCCGCGGGAAGGATCAGCGATATGAGGTCGTCCGGGTAGAGCGCGATGGGACCGAGCACGTCGTCGAGCTCATCAGGTGAACTGGCGGGGTAGTTTTCGGCGATCTCGGGTGACGAGGCGGGTTCTTCCTGTGCAGGCAACGGGTTGATCAAGCCGACGGCCATCAAAAGGCCGACAAACATGTGGGCGGGATTTTTCATGGTGAGGTTCTCCACGTTCCTGGACGTTACCTTTCTACGACGACTCCGGCTCGGGCGCGAATTCATTACTTTGCCCTTACAGGGAAGTAATCAGTCCCGGGTTCTGGTTCCCGCAACCATCGTTCGGTGGAATCCGCCGACGGCGGTCTTTTCCCGGGACGGCACCCGGTTCATGCTGCGTGAGTTGCTCATCGCACGCTTGGACGGCTGTTTCCGTTGGATTCCGGCTCTCGTCACCAGCTGCGTCCGTTGCGGGAGCATCCGCCCGGGCGTTTTGCCGTGCCGAGGCTGAAGCCTGACCCCGCGACTCGGCAACAGCCGGAATGCGGTGCGGCGGGCGCAAGATGATCCTTCGCGGGGAAAAATGGTCCGGCCTCGGCCGCGCGCCCGATCGAGGAATCGGCCGCGCGCCCGATCGAGGAATTCATGCATCGGGATGCAGTGGTCGCGGAGCATGATTGATGGCACACCTTTCTTGCCAACAGGTCTCCTTCAGAAGATGGTCGACGCTCCCGTCGAAGCGCGCGAACCTGCGTGGAGAATCATGTAAATCCGGTGTGAAGTTTTCCAGAGTCCGTTCTCAGCAAGCGTGCAAGGTGCTAGAATCCGCGCCCCTTTTCCACCCCAAGAAAGTTAAACCCCAATCCCCAGAACGAAAATGACCGCAGCTGAACGCACCCCAACCCCTGTCTCGGGCCTGAGTTCTGAAGAGACGTTACGCGTATTGGTGGTCGAGGATGACGAAAGTGTGCGCCGGTTGATCTGCCGGCGATTGCGTCAGGCCGGCATTGAAGTGGTGCAAGCAGCTTCGGGCGAAGAAGCGGTTGCGATTTGCACGCCGCACGCGCCCGCGATTCATCTCTTGGTCACCGACGGGATCATGCCGGGCATGGACGGCTTCGACCTCGCACGCGTTTTTGCGCGGCGCAGTCCACCGGTGCGCGCGATCCTGATTTCGGGTTTCCTGGGCCATTTCGTGGCCCGCCCGGATATTCCAGAAAACGTCGAGGCGTTTTTTCCCAAGCCCTTTGCCGGTGAGGAACTGGTCGCCAAGGTCCTCGATCTGCTCGGCGCTCCGGCCTGAACGCTAATCATTCCCTTGCCCGTGAGGGGCAAAGGCGCTGCTGTCGGGCGACGTTCGCAGTAACGCAGGCATCCTGCGTGCATCGGATCTTATGACACGCTGGAAGCCGGCCCGATGGGATCACCTTCAGCCGGCCCCAAACATTGTGGGAGGGCGGGGACTCGGCCGGCGCGGAGAGTTCACGCGCCCGTCGCGACAGCCTCGTGCTGGGGGATGACGGGTTCGCCCAGCTCGATTTCGACTGCCGTGGGATCGAAGGGAACGAGGCGGCAGAATGACTTGAAGTCCACGAGCTCAAAGCGCCCGTCGTGGTGCTCGACGATCGCAGTCAGCGACTCCACCCAGTCGCCGGAATTGAGATAGTGAATGTCGCCGGTCATCCGGACTTCGGGGGTGTGGATGTGTCCGCAGATCACCCCGCCGCATCCGCGCGCACGGGCGAGGGCGGCGACCTTTTCCTCGAACTTCGAAACGAAACTGACGGCGGATTTGACGCGGGCCTTGATCGCCTTGCTCAATGAGAAGTATTCGCGACCGCGCCACGCCCGGTAACGATTGTAGAGGCGATTGACACCCAGCAGCAGCTTGTAGCCGATGTCGCCGAGGTGCGCGAGCGGCACGAAGTTCTTGATCACGGAGTCGAACACGTCGCCATGCAGGACGAGGTACCGGGCGTGCACGCCTTCATGCACGTGCTCCTCCGTGATGGTCAGGTTCTCGAAATTGAGCGGAAGAAAGCGTGCGAGGACGTCATCATGGTTTCCTCTCAGGTAGACGACCTGGGTGTCCTTCTTCTCGAGTTTCTTGAGCACAAGCCGGACGAATTTGGTGTGCTGCTTCGTCCAGCGCGCCCCGCGCCGTAGCTGCCAGCCGTCGATGATATCGCCGTTGAGGATCAGCTTCTCCGATTGCGTGTGCTTGAGGAAATGATTCACCTCGCGAACTTTCGAGCCGGGTGTGCCGAGGTGGACATCCGAAACAATGATCGTGCGATAGCGGAACTTTTTTTTCATGGCTGACGACGAGGTGGCGATCGGCCCGGGTGGCGCCGGCGTCGGCCCGGTGATGGTACGACTCGCCGGCCTTCCCGCGAGCCCGCAAGCTGTCGTCCTGAAAATGTTGCGGGTTCGTAACACGCGGGACGATCCGCCGCGCGAAGTCCGTTTGGAATGCACTCAAAACCGCGAATTCATGTGCTCACCGGATGCACCGCCTGCGGAAAGACGGCGGCGGCACTCGCGTGGGCGAGGCAGCACGGTGCGGAAATCGTATCCTGCGACTCGCTGCTGTTCTACCGGGGGATGGACATCGGCACGGCCAAGCCGTCGGCCGCCGAGCGTGAGCACGTGCCGCATCACCTGATCGACGTACTTCCCGTGACGGCGCGGATGGACGTGCGCCGATACGTCGAACGCGCGCGAGCGGTCGTCACCGACTTGACGGCGCGCGGGCGCGGCGTTTTGGTGACCGGTGGCAGCGGGTTCTACCTGCGCAGTTTTTTCGGGCCGGTGACCGATGATGTCGAAGCCGACATGTCCGTCCGGACGGAACTCGAACGTGTGCTCTTGGCCGAGGGCTTGCCCGCGCTCGTGTCGCGCCTGGCAGCATTGAACCCCGGCGGCCTGGCCGGGTTCGACGTCAAAAATCCCCGCCGGGTGGTCCGGGCATTGGAACGCTGTCTTGTCTCGGGTCGGACGCTGGCCGACCTGCAACGAGCGTTTCGCGCGCAGCCGCCGCCGTTCGCCGGCTGGGACGTGCGCCTGGTTGAGCTCACGCGAGAGCCGGAGGATTTGCGGGGACGGATTCAAGTGCGCGCGCAGACGATGATTCAGGCGGGTCTGATCGACGAGGTTTGCCGGTTGCGGGCGGCGGGACTCGAACAGAACCCGAGCGCGGCACGGGCGATCGGGTATCGCGAGACGCTGGCGTGGCTCGACGCGGGCCTCTCGGATCAGTCACAGCTCACGGCGACCATCGCTCGGAACACGTGGCGCCTGGTGCGCAAACAACGCACCTGGTTTGGCACGCAACTCCCGCCGCACGAAACCATCGCATTGAGAGAAGGGGAGGAAGCGAAGGCGGAGCGGTTGATCTTCCCTTGAGTTACTGCTTCTCGTACTCGCCGCGACCGACCCGCTTGAGCACCGTAAAGCCGGCTGATTTTGCGTCCGTGGTCGATGCTGGTTTCGTCACGCGCGGAGTGTTGACGGGCGCCGCAGCCCGCGGACGCACCGGCTGGCCGCAACGTGGACATTCCGTGAGAGGGGCGGCATGGGCCGCCTGCACCACGTCGAATCCCGCGCCGCAAAGGCGGCAGGGATTATCCAGCGGTTCGTAGGCTCGAAGGGGCACGACCGGGGATGCCGCGGGGCGTTGCGGGCGCGTTTAGCGCATTTCCTTGTCAGTACTCAAGCCACTGGCGAGCTTCGCCTTGTCGATCATTTCGCGCATGGCGATGTTGGCGGCGAGGCGCGCCGCGTAGTCCATCGTGTCGTGGCGCACGGAAGCGTAGGCGTCGGCCTGCTGCTTCGGATCCGGTTCCTCGCGGTCGCTCACATACACAAACGTGCCACGTTCACTCTGGATGGACATCTGGGAGACCTCGTGGACATTCTGCTGGGGCAGATTCTGGAAGATCGCGTAATCCATGCCCTCCGGCGGACGGCCGGAAATCTTGAACTTGTCCCACGACTTCACATCGAGGCTTTCCGGCTTGGCCGCGTCGGCAAAGCTCTGGCCCGAAGCGATCGCGGACTGCAGCTTGTTTTGCAGTTGCTGGCCCCGGGCGACAATGGCCTGGCGACGTTTTTCGACGCGCACGTCGGCGAGCACGCGATCCCGCGCCCGTTCGAAGGTCGCGGGCACGGCTTCGGTTTTTCCGCGATAGAAGAGCACGACCGTGTTCTCGCCGGCGCGCAGGGCATCCGAAACCGGATTGGCGGGGCCAAGGCGCCAGGCGGAGTTGGCAATTGTCGGGTTCCAGTTCAGGCTGGCCGGCCACTCGCGCTGGGAAAAAGCCGGTGCCGTCTTGAGCGTGAGCTTGTGCTGCGCGAGCAGTTTGTCGAAGGCCGGGGAATCAGGCGTGATCTGCTGGCGGGAAAGCAGGGCCGCGAAATCCGCCGCGGCGCCGTTCGCCTGCGCCTCGGCGCGGGCCTTGCGCATGTCGCTGATCACCTGGTCGCGGACGTCGGCGAGTGTGGTCTCGACCGGCGGGGGCGCCTTGCCATCCGGTCCGGGCGCTTCGGGTTGTTTCTGATACTTGGCCTTGTTGCGTTCGAAATAGGCCACGATGTCCTCATCCGACGGTTGGGCGATGTCGGGCAGATAGTCTCCGGGATTGAACTCGACGTAGTCGACGATGACCTGCGGCGGCGTCTCGTAATTTGCCTGGTGGATGTCGAACCAGTCGTGCAATTCCTTGTCCGTCGGTTCGGCCAGGGGTTTGATCGGGGTGAGGTCGAGCGTCGCGGTCTGGACCGACCAGAGCGCCTCACTTTGATCGAAAGCCCGCTTGATGTCGGCGTCGGCCACATAGCCGGGGCCGGTGACCGCGGTCAGCAGGTGATCGATGCGCCAGTCTTCCATCAGGACTTGGTGGACCTGGGCTTCCGTGTAGCCGATCGTATTCGCATTCAGCATATCCCGGATCCGGGAGTATTGCTGCGGGTCGTACTTGCCGTCGGGACCCTGGAAGGCCGGGCGCGTTTGGATGAAGGCGACGAGCTGTTCCTTCGTCGGCAGAGGAACACCAAACTTGTCCGCGAGATACAGCAGCGCCGCACGCCCTTCGGTGTTCGCGGCGATGGTGTTCCCGCTGAGCTGGCCGCTGAGCCGAGCCTTGAATTCCAAGGCGGCCATCTCCTCGCTCGAACCCCAGGATTGGCCGAACAACTGCACGTCATGACGTCGGCGGCTCGCGCGCCCGAGTCCGCCGCTGGCGCTGTAGATGAAGATCATCGGGATCGCCATCGCCGCAAGCAGGAGCAGGAACACGACCTTGAAGTGCCGCTGGAAGTACCGCTGGATCCAGGAAATCATGGGGACAAGAAGGGAAAACTGCCGAAGGTAGGAGCGGGTCACCCTCTGTCAACGGGCAACAAGACGGTGGGCGAACGACGAAGGGCGGATCTTCCGGTTGTCGGTCAAGCCTGCGAAATCGATGTCGAGCGCCGCACCCCAAGACCTGACGGAACTCGAAGCACCCACGGGACGCAGTCGTGCCGGTGTCGCTTGGCGGGCGCGGCTTGGCCCCCGAGGCCAGCCCTGCAGGTTCAACGGACGACTTGCGTCTCAGGGGGGCTTCCGGGCAAAGCTGACGGTTTCGGTCGGCGATGCCGGGAGATTGTCCGACAGCCGGGCGATGATCGTCTCAAGCGTGTCGGTGCCGAGGCCCTCGTCGGTGGCCCGTTGCAGCCGGGTGTGAAACTGGCGGACCACGGGATCGAGCGAATCCAGCGTCGCCCGGGCCGGCCCCTGACCGTAGTTTTCCAGCAGTTCCTTGAACTCGGCGAGCGTGATGCGGTCGAGCGGACGGGCGGGCTGGAAGCGATAATCGAGTCCGCTCGACATGTCATCGGGCGGAACGGGCGAGACGAGGTTCAGATGGACCAGGCGGGTGAGACAGGCGTTGACGACCTGGGTCGGTATCTTGGTCGCGTCGGCAAGTTCGGCAGCCTCGAGCGGTGAACGGCATTCCCGAAAACGGCGGCAGATCAGGGTGAACACCAACAACGTGATGCCCTGGCGGGAGGCATGATTCAGGTCGTTCCAGGCGAGATTGCTGCTGCGGTAGTTGGCGTTTTGCACCGCGTAGGTGATCTGGCCGCCCAGCAACAAAAAGATCCAGAACACGAACAGGCCAAGCATCAGAATCGTCAGGAGACCGACCGAGCCATACAGGCTCTGGTTGAGCAGGACGCGCTTGAGGTAGAGGAAGGCGAGAAAGTTGTTGAGATAGAGGAGGGCGACCGCGGCCAGGGCTCCGATGAGCGATGGACGCCAGCGGACACTCGTATTCGGGATGAACTTGTAGAAGACGGTCAGCAGGCACGTGAGCACGCCAAGGGAGATGGCGGGCGCGGCGAACTCGAAGAAGCTTCGCAGCTCCGCACCCATGGGCAGGCTTTCGAGCGAGTTGATCAGCGACGAGGCGGAGAGCAGGGTGAGGGCGGCGAACGCCAGCACGGCGCCGAGGGTCACGGCCGCCCAATAAAACACAATGCGCAGAACCCAGTTGCGCCCGCGACGCACCCCCCAGACGTCGTTGAACGCGTTTTCGATCGAAGAGAACAACTGCACCACGATCAGGATCAGCGCGAGCGCTCCCATGATGCCGATCGCCTTCGAATGACTGCCCTGGATGAACGTGTTGAGCAACTTGAGGACCTCGGGGTTGACCGCGACGGTCTCGGCGTTCGGCGTGCCATCCGCACCCGATGCGGACGGGGGCAATTGCCTGAGCTGGGGAGCGATGAACTGCAGCGCCCGGTTGAGCTGCACGACGGCGAAGTCGGAATTCTGCTGTTCGAGCAAGGTTCCGGAAAAGAGCACGATCAGCGCGACGAGTGGTCCGAGCCCGAGCATCGAGCTGTAGCTGAGCGCGGCCGCGCGACTCGGCAGATTGTTTTCCCGGATGCCGGTCCAGGTCAGTGAAACGATCCGCAGGACCGCGCAAAACCGTCCCCGGGCCGAGCGTTCGCCCAACAACTCTCCCTGCCAGATGCCGCGCGTCATCCAATAACGCGCGCGCGAATACAGAGATCGCACCTGGTTGATCACGGGGGGCCCCACGACGGACCGGAAGAAGCCTTTCCCCGGGACGCCGCGTCCTAGTTCAGCAACAGGTAGGCAAAACCACCCATGCCGGCGAGCCCCAAAAGCCCCACGAGGACCACGCCCCAGAGGTTCGTCATCATGGTGAGCGCAAAGGCCGCCACACTGCCGGCGGCGACAGCGGCAATCGGCAGACCCTGGCCGTGCAAAACGCCGAAATAGACGGCGAAAAATCCGAAACCGACCGCCGCACGCAACCGGACCAACGGATACACGTCGGTCATTTCGAGGAAGAGCAAGACCGTCAGGAGGAGGTCGACGATGCCAAACACGATTTCCGGCGTGGTGAAGATCTGGACGAAGTCGAGTCCACCGACCACGTCGATGTTCTTGACGAGCAGTCCGGCGGCGCTGGTCAGAAACATGAGGCTCATCGTACGCAGCGCCCAGTGGGCCGCGCGGGCGTGATCACGAGTCTTGTTGCGCTTGCCGCGGGTTTCCGCGGTGTTCCCCTCGGCCGCCGCAAGCATGTCCTCGACCGTGATCGCTTTCTCTTCCTCGGCCGGCTTCACGTTGACCGTCTCAACCAGGTCCTTCGGCCGCATCGCGAGCTTCTTCTTGACGGGAAAAAGGACCTGGATGAGTTCGACGTTCGACTGGATTTCGACCCATTTTTCCGCGACCGAATCGTAGTAAAACGTCTGGCGGTCGACCTGTCCGGCTTCGATCAACGAAGCCAGTTGTTCGAGCGAGAATGGCCCGCGGGAGTCTTCATCACCTTCCTTGCGGATGTAAAACTCCTGCATCACAGCGATGGCAGATCTTGGGTCAGGCATGGCGCACCTTCAAGTGGTTATTCGACGGACGCCGCGGGCCTGGCCTTGAGCCTCAGTCGTGGCTGGCGTGGCTCGTCCACCGGGCGCGAGGCGTTATCCCGGACACTTCACAGGATTTTCGCGGGCCGTCACGTCACATTTGTTCCAGCGGGCGAATCGTGAGCAGACGCAAGCCCGCGCCAAGTACGAGCAGCGTCCGCCGAGCACAGCAGCAGGCGACGTGCGCGCACCGACGTCTCCTCGACGAGCACGCGGTTGGCGTTGTAGAAGGTGCTGAAGGCGCCTGCGAGTTCGTAGAGGTACAAGGCGATGAAGTGCGGTCGCAGCGTGGCCAGCGCCTGATCGAGTGCGGCCGGAAACGAAACGAGCTTGCGGGCCAGCGCAATCTCTTCGGCGGTGTCGAAACCGGAGGCGAGCGCCGCCGGTGCGTCCTGCTCCGGGGTCATCCGGCGTAGAATGCTCGCGATGCGAACGAACGCATACAACAGGTACGGCGCGGTATTGCCGTCGAGGGCGAGGAGCTTGTCCCATGAGAAGACGTAGTCGCTCGTGCGATTCTGGCCGAGATCGGCATAAACCACGGCACTTACACCAACCGTTGCGGCAATTTCCCGCCGTCGCTCCTCGGGTGCATCGGGGTTCTTTTCCGTGACGACGCGGAATGCGCGCTCCACGGCTTCATCGAAGAGACTCTTGAGGCGGATGGGATCGCCACTGCGCGTCTTGATCGCCTTGCCATCCTCGCCGAGGATCGAGCCGTGCGTCACGTGTTCGAATCGCGGGAGGCGACGCCGGCTTGCCCGGAACCACTTCTGCGTGGTCAGCCAGAGCTGTTCGAAGTGGTCGTTCTGTCGCGCGTCGGTCTCGACGACGATGCCGTCCGCCTGAAAGTGCTCCGTGCGGTACAACATCGTGGCCAGGTCGGTTGACGCGTAGTTGCTCGTGCCGTCGGCCTTGCGCACGATGAAGGGGTGCGGTCGCTCGGCCCGACGAGAAAACGCGTGCATGTTCATCGTGAAACACCACCAGCGCACCGTCGCTTTCCTCGGCGATGCCCAGGTCGGTCAACTCGCGATAGACCTGGCCGACCCGGTCGCGATAAAAACTCTCGCCGAGGTAATGATCGAAATGCACGCCGAGACGGTCGTAGATCGTCTGCAGCGCGGCGAGGCTCGCGCGATTCACGGCCTGCCAGATGGAGACCGCGTCCGCGTCGCCACGCTGGAGTCGGACGAGTTCGTTCTTCGCCTCCTCGAGCGCAGCCGGATCGGCTTCGCAGGCGGCATTTGCCTCCTTGTAGATTCGTTCGAATTCCTCCAGCGCGTCGCGCTCCAGCGCGGCGCGATCGAGGTAGTGCCTGTAACCGTAGAGAATCTTGCCGAACTGCGTGCCCCAATCGCCGAGGTGGTTGTCACGAATTACCCGCGCGCCGCAGAATTCAAGCAGCCGGCTGATTGACTCGCCGATGATGATCGAGCGCAGGTGCCCCACGTGCATCTGCTTTGCCGTGTTGGGCGAGCCGAAGTCGACCACCCAGGTCTGGCCGTGCAGGCGCGTGCCCGCACCACGTTGCAGATCCTCCTCGCGGTCGAACTCGGTCAACCAACGGCGCAGGAAGGATGGCTGAAGCGCGAAGTTGATGAAACCCGGGCCGGCCACGCTGAGTCGACATGTTTCCGGCCGGGCTGTTCCCGACGGACGAAGGCGTCGGCGAGGGCCTGGGCCAGTGCTCGCGTCTGCTTGGGTTGACCCGACTGCTTGGCATAGGGCAGGACGCCGTTGGCCTGAAAATCGCCAAATCGCGGATCGGCCGGACGAACCTCCGGGGCAAACGCATCCGTCCACCCCAGCTCCTTCGCGGCGGCAAGCAGCCGCTCTTCCAACGCTCCTGCCGACGTCAAACCACGCGTCCATCCGATCACTCAAGCGAGCCGGAGCCAGCCGCCGGCAAGACCCGAAAGGCAGCCAAATCGAGACCAGGGTGCGGCGGGCTCCGAAAGTCGATCGAGGTCACCCAACTTGCAGAAATGGCTGGGATTTAACCCAGCGAAGTATTCGCCTGCTGGCGGGCTGTTTCGCGCCCCGCCCTGCGGGTGACTTTTGAGATTCGGCGTAAAATCTCCTCGACATCACCAGTTTAATGACCTATCTATTAATACTTTAGGCGCTTCAGATGTCGTCCCACGTGCAAAACCATCCCATCCAAAAACGTCCGCTCACGAGCCGTCGGTTCATCAAACCTTCCTACACCTATCTGATCGAGAAGAAGCGCGACGGAGGTGAGTTTACCCAGGATGAGATCCGCTTTCTCATCGATTCGACCCTGGACGGGGAGATGCCGCAGTTCCAGTTGGCGGCACTTGCGATGGCCATCTACTTCCAGGGCATGTCGGCTCAGGAGTCGGCAATCCTCACGGAGGAGATGATGCTTGTCAGGCGAGGTGATCGATCTCTCGCACATCGCGAAACCGAAGATCGACAAGTATTCGACCGGCGGCGTGGGCGACAAGACGTCGCTCGTGCTGCTGCCGCTGGCCGTGGCGAGCGGCATCGTCGTGCCGATGATGTGCGGTGAAGAGCAGGAATTCGAGATCAGCACGTTGAGCAAGCTGTCCGCCGTGCCGGGGTTCCGTGGTGATCTCACCATTCGTGAATTCGTGCACCAACTCGAGCGCATCCATGGCGCTTTCGTGCGGCAGAGCCCCGATCTTGCGCCGGCGGATGCCAAGCTTTTCGACCTGCGTCGCAACACCGGTACGATCCCGAGCCTGCCGCTGATCACCGGGAGCGTGCTTTCCAAGAAGCTCGCGGAAGGTGCCGAAGGACTCGTCATCGACGTGAAGTGGGGCAACGGCTCGTTCATCAAGGACCTCGAACAGGCCAAGCAACTCGCCCGCTCCATGACGCGGGTGGGGCGCTCGATGAAGCGCCGTTGTGTCGCGCTGGTGACGGACATGAACCAGCCGCTGGGCGATTCCGTGGGGACCGGCCTGGAACTGAAGGAGGCCATTCAACTCCTCCAGGGGCAGGGCCCCGAGGACATGAAGGAACTCGTGCTGAAGCTCGGCATGGAAATCGTCCGGCTTGCCGGCGTGGCCGGTTCGACTCTTTCCGCCAAGCAGACCGTGCAGCGTCACCTCGAGGACGGTTCTGCGCTGGGCAAACTCAAGGAGATCGTCAAAGGCCAGGGCGGCGACACCTCGTTCATCGACGATCCGTCGAAGTTCCCGCAGGCGCGTCACATTCGCAAGCTGCCCGCGCCGAAGCGGGGCTACGTGCATACCATCAATGCCGCGATGATCGCGCGTGGCGTGCATCTGCTTGGCGCCGGGAGCGACGACCCCAAGGGGCGGATCGATTACGCGGTCGGTGTTTCCGAAATCAAGAAGGTCGGCACCCAGGTCAAACAAGGTGAGCCGCTGATGATGATTCACTACAACGACGAGGCGAAGCTCGAGCAGGCGCTGGAGTACTTCAAGAACGCCTATCGTCTTGCGCCGAAGCGTCCGACACCCCCGCCATTGGTCGTCGAGCGCGTGGCCTGATCGATAACCGTCCTCATGAAACCGGTAGTGCCGGCCCTCCGGGCTACGCCGCAGAGGCAACAAGGAGGACAATCGTTATATCGGGCATCGGACATCGAGAATCTTGAAAAGTGAAGACCGCGCTTGCCCGACCTCCGGGCAATTTCAGTTCTTCGATGACCGATTTGGCGGATGTCGCTTTGCTCGGTACAGTTTTCAAGATTTCGACGGCGGCAAAGCGGCACGGACGCGGCTCGAAACTCAGGCGCGCCCGAGATAGGACCCATCGGCCGTGCTTACCTTCAGCACCTCGCCTTCCTTGATGAAAAGCGGCACGTTCACGACGAGGCCGGTTTCCATCTTGGCGGGCTTCTGCACGTTGCTGGCCGTGTCGCCCCGCAAACCCTCGGCCGATTCCACGACCTTCAGCGTCACGGATGACGGCAGGCTCACCTGGATCGGCGTGCCATCCACGAACAGCACGTCGACCGTGCCGTTCGGAACCAGGTAATTCTTGGCGTCGGCCACGAGTTCCGCGGGAAGTTCGACCTGCTCGAAGGTTTCCGGGTGCAGGAAACAAAACATGTCGCGGTCAACGTAACTGAACTCGAGCGTCTGCTTGTCCGTTGTCATCAACTCGACGGGTTCCGTGGAGTTGAATCGCACCTCCCCACTCCGTCCGCTCTTGAGATTGCGAAGCTTGGCCTGCACGAACGCCCGCAAATTGCCGGGCGTGCGATGCTGAAGTTCCATGACGAGACACGGCTCGTTGTTGTACTTAACTACATTGCCTTTGCGTAAGTCGTTGGCGGATGGCATAGGTAACCGGTCTCGTAGAATAAAGGGACACGATTTACCCGGCGCGTTGTAGCGCTGTCAACACGTGGATTGATGATCCGGGGTGGTCGAGTGCCGCCGGGAATGACGTTCAGCCTCTCATCCAGGTCGGGGTGGCGGGCGTCAAGAGGTGCGTGGGCCGGTCGCCTTGGTCCGTCAGCCCGTCGTTGGGTTGGTGCGAAAAACCGTTTCCTCCCGCCCGTCTCGCTGGCGAATCCGTTCGCGAAAAACGGTGACTTGACCGGCGGAAACTAAAAATACTATCATAGTTTCCGTCGTTCACATGTCCGCAGCTCGTCCATCCCGTCGCCTCCGCTCCGCGCGCGCACCCGCGCGGACCCGCTCGCGGTCGCGCGGGGCAGGAGTGGAGGCGCCCGATGCCGGCGCGGGGGAGGCGCGTGTGCGCATTCTGGCGACGGCACGGAGTCATTTTTTCCGACTCGGCTTCGCCCGGTGCACGATGGACGACCTCGCCGGGGAACTCGGGATGAGCAAGAAGACGCTTTACCGGCACTTTCGCAGCAAGTACGAGCTCCTCGACGAACTGATCTCCCGCAAGTCCGACGCGATCATTTCAGGCCTCGAGGAAATTCTCGCGACGCCGGACCTGTCGTTCGCGGAACGGGCGGCGCGTTTTCATGGACATGCGCTCCAGCATTTGGGCGAGATCAATAGCGCATTTTTGCGGGACCTGCGCCGCTTCACGCCCCGGGCCTACGCCAGGATGGAGGCGATGCGCGAGCAGCACGTTCCGCGCATCTGGGAGCGGTTGCTGGCCGCGGGCGTGGCCGCCGGCGCCGTGCGGCCGGAAACGGACGTCCCATTCGCCGCGCGCCTCGTGCTGCTTGCGATGCAGAATCTATTGCTGCCGGAAAATCTTGAGCGGTTTCGCGCCCAGCCGCACGAGGTGATGGGACGCTTCTTCAACCTGATCTTCGCCGGCATCCTCACCGAGGCCGGACATACCGACTATGAAAAGAATCGCGCATCGTTCGAGCGCCCGTGGCCCGTCCCCTGAATTGCCGCGCCCCGCAGCGTTCCTTGCCCGGGCGACCCTCGTCGCCGCGGTGTTGTTCGTTGGCGCGTGCGCGCGGACCGAGCGACGTCCGAAGGGGGCCATCACGGTCTCGGGCAACATTGAAGTCATCGATGCGCAGCTCTCGTTCAAGATTCCCGGACGCCTGGTGGAACGCGCCGTCGACGAGGGCGATCACGTCACGGCCGGACAACTGATCGCCCGCCTCGACGACACCGAGCTTGTGCAGCAACTCGACGCACGGCGGGCGGAACTTGCCGCGGCGGAGGCGGCGCTGGCGGAACTCCTGGCCGGTTCGCGACCGCAGGAAATCGCGGCCGCGGAGGCGGCGTTGCGCAGCGCGGAGGCCGTGCGCGATCGCACGCGGCTCGAGGCGCGTCGCCAACAGGACCTGCGCGCGACGGATGTCGCCACGGATCGCGAGCTGGAGAATGCGCAGGCGCAGTTGCATGTCGCCGAGGCCCAGGTCAACGAGGCGCGCGAGCGTCTCGCGCTCGTGCGCGAGGGACCGCGGAAGGAGACCATCGCGCAGGCGCGGGCGCGGGTGGCGC
Organism: uncultured Verrucomicrobiae bacterium; assembly: GCA_963797435.1. Taxonomy (GTDB): domain Bacteria; phylum Verrucomicrobiota; class Verrucomicrobiia; order Opitutales; family Opitutaceae; genus CAWCPJ01. Next base: position 795,334 of record CAWCPJ010000001.1, on the reverse strand, counting down.
AGGCGCAAGCCGCGGTCGCGCTGGCGCAGACGCAGGTCGAGAACGCGCAGCTTCATGCCCCCGCGAATGCCGTCGTGCTGGAACGTCATGCGGAACCGGGGGAGTTTGTCTCCGCCGGGGCGCCCATCCTCACGGTCGCGGACCTTTCCCATGTGTGGTTGCGGGCGTACCTCAACGAGACGGACCTCGGTCGCATCCAGCTTGGACAGTCGGCCGATGTGCACACCGACTCGTTTCCGGACAAGACGTATCATGGGCGACTGACGTTTATTGCGCAAGAGGCCGAATTCACGCCGAAGACGGTCCAAACGACGAAGGAACGCGTGACCCTGGTTTATCGCATCAAGATCGACCTCGACAATGCGTCCGGAGAGTTGAAGCCAGGCATGGCGGCGGATGCGACCCTGGTGCCGCCGGAGGCTCCTTGAGTGGACATGGCTGCGATCAGCACCCGGGGACTCCGTCGTGTCTTCGACCGCACGGTTGCGGTCGACGCGCTCGACCTCGAGGTGCGCGAAGGGGAGATCTTCGGCCTCGTCGGCCCCGACGGCGCGGGCAAGACCACCATCATGCGGCTCCTCGCGGGGGTGCTTGCGCCGACCGCCGGTGACGCCGAGGTCGCCGGGTACGACGTCGCGCGGGATCCGGAGGGCGTGAAGGAACATATCGGCTACATGAGCCAGCGCTTCGGCCTCTATCCCGACCTCACCGTGCGCGAGAACCTCGATTTCTACGCCGACATCTATGGCGTGGTGCGCCGCGCCCGCGCCACGCGCATGGAACAGCTGCTCGGCTTTTCCAACCTGACGCCGTTTCAACGCCGTCTCGCCGGCAACCTCTCCGGCGGCATGAAGCAGAAGCTCGGGCTCGCGTGCGCGCTGATCCACACGCCCCGCGTGCTTCTGCTCGACGAGCCCACCAACGGGGTCGACCCGGTTTCCCGGCGTGACTTCTGGCGGATCCTCTACCAGCTCCTGCGCGAGGGCGTGACGATCTTCATCTCCACCTCCTACCTCGACGAGGCCGAGCGCTGCAACCGGCTGGCCCTGCTCGATCATGGGCGCATCCTCGGGGCCGGCACGCCGGACGAGGTGCGAGCCCTGCTTCCGGGAGGCACCTGGGAAATCCACGCCGACCGGCCTCGCGCGGCCGCGAAGCTCCTGCGTGCACGCCGACCGCAGAGCGCCGTCGCGGTGTATGGCGATCGCCTCCACGTAACGAACCCGGGAGGTGACGAGGCGGACCTGCGCGCCTGGTTGACGGAAGGCGGGGTTGCGGTGACCACGGTCCGGCCGATCCCTCCATCTCTCGAGGACGTTTTCGTCGGGGTCCTGGCCGCTCGGGAACGGGCGGAGGCGGGCGGGCCGAATCCTGGCGGAGGCGTGGCGAGGAAGACATGAGCCGCGCCGCCGTCAACGCCTCCGCCGAGCCCGTCGTCGAGGTCGAGAATCTCGAACGACGCTTCGGAGATTTTCGGGCCGTGGCAGGGATCAGCTTCACCGTGCGCGCGGGCGAGGTGTTTGGTTTTCTCGGCCCCAACGGCGCGGGCAAGTCGACCACGATCCGCATGCTGTGCGGCCTGCTCGCACCCACCGGGGGTCGCGGGCGCGTGGCGGGCTTTGACATCGTGCACGAGACCGAACGGATCAAGACGCGCATCGGCTATATGAGCCAGCGCTTCTCGCTCTACGACGACCTTACGGTCGAGCAGAACATCGACTTCTTCAGCGGCATCTACCGCGTGCCCCGCGCGAAAAAGCGCTCGCGCAAGGATTGGGTGCTGGAGATGGCCGGGCTGCGCGAGCACCGGCGCGCGCGCACCGGAGACCTGCCGGGCGGCTGGAAACAGCGCCTTGCGCTCGGTTGCGCCGTCCTGCACGAGCCGCGATCCTTTTTCTCGATGAACCCACCTCCGGGGTTGATCCGAACAGCCGGCGCCTTTTCTGGGACCTGATTTACGACCTCGCCGAGCAGCGGGGTCACGATCTTTGTCACGACGCATTATCATCGAGGAATCCGAGTACTGCGACCGGCTCGGCCTCATCTACCGCGGCGAGATCATCGCCAGCGGGCGGCCGGCCGAATTGAAGTCCCGCCACATGGTGGACGTGGTGCTCGAGATCGAATGCGAGCGGCCCGCGGACGCGATGGGGGCAATCGAAAGACTTCCCGCGATCAAGGAGGTGGCGCTTTTCGGCGACGGGTTGCACGCCGTAGCGGCCGACGAGGCAGCCGCCCGGACCGCGATCCTCGCCGCGCTGGCCGAGGCAGGCATCCCCGTGCGGCGCATCGAGCGCATCCCGCCGACGCTGGAGGATGTCTTTGTCTCGCTGGTCGAGGTGCGCGATCGCGCGGACGGCACGCAGACGGAGGTGCGGCGGTGAACCTGCGCCGCCTCTGGGCGATGGCCCGCAAGGAGGCGCTGCACCTGCGGCGCGATCCGCGCAGCCTGATCCTCGCGATCGGCATCCCGATGCTGATGATCGTCCTGTTTGGCTACGCACTCACGCTCGACGTCGACCGTGTGCCGTTGGTCGTCTGGGATCAGAGTCATACGCCGGCGAGCCGCGATTTCATTGCGCGTTTCACCGCCTCGCGGTACTTTTCGCTGGAGGGCAGCGGTCGACAACTATCGCGATATCGAGCGGGCGATTGACGACCGCCAGGCAATGCTCGCCCTGGTCATCGATGTTGATTTTGCCCGGGAACTGCGCGCGGGACGGGTGGCCACCGTGCAGGCCATTGTCGACGGCTCCGATTCGAATACCGCGGCGATCGTGCTGGGTTACACGCGCGGAGTGGCGTCCGCTTTTGATCAGGAGATGACCCTTGCGGAGGCGCAGCGCCGGGGCCGTCGGGAGATACGGCCGCCGCTCGAGATGCGTCCGCGGGTGTGGTTCAACCCCGATCTCGAATCGAAGAACTTCATCATCCCCGGGCTGATCGCGGTGATCATGGGGGTGATCGCGGCCCTGCTCACCTCGCTGACGATCGCGCGGGAGTGGGAGCGCGGCACGATGGAGCAACTCATCTCCACGCCGGTGCGGCCGGCGGAGCTGATCCTGGGCAAGCTGATGCCGTACTTCGTCGTCGGCATGGTCGACGTCGCTGATCGCGGTGGCGATGGCGGTGTGGGTCTTCGACGTGCCGTTGCGGGGCAGCGTGCCGCTGCTCTTCGGCATGGCGGCGCTGTTCATCGTCGGCACGCTGGCACAGGGCATTCTCATCAGCACGGTGGCCCGCGGGCAGTTGCTCGCCAGCCAGATGGCGATGGTCTCCACGTTCCTGCCGGCGTTCCTGCTTTCCGGATTCATGTTCGCGATCGCGAACATGCCGGTCCCGGTCCAGGTGATCACCGCTCATCGTCCCGGCACGCTATTTTGTTGCGCTCGTGAAGGGCATCTACCTGCGCGGGGTCGGTCTCGAGACCCTGTGGCCGGATGCGGTCTTCCTGTTGATCTTCGCGCTGGTCGCGGCCGGCCTCGCGATCCTGCGCTTTCGCAAGCGCCTGGCCTGAGGAATGGCGCTCATGTGGGAACGGATTCAACACCTGCTGCGCAAGGAATTCATCCAGGTCTTTCGCGACCCGCGGATGCGCCTGGTGATCTTCGGCGTGCCGATCCTCCAGTGCCTGGTCTTCGGCTACGCGGTGACCATGGACGTGCGCAACGTGAAGCTTGCGGTGGTCGACCATCGACAACACCCCGGCCAGCCGGGCGCTGGTGGCGGCGCTTCACCGGTTCGGGCTATTTCGAGGCCGCACTGCAAACGACGGATGAAGCCGCCGCCGAAGCTGCCGTCGACGCGGCGCGAGGTCGGTGCAATCCTGCAGATCGATGCCGGGCTTCGGAGGATCTCGAGGCCGGGCGGACGGCGTCAATTCAGCTCCTCGTCGACGGCACGGACTCGAACACCGCACGCCTCGTGCTCAACTACAGCCAGGCGATCGTCAGCGCGCGGGCGCAGGCGCTGCTGATCGAGCAGACGGAGATGCGCACGGGCCGTCGCCTGGAACCCGGCGTGGTGGAGGTGCGCGCGCGAAGCTGGTTCAACGAGAACCTCGAGAGCCGGAATTACTTCGTCCCCGGCATCATGGCCATGCTCGTGATGCTCGTGACGCTCATGCTGACCGGCATGGCGATCGTGCGGGAGAAGGAGGTCGGGCACGATCGAGCAGATCATGGTCACACCGATCCGGCCGGTGGAGTTCATCCTCGGCAAGTGTGCGCCGTTCGTGGTGATCGGCTTTGTCGACGTCTTCCTCGTCACCGCGGTCGGCGTGGGGTGGTTCGGCGTGCCGATGCGCGGCAGCTCTGGCCGTGCTGCTCGGAGGCATGGGATTGTTCCTCCTGAGCACCCTCGGCGTCGGACTCTTCATCTCCACCGTGTGCAGCACCCAGCAGCAGGCGATGATGACGACGTTCTTCTTCTTTTTCCCCGCGATGCTGCTCTCGGGCTTCATCTATCCGATCGCCAACATGCCGGAGCCGGTGCAGTGGGTCGACCTGGTCGAATCCGCTCCGCTACTTCCTGGTGATCATCCGCGGGGTCTTCCTCAAGGGCGTCGGCGCCGACATCCTCTGGCCGCAGATGCTCGCGCTTGCTCGTGATCGGACTGACCGTCCTGGCATTCGCCGTGACCCGATTCCGCAAGACGATGAGCTAGATTCAGCGTCACCATGGACGGAGAAAGGCCACGACCGTATCCCCCAGGGGATCCCGTGCCTGCGCAGACACCCCGGCGGGCGTCCCCAACTTCATTACCTCCTAGTCGACCGGAACCGTCGCCATCTCGATCCGGGGCAGGATCTGGGAGTATTGCCGGTTGGCCAGGTCGAGCAGATTGTATTCCGCGGTCGAGTGACTCCGGATCTCCCTCCGGAGCGCGCACGTCCGCCGGCGTGCGGTTCCGGCTGGATTTCCGGGTCGGGCACCTTGGGTGGGCGTGGGCAGTCGACGTCCGTACCTTCGTGGGAAACGACTGCGGAAAATAGCCGCCGCTGGAGGAGATTCCGGTGATCATGTTGGGGGTTGGAGAGAAACCATAATTCACTGCGAAAATAGAAGCACGCGCTGAGCGTCCGCGGCATTTTTGATGACCGGTTTACCGGCCGTCTGAGGAAACCCGCAGCGTCGGCGCGAGGCCCGCTTGAGGTGTTCTCTCCATGCTTGTCACGCGGGCCGAGCGGATCCGCATGCTTCGCGGCCATGAAGCAGCGCACGCTCTCCCGCGAGGTCAGCCTCAAAGGCAAGGCCCTGCACACGGGCGACAATGTCCACCTCACCATGAAGCCGGCCCCGGCCGGCACGGCATCGTTTTCCGCCGCACCGACCTGCACGGCAGCCCGGAGATCAAGCCCCGACATTCACCTCGTGACCGATCTCGTGCGCGCCACGACCATCACCGTCGGGTCACGCCAGCATCCACACGGTGGAACATGTGCTCAGCGCGCTGCACGGCTGCGGGATCGACAACGTCATCATCGAGATGGACGCCTCCGAACCGCCGATCATGGACGGCTCGGCGCGGCCGTTCGTGAACTGATCCAGCAGGGCGGGCGCCGTCGAGCAGGACGCAGGAGCGCGAGTATTTCGTGCTCGATGCGCCGGTTTCGGTTTCCCGCGGCGACTCCTCCTCGTCGCGCTGCCGTTCGACGGGCTGAAGATCTCCTGCACGTCGGCGGACAACCGCGGCATTCACACGCAGCATCTTTCGCTGACGATTGACCCGGAGGTCTACATGACGCAGATCGCGCGCCGGCGCGGACGTTCACGGTCTACGAGGACATCGAGGAACTGATCAAGATGGGCAAGATCCGCGGCGGCACTCTCGACTGCGCCGTCGTCCTCAAGGGCGACAAGATCATCTCGAAGGAGCCGCTGCGCTTCAAGGACGAGTTCGTCCGCCACAAGATCCTCGATATCATCGGCGACATCCGGCTGCTCGGCCTGCCGCTCAAGGCGCACATCGTTGCCACTCCGCCCCGGCCACGCGATCAACGCCGAGCTGACCCGGGCGCTGTACGCACAAGCTCGAGGAGCGCAAGAAAGGGCGCGAAGACCCGCACACAAGCCGCCGCCGCGTCGGCGTGCCGATGACCGAGACCTCGCTGCGACATCCGCCGCATCCTCGAGCCCCTGCCGCACCGCTATCCGTTTCTGCTGCGTCGACCGCGTCGTCGAGTTGCGCAGCGACGACCGAGCTGGTCGCGATCAAGAACGTCACGATCAACGAGCCGTTTTTCCAGGGGCATTTTCCCGCGGCACATCCCCGGTCATGCCCGGCGTGCTGCAGATCGAGGCGATGGCGCAGGCCGCCGGCATCCTGATGATGCGGCGCCACGAGCAACGCAGGGCAAGGTCGCCTACTTCATGAGCTGCGACAAGGTGAAGTTCCGCCAGCGCGGTGCGCCCGGGCGACCAGTTCGTCATCCACGCGCAGACTCACGAAGAATCGCGGCAACAAGATCGGCGTGGCCGAGGCCAATTGCGAGGTCGCGGGCGAGGTCGTCTCCTCCGCGGAGTTGATGTTCACCGATCGCCGAGGCCGTCGATGAGAGCGTGAGCGCGACCGAGATTCATCCCACCGCGATGGTCGAGCCCGGGGCACGTTTGGCGCCGGCGTCAAGATCGGCGCGCTATGCCTTTGTCGGCGCGCGGGTGCAGCTTGGGGATGGCTCGTGGTCCACCATCACGCCATCGGTCGACGGCTCGGACCGACGCTCGGGGCCAGCAGTGCGAGCTGTTTCCCTACGCCTGCGTGGGACTGAAGACGCAGGATCTGAAATTTCGCGGTGGCGTCCCCGGCCTGCGCGTGGGCGTCCGCAACGTGTTTCGCGAGTTTGTCTCGGTGCACACGGCAACGCACGGATGGCGACGTCACCGTGATCGGCCACGACAATCACTTCCTCGCCTACACGCACATCGCGCACGATTGCGTGCTCGGGCAGTCACATCGTTGCGAGCAACAACGCCACCCTTGCCGGGCACGTGCACCTGGGTGATCACGTCGTGATCGGCGGCTTTGGCGGCGTGCATCAATTCTGCCGCATCGGACGTTTCGCCATGATCAGCGCGTGCGCCAAGGTGGTGAAGGACGTGCCGCCGTTCATGCTGGCGGACGGGGTGCCGGCTGAGATTCGTGGTCTCAACCGGATCGGGCTGGAGCGTGCAGGCTACGGCCCGGAGCAGCTCGACCGCATTCGGAGCGCTTTCAAGACCCTTTACCGCGCGGGGCTCAATCGCTCGCAGGCCCTCACCGAACTGCGATCACGTCCGGACGCCCATTCTCCCGAACTCGCCGAGCTGATCGCGTTTGCCCATGCCACCGAGCGCGGCCTCACGCCGGGCGGAGGCGACTGAGCCGCAATCATGCCGTCGGCCCCGGTGGCCCGGCGCGTCCCTGTCCCCGTCTCGAGCGGCGGCGAGACCACGCGCATGGGGCTGCGCATCCACGTTGGGCGTCGGCATCCGCTCGGTTGTGGCAGCCGACGTGAGGAGGCGGTTTTCAGCTGATTCGCGACTGCCAGCCTCGTGGCCTCGGCTGCCACACGTTTGGTGCGTTCCGACTCAACGGTGGTGGACCAGGCGCCGACGATCGGCCGGTGCTGCGATTCAGCCCTTCTTCTTGTAGACCAGCGCGGGGTCGAATTTTCGTTCGCCGCCGGACATCGCGAGACGTCCGTTGGCATCCAGCTTCCGATAGAAGCACGAGCGGTAGCCATTGTGGCAGGCCGCACCGGATTCCGCGAGCTCGACCTTGACGAGGATCACGTCCTGGTCGCAATCCGTGCGCAGTTCGCGCACCCGCAGGACGTTTCCGGACTCCTCGCCCTTGATCCACAATCTGCCGCGCGACCGGCTCCAGTAGGTGGCGTGGCCGGTCTCAATCGTTCGGCGCAACGCGAGCTCGTTCATGTAGGCGAACATCAAGACTTCGTTCGAACTGGCATCTACGGTGATGCACGGGATCAGCCCGTCGCCGTCAAACTTCGGCTCCAGGCGATCGCCGAGCTCGAGTTCCTGTTTGTCTCCGCGCGGGAAGAAAAGGGGATCGGCAGTCATGCCCCATGTCACTGGTCCGGCTCGGGTGATGACGAGAGCAAAACGCCGCGCGCCGAAACCACACCGCAAGTGTCGGAGCCCGATGGACAGCCGGCGCTTCATTGCAGCCCCCGGCCGCAGGCATTCAGGCGTGCCCTGCTGGCTACGGCTCAGCCGGCCGGACCCCGGAGGAGCGCAAGCAGGTCCGCGAGGCGGTGAATGTCGTGTTCGCCATCCATCGGACCATCGTCCCGCCGCACGAGCACCGAATGCCAGCCTGCGGCTTCGGCTCCGTCGCGGTCATGCTGCGGACTGTCGCCGACGTGCAGGCATTGCCCGGGCTCGACGCGGAAGACCCGTTCCGCCGCCCGAAAGATGCCGGCGTCCGGCTTTTCCGCGCCGACTTCGCTCGAGATCAACACGTGATCAAAACCGGGCGCGAGACCGGTCTCCGCGAGGATGCGATGGAGGCGATGATCCCAGTTCGACAGCACCCCGAGGCGATAGCCGCGGGCGCGTAGTGACTGTATCGTGACAAGCGCATCGGGCAGCAGGCGCCAGCACCCGCCGTGGGCCAGGGTTTCCCAGGCATCCTCGAAGAACGCGTCGAACCGATCCGGCGGCAGCGCCGGCGGTCCCGCCTCGGCGAAGGTCGCGAGCACGATGCGACGCCAGAAATCACGTTCGCGCGCTTCCGGATCCCCTTGCAGGGAGGATTTGGATACACGACCAAACGCGAGCCGGAACGCCCGATCCAGCGCCGCTGCGTCGTGGGCGCAACCGTGCCGCAGCGCGATTTCGCGATACCGGCTGCCCACGGATGGGTGTGGTGCGAGCAGGGTGCCGCCGGCATCGAAGGTCACGACCGCGATCGTGGCGAACCGCCGGGCGGCGTTCATGGCGCGGCCGGCGCTTCGCCGAGGCGGCGCAGGAGATCGTAGGTGTAGAGACCGGTGTTGTGGCCGTCGCTGAATTGAAAACGCACGGCATAGTTGCCGACGATTTCCCAGCCCGTCACGGTCACCCCGGAAAAGTCGCGCGGTCCTTCGCCGCCGTGCACGCGACCAAAGATGTCGGGTTCGCCACGCGCGGATGCGCTGGGCGAGGCGCCGCGCAGGAGAGGTGCGGCAACGAAGGTCTCGGCCCCGTCGGCCCATTTTATCGCGATCTCGGCCCCGATGAGTTCAATGCGCTGTGGTGTGACCATGACGGCAGCAATGACGGAGGAGTCCGAGCGGGCAAGTTTCCGATGTTGCCGGCTCTTTTTTTCTGTGAACAACCCGTTGGTTTGAGCCTGGTGGGAGGAAGTGGGGCGGAATCAGTAGCAGGCTTTGGGCGTGGCGCATCCCTGTGGGCGAGGTCCGATGCGACGGAAAATCTCGCCTGTCGCTGGGGAAACGGTCGGTTGTTAATAAGTTGTGAGAAACCCTGGATGAAGAAAATCCCGGGGAATTGCTTGACCTAGTGGGGCTGAGTGGGAGAAAGTGGGATCCATAGGGGAAACCCTATTCGTCCCCATGAGTGAGCCCCGTGAGCGCTATTTTGTCGGTGAATTCCGGCATACCCTCGACGCCAAGAATCGCCTGTCGATTCCGGCGAAGTGGCGCTTCAAGGGGGACGACGAGGTCGAGTTCGTCGTCTTTCCGCACCCGCACGGGCACCTCATGGTGCTGCCGCCCTCGGAGGCGGAGAAGTTGCGCAAGGCGGTTTTCGAGCAGCAGCTCGGAGACGACGCGGCGCAAAAGTGGCAATACAAGACGTTCTCGCAGGCGGACTCGCTCTCCCATGACGCGAACGGGCGCTTCACGATTCCCGACCGGCTGAAGAAGAAGGTGGGGATCGAACGCGACGTGGTGCTCGTCGGCATGATGACGAAGTTCGCGATCTGGAGTCCGGAACGCTGGGCCAACGAAGCCCCCGATGAGAGCCGCGACAATTTCAGTCAGTTGTTAAAGGAAGCCCGAGTTTAAAATCCAACCGCTATCACCATGCGCCATCATCCATCGCCGTTTCGTCACGTTTTGGAAATGATTCTCAACCTCGCGGGCCGCGGCCCGCGGCGGTCGCGTTTTACGCCGGCGCGCAACCATGAGTCGCGCGTCCGTTTCGCCCAGTACAGTTCGTCGGGTGCAGCCCATGCCGGATCCCGCTGTGGTCCGGCGGTCGGTTCGCCTGCTCGGGGTGGGTGGCTCGCTGAGTCGCGGTCTCGTGCGGCATGCGCCCCTGGCCGCGGCGCCGGCGGCGGGCTTCCGACGGCCAACCCTGCATGTGTTCGGCCAGCCCGGCGACGTTGCGGCCCGGCGCCGCGCCCAGGCCGGCGGTTCGTCCACGTCGCTGCGCATGCTGCTCGATGCCCTGCGCGTCCGCTAGTGCCGTCCTGTTGCGGTGGATGGCGCAACACCGGCCAGTCCTGCTGCAGGAAGTCGTGACGCTGCTCGCCCCGCGACCGGGGGCGCGGTTGCTCGATTGCACCTTTGGCGGCGGAGGCCACACCCGCGCCCTGCTCAACGCGGCGCCGGCGGTAAGCGTGCTCGCGCTCGACCGGGATCCGGCGGCCGCGGCGCGAGCGGCCGCGGTGCGCGCGGAATTTGGCGAACGGTTTGCCTTCGCGGACGGCAACTTTGCCGATCTGGCGACCCTGCCGGCGGCGGCCGGTCCCTTCGACGGCATCCTCTTTGACCTGGGCGTGTCTTCGTTCCAACTCGATGAGGCGGCGCGCGGTTTTTCGTTTCGTACGGATGCGCCGCTGGACTTGCGCATGGACCCGAGACAGGGTCTGGCTGCGGCGACGTGGTTGGAGACCGCTCCTCGTGCGGCGGTGGTCGAGGCGGTGCGTAACCTTGGCGAGGAGCACAATTGGCGCCGCATTGTCGATGCCATCATCGCGGCCCGTGGCACCGGTCGCCTGGCCACGACCACCGGACTGGTTGGCGTAATTGAAGGCGTCACCCCGGCCCGGGTGCGCCACACGTCGCCGATTCATCCGGCCACCCGGACGTTTCAAGGGGTCCGCATCGCCGTCAACGGCGAGCTTGATGCGCTGGCGGCGGCATTGCCGGCGGCATTTGAAATGCTCGCGGCCGGCGGCGTGCTCGTCGTCATCAGCTTCCATTCGCTGGAGGACCGAATCGTGAAACGGCTCTTCCGCGAACTTGCCGGCCGGCCGGTGGACGAGAACGATCATCGGCCCCAACAGTCGCGCGTCGCCCGCGCAGACCTGCTGACTTCCCGGCCGCTTACCCCGGGACCGGCAGAGGTGGCATTGAATCCCCGCAGTCGCTCGGCGCGTTTGCGCGCCTTGCGTCGACGGTCTGAACCGCGCCGCACCTGATCCTCGCCGACGAGATGCGCTCCTCCCGCCGCCCACCGGCCCCGGTCCTTAACGGCCTGTTTGTCTTCACGCTGGTCCTGCTCGGCTACATGGGCGCGATCGGCTTCGGCATGGTCTGGTACCGGCACCAGATTTCGGTTACGGCGAACAGCAACCGTGTTCTCGAACAGCAAATCACGGCGATGCAGCGCGACGTGAACGAGGTCGCGGCGGGCATCGCCTTCGCGCTCAATCCCGAGCAGCTGATCGAGAAGAACGCCCGCTTCCACCTGAATCTGGTGCGACCGCACGAGAGTCAGGTCTTCCGGGTGACCGAGGACGTCGAGCGCCGGCTCGCGGGCAAGCGTTTCAACCAACACTATTATACCGCGGACGGGGAGCGCGGCGGCAGTCCCGCGGCTCCCTGACGGACCGCGGCGGCCAACCGAACCGCCCATGAAACGCGGATTCGCGCCCGTTTCCCGCCTGTGGCTCATGTGCATCGCCGTGTTGGTGGTGTTCGTCTGCGTCGGCGCGCGCCTCGTCGACCTTCAGGTGGTAAAGGCCGGGCAGTTGTCCGCGGAGGTGGAACGGGTGCGCAAGGGCTTCCAGACGATCAAGGCGCGGCGCGGCGACATCCGCGACTGCAACGGCACCGTGTTGGCGACCAGCCGCATGGCCTACAACATCGGCGTCGATCCACACGTGACCCTGGAGGAGGACGAAGCCCGGCTGCCGGAGCTGGCGCGCCTGTTGCAGGTGCCGGAGGCGGAGTTGGTGGACGCGGTTCACCGCAAGGTGGAGCCCGACGATGAACTCGGCACTCGTCCGATTCGCTGGACAAAACTGGCCGCGGGGGTGGACGAGGAGACCTACGAAAGAGTCCTGGCCCTCGACATCAAGGGCGTCTACGGCAACCGTCAGTTCCGCCGGGCGTATCCGGGGGGCGCACTCGCCTCGCACATCATCGGCTTCGTCAATTACGAAGGCGTGGCGGCGATGGGGGTTGAGCATTACCTCGATTACTACCTTACGGGCCAGGATGGCTGGCGGGAGATCGAGCGCGATGGACGCAAGCACGAGCTCGCCCAGTTCCGCGCCCGGGAAGTCGCCCCCGCCGACGGATACGACGTGGTGCTGTCCATCGACAGTTTCGTGCAGCATTGCATCGAAACGGAACTGCGCGCCATCGCGCGCAAGTTCGATCCCCAGGGGGCGACGATCATTGTGAGCGATCCGCGGGACGGCTTCATTCTCGGACTCGCCAACTACCCGACGTTCGACCTGAACAATTTCAACAAGTCGGATCTGGCGAGCCAGCGTAACCGCGCGATCACCGACATCTATGAGCCGGGCTCGACATTCAAGATCGTGCCGGCCAGCGCCGCGCTCGACCTGCACCTGGTGACTCCGGCCACGCAGTTTGATTGCGGCGAAAGCGTCGTCACGGTCGGCGGTCGCACGCTGCCCCTGCCGCACGACTCCCATGAGCATGGCGTCCTTTCCGTGGCGGACATCGTCGCCAAGTCCAGCAACCGCGGTGCGGCCCGGCTCGGAATATTGATGGGAGCGAATGAACTTCACGATTACGCGGCCGCCTTCGGTTTCGGGGAACGCACCGGGTTTCCCCTTGCCGGCGAGGTGCCGGGCATCCTCCACGACGTCTCCGACTGGGACGGGCTCACCATTACGCGCATGCCGATGGGTCACGCCATTGGCGTGACCCCGCTCCAGATGCACTTCGCGATGGCGGCAATCGCCAACCAGGGCATTTTGATGCGGCCGCAGATCGTGCGTCGGATCATCGACCATGACGGCTCCACGGTGTTTGCGTATCCTCCAATGGAGCGACGGCGCGTCGTCCAGGCCCACACCGCGCAGGTGGTATCCGCCCTGTTGACTCGCGTCGTCTCCCCGGCGGGCACCGCACCGCTGGCGGCGATTCCGGGCTTCGAAGTCGCGGGCAAGACCGGCACCACTCAGAAGCTCATCGACGGGCGCTACTCCAACACCCACCACGTCGGTTCCTTCATCGGGTTTTTTCCCGCAAGTCGTCCGCGGGTGGTGATCAGCGTCGTGATCGACGACGCGCGCCTGAACGGCGTCGCCTACGGCACGACCGTGGCCGCCCCTTCCTTCAAGAACATCGCCGAGCAACTCATCCAATACCTCGGCATTTCACCCACCCTCGACCCGGCGACGTCGGCGGCTCCGCCTCCCACCGTCGCCGGCGGTCCGGAAAACCTTGTTTCTGCCCGTGATCGGATCCGTTGAATCCTCGACCCTAGTTTCCAAAGCGCCGCCGCTGGGTACCGTAACCCGGCGGCGCGCCCGCCCGCACCGCACTCGAAGGCGCTCCATGGGATCTGCACTCGCCGAACTTTTTGCCGACATCGAATTACTGTCCGTCAAGGGCACGCTCGAGACCGTCGTCAACGCGATCGTGATCGACAGCCGCCGTGCCGCGCCGGGTTGCGTGTTTTTCGCGCTGCCGGGACTGCGCTCCGATGGTTACCTCTTCATCGACGAGGCGATCGCGCGCGGAGCGGTCGCCGTCGTGAGCACCCAGCCCCGGCAGTTGGTGCCGTCCCGCGTGACCTTCCTGCAGGTCCAGAACCCGCGGGCCGTGCTGGCGGACGTGGCGCGGCGTTTCTACGGGGCGCCGGACGAGGCGCTCGAGCTGATCGGGGTGACGGGCACCAACGGCAAGAGCACGGTCACGCACGTGCTCAAGCACCTGCTCTCGGCCGGGCAGCGGGTCGGCCTGATCGGCACGATCAACTACGATCTCGGGCTGCGTTCCGTGCCTTCCTATAAAACGACGCCGGAGTCAGTCGATCTTTACGGGATGCTTGCGCAAATGCGCGAGGCCGAGTGCCGCGCGGCCGTGATGGAAGTGAGTTCGCACGGTCTCGACCAACAGCGCGTGCGCGGCATGCGCTTCGCCGCGGTCGCGTTCACCAACCTCACGCGTGACCATCTCGATTACCACCATACGCTCGACGAGTATTTTGCGGTGAAGGCGCGGCTCTTCACGGGCGCAACCGCGCGCTTGCCGCGCGTGGCGGCGGTCAATCTGGATGATTCGCGCGGCGCGGAACTGCTGGCCCTCCTGCCGGCCGGTGTGCGCGGGGTTTCCTACGGAACCGGTCCCGGCGCCGAAGTGCGGGCCAGCGCGGTGGAGACGCGGTTCGACGGCTCGCGCTTTCGTCTCACCTGGCCCGGCGGACACGCCGATGTCACCACCACGCTGCTCGGCGACTTCAACGTGAGCAACCTGCTCTGTGCGTTCGCCGTCGCCTTTGGTCTCGGGTACGACCTTGTCACGCTGGTGCCGCAACTGGCCACGTTGCCCGGCATTCCGGGCCGGCTCGAGCCGATCGCCAACGATCTCGGATGCAACGTGCTGGTCGACTACGCGCACACGGACGACGCGCTGCGCAACGTCCTCTCGACCCTGCGGGCGATCACGCCCGGGCGGCTGTTGGTCGTGTTCGGTTGCGGGGGCAACCGCGATCGCAGCAAGCGACCGCGCATGACGGCGGCGGTGCAGGAACTCGCGGACTTTGCCTGGGCCACGGCCGACAACCCGCGCAAGGAGGCCCTCGCCCAGATCTTCGCCGACATGAAAACCGGCGTCACCGAACCGGCGCGCATCGTGTTCATCGACGATCGCCGGCGGGCGATCGGCCTGGCGCTCGAGGCCGCGCAGTCCGGGGACAGCGTGCTGATCGCCGGCAAGGGCCACGAACCGTTCCAGGAATTTGGCGATACGGTGGTCACCTTCGACGATCGCCAGGTCGCCCGCGAACTGATCACGATCAAGAAAATGAAGGCCGCGCTCTGACCCATGGCCACCGCGCGACCAGGCAACGAAATCTGGCCCGGGCAAAGCGGTGCGAAGCGCCGCCCTCCCGGGCGCTGCCGTGCCATTCCGGGTCCGGGCGAAATCCGCCACGTCCCGGTGTGCGGCGCTCGGCGCCGCTCTTATTCCCATTCCTCCAACCCGTGATCGCATCGAACGAACTTGCTGCAGACTGCGGTGGCACCTGGCACGGGGCTCCCGGCGGGACGATCTCCGGCTTTGCGATCGACTCACGCACCATTGGCGCGGGGGAGATGTTCGTCGCCTTGCGCACCGCCCTGCGGGACGGGCACGACTTTGTGACCGCCGCGGCGGCGCGCGGGGCGGCGGCCGCGCTGGTGGCGCGGGTGCTGCCTGACGCGTCCCTGCCGCAGCTGGTGGTGGCCGATCCACTGGTCGCGCTGCAGGCGGTCGCCCGTGCGCATCGTGCCCGTTTTCCGGGCACAGTGGTGGGCGTGACGGGCAGCGCCGGCAAGACGTCGACGAAGGATCTCCTGGCCGTCCTGCTCGGCGCACCCGGCGAGGTGCTCGCCACGACGGGCAACCTGAACAACCACCTCGGCGTGCCGCTGACGCTGTTGCGCCTCGATCCCTCGCAGCATCGTCACGCCGTCGTCGAGGCCGGCATCAGCGCTCGCGGCGAGATGGACGTGATTGCCCCGCTGATCCGGGCGAACGTGGTCCTCGTGACCAGCGTGGCGCCGGCCCATCTCGACGGCCTGGGCACGGTGGAGGGAGTCGCGGTTGAGAAGGCGCGCCTGGCCGCGCATCGCCATCCGGACGGCGTCGCGGTCATTCCGTCGTCATGCCTCGACTACGCTGCGTTCCGTGCGATTGCCGCGCCCGTCATTGTCGTGCTACCGGCGGGCGCGGACGCAGGGATGCTGCCCGCCGGCGCGCACGTGGTCCCGTTTGCCGTCTGCCATCAGGGAGTGGTCACCCGCCTCTGCGTGACCTGGCACGGCACCGTGGAGGAATTCGACCTGCGGCGGGTCACGACCGGCATGGCGGGCAACCTGGCGCTGGCGCTGGCAACGGCATTGCACCTGGGCGTGAGCGTCGACGATCTGCGCACGCGTCTTCCCCGTTGGCGGCCGGCGGCGTTGCGGGGAGAGGTGCGCCGCGACCAGAACCGCGTCATTTATCTCGACTGCTACAATGCGAATCCCGCGTCGATGGCCGATGCCGTCGAAGCCTTTACCGCGTTGGCGCCGGCGGAGGCGCCGCGGTTGTTCGTGGTGGGGTGCATGGAGGAACTCGGCGGAGAAAGCGCGGCGCTGCATCATGCGGCGGGGGCGCACTGGCCGTGGCACTCCGGCGATCAGGTGCTCGTGTTCGGCGACCAGGCTGCGGCATTTGCCGACGGGTTGCATGAAGTCGCGCCGACGGCGGACGTCGTGGTGAATCCCGACCGCTGCGAGGCGGAGCGGCGCGTGCGCCGCTTTCGCGGTGCGATCTTTCTCAAGGGCAGCCGGCGCTACGCCCTGGAGACACTGCTGGAATCCGGAACCCGCCACTCGCCCCCCGACGAGCGGGGACGCCACCAGGAGGTCGCCGCCTGATGCTGACCTGGCTGGCCGACTACGACAACTATTTCGGACCGCTGCGTCTGCTGCGGTTCATCACCTTTCGCGTCCTGCTGGCGGCGGGGCTCGCGTTCGTGATCGGCATGGTCATCGCACCGTGGCTGATCCGTCGGTTCCGCGAGCTCAAGCTCGGGCACGGTTACATCGACGACCGCACGGGTTCGCTTGGCGCGACCTACTTCGACAAGAAACACACGCCGACCATGGGCGGGTTGATCATCTTCGTCGCCGTGATCATCAGCACGACATTGTGTGCGATTCCGAACATCTGGGTGGTGGTCAGCCTGCTCGTTTACGCGATCCTGACGGTACCGGGCTGGCGCGACGACTACCTCAAGATCGTGCACAAGACGCGCGACGGCATCCGTTCGTGGGAGAAGATCATCTGGCAGTCGCTGGCCGCCGTCGTGGCGCTCGCGCTGCTCGTGAATCATCCGGAGAGCGAACACAAGATCCTCGAGTTCTGGGTGCCGTTCATGAAGACCGCGGTGACGAAGCTGATGCATCCCGCGGTGCTGCTCGTGCTCTTTTATCTCTGGATCGTCGGTTTCAGCAACGCGATCAACCTGACCGACGGCCTCGATGGTCTCGCCGTCGGCTGCACGATAACCGTGGCACTGGTCCTCGGCATCATGGCCTACGCCGCGGGCAACTATTTCATCTCCGATTACCTGCTCATCAGCTTCGTGCCGGGGACGGGGGAGCTTGCCGTGGTATGCGGCGCATTGATCGGGTCGTGCATGGCGTTCCTGTGGTACAACTCGCACCCCGCGGAGGTCTTCATGGGAGACACGGGATCCCTGGCGCTGGGCGGGCTGATTGGCGTGATGGCCTTCATGATCCATCAGCCGCTGACGCTCGTGATCGTGGGCGGTGTGTTTGTCATGGAGGCGCTGTCCGTTATCGTGCAGGTCGGCTGGTTCAAGTTCACCCGGCATCGGTACGGTGTCGGCCATCGCGTGTTCCTGATGGCGCCCCTGCATCACCATTTCCAAAAACTCGGCTGGCCGGAGACGAAGGTTGTCCTCCGTTTATGGGTGCTGTCGCTCGGTTTCGCCCTGGCCGGCCTGGGTACCCTGAAATTGCGCTGAATCCATTCATGACACCACACGTTCCCGACTGGCTCATGCACCTGCTGCAACGCCCGGTGGCCATTTTCGGCGCCGGCGTGAGCGGCCGGGCGGCGGCCGGACTGATCGCGGAACTCGGCGGCGCGGTGAGCGTCTACGACCGCGCATCGGGGGATGCTGCCGCCCGAACCTTCGGCGCGGAACACGCGGGACGGCACGGCCTCGTCGTGTTGAGCCCCGGCTTCGCGCCGGCGCACGAATGGGTGCGGGCCGCGCGTTCCGCGGGTTGTGAGGTCCTCGGCGAACTCGACCTCGGCGCGCTGGCGTGGCCCGGCGAAATCATTGCGATCACGGGCACGAACGGTAAGACCACGCTGACGGAGTTCCTCACCCACGCGCTCCGGCATGCCGGGTTGGAGGCTCGCGCGGTCGGCAATATCGGCAGCGCATTCTGCGATGCGTGGCGCACGCCGGCGGGGACCACGTCCGTGGCCGTGGTGGAGGTCAGTTCATTTCAGGCGGAGACGCTGCGGTTCTTCGGAGCCACTGCGACGCTTTGGACAAACTTCGCGGAGGATCATCTGGAGCGGCATGGCACGCTGGAAGCCTACTTCCGTGCAAAATACAACCTCGTGAAACACACGCGCAGCCACGCACTGTTTTACGGTCCGAGCGTGCTCGCGCAGGCCCGGAAGCTGGGTCTCGATTTACCCGTGACCGGATGCGTGCCTTTCGCCACCGAAACTCCCGAACCGGGAATCGCCGCCACCGTCTTCGGGGAGCCGCCGCAGCAGGAAAACTTCCTGTTGGCACGTGCATATTGGCGCGCCCGTGGCCTGCCCGAAGCCAGGTTGGTCGAGGCGGCGCAAAACTTTATCGTTGGCGCGCATCGCCTCGCGCGGGTGGGGGAGATACGGGGGATCACGTTCTGGAACGATTCGAAGGCGACGAACTTCCATGCGGTCGAGGCCGCGCTCGCCCGATTCGCCGCGCCCGTGCTCTGGATCGGCGGCGGTCGTGCCAAGGGCGGCGATCTCGCCGCGTTTGCCTCGCGCGTTGCTCCGCGCCTCCGTCAGGCGTTTCTCATGGGCGAGACTCGCGAGGCCCTTGCCCGCCATCTGCGGGCGAACGCCGTTCCGCACGTCTGCTGTGAGTCGTTGCGCGACGCCGTGGCGCGCGCGCTGGCTGCAGCCGCCAGCGGCGATCACATCGTGCTCAGCCCTGGCTTTGCGAGCTTTGACATGTTCCGCGGCTACGACGATCGCGGACGCCAGTTCGAAGCGATCGTGGCCGAACTCGCCGGCACCAGCGTCGGCGGTTCCTCCCTTTCACCCCGTCCCCACAACCCGTCTGCAACCCGTCCCGCGGCCGCGGGACTCTGCCTGCTATGAAACTCATGAAGATCTTCGGCATGGTTTTCGCGCTCCATGTCGCGCTCGCGTGCGTGCTCGTGCTCATTCAGGGCTGCCGCTCCACTCCCGGACGCGCGTCGGACGATACGTCTGCCGCTGCTCCGGCGGTCACTCCGGTTGCTTCCGAGAACTGGTCCAGCCAGTCGTCGTCGAGTGCGGCGCCCACGTCCGCGGCGGCGCCGACGGAATCCGACTACGAGTCGTCCGCGCCGATCACCGGCCCGACGCTCGGCGGATTGTCGCCGGCAGAACGCGCCCGCACGGAACCGACCCGGCCGGCGGATCCGAGCGCCTACATCAGCACGGGCGTGCCCGCCGCGATCGCGCCGCCACCGCCCGCGCCGACCAACTACGTCGTCCGTTCCGGTGATAGTTTCTGGAAGATCGCACGCGCGAACAACACGACGACCCGGGAAATCCAGCGGCTCAACCCGAACGTGAAGGCCGACTCGTTGCGTCCAGGCATGGTCTTGAAGATTCCGGGAACCGCATCGTCTCCGCTTCCGGCCGAGGCACTGTCGCCAGGTGAGGATTCCGGAGTGAGCTCCGCCGCGGCGAGTTCGACGTACGTGGTGCGCTCGGGTGATTCGCTCTCCAAGATCGCGGCGCGCAACGGCACGACCGTCGCGGCCCTGCGCGAGGCCAACAACCTGCGCTCCGATGTGATCCAGATCGGGCAGTCGCTGGTGATTCCCGGCGGTGGTGCCGCAACGGGGCCGAGCAACGGGTCCTTGATCAACGACTATACGCCGCCGCCCGCAGAAAACGGCAATGAGATGACCTTCGTGGTGCAACGCGGCGACACGCTCGGCGAGATCGCCCGCAAGTTCGATGTCACGGTCCACGATCTCATGGCGGCCAACAACATCTCCGATCCGCGCCGGATCCGGGTCGGTCAGAAGCTGGTGATTCCCGGATTTCAGGCAGTCGGCACGGGAGCGATTCCGCGGCCCGCGCCGGCGCCATCGCGGGCGACGACCTCCGCGCCATCATCGGCCAGCCCGCCACCGACGACGACCACGCCAGAGCCGACGTCGCCGACCACCGACCGCCCGCCGGAGCTGGACGCGCCCCCGCCGAGTGGCGAGGCACCGCCGGTGCAGCCGCTGGATGATCCGGTGCCGGCCCCGTAATCCGACCGGGACCGGCGCCCCTCACGATACCCCCTTTCCCCGAACATGAGCACCGCCCAAGCCGCCGTCCTCGTGGGAGCTCCCCGTGCGCGGAAAGCTTCGTCGACGGCGCGCTTGCGGGTGCGGCCGTTCGTCAACCCGGCATCACTCATCCTGGTCTGCGCGGTCGGGCTGACGTTGCTGGGTATTACGATCCTGTTCAGCGCCAGTTCGTGGTTTCGCACGGATCCCTACTTCTTCGTGCGGCGCCAGGTCATGTGGTTGGGGGCGGCGCTGGTGGTGGGTTTCGTGGCGTCGCGCGTAAACCTTGAACGCATGCGCCGGTTCACCTGGTGGTTTGTCGGCCTGCTGCTCCTCGGGCTGGCGGTCACGCTGGTGCCATCGATCGGCGTGACGGTGAACGGGGCCCGCCGCTGGCTGGAATTCGGGATGGCGCGGTTACAGGTCTCGGAGTTTGCCAAACTTGGCCTGGTGTTCGCCCTCGCGCACTACCTCGCGGTGCACCAGAAGGAGCTGACGACGTTGCGGCGCGGCTTTCTCGTGCCGCTGCTGCTGATCGGTGCGTTCTGTGGCCTGATCATCGTCGAACCGGACTTCGGCACCGCGATGCTCGCCGGTCTGGTCGGCTTCGCGATGCTGTTCGCCGCGGGGGCACGGCTGATCTATCTGCTGCCGACCGCACTGACGGGCGCGGCGGCGCTCGGGATCGTGATCATGCACAATCCCGAACGTTCCGGGCGGATCATGGCGTTTCTCGACCTGGAGAACAATCGCGGCGGCTCGGGCTACCAACTGTGGCAGGCGATCCTTGGATTCGGCACCGGCGGCATCGAGGGCGTCGGGCTGGGGAGCGGACGGCAACAGATGTTCTTCCTGCCGGAGGCGCACACCGATTTCATCTTCGCGATCGTCGGCGAGGAACTCGGACTCGTCTTCACGCTCGCGGTGGTGGTGGCGTTCACCGTGATCTTCATCGCCGGGGTCGTGCACCTGCGCCGCGCCCCGAATCTCTTTCAATACCTCCTGGTCACGGGCAGCCTTTTACTGCTCACGCTGCAGTCGCTCGTGAACCTGTGCGTGGTCACGGGCCTGATGCCGACCAAGGGGATGTCGCTTCCTTTCATCAGCTATGGGGGATCCAACCTGCTGCTGATGGCCATGATCGTCGGCGTGATGATCAACACCCAGATCGCCTGGGCGCGCCCCGCGCTCGCCGAACGCGATCGCGGCCTCAGGGAGTTGGACGCATGAAACGTTTTCTCATCGGATGCGGCGGCACGGGCGGCCATCTTTCGCCCGGCATCGCACTGGCCGAGGTGCTCGTCGCCCGCGGTCATCAATGCGCGCTGCTCGTCAGCCAGAAGCAGATCGACGCGCGCCTGGCCGGGAAGTACGAGCACCTCGATTTTGTCGCGATGCCCGGGGCGGGTTTTTCCCTGCATCCGATCCGCCTCGCCCGGTTTGTCTCGGGGCAGGCGCGGGGCCTTGCCTTTGCCCACGCCACGATCCGGCGGTTCCTGCCCGACGCGGTCGTCGGTTTCGGCGGGTTCACCACCATGGCGCTCGCGGTCGCGGCGCGCCTGCGACCCGGCGGGCCACCGGTCGTGCTGCACGAGGCGAACCGGGTGCCGGGCCGGGCGATCCGCATGGCGGCGCGATTTGCCGCTCGCGTGTATCTGCCGCCGGGCGTGAAACGCGGCGGGCTGCGCGCGACCCAGGTCCGGCATTGCGGCCTGCCGGTGCGGCGGGAACTCGTGCGCCTTTCACCTTCGCGCGCGCGCATTGCCCTCGGCCTCGAGCCGGATCGCAAGACCCTGCTCGTCCTCGGGGGCAGCCAGGGCGCGCGTCCGCTCAACGAGTGGGTGAGCCACCACGTGGCTGAACTTGCGCGTGCGACGATCCAGGTGCTTTGCGTCACCGGACCGGGCAAGGGCGCGGCCGGTCGCGTGGAACACGCCTCGCGGGACGGCCGGCCGGTGCGGGCCATGTTCCTGCCCTTCAGTGACGACATGGCGACGGTCCTTTCGGCCGCCGATCTCGCCGTCGCCCGGGCGGGCGCCGGCACGCTGGCGGAACTCATCCGCATGCAGGTACCGGCAATCCTGGTACCGTTTCCCGAGGCGGCGGACAACCACCAGATGTTCAATGCGCGCTTTTTCGAGCAACAGGGCGGGGGCTTCGTGCTCGCGCAACCGTTTCTCGACGACCTTGCCCGCGAGGTGCTCGAGGTGATGAGCAACGAATGGTTGATGCGCCAGTTCCGCTTCAACCTGCAGCGGCTTGATCGGAATGATGCCGCGGAGTTCATCGCCGACGATCTCGAACGTTTGCTGCGCAGCATGCCGGCGCGGGTGCGTGCACCCACCACGGTTGCCGCCTGACGCCGATGTCCCCCGCCTCCGATTCCACTCCGCATGACACGCCGCCCGCGATCGGGGCCGCATCCCTGCCGCCGCCGGGGGCGCATCTGCATCTCGTCGGGATTTGCGGCGCCGGCATGGCGCCCCTCGCGCTGGCGCTGCGCGCGGGAGGCTGGCGGGTATCCGGGGAGGACCGGCTCTGGCCCGAGGAAGGGGCGGCCTTGCTGCAGGCGGCCGGCGTCGGGCAATCCGCGACCGGCGAATTGCCGGCGGGAACGCAACAAGTGATCTATTCCAGCGCCATTGGCGTGGCTCATCCGACGCGCGTCGCCGCCCACGGGCGGGGCGTGGCCGGGTTGCGAAGAGGCGAAGCGCTCGCGGCGCTGGTCCGCGGACGCCGCCTGATCGCGATCGTGGGTTCGCACGGCAAGACGACCACGTCCGCGATGTTGATCACCGCCCTGAACGCGGCGGGTTCACGCGCGGGGGGATGCGACTATTTGTTGGGGGGACTTTTCGCGGACGGGCGCACGCCCCCGGCGCGGTGGACCGGCGCCGAATGGGTGATCGCCGAAGTCGACGAGAGCGACGGCACCATCGCGGACTTCACGCCGGAGGTGACGCTCTGTGTGAATGTCGACTGGGATCATTGCGATCGCTATCGCGATCCCGCGGCGATTGAAGCGGCGTTCGCCGCCCTCGCCGCGCGCACGCGCCGGGCCGTGTTCTTCAATGCGGGTTGCGCCTGGTCCCGTCGGGTTTTTCCCGCCGCGGGCGGCAGCGCGACCGTCTTTGGTTTTGGTTCGGGCGGAGACTACGAGCTGGCCGGCGTGAGCGAGATCACCACCACCGGCCAGACACTGCGACTCGGCGGGCGTTTCGGCGCGGGTTCGGTGAAGCTTGCGGCCGTCGGTGCCTTCAACGCCACCAATGCCACCGGAGCGCTCGCGGTCGCGGCCTGGTTGGGCGACGAGACGGTCGAGCGACGACTCGCTGACTATCCCGGCGTGCGCCGGCGACAGGCGGTGCTGCGGGCGCGCACCGGTGTGAGCATGTTCGAGGATTACGCCCACCATCCGACGGAGATCGCGGCGTTGCTCGAGGCCGTGCGGGCGATGACGCCAGCGCGCCTGATGGTCGTGTTCCAGCCGCATCGCTTCACGCGCACCGCGCAGTTCAAGGCGGAGTTCGCCCGCGTGCTCGCGGGGGCGGATCAACTCTTCCTGCTCAACGTCTATGCCGCGAGCGAAGTCCCGGTCGCCGGGGGCACCGCGGCCGATCTCCTGGCGGAACTGCGGGCACGCTCGGATGCGCCACCGGCGGAATTGCTGACGGACGCCGCCGTCGCGTCGCGCCGGCTGGCGGCCGAGGCGCGGGCGGGCGACGTGTGGTGGTTCGTCGGTGCCGGCGACATCGACGCGGTCGCGCGACAGATGTCTGCATGGCTGTCCACGATGAGTCCCGGCTGTGCCGGGTTCCTGGACACGCTGCGCGATCGGCTGGACCCCGAAACGAATCTGCGCGTGGCGGAACCGTTGGGACCAAAGACGACCATCCGGGTGGGCGGCGTCGCCGAGATTTATGCGGAACCGGCGAACACGGCCGACCTGCAAACGCTGCTCGCGGCCGCGCACGCGGCGCACCTGCCGGTGCTGTTGCTTGGTCGCGGCTCGAATCTCGTGGTCGCCGACGAGGGAGTGCGGGGGGTGGTGATCCGGCTGCAACACGCGCACTGGCGCCGATTCGTTTGTCTCGGTCCCGGCCGCTACTGGGCCGGCGCCGGACTGCGGCTCCGGGAGCTGTGCGGCACGGCGTGCAAGCTCGGCGAAGGCGGCTTCGAGTTCCTGGAGGGAATCCCCGGAACGGTGGGCGGCGCTCTACGCATGAATGCCGGCGCGATGGGTGGCTGGATGTATGAAACCGTCGAGCAGGTGCATTTCCTGGGCCTCGACGGCACGCTGCATGTCCGGCCGCGCGAGGCACTGCACGTCGACTACCGGCGCTGCCAGGAACTCGAATCCGCCATCGCCCTGGGGGCGGTGTTGCGCGCACGCGGTTCGGCCGACACCGCCGCGATCCGCCACCGCCTCACCGAGCTGCAAACCCATCGCCAGGCATCCCAACCGCGGGAACCGAGCGCCGGCTGCATCTTCAAGAACCCGCCGGGGGATTCCGCGGGCCGCATCATCGACGAACTGGGACTCAAGGGTCTCCGTGTCGGCGATGCCGAGGTCTCGGCGACGCATGCCAACTTCATCATCAATCGCGGCCATGCCACCGGCTCCGACGTGATCGCCCTGGTGCGTCGCGTGCGCGATGAGGTGCGGGCGCGGCGCCGGATTGAACTCGAGCCCGAGGTCATGCTCTGCGGGAGCAACTGGCAGGAGGTGCTGCGATGAGCGCATCCGTGGTCGTGGCGGTTTTTTGCGGCGGCACGTCCGCTGAACGTGAAGTGTCCCTCGGTTCCGGGCACGCGTGTGCGCTGGCCCTGGCGCGGTCCTTTCCCGTGCGCCTGTTCGAACTCGATGCGGATGCGCTTCCACCGGACGTCGATCCCGGGACGCATGTCGTTTTTTCCACGCTGCATGGTGGCTTCGGTGAAGGCGGCGGCATGCAACGGCTGCTCGACGGCGCGGGCTTTGCGTACGCCGGCTGTGGCGCCGCGAGTTGCGAACTCACGCTCGACAAGACCCGCACCAAGCAGGCGGTTGCCGCCGCGGGCGTGCGGATCGCCGAAGGAGTGGTCTTTGCCGCCACCGGCAAACCCGATGCCGACGAGTTGATCGCCCGCCTCGGTCCGCACCTGGTGGTGAAGCCGAACGACGAAGGCAGCAGCGTCGGCCTGAGCATCGTGGCCGATCGGGCGCAGCTGGTGAGCGCCCTCGCTGCCATCACCCGCGGCAACTGGCTCGTGGAGCGTCGCATCGTCGGACGTGAACTTTCCGTCGGCGTGCTGGATGGTCGCGCGATGGGCGTGGTCGAGATCCGGCCGAGGTCCGGCGTTTACGACTACGCGAGCAAGTACACGAAGGGCCTGAGCGAGTATTCAGCGCCCGCCGACCTGCCGGCGGCCACGACCGCCGCCGTCCAGGCCGCGGCCGCAACCGCCTTCGCGACGTGCGGCTGCCGGGACTATGCGCGCGTCGACTTCATGCTGTCCGCCGCCGGCGAGGCGCATCTGCTCGAGATCAATCCGCTGCCCGGAATGAAGGAGACCAGCCTGCTGCCAATGAGCGCGCGCTGCGTCGGCCTGGATTTCAACAGGCTCCTGCGCCGCATGGTCGAACCGGCGCTCACCCGGCACCAAACCCAACACCGCCGTCCGCTCGGAACGGCAATTCAATCATGACGCACGAAGTCGAAACTCCCCATGTCCATTCCTGGCGCGAGGTCCGCCAGACGGTGAACCCCCGCGCGATGACGGCGCACGGGCGTCGGCGCCGGCGCTGGAGCGTGCTGCGAAATGGCGTCCTGGTGATGATGCTGAGCGCCGTCGCCGCCCTGGCGGTATGGTGGGGCATCAGCTTTGGTTTCGAGTCGCCCGTGGAAAAGATCGCGCCCGTGGTCAAGGCGGAGCCGCTGCGCGAGGTCGTCGTGCTGAGCGACGGCGTGCTGCGTGAGGACTGGGTGAAGGAGCGTCTCGCCCTGCCGCCGGACATCGCCCTCATGGCGGTCGATCTGCAGGCGGTGAAGAGCCGTCTCGAATCAGCCGGCCAGGTGAAGAACGCCGTCGTCGCGCGCGAGTTTCCCGGCACGCTGCTGGTGACGCTGGAGGAGCGTTCGCCCGTGGTGCGCGTGATGGTGCAGGTCGATGCCGCGCATTCCGAGGCGTTCCTCGTCGCGCGCGACGGCGTGGTCTACCGCGGTGCCAGTTACGATCCCGAGATGATCAACCGTCTGCCGTGGCTGGACGGCGTCCGCCTGACGCGCAGTGGCGACGACATCCTTCCGCTCACCGGCATGGAGCGCGTTTCCGAGTTGTTGCTCGCCGGGCAACAGGAGGCGCCGCATCTCGCGCGCAACTGGACGGTGATTTCGCTGGCCGAGGCGCCGCGCCTGATCGTGCGCACCCCGACGGTGCACGAGATCGTCTTCGAACCGGGCAACTACCGCCGGCAGTTCGCGCGGCTCGACTACCTGCTCGACCTCTATCGCGAACAGGGCGTCGCGCGTGACGGCATCGCCCGCCTCGACGTTTCGATCCCATCCCAGGTGGTCGTAAGCTTTGTCGGCGGCAACGACACCCGCCGCGACCGCCGTTGATCCTGGTTCCTTTCCCTTCGCTTTTTCTGTCCCAACCCCAGTTCTCCCACCTCCGTGGCCACCAAAGGTAACTATATCGGTGCCGTTGAAATCGGCACATCCAAGGTCTCCGTGTTGATTGGCGAGGTCCTCGGCCGTCGCCAGCTCAACATCGTCGGGCTCGGCCAGAGCTCCTCCCGCGGCGTCGTGAAGGGCGATGTCATTGACTTCAAGGCCGCCAGCGACTGCAC
This sequence comes from uncultured Verrucomicrobiae bacterium, assembly GCA_963797435.1. Classification (GTDB taxonomy): domain Bacteria; phylum Verrucomicrobiota; class Verrucomicrobiia; order Opitutales; family Opitutaceae; genus CAWCPJ01. The sequence goes on along the minus strand of CAWCPJ010000001.1, from coordinate 768,062 downwards.
CCACGCGGCGATCATGCGCGCGGAACAACTCGCGGGCGTGAAGGTCGCCTCGATCTTCCTCGCGCAGAGCGGCGGTCACCTCGCCGGCTTCGTGCAGGAAGCCGGCGTGAATGTGTCCGCGGCGGACAACCTGGTCACGCGCGACGACCTTGACCAGGTCACGGCGCTGGCCCGCGGCAAGGAGCTGCCGGCCGACCGCCTCGTCATCCACCATATCCGCCGTCCGTTCCGCCTCGACGGACGCTCGGTGCCCGATCCCGAGCATCTCAACGGTCAGCGCCTGGATGTTTCCTACTGGACCGTGCACGGCGACAAGTCCCGCGTTTCCGATCCGATCCGCATCATCAATGGCTTCATGCTCCAGGTCGAGGAGGTCGTGCTGGCGAGTCTTGCCTCGGGCGCGATCGTGACGACTGAGGAGGACCGAAACCACGGTGTGCTCGTCGTCGACATCGGGCGGGGCACGACGGACTGGGTGCTTTATCAGGAGGGGCGCGCCTACCAGACCGGCACGATCCCGATTGGTGGCGAACATATCACCAACGACCTCAGCCTGGGGCTGCGATTGAGTGCCGCGCAGGCCGAGGCCGTGAAGACCCGCTACGGGCGCGCCACGGTGCAGGCGAACCGTACGGAAAAGGTGATGCTCAACGGCGACTTTGCGATCGGCGACAAGCTGCTCTCGCGGCTTGCCATCGACCAGGTCATCACCGCACGCGTCGAGGAGATCTTCAACGTCGTCAAGCGGTCCGCCGGCCCCGGTTCCGGGCTGTTGCGCCCGGAACACCTGCGCGCGGGGGTGGTCGTCACCGGCGGCACGTCGCGGCTGCCGCTGATCGAGGAGGCCGCGGCGCGGGTGCTGGGCGTGAGCGCGCGCGTGGGCGAAATGCCATCGTGGGTACGCAACGACCTGCGCGATCCGTCCTTCGCGACCGTGCTCGGTCTCCTGCACTACGGTTTGCAGTGCCGGCAGGCGCGCGGCGCGCGGCCCACCCGAATGGGCGATTTTCTGCGCAAACTTTCGCTGTATTTCTCGCCGTCCTGACTCCGGCGTTCCTCGAACCATTCAACCCTCTTTCTCCATGGACGATCAGATCCCTGAACTTCCCTCGCTGCTCGACAACGTCGCCGCGCCCGACGAACGCCCCGTGACCATCAAGTTGATCGGCATCGGCGGCGCCGGGAGCAACGCCGTTGACCGCCTGAAGTTCTCCAACCTCGAGCGCCTGGAACTCGCGGTGATCGACACCGACGGCCAGGTGCTGTCGGGTTCGCCGACGACCGAGAAACTGCTCATCGGTCGTGGCGTCACGCGGGGCTTGAGCGCGGGCGGCGACCCCGAACTGGGGCGGCTCGCCGCCGAGAGCGAGCGGGAGGCGATCACCGCGATGGTGCGCAACTGCCAGCTGGTCGTGCTGGTGGCCGGCATGGGCCGCGGCACGGGCAGCGGCGCCGCTCCGGTCGTCGCGGAGATCGCATCGAAGTGCGGCGCGCTCGTGATTGCGTTTGTGGCGCTCCCGTTTTCCTTCGAGGGTCCCGCGCGCGGCAAGAAAGCGGAAGAGGCGCTCGTGGCCCTGCGCGCCGCGGCGGACGCGGTGATCCCGCTGCCCAATGACATGCTGATGCAGGACGCGGAAAACGAAACCGGCATGCTGGTTTCGTTCGCCCACGGTGACGAATGGATCGACCGCGCCGTGCGTTCACTTTGGGGCATGCTCCACCGGCCCGGGCTAATCAACCTCGACTTCGCCGCGCTCCGCGAAGCATTCACCTACCGGGGTGGCAAGACGCTTTACGGTCTCGGTTTCGGCGAGGGCGACGATGCCGTCACCAGTGCACTTGACGAGTTCCTCGACTGTCCGCTGTTGCACACGCCGGAAAACGCGCGCAAGGCCGATCGCCTGCTCGTGAACATCACCGGTGGACCGGAACTTTCGCTGACCGCGGTCCAGCACATCATGTCCGTGATCACGGAAAGGTTCGGCCGCGAACCACACGTGGCCTTGGGCGCCGTGGTCGACGAAAGCTGGTCGCGCAAGATCGAGATCGTGGTCATCGGCACGACCGACCTCAACGGCCGCGGCACGCGCCGCATCCCCGATCGCACCGCCCGTTCCCGCGAGTCCGCGCGCCGCGCCGCCGCGCAGGCCGCGAATGCCACCGGCGTACCGATGCTCGATCTGGCGGTGTCGCCCGGTGCCCCGAGCGCGGCAAGTTCGCGTGCCGCCGCCACCGCGACGGTGACGCCACACGCGCCCAAGCTGGCCCGTTGGCCGGCGAAGCAGGACGAATTCTCCTTCGCGGAGGAGGAAACGCGCGGCGCCTTCGACGAGGGACAGCGGACGATATTCGAGGGCGAGGATCTCGACGTTCCGACCTACCGGCGGAAAGGCATCAAACTCGCGTCCTGAATCCGGTTCGCCGCGCGACCTTCCTTTTGGGTTGTAGATTGGGTGTTTGTGGAGGCGGACGGAGCAGGGGTGCCCGTCCGCCTCCCATCAGCCGGCCTTCGTGTTCTTGCTCCTGGTCCTTCCTTTGCTCTCTGATCAGAAGAGCAGGTGAGGAAGCGGGAGCCGGTGGACAGGCGTCCTGGGTTCTCTTGGCGGGACGACCTCCGTGTCCACACAAAGGTGGCCGATCCGGAATGATGCCGCCGGGAGGACCGGTCGCGGAAACTCCTCAGGGACGCCGTCAGCGCCCTACAACTTCCGAATCTCCTCGGGCGAAAGCACGACCTTCTGCCCGAGCACCACGCAGTTGAACAGGGCGCGTCCGGCGTAGCCTCGCGTGATCAGCCGGTCCGATCGCGGCGCCTCCGCCAGCGAAACGACGACATCCTCCTGCAAATCGTAGACCGAGATGCCGAGCGGTTGCACGACCCAGAATGCATCGCTGGTGTAGTCGGCATCGGAGGAGAACTTGATCAACTTGCGGTCGTTCTCCCAAAATACCCACAGGTCATTCGAGACTGGCGAAAGGGGAGCGACATAAAAAGCCTGGGGTTCCGTGCGCTCGGGAGCCGCGATTCCGGCGGCTTTTCGTTCGGCGTTGATGTGTTCCTTGAGCGCTGAGCCAAGCCGCTGGCGGACGCTTTCGTCGGGATAAGCAAGGTCGTGTCGGCTCGCCCACAAATGCGCCGCCACTTTCGCGAAATCATAGACCCGGACTTCGTAATGCGAGCGGCTCACCGGGGATTTGTCGTAGCGCTCCACCTGGATGATCCGGTAGCCGGCGTTGTGCACCCGCACGTCCAGCTCCGCGATCGGATAGTCCGCCTGCTTCAGCTTCACCAGTAGATGCACGGTCGGAATGAGCATTTCCGCATACCGGCTGGCGTCGTCGGAATCATGTTCATGGGCGATCGGTCGCAGCCACACCTCGACTTTTTCCGGAGTGCCGTTGGTCCAGAAGGTCGATTCATCAAGGTGCCACCTGTAGAGGTAGCGCATGACCTCCAGCACCGCGGCGTCGGGCAGATCGAGGGTCGGCGGGGCGGTTGGCGCCGCCACAAGGGACGAGGCCAGCAAGATGGCCGGCCAGACAAGGGGAAGTTTCATCAGCGGTGCCTCCGCAGGGTGAAGAAACGATTCCCGCCCAGCGAGCCGCCGAGGGCATCCGGGATGCGGACGAAGGAACCGCCGGGATGGAAATTGTTGATGTCGGTCATCCAGGAGTAGGCGCGGCCGGTGACGCGGATGCCGTCGATCACGCGAAGGTCGCGAAACCGGTCCGGCGGGGTCGCGCCGCTCTCCAGGTATGCACGGGCCAGATGGTGGGCGTGAGCCAGCAGTGCGGAGAATCGTCCGGAACCGCCTCGCGCCGCAATGTGCTGCAGCAACTGCCAGCGCTCTTCCACGCGCGCCGTCGTGGTGAGCCGCCCCTGTCGGTCGCGAAAAAAGCCGTCGACCTGTCCCCGCACGCCCCCCGCCGTGATGATGTCGAAGACGTCGTCACTCGTCACCGCCGCAACCTCGACCTGGCGATACGGCGACGGGACGATCCGACGTCGCGCGTGCAGCACGTTGATGATCGCTTCCATGCCACGGCGGGTGTCGGCCTCGCTGCGGTAGGCGCGCTCGCCGGGAAAGGGAACTTCATTGACCAGCAGCCGCGCGAGAAAACCCTCGTGCGTTCCCTCGACGGCGTTTGCCTTGGGGTGGCAAACGATGAACAGAAAGACGACGACCAGGGAAGGCACTGGCGAGACCCGATTCACGGGGCGCAGGCTGGCAACCCTCCCGCGACGGCGCAAGGCAGACCAGCCCGGGTCCGGTACGCTGTCGCGACCGCAACCAACAAGACGGTCCTTTGCCCCGCCCGGCGAGGACGACGTGAAGCCGGCGAAAACCAGGATGGGTGTTGCGTACGCGACATTCGATCCGGCGCGGCGCGATCCATGATGGGGCGGCCCGGCGGAAACGCCGGGCGGGACGGCGTGCGGGGGCGGACGTCGTCGGGCATACCGGTGACTTGGATACAACCCGCGGCGGCCGTGGACCGACGGATGTCCCGGCGGAGCGCTACCGGGCCGGCCGCTCAAGGCCGCAGAGGTCCTGCCACTGGTGGACCTTGGCGGCATGGGCGGCGACATCGCTCGGGCTGAGAGAGGCGAACTCGGCGAGTTCAATCTGCGCCTCGGCGCGTGCCCGCTTCCAGGCGATCGCCTGGGTGTCGCTCAACGGGCTCGCAGGCGGCAGGTCGCCGTAGGCGTCCTTCAGGATTTTGAAGGCGGCCAGCCGGGTCTCCAGCAGTTCCGGAGGAGTGGCGCCCGCCCGGGCGGTTTCCATGCGGGCGGCTCCCAGCCTGCGCCAGGCGCCGTCGGGGCCGGCGATGATGTCGAAGATCATTGCGAAGGGCTGGCCGGCGGCGCGCGCCGCCAACGCATCCTCGATGCGAATGATGCCGGCGAAGGCGGCAACCAGCGCGCGCACGCGGCGGTCGGGCGATTCCTGGTTGGACTCGCGCAGTTCGCGCAACGTGTACCGGGCGTCATCGAGCCGGCCAAGCCGCCACTGGGCCAGCAGACGAAGCGAAAGCGCATTGCCGAGCTGGCCGTCACGCTTGAGCTCCTGCCGACCGTTGGGACCGACGAGCTCCATGTTGGCAATGACGCCGAGGTAATGCTGTCGGGCCAACGGAGGAATTGGCGGCACGGCGTTGTCTCCGCGGACCTTGGCGAGGATCGGCTCGTAGAATGCCGCCGTGCGCTCGATCTTGATGCTGCGGTTGAACTCGCGTTCGGCGTGGCGCAGAAGGTCACTCGAGACACACCCCCCCAGCAAGGCGCCGACGACCAGGGCGACCGGCACGAAACCAGCGCGGCTGAGCAGACGAAACGGCATCGGGGACATCGGCGGGAGGGACACAGGGTCTGCGGCAAGGTTGCGTTCGCAGGTCACTGGGTCAATCTGAGCGCGCATTGATGCAGACGTCGAACAGGATCGAATCGCCGCGGACCGGTCCCGGTGCCCGGGAACTCCAACTCGGCCCGTTGCGTTTGCGCACCAACCTGTTTCTGTCGCCGCTCGCCGGGTATACGAACCTGCCCTTCCGCCTCACGGTGCGCGAACTCGGTGGCCTCGACCTGTGCACAACCGACCTCGTGAATGTGCGTTCGCTGCTGCGACGGAACCCCGTGGCGCTGCAACTGGTCGCGACTTGCGCCGAGGACACGCCGCTGGCGGCGCAGTTGTTTGGCTCGGATCCCGCGGAGATGCGCGATGGCGCGCAAATGCTGGAGGCGATGGGGGTCGCGTCGGTCGACATCAACATGGGCTGTCCGGTTGACCGGGTGGTACGCACGGGCAGCGGATCACTCTTGATGACGAGTCCCGGGCAGGCGGCGGCGATAGTCCGGGCCATGGCTGAAGCCGTTAAAATCCCGGTGACAGCGAAGATGCGCCTCGGCTGGGATGCGGACCGCCTCACGGCGCCGGAGCTGGCGCGAGCGCTGGAAGATGCCGGCGCGGCGGCCGTATTTGTCCACGGTCGCACGCGGGAGCAGGGGTTTTCCGGCAGCGTCAACCTGCGGGGCATCGCGGCCGTGGTGCGCGCGGTGCGCGCGATCCCGGTGATTGGAAACGGGGACGTCACGACCCCGGAGGCCGCGCGGCGAATGTTCAAGGACACCGGATGCGCGGGCGTCAGCATCGGCCGCGGGGCGTTCTATAATCCCTGGATATTCCGGCAAACCACCGCCTACCTCGTCGAAGGCGACGCGCCGGTCGAGCCTGGTTTTGAGGAGCGCGTGGCCGTGATGACACGGCATCTCGACCGGATGGTCGCGTTCTACGGTGAAGTGAAAGGGTGCACGATGTTTCGCCGCGTCGCGACCTGGTATGCGCGACGACTCGGGCCGTCCGTGTTTTTCCGTCGCCGCGTATTCGGAATGCGCACGCGGTCGGAGTTCGATGCGTTGATCGCCGACTACCGGGAATGGCGGCAGCAGTTTCTCGACGGGCGAGGCGAACTCCTGCCCCGCTACCGACCGGGGCCGCAGCGCTCGACGTTACTGGACGGCAATGAAGGTGAAGAGGCAATCCCGGTCCCGAAGGGGCCGGTGGCGGTGTGGTGAGTGGCATGGCTCACACCGCGTGGAAAACGAGTAGCCTGGTTGTTGGAGGAGCGGCTATTGCAGCGTCATGTGGACGATCAATTGATGGAACGGATCGTCAAACCGCGCGAGCGTGCCCGCGGGACCCCGCAACATAAACAATAGAGCCTGTCGCCCATTGGTCGCCATCACATGATGTTCGGCAGGCACATTTCCGGGCGCCGTAAAGACGACTTCGCGCGTGTGCCAGCCGAATAGCTTCATGGCAGGTGGGCCCTCCGCGGAATCGAGGCGCCCCGATATCGAGGTACCGTCCCCCAGGCGGTCCTGCACCGCGCGCAGGTAGCGCTTCCACACCGCGTCGGAGTCATTGGCCCAATCGGGGGCCAGGACGTAAATGCTCAGGGTCGTGGATGCGTCTTTTTCGTCGCGGAAACTGAAAGCCGCAGAACCCACGGGTTCCTCCAGCGGTTGCCATTGGCGGACCGAATCGGTCACCAGGGACACGCTGCGCGACCGGAGCACAACCATCGGCAGTTCCGTCCCGTCGAGCGTGGTGTAGGCCACGCTGAAGCTGAGCCTCTCCACGCTGGCGAGGCTCGGTTCGGCGGCGTGCGACATCGGTGGCCCCACCCAAAGCAGCGGCAGCACCAGGGCGAGCAGATGGCCACGGAAGGGAAGCCGGGCAGGAGCGAAAGGGAGGGTCGACCGGCCGTTCATAGGTCTGCCAGGGCCTCGTTGTATTCAGCGGCCGTGAGTTTGCGGAAAGTGAGCCGGCGAAACGTCCGGGGGCCCCGGCCCAGCGGCGGGCCGTTGTTCTCTTCGAACATCTTGCTGTAACCCCAAACGCGGTTCGGTGGGCTGTAGACATTGGAACTGCCCCATGGCTCGGTCGCGTGGGTGCTCTCGTAGAGTACGATGAGGGCGCCACGATAACCAAGCGTGACCCCGGACCACGTTTCCAAAAAGCGCGGGAGATTTTCGACGCCACCGCTGTAGCGATTGTTGTTGGCTTTGTTGGTGGCCACGACGCCCGTGATCAACGCGGCGGACACCTCCGTTGCGGCGGCTTCGCGCGAGGACAGGTTCGTATCGTTGCTGTTGGCGTCGTCCCAGGCATTCGAAAGGATGGTGATCGCATCCGCGGCGAGCGCGGCCGGGGCCTCTCCGTCCTCGTAATTGCGAATTTCGGACGCGGTGGAGGGGATGTCCCCGTCGGCATTGTAGTTTCCCTGCACATACATGGGGACATTCGTGGCGATCGTGAAGCCCGCCGCCTGGTCATTTGCCGTCGTGGGCCGGTTGGGAAGGTGCCTTCCGTTGACCAGACGGATGGAACCACTGCTGGTATTGGCGTCCTCCACGAAGACGACGCCATTCCATTCCGTGGCCGGAGAAAAGGTGTTGCCGCCGTTCGTCCATTCCGCCGCCGCACTGTCGTTTTCGATCAGGGTGCGCAGTTTACCCACGTCGATGTCGACGACATTGATCCACTTGCCGCGGCGCATATCGTAGAACTTGTTGGAAGCGGATCCGCCGACGATGAGATCACCCGGAACCGCCAGCTGGGTGCGGGAGACGCGTTCCGCGCCATTCTTGGTCCTGCGAATATAATCACCCCCGGAGTCCTTGGTGTACTTGTACGCTGCTACCGTGCCCCCGGCCGAAACCGTCAGCACGAGGGAGGCTTGAGAAACGAACTTCTGCACTTCCGTGTCCTCTCCGGGGTAATTGTCCGTGTCCGTCACTTTGGTGGCCGGTTCGATGAGAACGTGGGCATCATTCACCAGCTCATCTTGCGGTGTGGCCGGGTCGTCGGGAACATACGACGGGATGTTGGCCGGCATGCTGGGATTCACACCGCTCGCGCCGGTCAATACATGGTCGCCCCACAGGTTGCTCGACAAGGAGAGCCAATCCGAGCTGCGGCTGTCGACCCACGAGCTGTCCTGGAGCATGTTCTCAAGCGTGTCGCCGGCGCGGCTCAGAAAATTGACGGCGCCATTGCTTTCGCCCTGCCCTGATCCGGGAGCGCGACCGTGGTAGAGTTTGCCGGCCGTGGTCACGATGCCGTTGAAACTCAGTCCCGAATTGGACTGCGCATAGATGTCGCGGTTTGCGTGGACGGGCCCGAAGACCTGCATATCCGCTCCCGGGGCGATTTCCATCAGCACGTTGTAGAAAATACCGTAACCGACCAAGGGCGTATCCCGCACCTGGAGGATCTCTTCGACGTAGCCGGTATGAATGTCGCCGAACTGGGTGTCGGTTACGGTGGCACTGGCGAGCAGTCGAACCGTGCGAGCATTGACTTTCTTGCCCCGCAGCGGATCGGTGGCATAGAGGGGGGTGCCTCCGTCGACCGTGAGGGGGCTCTCGGTCGAAAAGGTACCGACGTGGACGGCCGTGTTCGAGACGGCGTACCGAGATGAAGTATCCTTGTCGGCTTCCCGTTGCAGCGTCGCGAGCGAACTGATGATGTTGGTGGCAAACCCGGAGGTGCCGGAGCCAGTGACGCTCCGGAGGACAGAGGTGAGGTTGGAGTTGATGACCGACGAGTCCGGGGACGTGGGCGGAGTGCCGCTGGCCGTGAACAGCGTGTCGGCATAGGCCGGTTTCTGCTGGAGGACGCAACGCATCTGCGCCAGGGCATACTCGGCGGTGGCTTCGGCCGCGTATTGCGCCTTTACTTGAACGACATTGCGACGGCTGACGCGGGATTCCGTGTTGACCCAGCTGATCAACCCGGCAAGCACGGCGGTCAGGGCAAGACTGATGATCAGCGTCGCCGTCAGTACCGTTCCAGACTTCGATGAGCGCGAAGATAACATAGGTCTTTCAACTGCGGGTTGCGAGGGTGCACTGGATAAGGTTAAGCGCGTTGGGGGACTGCCCGGAGACGGCACCGAATTCACCGCGAATGGATACCCCCCGGTCATTCCAGTTGCGGAAAAGCCGAACGCCAGTGGGCGTGGTGGGAAGTCGCAACGTCCCCACGAACCTGCGGTGGGTGCCGCTGGTGGACGCGTCCGGAAGCTGCCCCGCGGCGAGCGTCCCGTCGGCCGAATCGTGTCGATAGAGCGAGAAGCTTCCGCTCGTGCCGTTGGGGACGGTGTAGTAGCCAACCGTGCGCGTCACGGTCCCGTCGTCCGCAATCTGCTGGAGCACGAGATAATCGCCGTAGTTCCCCGCGGCTTGCGCGGTTCGGCTGGTGAAGCTCGTGTAAAGCGTGCACGTTTGAGCCGTGCGCACATCCTGATCGAGACTTTCGATCACCGAACGAGCCGTTCGCGCGTACTCGAGTAGACGGGATGTCTTCAGCGTGAGCGAAACGCTTTCGACCAGCTGTCGCGTGACGGCGAGCATCACGAGACTGAATATCGTCAGTCCGATCATGACCTCGACCAATGAAAGGCCGCGTCGGCGCCGTGACGGAGGCGGTGTCGTGGGGCAAATGGAGACCATGGATGGGCTGGTCAGTAGCTGTTGACCTTTGCGACGACGAGTGTGAGGGAGTCCTCTCGCGTGCGAGAGGCGAAGAAGGCGTTTTCCTGCCAACGGAAACGCAGGACGACCTGCGTGCAGCCGAACAGGGTAGTGTCGTCGCTTTGGGTGACCTCCGGGCGGAAGTTGATCACCAGGTCGTCGTCCACCCGATCGGGAGTACTGTGAATGTCCTCCCGGCGAACGTTGTCCCAGGAATTGGTGGCGAGGGTCCCGACCGCGCTGGATGGAATGTCCACCGGGAGCGTGGAACCCCCGAGCGTCTCGTAGTCGAGCGTCGAAATCTGTTCAGCGATCGCTCGCGCCGCGGAAAAGGCACCAAGCTCGCGCAAGTTGGCTTCCGAGCGGCGATAGGCAAACAGCATTGCGGCCAGTGCCGCGAGGCCGGTGGTCCCGATCACGATGAAACTCATGACGACCTCGAACAACGTGAAGCCGCGACGTGATTTGACGCGGCGGGCTGCGGTGCCGTCCGATCTCGCGCTGGGCGTATGATGAGGTAGAGGTGTGCTCACAAGATTAAGGTTTGGCTTCGCACTGGCATCCCATGTTTTCGGCAGCAGGCGCCGTGGTTTGACGTTTTTTTCGTCGAGAGGCCGTCACTCAGGTCCTGTCCGGGCGGTGAGTTTGGGTGGAGCCCCTGGGGCAACTTGCTCAATCGACCGGCGGAGGATTTTCTCCAGTGGCCGGTTCAAGAAACCGCGACGGCGGCCGAACAGGTTACTGCATACCATGTCGGTTGTACCTCGAGGGAAACATGCCCGTTGGCCTGCTCCCGGCGCCGGCGCTTTGGCCACGTCCGGAGGCGTTCTTTCCGGCTCCGCCCGGGCGAAGGCCGCGGCCTCGGAACGGGAGGCCGCCGTGCGCTGGCTGGATAACCGGGACGGTGGTCGTTCTGTGGCGTGGTACCGCCGGCTCGTTCGCGCGATCTGGAATCGCTGCAATCATTTGAACGCTCCCCTCGTATATCCCTGGTCCGCCTCACGCCGGGGCGGCGGGATCACCCACGAACTCCATCGCTTCACCGCCGCGACCACCCGCGAGCACTTTGGACGCGGCTTGGCGCGACCGTGGCTGTGGATCAAGGCATGGGGATGGCCGCTGTTGGCGACGGCCGCGATCCCCGTACTGCTGTGGCGTTGTGGCCGGCGGGTGCGGTACACCCGGGGGCTGTCACTCGGTGCGCAGTTGCGGGATCTCCTGGCGGTCGTCTGGCGGCACGGGATTTTTCCGACGGAATACTATCATCACCGGGTTTTTCGGATGTCTCCGGTTTCCGACCTTTCAGAATACCTGAACGAACGTGAGCTGCATGCGCTGCTGCGCGAGTGCGCCCGCGGCTGCGAGACGGACAAAGTGAACGATCTGGTCCGTTTCATGGGCGAGTGCCGGAGCGCCGGGCTTCCGGTCCCGCGCACGCCGGCCGTGTTCACCGCGGGAAAGGCACGGCTTCTTGACGGTACCTCGAACAACGAGTTGCCGCGACGGGATCTCTTCCTGCGGCCCGCGCGGTGGCGTAATGGCGTCTCCGGAGAGCAATGGCGCTGGAACGCGCAGGCGGGAGCGTGGCGGTATCGTAATGAATTGCTGGATGCAGTCGGCCTGCTCGAGCGCGGAGGCAGGCGCGCCGCCCGGTCGACCTGGGTCCTGCACGAATCGATCAACAACCACCCCGATGTCTCACGTTTTGCCGCGGGCGGAGTATGCACGGCTCACCTCGCGACCGGACTGGATGAAGCGGGCCGGCCGCAAGTCTTGTTCGCCGTCGTGCATTTGCCGGCATCGGCGGAAGCCGGCTGGGGACCCGCACCCGGTGAACTGGTGGCCGGGGTTGAGATCACCTCCGGGCGGCTCGGTGTGGCCATGGATGAATTCGTGTCGGACGGCGAGTTTACCACGCATCCCGGCTCCGGAGTGATGATTGAGGATGCCGTCGTCCCCCAATGGTCCGTTTTTTGTGATCTGGCGCGACGGGCCCATGAGCATTTTGCGGATCTTCCCTTTGTCGGGTGGCGCGTGGCGCTCGCGGGCGGCGGGCCGGTCCTGCTCGAAGCCGGCACGGACTGGGGAGTATTTCGTCATGTGTGGCCGGCAAGAACGGCGTTTGCCGCCTGCTGCCGGCGCCGGCTGGCGGCCCGGCTTGGTCCGCGTTTTGCAGGGGTGCCCGGCGCAACCGTGGCACCGGTTCGGCGGACGACCCGGAAGACCCTCGTGCGGTGAACCGACCGGGCCGAGCGCTCGCGATGGATTGGTAACGAATGCGGCTTGGCGTTGCGGCCGGGCGCCCGGCACGACAGTTTCACCGGCACGATGAACGGTCCCACCGATATTGTCCTGGCGATTGATGGCGGGGCCTCCCGCACGCGCGCCTGGATCGTGCGCACCAATGGTTCCGTGCTGGCGCGCGGGAACGCCGCCGGCGCCAACCTTTTCGATCTCGGCGTCGACGTGACGCGCCGCGTGATCGTGGAGGCGACACTGGCGGCGTGGCAGGCTGCGGGTCTTCCAGGCGAAAAGCCGTGTGCATTTCTGGCGGTATTTGCCGGCGTGGCGGGAGCTGGCGGGCGGGAGGAGCAACGCTCATTGGCCGCCGCCCTGGCGGCGGAGTTCGGTGTCAACCCGGCGAACACCAGCGTGGATCACGATTTGCGGATCGCACATGCCGGCGCGCTGGGCGGCGAGCCGGGCGTGGTGATCGTTGCTGGCACCGGCTCCGCCGCATACGGGCGGGATCCGGCCGGTAGAGCCGTGCGGGCCGGCGGATGGGGGCCCGTCCTCGATGACGGCGGCAGCGGCCACTGGCTAGGTGTCCAGGCCATGCGACTGGTGATCCGCGTGGCCGACGGTCGGTCGGCCTCGACGCCGCTGGCGAATGCGGCGCTGGCGCAACTGGGCGTGGATTCGCCGCGCGAGATGTTGAATCGATTGCATCCCGCCCATCCCGCTCACCTGCATCGGGCAGCGATTGCGGCACTGGCACCACTGGTGATCGTGGGGGCCGACACGGGAGATGCGGCGGCCGGTGACATCCTTGATCGGGGGGCCGTCGAGCTGGCGGACAAGGTGGCCGCCGTGGTCCGGCGTCTCGAGGTTAAGGACGAAGAGCTTCCCCGTCTGGCGGCGGCGGGTGGTTTGCTCGAGAACCATGATTCCTATTTTGAGCGGGTGGGGGCGGCTGTGGTCGGGCGCATCGCCGGCCTGAAGCTCGAACGGCCTCAGCTTCCGCCGGCTGCGGGGGCGGCGCTGTTGGCGCTGGATATCGCCGGCAGCCCGCCGACGGACGCGGTACGGCAGCAGCTGCAGCAGGGCTGACAGCAAAAAGCCGTCGCACCCAAGGGCGACGGCCAGAATGGCAAGGCGGCGGCGGTCGGCTTATTGCGTCGTCGGCGGGGTCGGCCGGGCTCGCGTGGCCGGTGCATCTTCGGCGGTGGCCGTTTCGGTCGCGGTCGCTGCGGCTTCGGTGGCCACAGCCGCTCCGTCTTTGGCGCCGCTGTCGGCCGTCGCCGTGGCGGGCTTTTCGTCGGCGTGGGGCATTTGCGCCTGAACCTGCGCGAGGCGCTGTTCGAGGCCGTTCAGCTCGTTGAAGAGCCGTTCCTCGACCTTCTTACGATCGGCGCTGCCGACGATACTCAGCGTCGACACGTCCTGCACCACACGCACCGGCAAGGAGAGGATACGGGTGAGCACGCCCTCGTCCTTCAGCGAACTGAGATAGAGTGCGGACATTTCCTGCGAAAGCCGCAGCGAATCCTGGGCGACTGATTGCGTGGCCATGAGGTTGTTGTTCAGGCGTTGCTTCTCGGCCATCTCGTCGCGCAGGAGTCCATCGATCATGCCGGAGATCTGGCTTGAATAAAATTCTACATCGGAACGCGTGAGATTGCCGGTGCGGGCGATCTCGGAAAGGATCGGGTTCAGGCGGTCCGCGACCCGCTCCGATACCTGGGAGTAGCCGCGATCCTGGTCGTCGGGAGTCGGGATGACCGCGTTGAGGCGGCTCATGATCGCATCGGCCAGGGCGTTGACCTTCACCGTCTCGAGCTTGCGCGTTTCATCCTGGGAGATGAACAGGTCGCTTTGCTTGGATGCGATGGCGGCATCGAGGGTCTTGTTGGTCTGATCAACACGCGCCATGATGTTGTCGGCGACCTTTTGCATCTGGGCCTGGTAGTCGGAACGCAGGCTTTCCATGTCGCTTTGCTGTCGTTCGGCGAAGGGCTTGAAAACCTGTTCCTTGAACCAGAACGAATATCCAAAAATGAACAGGGCCACGAGAATGGCGCTGATCACGGCCACAGGAATGGCGGACTTGACGGTGTTGTTCATGTTTTCGGGGACTGTATGTAGATCAATCGCGGCAAGGGTTGCGAGGTCCGAATGGACAATGGTTTCCAGAGGCGGGTTCCACGGTTCCCGGGCGGCTGGCGTGGACCGGATCGCCCGGCTTGCTTCGTCCGGACCGTGCGGGCACGGTGATTCGCATGCCCGCACGGCACGGCGAAACGCAACGTCATCGCGAACTGAAGCGTCGCGCGGTCGTCTGGGCGCTGGCGCACGGCTTTCGCGCGTGCGGTCTCGAGGTGCGGGTGCCGCGCTCCGCCTTCCGGGCGGACGTCGCAGCCTGCATGGTGACGAACCGGCGGCATGCCAACCCGGGCGAATCCGCGTTGTTTGAATGCAAGCAGGTGCGCAGCGACCTCTTGCGCGATTCGGCAGACGAGGTCGCGACGCTGGCGCGGCTCCGGGAGGTGTCAGAACGGCGCCGGCATTTGGAGCAACTGTTGGGATTGCATCTGCCCAATCTTCGTCGCGGCGATTCTTTGTTTCCCGAATGCGACGACTACGATTTCGACTCGATCCGGCATGAGGGTCTGCGTTCGGTGCGTCGCGAGGAGGAGGCGCTCCAGGCGAAGGTGTTTGGCGGGACCAAGTTTGCCCGCCTCTGCCGCTACCATTGCGCCGACCGGTTGTACCTGGTCGTGGCGGAAAACGTGATGCGGGCGCACGAGGCTCCCGCCGGGTGGGGGGTGCTGGCAGCCCGCGGTGACGGGCTCGAACTGATCCGCCCGCCGACTCGACTCAACCCGGATGTTTCCGCGCGCCTAGCTTTGCTGGAGGCGATTGCGGTGGCGGGTACGCGCAACAGTCTCGCGGATCTCGCGATTGCCGGGGATGCCCTGGCGGTCCGTCGGGCGGAAAATGTTTCTCCGTGAACGCCGCGCGCCTCACGCCAGGCCGGCGGCACTGAAGCCTGCCTCCAGCGCCGCGATGATCGCCTCCGGGGGTTCGGCCCCGACGGACAGTCGCAGGAGATTGGGCGAAAGTCCGGCGCCGGTCAGGATCTCGCGGCCTTCCGCCGTGCTGACGAGATCGTAATGGGCGAGGTAGACGAACGGACAGATCAACGTCGTGTGCATGCCGAAGCTCGGGCCCTTCGCCAGCGGCAACGCATCATAGAAACGCTCCGTGTGGCCATCGACTTCGAAAGAGATCACCGGACCGATCCGGTCCGGACCGCGCGCGAGCAGCAGGAAGTTGGGGCGCGAGGATTCCTGGAGACTCCACAGCAGTCGCCGCACGCCCCGACCGCGCCCGGCGAGGTGCTCGACGACGGCGTTCGCCCCGGCATTCAGGCGCGGCATCAGGGTCTCGTACCCGCCAATTTGATGCGCGAGGCGGGCCAGGTCGCGTGGGTACACCGGTTCGAGCTCGAGCGCGATGCGATGGCGCAGCGCCGTGCCGTCGGGGCAGTGTGGTGTCACCGCAACACTACCCGCGATCACATCGCCCTCCGGCGCGGCATATTTCGTCAGGCTGTTGAGCACGACGTCGGCGTGGGGCACCACGTCGACATTGAACATCGAGGAGATGGATGGATCGACGACCATCAGCGCGCCATGCTGCCGGGCAAGCCCGGCCAGCCACGGCACGTCGGCCGTCTGCATCAGCGGATTGGTCGTGACCTCGGTGACGACGCCGGCCAGCCGGCTGCCATAGTCGCGGAAGATCGCCTGGATGGCCGCGCGATCGTTCACATCGAACACGCGCAGGATGCGGCCGCCGGTGAACTTTGTCAGGATGGCGCCGGTATCGAGATACAGCCAGCCCACTTGCAGCCAGACGTCGCGCCCCACCGCGCGCTGGCGCGCGCCGATGGCCTGGAAGGCCGCCCAAAACGCATTCATGCCGCTGGGTGCAAGCAGGACGTTGCCCGGCAGGTCGAGGCCGAGCAGTCGTGCGCACACCCGCCGCACTTCGCCAACCGCGTCGCCGGCGAACGTTTCCTCCGCCTCGACCGCGGACGCGATGCCGTGGCGGACCGCGTAGTCCTCGGCCTCGCGGGACGAGAGGAACCCGCCCGTATGCTGGAGAAAGGCTCGCGCTTGTTTGCGCACCTCGACGTCGTCCCGATGTGAGACCCCCCACACCCCGTCGTCGCCAATCAGTCGTGCGGAGGTGGGCATCAGTTGGTGAATCAGACGTTCGCCCATGCGTTGCGAACTGACCATCCAGAGTGCATCAGCACCGAGGTCGAACCGGGTCCGCCACGCATGCTCGATGACACCGAGCAGCGGATGCACCATGAAGCGGGGATAGCCTGAACACATCTGCGAAACGGTGGCGGCGTCCTTTTCCTCATAGCCGATCACGTCGCGCATCGTCGGCAGGCTGCACGATACGGCATGTCGTCGATCGGGAATTCGAGAGCCCAGCGGGCGAGGCGGAAACCAGTTCATGGCGGGAAACGCGCGAACAATGCAGCCCGGCCCCGGTCAGGCAATGCGGGAACCGGCGGCGCAAACCGTGCGCCGCCCGGGGAGCGTGTGCACCGTGGAAGGAGCGGTGAAGCGGACGGCACCCGCGGCTCTCCGGCAACGTAACGCCTGATGGCGGTCACGCGACATGGCGCCGAGCGGGGGACGATCGTTGACAATCGGAATCCGCGAGGTGGCATCCTCGGCCGCATGCCTGACGCCCGGCCGCTTCGCTTCATTTCGTGGAACGTCAACGGACTGCGCGCGATCCGCAACAAGGGGTTTCTTGACTTCCTTGTCACCCAGCGGCCCGACGTGCTGTGTGTCCAGGAGGTGCGGGCCACGCCCGCACAACTCGAAGCGCTCGCCTGGCCGGACGGCTGGCAACGCATCTGGAATTCGGCCGACCGGGCGGGCTATTCCGGCACGGGCGCATTTACCCGCGTGACCCCGCTGGCGGTGACGCGCGGCATCGGCGCGCGCGAACACGATCGCGAGGGCCGCGTCCTTACGCTCGAGTTTCCCGATTACTTTGTCGTCAATTGCTACACCCCCAATTCCCAGCGGGACCTCGGCCGCCTGGCCTACCGGCAGAAGTGGGACCGTGCCTTTCTGCATTACCTCAAGTCACTCGAAAAACGGAAGCCGGTGGCATTTTGCGGTGACATCAATGTCGCGCACACCGAGCTCGATCTCGCCCGCCCGAAGCAGAACACCCGCACGCATGGCTTCACGATCGAGGAGCGCACGGGTTTCACGAATGTGGTCAAGGCGGGCTTTATCGACACGTTCCGTCAGTTTGAGACGGCCAACGGTCATTACACGTGGTGGAGCCAGATGAGCGGCGCCCGTGCCCGCAACATTGGCTGGCGGATAGATTATTGGCTGATTTCGCCGGCACTGCGGCCGCGCTTGCGTCGCGCCTGGATCTTGAAAGAGGTGATGGGATCCGACCATTGTCCCGTTGGCATCGAACTCGGGTAGGCCGAAACGGTTTCCCGGTCGCAAGCTGCCCGACAAAACGTGTGGCGGCCGCCACATTTTTTGTCGCGGTCCGCTCTGCGGGTGCGGATTGCGCAGAGCGCCGGTGGTGACGCGGTTGCCGTCGTTGAATCAGGACCGCCGGCGGCGTCCGGTCGTGCTATCGCTTTCTCAGTCGCTTCACGAATGCCTCGAACGGGAAGTGGCGTCCCGGGCACTGCGTGTGGTGGGGATGAATGAGCCGGTGCGTGGTGACATCGTCGGGAGTGAGGCCGGTCTTGCGTTCCAGGGCCCGGATCAGCGCCTCGAGACTGTTGAGCTGCCGCCGGCTCGGTGCCTTCTTTTCGAAATCGCCCACGAGGCAGATGCCCAGGCTCACCTTGTTGAGCGCTTCAATCGCCAGATGGCCGCCAGGCAGTTGTTTGGTCCAGCGCTGCCCAATGAAGATCTCGCCATCCTTCATGCCGTTGCCGTTGCCGATCACGAAGTGGTAGGCGAGGCCGTTTTCCATGTGGCGTTCCTCGCGATGATAGCGGTCCATGCTCTTGCCGGAACCCTCCTCGGTCGCGCTGTGATGGATGACGATGTATTTCCACGTGCCGGCCCGCACGGGCGTGCCGCTGATCACGGCCTGGACGCGCGCAGGCAACTGGCGGGACGGATCAGCGGCCCCGGAAGCCGTCGATCCGCCGGTGACGGGGATGCGCAAGACCTGGCCGACGATGATCACATCGGGATCGTCGAGCGCGTTGTGGGCGCGCAAATCGGCGACGGAACAATGGTAACGGTGCGCGATGAGGGCGAGCGACTCCCCGCGCCGGACCTTGTGTTCAATGAAGGTTGCCGCCGTCGCCGGGATCTTGAGCGTCTGGCCACCGCGCAGAAGGTCGCGATCCTTCAGCTTGTTCGCGCGCGCGAGCAGGGCGATGTCGACGTCATAGTGATCGGCAATCGACGTGAGCGTCTCCCCGCGTTCCACGACGTGGGTGCGCGCGGCGGGAGTGGGAGAGGAGGCGGATGCGAGCAGCGCGAGGGCCGCCAGGCAGGGACGCAGACGCAACCACAATCCCATCACGAAGCGGCGGCGGAACGACGTTCCCGTTGCAGTTGGCGACGAAGTCTGGCCCGATATTCGCTGCCGACGATATAACCAACGCAGTTTTCGGAACCGCACTTGCAGGGATGGTCGGTGCAGCAATCAAGGTCGTAGCCGTAGTCGTAGGTCAGTTCGGTGCCGGCGGGGATGCGGCGGATCGCCACGATCCAGATATGGCCGCGGAGGATGCGGGCCTCGCAGTTGGGCGCACAGGAGTGGTTGATGTGCTTGGCGACGTTCCAGGGAACGTTGCCGTCGATGTCCCAGCGCGCGTTGAGCTCGAATACGAACACCTCGCCCTTGCCCGAGTATTCGCTTTTCGCGAGCCATGCGTCGGCGCGTCGCCAGCCCTCGGCCTTGGTGAGTTTCTGGCCCTTGTACTCGATCACGCGGGTGCCGCGCGGGATGTCGCGCGCGGCGAACAGGCCGTGGCGGTGAATGCGTGATTTGCCCCGGGTCCACCATCGGTCGGACGGATCGGCGGTGCGCGGCCGGGTCTTGCGAACGGACTTTTTCATGATGCGGAAAGCAGGCGCTGGCGCGCGCTGGCGGCGGAAAGGCCGCCGATGGCCACGACCTTGCGCCGGCTGCTTTCGCCGCTGACCAGGCGGAGAGCCGACGGGCGCAGGCCAAGCCGGCCGGCGAGGTATTCGAGCAGCGCACGATTGGCCCGGCCATCCACCGGGGGCGTGCGCAGTTTTACGCGGATCGCGTCACCATGCACACCGGCAATCGCGTCGCGCGACGCGCCGGGGACGACCTTCAGGCTGAGGCGACAGGAGGGCTCGCTCACGAAGGCGTACGATGCGGTTCGAGGCGGGCAGCGCAATACGAACGATACGGGAAATGACACTGCGGGGCGACGGATCACTCGAGCCCGCGCGCTTCGAGTTCACCTTCGTCGAGGCCGAGATAGTGGCCGAGTTCGTGCAGGTAGGTCAGCCGAACCTCTTCGCGGAAAGCCTCCTCGTCACCCTCCGTCAGTTCGTCGATGCTCTCCAGAAACAGGAAGATCTGCGGTGGCATCGGGTGATTCGAATCCGTCACGTTATACGGATCGCCGACAAAGAGGCCGAGGATGTCGGGCTCGAGATCGGGTGCGAGCAGTCCCTCGCTCGCCCACGGTTCAAAGACGACGGGGACGGTGGTGGCGCGCTCCCGCAGCTCGGGCGCGAGGCGTCGCAAAACCGACGCGGTCTCGGCCTCGGCAATTGTCACCAGTTTCTTCCAGCGGCGGGCGTCCACGAATTTCATCCCGAAGTAACGCCCGCGTGCCGGCGAGGGCTTTTGTTTCGCCAGCCGCGAAAAAGCGTGGAAGCAATCGCCCCCGTGACTGCTGGTCGCGATTTCCGCCCCGCGCGTTCGCTGGCCGACCTGCCGGCCTTGCTGCTCGGTCCGCCGAAGCTGACGCTCGCCGTTGCGGAGAGCATCACATGCGGGCGCATGCAGGCCGCGATTGGGGGCGTTTCGGGCGCTTCGGATTATTTTCTCGGTGGCATCACGGCCTATGCGATTGACCAGAAGGTCCGGCACCTCGGCGTTGATGCGGCACTCGCGGAGCGAGACCGGGCGGTGAGTGCGGCGGTCGCCGCCGCGATGGCGATCGGGGCCTGCCAGTTATTCGGGAGTGACCTGGCCGTCGCCACGACCGGTTACGCGGAGGCTGCGCCCGCGGCAGGATTTCCCGATCCGGGGGCGTTCTGGGCGGTGGCGAAAAGGGCCGGCTCCGCCCCCTCGGTCGTGCGGCACGGACTGTTCAAGGGCGTCGGTCTCGGGCGGGTCGCCATGCAGGAAGCCGTCGTGGCCGAAGCACTCACCGGACTCGTCGATGTTCTCGCGCTGTTTCGCGCGGCACAGGATGCATCGAAATTCGCATGATCGATGGCGTGCGAAACAAGGGGACCCGTGGCTGGGTGAAGGCAAGCCTGACCGCCGGGTGATCGGATCGCGTTCACCGCATTCGTCGTTTCATGACTTCCCTTCGTGAATCGGGTGCCAGGATCTTTGCGCCCGCCGCCCCGGGGACTCGTGTGAAGGTGGTCACGACGTCGCTCGCCGTCGTCGTCCTTGGGGCTGCGATCGTGCTGGCGTGGGTGCTCCCGGGGACGTACGAAGAACGGAGAGTGGCGATCGCGGCGTCGGTGGCGTTGCTGGGCTCCTTTGGAATGTACGGGTATCTCGCCCGCATCCGTGAATACCGGCTGATCGACGGCCGCCTGGAAATTGTCCGGCGCTTGCTCACGAAGGCGTTTCCATTGGCCGGTTTGGTCAGCGCCACGCCGGACCCGCAGGCCCCGGCTGGTGCGTGGAAGGTTTTCGGCAACGACGGGCTTGCCGCGATCGCCGGACGTTTTCGCAGCCGGAAACTCGGTTCCTTTAACGCCTACGTTACCGACCCGCAGAAAGCGGTGATCCTCCGATGGCCGAACCGCCTCCTGATACTCTCGCCCCAAGATCCCCCGGCATTGGTCGATGCGATCCAGGCCCTGATGCTCGCGAAAAACAGCCCCTGATCGCGCCAAAGCCAGGTCGGACAAAAAAAGTGGCGGCCGCCACTTTTTTTGTCCGACAAGTTTTTGGACATGCAGGGTGCGGGCAGGCGCCGACTGGCTTACTTTTTTGCGGACGGGTGGATGGGGGCGACGGTTCCCTCGGTGATGCGGCCGGCGGATTCCTGCCAGGCGAAGAGACCATCGTGGCGGGCTTTGTCGAGACTGCGCCAGAGCCGGGGTGCGGTTCGTTTTTGCAGTTCGATCTCGGATACGCCGCATTCGCGACAGCGCAACAGCCGCATCAGGCCCGTACTTTGGCGCGGCGTGCCGATGAGGCGGACCCGATCGGTCGGGCGGGACGGCGGCCGGCGGTCGCCGACCAGATAACTGTACGGCAGGCTGCGCAGATCGACCCCCAGTCGCCGACTGAACTCCGCCCAGCCGCGTTCGGTGAACGCTTCGGTCGGCGCCGGCGCAAAGTGATGGCACCAATGCCGGGCGTTCTCCGGGGCGAGCAAACCGCACGAGGCGTCATGGGGACACGGCGCAATCCAATGAAATTCGGCCTGCAGAGCTTCCCGCGCGGCGATAAGGGCACGACTGTCTTCACGTGTGCCGGGCTCGAGCCAGAGAACGGCGGCGGCACGTCGCGCAAGTGCGAGCAGTGCGTCGCGAGCCGGGGAATCGAGTTCGTTCAGCACGTGGCTTATGACGAGCACGAAAGCGTGCTCCCGTGCGGCGACGGCGGGATCGGTCACGTGCACGGCGACCTGCGGCTGGCGGGAAAGCAGGGCATCACGGGCGAAAGTCGTGGCCGCGGGGGCGTGATCCCACAGGATCACCTCGTCAAACGATCCTGGTGGAGCGTGGGCAAGAACCGACCGTGCGCCGATTCCGGTGCCGCAGCCCCAGTCGACCAGTCGCCGGGCCGGCGGTCTCCAACCGCGGGCGAAGAGCGATTCGAGCGCGGCCGCCCATTTCCAGGCGATGCGGCGACCCAGCGTGAAGTCGTAGGACGCGAGTTGGGACGGGCCGGTCCAGTAGGGTCCCGGAAGCGACGGCGCCTGCCCGAGAAAAACCGCGCGCAGTTGCTCGAGAGCCGGCCAGTCGACGGATGCCCAATCCACCTGGGAATCGCACGCGGTCGGGACCGCCTTGGCAAGCCGGCTTCCGCCGTCGATCGAGATCAGTTCGTCTCGCTCAGCAGCGTGCGCATGCCCGGATCCTTTTCCGCGCGCTGCTGGATGGCGGGATCGAGTTCGATCGCGAGTGCGATGTGGGCGCGGGCGGAGGAGTCGTTGCCCAACTGCGCCTCGAAGCGGGCCAGCGTATAGTGAAAGATTCCGGAAACGTGGAAAAGCGACGGTGCCGACACCCACACGGCCTTGGCCTGGTCGGGCCGGTCGAGGGCTTCGTAGGCATGCGCGGCGTAGAGATAGAATTCGGCGACCCCGGGATACACCTTGGCGGCACTGCGCGCGAGCCACGCGGCCTTTTTGTAACGACCGCGTTCGAACAACACGCGGATGCGCAATTCGATCACGTCGGCATAGCAACGATGGCGGACGCTCAGGCGGGCGAGTTCCCGTTCAGCCGCGGTAAGCATGCCGAGCTCGAGGTAGCCGCGCACGAAACGCAGGCCCCAGCGGAGGCTTTGCGGTTCGATTTCGTTCTCGATGGCGGAGAGGATCTCCATGGGATTGACCACCATATCGGCGGCGACTGATTGGCGATAAGACGGCGCGCACTGATTTCTGGAGAAGCCGAACGATTTTTTCGCAAATCACCACGGGCCCCTGAAGGGAATCACACAGGGTGCGGTAAATCCCTGATGCCCGGAAAGGTGGAAAACCGCGGCGAGGCCTCTTGATACCCGAACCGGCGTCCCGCGGTTCGTCGCGGCGCTCGACCCGCCACGGCCGGCGTTGTCTTTTAGCGCAAATCAGTTCTTGGCGACGTCGGAAAGGAACGAGGCTAGGCTCGGATCCCGTCGCGCAACCGAGCGCAGCGTCGGATCAAGGTGAATGGCACGGGCGAGGTGATCCCGGGCGCATGTGTCGTTTCCAAGTCGCGCCTCGAAGCGCGCCACGTGCAGGTGAAAAAAACCTGACGAGCGTACGGTCTCGGGCGCGGCCTGCCAGACCCGTTTTCCCTCTTCGTGCAGCCCAAGCATGTCGAACGCGGTCGCGGCGTGGACGTAATACTCGGGTTCCTCGGGGAAGAGCCGCACTGCGTGGCGGGCGTGTTCCACCACCTTCGGCCATTCCCGGCGGGCCAGAAGAATGTGGCTCCGCAGTGACATGACCTCCGGATGTTCGCGGTGGGCAGACGGCAGTTTGTCGAGTTCCCGGGCGGCACTGGCAACCATCCCCAACTCGCAATAACCGCGAGCAAAAGAGAGAGCCCAGTTCAGCGTGGGATCCATGGCGGACTCGAGAGTGATTGGCGTGTCTGGCATCACGGCCTCGTTTTTATTTTCGACAACCCACACGTTTCGCTTAAAACATGCCACGGGCGTCCCTCCAGGACCTTGCCGGGGATGGGGGCGATTCCCGTAGCGCGGGTGGGTCACTCCGGCACCGGCGGGTCGCCGCCAGGCGACGAATCGACGCAAAGGTCCAGAGGCGGAATTGACGACGGCGCCGGCATCCGGGAAAACGCCGGCAACTGATGGCGACCATGGCAGGCTGGCGTTTTTGGATCGATACCGGCGGTACGTTCACCGATTGTCTGGCGGAAACACCGCAGGGTGAACCGCGGCGGCTCAAGGTCCTCTCGAGCGGCGCCGTGCGTGGTGACGTAACGGCGATCGGTGCCGACGGGGTGCTTGCCGTTCGCGGATTCCCAGCCATGCCGGATGGTGGGTTCGCCGGCTACCGGCTTCGCCGGTTGCGGGACGGTTTCGAAACGGCGGTGTTGCTCTCGTGCCATCAGGATATGGAAACGCGCCTGACAATAATGGAAGGCGCCCGCGGGTCGTGGGAAACCGGAGACGTGGTGGACGGGTTTGGCGACGAGGAGGCGCCGGTGCTCGCCATGCGCGTTGTCACGGGCACGGCGCTGTCCGAAAAGCTGCCGCCGGCGGAATTGCGGCTGGCCACGACTCGCGGAACCAACGCGCTGCTCGAGGCCAGGGGAGCGGCCGTCGCGTTTTTCGTGACGGCGGGATTTGCGGACCTCCTGCGCATCGGCGACCAGCGCCGCCCCGACCTTTTTGCGTTGCGGGTAGAAAAGCCGCCGCCCTTGCACGGCCCCGTGGTCGAGGTCCAGGAACGCCTGGCGGCCGACGGCAGCGTTGTGCAGGCGCTGGAAGTCGCGTCCCTGCGTGAGGCGGCGACGGCGGTGCGACGCCAGGGGGTGGACGTGGCGGCGGTGGCGCTGCTGCACAGCTACCGCAACCCCGTCCATGAACGCGCGGTGGCGGTCGTGTTGCGCGAACTCGGATTTTCCCACGTTTCCCTTTCGGCGGAACTGGCGCCATTCATCCGGATCGTGCCGCGCGCGGAGACCACCGTCGTGGATGCGGTATTGGCGCCAGTCATGGATGGCTATCTCGACGGCGTGGCCCGTGAAGTGGATGCGGCACGTTTTTTCGTGATGACCAGCGCCGGCGGCCTGGTGCGCCGTGCGGCCTATCGGCCGAAGGACAGTCTGCTGAGCGGACCCGCTGGTGGTGTCGCGGGTGCGGCCGGCGTCGCACGCGCGGCCGGACTCGATCGGGTGCTTTCATTCGACATGGGCGGAACCAGTACCGACGTCGCGCGATGGGCGGGGGATTTCGACTATCGTTTCCAACACACAGTCGGCCATGCGCGGGTGTTCGCTCCCGCCTTGCGCGTGGAAAGCGTAGCGGCCGGAGGTGGCTCCATCTGCCGGTTTGACGGCGCCGCATTTGTCGTGGGACCGGAGAGTGCGGGCGCGGCTCCCGGGCCGGCGTGCTACGGCGCCGGAGGGCCGCTGACGCTTACGGATGTCAACCTGCTCCTGGGTCGACTTGATCCCTCCACTTTTGCGGTCCCTGTTTCAGTCCCGGCGGCGGAAGAACGTTTGGTGGAGGTGCTCGAACAGGTCCGGCAGCACTGCGGCAAGGCTGCGGCGCGGGACGAGGCGCTCGAGGGATTTCTCGCGATAGCTGACGAGCGCATGGCCGAGGCGATTCGTCGGATCTCCGTGCGCGAAGGCTACGATCCGGGGGAGCATGTGCTGGTGGCGTTTGGCGGCGCCGGGGGGCTGCACGCGTGTGCCGTTGCGGAACGGCTGGGTGTGCGGACGATCTTGTTCCCCGCCGACTCCGGGTTGTTGAGCGCAGCCGGTCTGCGCGAGGCGGTGCCCGAACGGTTTGCCGAGCGCCAGATCCTGATGGAACTCGATGTCGCCCGCCCGCAGCTCGCCAGTTGGTTTGATGAACTCGAGGATCGGGCGAGGTCGGAACTGGGCGAGGACGGCGTCGATCCCGTCCGCGCAAGGATTCGGCGAGCGGAACTCGAGTTGCGCTTCGTCGGACAGGAATCCGGCCTCGTGATCGAGGCACGACCATTCACGGGAATCGAAACGCGATTTCGCGTGGCGCACGAGGCCCGCTTTGGCTACGTGCCTGCCGCTCGATCGGTGGAAGTCGTCGTGGCGCGGGTGGTCGTCTCCGGCGTACCCAACATTCCTGGGCGTGAGGAATTCATTGCTGACGCGGTGGTGCTCCCTTCCCGGGCGACGGTGAAGCGTGACCAGCTTCGGGCGGGAAACCGGTTCGCGGGCCCACGGTTGATCGCCGACCAGTTCAGCACGTTGTTCGTGGCTCGGGGGTGGCAAGCCGGCGTGGGGACTGCGGGCACCATCCGGTTGTCCCGCGTGGGCGAAAGCCTTGATCGCCGCGCGGCGGGTTCGGAGCTGATCGAACTCGAACTCTTTACGTGCCGGTTCTCGGCCCTGGTCGAAGAGATGGGAGGCATGCTGCAGCGTTGCGCATTGTCCGTGAACGTGAAGGAACGGCTCGATTTTTCCTGCGCCCTGCTCGATGCGAAAGGTGAACTGGTGGCGAACGCCCCGCACATTCCGGTCCATCTTGGTGCACTCGGACTCTGTGTGCGTACGCTGTGCGAGCGGATCGTGCTTGGGCCGGGCGACGTCGTCGTCACGAATCATCCGGCATTTGGGGGTTCCCATCTGCCCGACGTCACGGTGGTGGCGCCCGTGCACGATCCCGACAATCGGCTGCTCGGCTACGTCGCCAACCGCGCGCATCACGCCGAAATCGGCGGTTTGCGTCCTGGGTCAATGTCGCCGGAAGCGTGCTGCCTTGCGCAGGAGGGTGTCGTCATCGCACCGCGTTATCTCGTCCGACAGGGCGAGACGGACTGGCCGGGAATGCGCCGGACGCTCGAAAGCGGTCCTTTTCCCTCGCGGTTGGTCGACGAGAACCTCGCGGATTTGCACGCGCAACTCGCCGCGGTGCGGCGCGGCGCAGAGAATCTGCGCGCCCTGGCAGTTCGTCACGGGGCGATGTGCATCGAGCGCTACATGGCAGGGTTGCGCCTGCGTGCGGCGGACGCGCTGGCAACGGCGCTCGAACGCCTGCCGGGGGGGCCTTGGTGGGCGGAAGACAGCCTCGACGATGGAAGCATCCTGCGAGTGCACGTCACCTCCGGACCGCCGGGTCCGCGGCTGCGGGTTGATTTCACCGGCTCAAGCCCCGTGCATCCCGGAAATCTGAATGCGACGCCGGCCATCGTCCGCAGCGCCCTCCTATATGTACTGCGGCTTTTGGCGGGGCGGAGCCTGCCGCTGAATGAAGGCCTGTTGCGCGATGTGGAGCTCATCGTCCCACTTGGAATCCTGTCACCGGACTTTCCATCTGATCCTGAGGCGTGTCCGGCGGTGGCCGGCGGGAACGTCGAGACCAGCCAGCGCATCGTCGATGTGTTGCTTTCTGCTCTGGGACTGACGGCATGCAGTCAAGGCACGATGAACAACGTTACCCTGGGTATCGCCGGTCTCAGCTATTACGAAACCATCGGAGGGGGCACGGGTGCGGGCCCCGGGTTTGACGGGTGCGATGCGGTCCACAGCCATATGACCAATACCGCGATGACCGATCTGGAAGTGATGGAGGTCCGGCTGCCGGTGCGCGTCATGCGTTTTGCCGTGCGGGCCGGTTCCGGAGGCTGCGGAAGACAGCGTGGTGGAGAAGGCATCGAGCGCCGGTTGCGCTTTCTTGCACCAGCCTTCGTTTCGATTCTGGCGCAGCGGCAAGGGAGCGGACCGCCGGGAATGGATGGAGGGTCGGCGGGTGCGCCCGGCCGGGCAGGGATCGCCCGGGCTTCCGGTGTGCACGAGGAACTGGCGGGTTGCGCCCAAGCCGATCTGCTGGTCGGTGACGAGTTGGTGATCCTGACGCCAGGTGGCGGCGGCTTTGGCGGAAGGGCTTGAGGAACGCGGTAACGCATCAGCCTTTGAAGCGTCAGGTAGCCGATGCCCCCTTGCGCAACGGCAGGAACTCCCCGCGCTGTGAATCAGGCCGCGGCGCGCGACAATGCGACGTTGGCCCGCGATAAGCGGGCGGTGGCGATGCGCTGCCATGATTTGAATTCGCGCTTTTTGCGTATTGCGTTGTTGACGGGCGCGCGGCCCAACGAATGCTTGCCCAGTCTATCCCAGTTTAAGTGCTCCCCGAATCACACCACAGCCACTCCATGCAGCGTGCCCCAGGTCTTTCTGCTGCAAGTGGCAAATCCTTGATGGCGGCCGCGACGTATTCTTTCGCGCGCCGGTGTTCGGCTGCACGTGTGTCTGTCCCAAACCCCAGCATGACCGCCTCTTTCATGTCTCCGTCGCGATGGTCCTTCGCGGCGTGCGCAGCGGCGTGTGAAATCTCCTTCGGGCACGACCGGCACCTGGGCCGGCAGGCAGGGTGGAGATTCTTTTCTCCTAAGAAATGTCGTCATTAATCGTCGTGTTCACGGCGTTTGCCCAGCCAGGTCGCGCTCCACCGGAGGAGTAAACGCCACTCCGTTTGGCATTGGGCTCTCATCTGTCCGGTTGACAGCGATGGCGCGACAGACCACCTCAATGGGTTTACAGACGGAGGCAGCAGCCCGCATGATCGCCGAAGGTACGCCAAGGGGCGCGCCGGGCAGGCGGCGATCAGGCACGCAAAACCCGTGTGACCCAACTGCCTGAAGATTTTTCTCCCACCAAACCACCTCTTCATCGAAATCGTTATGCAGCCCGAAATTCTGGGTTTTATCATGGGTAAGAGTCCGCTTGAGCTCTTTCGGGCCGGCGGAATCATGATGTGGCCGATCATCCTCGTTTCATTCGTCGGTCTGACGGTGACTATCGAGCGCATCATCTTCGTTGTGCGGGAAGCGCAACGGCGCGATCCCGACCTCGTCGAGCGGATGATCACGCAGGTCGAGTCCGGTAACATCGAAGCCGCAATCCAGCTGGGTCGTTCGAGCAATGACTACCTGGCCCGCATCATGGTCTCATCACTCGCCGAACACGAGGGCGCCTTCAGCGAGGCGTTTCTTCGTGCCTCGGCCCGCGAACTGACCCGGTTTTCGCAAGGCCTGCCAATACTCGACACCGTCATCACGGCCGCCCCGCTGTTGGGTCTGCTCGGCACGATCACCGGCATGATGGGCACGTTTGCCTCGCTGACCGGAGACCTCGCCTCGGCCATGGGAAACATCACCGGTGGTGTGGCGGAAGCGTTGATCGCCACGATGTGCGGCTTGGCCATCGCCGTTTGCGGACTGTTGCCTTTCAATTATCTGAACGCCCGGCTGGAAGAGGCCCGTCACGAAGTGGAAGACGTGGCCAATGCCCTCGAAGCGGTATTCAGTCGCCGGACGGTAGCTGCCGAGTCGGCGGCCAAGGCGTAAGTTCCCCTACCTGACGGAAAATCATTCCCATGCATGGCTCCGGTGGTTCCAGCGGTGGCAGGAAGCGGGCACGCATTGAGATCATCCCGCTGATCGACGTCATCTTCTTCCTGTTGGCGACATTCGTGTTGTTTACGTTGTCGCTGAACAAGTCGGAGGGGGTTTCCGTCGCATTGCCCGAGTCGGTCACCGGCGTACCGCGTGATCCCAGTGAGACGGTCACGATCAGCGTGACCAAAGCCGGCACGATTGCCTGGTATATGGACGAACCGATCCTGCTGGAGGACTTCATCAATCGAGTCGCCGAATTGCACATCCGGAATCCCGACTGGCGGATCCTGATCAATGCCGACCGGGATGCGGAGTTCAGCCGGGTGGTTTACGTGTTTGACGAGGTCCGCAAGGCGGGATTCCGCAAGGTGTACATCGAAACCACCAAGGCGGCGCAGCAGTAAACGGAATCGCGTGAAGCTCACCCAGTTTCCCTGATCCATGCCCACGATCAAAAAGCGCGTCCTGAAGAAGGCCCGCATCGAGATCATTCCCTTGATCGACGTGATCTTCTTCCTGCTGGCGACATTCGTGCTGTTCACGCTGTCGCTCAATCGTCTGCAGTCGGTTCCCATCGATCTGCCGGAATCGGTGATCAACCCCAACCCCGCGGATGTTGAACCGGTCATCATCCAGGTCTCGGACACGGGGACTTACTTCTGGAACCGCGAGATCGTCACGCTCGACGAGGTGAAGCAACGGCTGGCCGGTCTCAAGCAGGTCGAGGCGGATCCCCGCGTCCTCATCGCCGGCGACCAATTTGCGCTTTTCGGACCGACAGTTGAACTTCTTGATCTGGTGCGCGAGATTGGGATTGAAAAAGTATCCGTGGAAACGCGTGTCCGTCCCTCGGGATCGTGACGCGTGGGAGGAGATTTTATCATGGACTCAATCACCCTTGGATTCGGCCTGTTAGGCGTCTTCGCAGCCGGTGTGGCGCTGTGGGCGCTGTGGCAGAAGAATTTCGCCCTCGCCATCGGTGCCGTCGTCGCCACCTGCATGCATGCTGCGGTTCTGGCTTTCAACCCGCCCAAGCACGTCGAGGAAAAGGCCCCGGTCGTGGAGGACAAGATCGAGGTGGTCGAGATGCCGCCGTTGGAGCCGGAGGATGAGGTTGAAATCGTCGAGAGCGATGAAGCCGAAACACCGCCGGAGTTTGCGCCACCGCAGTTGATGGACCTTCCCTCGACGGTTCCGGTGAGTACGATGACGATGAAGTTCGAGCCCCCTCCGCCGGAAGCACCGAAGAGCTTGGGCACGATCACGATTCCGACGAACCGGGCGACCCCGGGTAGTGGTTGGGGCAAGCTTTTCGAGCTCAAGGACCTCGACCAGCGGCCCGTGCCGATCACCCGCATCCAACCCACCTATCCCTTCGAAATGAAGCGGGCGGGCCAGAACGGTACCGTCACGGTAGGCTTCATCGTGGATACAACGGGAACGGTTCGGGACGCGTACGTCGTTGACTCCAGTCACCGGGAATTTGAATCAGCGGCCCTTACTGCGATCCAGAAATGGCGTTTCCGTCCCGGCAAGAAGGGCGGTCGCGCCGTCAACACCCGCATGCAACAGCCGATCGTCTTCAACATATCGAATTGACGGGCATTGCCCGACATTTTCCTCGTGCCTGAAACCTGCATCACGATGACTGCGAAATTCTGCCGTTGGTGGGTCCTTTGTTCGGCGCTGGTGCTGGTGTTTGCCCCGGCGGGAGCGGCCGAAAAGGCTGAAGCGAAGCCCCCCCAGATTTCCGAAGCGGTCGCCACTGCGTTGCAGAAAATCAATCAGCTCGTCACCACCGAACAGTGGGACGCAGCCTTGGCCGCCGCCAACGATATCCTAAAGACAACCAAGCCTGGAAGCTACGACCAGGCGATGACGCAGTTGTATTTCGCGCAGATTCACCTTTCCCGCAACAGCAAGACGAAGGGAGACTACGCGGCCGCCATCCCGGTGCTGACGGCAGTGATCAATTCCGGATACTTTACCCAGGACAAGGTTCTGGAATGGAAGTACATCCTCGCCCAGCTCGATGCGCAGGAGGACAAGCTCGGCGACGCCGAAAAGTATATCCGCGAGTGGCTCGCCGAGACGCCGGCGCCGACGGCCGACGCCTACGTCTTCTACACCACGTTGATGGTGCAACGCTCGCAGGAGAATTCAGCGAAACCGGACAAGAAACTCGCGGAACAGGCGCTGCAGGAAATCCACAAGGGACTGTTGCTCGGCGCCAAGCCGAACGAGACTCTCTTCTATCTGCAGGCCGCGTGTTATCAGACTTTGGAGAAGTGGAGCGACGCTGCGGAATCCCTGGAAATGCTTCTCCGGAAGAATCCGCGCAACAAGACCTATTGGAGCCAGTTGTTCGCGATGTATGTGACCGCGGGCGACGAAATTCGTGCGGCTCTCACGATCGAGCGTGCGCAACAGTTACGATGCGATGAACACGCCGCGCGAGCACATCGCCCTCGCCCAGCTCTACTACAACATGAAGCAGTACGACCGGGCGGTCGACATCCTTGAGAAGGGCCTGAATGACGGGTCAATCGAGCCCATCAAGATGCACTGGGAAATGCTGGGGCACGCCTACCAGGAGCTGCACAAGGACTTCAAGGCGATCAACACCTTCATCCGCGCCGACAAGCATGTGAAGGACGGCTATTTTCTGGCCTTGCGGGCTATGCCTACTATGCCCTGCAAAAGAACGAGGAAGCACTCAAGTATCTGGACCTTGCAGTCAAGAAAGGCGTCGAGAATATCGGACAAGTCTCCTTGTTTGGCGCCTATCTGGCGTTTGAGCAGAAGGAATACGACAAGGCCAACGAGTTGCTGGCCAAGGCCAAGGATCACCTGGCGGATGACCGCCAACGCAACGATTACCGCGGCCTGCTCGACGTTGTTTCCGCCGCCTTGGAGCAGAAAAAGAAGGACCAGGAGGCGGCGGCCAAGGGAAATGCCGCGCCGCAATGATTTCCCACCCCATCAGACCCGTATCATGAACAAGCTATATTTCGGACTGCCGTTGGCCCTCGTGCTGGCCTTTGGAGTGTACTTCTTCTACTCCTACGTTCCCGCCCAGCGTGCAATCGACCGTGTGGAAGCGCAAAAGAAGCTCGATGCGGAGAAGGCGCGCAAAATAGCCGAGCACGAGCGCCAGCTCAAGACCCAGGCGGCCCTTATCGCCGACTCCGAGCGGCGCAAGGCGGAGCGTATTGCACGCGAGGAAGAGGAGAAGCGCATGAAGGAGCAGCGCGAGCGCCTCAGGGAACGCTACGAAAAGGCGAACGGCGACATCCAGAGTTTCGAGCGCGACGTGCGCCGGCTGCAGGCTGACATCGAGGAGGAACAGAAATTCGTCGACCGGGCCAAGGACGAGCAGGCCTCTCTGCAGAAGGAAAAGGAGTTCCTGGTTCGTGAATACGTCCCGATGGCGGAAAGCAACGCCAAGCGTCTGCAGACTCTCCTGGAGCAGATCAACAAGGTGGAGGAGGAGAAGGCCAAGCAGGCGGCGCTGGCGGCCAGCGGCAAAGGCGGCTCCAACTCCAACTGAACATTCAATTTAGAACCATTCAGCCATGGCTCGTTTCATCTATTTAATCGTCCCGCTGGCCCTCCTGGTTGCGTTCGGAGGTTACTACTTCGGGGTGTATTACAAGGCGGAGGTCGCCAAGGAACACCGGTTGGCGGAGGAGAAGCAACGCAAGGAGGCGGCCGAAAAAGCCGCCAAGGAGGCGGCGGAAAAGAAGGCTTCCGCGGAGGCCAAGGCCCGCGCCGAGGAAAAACGGAAACAGGAACAAGACAAGCGCGACAAGCGTCTTGCCGAACAGAAGGCGGCCGACGACAAGCTCCGCGCGGATACCGAAAAGTCCGAGGATCGTGCCGCAAAGCTGAGCAAGCAGCGCGCGGATCTGGAGATCAAGCTGGCGGAACTGCGTCGCACCCGCGAGACGGAACAGCGCAAGGCCTTCGACCTGCGCCGGGAAGTGGAGCTGGCCAAGATCGACCGCCGCAATGCCGAGTTGGAAATCCAGCTCAATACCGAGAAGATCGCCTCCCGAGTCGACGCGAGTTCGATGGTCCAGATGCCAATCTTTCCCACGCCGCAGCGGGGAGAGACTCCGCGCTGACGCTGGGCTCCGGACGCGGCTGGGTTCCCCTCCGTTCATTCCCCAAAGGTCGCTTCGACGTGTTTGGTCATAGAATCGTTGCGGGGTAAGCCTGCTCCGGCTGTTTTCCGGAGTGTCTCGGGGGCGGCGGAGGGATTGATACCTTGGAACGGGCCTTTCAGGCCTGCCCTTCTTTCCTTTCCCCCGGGTATCCTCCGGCGCCGCCGGCGGAGAGATCCGACCAGGCCAGAGCCGCGGGAATCTTTTGGGATGGCCCGAAGGGATGCTTCGGTTTCACAGTCGACGACAGCGTGAGCGCCGCTGAAAACGTTTCTGATCTGAAGAGGCTGGAAGAGTTGTTTCGCCGGCGCTTTGCCGGTGCTCCGGAAAGATTGGCAGCGCTGCGTGCGCATGGCTCCGAGCGACGAATCTACCGTTTGACGGGAGCGGGACGACAGGTCGTCGGCGTCGTAAATGCCGATGTCGCCGAGAACCGGGCCTTCCTTTCGTTCTCCCGTCACTTCCGTGGCTGCGGCCTGCCCGTGCCGGAAATCCTGGCTTGCGACGATGAAGGCCTCGCCTACCTGGAGGAAGACCTGGGCGACGAGACGCTTTTCGCGATGCTGCAGCGCCTGCGCGGTGACGGTGCGGGCGTGCCTGAAACAGTGGCGGCGGTCTACGATCGGGTCGTCCGCTGGCTTCCGGAAATTCAGGTGCGGGCCGGTCGCGACCTCGACTACGCCGCATGTCATCCGCGGTCCCGTTTCGACCGGCAGTCGATGATGTGGGATCTGAGCTACTTCAAATACTACTTTCTCAAGCTCGCCCGGGTGCCTTTTCAGGAACAGGAACTTGAGAATGACTTTGTCACCCTGACAGACTTCCTGCTGCAGGCGCCGAGCGAGTATTTTCTCTTCCGGGATTTCCAGTCACGGAACGTCATGGTGCGCGACGGGGAACCGTGGTTCATCGACTACCAGGGCGGACGGCGGGGCGCACTTCATTATGACCTCGCTTCCCTCCTGGTTGATGCGAAGGCCGATTTGCCGCGAACCTTTCGTCTGCGTCTCCTGGAATCGTATCTCGAAGCTCTTGCCCGGCACGTGAAGGTGAATCGGGCGGAGTTTGAGGTGTTCTTCGACGGCTTCACCCTGATTCGGGTCCTGCAAGCGATGGGCGCCTACGGATACCGTGGTTTCTACGAACGCAAGACGCACTTCCTCCAAAGTGTGCCCTACGCGATCCGGAACCTCGAATACCTGCTGGGTTCCTCGCGAATTCCGGCGCCCCTGCCGGCGTTGCGTGGCGTGCTGGAAACCATTGTGCGGTCCACCCGATTGCGCGACGTCGCGCCAACGAGCATGCCATTGACCGTGCGGATCGAGAGCTTTTCGTTCAAGCGGGGCTGGCCCGTGGACCGTGCCGGTCACGGGGGGGGCTTCGTCTTCGACTGCCGGCTCCTGCCCAATCCCGGTCGCGAGGCCCGCTTTACGGAGATGGCGGGCGACGACGCGGAAGTGGGGCAGTGGCTGGAGGCACAGGAGGAGGCGCGGTTGTTCTTTGCCCGCACGTCGGAACTGGTGCTGCAGGCAATCGAGAGCTTATCAACGCCGGCGATTCACGCATCTCTCCGTCGCATTTGGCTGCACGGGGGGACAACATCGCTCCGTTTTTGGGGCCGCGCACCTTGCTTGGTTGCTGCGGGAGCGTGCGAATCTGCATGTCGAACTGCACCACCGCGATGTGGTCCGGCCGACGGTGCCGCCATCAGGCAGATGAGGGCGATGGTCCTGGCCGCCGGTCGCGGCACCCGTCTCGGCGCACTCACGGCCACACGTCCCAAGGCGCTCGTCGAGATCAGGGGCGTCACGTTGCTCGAACACGTGCTCAGGCGCCTCCGGACTGCGGGGGTGACGGACGTGATCATCAACACGCATCATTGTGGCGAACAGATCGAGGCGTTCATCGCCCAACGCCACGGACTCGGTCTCGCGGTCGCCTTCTCACGCGAAGTGGAACTGCTCGACACCGGCGGCGGACTGAAACAGGCGGCATGGTATTTTTCCGACGGGCATCCGTTCCTGGTCCACAATGTGGATGTGCTGAGCGACCTCGATCTCGCCGGAATGGTACGGGCCCACGAAGCGTCCGGCGCTCTGGCGATGCTCGCCGTGAAGAGCCGGCCAACCTCGCGGCCGCTCGTCTTTGATGCGGATCTGCAGCTGGTTGGTCGCCTGCGGGCGCACGGCAGGGAGATCGTGCGAGCGACCGGCGCGCCCGCTTGCGAGCTCGGATTTTGCGGGGTCCATGTGATTTCACCTTCGCTGTTGCCGCAACTGACGGAAACGGGGTCCTTTTCCATCATCGACAGCTATCTGCGTCTGGCGGCGGATGGCGCGGCGATCCTCGGCCATCGGGTGGATTCGTGTCGCTGGCGCGACTGCGGTCGACCGGAGGATTTGCGCCCGCTCGAGCCGTGACGCTGTTCGGGCGCGGCGTACCCGTGCCCGTGCCGATCGAAAGTCTTGCGGCGACCCGCGTCCAGTCACTGGATTTGTCGTGTGGATGACCTGCTGCAGCTTCTGAAATCGACGTTTGGCTACAGTGCCTTCCGGCCGCTCCAGCGGGAGATCATCACGGCCTCGCTGGGGGGACGGGACGTGTTTGCGCTGATGCCGACGGGCGGCGGCAAGTCGCTGTGCTTTCAACTTCCCGCGCTGGTGCGAACCGGCCTCACCGTGGTGGTCTCGCCTCTGATCGCGTTGATGAAGGATCAGGTCGACCAGCTGCAGGCCGCGGGCGTTGCGGCCACGTTTCTGAATTCCACCCTCAGTGCGGGAGAGGCCCGGGCACGGCTCGCGGGATTGCATCGGGGCAAGTGGCGCCTGCTCTATGTCGCCCCGGAGCGATTGATGTTGGAGAACTGGCAGGAGAACCTGCGCGCGTGGAACGTCGCCGCCTTGGCGATCGACGAGGCGCACTGCATCAGCGAGTGGGGGCACGATTTCCGCCCGGAATACCGCCAGCTCGCCCGCGTGCGTGCCCTGCTTCCGGAGACGCCCATCATCGCCTTGACCGCGACGGCGACCGAACGGGTGCGGGAAGACATCATCGCGCGCGTCCAGTTGCGCGATCCCGCCGTCTTCGTCGCTTCCTTCAACCGGCCCAACCTGACCTATCGCGTCGTGCCGAAACATCAGCCGCTGCAGCAGGTGATTCAGTTCGTCAAGAAACGCGACGGCGAGAGCGGGATCGTGTACTGCGCGTCGCGCGCGGCGACGGAAAGGGTGGCCCAGGGTCTGGTGGCACGGGGGATCAACGCGCTGCCGTATCACGCCGGCATGGACGGAGAGGATCGCAGTCGTCACCAGGACGCATTCATCCGGGACGAGGCGCGGGTGATCTGTGCCACGATCGCGTTCGGGATGGGAATCAACAAGCCAAACGTCCGCTGGGTCATTCACCACGACCTGCCGAAAAACCTGGAAGGTTACTACCAGGAGACCGGCCGCGCGGGTCGCGATGGCCTGCCGGCCGATTGCCTGTTGCTCTATTCCGCCGGGGATGTCGCGAAACAACTGCACTTCATCGGGGAGATCAGCGATCCGACGGAGCAACAGGTGGCGCGGCGCCAATTGCAGACCATGCTGCACTATGCCGAGACGGCGCGGTGTCGACGGACCGAGGTGCTGCATTACTTTGGCGAAGTGTTCCCTCACGAGGGCTGCGGAGCCTGCGACAATTGCCTGGAGCCGCGCGAAACCTACGATGGCACGCTCGTCGCGCAGAAATTTCTCTCGTGCGTGTATCGCATTCGGCAGGCGAGCGGCTTTGCGGTCGGCATGAATCACGTGATCGAGGTCCTGACTGGCGCGGATACCGAGAAAATTCGCAAGTGGGGCCACCAGCGCCTGTCGACGTTTGGCATCGGTGGGGAACTTTCCCGCTCCGCCTGGGCGGGGTGGGGCGGGAGCTCTTGCGGCTCGGTCTGCTCGCCGTGTCATCCGGCGAATTTGCGACGCTGGAGATGACGGCGGCGGGCGGGGAGACGTTGCGCACGCGCCGTTCCGTCATTCTGACCCAGGCCATGGAGAAACCGGCGGCGTCGGCGAAGCGCACGTCGCGCAAGTCCGGGGAGATCGAGTGCGACGAGATTCTGTTCGGCCATCTGCGCAAACTGCGCAAGCGCCTCGCGGACGAACGCGGTGTGCCGGCCTACATCGTCTGCGGCGATGTGACCTTGCGCGAACTTGCCCGCTACTACCCGACGACCGTGGAAGACCTGGCCGGCATCACCGGCTTCGGAACCAAGAAGCTGGCCGACTACGGCGAGCTCTTTTCGCAGGCGGTGAATGAGTATCTCGCAAACAATTCCCGGGTGGCCTTCCGGGACTAGGGACCCGCCGTCATCGGTACCATGACCGCTCGACCGTCCTCCGGATCACCGGTCGGGACGCCCCCCGGAGCGTCCGGCGCGGAAGCGTGGGCCCACGCGTCCTTACCCGGGGCGATCGGGATCCGTCCCTGCACGCGACCACCCGGCGAGCTTCCGGCGAAACCCGTCCGCGCGCTCGCAGTCGTCAGATCTTGTTCACCGTGCGCACCGGCCATTTCGTCACCGTCAGCCCCTTGGCGCCGCGGTGGGAGATGCTCAGGGCGGAGAGATCGAAGTCGAATTCCTTTACCCGGGCCTTGCAGCGGCCGCTGAGGACGACCTGCACCTTTTGGGGCAGGTCCTTTTCCGACTTCGCGACGTCGAGCCAGACCACTTTCGAGCCTTCGCTCGCCACGAGCGAATAGAGCTTTTCCCGGGTGACGCCGCCGATCTGAAAGCGCTTGGCGAACGCCTTGCCGCTCTTCTTGTCCTGGTAGACCATGGTATGGAAGTTGGCATCGCCCTCCTTGGGCAGTACGGCGCAGTGGATGATGCCGCGCCCCATGAAGACCTTGTCCGCCACGCGGGCGACCTTCATGGTGCCGTCGGCCATGATGCAGAGGACGTCATCCAGTACCGAGCATTCGGTGACGAACTCCTGCTGCCGCCAGTTGAGGCCGATGAAGCCCTCGCTCCGGTTGACGTAGAGACGCTGGTTGGCCGCGATGACATCGGCCGCGTTGATCTGCTCGATCTCGTCGTACTGGGTGCGACGCTTGTGCTGCCTGCCGTACTTTTCGGCGATGGATTCAAACCAGCGGATCGCGAAGGCGGTGAGGTGTTTGAGGTGGTGTTTCACCTCCTTGATGTCCGCTTCGATCTTCTTCAGTTGTTCGTCGGCCTGGAACCGGTTGTAGGCGGAGATGCGCTTGATGCGGATCTCCGTGAGGCGGACGATGTCGTCGTCGGTGACCGGCCGGCGCAGGCTCTTGACGAACGGCTTCAAACCCTCGCGAATCTCCGCAAGCACACTCTCCCAGGTCTTCGATTTCTCGATGCGGCGGTAGATCCTCTCTTCAATGAAGATTCGCTCGAGGCTGTCCCAGTGCCATTGCTGTTCGAGCTCGCCGAGCCGGATCTCGAGTTCGCGCTTGAGGACGGCGACCGTCTGGTCGGCGCAGCGCTTGAGAATCTCGGAAACGCCGAGGAAGACCGGCTTGTCGTTGTCGATGACACAGGCGGCGGGCGAAATGGCAGTCTGGCACGCCGTGAACACGTAGAGTTGCTGCGTTACCTGCTCGGGATCGGCCCCCGGTGGCAGATGCACGAGCAGTTCGACCGTGCCGGCGGTGTTGTCGTCGATGTGCTTGACCTTGATCTTGCCCTTGGCGTTGGCGGCCAGGATTGAATCGATCAGCGACTCGGTCGTGGCGCCGAAGGGAAGTTCCGTGATCGCGAGCAACAGCTTGCTGCGCGTTTCGATGCGTGCCCGGATTTTCACGCGGCTGCCGCGCTGTCCGTCATTGTACTCCGAGAAATCCGCGATGCCGCCGGTGGGAAAGTCGGGAAAAATGCGAAACCGTTTTCCCTGGAGATGATTGATCGCCGCGCGACAGAGATCGTTCAGGTTGTGGGGAAGAATCTTGGTCGCGAGCCCCACGGCGATGCCCTCGGTGCCTTCCAGCAACACGAGGGGAAACTTCGCCGGCAGCGTGACCGGCTCGCGGGCCCGCCCGTCGTAGCTGAGCTGCCAGGTCGTGACCTTCGGACTGAACAGCACCTCCCGCGCGAACGGTGTCAGTCGCGCCTCGATGTATCGGGGGGCGGCCGCCTCGTCGCCGGTCAGCGGATTGCCGAAATTGCCCTGCGGTTCGATGAGGTACCCTCGCTGGGCCAGGCCGACAAGGGCGGCGCCGATCGAGGCATCGCCGTGCGGGTGCAGGCGCATCGTCGCACCGACAATGTTCGCGACCTTGTGGAAACGCCCGTCATCCATTTCCCACAACGTGTGGAGAATGCGGCGTTGGACCGGCTTTAACCCATCGTCAAGATGCGGGACCGCCCGGTCGAGAATCACATACGAGGCGTAATCGAGAAACCAGTCCCGATAGCGGCGCGCGAGGGGCGCTTCGCCGTCATTTTCTGTGGGTACGGCGGGCGTGGGGGGGGGAGGTGCGGCGGGTCGCGCACCGCGAGCGGACGGAGACGAGGAACGTTTCGGCATGGGCGATGAACAGCGGACCAACGAGGGGAGGTTCCACGGGTTTGTCCACGGGGAAATACCGTTCGAGTTTCAGCGAAACGGCGCACCGCCCGACGGGTTTCCACCCGGTCGTTGGTTCCGCTGGAAATCTCGTGTTAAACTTGCGCATCATTGTGTTGAAGTTCGTCCCGTTCTTGACCGTTATTTGGCCAGCTCAGGTGTTGTTCGCGCGAGCCACTCCCGCTCGCCGAATCTTGTTCATGAAAACTCCCCATACAGAAACACCGCGGGCGAAACCTACTGTCGTGGACGTAGCCATCGCGGCTGACGTTGCGGTCGGTACGGTCTCCCGCGTCCTCAATACGCCCGAACTGGTCGGCGCTGACATCCGGCAACGGGTGATCGAAGCAGTCGAACGGCTCGAGTACAGTCCCTTGCGCCGGCGCCGCCGACGCGTGGATCGCAGCCGCCAACGCGCCGCCCACCGCGGCAATGTTGGCGTGCTTTTTGTCGGTGCGCCGGAGGCGCAGACGGAACCTCCGATCATTGCCGAGGCCTTGCGGGCCATGGAACGGCTCGTCGCTTCCGGCAATGAAAACCTGATGCGAGCCAGCCTGCCGGGGGCCGATCGCGTGCCGCTGTTCATGACCCGCAGCCTGGTCGATGGTCTCATCCTGCGGGCGCCGATCGCGGGTGATCTGCGAGATTGCGCCACGCCGGAATTCATCGAGGCCATCGAACGCCTGCCGCACGTCTGGCTCGTGTCTCGTCCGGATCGTGCGCAAGGCGACCTTGTCGGGTCCGACCAGGAGGCGGCTTGTGTGCTCGCGGCCGATTACCTCCGGCGCAAAGGACACCGGCGGGTCGTGTTCTTCGATCCGGTACCCGCGCGGAAGCAGGCACTGGACCTCGCGCCGCTCTTCGGCCTGCTCGGCACGTCGCGCGAGCTTTCCGTTCGCGTGGTCCAAAGCCGGCCGGCGGAACCCGTGGTGTGGCCGGTGGATCTTCGGGCGACGAAGGACCAGGTCGTGCCCCTCGTCGAGGAGTGGGCTGCGCAAGGTGGAGGGGAACGTCCGACTGTCGTCGTCGTCCCCGGCGACGATGTGGCGTTTCAGCTCTACGCGGCGTTTCACGGGCGCGGCATCGCAGTGGGCCGCGATGTCAGCGTCTTCTCCATGCGCCAGGAACGCGGACTTGTCGCGGGTATCCTGCCGCGTCTTGCATCGATTGACATCCAGGCGGACGAAATCGGCCGTCGGGCAATCGATCAATTGCGTTGGCGGTTGGATCACGCGGGGGAACGTCCGGCCGTGAGCATTGGCGTGCGTCCGAAGCTCATCGAGGGCGATTCCGTCGCAACTCTCGCGTGAACGATGGGATCGCGTGGCGGGCCCGCCGGACGTGCGGCAGCCCGACCGCGCGACGGGAGTGGCCGCCTCCAAACCTGACGACGTAAGTCTTGGCCCCAGGACCAGACTATCGTCTCCCCACGTCTACGGTTGCGTCTCCGACGAAGGGGCCGCCGGTGCCGGTTCGGGCTTGGGCCCGACGATGGAGCCCCACTCGACGGCGAAAAGCAGGATCAGCGCACCGATCAGAACGGCGGTAGCCAGGACAATAAGCCGGCGACGATTTGCGGGATTTTGCGGGGTGTCGGACATGACCGAGGATGTTGGTCGGGATTCAGCGAGCAGGAATCCGGATGTGCTGCAGCATGGGAGCAGCCTGCGTCACAGCAACGTCGAAGCGCACGGCGGTGGCGGACTCAGCGCCGTCGGGCGGGTTGCAGCGCGCCGGCGAGCCAGAACCCGGCGAGGAAACCGCCGATGTGCGCCCACCAGGCCACGCCGCCATCCATGGCTCCGGAAAAGAGCGAACCCGTGCCCTGCCAGAATTGAAACACAAACCAGAGTCCCGTGAACACGAATGCCGGGACCGGAAGGACGGGAATGACGAACGGCACCAGGGTAAACACGGGAACGCGCGGGAAGTATCGCATGTAGGCTCCGAGGACACCGGAGATCGCGCCGCTCGCGCCGATCATGGGCAACAAGGAATGCGGTGCGACCGCCACCTGCGCAGCCGCGGCAGCCAGACCGCTCAGCGCATAGAAGAAGACAAACCGCACGGAACCGAGACGGTCCTCGACGTTGTTGCCAAACACCCAGAGAAACCAGCAGTTGCCAACGAGGTGCAGCCAGCCGCCATGCAGGAACATCGACGTGAGCGGTGTCAGCCACACCTGTGCGTTCGCATGATGCCAAAGCGCCGCCGGGACGAGCCCCCACGTGAGCACGAATTCCTCCATGGCTGCCGGTGAGCCCTGGCTGAGTTCGATGACCAGCAGGACGAAGTTGGCCAGGATGATGGTCACGACCATCGCCGGCCGCCGGCGGGTGGGATTGACGTCGAAGAGCGGCAACATGGCGCGTGCCGCCGGACGTTGCGTGGCCGGCGCATCGCAAACAAGCGACAAGTGAACATCCCGACGCGGAGCCTTGGAACCACGAGCGATCGCGGTTGCGTGTGGCCACTCCCGGCAGGCCGGCTTTTCGCATCTTGATGCATTGGCCGGGCCGGACCGCCGGATCTTGCATCCCGGTCATTCGCCGGTCGCGACGGCCCAAACCCGAAGTCCGGCGCGAGCGGTGATGCGACTCGGGTCCGGCGCTGGCCGCGGCGAGGATGTTTCGCATCAACCCACGCGGAAGAACCCGTACAAGGGGTCGTCCTTGCCCTTGCTCGGCCACTGCCGCTGGTCCACGCGAAGCTGACGGATCAGTTGGACGACGAGGTCGTTGAAGACCGCCTCGTATTCCAGCACGCAGAGCGGCGCGGGGGTGGCGGTCGCCAGATCAATGCAGGGCACGTTGGCTGACGCCAGCATCCGGCGCGTGCGCGTGGCGAGATCGTATTCCGTGCCTCCCGGACCCTGGAGGATGACCACCGGCCGCGGCTGCAAGGTCACTTCTTGAAAGGGCCCGTGCGCAAACTGCAGGAAATCCCAAATCACGGGCGCCGACCAGAACAGCCCTTCGAGGAATTTGTAGCTCAGGTTTTGTGCGAATTCGCACAGCGGGGCGCCGGCCAACAGGTAAAAGCCGCGACGGAATTCATCGGTGTGGACGATGAAGCGTTCCACCACTTGCGCGGGCACGCGTGCTGTCAGCATCCGGGTGAGGGCGTCCTCCTCGAGGGCCGCCAACGCATCGGGCGCCAGACAGCGGACGAACTGATGCACGCTGACATAGACCGCGAGCGGTCCGACAAACCGGATCAGCGTCGCGTATTCCTCCTCCAGGGGACTGCGCACAAATTCGACTCCGGCGGCCTCGAGTTCGCGCACCTTGGCGGCGCGGTCCGC
Organism: uncultured Verrucomicrobiae bacterium; assembly: GCA_963797435.1. Taxonomy (GTDB): domain Bacteria; phylum Verrucomicrobiota; class Verrucomicrobiia; order Opitutales; family Opitutaceae; genus CAWCPJ01. The sequence continues at coordinate 724,702 of CAWCPJ010000001.1, read as the reverse complement.
TTTGCCTGCGGCCGCGGCGCCGGCGACAGTCGTCGACGTGAACACGATGAGGTGGTCAAAATCGCGATACCGATCAATCGCGACCTGCGCATTCGGCGACAAGCCCTGGCTCACCACGACCAATGTGCGTCCGCGGCCGAAGTCGGATGGAAGATCACAAAACGCCGACAGCGGCACGAACTCCGCCGGACGTCGTGCGTGGCGATTGAGCAGGTGAACGAGAAAACGCGCATGAGCCTCCGAACTCCCGGTGCCGGTGACGAGGAACTGACGCGTGGTCTGGGTGGCAGCCGACAGACGGGAGATCGGATTGCGCACCATGGCGCTCAAAATCTCGGGGATCCGGGCGAGACGACTGGTCAGCAACTCGTGTCCAAGCGGATCGAGAGACGGAGAGGGCGTCGGCGGCATGAGCGGTGGCGCCGACGTTAGGCCTCGCCCCGGCGGACACAAGTCGGGTTGCGCGGCGCGGCTGTTGCTCGTTGTCTCCCTGGTGTCATTCTGCAGGGTCCATCCCGGTGTGGGCGGCGACGAGATGGAGGTGGTTTCTCCAGTTCAGTCCAAGGGATGACGTCTCCCGGTGCCCGATGCAGGGCTGGCCCCTTGAGCCTTCCCGAGGAGGCAGGCTTGCGTGTCCCACACGACCGGATTCCCCCTTCACACCTCACCGGTCCCGGCAGGGGCGCAGAGGGCCCGCCCTGCGACCGGGGTCCCCCCGGCTACGCCTCGTCGTCGTACATTTCCGGCGTGATCACGGCGTCGAGTCCTTGCCCCTCGACGTAAGCGCGCAGGTTGCGGATCGCAAAGGCACCGGCATCGCGCCGGCGATCGTTGGTCGGCCCGGCGAGATGCGGCGTAAGCGAAACGTTGGGCAGACCGCGAAGCGCATGATCCACTGCGAGGGGCTCCTGGGTGAAAACATCGAGGCCGAATTGCACACGGCCTTCCCTGGCAACGCGAATCAAAGCCTGCTCGTCGACCACGGAGCCGCTGCCCACGTTCACGAATAACGCCCCCGGCCGCAACCGGCGCAGGTGTTTCTCCTGGATGCATCCGGCGGTTTCACGATTGAGCGGCGCCAACTCGACGACAATTTCGCTTTCGGCAAACAGCGCCTCCAATGAAGCGGCCCGGCGCACGCCCGTGGTCCGGCTCACCTCCGGCGCCAGATCCGGAGCCCACGCCTGCAGCATGACACCAAACGGCCTGAGCAGGCGAACCAGTTCGCGGGCGACGCTGCCAAACCCATGCAGTCCGACGGTGCGCCCGAACAACGAGGCGGTCTCGGTGGATCGGGACTTCCAGGCGCCATCCCGATGCATGGCGACCGCCCAATACGATGAGCGGCGCAGACAGGCGAGGATGTGCATGAGTGCGCCTTCGGCGACCGTGCGGCTGATCGAGGGTCCCCAGTTGGTCACCAGCAAGCCCCGCTCGAGATGATGTCGCTCCACAATTCGTCGCACCGAACAGGCGAGGCAACAGACGTAGCGCAGCCCGGGCGTCAGGACCACCGGCAGAGCTGGCGTGCTTTCGCTGGCGATCATCACGTCGGGGTGCACCCGTTCGAAAAGCCGTCCGAGGTCCAGGCTTTCCCGAGAATCAGGCTCCGTCACGGCGAAGTCGCCCGCGAGACCCCGCAGGGTGCCGAGAAGATCGTTGGGAAAGAAGTCCCGCATTTCCTGTTCGGTTGCCACCGCGAGAACCCGCGGCGCGAGTGCACGTGAGTTCATCGGTCGTCGGAAGGGTGAAGCCAGGAGCATGGGGGGAGGGTCGGACGGAATCGCGGCACGCCTGGATATCGGCAGGCGCGGTCGTCGACCAAGCGGGCGGCAGATGAAAAAGGATGTGCTCCGCGTTTTCGAGCCTCAGTTTCGCCCCGTCCCGAACTGGCGCCAAAACCCGGACCCCGCACGGAGAGGATCCCCGAGGTCGGGCGGCACGGTGCAGCCATCCCGTCACGAATTCCGTCCGGGATGACTCCCGGTTCATTCCGCCACGGATTCCTCGTCGAGAAAGATCCACTTTTCCACGTCGATGTGATGGTCGTTGAGCGCGGTCGAATATTCCTTTTTGCGCACCAGGCTCGAGGGGGAGTTCATCACCATCTGGATCTTCTCGTTGGGCAGATGATGGCGCAGCAGCTGCATGCACGCCTCGTAGTCGCGGCTGTCGTAGGAGACCCCCAGCTTCCGATACGATTCGTCGCTGGACAGGCTCAAACCGCGTTCCGTCATCATGCGATCGGTCGCATACGCCCCAAAGCCCGCGCCGCGTCCATCGTAGTAGAGCAGGACGATCGCTCCGACACCGTAGTGAACGATGTGCTGGACCGATTTCTTGAACTTGTCCCGGTTGTCCATGCTCACGAGCGGAAACCGGTTGAACAACGATTCGCTGTGCACGCGCACGACGGGAATGTCATGGATGCGCGGATGCCCGTAGGTGAGCACCACGAATTCCTGGCTCGTCACGAGGTCGAAGTAGACGTGCACGCGAAACCAATACGGAGTCGTCAGCAGTTCGGCGATCGGATCGTCGGGAAACTCGCGCTTGAATTCCGCGATGCGGCCCCCGTCGATGCGCACGACAAAGCGGTTGTCGCGGATCAGCTCGTAACTGCGCACCAGCGGCTGCGAACCCGCCATGTAACGCTCGGCCGAGCGGGGATCGAACAGCGCCTTGAACTCGGCGCTCGCCAGCACGATCTCGTTGTCCACCGGCTTCACCGGCAGAAAGTAACTCGCCGAGTAGATGAAGCGCTGGGCGTAGGGCAGCGCGTGCGGCTTGAACGGCACGACCGGCTCCGGCGGCAGGGCGCTGCGGACGAGGCTGGTGGCCGGGCGCTTGAGGATGTGCCCGGCCGCGGCCTTCGACGTGAGATAAGACAGGTTGAATGGTGACGGCTCGAATTCAAGCGTCTCGGTGCGCAGGACCTTCAGCCCCTGGCTCTCCATCGCCGTGACCTTGTCGGGGTTGTTGGTGAGAAGAATGAATCCCGCCTTGATCCCCAGCAGGTGACAGATGTGCGAGATGTTCTCGTAGTTGCGATGGTCCTTGCGCAGTCCCATGCAGTCATAGGCTTGGAAAGTGGAGATCCGGTCGAGCGACGCCTGCACCAGCATGCGGTCCCGCGCCTTGCCCACGTAACCGACGCCGCGGCCCTCCTGCATGAGGTAGAAGAGGATGCCCGTGCCCTTTTCCGCGATGGCCTTGATCGCGCCCTCGAGTTGTTGCACGCAATCGCAGTCGCACCCGCGCAGGGTTTCGCTGGTCACGCAGGAGGAGTGCAGCCGGGTGTAGAGTTCGGTGGCGCCGGTGATATCGCCGTGGGCCAGGGCGATGATGTAGTGCTTGTCGATGATGTCTTCGAAGATATAGGCGCTGAACCGGCCGAAACGCGTCTCCAGCGTGCAGCGGGCGAGAAACAACGTCGTCCCAAAAAGGGGCCGGTCGTGCACGGCCATCATCTCGTGCACCGCGCCTGGCGCGTCCTGCAGTAGCCGGACCAGGCCCTCGAGGTCGACGCTGCCCTTGCCGGGAACCGTTCCGGCGGAAGCAGGCTGCAAGGCGGGCGAGGGGGGAGATTTCGGAGACATGATGAAGGACGCGACGTTGGGCGCGGCCGGTTCGACTGCTACCACGTTCACGGAGCTTGGCAACCGGCACCTGCAAGCCGTGGCCCTGCTCCGCGAGGAGGGAGACGTCGCTCACTTTCACTTTCACTTTCTCGCCGCCCTGCGCCATGTCCGTGCCATGGCTTTGGCTCCCGGCGGCATCATCGACGCCCATGTGCATCTCTACCCGACGGAAGTGACCCGCGATCCGGCGGCCTGGGCCACGCGCATGCGTGAACCGAACTGGCTGGCGCTGGTTACGCCGGATCCGGCGCGGCGGGTGCGTCAGGGATGGGCGGATGCCGACCGGCTCCTGCGCGACATGGATACCGCGGGCGTGGAACGCGCGATCCTCCTCGGTTGGTATTGGGAAAACCACGAGACCTGCGTATGGCACAACCGCTATCACGAAGCCTGTGTGCGGGCGCATCCCGATCGCCTGAGTGCATTCGCGACCGTGCAGGCGGCGGCCGGCCCGACCGCCCTCGACGAGATCCGCCGGGCGGCCGAAGCCGGCTCTCTGGGACTGGGCGAACTGTGTCCACGTGCCGTCGGCGGTTCGCCGCTCGATCCCGCGTGGCTCGAGGTGTTCAGTCTCGCGGTTGAACTAGGGTGGCCGGTGAACCTCCACGTCACCGATCCGGCCTCACGCTGGTTTCCCGGGCGCGTCGAAACGCCGCTCGATGAGATCATCACGCTTGCCGAACGCCTGCCCGTGTTGCGGCTGATCCTCGCTCACTGGGGCGGCGGACTCGCCTTGCACGAGCTCAATCCCCGCTGCCGGCGGGCGCTCGCCAACGCGGTTTACGACACGGCCGCGACGCCGCTGTTGTACGACCGGCGGGTCTATGCCGCGGCGGCCGCCATCGCGGGCGCGGAACGCATCCTGTTCGGCTCGGACTATCCGTTGCTGGTGTACCCGCGTGTCCAGACGGAGCCGGAGCTCGTGCGACTCGTGCAGGCGGTGCGGACTTCGCCGCTCGTGCCGGAGGACATGGCGGCCGTGCTTGGAGGCAATGCCCGGCGCCTGCTCGGCAACATTAGAACGACCGCAGCAGCAGATCCAGGTTCACGTGATCCTGGATCAGCCGCTTGATCACCGGGATCTTGTCCTTGTCCTGCGGCTGCGTCTTCACCGTCATGTTGTTGACCCGGGCGGTGACGACGTAGCTGTCGGCGCTCGCGGCAATGACGGGGATGTTGGTCTGCGCCAGCAGCTCGAGGATCTTGGGGTGGGGCAGGATGTCCTGCGTGAGGATGATGCCGGAGATCCCGCGCTGGCCGGAAACGCCGGCGGTGCCGATCGCGGCCAGGATGATGTCGTCGCGGTCGCCCGGCGTGATGATCAACACGCCCGGCAGCATGTGATCGAGGACACCCTTGGCCGTCATGGCGCCGATGATCACGCGCAGGACGCGTTCATTCATGCCCTGTTCACGCGCATTGATCCAGCGGCCCCCGATTTCCTCCGCCACCTGCGAAAGGTTCGGTGCCGAAAGCATCTTCTGGATCGGCAACACGCCGAGCAACGGCACCCCGAGCTTGCGCAGTCCGCGTCCCGCGTAATCCGTCACGAGCGGCATCTTCTCGGGTTCGACCTTGTTCAGGACGACGCCGATCACCTCGACGCCTTCCTTGTCGAAGAGCGCCTTGTTCAGCGCCACCTCGTCCACCGGCCGGCCGATGCCGCCCTGGGTCACGAGGATCACCTTCGCATCGAGCAGGTGGGCGACGCTGGCGTTGGAATGATCGAACACCGCGCCCACGCCCGCGTGGCCGGTGCCCTCGATGATCGTGAAGTCCTTTTCCCAGGACACGCGATCGAACGCGCGACAGATGCGGTCGATGATCGCGCCGCGGTGCTGCTCCGGCGCCTCGAGGTAGCGGCGCGTGAAGGTCGCGTCGATCGTCACCGGGCTCATGCTCTCGATCGGCACCTGCACGTGAAAGATCTGGTCGAGCAGGAACGAATCCTCGTCCACCAGGTGGCCGTCGACCTCGAGATAGCGCTGGCCCACCGGCTTGATGAACCCGATGCGCGAGATGAGCCGGCTGCGCAGCGCCTCGAACAGGCCGAGGCAGGTCGTCGTCTTGCCATCGTTCATGCGCGTCGCCGCGATGAAGATACGCTTGGTCACACGGTTCACCGGCCGCGTGAGCAGTTCCTTGCGCGGCGTGGACGAACTGGGAGGACCTTCCGGGATCATGTCGTGCCAAACAGGAGCCGCCGGTCCGTGGCCTGGCAACCGACGATCGCGGCGGCGCCCAGGATGTCGTGGGCGCTGGCGCCGCGGCTGATCTCGGCCGCCGGTTTGGTGAGACCGGTGATGATCTGACCGTAGCCGTTGGCGCCGGCGAGAATCTGTACGAGCTTGGAGGCGATGTTGCCGCTGTTGAGATCGGGAAAGATCAGGACGTTGGCCTTGCCCGCGACCTCGCCGCCGACGGACTTGGTGATCGCGGTCGCGGGGTCGAGCGCGGCGTCCACCTGCATCTCGCCGTCGATGGTCATCGGCGTCTGCCGGGCCCGGGCCTTGTCGCGGGCCAGGGCGGTGGCGGCGCGCACGCGCTCGATCGAGGGATGCTGCGCCGCCGAACTCTTGGTCGAGAAGCTGAGCATCGCCACGCGCGGCGTGGTGTTGGTCAGGTGGTGTGCGAGCATTCCGGTCGTCACCGCGATGTCGGCGAGCTGTTCGACCGATGGTTCCGGCAGCACGCCGCAATCCGCGAGAAACAGCACCCCGTCGATGCCCACGTCGCGTGCCTCCAGGTCGAGGATCAAGAGCGAGGACGCGGTCTTCACGTCGGGTTGTCGCGGAATGATCTGGAAGAGCGGCCGCAGGGCGCTCGAGGCGGTGGCGGTCGCGCCCGAAATCAGCGCATCAGCCTGCCCCTGCGCGAGCATCATGGTCGCGAAGTAGGCATTGTCGCGCATCAGCGCGCGCGCCTCCTCGCGTTTCAGGCCCTTGCCTGCCCGCAGGCGCTCCAATTCCACGGCAAACCCTTCCAGGTCCTCGCTGCGGTCGGGTTCGATCAACCGGCAGCCTTCCAGACTCACGTCGAGCCGCTGGGCCATGGCCTTGATGTGACGGCGGTCGCCCAGCAGCAGCGGAATGCCCATGCGCCGATACACCACCTGACGCGCCGCCTGCAGGATGCGCGGATCGCTCCCCTCCGCGAAGACGAAACGCTTCGGGTGCCGCTGCAATTTCGCCACGAGGCTGTCCACAAGTGCCATGCGCGGGGAAGCCTGCAAGCGCCGGTTTCCCCCGTCAATCAGCATGGCAGGCGCGATCGCGGTCAAATGTCGTGCGTCCCGTTCATCTCCCGTCGCATCAGCCTTGCGCGTGCCCGGTCAGGACGGGTGGAATCCCGGCGTGTCGAAAAACCTCGCGAGCATTGGCGCCGTGTCGGGCGCCACGATCCTGTCCCGATTGCTCGGCCTCGCGCGTGACATGCTCACCGCCGCATCATTCGGCACGACGGCGCTGAATTCGGCCTACGTCACCGCGTTCATGCTGCCGAACCTGTTTCGCCGGCTGCTGGGCGAGGGCGCACTGACCGCGGCCATGATGCCGACGCTCAACGAGGAACTCGAGGCCGGCGGCCGACCGGCCGCGTTTGCCCTGCTCAACAAGATCGCAAGCTGGCTCCTCGTGGTAACCGGCGGGCTCGTCCTGCTCGGCATCGCGTTGATGGGGCTCGTTCCGCTGTTCGCCAGCCTGGCGGACCGCTGGCGGCTGGGCGCGCATCTCGGACAGATCCTCTTTCCCTACATGATCGTGATCTGCCTGTCGGCGGCGTTCAGCGCGGCGCTCAACCTGCTCGAACGGTTTTTCGTGCCGGCGTCGACGCCGGTGGCCCTGAACCTGGCGATGATCATCGGGCTCGGCGGCGGCGGCTACCTGTTTGCGTCGACGCCGCTTGGCCGCATGTATTGGCTTTGTGGTGGCACACTGGTCGGTGGCCTGCTTCAGTTTCTCCTGCCGGCCGCGGCGATGTGGCGCGAGGGCTGGCGGCCGCGCTTTGATTTTCAGATCAACCCGCGTCTGCGCGAGCTGATCGGCCTGATGGGACCGGGCCTGTTCGGCGCGGCGATCTTCCAGATCAACATCCTCACGACGCGCGGCCTTGCCTTCGGGCACAACGAGTCCGCCGCGACGTTGCTCTACCTCGCGAACCGCGTGATGGAGGTGCCCCTCGGCGTGTTCACGCTGGCCGTGTCGACCGTGACGTTTCCGCTGATCTCGCGCCTGGCGGTCCGCGGCGATCATGCCGGGATGGCAAAGGCCTACCACCGCGCGATGTTGCTCACGATGCACATCGCCGTTCCGGCGTCGCTCGGGCTCCTCTTGCTCGCGCAGCCGATCACGCGGCTGCTGTTCCAGCATGGTGAATTCGATCCCCGCGACACTGAGGCGATGGTGCCGGTGATGGCGATCTTCTGTTTCGGTCTGCCGTTTTACGCCTATTCGACCCTGGTCACGCGGGCGTTCCAGTCGCTGAAGGACACGGTCACACCCGTGCGTGTCGGCTTCGGCGCGTTCCTGCTCAATCTCATGCTCAGCATCAGTCTGATGTTGTGGCTGGGCACCAACGGTCTCGCCCTTGCCAGCAATCTCGCGATAGCCGCGCAGACCCTCGTCCTGCAATGGCTGCTCGGCCGCCGCATTCCCGCGCTGGCGGCGCATGCGCAGGTACGGTCGCTGCTCGGGATCGGCCTCGCCGCGGTGGTGATGGGATTGATTGTCGGGGGAGGCTTCTGGGGCCTGCGGCAGCTTTCGCTTCGCTCGCTGGTCGAGGCGGCGTTGGCCCTCGGCGTGTTGATTCCGCTGGGAACTGCGGCCTACTTCGCGGTCGCGCTGGCCATGCGGCTCGACGGTCTGGAGGAGATTCGGGTCCTCGTGCGACACCTGCATGATCGCTTCACCGGCGCGCCCGTGGTCGACGTCGATTGACCGGGCCATGCAGTCGGTGTAGCCGCCGGCGTCAGGAGGCTGTCTTCAGGTCAACCGGAAGAACCAGCCTCGTGACTTCCCAAGAAGAATGGCGCCCGTAGCCGCGTTGGAGTTTTGCGACAACGTGGCCGTCAACGTCCACCGCCACGTCGTTGCAAAACTCCAACGCGGCCACGCGGTTCGGTGTCGCTTGCTTCGGTGGTGTGGCGTGATTGTCTCGGCTCGTGGATGAGTCGTCCGTGAGGTTTGCGTACAAGGTCTACCGGCGGCCGTTTCGGACGCCCGTGCGCACGAGTCACGGCGCCTGGATCGCGCGGGATGGCGTCCTCCTGCGCGTCGAAGACGAGAACGGCCGCATCGGCCATGGCGAAGTGGCGCCTCTGGAACGCTTCGGCACGGAAACCCTCGCGGGCGCGGTTGCATGGTGCGCGACGGTGGGAAACCGGACGGGGCTCGCGCGCCTGCGGGCGGTGCCGCGCGGCCTGCCCTGTTGTGCCGCCGCGGTCAGCGCGGCGCTGGAAGAATCCGGCGTCTCATCGGACGCGGCGCCGCGCCGGTTGGATTCCGCGTGCCTGTTGCCGACCGCGGCGTCCGCCCGGGACGCATTGTCGCGGGCGGTCGACGCGGGCTTCACGACGTTCAAGCTGAAGATCGGGGCGGCGGACTTCCCGGGCGAACGAGCGCTCATCGCCCGCATCGCCGGGGAGCTGCCCGCCGGCGGTCGCCTGCGTCTCGATGCGAATGGCGGCCTGGATACGCGCACCGCATCGCGCTGGCTGGAGGCCGCCGCCGACTGGCCGGTCGAGTTCATCGAGCAACCGCTTCCGACCTCCGCCGAGCGCGATCTCGTGCGATTCGCCAGTGATTGTGCGACGACCCTTGCGCTCGATGAATCGGTCCGCGACGCGGACGACGTGAAGCGCTGGCGCGATCGGGGCTGGCCCGGCGTGTTCGTGATCAAGCCCGCACTCGCCGGCGCTCCCGCAGAACTCGTGCGGGAAATCGGGATCGAACCCGGGCAGTTTGTCTTTTCCAGCGCGCTCGAAACCCGGATCGGCACGGCGGCCGGCGTGCGCCTTGCGTTTCGGGCGGGAGTCACCCGCGCCCTCGGTTACGGCGTGGGGGCATTCTTCGAGGATGATGGGCTCGGTGGTGGTGTCGCACATCCATCGCTGTCGCGCGACGACCTGGCCGCATGGAATCTGGAGGCCGTGTGGAATCAGCTGTAGACGGGTGGCGGCGCCGCTCCGGCGAGCCGTGGATTTCCGGCGTTTCGGCTGCCGACCTCCAGGCCGAGGTCTCCCGCCAACGTGCACGGATCGCGTCGACACCCACGCCACATTGCGTGGATGTGCCCGCGGCGGAACCGTGGCGGACCGTGGCGACGGTGCTGGCGGTGCTGACCTTTCCGGAGCCGGTACAGGCATTTCTCGGCGAAATTCCCGCCGCGCCCGATGAACCTCCGCCCGATCGAACGCACCTGATGATCGCCACCGGCGGCACGAGCGGTCTCGCGCGCTGGGCGGTCCATACGTGGGAAACGCTGGCAACGGCGGCGCATGGCCTGCGAGCCGCACTCGGAGGTGGCCCCGTTCACAGCGTGTGCTTCCTCCCGCTTCACCATGTGAGCGGCCTGATGCAGGTGGTGCGATCGTTTGTCTCGGGAGGAAGACTGGTGCTGGCCGACGGACGAGCCCTCGGCGCCGGGGAATTCCCATCCATCCCGGATGGCGCGGTGACATCGATTGTGCCGACCCAACTTGTCCGGTTGCTCGAACGGCCGGATGGCGCGACCTGGCTGCGCCGGTTTCGCGCCGTGTTTCTCGGTGGCGGTCCGGCGTGGCCTGAGCTGCTCGATCGCGCCCGGGCCGAGCGCCTGCCCCTCGCCCCGTGCTATGGCATGACGGAGACTGCGGCGCAGGTCACCATGATGTCGCCCGACGTGTTTCTTGCGGGTGGCGAGGGCGCCGGCGGGGCGCTCCCGCACGCAACGATCGCGATCGTTGATGAAACGACCGGCGCCGTGCTTGCGCCTGGCGTTCAGGGTCGGATTCACGTGCGCAGCGAGAGCCTGTGTCACGGTTTTCTCCCCAACATCACGCCGGACCGACGGGAGTTTCTCACCAGCGATCGCGGCCGGCTGGGCGTGGATGGGAATCTCACGGTGCTTGGACGCAGTGACGCGGTGATCATCACCGGCGGCGAAAAAGTCGATCCCGCGGAAGTGGAGGCGGTGATTCGCGCGACCGGTCTCGTCGACGATGTCGCCGTGCTCGGCGTACCCGATGCGAAGTGGGGCGAGGCGGTCGTGGCCGTGATCGCGGGCGCGGCCAAGGATCGCAAACGCGAACTCGCCGCGCTCGTGCGGAGTCGTCTGCCGCCCCCGAAGCGCCCGAAGCGCTGGGTGAGCGTGGCCACGCTTCCCCGCAACCATGCCGGCAAACTCAACCGCCGCGCCCTGCTTGCGATCGCGGCGGGCGCGATATAGCTGGATCTATGACCAAGTCCGACATCGTCGACGCGCTGGAAGAGATCGCCGTGCTGCTCGAGTTGCAGGGCGAGAATCCATTCAAGGTGCGCGCCTATCAGACCGGGGCGCGGGCGCTCGAGACGATGACGGACGACCTGGCAATCGTGATCGTGGAGAAACGCCTGGGGGAGGTGAAAGGCATCGGGGAGGCCCTTGCGAAGAAGATCACGGAACTGCACGAAACCGGCCGCCTCGAGTATCTGGAGAAGCAGCGCGCCTTCGTCCCTCGTGGCCTGCTCGAAATCCTGGAAGTACCCGGCCTGGGCGCAAAGAAAGTGCGGACGTTGTATGACAAGCTCGGGGTCGACTCCATCGTCGCGCTCACGCAGGCATGCAACGACGGGCGCATCGCCGTGCTGGCAGGCTTCGGCGCGAAGACGCAGCAGAAGATTCTCGACGGCATCCGCAATCGTGAGGCCTACAGCAAGCGCCACCTGTGGTGGGATGCGAACGAAACCGCCGCGCCGGTCCTGGCGGCCTTGCGGGCCCTGCCCGAGGTCGAGCGGGCGGAGCACGCGGGCAGCCTGCGCCGGGGCCTCGAGACGGTCGGTGATCTGGATTTCATCGTGGCGGCGCGCGATCCGGGCCCCGTGATGACGTGGTTCACCGCGCAGCCCGACGTGCAGGAGGTGACCGGCAAGGGGGAGACGAAATCCAGCGTGCGCTTCACGGGCGGCCTGCAGGCGGATCTGCGGGTGGTGCCGCCGGAGCAGTTTGCCTTCGCACTGCATCACTTCACCGGGTCGAAGGATCACAACGTCCTGATGCGCCACCGCGCCCTGGCGCGCGGCCTGAGCCTGAGCGAGTGGGGCCTCACTCCCGCCGTTGAAGGCTCCGGCGTGCCGACGCCGGCCGGCATCACCGACGAAGTCGGTTTGTTTGCCGCCCTCGGCCTGCACTTCATCCCGCCGGAGTTGCGCGAGGCGCTGGGCGAGATCGAGGCGGCCGAACGCGGGCCGCTGCCTCGCCTCCTCGAGCCCGGCGACTTGCGCGGTGCGTTTCACAACCACACGACGGCTTCCGATGGACGGGATACGCTGGCGGCGATGGCCACCGCCGCCGCGCGCCCTTGGTTGGGAATATCTCGGGATCGCGGATCATTCGAAGGCGTCGTTCCAGGCGAACGGCCTCGACGAAAAACGCGTCGCGGAACAACTCGCGGCCATTCGTGCGTTCAATGCCTCCGGTCGCGCCCCATTGCACGTCTTCGCCGGCAACGAATGCGATATCCTCACGGACGGACGCCTCGATCTTGGTGACGACATCCTGCGCGAACTCGACTACGTGGTCGCGTCCGTCCATTCCGCGCTGACGCAATCCGAAGACGACATGACGCGGCGGATCATCCGCGCCGTCGAACACCCGTGTACCACCATGCTCGGTCACGTGACCGGTCGCCTCTTGCTCGCTCGTGAACCGGGGCGCGTGAACCACGCCAAGGTCATCGATGCGGCCGCGGCCAACGGCGTGATCATCGAACTCAACGCGAACCCGCGGCGGCTCGACATGGACTGGCGCTGGTGGCGGTACGCGTCGGAAAAGGGCGTGCTCGCGTGCATCAACCCCGACGCGCATGCGACGGACCAACTGGCCTTCGTCGCCGCCGGCGTGCGCGTCGCGCGCAAGGGCTGGCTCACGCGCGAGCACGTGTTCAACACGCGGCCGCTCGCCGACGTGCGCGCCTGGCTCGCGGCGCGCCGGTGACCGCCATACGCATACGTGCGTACCCAAGTGAGGGACCGGGACACGACTGGCCGTCTTTCTCCGCCGGTCGTTCTTGCCAGCAGCGTCGGGTTTTCACCTAGTTCGCGTCGTTCTGCATGAAAATCCGCAAGGCGCTCATCACCGCCGCCAATCCCAGCCAGCGCACGCTTCCCCTGCAGGTGTTGCTCGATCAGGCGGGCACGGCCCGCTCCGCGCTGCAGTTGATCCTCCTCGAAGCCCACGGCGCCGGCGTCGACGAGTTCGTCGTGGTCGTGTGTCCGGGCGACCAGGCCGCCTACGCGGAAGCCGCTGGTCCGTTCCGTGATCGCGTGCGTTTCATCGAGCAATCCGGGCAGCGGGGATACGGGCGCGCCATCCTGCTGGCGCGATCGCTCCTCGAAAATGAGGACGCCTTCCTGCACCTCGTCGGTGACCACCTCTACGTCAGCCATGGCGGCGAGTCCTGTGCGCGCCAGCTTGTGACCGTGGCGCAGGCGGAACGGGCGCCCGTGAGCGCGGTTCAGGCGACCCGCGAAAGCCACCTGCCGTATTTCGGCGCCGTCGGCGGACGCCTCGAGCCGGGAGGACAGCGACTCTACCAGGTGGATGCGGTGGTGGAAAAACCGAGTCCAACGGAAGCGGAGATGCGTCTCCTGGTTCCCGGCCTGCGCGCGGGGCACTATCTCTGTTTCTTCGGCATGCACGTGCTGACACCGCCGGTGTTCGATCGGCTCGAGGAACTGGCCGCCGCGGCGGGACCCGAAGGCGGCTTTGCCCTCTCCCCCGCCTTGCATGCGCTGGCCGCGCGGCAGCGGTACCTCGCCCTCGAGGTTTCCGGTCGGCGCTTCGATGTCGGCGGCGCCTACGGCGTGTTGTTCGCACAACTGGCACTGGCGTTTGCGGGCAAGGATCGCGACCTCGTGCTGCGCCACCTCGTGGAATTGCTGGCCCAGCCCTGAGCCGCCTGCGCGCACTTCCGATGGCCGCGACTCCCTCGCTCCTCGACCTCATCCAATCCGAAAACCCCGCGGTGCGTGATCGCGCTCTCGACGGCGTCGTGGCGGGACTCGATGTGCCCGCGCTGCTCGCGGCTGCGACGGAACTCGATGCCTACCGGCGGCGGGAGTCGAATCTCTACCGCCGGGTGCGCGCATTGTTCTTTCTCTACGCCCTGCATCGTTTTCACCTGCCGGCGCGCCCCGGCTTTCCCGGGCGAGGAAAGGTGCCGTTCGCCGCGCATGCGTTGCTGCTGGACCGGCGGTTCGAGGAGGCGATCACGGCCCTGCTGCGGACCCAGGCCGACGAAGGCGCGAACGACACCCTTTCGAGCGCGCTCGCCGAGGCGTATCATCATCTCGCGTTTCAGACGCTCGTCGACCAGGTCCGCGCCACCGTGCGTTCCACGCCGGGCAACACCTGGATGTTTCGCATGGGCCATCCCATCGACCATCCGTTGCGGCTGCGCCGCGAGATGCTGGCGCGACCCGGCGACGGACATCCCTTTCCGATCCTGCGCGAACGCACCGCCGTGCGCATGGATCTCACGCATTCGGCCTGGAGCGACATTTTCTTCCTCGGCATGGATCACCCGGAGGGCGCGCGGGTGCTCAACGTTTCCATCGATCTCGGCGTGCATGGGCGCGACGCCGCGCCGCAGCCGCCGATCGAGGCCTACCTGCGGGTGATCGACACGCCGGTGTTGCGCCTGACCAGTGTGGATCTCGAGGCGACGACGGAACTGCACGAGATCGACGAGGTGTTTGATTTTGCCCGCGACTACCTCGGGCTGCTCAAGGCGGCCGTGATCGCTTCCGGTCTCGTGCCGTCCGGTCTCGAGCGCTCGGGCAAGAGCCTGGCCGACCTTTTCGCCCGCCTGATTGGTCCGGGGCGCGGCCTCGAACTGGTGAGCTCGGTCAACCGGATTCCCAAGGGCTCGCGACTCGCGGTGTCCACGAACCTGCTGGCGGCGTTGATCGCGGTCTGCATGCGTGCGACGAGCCAGACGGTGCGACTGACCGGCCCGCTCGACGAGCCGGAACGCCGCCTGGTGGCTGCCCGGGCCATCCTCGGGGAGTGGCTGGGTGGATCCGGCGGCGGCTGGCAGGACTCCGGCGGCGTCTGGCCGGGTATCAAGTTGATCGAGGGAGTTGCCGCGCAACCCGGCGATTCTGAATACGGGGTCAGCCGCGGCCGCCTGCTGCCGCGGCACCGACTGTTGGGTGAGGACACGGTGGACGAGGCGGCGCGACAGCGGCTGCAGGATTCGCTCGTGCTCGTGCATGGCGGCATGGCACAGAATGTCGGGCCCATCCTCGAGATGGTGACCGAGAAGTACCTGCTGCGCAGCGCGGCCGATCGGAGCGCACGGCAGGCGGCTGGTGCGCTGCTCGATACGATCATTGGGGAACTGCGCGCGGGCGACCTGCGCGGGCTCGGTCGATCACTCACGCAGAATTTCTTCGGGCCGTTGCAGACGATCATTCCCTGGGTGAGCAATCGCTACACCGAGACGTTGATCGCCCGCACGCGCGCGGCGTTCGGCGATGATTTCTGGGGCTTCTGGATGCTGGGCGGCATGTCCGGCGGCGGCATGGGCTTCATCTTCGCACCCGGGCGGCGGCGGGAGGGCCAGGAACGGTTGCGCGAAATCATGGGCACCGCCAAGCGCGAGCTCGAATCGGCGCTGCCGTTTGCGATGGACCCCGTGGTCTATGATTTTGCGATCAACACGCGAGGTACCGTCGCCGACCTCTGCACGGGCGAGGACGCGCTGCTGCCACCGAGCTACTATCTCTTCATGCTGCCGGCTGCATTGCGGGTCGAGGCCCGGGCGCTCGGTTCGCAGCAAAGGATCGACCTGCAGCAGTTCACGCGCGCCTGTGAACGACCGGAATTCAGCCGCGCCACCCAGCCGCTGCTCAGTCGGCTGTTGCCGGCGGTCACCACCGTCGGGCGGGCCGCGGACGGGCTCGACGCGTTGCTCGCCGCCAACGGCTTCGACCGGACGCAGCACGAACAAATTCGCGCCGACTTGCAGGGCGGCCGCATCGGCCTCGCCATGAACCGGCTGCCTCCGAATGCACAGATCGACGATGTCGCGGCCGGCGATCTCTGCGATGCCACGGGCGGTTTGCCCGATGCGTGGCGCGCTGCGGGAAACGCCGCCCTGCGGGAAGGCCGGGTCGCGGTCGTGACGTTCGCCGCGGGCGTCGGCAGTCGCTGGACGCAGGGCGCGGGCGTGGTGAAGGCCCTGCATCCCTTCGCAAAACTAGGCGGAACCCACCGTAATTTCATGGAGGTGCACCTCGCCAAGACCGCACGCGTCGCTGCCGTCGCGGGCACCGCGATTCCGCACGTGTTTACCACGAGCTACCTCACCCACGGCCCGATTGAGACGTGGGCGCGTGAATACGCTGGCGACGCGTTCGGCCGCACCGTGCTGCTGTCGCCGGGCCGCTCGATCGGCCTGCGCCTGGTGCCGATGACGCGCGATCTCTATTTCGCGTGGCAGGAAACCGCGCAGCAAAAGCTCGACGAGCAAAAGGAAAAGGTCCGCGAGAGCCTGCGCCAGGCCTTGATCGCCTGGGCGAAGCAGGCGGGCGAGGGAAACGACTACACGGACAACCTGCCCACGCAGTGCCTGCACCCCGTCGGCCATTGGTTCGAAGTGCCGAACATGCTCAAGAACGGCGTGCTGCGCGACCTGCTGCGCAACCATCCGCGGCTGACCACGCTGCTCGTGCACAACGTCGACACGCTCGGCGTCGACGTCGACCCGGCCCTGCTCGGCTGGCACCTGCAAAGCGGTGCGACGATCTCCTGGGAGGTGATTGCGCGCCGGCTCGAGGATCGCGGTGGCGGTCTCGCGCGGATCGACGGCCGTCTGCGCCTCGTCGAGGGGCTCGCGCTACCGCGCGAAGAGGACGAGTTTCGGCTCACCTATTACAACTCCGCCACCAACTGGATCGACATCGACCGGCTGCTGGCGCTCTTCGGCCTCGGTCGTGGCGACCTCGATGACGATGAGCGGGTGGCCGCCGCCCTGCGCACCATCGGCGGCCGCCTGCCGACCTATGTCACGCTGAAGGACGTGAAGAAACGCTGGGGGCACGGGCAGGAGGATGTCTTTCCCGTGGCGCAGTTTGAAAAGTTGTGGGGCGACATGACCGCGTTGGCGGATTGCCGGTGCGCCTTCGCTGTCGTGCCGCGCGCGCGCGGCCAGCAACTGAAGGATCAGGCGCAGCTTGATGGCTGGGTGCGCGATGGTTCCGCGGCGCACGTGGAGGCCCTGGCGGGGTTTTCCCGGACGCCCTCGTCGGCAACCCCGCCTTGAATTTTGAGTCGATCCCGTCGATCAACCGGGGGATAATCGGACCTTTCCACCTATGTGCGGTATCGTTGGTTACATTGGCAAACAACCCGTCAAGGGCATCCTTCTCGAAGGGCTCAAACGCCTGGAGTATCGCGGCTATGATTCCGCCGGACTGGCGGTGTTCACCGATCACGGCTTTCGCCTCGTGCGCACCACCGGCCGCGTCGCCGGCCTCGCGCGACTGGCCGGCAAGGAGTTGATGGCGGGTTCCCTCGGCATCAGCCACACGCGCTGGGCCACGCACGGCGGGGTTACCGACGCCAACGCCCACCCGCACGTCAGCAGCGATGGCAAGATCGCCGTCGTGCACAACGGCGTGATCGAGAACTACTCGGACATGAAGCGTTTCCTCAAGGAGAAGGGCTACACGTTCGGTTCCGAGACCGACACCGAGGCGCTCTCCAACCTCATCGCCTACCACTACGCAAAGGAACCGGTCGGCAACAACGGTCACAGCCCCAGCCGTTTTTTCTCCGCCGTCCGCAAGGCCCTCCTGCATGTCGAGGGCACCTACGGAATCGCCGCCCTCTGCACCGAATGCCCCAACGAGATGGTCGGCGCCCGCAAAGGTTCGCCCCTCATCGTCGGCGTGGGCCAGCAGGAGTACCTCCTGGCCAGCGACGTATCCGCTATCGTGACGCACACCAGCAATGTCGTCTATCTCAAGGACGACGAGGTCGTGCACCTCACGCGGGACGGCTTCCAGGTCCTCACCACGCGCGAGGACGGGGTGGAGGCGAAGATCGACCAGGTGAGCTGGAAGGTCGAGGACGCCGAACTCGGCGACTTCCCGCACTACATGCTCAAGGAGATCTTCGACCAGCCGGCGTCGCTCGAGAATGCGATGCGCGGTCGCTTTTCCGACGACGCCAGCACCTCGAAATTCGGCGGCCTGAACATGACGCCGCACGAACTCCGCCAGATCGATCGCATTGTCTTCACCGCCTGCGGCACCGCTTGGCACGCGTGCCTGGTCGCCGAATACCTGATTGAGCGTTTCGCCCGCATCCCGGTCGAGGTCGAGTACGCCTCCGAGTTCCGCTACCGCAACGCGCCGCTCGACAAGAACACGCTCGTGTTCGTGATCTCGCAGTCGGGGGAGACGATCGACACGCTCGGCGCGCTGCGCGAGTCCCAGCGCAAGGGCTACCGCAGCCTCGCCATCACCAATGTGGTCGGTTCCACCATTGCGCGCGAGTCCGATGGCGGCGTCTACCAGCACGCCGGCCCGGAGATCGGGGTCGCCTCCACCAAGGCCTTCACCTCGCAACTGCTGATCGGCGCGATGCTCGCCCTTTACCTCGGACGCTTGCGCGACATGAGCTTCGCCGACGGCGTCGAGTTCGTCGAGGCGCTCAAGTCCGCTCCCGATCACGTGCGCAAGATCCTCGAACAGGCCGACCACATCCGCGAGATCGCAGCCCGTTACGCGCACCATGCCGATTTCCTTTTCCTCGGTCGCCAGGCGCTCTTCCCCATCGCGCTCGAGGGTGCGCTCAAGCTCAAGGAGATTTCCTACATCCACGCCGAGGGTTACCCGGCGGCCGAAATGAAACATGGTCCGATCGCCCTGATCAGCGAGCAGTGCCCGAGCGTGTTCTTCGCCACTGGCGGCGAGATCCTGCAGAAGGTTGTCTCCAACATGCAGGAGGTGAAGGCGCGCAAGGGTAAGATCATCCTCGTGACTTCGGAGGACACCAATGTCCCGGAAGGCGTTGCCGACGACGTCATCATGATCCCGCGGGCGCATGAGGCGATCACGCCGTTGCTGGCGACGATTCCGGTGCAGTTGCTCAGTTACTACATCGCCGTCGAACGCGCCTGCGACGTCGACAAGCCCCGCAACCTCGCGAAGTCCGTCACGGTGGAGTAGGCGGGAAGCGAATCCTCCGTCCCCTTACGTCGACCACCGGCGAGCCCGTGACAGGAAACGCGCGGTGATGCTCTCGGTGCGATGCCTGCCAGGCTTGCGAGAGGAAACGTTTCACGAGCCCGCGCATGAGCAGTTCCTCGATCACCAGTCCGGCTTCTATGGTCCTGCCGAGACCGACTTCATTGGAGAGCAGCGCGACCGCGCAGCGCACCAAGCACATGTAGCGCGGCGCGCACCTGGTACTCGAGCCGCTCGATGCGGCAACCCTGCGCGACAACCGTATTCCGGCTCGATTCCACCCATTCGAAGCGAAACCGCCCTTCGGCCACATCGAGCGTGATGGTCAGCGCGAGGCCGTTGCCGCCCGCGGTGGCCGGACGCGAAGGCACGCCGGCACGGTCGCGATCGACTCCGCGGGGGCGGCCGGAACCACCGATTGGTCCGCGCCGACACGCTGCTTCCACGCCATCATCGCGGAGCTGAGTTCGGAAGACGTATTCGCAAAGGCACCCCCAAATGCCATGCTGCGACGCGCGGCGTCTTGTTCTCCATTCATTGCCTGTCGCAGGACGGCCGCCGCCTGCCGATGGAATGCCGCGTGTTTCTCTTGCACCCTGCGCCAGTCAATCGAGGTACGTTCCGTCTCCGGCATGGAGTAGAGCCATTTCCCGAAATCGCAAAGATTGTCGGGCTCGATTCGCTCGGGAGAGAAGTCGGATCGGCCCGACTTGATCGTTTCAGCCAGCCGCTGTTTCCACAGGCCATGTGCGGCAATGCCTTGGTCAATCTGGCTCGTATTCGCCGTCGCGTTTGACCCCAGGACTGAGGAGGAATCGAGTTTGAACCGGGCAATGTTTCCATCCAACTGGACGGAGAGTTGCGCCAGTTCGCTGGCTGCGCTGGCGGTATGGTTGGCCGCCCGGGTTGAACTCGTGGCCGCCTCGGAGACCCTTGTGATGTTTTGAGCAATCTCGGCACTGCCACGCGATGCCTCCGCCGAGTTGCCTGAAATCTCGTTCATGGTCGCCGCCTGTTCTTCCACCGATGCAGCGATGACCGATTGAATCTGGTTGATACGATGTATGACCTCTCCGATCTCCTTGATGGCATCGACCGCGGCTCGACTGTCGGATTGAATCGTCTCAATTCGCTCGCGGATCTCTTCGGTCGCTTGGGACGTCTGTTTGGCAAGTTCCTTGACCTCGTTGGCCACCACCGCAAACCCCTTACCGGCGTCTCCCGCCCGCGCGGCCTCAATCGTCGCGTTGAGCGCGAGGAGGTTGGTCTGCTCCGCGATCGCGGTGATGACTTGGACCACCTTCCCGATGGTACCGCTCGAATCTCGCAACTTCACAATTGTACCGTTGGCGTGCCCGGCCACAGTCGAAGCATGGTTGGCAACGTTTGCCGCCTCGCTCGCCTGTTGCGCAATCTCCTTGATGGAGGCACTCATCTCCTCCGACGCCGCGGCGACGGTTGCAACGTTCTTGCTCACTTGTTCCGCTGCTGCTGCGACCACGTTGGCCTGGGTCGACGTTTGACTTGAATTGGCACTCACTTGCGTGCTGGTGGCACTCAGTTCCTCGGAGGCACTGGCCAGCGTAAGGACGCTCGAGCGGATTTCGGCGACGTTGTGTCGTAGGCTGACCGACGTTTGGTTCATGGCGTCGATCAGTTCGCCCACTTCGTCCGACCGTCTGACGTGTAGTTGCTGGGTGAGGTCGCCGTCCGCAAGCCTTCGAGCAAAGGCGGCACCCGCGCGCAGGGGACCGGCGATGCGGTGACTCATGACGAGACCAAGTACCATTGCGATGATGACGCTGCCCGCGGTTGCAATACACAGGGTAAGCTGGGCTCTTCGCGCCTGCACCCGAGCGTGTTGCATTTGCGTCTGGGCGTGCGCGTCGACTTCCGTTCGCAGTTTTCCTAGCAGGCCCTGCAGGTCCGCGAGGATACCGCTGGTTTCGGATTTGTAGTACGCCAATGCCTCGGCGCGAGATGCGCTGCCTTCGGCCAGGATCTTGTCGAGGTGCACTGCGGACTCATGTAGCCTTCGGTGCAGGGGCTCGATCGGAGCGAACACCGACCGAAGTTCCGGCATTGCCTGTTCAGCTTCGCCCCGGCCCTCTCCATAGTACCATTGGCCGAGCGCGCACTTGTGCGGGTCGGTCTCCACATCCAGATGCGTTACTTCGTTGTCGCGCTGAAACTGTCCGACCTTCCGGACCCAGTTGAGGTGATCAATTTCCCGCCGGAGAAACGCGCTTTCGATGCGTCGCGTAAACATGGTCTTGTCTCCAAGCCGCTGCATTTCGGCGAGTTCCCGGAGGCCGAAGAGTCCGGTAGCCACGTTTATCGCAACTACTCCGAGGAAGGCACCGGTCAGTTTCAGAGATATTTTCATTTGGTTCGCGAGCGCCCTCCTCGAGGAGCTTCGGGAGTTCGCGCGGTGTGGAATGTTTGCGTCGCAGAGGAGATGGAAGCTTTTGCAGGGGATGAATCCACGGGCGGAGCCGCATCGTTGCCGGAAGTCAGCCTCCACAGACATCCGGCGGCCTTACGGCCCAATCGGTGCAGTCCTTGATTGCGCCACGCAGATATTGATAAAAGGAGAGGCAGGAATTGCGGAGCCGCTATCGACCGTAATGCATATGTCATCATGTCCTCGTCACCAGGCGACGCGGGCAATGCCAGCGGCCAGAGAAGCATTCGGTGCGATCTGAATGAACCCGTCGGGCTCGATGAAGCTGACTCTCCCGTATTTAACAGGAGGGAGCCAACTTGCAGACTTCATCGCCGCCGTGCACGAAGTGGCCTCGCCAAGGTTCCAGGGCGCCTCCGAATCCATGCGGCCCCATTGTGGGGCGCTGAAACCTGTCGGCGGACTTCCGAACTTATCCGGAAGTCGACGAGCAGGCGTTCGACTTCCGGGTCTACACTCCACGGCAAAGATGTGGACGGAGCCGCGACGTCGCGTAAAGTCATACTTGATCATGGAATCCATGGCGCAACGACTGGGCGAGACCGCCCATTGCTCACCGCTTTTGCGGAAAGTCCGCCGACTCGGCATTTCCAGCACATCGCAACTGATCCAGCTAGCGGCGAGACGGGGTTGCAGGCACTACGCAGGCCTATACGACGAAGCAGTCATCGACCCCGGTTTGGCCGTCCTGTCCAACGAGGAAATCGTCGCCCTGCTCCTGTTGGGCGAGCAGCCGTTTGAACCTTTCACCGTTCGATGCGCGGCCCAATTGCTGAACACGTGCGATTCCGTGCGACTCGCTCGCCTGGCGGAACGTGAGCGCGTCAAACGTACACTTGCTTACATCGTCGACGCGGGGTGTGCGCAGGACCCCGAAAACGCGGAGTACCGGAAGAACCTTCGCCAACTTCTGGGTGCGACACGCCCGGTTCCACCAGGCCGGTTGCCGCATTGGACTCGCTTTGTGGCCCAGACCGGCGTGACGCGTCAAGGACCAGGGCGCACCGTCTGGTTGCGGGCCTCGCCATGAACAACCCCGAGAAGATCCTGCGGACGCTTGACAGCCATATGCGCCAGAACACGCGCATCGTCCTCTTTGGCCGCGCTGCATTGGCCCTCGGTTTCGATCCGCCGGAAGCGACATTCGGAGTGACCAACGACGTGGACGCATTGCTGCCCTCAGTCGACATGGCATCGATTGAACGCGACGAACAATTCTGGAACGCCATCGACGCGACCAACCGTGATTTGGAGCCCACCGGTCTCTACATCACTCACCTGTTTTCCGACGAACAAGTGGTGATCACACGCGACTGGCTGGCGCGGATCGTCCCGATTTCATCAGACGCCTATCAACACCTTCGCCTTTTCCGCCCGGCGGGAATCGACCTTCTCCTGACCAAGATGATGCGGCACGACCCGCAGGAGTTGGAGGATGTGCGGTTCATCCTGCGGCGAGAGGGAATCACCCGCCGACAAGTTTCAGAGGCGGCGGCGCAGGCACGCATCCCGGACGTGACCGAAATTCGTGAGGTCTTCGCGACCATGCTCCCGCTGGTGGAATCGATGGCGACAGATACCAACTCCTGACGTCGGTCGCAGAACGCAACGAGCGTCGTTTCGGTCGCGTTCAAGAATCCCCGGCACGTCTGAGCGGGTGAGCAGAAACCATCGAACACCACCCTGTCGCTCCGGCCACCGATCAGGAGCCGACATGATCTCATCGATGGCGCGTTCCGCCTCGTCGAGAAACTCCGCGCCCAGACCCCTTGAGCGCAGCGAAGGCGAAGGATGGCTGCCCACTCCGGATTCAAACGCGGACCTCGGAGCGGGTTTCAGAGGACAGATTCAACTCAATCCGCATGTGTTTGACTTGCGCACCGCGACTGTCGCAGACGGCGATCCACCGCATGACTCGAAAGATACAGAACGACCCAACGGTCGCGCTGGACAATCACGTCATGACTCTCCGCCCGGCTACTGTGCTACCGGAACGGGTGGCAATCCCGCCAACTTTTCGAGCTCCCGAAACTCCACCTTCCCCTTGATCTCGGACTCAGCCATCCAGTCGGGCACCGATCGGCCGAAGGCGTCCGTGAGATCGGGTTCCTGACCCGTGGCATAGATGAGGTGGTAGGAGTCAGCGCTGAAGGGGTAATGCCCGTCAATTTCCTCCACTGGAGTTTCCACTTCGACGGTCGCGCCCAAGTTTCCTTTGAACGTCCGCAGCACTTCGATCGTGCCGATGATCACCTCGCGACTGGAACCATCGATCTCCCTCTTCTTAGTGCGCTCGCTCGTGACGCGACCGTAAAACACAGCGGAACTCGCCTCGAACGCTGCCTCGATCGTCGGCGACTTCCTCTTTGCGTTTTCCTCCTTTTGCGCGTTCCGGCGGCTGTAGCCCTCCTCGCACTTGGGGCATGATTCGAATCGCACGACCACCGCCTCCTCCGCTTTTGTCAAACCTTGCGGTGAGGAGAGCCACCGAAAGGCATTGGGGCAGTCCTTGAAAGGCTCAAGGTCCATGGTCATGATGTTTCGCCACTGAGCGGGGACACGGATTGTTTCCACCTTTCCCACGACTCGCTGAGGGAAAGAACTGGCAGGTCGCAGTTTTTTCCCTTGCCTGGCTGCCCAAGGCGGATTCAAACGCGAACCTCGGGGCGATTCTCAGAGGTGGAATTCGCCTCAATATGCGCAGCGTTTGACGCCGATGGAATCATTCTCGCCGACGCGAAAGCCGCTTTAACGCCGCGAGATCACCAGAGACGAGCGCGAGTTTCTTTGCCCGAGTCCATCCTTTGATTTGCTGTTCGCGGCGAACGGCGTCGATTGGCGGCATCGGACCTTCGACGTAGACGAGTCGCACACGGGATGGTCGTGGGTATGTTTGCTGCCCAAGCCGAGCCGATGTTTGCGAAGGCGTTCCGGAACGTCTCGGGATTGGCCGACGTAGAGCGTCCCATCCGCGGATTCCAGAATGTAGACGAAAGCGGATCCTGCGATGGCGGGCGGGGCAGGAGATCTCGTTGAGCATCCCTGAGTGAGAGAACCCCTTCGAAAGCCTTTCGACAAGCTCAACGGAGGCCTGCCCTGAGCAGACAACCAAAAATCTAAAGCCCTTCGACGCGCTGCGCTTGCTCAGGGCATGGCGGATGTCGCTTCGCTCGGTACGACTCCGGCCTCGCTGGGGCCCCTCAATAAGTCTTGAACTTCTCGCTTTCGAATGGCTGCCCGACTAGGATTCGAACCTAGACAAACAGAGTCAGAATCTGTTGTGCTACCATTACACTATCGGGCATTGGCACGCTGCGAAGGGTCTGAATAAAGGGGGGCGGATTCGGGCGACAAGGAAGAAAGCCGTTCGACGCAAAATCGCCGGCACGGCCCGGTTGCCTGATCAAGAATCCATGCGCTATTCCATGCGTCGGCGGTCGGCTGCGGGGTTGGTCTTGTGCGTTCTCGCGCCATGGGTTAGCGATGCCGCGATGATTGTCTGGAAAGTCGAGGAAACCGGTCGCGTCGGCGGCCACGAGACCAGGATTGTCGGCGCGCCCGTGATTGCCGACAGCCCGCAGGGGCGCGTCGTCGAGTTCGACGGCACGGATGACGGCGTGTTCGTGCCGGAGAACCCGATCGCCGGATGGAAGACATTTACGATCGAAGTTCTCCTTCCGGCCCGATGTGCTCGGCGAATTCGAACAGCGTTTCCTGCACCTCGGCCTGCCGAACGGCGACCGTGCGCTTATCGAACTGCGCCTGACCCTCGGGAAAAACTGGTATCTGGATACCTTCCTCGAATCCGGCGACCAGAAGCTGGCGCTGATCGATCCCGCACAACAACACCCCGCCGGAGCGTGGTACTGGGTGGCGCTTCGCTACGACGGCAAGCTGATGTCACATTACGTGAACGGCGTTCTGGAAAAGGCGGGCGACCTGGCGATTTCGCCGCTGCCGCCAGGCGAGACGTCACTCGGGGTTCGCCAGACCCTGGTCTCCTGGTTTCACGGTGCGATCCGCGAGGTTCGGTTTCAGGATGCGCCGCTGCCACCGGAAGCGATGCAGCGAACTCCGTGAGATAGACGCCTGCGCTACTTCTGGGAGGGTGAAGCAGGCAATGATGCCTCCGCGACGTGCCGATCGGTTGCCTGTGCCTCGACCGCTCACGCGGCGGGCGCCGGCACGATGATCATCCAGGTGATTCCGAACCGATCGGTGACCATGCCGAAGCGCGGCGAAAAGAACGTCTTGTTCAGCGGCATCACGACCGTCCCGGTCTTCGCGAGCGCGTCGAAACGGCGGTCGGCGACGGCTTCGCTCGGAACGGCGAGTGAAAGCGCGAAGCCCTGGAAGGCCTGGCTTTCGCCGGGGCAGCCGTCGGAAGCCATGAAGGCGGCATCGCCGATCCGGATGCTGGCGTGCATCACGGCGTCGGGGTTCACCGGACCGCAGTTCCCGGGTTCGGGTGCGTCCTTGAATCGCATCAGCATCTCGATCTCGGCACCGAGCGTTTCCCGGTAGAACGCGAGCGCTTCCTCGCAGCGACCGTTGAAGAAAAGGTAGGGTTGAAGTGTCTGTTGGGTGGTGGCAGTGGCGGTGTTCATGAGTGGATGATGTTTAACCGAGTTGAGTGGTGGTTGCTTTCATCCTCTAAACGAACGAACCCTCGCATCCCGGACACCGGCCGCGAAGTTTGTTCTCCTGGCCTCGGTGCACCGTCAGCAGTCGGTTGACTTGCCTTCCGTTGCGCAGCTCGCGAAGGTGCCCGGGCAGCCAGCGGATGGGTGCGACTGCACCCCGCTCATGCTTCATCACGTTTTCTCCTCCGTCTGATATGAAAAACGCCGTTTTCGCCGCTCTCTTGATCGTTTGTCTCGTCTTGATTGGACTGCTCTGGCACCGCGTCTCCGCGCTCGAGACCGCCGCCGCCGCGCCGGTGGACTTCCCGCTGGGGGAGAACATGGGCTACCTCCAACGCTATGCCGACAAGGTCTGGTATGCGGGTCAGGCGGGGAATTGGGACCTCGCCCGGTATTACCACGATGAGTTGGCGGAGACCGCCGATGGCATCATGGCGGCGAATCTCACGAAGGACGGCATTCCGATCAGCCACGACATGACGGAACTGCTGCCGCCGTCGCTCGCCGGATTGAACGAGGCGATCACCAAGCGCGATGCGACTCTCTTTCGCCAGCGCTACGATGGGATGGTGGAGGCCTGCAACACGTGCCACACCACGGCGAAACACCCGTTCATCCACGTGACGGTGCCGAACAATCCGCCCACGTGGTGGAATCAGGACTTCGGCGGTCGGCACTGAGCGGGAAGCACCCGGCGTCAAGCAGGTAGGGCCGGACCTCGTGTCCGCGCCGTAAACGTTTACGTGCCCGGACCGACGATGGGAATCGGTGTCGCGGGAGACGAACGGTCCGTCCCCGGGCGAAGCGGATGAGATGGCCGGCGACTATTCTGCCCTGGGATGCGGTAGCGCCAGCAGCCCGATCCCGGCGAGTGCGGCGAGGAGGACAACGGCGAAGACCGCGCTGGGGCGATCGGTGCGCGCAATGGCGAGGTGCAGTTCCAGCGGTGCGGCGCCGTCGACCTGCAGGCTGCGGGTGAAGGTCACGACGTGGCCGCGTTCGGGAAGCGTCACATCGATCGCGCCGGGTGCGGGCTCCGCATCGAGCTGCTGGGCGACGATGCGGGTGGCGATACCCCGCAGCGCGGAGTTCTCCTCGACGGTGTTGCCCATGAGCAACTGGTCCACCGTCGTCGGATCGAAGTTGAGCTTGCCCTGCATGAACGGATTGATCGTCGCCGCCTGTTCCAGCTCTTCGTTGCGCGCGGCGTCGGCGCGGTTGTCGAGATAGACGCGCTGACGGCGGGTATTCAGGCCGAGCATCGCCTGCTGTTCCTTCAGCGCCCGCAACTGCACGCGTGCGTCCTCGTTGGAGGCCTCGTCGAGCACACCGTTGAAGCTGGAAACCTGGCTCAGCACTTCGCCCGCCCGCTCCTGCTCGCCCTTCTGAAGCAGCGTGTTGGCCTGTTGAAGGAGATCGGTCGCCTTCTTGGTGTCCGCGTCGCGCCGCGAGACGACCAGCGATTGGTACTGCTCGACACCGAAGGATCCGGCGAACGACTCGCCGCGCAACCGCAGGTTGCCCGAATAGTCGGCGAGGTCGTGGCCCGGCGGCAGGACGACTCGCCAGGAAACGTTTTCCAGCGGCACGCTCAGGCTGGGGCCGAGCAGTTCGATGCGACCGGGCGTCGCCTCCGTCACCGCGTAGACCATGCGGACCGAGGCGGACGAGTCGTTGGCGGTGTTGGGCGAGACATGGAAGAGATAGGCGTCGCCCTCGCGCACGATCGCCAGGCTTTGCCCGTTGACGAACGTGTTGAAGAGTTGGGCACCCGCCGGCAGCCGCACGCGCAGCGTGCTCTTTTCAAGAACGTCCACCTTGAGGTCGACGGTCGTGAGAAAAGCGCCGGTGGTGGAGAAGATGGTCGCGAGATTCGCCGTGGTGACGCGCAGCTTGAGCGCATCCGCGAGCTCGTGACGGCGCACGGTGATGCTCAAGGGCCCCTCCGGCTCCGCCACGCGAAACGCGAGCGCGGGCACGCTGCGGTCGCCCCGGTCCCCGAGATTCGGCGGCACCGCGGCCCAGTCGATGCGCTGCCAGCCGCGCGGCAACGTGCCTGCCTCGAGTTCGAGTCGTCCGCCCGCGCGCACGGCGACGAACAGCGTCGTCTGGCGCGCGCCGATGAACTCCGGCGTTGTCAGGCGGTCGCGGTTGTCCTCCCGCACGGGCTGGCCTTGGAACTCGATCTGCACGTCGGTCTCGCCGGCGATGCCGCGCTGGAAACGGAGTTCCCAGACGTCGGCTTCGCCCCCGACCTGCACGAAATCGCTGACGGCCGAGCCCGTCGCGCGAACGGTCCGCACCTGGTCTTCCGTGAGGCCGGGCAGCCGCACGCGCAGTTGCTTGACCACCGCGTTGTCCACGCGGTAGCGCAGGCCGATGCGCGTGAGCGTCTGGCCCTCGCGCACGGTGACGTCCTGCAACGCCTGGACGGTCACCCAGGGTTCGAGCGCCTCGACGCCCACGTGCAGCCGCCAGTTTTCCTGGAGCAGCCGGAAGGCGAGGGTGCCGGGCTGCATGCCGCCGGCGGCGCGCGGATCGAGCTGCGTCGCATTCTCGCGATCCACCGGGCGCAGGCGAATTCCTTTTTCCGGTACGAGCAGCAGCTCGCCAGTCTGCCGCGTCGCTTCGCGGATGAGAACGCGCGGCACCGACCACGCCTCCTGCGGCGCCGGTGCCGCGCCGGTAAGCGTGAGCGTGAACGTCTGGTCGCCGATCGTCCGTCCGCTCAGGTGCATGGTTATGATGCGTTCACCGTTCTCCCGGCCCTCGGTCCACTGGCTGAGCGCCGGGCCGCTCAGGGCCTCCACCTCGAGGCCCTCGGGCAGCGCAAAGCTCAACTTGAAGAGGCCGACACGCGTGATCGCGACATTGAGGTCGAGCTTCATCACGAGGCGGTCGTCGCCGATCGAGATGAGTTGATGCGTGGCCGTCCGCACCTCGGGCGCAACCGGCGCGACCTTGAAGGTGACGCGACCGGCGGTGCTGCCGTAGCGCCAGGCGTGTTGCAGCCCGGCGATCGGCTGTCCGGCGCGCGTGCGCGGCACGAGGCTCGAATCGAAGTCGTCGGTGTTCACCACGGACAGGTCCTGGACGCGGATGGATTCCGGCTGGGCGTCGCCGCCGAACGCCAGGGCGATCATGCCGACTTCGCCGGCGGCGGCGTTCACCTGCAGCGGCGCGAGCGTGAGTTCCACCGGCAACGGCCCGGTGCCGAGCTGCGTCTCGACATCGAAATGAAATGCGCCGGTTTGCGCCGGCTCGACGGCCACGCGCAGTTGCCGCGTTCGGGGATCGAAGCGCCACGATCCCACGGGGCCGCGGCTGACGTCGCCCACGGTGAACCCCTCGGGCACCACCAACGTGAGTTCCGTCACGCGACCCTGCGTCGGCCGCACGGTGGCGCGTGCATATCCGTTCACGACGCCTGGACCGGGAAGGTAGAGGTTGGCGACCTCGACGTAGAACTGCGTCGCTTCCGTCGTGACGTCGCGCGTGCGTGGCTCGAGGTCGATGGTCTGATCGACCGCGGGTCCGAGCACGAGCGTCGCGCCGCTATGGCCCTGGGGCAGCCCGGGAGTCGGCCGGACTTCGACCGCACGTTCCGAGGTGAATTCCCAGCCGGCTTCGTCGAGGTCGATTGTCACCCGGTTGGTCGCTGCCGGCCCGGTGGGAACCGGCAGGCCGTCGGCGAGGTCCGGCACGGCGAGTTCGAACGTCGCGTGGGCCGTGACCGTGCCATCACGTTCGAGCACGACGCGATAGGTGTAGTGTCCGTCGGGTGCGAGTTTGACCACGCGGACGCCGTCGCCGTGAAAATCCGTCAGCACGGCGGGTTCGCGCAGGAGCAGGAACGTATCGCCGGTTTGGCCACGCACGGTCACGTCGAGCTCGGCAAACAGCCGATGGTCGCGGATCGTCCAGGACTGCGTGATCGCCTGGGCCGCCTTCGCGCCCGTCGCCAGCCACGGGGCCGGGTCGTCATCCGCCCGGGCCGGCGGAGCCGTTACGCCGGCGACGCCGAGCAGGCCGGTGAACAACAACATCGCGACCGTGCCGCTGGGACTCGCACCTGTCGCGGGCGGCTCGGGTTCGGGCGACGCGGGATGGTCGCGTTCGCGGCGCCAGCGGGAGACGCCGAGCACAATGATGAACGTCAGCATGGCGACACCGATGACGAAAAAGAAGAGCGCGGCTCCGCCATGCTGCGCCAGCAGCCCGGTGCTCAACAGGACGAGGCCACCGGCGAGCATGCCGCGAGTGGCCGGTAACGCCGGACCTCGCGACCGGGCCGGGATCGACGGGGATTCCGCCCCGGACGCAAGATCTGGCCCGACCGATCGGATGCTGCGGCTGCGCCCGATGGCGGCGAGCAGCAGCGCCATGCCGGCAAGCGCGGCAGCGATGCCCCTCCACGATATCAGTGCGCGCCACGCGACGAGATTCGCCACCTGCACGGAAACGGTTTCGCCCGCCGGAACCATCGTGGCGGCGTATGCGAGTTCGCCGACGTTCGCTTGTCGATCGGAGATTGCGTGCAGCGTCAGCACGAGTCCGCCGAAAGAAGCCGCCGCGCACACCAGCAGTCCGACGGCCAGGCGCCAGTTCGAATCTGCGCGAACCAGCAGGAGCCCGACGACGATCGCCGCGAGCAGCACGCACACGCCGGTGCGGCCGCGTTGCGAGATCCAGGCGAAACCCGTTTCCGTGAGGACGGGGTGCAGCAATTCCGCATTGCCGCCGGCCGGCACGAGCAGCCGTTCGGGATCGGCGCGCAGCGTCCACTCGTTGATCACGACGGGCGCGAGCATGCGCGGCGCGTGGAGCGTCACCTGCGTCCCGCCGGTCGCGAGCTGGCCGAGGCGCAGGGCGACCTCGACGGGTTCGTTGGGATTCAGTCGCGGCGGCAGGGATATCAGCGTCTGTTCGCCGTCGGCATGCGCGTTGACGATCTCGTGGTCGACCCGCGCCTCCCACAGCTTCATCCCCTCGGGCAGGACCATGCGCAGCGCCTTGCGCCCGCGGGTCTTCACGAAGAAGCGCGCATCGGTCACGACCTGCCCGTCGCGCGACACCTGGCTGGCAAGCTTCGCGAAGTCCACCACCTGGTCGACCATTTCGCCCGGCTCGTACCATTCGATGCCAAGCTCGAGATTGAACGGGCGCGCGGTGTATTGATAGGTGGCCAGCGAAGGCGAACTCGACAACAGGCGGAACTCCGGCGGCAACTCCAGTGTCTCGAGCTTCAACAGGCCGCCCTCCGCCGCGCGCACCTCGTGCTTCACCTGCAGCGGACTCACCACCTGGATGAACCCGCGCTCACTCTGCACGTTGAGTGGTCGAATCTCGCCGGGATGCAGGACGCCGCCGCGCGCACTCATCGGCTCTTCGAACGTGATCAGCAGCGTTGCCGCGCCGAGCACGGGCTGATGCAACGACACGATCACCTGGTTGCCCTCGCGCCGCCAGTCACGCCGGACGTTCTGACCCGTCACGTCGATGTTGCCGACGGACTCCGGCACCTCGATCCGCCATTCGTTCGCGGGCGCGCCGACGACGAAGTAGTTCAGCAGGACGCTGCCGTAGACCACGCCTTCCTTCAGGGAATAGAGATGGAAAACGTCGGCCTGCACGCTCTGGCCGAGCGCTTCGATGTTCAGCGTCGCGGTCCACTCCGGCTCGCGCAGCCGCCAGGTCTGCTGCAGACCCGCGACCTGTTTCGGGAAGTAGTTCAACGGCACTTCGACAAGATGTTCGTCTTGCGCGGTCGTGAAGCGGAAGCCCGGCGCCGCGACCGCGCCGACATGCCCGCGCACCGACTTCGCTCCGGGAAAGCGCAGTGCCGGCAAGAGCCACGTGCCCGCCGCGGCCGGCTGGTTCTTCTCCAGGCGAAGCTGCACGAGCTGGCGGCCGTCGAGCACGCGACGAAACAGAATCTTCAGGGTCCGGTAGCCGTCGATGCTGTCGCTTTCCGCGACGTAGTCGGCGACCTCGCTTCCGGTCACGGCGACGACGGCGTAATCGGCGGGCACGCGCAGGGACCAGTCGCGCAGGGGGGCCTCGCGGATGTCGAGTTCCAGGTCCGCGTTGATGACGCGATCGGTGTCGCCGAGTTCATAGGTGGCCACCTGCGTGACATTCACCTCCGGTTGAATCTGACTGGCCACGACGCGATATCGCGTACCGGGCGGATGGGAAACGATAGACCAACACCTGGCGCACACCGTCCTCGACCGCGGGGCCCGGAAACTGCGCTGGAGCGAGCTGCATCAGGCCCTCCGCATCCGTGACCTCGAGCCGCACGGCGCCGCTGTTGGCGATGCGCACGAAGCCCGAATGCCGCACCGCGCCCGCGGGCGTCAGGCGCAGCGGCTCGGCCCGCACGGGGAACGAACCCAGCGGCGCCTGGCTGTGCACCGTCAGCACGCCCTCGGTGGCAAACGGCCGACTCAGGCGCACCTCGAGCACGCGTGCCGATTCGCCGGGTAACGACCTGCCACCCGGTCACGTTGGCGCCTTCGACGCCGAGCACCTCACCGGGCCCGTCGAGCTGGATCCGCACCGCCGGCAGCTTGCCCTGGAGGATACGGAAGTTGATCGTGGCGGTTTGCCGCCACAGGCCGGCGCCCAACCGCACGTCGTCCTGCTCGAAACTCGTGAACGAAAGCGATTCCTCGCCGGTGGCGCGCGTCTGCTTCCACGCCAGGGAAACCGTCCCGTCGGCGGGCAGGAATCCCTGCCAGATGCCGCCGCCGCCCGCGCTCGGCACGACGGGTGCCTTCGGGGAAAACTCCACGTCGGCGCCGAGCCCTTCGATGTGCAACGGCACGACCGCGCCGGCGAACAGACGAAATTCGACGCCCTGCCAGTCCCCGTTTTCCTGCAGGCCGGCGGCGATCGGCAACTCGAGGAGAAACGTGCCGGCGCGTTCGCCGACGAGATCGTAGGCGAATTCGTCCGCGTCATCGAGCGGAACGAGCTCGATATGCCAGCCATCGCCGGCCGCCCGCTCGCTCAACGCGGCATGACCCATGAGCAGGCGCAGCCGCGCGCCCGACTGGGTGACCCGCAGTTGGCCGCGCAGGATAAAATCCAGCGCATGCGCAGGCTCATTGTTGCGGGCGGTCAACTGGGCTTCGCCAAGTTCGATGCCGGACAGGGCCGCGCCGCGCGGCAGCATCCGCACTTCGAGCCGGCCCGCGCCGGCAGTCTGAAACTCGAGCGGCGTCGGCGCGTCGGCGGCTGGGTTGATCGGAAAGAGCCCGTCGGCGGACGTCACCCGCACGTCGACCGAGGGATCGGGGCGCAGCGAAATCCGGGAGGTGAAACCGACGGCGTCACCCGGCGTCGTGAGCAGCAAGACTGCGCTGCCCGGAACGGGCGTGTCTGGCGTACGCGTGCGCACCTGGAGATTGAAGTCGCGGATGGGATGCGCCCCGTCGGGCGTGGTCAGTTTGAGATCAAGGAAACGGTGCCCGCCGGCCTGCCGCACCGACCAGCCGCGCACGCCGTTGCCCGTCACGGTGACGATGTCGCCATCACCGGCAAGGCCGAGCGTGACAAGTTCGGGCATGCCTTGCAGGACGCGCAGGTGAAGCTGGATCTCACCGGCGATTGCCGTGGGACCGAGCCGGATCGTCTGGTTGACCTCGGCGGTGAAAAACAGCGGCACCGGCGCCGGCATCCCGTGCGCCTCCACCACGATGTGCCCGCCATCCGGAGACAGCGCCGTGGAGACGCGCGCATCCTCGCCGGCGGACTTCGCCGCGGCGCTCATCGCAAGCGGCGCAAGGAACGCGAACAGCAGCGTGACCGTGATCTGGGGTAGGGCTGGCCCTTTGGGCCACGCCGGCTTGGGGGCATTGGTGGGCTTCATACAAGGTTTCTCCTCTGGACTACGATCATCCTACCGGATTCTTTGGCGCCGCCGTGTAACCGGGCTGTAACGGAATCGGGTGGTGGGATTGGCCGCTAAGGAAGGTAAAGGGCGACAATACAAAACCGGGCATGGTGGGGCGCGGACTTCGATTCGCGCCGTTCCCATGCGGCGGGCAACGGAGTGCCCGCCCTACCTGGTTTCCACCAGTCGCCTCGCCTGCTCGAACATCGTGACGAGGTCCTGCACGCGGGCGTTGTTGGCGAAGTGGCTGCGCAGCGCATTCACGACGGGTGCGAACTCATCAAGGCGCACGAGATCGGCCATCGCCCCGCCGTGCAATTTTTCCGCGAGCAGCGCGGCGACGCCCGCGAGCTGCATGCTGGGCGTCGCCTGATCAAACGCCCGCACGCGCGCCGCGAACGGCATCGTCCAGGAACGCTCGACCATCGTATTCGTGGCGGTGTCGCGGAAGCGCACGAACACGTCGCCGAGTTCGCCTTCGTCGTCGGGCTTGACCTCAACCTGATACAGCGCGACGGCGGCCTCCGCGGCGGCGAGTTCGGCGGCGTCGACCCGGTCGTTGCGGAAATCCTCGGTGCGCAGCCGGTGCTGTTCGAAGCCGATCAATCGGTAGTGGGCGACGCGCGCGGGATTGAAACGGACCTGCACCTTCACGTTCTTGGCGGCGGGGCGGAATGCACCGGCGAGCTGCCGGGCGAAGCCGGCGTCGGCATCCGCCGGCGAATCGAGCACGTAGTAGCGGCCGTCGCCCTTGCGCGTGAGTGCTTCGAGCATCGTGTCGTTGAGTCCGTCGGTGCCAACGCCGCAGGCGTCGAAGGCGAGACCTTGCTGGCGGGCTTTTTCAATCGCAGCGGCGAGTCGCTCCGGGTCCGCGTTGCCGAGATTGGCCGCCCCGTCGGTGATGAGCACGACGCGATTCTGCGCCGCGGCGTCGAAACCTTGCCGGGCCTTTTCGAACGCGAGCTTCAGCGCGGCTTCGAGATTCGTTCCGCCCTCGGCCGGGGTTTGTGCGGCGAGGGTGCACAGCTTCGCGGCCTGGTCACCGGCCAGTGCGTCCGCGAGCAGGCGCGGCGTGCGGGCAAAGCCGATCAACGTCACGCGGTCATTGGCGCCGAGCAGGGATCCAAGGACCTCCAGGGCCCGCTGCACGGAGGCGACGCGGTCCGCCCGTTCCATCGAGCCGGACGTGTCGAGCAGCACCGTCAGATGCAGCGGCTGACCGGCACCGCGGCCGGTGGCCGGCACGCGCATCGCGATGCGCACGAGGTTGCGCTGGGGCAGGACCGGATGCGCCGCCTGTTCGATGCGGCACGCGATCTTCTCCGCCGACGCGGGAGCGGGATCGCCGTAGTCGAAGGCGTTGTAGAATTCCTCCGGGCGGATGCGCGTAGGGTCGGGAACCTCGCCGCGGGCGAGGGCCGCCTGCGCCAGCCGGAAGGACACGTCGCTGACGTGCAGGGAGAATGTCGATACGGGCTCGACCGCGGTGCTGGTTTCGTCCGGCGCGCCGGTTTGGGTGGCGGTGGTCTTGGCAGGTCTTTCGGAAGAGGCGACGAGTGGCGACAGGCCGAGTCTCGCGTCGCTGCTGGAGTTTCGTGCCTTGCCGCTGCCCGGCGTGTTATCCAGCGTCGGTTGCGCGAGGTCTTCCTTCAGCCTGGCGAGATCGGCTTCCTCGGAACGGGGTGGATTGATCCGGCGAAAGAAGCCGAATCCTTCCGAACCACGCTTTGGTGTGTCCACGCCCGCCATCGCGACGAGATCAGGGGGGGCGTCTGGCCTCAACGCTCGCTTTTCCGAGTTGAGATTCGGTGTGCCGTCCGAAGGTGCCTGACCAAAAAGTAAACCATGCGCATTGCCACTCGCGGAGTCATTTGGAGCCATGGCGAGTTCATCCTCCGGATGCAGCGACGGCGACGCCGGCGTCTGGCTGAAATCGTCGCGATCGCCGGACGCTTGACCCTCCGCATTGCCGGAGGAGGTGTACTCCTTGAAGCTCGGTTGGTTCGTGGCGGCGATATCGTCGAGAAACTCTTGGTTGGTGATTTCCACCGCGGAGCCGATGTCCCGCAACTCCGTCTGCATCCGCGTGCCGGCGAGAGTATTTGCCGCCGCATAAGCCGTGTCTGCCTCGGTCGTGACTTCGAAGGGTTCCTCGACGATGGTTTCTCCGAACCAGTTGTCGTCTTCGTCCGCGGCGGGCGAGGCGGCGTTGGCGACGAGGGGAACCTCGCTTCGACCCATGCCGCGAGTGGGCGGAATCGTAATTGCATCCGGGGCCGGCGCGAGGGGCAGCCCGCGCCGCCGTTCAACTTCCGCGCGCGCCAGCGCTTCGGATTTCCTGCGTTCGCTATCGCTGATCAGCGCCGACTGCGTTTCGAGCTGCCTCTGACGTTCGTGCGCCCGGACGATGTCGGACGCCCGGTCTGGTTGCCTGCTCAATTGAGGCACCAGAAAAGCAATCGTGCCGATCACGAGCAGCACGCCTGCGGCGGCACCATAGCTCGCGCGCAGCCGGACCCACGGGCGTCGGGGTCGGCGACGGAGGAGATGTAGGGCCGGACTTTGCGTCCGAGCCGCCCGCGGCGCGCTGACGTTGGGCCCGGACGCCAGGTCCGGCCCAACAGGATCCAAAATGGCGCTGATCGCCTGCAAAAGCTTCCCGCGTTTTTCCGGCGACAGGTGCAGCGATGGAGCCTCGGGTTTGGCCGCGTGGCCGACCAAGCCATGCACGGCTTCAATGCGGCGCTTGAAGAGCGCGAGTTCCGGCTGTTCCGCGCAACGTCGCGCGAGTTCCTCGGCTTCGAAAGCTGAGGCCTCGCCCAACACCCAGGCGACGACGCGCGCTTCGAGCTCGGGAGGGATGAAGGCGTGGAGATCCGATAGGGGATCGGTGCTGTTTTCGTTCATGGCGTGCCTCCGGGATTGGCTGCGTCGGATCCAGGTAGGGCGGGTCTCCGCCCCGCCTTGCTCCAAGGCAGAGGCAGGTCAAAGACCTGCCCTACTGGCGTGGCGACGTTCATCGTTCGCTCCCTTCGATGCCGGCGCGGCGCAGGGCGTCCGCGAGACGCTTCCGGAGAGGGTGGAGGCTGTATCCGACATTCCCGATCGTAAGGCCGGTGCGGGCGGCGATCTGATGATATTTGAGGCCGTCAACTGTCATGACTCCACCTATCAAGACACGGTGCCGCGCGATTTCTTGGAAAAAAACTTCGGCCGGCGCGTTGCGGCCGGTGCAGCTTCCGAGGCGACCCAGAAGCTCAGCCGATCCGGCGCGAGAGGTCGAAGTGCAGGAGCGCAAGGGCGCAGTGGTCCGCGGGAATGGAGAAACCATCGTCGCACGAGAACTGTCCGTCGCGCAGTTGCACCGGAAGCTGGTTGGCCATGCGGGCCACGAGGCCGTTTTGCGCCGCGGTTCCGAGCGCCAGCAGGAAAACGGGGCAGACGACGAAACGCCGGGCGAAGAAACGGTAAATGGAGCCGGGACGAGGCACGCGGGACGGGGTTCAGCGAGGAGGTCTATCGGGGCGAAATCCGTGCAGGCAGGAAGGTCTGCGCTACCGGGCTACGGCGCTGTGGGCAGCGCGCCATCCTGCAGGGTGCCTTGATTCAGCGGCACGTCGTGCAGCAACCGGTCCATCGCTT
Organism: uncultured Verrucomicrobiae bacterium; assembly: GCA_963797435.1. Classification (GTDB taxonomy): domain Bacteria; phylum Verrucomicrobiota; class Verrucomicrobiia; order Opitutales; family Opitutaceae; genus CAWCPJ01. The sequence goes on along the minus strand of CAWCPJ010000001.1, from coordinate 686,981 downwards.
CGCCGAGCAGATAGATGGATCCCGTCACCACCACCGTGTCGCCCGGCTCGCCCACCGTGCAGGTGTTCACGGCGGGAAACACGGCGTCGACGTTCGTTTGTTCCACCCGGCCGGTGAAATCGCGCGGGACGAATGCCGCCAGTTCGGCGGTGGTGCAACTCCGGGGCTGGTGCGGGACACTCACGAGGTGCAGCGAGTGCGCATAGCGCGCGGCGACCGGAACGATCGCGGCGGCGCGTGGCGCGCCGAGCACGCCCAGCACGATGTCCGGGCGGTTTCGGGTACGGTGAACCAGGGCGGCGAGATTCTCCTCCAGGCAGGCGGCGCCCTCGGGATTGTGCGCCGCGTCGAAGATGATGTCGCGCTGGGCGAGCGCGGCGTGCTGCCAGCGTCCGGGCCAGTCGACTTCACGCAGCGCGACCCGGATCGTATCCTCGGAAACATCGAAGCGCGGGCGCAGGCGTCGGGCGACGAGTGTCGCGGTGGCGGCGTTCAGCCGCTGGTAACTGCCCTCGAGCCGGGTTACTGGATACGCGGCGAGATCGGAACCAAAGGCGTCCGCGACGGCGTCGAGCGGACAACCCCTCTCCGCTGCAATCCGGCGGATGACCGCGTCGGCGGCCGGCGCCAATCGTCCCATCACGACCGGCCGACCGGGCTTGATGATGCCGGCCTTTTCCCGCGCGATCAACGCGAGCGTGTCGCCGAGAATTTCCGTGTGGTCGAAACCGATTTCGGTGACCACGGAAATGGTTGGATCCACCACGTTGGTGGCGTCGAGCCGGCCGCCCATCCCGACCTCGATGATCGCCACATCGACCCGGGCGCGGTCGAACGAGAGGAACGCCATCGCCGTCATGAACTCGAAGAAACTCGGATGATCGTCGGGGTCGCGGAACCCGAGCCGCGCCGCGATCGGTTGCAGTTCCTTCGTGAACGCGACGATTTCGTCCTCGGTGAGGATGTGACGATCGACCTGCACGCGTTCGCCCTGGCGGACGAGGTGGGGAGAGGTGTAGAGGCCGGTGCGATAGCCGGCGTGGCGCAGGATTGTTTCCACCATCGCAGCCACGGAACCCTTGCCGTTCGTGCCCGCGACATGCACCACCGGAAACGCGCGTTCGGGATGCCCCAGTTCCGCGCTGAGCAGGCGCATGCGATCGATGCCGAACTTCGCCCCATGATGCTTGAGGCTATAGAGGTAGTGCCGCACCGAGGTATAGTCGGTCAGCACGGGTGTCTCCGGAACGGACATGGAGGCGACGCTTGCCCGCTGCCCGAACCGGCGCAAGAGGAACCCGCAACGTTGAATCCGACCGCAATTGGGTTCCCTTCCGAAAATGGCTCCGTTCAATCGCGGCCGATGAAAACCCCACGTCGTCTGCTTTTGGCCGCGTTTGGGCTCGCCTGCCTTGTCGCCGGTGCGCCCGCCCAGCCGGCACCCGGCGGCACGCCCGCCACCGGCGCTCCGTCGGATCCCCGCGCATGGTGGCATGGCAACCGTCCGCGCCGGCCCGAACCGAATCCGCAGGCGAACGTGCTGCCATTGATCCGCGTGGAGGGAAACCGGTTTGTCGATGCAGAGGGTAAACCGGTGTTGTTCCGCGGCGTTTCGATCGCCGATCCGGACAAACTCGACATGGAGGGCCACTGGAACCGGCAGTTGTTCGAGCGGGTGAAGGAGCTGGGCGCGACGCTCGTGCGGATCCCGGTGCATCCGATCGGCTGGCGCCTGCGCACCCCGCCGAAGTACCTCGAACTGCTCGATCAAGCGGTCGCATGGTGCACCGACCTCGGGATGCACGTGATCGTCGACTGGCATTCGATCGGCAACCTCGAGCTCGAGCTCTTTCAGAGCCCGATGTATGACACGTCGCGGGCGGAGACCTACGCGTTCTGGCACACGATCGCGTGGCACTTTCGCGGGCACCACACCACCGCGTTCTACGAGCTGTTCAACGAGCCGACGTCGTTTCGTGGCACCCTGGGTCCCGTCTCGTGGGCAGCCTGGCGCGAGATCAACGAAAACATCATCACGATCATCCGCAGCATCGACCCGGATCCGATCCCGCTGGTCGCGGGATTCGACTGGGCTTACGATCTCACGCCCTTGCGCGAGGAACCGATTCGCGCCGCAGGCATCGGCTACGTGACGCATCCCTACGCGAACAAGCGCCCGCCACCATGGGAGCCGAAGTGGGAGGAGGACTTTGGTTTCGCCGCGGCCAGGTATCCGCTGATCGCGACGGAAATCGGTTTCAATCTTCCCGACGGACAGACGGTCGATGACGCACACTACGGCAACCGCATCACGCGCTACCTCGAGGGCCGCGGCATCAGTTGGATGGCGTGGGCGTTCGATCCGGAGTGGGGACCGCGCATGGTGAAATCCTGGGACCCGTTCGAACTCACCGGCAGCGGGGCGTTCTTCAAGGAGGCGATGCAGCGCGCTCCAGCGATGCCGCCGGTAGCGCCCTGAGGGGTATCCATGCATTCGAATCTGTAAGGCCGGACCTCGCGTCCGGGCCGATACCTCTCGACGGAGCGGCCCGGACGCCAGGTCCGGCCCTACATCATCGTGGTTCGACGGAATGCTTACGGCTGAGCAGCGGCTGCGCAGGTTGGGCCGACTGCGCTGAGCGACCGGTTCCCGGCGGCGGTCTTCAAGGGGAGTATGTATGCTACGAAGCCGTCGGGGACTCCGCGGGCACGCCGACATCGTTCGCCGGCGGCGGCGGGGCGGACGCATGCACAAGGCCCATCGCACGCCAGCGGCCCGTTTTCCAGCGCCAGAGAATGATGCCGGCCCGGAGGATCTCGTCCGTGGCGAAGAAGATCCAGAAGCCGACGAGGGACAACTGCCACTGGTGGTTGACCACGAAGATCACCGGCAGGATGCCCCAGATGAACATCATGCCGACCACGAGCGGGAATCGCGAATCACCGACCGTCCGCAGGGAAAAGCCGCCGACGATGTTCACGGCGCGGGCGGGTTCATAGAACATCGCGACGAACAACAGCGTGCTGCCAAGCGCGACAACCGCGGGATCCTGCGAGAAGATCCCGAGCACCCGGTCGGCGAAGAACCACAAGGTGCATGCATAGATTCCGGCCACCGTCATCGACAGACGGATCGCGCGCCAGAACAGCCGGTTTACATCCGCGTGGCGCCGCGCGCCCATCCAGTGGGCCATCAGGATCTGCCCACCGAGCGCGAGCGTGACTGAAAACGTGATCTGAAACATCTGCGCGCGGCCCGCGTAACTGCCGGCCGCCATCGAGACTTCGCCGAGCTTGATGATCATCGCCGCAAGGATCGTTTGCTGGACACAATAGCTGAACGGTTCAAGCGCGTTGGGCAGGCCGAGCCGCAGCATCGGCCGGAGCACGCCGCGCATGTCGCGCCAGGCATGGCGCAGATAAAAGCGCACCCGCAGCCCGTGGTGCACCCACCATATCGATACGGTCGTGGCGGTGGCGACGCCGATCACGGACGCCCAGACGATGCCGCGCACGCCCCAGCCGAACCCGAGCACGAACAACGAATCAAGCCCCAGGTTGATCAAGCCGACCATGAACGCATTGTACATGAGCCAGTGCGTCATGCCGCGGGAGGAGAGCACCGCATTGTAGGCGACGAGCACGCCCATGAAAACAAAGTAGATGCTCATCGTGCTGAGATAGGTGGTGCCGATCTCGTTCAGCGACGCCCCCAGGCCCATCCAGCGGCCGATGTCGGCGGAAAAGAACCGCATCGCGATCGCGTAGGCCGTGCCCATCGCCGCGGTGAACGCGAGGTTCATCATGTAGGCGGGTACGACTTTGTCGTGTTCACCCGCACCCAGGTACTGCGACGCGACCGACACTCCGGTGCCGGCAAACACGGGAATCACGAACGCACCCATCCAGATGATCGGCAACAGTGCCCCGATCGTGCCCGCGACCTCGTCCGACAGGTAGCTGAAGAAATAGAAATCCGTCAGCACGACCGCACTGTTGGTCATGTTCTGCAGAAAGATCGGCCACGTGAGTTGCAGCAGATTTTCGGTGCGGAGGGAGGACGGGCTCATGGGTGATCGCTCAAACGGCGGCAACGACACCACGCGGCGGGTTTTCAAGACGCAACGGCGAACCCGGTGCCAACATTTGAGGAGCGGCCCGTGCGGCTGGGTCGGCACGGGTCTTTGGCCCACGACATCGCGTGCAATCTCATGCCGTGTGTGGCGACCGACGCTGTGCGCCCTGGTCTGGGGAGCCGGGCCATCCCTTCTCATTTTGTCGGAGCTTCCTTGCAAGCTGGAACCTCCTCTGCGCCAACGGATCGCTTGCAAGCAAGCTCCTGCAAAACGGGAAATTATTGGCGTTCCCCCCGACGGGGGGCGTGTAACGCCGGCGTGTGTCCACAACTTCTGACGTCGTGGATCGTGAACCTGTCTCCAATCCGTATCCGTGCAGTTGAGGTTGCAGGGCCGGACCTTGTGTCCGTGCCGATACCGCCGACGGAGCGGCGCGGACACAAGGTCCGGCCCTACAACCAAACAGCGATGTGGTCTTCGAGCGAGATCCTGAAGGAACCATCGGCGGCGTTGAGGGGCAGACCGTCGAGCGACCACCGGATCCCGCGACTGACCGGTGCGCTTTGCAGCCCGGAGCCGCGCAGCGAGATGCGCGGCGGTTCGAAGCCACCAAAACTTTCCTGGGCGATCACGCCGGGCAGACCGGCGAGGCTGGCGGCGAGCGTCGGCAGCGCCGCCGGGACGGCGGGGTCCGCCGCGGTCGCGGTCTCGTGGAGAATGTCGGGGGCCCCGAAGGGTGCGCGTGCCGGGCGCGTGTCTCCGACCGTGACGGGCGTCAGGACAACGACGCCATCATCTTCGGCGCGAGCGGGCCTCGCCATGCACAGGCCCGCAACGGCGGCAAGGAAGGCGCACGCGGAAAGGAAACCGTAGCTGCGTTGGAGCTCCGCGACAACGTGGCCGATGCGGTGGCGAAAACCTTGTTGTCGTGACGCGCGAACGCGTCGATTTGCCGCGCAGCTACGTTCGCCGCGACGCATGGACCCACCGGGTACGTGATACCGGGGCCCAGGACGTGGCGCAGCTTCGCGTCCCCGCCACCTGACGTCGACAGCTCCAGGGGCTCGCGGCATCCGCTCAGCGTTGATACAGCGGGCGCGCGGTGTAGCGGGTGTGCAGGAGCTGGTGGGCTTTCGGGCCAAGCGGTCTGCCGAGGAACTTCTCGTAGAGGCGGATCACCTCCGGGTTTTCGTGGGAACTGCGGAGCGTGCGGTCGCGATCATCCTGGTACAGGCCGGCGATGCGCAGGCGGCGGCGCTCGTTGTCGACGCCGTAGGGCTGGCCGCCGCCGCCGATGCAGCCGCCGGGGCAGGCCATCACCTCGATGAAGTGGTACGGCATCTCCTTGTCGGCGGCGCGCGCGGCGCGGATTTCGTCAAGGACGTCGGAAACATGACGCAGGCCGTGCGCCACGGCGACGCGCACGGTCTTCCCGTTCACCGCAAGCGACGCCGTCTTCACCCCCTCGAGGCCGCGCATCGCCTCGAACTCGAGCTTCGCTAGCTTCTCGCCCGTGATGTAATGCACGGCCGTGCGCAACGCGGCCTCCATTACGCCGCCGGTCACGCCGAAAATCGTGCCCGCGCCGGTGTAGGCGCCGAGGATCGAGTCGGCGTCGCCGTCGTCGACGTTGAGAAAGTCGATGCCGGACTGCTTGAGCATGCGCGCGAGCTCGCGCGTGGTGAGGGCAATGTCGACGTCCTTGAAGCCCGAGGCGAACATCTCGTCGGTGCGCGACAGCTCGCACTTCTTCGCCGTGCAGGGCATGATCGAAACGACGAACAGTTTCGCGGGATCGACCACGGCCTGCTGCGCATAGTAGGTCTTTGCCAGCACGCCGAGGATCTGTTGCGGCGATTTCGTGCTGGAGAAGTTGTCGATGAAATCCCAATGCCGCTTCTCCATGTAGTCGGTCCACGACGGACAACACGACGTGATCAGCGGCAAGGGTCCGCGGCCGTGCACGAACCGCTCCACGAACTCGCTCGCCTCCTCCACGATCGTCACGTCGGCGGCGAAGTTCGTGTCGAACACGGCGTGGAAGCCAAGCCGGCGCAGGGCGCTGTATAGCTTGCGCGTGAGGTTCGTGCCCGGCGGCAGCCCGAACGCCTTGCCGACGGTCACGCGCACCGAGGGCGCGATCTGGACGACGCAGACCTTGTCCTTGTCGTGGAGCGCCTCCCAGACCGCGGCGGTCTCGTCATCCTCGACAATCGCCCCGGTCGGGCAATGCGCGGAACACTGGCCGCACTTCACGCAGGGGGATTCCGCGAGCGTGATGTCGCCGGCGGGCGCGATGCGCGTATTGATCCCGCGGTCGAGGAACGACAGCGCCCACACGACCTGCATCTCCTGGCACACCTGGACGCAACGGCCGCACTTGATGCACTTGCTGAACTCGATCACGACGGGCCGCCGGTCTGCACGGCCTTGATCTCGCGGTGGTCGAGGACGCCGCCACAGACGTCGAACACGATCTGGCGCAGCGTCGTGCCCATCGGGACCTCGACGAGCTGGGCGTGCTTCACCTTGCCCGTCACGGCGAACACCTTGGTGCCGCGCGAACCTTCGATGCCGTGCCCCGCGTACCAGGTGCCGCCGCGGCGGATGATCGGCGGAACGTTCGCGAACGTCTCGACATTGTTGATCGAGGTCGGCTTGCCCCACAGACCCCGCACGGACGGGTAGGGAGGACGCGGACTGGGGCTGCCGCGCCGGCCTTCGATGGAGGCAATCAAGGCCGTTTCCTCCCCGCAAACGAACGCCCCCGCGCCGAGACGCACCTTGGCGTTGCATGAAAAACCCGAGCCCAGAATGTTCGTGCCGAGCAGGCCGGCTTCACGCGCCTGGACGATCGCGCGTTCGACGCGCGCGACCGCCTTCGGATACTCGGCGCGGATGTAGAAGTAACCCATCGAGGCGCCGATCGCGTAGGCGGCGATGATCATGCCTTCGAGGACGCTGTGTGGGTCGCTCTCGAGCACGCTGCGATCCATGAAGGCGCCGGGGTCGCCCTCGTCGGCATTGCAGATGACGTAGCGCTGGTCGGCCTCCTGTTCACGCGTGAGCTGCCATTTTAGCCACGTTGGAAAACCGGCGCCGCCGCGGCCGCGCAGACCGCTGACCTTAAGTTCCGCAATCACGTGTTCGGGGGTGAGGTCGACGAGCGCGTGGCGCAGTGTCCGGTAGCCATCCGCTTGGTTGAGGTAGTCGCTGATTTCCTCGGGATCGATCACTCCGCAATTGCGCAGGACGATGCGGACCTGCGGGTCGGGCTGGGTCCAGAGCAGGTCGTCGAGCGTGCGGCGGTGTTGCACCGACTCCTCGACAATGCGCGTCACGTCGGGTGCGAGGACATTCGTGTAGGTGACCGCGTCGGGCAGGAGTTGCACGACCACGCCTTCGTCGTGGATGCCAATGTCGAGGGCGCGGACGACCTGCACCTGGTCGGCGAGTCCGCGGCGTTTCAGCTCCTCGGTAAAGGAGGACTGGAAGAACGTCGTCTTGTGATCGCCATCGCCGGTGTCGAACACGAGCAGGTGGGTCACGGGTGCGTCGATCGTGCGGCCGCGGTGGGTGGTGGCGATCACGTGATCGTCGAGCAGGCGATGGTCACGCACGTGGGCGGCAAGCAGGTCGCGCGCGAGTTCAGGCGTCACCTGGCCGTAGAGCGCATGGGGGGTGTCGCGCGTGTGGATCTCGACCACCGGATCGGCGAACGAGCGGCCATGCGAGCCGGCGCGCAGGACGGGCAGCCCCGGCCGGATCTCGACGGCAGCCGCGCGCAGCGTTTCGAGCGTGGCGGTGGCGCCGGCCGCGATGCCACCGGTGTCGAGTTGCACGCGTATCCATTCCGCGGGCGCTGGTGGCGCGAGCGGCGGCGCGTCAAGCGCGAGATCGGCCGCGGTGAGCGGTTTCATGTCGGCACCTCCGCGGGGTTTGCGGAAGCCGGCCGAAAATAGGCAGGATGTTCGCGGCCAGCAGGGTTGCTTCGCGGCGTGCGGCAGAAAGGACTCTGGTCCCAAAGACGCGCAAAAGGCGCAACGTCGGGGGAGGTCGTGGTGTGCCCTTTGCGCTGCTTTGCGGCCAACGACGGCTTTTCATCCGGCGCGAGTTGGGGGAAACGGATGCGGGTGAGCGTCCGTCTACTGTCCCACGCCGCCGGTGCCGGACCGGCGGTCGCCATCTCTGTCTGCCCTGGATCCTCCTGAACCATGAAACCCGTCCCCGCCCTTCTCGTCGCGGCGGCCGCCCTGCTGGCGGCCCGCATGGCCGTTGCCCAACCCGACACCCAGCGCGAGCTCGCGCCCGGGGTGTTTTTTCACGAAGGCGACCACCGCCGCGGTCATTCCAACAACGGCTGGATCGTGTTCGACGAGTTCGTGATGGTGATCGATGCCAACTTTCCCAGCGGCGCTCAGGTCGTGATACCCAAGATCAAGGCCTCGACCGACAAGCCCATCCGCCTCGTGGTCGACACGCATCATCACGGTGACCACGCCTACGGCAACCGCCTCTGGGCGGACCTCGGGGCAACGCTCGTCGCCCACACCGGCGTGATCGACGAGATGAACGCCAGCGAACCGGCGGGCTGGGAACGCACGGCGAAAAGCCGGCCGGGTGTGGCGGCGACGACCTTGAAGCGGCCGGTCCTGCTTTATTCCCAGGACATGGTCGTGGAGGAGGGCGCGATGCGCGCGGAACTGCATTGGTTCGGCGTCGCCCACACGCATGGTGATACTTTCATCTGGTTGCCCAAACAAAAAGTGCTGTTCACCGGCGATGCCTGCGTGAACGGGCCGTTCAACTACGTCGGCAACGGCAACATCGCTTCCTGGATCAAGACCCTCGATGCCGCGAAACAGCTCGGCGCGGAATTTGTCTGCCCGGGTCACGGCCCGGTCGGCGGTCCGGAAATCATCGCGGATCAGCAGCAGTTCTTCGTTGAACTCACCCGGCGCGTGCAGGCGATGCATGACGCGCACAAGGCGCCCGCCGAGGTCAAGGCGGCGGTGCCTGCGATGATCGACGAGATGAAAAAGATCCCGAACATCGCCCGTTACGTCGGCGGTGGCCTCGAAGGCCAGGCGGAAAAGGTCTGGACCGAACTCGGCGGCGCCTCGTTTCCGAAATAGTCTTCGTTTCGGCTCCCCAGCGTTTCCTGCGCAGGTCGGCCCGGAGGATCGTTTCTCCGCACGCGTCTCCGCCGAAACCGATCCCGACAAAACAATCTCCGGCCGCCACTTTTTTTGTCCGATTGAAACGGTCTCCAGATTCGGACCGGTGGTGCATCGGAAGGGGCGCGACTTTGAACCGGCAGAGTACAGCACCGGCTTCCCGGTTGACTGCGCAACAGGAGGCAGGGCGGGATGCCCGCGCTTTGGCGACAGCTCGAAACTCGCGGGCAAATGCGGCGTCTTTTCCCGCAGCCCCATGAAAACCCATGCCCGCCCGGCTTCCCTGTCGCGTCGTGACTTCTTTCGCACTGCCGCCGCCGGGGCGGCGACGGTTGCCTTTCCCCTCGTGTTGCCGTCGCGCCTGTTCGGAGCCGATGCGCCGAGCAACCGCGTGCGCGTGGGCCACATCGGCTGCGGCCGCATCGCCCGCGTGCACGACATGGTCGGTGTCATCAAGTCCGGCCTCGCCGACGTCGTTGCGGTCTGCGATCTCGATTCCAAGCGGGCCGCCGAGGGCAAGCTCCGGGCGGACGAACTCTACGGCAAGAAAGGCGCCACGCCGCCGGAGATCCGGGTATATCATGACTACCGGGAGTTGCTCGAGCGCTCCGACATCGACGCGGTCGTGATCAGCACGCCGGAGCACTGGCATGCCCAGCTTGGGATCACGGCGGCAATGGCCGGCAAGGACATCTACGTGCAAAAGCCGTTTACGCTCACGCATGCGGAGGGCGTGGCCTTTCGCGATGTCGTGGCGAAGCAAAACCGGATTCTGCAGGTCGGCAGCCAACAGCGCTCGTGGAAGCAGTTCCGCGAAGCCTGCGAACTCGTCCGCAGCGGACGTGTGGGTCGCGTGCGCCGGGTCGAGATCGGCCTGCCCGTCGATCCCACGAAGCCGGACGATCCCGTGCAGCCCATTCCGCCCAACCTGAACTACGACCTGTGGCTCGGCAGCACGCCCGAGGTTTACTACACGGAGCAGCGCGTGCACCCGCAGGCGGACTTCAGCCGCCCGGGCTGGTTGCGCAACGAATCCTACTGCCTCGGCATGATCACGGGTTGGGGCTCGCACCACTTCGACACGATGCACTGGGCGCTCGATTGCGAGCTCTCCGGCCCGTCGCGCGTCGTCGGTCACGCGGAGTTTCCGAAGAACAAGATCTGGAACGTGCACGGTTCCTATGACATCACGCTGACCTATCCCGGCGAGATCGAGGTCAGTGTATCGGACAAGCACAACAATGGCCTCAAGTTCATCGGTGACGACGGCTGGATCTGGGTCACGCGCGACGGCACCACCGCGTCGAATGATTCCAAGCATCCCGGCCAGCCCCTGCCGATCCTCGATGCGAGCAACTCGAAGCTGCTCGATCCCATGGGGCTCTCGGTGCAGCTGCCGCGCAGCGATTCGCACCACGAGAACTGGCTGGAGTGCGTGAAATCGCGCCAGCCGCCGCTCGCACCCGCGCCCGTCGCGCACCGCAGCGGCAGCGCCTGCATTATCAGCTGGATCGCGATGAAACTCGGCCGCCCGCTCGCGTGGGACGTCAAGGCCGAGCGCTTCATCAACGACGACGAGGCGAACTCCATGCTTACGCGGCCCGAGCGCGCGCCCTACGGTGCCCTGCGCCTGGCGAAGGCATGACGGTCTCTTCGCGATCACGATGAGACGAGCGGCCCGACTGGGAATGCCTCGCCGGTTGGAGATGCTCAAGGTAGCGCAGGCATCCTGCCTGCAGTGGGGTGCCAGGCGGACTGCGAGACCGCGCGACGGCCGCGAACCTCGAGTGACCAAATGAAAGCACTTTCTACCGGCGCATGAAACCGCGACGCGCCACCTGACATTCGGCTCCCTTGCCTGACTTGCGTACCATGTCCCGTATCCTCCGCCTGGCTTCGCCACTGCTTGCTCTGCTCCCGTTCACTCGCGCTCGGGCGGAGTGGCAGCGCACCGACACTGCGCTCGCCTGGATGCACGACGGCCACGTTGTGTGGAAATTCTCCTTCGACCCACGGGCGGGCAAACCGTCCTTCAACCCGCTGACGGTGGCGGGCGGCCCGAGCTTTCTCCAGTTCACGCCCGAGGATCATCCCTGGCACTACGGCCTCTGGTTTTCGTGGAAGTACATCGACCACGTCAACTATTGGGAGCAGAACCGCGAGACCGGGAAGTCCGAGGGCTCGACGCGTTGGACGGTGACGGGCATCGAGACCCATGCTGACGGCAGCGCCGCGATCCATCTCGATCTCACCTACACCACGCCGGCCGGCCATCTCGACATGACGGAGCACCGTGACCTGACCGTCTCCGCACCCACGGCCGATGGTGCCTATGCCATCGACTGGCAGGCGCACTTCACCGTCGGTGACCAGGCCGTTGTGCTCGATCGCACACCGTTGCTCGGCGAACCCAACGGTCAGGTGAACGGCGGTTACGGTGGGCTCGGCGTGCGGCTCGCACCGGAACCGCTTGATTTCAACCTGGTGTCCACGGAGGACTCGATCACGGACTTCGATCACAACCGGGCCCGCCCCAGCGTCCCGGCCGTGGCGGCGAACTTCGCGGAGAACGGCAGGCAACTCGGCGGCCTCGCCGTGATCAGCGATCCCGCGAACGCCGGCCGCAACGCGCCGTGGTACCTCATTCATTCGGAGAAGATGCGTTTCATTTGTCCCGCGATCCTCGCGCCGAAGCCAATCCATCTCGCCGCCGGGGCGCCATTTCATCTGCATTACCGCATCGCGCTCCGTCCCACCCCGTGGACTCCCGAAGACCTGCAGGCTGCCGCGCACAAGCTCTTTCCCTGAACTGGAAGTTTTCCGCCCGGGTGAAACCCACGACACCTTGCCGGCGCCCGGCGCGGCCGGACTTCCCGAGATCGGCGGCCGAACGATTTCAACCGCTCCCTTCCCCATGCGACGACTCATCCTCCACCTTTCCATCCTCCTGATGACCGCCCCCTCCGCTTCCCTTGCCGGCTGGCGCGAAGAGGTCGACGCCCGGATTGAAAAGCTTCGCAAAGGCGACTTCACGATCACCGTGCAGGACGCGCACGGCGCGGTGATTTCCGGCGCGAAAATCGCGGCGCGCCTCAAGCGCCACGATTTCCTTTTCGGCACGGCCATCAACTACCGCATGTATGCCGACGCGACGGAATACGGCCGCGGATATCGGCAGTTCATCCTCGATAACTTCAGCGGCCTGGTCTGCGAGAACGAGATGAAGTGGTACGACACCGAGAAGGTGCGGGGCGTGGAAACCTATGCGCACGCGGATGCCCTGCTCGGTTTTGCGGAGAAGAACGGCCTGTTGATGCGCGGCCACTGTCTGTTCTGGGCGAAACCCGATCGTAACGAGGCCTGGGTGAAGGAGCTGTCACCGGACGACCTTCGCGCCGCGATGACGCACCGGTTGCACGCGATCGTACCGCGCTACGCCGGACGCCTGGCGTGCTGGGATGCGAACAACGAGATGCTCGACGGTTCCCTCACTCGCGATCGGCTGGGTCCCGATGCGGCCGCGTGGATCTTCCGCGAGGCGGCGAAGCTCGATCCGACCACGCCGTTGTTCGTGAACGAATACGCGATCCTCGGCCAGGAGGAGAAGACGCAGCGTTATCTCGCGCTGATTCGCGACCTCACGGCGCGCGGCGCGAACGTCGGCGGCATCGGGATTCAATCCCACGACAGCGACCGCCTCACGGACGATCCTCATGCCGCGGGCATCAATGACAACCGGGCCGAGGGTTTTCTCAAGACGCGACTCACCCCGGCGGCCTTCCTTGGCACCCTGGATGAACTCTACGCGGCAACCGGGCTGCCGGTGCACCTCACCGAATGCAGTGCGCGCACCAAGGATGTACAGCACCGCGGCGACGCGCTCGAGATGCTGTTCCGACTCGGGTTCAGCCACGAGTCGGTCCATGCCATCCTCCTTTGGGGCTTCGACGCGCGCACCCATTGGATGGGGCCCGATGCGGCGCTGATGGATGCGGACGGCACGATCAACGCCGCGGGCCAGCGTATCAGCCACCTGCTGCGCGAGGAATGGATGACCGAGGCGAATGCCGCGACCGATGACGGGGGGAAAGCGGGGTTTCGCGGCTTCTTCGGCACCTACACGGTCTCAATCACGTTGCCCGACGGCCGCTCGGTTGAACGCGAGGTGCATCTCTCGAGGAAAGCTCCCGCCGCCGTCGTCGAGGCGAGCTCCGGTTAGTTAGCCTCGAGATTTTCCACCGCGGGAGGACCCGCAAGCCAAGGAGTGGGCACCGAGGTCACGGAGATTTGAGCCGAGATCCCACCGTCCGGGGGAAAACCGGGGCACGTTGTCGTTACACTCCAACGCAGCTACGGGGCGCGATAGAAGAACGCGAGACTTGGAAGACGTCTGAGATAGAAAGACTCAGCCCGGATTCTCACGTTCTCGCGTTCTTTCCTGTCTCGCGTTTGAGCTCCGCGTTCCGAGCGCGCGACCAGCCGGACGCGGGGATCACCCGTGGGCGCCACCAGCCGCGGCAGGAGCAGCACGCCATAACCGAGGCCCACAAATGCCAGCATGCCCTCGAGGGTCTCGGCCGTCTTGCCGAAATTCGGCGTGAAGCCCGCGAGCCGACAGGTTTGCGCGACAAAGATCCGCAGGCCCTGCGCCCGGTCGTCCGTGCTGCCGATCCACGATTCCTTCTCCAGTTCGTCGGGGCGGCAGGGCGGGGACTCCGTTCGCCGCCGCGGCGGCCAGCGGAGTGGCCGCCCTACCGCGCGATCACGATTGGTCGGCGGGCTAGCAGCCTGTCGGACTTCGCCCTCTGGGCTGTTCGAGAAAGATCGCGCGGGTATTTTCGGGGACGCGAAGTCCGGACGGAAGGTGCGAAATTCGCGAGATTGAACCGGGCGCGCCCCCAAGGCCGCCGGCGGAAAGGTTTTGCCGGCCGCGCCGGGGCGCCGGGGGCCTTCAGGCCGCGGCGCACTGCCGGTGGAGGATGTGCAGGCGGCGGCAGTTGTAGGCCAGGCACACCAGCGTCCACTCCAGCGACACTTTCTCCAGGCCGCGCAAATGGAATTGCCGGAAGCCCATCGCCGCTTTGATGATCCCGAAGATCGGTTCGACGGTTTGCTGGCGCAATTTGTAGAGGGCTTTTCCGGCTACCGTTTGCATGCGCTGGCGCATCCGCTCGCTCACGCTCGCGTCGGCGGCGGGCGCCTCCGGTTCGGTTTTCTGTTCCAGGTCAGCCATGCTGCGATGGTGGCTGCGCTTCTCCAGCGGCGCATAGAGCGTGGTGCCCGTCGGCGTGCCGTCGGGCTTTTGCTCGACGGTTTGCACCGCCGTCTCGCTGAAGAAGCCGCTGTCGGCGAGCACTGCCGCCACCGGCCCGACCTCGGGCGCAATCGCCGCCAGCGTCGGCCCCAGCTCTTGTTTGTCGTTGGGGGCCTGGCTCCGGCACGCTGTCGTAGGTGGACTGCTCGATACGGCGCGAGCCGAACGTGCCGGTCGCGTAACTATAAATCAACAATGCCAGCAACAGCGTGGGCGGGTACTGCTCGCTGCCGCTGCCCCGCTCGTTGACGCGCACCAGGCTCACGTCCAGCTGCTCGACCGCATCGAGGATGAAATGCACCAGGTGATCGGCCGGCACCCAGTCCCGCAGGTCCGGCGGCAGCAGCAGCGCCGTATCCCGATCCACATTTACGAAGCGTCGCGCCATCGCCACACTCTGACGCAGCGCTCACGGCGATCGATCTCAAAATGCGCCCCGCCGCAAAATAACTGCACGATCATTGGTCCCGGTGCCGACCGGCGAAGTCCGACAGGCTGCTAGTGCAGGCCCGGGATCTTCTCGGCGATCCACGGAATGAGCGCAAAAGTGGTCGCGTCAAAACAGCCGTGAGCGATCACCGCGGGCCAGATCGAGCGGTGCACCACCATGATGATGCCGAGCCCGAACCCGAGCAGTCCGGCGGCCGTGGCACCCACGGCGCCTTGCGGTGCATGGCCGATACCGAAGACGACCGCCGCCAGGGCCACGGCGGCGATCTGGGCGCGGCGCGTCCGGAAACGCTCCGGCCACAGCGCGCGCACGCCGGCCAGGAACGCCGCGCGCCACAACTCTTCGCGCAGTCCCGCGAAGATGAAGCTGACGTAGGTCACCATCAGCCAGAAGTAGACCGGGTTTCGGCGGAGCGCGTCGATGTCGATCAGCGAGCCGATGTCGGGATTGTTGCCATTGGCGAAGGCCTGCAGTTGTTCGAGCGTCATGAGCCGCGTGAGCAGGATGAAACCCGCGACGGCCATGGCGACGATCACGATGGCGAACCGCAGCAGGAGCGAGTAACCGACGCCCCACGGCACCGGCCAGAATCCGTTGCGCCAGCGCAGCAACAGCGCATCGGGCGACGCACGCGAGGCGAGCCAGGCCCCGCCGAAGACCATGGAGAAGAACACGAGCTCGATCACGGTCGCGAGGATCAGTCCCGGTGGTGAAGACGCGAGGGCGGGCGGGGCGCCGTGGCCGGCCGCAAGACCAAGCAACCCGATCAACACGGGGTAGCCGCCAATGAGGAGAAGATGCACGACCCAGCGCCAGGGACGGATCGGCCGTCGCGGCGCTTCCGTCGCGTCAACCGGAAGCGGCGGCGGCAGTTCCGGCGGCACGCCGGGTGGAACCATCTCGTCGGACACGAGGCATGCCTACGGGACGTGGATGAATTGACAAGGCGCGTCCGCGGAAACGTGGGTTCGCAGGACGTGCCCCAACGCGACCGTGGTCGGCTGGGACAGCCGACCTGCCTCGTTGCGGCGGCCGGCCGCGGTGGGAGGTTCCCGGCTAGAGTTTCGGCGCGGCGCCGGCGCCGGTCTCATCGGAGGTCATCTCAAGCACCTCGAGCGGGGTCGCGCTCACGGTCTGCACGTTTGGCCGGCCCTCGCGTTCATTCGCGGCGAATCGCGAACGTTGGAGTCGGATGCCAAAGTCCGGCGCGGCGGGTCCATGCACCATGCCCACAAAGATGCCCCCGTGGTTTTCCCGGAGCTCACATTGCGTGATCGTCACGTTGGCCACGCCGCGTCCCAGCGCGTCCGGTCCGAGGAACATCGCCCAGTTGCCGGAGGTGCGGATGAGGCACGCGGTGAAACCGACAGCGCGCGTCCGCCGCGCGAAGACGCCGACGTCGAGGTTGTCCGTGATGATGCACCGGGTGAATTGCGTTTCGCGCAGATCCTTGTCGAGACTGATGCCGGCGGCGCCATTGCGCGTCATCAGGCAATCCGTCAGCTCAATTCCCTTGCTTTCATAACAGGCCACGCCGTCGAAGACATTCCCGGAGAAAACGGCCTGTCGAACGTGCACGTTGCGACAGTGATTGCTCACCACCAGTCCGCCGGAGCGGGCATTGCGCACCCGCACGCGGACAACGACAAGGTCGGCGACGCCACGCACGTCGATGCCGTTGTTGCGAATCCAGCCTCGCCGGGGACTGGTCTCGGAAGTCTGACCGGCCCAATTGCCGTCAATCTCGAGGTCGCTGATCCTCACATGGCGGATACGCCGGGTCGGGCCCGGTCGATACTCCTGCGGACCGATGGCGAGCACGGGTTCATCGATGCCCGCGGCGAGCACAAGGCGGGTTCCTTTCTCGCCGGTGAACGTGACCCGGGAGCGGTTGATGCGCACGGAATCGTGCAAGATGTAGGTGCCGGGCGCGAGGTGAACGCGCAAGGGCCGGTCCGCCGCGTCCGATCGGCGGTCACTCAAAATGGGTGCGAGCGCAGTCAGTTCGTCCGCCGTGTGAATCCGGTGCACGACCGGCCGGCGGACTCGAGTGGTGACGTAGGCCAGGATGAAGGCGCACGTCGCGAACAGGAACAGGGATCTGGCGTTCATCGTGATACCCGCGTCTTCCAGAACGCGGCGGATCCGGAAGGTTCCGCGGTGCGTCGTTGGCCATTTTCTGCGTGAGCTTTGCGCGTGCCGTCGAACGGAGGGCGCACGGCGCGCGGCGGTCGTCGTGCATTTCGCCGACGGCTCCGGATCCGTCGCGCCCGCTTTGCGTTACCGGACCTCCGGCTGCCATGCGTTCCTCATCCTATCTTGTCGCCGCGGTGCCGCGGGCCGTTTCTGAATGAGAGGTGCGGACCGGCGAATGCGGGGCCGCCGTCTCATCGAAATGTCCATGGACTCACCCACCGCCTCCTCTCAACAACCCGATACGCTGTGCGTGCACAGCGGCACCATCCGCGATTCCGCCACCGGCGGCGTAAATTCGCCGATCTATCCCTCCTCGGCCTTCGATTATCGGGAGCGCGCGGACAACGTGTATCCCCGTTACTTTAACACGCCGAACCAGCGGGCGATCGTGGACAAGCTCTGCGCCCTCGAGCACGCCGGTGGTGGTGTCCTGTTCAGCTCCGGGATGGCGGCGATCAGCACGACGATCCTTACGCTGGCGGGGCCCGGTGATCACCTGGTCGTGCAGGACGACCTCTATGGCGGCACCCACGCCTTCATTACCGATCTCTGCGCACGATTCGGATTCACGCATACCTTCGTGGCGACCGACGCGGCGGCGGTGCGGCAGGCCATCACGCCGGCGACCAGGCTCATTATCATCGAGACCCCCGCCAATCCGCTGCTCAGCCTGATCGACCTCCGCGCCGTCGTGACCGCGGCGCGGGCGCACGGGATCCTCACCATCGCGGACAACACGTTTGCCACGCCGGTCAACCAGACGCCGCTTGCGCTTGGAATCGATGTCGTCGTGCACAGCGGCACAAAATATCTCGGCGGCCACGGCGATCTCTGCTGCGGGGTCGCGCTGACGAGTGCGGATCGGGCGGAGCAGATCCGCGCCACCGCGCGCCATCTCGGGGGCAGCGTCAACGCGCTCACCTGTTATCTGCTCGAGCGCAGCCTGAAGACGCTGGCTCTGCGCGTCGCCCGCCAGAATGAAAATGCGCAGGCGCTCGCGGAGTTCCTGGAGCAGACGCCGGCGATTGCCCGCGTCAATTACCCCGGGCTGCCGAAACATCCCGGTCACGAGATCGCGCGGGCGCAGATGCGCGGATTCGGCGGCATGCTCTCATTCGAGCTTGGCGCCGGTTCAGTTCCTGCGGACAAGTTCCTGGCGCGCCTGCGCGTGATCCAGCCGGCCCTCAGTCTGGGCGGTATCGAGACGACGATTTGCGCTCCCGCCGTCACCTCCCACGTGAAGATCTCCGCGGCCGAACGGGAACGCATCGGGATTTCCGATCGTCTCCTGCGCCTCTCGGTGGGCATCGAGCACGTGGACGACTTGATGGCCGACCTGCAACAGGCGTTCGGCTGAGGGCAAGTTCGGGATGAGTCAGCCACATGGTCGCTGGGCTCCAATGCAGCTACGGATTGCGGCGCGATGACATCGTCTCTCCGCCCGCGATTGCGGCGAGTGGTCGGCCGGTGCGTGGAAGCGGCCGTCGGCTCAGGCGGCAAAACCGAAGCGGAAATGTTCCTCGTCGGCCTTGATGCCGAGTGTGGTGCAGATCGCCTTGGAGGCGAGGGCCGAGGCGGCGAGCTTCACGAACCGGTCGAATTCCGACTGGGGTAGTTCAGCGCCCGGCATCAACCGTTTCCGGCCCCGGCGCAGATGCGTTTTTTCGCAACGCCTACGATGCCTGCAGCAGCTCCAACATCGCCCGGTCGAGCTTGTGGCCATGGAAGTCCTCGTAGGCGACGTCGGTCCGATCGGTGTCGAGCACGCCGAAGTCATTACGGAAATTCCACAGTGCCCAGCCCCAGCCGGCCTCGCGCGCGAGCGACAGGACATCGCGCATCCAGGCGAGCGCCACAGGGTGGGGCGTGCGGTTGAAGACTCCGAACTCGCCGAGGTGGACGGGTACGCCCATCGCGGCGAGCTCCCGCCAGGGTTGGAATATCTGACGGTCGAGCCGGTCGCGATTCCATGCGGCTGCAGGATCGAAGTGCGCAAGCGTGCGTTGCACGATCGGGTTGTCGCGAAACGCCTCGCGATACGACTGCAGCGCCTTGCGCTCGCCGGCCGCCGCTTCAGGCGAAACGGGCAGCGGCCACGTGGGTTCCGGCCACTGGTCGGCACCCTGCACCCAGCCCGCTTTCCAATGCGTGACCAGCATCGGGTCGTAGATGTGCAGGCTTTGCGCGATGCCGAGATCAGCCAGCGCCGGCACGGGCACGCGCCCCCAGAGCAGCCCGTCCGCGATGATGAGACGATCCGGACTATCCTCGCGGATCGCCTGCACCAAGGCGCGCACGACGCGCGCATAGCCGGCGTCATCCAGCAGTTCCGGTTTTCCCGGAACCTTGTAGGCGGGTTCGTTGATCAGATTGAAGCTCAGCGCGGAACTGGGGATGTCGCGGTAACGCCGGGCGAAATGCCGCCAATGAAAGACGCAGGCATCGAGCGCCTCGGCATCGGTCCAGAGATTGAACGGCTCCGGGGTCGAGTCCTCGACCGAATACCCGGGGGCGCGGTGGAAGTTCAGGGACACGTGCACGCCGTGTTTCCGGCCGAAACCGATCGCGGCATCGATTTCCCGCAGGACGGGCTCGCGCAATTCGTGCCAGTTGTGCGGATCCGACCAGCAATGGTACGACATCGGCAGGCGCACGAAATCGAAGCCCCATTTTGCCATCCACGTGAAATCCTCCTCGCGAAAGGGTTTGTTGGCCACGCGCGCGATGAACTTCTCGAGCAGGTTGAACCCACGCCAGCGCGGCAGCTTTTTCAAGGCGATGGGCGTGGCGGCGGCGCTAAGCGCCGGGACGCCGATCATGCCGGCGGCCGTGAGGGCGGACGCACCCTTGAGAAAATCGCGGCGAGTGACCGAAGCATTCATGCGGACAGACTGGCGCTGACCAGCGCGCATGCCGAATCAAATGCGCGCCGCCAATGGAAGCCTCGCCGATGCCTCTTGTCGGAAACCCGCCGCGAGTCGTTGATGGAGGACGCGCGGCCGCCGTCCGTTGGCGGCGGTGCGACGTTGATCAAGTCACGAGTTCTTCATGGGAACAGACGCAAACAGGATGATGGTTGCCGGCGGCCCGAACCCGGTGCCGGCGGCGGACCTGCCGGCGGACCCGGCGCGGATCGATGCCGCCGGCGCCGCCTTCAAGGTGCTGCTGGCGCTGAGTTTGTCCCATGGTCTCAACGATACGATCCAGGCGCTGCTGCCCTCCATTTATCCGCTCCTGAAGACGTCGTACGGACTGACGTTCACGCAGGTGGGCTTCATCACGTTTGCCTTTCAGATCACCGCGTCGCTGCTGCAACCGCTCGTGGGCAGCT
Source organism: uncultured Verrucomicrobiae bacterium (assembly GCA_963797435.1). Taxonomy (GTDB): domain Bacteria; phylum Verrucomicrobiota; class Verrucomicrobiia; order Opitutales; family Opitutaceae; genus CAWCPJ01. The sequence goes on along the minus strand of CAWCPJ010000001.1, from coordinate 666,436 downwards.
ACACCGACCGGCGTCCGCTGCCGTTTTCGCTGCCGCTGGGCATGCTCGTGACGCTGGGTGGACTGGTGCTGTTGTCCCGGGCGCACACCTATCCGTTGATCCTCGTCTCGGCGGCGCTGGTCGGCACCGGATCGTCGATCTTTCACCCGGAGGCGTCGCGGCTGGCGCGGCTCGCATCGGGGGGCCGGCACGGGCTGGCTCAATCCGTCTTTCAGGTGGGCGGCAACTTCGGCAGCTCGCTCGGACCGCTGTTGGCCGCGTGGATCGTGATGCCGTACGGCCAGGCGCACGTGCTTTGGTTTACGATCTTCGCGTTTGCGGCGATCGTCGTGCTGACGGTCGTGGGCGGCTGGTACCGTCGTCATCTCGACGAACTCAGGCAAGGCCGGCGCATGCCCGTGGTCGCACCGATGACAAGCCTGCCCCCGCGCACCGTGACATGGGCGCTGGTGGTGCTGGGCGGGCTGATGTTCTCGAAGTTCTTCTACCTCTCCAGCCTGACGAACTACTATACCTTCTACCTCATCGGTAACTTCGGCATCACGGCGGAGCGCGCGCAACACTACCTGTTCGTCCTGTTGTTTTCCTTCGCGGTGGGCACGCTGTTGGGCGGCCCGATCGGCGATCGCTGGGGGCGCAAGCTCGTCATCTGGTTCTCGATTCTCGGTCCGGCGCCGTTCACGCTCCTGCTGCCGCACGTCGGGCTGGTCGGGTGTGGCGTGCTGTCGGTCGTGATCGGCACGGTGCTCGCGTCGGGTTTTTCCGCGATCCTTGTTTACGCCCAGGAGCTGATGCCGGGTCGGGTGGGCACGGTCTCGGGATTGTTTTTCGGCGGCGCATTCGGCCTGGCCGGGGTCGCCTCCGCCGCGCTCGGTCAGCTCGCGGATCACACGAGCATCGCGTATGTGTTTCAAGTCTGTGCGTATCTCCCGTTGCTGGGATTGCTGACGGTGTTCCTGCCGAACCTGGATGAGCGGTCGAACCTCGACGACGGCCCGGCGCGGTTGGAGCGACGAACGACGTCCCACCGGTAAGGACGCCTCGCCGAGCATGGGACCTCCAAGATCGGCCGGCGTGCTTTCGGGGAACGCGCGGGCGCGCTGCCGTGCAGGCATGTCCGCGTCAGCCGTGCCGGCCGAGCGTCAACGCGACCAGCATGCCGAGATACACGCCATAGGCGGCCAGCAGCACGGAGCCTTCGCGACGGGAAACCCGACCGCCGTTGACGAACATCCACAGCATCAGCCCGAAGACCACGAGCATGGCCGGAAAGTTGAAAAGCTGCGTCACGCGCGTCATCGATACCGGCGTGAGCACGGCGGCGGCGCCCACGACGAGCGAGAGATTCGCGATGTTGGCGCCGAGAATGTTGCCGACCGAAAGATCGGACACGGCGCGGCGTGACGACGTTATCGCCGTGACCAGCTCGGGCAGCGAGGTGCCGACCGCGACAACCGTGAGGCCGATCACGATGCTCGGGATGCCGAACAACGCGGCGAGACCGACCGCGCCGTCGACCAGGAAACGGCTGCCCCACACCACCACGGCGGCGCCGATCAGGAACTGCACGAGGGTACCCGCCCGCGTCTGGAACCACGGCCAGCGCGTCGTCGCGATGTCGGCTTCCAGTGCGCTGGCGCCCGTGTTCTCGGCGGGCTGCCGGGCGCGCCAGTGGGTCCAGAAATCCGAAGCGAAATAACCGGCGCCGGCCGCCAATAGCAGGGCGCCCTGCCAGCGCTCGACCGAGAGATCGAAGGAGAACAGGAACACCACGAAGCCGAAGCCGAACATCGCGATCAGTGGTCGCAACAGGACGCGCGGGTGCACGACAACCTTCCTGATCCACGCCGTGAGGCCCAGGATCAGGGCGACATTGCAGATGCACGACCCGACGGCATTCCCCACCGCGAGACCCGATTCACCGCGGGCTCCCGCCATCAGGGAAACGACCATTTCCGGCGACGTCGTGGCCAGGCTGACCAGCGTCGTGCCGATCACCACTCGCGGCATGCGCAGGAATACCGCCAGACGCACCGCAGCACTCACAAAAGCATCCCCGCCCTTGATGATCAGCGCGAGTCCGCCGAGCAGTTGAACGAGGTGCAGCCACATCGGTGCTGCGCATGGTGGGCCGGTGGCCGGATGGCGACCAGCAAACTCCGTTTGCGAGGCGGGCAGCGCGGGAGCGCCCTCGGCCGCGATGCCTGTAAGGTAAAACCCAACACCTCCCGCCATGCTGGCGCAAGGTTCCCCTCCTCGAAGGAGGACGACGATAGAACGGCCGTGCTGGTAAAATGGAAACTGTCACTTCGCGCCGACACCGCGGTGAGGCTGGCTCGGCCGCATCGCCCCGATGTGTGGCGATCGCGCAACACTTGTTGTCCCCATGGTAAGAAACCTCGCCGCGGAGTCATTGTCTGACATGACGAACTTGCGGACTTTTGACCGGCCGAACGACGGCCAGCCTCCCGCACTTTTCACACCCGAGATAAATGACGCCTTCCCCGGAACCGGACCCGATGGTGCAGTTCGTTGACGACATGCTCGCCGCCCCTGTGGCCGGAGATGTTGCAACGGATTTTTGTCCGCTTTGTGAACTGAAGCGACAGTCGCGTGAACAGCGGCTGAAGTTCTTTCGTGCGCTGCCGCGCGAGCTTCTCGAATCGCTCGCGGTCTACCACTGGTTCTGTCTCGAGGCGCGCTTCCTCGGCAGCAGCCCCGCCTGACGCGACCGCACCGAGGGACCGCATTCGTCGGGTCGGTCACGCGATGCGCTCGCCCTTCCGGGCGGGTTGTACATCCTGACGCGCATGGCTGCCGCGCTTGCCACGATCGTTCATCTCGATGCCGATGCATTCTTCGTGTCGGTCGAGCTGGCGAAACGTCCGGAACTCCGCGGCAAGAAAGTGGCGGTCGGCGGACGGGAGCGCGGCATCATTTCCTCCGCGAGCTACGAGGCGCGGGCGGCCGGGGTGTACACGCCGATGCCGACGCAACGGGCCCGGCGGGTGTGTCCCGATCTCATCCTGCTGCCGCATGCAGGAGACTACGGGGCGGTTTCACGCCGCATGTTCGACCTGTGCGAAACGCTCACGCCCCTGGTCCAGCGCAACTCGATCGACGAGGGTTATCTCGATCTCACGGCCTGCGGTTATCGGACCGCGGTGGAGGTGGAGACGGCGGTGCGCGGGCTGCAATCGCGCATCTGGGATGAGTTGCAGATTCCCGTGTCCATCGGCATCAGCACGAACCGCCTGGTCGCGCAGATCGCGAGCAAGCTGCGCAAGCCGCGCGGCTTCGTCGTGGTGCCGCCGGGCACGGAAGCGAATTTTCTCGCGCCGCTCGAACTCGCGCGCATTCCCGGGGTCGGCCCGAAAACCGAGGCGGCATTGCGCGCTCGCGGCCTCGTGCGCATCCGTGACGTGTTTACCCGCAGTGAAACCGAACTGGCCGCAATTTTCGGCGACGACTGGCGGGAGTTCGTTGCGCGCTGCCGCGGCGAGGATGAGCGGGAGGTCGAAGTGGAGCGCGACGAAGCGAAAAGCTATTCGCACCAGGAAACGTTTGCGTCCGACATTGCGGATTTTGCGGCGATCGAGCGGGTGGCCAAAGGGATGATCGACGACCTCATGGCGCGGATACGCGCGGATCACCAGCGGGTGCGCACGCTGACGATCAACGTGCGCTATCCCGACTTCACGCATGCGTCGGCGGCGCGCAGCCTGGCGCACGGCACCGATCTGGAGCATGCGTTTTATCCGCTGGTCGAGCCGCTGTTGCGGCAGGCCTGGAGCAAACGGCGGTCCGTGCGACTCGTCAGCGTCAAGTTGTCCGGCATCGATGATCGTCCGGAGCAGCTCGAGATGTTTGCACAGGCCGAGGAAAAACGACGGCGCCTGGCCACGGTGCTGGACAAGCTGAACGAAACACGTCGCCGCGGCGAGCGGCCGCTCGTTCAGCGGGGACATCAGCTCGACGGTCGATCGTAGAGCTTATCCGAACAACTCGCGTGGCTGCAGGGCTGGGCAGTCGCTTCCGTTCCGTCCCGCGTGGATCCGGGTTCAGGGCCTGCGATTCCGCCGCGTCTTCCAACCGCGCCAGACCAGCGCGACGGCCAGCCACACCAGGATCGCCGCGAGGGGATACGCAAAAACCCGCGGAAAGAGGGCGCCCAGAACCGCGAGGATCAACAGGGACAGGCCCGCCCCCACCAGCAGGCGCGTTTCCGGAGCCTCGATGGTCCGGCGATTGGCAATGGCCGCGCCGACGGCATTGCCGAGGCGGACGGCTCCGGCCGCCGCGCGACCGGCACTGCCTCCAGCCTTGATCGGTCGTCGCGGAGCCGGTGGCCGTCCGGGGGTGCGAACTCTGCGCTTTTCGTTCAGCACCACCTCGGTCGCGTTCGCGAGGTCCTCGAGATACATCGCCTCCAATTTCTGCGCGAAGGCTTCATCCTCCATCACGGCGTCCATCTCGCAGTTACCGATCCAGCTCGCGAGGTTCAGATTGGTCGAGCCGACGCGCGACCAGCGGGAGTCCACCACCGCCGTCTTCGCGTGGAGCATCACGCCGTTCCATTCGAAGACACGCACGCCGGCTTCAAGGAGCGGACGATAACCCGTTCGCGAAAGGGAATGGACGAGCGGTAGATCGGATGCGCCCGGCAGGAGCAGGCGCACGTCCACGCCATCGCGCGCGGCGGTGACCAACGCCTGCATGTAGGTGGGCGTGCCGAGATAGTAGGCGTCGGTGAGCCACACGCGCCGCCGCGCAAACGCGACCACGAGTTGATCGAGTCGAAAGGTGCCGGAGACGGCCGGTTCGCTCGCCACGATGCGCACGCTGACGTCGCCTGCGGGCCCTCGTTCCTCCGTCGTGACGTCCTCCGCTTCCGGCATGGGCGCGCCGAGCATCGACCACGCCTGTACGAACGCACGTTCGATGTCCGCCACGGCCGGGCCGCGCACTTCGACGCCGGTATCGCGCCAGGGCTCGAGATTGCGGGCGGGATCGCCGGCCCAGGCCTGGCCGACGCAAAGTCCGGCCACAAAGCCCACCTGGCCGTCCACGGTCAGGACCTTGCGATGATCCCGCGACAGCCAGCCCACCGGCGAATCCAGTCGCGGTGGATTGTAGCAACGCACCTCCACGCCCCCGGTGCGCAGGCGAGACCAGAATGCGGACGAGGCTTGGCGGAGGCAGCCGAGCCAGTCGTAAATGAGTCGCACCGCGACGCCCGCCTGGGCGCGTTCGATCAGCGCATCGGCGAATCTGGCCCCGGTCGCATCGTCGCAGATGATGTAGTTCTCGAAGCATACGTGGCGCTGCGCGGATTGGATGGCTTTGAGCCATGCGGGGTAGTTTTCGGTCGCATCCCGGAGCAGGAGCACGCGGTTGCCGGCCACGAGCGGCGCTCCGGCCGCGCGGGAGAAGGCATGCTCCGCGAGCTGGCGCGCGCGCGATGCGACGTGCTTCCGCCGCGCGTCGGGGGTTGGTTCCGGTATCGTGGTGCCGACAGGCTTCATCAGGTTCCGCATCTCGGCCGGTTCATATAGTTCCGCATGGGGACGGGCGCAGGGCGCGGTGGAAAAGTCCAGTCCCGGCTGAAGGCACCGGCAAGAACAACTCCGGGCGGGGGTTCGCCATTTCCCTCCGCAAAATGCAAAACCCCATCCGCGCCGCGGGAGCGGTGTTCCCGGCCACCGGGCTTGCGTCGGTCGCGGGTGATCGACAGCTTCGACGCCGCGTCGGGCCCTTTCGGGGATCCGCAATGCTTGCCAAGCGTCACGTTCGCGTCGCAAGGCGCGGCACAACCGGAACTTCAACCCAACGACACCCGATGAGAAGAAGAGTGCTTTTGATGAGCCTGGTCCTCGGCCCCCTGCTGCTTGCCACCTCGGTCCTTGACGCCGGCCACTACTATGAATCGCAGACCACCACGACGGTGGCCGGCAAAAAGAAGGGTACCCGGATGGCGGTGAAGGGCTGGGTCGACGGCGACAAGAGCAAGGTCGAGTTCGTCTCCGGCCAGAGAAAGGGGCCGCTTGCCGTCGGCAATTACCTCGTCACGACCGACGGCGGCAAGACCGTCCATCTCGTGGATCCCAAGCGCAAGACCTACGGCGAGTTCGACCTGGAGCAAATGATGGCAACGATGGGCCAGGCCATGAACGCGGTAAAGCAGTTGGGGGGCATGGTGAAGATGGAATTCTCCGACGTCTCGAGCGAGAAGCTGCTGGAGGAACCCGGAGAGAGCATCCTCGGCCACGCCACGATGCACTATCGGTTCAAGACCAGCTACACGATGACCATGGGCATCATGGGCATGGTGCGCAAAAACAAGACCGATGCGGTTCAGGATGTGTGGTCAACCGGCGATCTCGAGGCCCGCGGGTTCGGAATCTGGCTGCGCCCGGGACATCGCCTGCAGACCGGCAACGAGGAATTGGACAAAATGGCGAACCAGCGCCTGGCCGACATCAAGGGCTTTCCCTTGAAAGTGTTCAGCGACACGACCATGACCAACGAGAAGGGCAAGTCCCGAAAAGGCACGTCCACCATGGAAGTGACTGTGTTGCGGGAGGAGTCGATCCCGGCGAACACGTTCACATGGCCGTCGGACTACAAGGAGATTCAGATCATCCCGGAGATGCCGCAGAAGTGACGCGAGGACGCCGGCTCCGCGACCCGGGGGTCGCGTGGCCGGCATGGGCGAGGCGGGTTCGCCGCCGGGCGACCGCGCCTACCGCGTCTGGCTCGTGGGATCCTGGGCGTTCGAAGCGCCCTGAAGAAACCGGCCGAAGAACGGCAGCATGTTGTCCTCGACGCGACCGTGCGGAATCCAGTTTCGGTTCCACGCATTGCCCCGGTATTCCTCCGCTTCGTGCTCGATGCCAAGGTTGTCGAGGTTTCGCGTGAACGCCTGATTGGCGTAGACGTGATCGTAGTTTTCGTCGTAGCGGCCCCAGTCGAACTTGATCGCGGTCATGCGCCGCAGGTCCTTCGCGTGCGCGGGAAGCAGACGGTCGAGGGCGAAGGTTTGCTTCAATTTCTCGACGTTGGCGCCGTTCAAGCGCGGGATCCCCTCCGCATCGGGCTCCATCATGAAATCGCAATAGAACGGCGGTCGATTGGGATTCGGCAGGTAGGCCTGCGCCATCGCGACGAACACGGGCGTGTAGCCCCACGCATCCAGATCGCTCCAGGACTTCGCCTTGAGGATCTTCGCCCAATCCGGCCGGTCCGCCATCGGCAGGATGCCCTGACCCGTACCCGCGGGATGCAGCGCATAGACGACGCTGAACAGGTCCGGATACAGCATCGCGAACTTGAACGCGCCGTAACCCCCGAGCATGTCACCCGCCAGGCCGCGGCTTTCGCGCTGAGGCAACGTGCGGAAATGCTGGTCGACAAACGGCAGGAGTTCCGCGGTCGTGAAATCCAGCCAGCGTCCGCTCGTCGGCGAGTTGCTGAAGAAGCACCCCACGTGCGGCGTGCTGTAGTCCGCGGCGACAAGGATGAATTCGTCAATCGCGCCACGGGCAATCGACCGGTCGAACAGCTTCACGACTTCGCCGTCGGCGAACATTTGTTGCGGGCTCGAGAACAACGAGTGGAAGTAGTAGATGACGGGATAGCGTCGCGTGTTTCCGTCGTCGGCGTAGCCAGGCGGCAGGTAGACAAAGACGCGGCGGGAGGGGTCGATTTCAATGCGGTTGTCCCGCAATGCGGCCGAGGCAATGGTTTCCGTGACCAGGGAACCATGTCGCAGAGGCTCGGCGCTGGCCCGCGCGATTCCGAGCAACGCGATCCATCCGGCGAGAATGAGGCAGCGAGGTGATGGCATGTTTCGTCTTCCTTTCCGTCGTTGTTCAGCAGTGATTTCCCGGCCGCGGCGCCTGCCGCCAGCGCGGGACGAGCGCGCAGGATAGGCATCGACCCGCCTCGTGTCGTCCGACCCGATCGGCCCGAACCTTTTTTGGCGGACCTGAGCCGTCCGCGTGCAATGACCGCTCGCGCCACTGCGCGCGATCCGGGATGAGGTGCGGGCGCCGAGGAGAAACGGCCTCCGCGCGGCCGCTACGGGTTACCTGGCGCTGCGTTTGCCGACCGAAACTCCCGCGGGGTCGTTCCCGTGATCCGGCGAAACGCCGTGTTGAAGGTCGACTTCGAGTTGAAACCCACCGCGAGCGCAATTTCCAACACGGTCTGCTCTGGGTGCTCGAGCAGGAGCCGGCTGGCCTCGTCCACCCGGTGTCGATTCACGAACTCGTAGAAGCTTGCCTGGAGATCCTGGTTGAGGACCTGCGAGACGGAGTGCGTATTCTCGCGGATCGCCCGGCTGAGCGAACGCAGATTCAGCAGGCTGTCGCGGAAGAGCCCCTCCGTCGTCATCGCCGCGTCCAGCTTGCGGCGGATCCGGTCGCGCATCGCGGGGTCGAGCGCCGACTTCGAGTATTTCCGCTTCGCCGGGGAACTCGGGATCGGCGGGAGTTGCGCTGTTCCGGCAACGAGTGGCGGCCATGCAGGCTCCGACAGCTCGACCTGCGTTACGACGCGTTCAGCGGAAGCCGGGGCGTTTTCGACCGGAGCCCGCGATGGTGCGCGCGGAACCGCCAGGGCCGCAGCGCGCGTCGTTCCGTCCGACGTGACGCGGTCGTGGCCTGCCGCATGCGGTGGGAGGGACGCGCGCCGGACCATCAAATACAGGGCGGCCACTGTTACGCCAACCTCGACCACCGCGAAAAACAGGACCGTTCCCGGACCGGTCGGCAGGAAGGCGCATTGCAGGGTGCGGGTGATCCCCAGGAACCAGGTCGACAGAAGGACGAAAAGGGCAACGCCCACCCATGCGGGGGTGCCGCTGGCGGAGCCGCGGTCCGCAAGCAGGACACGACACCGCCGAAGATAGATCGGCACCTGCACCGCGAATATCCCAATGCAAAGCAGCATGGTGCCGTGGATCACGTGGGCGTGCAACGGGCTGACGACGTGGTGAGGATTGTAGTAGAGGACACCGAAGTGCGCGGTCTCGTACAGCGGCAGCGTCAAAAAACATCCGGCGAAAATCGTGCCGACCTCGCGGGTGGAGAGCGACGCCATACGAGGTCGCGCCTCCTCCACCACTTCGCGCACCGCCAGCCAGAGGCATGGTGCAAGCAACAGCGACAGGTCCATGCGGAGGCCGAGCCAAAGCGCTTTCAGGGGCGTCGCCGGATGCGCCATCAACAGCTCGCACACGAACGCCAGCGACTCGAGCACGAGAAAACCGGTGAACCAGGTGAGTGCGCGCCCGGTCCGACGGGTCCGCCCGCCCAGCAAGCCCGCCGCGAACACGCACAAGGTGAATGCGGCAGTATACAGCGTGCTGGGGAGGCCGTTCATGGTTGGTGCAGCTGGCGTGCAGCGATGATCGAGAAGGAAAGTGACGCAGCCGCGGTCGTCCAGTCGGGATTTTTCTGAGAAAGAGTGCTGGATGGGGGGTCGCGTGTCCTCACGCTGCCGCGGTCGGCTGGGACGGCCGACCCTGCCCTTGGCAGCGGCCGTTGAGCGCAAACGCGGCTGCAGGGATTGAAGAACGCGAGACAGGAAAGAACGCGAGAACGTGAAAATGCCGGACTGAGTCTTTCTATCTCAGACGTCTTCCAAGTCTCGCGTTCTTCCATCGCACCCCGTAGCTGCGTTGGAGTGTAACGACAACGTGGCCCGGTTTTCCCCCGGACTATGGGACTGTCTCTCCGGATCGTGCACTTTCGCGACGATTTTGTTGGGTAGGGACGCTCGAGTAGCGGTGCTGCTGGCGAGACCTTAGCCGAAATGATGCCGTTGAACCGAGGACGCCCTCGAAGTTCCTCCACCGTTCGATGATCGATGTAGCCTGCTTGCAGGCGACAGAACCTCCTCTGCGCCACCGGATCGCTTGCAAGCAAGCTCCTACAAGGTGGCCCGGCTGAATGGTAACGGCTTGGAAGTATTCCCTCCGTGATCTCGGCTCGAATCTCCGTGACCTCTGTGTCCACTCCTTGGGTTGCGTGGCGCCTCCCGTGGCGTGAGATTTCCCGGCTAGTAAATGAACGGCTCGATGCGGTAGGGCACCGCCTGCAAGCCAAGTCGGCGAATGCCGTCGCCAAACTGTGCCTTCTGTTCGCGAGTCTCCGCTGGCGTCAGCCGGGCACGGCCTTTCGCGTCCATGTGTTCGCCATAGGGAGCGGCGGGCGACTCGACCATCTCTGACAGGTAGACCCGGTCGCCGGGGCGCAGCGGGCTGGCGGTCAGAAATTCCAGTGTCGCGCGCACGTGTTCCTCCGCAAACGCGGCTCCGCCGACGCCGACCAGCAGGATCACGTCCGTGGCGAGGCCGGCCGCCTTGAGGCGCCGCAGGGTCTCGAGTATCTCGTCGGGCTGCGCAGGTTTGTCGACGAAGCGAAGCAGGTCGGCCGACCCGCTCTCGACCCCGAGATAGACGCGAGTCAGTCCCAGCGCACGTAGCTCCTCGTAGTCGGCGACGGATTTCGCCAAACCGGTGAAGCCATCGAGAAAAGAACCGATCCCGAGGAAGCGTGTGCGGTGGCCCTGGGCCCACGACGGTCGCGCGGGCCCGGGTCCCTCGCTCGCGTCCGGCAGCTCGAGCCGGCGCCGGATCGCTTCAAGCAGCGGCACGAGTCGCGGCTGCGGGACCGCGAGTGCATTGGCCTGGCCGAGGAAAATCTGCGTGAAGCGCCGCAGCCCTTCGCCGTGAAACGCGAGCGCGGCGTCGATGTGTTGTTCAAACTCGTCCACCGCGCGCACGCGAAAGGTCGTGCCGCGATAGAGCGCGCAAAACGTGCACGTGTTGAACGTGCAGCCCTCCGTCGCCTGCAGCACGAGCGAGGCATAGTGATCCGGCGGCAGGATCGGCACGGGTCGATAGATCTCGGCGAATCGAATGGCTTCCGCGGCGAGGCGCGAAGGCGTGAAGCCCACAATCTTCGCCAGGATGGGCAGCAATTGGGCCCGCGCTTGGGCGGGATCCGGATGCGCCCAAGCCGGCTCGCCGGGCCCGGCAAGTGCGCGATGCGCATGCGTGCCGGTCGTCCAGGCTTCTGCGCAGCAACGTTCCAGTTCCGCAGCGGCGAGGCGGGATCGTTCGAACCCGCCGCCCTGTTCGCGCGAACGCTTCCGGGCGACACTGCCCTGGTGGGAGACTCCGCGAAAACGATACTCGTTTGGCGTGCTGAAACGCACCGGGCGGCCTTCGAGGTCGAACAGGAACTGCGTGTCGTCGGCCGTGTAGATCTCGAGGGCATCAGAACGCAGCGCGACAAACAGCGGCCCCACGTTGGCACCGGCGTCCACCTGCACGGAGGCGAGAAACCCGGGGCACTCGTTGAGCGCGCGCTGCCTCTGATACATCAGGATGCCTTCGGCTGAGGTGGCCTCCGGCCGCGGCCGTTGTTCGGGACCGACCGGTCCAGTCCTGCTCGATTGCATCAATCCCAGTGCATGCCGTGTCTGGCCGAAGGCAACCCGATCCGCGGCGGTGGTCGCCGGGAAGGAGCCCCAACCTTGATTCAGCCACCGCCGCCACTCGAGGGCTCATCCAGCCAACCGGCACTTTGCAGCAGGCCGCGCAGTCGGGTGTCGCCTGCCGAGAGGGGCGGCAGCCAGAGGTCGATGCGTTCGCGGTTCCACCAGCGCCCCTCCGGATTGCCAGGCGGGGCAAACGAGTACCGAAACAGCACCGCGCGAATGTAGTGCGGCGGATGTTCCGGAAACGGATTGCTCGCAAAGAGGCTCAGGGTGCCGGGATCGTTGTGCAGGAGTTTCCAAACGAGGTGAAACGTCCAGGGGTAGAAGCGGGGTGACGACATCGAGGCGAACCACATCTGCCAGTCGAGTCGCGGCTGATAGGGCGCGATGAAAGGCGGCCGCCGGTCGAGTTGGGTCGGCAGCGCGCGATAGGGATAGGGTTTCCAGTCCGCATCGTCGTCGGGAATGGGATCATCCGTGCCTTCGAAGACGACGTTGAGCCGTTCCTGGCCGATCGTGCCGAAAGCACCATACGTGTTCACGAGATCGAGCGGGTCGAATGACGTATTCATGACCTGTCGCGACGACACGAGGTTGACCACCGGTTGCACGCTCAGGATGCCGACGACTGCGGCCAAGCCCCACGAGATGCGAATCATCGGCCGGCTGGGCCTCGCCGCCTCCGCCGCGGCGGCCGCGCGCCGCGTGAGCGCACGCGGCAGCAGGTGGGACCAGAAGCCGTCGTCCAGACAGGCGAGCGCCGGCACAATCGTGAGCCAGTTGAGGAACGAAAGGTTGCCGCTCAAGATGATGGTGGCTTGGAACAACACGATCACTGCACCCGCAATGCGCCGGCTCCAGCGCGGCCAGAACACGAACCAGGGTGCCACGAGTTCCGCGAGGTGGTTGAACAACGTGCCGACCTTGAGGAGCGGATGCGGCAGGAAATGAAACCACCGGCTCAGTGGGTTCGGCAGCGGCTGCGTCTCGAAGTGATGATAGAGTGCCGTGAGGTTCCGCCATTCCTCGTCGCCCCGGATCTTGATCAGACCCGAGCCGAGCATGATGCGAAAGGTCAGCCAGCGAAACAGCCAGATGACGACCACCGGCGGCGGCCGCCGGGAAAACGGGCGCCCGTCGAACAGCGGGCACAGGAAGATCGCCAGAACGCCGGTTTCGAGAAGCTGGATTTCCCACCCGTAGCCATACCAATCCTGCCCGACGTGCACGATGGACATGTAGAGCAGCCACAGCGCGCCCATGATAAGACTGTTCGCATAGCCGACGACCACCACACCGGACAGGATGAAGCCCGTCCACGCGACGAAGCGCAGCGCGAGATCGGAGTGATCGATCCAGAATAGGGAAGGGAGACGCAGGAATCCACTGAGCGGCGACCCCAGGTAACTCGCGACCCGGTCCAGGTAGGTGCCCACCGGCAACAGCCCGTGCGCTCCGATCAGCGGCACGAGTTGCAGCGCCGCGGCGAGAAAGGCGAACGCGTAGACGAATCCCAGCAGGCGCAGGAGCAAGAAGCGCGTCAGCCAGTAGCGATCGGGCGGCGGCAGGTTGGGGAGACGGTTCACGGAAGAGCTGCGACTCGCCGTTGCATGAGCGCGCCGCACCGTCCCGCGTGTATCCGCCACGGTCAAGCCGGCGTTCGCATTCCTCGTGGTTCATTCCTCGAAGCTCGCTTCGACTTGCTTGGCTGGAGGAGCGGGTTCACCCCGCGATCCCGCCGAGCCATCGCGTTCCGACTCAGTAGCCATGCGCAGCCGCAACGACGGAGCTAAAATGTATCCTCCTCGCGACGTGGAACGCGTGGGGGGCGTGGCGATGAACAACCCGACAAAAAATGTGGCGGCCGCCACACGGTTTGTCCGCGCAGGTTGTGGGTATCCGGCGGCAGCTTGATCCGGTGCCAAGTTCCGTGCCGGCTCGGATCGGCGCGTCGGATGCAGCCTACGATTGGCGACTTGGGGGACCGCCGACGACGGGCACCGCCTCACGCTGGTCCATTTCCAGGCGGACCTGTCGCAGGGCTGCTTCAACCAGGGCGGGCACGCAGGCTTCGAGATTCGCATTCTCGTTCTCAATGCTGGCTTCCACGCGCCAGCTTTCCGCACCGCCGCGGTGGCGCGCGGCAATGACCACGCGTTTGTTCGTCACCATCCGCAGCTCCGTTTTCATCGGGCCACCGGACTCCTTTCCCGTCTGCACCACGTCGGCTTCCGGGTAGGGCAGGGACGAGACCTTGATCTCGTCGAGGAAGTCGAGGTGTCGGTTGGGCATCAGCCTCCGGCGCGGCCGACTTATGTCGCACTGGATCGAGATCTCCAGGTCGGCGTCCCGAGGTAGCGGGGCCTCCCGCAAGCCACGTTCCCCCAGGAAGGCGCGCAACGTATCGGCGGCCCGCCCGGCGACGGCGGTCCGACCGGGGCTCACGATGACATAGCTTGAAGCGGAAGTGGCGGTTGGATCCTGATACGCCTCGACCTTGTAGCCGTATCGGGAACTCGAGCACGCAGCCAGGGCTCCGGTCAGCGCGAGAACGCCAAGCATTCGCTGGGTGCGAAAGCCAGAGCGGGGCAGGGGTGGACGCACGCCGGGCAATGAATCGCGACTCCCGGTGCGGCGCAAGCCCGGCCTCGACCGATCGCGCCGGGGTCGATCGGCCCGGAGCGCGGCGGTTCCGGTTTTCGATGCGCGGCCGCCATGGGATGCAGCGTGTTGGGCAACCGGCGCGTGTCCGACGCCACCGGCGACCCCGACAATGCGGCCATGCCATTCCGGGTCCTCCTCGTGAGCCTCAACACCTGCACGGTTCCGGACCCGGTGTTTCCGCTGGGGCTGGCGTGCATCGATGCCGCCCTGCGGCGTGCGGGTCACATCACGCGCTGGGTGGATGCGCAAGTGAACGGTTCCCGACTGGCCGGGATAGTCGCGGAGTTTCGACCTGACTGCATCGGCCTTTCGCTGCGCAACATCGATGACGTGCTGATCCGCACCCGTGAAACGTTCTTCGACGAACTGGCCGTCGTGTGCACGGGCCTTCGGCGGCTCGCCGGTTGCCCGCTCGTTCTGGGCGGCAGTGGATTTTCGATATTTCCACGCGAACTGCTGACATTGAGTGGCGCCGACTACGGGATCCAGGGCGCGGGCGAGGATGCTTTCGTGCGGTTGCTCGAACGGCTGCAGAACATGAGCAACGTCAACGATATCCCGGGGCTGGTCTATCGCGACAAGACCGGCGTCGTGACCGCAAATCCCCCGGGTGCGAACGGTCGGGCGCAGGTCCTTGAGCCGCGCGACTGGCCGGACGAGATCCGTACCTATTACCTGGAAACGGGCGGCATGCTCAACCTGCAGACACATCGCGGGTGCGCACACGCATGCTGCTACTGTACGTATCCACTCCTTGAAGGCCGCCGCCATCGCCGGCGCCCGGGTGAGGACGTGGCCGAGGATCTGGCGCGCCTTGCTGCAGCAGGTGCGACGTACGCCTTCATCGTGGACTCGATTTTCAACGCATCCCCGGCGCACGTGGCTGAAGTCTGCGAAGCCGTCATCCGGCGAAATCTGAAAATTGCGTGGAGTTGTTTTCTGCGTCCGCAGCATATCACCCCGGAACTTGCGCGCCTGATGGCGCGGGCGGGACTGCGGCATGCGGAACTGGGTTCCGACCGTTTCTCCGACACCGTGCTGGGTGCATATCGGAAGCATCTCACGTTCGAGGACCTGTTGCGTTCGACCGAGGCCTTGCGGGCGGCCGAAGTCGATTGCTGCCATTTTGTGATCTGCGGTGGTCCCGGCGAAACGTGGGAGACGCTCGAAGAGGGCTTCGCCAACGCCGCCCGCCTGGGCGACGTGGTGGTGCTGCCGACCGTCGGCATGCGGATCTATCCCGGGACGGCCCTGCACCGGCAGGCGATGGGGGAAGGCAGGGTGGACCGGGACAACAATCTGTTGCGTCCGGTTTACTACCTCGCGCCCGGACTCGACGAGGCCGGCGTGTTTGCCCGACTCGCCCAGCAGGCGCGGCAGGCGCGCAACTGGATGACGGCGGAAGTCTCTCCGAAGTACCGAGAGATGGTCGCGCGGTTGCGGCGTCGCGGTCACGTCGCGCCGGTGTGGGGTTATTTTGCATTGTTGCAGCGCTTGGTCGGCGCGGCGTGAGCGGGCGGCGGCTTCAGCCGTACCTTCGGTCGGCAAGATCGCATCTGCGGGCAGATGGCCGCAGGGGCCTGGCCCGGGCGCGTTTTCCGTAATGCTTCCACCCGTGGCGGCGTCTTTCCGGGAGCGCGATCCATCGGTGCTGCCGCGTGATGCGCTTCAATGCCCGCGTCGCCTCGCGTCACTACGCAGGACTCGCCTATCAGTTCCGTTTTATCGACGGGGAACGCCACGCTGGCGGGCAGATCGAGACCTACACGCGCGGCCTGCGGTTCGTGTTCGCGCCCCTCGCGCCGGAAAGCGGCCCCGCCGGCCGACCCTGAACTCGGATCAAGCCGGCCCGAGCACGCACGGAGACGATCTTCCCGGCGCTGGCTTCACGGGGGGAATGCGTCGCGGCGTTTTCGCGCCTCGTCGGTCTTTCCCTCCGCGCGGCGCGCTTCGGCTTCCTTGAGCTTCATTTGCGCGGCAAGGCGGTTGCGCGCTTGGAAGACCGGTGCGTAATTCGGCGTCCCGCGCAGTTGCGGCAGGAGTTCATCGCAAAGCGTCAGCGCCCCGGCCGTGTCGCCGCTCTTCATGAGCGATTCGATGCGCAGCTTGTCCGCCTGGTACAACCAGTCGCGATCAAGCTCGTTGGCAAACCGTTCCGATCCTTCATCGAGGTGGCGCGTGCGAGCCACCTTCAGCACCTCGCGGGCCTGGTCAAACTCGCCGACCTTGCCGAGCATCAGCGCAATCCCGAAAACGATTGTGCCGTTGCGGGGGAATCGCCGGGCGCCCTGCTTGAGTGCGTCGACCTCGGCTTGCCCAAGTTCGGTGAGATCGCGAACCGTGCTCGCCAGTCCTTCGTAGGCCGACTCGGTCGAGGGTGCGACGGCAATCGCCCGTTCGAAGATATCCGCCAGCTCGCGGGCGGCCTGCCCGGTCATTTGTCCGGGAGGCGCATCCCGCATCAGATCCCGGGCCAGGAGCAGGAGAGTACCCGGATCCTTGGTTCCGCAACCCACCGCCCGTTCGCACGCGGCGCGGACGAAGTCGAAGTGGCCGGTTTCATGCGCCCACGCGGCGCGAGCCTCGTAACCTTCGGGCTGGTCCGGGGCGAGACTCACGGCGCGGTCGGCATGGGTCCGGGCGAGAGCGTAGGTGTCGGGACCGAGTGCGAGGCGGGCCAGTGCCGCCTCGATGCAATGGGCGGGCGCCGGCCGGACGTGGAGTCCGGAAAGGCGCGACGCGGAGGCTTCCACTTGCGGCATGGTGAAGCTGCCGCGTTGCAGGTAATCCCGAAGATCGCGTTGCACGGCGCGATAATCCCCGCCGAAGGCGGCGCGAAACGTGCCGTCGAGATCCGGGCTCTTGCGCAAGCCGCGCAGGTAGTCATCGATCGGGGTGCGACTTCCCTGGTGACGTCCGTAGAGCGCGTAGTGCACGAAGAGCCACGACTGCGCGTAGAACGCCGAGGTACGCGCGCCTTCGTTGAACAGCGAGTCCTTGCGATTGAGAAACAGCATGTGTTCAAGCGGCATCAGGCCATCGCGGCGCAGCACGAGCACGTGGTTCTCGATCACCGCGCCCCACTGGACCTTGTTACCCCGTTGGCGGAAGGTCGAGAACACCTCCGCGAGACCCTCGTCGAGCCATACCGGCAGCGTCATCGGAAACGCGCTGGTCGCCCAATGCACGCCCTCGTGAAAGATCAAGCCGCGCACCTCGTCGTTGCGGTAGCCACCCGCAAGGCCGACGACGCTCCAGGTCTCCCGACGCTTGAAAAACCCGGCGATGTCGCGAGGCGCGCGGCCATCCGGCCGCAGCCCTTTGTACGGTGTGAACTCGCGGTCGCGCGCGAAGATGACGACGGTCAAGGGTGGCAATTGGGCATCGCTTGTCGCAAGCAGCTTCAGCAATTCCTCGGCGAACTGGCTGAACTCCTCCGCCCACTCGAGTGTGCGATCATCGCTGAGCTGAGAATAGACCGTGAAGCGGGGCGCTTCGAGCATCCGCCAGGTCAGTTCGCCAGCCTGGCCGACCAGTGCAGTCAGCAGCGCGGCAACGACTCCGAGGCGGAGAAGCAAGGAAACAAAAGACACCATGCGGGGTAAAGGCCGGCTGTTGTCTGCCAGAGAACACCGCCACCTGTCGCGCCATTTTTGCGCCGAAGCGGTGCGGTACAGTCGCGTTGGGACGCTCGCTTTTCCGCGGCCGCCGGCCGGCATGCCCCAACATGTGAAAGCATTGACCGGCAAACGGGTTTCGGGCACGACCGGGATATCACCTTCCCCGCATGAAAACAGCCCGATCGTCCTTTGTCTGGATAGCCCTGTGCCTGCCGGTCGCCGCCGGCTTTTGTTTCAGTGGTTGCGCCACCAACTACATCAAGGCCGACGCCACGACCAATCCGCCGCCGGCGAAAGCTCTTTCGACGTTTTCGCATTTCGAAATCCGGCCCGTTGAACTTGGGGCTCCTTATGCGGGGCAGGAGGCGAATGAAAAGGCGGTCCGAAAGATCCAAGAGAATCTCGACCAGCGGGTGAATCCGTTGCTTGCGACCTGGAATCAGAAGGCCGCGTCGGAGACGGGCGGCCCAACGCTGCTGATCAGCCCGCGCATCCAGGACATCAAATTCGTCAATGCGACGTCACGCTTCTGGGGCGGGGCGATGGCCGGCAGCTCGGCGGTGGTCCTGAAGCTGCGGATCACGAATCAGGCGACGGGCGAAGTGGTCGCCGAGCCGGAGTTTTATCAGCGGGCCGCGGCGATGGGCGGTGCCTATTCGTTCGGTGCCACGGACAACAACATGCTGCTTCGGATTGCCACGCTGGCCGCTGACTACCTCGAGAAGAACTACGCGGAAGCGGTCGGCGGTCCGACCGGCGCTTCGCCGGAAAAGGCGAAGTAGGCCTTCCAGGCGGGAAGGTCGGAGAACTGTCCGGGATTCCTCCCGTTGTCGCCCTCACGATCCCGGCGCATAGGCGCCGGGAAACGCTGGCGCACCCGACTTCCGGCGCAACACGTCGCGCACGTGGTCGGGTAGCGGCACGCCGGTCTTCGCGCCGGGAAACGCTGGGAGCAGTTCGAAATTGTCGAGCTGCGGGCAGTGGAACAGCGGGCCCCAGTAGTCCGGGAATTCCTGGGAGTGCGCCGCAAACTTCGGCTCGAGTTTGCGCAGGGCGTCGAGTGACGGCAGTTCCGCGAAGCCTTGCGCGGTCGGTGCGGGACTCCACACGATCAACGGCTGTTTGGCAGCGGTGCGGCGCACGTAGACATTCCCATCCAGTTCCTTCACTTGCGAGTCGGTCAGGCGTCCACGCAGATTCGGGGCCTGGGTGATTCGCAGGAGGGGTCCCGGGTGGGTCTCGTCCGCCACGAGCAGGTTGTTCGCGAACACGTGGCCGTGCCGCTCGTCCACGTCCGGCCCGGCGCTGGGATGCCAGCCGAAGTGGTCGTTGACGGCGCTGCGGCTGGAGCGGTCGATCGTCGCCCGGCTGTTGAAGAACGTATTCTGGTAGACCTGCGCATTCGAGCTGTTGAGGATGCGGATGCCGTCCGCACAGTTGACGAAGATGTTGCCCGCACAGAGCACACCCTTGGAGATCTCGAAGAAGAAGCCTTCGCCGGTGTTCTCTACCCAGTTGTCGACGAAGACGCCGTCAACCTCGCCCACGTCGTACCAGACTCCATTGGAATCCGGATTGTCGATGATGAGATTGTCGCGGCACGTGGCGCGGTAGGACTGGTTGAAGATCTTCACCGCCGTCGCGAAGTAGCCCGTGATCTTCTCGGCGCTGTTCGTGCGGGTGATGATGTTCTTCTCCAGGAGCACGTCGGCGGAATCGATCACGTAGATCCCCTCGGTCCCGCAGTCGGAGACGAGGCAGTGGCGGATCACGAGCTGGTCGCCGCGAAAGTATCCGGCCACGCGCGAGCAGAACGAGATCGTGTCGTTCTCGAGCGTGGTGCCGACGACCTCCTTGCCGAATTCCGCCGGGTCCATGTAGCGGCCGGGTTCCGTCCCCTCGACTTCGAGCGCACGATAGGCGTATTGGGTGAACGTGATGCCGCGGATCACCGGACCCTGTCGGTCGTTGGACTTGCCATGCACGTCGCGGATCGTGCGGATAATCGCGCTGTCGTGCGCGGTGATCTCGACGACGTGATTCGTGGGATCGGTGCCGAGGTAGATGTCGCCGTTTTCGTAATCGATGAAGTAGGCGTGTTCGTTGAGTTCGTGTTCGCTGCCCACGGCGTCGAGAAGTTTGCCGTCGAGGAACACCATGTCGTTGTTGAAAAGCACCAGCGGCGTCTGCTGCACGTTGTGGTCGCGCCGCCACCAATCCGCCGGCTGGGCGGGGAAGAAATGGTTCCAGGACGTGCGCCAGAGGCCGTTGCCGAGTGCCGTCCAGTGTGAGGCGATCTCCGTGCCCTTCAGGATCGGGCGCTCGTCCGCGTACGGTTCCATCGTGATGCCCTGGTTCAGCAACAGGTCGCCCGTGCGATACGTGCCGCCGCGCAGGATGATCGCATCTCCCGTCACGACTCTTGTGATGACCGACTCGAGCGTGCCGGGCTGATCGAGCGAGGTGCCGGACGCGTCGGCCTTGCCGTCGGGCGCAACGTAGAAGACGTGTTTGGACTTGGGCACGTCATACCGCTGTTGGATCGGCCCGTAAGGTCCACCGGATGGTTGGGCGGGGAGCGAAATGCTGTTCGCGAGGATGAGAACCGGCAGAGTGGCCGCGGTGCGCCAGACTCGGGCGGAGAGCGAGCCACGGGAAGAAGACGATGCTTGGGGATTCATGTGGAAGTCGGGAACACGATGCGGTGGGCCGCGCCTCCGGGCACGACGATATCGCGACGAAATGGTTACAACGTGAGAGCGAGGGGAATCCGTTTTGCACGGTTTGCCGCGTCGCCTGCGGGAAGATCTCGTCTCCGGGTTCGGTGCGTCAACCTGCCGGCTCGACCCGTCACGGCGGACCGCGGGCTGGGCCCCCGTTGAATTTGCTCGAAATGCAATTTCGCAAGTTGACGACACCCGAACGGCAGTCGTGTCGTCAAAGCAGCATACGTTCATGAAGCACCCATTTCGTCTGCTCCCGAGTTTCTTGATCGCCGCGGGCGTGCTGTCGTCACCACGGGTCTCTGCCCAATCGACCGATGGTCGGGAACAGGAGCAACGCGTTGGCGCCGCGTTTGTCCTCACGCTCGGGCGGCCGCCAACGGTCGCGGAGCAGGCGGCATGGCTGAAGCGGGAGCCGGCGACGGTCGCGGATGTCGTCAATGGATTGCGGACCCGTTTGCGGGACGACGCGACGCTGCAGCGGGCGACGCGAGCCAAGGCGTTCGCCGATGCGTTTGGTCGCGCCCCGGAGGACGTGCAGGTCAACTCCGGCCCCCGCAAGGCCGACGGAGACAGCTACCTTGAACTCGTTCAGGGACACGTCCATGACCTGGGGCAACACCCGACCGACTACGAGCGGGTCATTCAACGCGCGTATCAATTTGTCATCCGCCGCGACGCGTATCCGGAAGAAATCGCCTACTGGAAGGAGCGGGATCCGCTTCCATATGCGTTACTCGTCGCGTGTGTCGACGACTGGGCGCGCCGCAACCAGCCGGGATTGATGGTGACTACCGGTACGCCAACGCTGTCCGTGAACTGCGAGTTCCTCGCCACCGTGCGCATTTCGCCAGCGGTTGCCGCCGAGGCGCGCGGCGCATTCGGGCTGGTCCGCGACGCGGACGCCGCAATGCGCGATGCCGGGCGCGGTCACAACCTTGTGGCCGCCGGCGCCGATGTCGTCATGACCGAAGGCCACATGTACTTCGTCGCGGCCGGAAGTCCTGAACTCGTTCCCTCCCCGGGCGATCGACGGTAGGGAGAACTCGCCGCCGGCGGACGCGCCGGACAATGGCGGACGAACGCTGCGCCCACCGGAGAAACCGGGACCGCGGTCTCGTCCCGGACCAGCCGTTGTTCGCGGGCGGGGCGTGGATTGTCGATCGGTCAGCCGAACCAGACGCGCTCGGGAAAGTGTTTCCGGACGAGCAGGTCCTGCCAACGATGACCCGGAGCCGTAAGGTGAAAGCCGCGCTGATCCTGAATCGCTTCGGGAGCCGAATAAATCATCCAAGCGAACCAGATTGCCGCGGCGAGGTAGGCAAGGGCAGCGAGGATCCAGTTGTTCATGGCTGTTCTCACAATACCGGAAATCCGCTATTCCGCTCCCCGCCCATTGTCAGGTTTCGCGCGTTCCTTGGCTGGATGTCCGTGGCCTGACCGTCCGACAGCCGGACAGGATGGGAGGCCACCCCGAGGTGAATCGCTTTCGGGTGGGGCAAATTCGCCACTATGCCAACGGCGGAAGCGCGGGTGCGCTCTACGGATTGCTGGCGGAACAGACGCCAGGCTTCACTTGCACTGCCGGGCTGCCGTTCGGCGCGGCCGTCTGGCTGGTGCTCGATGAAGGTGTGCTGCCTGTCACGGGTCTTGGGCCCACTTTCAAGGAAACGCCTCCGGCGACCCATGCCTACGCTTTCCTGTCGCACTGCGTGTACGGCGTGGTGACCGAATCTCTGCGCCGCATTTTCCGGCGGGTATTGGCCTGAGCCACGGGTCGAGCGTTGCGCGCTTGCGGAGTCGTTTGCTTTGACGGCTCGACGAAGCCCGCGCCGCCCGGCGGGTGACGCCGGCCGGCTTTCCACCTGATGCTTCTCCCGATGGTCGGGGCTACTCCGTCCGCTTCTTTTCCATCGGGTGCCCGTCTTCGCCGACGGTGATGCCGAGGCTTTGCGCGTCGGGGGCAAAGTCGACCTGGATGTCGACCACTTTGCCAAAGAAGTGGGTGGGAGACCCCGCGAACAGCACCGTCTCGACGCCGGAGAACTTCATGACGAGGTTTACGCCGCGGCGCGTGATCACGCAGTCGCCGTAGGTGCCGCAAAACGCATCGAGGGCGCTATCGGCCAGGACGAACTCGGGGCGGCTCGGCGGACCGAGTTCACGCACCCACACATTGCGGTAGCGCACGGGATTGCCATGGTCCTGAAACGCAATCGGGAGCTTCTCGGGGTGTGCCTGGTAGGGCGCACGCTCGAGCCAGGCGGTCTGGCCGATCAACGTGACGTTGTCCTGGATGAGCACGCCATTGTGGAGCACCGTGACCCGTGCGGGAGACTCGAGGGATCCGTCGGCGTGGAACGCCGGCGGCGTCCAGAGAATGTCGTAGGTCTGCCATTCGCCCGGCTTGCGGGACGCGTTTACGAGCGGCGGATATTGGTTGTAGACGGATCCGCAGGAGCCGTCGGCATAGGTCTTGTTCTGGTATGAATCGAGCACCTGGACCTCGTAACGCCCCATGCCGAAGAACACACCGCTGTTGCCGCGGCCCTGGCTCTCGCCCTTCACGTTCGCCGGCGTGGCGAATTCCACGTGCAACTGGCAGTTGCCGAAACTCTGCCGGGTGCGCACGTAGCCGCTGCCGGGCACGCATTCCATTGCGCCTTCGCGCAGCACCCACTTCGTGGGCTGCCCGTCCATCGCCACCCAGTGCGACAGGTCGCTGCCATCGAAAAGCACGACCGCATCCGACGGCGCCTTGCCCACGCGGGCCGGGGTGCTCGGATAACCCGGATCGACGACCTCGGGAGCAGGCCGCGTGCGGTCGTGACCCAACCAGTGGCCGGTGGGCGGGCCGGCCTGCAGGGAAACGACGCAGATACTACCGAAGAGAGAAACCGAAACGGCGCGTATGAAAGGGTGCATGATTTTGAAAGTTGCCAAGGAGAACGAGTCCGGCGGCAAAGACGAGGTCCCAATGTCGCGGGGGTGCCTCTCGGTTACCGCGGCTGACTCGGGGTCACGTCACTTGCGGCGACGCACCCGGAATCTGCTGCCGCCGGCGGTCTCGATCTTCCGCACCTCAAACTGGTCCATTGCGGCGAACAGGTCACTCAGCTTCGGAAACCCGTAGTTGCGCGAATCGAATGGTCCCTGGTTCGAGAGATGTGATCCCACGCCACCGAGCGAAGCCCAGCCATCGTCGCTGGCCTGCGCGTCGACCGCACTGCCCAGCATCTGCAGCAGGCGCCGGTCGTTCTTCCAGCGATCCGGGCGCGCCTTTGGAGTGGAGGCGGCATCGGCGGTTTTGCGGGCTTCATCGAGATACAGGAAGTGGGAGCAACTGTTGACGAAGGGGGAGGGCGTCTTTTGGTCGCCGAACCCGATCACCTGTTTGCCGTCGGCGCGCAGCCGCAACACCAGAGGCGTGAAATCGCAGTCGGATGTCACCAGACAGAACGCGCCGACACTCTTGGTGTAGAGCATGTCCATGGCATCGATCACCAGCGCCATGTCCGTGGCGTTCTTCCCCTTTACGAGGTCGAAATGCTGGACGGGCTGGATCGCATATTCGTGCAACACCTGCTCCCAGCCGGACAGGGATTGCTTCTTCCAGTTGCCATAGGCGCGGCGGATGTTGACGACGCCGTAGGATGCCAGCTCGGCGATGATGAAGTCGATTTTTGCCGCGGGTGCGTTGTCGGCATCGATCAGAAGGGCAATACTGGCGGTGGGCGAGTTGGCGGGTTCCATGGGCTGAAAGGTGAATCGCATCCGCGCTCCTCCGCAGGCAGTCCGGTGGATCGCGTGTAAACGGAGCGTGGGCCGGCTCCGGGCCGCGAGCAATCATCGTTCGCGGCAAATCGGAAAGGGCCGGTCCCGCCATCACGGCGGCCGGCGGCAGCATGGCTCGTCATCGAACTGTCATTCCCCGTTCGTTTCGCCGCCGGCGCGGCCTTCGGCTGGTCTGGGGGAGGCGCCTCGGATGTCCCGCGGGAGTCTGCTGCGGCCGCGGGATCGCCTGATCGCCCACTTTCGTCATCTCGCGTCCTTCGTTCCCATACCTCGTTTCTCTCCCGCTCGCATCTCCGGTCTTCCCATGTCTTCCCCTGCCCCCAGCACCACCGGTTCGTTCACCCTTCCCGGGGAGGCCGGTCATGAAGCCCTCACGCTGCGCCTCGCCAGGAAGTGGGGCGCGGACACGATCCGCGACTCCGACGGCACGCAGCTCTCGCCCGCGATCACGCAATCGGGATACGACATTTATTCAACGCTTTGCCTGGTGCGCTCGGTGCAGCCGTGGGCCCGTGAGCACCGCGACCAGCTCCAGCAGAATTTTCTGATGAGTTTCCCGGTCGTCGCGGCAAGAGCGCGGACGACCATCCCGTTGCTGGCGGGTTTTTATGCCGAGCAGTTCGTGATCAACGCGACGGACCGGCCATCGCGCTGGTGGCAGGTGTTCGACCGCACCACCGGCCGCGAGGTGCCGAAGACGCGATGGTCGTTCAATTCCCGCCGCGGCACGGTGACGATCAGCGGTGCGACGCCGGGGCACACCTACACCGTGAACTTCCTCGCCTTCCGCATCTGGGAGGAGATTTCGATGTACAATCACCTCACGAACAACTGGGGTGATCGCGAGCACCTCGCGGCCGTCGATCCGATGCAGCCGGCCGTGCAGAAGGTCCTGCTGGACGTACCTCGCCCGGTGGCTGCGCGAGCATCCGGACACGAAGGTCGTGCGGTTCACGTCGATGTTCTACAACTTCTCGTGGTTCTGGGGAGCGGATCACGCGCGGTTGCGCGACGTGTATTCGGACTGGGGTGACTACGCGATGACGGTCAGTCCGCGGGCGCTCGATCGCTTCGCGAAGCAATACGGCTACCGGCTCACCTCCGAGGATTTCGTCCACGGCGGAACCTACAACTCCACGCACCAGGCGCCGTCGCGCCGCTACCGCGACTATGTCGATTTCATCCACGACTTCGTGATCGCATTTGGTCGTCGCTGCATCGACCTCGTCCACCGCCACGACAAGCTCGCCTACGTGTTCTACGACGATCACTGGATCGGCGTCGAACCGAACAGCCCGCGCTTCCATGAGTTTGGCTTCGATGGGCTGATCAAATGCGTCTTCAATGCATTCGAGGTCCGTCTCTGCGCCCATGCCCGGGGTGTGAACACGCACGAACTGCGTCTCCACCCCTATCTGTTTCCCACCGGCCTGAAGGGCGAACCGACCTTCCAGGCGGGAGGCAATCCGACGCTGGACGCGAAGCGTTTCTGGATCGATGCGCGCCGCGGTCTGGTGCGGGCGCCGATCGACCGCATCGGCCTCGGCGGTTACCTTTCGTTGGTCGAGGCGTTTCCCGACTTCCAGGACTACATCGAACAGGTCGCGAACGAATTCCGTCTGCTGAAATCGTTTCACGCCGGCGGGAAGCCCTGGACCGCGCCGTTCAAGGTCGCCGTGCTCACCGCCTGGGGCGACTGGCGCGCCTGGACCTGCTCGGGCCACTTCGACGCGCGGGTCGAACTTTATCACGTGCTCGAGTCGCTCGCCGGCCTGCCGCTCGATATCCAGTTCATCAACTTCGACGATCTTGTTGCGCACGGCGTGCCTCGCGGCGTCAGGGTGATCCTGAACTGCGGGCGCGCCGGGTCCGCGTGGAGCGGTGGTCATTTCTGGAGCGACCCGCGGGTCGAGACCATCCTGACGCAATTCGTCCAAAAGGGCGGCGGTTTCGTCGGCATCGCCGAACCGAGCGCCTGGCCCCAACCCGGTCGCCACTTCCGCCTCGCGCACGTCCTTGGCGTCGACCGCGACATCGGCGATCGCCTCGCCAACGGCAAATACAACTTCTCCTCGCCCGAAGGCGGCCTCGCGAGCCACTTCATCACCGCCGACGTCTTGGCCCCGCTGGACCTTGGTAAAGATGTCGATGGGGTCTACGTCCTCCCCTCGCGGGCGCGTAGCGCCGCAAAACAGTTCCCCTCCCGGAGAGGGGTGGCACGAAGTGCCGGGCTGGGTTCCGACGCGGGTGGTGTCGCCGAAGTCCTCGCCGACCGCGACAATTCCCCGCAACTCGCATCCCACGCCTTCGGCCGCGGCCGTAGCGTGTATCTCAGCGGCTTCAAGTTCACCCACGAAAACACGCGCCTGCTGCACCGGGCCCTTTACTGGGCCGCCGCCCACGAGACGGAGTGGGGCACATGGCAATCGGCAAACGTGAAGACCGAGGCGACGTATTTTCCCGCCGCCGGAAAGCTCGTGGTCATTAACAACGCCGGCACGGATGAGGAGACAATCGTCACGCTGGCCGACGGAAAGACCGCGAAGCAGATCAGGCTCCCGGCCCACGGTATTCAAGTCATAGGCACGTAGGCGTCAAGCGCAAGGTTCGGAATCTGACCACCGCAGATTTCGCAGATAAAGGCAGCAAACACTTTCGATCATCTGCGCCCTCTGCGTAATCTGCGGTTAATCTGGTCTCGCGGCGGCTCCGCCTACCGCACGGGAAGCGGTGAGGACGGGGATCCGTGGTTTCCGGATTCCGAAAGCAATCGACGGCTACATGGCTGCGGGCGCGAGCAGTGGGATCACGCTCCGTCCCTGACGACGGAAGATGCGGAAGTCGGCGTCGGCCGTCCAGACGACGGCGCGCGGCCGGAGTTCACTCATGCGGACCAGGCAGGCGTCGGCGAACGACATTGGTACCGAGGAATACTTTCGCTGCAGCTCACGCAGGCGCGTGACATGATCCTCAGCCGAAAAAGCAAGGCTGATTTCGCCGCGTTCCCAGAACTCCATCAGCACATCCACGCCGCCGCGCACGCGTCGCAGCAAGTGAAGGGCTTCGGTGAGGACGGCCTCGCACGTCAACAAGGGAGCGGTCAGCTCGCGGGCTTGGCCAGCTGCCCACTCGTGTTTTCCATCAGCGGGATTGAACAAGCCCACCAGCGCGCTCGTATCGGCGATGACCTCGGGCCTCATGCCCCGAGGTTGTCGAGATGCGCCTTGTTGGTCGAGAGATCCTTCGGCCCGCGGCCGGGTCGGGCGATGAGATCGCGGTTGCGCTCGAACAGACTGGCTTGACCACCCGGTTCATTTTCTCCGGCGACCACGCGGTCGAGGGCCTGCCGCAACAGGCGGGAAGGTGTGGTACCACGCTTGCGCGCCGCCGCGCGCAGGTGCTGTTTGGTGCGTCGCGGCACCTTGACCGACAGGGTCTCGAAATCGCCGGTGGACATGTGCTGCCATCTTATGACCACTTGGAGCCCTGTCAACGGCTGCTTTCGCCCGGCGGAACTGAACAAGCGCAAGCGTCGGAACTGGCAACCGCAGATTTCGCAGATTTCGCGGATAAAGGCAGAAACACTTTCGATCATCTGCGCCATCTGCGTTATCTGCGGTTAATCTGGTCTCGCGGCGGCCGCGCCTCACTGGGTAATCCGTATGCCGGCGCGTACGGCTCCACACCCGTCGATTTTGCTTACCAGGAAAATGACTGTCTCCGTGGCATTTTTTCCGTTGCCATTCATCGGTGAAATCCCAGGCCCAATCCAGTTGAACCAACGATCCTACGGATGAGCACGGATAAGGCTCGGTGGAACCGCACCGAATCAGTGCCCACCAGTGCAATCCGTGGTTAAACCGATTTGCTTGCGGCTTCGCCACACTGGGCTCTGCGTGCTCCCGGTGGTGAAAGCAGGAGGGAAACCGTCATTGTGCGACGACCACAAACGCGGGCGAGTCCCGCCCGACCGGCGAGCGGTCGAAATCACCGAAGATGTCCACCGACGTGAAGCCCGCGCGGTGCAGCAGGTGTTCGATTGAAACTGCGCCAGCATCGCCGGTGACGCGTCGATTCCCGCGCAAGCGATGCCGCGGGCCGCGATTGACCGCAGGACCCGACCCGTGCCGCAGCCGAGTTCGAGCACCGGTCCGCCGCTCGCGATCGCCAGTTCCTCGTAGAATTTCGCGTCGGGCCCCAGCGACGGCAGGGCCGCATACGCCGCATCGTAATAGCGGGCGCTGCGCTCATATGATTCATCGGTGCTCATGCTCTCGTGAACCAACGGCACAAGCGCCGCCGGGCGCAAGGGCCGGTGCATGCAATCTGGTGCGCCGTCAGTCCTGACCAGTCGGGCGACTCCTTTGTAGCCCTGTCCGTGAGGACAGGGACGGTCCCGCCGTACACGCGGCGGGTTACGGGAAGACTCGTCAAATCAGGGTTGGCACCACTTTAGCCGGGCAGGCCGTTCCCGCTGCGGCGACAACAAAGGTGGGCTCGGCTGTCCCAAGCCGGCAGCGGTCGCGTGGGGACACGCGATACTACCTCCAGACATGCTGATCCGCTCGGCAATTCTGGCCTCGAGCCTGGCACTGAGCCTATCGTAGCTGCGTTGGAGTCTTGCGACAACGTGGCCGGAGACGGCGTGCGGCCACGTTGTCGCAAGACTCCAACGCAGCTACATCGGGTTTGGGTTTGCGCCGAGCCGGTCCGCCCAGAATGAGCGAGGATTTGCGATGGCGAGTATAGTCGGTCCGGCGTGACCGGCTCATACGTACCCGATCAACACCAGCACGAGCAGAATGATGAGGACCAGGCCCAGACCGCCGCTGGGATAATAGCCCCAACTGCGGCTGTAGGGCCACGACGGCAGTGCTCCGATCAGGAGCAAGAGGAGAACGATCAACAGAAGTGGATATAACATGATGCCATACCAACGCAGACCACGCACCGGCGGCCGCCTCACAGCGTGCACTCTGTTTGCCCCCAACACGTTCCTGTGCGCCCCAGTCTACGCCCGGGGCGGTTGGTGCGGGCAAATTGCCTGCACGGGACCGGGAGTCGTCGCGCAAACCGCCCGGCCCGCGCGTTTCGTGGAGGCACGGCGGTGTCATTCCGGGAGGGTCTGCATCCGGGTGGATCGCGGATGACACAGAGGCCGTCACTGGAGCACACCGCGAGATTGACGCCGACCTGCCTGGGGGCGTCAGCAGACGTTCGCGGGGTTGCGCGTAAGGCTGCGCCGGTTACGGTCGCCGCATGGCAGGCAAGCCACAGTTTCCGGAGGAGCAGGCGGAACACGGCGCATTTCAACGGCAGCCCGACGAGTTTCGCGACTGGGTGCGCGCCGATGCGTCGACCGGTTTCGCGCCCGCGGCCGGACGCTACCACCTGTATGTCTCGCTCGCATGTCCCTGGGCCCACCGCACCCTGATCGTGCGCCATCTCCGCCGGCTCGAGGATGTGATCGGCGTGACGGTGGTCGATCCGGTGCGGACGGACGCCGACGGCTGGGCCTTTCGGGAAGGGCCGGGGCATTCGCGAGATCCGATCAATGGTTTTGCGTTCCTGCGCGATGCCTACCTCGTAACGGATCCCACGTTCCGCGGCCGCTGGACGGTTCCCGTGCTGTGGGACACGTCCACGCGGCGCATCGTGAACAATTCCGAGGACGACATCTGTCGCATGTTCAATGACGAGTTTCCCGCGCAGCCCGGAGTGCCCGACCTGTTTCCCGAGTCACTCGCGCGCGAACAGGCAGCGTTGAGCGAGCAGATCTACGAAAAGGTCAACAATGGTGTCTATGCCGCCGGGTTCGCGACTGCGCAACCGGTCTACGAGAAGGCGGTGCGCGAATTGTTCGGGATGCTCGACGAACTCGAAGCGCGACTGGCGCGGCGTCGCTTTCTCTTCGGTCGGAAGTTCGTGGAGACGGACTGGCGGTTGTTCTGCACGCTCGTGCGGTTCGACGCGGTCTATTACGGCCACTTCAAGTGCAACCTGCGCCGGATCGTCGATTACCCGAACCTGCAGGGTTACTTGTGTGATCTCTATCAGAGTCCCGGCATCGCCGAGACCGTGAACTTCGATCACGTCAAGCGGCACTACTATATCACGCACACCGCGATCAATCCGACGCAGATCGTGCCGCTGGGGCCGGTGCTCGACCTCACCGCGCCCCACGGCCGGGAGCGGCTGAGTTCCGGTCGGTCGTGACGGGGCGAGGGAAGTTTTACCGGGACGCGAGTGACGGCAACCGGGAACACCGCCGGACGATTCGCCGCGGTTGCGGTTGACGATGCCATGGTTCTTGCGCCCGATGGGATGAACCCATGGCGCGCAGCGTCGTCCTTCATCCGGGCGTGCGGTGTTCATCCTGCCGGATGCCGCCGCGCTGGTGCATCTGCGAAGGGTTCCATCCCATCGCGACCGCATTGCGCGTCGACGTGTTGATGGATCATGTCGAGCAATGGCGGCCGAGCAGCACGGGCATGCTGATCCGGCGGCTGATTCCGGCTTCGGGCCAGCACCCGTTCAAGCGGGGCGTGCCGCTGGATCCCACGCCATGGCGGGATGCCGGACGTGAGCTCTGGATTCTGCATCCGCGCGGTGGTCCGCTGCCGGCGGGAGCAACACCGGAAAGCGTGCAAGTCCTGCTGCTCGACGGCGCCTGGCGCGAGGCCGGCGTGATGTTGCGCAAGGTTGACGAATGGGGACGGCACGTCTGCCTGCCGATGACGGGAGCGAGTCGTTACTGGCTGCGAGCGCAGGCGGCGGACGGTCGTTTCTCGACCATCGAGGCGCTCATCTTTCTGTTCGAGCATCTCGGAGCGCGATCCGAAGCAGCGCAACTTCGGCTGCAGTTCGAGCTGCATGTCTTCGCCGGCCTGCTCGCGCGGGGGAAACCGGCCGCCGCGGATCGCTTTCTCGAGGATTCCCCATTGGGCGAGGCGTTCCCGGAGCTGGTTGCACGCTTGCGCGGATAGGTGCCGGAATGGAACGCGACGGGACGACAGCGAGACCTCGAGGCATTTCCGCGCAGTTCGAGCTGAACGTGCGCCGTTGCCGGTGCGGATTGTTTCGGTGCCGACGTGGACATCCATGGAGCCGAAATTCATGTAACGATAGCCGACGTTGAACGTGGCCTTCTCGCCGGCGCGCCCAGGCCCACCCACGTCGTAAGCGAACACGCCGCTCGAGTCATTGCCGCTGATCAGCGTCTCACCGTTGGCCGCTCCACTCCAGTGCACTGATGCGCTGCAGTAGCCGGCGCCGGCTTGGACGTAGCCCCGCGTGCCCTTAATCAGCTCCTGGCTGCGTGCGTTGTCTCCGTAGCTGCGTTTGAGCTCCGCGAAAACGTGGCCGAACGTGTGAAATCTGCAGGCTAATGCAACGCCGGCCCGGACAACCGACCCCGTCGCATCCGCGTGCGTCGGTCCCGCCGCCGGCCGGGATCAAGGGCAGCGTCGATTGCGCCGGCGTCAGTGCTATTGTACCGGAATTGCGAACACGGCGCAACTCAGGGCCGGGACCGGCAACGGGGCGGCGGTGTCGATCTGGTCGGTCTCGTGGATGTCGACGACGCGCGGCTGGCCCGGGGTGTTGTGCGCTTCCGCGTTGGGCCCGGTGATGTGCCAGCGGGTCGCGGTGCCCGCGGGATGGGCGGTGCGGAAATCCAGCGTCAGGGCGAGAGCGGATTCGGTCGGATTGACCACGCTCACGGTCAGCGTTTTCCCGTCCGCCGTCAGTGCCGCGGCGACGTCGTAGGGCGAGAAATCCTTCGTCAGCACGAGCGGAGTCTGGCCGTAGTGCGCGCGATACATCTCCAGCACGAGTCCCGTCGTTTCCATTTCCGCGGCGATCTTCGTGGTCTTGATCGCGCCGATCACGTTCACCGTTTGCGCGTAATGCGCCATCTGGATAAGGTCGCTGTTGCGATAGTATTCGTGCAGGCCTTCGGCGATGCCGAGCCCGTCCTGCAACTCGTAGACGCAGCCGAGTTCGCCGTACACGTATTCGCGATGCCAGTAGTTCCATTCGTCCATCGCGATCGGCACGAGCCGGCCGTGCAGGTTCGGCAGGCTGGCCTGCAGCTTCCGGTGTCCCTCCGCCTTGTGCCGGATGGAGTCCTTGATTAGGCCGACGTGGGTGAGCAGATCGTCGCGTCCGGTCTGGGTCCAGGGGATGCGGCCGCTGTAGAAATGTTCGGACAACATCGTCATGTGATCGGCGCAGTTCTCGAGCATGATGCGGGAGCACGTCTTGCCCGACTTCGCCTGTTCGGGATCGTAGTCCTTGTTGATCGTGTCGAGATCGCCGACGGCGGTGAGCTTGAGCGAGGGGTCCACCTTCCACATGGCCTCGGCGACGAGGTTGTGCTTCAGCACGTAATGGTGCATCTGCATGAAACCGAGCTGCCACGGGCCGAACATCTCGTTGCCCACGCACCAGTACTTCACGTCGTAGGGCCTGGCATGTCCGTTTTTCGCGCGCCAGCCGCCGCCGATTGTGGAGGTCGCCGCATTGCAATATTCGACCCACTGCGCCGCGGAATAGGCATCGCCGAAACCCGTGTTCACCGCGATCATGGGATCCGTGCCGATCTCGCGGCAGAAGGCGATGAACTCATCGGTCCCGAAGTCGTTGTGCTCGACGCCAGTCCACGCCGGATTCTTGCGGGGCGGGCGACGATCACGGTCGCCGATGCCGTCGCGCCAGTCGTATCCGCTGGTGAAGTTACCGCCGGGCCAGCGATAGATCGTACCGTTGAGCTGCTTGAGCAGCGCGAGGGTGTCGCGGCGCATGCCATGGACGTTGTCCGCCGGCATGAGCGAGGGCGGGCCGAGAAACACGTCGCCGGAGACCGCACGAATTTCCAGCATCGCGCCGCTCGGCAGCGTGGCGCCGGAGGAGAACGAGAACTCATTTCGGGTGAAGCCCGCGTCCGTGAATGTCATCCGCGTCGACGCGCGGTCGGCGGGCTGCTCGCCCCAAACCAGCGACACTTCGACTTGCGCGGTTTTGCCGGCGGCTCGCGCCCGGACGTAGCCGGTGTACTTGCGGCCGGCGACCACGCCGAGGTCGCGCTGGCGGATGCCGGTGCCCGCCCGCAGCCGCGGCGCGTGCTCGCCGACGAAGACGTGGGCGGCGTCGGTGACCATCGTGACGCCGTCAGCCGAGCCGATGATCTCCCAGGGCGACGCGCCGACCACCGGGAAGGCGGTGTCCTGAAGGTCCTTGTAGGGCGCGTATTCCGCCGTGATCGGGAAATAGAATTTCCGGTCCTCGAGCATTTCGGCCCAGATGCCACCGTAAATACAGCGCCCGAGATGCTCGATGAACTGTCCGTAGATGTGCGGACTGATCGGCGCGCCCGTTTTCGCGGTGTCGAGGGACACGCTGATCGATTTGGCGCCAGAGGCGGCGAGGGGCGTGAGCACCAGGCCAAGGACAAGGCGGGACATGGAGAACACTTTCATGGAATTCGAGGAAGGACGATGGGGCAACGGGGCCGGACCAAGATTATCCGGAGCATGCAGGAAGACATGATGACGCGCGCAACGCGGAAATGCCACGACGTTTCGCGCGTTTTGATGAAACTCGAGGCCTGAACCAGCTCGGTCGGGTGGCCGGCGGTTGTTCATGCGCTTTCTGCCTCCCGTTCCCGACACGGATTCCTCACAATTTTCTCCGGGCCCGCTCGTCTGAACCGACATGGACGGGGTTTCCCAGGCTCCCGCAATCATGGCTGGCGACACGAAGAATCACATCGCTCAGGTGTTCCGCGACATGAGCGGTCGGCTGCGGCGCTTCGTGCGCGCGCGCGTCCCCAGCGATGCCGAGGCCGAGGATGTCGTACAGGACGTGTGGGCGCGGTTCATCTCGGCATTGGACGTGCGTCCGGTCGAACAGGCCGCGGCCTGGCTGTTTACGGTCGCGCGCAATCGCATCATCGACCGCAGCCGCAAGACGCAACCCCTGTCGCTGGACGCATTGGCCGAGGGCGATTCGGAAAGCGGCGAGGGCGGCATCAGCGCCTGGCTGCCGGTCGATCAGCAAACCCCGGCCACGGAACACCTGCGCCGGCAGTTCTGGGAACAACTGCATGCCGCGCTCGCCGAACTGCCGGCGGAGCAGCGGCAGGTCTTCGTCTGGCATGAGTTCGAAAATCTTTCCTTTCAGGACATCGCCGAACTCACCGGCGAAAATCTCAACACGCTCCTGTCGCGCAAGCGCTACGCGGTGCTGCACCTGCGAGAGCGTCTGCGCTCGCTGCGCGACGAATTTCGCGCCGTTCGATGATTACCCCGTCCCCCAACATGAAACACCGTCGCTCCCTCAAGTTCTTCATCATTGTTCCGCTGGCCGTGCTCGCATTCGTCACGGCGTTCAGCGCGATCGTCATGTGGTTGTGGAACGCCATTCTCCCCGCCGTCACGGGCGTGCACACGATCACGTTCTGGCAGGCGGCTGGCATTCTGATCCTCGCGAAGATCCTCTTCGGCGGTTTCTGGGGTGGACGCCGCGGCGGACGACCGCCCTGGCGCCGGCACATGATCGACCGCGAACGCTGGCGTGCGCTCACTCCGGAACAACGCGAGCAGATGCGCGAGGAAATGCGCCGCCGCTTCGGTGACTGGCCGGCTCCCGAATGTTGCCCGTGGGAGGAACGCGAGGGCAGCTCTGGGGAAAAACCGGCAACGGGATAGGACGGATCCGGAGAGGGGACGAACTGCTCATGGCCACGCGGGCGGTGCAACGGGGAGCAGCAACGGATTTCGTGGGGCAACCCGTCTGCATCCTTGAGGCTTGGCCGCAACCATGCAGTTGAAAAGGGCTCCGCTCGTAGCGGGTTCCACCGCTTGGTTGTAGGGCCGGACCTTGTGTCCGGGCCGCTTCCGTCTTCGTCCAACGGGCTACGACGGACGAGTTGTCGGTCGCTAACGGCCCGGAGACAAGCTCCGGCCGCTTCCGTGAGAGGTAGCGGCCCGGACTCAAGGTCCGGCCCTACATGCTCAACTGAGTCGTTACAGCTCACAGGCATTGGCCTTCAGGCAGGATTTCGAACGTATCGTCGGACAGGCTCGCCCATGGTTTCCAGCCGTCGGGATTTGCGCTAGTCTCGGACGATGGAGATTCGGTCCTTCGCTGAACAGGTCCTGTTCGCCACGACGCTCGACGAGAAACTGGCGCCCCCGTCCGGCGAAATCACCGATGAGCGACCGGGCACGGCGATCCTCGCGCCGACGGTGCCGGGGCGGCCGGCGACATTGCGCTTCAAACGGGCAGGACATCGTGACGGCCACGATTTCCCCGGGCTGCGCCGCCTCGAACAGGAACGCGAGCGCGGCCGCCTGCTGCATTTCTTCGCCAATCACGAACTGCTCGCCACCGAATTGATGGCGCTCGTGCTGCTGCGTTTTCCCGACGCGCCCGCGGCGTTTCGGCGCGGCGTGTTGCGCACCCTGCAGGATGAGCAGGAACACACGCGGCTTTATCTCGCGCGCATGCGGGCATGCGGCGTCACGTTCGGCGAACAACCCGTCAGTGGCTATTTCTGGCGGTGCGTGGCCGTCATGGAGAACCCGCTGGACTACGTCGCGGGGCTGAGCCTCACGTTCGAACAGGCCAACCTCGATTTCGCCCGGCACTTCGCGCAGGGTTTCGCCACGGTGGGCGACGCGGAGACCGCCCGCCTGCTCGACCGGATCTATCGCGACGAGATCGGACACGTCGCCTACGGATTGAAGTGGTTTCGCCGCTGGAAGAATCCGGGCGAAAGCGACTGGGAGGCATTTTGTCGGCAATTGAAGTTTCCACTTTCGCCCCAGCGCGCAAAGGGAGTGACCTTGAATGTCGCCGGCCGGCGGGCCGCGGGGCTGGATCCCGCATTCATCGCCGAGCTCGAGGTGTACGCGCGCTCCCGCGGACGCACGCCCGACGTGTATTTGTTCAATCCCTTCGCCGAGTCTTACATCGCCCGGGGACCGGGGTTCACGCCGTCGACGGCCCAACGACAACATGCGGCCGACCTCGCCCACCTGCCGATGTTTCTCGCGCGAAAGGACGACATCGTCCTCGTGCCGCAACGTCCGCGCGTGGCGTTCCTGCGCGATCTGCAGGACGCGGGTTTTGCGCTGCCGGAGTTTGCCGACGACGCAGCGGCGCTGGTGGACCGCAAGCTCGGCCGGCTGCGTCCCTGGGCGTGGTCATCCGACAGCGTTGCCGCGCTGGCGCCGTTGCTCGGCAGTCTGTCGGGCCGTGCGCCGGCTCCCGAACATTGCTTCAACCCCACCGTCGCTGCGCTGTTCACCAAGACATGGAGCGCGGCGTTTTTACGAGGGTTCCTTGGAAGGCACGCCCAGGCGTGGTTGTGCTCCGTGGATGACGTTGCGGTGTCGGTGCGAACGCCGGACACGGCATGGGCGGCGATCGCGGCCATCCGCGGTCGCGGTCACCACCGCGTGATCGTGAAGGAGGCGCTGGGACTTGCCGGCCAGAACGCGATCCGTCTCTGGGAGCCTGACCTCCAGCCGGCGCAGCGAGAGTGGATCGAACGCCGCTGCAGGTCCGGCGCGGCGCTGGTCGTCGAACCGTGGCTCGAGCGGGTGATTGATTTTTCGATGCAGGCGGAAATGACCATGCGTGGTCTCGAACTCGTCGGCTTCACGGGACTGACCAACGATGGTGCCGGGCGGTTTCTCGGCAACTCGGCGGCTCCCGACCGGGTGCATCGCGTGCCGGCGGCCGTGGCGGCGTGTTTTCCAAACGTCCGCGACATCGCGCCACGCCTGCGCGAGCTGTACGAAGACATGCGCCGGGAACTTGGCGTGGAACTCGGGCGCGTCGGCTTCTCGGGTCCGGTTGGAGTGGACGCGTTCGTGTATCGGGCTGCCGATGACACATGCCGGCTCAAACCGGTCGTCGAAATCAATCCGCGCTTCACGATGGGCCGGCTCACCTTGGAACTGATGCGTCACGTGGCCCCCGGATGTTTCGGCCGCTTGCGAATCCTCAACCGGGCCGCGCTCAAGGCCGCCGGTTGCCCGGGCTTTGTCGAATTCGCGCAGAGGACCGCGAAACAGCATCCGCTCGAGCGCGCCGGCGAACCGGTCGCAAGGATCCGCAACGGTGCGGTGTTCTTGAACGATCCCGCAACCGCTCAAACCTGTCTCGCCATTTTCGAAGTCGGCCGTTCGCCGACGTCGATCGACTCGTGACCTGTCCGGCTGCGCGGACCTTCAGCCGGCGTGCAAAACGCGCCTTATTGAGGCGTGTAGCGTAGGAGGGACACAGAGGACACTGAGACGACACAGAGCTCACAGAGGATGCTGATCGCCATGAACCCGGACAAAACTTGTGGCGGCCGCCACAAGTTTTGTCCGGCATTGTGGGGCGGGCATGCCGCCGGCCGCCGCGGGAGTGGGGGGCGGGGTGGAGCGGCCGAGGGCGGGGGTGACGTGTGAAAGGACCGGGGGATCTGCGTCAGTAGTGCGGCGGCCGTTCGTCGGTGCCGGCGTCGGGCTCGGCGGCGGCGGCGAGTTGCGTCCGGACGGCCGCGAGTTCCTGTTTCAGGCGGGAGACCTCGTCGGCCGGGGCGAGCATCACCTTGTCCTGCTCGGAAACGTGCCGCTGCAGATGGGTGAGGTTTTCTTCGAGCCGGGTGCAGCGTTCATCTTTCATGGGGAGTGAGGGCGAGGGACGAGAAACCGATGCGCGCGCCCAACGCGAGGCACACATCGTGCGATTCGACGGCGTCGGAGCAGGTCACGTTACGCAGCGAGGCGGCGGCGGCGCAGACCCCGAGGCGCAAACAATCGCGCATCGGCCACGCTTCATGCACGCCGAACAACACGCCCGCGGAAAAAGCGTCGCCCGCGCCGGCCGTGCCCTGAATCTCCGCGGCGGGCAACGGCACGCTGCCCTGCCAGAGCGATTCGCCGGCGCGGCTGCAGGCGTGCGCGCCCTCGGGAAAGTGAATGATCGCCCAGCGCTGGGTTCCGAGCTCGAGAAGTTTGCCGCCAGCCGCGGCGACGCGCGTGAGATCGAGCATCCCGTCGCGCCGCAGCGCAATGCCCGTCAGTTTTTCCGCCTCGAAATCGTTGGCGAAGGCGTAGTCGACCAGCGGCAACACGGGCGCCACCGCCGTGGCGAAGCGGTCTGACGTTTCACTGACCATGTCGAGCGCAGTCACCAGGCCCGCGGCGCGGGCGCGCGCGAAAACGTCGGCGGCGGCCGGCTGCCCGTTGCTCACGGCATCGAGCCGGTCCAGCAGCAGGAGGTAACCGAGATAGAAGATACGTGCGGTGGTCTCGCGGAAATCGAAATGCTCCGGGGCGAGCCGCGCACTCGCGCCGGGCTGGGTGAAAAACGTGCGACGCCCCGTGGCGCGCACGGTCATCACGTCGGTGTAGGACGTCGGTGCGTCAGGGGTGACGCGCAGTTGCGTCGTATCGATTCCGTGGGTGCGACAGTCGGCCAGGATGCGGGCGCCGGCTGCGTCGTCGCCGACGAGGCCGATGCCGCGCAGCGGAAAACGCGCGCCGAGGCGGGCGAGATTCTTGAGCACATTGTAGGCGCCGCCGCCGTTGCCGAACGATTCGCCGAGAATCGTCGCCAGCGCGTCCTGGGGCGGCCAGGTGTCGATCACCTTCACGTGATCGAGCACCCAGTTGCCGGCGGCGATGAGCCCGGTGCGCGAGACGTCCCCCATGGTTCAGCCTTCGCCCGGCAGCCGGACTTGCGCCGGTTCATCCTCAATGATGCCGGGAAAACGGCCGATGCGCGGATCGAGAAAGAAATTGTCGTGCCGGTCGTCGTTGGCGGTGCTCACCTCGCCGATGATACACTCGTCGCTGGTCGGCCAGAAGGCGTGCCACACGCCGGGAACGAGCGTCACTCGTGAGCCGGCGGCGAGCGTGACCGTGTCGCCCTCCTGAAGGGGGTGCGGGTGGCCGTTGACCGGGTACCTGTGAACGACGCGCGCTCAGGCGATTGGACTTCTTCCGGACGAGTGGACCAGAGCTGAACCGTGAGTTCGCCGACCCGACAGATGATATCCTCCTTCTTCCGCGCATGGGAGTGGCAGGGCGTGATCTGTCCGCGGCGCGCGTACATCAGTTTCTCGCAGTATTCCGGCTCGGTCGCGAGGTTGACGAGCGTGAGTCCGGTGCGCGGAAAGTCACCGAGGCCGAAATCCGTGATGTCCCACCGTGGCGCCGGTGGCAGGTGCCAGTGGTGCTGTTGAAAGCAGGCGAGCGCAGCGCGCCAGGCGGCATTGATCTCGGATCGTTTCATGGCGGAACGGGGAATGCATTCAAAAGCCAGCTTCAGCGACGCGCACGGCGCGTGGGCGGCGTGAGGGCGAGGTCGGCGCGCAACGGGCGGTGCGGGCGGATGTTCAGGTTGCGTAGTTCCTCGTGGTAGGCCTTTACCGCGTCATCCGGTGCCAGGTCGCCGTTGACGATGCCGCGCAGCAGGCGGATGAACGTCAGGGGATGTTCGCTCAGGTTGATCTTGCGGCCAAACAGGGCGACCCAGGCGCCGTGTTGTCGCGCATCGTGGATGAGTTGGAAGGCATCGCGGGTGGTCCCGGCGGCACCCCCGAGGATGCCGACAACCAATCGCGAATCGTAGGCGACGAGTTCCGCGAGCGCCGCCGGGCCATGATAGGGGATCTTGAGGAAAAGCGGTCGCGCGGCGCCGGGCACGCCGGCGAGTGCGCGCACGATGTGGTCGTTGAGAAACGCGCCGCGATCACGGGCGGTGAGGCCGGCCGGCACATTGGGATCGAACACCTCGAGGAAATAGCGCAGCCCCTTGGCCTCCGCTTCGAGCCGGAACGCGCGAAACGCCTCGAGGGTGCGCAGGTCCTCGTCGCGCCGGTTGGTGAACGTCAGCGAATAGAGCGCGAGGTCGGCGCCAACCGCGCGCGCGGTGCAGTCGTCGACGAGGTGGCCATACTTGATGTGCTCGATACTCGCGGTGCGAAACGGGCGCGAGGGTGCCCGGGAATAGCGCCCGCTGCGCACGAGCCAGATGTCGGTGGTGTCGTTGGCGCGGGCCGCGGGCGTCACGGGCGACGCGGTGAAGAGACGCTCGTCAATGGCGAGTTGTTCGAGGTTGGAAACCGAAAGCAGAACCAGGTCGACGATGTCCTGGGCGACGACGTCGCGAATCTGCTGCTGATAATCGGCGAGGGTCTTCCAGCCGCACGACGGGGAACGGTGATCGCGGGGCCCGGGGGATGTGAGACCGAAGCCCATGTCCGCGTCCTTGGCGTCGGCGATGATAAAATCGGCGCGCGTGGCACGGCCGGCGCGGATGCGCGCGAGTTTTTTGTCGAGGCGTTTCGAGGCGGGCATGAAGCGGGGTCGGGGTGCGAGAGAATACGTCGTCGCCAGCGCCACGCACGCTCATTTGCCGGGCCTGATCGGCGCGGACGTGAAGGTTGCGGCTTTGCGACCGGGCGGAATCAAACGAATGTGCCCGGGCATGCCCGAGTTCCTCCCCAGTTCCAGTCCGGGCGACGCGGAACCGACCGACCTGGTCTGCGTGGGAACCTACCGCTCGCCGCGGCAGGCAGACGAACACGGGCTGGTGATCCTCGCCATGGGCCTGCCCTACTGGGGGGAGGAAGGTCCGGAGGGATACGGTGTGCTGGTGGAGGCGGCGCAGGCGCCGGCGGTGCGGATGGAGTTGTCGGTCTACGACGAGGCCAATGCCCACTGGCCACCCCCTCCGGTCACGTGGCCGAAACCGGCGGTCGCGCGACCGTGGCTCACGCCGTTGCTCTGGGCGGGCGTGGTTCTTTGGGCCTATCAGGCGCAGCTCGAACACTGGAACCAGATGATCGGGTGGGGCGCGCTCGATGCGCGGGCGGTGCTCACCGATGACGAATGGTGGCGGCCGGCCACCGCGTTGTTCCTGCATGCCGATCTCGCGCACCTCGCCGGCAATCTCGTGCTCGGCGTTTTCGTGTTTGCGAATGTGGTGGCCGCGGTCGGCGTGGTCCGCGCCTGGTGGGATCTTGCGGTGACCGCCTATCTCGCGAACGTCCTGACCGTTCTCGTCCGGCGGGGATCGGACACGATATCCTATGGCGCCTCGACCGCCATCTTCGCGGGACTGGGCTGGCTCACCGGCCATGCGGTGCGCGTGAGTCGGCGCAGCGGTGCAGGCTGGCGTGCGCGGACCTTGTGGATGCCGCTGGCCGCGGGCGTGGCCCTGTTGGGCTGGCTGGGCGGGGGAGGCGGCGACCCGGGGATCGACGTGGTCGCGCACGTCGCCGGTTTTCTTACGGGACTGGTCGGCGGCGCGTTGCGATCGCCGCGACGGCGTCAGTCCTGAACCGTGATCGTGATGAACAGATCGCCGTCGTTCCCGGCGGGATGACCGCGGTTGCCGCGGCCGGCCAGGCGCAGCGCGTGGTGAAAGCCCGCGTTGGTTCGGCGCACATGGCCGCCGGTCCAGCCGGCCGGAACGACCACGGATTCGGTCACCTCGGTCGTGGCCTGCGAGCGATAGAGTTCATCCATCTGCGCCGCACTGCGGTGGAAGCGCAGCGTGCGCGTGAAGCCGCGCATTTCCTCGTCGCGGGTGATCGCAAGTTCGTAGCGCAAGTCCGCGCCGCGGCCGGAGGCTTCGGCAGCCCCGGGCTGAAACGACTGGAGGCGGACCCTGCCCCGCCGCAGGATGCGGGGAACCGGGCCGAAGAAACGCTCGTAGCGGTCGAACCATCCTTTGCGCTGGGCGCACGGTGAACAGGCCGCGTGATGGGTCACGACGTGAAAGTCACCGCCGAGGCGTTTCCTCATGATGAAATCGAGCGGCAGTGCCACAAGTAACCCCAAGCCACGCTTCTCCTCGGAACCGCGCCGGGCACTCCATGGCACCGCAATGATGGTGTCGGCGATCCCGCCGCAGGTGCAGAAGTGCGTGGCCTCGGCGACGGCGGGCGAGAAGTCGTTTTGCAGTCCGCGCACGAACAAGTCGAGGATCTTCGCCTGATCGCGGGAGCGCAGGATAAATCCGCGCAGTCGCGCGCACGCTGCTTCCCGCTGGGGTGCGTCGTAGCCGCTGTCAGGCGCCACAAACTCCGGCGGAGGAGCCTTGCCGTGCGCGTTGCTGGCGCCGGTCGAGCTTGGTGCAACCGTTTTGTTCTTCGCGCCGTCGGCCAGGGCTTCGCCGCAGAAGGAGCAACGCGGTGCCGACCGGACAAGGACAACCCGGCCGCAATGCGGGCACTGTTCCTTGGCCTGCGTCGGGGTCGAGGCCTCCGTGATCGTCGGTGTGCGAGGGGCCGCGGACGCCGGGGCGGCAGGAAACGTGAGCGTCGGGCGCGCGTTTCCGGTGCTGTTCGGCTGTTTCAGGACGAGCTTGGTGGGGGAAGACTGCACGGGGGATAGAATCGTCACGAACCGATGATTTCGGGGGTGCGGGACGCGTATTCGCCGGCTTTGGGGGAGGTAGTGGTGCGTTTCACGCGTTTTTTTAGCGAAGGGCTGCGTGCGGGGCTGGCGCTGTGGGCCGTGCCGTTCGCCCATTGACTGCGGCATCGTCCGGAGCTTCGACGAACTCAGCCCGGGCGGGCCCGTCCGACGAGATGCAGTCTGATGCAGCCTCGTGATCCCGGCGGCTACCGGTCTGGTGAACTCCGACTGAATCGTTACGGCCCAAGGCACTATTCGACTATGGCGCCATCGATGATGCTCTGGCGCTTCTTGCGAAAGCTGCCCGGAGTCTCGCCGGTAAAGCGCTTGAACACGACGCTGAGGTATTCGACGTGTTCAAAGCCGGTGAGCTCCGCGATCCGCTTGAGCGGGAAATCCGTCTCGACGAGGAGTTGCTTGATGCGGGCGACCTGCACGCGCCGGATTTCCGACTGGGGCGAGCGGCCGAGATAGCGCCGGAACTTCTTCTCGAGCTGGCTGCGCGAGGCCGCGGCGTGCTTGAGCACCGCTTCGACCGTGGTGCCGCGGCAGGCGTGTTCGCGGATGTAGCTGAGGGCGGCGGCGACATT
The DNA here is from genome assembly GCA_963797435.1 of uncultured Verrucomicrobiae bacterium. Classification (GTDB taxonomy): domain Bacteria; phylum Verrucomicrobiota; class Verrucomicrobiia; order Opitutales; family Opitutaceae; genus CAWCPJ01. Next base: position 623,105 of record CAWCPJ010000001.1, on the reverse strand, counting down.
GCGATCGCTGATCGCGAGCACGTCGGTGGAATGACGGGTCGCGACGCCGACCGGATCGATGCGCAAGTCCAGCTGTGGTGCCGGGAGGCCGCTCATGAGTTGGTCGAGGCACTCGGCGGCAGCGTAGCCGATCTGGAAGGGATTGGCCGCCACGCTCGACAGCGGGGGATAGCAGAGATCGCAGCGCACCGAGTCATTGTTCGCGCCGAGCACCGCCACCTCTTCGGGGACGAGGAAACCCGCCGTATGGGCGGCCGCGATGAGCTGGAGCGCGCGCAGATCGTTGCACGACATCACCGCGACGGGCTTGGGCAGGCGGCGCAGCCAGTCGGCAAGGACCGTGGTCTGGCTTTCGTCCCAGAACGGCGTGAGGTTGCCCGGCCATTCCACGTCCAGGACGTCGCACACCTGGCCGGCGAGACGCAGCGCTTCCACAAATCCGTCGCGGCGTTCCCGGGCCCAATGCACGTTAATGAAACCGGCGAAGGCAAAGTGATGAAACCCCCGCTCGAGGAAATGCTCCGCGCCGAGATGGCCGATCACGACATTGTCCGGACGGATCTTGGGGATCCCGGGAAGCGGCGGCGTGTCGTTGAGGTCGACCAGCGGAATGCGCAGATCCTGGCACGCGCGCACCAGGGCGGGCGTGGTGTGCCGGCTGATGATGCCGTCCCAGTGCTTGTTGTTCAGCCAGCGGTGATCCCGTTCGGCCCGGGCCTCGTCGTCGAGGAAGGCCGCCCACGGACGGTGCGAACGTTCGTAATGAGACACGCCCTGCAGGAGCGCCGTGCTGTCCTCCAGGGTCGTCAGGCAGATGAGCAGGACTTCCGGCCGGCGGGGTCGCGCCGGAGGCAGGCGCGCGCCGGAGTTCGGAGAACGGGGAACCGGTTCAGGCATCGGGGCGGAATCAGGCCTTGAGGGTGCCGGTCGTCAGGCCACTGATGAACGCACGTTGCAAGGCGAGAAAGAGGGCGGCGATCGGCAGGAGGAAAAGAAACGTACCGGCGAGATGGGTGCCGTACCGCCCGGAGTATTGCGAGACGTACGGCGTGAGCAATACGGGAACCGTCAGTTTGCGCGCCTTGTTGTCTCCTCTCGCATGGATTCCGGGCCGCCTTTCCGGAACGCCCCTCGGATCCAGTCATCCCCGATGTGACCGCGGGCGCGTGGACCGCCTACACCTGCCCGCGTCGTGCCTCGAGTTCGCGACGGATCTCCCGCACGCGTTGATCGGTGAGTGTCAATCGGGCGAGCATGATCAGCGCGATCACCAGCCCCACGACGGGAATCGCGGCGAGATACAGTCGCATGTTGAAGATCGCGCCCGGAAGCTGGTCGGCTCCCTTCGTCGAGTCGAAACCGGTGGCCGAGAGCACGAACCCGGAAGCGCCGATACCGACCGCCTGGCCGATCTTCATGATCCACTGTCCGCAGGCCGTGAACGCGCCTTCCCGGCGCTTGCCGTATTCGAGTTCGTCGTAGTCGATGATATCGGCGCCGATCGAGCCATAGAGCATCCAGAAGCCCGCGCCGGTGAACGCGATGAAGCCGGAGGCGAAGATCTGCAGCCAGACGACGGCGGGCGTGTAGAGCCACCACGTCCCGATGAAGACCACGATCGCCATGAGCTGCACCGCCGCCATGCCCGAACGCTTGCCGAGGCGATGCGCAATCATCGCGAAAAAGCCGACCCCAACCAGCCCGAGCACGGAATTGGAGGCGCCCATCCAGAAATTCCAGATGTTGCCCACGGTCTGGTCGCCGCCGCACACATAATAGACGGTGGTGAAGTATCCGAGCGTACCGACCATCGCCGTGCCCATCGCGTAGGCGAAGCCCATCGAGAGGTTGGCGCGAAAAGGCCGGCACTTGAGCACCTGCCAGATGGTTTCACTGATCTTGATGCTCTGCTGTTTCCGTTCGACGACCTTGTGGTAATAGCGCTCCCGGACCACGGAGAACACGGTGATGCCCACCAGGATCATGATCGCGCCAAGGAGCAGCGTGTAGACTTGCGCGCCCAACAGGGTGTTCACGCTGCCCTCGGTGGGCGTGTTCCAGCCAAAGGGATTGGTCAGCAGCGTCCCCACCGCGGCGAAATCGAGGGTGAACAGGCTGCCGAAGAAATCGCCGAACCAGGAGAACATCCGCGAGAACATCAGCCCCAGGCGGGACAGTGCATTGGCCGGGGTGGCGTCGTTCCACACGGTCGCGGTGCAAAAAGCCGCGGCGGTGAACAGGCCGATCTCCGGCAGTTTTTGCAGGGCGGTCTTGTAGGTGAAGACGCTCGTGCGCTCATGCAGGTCGGGCGTGAGCTCCGCGCCCAGGCTCTGCCACGGCACGTTGAAACAACTCACGATGGTGATGTAGGTGGCCGACGAAACGACCATGTACCAGAAGTAATGCGGCACCGCATAGCCGAAGAGCTCGATCGATCCCCAACCGGGTGACACCCACACCAGCGCCGGCAGGGTGAGCCCGGCCATCGTGGCGCCGATCAGGATGAAGGGGCGGCGGCGCCCCCACCGGCTGCGGGTGTTGTCCGACCACCAGCCAAAGAGCGGATCGGAAACGGCGTCGAACAGCCGGTTCAACATCAGCGCGGTCGTGACCAGCCACGGCGGGACGTGGAGAAAGATGATGAAGACCGGGGAAACGATGCTCGGGTAGAGCCAGTTGCCCCACATGTCGAGGGTGGTGCCCAACCCGTAGGCGACCTTCTGGACAACGGGAACCCGGTCTTCCGGGGCGGTGCGATCCTGGTCCTCGACGGCAACCGCCGGGACCGATTCGTTTGCTTGCATGGGGCGTGGCTGACTCTGACTGGTGAGGATGGGAGACCGCGGCTGGGCAAGATCCGCAGGTCGTTGATTAGGCGCGGGCGAAAGAACCGGTGGAACAATCACATGCGCCGGCCCGCCGGCGCGCGTGTGGGGGCATGGCTAGTAAGTGTCGACGAGCGATCGGGTGACGAGGAGTTTCTTGAGCCGCGCGGCCGTTGCGGCGCGGGACAGTTCAATGTTCACGGCCCTGGGTTCGTCGGGATGGAGGTCAAAGAAGTTGTCGCCGGCCTGATGCGGCAATCCGGGAAGTTCGAACGAGAACCGGTGCTGAAACACCGGTGAGGTGAACGAAAGCACCGCCTGGCGCGACGTCTTCATCTTCACGCTCACGCGGGTCCGCGCCCGGTGCAGGTGCAGGAAGCGCGGGGACGTCAGGAAGACAGTGTCTTCGCTCACGCGTGCTTCGCCGATTTCGAGGGCGATGCGCAGGTAGAGTTCGTCGCGTCCGTACTTTTCGAGGGGTCGGGCGAGTTCCAGCGTGTGCTGCAGGACGCTTTCGCCGTAGCGCAATGCCACCCGCTTGGTGCCGCGTGCGACCTTGAAGCCGTCGAGGTGGAAGAGATCCCAGAGCACCCGGCCGGACGCTGGCTCCGGTGCATCGTAAACCGTATAGATGTGCACCTCGTGCACCGTTGTCCGGCGGTAGTTGCCGATGATGTCGTATTCGTCGCCCGGCACGTGGCCGCTGACGATCGCCGGGGCGAAGAAACGCCGGGCGACGTGATGCAAGGCGCGCCAGCGCCCGGTGAATTCGATCGAGCTCCATGAGGCGACCGGCCAGCAGTCGTTGAGCTGCCAGTACAGCGCCCCCATGCAACGTGGCATGTTGCGCCGGTAGTGGGACACGCCGGCCTGCATGCAGTGCGCCTGGTTCAACTGCGAAAGGTGGACGAGATCCTCCTGGCTCTTCGGAAACCGGTAGAGGCGCGAAACGTAGTCCAGGATGATCTGGTTGCCCGCGCGGTTCTTCTGGTGATTCTTCATCGTCGTCCCGAAGACATTCCAGTCCTCCGGCTGGGCAATAGGTCGCCTGCGTCTCGGTCGAGTTGAAGCTCTGCATGCCGAACTCGGAGGTGAACCGGAAGGCGTGGTCCTGATAATCGCGCACGGGATGGCGTGCGTGCCAGACGTCCCAGTAGTGCGTGTCGCCCGCGCGCCGCGCCGGTGGCGTGGTCGGTCGCGGGACCGCCGCGCCATGGGGAGGACGGCCAGTACGCCGTCGCGCCGTCGTGTTCGGCCACGGCCGTGGGCAGGAGTTGGTGGAAGAGCTTCTCGTAGCCGGCCTGCCGGGCGGGCGCATCCTTGAACTCGTGATGATTGATGCCGAACACCTCGTTGTTCCCGCACCAAAGCGCGAGGCACGCACGATGCCGCAATCGGCGCACCTGGTAGCTCCGCCTCCTCGCGCGTGCTGGCGAGGAAGGCGTCGTCGGCCGGGATAAAGCGTGCAGGCGAACATGAAGTCCTGCCAGACGAGCAGGCCGAGCTCATCGCACAGGTCGTAGAAATGCTCGCTCTCGTAGATCCCGCCGCCCCACACGCGGATCATGTTCATGTGGGCCTGTCGCGCGGCGCGCAGGTCGCGCGCATAGTCGTCGCGCGTGAGGCCCGCGACGAAACTGTGCGCCGGTATCCAGTTCGCGCCCTTGGCGAAGATCGGGCGGCCGTTGACGACGAACTGGAATGTTTCGCCCCATTCGTCGGGATGGCGGTCGAGCACGACGGTACGCAGGCCGATCCGGCGCGACCAGGTGCCGATTACGCGACCGGAGCCATCGACGACTTCAAGGGCGATCGTGTAGAGCGGTTGGGTACCGTGGTCGTTGGGCCACCAGAGGTGGGGATTTTCGATTTTGGATTCTCGATTTTCGATTGTGGCGACGATGCGGCCGTCGCGGGCGATGGTGCCGCGAATGCTCGCGGAGTCGTCGGGGCGGGCGAGCTCGGGGCTGAACGTGAGGGTCACGCTTCCGCCCCGTAGGAGGGGCTTGATGCCCCGATGCGAAAGCGACGGCCGATCTTCGTGGCGTAGAGCCGCTCCGACCGGCTCATCGTGCCGCTGCGCCACGCGCACGCTCTCGACCCGGTTGCCGGTCCAACCTTCCAGGCGGATGTCGCTGCCAGATGCCGGCCGTGACGAAGCGCGGTCCCCAGTCCCAGCCGAACTGGCATTGTTCCTTGCGGATGCGCGTGCAGCCGCCGACGGGATCGTTGATCTCGCGCGGGGTGTGTTCCGGTGCGGTGCGTGCGGATGTAGTCCATGGCACTGCCGAAGCGCACCAGCAGTTCGTTGCGGCCGCGCCGCAGGAGCGGCTTCACGTGCCAGCGAAAGCCCACGAACATGTTCTCGGTTTGCGCGACGCGGCGGCCGTTGAGCGTGATCGTCGCGACCGTGTCGAGCCCGTCGGCCACGAGGTCGACGATCTTCCTCGGCCAGCAGCGTGGCCCCCACGTTGAACGACGCGCGATATTCCCACGCGTGTTCCTCGATCCACTGGAGTTGCAGCTCGTTCGTGCCCCAGAATGGATCGGGTATGAGGCCGTGCCGCAACAGATCGCGATGCACGCACCCCGGCACGACCGCGGGGCGCCACGGCGAGCGCTTGGTGGCGTCGCGAAACTGCCAGCGGGCGGAGGCGAGCGGAACGGTCAGCATGGTCGGTTGGTAGGGCCGGACCTCGCTCCGGGCCGTGAGCTCAAGCGTCCGCGGCCCGGACGCGAGGTCCGGCCCTACATTCGTGTCTCACAGCTTGTTCGCCTTCACGAAGTCGACGATCTCGTCGAGCTGGCAGAAGCAAAGCGCGGAGAACGTGTCGGCGGCGCCGTAGTAGATCGCGGTGCGGCCCGTGGCGGAGTCGCACAGGCAACCAACCGGGAAACACACGCCGGGCACGAACCCCGCGAGTTCGTAGGGAGCTTCCGGACACAGCAGCGCCTCGCTTGCAGCGCGCGATCACCTTCCAGGGTTGGTCGAGGTCGAGCAGCACCGCGCTGATCGAGTAGACGAACCCGTTGCAGGTGCCGGTGACCGCATGATAGAAGAGCAGCCAGCCCTCGCTGGTCTCGATCGGCGACGGACCCGCGCCGATCTTGGTGCCCTGGAACCACGGCCAGCCGCGACCCATGATGTGGCGGTGTTGGCCCCAATAGACCAGGTCCGGGCTCTCGCTCACGAAGATGTCGCCGAACGGCGTGTGCCCGGTGTCGCTCGGGCGCGAGAGCATGAGGAACTTGTCGTTGAACTTCCGCGGGAACAGCACGCCGTTGCGGTTGAAGGGCAGGAACGCGTTCTCCAGTTGCTCGAAGTGCACGAAGTCCGTCGTCTTCGCCACGCCGATGGTCGGGCCATGATAGCCATTGCACCACGTGACGTAATGCGCGCCGTCGATCGGCGTCACCCGCGGATCGTAGGCGAACTCGTGGCGGCGCACCTCCTCGTCGTCACAGCGAAAGTCGATCGGCTTCGGCTCGAAGGTGAACTGCATACCCGTCGGCGCTGCGACCGACGTGCAGGTGCGGCACGCGGTCCATGCCCTCGGTGCGAAACACGCCGATGAATCCATCCTGCCACGGCACGACCGCACTGTTGTAGATCCCGGTGACGCGCGGCAGCGGACGCCGGCCGATGACGGGATTGCCGTCGTAGCGCCAGACCAGATCGGGGTTCCCGGCAGGCTTCGGCTGCCAGGGCACGTTGGGGATCGCCGGGCCATGGATCTTGAGTTTCATGCAATGCGGGGCAGATGGGGACGCGGCTTGCGCTTCGCGCGAGTATCGGCTCCATGCCCGCGACAAGGCAGCGGGCGATCATAGGCGTTCGCCAGACGACGAACGAATGAGACTGCTTGCGCGCGGTTTGAGATCAATTCCCATATGCGAGGTGTAGCCTTGCCGCGCGCGTCCGCATCAGGCAGTCCGTGAGGGAACCTGTTTTTCGGCTTCCCCCGGCCGCGAGCAGGCGCGCCGCCCGCCCCGTTCGTCCGAGTCCGTTTTCAATTTTCACCATGCTTCGCAAACTCGCCTGCCTCCTGTTGTGCACGATCAGTTCGACGGCCTTCGCCCAGAAGTTCGAAGGTCTCGCCCAGACTCCGCCGATGGGCTGGAACACCTGGAACACGTTTGCCTCGAACATCAACGAGGTTCTGATCAAGGAGACCGCCGACGAGATGGTGCGCAACGGCATGCGCGACGCCGGCTACGTCTACATCGTGCTCGACGACACCTGGTCGGCGATGGAGCGCGACGCCCAGGGCGAATCTGCAGGCGCACCCGGAGAAGTTTCCATCGGGCATGAAGGCGCTCGGTGATTACCTGCACGCGCACGGGCTTCAAGTTCGGGATCTACAACTGCGCCGGCCGGAAGACCTGCGCCGGGTTTCCCGGGCGGCTGGGGCCACGAGTTTCAGGACGCGCTCAAATACGCGGAGTGGGGCGTCGACTACCTGAAGTACGATTGGTGCAACACGGGCACGGCGGATCCCAGGGACGCCTACACGCGCATGCGCGACGCGCTCCATCACCGCCGGTCGTCCCATCGTGTTCAGCCTTTGCGAATGGGGACAAAGCAAGCCCTGGGAATGGGCCGGCGATGTCGGGCAATCTCTGGCGGACGACGGGTGACATCATCGATTGCTACGACTGCAACGCAACAGTGGGCGCAGGGTTGGAAGGTCATTCTCGACCTGCAGGATAAGCCTCGTGCCTTCCAACGGCCCCGAGGGACTCGCCAAGTTCGCCGGGCCCCGGCCACTGGAACGATCCCGACATGCTCGAGGTCGGCCGCTCCGGCTTGACGTTCGCCGAGTCGCGCGCCCACTTTCAGCTTGTGGTGCATGCTCGCCGCGCCGTTCATGGCGGGCAACGATGTGCGGCACATGACGCCGGAGATCCGCGCGGTGCTCACCGATCGCGACGTCATCGCCATCGATCAGGATCCGCTCGGCAAACAGGGCTGGCGCTTCCGCACGGAAACCGGGCGCGAGATCTGGCTGAAGGAACTTTCCGGCGGCGAATGGGCGGTTTGCCTGCTCAACACGGGCGAGGCCCCGGCGGATCTCGCGATCGACTTTCCGTCGATGTGGGTGTTGGGCAAGGGCCCGTTCGCGATCCGCGACCTCTGGGACAAGCGGGATGCGGGCACGACGGCCAAGCCGTTCACCAAGCGCCTCGAGCCGCACGATGTCGCCCTCTTGCGCCTGAAGCCGGTCAAGCCGTAGTTGGCCGGTCGGGCTCGCCCTCCGGGGCCCGACCGCTCGCTCCGTCGTGCCCGAAACTTGGCGACGCTGTCGGAGCCCGCTTGATGCCGCCGTCGCTTTCACTCTCACCCTCCGTGCCCGTGGATCCAATCTCTCTCGCCGGCGTCTGGCTTTTTTCCCTCGGCACGCCCGATCCAGGTTTCGCGACGCAAGCTGCATTGCCGGCGATTGCCTATGCGGATACCATTGAACTTCCCGGCACGACCGAGGAACGCGGCAAGGGACCGGAAAATCCCGCGCGCGAATCCGGCATGCTCACGCGCATTCGCAAGTTTGACGGTCCCGCCTGGTACGCGCGCGACGTCGAAATCCCCGCCGGTTGGGCGGGGCAGCGGGTCGAGCTTTCGCTTGAACGCACGCGCTACACCCAGGTCTGGTTCGACGCGACGCCCTGCGGCGACAATGCGCTGGTCGGGTCATCGCAGACCTATCAGCTCTCCGCTGCCGCCAGGCCGGGTAGACATCGTCTCACGATCATGGTCGACAACCGGCCCGAGCGCCGGTCCGTGCAGTCCGAGGCGCACCAGTGGAGCGACAACACGCAGACGAACTGGAACGGGATCATCGGAAAACTCGAGTTGCGGGCATTCGCGGGCGACCACTTCGGCCGGATCGAAGTCGCGCCGGACGTGGCGGCACGTGCGTTTCACTTGAGGGTTGTCGTCCGTCCGGGAGGGGAAGCGAAAGTTGCCGGTTCCCTCACCGTCACCGCGAAAAGTTGGAACCACCCGGGACCGCCGTCGGTGCCGCCGCCGGTGCACCAGGCTGTCGCCTTCGCTGCCGGTAACGTCCTCGCCCATTGCGGTCGATCTTCCACTCGGACCCGACGCGCGCACGTGGGACGAGTTTTCTCCCGCGCTCTACCAACTGACAATTGCCCTCGAAACCGCCGGCGGCCGCGACGAACGCACGATCAACGTCGGCCTGCGCGAGTTCAAGACCCGCGGGACGCAGTTCACGATCAATGGTCGCCCGACGTTTCTGCGCGGCACGCACGACGGGTGTGTGTTTCCGCTCACCGGGCATCCGCCGATGGAGATCGACGGCTGGCTTCACTACTTCGGGATCCTGCAAGACTACGGTCTCAACCACGTGCGCTGCCACACGTGGATTCCGCCCGAGGCGGCATTTGCGGCGGCCGACCGCGTCGGGATCTACCTGCAGCCGGAACTCCCGTATTGGGGCAATTTTGACGACCATGTCGCCGCCGCGCTCGAACCGGAGCTCACCGCGCTGCTCAACACCTGCGGCAACCACCCCTCTTTCGTGATGCTCACGCTCGGCAATGAGCTCAGCGGCACCCGCGAGGTGATCAGGCGCACGCTCGACGAACTGCACCAGCGCGATGGCCGACACCTGTATGGCGGCGGTTCCAACAACGTACTATCGGACCCGCACGTGCAACCCGGCGACGACTTCTGGACAACCGCCAAGACCCGCACGCCGGCCGGCGGTGACAAGGTCCACGTTGTTCGCGGCAGTTTCTTCAACGGCGACGGCTACGACGGAACCGTGCAATGGGGGCCGCCGGAAACACGCCCGGATCTGCGCGCCGCCATCGCGGGACTGCCGGTTCCCGTGGTCGCGCACGAAATCGGCCAATACACGTTCTATCCCGATTATCGCGAGATCGCGCGATACACCGGCGTCACGCGGGCGCGCAACCTCGAGCTTTTTCGTGAGTCGCTCGCGCGCTCGGGCCAGCTCGACCAGGCGGGTGCTTTCTTTCGCGCCGCCGGCCAGCTCGCGACGGAACTCTATCGCGAGGAGATCGAACTCCAGTTGCGCACGCCCGGCCTCGGTGGCTTTCAACTGCTCGACCTGAAGGATTTTCCCGGACAGGGCACCGCGCTGGTCGGCGTGCTCAATGCATTCCTCGAATCCAAGGGCTTCATCACGCCGCAGCGCTGGCGGGAGTTCTGCGGACCGGTCGTGCCGCTCGCACGCTGCGATCGCTACACGTGGACGACGGACGACACGTTCACGGCGGAGGTCGATCTCGCCCACTACGGCGCGGCCGACTGGCGGGACGCGAGGATCGCGTGGAAGATCGTCGATGCCAACGCGGCGACGCTCGCGAGCGGTTCCCTGCCGTCGCGCGACATCGCCCAGGGCAACGTACGGACGTTGGGCACGATTACGGCGTCGTTGAAGGACGTCACCGCGCCGATGCGCTGCGACCTGGCGGTCACGGTGTCGTCGGGCCCACACGTGGCCCGCAACACCTGGCCGCTATGGGTGTATCCGACGAAGCCGGCGGTGGCGGAAACATCGAATGCGTTCGTCGTGCTGCGTTCCTTCGGCGCCGACGCGAAGGAACGACTCGCGGCCGGCGAACGGGTGATCATCATGCCCGAAACCAGGAATTGGGCGCGCACCGTGAGCGGTGCCTACGCCACCGATTTCTGGTGCTGGCCGATGTTCAACAACAGCCCCGGCACGATGGGACTGCTCTGTGATCCCGCGCATCCCGCGCTTGCGATGTTTCCGACGGCGGATCACAGCGAGCGCCAGTGGACGCGCATGGCGGTCGCGTCCACTCCGGTAATACTCGATGGCGCGCCGGCCGCGTTGCGGCCGATCGTGCAGGTGGTCGACAATCTCGCGCGCAATGAACGCCTCGGCCTCGTCTTCGAGGCGAAGGTCGGTGCGGGTTCATTGCTCGTGATCGCTTGTGACCTGCCCGCGCTCGACGAGTACCCCGAGGCGCGGCAACTCTACGCGAGCCTCCGGCACTACGCGGCGTCGGCCGCCTTTCATCCGCAGGTCGAAGTGACGCCGGAGTTTCTCGACACCATCCTGCGCCCGTCGCTCACGGCTCGCGCGACGGTGAGCGCGTCATCGCACTATCAGCCGCCATGGGGTCAGGTGCCGGAACCGAAGCTCGCGGTCGACGGCGACATCAACTCCGCCTGGCGCGCGGCTGATGACGACGCCACCCCGACCCTGACCCTCGACCTGGGGGCGCCCTGCATCATCGATACGTTCGAGTTTGTCTGGGGTAGCGATGAGCCCGGCTACCGGTATCTCGTCGAGGTGTCAAAGGACGGCACGACGTGGTCAACCCTGAGCGACCAGCGATCGAACCGCTTCATGCGCGGACGGCACGTCATCTCGTTCCCCGCGCTCGTGTGGCACCTGCGCGTGACCGTCACGGGACATCCGGCGAGTGCCCCGGCTGCCCTGCGCGAACTGCGGGTGCTCGGCAGGAAACTGCGAGGCAATTCGGGATTTCCCGATGTCGCCGGGCGACCGCAAACGGCGGGGAACGGCCCCGCTGCGCCACCGACGTCAGAGCGCCGTCCGTAGTTCTGTACCGGGCAAATCCGGGACCGCCAGCCCGCACACGCGCCGGTAGAGCGCCTCGTAGCGCGGCACGATCGCATCCGGGGAAAAACATTCCCGCGCGCGCTGCTGCGCAGCCCGGCCCAGCGCACGGCGACGAGCGGGATCATTGAGCAATTCGCCGACCGCCGCGGCGAGAGCGGGGACGTCGTCCGCTGCGGTAAGGATGCCCGAGACGCCATCTTCAATGACCTCGGGAATGCCGCCCACATTGGTGCTCACGCTGGGGCAGCCGAAGCACATCGCCTCGAGAATGCTCACGCAGAAGCTTTCATTTTCCGAGGTGAACAGGCCGAGGTCGGCGATCTGCAGGTAGTCCTCGACGTCGGGCACCCGCTCCCGCACGAGCACGCGATCACGCAGGCCGAGCTGCTCCACCTGCGCACGATACGGTGAGAAATCGGCGCCCGCGAGAATCAGCAGTTTCGCGCGTGGGGGCACCGGCGCGCGGGCGAACGCCTCGAGCAGGAGGTCGATGCGCTTGAGCGGCCGGAGATTCGAGAGATGAATCACCACCGGCTCGTCGGTGAGGCCGAGATCGGCCCGCACGACCGCGGGCGCGCGCGTCGCCGCCCGCGGCGCGAAGAAATTATGGACGACGTCGATCTCCCGCGTGACTCCGAATACGCGTTCGGTTTCGAGCTGGAGGTAATGGGAGACCGTCGTGACCGCATCGGAGGCGGTCAGCGCATGGCGGATCGCGGGTCCATAGCCATGATCCCGGCCGAGCAGCGTGGTGTCGGTGCCGTGCAGGGTGGTGACCACGCGAGGTTGTTGCGCCGGCGGCAACATCGAGCGCGCGAGGATGGCGGCGGTCGCATGGGGCACGGCGTAGTGCACGTGCAGCACGTCGAGGCCATGGTCGCGCGCCACCTCCGCCATTTTCACCGAGAGGGGCAGCGTGTAGTCGGGGTACTTGAACAGCTCATAGTCGTTGATGACGACGGGATGAAAGAACAGGCGCGGGGCATCGGCGGGCAGACGGAACGGCCGGCCATAGCCGATGAAGTGCACCTCGTGACCGCGGCGCGCCAGTTCCTCGCCGAGCGCCGAGGCGACAATGCCACTGCCGCCCACGGAGGGATAGCAGGTGATGCCGATTCTGAGGAAACGTCCGGCGGGCATGTCAGAAGCGACGCGCGGAGCGGCCCAGTGGTGTCAGAGAATCGAACACGAGTGCATCCGCGGGGAAGAGCGCAATCGCGTGCGAGACGCCGCAGTGCGCTCCATGCAGGCGGGCGCGCATCAGTTGCAGGTCCACGTATTCGCGGTTCCGGGTCTGGGAGGCGTGGGCCTGCATGCCGGCGGTCCACGCGGCCACCACTTCGGGCGTGGACACATCGACGAGGACGGGCGAAAGATCGCCCGGTTCGGCCTCATGGGTGACGGCGTAGTAGAACAGCGCACCGATCGCATGTGCCGGCTGTGATTTCAGTTCGGCGACGCCGCCGTAGCGCGCAAGTCGCGCGGCATCGCGCACGAGCCGTCCGAGTTTCGCGTGGTCGGGATGCTGGTTGCCGGCCAGGCTCGGGGCGAGCACCTGCGCGGGACGGACCCGGCGGATGAGCGTCGCCAGGGCGAGCGTGTGCGCGGTGTTCACCTCCAAGTGGGCGTCGCCGCCCAGTTCGAGGAATTCCAGCGTGGCGCCGAGCGCGGCGGCGCCATTCTCCGCCTCCTTCGTGCGCCCCTCCGCCGTGCCGTGCGTGCCGGACTCGCCGCGCGAGCACACCACCAGATGAACCGGCCGACCGGCGCGGGTTTCGCGCGCGATGACGCCGCCGACGGCGAACTCGATGTCGTCGGGATGCGCGCCGAAGGCGAGGAGAGGAGGCGGGGAGTTCATCGGCTACAGCGGATATTCGATCCAGGCTTCATCGGAACGGTCGATCGGGTCGCGGGTGATGTATTGGATTTCCGGAGCCTCGTCCCGGTGCAGGTAGTCTTGTTCGCTGGCGCCGGCCACGTAATGCGTGCAGTGGATCACGGATTGCATCCAGCGCAACCGGGTATCGCGCGTCGGGCTGATCTGTGCCTTCGTGAACGGCACCACCGGCAGGTCGATGAAATGTCCCCCGCCTTCGTGCAGGCGCAGCGTGTCGCCCTGGCAGCGGGCCCGCACGATTTCACCCTCGTGCGGCACATCGACAAAGAAATCATCCACCGCGCAGGCCGCCGCTCGCACCGCCGGATCGCTCGACCGCACGACCCGGACGCCCTCGAGCAGCCCGAGCCGGCGATACATCTCGAGGCAGAAGTCGGCGACGTTCGTCGCGCCGGAGACGGCCTTGAACGCCTCGACGAGGGGCGCGTCGACGTAGGCGGGCAACTGACGGGCGGTGTTCGCGTGCCAGCCGGCGGCGATGCGCTTAAGGTGCAGCGGCGAGTAGCGGCGCTGCAGCTGGTTCTCGAACGCAAAGTTGACCTGCGCCACCGCACCGGTCTTGCGGTGCCGCAAGGTCATGCGGGTCTCCCGCGGATCATGGTCGCTGTCGTGGCAGAAGAACACGATCTCGCCGCCGATCTCCTGCTGGAGCCGGCGCGCCGTCGCGATCTTGGCGACGAGAAAGCGCCGGGGGAACAAACCGCAGGGCTGCTGGCCGAAGGCAATGACGGGTTTATTTTCAACTGTCGCGAAAGGAGGAGCGGCTTTATGCCGCGATTCCTCGGGGCGTGAAGCCCCTCCTACAGCGCCAGGACTCTCCCAACGATCGGTATTCACGGGGCGGCAGAACGCTCGGTCGAGGCGTTGCGCGGGCTGGCGAATTCGAGGAGCACGCTCAGTCCCACGCAGGCGCCGCAGCCGATGAGGTTGTACCACAGATACGAGAAATGCAGCCACGGCGACACGTAGCGCAGGAAATAGAGCGCGAGCACCAGCGACTGCGCGACGACGGCGGCGACGAACACGGCGTGGCCCCGCACGTGCTTGATGAAAAACGCGACGAGGAACATCCCGAGCACGACGCCATAGAAGATCGATCCGATGATGTTCACGGCCTGGATAAGGTTTTCGACCAGGTTGGCAAACAGCGCGAATGAAACCGCGACCAGCCCCCAGATTGCGGTGAACCAGCGGGTCGCGGCCACGATGCGAACTTCACCGGCGGGACGCCGGGCCAGTTTCGGGTAAAGATCGACCGCGGTGGTTGCGCCGAGCGCGTTCAGTTCGGCCGAGGTGGACGAAAGGGCGGCGGCGAACACGACCGCGATGAAGAGTCCGATCAGCCCGTGGGGCAGGTAGCCGAGCACAAACGTGATGAACACGTAGTCCGCATCCGTGGCCGGGGCGCCGGGGTCGATCGCCTGCAGGGTGGCGCGGGCTTCGTCACGCAAGTTCCTGCTTTGCTCGTTGGCGGCCAGCATCGCGGCGTGCGCGCTTGCCTCGGCGGCGGCGTCTCCCTCGTGGCGCGACTCGATCCATTGCGTCACCGCCTCGGCTTTCTTTTCGTGCAGGGCGTCGTGTCGAGCCTCGAGAGCACGCAGGGGCGCGCCCTGGGCGCTCGCGGCCTCGCGTTGCCAGAGCGTCTCGTTGAAAAACACCGGCGGCTTTTCAAACTGATAAGAAGACGAAGACCAGGGCGCCGAGCAGCAGGATGAAGAACTGCATCGGGATCTTCATGATCGCATTGAACATCAGGCCGAGGCGGCTCTCCCGCAGCGATCCGCCCGCGAGGTAGCGCCGCACCTGCGACTGGTCCGTGCCGAAGTACGACAACTGCAGGAACACGCCGCCGAAGATGCCCGTCCAGATCGTGTAGCGCTTGCGGGATCGAAGGAGAAGTCCACCGCCTGCAGCTTGCCGAGATTGCCGGCGACGTGCAGCGCGTCGCCGAGCCCGACGCCCGGCCGGCAATTTCGTCACCAGCACGACGAACGCCGCGACCATGCCGGCGAAGATCACCGCCATCTGGTGTTTTTGCGTGAGGCTGACCGCCTGCGTCCCGCCCGTGACCGTGTAGAGGATCACCACGACGCCGGTGGCGAGGATCGTCAGATCGAGCGACCAGCCGAGCACGGTGGAGACGATGATGGCGGGCGCGTAGATCGTGATGCCGGCGGCGAGTCCGCGCTGCAGCAGGAACAGGATGGCGCCAAGCAGGCGGGTCTTGGTGTCGAACCGCCGCCCGAGAAATTCGTAGGCGGTGTTGACGTTGAGCCGCCGGTAGATCGGCAGGAACACCGCCATCACGATGATCAGCGCGATCGGCAGGCCGAAATAGTTTTGCACGAAGCCCATGCCGCTCTCGTAGGCCTGGCCGGGTGTGGACAGAAACGTGATGGCGCTCGCCTGGGTGGCCATCACCGAAAGACCGATCGTGCCCCAGCCCGTGGTCTTGTCGCCGTGCAGGTAGTGCTCGAGATTCTGCCGGCCGCGGGTCTTCCACATGCCGTACGCGGCGATCGTGAACATCGTGCCGAGCAGCACGAGGTAATCGACCGCGTTCATCGGAAGGCGATCGCGTGAACCA
The DNA here is from genome assembly GCA_963797435.1 of uncultured Verrucomicrobiae bacterium. Taxonomy (GTDB): domain Bacteria; phylum Verrucomicrobiota; class Verrucomicrobiia; order Opitutales; family Opitutaceae; genus CAWCPJ01. The sequence continues at coordinate 607,193 of CAWCPJ010000001.1, read as the reverse complement.
GGCGAGCAAGCCAACGTCCACGACGAAGGCTGCGAACACGAAGAGGTAGACGCCGCGCCAGGTGCGCAATCCGGGAAAACCCGGGGCGCGATCACGCGGCGTGGATGGCTCGGCTCACCGGTGTGCTCATCGGCCCAACGAGACGAGATTGGCGAGCAACCGATACGCGCCCGGCACGCCGGCCGGAAGTTCGCGGAAGAACGACAGGCCGGTGTAGACGTACCAGCCCTTGCCGTGCCGCGCGACCAGCAGCGACCCGGAGCCGGAGGATTCGCCCGGATCACCCATGCCGAGCAGGGGCGTGAAGTGGGCGTCCCATTGGTGCGGGAAAGTACAACCCGCGTTCCTGCACCCACCCGTCAAAGTCGGCGGCCGTGATCTTGTTCGGCGTGTTGAGCGCCGGATGATCGGGCGCGAGGAACGTGACGGCGGCCGTCTCGTCGGTCACGCGGTCGTGAGAGATCTCCAGCGGGTAGGGAGCGAGGGTTTTCGTACTTCAGGTGCGCGGTGGTGTTGTACTGCACGACCACGGTGCCGCCGCCCTCGGCGTAGGCGAACAGGGCGGGCAGGTGCCGCGGCAGAGTCGTCGCGGGTGTTGAACGCCCGCACCCCGAGCACGACCGCGTCGAACGCCCGCAGACGATCCGCCGTCAGGTCCTCGCCGGTGAGCGTGGTGACCTTGCACCCGAGGCGCGCGAGGCTTTCCGCGACGGCATCGCCGGCGCCCGGCAGGTAGCCAATCGAACGCGCGCGCACCTGCACATCGAGGCAGACGGCCCGGAACTGCGCATCCGGTTGCAGGATCTGGGGCGGGATATGATCGTAGTGAATTTGCGTCTGCGACGAGTGACAGCGCACCCCGCCGACCTCGGCGCTGGCTTCCAGGGCGGCCGTCGCGGGACGGGCCGGGGCGGTGACGGCAAAGGAGACCCGCGCGGGCTCGTCGTCGGCCGCGAGCGTGAATGGCTGGGTGTCGGGACTGACCTTCCAGCCGGCCGGAGCGCGGAGCGAGACCGTGCCGGCGGCGCCCGCCGGCTGGTTGGCCGTGACGGCAACGACGACGTCGTGCGTGGCGCCCGGGGCGAAGAGCGCGAGTTCGTCGCCAAACGCGAGGCTCACCGGAGGCACGACCTCGAGCGGATGCCGGCAGCTCGCCGCGCACGGGATCATTGATCAAATGTACCGGGGAATCGGGCACCACGAGCGTCTCGCCGTCGATCGCGAAGACGTGCTCGATGGGAAACGGCGGGGGATTTTCCGCGCGTCCGATCAGGGACGGGTCGTCGACGCGAAACATGCCGACCGTGCCGGGCTCGCGCAGCCAGTAGGGTTGGGTCACCGGCGTCTCCGCCGGCAGGGTGGCGGTGCCGTCGCGGGCGGCGGTTTCGTTGAGCTCGAGAGTGAGGTTCGGCTTGATGCTCGCATCCGCCGCGGGGTAGCGCACGGCGACCCACCGCACCGGCAGTTCTCCGGCGCGCACGATCACCGCATGCTTGAGGGTGATCTTCCCGCCGGGGACGACCATGGCCCGCGGCACGGTGGTTTCAACGTAAAGGCCGAGGCAGGCCTGGATGATGCGGTCCAGCTGGCGCCGTTTCGCCACCACCAGCGGTTCATCGGGCAGTGCGGCGAGCCGGTGATGGATCGCCAGCAGGGCGGGCACGCTGCGATCGGGATGCACGGGATCGAAGTGATCGATGGCGTCGTTGATCAGCGGCCCGACGTCGGCGCCGCCGGGGACGCGTCCCCAGGTGGTGTCGACGCCGTCCATGATGTCTCCCGTCATCGGTTCACCGGCCAGCGGGCGAAACTCCTCCGTTGCCTTGCCGCGCGAGCCGACGCTGCCGAAGCCCTGGCTCTTGTGCATGCTGCGGCTCTGGGCCGCGATTTCGGCATAGGATTCGCCAAGCAGCGCATTGTAACCACCGACATCGACACCAACGGCGCCGGACGGTATTGGGTCATTGGCATGCGAGCCCCAGCGATAGCCGTTCCACACGATGCGCGTCGCCTGCCACGGCGGCAGTCCCGCGAGTTCGTTCGGAAACGCCTTGGGATCGCCGGCGACCTTGAACGCCTCGATCGCGAGAATTGCCGACGAGGTGTGGTGGCCGTGCGTGCCGCCCGGCACGGGCGTGAAGCGCGTAATGATGACGTCGGGCCGGAACTTCCGGATGACTCGGACCATGTCGAGCATCACGCCCTGGCGGTCCCAGATCTTGAGGGTCTCGTCCGCGCTCTTGGAAAAGCCGAAATCCACCGCGCGCGTGAAAAACTGTTCCCCGCCGTCAATGCGCCGCGCCGCGAGCAACTCCTGCGTGCGGATCACGCCGAGCGCCTCGCGTAATTCCGGTCCGATCAAGTTCTGGCCGCCGTCGCCCCGCGTGACGGCGAGATAGCCGGTGCGGTAACCGCGACCCCGGGCGAGCCACGCGATCAGCCGCGTGTTTTCGTCGTCCGGATGCGCGGCGACATAGAGCACCGTGCCGGTTTCGCGCAGGCTGCGCAATTCCTGGAGGATGTCGGCCGCGGAGTCGGGATGGGCGGAAGCCGACGTGCCGCGGAGCGAAGCGACGATCGTCAAGAGGCACCCGGCGAAGCGGGAGAGTTGCCGGGCAGTCGAGGCAGGTTTCATGGAGGGTTTTTCTGCGTCCGCCCGTCAGCGCGGCGGCGTTGAACATGCCGGGATGCCGACGGTGGACATGGCCGCACCGGGCATTGGGCGAGGGACGACCGCGCTCAGTCGAGGGACGCGAGCAGGTCGTTGTTCGATTTGATGTAGCTGTTGTCGCCGCTCTTCGAGGCGAACTCGATCGACTTGCGGGCAGCGGCGGTGGCGCCCGCCTTGTCACCGAGCTTGGCGAGAATCCGGGCCTGCAGGTAAAGCGACCAATAGGCCGTGGGATCCTCCGCGACCGCGGCATCGATCCAGGTGCGCGCCTGGTGCAGGTCCTGGCCGTGATCGAAGAAGAACTGCGCCGCCTGATGATAAGGTTTCTTGGGATCGGCCCCAGACATCGTCCTCTTGATCTCGGCGACCAACTGGTCGGCATAGTCGACCTTGATCGGCACCTCCACGTGGGTGGTCTCCCAGTCGAGGCACAGGGTGGCGGTTTCGTCGCGCAGATCGTTGATCGAAATCGTGAAGGTTTCGACGGGGGTGGAAAGCTTCACCGGCCTGGCGGTGACCCGCAACAGGTCGTCCTTGGCATCATACTTGAACGCGCCCCACTGCTCGGTGTTTCTGGACAAGATCACGGTCCACTCGTCGGGATTGGGAATCGTGAAGAGGGCATAGCTGCCAGCCGGCACGTCCTGGCCGCCGAACTTCACCGGCGTGCTGAAGGTGAGTTTCGTCGCCGCATTGGCGCCGGTGCGCCAGACCTTGTTCCACGGCAGCAGGCTGCCGAAGATCGGCCGGCCTTTCACCCCCGGTCGCGAATAGTCGATCTCGATGTCGGTGAGGCCGACGCGTTGCTTTAACGTGCTGGCCGGGCTTGGCGCCGGGAAGTCCATGGCGGACAAGCTTGGGGCGGCCCCCGGCACAAGAAGAAATCCGGCGGCGGTGAGCAGCCAGGAACAGGAGAGGGACGATAGCTTCATAAACGGGATGGTGGCTCGTAAGACGACGCACAGGGATAGCGAAAAGTAACAGCGGAACAAGGCGAACGCGGCAAATTGCCCGACGAGTGGCGGAATTGCCGCGCGGGCGGAGTCGTCGCGCCGTCGCTACTTGGAGCGCGTCATGCACTCTGGACACGCCCCACCCGCACTGGCGGACGTTCCCCCCCTCGAGAGGGGAACTGATCAGCTCACTCCTTGAGGCGATCGTGTGCCCCGACTTCGTAGCCGCGTTGGAGCGCCGCGACAACGTGGACCGGCCGCTGCTAGTCCAGCGGCACGCAAGTTTCGTAATTTGTAGGAGCGGGTTTACCCCGCAATTTCGGGGCATAAGGCCCGTCCTACAAACGAGAACCTCACGAGACCGCTGTGTCGCCGTGCTAGTCCAGGGCGTAAACCTCGACGAGGCCGGTGCCGGTGCTGCCGCGGGCGGCGCTGAGTTGCACGGTATAGACGCCGGGCGCCAGTTCGATGACGAGCGCGGCATCGTGGCTGCCAGGTTGCAGGGCGAATGCCCCGACGGCGTTTCCGGCCGCGGTGACCTCGGCGGCCGACGTCGCGTCGGCATCCCAGTTGTCATTCGTCGCGACAGTCGTCTGCGTGTTGCCGGAGGCGTAGATTTCGATCTGCGGATCAGCGACCGAACCCGATACGCCGAATGGCTTCAGGCCGGGGCCGATGCCGCGGAAAAGGAGGCGTTTCGGCTCCGTGCCGCTCACCACCACGCCCGCGATCATGACATCGGAATTGCGGCCGACTGCACCGCGGGTCGAAAGGTTCATCAGCGTTCCGTTGGATGCCGTGCCGCCGTCCTCCACCGCGTAGGCCTCCACCAGGCAGATGCCACCCTTGCGGGAGTTGTCGTTGATGACGGCCGTATAGACTCCAGGATTCAGGTCGACGAGAACGGCCGCGTCGCTGCTGCCGGTCACCAGGGGGAACGCACCGGTCTTGACCATGGCATTAATCAACGATTGCGGGTCACCGTTGGCGTCCCAGCCGTCGGAGGTTTGGACAACCACCGTGTCGGAACCGGGAGCCACGACGGAGATGACGGGTTGTTCGATCACGTCGGTCACGCCGAAGTTCTCGAGGCTTTTGCCGACGGCGCGCAACAGGACGCGCTGCTTGCCCGAACCCTTGAGGACGAAGCCCGCGATCATCGGTTCACTTGCCTTCACCAGTCCGCGCGTGGAGAGATTCACCAGGTGCGAACCCGGCAGCACGGTGATGGCCAGCGCAGAGCCGGCGGTGCCGATCGAGCCATCGCGGTAGATGGCAATCGCGGTCAGGGAATGTGCGCCCGCCGTGTTCACGGTCCAGACGAGCGTGTACGGCGCGGTGGTGGATTCGCCGATCTTGACGCTGCCGTCGTAGAATTCGACGCGGGCGATCTTCGAAGGGTCGCCGCTGAGGGAGACCGTGATCGGCACGATGCTGCCCGCGGCAATTTGGGCGCCCGCTGCCGGTGCCGTGATCGTTACCGAGGGGGTCGCCAGGATGCCGGGCGCGGTGACGGTCAGCGCAAAGGAGGTGGACGCCGTCAAGGAACCGTCGCTGACGGTCAGGGTAACGGTCGCGGAGCCGTGTTGGCCGGATATTGGCGTAAGGGCCACGGTGCGGTTTGCTCCCGTGCCGCCAAACCTGATACCGGAGCTCGGAAGCAGCGTGGTGTTGGAGGAGGAGCCGGCGACGGTGAGGTTTCCCGCGGAGGATTCCACGTCACCCACCGTGAAGGTGATCGCTCCCGTTGCCGTATCCTGGGCGATCGTCTGGTCCGCCGGGCGGCTGATTGCGGGCGCGGTGTTGACCGCCGCGACGGGGTTGACGGTTACCTTGAACGTGTCCGTGGCGGTGAGGGTCCCGTCACTGACCGTCACGGTGACGGTGGCCGTCCCGGTTTTTCCAGTAATCGGGGTCACGGAGATCGTGCGGTTTGCGCCGGAACCGCCGAGCGCAAGTCCGGTGCTGGAAACGAGCGCGGCGTTCGACGAAGCCGCCGAGACCGTCAGGCTGCCGGCGGCCGTCTCGGCGTCGCCGATCGTGAAGGCCAGCGCGCCAGTGGCGGAGTCCTGGCTGATCGTTTGGTCGGTGACGTTGGAGATCGTGGGCGCGGTGTTGGCCGGGGCGATCGCCGCGATGCTGAATCCGCCGACGGTCAGCGTGTCATTGGCCCCGGCCGAAGCGACCAGCACCGTCCAGTAACCGAGGTTGGCGACGGCGTTTTGTTCGGTGCGAAAGGCATAGTTGGCGGCGAGCAGGAGTTCGGCACCGCTTCCGGGCGCGACGTAGGCGGAAAAAGTATGCGTCGGAACATCGATCTGCAGCCGGAAGTGATAGGTTACACCGGCGGCGTAGGGGACGCTGGCGTCGGATGCGTAGGCGGCGCCGTTGCGCGCGTCCAGCATGCCGTTCGGGTTGAAGCGCACGATGACGCCGAGATCGGAGAAGCCCGCGGGAGTGCTGGTCGCAAGCGCAACCAGGCCATCAATATTCGAGGTCGAAGGGGTGGCATTGAAGGTGACGCTGAACGCGCCGGACTGCAGCGAGGTGAGCGCAGTCGTGCGGTAGCCGTCGCCTGCGATCGCGGTGGCAAATCCTCCTCCGCTGACCGTCAGCACGAACGTATCGGTGGCGGTGAGCGTGCCATCACTGACGCTGACGGTGATCGTGGTACTGCCGCCCTGGCTGGAGACGGGGGTGGCGGTCAGCGTGCGCGTGGAGCCGGTACCGCCGGGCACAAGGTTGCCCGCGGGCACGAGCGTTTGATTCGACGAGGTGGCGCTGACCACCAGTGCGCCGGCGGACGTTTGAGCGTCGCCAACGGTGAAGGAAATCGCGCCGGTGCTGCTGTTCACCGCGATCGTGCGATCCGCGAGGTTCGTGATCGTGGGCGCGGTGTTGCCGGCCGCGGGCGTCGTCAGCGTGGCGACGTTCGACATGCCCGAGCTGCCCGCGGAATTGTAGGCGTAAACGCGGTAGCTGTACGTGCCCCCTGCCGCCACGGATGTGTCGGAATAATTGGTGGTGTTGGCGGCAATGGTTGCGAGAAGGGAGTAGCTCCCGCTTCCGGTCGCGCGCTCGATTTTGAAACCGGTTTCATTGGTGGAGTTGTCCTGCCAGGTGAGGCCCACCTGCAGTCCGTAGACGGCGGGTGCGGCACCGAGCATGGCAAGCGCGAGGGCGATGCCGCCGCACACGCGTCGTGCGTTCGCCGCCACCGATATGCGGTCACGCGGGAGGAGCGAGTTGAGCCGCCGCCGCAAGCATGAGGGGGCGGGCTGGGAGAACAAGGGGACCCGACCGTGGTCGGCGGTATGGGAAGGCAGGCGCGTCATGGTGTTGCGCCCGACTTCGCCGGAGGGATCGGTGTCTGGAGATCACGACCGGCCTTTGACCGTGGATTGGTTGCCGATAGGTACTTCCCGATCGAATTGGCGTTTTGTGCCCATGGGCGTCACGCAAGGGCGTGGCGGAACGACCCGGACGTTGCGGTGAGTGGTTCCACGCACGGCAGGTGCGCAAACTTCCGCTCGGGGACCGCGCGAAGTCACCGGTTCCGTGTCGATGAGCACGGGAGCGGGCCGGACGGGGCATGGTGTTTCGGTTTGCCAGTGCATTTGCGCCCGCCAACCGTGAGACGCGTTGAGCAATTCGCCTGCCCGTCCGACCCCTGCGAATCAGCGTGTGCAGTTGATGGCCACCTGCCTGTGCGATGCCTTCTTCGACGACGTGGCGCGCGCCAGTGTCGAAGTGCTGGAATTCCTCGGCTGCACGGTATCGTTTCCGGCCGGGCAAACCTGCTGTGGGCAGCCGGCCTTCAACGCGGGTGATTGGGCGGGATCACGCGCGGTCGTGCGTCACGCCGTGGGCGTGTTCGCCGGTCCGGAGCCGGTCGTGACGCCCTCCGGTTCGTGCGCGGCGATGTTGCGGCACGGTGCAGGTCTGGAGTTCCAGAAGGAGGATGATCGATCGCAAGTGGAAGAACTGGCCACCCGCACGTGGGAACTGGCCGACTACATCGTGCATGGCCTGGGCGTTACGCAATGGCCGGGCACGCTGCAGGCGCGAGTGGCGTGGCATCGTTCCTGTCATTCGCGCGGTACCACCAGCGGCACGGCGGCAGAAATCCTGTTGGGTTCGATTGCCGGCCTCGAACTCGTGCCGTTCGGCGAGGGCGAGCAATGCTGTGGTTTCGGCGGCACGTTTGCCGTGAGTTTTCCGCATGTCTCGCGAGAGATGGGTCTGCTCAAGCTTGAGCACGTCTATGCCGCCGCGCCGGACTTTCTCGTCTCGGGTGACATGGGTTGCCTCATGCACCTGCAGGGGCTCGCGCGGCGGCGTGACTACACGCTCAAACCGCGCCATCTCGCCCAGGTGCTGCGCGACGCCTTGCGCGAAGCGGGCAGCCTGGCCGGGCCCGAGGACGACGCCGAGGAGCCGGCCGGGGCATGAGCCAGCAACCGATCGATGAATTTGCGGCGCGTTTGCCGCGACCGGTCCAGCGGGCCGTGCGGACCTGGGGCGCCCTCGTGCACGAGCGACGCGAGGCGGCCCTGCAGGACTTCGCGAAGCCGGATGACCTCCGGCGCATCGCCGGCGCGATCAAGCAGCATACGCTTGAGAATCTCGACCGCTACCTCGAGCAGGCCGAAGCGAGCCTGCACGAGCATGGCGCCAAGGTGCACTGGGCGACCGACGGCGCGGAGGCGAACCAGCTCGTGCTTTCGATCATGCAGCGCTTCGGCGCAACACGCCTGGTGAAGTCGAAGAGCATGGTCACCGAGGAAATCGAACTGGTGCCGTTTCTGGAGGCAAACGGTATCGAGGCCGTCGAGACGGACCTTGGCGAGTTCATCGTGCAGATCGACCACGATCATCCCAGTCATGTGGTCGGTCCGATCGTGCACAAGAACCGGCGGGATGTGGCCGCGAGTTTTGCCCGCATCGGACTCGGCGCCTATGATGACAACCCGGAGGTCATCACCCGGCGTGCCCGCGCCCACCTGCGGCGAAAATACCTGGAAGCGCACGTCGGTTTGACGGGCGCCAATTTTCTCGTCGCCGAGAGCGGCCGCGTCGTGCTCGTGACCAACGAGGGCAACGCCCGGTTCTGTCTCGCCCCGGTGCCGGTGCACATCGCGATCGTCGGGATCGAGAAGATCGTGCCGCACGATCGCGACCTGGCCGTCTTCCTGAACCTGCTCGCGCGCTCCGCGACCGGCCAGCGCCTCTCCGTCTACACCGAGTTTATCAGCGGTCCCCGCGGTCCCGACCAGCCGCACGGGCCGGAGGAAATGCACGTCATCCTGCTGGACAACCGCCGGACCGAAGTGCTCGCGTCCGACTGCCAGGAAATCCTGCGCTGCATCCGCTGCGGCGCGTGCATGAATGTCTGTCCGGTCTACCGGCAGGCCAGCGGGCACGCGTATCGCAGCATCTATCCCGGTCCGCTCGGCGCGGTCCTCTCGCCGTTGCTTGCGCCGCAAGTTCTCCCAGCTCGCCGACCTGCCGCGTGCCTCCAGCCTGTGCGGTGCCTGCAACGAGGTCTGCCCCGTGGACATCCCGATCCCGGACCTGCTGCTGCGCTTGCGGGATCGCGCGCAACGGGATCCCGCCACCGCTGGCGGCGCCCCGTCGTTGGGTCCGTGGGCCGCGCTGGCGACGCGACCGGTCTGGTGGCAGACCGCGATGGTGCTCGGACGCGCGATCAACGTGATGCCGCAGGACCTGCTGCCGTTTGGGGCGCTCGAGGCGTGGCGGGCGGAACGGGAACTGCCAGCCTGGCGCGGCGGCCGCTTCCGCAACTGGTTCGACCGCCACACGCCCGTGCCGCCGGGTTACGTGCCACCGCCGCCGGCGCCCGCGGCGTCACCGGCTCCGGAGGGCGAGGCGTCATGAGCAATGCCTCGCGCGATGCGATCTTCTGGCGCATCCGGGCGGCGCAGCGGCCGCCGATGGTGCGCACGCCGTATCCGGTTTTCAGTGCCACGGATGTGGCGACGATCCCGCCCGAGGGGGACGCGTGGGCTCTGTTTGCCGAACGTCTGACCGCGGTCCACGGCCGGGTGTTCACGACGGTTGAGGCGCTGGCCGCGCATTTGCGATCACAGGGTTGGCGCCGCGGTTACTGCGATCCCGCGTTGCGGGAAAAGGTCGGCGATAAACTCGGTTCGGATTTTTCCGTCAGCTATGCCTTCGATCGGGGCGCGATCGATCAGTATCAGTTCGGCATCACGCGCGCTGCCGGGGCGATCGCCGAGACCGGTTCCCTCGTGCTGAATGATGCGACGACCTCGGCGCGGCTGGCCGCGCTGGGGCCGTGGGTGCACGTCGCCGTGCTCAAGCTCGCGCGATCTCTGTCGCGATCTTGCCACGGCGGTCGGCCGGCTCGGCAGCGATCCCAACACCATCTGGGTCACGGGACCGTCGAAGACCGGCGACATCGAAGGCGTGCTCGTGCACGGCGCCCACGGGCCGGGTGAGCAGATCTGTCTGCGCCTGGATTGAGCGTCACACCGCCGGCGCATCCGCGCATTGCGCGGCGCGACGCAGCATGGCTTCCAGTTGCTCGGCGCGGGCGGGTTTCGTCAGGTAGGCGTCCATGCCGGCGGCGAGGCAGGCTTCCTTGTCTCCCTGCAGGGCATTGGCGGTGAGCGCGACGATCAGCGGCTGGCGTTCCGCGGGCAGTTCCTGCCGGATAAGGCGCGTGGCTTCGAGGCCGTCCATTTCCGGCATCTGCAGGTCCATGAAGATGAGGTCGTAGTCGTGTTGCTGCGCGCTGGCCACGGCCGCGCGACCGTGGTGCGCGACGTCGGCGGCCACGCCATACTTGCGCAACAGCAGGCAGAGCACCCGTTGATTGATGGCGTTGTCCTCCACGACGAGGACGCGCAGGCGCCCGAGATTGACGCTTGCCGCCGGGACGGCGCGGGGCCTGGAGCCGTTCGCGCCCACCAATTGCAGCAACGTGTGCAGGAGGTCGACGGATTTCGTGGGTTTCGAGAGGCAGGCGGAAAACAGGCGGGTAACTTCGCTGCGGGATGCCGGCCGGGCGAGGACAACAGCACGAGGTGTCGCGGCGCCGCGGTTCCGAGTTCCCGTATCGTTCGCGCCAACACCGCGCCGTCCATCTGCGGCATCGCGAGATCCACGAGCCCGAAGGTGAAACGTTCGTGCCCGCGCAGCAGCGCAACCGCGTCGGCACCGGTGGCGGCGAGCGTGCAGGTGATGCCCCAGCGCGTGAGCTGCGCATCGAGGATGCGACGGTTCGTGGCGTTGTCGTCGATCACGAGTGCGGTGGTGCCCGCGAGGGCGGCCAGATCGGTGATCGGCGCCGCCTGCTCCGGATCGGCGGTGGTCCCGGCCAGGGGCAGGGTGAGTTTGAACCAGAATTCCGCGCCCTGTCCGGGCTCGCTTTCGAAGCCGATTTCGCCACCCATCATTTCGACCAGCCGCTTGCAGATCGCCAGACCGAGCCCGCTGCCGTCGAAACGCCGCGTGGACGATGCATCGCCCTGCGTGAACGGCTGGAAGAGTTTTGCGCGCACGGCCGGTTCGATGCCGATGCCGGTGTCGCGCACGCAAAAGCGCAGGTGGGCGCGGCCGGGTTCGCGGGCGGCCTCGGCCTGCACGCCCACGTAGATTTCACCGCGCGACGTGAATTTGACCGCATTGTTCACCAGGTTGAGGACGATCTGGCGCACGCGGCCGGGATCGCCGAGCAGGGCCTCGGGGGCGTCCGGCGCAATGTCGACCACGATATCGAGGCCCTTTTCGCCGGCGCGCGACGCGAGCAGCTCGAGCGATGACTCGACCAGCTCCCGCAGGTGAAAGGGCATCTCTTCGAGTTCGAGGTGTCCGCGTTCCAGCTTCGAGTAGTCGAGCAGGTCGTTGAGGAGGTCGAGCAGCGCGTCGCCGCACACGTGGATTTGCCGGACGTAGTCGCGCTGCTCGGAATCCAGGCGGGTGTTCTCCAGGAGATTGGCGAACCCGATTACGCCATTCATGGGCGTGCGAATCTCGTGGCTCATGCTGGCGAGAAACAGACTCTTCGCCTGGGTCGCCGCCTGCGCCTCGGTGGCGAGCTCATGGGCGCGCGCCACGGCGGCTCCCAGCTGCTGGTTCGCCTGCGTGAGCTCCAGACGCAGCCGTTTTTCCGCGTCGATGTCGTGGATCGTGCCGATGAGTTTCGTCACCTCGCCGTGTTCCAGCAGCGGCCAACCCTGTGAATGCACCCAAAATCGCCGGCCCTGCAGCGCGATGATTTCCACTTCGATGTCCCAGCTCTCGTGGCGTTCGCACGCGGCGACGCGCGCCGTATCGAAGATCTCGTGATACTCCGGAGCGATCAACTTCAGCACGTCCTCCACCCGCATCTCCACGTCGGCGGGCACGCCGAGCAGTTCGAGCGCGATGGGGGAGCAGGTCACGAGACCCGTCGCCTGGTCGGACTCCCAACTGCCCAGGCGGGCGATCTCCTGCGAGCGGGCCAGCAGCACATGGGCTGCGTTCAGGCGGTCCCGCAACTTTCGTTCCGGCGTCACGTCGCGACACACCGCCAGATAGGACTCGGGCCGGCCACCGGGACCGGGAAACGGCACGATGGTGTTGTGGACCCAGAAGAGTGAGCCGTCCTTGCGGCGATTGCAGATTTCGCCCTTCCAGATCCGGCCGGAGGAGATCGTGCGCCACATGTCCCGGAAGAAGATCGGAGCATGCAGGCCGGAGGCGAGGATGCGGTGACTTTGGCCGACGAGTTCGATGGGCGCATATCCGGTCACGAGGCAGAAGGCGTCGTTCACCCGTGTGATCCGGCCATCCCGGTCCGCCTCCGACACGAGGGCATGGCGGTCCATCGCCACGTGCAAACGCTCCAGGTAGGAAGTCGTCCTCCGTTGCGGGGACTGCGCGTCGCTCCGCCGGCGGGCCTGCCACAGGATCGCTCCCGGGGCCGACCAGCGCGAGCGCGGCGAGCGCGGAAATGCTGGTGGCACCATGGGTTTGGTGACTCGCGATCCAAGTCACGGCTGCGATCTGGATGAGCAGGATCGTCGCAATGAACCGGAGCGGACCTCCGCGCGTTTCTGCGCGGTGCTCCATTGGGTGGTCGAAGGCGTGCATGGGAAATCGGGCACCGCAGGAGTGGTGCGGCCATGGTCGGGCTTCGGCGTGTCGTGCTGTTGATTCATCGGGTCCGCCGGCGCCCATGCGCACCGGGCCCGGCAGTCGCCGTGACATCAGCGGCTTGGGCGTCGCGCCGCTCGGCGTTTCATCAAAAGTTGACGGCCATCGGGTGACGAGAACCACGGCCCGACCGGCCCGGTACATTTGCTCAGCTCAGAACTCGCAATGTCCGGGCGTGCGGGCGAAGGGGATGACGTCGCGGATGTTGCCGACGCCGGTCACGAACATGAGCAGGCGCTCGAAGCCCAGGCCGAAGCCCGCGTGCGGCACGGTGCCGAACCGACGCAGATCCAGATACCATGCGTAGTCCTTTTCCGACAGGCCATGGCGGGCGAGACTTGCCCGCAGCACGTCGAGCCGTTCCTCGCGCTGGCTGCCGCCGACGATCTCGCCGATGCCGGGCACGAGCACGTCCATCGCCGCGACGGTCGCCCCGTCGTCGTTTTCCCGCATGTAGAAGGGTTTGATCTCCTTCGGATAGTCGTGAACGGTCACCGGGCACTTGAAGTGCTCCTCGGTCAGGAAGCGCTCGTGCTCGCTCTGGAGGTTCGTGCCCTAGGCGACGGGAAACTCGAACGTCTCGCCCGCTCCGGTCGAGGATCTCGACCGCCTCGGTGTAACGGATACGCGCGAACGGCCGCTCCAGCACGAAATCGAGGCGGGCGAGCAGGCCCTTGTCCACGAACTTGCCGAAGAACTCCAGGTCTTCGGCGCAGTGTTCCCGCGCGTCGCGGATCAGTGCCTTCACGAACGCCTCGGCGAGGTCCATGTCGCCCGCCAGGTCGCAAAAGGCCATCTCGGGCTCGACCATCCAGAATTCGCTCGCATGGCGCGAGGTGTTCGAATTCTCGGCGCGGAAGGTCGGGCCGAAGGTGTAGACGTTGCTCAAGGCGCAGGCGAAGATCTCCGCCTCGAGCTGACCGCTCACGGTGAGGTAAGCTCTTCTTCGCGAAGAAATCCTGTGCAAAGTCCACCGCGCCCTCCGGCGTGAGCGGCGGTTGCTTCGCGTCGAGTGTCGTCACGCGAAACAACTCGCCCGCGCCCTCGCAGTCGCTCGCGGTGATGATCGGCGTGTGCACGTAGACGAAGCCGCGCTCCTGGAAAAAAGCATGGATCGCATGCGCGAGCCGGCTGCGCGTGCGGAAGACCGCGCCGAAGAGGTTGGAGCGGGGGCGCAGGTGCGCGATCTCGCGCAGGAACTCGAGCGTGTGCCCTTTCTTCTGGAGGGGATAACTCGCGTCGGCGCCGCCAAGCACGGCCAGCGTCTGCGCCTGCACTTCCCATTTCTGCCCGGCGCCCTGCGAGGCGACCAGGCGGCCCGTGATTGAAACCGCCGCGCCGGTCGTCGCCTGCGCAACGTGCGCGTAGTCGGGGAGGGCGGCGTCGACGACGACCTGCACGCCCTTCAGGCTGGAGCCGTCGTTGATCTCGAGAAACGAGAAACCCTTGGCGTCCCGCCGCGTGCGGACCCAGCCCTGCACGAGGATCGGATCAACCGGGCCCGTGCTCGCGAGCGCGTCTTTGACGGTCGTGCGTTTCATTTGCGTCGGCTCTGGATCAATGTCGGAGCGGCTTTACGCCGCGATGGTCTGGCTTGAATCGATGGCGGCGCGCGGCGCGGAGAAATCGCGGGATAAACCCGCTCCTACGGGTTGGCGGCGGCCATGTCCTCCGCGATCACCGGATTGGTCAGTGTGCCAATGCCCTCGATCTCCACGCTGACGGTGTCGCCGGCCTGCAGCCACACCGGCGGCTTGCGCGCGAAACCCACGCCATGCGGCGTCCCGGTGAGGATCACGGTGCCCGCGGGCAAGGTGCGGCTTGCGCTGAGAAACTCGATCAGGGTGGGCACATCGAAGACCATGTCCGCCGTGGTCCAGTCCTGCATGACGGTGCCGTTGACGAGCGAGCGCAACTTCAGGGCGTTGGGATTCGGAATTTCGTCGCGCGTGACCAGCACGGGGCCAAGCGGGCAGAACGTGTCGAAACTCTTGCCCTGGCAGAATTGCCCGCCGCCCCACTTGAACTGCCAGTCGCGCGCGCTCACGTCGTTCGCACACGTGTAGCCGAGCACATGCCCGAGGGCGGCGGCGCGGGACACGTTGCGCGTGTCCCGGTGGAGCACGATGGCGAGCTCGGCCTCGAAATCGACTTCGTTGCTCGCCTGGGTGGCCGGGATCACGATCGGGTGTCCGGGATGTTGCAGCGAACCGGTGGTCTTCATGAACCACATCGGACGTTCGGGTACGCCCTTGCCCCCTTCCTCCGCGTGCTTCCGGTAGTTGAGGCCGATGCCGACGATGTTCGTCGGCGTGACCGGCGCGAGCAGCGAGAATCCGGTGATGATCTCGGAGGTGACGCGGAAGGAACCGAAGAGTTCCCCGGTGATGACCGCGGCGCTGCCGTCGGCCCGCAATTCACCATGACCGGTCCGACCGTCGGGAAGCTGGAAGCGAATGATTTTCATGCGGCGCAGGTGTCATCCCAAATCGCCGCGGAGGTTCACAGCCCAAAGTGAATGGGGGCGTTCATGGTGCGTGCAAATGGAACTGGAAGACAAACGACACGCTGCCGGCGGCCCCGCCGAGGCCGCTCGAGGATCACCGGCTTCGCCCACATGGGCGACACGCATCACCTGTCGTTGTATCCAATCACCGAAGGCTTCGCCCACGACCCCATCGCGTGTGTCGACGCCGCGCCCGCGGGACGGACACTCCATGCACCTCCTCGAATCTGCACAACCAGCCGTTGCGTGCCCGTCCGTAACGGCCCTTAGCCGCATGGGCCATTTGGCAAGAGGCTGACAGTATACGGCGTCGCGAAATCAGAAGTGATCTGGCCTAACGTAGCGCCATTCGGGTTTTAACCCCATCGGTCGGCCCATTGATCGGTCAGGAATCCGAACTCAGCCGTTGTTCTTTTGGGACACCGCGCCGTCCCCGATATCAGACTTTTGGGTTTGACCCCATTTCAGCGCCCATTTCAGCGCCCGTCATGCAGCCGGCCGTCCCGCCCGGCAGCAGATATATTGTCCGGCGAGTGGCGTTACGTTCACAAACTAGCGAAGCCAGCCCGCGTCGCGAGGTTGGTGAAACGATTTAGCTTGTTGCGATAACCGGCTGGGGGTAGCTACGAGAACGCACTCCCCCATCGCTCCCCCCACCGCTGTGCTGCGCGGTTGATGGTTCGTCCCGGCAAGGCCAGACAAAGTTTATCGGCCTCTCGAAGCGCATCGCGATCCGCGGCCATCAAACCTATGAAGACTTTACGTCGGTCCCGCGCGGCCGTGGCCGCCATGTTGTGCACACTCCTTGCCCCGCCCCAAATCGCGCCGGCGGCCGCAGCGCCGCCTCCGCCGCATTCCGGAGGTTCGTCATTCAGTTCCCGCAAGACGGCGACGCCCAAGCCCGCGACGCAAGCGCGTTCTGGCGTTCCCACCGTCGATACATCCCAGATCTCGGCGTCCGAGGATACGACCGAGATGACGATTCGCGGGGCCACCGCGGGACCGACAACCTCGGCTCCGTGGAGTTTCCGCGCGGGCGTTTTGCGCGGGGTTTTCTCGCCCGACGCCGAGAACCCCAACGGCGAGCCCGACCCGGCCTTTGCGACGCCGGTGCTCGCGGCCGCGCTGGACGCCGGCGCGCTGTCGCCGCCTCCTCCCGGCCAGGTCTACCTCTCGAAGTTGCCCAACGCGCGGGAAATCGCGACGGAAGCCGCGCAGCGTCTCGGGCAGGAATCGATTCACGTCGCGCTGCTGGGTCTGCACAAATACATGATCGCCGACTGCCTCGGCGTGAAGGTCAGCGCGGGTGAGTTCATCCTCGAGCTCGGGAGTCCCACGATCGAGATCCAGGACGCGAGCATCGTCGCCTCCTACTCGATCGACCGGATTTCATTCTCCGCCTTCAAGCTGCGTTTCCGGCCGGACGTGACGGACCTCGCACAGCCGTGCCATTTCAGCGGTCGCGTCGAACTTGGCGGCGAAGTGGACAACGCGACCATCGAGCTGAAATACAATCCGGTCATTGACGTTGAGCATTGCACCGTCGGTGATCCGGGGCGGCTCCACGTCAATCTTACGATCGGCCACGTCAACATCGGGCCCGTTCCCCCCGGCATCGCCGACCTGGAAAACCCGTTCAAGGACATGTTCGGGGATGCGCTGAACACCTGCTTCTTCACCGCCGAGTCGATGGCCAACGTGCCGGATCCCGTCGCGGCCTTGTTGAAAGACATGACCATGTCGCTCAACGACGTTCTCATGGCGGCGTGCGGGCAGGTCACCACGCAGGCGACCAAGGCCGTGGGCAGCGCGGCGACGGCCGCCTCCGACAAAGCCATGTCGTCGACCGCAGCGCAGGCTGCGCCGAATCCATTGGAGCCTCCACAGGGAGCGAGCGCTGGTCCTCGCGCGATTACCGCCACGCCCATGCCGCTCGAGCCGGGGGACGGTGCCCACGATGCTTTCGTGATCGTGCCCAATCCCGCCCTGAAAGGGCGCCTCGGCCGCCTGATCCTGGCCTTTCCTGCCAGCGCGAAAAACACAGAAGTCCGAGTGGAATTCCGCCAGGCCGGCAGCGCCGCGTTGATCACGACGGAATACGGAGACGCCGCTCTCGAACTGCTTCCAGGCGCCTACGACGTATCGATCAATGGCATCCCCGTGAACAACGTGACCGTGCAGTCCCGGCAGGACACGCGCGTGCGCGTCGGCGTGCTGCACGTCAACTCGACCGGCGAGACGCGCTTCGATTTCTTGCCGACCGGCGGCAAGTCGCCGGTCAAGACCGTGTACGGCGAAGCCGCGCTCGGTTTTCCCGCCGGCAACATCGACGTCCAGGTCAGTGGGCAACGCGAGAGTGTGGCGATCGAGGACGGCAAGATCACGGAGTACCGAGATGGCACCCGTGGCACCCGTGGCACCCGGGAAAAGAGCACGGAGTACAGCCCGTCGGGCGCGACGTGTTGCCAGCGCCGCGTGGGTCGCGTGTGCGTTCCTGTTCACCGGAAGCGCCGGCGCCGCCGACGACGAAGCGGCGTCGAGCGCGGTCATCCCGTGTCTCGCGTGCACGGGAGACTTTCAACCGATCGCCCCGGCGGTCGCGGTACCGGCGGCGGGGCGGGAGATGCTCGTGGTGTTTCGCGTCGTGCCGGTAGAAAAGATCCGGACGCTCACGGCAAAATGGATCGTCGACGATGTCGGCGCCGCCGCGCCGCCGAACTACGAAATCGCGCGGACGGATTTTGATGTCACCCGGAGCCAGCGCGGCAAATTCCGTTATTCGCAACCGAAGCCCCTTCCGTTGGGCAAGTACCGGATCGAAGTCCTGGCAGATGGGAAACCGTGGAAGACGGCCGCGATCACAGTCGTCGATGCGCCGGTACTAAACGTCGGCGCACCGGCGGACCTCCTGCCGCTGACGAAAGGCCAGTCGTGGACCTACGATTTCGTGCAAGAGGCGGGTCCCGGCGCGAAGCTCTCCGCCAGTGAAATCACGCCCGATGCCGACGGCCGCTTGCGTGCGACCGTCATCGCGACCGCGACGGTGGCCGACGCCCGAGGCCAGCATGTGTTGTTCGCGCGCAACGGCACGACCGTGAGCGAAGAGTGGTGGACGGTCGACCAGCGGGGGCTCGTGGCCGCGCAACGCATCACGGCTGACGGGCTGCTGGTGCTCAATCCGCCGCAGGTGCTGGTCGCGATGCCGACGGGCGGCACGATGGAGTGGACTTACCGGGCGGCGGACGGCTCGTTTTCGCAACGTTATCGCGAGTGGTGCCTGAACGTCGACGCGCCGCCGGGAATCCCGCGCGGATTGCTGGTGGTGACGGAACAGGATCTCGGCTCCAATCTTCACGTGGTCGCCGAACGCCACTGGGTTCCCGGCCGTGGTCTTGTGCGCGAAGTGATCACGACTTCCCTCGCGGGCAACCTCGTCAGCCGTCAGACGATGGTCCGGCGGTGAACGGCGATCGAGCCGACCTTCCATGGAACCTCAAAAGCCAGGACTGAATTCGCCCGTCGCTCGCGGGTCGTCGAACGCCGGCACCATCGTCACGGGCACCCTCGCGCTGACCGCACTCGGACTCGCCGCCTATCTGTTCTTCGAACGGAGCCACGCCTCTTCGGCGACGGACGACCGGGCCATCAACGCAGGTCTCGCCGATATCGAGAGCAAGGTTGCCGACCTCGATCAACGCCTCAGCGCCCTCGAGCATGCCCCCGCGAACCGGGCTATGATCCCGGAGCGCGCCGCCGCCGGCACCGGTTCCGCGACGACCGCACACGCCCCGACTGGTGCAACGCCGGTCAACACCTTGGGCGTCAGGAGCACGCCCCCCCGGGAAAGTGCATGTTGCGACATGATCCCCAATCCCGAACTCAAGGGCCGTCTTGGCCGCGTCCTCGTTTCCTTTCCCGCCGGCACGGACAAGGTGGAGGCGCGTATCGAGATCGCGAAGGCGGGTACGACAGCCAGCGTGAAAACGGAGTACGGCGGACTTATAAGCGAAATGCTGCCGGGCACCTACGACGTCACAATCAATGGGTTGAAGGTCGCCGGCGTCACCGTGCAATCGGGCGTCGACACGCGCGTGCGCGCCGGCGTGCTGCAACTCAATGCGACCGGCGAAACCCGCTTCGACATCTTTGCGCCCGGCGGAAAGTCGACGGTGTCGACCGCATACGGCGAAAAGCGCCTCGGCTTCCCGGCGGGCAATCTCGACGTGGAGGTGAGCGGACAGCGCGAGAGCGTCTCCATCGAGGACGGCAAGGTGACCGAATACTGAACCGGCCGCCGGAGGCGAAAGGGGGCCGTAATAGGGCATGCGGCGTCCATTTGACGCGACGCTGTTTCCTACGACCGACTGGAGGCTGCGAGACGTGCCGGTGCATTTGCGCGAGGCGGCGTCGCGCACCATCGCGCCGTCCGGGTTCATCCGCGGAACGTGGTAGGAAAGGAACCACCGCAGTTGTCCTCCCTGCTTCGTGGGATCCTTGTAGGGACCGTAGATTCTCATGGCCGGTCACCCATCTCCCCGGACAGAGTGTCACCTATCTCCGTATCGGACCCCTCCGATCCGGAGCGCAAGAAAAAGGGGTCAAACCCTTATGTCTGATATCCACGACGATCGGGTCACGCCGAAGACGCCGGTGTGGACGCCGAAGATGACCAGCTGACTCTCGTCGATCCCGTGGTCCGGGTTGCTGTCGCGGTCGGACGCGCCGTGGCCGTCGACCTGGTTCCGTTCAGGCCCTGGTCGGATTGACGAAGAGGTTCAAGGCACCGAGCTGCGATCAGTGTCGTGAGGGGTCTGCAAAGGGGGGTCTGCAAAGGGGGGGCTGCAAAGGGGTCACTACTTTATTATTGAGGGGGCTGCAAATGGGTCACTACTTTATTATTGACATTGGAGCGATCCGCCGTCCCAGCATGAGGGCATGGCGCGCAAGCTGCGGATGGAGGAGGAGGGCGGGCTGCACCATGTGATCAATCGGGGCAACTACCGGAAGTGGATCTTCGCGTCGGAGGGGGCGAAGATCGGCTTCGAGAAGGCGCTGTTCGAGTGCGGTGATCGCTTCGGCTGGGTGCTGCATGCCCATTGCGTCATGGGCAACCATTTTCACCTCGCGGTGGAAACCCCGCGGGGAAACCTGAGCGAGGGCATGCGGTGGCTTCAGGCAACTTTCGCCAACCGCTTCAACCGGCAGCGGAAGGAAACCGGGCGGCTGTTCCAGGGACGATTCAAGAGCCTGGCGGTGGAGGACTCGCAGCGGCTCGGTTGGTTGTGCCACTACCTCCATCTGAATCCGGTTCGCGCCGGGATCTGTGACCTGCCGGGACTGCGGAGCTATCGCTGGTCGAGCTACTGGTATTTGTTCCAGCGCCAACGGCGTCCGAAGTTCCTGGAACTGTCCACGTGCCTGGAGGAAGCCGGCGGATTGAGCGATCGTCGCGCAGGCTGGGACCGCTATGCACGCTACCTGAGCTGGATTGTGGAGGACGAGCCCACGCGCAAGCGCATGGAGTTTGACCGCATGAGCCGGGGCTGGGCGATCGGAACCCGAGCCTTCCGCAAGGGACTGGTGCAGGAGGAGCGGCAGTTGCGCTCGGTGGTGAAGCGCCACCAGGCGGAAGCGCGCGAAGCGCGCGAACTGGCGTGGGAGGCGCTGCTCGAGAAAGCGCTCGCGGTGATGAAAAAAGGCTCGAAGGAAGTTGCCGCAGAACCCAAGGCGGCGGATTGGAAGGTGGCCGTGGCGGCATTGCTGAAGCAACGACTGGCCTGTGCCAACGCCTGGCTGGGTGTGCGCCTGCGCATGGGCGTGGAATACGGCGTCAGCCGCTACGTCTCCGAAATGCAAGCCGGCGAACGGCCGAACGCACGGGCCGCCTTCGCGCGCCTAACCGCAAGAATAAAGTAATGACCCCTTTTCTGCCTCCCTCGAGGATGACTTGCGAGGACCACGAATGCAAGACGGCTCAATTCTGGCGAACGAGGCACAATCTGACGCAGTGAAGCCGAGTCAGCGTCTGGCTTCAGCTCAAGCAATGCTGGTGCAAACCCGTCGGGACCACAGCCGGCAGAGCCTGGCCCGATGGTTCGCGCCGCCGGCTAATCCGCCTTGATCGCTCGGCGTCCGCCTTGTTCCAGGTGACGGTCGCCTCGCCCGAGATGAAATTCCGGTCGAGGTAGGGGCCGAACGTCGCCGGCTCTTCGCGGGCCGGGGCAGCTGAATTGGGTCAATGCATTACCTGTGCGATCAGTGGCGAATACCAGTGCCGCGGATTCGGGTCGCCGGGTTCAGGCCTCATGCCCGGTCGTTCAGCCTTCGTCGCATTCACCTTCCGGCTGGGATTCGCCGGCGTGAAATGTCGCGCCATGAACCTGCGCCCCCGCACCACACGAAACACACCTCGGCTCCGCTCGCTGTGCCGGCCCCTGCTCGTCGGGGCGGCACTCGGTGCGGTCGCCGCGGCGCAAGACAGCCCGGGCGCGGCCGACACGCGCGCCGCCCTCGCACAGCAACGAACCAACCTGGTCGGGGCGATCGGCCGGGCCGACGCGGCAGGTGTGGCCGGTCTTTTCACCGCCGACGCCAAGCTCATCGTGTCCGAATTCAAAGCGGTCGCGGGCCGGGCGGCGATTCAACAGGCGTGGCAGTTCACCCTCGGCAGCGGCGCCGTCGCCCGCCTGGTTTTGGAACCGAAGGACCTTGAGGGTTTGGACGGCGGACTTCCTGTAGAGACCGGCACGATGGTCATCTTCGACCGCGAGGGAAAGGAACGCGCCCACAACAATTACCTCCTCGTCTGGAAACGCGAAGACGGCGCATGGAAGATCCACCGGGACATGGCCAGCCCCAGGTTTGCACCGGCGCCCACTGCGGACCGGGTCGGCTTTCCGCAGGATTACCGCAAAAGCTTGACGATGCTGGCCGCGCCGACGGTCAACCCGAAGTTGGGTCTGGTTCAGACTGCGTATGGCAACGAGTCGGCCGCGGCGAGCACTGCGGCCGGCAAGCTGCCATTTGCGTACGGCTCGGTCCTGGTCATGGAGTTCGCGCAGGTGGTGAAGGACAACGCCGGGAATCCGCTGCTTGATTCTGCCGGAAATGCGCAACGGGGTCCGGTTCTGCGCGTCGATGTGATGCGACGCGAGCCAGGCTTCGGCGAAGCCTACGGCGCAAATCGCGCGGGCGAATGGGAGTTCGTCAGCTACCGTGTGGACGGCAGCCATGCGACGCCGCCGGTCGCGTCCGGCTCTTGTGCGGCCTGTCATCTTAACCGGGCCGGGCCCGGGAAGGACTTTGTGTTTCCCCTCGCGAATACCCGTGGCCCCACGATGACCATGCCGGCAGCACCGTAGTTTCAGTGCCGAGGGCCGATGGGCGGCTACGGACGGAATGAACCCGCGAGGTCAGGCGGACAGTGAACTCTGGCCGGAAGGCAGCGCAGCGACCAAACGATCCGCCGTCCGATCCTTTTCCGTCACCCGATCGCGGTTTACCGCGTCGGACAATCGGTTGGGATGTCCGGAGCGACAGCCCTCATCCGTTGCGTTAGGAACCGCAACGACCCTTCACCATGAACAAACAGATATTCCTCAACCTCCCGGTCGCCGACCTGTCCCGGTCGAAGGCCTTTTTCCAGGCACTCGGTTATGCGCTCAACCCGCAGTTCTCCGGCGACACGGCGGCCTGTGTCGTCATCAGCGAGACGATCAACGTCATGCTGGGGACGCATGCCAAGTTCCGCGAGTTCACCCCGAAGGCGATCTGCGATACGACCCAGGCGGTGGAGGTTCTCATCAATCTCACTTGCGAGAGCCGCCAGGAGGTTGACGATCTCGTGGCGAAGGCGATCGCGGCGGGCGGTTCGACCTACGACAAGGCGGAGGACTTTGGCTTCATGTATACGCACAGTTTTGTCGACCCCGACGGCCATGGGTGGGGACTCCTGCACCTGAGCGAAGTGCCGCCAGGGGAGTGAAGCTCAAGTGGGAGAAACGCTGTCACGTCCGGACGTCTCGGTGCACGCATTGCGGGAAGGACCCGACCGCAGGTTGTCGTTTCCCTGATCCCGGACGGCGGCGCGGAGGGTCCGGGTTCGGAAGGTCGGCCGTCGACGCGGTTTCGAAAGGTGGTCTCTGCTCGGCGCGGCACGCGGTCAATGCCACGGTTCGTCAGGTGCCCGATGTGTTTGAGCAGGAGCCCGGGCCGATCCTGGCTCATCCAATCGCTACCCGCGCGGCGGGTTGATCATGATATGCGCGTGGTGCGTGCCGGGGTCCATCATCCACGGCCCGTCCGGATCCGCGGGATGCAGTGATATGCCCGTCGATTCCGGCGTCGCTATCATGGGTTGCAAAGCAGGAGCTGGTGTCAGAGCTCCGCCATCCCCACGCACGAGCAGACCAGGTTGCGATCGCCGTAGACGTTGTCGACGCGGCCCACCGCGGGCCAGAACTTGGTCACGCGCGTCCAGGATGTGGGAAAAGCCGCCGTCTCGCGCGTGTAAGGATGGTGCCATTCCGTTGCGCAGACGACGGTCGCGGGATGCGGCGCGTGCTTGAGTGGATTGTTCGCTTTGTCGGACTCGCCGCTGGCGACCGCCTGCATCTCGCCGTGGATCGCGATCATCGCATCGCAGAACCGGTCAAGCTCCTCCTTCGTCTCGCTTTCCGTGGGTTCGATCATGAACGTGCCCGGCACGGGAAACGACATGGTCGGCGCGTGATAGCCATAATCCATCAGGCGCTTGGCCGCGTCCTCCACCTCGAGGCCGTGTTTCTTCCAGGCGCGAAGGTCGACGATGCATTCGTGGGCGACGAGTCCGGCATGGCCGCGATAGAGGACGGGGAAGAATTTTCCCAGGCGCGCCGCGATGTAGTTGGCGTTCAGGATCGCGACCTTGGTCGCCGCCGTGAGCCCGTCCGCGCCCATCATCCGGATGTACATCCACGAGATGACGAGGATCGAGGCGGAACCGTAGGGCGCCGCGGAGACGGCACCGGAGGATTTGCGATTGTCGATTTTCGATTCTCGATTGCTTGCGGATTGTGAGGTGCGGACTGCGAATTGACCTCTTACTTCCGACCTCGGACCTCCGACGTCTGCCTCCTGACCTCCGATCTCAGACCCCGGATCCCTAATACATGCCCGGGCAGGAAAGGTGCGAGATGTTCCGCCACGCCGATCGGGCCCATGCCCGGGCCGCCGCCTCCGTGGGGAATGCAGAAGGTCTTGTGCAGGTTCAGGTGACAGACGTCGGCGCCGATGTGCGCGGGGGAGGTGAGGCCGACCTGCGCGTTCATGTTCGCGCCGTCCATGTAGACCTGACCGCCGTGCGCGTGGACGATCGCGCAGATGTCCTTGATTGCGGTTTCGAAAACGCCGTGGGTGGACGGGTAGGTGACCATCAACGCCGCCAGGTCCCGGGCGTGTTGCTCCGCCTTCGACTTCAGGTCGTCGACATCGATGTTGCCGTTCGCATCGCACGCGACCGGCACGACCCGGAAGCCGCCCATGGCCGCCGACGCGGGATTGGTGCCGTGGGCGCTGGTCGGGATCAGGCAGATGTTGCGGTGACCTTCGCCGCGCGACTCGTGATAGCCGCGGATGGCGAGGAGACCGGCGTATTCGCCCTGTGAACCGGCGTTCGGCTGCAGCGAGATCGCGGCGAATCCCGTGATTTCCGGCCAACCAGGCCTCGAGGTCGGCGAACAGTTCTCTGATAGCCGCGCGTCTGGTCCGCCGGCGCAAACGGATGCAGCTGGCCGAACTCCGGCCACGAGACCGGAAACATCTCGCTCGTGGCATTGAGCTTCATCGTGCACGAACCGAGCGAGATCATCGAATGACAGAGCGAGAGATCCTTCGCCTCGAGCCGCTTGATGTAGCGGAGCATCTCGTGCTCGGTATGGTAACGGTGGAACACGGGATGCGTGAGGAACTCCGTTGTCCGGGCCAGCGGGGCGGGGTAGGAAGCGAAAGTCGATGCGCTGGGGATGGAGCGCTGACCGGCCCCGAGACACGTCAAGAATTGCGGCGACGTCTGCCTCGGTCGAGGTTTCGTCCAGACTCACCCCCACCGAGCTGGGATCGATCGCGCGAAAGTTCAGTTTCCGCTCGGCCGCGGCGGCGTGCACCTTCGTTGCGTCGACGTTTTCGACCGTCAGTGTATCGAAAACAGGCTCTGCGTTTACCTTGCGCGCCGGCTGCGCGCAGTCCTTCGCAAGAGTTGATCGGTGAGGCCCTTCACCCGCCGGGCAATCGCCGTCAGGCCCTCCGGTCCGTGGTAGACCGCGTACATCGACGCCATCACCGCGAGCAGCACCTGCGCCGTGCAGATGTTCGAGGTGGCGCTGTCGCGGCGGATGTGCTGCTCGCGCGTGCCCAGGGCGAGGCGCAACGCGGGATTGCCCTGCGCGTCCTTCGACACGCCGACGAGCCGGCCGGGCATCTGGCGCTTGAATGCATCCCTGGTGGCCAGAAATCCCGCGTGCGGTCCACCGAAGCCCATCGGCACGCCGAAGCGTTGCGCCGAGCCGACGGCGACATCCGCGCCGAATTCCCCGGGCGATCGCAACAGGGTGAGCGCGAGCAGGTCGGTGGCGACGATCGTGCGCGCGCCAGCGTCGTGGGCCGCCCGAAAGAACGCGGCGAAGTCGTGAATCGAGCCGGTCGTGTCGGGGTATTGCACGAGCACGCCGAAGACGGACGCATCCGGCGCAAACGTCCGGTGATCGCCCATCTCGACCTCGATCCCGAGCGGCCGGGCGCGCGTGCGCACGACGTCGATCGTCTGCGGATGACATCGGTCTGAAACGAAAAAGCGGCTCGCGGGCGTCGCACTTTCGTGCAGGCGGTGGCACATCATCATCGCCTCCGCCGCGGCGGAAGCCTCGTCGAGCATTGAGGCGTTGGCGATTTCGAGGCCGGTGAGATCGCTCACCATGGTCTGGAAATTGAGCAGGGCCTCGAGTCGCCCCTGGGAGATTTCGGCCTGGTAGGGCGTGTAGGCGGTGTACCAGCCGGGATTTTCCAGGATGTTGCGCTGGATCACCGCCGGCACATGGGTGCCATGGTAGCCCAGTCCGATGAAACTGCGGAACACCTGGTTCTCGGACGCGATCGCACGCAGGTCCGCCAGGGCCGCGGATTCACTCATCGCCTCGGGCAGATTGAGTCCATCCCGCCGAATCGTGGCCGGCACCGCAGCGTCGATCAGCGCGTCGAGCGAGGGCTGCCCGATCTCCTGGAGCATGGCCGCCAGCTCCGCCGCGCCGGGTCCAAGGTGCCGGCGGGCAAAAGTATCCGTCGCGAGGGGCGAAGGTGGTGAAGGAGGCGCTTCCGGCCGGGCCTGGGTCGGGGAGACATGCGACATGGCGCGACGGTAGAACCGGCCCCCGGCCGCGCAAACGCATTTCCGTCGGTCCGGCCGGCACTCGGAGCGCGTTTAGAGGTGCAGGTCGGGGACGTTTTTCGAAATCTGCTGCGACGCGGTCGCCAGTCGCGGATCGACGAGATCACGCGGGGTTACTTTGTCCGGATAGTTTGCTCTCACCCACGCGACGAGTTGCTCGTGCCGGCGCTCGTCGATGAACACCGCCGCCGGCAGCGCCGCGAGTTCCTTGTCGTTGAGCACGACGCGCAAGCGCAGGCACGCGGGACCACCGCCGTTGCGCATGCTCTGCCGGAGATCAAAGAAGTGCACGTCGCGGATCGGCGTGTCGCCGGAGCGAATCAACTGTTCGAGGAAGCGACCGACGCGGCGTGAACGTTGACACTCCGTGGGGGCGATCAGCACCATCCGGCCCGGGGCAACCGTGACGAGCTGACTGTTGAAAAGATAGGTGGCAACCGCCTCGCGCAGTGGGACGCGCCGCGACGACACCTTGATCGTGATGAGGTCGGCATCGCGATGGAGACGGGTGAACCGGCGGCGCAGGTCCCGCACCACTTTCGGGCCGTCCTCCCACGCAAGCTCGTGATGGAGCAGGACGTTTTCATTGCCGACCGCGATGACGTCGTTGTGAAACACGCCGGCGTCGATCGCCGCCGGATTCTGGCGGGCGAAACACACGCAGTCGTCATCCAACTGCAAAAGTCGCGCCACCGCCTGCGACGCCGCCAGCGTCTGGCGGGCGGGAAACACGCGCGGGCCGCGTTTCGTCCCGTCGCGCCCGTGGACGAAGAGATGCAGTCCCCCATCCCCGTGGGTGGGCGCGAGGCGGGTGTGATTAGCCGCGCCTTCGTCGGCCATCCCGAGGCCGCCCGGCAACGGATCATGCACGACAAACCGCGATGCGTCGTGCAGGATCGCGCGGAAGACGTCCGCGGTTCGTGACGCCTCGATCGCGCGGTGCAGGTTCGAGACGAGATTCGCGACGACGAGATGGACGCGGCCGTCGGCCGTATCGCTGGAAGGCGCGACCGTGGCCGCGTTGGCCAGCCACATGTTCGAAGCGGACCAGGCCGCCGCAAGCAGCCGGGGGGCATGTCTTGCCGCCGCGGCCAGCACTTGCGCTTCGGTGCCCCCGAAACCGAACGCACGCAGCGTCGCGACGTCGGGGCGCGGATGTGGGGGCAGGAATGCCTGCTTCGCGCCAAGGTCCGCGAGAAATTTCATTTTCGCCAGGCCCTGCAACGCCGCCGCGCGCGGATTCGACGAACGGCCGCCATGCCGGATCGACGCGACATTGCCGGCGGACAGGCCGGCGTAGTTGTGCGTGGGCCCGACCAGGCCGTCGAAGTTCACCTCATGCGCGGCCATGGACTCTCCTCTTACCGCAGCGGCGAAACCCACGCGATCCCGCCGGGGCGCAGCGCGAGAGCGGTGGTGGTTTCCAGGGGCAGGGTGACGCTGCCGTCCTCGTGTTCCACGACCGGCGCGGCGGTGGCGCGGAACGCCAGGGCGCCATTGGCGACGAGCCGTATCGGTCCCTCCACGACGGCAGCGGATTCGCGCAGTCGATGACGGCGCGCCTGGCTGATCGTGCGGATGCCGGCGGTGCGCGCGCGCAAGACGGGACCGGCGTCGAAGATATCGACTTCATTCGTGCCCTGAAAGCCCTCGGCTCGCAGCAGGACCAGCGCCGGCTCGGTGTCGTGATGCACCCGGCCGATCACGGCCTGGACGTCCGCCGGCAGCAGCGCGACATAGATCGGGTGGTCCGGCATCAGGTCCGCAATGAATTCCTTGTTGCCGAGTCCGCTGAGCACATCCGCCGCATAGAAATCGAATTCGAAGAACGGCCGGCCGACCGCCTCCCAAAACGGTGACCGCCCCGTCTGATCGACGTAGCCGCGCATTTCGGCGACGAGTTCGTCCGTGAACCGGGCGGGAAAGGCCGCGATGAAAAGCAGGCGCGCCAGCGAGAGCAGGCGACCTGCTCCGCCATGGCGCCGATCCGCGCGCAAATAAAGGGAGCACAATTCCGATGGGCCGCGGTGTTCCTCCTTCAAGTGAAGCACCGCCATCTCCTTCTCGACCTGCAGCGGCGCGTGATGAAAGCGTTCGCGGCGGATCTCGTACCAGTACCAGGGATCGAAGCCGCCGACGCGCGAGGCGATTCCGGAGGTGCCGATGATCTCGCCGGTGACCGTGTCCGCGAGCACGAACAGATAATACTCGCCGGCCGGCTTCCGGATGCGCGGATCGAAGGCTCGCTCCGAGGCGTCGATGCGCTCCTGCAAGAACGCCCGCTCTGCCGGCAGCGTCGTGAGGCCGCCTTCGATACTTTGCACGACCTCGATCAACCCGGCCAGATCGTCATCGCAGACGGGGCGCAGGATCAACATGGTTGGTGGGTACCCGTCATGTCCGAACACCTGCGATCGCGATCTCGCCGCTGGCCAAGCGGTGCAGGAAGAGCGCGGCGAGTTGTGCGCGCTCCACGATGCTCGGCAACAGGACCCACTCCTCGGGGCTGTGCAGCCGATCGCCAATTGGCCCGAGGCCGTCGAGGCACGGCAACCCGGCCGCCGCGAGATTGTTGGCATCGGAACCCCCGCCGGAATGAACCCCGCCGATGGGGGCGAGCCCGACTTCGGTTGCACATTGTTGCCAGCAGGCAAAGGCGGCGTCGCTGACCGCGTTGCGTTCCATCGGGCCGCGCAGGAAATCTCCGGTCAGTTCACATCGGTAGCCTTCGCGTTCGTTGATGGCGGCGGCGAGGGCGCGCAGTCGAGCGAGCACGCTGTCGCCATCGGCGGCCTTCGTGATGCGCACGTCGATCCGCGCCTCGGCGAAATCGGGCACGATATTGATCGTGCTGCCGCCGCGCACGAGACCGACGTTGACGAGTACGCCCGGCAATGCGTCGGGCAGGCGATGCGCCTCGAGAATGAATTCGGCGAGGGCCGCGATCGCGTTCCGGCCCTGGGTCGTGGCGTTCATCGCGTGGGCGGCGCGACCATGACAGGTCGCGGTGAAAAACCCGATGCCCTTGCGTGAAAGCACCAGGGAACCGTCCGGCCGCGCCGGTTCGAAGACGAGGCCGAGCTGAAAGCGAGGGGCTTCAGCCATGAGCAACGGAGCCGAGGCGACGGAACCGGTTTCCTCGTCCGGCCCGACGATCACTTCGTAACCGACGCGCCCGGCGTGAGGCGTTTGTTCAAACGCCTGCAGGGCGGCGAGCATGGTGACGAGTCCGCCCTTCATGTCCGCCACGCCCGGGCCGCGCAGACGATCGGCGGAGATTTGCGTGCAGTGTTGAAACGCGTGATCGGCACCGTAGACCGTGTCGTAGTGGCCGCAGAACAGGAGTTGGATGGGGGCTTGTGGTCTCACGCGCACCCGCACGACGTGCAGGCCGGATGAGCCCAGCGCGGGGGTGTCGACCACCGTGCCCGGCAGTTTCGCGAATTCCGCCTCGAGCAGCGCACGCATGGCGTCCAGCCCGGTGACGTTGCTGCTGCCGGAGTTTTGAGCGCACCACTGGATCAGGACGGCGCGCCATGATTCGGCGCGAGAACCGAGCGTTTCGATCGATGCGGGAATCGGTATCATGACGGCGGCCGGCGGAAACGGCGTCGACCAGCATGCGCCTGACCGTCCACCGGGCAACCGCCGTTCACCGAAGGAAGCGGTTTCGTGATGGGCTCCCATGAACCCGCTCGAGCCTGGGAATCTCTCATGCTTGGCCGCCTTGTCGCGGAGCCTAAACCTGGCTGGAGCGGTAACGTGCCCGGTAGCCGCGTTGGAGTGTAACGACAACGTGGCCTCAGGATTCCCGGGAACGCGAGGCCAGCGTGTCGTCAATTGGCGGAATCCGCCTCGGACATCGCGCGGCCCGTCTTCCATTTGAAGACGAAAAAGCGCAACGGCTGGTCGGAGGTATTGTCGATGCCGTGCACGTCGCCGGGTCGGGCATACATGAGGTCGCCGGGCTTGATCGGGATCTCCCGGCCGTTGAGCGTCCACGTGCCGCTGCCTGAGATCACATACTGGAATTCCTCCTCGGCGTGCTGATGCGGAGGCTGCAGGCGTTTGCCGGGCATGTATTCGAGCTCCGCCGTCAGCACGCTTGGCGTGCCGACCGTCGCCGTGCCATCCTCGGTGTAGATGCGGATCGAGCCCCAGTCGCCTTTGCCAACCCGCGCGTCGGACTCGCGATAGATGTGGCTCGGCAAGGCCGGCGCAGCCGTCGGGCGGGACCACTTGACGCCGGCGGCGAACGCCAACGAGGCGGTGATGACGATCAAAAGGAAAACGCGATGGGACATGGCGCGAGGAAAGACGCGATATCCCAACGCTGCGGATGCAGGAATATGCAGGATCGACCGCTTCCGACGGGAAACGTCGCGGGCTCATTCCGTTCCGCGGCAATCCCACGCAAGCGATCCTGTGCGCCGTTCGCAGTCGCTTGACGGCTTGCCATGGCGCCCGTCGCGCGAGCGGCGGGACGGAATCGCAGTGGCCCGTTTCTCGGGCACGACTACGATCGAACTCACCCGTGAAATATCAGACGGACGCTCCACCAGGCTGCGAACATCAGTGCACCCCGGGGGCTGGAGGCCAGAACCGACCCCTCTGAGGAACAGTCGCGAAGAGTCGGAATCCTCTCACACCAGATCGCACGCCTCGGCCGGCATCCAATGGGCTTCCTTGCCGTCCCACTTTACGTTGCAGCCGATCGGATTCGTCTTCGGCACCTCGACGGCGCGGCCGGCCAGGTGATCTTCGAGAGCATTGGCGAGATCGTTGACCGTTATGCGCGACGGATTCCGCGGGTTGTCGACGCCGCGGCCCGTGTAGACGAGGCGTCGTTGCGCGTCGAAGACGTAGAAGTGGGGCGTGCGCAGCGCGCCATAGGCCCGCGCGACATCCTGGCTTTCGTCATGGAGGTAGACCCACGGGAACTCGTGTTCCCGCATCCGCTCCACCATGTGCTCGAACGAGTCCTCGGCGTAGGTGCGCTTGCTGTTCGAGTTGATGCCGACGAACCGAACGCCCTGCGGCGCGAAACGCTCCGCCGTCTGCCGCGTGACTTCGTCGGAGCCCGTGACATAGGGGCAGTGGTTGCAGGTGAAGAAAACCACGAGAACACGGTCTTCCTTGAAGTCGGCGAGACGGTAGGTTTTCCCATCCGTGGCCGGAAGCTGGAAGTCGGGTGCGGTGGCGCCGAGTTCGAGCGTGAAAGGTTTGTTTTCGGGCGTGCTCATGTAATCAACCTGCGCCGGCTTCCGGCGATGGCAAGGGAGAGTCGATCGGCGGTGGTGCGAGGCGCAATCGCACGGACCCCCCGGGCGGTTTCACCCTCGAGCCGATGGCGGGTCCGGGTCGGGCGACGAAACCGATTCCCCTTCGGGCGCGGGTATGCGGACCTTGGGTTCGTCCGACGCGGCCGACACTCCCTGTCGGGTCGATACCACCACCGTGCCGGCGATCTTGTCCTGAATCGCCTGACGGTTCGGATCCCAGAGGAGCCGCAGGAAGCCGATCATGCCCGTGGCCAGTCCGGCGGCATAACCGCCGTTGCGTGTAAACGCATCCATCGCCGTCAGCGCACGGCCGTCGAGGCGCATCACCCGCGTGCCGAACACCAGCTTGCCCGGCGTGCGGCCGCCGAACCACGAGGTGAAGAGCGTAAAGTAGACGCCGGCCCAGCCAAAGGTGAGGCCGAGGGATTTCGACAGCGCGGTCACGGTGCTCAACACGGGATTGTCGGCGCCGGCTCCGCGCAGGCGTTCGTTGTCGGCCTTGAGGTCTCCGATTTGTTTGTTGAGCTCGTCGATGGCGCGGCGCAAGTCCGCGGAACTCGCCGTCGGGGAGACGTACACGGTGTCGGTCGCCGGTCGATCCCTGGAACGGGTGAGGTTGAACGCGCCGGTCCGGACCAGCGGATGGCCGATCTGCAGCAGGCCGGACAGGAGCATCACGGCTGCACCGAGTCCGATCAGGACCCAGCGAAACGCCTGCCAGAATTTCGTGTCGCTGACCTTGCGACTTCCGAGTGCGGCAAGCGTCAGTCCCGTGAGCAGGCCGAGCACGGGACCGGCGAGCAGCGAGAGCATTCCGATCAGCACGAGGTCGATCGCCATCGCGGCCGCACGTTGCCAGGGCGCGGCCAGCACGCTTTCGCGCAACCGGGGGTCGAGCGTCAACAGCTCGGCATTGACGAGCCGGCGTTTGCGCGGGGCGGCAGGGGAGGAGGACGAGGCCATGACGGAAGTGAAGCGGCAGTGCGGCAATCGATCAAAAACCGGGTTCGTAACGCACCACCGGCGTCTGGCGCCGCCAGTACCACATCAGCAGAAAGCCGATCAACGCACCCCCGAGGTGCGCAAAGTGGGCGATGTTGCCGCCGAACAGCGAGAAATGCGTCAGGCCCCCGAGGAGGTCGAGGGCGACGAGGATCGGGATGAAGTATTTCGCGGGAATCGCCACGGGGACGAACATCAGAAAAAGCCGGGCGTTGGGGAACAGAAAGCTGAACGCCACGAGCACGCCGTAAATCGCGCCGGAGGCGCCGATCATCGGCAGCCCGTAGACCGTATAGAGTTTTACGAGCAGATGGACCGACTCAGCCGGCAGTCCGGTGGGGTACTGGCCCGATCGCAGCATCTCGGCAATCGCCGGAGCCGGCACGCCGGTGGCCACCAGTTGCTCGTGAAGGGAGTGAAACTGGATCATGTTCACGCCGGTGTAGATGAGCGCCGCGCCCAGGCCGCAGATGAAGTAGAACTCGAGAAAGCGACGGGTTCCCCACAGGCGTTCGAGCAACATGCCGAACGAGACCAGCGCGAACATGTTGAAGAAGATGTGCATGAAGCCTCCATGCATGAACATGCTGGTGAACAGCTGCCAGATACCGAAGTTCGGGTTGCGGGGGAACCAGAGCCCGAACCACTGGACCATCGAGTCGGCCTTCGCCTGGGAATGGGAAGCGAGCAACGAGATCAAAAACATTGCCACGTTCGCAATCAGCAGGCCCTGAACGGCCGGAGGGAGCTTCCGCATGCGGTGAGCGTTGTTATTCCATCCCGGTCGGCAACCCGCAAAGGCCGCGCGCCGTCGCCGAAGGGTGGTGAACGGAACAGAACCGCCGTCGCGACCGCTTGGTGACGTGTGACGTGTCGAGTTGCCGGTGTCGGTGCACTACAGCGCCGCGAGGATCGCGTTGAACGTCGGGCTGGGGCGGAGGGCAGCGGAGGCCTTTGCCTCGTCGGGCTTGTAGTAACCACCCAGATCGACGGGGTGACGCTGAACCGCGAGCAAATCCGCGGTGATCTTCGACTCGTTCGCGGCCAGTTTTTCCGCGACGGGCGCGAAGACCCGGGCGAGTCCGGCGTCCTTGGTTTGTGCGGCCAGTTCCTGCGCCCAGTACAGGGCGAGATAGAAATGGCTGCCGCGATTGTCGATCGTGCCGAGCTTGCGGCCGGGAGAGCGGTCATGTTCCAGGAACCTGCCGGTGGCGGCATCGAGGGTTTCCGCCAGGACCCGCGCCGAGGCATTGCCGGTCGTATCCGCCAGATGTTCGAACGAGGCGGCCAGGGCGAAGAATTCGCCGAGACTGTCCCACCGAAGGTAGTTTTCGGCCAGGAACTGCTCGACGTGCTTGGGCGCGGATCCGCCGGCACCGGTCTCGAACAGGCCGCCGCCCTGCATCAGCGGGACAATCGAGAGCATCTTCGCCGAGGTGCCGACCTCGAGGATCGGAAAGAGATCGGTGAGGTAGTCGCGCAGGACGTTGCCCGTGACCGAAATCGTGTCCTGGCCCGCCTTGAGCCGCTCGAGCGTGAAACGGCAGGCAGCGAATGGCGCCAGGATGCGCAGTTCGAGACCGGCGGTGTCGTGCGCGGCGAGGTATTGCCTGACCTTGGCGATGATTTGCGCGTCGTGCGCCCGATGCTCGTCGAGCCAAAAGACCGCGGGCGTCTGGCTCAGGCGCGCGCGGTGGACGGCAAGTTTCACCCAGTCCTGCACGGCCGCATCCCGGGTCTGGCAGGCGCGCCAGATGTCGCCCGCCTGGACCGCATGTTCGAGCAGCACGCGGCCGGTGTCGTCGACGATCCGGACGGTGCCGTCGGCGGGAATCTCGAATGTCTTGTTGTGCGAGCCATATTCCTCGGCGGCTTGCGCCATGAGTCCGACGTTGGGCACGGAACCGATGGTTCGCGGATCAAGCGCACCGTGCTCCCGACAGAATTCGATCACGGCCTGATACACGCCCGCGTAGCAACTGTCCGGAATGACGGCCAGGGTGTCCTGCAGCTTGCCCTGCGCATCATACATCTTGCCGCCCACCCGGATCATCGCCGGCATCGAGGCATCGACGATCACGTCGCTCGGCACATGTAGATTGGTGATTCCCTGGTCGGAGTTGACCATCGCGACAGCCGGACGCCGGGCGAACGTGGCCGCCAGGTCCGCCTCGATCGCCGCCCGCGCCTCGGCGGGCAGTTGCCGGATCTTGTCAACCAGATCACCCAGGCCGTTGTTCAGGTCGACCCCGAGCTGGTCCAGCGTGGCCGCGTGCCGCTCGAGCACGTCGGCGATGAAGACGCGGACGGCGTGGCCGAAGATGATCGGGTCCGATACCTTCATCATCGTGGCCTTCAAGTGCAGGGAAAACAGGAGGCCCGCCTCCCGGGCGTGCCGGATCTGTTCGCGGATGAAGGCGATCAGCGCCTGCTTGCTCATGAACGTGCCGTCGATGATCTCGCCGGACTTGAGCGCAAGGTTGTCCTTGAGGACCTGGGTTTTCCCCTCGTGCCCCACAAACTCGATCCGCACCGTTGTCGCGGTCGGCACGGTCACGGATCGCTCGTTCGCATAGAAGTCGTCGCGGCCCATGGTCGCGACGTTCGTCTTCGAGTCGGCTGACCACGCGCCCATGGCATGGGGATGCTTGCGGGCGTATTCCTTGACCGCCTTCGGCGCACGGCGGTCGGAGTTGCCCTCACGCAGCACGGGATTGACGGCACTGCCCTTGACCCGGTCGTAGCGCGCCTTGGCATCTTCTTCCACATCGGACCGGGGCGCATCCGGGTAGTCGGGGAGCCGATAGCCGAGCGCCTGCAGCTCGGCGATGGCCTCCCGAAGTTGCGGCACGGAGGCGCTGATATTGGGCAGCTTGATGATGTTCGCCTCCGGCCGATGGGTGAGGGCGCCGAGCTCCGCCAGGTGGTCGGGCACCCGCTGTTCGGGCGGCAGGAGTTCGGAAAACGCGGCGAGGATGCGTCCGGCCAGGGAGATGTCCCGCGTTTCCACCGCGATGCCCGCGGGTTTGGAAAACCCCTGCACGATCGGCAGGAAGGAGTAGGTGGCGAGCAGCGGCGCCTCGTCGGTCTTGGTGTAGATGATGGTCGGTTGGGCGGACATGTCAGGTGGACGATGGGAATCGAACCCGCGAGCTAAGGCACGCCGGCGAAGCGGGCAAAGGAAAAGGCAGCGCCGGGACCCGGACGGCGCATTCCCGACAGCGCATGCTCCTGCGACATCACGGAGGGACGCCTTCGCGCGATCTGCATCGTGCGCACCTCCGGAACAGTTCCGACATGTCGTGCTCGCTGTTCGGCCGCGAGATTGGAAAAGGTGATGATCGTCCCGAGACCGGCGGATTCTCCACGCCGGCCGCGGATCCGGTACGGGGCCACCCCTCGCGATCGGAGGGCGGCGCCGGCGGTGCCATGATCGAAGTCTACGCCGCGCCGGACCAACGAAACCACCAGAGGGCGGCGGTGGCGCCCGTCGCGATCGCCGCGCCCGCAAAGTACCGGGCGCGCGGCAGGGCTTCGCCCAAGCCGAAGGCGAGCGGGGCGGTAAGCAGCGGTGCGGTGGCGACGATCGGCTGCACGATGCCCGCGGGAGTCGTGCTCAACGCCCATTGCATGCAGGCGACACCAAGTACCGGTCCGGCGAACGTATTGGCGATGACCCACGGCCACGCCCGGCCGAGGTCGCCTTCCGCGGGCTCGCGACGGCGACGCAGGAAACGCAGCAGACACCAGGCGGCGCCGGCGACCAGCACGCCGCCGATGACGCGCTCGAAAGCCGCCGTACCGGGATCGACGGTGGTCGCCGCCGACCGCGCGACCGCGAACGCCTTGCGGCTGAGGACTGCGCCCATGCCCTGGCCGATCGCGGAGAGGGTCGCGAGCCACGCCCCGGCACGAACCTGTGCCGTGCGCAGTTGCGGAAAACCGTGCGGGGCGATGCCCACGATCACGCCGACGAGAATCGCCGCGACGCAGCCCAGCTCCGCGACGGTGAGTTGTGCGCCAAGCCATGACCATTCCAGAAGTACGGCCACGATCGCGGAGCCACACTGCACCACCAGGTTGGCGAGGTTGGAGCCGGCGCGGGGCAGCGCCTGGAACATCAGGACCCCGCCGACGCCAAAACCGGCCAGTCCGCTCGCCAGAAACCATGCCGGTGCGGCGGCGCCTCCGCGTCCCCACCCGAGGCTCCAGCCGGCAAGCAGCAGCAACGCCAGCAGCAAGCGGTAGAGGTTCGCCGTCGTGGGCCCGAGCAACACCGCGGCCCGACGGGCGATCGGCGCGGTCGCGGCAAAGAGCCCGGTGGTGAGGATGGCGGCGAACAACGGGGCGAACCGGTTTGGGATTCCTGACGATCTGCCCCAACGATCCCTTTGCGCATCGTGGGATCGGCGGCGTCAGGAGGCGAAGAACCTCCAGCACACGCGGGGCGAGCGTAACGAGGGAACTCTGTGCCTGTCGATCCGGTACACGCGGACGTGCTCCGTCGGATCGTCCCGTTCGTCAGTTGGCGGACGCCTGGGCGAGGGTGTCGTCGGTGACGACCGTCCGCTTTTGCCACGGCGGCGGCACGACCTTGAAGCCCTGCGGACTTTCCTGGAAGAACACGCCGTTGCATTCAAAGAATTCGCGGTCGCGGAACCACACGCTCATCGCCTCCCGGGGAAAGTCCTTGGCTATCGCGCCCATTGGAATCGACCGCCCCAGCAGGCCATCGGAGGATTGTAGATAAAACCTGCCGTCCTGGAAAATGTAGGTGTCGTCACCGAGCTGCACGAAGAGTTGGGGCGCCGTCTCGGACTCGGCGACCATCTCCTCGGGCGGGGCCGCGGCGGGTTTCGCGCACACCCGAAAGTGGCGACCGGTCGCGCGAAAATACACGCCGGCATGCCGGTAGTACGTGGTGCGGCCGATCTTGAACCTGTTCGCACCGCGCGGAAGCTCGCCGATCGTCGCGTTGAGGGGAGCGGGCACCAGCACGTATCCGATCTTCACATGTTGGTAGAATGAACCATGGTAGACGTGGAACGTCTCGCGACCGACACGCACCGTATCCGCGTCGCGCGGCAGTTCCGTGCCGACCGTGATCCCGAAGCTCATGTTCGAAGCGGCGCGGGCGGTAAGGGCGGGGGCGCACATCACCACCGCCGCGACACAGGCGGCTTCCAGGACTCGGATGACTCTCATGGTTTCAATGGGACGGGTTTCCTTCCCGGTATATCGGACCGTGGTGGGTTGAGATGAATGGTTTGGGCGATGACGGGTGCCGCCGCATTGACCGTGAGCGAGATGGAGCGTTGCGATCCGGGCGGCCGGACCCACCCGCGGGAGCCGGCGGATGTCCCTCCGGGACGGGAGCGACGTGCAGCCCGGGCATGGCCGCAGGGCAAAAGAACTTCCGCCGCTCAGCCTGGGGCTGGCGGCGGATGTTGCTGAGATCGGGACGAACCCGTGACCACACACAGTGGTTTTTTTCGTCGGTCAATGTCCGGCGAGCGGACTCTGACTGGGTAACTCCCACAGTATATCGGTCAGTCCGTCGGAAGCTAGAGCGCGATCACACGACGGCCGAGGGTTGAAGACATGCAAATAACGTCCATGCGCGCCCCCACTATTTGCGATGCCGGCACGGAAAATGCCGGAGAGCGGCTGCCACGCGTGCCGCCGGAAAGCTCCGCCAGGAGGCAGCCTCGGCTCAGCCGTGGCGGCGAAAGGCGGCGTAGTCGGGAAATCAGGCGCGCCGAACCCGGGTCCGGATGATCCGCCAGAGTTCCAGCGCGAGCAGCGGGCCGAAGATCCAGACGACTTGCATGGGGAAGACCTTGCGGGCGGAAATCTGGTGATAGACGACGAGACCGGCGGCAACATAAACGAGACGATGCAGCCATTTCCAGCGGCGGGCACCAAGCCAGCGGATGGCGGCGTTGAAGCTCGTCGCGGCCAGCAAGCTCAGGATCGTGAACGCGATCACGCCGACCGTGATGAAGGGCTTCTTCCAGTCGGTGACGAACGTGCCGAAGCCGCCCTCATAGATGAAGTGCATCGTCACGTGCAGCGCGGCGTAGACAAACGTGCTCACCCCCACGAGCCGGCGATGTCGCTGCAGCACCGCCGTGAGGCGGGAACGGGGAAACGCCGCGCGCAACGGCGAGAAACTCAAGACAATCGCCAGCAGGACGGCCGCAGTGAACCCGAGGTGATGCAGCAGGTACTTGGGCGGATCCGCGAGGACGGTGGCGTTGGGGACGATGAAAAACGGCCAGATCGGCCAAAGGCCCGGCAGGATGATGAGGGCGAGAACGAACGGTTTCGCGCGCAGGAGCCGTTCGAGCAGAACCATGGCGCGGGATCCAGGCCCCGGCGACTTGCGACGACTCGCGGACGCCGACGATCGCGGGTGCCGCGGCGTGTCGACGTCAGTAGTTCTCGCGCAGGTCGAGTCCGGCATAGAGCGGGGCCACTTGTTCCTCGTAGCCATTGAACATGAGCGTCGGCTGTTTGCCCGCGAAGAAGCCCGCGCCGATCACGCGCTCGGACGCCTGCGACCAGCGGGGATGATCCACGTGCGGATTCACGTTGGCGTAGAACCCGTATTCGTTCGGCGCCATCGCATTCCAGGTGTTGATGGGCTGCTTCGCGGTGAACTCGATCTTCACGATCGACTTGATGCCCTTGAAGCCGTACTTCCACGGCACGACGAGCCGCAACGGCGCACCGTTCTGATTCGGGATCGGCTTACCATAAATTCCCGTCGCGATGAAGGCGAGTTCGTGGTTCGCCTCGTCCAGCCGCAATCCCTCGACGTAGGGATAGTCGAGGTTGCGCTCGCGCTGGCCAATCGCGTGTT
Source organism: uncultured Verrucomicrobiae bacterium (assembly GCA_963797435.1). Lineage (GTDB taxonomy): Bacteria > Verrucomicrobiota > Verrucomicrobiia > Opitutales > Opitutaceae > CAWCPJ01. Next base: position 567,312 of record CAWCPJ010000001.1, on the reverse strand, counting down.
TCGCGTCGAGGAACGACGTGAACTTGAGATATTTCGCATCGCCGGTCGGATCGGCCAGTGCGACCAGCTTCGCGAGCGGAAAGCCGTCCCACGGTATCACCATCGACCACGCCTCCACGCAGCGATGGCGGTAGACGCGCTGTTCAATGCCGCCCAGTTTGCCGATCAGCTCGTTGACGTCGTGCTTGCCGGGATTGCGGATCCGGCCGGTCAGTTCGAGGGTCCATGGTTCCGTGGTCCAGCCGCGGTTGGCGTATTCCTTCGGGTCACCTTTCCCGGTCCCGAACTCGTAGAAATTATTGTAGCTCGTGATCGTATCGTAGGCGGTCGGGGAGAGGGCGGACGCGGGGTACTTGGGGTTTTCCGTGTCAGGAAATCCCGCGGTCGCGCCAGGCAGCGAGCGACTCAGCAAGACGCCCGCGGCGCCGGCGCCGAGCGCCCGCAGAAACTCGCGACGCGGCCGCGTGTGGTAGAGCTTTTCTTCGGTGACGTGGGACTCGGTCGGTTCCCAAGGGCGACGGCGTGCGAGATGCATCGTGGCAATGGTTGAGGTTGAGGGACGCGGTGCGACGACGTGAGAAACCGGTGGTGTCGTGAATATTCCGCAAACCTTGGGCGTGCTCCGGACGGCGCGAAGCATCCTTGCCGTAACGCCGGGGTCACGAGACTGTCACAGTGTCAGTCCCCCATGTTTCCCGCAACCCCTGCCCAGGAATCGCCGGCGATTTTCGCTCGCGCCGTGCGGCGCAGCACGACCATTCGCATGGTCGCGGCGAGCGCGCTGCTCGCGGCCACGCTCGTTCCGGTCCGGGCGAAGACCGCGGGTTTATGGCTGTGGCCGACGTTGCTGGACTGGCGCCATCAGTTCCCACTGATGCTGGCCACGGCTGTGTATGACGTCGTGTTCGTAACGGCCGTGTTGTTGCTCATGCTCGGCGTGCTCTGGCTGCCCGCCGGCGTGGTGGAGCGGCGGGCCCGACGCGTGTGGCACGCGCATATGGTGATCGCGATGTTCATCCTTGCCGCGGCCCTGATCAATATTCCGGTGGTCGCCTGGCTTGGTCAGCCGTTCACGTTCCAATGGTTGTGGTATTCGGATTTCCTGCGCAGCGCGGAAGCGATGCTGGCGATTGCCGCGGCCTTGCCGGGATGGCAGGGAATTGGCGCACTTGCCGTGCTTGCGTGTTTCGCGTGGGGGCTGGCACGGTTTGGTCATTGGGCGGAACGTCACGGCCACCGCTGGCGCCGGGCGCGGGGCGTGCTGGTGTCCGGTGGTGTGCTCGTGGCCGTCTATGCCATCGGAGCCCATGGCTGGCTCGTGCGCAGCGATTGGGATTCCGGGTCCGTATCGAACCCGATCTGGGCGTTCCTCAAGTCCTGCGTCCTCGCCGTGAAGTCACCGGGGCCCTTTGCGATGTCCACGCCGTACGGGCCGGCCGACTTTCATCCGCCGCCACCGTCGCCTCCGGGCGAGCCCCCGTCGACCCTGCCGGCGCGGCGTCCCGTCACGCGCAACGTGATCTTCTTTGTGTACGAATCCCTCGCGGCAAAGTACACCGACGTGTATGGCGCCTCCTACGGGGCCACGCCGGAACTCGCCCGCTGGCGGGCGGATGCCGTGCTGTTTACGAATGCCTACGCCCACGCGCCGGCGACGAACCTGACGCTGGTGGCACTGCTCAACAGCATCTATCCGCGCGTCTCCTTTCGCCCCACGACCTCGCAGAAACCCGACATCAAACTCGACGGCATCGGCGAGCAATTGCGTCGCCGGGGTTTTGCGACCGGATTCTTCGCCTCGGCTCCGCTGAGTTTTTTGCGGGCCGACGAGTTCCTCGCGGATTCCGGCGACTTTGACCGGATCGAGGATCCGGGCAATCGCGCTCCGCTTCCCGGCATCGGTCCGCCGCCGTGGGAGGAAATGGCCGGCTCGACCGATCTTGCGACGGTCGAGTCCCTCCTCCGCTGGCTCACGGCCTGCGGCGACCGCCCGTTCTTCGCGACGCTGTGGACCAACCAGACGCACGTGCCGTATCTGGTGGCCGGTCCAGCCCGACCGCTCGCCGAAGATGAGGACTTCAACCGCTACCTCAACGCGCTGGCGGAGAGCGATGCCTCCTTCGGCCGTCTCATGGCGTGGCTCGATCAATCCGGTCACGCGCGCGATACGCTCGTGGTGGTGCTCGGTGATCATGGCGAGGCCTTCGGTCAGCACCGCAACTATGGCCACGCGCCGCACGTGTACGAGGAGAACATCCACATCCCGCTGCTGTTGATCCAGCCCGGCCTCTTTCACGGCGAGACCAACCCGGAGGTGTGCGGCATCGTCGATCTCGTGCCGACGCTCGCCGACCTGATGCACCTGCCGGGTGATCCCGAATGGCAGGGGCGCAGCCTGTTCAGCACGCAACGCACGGGACGGGTATATTTTTTCGCCGCGTGGTCCGATTTCCTCATGGGCTATCGCGACGGAAACATGAAGATGATCTACAACGCCTCCAAGGATCGGGAGATGATCTTCGACCTCGCGGCGGATCCGGGCGAACAGCACAATCTCGTGAAACAAGTCAGTCCGGCGGCGCGGCGTGAGGTGACGCAACGGGTGGCGGCCTGGGTGCAGCACGTGGAGGATACGTATCGTCCCTTGCTCGACGACAACTGATGCGGCGCGGCTCAGGCCAGCACGGCAATGGCGTCACCGACATTGATGCATCCGGATTTGCTTTCGTGAATGTAGTTCTGGCCGAAGCAGACCTCACCGCGATCGTCGCGGCGATACCTCGCGAGGGTGCGCAGCGGCTCCCGGCTGACTTCCAGCGAGTCCTGGTCAATGGTGGGAATGACGCAACGCGCGCAAGGACCCGCCGCGCGCAAGGTCACCGGACCGATGCGGATGCGGCGCCAGCGCGTCCTCGGCGTGGGGTGGTGTTCCGCGCACGACGAGGTTCGGACGAAACCGGTTCATCGGCACGGGAACATCGAGCCGGTCGTTCAGGCCCGCCAGTGAAGCTTCGCTGATCACGAGCAACGGATAGGCATCGGCAAACGAGACTTCGTCGCCGGTTTGCGCGGCCGCCTTCGTGATCGGCCGGGCGAACTCCGGACCCAGGCCCACGAGGCGAACCGGTCGTGCGAGCACCGCACTGAGCCAGCAGGCGGCGGGGTCGCCACCATCGATGACGCGCACGGTGTCGCGCCAGATGATGACCTCTCGTTCAGGCGATCCTGCCGACGGCTTCCGGACGAACAGCGACGGGAAGCCGGCAGCGGCGAGTTCGATTCCATCGGCGAGCAACGTCGGCGTGATCGCGGCCAGCCGCGGCGTGTCGCGTTGGGTGAGAAAGCGACCCTTTTCGTCGACGACCAGAAAGCGACGGTCACCGACCGGGCCGTGGCGGTCGCAGGTCGACGCCGTTGACCGCGTGTCCACGGCACGACTTGACGGGATAAATGTGCAGCGACTCGACCGTCGGCGCGCGCATCGCCGGGAGCTTACATGTCCGCGCCGGGCGGCGCCTTGCGATGCCGCAGGGCCTCGGCGACGTTGGCCGGGACGAAGGGCGCAACGTCCGCGCCGTACAGGCTGACCTGTTTGACGAGGCGCGAACTCGTATAGCTGTACGCGTCCTTCGTCATTACGAAGATCGTCTCGATGCCGGAATCGAGATGCCGGTTCATCAGTGCCATCTGGAATTCGAACTCGAAATCCGACAGTGCACGCAACCCGCGGATGATGGCGATCGCACCCCGCTGGCGGGCGTATTCGACCAGCAGCCCGTCGAACGTGGCCACCTCGACGTTCGGCAGCGGCGCGAGGTTGCCCGCGACGAGCTGCACGCGCTCCTCGAGGGAGAACAGCGGACTCTTCCCGGGATTGGCCGCCGACGGCGACGACGACCCGGTCGAACATGCGGGCGGCGCGGGCGAGGACGTCAAGGTGTCCATTCGTCACGGGATCGAAGGTGCCGGGATAGATGCAGATTTTCATGGGGCGGCGGCGGGCCGGCCGGTGGCGGCGGAGGATTTGCCTTGGGGTTTGTGGGCAATTTGCATCGCCTTGGCAACGACAGCATGAACGCGCCGAACCTCATCACCCTGTCGCGGGTGCCGTTGATGTTCCTCATCGTCGGCCTCCTCTATGTTGATGTCGTCGGCGTCGCGACCGCGACGTTCGTGCTGTTCGTGTGCGCGGGCGTCACCGACTGGCTGGACGGGTATCTCGCGCGCAAGCGCGGCCAGGTTTCCAACTTCGGCATCCTGATGGACGCGGTGACCGACAAGGTGCTCTTGCTCGGCATCATGATCGCGCTCGTGCATCGCAACCGCCTGCCGCTCGACCTTGGCTACGTGCAACTGCCCGCCTACATCCCGGTGTTTCTCGTGCTGTTGATCCTGGGGCGGGAGTTTCTGATCACGGGCATGCGGCTGGTGGCCGCATCGAAGGGCGTCGTCGTGTCCGCCGATCGGGGCGGCAAGCAGAAGACGGTGACGCAGATCATCGCCGTGGGCGCATTCCTCCTCGCGCCGGTCGCGCAGGTCGACCTGGCGAGGTGGCTCGGGCTGGATCTGCACCCGGTCGGCCGCGGGCTGGATCTGTTTGGACTCGCGATGTTCGTGCTCGCGACGGTGTTCACGCTGAGTTCCGGAGCGCGCTATTTCCGACGCTACGGCGCACTCGTGTTCGCCAACTGAACCGTCGATGCGCGTGTTTTGGCGCCAGCCGCGATGGACCCGATGGCTGCCGGATCGCTGGGTCCTGGCGGTGGCCACGCTTGGCCCGCTGGGACGTTTGCCCGCTCCCGGAACCTGGGGCTCGCTGGCCGGGGTGGCCTGGGTGGCGGCGGTGTGTGAACCGGCGGGCTTTCTCGGCGGCGCGTGCATCACCGCGGTCGGATTGTATCTTTCGTTTGCGCTGTGTGGCGAAGCCGAGAAGCGCCTCGCGAAGATCGATCCGCCCGAGGTGAATATCGACGAGTTCGCAAGCATGCCGCTTGTCTTTCTGGGCCTGAGGGACGTGCTCGCGACCGGACCGGCGTGGGCGGTGTATCTGCTCGGGTTCGTGCTGTTCCGCCTGTTGGACATCGTGAAGCCGTTTGGCATCCGCGGGCTGCAGCGGTTTGTCGGTGGCATGGGGGTGCTGCTCGACGACGTGGCCGCGGCGCTGGCTGCCTGTGCGGTCTTGCAGGTGGTGCTGCGCTTCACCCCGTTGCTGGCGTGGCTGAAGGGTTTGACGTAGGGCTTCCTGCGCTGGAGAGGAATGCATGCCTTGGAGATGCCTTTGCACGCGGCGAGCGGGAAGCAGAGACACCGCTTCGTCGCCGCCGCGAACATGACGGAGTGTGCCCCTGCAAACGGGGACAAGCTCTATCGATGAAGCGTGTGTAGCCGCGCCCTCACGTCGGTGGCGACGGGCGACGGCTCGAATCCGATTCCGGTGACGGTGACGCGCGTCACGAGGCTTGGGCGAGATGGCGCAGGGCAAGCGAGTAGCCGTCGAAACCGAGTCCGGTGATCACACCGCGGCAGACCGCGCCCGTGACGGAGTGGCGACGGAACTCCTCGCGTGCATGGATGTTCGAGATGTGGACTTCGATCGCGGGCAGCCCGGAACCGGCGATCGCATCGCGCAAACTCACGCTCGTATGCGTGAGGCCCGCACCATTGAGGATGAAACCCGTGCAGCCGGCTTCGCCGAGGCCCGCGATGTGGTCGACCAGAGCTCCCTCGTGATTCGATTGGAAGAACGTGAGTTCGACGCCGAGCGGCCCGGCCTCCTTCCGGAGTCGCGCCTCCAGATCGGTGAGCGTCTCACGTCCGTAGATCTCGGGCTCGCGGCGGCCGAGCCGGTCGAGATTCGGTCCGTTGATGATGGCGATCTTTTTCATGAGGCATCGGGTGGGGCAGCGGCTTCAGAGAGGGTTCTGGGTGGCAATGAACTCCCACGGAAGCCCGAAACGCGCGGCCAGCTCCTCGGCCAGGGCGGAGACGCCGAAGACCTCCGTTGCATAGTGACCGCACAGATACAGGTTGAGGCGCTCCTCCTGGGCGCGGTTGAAGAAGTGCTCCTTGAGTTCGCCGGTCACCAGCGTGTCGACGCCGGCGGCGGCCAGTTCCGATCCGAGACTCGCCGCCGAGCCCGTCAGCACCGCGACCTCGCGGGGCGCATCGGAACCGAACTCCAGCGCGACGAGGCGCGGAAACAGCGCTTCCAGTCGCCGGCGCAGTTCCGCCCGGGGACCGCTGAATGGCGCAATCACGCCCACCTCGCGGCCTTCGAAGGGCATGAAACCGCGCGCCGGCGCAAGCTGCAGGCGGCGCGCGAGCAGGGCGTTGTTCCCGATCTCGGGATGCACGTCGAGGGGCAGGTGGGAGCTGTAGACCGCGAGGTTTGAACGCACCAGCAATTCGAGCTTTTCCCGGACGACCCCAGTCCACGGACGTGGCGGTTCCCAGAACATCCCGTGATGCACGATCAGAAAATCGACCTGTGCGGTGGCGGCCCGTTGGAACGGTTCCATTCCGGCGTCGACTGCCGCCCCGATCCTCGTGACGCGTCCGTTATTGGCGAACTGCAGGCCGTTGCAGGCCCCGGGAAAGTCGGGAAAACCCACGGCCCCGAGGCGTTCCTGACAGTAGGCGACGAGATCGGTAAGTTTGGCCACGAGGGGTGAGGGGTTTCGCCGATCCAACAGACGGGAAGGAATGCTCGCGAGCGCGTTCTTGCGCGGGTCCCGGGGCGAGGGAACGTGCCTCCGGCGGATTTTCTTCGGGCGTTAGTCGACGGTTGAATCCTCGGTGCGTGAATGCCTTGTGGAAATATGTCAAAATTCTGCGACTTGACTCAGGCGATGGGTGGGTGCACTAGCCGGCGCTCATGTTGAATGCAGCGCCAGTTTCCGACGCCGCCCCGTATCGGGATTTCCACGGCGCGGAATGCCACTGCCCCACCGCGGTTGCCGCGGGTCGACGGCGCTGAACTTCGCCAACCGGAGAACGACCATGACTACAAACGCAGTGGCATCAGGCTGGGAAGCCAATATCTTCCATCGACTTAGATCAACCGCCCTTCGCGGGGCGTTGTTGGCGATTCTGGGACTGGGGATGGCGACGGCGAGGGCCCAGTCCATCGATCGCGAAGCTTTCCTTAAGGCGGTCGCCGAGGTTGAAACCGGCGGCAATCCTATGGCCATTGGCCCGTTTGGTGAACGCGGCCTTTACCAGTTCAATCGCCCGACGTGGAGGCGCTATACGAAAAGGCCGTTCACGGATGCCCATAACTCCAGGATCGCGCACGATGTTGCCGTCCAGCACTTCATCTGGCTCTACCGTCGCCTGGCGGCGTCCGGCAGGGAGCCGACGCCGTATCGCCTCGCGATGGCGTGGAATGGTGGACTGGGTTGTGCAATCTCCGGACGAGCTGTGAGATCCACGCGAGACTACGCCCGGCGAGTCTCGGTTCTGACAGGGCTGCACCCGACAGCGCCGGCGGCGGTGACCGCAGTCGCGGCACGGCTGCCCGACGAGGCGCCGGTGCGATGTGCCGGCGACGAATCGAAGCTAAATCCGGTCCGGTTGGATTTCCGGATCGATGAGACGCTCGTGGCGGCGTATAGTGCCCCCGAAGTCGTGCCGGTGAGCGATCCCTCGGAGGAACCCATTTTCAGTCTCGCCCCCGCCGGTACGACCGAGACCAAAACTTCAGCACATTTCTTCTTCGCGACTATTGGCGAGTAGGTACGAAAGCGTGCCACTCGTGGTTTTCAGACGGGAAGCCGATAACGGCTTCCCGTCTTTTTTTTGCCCGTGTGGCGGTCCACTCACATGGATGCAAATCCCTTGTGAATCCCGGGATACGGCGAACCCAAGCGAGCTATCCGCTTGTCCCAGCCTGCAATCCAACCCGTGATTCGGAACCAGACGGTCCGCTGGCTTGTTCCCAGTCGCGTCCGACTGTCATGTCCGTGGCCATTTCTCTTCATCCGCTCTTTTCCGACCAGGCGGTTCTGCCGCGCGAAGTCCCGATTCCCGTTTACGGGCGTTCGGTCCCGGGCCAGACGGTCAGGCTTTCCTTTGCCGGGCAGCAGGTGACGGCACGGGCGGATTCGCAGGGAGCCTGGCTCGCGATGTTGGAACCGATGGCCGCCGGGGGACCGCACACCCTGACGGTGTCGATGTCCGGGCGGCAACTGATCCGACGAGACCTGCAGATTGGCGACGTGTGGCTGGCCGTCGGTCAGGCCAACATGGACATGGCGTTGGCCGAGACCACCAACGCACGCGCGGCGCTCGCGCAGGCCAGCCTGCCCAAGATCCGCCTGCATACGATGCCGTTTCGCGGTTCCGGGACCGCCGAATACGATGGACGCTGGGAAAAGTGCACCGCTGCGAAGGCGGCCGGGTTCTCGGGACTGGGTTTCCACTTCGCACGTATGCTGCTCGAGGCCCTGGACTGCCCGATCGGCATTATTCAGGCGACCCATTCGACCTCGTCCGGCCTGGCATGGGTGCCGGCCGAGGCAATCCGGGCGACTCCCGAACTTTCCCGTGTGGCAATCGCCTCGGCAACGCCGAACGAGTCCGCACCCGCGGCCGTGTTCAACAGCATGATCGCCCCGCTGGTTCGGTTTCCCATCCGGGGAGTGATTGCCTACCAGGGCGAAAACGACGTCACGCAGGCCGGCCTTTATCGCGCCATTTTCGCCGCGCAGATCAAAGGCTGGCGGACCGCATTCCGTCGCGAAGACCTGCCGTTCCTGTTTGTGCAACTGGCTGGCTACCTCGATCCGCGGCCCGATCCCACCGAGGATGCGTGGGCGGAGCTACGCGAAGCCCAGGCCCAGGCCCTGCGGTTTCCCCGGACGGCCATGGCGGTTGCCGCGGATCTTGGCGATCGCGCTTCGAAGACGCCCCGCGAAAAGCGGGTCCTCGCCGAACGCCTGATGCTCGCCGCACTTGCCGTCGCCTACGGGCGCTCCATGCCATCCTCCGGACCGATCTTCGCGGGCCACGACATCAGGAATGACGCCGTGCACGTCCGGTTCAATCATGCGGAACCGGGTTTGCGCGCGCGGCAGTCCGGTCCGTTGCTCAGCTTTGCCATCGCCGGTGCGGATCGGGTGTTTCGTTGGAGCGACGCGCGGATTGAAAACAACGCGGTGATTGTCAGTCACCCAGCAATCGCCAAACCGGTTGCGGTTCGCTATGCGTGGGAAACCCATCCCACGCTCACGCTCGAGAATGCCGCGGGATTGCCTGCCGCTCCGTTTCGTACGGACAACTGGATAGCCGCCGCCACGCCGACCCGGGAACGAAGCAGCGATCCCACCGCTGCAACCACCCGGTAGTCGGGAGGCGAGTGGCGTCCCGGCCGCCGCTGTTCAGGCACGCGCAAAGCCCACGGGCAGAGACGCCCTCGTCCACCGGCCGATCGGCGGGAGCGCGGGCCGTACCTGACCGGGTTTTGTTCGCCAACCGGACGCGAGGGCGCAACGGTGCCGCCGTGCTGTCGTCATGAGCGATTCTCCAGGATTTCTCGATTCCATCGTCGCCCTCGCCGCCGCCCAGGCTTCCCGTCCGTCATGGGACGAGTACTTCATGGCCATGGCGTTCCTCATTTCCACGCGTTCGGTGTGCGAACGACTGCAGGTCGGCTGCGTGATCGTCTCCGCCGGCGAACAAAAAAACCGCGTGATTGCCGCGGGCTACAACGGCTTTCTTCCCGGCACGCCACATCACTCGCGCGTGCGCGACGGACATGAGCAGGCGACGGTGCACGCGGAACAAAATGCGATTGCCGATGCCGCCCGGCGCGGGATCAGCGTCGAGGGCTGCATCGCGTATGTGACGCATTATCCCTGCATCAATTGCGCGAAGATTCTGGCGTCCGCCGGGATTCGCACCGTCAAGTTCCACAGCGACTACCGCAACGACGAGCTCACTCGGGACATTCTGGTTGAGGCAGGTGTCGGCATCATTAAGCTGCCGCGTTAACATGCCGCTTCGTCGCGAAACACCCAACCGCCTGGCGGGTTCGCTGCTCCTGGCCCACCCGGGATTGCTCGATCCGAATTTTCGCAAGACCGTGGTGTTGTTGTCCGCCCATACGGACGACGGGGCGATGGGCGTGATTCTCAACCGGCCCCTGCACAGGAAGCTGGCCGACATCAGCGGCGATTTCGCCCTGGGCGAGCTGTCGGACGTCCCGGTTTTCTGTGGCGGACCGGTCGAAGACAAACAGCTGATCCTCTCCGCCTGGGAAACCACCGACGAGGAGGGAGTGTTCAAACTCTACTTCGGACTCGACCCCGAGAAGGCGACCGAACTTAAGCGCACACGCGACCAGGTGGAGTTTCGCGCCTTTCTCGGTTATTCCGGCTGGAGCCAGAATCAACTCGAGGACGAACTGCGCCAGCACGCCTGGGTGGTGGCGCCGGTCGACGGGGTGATCATCGGGGCGAATGAAGGCGTGGGTATGTGGCGTTCGATCATCCGCCGGGTAAGTCCGGAACTCCATCTGCTGGCGGATGCACCCGACGATCCGCAGGTGAACTGAGCGGTCTCGTGACTTCGTCCCCCACCACGCACGCGAATCGCGGTGATCTCGACGTCGTGCGCCTGCGCGGAAAGGACGCTGCGCTGGAAGTCGCCCCGCAGGGAGCGCACGTGCTGGACTGGCAGCCGGAACACACGCGTCCCGTCCTGTTCCTGAGCCCGCAAAACCGGTTCATCCCCGGCCATGCCATCCGGGGCGGCGTGCCGGTCGTGTTTCCGTGGTTCGGTCCGAAGGCCGACGACCCGAAGGCGCCGCAACACGGTTTCGCCCGCGTGCGGAAGTGGCGGCTGGAGACCGCCGTCGTCGCTCCGGACGGCTGCCCGGCTGCAGCGTTTGTGCTCGGCGACGACGAGACCACGCGCGCGGCGTGGCCGCACGAGTTTGCCGCGCGACTGACCGTGCGCGCGGGACGGGAACTTCACCTCGCACTGGAGGTGCGGAACTCGGGTGCGCTCCCGTTCACATTCGAAGCGGCGTTGCACACGTATTTTGCCGTGTCCGATGTGCGGGCGATCGCGGTGCACGGTTTGGAACACACGTCGTTTGTCGAACGTTTCGGTCCCGCCGGTCGGCAGCGCCAGGGTGCCTCACCGGTGACCTTTGCGGGCGAGGTGGATCGAACCTACGTCGACACCACGCGTCCTTGCACGATCGCTGACGCGAACTGGAGGCGCCGCATCGTCGTGGCGAAAACCGGTTCCCGCACGACGGTGGTCTGGAATCCCGGCGCGGAAAAAGGGCGTGCCATGACCGACCTCGGCGACCCCGCATGGACCGGCTTTGTCTGTGTGGAGACGGTTTGCGCCGGCGAGGATGCCGTGACGCTTGCCCCGGAAACGGCGCACGTGCTTGGAGCGACCATCACCGTGGATCAGGAGTGAACCGGGGCGGGGTGCTTCCGTCGGCGTGCGCCGCGAGGATCGTCTGGCTTGGGCTTCGATGCCTCTGACGGCGGTGTCAGGCCGTCACTGTATCAAGCGAGCACGTGGCGTCTCCGGTCGGTGTCTCACAGTTGGGTCGCGCAATCACGCCGGCGTACGGCTCGTCCGCGAACCATTGACGCGGGCCATGCACGAGGTGTTGATCACATACGGCGAAAAGGTCGCCGGCGGCTTGCGCCCGCCGCATGTCGTTGAGGAACGCACCATCGGGATCGACCGCTTGGCCGACGAAATTCAGGTACTTCTTCATCTTGCCGACGCGGGCGCGCTCGGGGATGTCCGGAGATTCCGTTACAGCCCACAGGCGGTCCACATAGGCGCGGACCTCGCGCAGCGAAATCCGACTCACCGGTCCACCGGCGAACTGCTCGCGAATCTGTCGAAAGATCCACGGATTGCGGATTGCCGAGCGCCCGACCATCACGCCGGCGGCTCCGGTCTCGGCGAGAACACGCGCTGCGCTCGCGGCGGAGGTGATGTTGCCGTTGGCGAGCACGGGACACGCCACGCGCTCCACCGCGCGCGCGATGAAAGCATAGTGCACGTCGCTCCGGTAAAGCTCCTTCACCGTGCGACCGTGCAGGCTCAACAGATCGACGCGATGCTTGTTGAGCAGATCCAGCAATGGCTCGAATGGCGTCGGGTCCTCGAAGCCAATGCGCGTCTTCACCGTGAACAAGCCATCGCCGACGACTTCGCGCAGCGTGCCGAGGATGCAATCCACGTGCGCGAGATCACGCAGGAGTCCTCCGCCGACGTTCTTCCGGTAGACTTTGGGCGCGGGGCAACCCATGTTCAGGTCGAGCCCGGCCATGGGATGTCGGCGCAGTTCCTCGACGGTGCGACGCAGATGCACGAGATTTTCCCCGATCAACTGCGCGAACACCGGCCGTCCGGTGGGGTTGTGCGTGATCGAGCGGAGGATGTGCGGCTCGAGACGGGAGGTCTCGGTGACGCGAAAGTACTCGGTGAAGAACCAGTCCGGCGCGCCGCATTCCCCCATTACCGTCATGAACGGCAGGTCGGTGACATCCTGCATCGGTGCCAGCGCCGTCACCGGACCACCGGGTGCAATCAATGCGGGCAAGCGGGCGAGCCCGGGGTGGGGGAAGGTGGGCATGTCGGATGGGGGCGCGGCGCCTCCGCCCGCGCTCGTTGCATTCGTGGGGACCACGTGCGGGCCGAAGCGCCGCGCCTCGTCACTCCGTCGGCTCTTCGCCGCTTTGTTGTTGTTTGAGCACGCGTTCGAGGATTTCCGTCATGTCCTCCGCCCCGTCATAGACGTGCCGCGCAACGAGGATCTGTCGTTTGAGGTTGAGCGCGAGGGCGATCGAATCACTCGGGCGGGCGTCGATCTCGATGATCTTTTTGCCCAACTCATTTTCCATCTGCAGGATGATTCGTGCGAAAAAGGTGCTGTCGCTCACGTCATTGATGACGATGCGCTCGAGCGTCACCCCCAGACCCAGAAAGATGCTCGCCATCAGGTCGTGGGTGAGCGGCCGGTCGCGCTTCACTCCGTGCAGATTCATCGAGATCGCGTTGCCAACGCCGGAATCCACGTAAATCACGAAATTCTTCTCCTCGTCGCCCAGAAAGACGGCGCAGCCCTGCCCGGTCGGCATGACTCCTTTTACCGTCACTTCCACCACGTCGTTCTTCATGAGGTGCACAATGTGCCGTCCCCGTTCCCCGGCAAGCGGGGAGTGGGTGACCTCCGGGGAATGACGTTCGCCAAGTTGCCGACCGCGCGATCCCGGTTTGTGACCGGCCGGACCCGGAGACAGCGCAACACACCTGGGTCGACGGCGAATGCGGTGAGGGTCGGGAAGCTTGGGCGGGCATAGTTGTACACACCCGTGCTGCAGGTCCCGGCGCAGACACTTCAAACGGCACCGACGTGCGGTTCTCCCCAGCCCAGGACGGAAGGCGCTCTCACCGCTCTGCCGCAAGTCAGACGGCGCCCCTGCTGTCAAATCCGCATACCTGAATGCCCCAGGCCTGCGCCTGTTGCAGAACGGCCGACTTGTCCAGGATCACCACGTCACCGGCTGCCAGCGCCGCGGTGTTGATCTTTGCTTCCCGCATCGTCTCGAGCGTGCGCTCGCCAAACACGGGCACATCGAAGCGAAAATCCTGCCGCGGCTTGACGGTCTTCACGAAGATCATGCCGTCGGTCTTGAAGGTGCCGGCCCGCCGCAACATGTCGTCCGTGCCTTCGAACGCTTCGACGGCGAGCACGGTCCCCTTGCGCACGACGACTCCCTGGCCGATGTCGAGCCGGGCGCATTCGCGTGCGATCTCGATCCCGTGTCGCAAGTCCTCCCCGTCGATCTTCTCGGACCCCTTCGTCATCCAGCCGGCGTGCGCCAACTGCTCGTCGAGGAACGCCCGGGCATCGAGCAGCGTCACGCCGATCGCCTCCATTTCATCGGCGATCGCGCCGAAGATCGACTCGGCATTCTTGCGTTTCAACTTCAGCAGGATCGCCGCCGCCTTGAAGTCCGGATTGAGGCCGTGGAAGAGGCGCCTTGGCGTCACCTGTCCGGCCATGATCGCCTGCGCGCAGCCAAACTCGCGCAACGCCGTCAGCAGTTTCCCCACCTGGCCGACATCGATCACGCGCCGTTCGGTTTCGCCAAACGACGCCAGCAATTCGTCGGACACGTCGCCCTTCACGCCGATCAGGCGCGCTCGCCGACCCACCCGCCGGATCGCCGCGATCGTCCTCGCGGGGTAGTCGCCTTTGCCGGCGATAACCGCGATCGGTCGGTCACGGGCAAATTCCGGCGGCAGAAAACGCGAATCCATGTGCTCAGTGTCGAGTGCGGCCGTCGGCGAGACGAGTGAGAAGTCAGCCCGCCCGTGCCTCCGGCCCCTTCGGCACCCGGATTCCCGATACGCCCGGTGACCGCCCTCGTCAAACCTGGCCCAGACGATGTTACGTACGTAACATCGCTTGGGCCGTGCGCCTGCCCGCGCGGAGGGGCGATGGGTCACGAGGGCGTAACGTGAAGGCATCGTCGGCGTCGATAGCGCCGCATGCAGACTCGGAAACTTGGCAACTCCGAACTCGCCATCACGCCGATTGGTTTCGGCGCGTGGGCGGTGGGCGGCGACTGGAAATTTGGCTGGGGGGAACAGGACGACGACGCCTCGATCGCGGCGATCCTGCGCGCGCTCGAGCTTGGCATCAACTGGATCGACACCGCCGCGATCTACGGTCTCGGCCACTCCGAGGAGGTGGTGGCGCGGGCGCTGGCGCAATGGACAGGTCCGCGTCCGTATGTCTTCACCAAGTGCGGCATGATCTGGAATGAACAGGGAGAGATCGATTACTCCACGCATGCGCCGTCGATCCGCCGGGAGGTGGAAGCAAGCCTGCGCCGCCTGCAGGTCGAAGCCATCGACCTCTATCAAATCCACTGGCCGGCCGATGAACTCGCCGAGACCATCGCAGGCTGGACGGAGATGGCGAAGTTGAAGAAGGAAGGCAAAGTGCGTGCGATTGGCGTCTCGAACGGCAGCCGCGAGGAACTTGCCGCGCTGGAGGAGGTCGCCCCCGTGACGTCGCTGCAGCCGCCGTATTCACTGATCAATCGCGAGGCCGAGAAAGAACTGCTTCCCTACTGCGCCCGGCACGGCATCGGCGTGATCAACTATTCGCCGATGGGCTCGGGACTGCTGACCGGGGCGATGACGCGGGAACGCATCGGCTCGCTGCCCAGGGAAGACTGGCGCACCCAACACGCCAACTTCCGCGAACCGAAGCTCACGGAAAATCTCGCGATGGCCGGGCGCCTCAAACGGGTTGCTGCCCGCCATGGCCGGAGCGCCGGCGAAGCCGCCATCGCATGGACCCTGCGCCAGACCGCGATCACCGGCGCGATTGTCGGCGCCCGGTCCGCGAAGCAGGTGGACGGCATCATCGGGGCGATGGATTTTCGCCTGGCTCCGGACGAGGTGGCGTTCGTCGAGGGCGGCGTGGGCACGTAGCTCGCCTCTCGGCCCGGGACGGAAGCGGAATCCTTCGGGGCTTTGGGAGCACATCTCCCTTTGTCGGTCCAGCCTGCGAAAATTGGGGTGCCGGGCACCGCCCTCCAGGATCTGACGGAACTCGGGGAACCCCCGGTAGCGCGACGCATCCTGGAGTGCGTGCACTCGGCGGCGCATGTTTGCCCCCGCCGTCATCGACAACCCGGAGATGCACCTGCATTGGAGTCGCGCGGCAAATACCAATTCGCACAGGCTCCCCCGTATGTCGTCGACGGCCATTCAGGTCACATCCATCGGATTCTCACGTCAGCCGGGTTGGGTGCGTATCTGGCGGACTGACGCGGCGAGTCGGGGCGCGGCATTGCGTGCATGCCTTGCCCCCGGGAGCGGCTTACGCCTTTGCCAGGGCCTGTTCGATGTCGGCGATGATGTCGTCGGCGTCCTCGATGCCGACGGCGAGTCGCACATAATCGGGCGAGACGCCGCTGGTCACCTGTTCGTCGGCGGACAGTTGCGAATGGGTCGTGCTGGCGGGATGGATTGCGAGGGACTTGGCATCACCGATGTTCGCGAGGTGCGAGTGTAGTTTCAGCGCGTTGATGAGTCGTTTGCCACCCTCGTAGCCGCTCTTCACGCCGAATCCGATGAGGGCGCCGAAGCCGCCGGTCAGGTATTTCTTCGCCATGGCATGATTCGGCGAATCCTTCAGGCCGGGATAATTGACCCACTTCACCTTGTCGTGGGTGGCCAGATACTCCGCAACCTTGACGGCATTGGCGCAGTGCCGCTCCATGCGCAGGTGCAGCGTTTCGAGTCCCTGCAGCATGAGGAACGCGTTCATCGGGCTCATGCAGCCGCCCATGTCGCGCAGAAGCTGCAGGCGCATCTTGAGGATATAGGCAACGTTCGCATCGCCGGCGGGCGGAAACGCCTTGAACGCCTCCCAATGCACGAGCCCGTGGTAGCTCGGGTCGGGCGTCGTGAAACCGGGGAAGCGGCCGTTGCCCCAGTCGAAATTGCCGCCGTCGACCACCACGCCGCCGATCGACGTGCCGTGGCCGCCCACGTATTTCGTGGTGGAGTGCACCACGATGTTCGTGCCCCATTCGAAGGGGCGGTTGAGCATGGGCGTGAGGCAGGTGTTGTCGATGATCAGCGGCACCCCCGCTTCCTGCGCGATCTTGCCGACCTCCTCGAACGGGAAGATGTTGAGCGCGGGATTGCCGAGACCCTCGCCGTAAAACGCCTTGGTGTTCGGCCGGAGCGCCCGCCGGAATGCCTCGGGGTCTTGCGCGTCGACAAACGACACGTCGATGCCGAGCTTCGGGAAGGTGTAATGAAAAAGATTGTAGGTCCCTCCGTAGAGCTGCGAGACGGAGATGATGTGATCGCCCGCGCCGGCGATGTTGAGGATCGCATTGGTGATTGCAGCCTGGCCGGAGGCATGCGCCAGCGCGCCGGAACCGCCTTCGAGCGCGGCGATCCGCTGCTCGAACACGTCCGTCGTCGGATTCATGATCCGCGTGTAGATCCAGCCGAGTTCCTTGAGCGCGAAAAGATTGGCGGCGTGGTCCGCGTCGCGGAAACCGTAGCTCGTGGTCTGGTAGATCGGAACCGCGCGGGCTCCGGTGGTGGGATCAATCTTCTGCCCGGCGTGCAGCGCGCGGGTGGCGAGACCGGGTGACTTGGGAGCAGACATGGAGGACCTTTTGGGGGTGAGGATGGCTTGGAAGCAGCGCGGCCGAAACCGCGGAAACCCCGCAGTGAAACGTGATGCCGCCCGGAGAACAGCCCGAAGTGTGGTGGAAACGGCACGGCGGAGCCACGCCGCCGCCCGCGGGAAGGAAACGGAGGTTATGGCACCCGGCTACCGGTTCCGCAGCACTGGCAGGCCAACCTGCACGGCATGTCCGGCGGCATCGATCGCGAACAAGTGCACGGCCCCGCGCTCGTAGAGCGCATCGAGTCCGCCGGGGACGCGCAGGAAGAATCCGAAACCGCAGCGATCGAGTTCCTCGCGTTGCGGGTCGACCGCGGCACGGACGTCGGGCCGCGGCAGCCAGGAAGCGGTCAGCAGCGACGACGGCGCCAGGTCCGGCGCGAGCTGGACGATGAGGACGCATTGGGGATTGCGGCCGTCGAACGGCGCCCATCCCGTGAGATGGGCCGTGTCTTCGTTTGGCCCCGGCTCACAGACGTCGAGGCTGCCCTGTGTGTCCTGCGGGAGCTCCAGCTGCGGTGCGGCATACATCAGGACAACCTCGAAATGGTCGGCAGACCGATCCCAACTGCGCCGGTCGGGTGCAACCGTTGGCTGGAGACGGAAGCACGACCCTGCGCCGTCGAGACAGTAGAGTTCCAGGGTCTCCGTCCAGTCCTCGCTCTTCGGCAGATTGGTGAGGCGAACACTCGCGGTGAATCCGCTGTGGAGCAGGGCCGGCTTGTGGGAAAAGGCGGCGGCGACGTCGGGCCGTTCCTGCGGCGTGAAGATCGGGGGCGCCGTGCCCTCGAGGCGCAACTGGTCGAAAGGATCGCGCAGGACGAACCGGATCTTGTCCGGTCGCACATCGAGCGGTGCCCAGCCCTTGATCTGCAGCGTCTGGATCGCCTCGTCCCAACGCGCCTCTTCAAAGAAGCCTTCGCTGCTCACTATTGCATCCGCGGGGATCTGCGGATGCGCTCCGGTGACCACGATTCGCCCACCCTCGATCGAATCGAATGCGCGGGTGACATTATGCGGTGCCTCCTTCCCGCATCCGGCGAGCAACAGGACGACCGCGATCGACGAGCAGGCTCCCAGACGCACGGATCGAGTCGAACCGCGATCGCGCTCACGGTCCAAGCCACCGATCGGTTGTGGGGCCGGACCGTGGGTCCGGGCGGTTTCGCCTCCGGCATGGCCCGGCGGGCCAGCCCTACAGACCCGCCGAATTCCCGTCGTGCATCCGCGGGCAAACGAAGCCAACGTGGACCGGGGAGGCTGCGTCCAGCATGTGATGCTTCGGTTCGGCCCGCCCGCCGGACTCGATGATCCATCGTTGCGGCTCAGGCGGAGCAAGGACGACGCGCGGTGAAACGAGGGAGGCATGTTCATGGCGGCGAGCGGGCGGGCCGACGGCGTGTGTCAGCCGACGACGAGATTCAAAATCCGCCCTGGTACGTAAACGACTTTCCGCAGTTGCTTGCCGTCGATGTGGGCGGCCACGCGGTCAATCGTTCGCGCCAGCGCCACCACCTCGTCCTGCGGCGCGTCGGGTGCGACCATCGCATCGGCGCGCATCCTGCCGTTCACCTGGATGACGAGCTTGACGCTTGTGGACACGAGCCGGGCCGGGTCGAACTCCGGCCACGGTTGCGCGACGATGGAGGGCTCACCACCGAGGCGCTGCCACAATTCCTCGGCCAGATGGGGGGCGAAGGGGGCGAGCAACTGCACAAATACGCGGGCGGTCGCGAGGCCGATGGTGTCGACCTTCTGCAGGTGATTCGAAAAGACCATCATTTGTGCGATCGCCGTGTTGAAGCGCAGGTTCTCCAGGTCTTCCGTGACCTTCTTGATGGTCTCGTGGAGCAGGCGGTCGCTTTCCGGCGACGGTTCGGCACCATCGGTGATCTTCGCGGCGCGCCGGCCGTCGTCACCGACGAGTTCGCGCCAGATCCGGCGCAGGAAACGAAACACGCCCTCGATCCCGTTGGAGTTCCACGGCTTCATGGCCTCGAGCGGACCGAGGAACATCAGATAGAGCCGGAGGGTGTCCGCGCCGTAGGTCTCGCACACCTCGTCCGGCGTCACGGAGTTCTTGAGCGACTTGCCCATCTTGCCGAACTCGCGCGTCACCGGCCGGTCCTGGAAGAAGAACGCGCCGTCGCGCTCCTCGACCTCGGCCGCCGGCACGTAGGTGCCGCGTTCGTCGGTGAAGGCGGCGGCCTGAATGTAGCCCTGGTTGAAGAGCTTTCCGAACGGTTCCGGGGTGGAAACGTGGCCGAGGTCGAACAGGACCTTGTGCCAGAAACGCGCATACAGCAGGTGCAGCACGGCGTGTTCGGCGCCGCCGACGTAGAGATCCACGCCGTTCGGACACATCCAGTAGCGCTCGAGCGCGGGGTCGCAGAACGCCTGTTCGTTGTGCGGATCGAGATAGCGCAGATAATACCAGCACGAGCCCGCCCATTGCGGCATGGTGTTCAACTCGCGGGTGTGGCGCCGGCCGTCGCGCTCGACGCAGCGCCACGACTCGGGCGCGCGGGCGAGCGGGGGCATCGGGGGCGTGCTCGGGTCCGCGTAGCTCTGCGGCGAGAAGTCCGCCATCTCCGGCAACGCGACCGGCAGCTCGGCGGCGTCGATCGCCACGAGTTCGCCGTCCGGGCCATGCAGGATCGGGAAGGGTTCGCCCCAGTAGCGCTGGCGCGAGAACAACCAGTCACGCAACTTGTAGTTGATCGCGCGCCGGCCCCGGCCCTTGTGCTCGAGCCAGACGGTGATCGCCTTCTTTGCCGCCGCGACCCCGAGGCCGTTGAGGGAAATCTCGTCGTTCGCGCTGTTGATGGCGGGACCGTCCTCCACCCAGGCTTCGCCCTGGAAATCCGCCGGTGGCTGCACGGTGCGCACGACCGGCAGATCGAACGCGCGGGCGAAATCCCAGTCGCGCTGGTCCTGCGCCGGCACCGCCATGATCGCGCCCGTGCCGTAGCCCATCAGGACGTAGTCGGCGATCCACACGGGGATGCGCCGGCCGTTGACCGGGTTGACCGCATATGAGCCGGAGAAACACGCCCGTTTTCTTTCGGGTGAGGTCGGTGCGCTGCACTTCGCTGCTGGCGGCGGCAGTGCGCCGGTACGCGTCGACCGCCGCGCGCTGGGCGGCGGTCGTGAGGCGCGGGACCAACGGATGCTCGGGGGCAACGACCATATAGGTCGCGCCAAACAGCGTGTCCGGTCGGGTGGTGAACACGTGCAGCGATTCGCCGGGCAGGTCCGGGAGGGCGAAGATCACCTCCGCGCCCTCGGAACGGCCGATCCAGTTTCGCTGCATCAGCTTGATCGGCTCGGGCCAGTCGACCAGCGCGAGGTCGTCGAGCAGGCGTTCCGCGAAGACCGTGATCCGCATCATCCACTGGCGCAGGGGACGCTTGAACACCGGATGATTGCCGCGCTCGGAACGCCCTTCGTTGGTCACCTCCTCGTTGGCGAGCACCGTGCCCAGCGCCGGACACCAGTTCACGGGTACTTCGGCGAGGTACGCCAGTCGCTGCGCATCGATGAAGGCAGCCTGCGCGGCGGCACCGAGGGCGCTCCAGTTCGCACGCGCGCGGCCGGCATCGGCGGGTGCGGCATCGAGCGCTCCCGCGTCGGGATCCGCGGCATAGCGTCCTTCGGCCAATGCGGCCCGCAGTGCGTCGACCGGCCGGGCCTTGCGTTCGAGCGGATCAAAGTATGAGTTGAAAACCTGGAGGAAGATCCACTGCGTCCAGCGATAGAACGAAACATCCGTCGTGGCCACCGAGCGGCTCTTGTCGTGTGCGAGACCGAGACGATAGAGCTGCCGGCGCATCGCCTCGATGTTGCGCGCCGTGGAGACGGCGGGATGCACGCCATGCTCGACGGCGTATTGCTCGGCCGGCAATCCGAACGCGTCGAAGCCCATTGTGTGCATGACGTTGAAGCCGCGGGCGCGCTTGAACCGGGCGAAAATATCCGTGGCCACGTAGCCCAGCGGATGGCCGACGTGCAGGCCGGCACCCGACGGATAGGGAAACATGTCGAGGACGTAGAACTTCGGCTTCGACGACGGGGCACCGGCTTGAAATGTTTGCCGCTCATCCCAGTATGCCTGCCATGTCGCCTCTATGCGACGAAAGTCGTAGTCGGAACCGGTGGTTGCCATTTGAGAAATTCGCGATGTTGAAAGAACCCACGGGAGCGTCAACCCCCCTCCCGGACGCCCGAGATGGAACCGGCCTTGCGCCGGGGCCCGTCTTCCGGTTTCGCGCGAACGCCGTCGCGATCGGCCTCGTCGCGAGCCTCGCCCTGGCCGGATGCATCGCCACGGAAGGTTCGCTGCCCGGGCGGAGCTTCACGACCAAACAGGGCTTTAATCGCGCCCTCCAGTCCGTCGTGCGCATCGACGTGCGCGAAATGACCTTTGAGAACGGCGCCACCAACTTCACCTCCGGCGTCGGCAGCGGCGTGATCATTTCCGAGGACGGCCTCGTGATCACCAATGCCCATGTTGCTTCCCCGCGCGCGGTCGAGATCACGGTCACGCTGCCCAACCTCGAGTGGGTGCGTGCCTCGCTCGTCGGCTGGGATCACTGGACCGACCTCGCGGTGTTGCGCCTCGACATGGACGAACTGCGGCGCCGCAAGCTCGCCTTCGAGCATGCGGAGTTCGGCGACTCCGACCGGTTGCAGCCCACGCAGACGGTGTTTGCCGTGGGCACGCCCTTCGGCCTCACGCGCACGGTGACCAAGGGCATCATTTCCAATACCGACCGCTATTTCGAGGCATCGGATGGCGTGCGCGGCTATGAAACCGGATACTTCAACACCTGGCTGCAGCACGATGCCCCCATCAGTCCGGGCAACAGCGGCGGACCGCTGATCACGGAGAACGGCCAGGTGGTCGGCATCAATTCTCGCGTCTATCTCGGCGGCGAGAACCTTGGCTTCGCGATTCCCTCCAAC
This sequence comes from uncultured Verrucomicrobiae bacterium, assembly GCA_963797435.1. Classification (GTDB taxonomy): domain Bacteria; phylum Verrucomicrobiota; class Verrucomicrobiia; order Opitutales; family Opitutaceae; genus CAWCPJ01. The sequence continues at coordinate 545,138 of CAWCPJ010000001.1, read as the reverse complement.
ATCGCGCGCGATGTCCTCGCGAAGATCCTGAAGACCGGCCGGGTCGAGCGCAGCTACATCGGCATTGTCCCCGGCGCCCTGCGCGACCTCGAGCACTTCTTCGAACTCGCCCTCAATACCGGCATGCTCGTCAACAGCGTCGACCCGGGTTCCCCCGCGGCGCGCGCGGGCATGCGTCCCGGCGACGTCGTGCTTTCGATCAATCAGATCCCCATCGACGGCCGCTTTCCCGAGCAACTGCCGCCGATCCAGAACCTGATCGCCAACCAACCGGTCGGCAGCGAACTCACCTTGAAGGTCAAACGCAGCGGCGAGGAACTCGCGGTAAACGTGACCACGGAACCGCTCGAAAGCCGCGTCGGCGACGAGTGGGCGTTCGAGAAATGGGGTATGAGCGTGCGCAAGGTCTCGCGGGCGTTCGCGCGCGAAAACCGCATGCCCGAAGATGACGGGGTGATCGTGATCGGCACCCAGCCGGCCTACCCGGCCGAAAAGGCGGGCATCGCGCGCGGCGACATCATCACGAAGATCAACAGCCAGCCGATCGAAAATCTTAACCAGTTGAAGTCGATCTACGGCGACTTCGAAAACCATCCCGAATCCCTGCTCGTCGAAGCCCTGCGCAACAGCTCGGTATCGTTCTTCGTGCTCAAACCCTGACCCGGAGGCCGGAGGTCGGAAGGCGGAGTGGAGTCAGAAGTCAGAGTTCAAAGTCAGATCCCGGCCCGAAAGGCGCGTCCGCATTTGGAGTGCGACCGCGCCGCTTTCAACGCGTTGCGAAAAAACGTGCGCTGCAAAGGCAGCACTCCTGGAGAGCAACGTCATCCCCACGACTGCCGCAAGCATCCCGGGGCTCAGGAGGACGATCTGCGGGAACATCAGCGTGGCGATGCCGAGTCCGACCAGCGCCCCGCCGAGGTGCGCATCGTGGCCGATGTGGTCGGATTGCCGATACATGCCGCCGAACGAATACAGCAGAAACACCACGGCAAACACCCACCCCGGCACGTAATCCGGCAGGATGAACAGCGTCACCTCGCCGCCGGGAAACAGGAAAAGGTGCGCATGACACTTTGCCTTTCCCATCCGGCGCCAATCACGTTTCGCTGCCGGTATGGACGAGGCAGTCACGCGGCGCATGGCGGCGGGGTTGGCGGCGGTTCGAGCGCGGACCGAATACATGCACGTCCATTTCGGGCGGGCGAAGTCGCTCTGGAAACACGACGGCACGCGCGTGACGCCGGCTGATCTCGCCATCTCGCGGACAGTCTTTGCGGAATTGCGCGGCCAGTTTCCCGAGGACGAGTTCTTCAGCGAGGAGACGGAACCGGGCAGCGCACCGGTGCCGTTGCGGGCCCGCTTCAGCTGGATCCTCGATCCCATCGATGGCACGAACAACTACGCGCTCGGCATTCCGGTGTGCGCCATCTCGCTCGCGCTGCTCGAAAGTGGCACCCCGATCGCGGGGTTCGTCTACGATCTCGGGCTGCGCACGCTCTTCCATGGCGGCCCGGAATTCGGCCTGCTGGCGGACGGCCGGCCGGTGCCGCCGTGCGCCGCGCCCGGGGGCGAACACAAAATCATCGCGATGCACAGTCCGGTCGACTCGGCGCACCTGCCGCTCGTGCTGCGCGTGCTCGGCGAATACAAGTTGCGTGCCTTCGGCAGCGGTTCGTTGCACCTCACCTACGTGGCGTTGGGGCGCATCGATGCCGCGCTCGACCTCACGGTGCGGGTGTGGGACATCGCCGCTGCCTGGGCGTTCTGCCGGCAGACCGGCGTCGAGGTGCACTTCTTCGATGCGCCTGCCTTTCCGTTGCGGCAATTCGACCTCACCTCCCGACCGGTCCGATACCTGGCCGGCTCGACGGCGGTGTGCGCGGAACTCGTGCCGAAGCTGCAGGAACAGGGCGTCCGTTTTGGCGGCTGATCGAGCCGGTCGCCCCGCCGTCGCCGCCGCCTTCCGCCAAAGTGGAACCGCTCGCGCCCATTCCAGCCGGCGGGTTCCTCCCGGGTGGAATATCGTTTGTGGCGGCTGCGTGTTAGTCTCGGTCGCATGAAAACTGCCACCCTTCCCCGCACGACGATGCTCCTGACGCTGGCCATTCCCGCCGGCCTGGTCCTCGCGCTTCTCGCCACGGTCTTCCTGCCGATGTTTAACGCCGGTCCTGACTTCGCGGCGGCGCTCCTCGGCGGGTTGACCATCTACAGCTTCGGTGCCCTCGCCTGGATGGCCCGACGCCGGTCGGATCGGACGGTCCGCCGACCCCGGCCCCTGCCGGTCGCGACAGCGATCGCCCGTCCGGCGCGCCCGATTTTCGTGCGTGCCCGCGTGGTCAGTCGCGATCGCGAACAGCTCGCCGCGTGATCATTTGCCGGTGTCCCGACTGCGCACTCGCGGCGCGCTGACCGGCGCCCGCGGGTGCGTCAATCCCGTTTCCGGACGATTTTCAGAGGAGAAACTCCGCATTTTCCCTCGGGGATTTGCTTGATTCCCCCGGGCGCAGGTTTAAATCCCGAGAGGTATGCCAAAGAAAACTGCTCGGAAACCAAACGCCGCTTTCATGAAACCGGTTACCCCGGATGAAAAGCTCGCCGCTGTTGTCGGCGCCAAACCAATGCCCCGGACGGAGATCACGAAGAAGATCTGGGACTACATCAAGAAGAACAAACTGCAGGACGCGAAGGTTCGCACCAAGATCAACGCGGACGACAAGCTCAAGCCGGTCTTCAACGGCAAGAACTCCGTGTCGATGTTTGAGATGACCAAGCTGGTCAACAGCCACGTCTCGTAACCGATCTCCCGTTACAACTTTCAAAGGAAAACCCGCCGGCTTCGCACCGGCGGGTTTTTTGTTTTCCCCACTCCCGCCCCCGGTCGCCGCCGGCGGCAGGATGCTGGGGCAGCCGATCGCACGGACCATCTCCCTCCGTGATTTTTCCCACGATCCGGCTGCCGCCGGCGAGCCCGCACCGTTCGCGCCGCAGGTGCCGCTTCCGTTCGCGTATTGAGTCCATCCCCACGCGAGGAAACCATGCTGCGATCAGCCGGCGCCGGTGGGGGCGCTGGGCGGACCGCGGAGTCGTCGCCGGCCAGGCCGGCGCGCTCAGCGATTCGGGGCGGGGAAAGCGGGGGGACGCGCGGGAGCGGAATCGTCGAGTAGGCGCAGGCCACGGCCGTGGGCCCAGTTGCGGGCCGCTTTGCGATTGTGAAAAACAATCCGGCCGACCGGCTGCAGGGTGGCGGGGTCCGTCAACTGGAACCCTCCACCCGACAGCGCCTCGAGGATCACGTCCCGGAAGCCGACGTTGGGATGGGTCATATACCGGTTTTTTATTTCGGCGGCGGCAAAACGAAGTTTAGCTGTGGTTGCGAGCCGCCCCGGTCATTCTTTTCGCAGTCGTTCTCCGCCCTTGCTCCGGCTCCTCCCTGCTGGTGTCCCCCCCGGCGGCCGGCATCGGCCGGGGCCGGAACAGACCGCAAATTCCTGAGACCACGTCCGTGAATCCCTTCGACGGCATCCAGATCAACCTCCGCATTCCCGATCTGTGGCAACAGGAGGCCGTACGTGCGCTCGATGCGGGCCGCGATGTCGTGGTCCACGCCCCGACCGGCGCCGGCAAGACTTACATCTTTGAACTGCTGGTCGAGCGCGGCTGGCGCAGGCATGCCGTATTCACCGTGCCGACGCGCGCGCTCGCCAACGACAAGCTCGCCGAGTGGCGCACGCGCGGCTGGAACGTCGGGATCGCCACGGGCGACGTGGCCGAGAATCTCGATGCGCCGGTGGTGGTGGCGACGCTGGAGACGCAAAAGAGCCGCTTCCTCGCCCGGACCGGGCCCGACCTCCTGGTGATCGATGAATACCAGATGCTCGCCGACGCCGTCCGTGGCGTGAACTATGAGCTCGCGCTCGCGCTCGCGCCGCCGCGCACGCAGCTCTTGTTGCTCAGCGGCAGCGTCGGCAACCCGGACGACGTGCGCGCCTGGCTCGCGCGGCTCGGGCGGGACGCGATCCTCGTCCATCATCCCCAGCGACCGGTTGCCCTCGAGGAGGTGTGGCTGGAGGCCCTGCCGGATCGCGTGCCGCCGGTCGTGCGTGGTTTCTGGCCGCGCCATGTCGCCCGCGCATTGCTCAACAATCTTGGCCCGATCCTGGTCTTCGCACCGCAGCGCAAGGCGGCGGAGCAGACGGCGCGGCACCTCGCCGCCGCGCTGCCGATTCTCGATCCCCTGGTGCTCACGCGCGAGCAGGAGGCGCTTGCCGGCGACCGCCTGGCAAAGCTGCTCAAGGCGCGGGTGGCCTTTCATCACAGCGGCCTGAGCTACGCCCAGCGCGCCGGCCTCGTGGAACCACTGGCCAAGGCGGGCCAGCTTCGGGTGGTCGTGGCGACGACCGGCCTTGCAGCTGGCATCAACTTTTCCATGCGCTCGGTGCTCGTCACCGAAACTGAATACACGGCCAACAACCTGCAGCGCCTGATTCGTCCGGACGAACTGCTGCAGATGTTCGGCCGGGCGGGCCGGCGCGGCCTCGACGAGACCGGTTATGTGCTGGTCGCGCCGGAACGTCCCCGGCTGGCGGAGGCGCGGCCGCTGCATGTGCGGCGGCCGAATTCCGTCGAATGGCCCGGCCTGCTCGCGGTGATGCAGGGAGCCGTGGGGGCGGGCGACGATCCGTTTCGTGCCGCCACGACGCTGGGGGCGCGGTTGTTCAGCCCCCAGGTCGTGCCGCTCGGGGTCGAGCACTGCCTCGCCACCGGACCCATGCCGTGCGGTATTTCCATCGATGCGCAGCGGGCGCGACACGCGCAGCCGAACCAGGTCGAGATGCTCAACTCGCGCGGGCATTGGGAGCCGCGTGCGATCCCCGCGCCCGTCCCGTTGGGGGAGGCCCTCACGCGGGTCGACGGACACTGGCGCCCGGCGCTGGCGATAGCCGGGGTGGCCCAACGCTTTGGCCATGGCCAACTCTGCCGGCTCACCCGCGGACGCGAGAAACGCTATGGGCGCGAAGTGCCGCTGGCGACGCGCGAGGCCGCGAATCCGACGCGACTGATCCTGATGAAAAGCGTGCGACAGGCTCTGCGCAGCGCGGACTTCCAGCCTGCGGCGCCGGTGAGTTCACCCGCAAGCCCGCCGGCTCCGCCGACCGGGATCGCGGACCGGGACGCCGACGGCCACCGGCCGGGACGACGGCATCGTCACACCAGCTCGAATACACGGCCGGTTCCGCGCTGGCTCGACGACGCGTCCTTTCGCGAGGTTGTGCTCCCGTTGGTGCCCGAACTGGCGGGAGGCGGGCGACTCGACGAGTTGGTGGAGCGCAACGGCATGATCGTCGCGCGGGTGGACTTCAGCGGGACCCTCGTCGACGCCCATCGTGATGCCCATGGCGCCGTGTTGTTGTCGCCTCCGGAGCGCAAAGCCTACCCGGTCGAATGCCAGGCGTGTCCGCAGCTCGATGTTTGTGAACAGCAGCTCGGGCGGCAGCGCAGCCCGGCGCTGGCGTGGCTGCAGCTGGGATTGATCAATGCCGCCGGTACGCCGACGCGGCGCGGCATCCTCTTCAGTTTTTTCCACAACGGGGAAGGGCTGGCGATCGCCGCGGCGCTCGAGGACGAGAGCTACGACATCGAGGCCCTGCTGCACGACCTTGCGAACCTGCGCGCGGGTCATCGTTTCGGCGAACATGCGGGCGCCAGCAGCCGGCTCGGCGTTGTTTGTCGGGCGACGTTCAGCGAGGCGGACTACGAGGGTTATCTCGAACGGGGCCTGCCGATTCAGTATGGTGACGGCGCCGCCGAGGTGCTCGCGGAAACGGCCGCGGGCCGGCGGCGCCCGGGAATGTTCGAGGCGGAGCTGCGGATGGGCGACGTCGAGCGCGCACGGCTCGAATGGCACAGCCTCATGCGCCATGTCGCCCATGCGCCGGATCTCGACTGGCCGCGCTGGCGCGAACTGCGCGCCGCGGCCGCGCGTTACACGTCCGCGCACACGATGCGCACCATCGTCGCCGACCTGCCGCCGCTTCCTGCTGCCCAACAGCGACGCGTCGAGCACCGCCTGCGTTTCTGAGCCGTGTCCGCACGGCCGGACCCCTGGGCGGTGCCGCCACCGCGCAAACCTGTGGCATGGCCCCGCGGGCCGGCCCTACACCGACGGTTCGCGAGGGCGCAGCGGCTGAAGAAGCCGCGAATTTGCGACAGCGTCCTGGAGGGCGCTCCGCGCCGCTTTCATGGTGCGGTGACAATGGGATTGAAGCGGAACCTCATTCACTCACGGGCGACGTGTCGGCCAGGAAGGCGATCGCGCACGTCCCGTGCGCGTTCGCTCGCGTCATGCGGACGCGGGCCCAGGGACGCCCGACCACCTCGGCGACTGCATGGTTTCGTCGTGCGTTCACCGGGAGGCCGCGGCGTTTTTTCGCAACCTTTTGACGGCGCCCCTCCCGCAGGCAGGCCTCCGTCGCGTCGATGTGGTTCATGTGGAGTCATCAGGTTTTTCCCGATGTGGAAATGGTTCTGGTCTTGGGGCTTCGGATGGCGAATGCGCTCGTTCGGTCGGGGCGTGCATTCATCGTAACGCAGCGCCGCGTTGCCTGCGTGTGTCGTGAAGCCTTTTCGCCGCCTCCTCCCGTTTGCCGCCGCGGCCCTGTGTGCCGTCGTGATCGCGCTCGCCGTCGTCTGGTTTCGCCAGGCTCACGGTCCCGAGCACGTCCGGCATTGGTGGCAGGCATGGCGGCATGGCGCGAGTTCATCGAACGTCGCTGTCGCCCGCCCGGTTCCGTTTGCGGCGGATGCCCTGGCGCCGGAATTGCGCGCGCGGGTCAGCGAGGCACGGCACGATCCCGCGGCCGCCTTTCAGGCCTTTGAGGACTGGCGCCGGCGGTATGCGCTCGCGACGGGACTGGAGCGTGAAGCGATGCTGGCGGAAGGCGTCGCAGCCGCCGAAGCCCGGCGGACGTTGCTTCGCGAAATCATCGCGCTCGATCCGGAGTTGGCGTTGCGCCTCGCCGTGCCGCGACTCGAGCGCGCTCGATTGCCGGATGCCGTCGTTGACCGGCTTGAGCAACCCGTGAGCGGCCGCGGAGATTTTCGCGTCATCGCCACGGAGAACGATCCGCCGATCCGGCGCGAAGCGCTGATCGACGGACGCGCGTATGAGGCATTTGTCTACGGCCGTCGCGCCGGTCTCGCCAGCGTGTCGGGAGTCGGGCTGCATGGGGTCGAGATCGATGGGCGGCTGGCGCTGTTCGACTCCCCGGTGCGCATCCTGGAGGCGGGCGAAATGCCGGCACCGGGCCGCAAGGTCGATGAACTGTGCGTGATTTCCGGCCAACCCTCCGGTCCCGGCCAGAAGACCAACGACGAGCCGGTGATCGCCGCGGACACCGGTGACCATGTCTACTACCTGTGCAGTGCGGGTCACATCGCTTTGCTCGAGGACAAGCTGTTCGCGCAGGAGAACGGCACGGCGACCGTTTCCGCCGAGACCGCGGCGGCCGGTTCTCTGGTCACCAAGCGCGTGCTCGTCATCCGCCTGCGTTTCGCGGGCGAGGAGGACGATGCGGAACCGCAGAGCCAGACCAGCGTGCAGTCGATGTTCGCCGACGCCGACGCCTTCATGCGCGAAAACTCGTATGGCACCCTCGCGATCACGCCGATCGTGACGCCGGTCTACACCCTGCCGCACACGGCGGAGTGGTACCAGACGAGCGACACCTCCGGCTATGCCTTGAACATGCTGGAGGCCGGCCGCGCGATTGCGGCCAGCCCGACCGGGGACGACAATGACGGGCTCGCCGCGTTCAATTACCTCGACTACGATTTCGAGATCGTCCGCTACAATGGCGGACCGGGCACGTTCTCGGGGCAGGGCTACGTGGGCGTGCGCGGTTGCTGGATCAAGAGTTCGAGTGCCGGCGTGCTCGCGCACGAACTCGGGCACAACCTCGGCTTGTGGCACGCGAACTATTGGGAGCCGGACGATCCCGACGCCCCCCTCGGTTCCGGGCACAATCGCGAATACGGCGACGACTTCGACACGATGGGCCGTTCGAATGCCGGCGCGTGGCATTTCAATGCCGCGGAAAAGGCCCGCCTCGGCTGGCTGCCCGCGGGCGTGATCGATTCCGTTTTCGTGAGCGGCACGCATCGAATCTACGCGCACGATCGCGGTGGCCCGCTCGATCCGGCGCTGCGCTACGGCTTGCGCGTGCCGCGCGGCGATGGTCGGGACTACTGGTTCGAGTTTCGCCAGCACCCGGGGTGGGCCGCCAACCCCTGGCTGATGAACGGCCTCGGCGCACGCTGGGACGCATGGGATGCGAGCAACGGTGGCACCCAGTTGCTCGATACAACCTCCGGTTCGAGCGGCGGCAAGGACGACAGTGCAATCGTGATCGGACGCACCTACTCGGACCCCATCGGTGACGTCCACGTCACGCCGCTGCACAAGAATGGCACCGTGCCGGAGTCGCTCGACGTCGACGTGGAGATCGGGCCGTTCCCGGGCAATCGGGCGCCGACGGTGCAGCTTTCCGCCACCACGTCGCAGGTCGCCGTGGGCGCCGGCGTGAAACTCACCGCCTTCACGAGCGATCCCGACGGCGATGGCCTCGCGTATGCGTGGGATTTTGGCGACCACACCATCGGCGCCAACGCTTCCGCGGTGACTCACGCGTGGAGTGCGGCGGGCGACCACCGCGTGCGGGTCACCGTGAGCGACCGCAAAGGCGGAACCGCGAGTGCCTCGTTGCTCGTCCGCGCGGGGACGGCCACCGGATCGCGCGTGAGCGGCAAGGTGCTGGATCTGGCCGGCAAACCGGTGCCGGAGGTTCGCGTGGCGACCGCACTCGGCTCGGTCGATGTGAACTATCATGAGGCGCTGACGGATGCTGATGGCACCTACACGCTCACCAACGTGACGAACGGCACGTGGGGTCTGACCGCGACGAAAGCCGGGTGGACCTTTGCACCGCTCGCATTTGCGGATCCGATCATTGTGGCCGGCGAAACGTCGGGCGTTGACTTTGTCGGCCGGGCCGGAGGCTGGCGCGTCACCGGTTTCGTTCGCCGCGCCGACGGCCAGCCCGTGGCGGGCGCGATCGTAGGCGACGGCACTCGTTCGGAGCCGACCGACGAAAACGGCGCGTTCACTTTCGTCGGCGTGCCGGCGGGAGCTTATACCTTGCAGGCCACGGCGGCGGGCATGCAGTTCGCTCCCGAGACGATCGCGGTGGCCTATGGCGACACGGTCGCATCGACCATCACCGAGACGACCTTCACGCTTTCCGGTGAAGTCACCGGGGCGGGCACGACACCGGTCACGATCAGCGATGGCTGGCACGTCGCGACGTCAACCGTGGTCGGCTCCGGGGCGACGGCGCGCAACACGTTCGCGCTCGCCGGGGTGCCGGCGGGCACGTGGTTCCTGGAGGCGAGTGCGCCGGGTGCGAGGTTTTCCCCCGTGACGTTCACGAATCCCATCCAGGTGACCGGTGATCGCACTGGACTCGTGTTCGCACTCGATGGGGCGGCGGCAACGACCGGCGTTTCTATTCACGGCCTCGTCACGGTCGGTCCAGTCGGTCTGGCCGGGGCGCGGGTGCAGGCGGGCGCGACCACCACCACCACCGACAGTCGCGGAAGTTATGCACTGAACGAAATCCCGGCAGGCAGCCAGGTGGTGAGCGTTTCGGCCGACGGCTGCACCTTCGTGCCGGCGAGCCGCGAGGTCGCGGTCGGGACAACGGACGTGAACGGCATCGACTTTGCCGCCGATCACCGCAACAGGCCGCCCACGTTCACACAGGCGGCCCGCGCGTCCGGGGCCCTGGACCGGCCGTTCGTGAAGCTTTCCGCGCGGGCGACCGATGACGGGGGCGATGCCCTCGTGCGCTACACCTGGTCGCTCGTCGGCACGGCTCCGGGCGCGGTCGGGTTTTCCGCCAACGGCGCCCACGGCGCGGGCGATACCGTCGCGCAGTTTGCCGCCGCCGGCACCTATCGTATCCGGGTGACGGCCACGGACGCCGAGGGAGCGAGCGCGAGCAGCGAACTCACCGTGACCATCGCCGCGGTGACGGTGCAGCTCACGATCGTCCCGGCCGCGTTGACCGCCGTCATTGGTGAGCCGGTGACCCTGGCCGTGCAATGCCGCAACCAGTTCAATGCGCTCGTGGCGGCGCCGGCCGGGGTCTCGTGGTCGGTCAACGGAGGTGGCACGATCACGCATGCCGGCGTATTTTCGCCGACCTCGCCGGGCCGGGGCTTTGTCGCGACGGCGCGCATGAACGGCTTGAGCGCCACGTGCGTGATCGACGTCGGTTACGCGCGGGGTCCGGGCTACGGGGTAACACAGGAAATATGGTCCGGCCTCGCGGGCGACAGCGTGCACCAGCTCACGAGCGCGACGGGATTTCCGAACCAGCCGAACTACGCATCCGATCTCGAGGGCGCGCTGGAAATCGGCGTCGGTGAAAACGGGGAATCGAACTACGGTGAGCGCCTGCGCGGCTTCTTCGTGCCGCCGGCCTCGGGCGACTACGTGTTTCGCATCGCCTCGAGCAGCGCGAGCGAACTGTGGTTGAGCACGGGTTCCGATCCGGCCGGTCGCGTATTGCTTGCGTCGAATCCGGTGGTTGTCGGCTTTCGCCAGTGGGGCGTGCTTGCCAGCCAGAGTTCCGCTCCCGTCCGCCTCGTCCGGAATTCGCCGGTGTATCTCGAGGTCCTGCACAAGGCGGGTGCCGCGGGTGGCGATCACGTTTCCGTCGGCGTCGAACTTCCGGGTGGCGTCTTTGAAGGGCCGGTTCCGGGTCACCGCTTGCTGCCGTGGGGGGCGCGCGCTTTTCCTCCGCCTCGCATCGTGTCACCGGCCCGCGCCACGCCCGCGGTGATCGGCGAGGGGCTGTCCTCGAATCTGGACGTCATGGCGGCCAGCGACGGTGGCGAGGGGGCGCTGGTCTATACGTGGAGCAACCAGCGCGCGGCGCCCGGACCGGTGGTGTTCCTGCCCAATGGCACGAACGCCGCGAAGACCACGGTCGCGCGATTTGCCCAGCCGGGAAAATACACGCTGCTCGTGACCGTCAGTGACGTGGCGCACCAGAGCGTCACGTCGACGGTCACTGTTAGCATTATCGAAACGCTCGCCAGCTGGCAGCGGGCACACTTTTCTGCGGCCGAACTTGACGATCCCTCGAAGGAGGCGACGCGATGGGGTACCGACGCCGATCCGGACGGCGACGGTGTCGCCAACCTGCTCGAATACGCCTTCGGTTTCGATCCCCTCGTCCCCGACCCGGGTGCGGCGCCACGCCCGGGCTTCGTGACCGTCGAGGGCGTGCGCTATCTCGCGATCACGTTTCATCGCAACACGGCCGCGTCGGACGTCGTGTTCACGCCGCAGGCAAGCTCGGACCTGAAGAGTTGGGAGGTGGGTTTGGTCCCGGTCGGCGATCCCGACGCCGCCGACGTCACCTACCGCGACTTTGCCCCCGCGGACAGCTTCGACCGGCGTTTCCTCCGCGTCGAGGTGACCGGACCGTAGTTCGGCGCCACGGTGCGGGAATCCCGCGGTGGATGCCGGACATCGGGCGGACCGCCGTTCGTCCCGCTGATGGCCAGCAAGCGTGCACGCCCTTGTCCACGGTCTTCTGTTTCGCGTGGAAAGTAGCGCAGGCTTCCATCCTGCTCCGAGGAAATAAGCAGGCAGGATGCCTGCGCTACTCTTCGCCGCCGCAGTCGGAAAAGGGTGCGCGAGTTGGCGGGCCAAAACCAAGAGGCCCTGCGCCCTTGTCGCGCACTTGCCATTACATCCTCTCACGTCGCCGGCGCCGGACCCTTTCCGGTCCATGCGAGAAGGGCGCCGGATGAAATCTGGAGAAGCGCGCGAAGCTCGTCATGCCGCAGGATTTCCTCGGTGGTGACGTTGTTGGTGCCGAGTCGCAGCCCCATGCAGGCGTCTTCGACGAGCGCGGCCGACATGGTCTTGAGGATTTCCTTAAGCGATTCAAGGGCCCACGACGAACTGCGTTCGACATGGAGAATCGCCACCGGTTTGCCGGCGAAAGCCGGATCGCTAACCAGCCAGTCGAGCGCGTTCTTGCACGCGCCGGGAAGCCCGTGGGCGTACTCGGGCGTGGAAATTACCATCGCGTCCGCTTCGGCCACCGCCCGTCGCCATGCGGCGACGGCGCGCGGGGCGGGGTCGAGATCAAGATCCGGATTGAAGTGAGGCAACTCGGCAACGCCCGCAAAGTGCGTGACCGATGCACGCGATCCCACCACTTCCGCGAACGCCTGGAGGATCGCGCGATTTGCGGAGCGCGATCGGAGACTCCCGCACAGGGTCAGGAATTGTATCATGCCGTTCCTCCCCAACGCCGGACACGAGTCCACTCGCTTCCGTTCCTTTCGTCCAGGTCGAGGCTTCGGATGGTCATCGATCGCGGCAACCGGTGCGAACACCAGCGATCAAACTCAAGCTCCCGAACGCAATTGGATGTGCCCGAGACATCCCGCGGCAGGAGGGTGGGGTGGTCGGTCCCGAAGTCTCTCACAACCGGTGAGCACCCTTGCAGCATGAAGTGGGAAACGAATTCGTCGACATCGCGGTTCAGCATCCGGATCATTTGATGGACCATCTCCCGTCGCGACGAATTCATTTCTTCCGGCGGTTGTTTCTCAAGCGGGTACGTGACCCGGTCCTCCCAGAACTCCCACCCTCGGCCGTGCCGGGACGAAAGCGCCACCGCTGCCAACCCCGTCTTCTCGAAATGTTGCCGCCACCAAGGGGGCGAATGCACGGCCAGGCAGGCGGGGAATTCCAGCAGAAACTCCTCCGGCATGTCAGGTGACGGCTCCTCGCGATGGCAGGGGTCGCCGATGACGATCTCGGACCCGGTTTTACGAATCCGCGCGGATACGGGGTAAAGAGAACATCGCTGTTGCTGCGTGCGCCGAAAGGGTCGCCGGCTCGAGACGACCGGAGTCGTTTCGGGATGCGATACAGGGAGAATTGTCCGGTTGCGCGGCAGTCCGGGTTGCAGTGTGCACGTGCAGGGAAGCGGCCGGACAGCCGCCGGTGGTGCGGTGAAGACGACGCAAGTTCCTGATCGATGCCCGGCTTCCAGAAAATGAATGCAGGCGGGTCGTGGAGGCGGCATGCCGGTTGCGCAGGGCAGGTCATCATGAACGCAAATCGTGCTGACGCTGATTGGATGGCGGTGGGATTGCCGGCGGATCGACTGGTGCCGTTGGAGGTTCGCCTCGCGGATGATTCCGTGCGACGTGCGGTCTGGACCGGGGCGCAATGGTGGAGCGGAGGACAGGAAATCGTCCCCGTCGCGTGGCGGTTGCTGGACGAGGTTGGGCAGGACGAGCGGATGTTGCAGTCGGCTTGAGAGGGGCGGCGCGAGCGCGTGCGCCGGGAATCATCGCGGGGACCGGCTCCGGGCGAAATGGGCGAGGGTGGGTCGCCCGCCAGGCGCGAGGCCCGCTCGCGGTGGACCTCGGCGTCTCCGATGGCTACCGCGGTTTCAGGAGGTAAACGAATTCGACCGGAGGAAGATCCCAGTCCGCCGCAAGTCGCTCGTATTCATCCCACGGTAACAGTACGTAGTGGGGGTGGGCCGCGACACGCAGCCAGCGTATCAGGTCGACGAGGTCATCCTCCGGCAGGGCGGTGCAGCCCGCAGTGAGTCGCCCGGGGCCGCGGCGGACGTGGAGAAAGATGGCGCTGCCCGCCCCGGGGACCGGCGGATCGGCGTTGTGTCGAATTTCGACCAGCCAGCGGTAGGCGGAGTCGTCGAGCCGCATGTGCTCGCGCTTGAACCACGGCGGCGGGTTTTGGGGATCGACGACGACGTGCCGGTTGTAGTCCGGCAAGGCCGGGTCCTCGATCCAGGCGTCGGCGGTGGTTACCTGATGATAGGGGAAATCCGCGCCATCCGGCAGCGTGGATGCGTATCCATAAACTGTGCCCACGGCGAACACGCCGGCCGGCGTGCATCCGTCGCCTTCCTGCTTGTGGCGGCCGGGCTTGTCGGTGCCGAGGACGCCCCGGCCCCAGGCGAGGCCATTGCGGCCGTAGACGACGGTGATCGCTGACGATGCCACGCGCCACGTGCCGTCTGCCTCACGCTCGAGGCGGGCGAGCTGGCCGTGCGTTGCATCCCAATCCGGCGCGATGCTGACGATGAGTTGGCTGACGTCTCGCGGCAGGGCATCGGTGGCCGATGCACCGCCGGGCGCCATGGCGGCGAGCACGAGCGGAAGGAAGCGGAAGCGAGAGAGCGATACGTCCACGGATGGGAGCGGAGCCGGGAGTGCGGCGGGTTCAGCCTCCTGACGTCGGCGGCTACGGGGGTGCGATGTTGCGGAGCCTTACGGCTGGTGGGCGAACGCTTGCAGGGCCAGCAACTGATCGCCGCGGGGCTGGTTGGGAGAATCGTTGATGTCGGCTGCGATCCGGGAGGTGAGTGCCTGGAGCTGTTTGGCGTCGCCGGTTCTTTGTGACGCGAGCGTCAACAGGACGGCTGAACTCGTTCCTGGCAGGTCGTGGCCTTCCGGGGGCGGCGCGACGACCCGGATGGGCAGGGCCGGGGATGCGTTCGCCATCGTCGCGAAGAAGCGTCCCGACGTGTCGTCGGCGTAGTTGGCGAGAAGCTTCTGCAACAGCTCCTGCGCCAGGTCGTTCGCCGCAGCATCGCCGCTGGTGGCGTGGTAGGCGAGCAGCCCGTCGATCACGAGCGCGTAGTCGCGCGGGGAGGCGGGGGTCGCGCGGCCGGCCCGGGCGAGAAGCGTGCCGTCGGAGGCACGCAAATAGTCGCGGACGTAGGCGACAAGATCCTTGGCGGCCGCGGCGAGCTTGGGATCGGGGAGTTCGGCACCTGCCCGAGCGAGGGCGGATAACAAGAGGCCGTGATCACCACTTGGGGCAATGTCGTCGCGCCAAGGCGCCGGTCGCTTTTGGCGGGCCTCCAAAAGTCTGGAAGCGGCATGGGTAAAGCGTTCCGCCGCCTCTTTGTTTTCGAAGGCACCGGGATGCATCAGGACATTCTTGCTGGTCGCATCGATGCCGAGATAGGCGTCGGACGCGAGGTTGCCGGCAGCGGTTGCGCCGGTCGCTTTCAGGAAGGCTTCGGCCTCCGCGCCGCCGAGCACGTCGCGGATCTCCTGGGCCGTCCAGAAAAAGGAGGGCATGACGGACTCGGGAGTTCCGTCGGTGGCGGCGATATAGCCGTGCTGCGGGTCGCCCAACGTGAGCGCGAAGGTCAGGGCGTCGCGGGCGGGTTTGGCGAGGGCGGGGTCGCCAGCGACTTTTGCGGCGTCGAGGTAGGCAAGCGCGAGGCGCGCCTGACCGGAGAGCGTCTTCTGAAAGTAGGGCAGCTTCCAGGCCGTATCCGTGGCGTAACGAAAGAAACCGCCGTCGAGCGGATCACGGATGGCACTGCCGGCAAGCTTGCGCAGCGTGGCGAGGGCAGCGTCGCGACTGGCATCATCCGCATGCAGCATGAAGCGGAGGAGTTCCGGTTGGGGATGTTTCGGCGCGTCACCGAAACCGCCGTTGTCCGCGTCGTAGGTGCCCCGCCAACCGGCGGCGCTATCGTCCAGCAACTGTTTGATCGCCGCCGGATCCATCGCCGGCGGGGTTGTGGAGGGCGCGCCGGCGGACTCCATGGCCGTAATCGCCTCCTCGCCCTTGCGGCGCTGAGCTTCAGGATCCGCCTGCCACGCGGCGAGCACGCGCTTGGTGGCATTGGTGAAACCCTCCTTGCCCCATTCGTCGGAGGGTGGCAGGTAGCTCGCGCCGTCGAAGGGCTTGAGTTCGGGCGTGAGCCAGATGCTATACGGCGAGCCCTGGGTCTGTTTCACGACCGTGAGGTAGGTCTGGTAAAACGCGGCGAGGTCCGGGCGGTCGTCGCGGTCGACGACGATGCACACGAAGTTGTCGTTGAGGAGGGCGGCGTTTTCCGCGCGGGCGAAGGACTGCTCGCGCATCGCGCGGGCGAGTTCGCTCGTGAACGAGCCGAGGAGAAGATACACCGGCTTGGTCCCCGCCTTGGCCCGGGCGAAGGCCTCGTCCCCCCAGGTCATCCAATGGACGGGGGAATCCGCATAGGCGCGCACGAAAGCGGACGGGGCATCGGCGAGCGGACTGGCGGCGT
This sequence comes from uncultured Verrucomicrobiae bacterium, assembly GCA_963797435.1. GTDB lineage: Bacteria > Verrucomicrobiota > Verrucomicrobiia > Opitutales > Opitutaceae > CAWCPJ01. Next base: position 528,963 of record CAWCPJ010000001.1, on the reverse strand, counting down.
GGGCGAGTGTGGGGAGCGAGGGCGAGGGCGAAAAGGACGCGGTGGCGGCTGGACATGAGTGAAGCGAGGGGCCGGTTGGAATGAGGGGTTCCACTCTTGCGCAGGTTCGGCCCGGACACAAGGTCAACGGCTGGAGGCGAGAATGCAGGCAGGGATGCCTGCGCTACGGTTTGGGACGTGCGTGGAGGGCTGGGTGGCCACGTTGTCGCCGCGCTCCAATGCGGCTACGATCTTGAAGGCGAGCAGGGGCGGGCCCGCCCCCCTTGCGCGGTCGCTGCGGGTTATTGCGGCTCGGACACGAGGTCCGGCCCTACAACACTGCAGGACTTAGAACGTAAACGTGGATTCGAGATAGCCGAAGGTGGTGTCCGGCGCGGGACCGCTTTGGCGGATGGCATCGCCGGCGAAGAAACGCCCGACGCCGCCTTCCACGACGAGGTGACGGTTGGCCGTCCACCGGAGCGTGAGGTCGGGTTCATAGCCGATGTCGCTGGAACGGTAGGTGCCACCCGCCCGCACGATACCACCGCCCGCGTTGTAGATCGCGTCCGCGGTCGAGTCGGCGTGAAATGAGTGGATGGCGAAGGTGGCGGTGAGCTTCGGCAGTGCCTTCCACGTCAGCCCGGTGCTCAGGTCGATGATGTTCTGTCGGCCGATCACATCCATGGCGCCGAAATAGGCGTGGCCGAGCGGATAGAGCTGGTTGAAGGTCCCCACGCTGCCGCCGGCTTCATCGTCGCCGGTGGCCCAATCGAACCCGCCCCACAGGCGCAGGGACTTGTCGTCGCGAAGCTGATACCCGAACTGGCTGGCGAGGGACCAGGCGGAGACACTGCCGGGCCCGGTGTGGCCGAGCTGGTAGCTGAACTCGACCTCGTAGTCCGCGCGGGCGACGATCGGCCCCCACTGCCGGGCGCCGAGGGTCCAGCGGCGGTCGGCGCCGGACGTGCCGTTGAACGTGAGACCCTGGGCCCACTCGTTGCGCAGGGCGTAGACTTCGAGGCCGCCCGGCGTGCCGGGAACCACGCGCTTCGCGTAAATCCCGTAGAGTTTCTGCCGGGAGTCCGCGTGCCCGATGCCACTGGCCTTGATGGGGACGAACTCCGCGCCGAATGCGGTGACGTTCCAGTCGTCGGCGTGGAGGATGGCGGTGATCCCGTCCCACGTGCGCAGGGAGTTGGCCCAGGGCAGGCAGCTCACGAGGCGCTGCACGCCAAACGCGTATTCCTGGCGGCCCGGACGCAGGACCATCGTGGCGTGATCGCCGAGGTTGAACTCGAAATCGGCGAACAATTGCTGGAGTTCGAACTTGTCCTGGTCGATGGTGCGAATGCCGCCCGGCAGGTTGCGCTCGGAGGCGTAGGCGCCCTTGAGTTCCGTGAACAACCGGAATGTCTCGTCGAAGTGGAGGTCCGCGTGCGCGCGGAAACGCGTGAGGACAAAGGTGTCGGCGTGCGAGACGTGGAGCGGCGCGCCAAAATTGAAATCCTGCCAGCCTTCCATCCGGGCGCGAAAGTCTCCTCCGAGACTGGCCCAGTTCGAACCGTCCGCGTCGAGGCGGATGAATTTGAGACGGTCGAAGGGATCGCTGTCGGGCGCGGTCAACCGGGGCAGGATCGACCAGTCTTCTTGCGAGCGCAGGAACTGAAATGCGGGGCGGACCGCCGCGTCTGCGGCGGTCGCGTGGTCAAGGCCGAAGGCAAGCAGGGCGAGGCCGCCGGTGACGGCGGCGAGTGCATGACGGCGCGAACGTGGGCTGAGCTGGGGCGACATGAGCGTGGTGGATTTGCAGGCAGGTTGAGTCGGTCGGATCTACTCGTCCGGGTGGATGCCCGGACGGGTGGAAAAAGGGTCGAGCAGAAGGGCCGGTTTGTGTGGTGGAACCGGAAGTCCGGCGGCGGCTACTTCGTGGTTCGGGTGTAGAGCAACACCGGACCTTCGCAGCGGGCGACGACGAGCGCGGGTTGCGAGGCGTCGGCCAACGTCACTGCCGTGGCCGCCCGTGTGTCGCCGGTGACGACGAAACCGGACTCCGCGGGCGACACGGCGGTGAATCCGCCGTGGCCGTCGCCCTTGAGCAAGAGGCCGAGGCCCCCGTCGAAACGTCCGGTGCTTGGCTCGGGGCCGAAGTTGTTGCCGGCGCAGAACAGGTCGAGGTGGCCGTCCCCGTCGAGATCGCGGGCGACGATGGCATTGATGGGCGCGACCTGCGCGAGGCGCGGCAGGGGCTGGAACGCAAAAGTGCCGTCCGCGCGATTGATGAACACGGCGCTGCTCAGTTCGGTCGCCGTCAGCTTGTCGACGTGGGCGAGGCGATCGGCGCCGAAGATGTCCGCGATGGAGGCCTCGGCGAATTGTGCATAGGTCGGAAACTTTCGCGGCAACCACGGGAATGCATAGGCGAGCTTGCTGCGGCCGCGCAGCGGCACGAGCTTGCCGCCTTCGTATTGCGCCTCGACGAGGTGCGGCTTGTCGCTGTCGTCGAATACGCCGGAGAAAAGCACCGTCGGTTCATCGGCGGAGGCATGATATTTCGTGTTGAGGCCGACATTGCCCGCGATGAGGTCGGGTCGGCCGTCGCCGTTCACGTCCGCAACGGCGAGTGAGCTCCACCAGCCGGTGTGCCCGGCGAGTCCGGCCTTCGTGCTGAGATCCTCGAGGCCGTGACCGGTGTTGTGGAAACAGGCAACAGGTCCCCATTCGAGTGCGAGCACGAGATCCGGGTGCCGGTCGCCGTCGACATCGGCCCAACTCGCGGCGGTGACCATGCCGACGTGGCGCAGGCCCGGTGCAACCTGATCGGTGACGTCGACGAACTTTCCGCCGACGTTGCGATAGAGAAAACTCCGGGGTGTCTTCGGATAACTGCCCGGCACCACCCGGCCGCCCACGAACAGATCGGCCGCGCCATCGCCGTCGAAATCCGCCGCGGCGATCGCCTGGGTGCTGGTCCCGTCGGCGGGGAGCGTTCCGGCGGGTGCGAGCGTGAAGCGGCCGTGCCCGTCGTTGAGGTAGACACGATCGCTGAGCAGGGCGTCACCTTCGGGATGCTCGACGCCACCGGCGGCGATGACGAGGTCGGGATGATGGTCGCCGTTGACGTCGACGAAGGCGGCGCCGTCATCGTCGGCCTCGGCGACGTCGGCCCAGGGTTGGTCAGGCGCGGCGGCGAAGGAGCCATCCGCCTGAGCGAGATAGAGCGCACCGGCCTCGCCGGCCGAGCCGGTGATGAATACATCGTCGCGGCCATCGCCATTGACGTCGGCCGAGGCCAGGGCGGGTCCGAGTCCGTTGAGGCGGCGCGGCAGCAGGCGTTGACGGGTGAACTCGTCAAACGGGCGCAGCGTGCACGTGTGTTTCAGCCCGCGCGCGTCATCGGCGCGGGTGTAGAGCGCATGGGGGTTCGGCGGGCGAGGTGAAGACGGCGGGCGAGAGTTTCGTGTCCGCGGATCTTTCCGGTTCGTTAACCGTGATGAGTTGGTCGACGGGCAGGTTTTTCAACACCTGCACCTGGCCGCGCGGCCAGCGGATGGTAAGCTGCCGGACCGCGGAATCTTCACCGAGACCGAAGTGGGCGATGGCGGGTTCGCTCGCCACGATGCCGCGCTCGGTGAATATCTGGCGCACCTGGATGCCGGCGCTGGACTCGAGGCGCAGCTCGGCGCCGATGCCGTCGCGATTGGGCGCGCTGCCCCGCGAGCTTGATCGCGACGCGGTGACCGGTGGCCGTACCGTTGCAGCACGATCGTAGGGCGGCTCGTTGTAGTTGGCGTAGACGATGTCGAGGTTGCCGTCGTTGTTCAGGTCGGCGATCGCGCAGCCGAACGCGACGCCCTTCTCATCGAGGCCCCAGGCGGCGGATACATTCTCGAAGCGGAGGTCCCCGAGATTGCGGTAGGCGACGGTGGTTTCCTTGCGCTCCGGCGTGTTCTTCCACACCTGGGCGCGGGCGGCGAGGCTGGGCGCGCGGTTCTGCTTGTCGACGGTGTCGGCGTCGACGAAGTTGCGGATCATGCCGGCGGTGAAAAACGCGTCGAGGCGGCCGTCGTTGTCGAGATCCGCGAGACGGGTGCCGAAGGTCCAGCCGGTCGCCTGCATCCCGGCGAGGTGCGCGACCTCCTCGAAATGGTCGGTGCCGGAGTTGAGATAGACCGCATTCCACATGTACTGGGGGATGAGTTCGGCCACGCGTTCCATTTCCCACAGGCCGCGGCCGATTTCCTCGATGCCGGTCATGTAGCCGGCGTGCGTGCGGTCGCGCATATCCGAGACCAGGTAGTCGACGAGGCCGTCGTTGTTCAGGTCGCCCGCGTCGGCGCTCATCGAAAAGTAGGTGACGTGGGGCAGGCGCTGGTCGATGACGTCGGTGAAGGTGCCGTCGCCCTTGTTCAGATACAGCCGGTCGGGCGTCTCGAAATCGTTGGCGACATAGAGATCGGGCCAGGTGTCACCGTTGCGCGTCGAACCAGATCGCGCAGTGTCCCTGGCGTGAGGCCCCAGATGCCGGCGTCCTTGGAGATGTCGGTGAAGGTGCCGTCGCCGTTGTTGCGAAAGAGGTAGTCGCGGCGGCCCTGCGGGCTTTTCGCGTAGTCGAGGATGTTGGTGACGAGATAGAAATCGAGATCCCCATCCCGGTCGTAGTCGGCAAAGGTCGCGTGCACGGAGGCGTCCTTGACGTCGATGCCGTATTCGTGCGCGCGCTCCGTGAAGGTGCCGTCGCCATTGTTCACGAAGAGCAGGTTGGGCGCGTCGTAACGACTGACATAGAGATCGGGCCAGCCGTCCTGGTTGATGTCGACGGCGGTCGCGCCGGTCTTGCCGATCTTTTCGTCTTGCGGCCCGGCGCTGACCCCGGCGGCCGTCGCAACGTCGTGGAACTGACCGTCCGGCTGCTGGAGGTAGAGGGCGCAGGGACCGTTCTTCGAGACGGCGAAAATGTCAGGGCGCCCGTCGTGGTCGAAGTCCGCGATGGCGACGCCCGTCTCGATCGCGCCGAGCGTGAACTCGCGGAAGCGGTCGCCCCACATGCGCGGGTCGTTGAAGACATTGGGCACGTTGACGCCGGATTTTTCCGGGCTGAGGCGGATGAAAGGCTTGGCGCCGGCGGCGAGCGCCGGGCGCGGTTGCAACGGCGCGACCCGATAGTCGGCGGCCATGGCGACAGGGAGGGCTGACATCGACGTCGCCAGCGCGGCGATGCCAAGGAGGAGGTTTCGCATGGTGGGTGGCTCCAGGTGGAGATTCAGGTTTGGGTCGGGATGGGCGCGGCCACCGGACACTCGGTCCGGGCGCGGAGCAGCAGCGCGGCAAGGGCGAGGGGGGCGGCGTAGCTGCCGAAGCGTTCGACGATTTCCCAGAAGGGGGCACCGGCGATGAGGAACAAAGACTCAGTGGCGAGTTTCCATGCCGCCACGGCGAGCAGCAATTCGGGGCGCGGCGCGAGCAGCACGAAGCCGGCGAGAAGGAACTCGAACGCACCCACGGCCGGGACGAAATCCGCGGGGTCGGCAAGGCCGAGCGCGGCGTAGTGATGGGCAAGGCCGAGCTTGTGAGAGAACAGGCCGAGACCGGCGTGGCCGACGAGCAGCGTGATCGTGACGCCACGTAACACCCACGCGAGGTGGCGCCGCTTCGGCGCAGTCCAGGACCGGCCACGTCGCCGGCAGCCGGGAAAACAGCCGGCCGTGGACGCCCACGACGAACAGGATGGCGAGCGGCACGCCGTAGTTGCCGGCGCGTTCCAGCGCCTCCCAGAAAGGCTCACCCGAAAGCGGACGCAGCAGGGCGGTCCACGTCGCCCAGACCGCCGCCCACATGAACAGCGCGCGGCAGGGCCAGAAGAGGGCCAGGAACCCCATCGCGACATCCATCGTTCCGATCACCGGCATAAGTTTCCAGGCGAGCGGCTCGGGAACGCCGCCGACGGCGAAATACGGCAGCCAGGCCGACTTCGTGATGATGCCGAACGCGCCGTGGCCGAAGAAGCAACCCGCCACGCCGATGCGCAGGATCCATGGCAGCACGCGGGTGATCCAGGCCTCGGTCGAGCTCGACGCAACCGACGCCTCCGCGGGTACCGCACGGGTGCTGGTGGGGGCCAGCGGGCGGCTCATGGCTGGATCGGCTTGAGGGCGTGGGCGAAGACCCAGTCGCCAATCTTCAGGCCTGCATTGCGCGCCTCTCGCACATCGAGCGCGGTGTGGATACCGCCAAACACACGACTGTCGCCGACTTCCTTGGAGGCATCAGAGAGCTTCTTGTAGCTGCGGACGACCCCCGGCAGCCCGTCCGACGCGACGGAGAAGGAGATGTCGTCCGTGCCGAAGTAGAGTGCCATCACGCGGGAGGCCGCGGTGGAGAACGTCATGTGCGCCGACGTGTAGGAGGGAAACGGCAGCGACGGCATGTTGGGAATGAAGTCCGGCTTTTGCTCGACGTAGGGATTCGTCTTCTTGTCGACCTCGCGGATGTCCGTCTCGGGCCGCGCGACGTTATAGTAGTACTTCGTGTCCCAGCAGGAGATGAAGCCGTCGGCCGCGGCGAAGTTGAGCAACGCGAACAAGCGGGCGCATTCGACCGTGGAGAGTTGTTTGTCGCGGGCGATGTTCTGCGCGATCATGTTCCAGTGTCCGGCGGGCCCGGCGGTGCCGAGGGCGTCCGACCAGAACACGACGCCCTGCGTGTCGTAGTCGCTGCGGTCGGCGTTGTCGCGCGAGCCGACGCGGGACACGAGCTTGAGCTCCTCGGCGTATTCCTTCGAACCCACGGGCGGGGGCGAAGGCGCGCGGAACTGGTCGGGCGACGCCATCACGAAGGGGATGGTGTTCGCCATCTGCGGCGTCACGGCCGAACGAAACTCGGGCGCGGTGGGACGCCATTTGCCGGGATCGTTGCTCGGCGCATAACCGCCGGGCAGCGGTTTCTTGAAGCCGCTCTTGGCGCGCTCGGCGAGGACGGCCTCGGCGACCTTTTCGCCCCAGGCGATGCCAGCCTGTCTTGCCCGGCCCGTCGGGGATCGCGGCGAGCGCCTGCGCATAGGCGAGATCGAAGACGTGCGGATTGGCGAGCTGGCCCCAGATCTTTTGCAGGACCGTGTGGGCGGCGCCGGCGATCGCGGCATCCAGGTTGGCGCCCTCGGGGGCCTTCTCCTTGACGAGCCACGGTTCCCACTGGCGGTCGATGCCGTCGACCGCATCGGCGATGGCCGCGTGATACTCGCCGAACCAAAGGGCAATCACCGGTGGCGGATTGCGCGCGAGGCGGGTGGCGTCGAGCGCCTGTTCATTCCAAAAGAGGACGGGATTGTCCGCACCAACGAGAGGACCGGCCAGCACGCAGGCGACGACGCCGGTCCAGAACACACGAAGCATCTTCATGGCGGGGGAGGGAGGGGGATTGGTTTGGGTGGAGTGGCGAAGGGTGGTTCGCCCGGTTCCACCGATGAGTCGGAGTCCCCGGAAGATGTTGCTAATACCCTCGATGAAAACCCCTTTGGGGCGGAATGTCGCGAAGGAGTGGCGACTTGCGGCAGGCTGGGGCGGGGCGTTGGCCACTGCTCGGGAATTGGCGAAAGTTCCGCACGGTGTGTGTGGTCGGCCACGTTTTTCCGGTTCGCTTAGCCGTATTCGTGCAGTCCAATCTGTAGGGCCGGACCTTGTGTCCGTGCCGCTTCCGACTTCGCCCGTCGGGCGACGACGGACAGGTCGTCGAGAGGTGACGGCACCGACACAAGGTCCGGCCCTACAACCGATCGGCGGATTGGGCGACGCGCGTAATCGCGGTTCGACTGAATGCTTACGGTTTCGCGCCCCGTCTGTCACTTCGTTCGGAACGCGGGGCTCAAACGCGGCTACGCCATTGATGTAGCCGCGCTTGAGTGCGTCGCACGTTCCAAGCGCTGGAGGCGCGAGAGGACCGGTCGCGAAGCGAACGGAAACTAACGTGGCCGAACTCTGCGAATGCTCAGGATCGCCCCGCCATGAACTGGTCGAGGCGGCCGCGCAGGTTGCGACTGAGGGGAATCTTGGTGCCGTCGCGGAGAACCACGGTGTAGTCGCCGTGCAACGTCGGCTGCAGCTCCTTCACCTCGTGCAGATTGACCACCGCGGAACGGTTGACGCGGGCGAAGCCCGTGAGGCCGAGCCGTTCCTCCAGCGCAGTCAGCGTTTCGCGCACCATCAGCCGTTCGCTGGAGGCGAGGTGGAGGACGACGTAGTTGTCCGCCGCTTCGACCCAGACGACTTCGCCGGGTTTGAGAAAAACGACGCGGCCGTCCGCCTTGACCGTAAGGCGTTCGGGTTTTCTTTCCGCCGCCGGAGCCTGGGCGAGCAACGCTTCGAGGCGGGCCCCGAGTTCGCCGGTGCGTCGGGCCTGGATGTGTTCACGCGCGCGCTGGACCGCGGTCTGGAGGCGTTCGAGATCGAAGGGCTTGAGCAGATAGTCAACCGCCTGCACCGCGAAGGCATCGACGGCGAACTGGTCGTGCGCGGTGACGAAGATGACCACCGGCCGTTCCTTCGCATCGAGTTCCGCGACGACCTGGAGTCCATCGCAACCGGGCATCTGCACGTCGAGAAAAACGATATCGGGCCGGTCGCTGCGGATCGCCGCAATGGCATCGGGGCCGCTGCCGCATTCGCCGAGCAGTGCGATGTCGGGGATCTTCGTGAGCATCGCCCGCAGCCGGTCACGGGCCAGGGGTTCGTCGTCGACGATGAGCGTGCGCAGTGGGTTCACGGGAAAGGGGAGATGACGATCCGCGGGGAGCTTGGGCGAACTCGAGCTGAAAGCGAAGTCGCATTTTTGTCCAGTATCCACCCGAACGGCTGGTGTGCTTCCGAGGAAATGTGGGAGCGCGCTTGCTCGCAATTGGAGAGACAAAATCGCCGGCGAACCGGCTCCTGCGTTTCCAGACGTGACAACCCTGCCCTTGTAGGAGCGTGCTTGCACGCGATCCCTCTGTCCTAACCCCCGACCCCGAATCGCCTGCAGGCAGACTCCTACACGGCAGGCGCGGGTGCGTCGGCGGTTTGAAACGGAATGGCGATGGTGACCACGAGACCGCCGTCCGGGTGGTTGGCGAACCCGAAGCGGTGACGATCGCCGTACAGCTCGGCAAGCCGGGCGCGGGTGTTCGCCACGCCGATGCCCTCGCGTTTGAATCCGCCCTCGGGCATGCCCCCGCCGTTGTCGGTCACCGTGAGCAGGAGTTCGTCGCCGGCCCGGACCGCGCGCACTTCGATCCGACCGGCGCGCGCGTGCGGCTCGAGCCCGTGGCGGATCGCGTTTTCAACGACCGGCTGCAAGACGAGACTCGGCACCTCGGCCTCCAGCGTGGCGGGATCGACCGCGAGGCGAAACTGCAGCCGGTCGCGAAAGCGGATGCGCTCGATCTCGAGATATTTCTCGAGGAACGCGATCTCGTCCCGCAACGGTGCGAGCGGCGCGCCGGAATGTGACATCGACAGCCGCAGGAGTTCGGACGAGACGCACGAGCATCTTGTCCGCGGCGGCGACGTCCGAGTACATCAACGACGCGATGCCGTTGAGGGAATTGAAGAGGAAGTGGGGCTTGAGCTGGCGCAGCAAGGATTGCAGGCGCGCCTCGGTGAGGTGCTTTTCCAGCTCGAGCGCCTGCACGGTGCGCTCGTGGTACTTGCGATAGTAGTCGATCGCGTGGCTGACGGACACGATCACGCCGTAGATGAGCAGGTTGAACGGAAACGTCTTCACGAGCAGCGGACGGAAGACCTCGATGAACGTGACCGGCTCGTCGATCAGCCAGCCGTGCACCTGGCCAACCAGCGAGCGCAGCACGATATAGGCGAGCGAGAACACGAGGGCGGCGCCGAGATGAATGAAGCCGACCCGCCAGGACACGCCGGCTTCCGGGGGATAGCGCCGCGCGAAGCGGATGACGGGCAACGACAGGATCGCCCAGACATACCAGTCCCCGAGCGAATACGTGATCGCCTGCGTCCAGGTGATCGTGCGCCCGAGCAGGCTGCTCGAAAGATAGAACTGGCCGGCGAATGCGAGGCCGACGAGCGTCCACAGCGCGAAGAAGCCGAGCGCGCGCAGCAGATGGCGGGAGACGGGGGCGGCGTTCAAAGATTCGGTCCTCATCATGTCGCCGCACGCCGACGACGGGGCGCGCGAACCGGAGAGCTGGATTGTTGCGTCGCGGCGCATCTCGCAACGACATTCATGCGACGGTTCCGAAAGTAGCGCAGGCATCCCTGCCTGCATCTTCGCCGAATGCAGGCAGGGATGCCTGCGCTACTTTACAGAGTGAAGGCACGTACGGGATCATCCGCCAGATCGGTGGCTGCAGGTTTTCCGGGATCGGGCAGTCGAACCCCCCGAAAGGACGGGGCGATCATCGGAAACGGAGGTCGATCGGGAGCACTTCAGGGTTCCGCCATAAAGCACTCCTGGCATGCTCGCGGTTGCATGTCCGTCATCAACGAGCAGGTTGCGATCGTCACCGGGGCCTCGTCCGGGATCGGCGAGGCGACGGTGCGGCGCCTGTTTGCCGCCGGCTGGCGGGTGGTGCTGACAGCGAGGCGCGCGGAGCGGCTGCAGGCGCTCGCGCGCGAGCTCGATCCCGCGGGCGAACGAACGCTGGCGCAGGCCGGGGATGTCACGGTGGCCGCGGACCGCGAGGCCTGGGTCGCCGCGACCATGGAACGCTGGCAGCGCATCGATCTTCTGGTGAACAACGCGGGCTATGGTCGTCGCGGCCCCATTGAACTCACGCCGGTCGAGGACATCCGGCGAAACTTCGAGACCAACCTGTTTTCCCTGATCGCGCTCAGTCAGCTCGTGATCCCCGTGATGCGCCGGCAGGGCGCGGGCCGCATCATGAATGTGGGTTCGGTTACCGGCCGCATCGCGCGACCGTTTTCCTCGATCTACGATGCGACGAAACATGCGCTCAACGCGATCAGCGACGGCATGCGCGGCGAACTCGCGCCGGCCGGCATCAAGGTCGTGGTGATCCAGCCGGGTTTCATCGCCACGGAGTTCATCGCCGCGTCGGACCGCTCCTCGGAGGATTTTGCCCGTGATCAAGGTCCCTACGAACAACGCTGGCGGGTGCTCGAAAGCCGGGTCGACCGGTTTCGGAGCTGGGCGGCGCCGCCGGATGCGATCGCGCGCCTGATCGAGCGCGCCGCCACGGCGCGGCGGCCGCGGACGCGCTACACCGGACCGGCGCATGCGAAGTTCCTGTTGCTGGTCCGCTGGCTGTTGCCCGATCGCTGGATGGATCGGCTGTTTCGGGAGTAGCATCCGGATTGAAAGGAGATGGGGGAATCCACGTCACTTGGGATTCTTGCCAATCCCAGGTTGTGCGATCCAAAGCGGCGCGGAGCGGCGCACTCCAAGACCTGACGGAAATCATCGGGGCGCCGTTCGGGGCGAACGCGTGCTCCAGGGCAGGTCGGAGACCGGCCCTGCGACCCGGCGGTTCAGGTTCCTGCCCGACGGGGACGCTCCGCTTTCGGTTTCCCTCCCGGCCGGCGCTCCGCGTAGCGTCGCGGGGTGAACGACGTCTGGTTTCATCTGCAAGCGTTCGGTCTCGATGCGATCGTCACGCCGTGGAAGCTCATCGGCTACACCGGCGTGTTCATGTTTGCCTCGCGCTGGTTCGTGCAATTCTACGCCTCGCGTGCCGCCGGCCGGGTCGTGATGCCGCGACTTTTCTGGTACATGAGCCTTTGCGGGAGCGTCCTCGTGCTCGCCTACTTCACGCTCGGGAAGAACGACTCCGTCGGCATCATCTCGAACCTTTTTCCTGCGTTCGTCGCGGGCTACAATCTCTGGCTCGATCTCGCCCACCGGCGCGGTAACCCCGCCGTCGTGGCCGGGGGGCGTTGAGGCGCACCGACCGGGCTCTCTTTTGCTCGCTTTCGCTTGCTGCTCGCGTTCCACAAACCCTACGGCGTGCTCTCGCAATTCACGCCGGAGCCGGGCTCGCGCTGGCGCACCCTCGCGGCGTTCGGCCTGCCGGGCGATGTGTATCCAATCGGCCGGCTCGATGCCGATTCGGAGGGTCTGTTGCTGTTCACCGACGAGCCCGGCCTGAATGCGCGCCTGCTTGCTCCCACGGTCGGTCACGTGCGCGAATACTGGGTGCAGGTCGAGCGCGTGCCGGATGAAGCCGCCCTGGCGCAGCTCGCGCGCGGTGTCGTCATCGCCGGTCGCCGCACGCGGCCCGCCCGTGCCTGGCGGCTGCCGGCGGCACCGAATCTGCCGCCGCGCGACCCGCCGATCCGGTTGCGCAAAAATGTACCCGATGCGTGGATCGCCCTGGAACTCACCGAGGGCAGAAACCGCCAGGTTCGGCGCATGACGGCCGCGGTGGGGCATCCCACGCTGCGTCTGTTCCGGGCGCGCATCGGCGCGTGGACCATGCCGCTGGCGGCATTTCCGCCGGGGACCTGGCGCGAGCTTCGTGCGAGCGAGAGAGCGGCGGTGCTGGCTAAAGCCTAGCCAACGCGGCGCTTCAGCCAGCGGGATCGGGCAGGCTTCATCGAGCGCGGGGCAAAGTCGCGCGGCCCCGATCGTCGAGGATTGTTACCGTCGCGCCGCCCGGGCCGCGCGCCGAAACGCGCGCAGCCACACCAGCCGGTCACCGAAAAACACCGCCCAGGCGGCGAAGAAAGTCGTGAGCGCAGTGACGGAAATCGGAGCCACGCACCACCACGGTTGGGGTTCCGCGAGCATCGCGTGATGCACCACGACACCGTAGAGCAGCCAACTGGCGACCATGGTGAAGAAGGCATTGAGCAACCCGGCGAAGACAGACGGCGTCCGCGACGGCATCCGCTTCGGCGGCGTGGGTGTGATGATTGGAGGAGGGCACGAGGGAATATTACGTCTTCACACGATTTTTCTAAATCGGAGAGCGAAATATCCTGCGCTTCAGGGTGATTCCTTGGAGCATTCCCTTCAGGTGACGCGAAAAAAGTCTGCTCAAGCCGCCTGGAGTCGCTGCCGCCCAACCCAGCCATCGCGATGCCGTCGAACCGGGGGTAGCCCGATTTTCTCCCCGATCAGTGATCGGTGTAGGAGACTGCCTGCAGGCGATGCTAGGTCCCCGTGAAAGATCCATCGGTTGCAGGCAAGCTCCTGCGATTGGTCACTGGTCGCTGGCTCCGCGTTGGCCGATCCTACGACGTCACGAGCAGGAAGCAAAAACCGTCATACCCCTTGCTGCCGACCGTCTGGATCGTGGTCGCGCTCACGCGGGGCTCGGCCGCGACAAGTTCGGTGAAGCGCCGCACTGCCTGCACGCTGGCGTCCTGGTTGTCGGGATCGGCGACGCCGCCATTGCGCACGACGTTGTCGGCGATGATCACAGTGCCCGGACGGGAAAGCTTGAGCGACCAGTGGAGATAATCGGGATAACCGACCTTGTCCGCATCGATGAAGATGAGATCGAAAGGCCCGCTGCCTTCCGCGACGAGCTGGGGCAGGGTCTCGATCGCGCGACCGACGCGGACGTCGACCTGCGCGGCGACTCCGGCATGGGCGAGGTTCGCGCGCGCGACCTCGGCGTGCTTGGGATCAAACTCGAGCGTGACGAGACGACCGTCGGCCGGCAGGGCCCGTGCCAGCCAGATCGTGCTGTAGCCGCCGAGCGTGCCGAGCTCGAGAATGGCGCGCGCGTCGATCGAGCGCGCGAGCAATTGCAGCAGTTTGCCCTGCGCGGCCGACACCTGGATCGGCGGGAGACCCGCGGCGGTGCTGGCGGCGAGGGCCGCGCCCAGGGCTGCATCCGCGGGCACGAGGTGTTCGGTGATGAAGCGGTCGACCGCTGTCCAAAGTTCCTGGCTCATGATGAATGGGGGTGGGGGCCGCCCGGATGTTCGCGCCACCACGCTGCGGCTTCGTTCATGCCGTCAGAATCGTGTGAGCCCGCGGCGGCGAGTCGCGCCGCTACGCGGCTGCCGACAGATCTGCTGTCGCCGGTGAGCGTGATCGTGGCGGGGCAAAAGGTGGCATGGTGCGGTTAGGTGCAATCCCGTTAGGGAAACATCGCTGCGGGAGCCAGGCATTGCGGTTAGGTCACCACGAGAACGTCGTGATCCATAAGCGTGTCGATGCGGAAACCACACCAGCCGTCGCGAACCGTGGTGGGAAGTGATGTTCCGGTGACCAACGAGCGCACGGTGGTGCCGGCGACGTCGTCGGGCGGACGCACGCGGATTTGCAGTGGACCGATCGGGATCAATTCGTGCACGGGCGTGCGCCAGGTGCCGGCGCTGGTCAGGTTGACGACGTGCAGCACGAGTCGGCCCGATTGATGGTAGAGGCGGCAGTCGATCAGGCCGCGGCCATCGACTTGCAGGGGGATGTCGTCGTGCGCAGTCCAGCGGACGACGTTCGCGAGCAGGTCGCCATGATCGGGGAGGTTGTCCCGGGAGAAACGCCGGTCGAGATCCGCGGCCAGATAGGCGATGCGGGCGTCGTTCTTCCCGGTTCGCAGGACGAGACCGGGTATGTCGGTTTTGGGTTCGCGCATCCAGACCTCCTCCGGCGGCGAGGTCGGCAGCGCCGGAACAAACGTGAGGGGTACGATCGTATCCGCTTCGACGGTGAGCGGTTCGAGGACGCCGCCGAAGGCGAGGAGGTTGGTCTCGTCGAAGCCGCGCAGGACGTCGTGGCGCGCGTCGCCGTCGGGGAGACGCAGGTAGGTGTGCGCCCAGGCCTTGGCCTGGGTGGCACGTTTCACGTCGTCCCGCCAACTGTGGCTCGCCGGGACATGCACCCCGAACAGATCGGCGAGGGCGTGGTCCGCGCGCGCCTCGCCCCATTCGTTGCAAAGCGAAGTGAGGCCGGTGGCGAGGAGGTTGCCGCCCTGGCTGACGAAAGTGCGCACCGCGGCGGACTGCGCATCGGTCATCGCGGCCACGTTCGGCAGGAGCAACAACCGCAGGCCAAGTTCGCCGGTGAGGCGGGGGACGTCATCGACGTGCACGGGCACGTAGGGAATGCGCGCACGCACCAGCGCCTGCATCCAGCCATTCCAGGGATCGCTCACGAGGGCTCCGGAGTCGTCACGCCCGAAGAAATCCATGTTGCGCTGCGACCACACGAGACCGACGGTCGCGACCGGACGGCGGTTGATCAGGAACTCCGCGTGGGCTTCGTGCCAGCGCCAGAGCGGTTCCGCGGTGTGCAACATGCGCCGGTCCTCCTGCACGGCGCCGACGTGGTGCCACCACGGTTGCACGCCGCCGGCGAACCCCTCGAGCACCCACATGCGCGCCTCGGGCTCGGGCTTGCTCGCGAGGCGGAAATTGTGGTCGGCAAGCTGATACATCGCCATGCTTTCCGGTATCACCTTGTCCCAGCCCCCGACGCTGCGGATGCGCTGGCCGGTGTCGGCATTGGACTGAAAACCCTCACCGTCGAAGCGCCGCTGGTGGTCGAGCATCACGAGTTCGGTGCGGCGATAGATCTCGCGATCGTCTCGAAACACGCGCGCCTGCCAGTTCTGCGAGCCCGCCATCATGCCGACCCAGAGGCAGTCGGCACCGCCGGCTTCGCGGGTGATGCGGTTGAAGGTGTCCCAGATTTCGATCCGGCGCGCGTAGTTCCAGAGGATCCACTCGCGGTAAAGCGGGTCGTTCCAGTTGGCGGTGCGCGGCAGGGCCGCGCCGGTGCGGGCGCGAAACGACCGTTCGCAATTCGTGCAGAAACAGGGTTGGTGCCGGGTCGGGCCGCTCCAACTGTTGTCGGTGAATCCTTCGGGATGATAGCGCGTCGCGACCTCGCGGAGGATCGCGGGAATGTGTCCGGCGTAGTAGGGGCTGTTGACGCAGGCGATGAACAGGTCGTTGGCCCGGTAAGGCTGCCCGTCGGCATCGTGCGCGAACCAGTCGGGATGAGCCTGGTAGAAGGTCTTGTCCGCGCGGTTGGAATCCATGCGGGCAAAGACGGCGAGCCCGTCCTCGTGCGCGGCGTGAACGAGTTCGCCGAACAGATCGCGATCACCCAGAAACTCCGCGCGCCGGTGCAGCGGCACGTCGGTTGGATAATAGGCGACGATGCCACCGGCGTTGACGACGACGCCTTGAATGCGCGTGCGCTTCCAGTGGGCGCGCCACCAGGGAATGTCGATGCGCGTGGGATCGATTTCCGTGAGGTTGGTCTGGCCCCAGCGGAGGCCGCGGCGATACCAGGGGACGGCTGACGAGGCCGACGCGCCGGACGGGGCGTCGGCGGCCGCGAGCCTCGTGCGCCAGTCGACGAACGACATGATCGCGGCGGCCGCGGCGGTTTTCTTCAGGAACGTGCGACGGGTGTCTTCAGGAGACGGGGGCTCGGGCATGATGCGGTGGGATGAAGCGTTGGCGAAAGCGGCGCGGAGCGCCGCACTCCAAGACGCTTTCGCGCGGCGGGACGGTGCGGGATTTCCGCCAGGTCCAGGAGTGCGCGGCTTCGCACCCCTTTGGTCTTGATTGGGTGTCCAACACTCATGGTGCAGGAGCGGCCGCCGGTTGATCGTTGATCTTGCCCAGCACGCGCCCGAGGAACTTGCGCGCGTACCAGGCGCAGCGTTCGCGAATGATGCGCGGGTCGGCGGCGCCGCGCAGCCCGAGTTCCGGGGCGGCGCGGATCACTGTGCCAGCCTCCGGCTCGAGAACGATCCACGCGAGCGCCCGCGCCAGGACGTCATCGGCATGGCGCTCGCGCATGAGTTCGTAGACGGCGCGGGCGATTTCGCGTTCGGAATTGTCCTGCGTGATGTCGGCGATCGCGGCGACGCTGAGCAGATGGCGGACGCTTTCCCCGATGTCGGCGCGTTCGCCGGGGCCCCACGTCCGCAGACGCGGGATGAATTCCTCCATCCGATGGGTCAGCCGCCGTCCGGCGAGCGGCGGACCGAGCGGCGTGTAGATGCCGTTGTCATCGGGCAACAGGTCGTAGGTGATGCCGGCGATCTGCGTGTTGGTGATGTCGTCAAACGATTCCGCGCCGGTGAGTTCGAGCGGTGCGGTGCGGTGAAGAGCGAGCGCCGCTCCGCCCACGCCCACCCACGCGAGCAGCGCCAGCGCGATCCAGCCCTGCGCGATGCGCGAGAGGCGGCGACCCGTCTCCCATTGCAGTGCGCGCGTGCCGGCAACGCCCGCGGCAATCCCGATCACCGCG
Source organism: uncultured Verrucomicrobiae bacterium (assembly GCA_963797435.1). GTDB lineage: Bacteria > Verrucomicrobiota > Verrucomicrobiia > Opitutales > Opitutaceae > CAWCPJ01. The sequence continues at coordinate 511,800 of CAWCPJ010000001.1, read as the reverse complement.
AGTGCCGCCAGCGCAAAGCCGGCGGCGCGCAGGCCGTGGGGATGGTCGTAGCAGGTTTGCAGCGCTTCGACGGCGTAGCGTCCGGGCATGAAGCTCGCCACCCGTTGCGCCCACTCCGGCAGCGCGGGCAGCGGTACGCCGACGCCTCCGATCAGGATCATCGGGAGAAACAGACACTGTCCGAGGGCCTGCACCGAGGGCACGTCGCGGGCCAGCGCGGTTACGATCAAGCCGAGACCGAGAAACGCGAACATCGCCACGAGAAAAGCGCCGATAAATTGCACGGGATGCAGCGGCCACGGCGTACCATAGAGCAAACGGGCGAGCACAATTTGCAGCAACACGGCGCCGGTCACGATGACCACGCGAACAAGGAGCACGCCGCCGAGCAGCGCATTCGTGGTGACCGGCAGCAGTTGATAGCGCCGCCAGACGCCGCGTTCGCGTTCGGCGACGAGTGCAGTCGGCATCCCGAGGCAGGCGCCGCCGAGGATCGTGATGGTGAGGATCTGGCCCATCTGCCCGAGCAGCAGCGGTTCGCCGGAACGAAACACGCTGCCGAACCCGAGCAGGAAGATCACCGGCATCACATAGCCGTAGGCGATCGCGCGACCACTGCGGAAGTTGAGGCGCAGTGTCAGGACGAAGTGTTGCCAGAGACCGGCGAGCATCGATGTCCTACGCCGCGGCCGACCAGGCGTGGCCGGTGAGTTGCAGGAATGCGTCTTCGAGCGAGGGACGCTGAATCTGCAGGTCCTGCAGCTCGTTGCCCTGTTGCGCGATGAACTGCGTGAGTTCCATGAGCGCGCGATTGATGTCGCTCGTGGTAAGGACCCAGCCTTCCCCTTGGGCAGTGATGGCTTGCACTCCGGCCAGACGAGACATTGACGTCGCGTCCAGCGGCTGACGCGTCCGGACGACGATACGCGGTGATGGCGCCGGCCGCCGCGATCAGTTCGTCCGGCCGGCCAACCGCGACGACGCGGCCGCGCTCGATGATGGCGAGCCGGTCGCAGAGCCGTTCCGCCTCGTCGAGTTGATGCGTGCTGAGGAGCACCGTGAAGCCGGCGGCGCGGCGCGCGAGGATGATCTCGTGCAGCGCCCGGCGGGCCGCGGGATCGAGGCCGGCGGTCGGTTCGTCGAGCACGAGCACGCGCGGTGCGTGCACAAACGCGAGCGCGAGTGCGAGCCGCTTTTGCTGGCCGCCGGAAAGGGTGTCGAACGTGGCGTCCGCCTTTTCGTCCAGCGCGAATTCGGCGAGCAACGCGGAGACGTCCGGCCGCGGCCGGTGGAACGCGCCGAACAACCGCAGGGCCTGACGCGGCGTGATCTTGTCGGGCAGGGCGGTGGCCTGGAGTTGGGCGCCGAGTAATGCGCGCGCGCGCCGGGACTCGGCCAGCGCGTCGATGCCTTCAACCGTGATCGCGCCGGCATCCGGCCGCCGCAGACCCATGATGCATTCGAGCGTCGTGGTCTTGCCCGCTCCGTTGGGCCCGAGCACGCCGAAGATCTCTCCCGCCTGAACCTGAAAGCTGACACCGCGCACGGCCGCGTTTGCACCGTAGTGCTTGGTCAGCTCACGCACGTCGAGGGCCACGGCCATGGCGGCGAGCATAGCGCGTCCGGCGGGCGCCCTCGCGAGCGGATAGTGCGGAGGGCGGGAAGCAACGAAAGCGTCGCTTCGGAAAACTGCGCGGATTCGGCCGGTAACGCAGGCATCCTTGCCTGCATGCGAATGACGATGGTGGGCAAGGATCCCTGCGCTATTTTTCACCCATCGGCGACGGGTTCATGCCGCCGTCGGAACGACCGGAGTCATTGACTGGCCTGCATCGATCCCACCGCGGGAGCACCCGCATCCCAAGGAGTGGACACAGAGGTCACGGAGATTCGAGCCGAGATCACGGAGGGACTACTTCTGAGCCGAAACCATGCAGTCGGAGGTCTCCTTGTAGGAACTTGCTTGCAAGCGATCCGGTGGCGCAGAGGAGTTTTCTGCGGCCTGCAAGCAGGCTCTACTTGGATGGTGGCGGCGGCAGCGTATTCGCCCGGGGTGCAACCCGGTCGAGGTTCGGGGTCACGTCGGCGGGGATGCGCCCGCCGGCCCATGCGATGCCGCCGACGAGCATCGCCTGGAAACGTTCGCTGTCCCACACGTCCTCCCGATGGCCCATGGCGTTGTTCCATACCCGCCCGCTGCCATACGAGCGCGCCCAGGCAAGCGGGTAGGGCGGGCGTTGATATTCGCTGCCCTCCATGCCTTTGGTCTGAAGGACGAGCAAGGCGTGCAGGTTGGAGGCGAACTCCTTCAGCGAGTACCATTCCTCCATGCAGGAAAACGTATCGCCCAGCGCGGCACAGCCCGGGAATTTCGGATCGACGACCGACACGGTCGCGACCTGTTGCGGACCGTGCTTGATGAACTCGCCGCCGAGCATCAGGACGTAGGGATCGGAGGCGGCGCCGTGCAATTGGTAGCGGTTGGCGCGCTCGGACGGGTTGCCGCCACCGGACTCGCCGGTATGAAACGTGTCGCTGCCCGCGTGGATGGCGATGAAGCCGTGGCCGGCGTGCACCCAGTCAAGCAGCGCCTGCTTGCCCGCCGCGGTCATCGCCGGATGGCCATCGGTGCCGACGCTGAGCAGGTCGCCGCTGGTATAGAACATCACGACATCAAACCCCGCCAGATAGTCGGCCGAGAAGAGGCTGCCGTCCTTGCTGAACGTCAACGTGAAGTCGTGCTTCGGCGCGAGCGCCGTCAGGATCTTTTCCGAATAGCTGGAGCCGGGCTGGCCGTCGGTCCACTTGACCACGCTGTGCTCGTAACCCGACGATTTCGTGAAGTAGAGGACGCGCACGGACGGGGCGGCGGAGAGCGAGGCGGTCGACATGACGAGAGCGGCCAGGCAGGGCAGGATGGTTTTCATGGGTGTTGAGGGGGTGAAGGTAGTGACGCGGAGCCGTGACCCGGTGTTTCGAAGGATCGCGCACGGGTAGGTGTGGGGCGGGCTGGGGAAACGGATTCGCTCGAGGCTGCAGGTGCGGAGATCGTGCATTCTCGCACTGATTTCCCTCTGCAGTCCAAATTGTCGCAGAACTCCAATTCGGCTAGCCACGATCGGGTGTTCTTGCGCCTCCTGCGCTCCTTTGCGGCCGTTGCCTTGCGTTGCGGGTCCTCCCGCGGTGGAAATTTCCAGGCGAAAGAAGCGCGGAGCCCCGCTTTTCGACGAAGAGCCCATGAGTCGGAAATGCGTTCCTCCCTGCCATCCTCCGACATTTGGGGCGTGCCGGCGGCTTCGTTCGCTGCAAGGTCGACCTTCCTTTCCTATGGCCAACGATTCTTTGCGCTGGGGGGTGCTGGGCTCCGGCTGGATTGCCGGATTGTTTGCGGACGGAGTTGCGCATGCGCAACTTGGCCGCGTCGTCGCGGTTGGCAGCCGCACGTTGGAAAAGGCGGAGAAGTTTGCCGCAGATCACGGCATCGCCAAGGCGCACGGGAGCTACGAGGCGTTGCTCGCCGATCCCGAAGTGCAGGCGGTCTACATCGCCACGCCGCATCCGCAGCATGTCGAGTGGGTGATCCGCGCGGCCGAGGCCGGCAAGCACGTGTTGTGCGAAAAACCGATCGGCCTGAACCACGCCGAGGCGATGGTGGCGGCGGAGGCGTGCCGCGAGCACGACGTGTTGCTGATGGAGGCGTTCATGTATCGCTGCCACCCGCAGACGAAGCGCGTGGTGGAGATCATTCGCGACGGCACGCTCGGCAACATCGGGCTGGTGCAGGCGACGTTCAGCTTTCGCATGGACTACCAGCCGGGGCACCGGCTCTGGGCCAACGAACTCGCGGGCGGCGGCATCCTCGACGTGGGTTGCTATCCCGTTTCGTTTGCCCGACTCGTGGCGGGGGTCGCGGAAGGGAAACCCTTCGCCGATCCCGTGCAGTTGACCGGGACGGGGCAGCTTTTCCCCGAGACCGGCGTCGATGTCGTGGCCGCGGCCACGCTGCGCTTTGCCAGCGGCATGCTCGCGCAGGTTTCGTGCGGCGTGGGCCTCGTGCAGGACAACAGCGTGCGGATCTATGGCGAAAAAGGCTGGCTGCATGTTCCCGAGCCGTGGATCCCCCCGCACGGCGGCGGGGCGACCACGCTGTGGCTGCATCGCGCAGGCGCGACAGCGCCGGAGGGGATCGTGGTGGAAAACATTGGCTGGCTCTATGGACTCGAAGCCGACGCCTTCGCCGTCGCACTGGCGGGTGGCGCGCGCGAGGTGCCGGAGATGAGCGTGGCCGACACGCTTGGCAACATGGCGGCGCTTGATGCCTGGCGTGCGGCGGCGGGGCTCGTCTATGAAAGCGAGAAGCCGGAGAACTTGCGCCACACGCATGCGCGACGACCGCTGGCGCGCCGCGCGGAAACAGTGATGCGCTACGCGGAAGTTCCGGGGATCGCGCGGCCGGTGTCGCGACTCGTCATGGGGTGCGACAACCAGCGCACGATGCCGGCTTCGGCAGCGATGTGGGACGACTGGTTCGAGCGCGGCGGCAATGCCTTTGACACCGCCTGGCTGTATGGTGCCGGCATCATGGAAAAGCTGCTTGGCCATTGGATGAAGCATCGCGGCGTGCGCGACGACGTCGTGCTGATCGGCAAGGGTGGCCACACGCCGTATTGCACGCCCGAGGGGCTGACCCGGCAGTTGCAGGAGAGCCTGGAACGCTTGCAGGCCGACCGCGTGGAATTCTATTTTCTGCATCGCGACAACCCCGCGGTGCCGGTGGGCGAATTCGTCGACGTGCTCAACGAGCACGTGCAGGCCGGGCGCATCAAGGTATTCGGCGGCTCCAACTGGTCGATCGCGCGCGTGCAGGCGGCCAATCGCTACGCGAAGCGCAAGGGCCTGCCGGGGTTCGGTGCGTTGAGCAATCAATTCAGCCTCGCGCGCATGGTCGAACCGCCGTGGGGAGGATGCCTGAGCGCGAGCGATGCCGATTCGCGGAAGTGGTTGAAGAAGACCCGGACGCCATTCTTTGCGTGGTCGAGCCAGGCGCGCGGCTTCTTCACCGGCCGTGCCGCGCCGGAGCAGCGCGACGATGCGGATCTCGTGCGTTGCTGGTATGCGGACGACAACTGGCAGCGCCGCGAGCGAGCGTTCGCGCTGGCGCGCGAGAAGGGCGTCTCCGCGGTCGCGATCGCCGGCGCGTATGTGTTGCACCAGCCGTTTCCGAGCTTCGCGCTGATCGGGCCGCGGACGATTGCCGAGACGAAGAGTTCCCTCGATGCCTTGCGCGTGGAACTCACCCCGCGCGAGGTCGCGTGGCTGAACCTCGAGCGGGAGAAACGGTAGGGCCGCACGCGATTCACCTTGTTCTCCCTCCCCGTGATTTGCCACAACGGTGGCACACGGTTCCCAACGTGAGCTCCAGGCCGCGAGCGGTCTTTCAACCTTAACCCCGGATATCTTCAATGTACTCAACCGCGTTCAGCATCCTCGTCGTAATTCTGCTTATGATCGTCCCATCAGGCTCCGTCATGACGGCAGCCGATGCCCCGGCGTCGGCTGGGATCACCGACAATGCGCCAAGTCTGCCGGTGAAGACCGCCTGCAAGAAGGTGGACGCAGGCGAAAACAAGGGCCTTTACGAACTGAAAGTCACGAATGTCTCCGACCATGCTCTGACGGTGACGACGACCGTCCGAGTCAGCGTACCCGTACACAATCAGCCGAAGATCCGCCAACTGCCGCCACAGGTCATTGATTCGGGCAAGTCGTGGACGATCGACGCACTGGCCGCTCACGATGTCATCACGCTGGTGGCTGCCGGTTTCGCTCCGCTCGAAATCACAGTGCCCTGATTATCGTGTCCGCACCGGGCGTGGCCGACATGTGCGGCAACGTTTGTTCCGGTTCGGCGGATTCATGGTACTGCGGCACCGGTTGCTTCTGTACGGAGACTGGGGTGCCAAGACATAGACGGCCGGAAATCCAGACCGTAGCCTCACGCGACCGCGGTCGGCTGAGGACCATCCGTCGCTGAAGCCATAGATGGCCGACAGCCGACCCTACCTGGAATTGTTGGATCGCGATCGCCGGCGCAGGTCGACGACCAGGGCCGCGGCCAGAAAAGTTCCGGCGGCGGCGAGGCCCCAGATCCCGCCCTTGTCCCAGAGCATGTAAGCGCTGGCGGCGCCGCTGATCAGGAGGCAGGTCCCCATCAGGCCATTCCAGACGACGCGTCGGCCGCCCGTCGGCATGGCGTCGCCGAGCAGGCGGCGCTGGTTCATGAGGAGGAAGAACGTGAGGTAGGCGATCGGCATGAGGATGAAGCCGAAGATGGAGGTCGGCACCGCGAGCCAGAAAGAGGCCTTGCTCCAGAGAAACGGACCGAGCACGCCCGTGACCGGCAAAAGGCTGCCGAGGCGAAAGGTCCAACCCGCGTGCGGTCGGTTGGCGAGCTCACAGGTGATCATGCCGGTGATCAGCATCAGCAGCGTGATCGACGACAGCGTCATTCCCAGCACACCGACGCTGAAGAGCACGCGACCGAAGAACACGCCCGTCAGCGGCTCCAGGGCGGTTGCGAGCTGGAAGGCGTCGCGCGTGACGAGCATGGCTGCGAGCTGCCGATCCTCGCGCGTGACCGTTTCGTCGGAGCCGAGCCCCTGCAACAAATTCGCGTACTCCCGCCGCTGGTTGGGTGATGCGTCAGCGCCCACAGCAGCGGGTGAGGCGGCGACAACATCCGCGTCGGGCAGGATGCCGGGTTCCGCCACCGCATGAAACTGCGACGCGGCGGCGATGACCACGAAACTCGTGGCCAGCGTGAAGGGAATCAGCATGCCGGTCGCGAGGTCGAAACGCATCAGTCCCGCGAACTCCCGGCCCCAGCCGCGCCGCAGGATCGAGTAGGGGAACAGGAACGTCATGTTGATGCCCACCGCCGTGGCGGCGGCGGCCACGATCACGTCGCGTTGATTGCCGACGAGCAGGGCGGTCCAGTAGGCGTGATGCGCTTCGGGAGTCGCGGCGATCACGGTTTGAAACGCGGCGGCGGGTTTGAACAAGAGCGAGAAATCCGGGACGAATCCTGCGACCATCGCGGCCCCAGGCCAGTCCGCCCGACGTGGCCGCGATCCGCCAGACCACGCCGGCAAAACACAGCACGATCAGCCCGACCATGAATTTGAGCGTCGCTTCGTAGAGCTTCACCCCGCGACCGCCGCGATCATAGGTCCAGGTGATCCAGGTGGAGAAACCGAAGATGAGCAGCGCCGGCACGAGCTTGCCGCCGGTCGGCCCGAGGGCGCCGCCGTCACCGAGCAAGCCGGGCAGAAGGTTCTGCTGCAGCACTCCGAGCGACAACGAATATTGCGGCATCGCCCAGACCATGCTGGCGAGCAGCGAGGCGACGGCCCAGCCGATGCCGAGCACGGGATTCACGTATTCGTTGATCGCGGGAAGTGCGCGTCGTCCGGTCGCGGTGACGACGTAGCCGATTGCGGAGAGCATCACGATGCCGATGATCATCGCCAGTGGCTGGAGCCAGAGGAGACCGAAGCCACCGAGCACGCCGAGGTAAAGGCTGCTGGAGAGTGAACCGCCGCCGAGCGTGATGGCGCTTTGCAGCCAGCCCGGACCGGAGAGCCTGAGGTAGACCGGCAATCGGCGGTGCAGCGGCAGATGGACTGCTGCCCGCAGGCGTTCGGCATCCGTGGGGACGGCGGTGGGATTCGTGGTGGCACCGGCCGACGGTGTTGGATCGAAGGAGGTTTCGGCCATGGGGGGCGGAAGGGGAAGAATCGCAGGAGTGCGGGGACGACGAAAGCGCGCGGCAGTGCCGCTACGGTGCCACGCTGTCATCATGACGAGATGGTGGGCGAGTGAGTTTCGGTCCGGCCGTCCGGGAACCGGGAGCCTTGACTTCCAAAACCTCGGGTTAAGCCAGATTGATGATACGGCCGTATCATCAATCTGGCCTGACGGATTTATTCTGGAAATTTCACAGTCCGAGGGAAAGCCGGGCCACGTTGTCGCTAGACTCCAGCGCAGCTACCGGGAGGCGATGGAAGAACGCGAGACTTGGAAGACGTATGAGATGGAAAGACTCAGTCCAGGATTCTCACGTTCTCGCGTTCTTGCCTGTCTCGCGTTCTTCAATCGCTGTAGCCGCGTTTGAGCTCCGCGTTCCGAACGAAGCGACATGACCGGGCGCGAAGCGAAACGGAACAAACGTGGCCGAGTGTGTGTGACTGTCTTTACGGACCGCGCACTTTCGCGACGATTTTGCTGGGTACGGACGCTCGGGTAGCGGTGTTGCTGGCGAAAGTCTAGAAGTAGTCTCTCCGTGATCTCGGCTCGAATCTCCGTGACCTCTGTGTCCATTCCTTGGGATGCGGGTCCTCCCGCGGTGTAAAATTTCCAGGGCAGCGTGTCACGTTACCACGTGACATTCTGGTTCCAAAGGTTGCGGCGGGAGCCGTTCCGATGTCGCGGTCCTGCTCAACCTACCGGCCGGGCGGTCCGAAGTCGATCGCGGCGTCGTCGAGCACGAGGACCCAGTCGTGGCCAACGCCGGTGGTCGGCGGCGTGAAATGCATCATAGCTTCGTGCGCGATGTCCTGCGGCTTGCCGGGCGTGCCATCGCGCGGATTGAACCACCACGCGCTGAGTTTCGGCGCTTCGGTGAACGCCCCGCTCACGACGACTTCGCGGCCGACAGGCAGGTAAAGCATCGCGAAGCTGCCATCGTTTGCGCGCAGCGCTTGCGCATGTTTGCCGCCTTCGCCGGCGCCGTCGGCAAAAAGCGATTGATCCGGCACCGTTTTCGCGAACGGCCGTGATTCGATCAAACGACGCAGCCAGCCGACTTGGAACGCACCCGGTCGGTCGATGGCCTCGGTCCAGTAGCGGTCGGCATGGTTGATCTTGTCGACGCGCGGAGAGTAGAACTGCCACACCGCGTGGTGCCCGTACGTGACGCCGCAGGCGCCGGCGAAGACGGAACGATAGCACTGCTTGCGCACGTCGTAGGCGCGGAAGAAGCCATCCAACGGGTTCCATTTCGGCCATGGATTCACCGGGTGGTCCTCGTAGTTTGGCTCGGAGTCGAGAGTGGGCTTCGCTGGCGTCAGCTCGTAGTCGCGTTTGATCCAGTTCCAGACCGGGACGTCATGCCCGCTGCCGTGGCCGGACTGCATCATGTTGATGTCGAGCCAGGGTTCCTTGTGCAGGAATTCGGAGGTCGAATGCTCACCGCCGGAGATGTGATAGCTGATGAGGGCGTGACCATCGGTACCCTCGCGAATGCCGGCTGCCATCGCGCGCCAGACCGGCGTCCAGTCGTTGTCCTGGTTGCGCGGCGGACGATCGCCGCCGAGGATCCAGATGAGGTTGGGCGCCGCACGATAACGCGTGCCGATCCAGCGGCCATAGTCGCGTGCCTTCGCTTCGTTGAAGATGACGGGCCCTTCGCCCCAGAGCTGCGTCACCTTGTCGCCCCAGGTCGGCAGCAAACCGAGCACCAGCCCGCGCTGGCGGGCGAGCGCGACGACATCGTCGACGAGGGCGAAGTACTTTCTCGTTGGGCTTCGCGGGATCGAGATCGATCAGCGGCACCTCGCCCTCACGGTTGGGCGTGCGCAGACCGTCGAACTCCGCCAGCGCAACCGCCTGGATCACGGTGAAGCCCTTGGCGGCGCGGTTGTCGAGATACCGGATGATCTCCGCACGATCGAGCCGGTGGAACAACTCCCAGGCCGTGTCGCCGAGCCAGAAGAACGGCGTGCCGTCCTCGAATTGCAGATGATGGTGATCCGGCGCGACCATCACACGTCCGTGCGGCCAGTCGGCGGAGGAAGCCCGGAGGGCCGTGTAGGACAGAGAAGCGACGGTTATCGTCGATGCGACCAGTTGGGCCAGAGAAGGCATGTTGGTCAGGCTCGCCCAACCCTGCCGCGGCGGCGAGAGGCGAGTGATCGCGTGCAAGCACGCTCCTACCGCATGGGCTTGCGTGCAGGAGCCAGCTCGCCGGGGATGGTCGGTTGCCGCCCTTTCCACGTCAGGGCTACGCTCTGCCGGATATCCGACGACGAGGCGCCGGCGCGCATGTGCCATTCGCCGGCCGGAATCCAATAACGGCTTTCGCTCGTATCCCAGCGCCGCAGGGCGGTCTTCGGCACGATGATCGTGACCGTTCGGGTTTGTCCCGCGGCGAGGTGCACGCGGCGAAATCCGCAGAGCGACTCCTGGGCACGCGGATGGGCTTCCGGCGGTTCCTGCGCGTACAGTTGCACGACTTCATCACCATCGCGCTTGCCGGAGTTCGTTACGTCGACACTCACGACCACAGCCACGTCGGCACCGTCGTCGGATGGCATCGCGTGCAGGTTCGCGTACGAAAACGTCGTATAGCTCAGGCCATGACCGAAGGGATAGAGCGGTTTCCCGGTGAAGTAGCGGTAGGTGCGATTCGTCATCGCATAGTCGTCGAACGGCGGAAGGTCGTCGGTCGAGCGATAGAATGTCACGGGCAGGCGTCCGGCGGGATTCGTGTTGCCGAGGAGCACGTCCGCCACGGCGGTGCCGCCGGCCTGGCCGGGGTACCAGGCCTGAACGATGGCGTTGGCATTCTGGTCGAGCCACGGCATCGCGATCGCGCTGCCGGACAGGTTGACGTAGATGAGCGGCTTGCCGGTGGCGCGCAGTTCATGCAGCAGCTTCTCCTGCAGGGCGGGCAGTTCGATGCGGGTGCGATCGCCGCCGGCGAATCCTTCGTAGTTCACCGGCATTTCCTCGCCTTCGAGGTCGGCGGAAATGCCGCCGACAAAGACGACGGCATCGGCTTTCCGCGCTGCGGCCACGGCGGCGGGGAAACCGGCATCGGCCGCGGGGCCGATCCAAAGTAGGGCAAATTTGCCGGGTCCGTCGGTGTGGCGGTATTCGATGCGGATGGGAAGCGTCGTGCCGGTGTCGAGGTGGCGCTTGAACGAGCGTTCGCCATCACCGGTCTCGGTCCACGCATCGACCACGGATTTGTCATCGACAAACAACCGGAAGCCGCCGTGCGCGCGCAACGTGATCTCGTAGTCCCCCGGCACCTTCGCGACGATGTCGCCCGTCCAGCGGAGGGAATAGGCGCCCTCGGCCCGGCGATTGTTCGTCCAGTCCAGGGAGAGCGGTCCGAAGGGAAACGTGAACGCCGGGTCGCCCGCGAGATCGGGGTTGCGAAAGAGCTCACCGCGAAGACCGCTCGCGTCGCCGGCGCGGAGATTCGCTCGCGGGATCGGCGTGGGGCCGGGCGGCGGTGCGACGTAATCGCACCCCCAGACGTACTCCACGTCGACGTGCTTCGCGGCGAGCGCGGCGTGCAGTCCGGCAAGAATCGTCACGGGGGCGGTGGGCGTGCCGTTGTAATTGCCGAGCAGCGCGGGTTCGGAATCGGCGTTCGGGCCGATCACGGCAACGCGTTTCAGCTTTGCGGGCGCGAGCGGGAGTATGCCGTCGTTCTTGAGCAGCACGATGGACTCGCGCGCGGCCTTCAGCGCGAGCGCGGCGTGCGCGGGGGAATTGTTTTCTGAAAATGGAATCGAGGTGTAGGGCACCTTTTCCGGCGGATCGAAGAACCCGAGCCGGAACTGCGTGCGCAGGAGCCGCTCGAGCTGGAGGTCGAGCACGTCTTCGGGCAGCAGGCCCTGCTTGACGGCGGCGGCGAGTTCCGAGGGTTCGTTGCCGCAGCGCAGGCAGAGGCCGGCCTTGATCGCGAGGGCCTCGGCTTCGGCCATGTTGGTCGCGCGCTCGTAGTGCTCGAACAGGTCGTTGATCGACCAGCAATCGGACGTCACGTGACCCTGGAAGTGCCACTGGTTGTAGAGCAGGTCGTAGAGGCGCGGGTTGATCGAACACGGATTTCCGTAGACGGAATTATAAGCCATCATCACGGCTTCGACGTGTCCTTCGCGCACGAGCGCTTCGAACGCGGGCAGGTAGGTTTCGTGAAAATCCGCCTCGCTGGGATCGACGTTGAAGTCGTGGCGCAGGGGTTCGGGGCCGCTATGGACGTCGAAGTGTTTCGCGCAGGCCGCCGCGAGCAGGTAGTGCGGGTCGTCGCCCTGCAGGCCACGGACGAAGGCGACGCCGAGGCGGGACGTGAGAAACGGGTCCTCCCCGTAAGTCTCCTGGCCGCGGCCCCAGCGCGGGTCGCGGAAGATATTTATGTTGGGTGACCAGAACGTGAGCCCGTAGGTCCTGGCGGCCGACCTGGCCGTTGCGCTCGGCTTCGTGATGCTTGGCGCGCCCCTCGATGCCGATCGTGTGCGCGATTTCCTGTTGAAAGGCTTCGTCCCACATCGCGGCAAGGCCGATCGCCTGCGGAAAAACCGTCGCCACGCCGGCGCGCGCGACGCCGTGCAGCGCTTCGTTCCACCAGCCGTAGGCGGGAATGCCGAGCCGCTCGACGCCGGGCGAGTTGCTCACCATCAGGCTCGCCTTTTCCTCCAGGGTCATGCGCGAGACGAGATCGCGCGCGCGCATGTCGATGGGCTTGCTGGGGTCGCGATAGATCTCGGCCGAGCTCGCACGGACAACCGGCGGAACGGCAAAGCCAACCACACCGGCCAGCGCGATCACGAAGGGGAGGGGGAAACGCATGCGGGGAAGACGCGGAATTGGCCGGCCGGGCTACGCGCGGGTGCAAGGGCAGGATCGACTGTCTCCCGCCCACCGCGGTCGCGCGGGGACCGGCAAACCTACCTTTCCCAGGTTGTGTTTCCCGGGAGACCTTGCTAGATACGCCTCTGCCATGGTGGCAGTCCGCAACATTTCCGGGCGGCCGGGCGGTGATGACCCTTATGCGCGCGAAAGATCGCGCATGGTTCGCGAGCAGATCGCCGGGCGCGGGGTGCGCGATCCGCGGGTGCTCGCGGCGATGGAACGCGTGCCGCGGCATCGATTCATACCCGGGCGTCTGGTGGGCGAATCCTACGGCGACCACCCCGTGGCCATCGGTGACGGACAGACCGTGTCTCAACCCTACATCGTCGCCTACATGATCGAGGCGCTGGAACTGGCGCCGGAGGCACGCGTCCTCGAGATCGGAACGGGGACTGGCTATCAGGCGGCGGTGTTGGCGGAGGTGGGGTTTGAAGTGTGGTCGATCGAAGTCCGCGCGGTGCTGGCGCAGGAGGCGGCCAGGATCCTGCGTGACCTCGGCTACGATGAGTCACGAGTCCACTTGCGGTGCGGCGACGGGCTGCGCGGCTGGCCGGAGGCGGCACCGTTCGACGGCGTCATCGGGGCGGCGGCGGCGCGGGAAATTCCGCAGGAGTTGCTCGGGCAACTCGGGCCCGGCGGCGTGCTGGTATTGCCGGTGGGCGACCGGCGGCAGGCGCTATGGCGCTGTCGGCAGACCGCTGCTGGCGTCAAGCGCGAGGAACTGCTCGAAGTGCGCTTCGTGCCGATGGTGGAACGGGGATAGATTTTTCGGGCGGATCAGGGACTCGTCTGACCGAGGTTGAACTTGTAGGCCTGGCGCTATGCGCCATGCCGCCCTGTTCGCCGGCGAAGATCACGCTCGGCCGTGTCACCGACACCTGTAGGGCCGGAGCTCGCCTCCGCGCCGTTACGTCCAGAGGTTGCGGCACGAAGAGTTCGGCACGCTGGACCCAATGTCGTTAAGATAAAATCGCCGAGGGAAAAAACACCACCCACCACGCTGGCGCGTGGTCCCCCCGCCTCGAGGCGGGATCTTAGCGGGCGAAACTCTCCTCAGTTCCCTCCTGGAGGAGGGGGACCGTGCGCCAGCCCTTCGACAGGCTCAGGGCCTCGAGCCCGCCGAGACGGCACGGTGGGAGGTGTTGCCTGTTACCCTACAGGCATTGCCTCTATACATTGAACCGAAACAGCGCCACGTCGCCGTCCTGGAAGACATATTCCTTGCCTTCCAGGCGATACTTGCCCGCTTCGCGCGCGGCCGGCACGGAACCCAGTCGCACGAGGTCCTCGTAGGAGACGACCTCCGCCTTGATGAAGCCCTTTTCGAAATCGGTGTGGATGACGCCGGCGGCCTGCGGTGCTTTCCAGCCGCGCTTGATCGTCCAGGCCCGGACCTCCTTTTCACCGGCGGTGAAGTAGGTGAGCAGGCCGAGCAGTGCATACGTGTGACGGATCAGTTCGGAAACGCCGGAGTCGGTGACGCCCGTACGTGGAAAGGAACTCCCGCGCCTCCTCGTCGCTGAGGCCGACCAGGTCCGACTCGAGCTTGGCGCAGATCACGGTACTGTCGGCATCGTGATGCTCGCGGGCAAACTGGGCGACCGCGCCACGTGGGGATTCCGGGACGGATCCGCGATGTCGGTCTCGGCGACGTTGGCAGGCATAGAGGATGGGTTTGCCGGTCAGGAGAAAGAAACTTCGCAACAGCGCGCGCTCGAGGTCGTCGACCTCGAGGAGGTTCGCGGGTTTGCCGGTGTTGAGGTGCGGGATGATCTTTTCGAGCAACGCGACCTCGGCGATCGCCTCCTTGTCCTGGCCGCGCGCCTGTTTCTGGGCCTTGGCGAGCCGTTTCTCGCAGGCTTCGAGGTCGGCGAGGACGAGTTCCGTATTGATCACCTCGATATCGCGGACGGGGTCGACGCTGCCCATGTTGTGCATGACGTCCGGGTCCTCGAAGCAGCGGACCACCTGGATGATCGCATCGACCTCGCGGATATTGGCGAGGAACTGATTGCCGAGACCCTCGCCCTTGCTGGCGCCGGCGACGAGGCCGGCGATGTCGACAAACTCGATCGCGGCCGGGATGAGCACGGACGTCCTGGCGATCTTCGCGAGCGGCGTCGAGGCGGTCGTCCGGCACGATGACCACGCCGACATTCGGCTCGATCGTGCAGAACGGGTAGTTCGCCGCCTCGGCCTTGCGGGACCGGGTGACGGCGTTGAAGAGGGTGGACTTGCCGACGTTGGGCAGACCGACGATTCCGGCGCGAAGCATGGATGAAAAGAGTAGGGCGGGTCTCCGATCCGCCAAGCGGTCGAACGTGAACAGGTCAAAAGACGGGTCGGAGCACCGCCCTGCGGCGCCGCGTTCGCACGCGTCACCGGGTAAAGGGTCGGAATTCGGTCGCCATTAAGCGGCTTGACAAGAGGAATCTTCACCGGACGATCCCCGGTTTTTCCTCGTAAACACCCGCTCCGCAGGACTGCGCACTGACACCATGGCTTTGAAGATCAAACTTTCGCGATACGGCACCCGCCACACGCCGGTCTACCGCATCGTCGTCGCCGAGGCGCGCTCGCGCCGCGACGGCGCGTCCGTCGAACAGCTCGGCACCTACCAGCCCCGCGTGAGCGATACGCCGTTGAAGCTCAACCTCGAGCGCGGCGGATTACTGGGTGACCAAGGGTGCCCAGCCGACCGACGACCGTGCGCGGCCTGATCAAGCGTGCGCGGCGCGTGGCGCCGGCGAGCGAGGCCGCGGCGGCCCCGGCGGCTGAACCCGCGCCCGCCACCGAGTCGACTCCGGCGAGCTGAGGATTGACTGGGTGCAACTGCGAGTTGTCGGTGAGCGCGGTCGGTGCCGATGTTCGCAGGACCCGTCGGAACCTGCAAAACGCGTAGCAGCCGAGGTCACGAGGCTGGTTCTTGCAGCCTCCTGACGTCGGCTGCTACATCCGACCGAATGCTTATGGTTTAGGCGCCACCCGGGTCGATTCCGGAGCCGGGGCGGATTTCTACACGCTTCCCGGCATTGGCCTTTAGGAGAGGTCCGGCCAACGCCGGGCCTCTTTTGTTTCAGTTCGGCGGCCAGCCAAGACTCGCTCAAAGTCACGGTCCTTTCGCTTCCCCATGCAGATCGACGTGCTCACGCTATTCCCTCCCATGCTCGAGGGGCTGCTGGGCGAGAGCATTCTCGGCCGCGCGCGCGAGGCCGGGCTGGTGAAGTTGCGCGTTCACAACCTGCGCGACTGGGCGACCGATAAACACAAGGTGACCGATGACCGCCCGTTTGGCGGCGGCGCGGGGATGGTGCTGAAGCCCGAGCCGGTCTTTGCCGCGGTCGAGCAGCTTCGTCGCGCCGACACCCGGGTGATCTTCCCCACGCCGGACGGCGTGCCGTTGTCGCCGGCGGTCGGTGAGCGGTTGTCGCGCGAGACTCACCTTATTTTTCTCAGCGGTCACTACGAGGGAATCGACCAGCGGATCCGCGACCACTTGGTCGACGAGGAGATCAGCATCGGCGATTACGTGCTCACCAATGGCACGCTGGCGGCGGCGGTCGTCATTGATGTGCTGTGTCGTTTCATCCCGGGCGTGCTCGGGACGGAAAACTCGTTGACGCACGAAAGTTTCACCCGCAACTTGCTCGACTTCCCTCAATACACGAGGCCCGCCGAATTTCGGGGGTGGAAGGTTCCTGAGGTCCTGATATCCGGCAACCACGCCCTGATCGAGAAGTGGCGGCTGGAACAGTGCCTCCAGAAAACCCGCCGTCTTCGACCAGACTTACTTAAGCACGACAATGAAACCGGTCATCCAGGAGATCACCAAGCACCAGCTCAAGACGAACCTCCCCGCCTTCAAGGTGGGTGACGGCGTGCGGGTGCACACCAAAGTGCGCGAAGGTGAGAAAGAGCGCATCCAGGTTTTCTCGGGCATCGTCATCGCCCGCAAAGGCCACGGTATCCACGAGGCCTTCACGGTCCGCCGCATTTCCTACGGCGAGGGGGTGGAGCGCGTTTTCCCCGTGCACAGCCCGAACATCGACAAGATCGAGATCGAGCGCGAATCCGAGGTCATGCGCGCGCGCCTCTACTACCTGCGCGATCGCATCGGCAAGAAGGCCGTGCAGGTGAAGGAACGGCGCCAGGCCGATTCGTCCCCGGCGGCCAAGGCTGCGGCGCGGGCTGCCGCGGCTCAGGCCGCGGCCCAGGCGGAGAACGAAGCCGGAACAGCCGCCGCGACCAGCGCCTGAATCGTAACGTGGAGCTGAACATGTAGGGCCGGAGCTTGCCTCCGGGCCGTAGGTTTCTGACGACTCGTCCGTCGTAACTCGGAGGGCGAAGACGGAGGCGGCCCGGAGGCAAGCTCCGGCCCTACAGCTCCCGCAGCTGGACGGCGCCCGCTTCGAGCGAGGCGAGATCACCCGCACGGGATGTCGCAAACGCGGTTTCGTTTGCGGCGGTGCCAGGTAGCGCAGGCATCCTGCCTGCTCCGAGGAGAACAAGCAGGCAGGACGCCTGGGCTGCTTGGCGTGCCAAATCCAAAGTCCGCGCACAGACTGTCGTTAGCCCGCCCTTTTTATTTTCCTTCGGCGGGCGCATGGTTTTGGGTGACGAGCTTTCGCGGGCGCATGCCGCGTTCGTGGACCTCTTCTGAACATGGCACTTTCCACCGATATTCTCGCCCAAGCCTGCACCCAGGCGCGCGGTCTTGCCATCGACGCCGTTCATAAAGCCGGGATCGGCCATCTCGGACTGCCGCTCGGCGCCACCGAGATCGGCGCGGTCCTCTTTGGCCACGCGCCTGCAACATTTCCCCGACGACCCGCGCTGGCTCAATCGCGACCGCTTCGTCCTCTCCGCCGGACACGGCTCGATGTTTCTCTACACGTGGCTGCATCTCAGCGGCTACGCCATCTCGCTGGATGACCTCAAGGCGTTCCGCCAGTTGCACTCGAAGACGCCGGGCCATCCGGAGTTCGGCGAGACGCCCGGCGTCGAAGCCACCACCGGCCCGCTCGGCCAGGGCGTCGGCAATGCCGTCGGCATGGCCATCGCCGGCAAGATGGCGCGAAGCTCGCTTCAATACCGCCGAGCACAAGCTGCTCGACTACCACATCGTCTGCCTCGCGGGCGACGGCTGCATGCAGGAAGGCGTCGGGCAGGAGGCGGTCGCGTTCGCCGGGCACCAGGAGCTCGACAACCTGATCCTCATCTACGACTCCAACGACGTCACGCTCGACGCGATGGCGAACAAGACGCAGAGCGAGGATCCGGTGAAGCGGTTCAAGGCCCTCGGCTGGGACGTGCAGACTGCTCACCGACGGCCACGACATGGCGGCGTTCCTGAAGGCGTTCAACAAGGCGAAGAAGGCGACGAGCGGCAGGCCGCAGCTCATCATCGCGAAGACGATCATCGGCAAGGGCATCCCGGAAGTGCAGGGCACCGCCAAGGCGCATGGCGAAGGTGGCGCCAAGTTCGGCGATGCGCGCGCGCATCGGCCTCGGCCTGCCGGCCGACCAGCATTTCTACGTCAGCGAAAAGGTCCACGCCTATTTCGCCGCGCACAAGGCGAGGCTCGCCCGCGCCTACAAGAAGTGGGTCAAGACTCTACTCCGCCTGGCGCGAAGCCAACCCGACAAGGCCGCGCTGCTCGGCACGCCGCAGCGACCACCCCGACCGCGCCGACCTGCTCGCGAAAATCCCGCCGTTTGCCGAGGACGCCAAGCTCGCGCACGCGCGGCCGCGGGCGCGACGTGCTGCAGCCGATCGCCGGGCGGTTGCCGCTCCTCATCAGCGGCAGCGCCGACCTGCACGGCTCGACCTACAACTACATCAATGCCGACCAGGATTTCGACAAGACCAACCGCGCGGGCCGCAACATCCGCTTCGGCATTCGCGAGCACGCCATGGCGGCGATGTGCAACGGCATCGCCTACGACGGCATTTTCCGCCCTTCCTGCGCGACCTTCCTGGTGTTTGCCGATTACTCGCGGCCGGCGATGCGCCTCGCCGCGCTCGCGAAGCTGCCGGTGATCTACATCTACACGCATGACTCCGTCGGCGTGGGCGAGGATGGTCCGACGCACCAGCCCGTCGAGACGATCTCCTCGCTGCGGTAATCCCGAGTTTCGACGTCATCCGTCCCGCCGACCCCGAGGAAACCGCCGGCGCCTTTGCCGCCGCGCATCGAGCGCACGGACGGCCCCACGCTGCTGGCACTCACGCGCCAGGCTCTGCCCATGCTGAATGACATCCCGGTCCACACCCGCCGCGCGGGCGTGCTCAACGGCGGCTACGTGGCCGTGCGGGAAACCGCGACGCTCTCGCTGATCCTCATCGCGACCGGCAGCGAACTCCAGCACGCGCTCGCGGCGGCGAAGATCCTCGGGGCGGGCACGCGCGTCGTCTCCATGCCGTCGATGGAGCGGTTTGACCGGCAGCCGACGGCCTATCGCGATTCCATGCTCCCGCCGTCCTGCGGAAACGCGTCTCGATCGAAGCCGGCGTCACGGATCTCTGGCACAAGTATGTCGGGTCGCAGGGGCGCATCCTTGGCATTGATCGCTTCGGCCTGAGTGCACCGTACGCCGAGGTGATGAAGGAACTCGGCATGACGGCTGATGCGGTCGTCGCCGCTGCGCGCGAGATCGGCGCGTAGCCATCACGGTGACGCGCGTTCCCCGGCGCGACCCGGGATCGATTGGCGCGAAGCGCTCTCGATTTACCTCTCTCGTTCGGGGAGGTCGATTGCCGCGGCTGCTGCACGGCAATCCGGGACCCGGCAAGCCCACCCGCCTCGAGGATATGCGGATGGCGCTCGGGTTCGTGGAAGAACTGGAGAAGTGAGCCCGTCGGCGGAACTCCCGTCACGAATGATCCGGTACAACGAAGCGCTCGGGATCGGTTGACGGGTTTTTCACACGTTCCCGGCAGTTCACCCCGGGGGCGGCGCCCGGAATGCCGGCATGGGGAAAGTAAAAACCACCGCTGAGTTGCCGATACTTAGGGTGAACGATTCCTGGCATCCCCATCTTCATGACTGTCCCGTTTCCCCGCCTGTGTGCGTTGCCTGGGCGACATCTGTGCCTGCTGGCATGGATCGTCGCGGGTCTGGGTGTCACCCTGCACGGACAGCCAGCGGCGGCGCCGGCGGACGAGATCACGTCGATCACGGACTACTGGCGCCAGGACGGCCGGGAGAAATCCCGGCCGATCCACATGGAAGTGGTCGTTTCGTACTACGATCCGGGCTGGGGCAATCTCTGGGTTTCCTGCAAGGACGAGGTTGGATTCATGCCTTGCGCGACCCGCCTGCCGATCCGTTCGCGGGATCGAGTATTGATCGAAGGTACGGTGGTGCCGGAAAAGGGTCTGTCCGCGGACACCGATACCTTCCACGTCCTCGAACACGACGTGCCGCTGCAGGCGCTGGACGCGAACGGGCGGCTTGGTGAAGCCGAGTTCTTCAAGTCGCGCCTCGTCACCCTCAACGCCGTCGTCGACCAGCAGAAGCTCGTCGACGGCAACCACGTCGAGATGCGCCTGATTTCCGACGGCACGGTCGTGCGGGTGTTTCACTGGGAGGATCCGACCCGGCTCTTCGATCTGCCGAAAAACGCCATCGTGCGGGTCACCGGCGTCTACATGCCGCGCCACGATCCCCGCACCAACTCGGTGGAAGCCGACGTGTGGGTGACGCATCGCGACGACGTCGTGGCCATCGGCAGCCTGGCGACCGATCCGCGTTTCAACCTGCCGGTCACGCCGATCGGACAGCTCTCCGCGGTGTATCTGCAAACCAACTCGCCGGTGCGCATCGCCGGGGTCGTGCGTGCGTACACCCCGGGGCACGAGTTGACGGTGCGCGATCCGACCGGCCAGATCATCGTGCGGACCCAGCAGATCCTGCCCCTGCAAATCGGCGATGTGATCGAGGCGACGGGCACGCCGTTCACCGGCGGCGCCGACTGGTTGTTGCGGGACGCCGTGATGCGGCCGCCCGGGCGCGAGGTCGAGGTGATGCTCAAGGCGGCGATGGCTGCGCCGGTGAAAGTGCTGCGCCTGGCCGACGAGATCCAGGAGTTGAGTCCGGAAGAGGCGGCGGAAGGCCGGCAGGTTGACCTCACCGGTGTCGTGACGTGGGGAATGCTCGGCCATCCGTTCGTCTTCCTGCGCGACACCAGCGGTGGCGTGCTCGTGCACATGCCGCCGGAGGTGGACCAGAATCTCTACAAGGGCGGAGCCGGAGTGCGCATCACCGGCGTGACGACCCCGGGCGCGTTCGTGCCCGAAGTGAAGGCCGCGGGATTCTTTTCCTGGGGCACCGCGATTGTGCCGGAAGCCAGGCCCACGACTCTGGAACAGGCCCTCACCGGGCGCGAGGAAGGCCAGCGCGTGGAGATTCGCGGCTACGTGACCCGCCTGACGCGCGATGCGGCCTGGACGCATCTCACCTTGAGCGCATCGGCCGGCACGTTTTCCGCGGTCGTCAGCCGCGATGATTCTCCGACCAACGTCGTGGGTTCGATCATCTCGCTGCGCGGCGTGTGCCGCGCCATCGCCAACTCGCGGCGCCAGCTCACGGGGATCGAGATCTGGGTGCAGGGTTGGGACGAGATCCGGGTGGAGCAACCCGCGCCGGAGGATCCGTTCGCGGTGCCTTTGCGTCGGATCGGCGCGCTGCGCCAGTTCAGCGCCGAGGGGGGCAGTTATTGGGCGCGCGTCCGCGGCGCGGTCACCCACTTCGTTCCCGGGCGATTCGTCTTCGTCCAGGACGGAGCGGAGGGACTGATGATCCTGACGCAACAGAAGGATCCGCTCGAGCCCGGCGACATCATCGAGGCCACGGGCATGCCGGGACTCGACAGCCAGCGGACGGTCTTGCGCGAGGCGGTATTTCGCAAAGTCGCCCATGAGGGCGAACCCGTGCCGGTCGAGGTCACGACCGCGCGGGTGGTGGACGAGGATCTCGAGAGCCGGCTCGTGCGCATCACGGGACGTCTCGTCAGCAGCGTGCGTGAAAACGATGACATCGGCCTGTCGGTGGAATCTGACGACACGGTCTTTTCCGCCTCGATGGTCGTGCCGCGCACGCGTGACGTCGTCGACCGCTGGGAGCCGGAGTCGAAGGTGCGGCTCACCGGCGTTTACGAGATCGTGCGGGACGAACGCCGGCAGCCGCGTGGCTTCCGGCTGCAGTTGCGCGCGCCCTCGGACGTGACGGTGCTGCAGCGTCCCTCGTGGTGGACGCCCCAGCGCGCGTTCGCCGTCACCGGTATGCTCGGCGTCTGCATCGCGATCGGCATCACGTGGGTGGCGGCCCTGCGGCGGCGCGTGACGTTGCAGACCGAGCAGATCCGGCAGCAGATTCTCAAGGAGGCGAACCTCGAGGCGCGGCATCGGGAGATCATCGCGAATGCCAGCGATTTCATTTTCACCACCGACCTGGCGGGGAACTTCACGTCGTTCAATCCCGCCGGCGAACGCATCACCGGTTTCAGCAACGAGGAGGCGCTGCGCCTGTCGATTCGCGATCTGATCGCCCCCGAGGACGCTGCCAACGGCACCGCGTTGATGTCGCTGGCGCTGTCGAACCAGGAAGACGCGGCGGCGCGCTTCGAGACGCGTTTCCAGACGAAGGAGGGCCGGCGCGTTTGGGTCGAGACCAACGCGCGGTTGATCCACGAGGCGGGACGGCCGGCCGGCATCCTGGGGGTCGTCCGCGACATCGGGGAGCGCAAGACGATCGAGGACGAGCTGAAGCGGGCGCGGGACGCCGCGGAGGCGAACACGCAGGCGAAGAGCGCGTTCCTGGCCAACATGAGCCACGAGATCCGGACGCCGATGAACGGGGTGATCGGCATGAGCAACCTGCTGCTCGACACGCCGCTGCGGTCGGACCAGCGCGAGTTCGCGGAGACCATTCGCACCAGCGCCGAGGCCCTGCTTACGGTGCTCAACGACATCCTCGATTTTTCCAAGATCGAGGCGGGCAAACTGCAGTTCGAGGCGCTCGAGTTCGACCTCGCCGCCACGGTCGACGATTCGCTCGGCCTGCTGGCAACCCGCGCCGTCGCCAAGCGCATCGAACTCGCCGCCTACATTCCCCTCGATCTGCCGCGCCAGCTGCGCGGCGACGCCGGTCGTTTGCGCCAGGTGTTGCTCAACCTCGTCGGCAACGCCGTGAAGTTCACTTCCGAGGGCGAGGTCGTCGTCACGGTGGCGCGCGAATCGGAAACGCCCGCAGCGGTGGTCCTGCGCTTTGAAGTGAGCGACACGGGCATCGGCATGCTGCCCGAGGCGCAGCGTCAGCTCTTCCAGCCGTTCATGCAGGCGGACAACTCGACCACGCGCAAGTTCGGGGGCACCGGGCTCGGCCTCGCCATCAGCAAGCAGATCGTGGAGATGATGGGCGGAGAGATCGGGCTGCGCAGCAACCCCGGCCACGGCTCGACCTTCTGGTTCACCGTGCGTCTGGAAAAACCGGCGCAGGACGTGCGGGATGAACCCGGTCCGGACGTCTCCGCCCTGGCCGGTGCCCGCGTGCTGGCCGTCGATGACAATCCGACCAACCGCCGGATCGTCAGTCACTATACGCAGGCGTGGCAGATCCGCTGCGACACCGCGGCGTCGGGGAGCGAGGCCCTGCGGCTTGCCGCCGCGGCGGTGGCCGCCGGTGATCCCTACCAGCTCATCCTGCTCGACTACCACATGCCGGAGATCGACGGCGTGGCGCTCGCGCGGGCCTTTCGCGGCGAAGCCGCCTTCGCGCAGGTGCCGATGCTGCTGCTCACGTCACTCGACCGTCGTTTCGCGCGCGAGGAACTGCACGCCCTCGGCCTGAGCGATGTGCTGACGAAACCGATACGCCAGGGGGACCTGCAGAATGCGATCCTGCGCGTGCTCGGCTCGGCGCCCTCCCCGGCGACGGTGGCGGCCGCGGCGCCGCCGCTCCCGACGGTGCATCTCGCGGGCTCGGCGTTCGCCGCCCTGCGCGTGCTCGTGGCCGAGGACAACGTCGTCAACCAGCGCCTGATCCAGCTGCAGTTGAAGAAACTCGGGATCGTCGCCGACATCGGCGCCAACGGCCGGGAAGCCCTCGCGGCGCTCGATACGAAGACCTACGACGTGGTGCTGATGGACTGCCAGATGCCCGAGCTGGACGGTTACGAAGCGACCCGCACGATCCGGCGCGGCGGCCGCCATCCCGGCCTGCGGGTCATTGCGATGACCGCCAACGCGATGCAGGGCGATCGTGAGAAGTGCCTCGAGGCGGGCATGGATGACTACCTGAGCAAACCCACCCGCATCGAAGACCTGCGCCTGGCCCTCGAACGCTGTGCGTCTCCGGATGCAACCGTGGCGCCGGGCGATCCGGCGCACCGCTGAGTGGCGAATCCCCCGGGCCATCCTCTCCCCGTGCGTCTGTCTCCTTTCAGCCCCGCTCCGGAACTTTTCCGGGCCGCCTCCGACGCTGCGTGCCGCGCGTTCCGCTCCGCGCCCCCGCCGCCCTCCCGGTCTCGCGGGTGGACGGGCGGAGCGCTGGCGCTCCTTTTCATCCTGGCCGGACTGGCAGCGATGACGCATGCGCAGTCCGCTCCTGCGCTGCCCGATCACACCGTCCACAACTTTGGTGAATTCTGGCAGGCGCGTCGGAGCGTCGACCGGCAACTGGTGCACCGGGTGGATTGGGAATTCGTCGTCGCCTACTACGACCCCGCCTGGCACCTGCTGTGGATCGAGATGAACGGCACCGCCTCTTTTGTGCCCGTGACGCGGATGCGGCTGCCGTTGCGCTCCCGTGAACGGGTGCACCTCGAAGGTGAAGTCATCCCGGACCAGGGGCTGGATGCGGAGCGGTTGCAGGTGACCGTGCTCGATCCGGAGGTGCCGACGCACGGTGTGCCCTTCAATGGCAGGCTCCTCGAGATGGCCCGCGATCAGAATGCGCCGGCCGTGGTGCGCGGCTACGTCGAGCGGCAAAGCAACGGCGACGCGAACCATCTGCTGCTCGAACTGGTGGTGGACGATCATCCCGTGCATGGCCGGCTCTGGCTCGACGACGGCGAACCCGTGCCCGACTACTCCGGGCAGTTCATCGAAGCCACCGGCGTTTGTGCGATTCCCGCGCCCGGTGATTTCGATTCGGCTGAAATTCAATTCTGGATTCCGCGATCCCGCGATGTGCACCCGGCTTCGGGACCGCGCGTCGATGACCTGTTCGCCCGACCCGCCTTGTCGCTTGACCAGCTGGCGGCCGCCCCTCCGAACGACCATGTGCATGTGACCGGCCGCGTGCAGAGCGCGGAAACCGGTCGGACGCTTGCGATCCGCGATGGCACCGGCCAGGTCGAACTGCACACGCCGTTGGCCGCCGCCGGCGAAGTCGGCGCCGCGGTCGAGGCGATTGGCATTCCCGTTCAGCGTGGAGGCGCCTGGACCCTGCGCGATGTGATCGTGCGTCCGCTGGCCAGCGGGCGCGCGACGACGACCGCAGCCGCCTCGGGCAGCGGCCTGCCGCGGCTCCGGCTCGCCGGTCAGGCGCTGCACCTGCTCGCCGAGGAGGCGGCCCGGGCCTACCCCGTGGAATTGACCGGCATCGTCACCTTCTCGCATCCGATCCATCCCGTTTTCTTCATCAACGACCCGAGCGGCGGGCTCTGCGTCAACTACGATGGTACCGGACTGTCGCGACCCGAGGCTGGCGACATCGTCACGGTCCGCGGCCATACGGCGGCCGGTGGCTTTGCCACGATGGTGCAGGCGACGTCCATCACCACGCGTGGCCATGGCACCTATCCCGCCGCCCGTGACGTGACGCTCGAGCATGCGCTCACGGGCGTCGAGGATGCGCAATGGGTGGAGATGCGCGGGTTTCTCCGGCAGATCGAGGTCCGTCAGGGATGCGCGTATCTGACCGTGGTCGCGGCCGGGGGTGAATTCGTCATGCGGGTGCCGGCTTCGGCGACGCCGCCGATCACGGTGGGATCCGTGTTGCGGGCGCGCGGCGTCTGTGCGTCCAAGTCGAACGAGAAACGTCAGCTGGTCGGCGTGAGCCTGCTCGTGCCGACGCTTGACGAGGTCGTCGTCGAGGACGCCGCCCCGGCCGACCCGTTTTCGCGTCCGCTGCGCACCCTCTCCAGTTTGCGGCGCTACCAACCCGTGCAGACGCTGGACCACCAGGTCCGCGTGCGCGGCACCGTTCTCTATCACCTTCCCGGCCGGATGATCCTCATCGCGGGTGACAATGAGGTCCTGCGGGTGCTCAGCCGCGAGACCACGCCCCTCGCGCCCGGCGACCAGGTGGACGTGGTCGGCGTCCCCGGGCGCGTGTCGGCGCAACTGGTCCTGCGCGAATCCGTGTATCGACGCACCGGCCACGGGCCCGAACCGCAGCCGCTCGACCTGCCGGAAAGCGTCACCTTCGATCCGGCGCTCGACAGCGGGCTGGTGCGCATCCATGGCACGCTGCTGGATCTGGCCGCGCACGACGACGAATCGCGCCTGTTCGTGCAGACGGGATCGACGGTTTGCGAAGTGGTCTTGAACCGGGGGTTGCGGCCGGACGAGACGCAACGCTGGCCGGCGGGCTCGCGCGTGGCGGTGACCGGCATCTACAAGGTGCAATATGACGATTACGACCAGCCCGAGGGATTCGACCTGCTGCTGCGCGATCCCCGGGACATCGAGGTCGTGCAGCGGCCGTCCTGGTGGACCGCCCGGCGGGCGCTGACCACGGCAGGCATTTTCTTCGCCCTGCAACTGCTGGGGCTCGCCTGGGTCGCGACCTTGCGCCGCCGCGTGCGCGAACAAACCGACGTGATCCGGACGCAGCTGGAAAACGAGGCGAACCTCGAGGCCCGGCATCGCGATATCGTCGACAATGCCTCCGACTTCATCTTCACGGTCGACCGGAACGGCTGCTTTACCTCGTTCAATCCCGCCGGCGAAAAGCTCACGGGCTATGCCCGGCCGGTCGCCCTGCGGCTGACGATCTACGATCTGCTCGACCGGCGCGAAGCCCGGCTCGTGCGGCGCGCCCTCGCGCGACCGGAGCATCGCAGCGATATTTCGGGACTGCAGGCACGTCTGCGCCGCCGTGATGGAAGCATGATCTGGGTCGAGACCAGCGCGCGCTTCATCCGCCAGCACGGTCGCGTGATCGGCGTGCTTGGCGTGGTGCGCGACATCAGCGCGCGCAAGCAGGTCGAGGAGGAACTGAAACACGCGCGGGACGCGGCCGAGGCGAACACCCGCGCCAAGAGCCAGTTCCTCGCCAACATGAGCCACGAGATCCGGACGCCGATGAACGGAGTGATCGGGATGAGCAATCTCCTGCTCGACACCGGCCTGGACGAGCAGCAGCGCGATTTCGCCGAGACCATCCGCAACAGCGCGGAATCGCTGTTGACCGTGCTCAATGACATTCTCGATTTTTCCAAGATCGAGGCGGGGCGCCTGCAGTTCGAACACCTCGAGTTTCCCCTGCACGAGACCATCGACGACGCGCTCGAGCTGCTGGCCGCGCGCGCCGCCGCGCGCAATCTCGAGCTCGCCGCCTTCCTGCCCCACGACCTGCCGCCGCGCCTGCGGGGCGATCCGGGACGTCTGCGCCAGGTGCTGCTCAACCTCGTGGGCAATGCGGTCAAGTTTACCGATCATGGCGAGATCGTCGTGCGCGTGACGCGTGCGTCCGAGGACGAGCAGCACGTCGTCCTGCGGTTTTCCATCACCGACACCGGCGTCGGCATTGCGCCGGAAGCCTGCCGGCATCTCTTCCAGGCGTTTCACCAGGCGGATAATTCGATGACGCGCCGGTTTGGGGGCACGGGTCTCGGGCTCGTGATCAGCAAGCAGATCG
The DNA here is from genome assembly GCA_963797435.1 of uncultured Verrucomicrobiae bacterium. Taxonomy (GTDB): domain Bacteria; phylum Verrucomicrobiota; class Verrucomicrobiia; order Opitutales; family Opitutaceae; genus CAWCPJ01. The sequence goes on along the minus strand of CAWCPJ010000001.1, from coordinate 484,228 downwards.
TCGAACTCATGCATGGCGCGATCGGCGTCGAGAGCACGCCGGGGCAGGGATCCACATTTTGGTTCACCGCGCGTTTCGACCGGGTCGAACTGCCCGCCACGAAGCCCGCGGCCGAACTCTGGTCCGGGTGGCACGGGCTGGTCGTGGACGATCAAGCGGTGAACCGGCAGTTGCTCAAACATCTGCTGGCGCCACACGACGTGACGATCGACGAGGCGGGTGACGCGGCCACGGCGCTGACGCTGGCCCGGGCGGCGGCGGATCGCCAGGCTCCGCCTCGCTTCATCCTGCTCGACCTGCAGATGCCCGACATGGATGGCCTGTCACTCGCGCGCGAGATCCACCGGGACCCGCGGCTTGCCGCGGTACCCATCGTGCTGCTGGCGTCGCTCGACCGCCCGATCACTCCGGAACTCCGGGCCATCACGGGCGTGGTCGCGTGCCTCACGAAGCCGATCAAGCGGAGCGAACTCTACAAGACCCTCACGCGACACGTCGGCCGCGCCGCCGCACCGGATGCGACCGCCGCCTCGGCCGCGGTGACGGGTCGGGAGCCCATCCCGGGCCTTCCGCCGCTGCGCGTGCTGGTCGCGGAGGATAACGTCGTCAACCAGCGTCTCACCCGCCTGCAACTGCGCAAACTTGGACTCAACGCGGACGTCGCCGCGGATGGTCGTGAGGTCCTCAAGGCCGTCGAACATGCGACCTACGACGTGATTCTCATGGATTGCCAGATGCCCGAACTTGACGGTTTTGAGACCGCGCGCCGCCTGCGCGCGGAGGAGCGCCACGCCGGGCTGCGCATCATTGCGATGACGGCGAACGCGATGCAGGGCGACCGGGAGCGCTGCCTCGAGGCAGGCATGGACGACTACCTGAGCAAGCCCACGCGACTTGACGAATTGCGCGCCGCATTGGAACGATGCGTGCCGGTCCCGCCACGTCCGATCGACTGAGCCGTATCCATGCACTCCAATCTGTAGGGCCGGACCTTGTGTCCGTGCCGCTTCCGCCTCGCCCTCCGGGCTACGACGGACAGGTCGTCTTCGCCCTTCGGGCTACGCCAGACAGGTCCGTCGAGAGGTAACGGCACGGACACAAGGTCCGGCCCTACAGCCGATCGGCGGATTCCCCCTTAAGACGAAACGCCGTCGGGGGTGCGTGGCTGGATCGATTAGCGCGCGTGCGGGAGGTCCTCCGATCACCGGCCCCGAGGTTCCTGACCGGGCAAACCGCAGTCCCGTGGCAACGGAATAGGCTTTGCTGGCCGGCGCCGGGATGCCCTAAGGTAGGTGGCTTACCCCCGCGCATGAAGAAGAAACCCAGCTCTCGTTCAGGCGCTGTTCGCAAGCGCGTCGCTGGGAAGAAAGGCCGGCGGCCGGCGGCGGGAACGGAGCAGCCGGGAAACAAGGAGAGTGCGCAGGGGCCCGTCGCGGTGGTCGGCGTCGGCGCCTCGGCCGGCGGCTTGACCGCGCTCGAGGCGTTTCTGGAGGGCATGCCGCCGGAGACGGGGGCGGCGTTCGTGATTGTGACGCACCAACACCCGGGACACACGAGCCTGCTGCCGGAGTTGCTCCGCAAGCACACGCAGATGACGGTGCGCGAGGTGGGCGAAGGGGTCCGGCTGGAGCCGAACATCGTCTATCTTTCCCGACCGGAATCCTGCGTCGGCCTCGAGCGAGGGACGCTGCGGCTGTCGAAGCTTTCCGCCACCACCATTCCCCACCTGACGATCGATCATTTCTTCCGGGCGCTGGCCGAGGATCAGAAGGAACGAGCGGTCGGTATCGTGCTCTCGGGCACCGGGACGGATGGCACGTTGGGATTGCGCGCGATCAAGGGCGTCACCGGCATGACCATGGTCCAGAGCCCGGATTCGGCGCGGTATGCCGGCATGCCGCAGAGTGCGATGGCGACGGGACTGATCGACATCGTGGCCGCGGCCGATCGGATGGGACCGCCGTTGCTCGCCTACCTGGGCGTGCTCGCGAAGGAAGCACCCGCCGCCGGCGAATGGGAGCACCCCGCCGCGACCGGAGGGCCGATGCAAAGGATCTACGTCCTGCTGCGGCATCGCACCGGCCACGATTTTTCAAATTACAAGTCGAACACGATCCGGCGCCGGATCGAACGCCGCATGAGCCTGCTGCAGATCCCGGACGCGGCCCGCTACGTGCATTTTCTCCACGAGCATCCGCACGAGATCGACCTGCTTTTCAAGGAACTGCTGATCGGTGTCACCAGTTTCTTTCGCGACGTCGCGGCCTACGAGGCGCTGGTGGAGCAGGCGGTGCGACCGGCGCTCGAGGCGATCCCCGGGAACGAGCCGGTGCGCGTCTGGGTGCCGGGATGTTCGTCGGGGGAGGAGGCCTATTCACTGGCCATCACTATTCATGAATGCACGGAGAAACTGAACAAGTTTTTCCATGTGCAGGTCTTCGGCACCGACCTCGACGACGAGGCAATCAACGTCGCGCGGGCCGGCCTTTATCCCGAGGGCATCGCGGCCGACGTGCCGACAGCGCGCCTGAAGCGGTACTTCGTCCACGAGGACGGCGGCTACCGGATCAGGAAGCAGATCCGCGAGACGCTCGTGTTTGCCACCCAGAACGTGCTCAAGGACCCGCCGTTCACGAAGCTCGACCTGATCAGTTGCCGCAACCTGCTCATCTACCTCGATGCCGACGCGCAACGGCGCATGCTCGCCCTCTTTCACTACGCGCTGAAGCCCGACGGCGTGCTTTTTCTCGGGCCTTCGGAATCCGTCACCAGCCTCGACGACGGTTTCGCGCCGATTGAAAAGCGCTGGAAGATCTATCGCCGCAAACCGGCCGTGCCGACGAGCGCGGACATCGCGCAGTTTCCCTCCGCCTATGCCGTGGGGCGCTTTGACCAGACAATTGTTCCCACGGAGCGCACGGCCGCGCCGGCGCCGACCGCGCCGTTGTCCAGCGTGATCGAGCGGACCCTGCTGCAACGCATCGTGCCCCCGAGCGTCGTGACGAATGAGCGCGGCGACATCGTGCACGTGCATGGTCGCACCGGCGATTTTCTCGAACCGGCCGCCGGCGGACCGCGCTTGAACCTGTTCGAGATGGCGCGGGAGGGCCTGCGCGTTGAGCTGACCGCCGCCCTGCGGCATGCGGCCGCGCCATGATGGCGACGTGGTTCGTCGCGACGTGCGGGTGCGCGCCAACGGCGGACATCGCGCGATCCGGATCTCCGTGACGCGGCTGCTGGAGCCGCAGTCGATTCGCGGCTTGCTGCTGGTGAGTTTCGAGCCGGCTCCCGAGCGCGAAAGCGCTCCGCCCGCTCGCGGGCAAGGAGCGCCCGACCCGCGGGGCCCGGCAACGCGAGAAGGAGCTTGAGCGCGAGGTGCAGAACATGCGCGAGAATCTCCAGAGCACGGTCGAGGAACTCGAGACCTCGAACGAGGAGCTCAAATCCACCAACGAGGAACTGCAGTCCACCAATGAGGAGTTGCAGTCGAGCAACGAGGAGCTCGAGACCTCGAAGGAGGAAATGCAGTCGCTCAACGAGGAGCTGCAGACCGTCAATGCGCAGTTGCAGAGCAAGCTCGACGAGCTGTCGCAGGCGAGCGACGACATGCAGAATCTGCTCAACAGCACCGACATTGCCACGATCTTCCTGGACTCGAAGCTGCGCATCAAACGCTTCACCACCGAGGCGCGGCAGATGATCAAGTTGATCGCGAGCGACGTCGGCCGGCCGGTCGGCGACCTCGTCGCCAACCTCGACTACGACACGCTCGAGGAGGACGCGGCCGAGGTCCTGCGCACGCTGGTCTTTCGCGAGCGCGAGGTGCGGACGAAGACCGGGGACTGGCGCCTCGTGCGCATCACGCCCTACCGCACGACCGAGAATGTGATCGACGGACTTGTCGTCACGTTTCTCGACATCAACAAGGTCAAGCGCGCGGAACAGGCGGCCGAGGAGGCGTCGACCATCGCCAGCGGCATCGTCGATACGATACGCGAATCGCTGCTCGTGCTCGACACGACGTTCCGGGTCGTCGCGGGCCAACCCGGCGTTCAGCCGGAATCTTCCAGCTCCCGCCAGACCAGATCCTCGACCGCGAGTCTGTTTGCGCTGGCCGAGCGGCCAATGGAATGTGCCGGCGTTGCGCGACGCCCTGCTGCATCTCGAAGCGTCCGGCGAGGCGATCGAGGATTTGATGCTGGAGCACGAGTTTCGCGGCCTCGGCTTGCGCAAGATCGTGGTCAACGCGCGGCGCCTGGAGCAACCCCCGCGGGAGCCCGGGCGGCTCCTCCTGGTCATGGAGGACATCACGGAATGGCAGCACAAACACGGAAGCGACGCGTAGCCTCTCCCGGGCGCGCCCGCCTGCGGGCCCTGCGGCAACGTGCGGAGCGCGTGGCCGCCGACCACCCCGTGATCACCGGCGACGAGCCGACGCCAAAGGAACTGCGCCGCCTCGTGCACGAACTGCAGGTGCATCAGATCGAGCTGGAGATGCAGAATGAGGAGCTGATCCGCGCCCAGATCGACCTGCAGGAGTCGCGCGATCGGTTTGCCGCGCTCTATAACTTTGCGCCGGTCGCCTATCTCACGTTCGAGGCCGATGGCACCGTGCGGGAGGCCAACCTCGCCGCGGCGCAGCTTTTCGAATGCGAGCCGCCGGAACTCGTCGGCCGGGCGATCTGGCGCTCCGTCGTGCCGGCCTCCCGCGCCGCACTCGCCGATCATTTCGAGCGCGCCCGGCGCGACTTCACGCGACAGGTGGGCGAATTCGAATTCAGCACCCATCGCGGCCACGCGTTCATCGGGCACGTCGAAAGCCAGTCGTTTGCCGCCCCCCCCGACGGTCTGTTGCGGATTCGCAGCGCGATCCTCGACGTCACCCGCCGGGTGCAGGCGGAGCAGGCGGTGCGGGCGAGCGAACGCGAGGTGCTTGCGATCAGCGAACGCGAACAGCGCCGCATCGGGGCCGACCTGCACGACGGGCTCGGCCAATGGCTCACGGCCACCGAGTTTCTCGGGGCGGCCCTGCGCGAACAGATCATGACAAAGTGCCCGGAACTCGGGCCGCAATGCGCGCAGATCTGTGCCAACCTGCGCGAGTCGGTCGCGCAGGCCCGCGCCATGTCGCACGGCCTGGTGCCCGTGCGCATGGAGAAAGAACGGCCTGATGGACGCGCTGGCGGAAATGGTGCAGCGCATCAACCAGCTCGGGCACGCGCGGTGCGAGTTCAGTTGCCCCCATCCCGTCAAGATGGAAAACGCCGACATCGCCACTCATGTGTTCCGGATCGCGCAGGAGGCGGTGAACAATGCCCTCCGGCATGGCCTGCCCGCAGCAAATCACGATCGCGCTGACGGAAATGCCGGGCTTCGTAACCCTGCGGGTCGAGGACGACGGCGGGGGATTCAACCCAAAACGCGTCCGTGCGGGCATGGGCCTGAGCGTGATGCAGCATCGTTCCCGCATCATGGGCGCCCAGTTCTCGCTGCAGGCGACCTCGGGCAAGGGCGTCGTCGTGCAGTGCAACATCCCCCGGCGTCGCGCATGAAGAAGTCCTCGCCGCGCCGGGGCCCGACCGCGGGCCGTCACCGAAAGCACCGAGCCGGTGGTGCAGACCGTGCTGCCGTTGGGCTGGTCGGGGGGCCGCAAGGGGATCGGCGTGGTCGACGACCATCCGATGACGCGGGCGGGCATCGCGCAGCTCATCAACATCCAGGGCGATCTCCATGTGACCTTCGAAGCGGCGTCGCCGCGCGAGGCGCTCACCGCCATCCCGGAACACGGGGCGGACCTGCTGCTCACCGATCTCACGATGGAAGGACGCAGCGGCCTGGAGTTCATCAAGGACCTGGGCGCCCTCCATCCGCACCTGCCGGTGCTCGTGCTGTCGATGCACGACGAACAGATTCATGCCGAGCGTGCGCTGCGCAGCGGCGCCCGCGGCTACGTGATGAAGAACGAAGGCGGCGACGTCCTGCTCGAGGCGATCCGGCGCGTGCTCGCGGGGGAAATCTACGTGTCGCGCGCGATGGCCACGCAGTTGCTGCGCTCGATCAGCGGCACGCCGGGTCCCGTGCAGGGATCACCCATTTCCAAGCTCACCGATCGGGAGTTCCAGGTCCTGCAGCTCGTGGGCCAGGGCAAGAGCACGCGCCAGATCGCGGCGCAACTTCGCATCAGTCCGAAAACCGTCGACGTCCATCGCAGCCGCATGCGCGAGAAGCTGGAGCTGCCCGATCCCACCGCATTGATGCGTTACGCGATGCGGTGGTTCGAATCGAACGCGAAGTGACGGCGCGCGGGCGGACAAGCGTGGCGCGCGAACTTCCCGGGCGCATCTGGCCAATAGCGGTGGAGGTCGCGAGAATGACAGGAGCCTGCTTGCAGGCGATTTCTCCGATCGTCGCGAGCAAGCTCGCTCCTACACCAGCCATCGGAAAATCGGTTGGGGATTTTTCGTTCTCCAACTCGCCGTCACGCGCCCCTAATACCCGTAAGCAGTTTCCGTACGGAGAATTCGCCCCATATCCTCTTCCTCTTTCGGCACGATGGTGAGTTAGTGAATCCGTGCCCGAGAAACCAGTGGAGAGCCAGGTTTCCGTCGAACGCGCCCCCGTTTGCGACGACGAGAAAGCCGCGGCGACGGCCTGTCACACCTGTTTGTTCTACGAAGACTCGAGCCTCGCCGCGCGCGTCGTGCCGGTGCTCGAGCGGGTGGTGCGCGGTTACCGTCGGGTGGTCCGGTTTGAACTTTACCTCTGGCCGATGGATGTCCTGCGGCAAGCGCACCTCGCCGATCGCGCTACCGCGTGTTGCGACGTGACGGACGTCGTCGCCGTCGCGGCGCATGGCAACGACGGTCTCTGCGAGGAGATGCATCGCTGGCTCGAACTCTGGGATGAGCGCGGCGCCGCACGCGCGGGCCGGCTGCTCGCGCTTTTCCATCCGCGGTCGCCGGATCGTTTGCCGATTGCGCCCGCGTTCCGTGATCTCTCCGCGTTCGCCGTGCGCACCGGCGTGGGCCTGATCTGGTGTGACCTGCCTGCCGAAGGGCCGGTGACTGATCGCCAGGGTATCCAAGCCCTGGCCGGCTGAGCCGGATTAGCCGACCCTACCGGATTCAGGTCGTCTCCTCCGGCAGCATGGCTTCGATCATGCCCGCGTCGCGCTCGGCGAGTTCGGCGCGGCTGATGAACTGCCCGGCCCCGGTACGTTGGGCGAGGCGTCGCAGCAGCGTGGCGCGTTCGCGCAGGGTCCGTGCCGCCCGCCACAAGGCTTCCTCCGTCGCCTTTGCCTGATCGTCGACCAGGGTGGGAAGCGTGTAGCCGTGGCCGACGAAGCAGCGAAACACCGGCGGGTCGGCGTTGGCGTTCACTTCGCGGAGTGCGCCTCCGCACTCCGGGCAAACAAATGCCTCCAGCGCCGGGTTTTGTGCGGACGGTATCGGAGTCGGGTGCGGCGCGCGGGCAGGCATCTTCGCGCCGCTCAATCCGACGAGACACGTCGCGATCTCCTTCAGTGGCAGTTTGTGATCCACCTCCGTGGCCCGCAGCGCACTCAGCGGCATGCCCGGGTCGAACGCCTCGGCGGGATCCTGCACGATCGCAACGCCGCCGCGCTCCTTGATGGCCGCCAGGCCGGCGGCGCCGTCGGAAAGCGACCCGGTGAGCACCACGCCGATCACCCGCGGACCAAACGTCTCGGCCGCGCTCCGGAAAAGGGTGTCGACCGAGGGACGGTGCCCGTTTTCGCGGGGACCGAATTCCACGCGCATATACCGGCTGCGCAGTGACAGGTGACGGGCGGGCGGCGCGACCACGATGCGGCCCCGGCGGATCGGGGCCCGGTCCTCGGCCTGATCCACGGGGAGGCCATCGTGAAGCACCTGTTCCAGCATGCTTCGTCCCGTGGGCGAGCGATGCAGCACCACGAAGATGGCCGCCGGCAGTCCGCCGGGAAGCGCCCGGAAGAGCTGCTGCAACGCACCGACTCCGCCGGCGGAGGCTCCGATCACGATGACGTCCCGCCGGGGCATGAGCGAGTCCGGGCCCTGCGGCTCAGCTGTCTTCCAGGACGACGTCGTGCTCGTGCAGAAAGGTGACCAGTTCCTTGACGCTGAAGTCCGCCAGGATTTCCCCGTGCCAGTCGAGCGTCGGTGTCTTGGTCTGCCCGGAGCGGCGTTTCATGTCCTCGAACGCTTCCGGATCACCGGTGACGTTCACTTCGCGATGATCGATGCCATGGCCGTCGAGAAAGTCGCGCGCCTCGACGCACCAAGGGCAACCGGTCTTCACGTAGAGCACGGGCAGGTCTTCTTCCATCGTCCGAAAAGCTACCACGGCCCCGGCCGGACGGCATCGGGGCGAAATCCGAGAAGCTCCCCGAGGCGGGACCGGGTGGGCTGGCACCGTCGTGTAGGCGCCGGCCTCCCTTGTAGGTGCGGGTTTGCCCCGCGAAGGCTCGGCGTCCGGAGCAATCGCGGGGTAAACCCGCTCCTACCACGAGAGAAGTTTTCAGCCGGCCGGCGTTCAGTTGCCCGCGTCGGGCACCGCGGCGCGCGCGATCTCGATGTCGTGCGCGACCTCGCCGGTGAGGGCATGCCAGTCGACGTTGCCCACGCGGTTCGTCCAAAGCGGATTCCGGTAGCGTGCGGAGACGATGTCGGTGTAGCGCTTCCATGATGCGGCGGCGTGGGTGAGTGCATCGACGGCTTGCTGCTGGTGCGCGCTTTGAGCCGTGCGGCGAAACAGGGCCAGTTCGGTGGCGCCGGCGATCTTCTGGCTGTAGTATTCGCCAAGCCACGCCATGGCGCGGATGTCGGAGATCGTGGCCTGCAGCTCGCGGTCGTCTCCCGGCTGGAACGACTCGACTGCGGCGAGAGCGGCCGCGGCGTGGTCGTGCAGCCGGGCCGAGACCTGGAGCGGCGTTGTGCCGGTGACCGAACGGTTCGCGACGACGGCCGCGACGTAATCCGGGATCGAGACGTTGTCCGTGCCGGGATGCGTACCGAGCGTGATGAAGCGATTGACGTCGTGGAACCCGCTCGCGGTCTGGGCGGGTCCGGACCGGCTTTTGCAGGCTTCGATGTACCACTGAAAATCATACTGGCCCCAGTGAAACCCGGTGGTGAGCGGATAAATCATGGAGGCGTCCTGCCACGCCGCCAGCAGGTCGGCGCCCGCGACTTCCGGAAAACGCCCGTGCAGGATCGCGGCGATGCGGGCGTCGTCGAGCTCCGGGTCATACGCGAGGCGGCCCCAGAGCATCCAGTCGTACCAGTGCTTGGCGATCTCGAGCTGGCGCGGCTTCTCCGGATGGAGACTGAGGAACTCGCGACCCCAGATCCATTGATCGGAGCCGTAACAGAAACCAATGGACGCGTCGTCTTCCGCGTTCTGCACGAACTCCCGCACGAAGTCCGGGGCCCCCCACCGCAGGAAATAGGTGTCATCGTTGCGCCATTCCCAGATCGTCTTCTGGTCGTCCAGTGCCGCGAGGAAGTCGCGAGCGAACGGCTGGACGGTCGAGCTCATCACGTGCGCCTGCGCATACTTGAAGCTGAAGATGAAATCGATGTCGGGATTATGCGTCAGCGGCGCGAAGGTCCGCGCCATCTCCTGGGCCCGGGTTTCATGCTGGCGGTGGATGAAGCGGATCTTGCGACCGGGTTGTTCGTGCGCGGCGTCGAGGACGCCCCGCCCATAGGTGGCGAACAGCCAGTTTTCCTTCTCGTCGAAACCGGAGTCGGCCCGGCCCATGTTCTCGCCCGCCGTGACCCCGATGCCCCGCAGCAGCGGGTAGGTGCGCACGAGCGCGGCGACGCTCTTGCGTAGGTAGTCGATCGTGGCGGGGTTGTCGATCGCGTTCGTGATGCCGTGCTTGCCGCCCGTGCCGTAGGTATAGGTGTTCCAGGTGATGATGTAGAAGTCGATGTTGCGGTCCCTGCCGTACTGCATCACGCGCCGCCAGAACGCGATCTTGTCGTCGATGGTCATCTTGCGCACGGTCTCGACGTGCGCCAACATCTCCGGCGTCACGAAATCCCCCGTGCGCGTGGAATAGTTCTCGGCAAACTTGAAGGTGGTCCGCTGCACGTCATCGAGGGCGATGTCCTCGTAACCCGGGACCTTCACCAGCGAGGGGAACGGATGCAGGTTCCACAAACCGACGTAGTTGTAGCGGTCGCGCGCGAGCCGGTCGAGGAAGTCGCGCCAGAAGTCGAAGTCCCAGACCGTGGCGATGTTCTCCTGTGCCGAGTCGCTCATGTCGGTGTAACTGGGCGTGCGCACATCGAGCGGGATGTTGAACTTCACGCCGCGCAGCGCGAACTGCGGGTTGCGCTGCATTGCCTTGACCGCGTCGAGTCCGTGCAGGCGGATCTGCTCCGCCACCTCCAGCGCACCGTACATCACGCCCCCCGGATCCACGCCGATCACCCAGACGTCGCGTGCGTCTCCGGAACCGGTCCGGCGGATGGCGAACCCGCCGGGTGCCAGGTCGCGGGCCGACCCGCCCGGAGGCAACTTCAACCGCGGGTCCTCGATGCGTGCCGAGAATGATGCGACCCGTTTGATGATCGGAGGCGAATTGGTCGAGAGCGGCGACGGCGGCCTCCTCGCCCTGCTGGTGTAAAGCGGCGGCGATCTCCCGGGCTCCGAAGGTCTCCGGGGCCGACTTCACGTCGACGAAGATGCCGGCGGCGGGCGCACTTGCGGAAAAGAAAAGGGCCGTCGCAAGGCGGGCGACGGCGACGGGAATCATCGAAGGATGTCGGTTCATAACACGGCGGGGTGGGGCAAACGGGCGGGAGCAGGACTGAAAGGCAGCGACGCATTCAAGCCGGGGGTGGTTGCACCGATTTTCCAAGGTACCCCCCAGGCAGTTTTCATCACCGGGGGAAAACGCCATGGCAGCGCCACCATCCGACGGTCCCACCAGGCACCTGCGTCTTCGCCGACGCTGGAATGGACCGGGTAACGAATCGGCGCAGTGGCCGCCACCGCGCCCACCGGTGACCGACGTGCGGGAGATCATGGCCGGCAATCTCGAGCAGGACCGCCGCGCGGGAGGCTACCGGGTGCAGGTCCGCCGTCCCCGCCGCGGCCGACGGCTCCGGGATTTTCTGATGGTCTGCGCGGCCGGAAACGGCGCCGGCGCGGGTTTCCTGTGGTGGATCGACGCGAACACCGGGGCGTTGCTGATCGTTGTTTCGGGCATGCTCTTCTTCACGCTCGCGCTGGCCTGGGTGGTGTTCGCGCACCTGGACGAGTATTGAACGTTGCGCCTCGCATCGATCCGCACGTCGGCGTCCATCCGCCGGTTCCTTGCCGCGCCGATCGCCTTGCGCGCCCGGGGCACACAAGGAGCGGCCGTTGCGGGAACTCGAAGAAATCCACACTCAGGGTTGACCGACACCGTCCACGCCCGATGGTTGGGGCATCCATGATTTCGTTTATCGATGACGTAGAATCAATCCGGTGGAGAAGGGCGGGGCTGCTGTGCGCCCTGCTCCTGGGGTTGACGGGATGTGCCTACACCACGCATCGCCCTCCCATCACAGCGTCCATGGGGCAGGCCAGGCTCGTGGCGATGACGATGGATCCTCTGGTGCCATTTCCGGACCGCATGGCGGCCGCCCGCCATCTCGACGCGCCGAGTCGCGCGAAGGTCGAATCAGAACTGCTGGCCGACTTGCCCGAGATTTGGAGTCGTGAATCCCGGGAGCGTTTTGCCCTGCTCGGTGTGGTCGGAAGCGAGAAGGCGATCGACGTCCTGCAGACGTTCTCCACGTCCGGCGACTACCCGCGCAACGGCCGCTTTCGGAAGACGATCGAGCAAACCGTTTCCAGTATCCAGGCGCGACTTGGCACCAAGCCGGAGATGTCCGCGCGGGATTCCTGAGTCGTAGCCGTTCCGCTGACCTCAACGCCGGAACGCAAGCGCCCGCTCCGGCACCGGGCCGAAGCGGGCGGAAGAATGCGACGGACAATTGCCGTCCGTCGCGGGGGAGGAGGAGGAGTCAGTTGTCGTCCCGGTCGTCGTCCTTGTCACCATGATGCTTGCAATGGTCCAGCGGCGTGAGCGTGCCGAACAAGCCGTGAGCCTCATCGTCGATGCCGGCGGTGAAGAAGAGCGTTTGGGCGGGGCCGGCTCCGCTGTCGTTGCCGAAGCCGAGAGCCCAGAGGCCTTCGATGCGGATCGGACGGCCGTGGGCGTTGCGCAAGAGGCCGTGAAAGTTTCCGTGCTTGGTATCGAAGGCGGCGATTTTCCCGCTGCCAAATTGGCCGACGAGAATCATGTTGCTGAATTTGCCGAAGCCGGCCGGCGCGAGCGCGACGCCCCAGGGAGCGTTCATCCAGAAACCCCACTTCAGGCGCATCTGCAGTTCACCGCTCGTCGAGAACGCATCGACGAAGCCGCGGCCGGGTCCCGGGATTTCCTCGTCCTCGCCCGGCTCACGCTTCGCAAACGTCACGAAAATCCGGTCGCCGATCGCCTGCACATTGAACGGCGCGTATTCGTCGGGAAGCCGCGGATCCCGAAACGCCCACGCCGGCAGACTGACCGGCTGGAACGTGGCGTTGAACACATCGACCGTGCCCGCCAGGAAGTTCGCGGCGTAGAGGTGGTTCGCGCCGTTAATCTGGCCAATTGCGAGCCCTTTGTAGACGGCGGCTCCCGCATTGTTCACGACTGCAATCGCCTGGGTCGGGTTGGCCGACGGATTCCAGCCCGACAGGGTGCCGTCCTCCGTAACGAACAGAAAACGCGCGGGTTGACTCGGGCCGACCTGAAAATCGCCGGAGCCATTGAACACGATGCCGGTGGGCGTCGACGGCTCCATCGAACCGGGCAGGCCGGGCACGGTCACGATAAGTGACAAGGCATTGCCGGCGCCGTTGTAGAGCGTGGAAACTCCGGTTCCATTGTCCGCCACCCACCAGGGGCTGGTGGCGCTGCGTGCGAGGCCCCAGGCGTTGACGAGGTTCGCGTCGGTGAACGTCGCGAGGTCCGGTACATCCGAAACGAGGTTGGTTTGCTGATAGTGCTGCGCGGACAACGACGGCGCGAGCCCGCCGACTGCGCCGACCAGCAGCAGGCCGGCTGCGCTCAGCACGGTGGCGCGGGATCGCGGCACGGTGCAGGAAAGGTTGCGACGGGACAATGTGAACGAACGGTTCATGATGGTTGCGACTCCAGGTCGATCGTTGGTTGTGACACGGTTGAACGTCCGTCATCGCGCGACGCGATGACGGTCATCCGAAGGCGCGACGCGCTGGTCAGGCCGGGGTGTTGCCGACCGCCGTGGACCTTCGGACGATGCAGGATCAGAGCGTCACGCCCGCGGCTTATTCCACGGCGTGTGTGGGGCGCATCCGAATACACGGCGTCGAGCCCCACGCAGGTCTGCCCGTACCGGGACGGGCACCGATCTTCGCATCCGGTCCGACACCGTGGATCCGGCGGCCACCCGAGCGAAGGTGGTCCGGCCCGGCAATCGCCGGGGCGCGGCTCCGGGAGCGCGACCGATCAACTGCGGAAACGCATTGTTGCGGAAGGCCTGCTCGGGTCCAAGGCAGGTCAGAGACCTGCCCTACTGTGCATGCCCGACCAGTTGCGGCTGCGTGGTCGGTCCGAAGGCGGCGTTGTATTCGGTGTCGAAAATCAACCGATCACCGGCAAACTGAAACTGCATCGTCGCGTAGAACGGCGTCTCGTAACAGCAGAGCTTGATCGTGTAGGTGTCGTTGCTCGTCCACGCGCCGGCCGCGGCGATCTTCTGCTCGACCGGATTGATCGTGCCGCGCTCGAGCCCGGCGACGAAGCGGCTGCTGCCCGTCTGCCAGGAGCCGTGCGTCACCGCGATGCGCTGGTCGCCGTTCGCGTCGTGCGCGACCAGCGTCGCGTTGTCGCCCGCAAAAGTGAGCGAAAGCGACTCGATCTTGCGATCGTTGGCCGGGAATATGTAGGTCTTGCCCGACACGGACGCCGCCTGCGGGGAGGTGGCGCTGCCGGCGGGAAGATGGATGGTGAGGCCCGCAAGCTTTTCCTTGAGGCGCTGGTCACCGGCGGCGTCGGCCGGCAGCGGCGCGTCCTTGAACGCGGGCAGGATCTTCTCCCAGACGAGATTCATCACCGCCTGCATGTTGCGCACACCACTCGTGATGGCGACGACGGCGTCGTATTGCGGCATCACGATGCAATACTGCCCGAACGCACCGTCCCCGCGGTAGAAACCGGGGCGGCAGCGCCAGAACTGGTAGCCGTATCCCTGGTCCCAATCGCTGTTCGGATTGCTGCCGTTCGACGTCTGCTTCGAGGTGGCCGTCTCGACCCACGCCGCGGGGATCAGTTGCTTGCCCTGCCACTGACCCTTCTGGAGAAAAAGTTGACCGAAACACGCGATGTCCTCCGTGCGCAGGTTCAAGCCGAAGCCGCCGAACGATACGCCCTGCTTGCTGGCGTCCCAGACCGGATGACCCATGCCGAGCGGTTCGAACAGCCGGGGCCCGAGATAGTCGACCACCGGTTCGCCGACGACCTTCTGCACGATGGCGGACTGGATGAACGTACCCGGCGTGTTGTAGACGAAGATGGAGCCGGGTTTGTGATCGACCGGGAGGCGGAGGAATGCCTTCACGGGATCCTCGGGCGAGATGAACGGGAAGTTTCTGATCACGTCTGCATCCTGGCCCGACGACATGATCAACAGGTCGCGCAACCGCATCTCCGGGAGATTGGGCGCCGGATTCCCGGGAACGTCGTCGGGAAAGAACGACATCACCCTGTCGTCGAGGCTCAGCTTGCCCTCGTTGATCGCGAGGCCGACGGCGGTCGACGTGAAACTCTTGCTCAGCGAAAACAGCACATGCGGAATTTCGGGCCCGTAGGGTGTCCACCAGCCCTCGGCGATCACATGGCCATGCCGCACCAGCATGAAGCTGTTGAACGTATCGATCTCGGTATCCGCCGCGGTAATGAAATCGAGCAGCGCCGCCGACGAGATGCCTTGGGCCTCGGGCGCCGAGCGGGGCAGGCGTTGCGCGGGCGGGAGTGACGCGCCGGACGTCGTGGTCGAGGCCGCGAGCGCGAAACTCAGGACCAGAAGAGTCGAGATCAGGATGGGATTGGGTTTCTTCATGCGAAAGGGGGATTTGGCCGCGGCGCGGGGAGGAGTCGCGTGAGATAGACGCAAGGCTGGTCCTTGCCGTTTCGCCGCACCCTGCCGCAAGCTGTTGAAGCAACCGCAACGTTAACGAGCCAACATCCATGTTTGGTACGCGGCGTGGTTATTGGAGGCGAGGGTGTGTCACAGTCTCTTCCGATCGCGCATTATCGCGAAGATTTCTCGAGTCAGGGATCCGAGGTAGGGTCGCTTGTCCCGCGCGACCGCGGTCGGCTGGGGACAGCCGACCCTACCTTGGGTCGCGGCGCGGGGCGCGGTGGGATTTTCGTGACTTGGGGGATGGTCGAGCGGCTTGGGGCCACGCTGCTGAGATTCAGGCGTTGGACAGCGTCCGCTGAATCAGCGCAGCGCTGCGCTCGAGTTGATCGCTCACGATGACGTGGCCAAGCCCGCGATAGATCTGGGCATCGACGTCGGCGCCGAGGCCGGTGAGCACGCGCGCGGTTTCCTCCACGCTCGCGAGCGGGATATGCGCATCGAGATCGCCGCACCCGAGAAACGCAGGCGTGCCGTCGAGTCGCTGATCGAGCGGACGCGCCGCTCCGGGCGGTCCGATCAAGGCGCCGGCCAGCGCGAATACGCCGCCGAGCCGTCCGCCGCAACGCACGGCCGTTTCCAGCGCGAGACAGGCGCCTTGGGAGAAACCGCCAATCACGATGCGGTCGCGCGTCACGCCCGCGGCGTATGCGCGACCAAGGATGTTGCCGAACAAGCCGAGCGCGGACGTCAAAAAGGGCTCGTTGCTTTCAAGCGGGGCGAGAAAACGTTGCGGGTACCACTCCTGGTTGGCGGCCTGTGGTGCGAGGTAACACACGCCTTCGCGGGGCAGGTGGCGCGCCAACCGCAGGATGTCTTCCGCCGCGGCGCCTCGGCCGTGAATCATCAAGACCACAACGCGGGCGGAGACGAGAGGTTCGCCATCGGTCAGGATCGGTTGGTTTGCGTGAGGATCGGCCGACATGGACAGTGGAGGCTACGCGGGCCCACGAAAAAGGGCGGGGGCCCAAAGCCAAAGAGGAAGTTGCGGACCTGGCTGGTTTGTTGAAGTCGCGTCGGTTTTTCAATCTCGGGTCGAGTCTACCTGGCGGCGAGGAGCTTTTCGAAACAGAGACTGTGCTCGTTCTGCTCGTACGGGGGATAATTTGGAGTCGGTCGATAACCTGATTTCTTGTAGAGGGCAACCGCTTCGGGCTGGCGCTTGCCCGTCTCGAGCACGAGTCGGCGATAGCCGAACGTCCGGGCGTGCGCCTCGAGGGCGCGCAGGATTTCGCGCCCGATCCCCTGGCCGCGCGCGGCCGGGACAACGTACATGCGCTTTAGTTCGGCCGTGTCGGCCGAATCGGGATAGGGCCGCAGGGCGCCGCACCCGACCGCGTCCGCACCGAACCACGCGATCACGAAAGTCCGACGCGGGCCCACCGCGTCGGCAGGGTCGAAGGAGGCGGCCTCGGCTTCGGCTTCCTCCGGGTAGCGATCAGCCAGTTCGCCAACGAGGCGGGCGATGAGGTTGGTGGCGACGGGATCGTGGGGATCCGCGGGATCGACGTGCAGCATGATGGTGCGGGCAGCGTGAAGACTCGTTTTCATCGCAGGTCGGCCAAGGGGAATCCATGCCCTCACCGCCGCCCGAACATCATCCTGCCCGGTGCGTGGCCTTACAGTCACGAAGAGTCGGCAATCCGATCGCGATCCGACTGTCCGTAGAAGCACGTGGACGGTCAGAGACCGTGCGACGCGCGTTTCGCCTGGTTTTTCGTATATTTGGCGGCCTCGCGTCGGACCAACCCGCTCCTCCCCCCGCACAACCGTGCCCTTCGAAATGCGCCTGCGTTTCTGCGTTTGCCCCGGCCTGGGACGGGCGGTCCTACCTGAATGTGTGCCCCGGGGTCCTCCGTCCTGAGCCTCGTTCAGACCGGCACTCGAACTCCCCTGCCAGTTGGATGTGCACGATCAGTGGCCGATCACTCGGCCCCTTCGCCGCTTTTCTCAACGCACTCCCAACCTCGTATCGCAATCCCACCATGAACCCACTCCTCCTCCGGATGTACGCGATGGCCGGCAAGTTTCGGTTCCGCGCATTCATGATCGCTTCACTCCTGTTCGCTGCCGCGCCCGTGTTCGGTGCGTTCGGATACACGGACAACGGCTCGGGCTACGTTGTCGACACCGGCGCCGGCCTCGTCTTCGAAGTCAGGAAAACCGACGGCACGATCATCTCGATCGTCTTCAACGGCACGGAATACATCGGGCCGTCCGGCAAGGGCTCACACATCGCCTCGGGACTCGGCTCCGATACCACGGTGACGCCGGAGACGGACGGTTCCACCTATATAAAGATCACGCTGCAGACCGGTCCGTCGAATGGCGTGGTTTCGAGCCTCACGCACTTCCTCGTCGTGCGCAATGGCGACAACAACATCTACATGGCGACGTATCCCACGGCCGAACCGAATGTGGGCGAATTGCGCTGGATCACCCGCCTTGCCTACGACCTGCTGCCGAACGGCCCGGCGCCCTCGGACAACAATGGCACCACGGGCGCGATCGAGAGCTCGGATGTATTCGGGCATGCCGACGGCTCGACCACGTCGAAGTACTACGGCGACGACGTCACGCACGGCAAGGACCGCGCGATGGATCTTACCTATTGCGGCGCGACGAATGCCGATGACACGGTCGGCGTCTGGATGGTCTTCGGCAACCGTGAGAGCAGTTCGGGCGGTCCGTTTTTCCGCGACATCGAAAACCAGGGCGACGGCGCCGGCTCCGATCAGGAGGTCTACAACTACATGAACTCCGGTCATAATCAGACGGAGCCCTACCGCCTGAACGTGCTGCACGGCCCGTATGCGCTCGTGTTCGACGATGGTGCGCCGCCATCGCTGCCGATGGACTTCAGTTGGATGGGCACCCTCGGGCTCACCGGGTGGGTGCCGGCGTCAGGTCGGGGCGCGGTCAGCGGCACGGCCAGCGGCATCCCGGCGGGTATTCAGGGCGTGGTCGGCTTTGCCGACGCGGATGCGCAGGTACCTGGACCACGGTCAATCCGGCCGACGGTTCCTACCTTTCGTCCGGCATGAAGCCCGGCACCTACGACGTGACGCTCTACCAGGGTGAACTCGAAGTCGCGACAGATTCGGTGACGGTCACGGCGGGCATGACCACAAACCTTGCCCTTGCGTCCGCCGAGCCGCATCCATCGGTGATCTTTCGCATCGGCGATTGGGACGGCACGCCGCTCGAGCTGTTGAATGGTCCCAATATCAAGATGATGCACCCCCAGGATGTCCGCAACGCGCCGTGGGATATGGGCACGTTCACGGCCAACGTCGATCCTTCGGCGTCGTTTCCCGCCATCCAGTTCCGCGGGGCAAACAGCCCGTCGAGCATCGCGTTCGATCTTGCACCGAATCAAATCACCGACCTCACCGTGCGGATTGGCATCACCTGCGCCTACAACGGCGGCCGTCCGCAGGTGGCCGTGAACGGCACCACCGCCTCGCCCAGTTCGCCGTCCGCCTCGCCGCAACCCAGCTCGCGCAGCTTCACGATCGGCACGTATCGGGGTAACAACTTCCTCTACACCTACACGGTGCCTGCCAGCGCCCTCGTCGTCGGCACGAATACGATGACGATCAATCCGATCAGCGGCTCCACCGACCTCGGCACCTGGCTCAGCGCGGGATGGGCCTATGACGCGGTCGAACTCGACGGCCCGCTGGCCGCGCCCGCCATCACCTACGTGGGCGGCTCACCCCTCGAGATTCGCGGGACCGCGGGACCCTCACGCAATATCGCGCTCACGCTTGATGGCGCGACCGCCGCCGGCAGCACGATCTCCGCCGCGGACGGAAGCTGGTCGATCACCTACAACGCCGCGTTCACGGCCGGTTCGCACAGTTTCACGGCCGTTGCCAGTGACAGTTTCGGTCACAGCAGTCCCCCGTCGGCTGCGTATGCGTTCGACACGAGTATCACCATGCCCGTGATCACGGAGGCGGTCGGCGACACCGGCACCTATCCGGATGGCGCGACCACGTCCGACCGCGTGTTTGTCTTTCACGGCACCGCCGGGCCGGGAGACAACGTCACGATCACGCGAATCGGCATGGGCAACATCGGATCCGTGCTCGCGGACGGCAGCGGCGACTGGACGTTCGACTACACCAGCGTATCGCTGCCCGACGGGGTGAACCGTTTCTACGCGACGGCGACGGTGGGCGGCAGTGCCAGCGCCTCCTCGCCGATCTTCACGCTCAACCTTGCGGGACAGCCCCGCGTTGCGATCGAGCGCTTGGATCCGGCGTTCGAAGTCATTCCCAACTCGATCAGTCAGGTCGTGTACCGCGTCACGTTCAACCACACCGTCAACGGTGTCACGACTGGCGCATTCGATGTCGCGGCCACCGACAGCGCGGCCGGCACGGTGGCGAGCATCTCCGCGGCCAGCGGTGAATCCTTCGACGTGACCGTCAACGCGATCGCGGGCACCGGTGAACTGAAGATCAACCTGACGGACAGCAATGGCATCACCGACGGTGGCGGCAATCCCGAGGGCGGCTACACCGCGGGCGAGCACTACACGCTGGTCGTGCCGACCACCGGCAGCGGCACCTGGATCCGGCCGGAAATCGGCGGGCGCTGGAGCGATGCGCTCAACTGGCAGGCTGCCGTGATCGCCGACGGCGCCTCCAGCAGCGCGGACTTTGGCACCCTCGATCTCATCGCCGACAGCACCGTTCACCTGGATTCCGCACGGACGCTGCACAGCCTGGTGTTCGGTGACACGGACATCAACACGCCGGCAAGTTGGATTCTCGACAACGACGGTGCGCCGGCGAACACGCTCACGCTGGTCGGTCCCGCACCGACGATCACGATAAACGAGCTTGGTAGCGGCGCGACCACCACGATCGGTGCCGCGTTGTTCGGGTCCGATGGCCTGACCAAGGAGGGCGAAGGAACCGTGGTACTCACCGCCGCGAATCCGCTCACCGGCGCGCTCACGGTGAATCACGGCGCCATCCAACTCCCGGCGGGTGGGGAGCTGGTCCTCGGCAACAATCCCGTCGACCTGCAGCTCAACACGAACATCGACGTGACCGGCGGCTCGTTCACCACGGGTGGCCTGGTGACCGCGATCACCAGTTCGTTCGTCGTGGACGACGGCGCTGCCGACCTGGCGAACTTCCGCACGAACTCTGATTTCGGCGCCAGCCTGCGCGTGAACGGCGGCACGCTCAACGTAGGTGACGTGAACATCGGGCGAAACGGCGGGCGCACGCCGGACTTCGGCTCGGGGTTTGTCGTCACCGGCGGATCGACCACAGCGCAGACGATCGGGCTCGGCACAAAGAATTCGTACGGTGCGATGTCGATTGAAGGCGGAACGGTCGTGGTGACCGGACCGATCACGATCGCGAACCAGGCCACCGGTGGCCGCGGCGGCGCCCTGCGGGTTCTGGACGGCACCTTCACCGCGAGCGACGCTGCGTTTGGCATTCTGATGTGCCGCAACAATGGATCCAACACGAACAATGTCGCCACCGCAGAATTCACGGGCGGTATGAGCACGGTCGAGAAATTCACGCTTGGCTTCGACAGCACCGTCACCGCCGGCTCGGCCACGATCAACGTCAATGGCGGCGCGCTCTACCTCGGCAGCGGCGGTATCGTGAAGAACGGCGCGGCGGGCCTCGCGACCAACTTGAACTTGAGCAGTGGCGTGGTCGGCGCGCAAGCCGACTGGTCGACCTCCGTGCCGATCAACCTGCCCAATGGAGGCAATGTCGTGTTCGAAGCGGCTGATGTCTCCGGGGCGATGCACGACATCACGCTCACCGGCGTGCTCTCCGGCAGCGGCGGATTTACCAAGACCGGCGGCGGCACGCTCACGTTGGCCGCTGCCAACACCTTCACCGGGCCGGTGGATCTGGAAGCGGGAAGCTTGAACATCACCGGCAGCCTCGCCAACGGCGGCGCCGTCAACCTCTACGGCGGCATGCTCACCGGCACCGGCGCGATCAACACCCCCGTGGTACTCAACGGCGCCACGATCGCCCCCGATGGCACCACCACGCTCAGTCTCGGCGGCACTTCGCTCACCTGGAACAGCGGCGGTCGGTTGGCCATCCTGATCGGCGCCGACGGTGTGTCGGGACAGGTGGCCCTGAGCGGTGCGCTCCTCAAAGGCACGGGCGGTCCATTTGAGATCAACCTGACACCGGTGGCTGGTTTTGCCGCGGGCAACACATACACGATCCTGACGTTCGGCTCGACCACGTTCAGCGTCGGCGACTTTTTCGCCACGGGGCTGCCGGAGGGTTACGTGGCATTCTTCTCGATCGACGGCCTGAGCCTAAAGGTCACGGTCAAGGCCCTGGCCACGGTCACCCTCGGCGACTTGACGCAGCCCTATGACGGCACGGCGAAGATGCCGACGGCGACGACAGATCCGACAGATCTCAATGTCGTCTTCAGCTACGACGGGGACATCACCACGCCGACGCTGCCGGGCGACTATGATGTGGTCGCCATGATCGACGATCCGGTCTACACGGGCTCGGCGAGCGGCACGTTCACCATCACGATTACCGCGTTGGTGCGCCACGCTCCGTCGCTCAACGGCGACATCGACGGTTCCGTGCAGATGCTTTTGGGCGAAAACGTCGCGCTCAACGGCGGCGCTGGTGTTTACCGCGACCTGCTCGCCCCGGGAACGCCGCAAGTGGTGCTCAACGGCACACCGGATTACGGCGGCACCCTGGATGCGAGCGGTGACGTCTCGCCATCCAATTACACCGTGACATTGAACACGAGCACGCTCCTCCGTCATGTCGTGCGGCGAGTCGATGCGATCACGCTGCCAGAGGTGGCGGCGCCGCCGGTGCCCCCGGGCACGCGCGACGTCACCATGAATGCCACGGGGCAGAGCATCGGAGACTTCGCCACGTTGCGGAATCTCACGCTCAACAACAATGTGGGCCAGATCCCGGTGCCACCGGGGACGTATGGTGTGTTTGCGGCCAACAGTGGCAGCGGATTCACGCTCGGCGTGGCGGGCGCGTCAGAACCGGCGATTTATAACTTGCAGTCGCTCACGCTCAACAGCGGCGCCAGCGTGCAAATCGTCGGCCCCGTTATCCTGACCCTCGGCACCGGCCTCACGATCAACGGCGCCGTCGTCGGCAACGTGGATCATCCGACGTGGCTGACGCTGCAGGTCGCCAGCGGCGGTGTGACGCTCAATAGCGGCGCCACGCTGCACGGCGTGGTGATCGCGCCCGACGGTGCCGTCGTCCTCAACAATGGCACGCTGCACGGCCGTCTCAGCGCCAATGGACTCACGATCAACAGCCACGGCCTGTTGACCGAATCACAACCATGAACCTCCGGTAGGTATGGGTCCGGGGAAGGGCGGGGCTCGACGCTGGATGGCTCGCAGCCCCGCCGCTCAACGAAGCCCGATGGCCATCATGAGTGTCGCGTACGCGACATCGATGATGGCCATCGGGGCCGCGTCGTTGTCGGCCTGTCGGGTTACGAAATTCGCCACTCGAATGCGGCGCGGAACGCCGCACGCCGAGAGCTGACGATTCGTGGGGCCACACCTCCCACCGTGCCGTCTCGGCTGGCTCGAGGCCCTGAGCCTGTCGAAGGGCTGGCGCGCGGTCCCCCCAGGCCTGCCGTGCAGTGGCGCGGCATCCGACCTCAAGGAGGGAACTGAAGTGAAGGCTTCGCCCGCTAAACAGGTCCTCCCTCTTCGAAGGAGCGAGCTGAAGTGAGTGAGGGCTTCGCCCGCTAAACAAATCCCGCCTGGAGGCGGGGGGACCGCGCGCCAGCGTGGTGGGTGGTGTTTCTCCCCAGCGCTTATATCTTACCGCATTGGGGTTGAATCGCGGCAGCGTTCGGGAATGCGGCGCGCCGCGCCGCTTTTCCGCAAGCTGACATTCCGCGTCCAAGACCGGAGTGAAACGTTCCTCCAGGAATTTGCCCCCCAAAAAAACAAACCCCCGGGGATCTTGCGATCCCCGGGGGAAAGTTGGGGGTGGGAGTTCGCCACGCTCTCTTTCCCGTTTTCCGACATTGGGCGCCCCACCACGCGGGTGGGCTGCCGGATCCCCGACGCCATTCGCTGCGGCAAGCAGCGGTATCGGTCTCATAGCAGGACCGTCCCGGCCCTTGCGGTCCGGAATTTATCGGGTGAGGCCTCTTAGCCCGGTTCGGTGAGCATCTGCCGATGCCCGCACGCCGGACATGGTGTTGACACGCCTGCAAATCACAATGATCGCGTCACCACCGTTTTGCTCGAGGGCGGCTCCCGGTGTCCCGGGACGTTGACCTCGCGCGACGGGTCTGACCTCTTACCCCTCAGGTTACCTTGGCATTGCAGTTGGGTGGGTTGGTTTTTCCGCCCGCCCCAATCAGGAGGTTTTGCGAACTTTGCCACATTCGCCCACTCCCCGAATTCGCCGGCCGCTTTCGCGCTCCGCTTGTGCAGCAGGAGCCTTTTGGCGGGGTCGTCCCGCCCGGCTGGCGAGCCCGTGCTGGCTCGCAGTAGTAACCTGGACCCCTCTGGGCCACTGCGTCAGTCCATCGGGTCGAAACTCCCCGGTGAACCTGACTCGGCTCGTGCGCGGTTTCTCTCGATTTCGCGCCTCGCCGCTCAGTTCCATATTCGCAGTTCTGTGCGGGTGCGACCCCGTCCAGAGGAACTGGTGAAAGCTGCCTGGCCCACCTTGCGATGGGCAGGGGATCAGTGGACCAGCTCCACTGTCCTTTCCCCGGTTGCCCGGGCGTATCCCACGGTGGCGTCCGCAGTTTTTTTCATTACCGCGGGCTCTACCGTGTTCTTTCAAAGAACGGGAGAAGTATCCCGGGCGCGATCGCTTTTCTCAAGGATTTCTTCCTCACAATGTATTCGCCGACTGTTCCCAAAGACGAAGGTGGGGCACAAGTTGTGAACAATCTTATTCACAGGTTGTGCACCGCGTCGGCCGGTTCTGACTCAGACTCAGGTAGGGCCGGACCTTGTGTCCGGGCCGGTTTCGGTTGCGGCGATGCCACCGCGGCCCGGACACAAGGTCCAGCCCTCCATGCCCTGCATGACGTCCGTCACGGGAACAACCCGCGTGCCGCCTTCGCCTCTGCGACCCGCCCGATGCCGAGCGTGAGCGCGGCGAGGCGGCGACTGATGCCGTATCGCTTTTTCTGCGACTCAACCTGCGCCCGCGCGCGATCGAGAATCTCCTCGAGCTTTTGCAGAACCTGCACCCGCGTCCAATAGGTGCTCTGTAGATCCTGCACCCATTCGAAATAGGAGACGATCACGCCACCGCTGTTGCAGAGGATGTCGGGAATCACCTCGACGTCGCCGCGCTGCTCGAGCACGACGTCGGCCGCGTTCGTCGTCGGTCCGTTCGCCGCCTCCGCCAGCACGCGGCAGTGCAGGCGGGGGGCGTTGTCCTCCGTGATGACGCGTTCGAGTGCCGCCGGAATCAATACGGTGCACGGCAGTTCGAGCAGTTGTTCATTGGCGATGGGCTCGCCGCCGGTCCAGCCGGCGAGAGTTCGGTGTTCGCGGGCGTAGGCGATGGCCGCCCGCACGTCGATCCCGCTCTCCCGGTGATAACCTCCGGAAACATCACTGATCGCGATGACCTTCGCGCCGTAGTCGACCATGCCCAGGGCCGCCTCGGTGCCGACATTGCCGAAGCCCTGCACGACCACCGTCGACTCCGCAAGCGGGAGCTGCATTTCCTCGAGCTGACACCGGGCGAGATACGCGACCCCGCGGCCCGTGGCCTCGCGACGTCCTTCCGAACCGCCGACGGAGATCGGCTTGCCGGTCACGATCGCGGGCACGGCCGAACCGGTCTGGATCGAATACGTGTCCATCATCCACGCCATGACCTGCTCATTGGTGCCGACGTCGGGCGCCATCACATCGATGTTCGGCCCGATGAACGGAATCATCTCCTGCATGTAACGGCGCGAAAGATTCTCGAGTTCGCGCGCCGAAAGTTTGTAGGGATCGACGGCGACGCCGCCCTTGGCGCCGCCATAGGGCAGTCCGACCAAGGCGCACTTCCAGCTCATCCACATCGCGAGTGCGGCAACCTCGCCAATGTTGACCTTGGGGTGAAAGCGCAGCCCGCCCTTGGTTGGACCGAGGGAGAGATGATGCTGCACGCGGTAGCCTTCGAACATCTCCACCGAACCGTCGTCGCGCCGGATCGGAAAGATCACGGTCAGGCAGCGCTTCGGGTATTTCGTGCGGTCGCGGGCGACGGCCGGGACATCGATCGCATCGGCGGCGAGATCGAATTGCCGGCATGCCATGCGGAACACATCGGTGTCGTAGAGCGTGGACAGCGTCGAGCGGGTGGGTGGCTTCGAGGCGCTCGTGGTGGGCATGGGCACGAGCATACGTCGAGGTCCCGTGCGCGCGAATCGATTCCGTCCGGAGATGACGTCCATTCGCTGTCACCACGGAGGACCCGTCGCGGCACGGCCGCCCGCAAACGAGGAACAACCTCTCTGTGCTCTTCGTGCCCCCTGGGGTGCGATTTCGAAAAGCCTTGGCGATCGCGCCGCCGCCTCGCGACGATCCACCACGACATGGATGTTTCCTCCTTGGGCGCACTCTTTGACTGGGACGGCGTGATCATCGACTCCTCGCGGCAGCACGAGGAGAGCTGGGAGATGCTGGGCCGGGAAGTTCAGCGCGCGATGCCGCCGGGGCACTTCAAGCGGGGGTTCGGCATGAAGAACGAGGTGATCATCCGGCGCGTGCTCGGCTGGGAGGTTGACGACGCGGAACTCACCCGTCTTTCGCTGCGCAAGGAGGAACTTTATCGCGACGTCGTGCGCGCGCGCGGCATCGAACCGCTGCCCGGCGTGCGGACGTTTCTCGAGCGCCTGCAGGCGGCGTCGATTCCCTGCGTCATCGCGTCGTCCACCCATCGCGCGAACATCGAGCTTTCGCTGGACACCATGCACGTGCGCGGATTCTTCGCCGACATCGTCAGCGCCGAGGACGTCAGTCACGGCAAGCCGCATCCCGAGCCATTTCTTAAGGCGGCCGAAAAGCACGACGCGATCCCGCGCGATGCGTGGTGTTTGAAGATGCGGTGATGGGCATTGAGCCGGATTGGCCGCGGGCGCGAAAGTCGTGGCGGTGACGACGACCAATCCGCGCGAGGCCTTGCTCGCGCACGGGGCGCACCGGGTGGTCGACTCGCTGGAAGAAATCGACCTCGACGCGCTCCCAGGCCTGTTCAAGGTTGCGCCAGCCTGAAGTTCGCCGTGGGTGATGGTGGAGTTCGGCCGGCTTTCGTATGAATCCCCTGAAGCTGAAACTCCACTGGCAGATCCTGATTGCGCTGGTCCTGGCGCTGGTGATCGGGGTGGGCCTGCAGGCCACCGGCATGGGCATGAGTGGCTTCGCCCATGGGCTGAGCGCGACGTGCGAATTCATCGGCACGCTGTTCATGAACGCCCTGAAGATGATCATGGTGCCCTGATCGTCACGACGATCGATCTGCGGCATCATGGCCATCGGTTCGGAACGGGACTTCGGCCGGCTCGGGCTGAAGACGCTGGTCTACTATACGGTCACCAGCTTGCTCGCGATCCTGACCGGATTGTTTTTCGTCAACCTGCTCGGGCCGGGCCGGGTATCGGCCGAGACGGCACAAGCCATCATCGGACAGGCGGAGAAGCCGGAAACCATCCAGGCGCAGGTCGGCGAACGCGGGGCCGGCGACCTGGTGGACATCTTCCTGCGGATGGTCCCGGCCGAACATGGTCGCCGCGGCGGCGGACAACGGGCAACTGCTCGGACTCATTTCGGTCAGCCTCTTGGTCGGCTTTTTCATTTCCCGGCTGCCGGAGAACCACCGCGCAACGCAGGCGGCCTTCTGGGAGAGCGCGCAGCACCTGATGATGCGTATCACGGATTTCGTGATCGCGTTCGCGCCGGTCGGCGTGTTCGGCCTGGTCACGCCGATCTTCGTGCGCACGGGCTTTGGCCTGTTTCGCTTGCTGTTGGTGTTTGCGGCCACGGTGCTGCTCGGGCTGGCCTGGCACTTCTTCATCAATTTGGGTGTGCTCTTGCGCGTGGTCGGACGCATCAATCCCGTGCGTCACTACGCCGCCATGACGCCCGTGCTGGTGACGGCGTTTTCCACGGCTTCCTCGTCGGCGACGCTGCCCGTGACGCTGGAGACGGTGCAGGAAAACGCCGGCGTCTCGACCCGCGTGTCGAGCTTCACGCTGCCGTTGGGCGCCACCGTCAACATGGACGGCACCGCGCTCTACGAGTGCGTGGTGGTCGTCTTCATCGCGCAGCTTTACGGTGTATTGCACGGCTTCGAATTTGGCTTCGTCCAGCAGTTCACGGTCGTGGTGCTGGCGCTGCTGACCTCCGTGGGCGTGGCGGGCATTCCCGCGGCCAGCCTGGTGGCGATCATCGTCATCCTGCAGGCCGTCGGCCTGCCGACCGAGTTGATCGGCATTGTCATGGTCACGGACCGCATTCTGGACATGTGTCGCACCGCCGTGAACGTCTTCAGCGACACCTGTGGCGCGGCGATCATCGCGCGCACCGAGGGGGAAGCGACGGTGTATGCGGAATCCACCCACGGCCGGCCCTGACCGCGGAATCAGGCGCACCGGCGCGCGCCGCGGTGAATCACCGGGACGGCGGAGAGGAAGCGGAGGGCTTGCGTTGGCGCGGCAGCCTGGCCGGTCCAAGCGTGTCGGCGGCATACGCACCGCGATCGCCCCGCGGTCGCGGTTCGCCGGTGGTGGTGTCGTGCCTGGTCTGTCGTTCCATTTCCGTGTTGAGTTCCGCGCCGAGCAGGACCGCGAACGCGCTGAGCATCAGCCAGAGGAGAAAAACCACGATCGCGCCCAGCGAGCCGTAGGTCTTCTCGTAGCTGCCGAAGTTGGAAACGTAGAATGAGAACGCAGCGGAACCGAGGATCCAGAACGCCGACGCGGCTCCCGCGCCCCACGACAACCAACGCCATTGCGGTGCTTCCCGGGACGGTGCGAATCGATACATCACCGAAAGTCCGCCCATGAAGAGCCCGATCAACAGGGGCCAGCGCAGGATGTTCAGCAGTAACGCGGAACCCGCCGTGAGACCGATCGCATCCAGGAGTGCCGGCAGTGCCGTGACCAGGATGACGGCGACGATGACGCCGAGAATGGCGGCAAACGTGAGGATGAACGCCGTGAGATTGAGGCGAATGAAGCCGCGCTTTTCCCGTTCATCGTAGGCGATGTTGAGCCCGGTCATCAGGCCCTTGGTGGCGCGGGCGCTGCCGTACACCGCGACGAGGACGCCGAGCACGGCGCTGATCCCCGCCGCCTGATCGTTCTGCACGATCCGCTGGATCTGCTGCCGAAGCAGGGGCATCGCCTCGCTCGGCACCACCTGCGCGAGCGATTCCAGCTGCGCGCCCATCCGCCCCTGGTCGGCAAAGAAGGCATATAGCGCAAGGACGGCCGCCAAAGCAGGCACCACGGCGAGAAACGCATAGAACGCCACGCCGGCTGCGACGATCGACAGGTTGTCTGCGGCCATTTGTTGGCGGGTGCGCCAAAGGATATCCGCCCAGCCGCGCCGCGACACCTGCTGCGGTTTTTCCGCGTCCCGGCCTCGCTCGGTCCCGGTCGGTTTTGTCACGTCGGCCCCGTGGGCCGCGTCGTCGCCGGCGCGCTGCGAGTCACGATTGTGCTTCATGGGAATCGGAATGTTGCCCGATGCAGGTTCTCACATCGGAAGGCGGGAACATGGCGTCACCCGAGCCCCCAAGGCACCTGGGCCCGATTCCGGCGAACCCGGCCCAGACTCCTTCGCCCGGGGGACGGCCGGCGCGGGTCGGCTCAGGGGGGTGATTCCGGATGGGCGGGGGAACGTGGCGCACAGCGTTCCACGAAATCGGGCGAATCCGGCTGATCAGCGATGAGCGGTTCGGCCGAAGCACAGGTGTTCTCCCCGGGGCCAGCGGCGGCACCCGCGCTCGTTTGCGGCTCGCTCGGTGTCGCAGCATTTGATTCCGAGCCGGACTGGCCCGCCTGCCGCGCGCGCTCCGCGATCATTTCCGGCGTGAGGCCCTGCGCTTCAGCCTCTTCGTGCGCCGCCTCGGAAGCGGCCTGCACCACGTGCCTTCCCCGCTCAACCAGATCCGCACCGGCGGCCCGCACCCGCTGTCGGACGCGCTGACTCGTGGGCCCGACAGCTTCCTCCAACTTGCGCGGCGTCGGCGTCAGCAAGCCCGCGATGAGCCCGAGGGCGAGAAGCGAAGCGCCCGACTCGAGCGGATGTCGCTGCGTCGTATCGACCACCTGGTCGCGGGTGCGCCGCGCGAAGTGGCGCGTCTGGTCCCGGAGGTGGGCGCCCGCTTCACTGGCGCGTTCGCGGGCCTGCGCCAGTCCTTCGCTGGCGCGTTCGCGCGCATGTTCGAGCCCGTCGCGCGCGCGCTCCCGCGTCCGATGCAAGCCTTCGCGGGCCCGGCCCTTCAGTTCGGCGGATTTGTCCCGGACGTCGTGCCGGATTTCTGCAGCTTTGTCGCGGATGGTGTCGCGGGCGCCGCCGGAGTGCTCGTCCGGATTCGGTTCGTCTTCGAACCCGGCGGACTGGACGCCGGCCACGTCGCCGTCCTCCTGCGCCTCCCGCCATCCAGTGCGGGCAGTCCGGATACCGTCGTCGCCGTCGTAATCGCGCCGGCCGGGGGCGTGCTCCTCTTCATGTTTCTCGTAAGTCAGCCAGGCCAGCCCCGCACCCAGGACAAGCATCGGCGCCGGATGCGCTTTGACCGTGGAAACGAGCGAGTGCACGGCGCTGCTCGTGGAATCGAGGATCTTGTCCTTGAGCTGCCGGCTTGCGTCGCTGGAGCGAAGAAACCCCAGCACTTCATCGACGAGGTGCCGGCCCTTGAGGCGGTCGGAAAGTGCGTCGATCGTGTGATCCATGCGATCACGGGTCTGGTTGATTTCAGAGCGGATTGAATCGCTCGATTGGGAATGGTCGTCAGATCGCTTCATGGGAGTGCTGGAGTTTGCTTTGCATCCACTTTTGGTTTTCGCGCACGGATTGCAGGGTCTGCTCGGGCACGAGACTGTCGGAGCGCACGGCGCGGCGGGCTTGCGCGTACATGATCCAGCCGATGACGGCGACGATCAGGCCGACGCCGACGCGGCCGATCCACCGAGCGGCGCCGGCATCGACCCCGGCCTGGGCGAGAAGGACCGCGGCGAGGTCGCCGAGGCCGATCAGGAGCACGATGAGTCCGGCCCAGGCGACAAAACCGCCGATGCCGATGCGGGCGACATGGCTGCCCATGCGCGCCGCCTTCTCGGCCAGTTCGGTCCGGGCCAGTTGGGCCTCTTTTTGGAGCAGTTGCGTGGTCTCGCTGCGCAAATCCTGGAGT
This sequence comes from uncultured Verrucomicrobiae bacterium, assembly GCA_963797435.1. Taxonomy (GTDB): domain Bacteria; phylum Verrucomicrobiota; class Verrucomicrobiia; order Opitutales; family Opitutaceae; genus CAWCPJ01. The sequence continues at coordinate 453,594 of CAWCPJ010000001.1, read as the reverse complement.
AACGACTTGATCGTTCCTCCGGTGCTGGTGTCAGCCGGTGGCGGCTTGGTTTTTGGGTCCATGGCGAAAAGGGCTCAGGGAGTGGTCGGCCCGGACGGGACGTTGCCGGCGGGGACGGATTCGGGTTTTTCCGCTTCGGACGGGGGTGCGGCGATGTCGTCTTCCGTGTCGTCGGCAACAGCTTCAACCCCGGCTCGAACGACGGCTCCGGCCATCGCCCCGAGGACGAACATGCCCCCGAAGAATACCACGGGATGCCGGCGGGCGAGCGCGGCGCCATCCTCGCGCAGGCGCGGCCAGGACGAATCGCGCATGTAGTCTGCGGCTTTCTGCAGCCGGGCGGAGGCCTGCTCCGTGAGCCAGGCGATATTGGGATCCTGGTCCCGCGTGGATTCGGCGGTTTGGTGGAGGGCGTCGCCGTAGTTGCGGATGCGATTGGCGGTGTGTTTCTTTTGTTCCTGGATAACGTCGGCGGCCGTGTCTTTGACCTTGGTGGAGGCGTCAGCGGCGGATGCCCTGATTTGTCCGGCAACCGATTCCACGGTCTTTTTCACCGGTTCGTCCTCTCGCGTGGGTGGAGAGTTTATCTCAGATGAGCTCATGATCGATGGTGGTCCTCGCGGTTGAAGTTCGCGCCGAGGGCACGGTCCGGCAATGGGTGCCGGACCGCGTTGGCACTGCACGGGCACCGAGCAATGCCTGTTCCTGAACACGGCGCGTTGGCCGTGCGGCATTCCCAACTTGCTGGACGCGAGATGGGCCGCCATTTGGACGCGATTGAACCCGGAATATGGCTTTGCGAATCCAGTGCAGCTTACGGCAGAATCGCGCGGCGGCTGGTGCAGCCTGCACCCTCTTTCCCGGACGATGCCGATCGCGCATTCATCCAGCAGATGCAGGAGGATATCTCGAGACGCGGCGGATCCGACGGCTCCGGGCGGTTTGCAGCTCACGTGGATTGACGGCGGAGCCGGGCGTGCGCACTTTCGCGGGTTCTCGTGTCTTCCTTGTTCCAGCTCAAATCCGACTACGCACCCACCGGCGACCAACCGCAGGCGATCGCGAACTGGTCGGCTCGATCCGCGCGGGGAACCGCTACCAGACGCTGCTCGGTGTCACGGGATCGGGGAAGACGTTCACGATGGCCAACGTGATCGCCCAGTGCGAACGCCCCACGCTGATCATCTCCCACAACAAGACCCTGGCGGCGCAGCTTTACTCCGAGTTCAAGTCGTTCTTTCCCGACAACGCGGTCGAATACTTCGTCAGCTATTACGACTACTACCAGCCCGAGGCCTACGTGCCGTCGAGCGACACCTACATCGAGAAGGACTCCTCGATCAACGACGAGATCGAGCGCCTGCGCATCTCGGCGACGAGCGCGTTGATCAGCCGGCGCGACGTGGTGGTGATCGCGAGCGTGTCGTGTATCTATGGTCTGGGTTCGCCGGAGGACTTTCTCGCGATGATGATCCCGCTCGAGCCGGGGATGTCCCTGAACCGCGACGCCTTCCTCACGCGGCTGGTCGACAATCTCTATGAGCGCAATGACACCGTGCTGTCGCGCGGAAGGTTTCGCGTGCGGGGCGACGTGGTCGACGTGATGCCGGCCTACCTCGAGACCGGACTGCGCGTGGAGTTCTGGGGCGACACGGTCGAGAGCCTGCGCGAGTTCGATCCGATGACCGGCGACATGGGGCAGCCGCTGCAGCAGTTCCATCTCTATCCCGCGAACCAGTTCGTGACGCCCAAGGACAAGCTCGACCAGGCGATCGGCCGCATCAAGGCCGAGCTGGTCGAGCGCGTCGCGTCCTTCGAAAGGGAGAACAAGCTGATCGAGGCGCAGCGGATCGCGATGCGCACGAACTACGACCTGGAGATGATGCAGGAGCTCGGCTTCTGCAACGGCATCGAGAACTACTCGCGCCACCTCTCCGGTCGCGGCGAGGGCGACCGTCCGTTCTGCCTGCTCGACTTCTTTCCCAAGGATTTCCTGCTGATGATCGACGAGAGCCATGCGACGGTGCCGCAGATCGGCGGCATGTATGCGGGCGATCGGTCGCGCAAACAGACGCTGGTCAACTTCGGCTTTCGCCTGCCTTCCGCGCTCGACAACCGGCCGCTCAATTTCGACGAATTCTCGAGGATTACGGGCCAGACCCTGTTTGTCTCCGCCACGCCGGCGCCTTTCGAGCTGCAAAATTCCAGGGTGGTCGCCGAACAAATCATCCGGCCGACCGGTCTGCTCGATCCCGAGATCAACCTGCGTTCGACGAAGGGTCAGGTCGAGGACCTGATCGGCGAGATCCGCCGCGCGGTGGAGGCCGGAGAACGCGTGCTGGTGACGACCTTGACCAAACGCCTCTCCGAGGATCTCACCAGCTACCTCCGCGAATCAAATGTGCGCGTCGAATACCTGCACTCCGACATCGATGCGATCGAGCGGGTGGAAATCCTGCGTCGTCTGCGCCAGGGCGACTTCGATGCACTGGTCGGCATCAACCTGCTGCGCGAGGGTCTCGACCTGCCCGAGGTCGCGCTGGTCGCGGTGCTTGACGCGGACAAGGAAGGATTCCTGCGCAGCCACACCAGTCTGATCCAGACGGCCGGCCGCGCGGCCCGCCATGAGAAGGGCCGCGTGATCTTCTATGCCGACGTGGTCACCGATTCGATCCAGCGCACGGTGGAAGTGACCAATTACCGCCGGGAAAAGCAGCTCGCCTACAATCACGAGCACGGCATCACGCCGCGCAGCGTGAAGCGCGGTATCCAGGCGAGCCTGCACGATGCGGACTGGGAGGAGCGGCGGCATGCGGCCGTGGTCGCCGAGCCCGGCACGAGCGATGCCGAGGTTGCTTCTGTGATCGCCCAGCTCGAAAGCGAGATGCAGGAAGCGGCGGAGTCGCTCGAGTTCGAGCGCGCGGCGCTGTTGCGTGACCAGATCAAGGCGCTGCGCTCGGGGGAATTCCGCGAGACCGTCGGTGCGGGCGGCAAGGCACCGCGCAATCGCGGCTACGGGCGCGGCAAGCGGCGCTGAGGCCGGAGCTCACCTTCTGGAGCAGACGACGTCGGGACGCGGTCGAGGAGCGACGCACCAGGCGGGAGCCGACCTCGCATCCCCGGCTCAGGTGCGTCTGCGCATTGCCAAGCGCGCAAGCCGGCGAATGATGAACCCGATGAGCGAACCACCGCGCACCCCGGCCGGCGTATCGGACCTGGTCTTGCTGTCGGTGGTGCTCGAACGCGACGAACAGCGCGCGCGTGCCGACGTGATCGAGCGCGACCAGCGTATTGGGGCGACGCACGCCCGTTTGCCGGAGGAACGCGCGACGCTCGCGCTCGTGTGGCTTGACGCCGCGGTCGCGGATGAACCCGCCCTGGGTTCCCTGCGGGATCGCATCTCGGGCGCGCTGCACGCCGGGGGGATCCTGCTGGCCGTCGTCGGGTTGATCGCCGGCTGGCTCGCGGCGCTGGCGGCATTTTATTACGACGGCTCCGGACGGGTAAACGTGATCGCGGTGCTTGCCGTGCTCGTCGGGGTGCCGCTGTTGTTGCTCCTTGCCTTCATCGTCGCAGCACTGCCCCGGCGGGCGCTCGCCTGGCTGCCGGGGGCAACGGCGTGGAGCGCGATGGCGCGCGGTCTCAGTCCCGGCCGTCTCGGCGCGCTGGCGTTGCGGCTCGCGCCCCGCAGCGTGCGGGAGACCCTGGAGCGTTTTCGCGCCCGATCCGGCGAACACCAGCTCCGGTATGCGAGCGTGCAGAAATGGCAGTTGTTGTGTTGGTCGCAGACGTTTGCCGTGGCGTTCGAGGTGGCGGCACTGACCGCGATGCTGGCACTCGTTTCCTTCACCGACCTGGTGTTTGGTTGGAGCACGACCCTGGCGTCCGGCGATCCCGTGGCGGATGCGGCATACGTGCACGACATCACGACGACGATGGCGGTGCCGTGGAGTTGGGCCCTGGAAGGCGCCACGCCATCACTCGAGTTGATTCGCGAATCGCGCTACTATCGCGTGGTGGACGAAACCGTCTCGCCCGAACAGGCATCGCGGCTGGGGGGCTGGTGGCCATTCGTTGCCATGTCGATGCTGGTCTACGGCCTCACCCCGCGCGTGGTCCTGCTCGGGATCGCGTCATGGCGGCTGCGCCGGGCGGTGCGCAGTGCGCTTTCCTCCGCGCCGGGACTCTCCGCGGTGCTGCGCCGAATCCATGCGGGACAGGTGCGCACGTCCCCGGGAGCGGAGTCGCTTCGAGCCGACTCCGGATGCCGAGGTGGCGATGCCCGCCGCACGCAACGTCGTCACGGATGGGCGGCAAACGGGTTTTCGCGCGATCATCAATTGGTCGGGCGTGCCGGCGAACGAAAGTGAACTGCGGGCGGCCCTCGGTGACGTTCCGCTGATGACGGCCGGCGGGGCATCGTCAATCGCGGCGGACGACGCCTTGGTGACGCAGCTTTCGCGAACCTCGGCCACAGACGCCGTCGACGTTGCCATCGTCGTGAAGGCGTGGGAACCGCCGCTGCTCGAGTTCGTTGATTTTGTGCAGGCGATGCGCCGGGTGCTCGGTTCCGGGCCGGAAATCGTCGTGTATCCGCTCGCGACGAGTGACGCCGGTGCGCTGGTGCCGGGCGATGACGCGCACGTGGACGTGTGGCGTCGTCAGCTCGGACGCGTCGGCGACCCGTGGCTGCGCGTCGCGGCCGGCATCCCGGAGGCACGGTCATGAACGAGCCGGCGTTCGCCGTCGTGGGACATCCGAACAAGGGGAAGTCCAGCCTGGTCGCGACGCTGGCGCGAGACGCCTCCGTCCGCGTCGGCCCGGAACCCGGCACCACGAAGGAGGCGCGGCGTTTTCCCATGCAGGTCGGGGGCGAGGTGCTCTATACGTTGGTGGATACGCCGGGCTTCCAGCGGGCGCGCGCGGCGCTCGAGTGGATGCGGCAGCGCGAAACCGACGCGGGATCGCGGGCGCGAATTGTCGAACGCTTCGTGCGCGAGCATGCCGGCGGCCCGATGTTTCGCGACGAGTGCGAACTCCTGCGCCCGCTCGTCGAGGGCGCGGGCATCATCTATGTGGTCGATGGCGCGGCGCCCTACGGTCCGGAATACGACGCGGAGATGGAAATCCTCCGCTGGACCGGCCGGCCGAGCCTGGCGATCATCAACCCGATCGGGCAGCCGCGCTTTGTCGAGCCGTGGCAGAACGCGCTGGAGCAATTCTTCCGCGTCGTCCGCGTCCTCGACGTCCTGCAGGCGCCGTTCGCGCAACAACTGGAGCTCTTGCGGGCGTTTGGCCAACTCCATGAATCCTGGCGGGAGCCGCTCGAGCGGGCGATCGACGCCTTGCTCGACCATCGTCGCGCCCAGCGCGAGGATGCGGCGCGTGCCATTGCCGAACTGGCGGCCGCGGCGCTGACGCATCGGGAAACCAAGGACGTGGCCAAGGACGAGGAGCCGCAGCGGCATCGCGCCGCCATCGAGGAGTCCTACCGCGGGCGATTGCGGCAGCTCGAGCAACGGGCGCGCGCCGACGTGGAGGCGATCTATGGACACGACGGGCTCGACCGGCGGGAATCCGAGATGGAGTTGCTCGAGACCGATTTGTTTTCGCAGGAAAGCTGGCTCGTGTTCGGGTTGAAGCGGCGCGACCTGATCGCGGTTGGCGCCGTCGGGGGGGCAATCGCGGGAGGGATGGTGGACGCGGCCACGCTGGGCCATTCGTTTCTGGCCGGCACGTTGGTCGGCGGCGTCGTGGGCGGAGCGCTGGGTTACTTCACCTCGGACAAGCTCGCCGACGTGAAAGTCCTGCGCCAGCCGCTGGGCGGGCAGCGGCTCGGTTATGGGCCGACGAAGAACCTGCAGTTTCCCTTTGTGCTGCTGGGACGCGCGCTGCTGCATCACGCCGTCGTGGCCGGCCGCACGCATGCGCGTCGCGATGCGCTCGTCGTCGGTCCCGACGACGTGGTGGCGTGGTCCGAAGCGGAAAAGCGCGAACTGGCCCGCCTGTTCGCGCGTATGCGGCGGAGCGAAGCGGGCACGGAGTCACGGGCGACCGCGGTCTCGTACCTGGCCGGGTTGATCGTGCGCAAGATGGACGAGACCGCCGGCGAAAGGCGGTAGAACTCCCCGTGCGCTGCGCCGGGCCGGATCTTGCGTCGGGACCGTTCGTTCGCCCGTGGGCTGGTGGCCCGGGCACAAGGTCGGCCCTACGCCGGGGCCTGCCGCATCGCGCGTCAACCAGCTCCGTGGATTCCGTTGGCCCGTCAGCCGGAAGCAGGCTGGGGTGCCGCGAACGGTGGCGTGCCGTCGTGGAAGCACGACTTGAGCTCCAGGCGGAGCTCCGCGTTGTCCTCGAGGCCATGCACGGCAACAGCGTGTTGGACTGCCGCCTCCATCAGCTCCTCGTCGGAATCGGCCGCCAGGGCCAGACTGCACTTGATGTCGCCGGGGTATTCCCGGCAGTCGATGTATCTACGTTTCATGGTCACGTTCTCCTGGGTGGGGTGAATCGAGAGACGGGTGTTTCAATCGGGAAGACGCCGGCTTTTGTTTGGCTTCGTTCGATTGGGGCCGGACGGTTTCATTTCTTCTTCTGCTGCGCCCGCACGTGCTTGCAGGCGGCGAGAACCTCCTTCTTGAACTGATCGAGGTCGATTTGGAGGCCGCTGATATAGGTGCTCCAGCCGGCGCTGGATTTTGCGTAATGGACCGCGTCCTCGATTTCGGCCTGGGTGGCGCCCATCAGTTTCGCGACCTCGGTATGGTAGAAGAGGCAGTACTGGCATTTTGCGAACGCGGAGACGGCCAGCCCGATCAATTCGCGGTATTTGTTCGGCACCGGGCCTTCGTCGAACTGCACGCGTTTGAACAACTGCCATTCCAGTTCGAGCGATGAGTCGGGCACGGCCTTGAACATCAGGGGCACGCCGCCGAACACCTGTTCGATGTCGGCGTAGACTTGTCGGCGATTCATGGGGGGATTTTCGGGTTGAGGATGGCGGGAGGCGGTTTCGTGCCGGATCCGCAAGGGCACGATTGTGGCAACGGTCCGCGAGATCAGGCTGACGTGGACACCATACCAGAAAGGGCGCCGACCGGCCATGCCCCGCCGGGGGCATTCGGTCGCGATGGTCCGGCTGAAAAGGGCAGCCCAGACATACCCCTTCCGGAGTAAGTTGCACGGCGCAGTGCTTATGGCATCGACGGGTGGACGCGGCTCCCATAGCGTTCGTCGATCCCCCTCCCCCCGTGAGTGCGCTACGCACGCTTCGAGCACCTGCTCGTCTGGTTTCCGACCGGAACCGCGTTCATCCCCTCTTGCATCGATCCGACCACGACCTGGACCGTGCGTTGCTCGATCTGCATTCCGTCCAGGAAATAAGGGAATTCTGGCGCACCACGCGGCGAGTGCTGCACGAAGCACTGCCGTTGCATTTCATCTGCCTGTGCCTGCGGCCGTTCGTCCTCATGCCGTCCACGGTGTTTCGCGAAAAGGCGCCGTTCGCCTCGGAAGCGGAATTCAAGCTGTTCCAGGAGCTGAGTCCATTGCAGGGTTATCTCGCGGCGCGGCCGGGCACGAAGCTTGCGCGCATGAGTGACGTGTTGTCGGACAGCGAGCTGGTGAAGACGGAATTCTTTCGCCGCTTCATGCAGCCCCACGAAGACCGTTTCTTCGCGTGCTTCTGTTTCTGGCAGGCTGGCACTTTCCAGGGCATAATCGGTTTGCATCGCACCGGCACCCAACGCGACTTCACCGATGGGGAGATGGCATTTCTCGCGCGCCTGCATCCGCATTTCGACACCGTCCTGCAGCGTATTCTCAGCCTGCACCGGGAGCGCGCGGTGCGCCTGTCCCTGGAGCGCCTGCTGGGCAATCTCCCGATCGCCACCGTGCTCCTCGACTGGGACTTGCGCGTCATCTATCGCACCCGCAGCGCGGTCGACGTCAGCGCCCTCTGGAACTTCGGCCCCGAGCGGGCCCGCGTGGAAAAACACACGGGTGATTTCCGCCTGCCGCAGCCGGTGCTCGATTATTGCGAGGATTTCAAAGGGACATGGATTCCCTGCCATCAGCGCCTGTGCTCGCTGAATCCGCCCGCGGGTGGCGTCGTGCGGCACGCGGCGCTGGCCGGGTTGCGCGCGAACGTGAACCTGCTGCAGCTCGATGCCGCGCCGTTGAGCATGCCGATCTTTCTCGTGCGTCTCGAGGATCACGGCGACGACCAGTCCGAGGTCCGGAACGGGCGGGATGGTCACCTCGCGTGTCTGGCCTCGTTGACGCCGCGGGAACGCGAGGTCGCACGGCTCGCCGGCGAAGGCTGTAACAACCACGAGATCGCGCGGCGCCTCGGCAAGAGCGTCCTCACGGTCAAGAAGCAGCTCCAGTCGGTCTACGCGAAACTCGAGATCGACAGTCGCGGGCGGCTCATTGCCTTGCTCCGGTAGACAGAGCAATTCCTCTTTCCCGACGATCGCCGGTGCCGTTCGGGGCTTCGTGACGGTGTAATTCCAGCGCAGCTACGGCAGCCGGGCGTTGCTCGATTCGCCGGAGGATCAGGCGCCGACCGGTTCAGCCGATTCGGCCGCCGCCGTTCGTGGTCGGGTGTACCCGCGGGTGGGCGCGTAATCGTTGCATTCGCCGCGGCGTTTTCACGCGCCCGACGCGGATTCGCCACGTGCCCGAACTAGAGTGGCGGGGCGGTTCGATTCGAACCGTGCATAACCTCCAAGTCAGTCAGACCAATCATGAACCAACGGTTTGTTTTTCCCTCCTCGAAATTGATCTGTGCCTTGCTGTTCGGCCTCGTGGCCGTCGGTCCTGCGCGCGCCGCGGACATCCGTGTCGGCGGCACCCGTCTGCATGGCGGCGTGCCGGCAGCCAACGCGCGCGCGGGCCACCCGGACAACATCCTGCCGGACGGCTTCTACCTGAACCTCGTCGCCCAGGGTCTCGATCCCCTCGAGAATCCCAGCGGCGTGATCACGAACTTCGGCTACCTCGACGACGCCACCGGGCATCCGGAGCCGACCAAGACCGAGCCCGACGAGAACACCTATCTCGTGCTCGACCACAACCCCGGGGGACCCGAAGCAGGCTATGACTACGGCCGTCATTTCCTTTTCCAGGGACACGAAGTGTTCAGCGGGGACACCGCATACATCACGCGGATCAATCTCGATATCGCCAATCCCGACCATCACATCACGCTGCTCACGCCGGTGGGCCAGGACGGCAAGACCCACTTCACCTCCTTCGACGGCTCGACCTGGGATCCGATCAGCCAGACCCTCCTGTTTGCCGAGGAGGCGGGGGGCAGCGGCGGCGTGGTCGAACTCTCGCCTGAGTTTGGTTCGGTGCCGCACACGCTCTACGGAGTGATGGGGCAGGGTGGATACGAAGGCGTGCATCCCGACGACTGGGGCAACATCTATCTCGTCGAGGACTCCGGCGGCACCTCCGTGAACGTGGATCCGAACGACCCGAACAGCCCGAAGAAAGCCAAGGTGCCGAATTCCTATGTGTATCGTTTCGTGCCGAAGGATGCCGCCGATCTCGGCGCGGGCGGCGTGTTGCAGGCCTTGCAGGTGAGGATCAATGGCACGCCGGTATCCTACGTGCCGGTCGACGCCGGACACCCGACGGGCGACGCCTTTTCCGATACGCAGCTCAAACTGCACACGGTCGGGGCGCATTGGCCGGCCCGCTGGGTGACGGTGCACGATACCGACGTCGACGGTTTCGACGCCTTCAACGCCAACCTGCTTGCCCGTGCCGCCGGCGCCACGCCGTTCAAGCGCCCGGAGAACGGGCAGTTCCAGCCCGGTTCGTCTTTCCGCACCTTCTTCTTCGATGTGACCGGCGACACCGACATCAACTCGGGCAGCGTGCCCGCCCTCGCCGCGCGCGGCGCGTGGGGCGGCATCTTCCGGCTCGACCTCGGGCCGAAGCGCGACGCCGGTTTGCTGTCGCTCGTCGTGCTGGGCGATGCGGACCACGCCGGGTTTGACAATGTCACCTTTGCAAGTCGCGACGTGCTGCTGGTCGGGGAGGATCGCGGCGACACGCTGCACAAGCAGCTCAACAAGTTCGACTCGATCTGGGCCTTCGACGTCGGTCATCCCGGGGTTCCCGCGCAGCGGTTCCTGGCGCTCGGTCGCGATCTCGCCTCGGAGGTCGACGTGATGCTGGGGGATGCGAACACTCCGGGCTTTCAGAACGACGGCGACAACGAGCCCACCGGCGTGCACGTTTCCGATGGCGCAGCGTCGCTCTGGGGATTGGTCGGCCGCAGCGATCCTTCGCGGTACGGGCTGATCTTCTTCACCCAGCAGCACGGCGAGAACAACGTCTACATGGTGATCCCGGGCGGGGATCGCGATCACGGACGCGACGACCACGACGGTCACGGCGATCACCGCGACTTGTGAATATCCGCTCCGGGTAATTGCGCGTTTGGTCGGGGCCGGATGCCGCGAGGCATCCGGCCTTCGCCTGGCGAGGTCGCTCCGACCGATCGTGATCGAGGGCAGGGTCGGGAGTCCCCCGGCGATCCTGTCGACTTCGGAGAGCCAATCCTGGCGGGCCTACTCTCCCGCCGCGATCTCCGACTCGGCTTCGGTCGCTGCGTCCGGGTCGTCGAATTCCGGGATGATGTCCGTCTGCACGCGCCAGAGGTCGGCGTAGTGTCCGCCGCGGGCGAGCAGTTCCGCGTGTGTGCCACGTTCAAGGATACAGCCGCGCTCGATCACGACAATCTGGTCGGCCTTGCGGACGGTCGACAGGCGGTGCGCGATCACCAGCGTGGTCCGTTCGTGCACGAGGGCGTCGATCGCCCGCTGGATCTTCGCCTCCGTGAGCGTGTCCACGCTCGCCGTGGCCTCGTCGAGCACGACGAGCGGCGGGTTCTTCAGGATCACGCGGGCGATCGTCAGGCGTTGCTTTTCGCCCATCGACAACCGGATGCCGCGCTCGCCGATCATCGTGCGCAGACCGTCGGGCAGGCGTTGCACGAAGTCCCAGGCGGCGGCGGCTTCGAGCGCGGTAATCAGATCGGCCTCGCTGGCGTCGGGCCGCGCAAGGCGGAGGTTGTCCTCGACGGTGCCGTCGAACAAGAACGGGTCCTGCGCCACATACCCGATCCGGCTGCGCAGTTGCTCGAGGTCGATCGCGCGGACATCGACGCCGTTGATCGTGACGGCGCCTCCGGTGACGTCGTAGTAACGCAGCAGGAGATTGGCGATCGTGGTCTTGCCGGCACCGGTGTGGCCAACCAAAGCCGTGACCTGACCGGCGGGTAGCGTGAGGTCGAGCGTGTCGACGACGCAGGGTCGCTCCGGATACTGGAACGTCACGCCGCGGAAACACGCCTCGACCAGTCCGCGCGGGAAGGACTGCGGATGCGGCGGGTTGGCGACTTCGATGGGATGATCGAGGACTTCAAACACGCGCTCGCCCGAGGCCTTGCCCGCGGCGAAGAGGTGGTTGAGGTTGTTGAGCATGCTGATCGGCTGATACAGCATCGCCGTGTAGGCGAAGAACGCGACGAACGAGCCGAAGGTAAACGCGCCCGTGAACGGCGCCTCGCCGTGCAGCAGGAAGGAACCGCCGAGTCCAACCACGGCGACCGCACCCAGGCTCGTGATGAAGTTCGTGCCCGGCCCGTGGATGGACCAGCGGAACATCGCCTTGAGCGTGCGCGAGCGCAGATCCTCCGCCACGCGCGTGAATCGCTCGCTCTCCCGGCGGCGCAATGCGAACGCGTGGATCAGGCGGTTGCCCTGGATGTCCTCCACGAGCAGCGAGTTCATCTCGCCGGCGCTTTCCCGCACGAGCTTCCAGTTCTTGCGCGTGGCCTTGAAGTGCAGCGCGGAGAGCCAGAGCACAATCGGCAGCGGCAAGACCACGAAGGCGGCCAGCACCGGTTGCTGGATGAACAGGATCGTGGCGATCCCGAGCACCGTGAGCAGGGCAACCGTGCCTTGTTCGGTGCCGTCGAGGATCACGCGTTCGACGTTTTGCACGTCCTCGATCACGCGCGACGCGATCTCGCCGGACTTGTGCCGGTCATAGAAGCCGACCGGCAGGTCGAGCAGCTTGGCGTGCAAATCGCGGCGCAGGTCGACGAGCACGCCCTGCTCGAGGGTGTTGTTCACCCGGATACGCAGCGAGTTGAGCACATCGCGCAGGAAATAACAGAGGGCGATGCCACCGACCGCCCACCAAAGCAGATCGCCGCGCTGGGCGGCGACGATCTGGTCGAGCACCGCCTTGATGATCTGCGGGATCGCGATCAGACACAGCGTGCTCGCCAGCGCCAGCGCCAGCGTCAGGGCAAACAGGCCCCGATAGCGAAAAAGATAACCGGAAACGCGCCAGATGGTCCGCATGTTGGACCTTGTTAGCTGTCAAACCGGGACGCGCAAGACAGCCGATCAATCAGGAACCTCGAAATGAGGGTCCCGGACCAGATCACGGGTTCGTCGCAATCCCTTACAGTTTTGGTGCGGCGTCGAAATCTTCGCAAGGTAGAGACTTGGGAGAGCACGCAGCGAACTCGCTCGCCGGAGTGTCGAGATCCATGACACCAATCGGCGGAAGCATATAGCCGCGGGCGTTTTTTACAGAGATGGTTCTCCCGCAAGACGACCTGGTTCGCTCGTTGTTTCATGCTCGGGACGGATCGCGGTACGCAACCTGCGTGCGACCGCGACTGCGGATCGCCACCCACGATTTCCGGGCTTCTGCGCCGCACCAGGGCGCGAGCTTCGCTCATCGCGACGCCGGAATCGAGTGCCGGTTTCACCAAGACCCGTGACCATCAACTCGGAACCTACGATGAAAAAGAGTCTCAAGCTCCTTGTCCGCGCGTTTGCCGTTATCCCGTGCGTCCTGGCCCTGCCGCGATTGTCGGCCGCCACGATCAGTTACTTTGCGGACAGTGATTCGGCCCTCGATGTGCAGATCGACGGCCACGGCGCGGTCGGAATTTCCCCCGTCGTGCTCTCTCCCTCCGGCTTTTGGAGTTTCAACTACCAGATCGCGGATGTTGTTGGCTTCCCCAACGTGGGCGAAATCCATGCACTCGTTCGTCGCGAAATGCCGTCGGTGGGCGGATTCATCAATCCCTTGTTCCCGGTGCCGACCGACGTCAACTATGACGAGTTTCCGGTGATGGGAAGCGACAGTGTCGGCGGAGATACAATCAATGGTTTGTTCACCCTCCATTCAGGAATGGCACTGGATGATTGGGAGTGGAGTATCCGTCTCACCCGGGAGGGCGAGGCGACATCTCTTCCCGACGGGATGTCGACGGCTGGAGTTCTCGTTATTGCGCTGGCCGTGTTGGCCGTGCCCGGTCTGCTGCGCCGCCGGGTCACGCTTTCTTCGTAGCGTCGGCCGGACGACCGTCATCCGAAGCGCCCTCCCTTTTGGGAGGGTGGGTGCGTACGCATGGACCATGGATTGAGGAGCGGATCAGCACATTTCATCGCAGGCTACGGAAGCGTGGGGCGTTAGGCGGGACCAGCCTCGACAAACCCACTGGACGATCCTGCGAAATGCGGCGAGGGTGGGCGGCCACGAATGAGTTCTCGTAGACCCACCGACGAAAGTGTTGCCGGCGGCTGTGCCTGTTGCGGGCATGGTCACGATCACGACCATGACGCCAGGCTCGCCCGTGCCCGGATCGGGAGCGTCGTGCTCGCTGGCGTGCTTACCGGAGCCGGCTTGTTGGCGGACTGGTCTGGCATCGGCGGCGCATGGACGCCGCGCATTCTGCATCTGGCGGCGGTGGCCTCGGGCTGCTGGTTGTTCCTTCCCGCTGCCGGCCGCGCATTGGTGCAGCTGGCGCCCGACATGAACCTGCTTATGGCGATTGCCGTGGCGGGCGCGCTGTTGCTGGGCGACTGGGCCGAGGGCGCGGCGGTGACGTTTCTCTTCGCGCTCGCGGAAACGCTCGAGGAGTTTGCCTCGCGCCGATCGCGACGTGCATTGCACGCCCTCGTCGATCTCGCGCCGGACACCGCCCTCGTGCTCACCGGAAGGGATGCGGTGGATACGCCCGTTGCCGCGATCGCCGTCGGCGCCACGGTGCGCGTGCGCAACGGCGAACGCGTCCCGCTCGATGGCGAGGTGGTCGCCGGCGCATCGGACGTGAACCAGGCACCGATCACCGGCGAGTCGCTGCCGGTGGCAAAGGCGCCGGGTGCGGTCGTGTATGCCGGCAGCATCAACGGCGAAGGCAGCCTCGAGATCCGGGTGACGCGCGCCGCCGGCGATACGACCCTGGATCGCATCGTGCGGTTGGTCGAGGAGGCGCAGGAAGAAAAGGCGCCGGCTCAGCGTTTCGTCGATCGCTTCGCCCGATATTATACGCCGGTGGTGTTTGGCGCGGCCGTGCTCGTTGCGACGCTGCCGCCGCTGGTGTTCGGCGCGGCCGGGAGCCTGTGGTTCTATCGCGCGCTCGTGCTGCTCGTGATTGCGTGTCCGTGCGCGCTCGTCATTTCCACGCCGGTTGCGGTGGTCACCGCGCTCACCATGCTGGCGCGTCGGGGCGTGCTGGTGAAAGGGGGCGCGCATCTCGAGGCGCTGGGACGACTACAGGCGCTGGCGATCGACAAGACCGGTACGATTACCGAAGGGCGACCGCGGTTGCTTGAGACCCACGTGCTCGCGCCCAACGAGGAGGCGACGGTGCTGCAGGTCGCCGCGGGCATCGAGTCACATTCGGGACATCCCTTCGCGCAGGCGGTCATCTCCGCGACGCGGGACCGCGGCTATGCGGAGGTGCAGGCGACCGATTACAAGGCGCATACCGGACGCGGAGCCGAAGGCCGGCATGAAGGCCACCGGTTTTTTGTCGGCAATCATCGGTTCACGCACGAACTCGGCGTGTGTTCGCCCGCGATTGAGGAACGCGTTGCGCGCATCGAGGGGCAGGGGCGGTCCGCCGTCGTCGTGGGGCACGCCCCGCACGAGACCTGCCCCGGTGAAGTGCTGGGCCTGCTGGCGATGGGCGACCGCATGCGGCCGGCCGCGCCGGCGGCGATCCGCGCGTTGCAGGCCGCGGGCATCAAACGCATCGTGATGTTGAGCGGGGACAATCGACGCACGGCCGAGGCGGTCGCGCGTGACGCCGGGATCAAGGAAGTGCGCGCGGAGCTCCTGCCGGAAGACAAGGTCACGGCCGTGCGCGAGATGCTCGCGCAGCATCGTGCGGTGGGCATGGTCGGCGATGGGATCAATGATGCGCCCGCGCTCGCGCTCGCGACCGTTGGCATCGCGATGGGAGCCGTCGGGGCGGACTCCGCCATCGAAACCGCCGATGTTGCGCTGATGAACGACGACCTCGGCAAGGTCGCCGAGGCGATCCACGTCGGCCGGCGCGCCTTGAACATGATTCGCGCCAATATTGCGTTCGCGATCGGCGTGAAGGTGCTGTTCCTCACGCTCGCCGTTTCCGGATACAGCAGCCTGTGGCTCGCCATCTTCGCCGACACCGGGGTGACGATGCTCGTGATTGCGAACTCCCTGCGTTTGTTGCGGCCCGACCGATGGCTGGTCGGTGCAACCGCATAGGAGATGGACTTTCGCGACTCCAGCACCGGGGCCAGGGTCGGCCCGGCGAGCATCGACTGCCCCCAGGTTTCCTCGCACCGGCTCCCCCGCGCTTGCGCGCCGTCCCCGTTCCACCAGAACGGAAATGCCGATCGGTTGCTTCGGAAGACGCCTCCAAGAGACTCAAGCTTGCGGTGGAGTTCCCAAAACCGGGGGCGGCTCCGAGGCGTCCGGTCGGGCGTCAGGTTTGGCTCTTACTTCATTTCCTTTTTGGGTCCGGTACCGCAACTATTCCGAAAGCCTGAAGGACAATTGTTTCCTCGTCCGGCGCTGGAGCGATCTGCTGCGCTTCTCTTGGGGGAACGTGAGGCGGCTGCGCCGGCTTCGACATGCAGCCCGCGGCAAGTGCAAGTGCTCCCGCCGAGAGTGCCGCAGCACCAAACTGCCTGATCTTCGATTTCTCATCGGACGTAAGCGGCGACTCTGGCGTCACGTATTCTCCGGAGAGTCGTCGATAAAAAGAGACACACAATCTTTCCTTGCCAGCTCTCGCGAGCATCGCTTCACGCTCAGCTCCGCTCATAGCTGAAAGATTCGTGACGCGATGCCCGCACTTGCTGCAGAATCTCTCGCATTCGTCACCATGTAGCTCGTCCCAGCGTATCGGGCACGCGAAAGAAAGTTTCGGGAATGGAGTCATGGTCTTCTGCCAACGCCACGCTGAGCGACGCCTCCGGGAGACTCAAGCCTGCGGTGGAGTTCCCGAGCGCGGCGGTGGTTCCGGGGCGTTCGGGCGGGCGTCTTGTTCGCCCGCTGCGTTCATTTCAGCTCGATCTTTTGCTCCAGAGGTAGCCTCTTCTATCGCCCGCACGCATTCCTCTGCGTGCGACATTGCAATCAGGTGACCGCCATCGAGAAGAATCTCGCCGTCAGACGGTGGAGGAATCACGTGATCATGGCGGCCGTGGATGCGACGTACATCCACCCAGCCATCTGGAAGTCCTTCCCAGTGGAAAATCGCCCGACACATCCCGCGAATGAAAGCCGGCTCGCTGCTGCTGAACATCGAACAAACCTCCGACGGAAGCTTGCTGCATGCACGCTGCACGAAAGTGATCGGCGTCAGGTCGATCAACGGGTGAAGGAATCGCAGTAGGCTGCTCACTTCTTCCTTTCGTCTCGCGCTACCCACCAAGAATAGCCGCTCGAGCCGGCGAATCTTCGCAATCTCGCACGCCACAATACCTCCAAGTGACGATCCCACGAGTATGGCCCCGTCAGAGATGCTCGCATCTTGAGCGACGCGCGCTGCTACACCTGTAATCGAATCCGCTTGGACCCCGCGCGGCCAATCCAGAAACACGCTGCCCGGTATCCGCCGCCAGGGGGGCGGGGACATTCGGTGATCTGCACCCATACCTGGCAGGACATAAATCATCCTTTTCCGGCTAACGGCCAAGGTCAGGCACTGGCTGGTAAGCCGCGCTGACGATGCTGGGTTAAAGGTTCAAGTTTCATAAAAGGTAATGAACAGCGCCGGCAAACGCCAGTTGTCCTGGACCGACTGGTGTGCGCCCGCCATGGGCAACAACTGACGAGGTCTGCCATCGCTCACGGAACCGTGGGTCGCGATCCACTATCCAACCACGCTCTGATAGCGTGTCGGAACCGCCGGATGCGGCCTGTCGGCCGTCGCCTCCGGCGAAGGCTGAACCCGCATGTTCGGTGGTGTGGGGCCGGGGGCTAATTACCCCCGGCTACCCGATTCGGCTTCCTTTTTCATTATGTGTGTCAACGAAGCGGAGGCGCGGTTACGGTGGACTACTGCTCAGGCTTCGCCGCGGGCTTGAGGTCAACATTGTGATATGCCTCGACCCACCACGATCCATCTCTGCGGACGAACACCTCCATGAGCTGAGTCTTCAACACGCCGTCCATTGGAACCGCAATGCCGGGAGGCATCGCTTTGACGCCACGCACCTCATTGTCGATGTCAACGATCGCCACGTCCGGTGTGATGAAACGCATCCGGCGAATGCTATGATGTTTCGAAGTGCCCTTATAGAATGTCGCGAGAATCTCGGAATGGCGGGCCGTGAAAGCGACCGCGCCGTACATGACCATGCCGAATAGGTTCGTGAACGAGACGTCTGATGAAACGTGGCTGGCATACTTGGCACCATCCCCAGCATTCCAGGCGGCTTCCTGCTCTGCGACGATCGCCCGAAGCGCTGCTTCTGCTTCCGCATCTGCGGCGGGCGACGGAGTAGCGACTACCAGTACGCAGGCGATGAATGCAATCCATGTAGTGGTTGGTTTCATAATTGTGCGGGCTTTTGGCTTCGGCTGCCTTGCCTAACGATTACGCGTGAGACACGCCGCTGCGAGCGCTAGCTTGCGACGGCGCCTCCCAGATTTTGGGGCGCGCTAACGGCGTTGGTCTCCACGCGCTGGTGTACGCCCGCCATGGGCAACAACTGACGAGGTGTACCGAACGAAGTGACATCTGCCAAGTCCTCGATGCGTGAACCAATGAACTGAAATCAAAACGAAAGTGGTGACGACAGCACATGAAAAGCATTAGCCAAAGGCAAGGGCGTGGTCGCGAGGCCGGGTCCGAAGCCCGTCTTCGCCTTCGGCTACGCCGGGCCTGCGAGAAGCCA
This sequence comes from uncultured Verrucomicrobiae bacterium, assembly GCA_963797435.1. GTDB lineage: Bacteria > Verrucomicrobiota > Verrucomicrobiia > Opitutales > Opitutaceae > CAWCPJ01. The sequence goes on along the minus strand of CAWCPJ010000001.1, from coordinate 435,373 downwards.
AGGCTACCGAGGAGCGCAGCGACGACACCTCAACGAGCACGGCGAGAATAACAACCCGCGAGGCGACGTACAGTTCCGAGCAAAGCGACAAGACCGGACACGCAGTGAACCGGAACAACGCCGTACAAGGCCCGAAGCCCGCTGGTTCAGGGGACACGGCAGACGGCGCGCTTGCGCGGGGTTCCGAGGAGCGCAGCGACGACAAGACCGGGCGCGCAGCGAATCGGAACAGGTTGTTGTTCTTATGCGGGGAGAGCACCCGGAAGCAGAGAGCGACCTGCCGGCCGCGATCCTGGAGCAGGGCAACCTGACCCGGGCGTGGCACCAGGTGAAGGCCAACCGCGGAGCGGCGGGCGTCGATGGCATCACCATCGATGAGTTCCCGGAGAAGTTCCGTGCACACTGGCCGCAACTACGCCGTGCGCTGGAGGAGGGCAGGCGTGGATCGTCAACGTGCAACCCGCCGGCGGTGGTGCCTCCGTGGTCAAATATCTCGCCCGTTACGTCAAGCGCACCGCGATCAGCGACGAACGGCTCGTGCGCGCCGATGATCACGAGGTCGTCTTCACCTACCGGGACTCCACCAGCGGTGCGCCGCGCGTCGCGCAGCTCAGTGCGGACGAGTTCCTGCGCCGCTACCTCCAGCACGTGCCGCCACCCGGCCTGCATCGCGTCCGCTACTTCGGCTGGCTGCATCCCAGCGCCACACACCGTCGCGCCCAGGTCGAGACCTTGCTGGCCGTCGCGCTCGTCGTGCGCGCGCCCACGGCGGCCGCTCCGTGGCATCGGCGCTGCCCGCACTGCCAGGCCTTCGCCTCGTCGTGATTGGCGTCATCGCCCGCAGCGCGCGCGATCCCTTCGCCGGGGCTCAGGACAGACCCTTCGACTCCGCGCAGGACCGGCCCCCATGACCTCCGTTCGCAGTGATGACTTGATCAAGCGAACGGTTTTCGTCCGGCGGAAAACCGCCGCTGCCGCGTTGCCGGATCGCGCCCCGACGTGCGCCAAGCCCCTGCAGCCCGCGGAGCCCGGGCGTCGCTCCCGCGACACCCGGGCTCCGCGGGCCACTGCGCGCCTCTCTCGTCGTATCCACCATCGCCACGCCCGCGCGTCCGCCGGCGATCGGCCCAAAACACAAACCGCATAACGCGGCCCCGCCCTCTGCACCCGGGCTTGTTCAACAAGGGTCGTGTGACGGCTAGCGCGTCACACAACCTTCAGGGTTAGGCCAAATTTTGTCTTCGCACTTCAAATCTGAAACTATCCATTTTCATGGACCCTTTCGCTTGCAGATAATCAACTCCTGATTGTTTTTGTCGGATATTTCTGTGGGGCGCGAACCAGGAGGTGCGACTACAATCTTCAGCGAATCTCCGACCAACTCATATGCAACGCTGACAGGGGTCGAATTGGTAAGCGTCTCCTCTGGCTGAATAGTAATCAGCTTGAGGTTGCTGGCAGTGTCCAACTTAAACGCATACTTCATCTCTTTCCCTGTCTCGTCTGTGAAGGTAACTTTATCTCCTCTGAAAACATACTGGTAAGTCACTTTCCTTATTTTGCCGTTTTGGCTTTCTGATTGCGCTAACCAGACTCCTTGTATGTTTGCTTGGTCGGTAGACTTTGGCGCGTGGTCGGCGACGCCGCAGCATGAAGCGCAAACAAGGACCAGTATAATGAGCGATGTCTTCATAATATTATATGGCCAAACTGCCTAACGCCGAAGGTGACCGATGCCGCCACTACTGGCGACCGAAAATACCATGCGCGCTCCGCGGCATTCGGTCGGCCGCCTGGTTTAGGCTTTTTTGTATGATCTCGGAATAGCACGCCATGCTATGCTTTCCATGAACTCTGCAGGTCTATAGATGGTCTCGACAGCTCCTCCGTACCAGTGCGTAAACTCTCCTCCGTCTTCTTTCGGAAGTCGGGCGGATAGCACTAAATGATAGCGACCGTAAACCGAGTGCTTATCATGCGGTGCATAGTGAACCAGCAGCTTCGTAGTGCGCGCCGCGAAATAGCCGCAACCATATACGGCTGCAGCTACGCAAACGATCCGAACGAATTTTCGATTGAGCATATTATTTTGTGTGATTCGTGCCTAACGCCCACGCTGACCGACGCCTCCGGGAGACTCAAGCCCGCGGAACTGCTCTCGACTGCGGCGGCGGCTCCGAGGCGTTCGGTCGGGCGTTTGGTTCGGCCGCCTTGGATTCGGGGACTCACATATTTTCTGCCACGGTCTTCAATGCTAGCAGCACTGGATTCGCTTCGTCCGGTGTCTCTGCTTCCGGTTCGCCCACGACGGGGCGAGGATCGATCTGGGAGATGGTAACAAGTGTCCCTCCTTCACGTGGCTCAAGGGAGTATACCATCTCGAAATAGTTCTCGGGCCGGTCGACAAGATCGGGCCTTGGCGCAAAGAGCCGATACCGGAGTCTTTCCGGTTCGCGATATTCTAAAACCTCACCCCATTGCTCAAAAACCTGCCCTTCCCACTCCACCCGGAAGACAATCCGGGTGCCGACTTCCCACGTTGTCGTAAGAGCCGATCCATATTGCCATTTCGCGACCAGCTCCGGCCGCGTTAAGGCCAGCCAAGCCCTCTCCCGCGAAACCGGTAGGTGAACCTTTGAGTGTTTGGTATGCATCGGTCTGGTTTGCCGAACGATCAGAGTGAGGCACCGAGCGGGAAGCGACCGCAAACGGCGGGACCTCCCGAACTCGCGGGGCGCGCAAACTCGGTTGCCTCAACTCGCTGGATGGCCCTCCTTTGAAAACCAGTCCGTCGGCGTAAAGGCTTGGATATCGATCACGCGCACGCGCTCGGCGGTGAACTCGAACGTCCACCCCTCGCCGAAGCAAAAGCGCAGGCGACGGCGCTTCAGGCGCTCGCACGTGAAATCTTCGACTCGGAGATTGCTGAAAGCGTTCTGATGATTGAACCGCTCGAGCTTCTCGATCTCTACGCCCTCGAACAGCAGCGTGAGCTTCGCGGGGCGGCGCGCTGGCGAGCACGGCTCGACCTCCGAATCGAACGCGTAGAAATCGATCGTAACCGTCGGTCCTGAGAAATCCTCCTGCAACTCGCGATCCAGATGGATGGATAGAACCTCGCAGTCGTGGAGCGTCGGAAAACGGCCGTAGAACTGCTTCACCTTTTCGGCTCCGACGAACTCGGGAAAGTAGTCGCGGATCGTCTTCATGCTCTGGCCAACGATCAGAGTGAGGCGCTCCGCCGGGGAAAGGTTAAACTGCGGAAATCCTCCCGATAGCGGGGCACGTTCCGCGGAGTTGCCTCGACTCGCTGGTGTACGCCCGCCATGGGCAACAACTGACGAGGTGGAAGTCCTCGATGCATGAACCAATGAACTGAACTCAAAACGAAAGTGACGACGACAGCACATGAAAAGCATTAGCCAAAGGCAAGGGCGTGGTCGCGAGGCCGGGTCCGAAGGAAGCCGGCGGCAAACCCGCGAGGCGACGTACAGAAACGCCGTACAAGGCCCAGTTCCCGGGGCGAGCCAACACAACGTGGCGAAGCCCGCTGGTTCAGGGGACACGGTAGACGGCGCGCTTGCGCGGGGAAGGTTGTTGTTCTTATGCGGGGAGACCTGCGTGGGAAGCGCTCCACAGGGGTGGGGTGAACCGCCGGCGGCAACGTCGGCGGAGAACACGCAGGAGTCAGCCGAGGGCGTAGTAGCGACATGACACGAGCCGGAAGTAACGGTGACCGCCCTGCGCGCGGCACGGTGAAAGCGTCCGGAGGCCTCACTTGTCGCGAAGGCCCGAACCGAGACGAAGCAACCGGGACCCGCCTGCGCGCTGCGCGCAGGCCGCCTCGCCAGCTCTTTGTCTGACAAAGAGCGAGAGATGCGCCGCAGGCGCTCCGCCCGGCTCGTCCTGCGGATATGCGCCGAGCGGCGTAGCGCAGGCACGGCGCGACGGAGAGCACCCGGAAGCAGAGAGCGACCTGCTGGCCGCGATCCTGGAGCAGGGCAACCTGACCCGGGCGTGGCACCAGGTGAAGGCCAACCACGGAGCGGCGGGCGTCGATGGCATCACCATCGATGAGTTCCCGGAGAAGTTCCGTGCGCACTGGCCGCAACTACGCCGTGCGCTGGAGGAGGGCACCTATGTGCCCTCGCCGGTGCGGCGCGTGGAGCGACTGAGGGCGCGGCGCGCCCATCTCTCGCGTTTTCGTCCGAGCACGAAAACGCTGGCGAGGCACCTGCGGTCCAGTAGGTCCGCAGCTGGCAAAGCCCGACGGTGGTATCCGACTGTTGGGTATCCCGACGGTGCTGGATCGTTTGATCCAGCAAGCGATTGCGCAGATCCTCGGGCCGATCTTCGACCCGGGGTTCAGTGCGCACAGCTTCGGCTTCCGGCCGGGGCGGTGCGCGGGTGACGCGGTGCGATCCGTGGCGAAGCACATCGGGACCGGCCGCCGCTACGCGGTGGATCTGGATCTCTCGAAGTTTTTCGACCGGGTCGCGCACGACATCCTGATGAGTCGGCTGGCGCGGAAGGTGAGCGACCGGCGCGTGTTGCGCCTGATCGGTCGTTACCTGCGGGCCGGCGTCGAGGTCGAGGGACGATACGAGCGGACGGTGAGGGGCGTGCCGCAAGGCGGTCCGCTCTCGCCCTTGCTCGCCAACGTCGTGCTCGACGATCTCGACAAGGAACTGGAACAGCGCGGCCACCGCTTCGCTCGTTACGCGGACGACTTCGTGATTCTCGTGAAGTCACCGCGGGCGGGTGAGCGGGTCATGGGCAGCGTGCGCCGGTTCCTGGAGACGCGACTGAAGTTGGAGGTGAACGCCGGGAAAAGTGCGGTGCGGCCCACGGCCGAACTCACCTTCCTCGGTTTCGCCTTCAAGGGGGTGCGGATCGTCTGGAGCGAACAGTCGCTCCAGCGTTTCCAACACCGCATCCGCGAACTCACGAGCCGCAACTGGGGCGTCAGCATGCCGTATCGCCTACGCCAACTCGCACTCTACATGCGGGGCTGGATGGGCTACTTCAGCCTCAGTGAAACCTACGGGGCGGTTCGTCAACTCGATCACTGGATCCGCCGACGGCTGCGCTGCTGTTATTGGAAGATGTGGAAGACGCGCGGCAATCGCATCCGGCAGCTCCTGCGCCTCGGCGTGAAGCGCAAGGATGCGATCCTCCACGGGCTGGCCGGTCGTGGCTGTTGGGCCCGCCGGCGCGAAGCGCGGGCCGCCTCGCCAGCTCTTTGTCTGCAAAGAGCGGGAGATGCGCCGCAGGCGCTCCCCCCGGTGATCAATCAGGCGCTCTCGCTCCAGTGGCTGCGCAAACAGGGACTGCCATCGCTCACGGAACAGTGGGTCGCAATCCACTATCCAACTACGGTCCGATAGCGTTTCGGAACCGCCGGATGCGGACCCGCATGTCCGGTGGTGTGGGGGCCGGGGGCTAATTACCCCCGGCTACCCGATTCGCCATCTTTCTTGGCCGAACGGTCTGCTCGAGAGATGGGATACTGACGCGAAGCACTGCGCTTGGTGGCCACTTCTTGATTCGGGCAAGCGCTTCGCTGACGCTTACCATCTCAACAATACAGCCGTCCTGAATCTGAATCTCCGCCGATCCCTCTTTGGCCTCCGCTTCCCACTCTGCAATGTGCTCCATGAACGTCGCCTCATCGATCACCTTGATTCCGGCGATGCACATCAGAGTGCCGGGCAGGGTCGCATCGTCGGCGATCTCCAGTAGGTGCTCAGCGGGCTTTTCTTCGCTTTCCGCAATCACTGACAACGCCCAATTGGCTTCTGGACACGCTCCGTCATAACCAATCGCGCTCGTCGTTACCACCTCGGCTTGCAGCAAGATCTCGTCTGCTTTCTGCAGGCGGGCTGTGGTGGCCGCTGCCAAAATAGCTGGGCCAAGCGCGAAGACCCAGAGAAGCAATAAGCGCGATATCTTCATTTCCGGCGAACGATCAGAGTGAGGCACCGAGCGGGACGCGACCGCAAACGACGGAACTTCCCGAACTGGCGGGGCGCGCAAACTCGGTTGCCTCGACTCGCTGGATGGGCCCGCTTCTCATCGATTCACGACACCAAACTTCACGAGATCTGAAATATAATCAGTGGGGGAGGCATAGAGACCGCACAAGGCCAGCGCACAAAGTGCAAGCGTGGCGAGCCAGAGAGGGTGCAGCTTCTTCTTCACGACCTGTGCAGTGATGCAACCGATCCACACCAGCCAAAGCGCAATGAGCGCACAAGCGACGCCGATCTGGACAATGGCATCGCTGGTACGGAAACTGGTATACGGCTCATCGCCAGCGCCCTTCAGGACGACCCAAACACTTGCCGCGAGCAATCCAGTCGTGGCAAAAGCTGCGGCTGCGGGAATCTTCATTTTCTGCCCATCGTCAGCGCTGAGGCGCGCCACGTTGCGCGCCCGAGCGTGGAGTGTGTTGTCGAATTGCGGCGGCGGGTACGAGCGTTGCCTCGAGCGCCTTGATGGGCCGTGTCTTCACTTCTGGAATGGTCGATTGAAGTCTCGGACCTGGGTGTCTCCGTCGTACTCCGCTGCGACGATCAAATCGCGGAAATCTGTCGTTCCAAGGCGGACCTGCTCCTCCAGCTTTGCCACAGACCCTTTCGCGAGGAAGAGTGCGCATCTGCAAAGCCGGTCTGCTCCGAGTTCTTCAAGTAGCGCATGCACATGCGAAACGGCGTCAGCCTCATACTCCGCAAGAATGCGATCAACGACATCTCGCGGGTAGTGCTCCAAGCTGCGACTCCTGCTTCCGAGATTCATGATCTGCCCATCGTTACTCGTGAGGCGCGCCGCGGCGAGCGCGAGATTGCGATGACGGCTCCCGATTTTCGGCGGGCTCCATCGGCGTTGCCTCGGCGAGCTGGTTCGCCCTCCTCATTTCTTCAACAGACTTCGAAGCAAGTCTGCCTCCAGAAGACCGCGATCGTCAACTTGGTCATCTGCCGACCTCAGTGTGAACTCGTCGCCCGACGGGTAGCGAACAAGTGGCTTGGTGCGCATGCACACGCTGGTGCGCAACGATCCATCCCGCTTGGCGGCGTAAACGAGGTATCGCTCATCGATCCGAAACGGAAAGCCACATGCAGTGCCCTGAGCCAAAGTAAGCACCGTGACCTGATCTTCCTGCTCTGCCACGCCTTTGAGTCGCTCCAGATTGTCGAAAACGCAGACGATCACCTGGCTGTCCCTACCATCTTCGCGGCGGACCTCGACCTTCAGCGAAACGACATGGCCGACGAACACCGCGGCCGCCTGCTCGAAGGCGATCTCAGGGGGAGGCGCTTCGTCGCACGAACACGCGCACACGGGCGGACACGACAGCGCGACAACGAGTGCGAACACGACGAAACGCTTCATCTTTTCCGGCGAACGTCCACGCTGACCGACGCCGTTGGTGGACTCAAGCCTGCGGTGGACTTCTCGATGGCGGGGGCGGCTCCGAGGCGTTCGGTCGGGCGTCTGGTTCGCCCTCCCTAACGTCCCACTCCTCCCAGCTCCGAAACACATCGGGAAGCTTCCGGAATCCGAGCGCGAATGACGTGGCACGGACTGTCAAAAACAAGAAAACCACTACGAAGATCCCTACGATGATACCCTGTCCCGCATCGGGGTCGCGCGGGGTGCGCATCGAAGACACGCTCGGATTCGTTGGGACGTAATACACCGTCGCCATCTGTCCCAGAGAATGGTTCGGGCCGTCGATTTGACTGCTTCCGTGATAGGTAACGCCGTCGACCGCAAAAGCGTAGTAGTGCTTCCCGTGGCCATCCCATGCGGGGCCACCAATAGTGCCAAGCGTGGTAACGTGATTCGCATTGAGGCGCACCTGGTCGACGATATCCGTGACGAACCAGAACGCCAACGACGCCGGAAGGATGGCAAGAGCACCGAACACGACGCGACCGAAAGAGAGCTTCATGCCTGGCGAACGCTACGCGTGAGGCGCGCCGCGGCGAGCGCAAGATTGCGAACGCGCCTCCCAGTTTTCGGCGGGCTCCGACGGCGTTGCCTCGGCGCGCTGGTTCGCCTCTGTGTCTTCAGAGCTCATAGGCCTCGATGACTTCTTCGCCGTCGATACCAATAGACTGCGGTGAAAAGGTGGTGCCGCAAATCTTGCATCTCATCGCTTCGGGGACACGCCTGAGGCTTCCCTCATTCCTTTCTGCCTCAGCAAGCAAGACAGCTTCAGGGATCTTCTGATAGTGTACCTTCCCTAGATCAAGGCGGTAGATCGTTCCCGTCGCTGCGCCAACAAATGTCTCAAAATCACCACCGGCACCACTCTCGAACATCTTGAATTCCGTCGGAAGGCCACACTTCGGACAATTCGCGTGGCAAAGAGAAATCGGAAGCCGGGCGAGATTCATCTCTGGCGAACGCCAACGCTGACCGACGCGACGAGAAGACTCAAGCTTGCGATGGAGTTCCCGGCTGCGGCGGCGGCTCCGGGGCGTTCGGTCGGGCGTATTGTTAGCCCTTCTTTGCGAAAGTCCCCAGCACGACGGCATAGTAGTCACCTCCATTGCCCGGGACCGCGTAGTGCAAGACCAGGATGCTCTTGGCCGCCTCCTCGGTTGCGAGCGTGATCGCGAAATGGAAAGCTTCGTCTGATACCTGCGGAAGCGTCACATCTAGCGCACGGGAATGATTCTCTTGCCGAGTGGCAGCATGATACCAGCTCGCATATCGACCGGGTGTGTCTGGGAGGTCTGCCGTCGCCGTGATCAGACGCACTGACTCCAACTCGCCAAAGACGTCGCAATCGCGATCGGAGCTAACCTCAAGGATGATCTTCCCTTCGGTGCTAGGCGTGAGCGTGAATTTGAACGGTACCGGGTCATCTTCTAGATACTTCGGGGTGACGATACTCTCGGTTACGTACAATCCATATGATGCCGCATCACTGGCTGACACGAAGAGCGCCGAAACCATAGCTGCAACGAATGAGGCCTTCATTTGCTGGCTAACGCTACCCGTGAGCCGCCGAGGCGACGAGCGCGAAAATGCAAGTGATCTCCCGATCGCCGGTGTGCGTCCACGAGGTTGGCTCGGCGGGCTGGTTGGCCCTGCCTCTGCTCTTCTGGGTTTCTTCCCCTCCGCGCTCTCCGCGACCTGCTGTGAAAACATCTTCTGTATTCGCGAGCCGATCCGAGCGCGCGGGAACGGCTTCGACAAGCTCACCACAGGCGAAACCGCCGCCGCTTGCGTTCTTCCTCGGCGACGTGCGAGTGCGGATGACGCTTCGTTGGCCGCATGCGATTCATTCGTCTCGAAATGCTGGTGACATCCGCTCGCCGACGTGCCTCTCGTTCTGGCCAACGCCAAAACTGATCCACCCGGCGGAGAGCGTCAATCTTCTGGAATCCTCTCGCTTGCGGGGCGGCTAACACGGGTTGGATCGAGTGCCTTGATGGGCTGTTCTCTCTTCAACCCGCACTCCGCGCAGAATGAAGCCTTGGGCGATCGAAATGGCTTCCCACAATTCGGGCAGTCCGGGCCATACAATGAGCGCCGGTGATGCCATATAGCCTGTGGATTGGTCTCTTCGAATCCCGTAAGCTCTCTGAATCGCTCACAGGCAGCCTTCGACGCTTGCGTTCGAGCCTCAGCAAGTGAAATTCCTTCTTCCTGTCGGATGCGCTTGATCTCGCATATATGCGAAACAAGCAACGGTTTCATAGACTGCCACTCCCTCTCGTTGAGCATTGGAATGTCCATCCGACATCGCCAACAATAGGTTACCTTCATTGTCTGCCCATCGACCACGGTCAGACACGCCGCGAGCAGCGCGAGATTGCGGTGACGGCTCCCAAATTTCGGCGCGCGTCAACGGCGTTGATCTGGACCGGCTTGTTGGGCTTCATTTCTCAACTCCATCGGTACAGGCACCACGTGTAAGGAAGAACGTGGGCGCGCGGAGACCCAGTACGGGCATGGCGGTCTATGCCGACGATGTCCTCGTACCGTCTGCCTGCAGGGAGATCAATGAAGTCGATTGCATTGCCACCGTCGTAATACTGGACGACGCCGTCAGCAAACCGGACGGCAAACAAAGTCCCTCCCATCGCGCTCTCTCCGCCTGCATAGATGAAATTCGCCCACTTGGGTGGAAGGCGCGTCGGGCTCTCTTCGATCTTCCGGACATCGGAAATCAGGAGATTTCGCTTCGCTCGATCATCTTCGGGCCACACGCCCCAGACGCGAATGTAGCTGTCCTTCGGGACGACGTAGACAGTATCGCACACACGACCATCGTGCAGGGTCACCTTGCTGGGTCGGTACTCCATCATCCCGTCCGTGGTAGGAGCGACAGCTTGCAGCTGTCGGAGGAGGTCCTTGGAAATCGGAGAATACTCACGATCAAAACGGACCCAGCTGGGAAGCGTAGCGCTCATCGACTTTTGCCCAACGCCGAAAGTGATCCACGCCGCACGCGGGACGTCAACCTTCGGACGATCCTCCCGAATCGCGGGGCGCGCTATCAGGCGTTGGATCGACTGCCTTGTTCGCCTCCTCTTTTCTATTCTCCAACTTGATCTGGCGCAGATTGGAAAACACGTCGGGCTCGACCGCTTGATCGAGTATGTCTTGGAAGGCGGTGAACGAAATCGTATCCCCTTCACGCAACTGACGTCCGTCGATCGTGAAATCCTTCTCAGCGTAGGCACCCATCCGACGAACCTGGCCAGCGTAGGACGCCGGCTGAATGAATCGGAAGGCAACAACGTAAGAGCCCCGAGCGACTATGCCCCGAGGGAAAGCCTCTACAGTCCAAGCCTCCTTCTTCACTTCGACAATCGTTGCCACGCAGGCGACCGGATATTCCTGAACGCGAATCTCGACTGTATCACCATCAGCGGCACGAGCGCTTCCGCTCGCGATCGCCAGTCCCGCAAACAAGGTCGTGAGCAATCGCTTCATGTCCGGCGAACGTCAAAGCTGAGGGACACGTCCGGTGGATGGACGAGAACGGAAACGTTCCCGAGATGCGGGGCGGGCAAACCGTGTTCCCTCGGGCGACTGGATGGGCCTGCTTCTCATTTCGTGACGGTGGACTTCAAGATCGCACCAATCTTCTCCATGTCATCTTCCTTCCGAAACCAGAAGATGTCGTACGATTGGGAGTCGGGATCATCTTTCGGTCCATTGACGGTGACGTCGAAGTAGACGCCGGCTTCACGCAGAGCCTCGATCACTCGGAATGTCTCGCTCGGATGAACCGCAGAAAAGCGCGCATCCAAATCAGACATGGGGTGATTCGGATCGGGACTCATGTGGCTCGTCTTGATCTGCCCATCGTCAGCAGTGATCCACGCCGAACAGAGGACGTCAATCCTGGGGTGACCCTCCCGGGTTTCCCTGCGCGCTCCGCGGCGTTGGATCGACTGGCTTGTTGGGCTCTTTCAGTTTTCTAAGAATCCCTTGGAGATCCTCGATTTCGCGCCCGAAGGATCCAGCCTTCTGAGAATCTCTCTGCTGCGCAAAAGCTGCGCGGCGCTGGATGCGATCAATCTTCTGTTCGACGAAAGTGGCGATGGCTGTGAGGCGCTGGCTCAAAGCTAGGTAGTCTGATTCGTCGCGGGCTATACGCTGCGACATCTGGGCCACCACGTTCTCTATATCGTGCTTGTTCCTCGGCTCCTCCCTCCTTCTGACACACTTTCCGGAAATCACCACGGCGTCTCGCTCGTCATCGACGGAGATCCGCAGTGACTGCCCGGACTCGACGTCAGCCACTTCGAAATAGTCGACGGCTCGTCCGGTCATCGAACGGAGTAGCGCTACTTTCTCTTTTTCTGGACGCTCGATCTCCCAGATCCACACGTCGTCGTGCATCAGACCGTCCGCGTGGAAGAACTCGCGCACACACCTGATGGCGAGGTGCTCGCCTTCGGCCTCGACCGTCTGGATAGTACCGTAGAAAACGCCGCTCATTCGCTCGTTCCTGCCCAACGTTGTATGGCCCCATTAAATTGGGGACAAAAATTTTGGGGCACAAAAAACTGGACGTTTTTGTACCGGAGGTGAACTAGTGTTCATCATGCACGCTGAGCCACCGACTGCCCCTGCCCGAGCGGATGTTCCGGAGGCCAAGCCTTGGGTGAGGCGCCTGACAGACGTACAGCAGGTGGTTCTCGATGACCGCCAGCTCGGGTGGTGGAGTGTTCACTTGGAGGGATTTCTGCGTTATTGCCGGAAACGGGGAGATCGTGTGGCGGCGAAGATCCTGGCGCGAGGTTATTACGATGAACTAAGGCAGACGGAACCGCCGGTGGCAAGATTCCGTGTCGAGCAAACCAGACAGGCGCTGACGGTGTTCCTGCGGGGGATCGAGAACTGGCACTGGGAGCAGTCCGAAACCGGAGAGTGGATCCCTCGATTTCGGCTCCGGCGCCAACTCACCGCAACCGAGCCGCCCGCGAGAGGGAGGCCGGAACCGCCGGTGCCCAGCATGATCGCACGAGCCGACTGGGAGCGCGCCTTGCGCGCGGCGCTGCGCGTCCGGCACTACGCGCTTCGCACGGAACAGACCTATGCGCATTGGACCCGTCAGTTCCTGGAATTCCATGCGGGCGTGAGCCTCCAGGAACTGGGCGTAACGCACGTGCGCCGGTTCCTCGAACATCTTGCCGTGGGGCGCAACGTGACCGGCAGCACGCAAAACCAGGCGCTCTCCGCCCTGCTGTTCTTCTTTCAGCAGGTCCTGGACCGCGAGTTGGGAGACTTGGGGGATACGGTCCGGGCGCGCGGCGGACGGAAACTGCCCATCGTATTGAGTCGCGACGAGGTCCGGTGCCTGCTCGCGGCGACCGAGGGCACAAGTGGCCTGATGCTACGGCTCATGTATGGCGGCGGACTGCGGCTGATGGAATGCCTGCGTCTTCGGGTGAAGGACGTCGATCTGGAGCGGGAACTGACGACCATCCGCTCAGGCAAGGGAAACAAGGACCGCACCGTACCGCTTCCCCGATCCCTCAAACCGGAGCTTGAACGCCATCGCGAACGCCTGCGCCTGCTGCACGCGGCGGATCGTCGGCTGGGACTGCCCGGCGTATGGTTGCCCGACGCGTTGAGCGTCAAATACCCGCGGGCCGGAGAAGAATTTGCGTGGCAGTGGTTCTTCCCCGGGAAAAATCCGGGGCTCGATCCACGGACCGGACTGCGTCGGCGTCACCATGTGCACGACAACACGCTGCACGTGGCGGTGAAAGCGGCGGTCCGCTCCGCCGGCATCGACAAACAGGTATCGTGTCACACGCTGCGTCACAGTTTCGCCACCCATCTGGTGGAGGATGGCGTGGATCTGCGCAGCATCCAGCAACTGCTCGGCCATAATAGCGTGGAGACCACGGAAATCTACACGCACGTGGCGACGCCCGCGGCGCGGCGAGTGCACAGCCCTCTCGACACGCTTGGAGGACCGGTTCGCTGGATCGCTCGGGGCGGCAGGGGTGACTGAAAGAGTCAGGCGGTAGGCGGTAGGCTGGAAGCGGTAGGCTTTGGCCCGCATGCTGTGACCTGCGACCTCAGCCGAGGGCGGCTCGGACGCGAGGTCCGGCCCTACATCGGACGACAAACGGAGCCCGGGGCGGCTCGGACGCGAGGTCCGGCCCTACATCGGACGACAAACGGAGCTGGCAGTGTGGGGACGCCTTATGGAAATACTCTCGCCGCGCAAGCGCGGCGGGTCGCGAGGCTGCCGCGCAGCACGCCGTGTGATGCGCATCGTGCAGTGGCCGCGACGCGCGATGTGGCCGCGACGTGCGAAGTCGCCGCGGCAGCCGATTTCCTCAAGGAGGGATCTGGTTAGCGTGATGGGAGCGGGCGGCAGGTGGTGACTGAAAGCTTTAGGCGGTAGCCTGGAAGCTGTGACCTGCGACCTCAGCCGAGGGCGGCACGGACACGCGAGGTCCGGCCCTACATCGGATGACGAACGGAGCTGAGGCGGCCCGGACGCGAGGTCCGGCCCTACATCGGACGACAAACGGAGCTGGCAGTGTGGTGACGCCTTGTGAAAACACTCTCGCCGCGGCAGCCGATTTCCTCAAGGAGGGAACTGATTCGCGTGATGGGAGCGGGCGGGCAAACGGCCCACCGGGCGGGCGGGATAAGATCGCGCTTCCGGATGCAGCGCCCGCATCGCGAGGCTGAAGGGCGGGGGTTCGGCTCACGCGGTCCGCGGCGCGAGATCGATCGCGATCACCTCGTGGGCGAGGAGCGACGGCACGGTGAGTTCGAGCACCGCACCGGTGCGTGTCACCTCCGCGGGCGTGCCGGCCACGAGGAGCTTCACCGCGGTCGGCGAGCCTGCCTCCGGCAGGCGCACCCGGACTTTTTGCGCACCCACCGCGAGCAGGTCACGCACCGGACCTTTCATCATCATGGGATTGGTGAGGTTGACGAGATGCACGGTCAACGAGTCGCGTTGTTGCCAGACCGTGATGTCAAGCACACCCGGGCCTTCGACGGTCACGGGCGGATCCTCCGGCGTGGCCCAGCGGACGGCGTTGCGCATGAGCGTGAGATGATCCTTCGCAAGCACTTCCCAGAAAGTGCGGTCGACGTCCCACGGAAAATAGACGACCCGGCCGGCGCCGTGCGCCGACGGGAACTCGCGCAGCAACACCTCGGGTGTGTCCGTGTGCTCCACGCGCGGGTAGACCTTCTCCATCGGCAGATCCGGATACGAGGGGATCAACGTGACCGGCGGATTGGGAAACGCGACGGTCGGTTTCACGTCGAGCTGCCAGACACCATGGATGATCCGGGGCGCCTCCTCGAGGCCGGCGAGCAGGGGATGCCCGCGGGCCTTTTCGTGTTCGAGACGCAGATACGAATTCCGGACCGGCCCCGGCCGTCGCCCGACGAAGGAAACGCCGAAGAGGTCGCGCAGGCCAAAGTCCGCCCGCGGTTGGCCCCACTCGTCGAAGAGCGAGGTCTCGTAGGTGGCGATGATGCTGCCGCCGCGCCGGACGAAGGCGACGAGCTGGGCGCATTGCGCGTCCGAGAGCGCCGCGATGTTCGGCAGGATCAGCGTGCGAAACGCCGCGAGGTGCTCCGCATCCAGGAGGCGGTCGTGCACGAGCTCGAAGGGAATGCGCGACTCGATCAGCGCCTGACTCCAGCCGTGGATGGGATCCTCGATGCGCTCGCCGGCATGTCCACGGGCGTAGAACCAGGCCGACTGTTGCGAATACACCAGCGCCACGCGCGCGAGCGATCGCTCGTTGCGCAGGTAACGCTCCGCTCCGTGGCACCACCGGTAGATCTCCTCGATGGGCGCGAGCCAGCGCGGATCGCGCAGCACGCCGCCGAACTTCGTGAACCAGGGGCGCATGCCATTGGCGATCAGGTCGGCCACCCAGAGCTTGATCTCGGCGCCATCCTGCACCGAGTCCTTCCACCGATACGGCTCCTCCACGCCAACGCTGAAGATGCCGACGACGGGCTTGCGCCCCATGGTGGCGCGATACTCCTTGGCGTTGAGCCCGATCGCCCACGGCGCCATCAGGCCGCGCCGCGCCTGGCGGTCCGCCATCAAGGTCGGTGCGAGTTCACCGATCGCGGCCATGTCGAGGCGGCTGGTGGCGCCGCCGCCGGTGTTCGGAATGACGCAGGCGTCCGGGTTGATTGCGCGCACGGCGGCGTCCCAGGTCTGCCAGAGGTCGAACAACCGCCGCTGGCGCCAGAGCAGGTATTCGCGCTGGAGCGTCTCGTCGGTTTCGCCGGGCCGCGGCAAATCACGGCCGGTGGCCTTCCTGAAGTTGGCCCGGCAATGTTCGCACCAGCACATGCCGGAGCCGTCCCAGCGGTTGATGAAGACACCATCGATGGGATAGCGCGTGGCGATCTCACGCTTCACCGCCGTCATGAAATCGAAGTTGTACGGCCCGAGGCCGCACGTGACCCACATCTCCGGCGACGCCCAATGCCGCCGCGGGTGCCCCTCGGCGTCGACCGCGATCCAGTCCGGATGCGCCGCCTGCACGTCATCGTAAGTCGCATGGGGATCCGTGCGCACGATGACCACCATGCCGAGCCCGCGGCAGCCGGTGACAAACTCGCCCAGCAAGTCGCGGTCGCCGAGCCATGCGCTGCGATGATGCCCCGGAATCGTCGTGGGGTAGTAGGCCACGCAACCGCCACCACTGAGGCAGACGGCGTCGGAATGCGTGCGCTTGAAGTAATCCATCCAGAAGCCGACATCGATGTCCACGGGATCGTTTTCGACAAATGTCAGTTGCGCCCACCGCATCGGCCGGTCGACCCAGGAGGGCGCGGGCGGAATACCGGGCGCGTCGGCTGCGGCGACGCGGGACAGGCCGAAGGTGTAGAGCGAGGCGGCGGCACCGACGGCGAGCGACGTGCGCACAAAGTCGCGACGGGTGATCGAAGGGGAGCCGGAG
The DNA here is from genome assembly GCA_963797435.1 of uncultured Verrucomicrobiae bacterium. GTDB lineage: Bacteria > Verrucomicrobiota > Verrucomicrobiia > Opitutales > Opitutaceae > CAWCPJ01. The sequence continues at coordinate 418,928 of CAWCPJ010000001.1, read as the reverse complement.
TCGGGAATCACGACGCCCGTTGGACGCCACCCGTCGGGGATTTTTTCCGAGGACACGGGTCTTGGTCTAGCAGCTGCGAGAGAGAGCGCAATGTCAGCCGGAGCATCGGACCAATCGCACGGGAAGGCCGGCCGGTGGGCAAATACGCCGGTTGCAAGGGCGGCGCGATGAAGGTATGTTGCAATGGTGCCGACCGGCACCGTTCTTGTCAGTTGAAACCCCAAGTGAGGAAGCCGTCATGATCACCCTTCAGGAACACCCGAACGAGAACCTGGTTGAACTTCATGCCAGCGGAAAGATGACGCGCGCCGAATACAAGGATTTGCTCCCGCGCCTGGAGCCATTGTTGAGCCGCAAACCGCCGGTTCGCTGCTACATCGAGCTGCACGATTTTCACGGCTGGGAAGCCGCGGCGCTTTGGGACGAACTGAAGTTCGACCTGAAGCATCGCCGCGACCTCGGTCGTGTGGCGGTGGTCGGCGAAACGCGGCTCGAAAAATGGGGCGCCAATCTGTCGCGTCTATTTTTCGCGTCCGAGGTCCGCTATTTCGATCACGCCCATGCTGCCGCGGCCCGAGCCTGGGTGACGGAACCCGTCGCCGCCGCGGCCCACGCGTCGTCGTAGGAGGAGGCAAGGGCCGCAGTCGCATGTCTGGAAGGGTCTTGTTCTTGCCGGGAGCATTTTTGGAAGCGCCAAAACCCCAACAACCTCGATGCTGATGAGACCCACGGATTGCACAAATGACGCAGATGTGGACAGAAAGTATCCACGAATGACTGGCGCCTGTCATTCGTGTGTATTCGTGGGTTCATAATCCGCACTCCGGTATCTGTGTCCATCTGCGCAATGTGTGGTCCAGCTCCTGTCCCGAGCTTCGGTTGCGGCCAAGCCGCGCTGTGTTCTCTGTGACGAAAAAATCGGATTCCCAAAGTGATCCGAGACCATTCGCGCAGGAAGACAGGCCTTCAGGGATAGTGGCCCAGCGCGGCCGAAAGCGGCGACCAAAGGCAGGGCCGGCTGTCCCCAGCCGACCGCGGTCGCGTGGAGACACGCAACCCTACCGCTCCAACGCGGGGACGCGATCCAGGTCGCCGTATTTGAGCGCGTAGCGCGGATGGGCGGCGCTGGTGGCGATCAGCGACGGGTGAAGGTGCGCCAGGCGACCTGCATGGAGGGAAAAGCGAGGTCGTCGGCGTGGACGTCGCGCACCGGGAGGTCCACAAGGTCGGTAACGGCATCGAGGGGACGGGCGGGCGCGAAGTCCGGCACGCGTGCGATGAAGATCAGGTCGATCGTGTGATAAAGCACGCCACGATACGCGTAGTGATTGGGATGGCTGAGAAGGAACTCGACCGGGCCGAGCTCGAGTCCGGTTTCCTCGCGCACTTCGCGTCGCAAGCCATCCTCGGCGGTTTCGTCGTTGTCAACGAAACCGCCGGGAAGGGCGAGTTTGCCGCGGGCCGGGTCCTTCGCGCGTCGGATCAACAGCGTCCGGTCGGACGGGTCGAGGAGGATGCCGGCGGTCGCGGCGCAGGCGTTGAGATACAGGTGCAGATCACACGTGCGGCAGATCGCGAGATGCGGCGGACGCCGTTCCATTGTTTCCGCTCCGCAACGGGGGCAGAAACGGAAGACATCCAGACGTGGGACGGCGGGAGGGAGCGGCTGGCGCGGTGCGTTCACGACGCGGGATCAAAACGCGGCTGAGTTTGGGCGTCGAGGATTGCGAGCGGAGGAGCGACTTCAGCCCGAAAATTTCCCAGCGCGGCCGAGCTGCAACCAATTCAGGTTAACCACGGATTCCAGGCACAGATGCTGAATGATTCCACTCTGCCTTATCCGTGCTCATCCGTGCAATCTGTGGTCCAAGAGGATTGAGTTCCACGGGCGCAATCGACGGAAATCTTCGAACCAATGAAAGATTCCGCGGGATTGTGGTACACCGCGAGAGGACCCGCAACCCAAGGAGTGGACACAGAGGTCACGGAGATTCGACCCGAGATCACGGAGCCGCGACCAATCGGGGCGTGAAGCCCCCTATCGATGGACTGCGGACGAGACGAAGCCGGGTGCAGGCTCCTGCACCCGCTGGATCACTTCGGCTTCGTCTGCATCGCGGTGACGCGGGCGCGAAATTCCTGGAGGGCGGAGGTCTTGTCGACGGCGAGGGCCTTGTCGATGTAGGCAATCGCTTCGTCGAAGTGCTGCAGCCTCACCTCGAGGTTCGCGAGATAGAGGCACGCGCTGTAGGTGTTCTCGGGAATCCGGGCGGCGTTTTCAAAGTTGAAGATCGCCTGGGAGTCATGACCGAGTTTTTCCTCGGTGCGGCCGAGGTCGAGCAGGGCGCGGCCGTTGAGCGGATCGCGGGAAACGATGTCTTCGAGCAGGGGTTGCGCCTCGGTCCACTCCTCGCGGGCGAGATGGATGCCGGCCCGGGCCTGCAGGACGGGCACTTGTTGTTCGCCGGTGGCGACTTTGGCCGCGGCATCGAGCACCTGGCCGGCGCGGTCGTAGTCTGCGGTGCCGGTGAGCGCGGTCGCGAAGCGCACCATGCGTTCGACCCCGAGCTCGGCGTCCTTCGCGGTAAGCGCCTGGTAGGTGCGCACCGCGTCCGCATACAGCTTCTGCTCGGCGTAAAGATCGCCGAGCATCATCATGCCTTCGGACGGGAGCACCTGCAGGCTGAGCGCAGCCTCGAGCGTGGCGATCGCGTCGAGCTTGTGCTCCTGCGTCAACAGGACGTTGCCGAGCAGCAACCAGAAGCGGGATTCCTTCGGCTTCAGGCGGACGAGCTGGCGCAGCAGGGTTTCCGCGCGCGCATACTGTTGCGACCCAAGGTAGGTGTTGAGCAGGCCTTCGATCCAGTCCGAGTTCTTGGGGTCGAGCGCGAAGGCCTGCAGGTAGGCCGCCTCGGCGGCGAGCGGGTTGTCCGATTTGAGCAGACAGTAGCCGAGCAGGCCAAAGAGGCGCGGCTCCGCTTCGCCGAGGATGATCGCCTTGGTGAAGCAGGGCACGGCTTCCGCGTAGCGCTCCGTGGTGAAGTAGAGCACGCCGAGGTTGTCCCACGCGCGGACGAACGTCGCGAACTTCGTGGTGGCGGCCTTGAAATGCGTCTCCGCGTCGTCGTAGCGCTTTTGTTCAAAATAGACATTCCCGAGCACGAATTCGAACGCCGCGCTCGAGTCCGCTTCGCCGACCATGCCCTCGAGGAGCTTGAGTGCGAATTCCGGCTGGGCCGAAATCATCGGGATGACCTTTTCGTAAAGCGCATACTCCGTCTCCGTCATCTCGGGCTCGCGATCCTTGAGGAACCCATAGGACTCGTTGATGATCCGGTTGGGATCGAGCTCGGGTGGCGGTGGCTCCTTCTTTTTCGCCGCGCACCAGAGGGGGGCAGCCAGCGCGAGCAGGATCCCAAGGACGAGGGAGCAACGACGGTGGGACATGATCATTCGGAGGTGGAAAAGGGATTGGCGTTGGGGGCCTTCACGTACACGGGCAACTCGGTCAGGCAGCGCACTTTCTTCCCCTTGCGCATGGCCGGGCGGAAGCGCCACTGGGCGATCGCGTCGACGATCAGCCGGTCGAATTCCGGTTGTTGGCCGCGCAGCAGGTGGACGTTTTCGACCGAGCCGTCGATATTGACGACGAACAGTACGGTGACGCGTGGATTCTTCACCTCCCTGAGAAGGAGCGTGGGAATGGTGGGGGCCTTCTTGAAGATCGCCACGACCTGCTGGTCGACTTCCGAGCGCTGGAAGATGTGGTTCACGTCGGGCGCCCAGTCGCCGCCCTCGGGCCGGAACTCACCCGGCGTGAAGGAGAACTCGAGGGAAAACGACGGACGCGTCACGGTGAGCAGCGGCGCGATGGGAATCGGGGTGGGGGCGATGCGCACGGCATTGGTGGATGGCGATTCCTCGAAGACCATCGGAGCCGGCGGCAGCGGCGTGCCCCGCGACATCGTCTGCGGCGGAGGTGGCGGAGGTTCCGGGATGTCCACCGCCCGAATCTCCTGGATTTCCTCCTCCGGCTTCGGTTCGGGCGCGCGGGTGAACCAGACCAGCCCGCTGATGATCACGCCGGTGAAGCCCACGCCGCCGGCGAGACCGAGCAGATGGGCGGTCCAGGAGGCTTCCGGCCGTGGGAGCGGCGATGCAATCGATGGATTCACCCGGCGGCGTCAGCGGTTCTCGGCGTGCGTGGTGGCGAAGAGGATCTTCTCGATCCCGGCGCGTTTCGCCTCGGCGTAGACATTGGCGAACATGCCGTGGCTGGCCGACTTGTCGGCCCGGACGATCAACGGCGAGTCCTGACCGAGCGACGCCTGCTTGACCAGGGTCGAGACCTGGTCGAGGCGGATTTCCTGGCCGTCAAAAAAGATCCGGTCGTCGGCGCTGATCGCGATGAGCATCGCGTTCTGGGTGATCCCGCCGATGCCACTCACGTCGGGCTTGTCGACCTCGATGCCCGGGTCCTCGACAAAGACGGAACTCACCACGAGGAAGATGACGAGCACGAGCATGCAATCGACCATCGGAACGACGTCGATGTGGATGGATTCGTGGCGGCGGTCGCGGCGCAGACTGCGAAACATGTTCAGCGGCCCTCCAGGATCTGGTGTTCAAACCGCGCGAACGTCTGGAAACTCTTCTGCAACTCCCGATAGGCGACGTAGAGCAGGAGCACGCCGGGGATCGCGACCGCGAGCCCGGTCATCGTGGCGATCAACGCCTCCGAAATGCCCTGGGCAAGACCTTCCATCGCATTCTTGCCCACCCGCGACGCGAGGTGGCTGAAGGTGTTGATCATCCCGGTCACGGTGCCGAGCAACCCGAGCAACGGGGCGGCGGCGATCATCGCCGCGAGCACCGCCCGCTGCCGTTCGAACATGTCGTGCAGGTTGTCCTGGAGGATGCGCAGCTGCTCGATTCCTCCGGGGTGCCGCTGGTGTTCGCGGATCATCTGCTGGCGCGCCTGATAGAGATGCAGGAGCAGCGTGAAGCACCGGGTGTAGAGCAGGACTGAGAGCGCGAGGATGATCAGGACGACGGGACCGCCGTCGCTCAGCGTTCTCGTGACGTGCTGCCAGAGGGCGTTCATGCGACGGCGTCGGCTTCCGGGGTCCGGGTTGCACGTGCCTCCTCGGCAGCGGTCACGAACTCGAGCGCGTAACGTTCGAGCAGCGCCAGGCCCTTGTGGATGCGGTTGGAAAGAAAGCCGTGGATCACGAGCGTCGGGATCGCGACCGTAAGGCCCAGCGCGGTCGCGACGAGGGCCTCCGAAATGCCGCCGGACAAACGGCCGGCGCTGCCGGTGCCAAACACGGTGATCAGGGTGAAGGTCTTGATCATGCCGGTGACCGTCCCCAGCAGGCCGAGCAGCGGACCCGCCGTCGCGATCACCGCGAGCAACTGCAGTCGCCGCTCCTGCACGAGGCGGTGACGCAGGACGAGGCTCTCCAGCTGTTCCTCGAGCAGCGTCCGGGGCATGTCGAGGTAGCGCAATCCGGTCGCGAACAGCTCGCGGGTCGTCTTGCGCAGGCGCGGCAGGCTGGCCTGGGCCTCGGTGCGCGCGCCGCGGGCCACGGCGTTGATCGTGTCATGCGCAACGAGCGGCGAATCGACGGAAAGCTGGCGCAGGTCGATCAACTTCATGACCGTGATCAGGAGGGCGACGGCACCGAGCGACATGATCACATAACCGACCACGCCGGCCTTTTGCACTTCCTGCCACAAGCTGCCGCGAGTCTCGCGCAGGCGCAGCGCACGGCCGCCGGAAACGTCGGTCGGCGTCGTGCTGGCCTTTCCTGTGATCAGGGCTTCGGCCTGCGCGCCGTCCCATTCCGGCAGTGGATAGGTGACCACGAACTCGGAATCCTTGCGGTCGCGCACGGTGCCCTGGAGCGCGCCGGATTTCGCGCGGAAGAACACCTCGGGGCCGAGGTAGGCGAAGGTGCCGTCGATGATCTCGTTGTCGCCATCGCGCAGCGAACGACCGGCCGCGGTGTAACCGCCGAGCTGACGCTGCAGCCGCGCCAGGAAGAGATCGGCGGCATCGAGCGCGGCGAGCGCGTCATCCGGATGGCCGGCGGTCTGCACGCGGTTGCGCAGATCGGAAGCGGTCGTGCCCAGCGCGGCCGCCTCGCCGGGCAGCAGGTTGCCCTCGTAGCTTTTGAAACCCTCGAGCACGATGTTCGCGACGTAGCTGAGATTGCGCTCGAGCGAGATCTGCTCGTTCTTCAGACCCTGCAGTTTTTCCTGCGAACGCGCCTGTTCGGTGGTAAGGCGTGCGGTGTCGGCCTCGACCACGCCGATCTTCTCCTCGGTCGTCCGGATCGCGTCCATCAGCGGCGTGCGTTCCGTGGCAACCGCCGCGCGCGCCGCCGTGAGGTCCTTGGTCGCGGCCTGCGTGCGCTGGCCGTAGTCGAGCACGGCCCGGGCGATGCTGGCGTCGAGCGCGGGGTCGTCCGCGGCGATGACCAGACTGGCGCCGGCGGCGAAAAGCGAAACCGACAGGGAGAGAAAGCGCAGGGATCTCATCGGGGGTTCAGCGTGGCGCGGTGAACGGTTCGGAGATCTGGACCGGGATGCTCACAAACGCCGGATCCGATTTTTCCTGCTGAATCGCGATCAGGCGGGTGACGGCCGGGGCCGCATCCGGGCGCGGTTCCCATGTCCAGCCTTCCTTGCCGGGATGGCCGAAGTAAGCCTTCTGGTCCGCCCGGTCGAGGGCGTAGCCGAAGGCGAGGCCCCAATAGATGACTTCGAGCAGCCGCGGGTTGGCGCCGCCGTCGAGATTAAGTTCCTCCTCGCCGAGGGTGATCGACTTGTTGAACAGGCCGCAGCGATTGAAGATCGTCACGAGATGCTGCATGCGCTCGGCGGGGCCAAGCTTCTCGTCCTGGATGCTGCGAAACGGCAGGTCGAGGGCCCGCGCGAGTCGCGGCGGAAGAAACGGTCGCACCGCCAGGATCTGTTGCGTGAGCCGGGTGATGCGAGACTCGACGGTCTTCATGGCCTGGCGCGTCTCGTCGTTGCGTTTCACCAGATTGGCCGATGTCGCGTCCTCGTTGGAGATGGCGGCGGCCACTCCGTCGCGCTCCTGTTCGAGTTTGGCCAGGCGCGTCTTGAGGCCGTCGAGCGAAGACTCGAGGGTGCCGCGCTGCCATTGCCAGTCGCTCTGCAGGCGCACGGTTTCCTCGCGCAATTGCGCCCATTGCGCGGCCGCTTTCTCCACCGTCTCGACGGATTCGGCGGCACCGGCCTGCGACACGAAAGGCAGCAACGCAACGAGAACAATGCCGGACCAACCCGGCGTTCGGGAACGGGCAGAGACCATGAGAGAGAAGGGGCGGCCGCGGTGCGGTGGCGGGGGGTGGACCGCGGCGCATCGTTCAATGTTTCGGCGCACTGCGCCTGTCAAACCGCCTTTGAGTATTTCCAGTGCCACCACTCGGTGATGCCGGCGACATCCGGCGCTCGGCTTGCGCGCCAAACAACCTTAACGCCGATCGGACAAGACGTCGTTCCCGCATGCGATCCTGGCCCGGAGTGCATACCGGAATCGTTGTTCCGGAAACGGGGCGAAAACCGGGCGCATGGCAGGCGAAAGTCGTCGAAAAGCCGAAATTCTTCACAGAGGAAAAGGACCTTAAATTTTACGTTACCCGCGAGCTTCCTTGAGAGCTGGGAACGCGGAAAATGCTGGCCAGGCCAAGGCGTCTTCCACTCTTGCCGCCTCGCGATTTCACAGGGGCGTTTGGACGCCGACTGCAGCGATTCCGCCCGACGCGCGATCCTCCTCACGTCATTGGAGGTGCCAGAGCCGCCCCGGCGAAACGCGGGATTGCGCATCCCTCCCGGCTTGCAAGCTCGTTCTCCCAGAGCGGTTTGAAATTTTCCGCCAACCGTGCGCCGCGGGGGCCTCGCAATGTCGGTCGCCACTCAGGCACGGACGGTTCGGCCCTCCCGGGCCTTCGTCCTGCCGTGAGGCGACAAGGGAAATCGCCTGCCATTTCGGGGGGAAATTGCGTGCAACAAGCGGACGGTCACCTCGACATTGTCGCCCTGACGCCCAAAAACCACCCCTGTCGGCTCGCGGACGGCTCCGGCGACTTGCCGACAGGTTATTCACAACGCCTCGTCAGGAGGTTGTCCCGCCCGAATCGGTTGGGCTTGTTTCCGCGTATCGATCGCTCGTCGGATTGGCCGCACACCTCGAGGGCGAATGCCGACGCCAGACCACCGATCGGTTCGTCGCTCCTGCCATTATTTGCGTCCTCTGCGCCTTGGGAACTCAATCTTTTTGCACCACAGATGGCACGGATGGGCACGGACAAGGCAGGGTGGAATCACACAACATCTGTGCCCATCTGTGTAATCCGTGGCTAATCTGGATTTGGTTGCGGCTGTGGCGCGCCAGGGTTTTTGCGACCATTCCTTCGAAAGCGCATCCACGACCCGGCGCGGCCTTCGTTACCTTCGTTCCGTTCTGTTAAACCCCTTCCTGGATCGAAATTGCCCGACCAACTCATCCACGAATGGCACGAACCTGCACGAATAGCAGAAACCTGATCCATCCGTATTCGTGCCCATTCGTGTCATTCGTGGACCCAAATCCGACCTCTGTAGGAGCGGCTTCAGCCGCGATGGTCCGCGTGCGAATCGCGGCTGAAGCCGCTTCTACAAGGGACAAAATCGCGGGGTAAACCCGCTCCTGCGAGATGGCGTCCGACTGAATGGATCCGGCTCATGCCTTCGCAGTGTACGGAAGCGGGAAACGGCCGCAAAGATCGAGGACGACTGCTTGCGCGCGGGCGCGGGTCTCGTCGTCTTCGGGGGAACGCAGCACCAGGTCAATGGCGCCGGCGATCAGGTCCATTTCGGGTTCGCGCATGCCGCGTGTCGTCACGGCCGGGGTGCCGAGGCGCACGCCGCTGGCTTGGAACGGACTGCGCGTTTCGAATGGAACGGTGTTCTTGTTGGTCGTGAGGTTCGCGCGATCGAGCGCCTCCTGCGCCTTCTTGGCGGTGAGTTCGGGGAGGTTGTGACGAAGATCGACCAGCAGCAGATGGTTGTCCGTGCCGCCGGACACGACCTTGTAGCCGCGCTTGAGCATGCCGGCGGCGAGCGCCCTGGCGTTGGCGACGATCTGTTGTTGGTAGGCGCGAAACCCGGGCTTCTGTGCTTCGAGGAAACACACGGCCTTGGCGGCGATGACATGCATCAACGGACCGCCCTGGGCTCCCGGGAACGTGGCGGAGTCGATCGCCTTGGCGTGTGCGGCGCGGCACAGGATCAAGCCGCCGCGCGGACCGCGCAGGGTCTTGTGCGTGGTCGTCGTGACGAAGTCGGCGTGCGGAACCGGTGAGGGATGAATGCCGGCGGCGACGAGCCCGGCGATGTGCGCGATGTCGGCGAAAAGCAGGGCGCCTACGCCGCGCGCGATCTCGCCCATGCGGGCAAAGTCAATCACCCGCGAGTATGCGCTCGCGCCGACCGTGATCATTTTGGGTTTTTCGCGTTCGGCGATGGCCGCGAGTTCATCGTAGTCGATCAGGCCGGTGTCCTCGCGCACGCCATATTGCACGAACTGGTAGAGCTTGCCCGAGAAATTCGCGGGATTGCCGTGCGTGAGATGGCCGCCGTGGGAGAGGTTCATGCCGAGAACCTTGTCACCCGGCTGGAGCACGGCGGTGTAGACTGCGAAGTTGGCCTGTGAGCCCGAGTGCGGCTGGACGTTTGCATGGTCGGCGCCGAACAGCTGCTTCGCGCGCGCGATCGCGAGCGTCTCGACTTCGTCGACAAATTCGCAGCCGCCGTACCAGCGTTTGCCGGGATAGCCCTCGGCGTATTTGTTCGTGAGCACGCTGCCCTGGGCCTCCATCACGGCGGGCAGCGTGAAGTTCTCCGACGCGATCAGTTCGATGTGCGTCTGCTGGCGCTCGAGTTCCCGGGCAATCGCGGCATGGATCGCGGGATCGAGTTCGGCCAGCGGGCTGGTGTTGAGGCTGCTGTGAGCGGGGGCGGTGGCGGAGGACATGATTGGAATCCTGGATGGGTGCGCTCAACCCGCGGGGGGGGCGCCGGCGGTCGAATCGATTTCGGCCTGCAGGTAGTTCACGAGCGAGGGGATCGCCTCCACCATCGCGTCGCGACTGGCCTCGTAGGCCGCGAGGTTCATGCCGAACGGATCGGGAATGTCGCGATCGCCGCGCGCGACGAATTCGCGCATCAGGAACAGGCGTTTCGGCGGGCGCTCGAACTGGACCTCGATCACGGCCCGATGCGACTCGGTCATGCAAAACACCGCGAACGCGCGATCCAGCGCCTCCTGCGTCAGCGGCCTGCTGCGGTGATCGAGCAGCGACAGGCCGACTTTGCGCAATGCCTGATCCGAATTGGCCGCGGCGGGATAACCCGCGAGCGCGGAAATGCCGGCCGACTCAACCGCGAACGAGTGCAGCGGTTCATCCTGCGCCGCCAGCGCATGACGAAACAGCGCGGCAGCCATCGGGCTACGGCAGGTGTTTGCCGTGCACACGAAGAGGATGTGGTTGTGGTTCTCAGACATCGCGGAAAGGAAGGAGCCAAGTGAGTTCCGCCGCTCGGGCGAGTCAATTGAAACGGGTAACAGCCGCGGTGCGCGCGTTCCGCCGAGGGCGCAGGTTGCGACAGGCGTTCCGGCCAGCCGTTTCTCTCCACGGTCAGGTCGGGAAAGCCCGGCCCCGCCGGCGCCACGGTCGCGCGTCCGGCGGCGTCCCGGCGGGAGAGAACCCGCTACGGTTGAGCCGCGCTCAAGACCTGGTCCGCGACAAGCGTGGCGACCGCGCGCTCCAGGCTGCGATCAAACGGTGACGACGTGGCTTCGGCCTTTTTCTCCTTTGTGTCCGGCGCCTTTGCCTCGGCGGCGGCGGAGTCGTCCGTTTCGGTTGCTGATGGCGGGGTGGTTTCCAAATCGTCGCCCGTCCGCGGTGCCAGGGAGGCACCATGTTCCGGATGAATCTCGGCAAACCGCTGTTGCAGGTGCGCCTCGTCAAACCGCGGTTTGTCAACCGGCACGTCGAGGAGTTCGTCGATCGGTTTGCTCGCGTCGAATGCGAGGTAGGCCGCGTCCTCCGCATCGGGCGTGGTCTCCACGAAGAGATCGGGCGTGACTCCGACGTCGAGCAACGACGTGCCGCCGGCGCGCCGATAGTCGTTGGTGATGACGCGCCAGCCCGGTGCGTTTTCCGCGACGGTAAAGTCACCGGTGTCACCCGCGCTTTGGGTGCCGACGAGCAGGACGTCGCCGGCGGCCTGCAACGCGTCCAATACCGCCTCGATGGCGCCGGACGTCCCGCGATTGATGAGACACAGCGTCGTCTGCGTTTCCGACCGCACCGGTTTCGGCGTGATCGTGGCTTCGGGGTGGACGAACCTGATCGGGTGCCGCGCAAGCAACGTGCCGAATTGCAGCGATGGTTCGACGTCGCCGTGCACGTAGCGCAGATCGATGATCAACCGTGGAACCGTCAGGGCACGCTCGATCGCGCCGAGGTCGTTCGCGATCTTGCGGACGCGCACGTACTCGATCCCATCCCGAACCGAAGTGCGCGTGGCGGCCGGGGGCTGCGTCGAGGCGACGGCGGCACCCGGGGCGGGTTTGACCCGGTTGGGAAACTCCTTCGCCAGGGCGGCCCAACCCGCCTCGTCCGCCGGTGCGGCGGCCTGTTGGGGAAAATAGCGCGTCCAGACATCGGCGGATTCCGCCGCGGGCAACCGCCCCGCGACCGGAAGCGCCAGGCAAAATACCAGCCAGGCCACCCGCGGCCAAAGGCGGGCTGGACTCCGCCTCGTAGCGAGCGGATGGCTGGTCCGGGCAGGCCCGGGCAGGTCGGAGACCTGCGCGGCCGTCGGCGACAGCTGCGCCAATCCCTGTCCTCCACCGTCGCGCGATGGCATCATGCCTGCACTCCGTCCCGCCGGAGTTGTTTCGCGCCGATGTCGCGGCGCAGATATTTCGAAGGGAAATTCACCTGGTCGGACAACGCATACGCACGCCGGGTGGCTTCCGCAAGTGTCGGACCGAGCGCGGTGACGCCGAACACGCGGCCGCCGTTGGTCAGCACGCAGCCCTCGCGGTCGCGCCGGGTTCCCGCATGAAAGATGAACTCCCCGGGGCCGAGGTGCGCGGGCAGGGTGACCCTTTCTCCCTTGGGATAGCGTTCGGGGTAGCCCTGTGCGGCCAGCACGACACAACAGGCATACTCCCGCGTCACCTCGAGTGCGACGTCGCGCAGGGTTCCCTCCACCGCGGCCAGCATCAGCCGCACAGGATCGGTGATGAGACGCGTGAGCAGGACCTGCGTCTCCGGATCGCCAAAGCGCGTGTTGAACTCGAGCACCTTCGGCCCGCGAGGCGTCAGCATCAGGCCGATGAAGAGGACGCCGCGAAAGTCGATTCCCTCCGCCGCGATCGCCTCGACGCTTGGTCGTGCGATCTCGTCCGTGATGCGCTGGAGCATGGCGTCGTCGACGAGTCCGGCCGGCGAATACGCGCCCATGCCGCCGGTGTTCGGGCCGGTGTCGTTCTCACCGACGCGCTTGTGGTCCTGGCTCGTCGGCAGCAGGATGAAATCGCGTCCGGAGACGATCAGGTGGATCGAGGTCTCCTCACCGAACAGGCACTCCTCGATCAACACATGCGTGCCGCTTTCGCCGAAGGCGCGTTGCTCGAGCATGGCGCGCACGGCGCGTTCGGCTTCGGCATGGTCGGTGGCGACGATCACGCCCTTGCCCGCGGCGAGCCCGTCGGCCTTGATCACGATCGGAAACGAACTTGTCCGCAGATAGTCGAGCGCGGGGGAGAGCTCGTTGAATTCCACGGCCAGCCCGGTCGGGATGCGGTGCTTGAGCAGCAGGCGTTTCGTGTAGATCTTGCTCGATTCGAGCCGGGCGCCGTCCGCCTTCGGGCCGAAAGCCCCGATCCCCACGTCGGCGAGCGCATCCACCAGCCCCAGGCTCAGCGGCACCTCGGGCCCGATCACCACGAAGTTCACGCCCTCGCGCTGGGCGAGGGCGACGAGGCCGGCGACATCATCCACGGCGACGGGAAGACACGGACACTCGGCCGCCATGCCACCGTTTCCCGGCGCGGCGATCACGCCGCGCACGAGCGGTGACGCGAGGCAACTGTGCACGAGCGCGTGTTCGCGACCGCCGCTGCCGACGACGAGGATCTTCAGGGATTTCTCAGTGGCCATCTTCGACCCTGTAGCAGCCGACGTCGGCAAGGTGAGGCAAACGAAAAAGCGTGGTCAACCCGCGACGACGCCGCGGAGCGCCATGGGGCGGTCAGGTCCGGGCCTTGCACCGACCGGTCGTCATGCGGCGATGGAACGGAATAGTCACGACACGTCATTTACATTGCGTGCAGGGAGCGTGGTAGGGCGGCCACTCCATTGGCCGCCGCGGCGGGGAGCGTCCCCGACCGGCCTTGCTGTTGGGCAGGCACGCCGACGGCTTCCGACCGGCTGAGGTCACGCGATCTGCAGCGTGCGCCGGTAGAAGTTGATCACCTCGTCCACCTTGCCGGAGAACATCACGTAGTCCGCCATCCACGCCGGGGCGCGCTTTTCGCGGATCATCGCCTGGAATTGTGACTGCAGGTCATGCCAGAACGAGTCGTGAAAGAAGACGTAGGGCACGCGCGGGCGGATGCCGAGCTTGAGGTTGCACAACTCGATGCCGGTTTCCTCGAGGGTGCCGACCCCGCCCATGCCGAAGATGCAAAAATCGGCGACTTGAAACCATTTCTGGCGGTTGTGCCGGGAGTTTTCCGTGAACGTGTTGAAGAAATCGACCCCCGTATTCGGCGGCTGGGCCTCGAGTTCGAGGAACGATGCACCGGTCAGGCAGTTCTTCTCGTGCGCGGCCGCGTTGGCGAGGCCCATCGCGCCGCCGCCGCCGCCGGTGAGCAGTGCGACGTTGGGCCCGAAGAATCCGACCATGCGGATGACGAGGTCGCGAATCGCCCGCGCGTTCCCGTCCTCCATGGACACGGCCGAACCGTAGAACGCGAGGATCGTCGAGGTCTGGAAGCGGCGCGCCTCCTCCTCGCGCACAAAGAACCCGTGTTCCTTCTTGTAGACATGCACGAACAGGTCGCCGAGGTTTTCGTTGAGCCAGCAAACGTCGATCCCGAGCTGGTGATAGGTCTCGAGGCGCGCGTGCGCATCGGTGCTGAGGAAGAATGGATTCAGCCGGGACGCCTTGCGAAAGACCAGCCGCCGCAGCTTCACGCGCGTGAGCCGCGCGAGGATTTCGATGTGCTCGAAAAGGTTCGGCAGGTAGTCGACGACGAGCGTGTCCGCGTCCCGGCGCGCGTGGCTCAGCGCCTGGGTGATCGTGAGGTAGCCGAACGGCTCGTTCTGCAGCCCGCGGGCGAGGCTTTCCTGGATCGAGCCGTCGTAGCCGATGCACACGCTCGCGTTTTCCTCGCGCGCACTCTGGCCGCGCAACTCGATGCCGGTGGTCGGACGCGCGCGGGAATTGCTGATGCGCGGATTCGACTGCAGCAGGTCGTAGGCGCGCCCGAGGTCGATGCGCGTCGTCTCGCGGCGCAGTCGCAGGGCCTCATGCTCGTCCGCGTTCGGCGTGCCGGCGCGATAGACGTCGACCGAGACCATCGGGTTCACCACGACTTCCTCGCTCGTGTTGTAGATCTCGAGCATGACATTCGTGCCGAAGGTCTTCACGGGATCGAGCAGCACCGCGCCCGAGTGCAGACCGAAGTTGCCCTCCCCGCGATTCAGCACCACGAAATGGTCCTGCAGATACATCGAGCAGCTCGTCAGAATGCCGGAGTGCGGCCCGATGGAGACGATGTCCATGTCTTCACGCACCTGCACCTTGTCGAGAAACGTGCGCGGCAGGTCCCCGCGCAACACGCGCAACAGGTCGGTTGCCGCGAGCGTCGCCGGCAGGGTGTAGCGCAGGCGATGCGGCGTGAGAAACACGTGTCCGAAGCGGTCGATCGAGAGCGTGTTCGGGAGCTTGAGCTGGTTTTCGCGCAGCGCCTGCCAGATTTCCGTGGAGGTCAGCTTGTTCTGTTCGGGCGCGTGAAACAGCCGGCCGACCGCGAGTCCTGGACGCATCAATTCGTGAAAGCATTTCGCGCTCGGGAAATGCTGGTCATAGACGAATGCCTCGCACTGCAACGTGATGGTGTCGCGTTGCACGCGGGGCGGTTGCGGACTGAACACCTCCACGCCGATGCGCGCCACGGTGGAGCGCTCGCTGAATTGCAGCGCCTTGGCGTGCGCCCGCGCATGTTCGAAGTCGGCGCGGTGCCGCAGCTTGAACGAAACGGTGAGTTCCAAGGCGAGTTCCGACTTGGCGCGCGCCGCGACGATCACGCCGTCCGGGCTGATCCAAAAGGTGTTGGGTTTCATGGAGCTGAAAGCGGATCCGGCGTCTCTATCGGGCCTGCTCTCGGGGCCGTGCCGCATCGTGCACGATCGGTTTGACCGGGTCCTGGGCTACAACCTCACCGGCGAGGTCATTTTCCGGGCGCGCCGTTGCGCGGCCATCGAATGTCCCTTTCATGCTTTGACAAAAGAAATCCGTCCGGTTCGGCTCGCGGCTTTTCCGGAAACCATCCGGGGCCTCCACGGTCGTTGCCCAATCCTATCCACCCTACCATGTCACCTCGTTCCCTGTTCGCGGTCCTGGCGCTCGCCGCCGCCGCATCGATCTCCGCATTTGCCCAGCAGGTTGCGCCGCCGCCAGGCACGCCTGGTGATGCAGCCACCGCGCCCGCGGCAGCTCCTGCCGCCGAGTCGATGGGCGCGCCCGCCGCAGCGGCCCAGCCCACGGCCGAGCAGATCTTCGAGGTCTACGGCTGGATCATCGGCGATCGCAATAACCTCACCGCCCTTGGGCTGAGCGAATCCGAGATTGCCGCCTGCATGCGCGGTGAAGCCGCCAACGCCCGCGGCGAACCGCCGCCCGAGAACATGAGCGAGGTGGTGAAGGTTGCCCAGCAGTTCCTCAATCAACGCGCCAAGGAGGTCACGGAAAAGGCCGCCGGCCCCAATCGCGCCGAGGAGGCCGAGCAAATGGCCAAGCTCGACCAGAATCCCGCCGTGAAGAAGACCGACAGCGGCCTGCGCTACGAGATCATCACGCCCGGCACGGATCCCAAGCCGGCCGCGTCCGACACGGTCGTGGCGCATTACACCCTCAGTTTTCCCGACGGCAAAGTGCTGGAGTCCTCTCGCGAAGGCGGCGGCGAGCCCGCGGAATTCGCCCTCAATCGCGTGATCCCCGCGTGGACCGAGGGCCTGCAACTGATCGGCACCGGCGGCCACATCAAGCTCTACGTTCCCAGCAAACTCGGTTACGGCGAACGCGGCAGCCCGAATGGCATTCCGCCGGCGAAGATGCTCGTGTTTGATATCGAGCTGGTGTCGGTGAAGCCCGCCGCTCCCAGCGTGGTCGCACCGATGGCGCCCAGCACGCCGAGCCTGGATCAGTAAGGAATCGCGCGTGCGGCGGTGGACTACGAAGAACGTACACCGACGCTGCCTGAGGGATCGGCTCTGTCCGGTCCGCGGACGACACGGAGATCATCACTCCAAGAGCGCTGTTTCCTAGGAGTCGGACCTGTAGGGCTGGACCTTGTGTCCATGCCGTTGCCTCCCGCGGAGCGGCACGGACGCGAGGTCCGGCCCTACAACCGATCGGTGTCGCGCGCCACGAGTGAACATTGACGCCGGCTGCATGGATACGGTTCAGGTAGGGACGAGTCTATGACCTTGGGATTAGGCAGATCCCTTCTCGAACCGAAACAGACCCCGAGGAAAACAGGATTGCCGGCGCCCCGCGCTCCCGCCAATTCAGCGGGGCCTCGTCGCCGTCGGCGGGTCGTCGTTCGTGAATATCGCTCTCGTCACAGAAACCTTTCCCCCCGAAGTGAACGGCGTCGCCATGACGCTGCAACGGCTGGCCGGGGGCATTCCCGCTCGCGGCGCGACGATCACGGTCGTGCGGCCGCGGCAGAAGGCGGATCGCGCCGTCGTGCACCGCGAACCCGACCGCAACGGCAGCGAACCGCCCGAATCAACCTACCGCGAATGGCTGGTTCCCGGCGTCGCATTGCCCCGTTACGAAGGCCTGATGATGGGCCTCCCCGTGGGCGGGCGGCTCGCGCGGCGGTGGACCCGCGAACGTCCCGATGTCGTCCACATCGCGACCGAAGGTCCGCTCGGCTGGTCTGCCCTCGCCGCCGCCCGCAAGCTCGCGCTTCCGATCAGCTCGAGTTTCCACACGAACTTCCATCAGTACGGCAAACACTACGGCTACGGCGCGCTGATCGACGTCGCGGTCGGCTACCTGCGCTACTTCCACAATCTCACGCAGCTCACGATGGTGCCGACGCACCAGATGCGAACCGAGCTCACCGGCGAACACTTTCACAACCTCGCCGTGATGTCGCGTGGCGTCGATCCGCACCTCTTTGATCCCGCGCGCCGGTCCGAGGACCTCCGGCGCAGCTGGGGCGCCTCGCCCGACGATCCCGTGTATCTCTACGTCGGCCGGCTCGCAAAGGAAAAGAACATTGACCTGGCGGTCGCGAGTTTCCTCGCCGCACGTGCGCGCTGCCCGCGTGCGCGGTTCGTCCTGGTGGGCGACGGCCCGGAAAGCAACGCGCTGCGCAAGCGCTACCCCGATTTTCATTTCGCCGGCCTGCGTCGTGGCGAGGACCTCGCCACCCACTATGCGTCCGGCGATGTGTTCCTGTTCCCCAGCGTCACCGAGACGTTTGGCAATGTCGTCACCGAGGCACTCGGCAGCGGCCTGGTCGTGGTGACGTACGACTACGCCGCCGGCCGCGAACACATCCGGCATGACGAAAACGGAGTCCTTGCCCCCTTTGGCGAGGCCGACGCGTTCTGCGCGGCCGCCGTCGACGTGGGCGCGCGTCGGGGCGACTGGCCGCGCCTGCGGGCCGCGGCGCGCGCCACCGCGCTGACCGTGACGTGGGACGCGATCATCGATCGCTTCTACCAACTGTTGCGCCAGGTGGCGACCGACGGGGTGCGAAAGGACGCGGACGTATGAACAACGGCGCGGCCGGCCACGCCAGTATCCGGTCACTGCGTTCGGTCTTCATTCTGAATCCAGCCTCGGGCAAATTGTCGGCGCGGGCGCGCCGCAGCGAACGCGTCGAGCAATTCATCGCGCGACACCAGCTTGACGCGACGATCGCGCTCACCACCCGGCGCGGACACGCGACCGAACTCGCCCGGGATGCGGCGGCGGCGGGCGTGCAACTCGTGGTGTCGGTTGGCGGCGACGGAACGATGAATGAAGTGGCGTCCGGACTCGTCGCGACCTCTGCGCTCTACGGCATGATTCCCACGGGTTCGGGCAACGGGCTCGGCCGCGACCTCGGCCTGCCGATGGATTTCGATCGTGCGCTCGACGTCCTGCTTGACGGGGCCGTGCGGGTGATCGACACCGGCATCGTTGATGGCCACGCGTTCTTCAACGTCATGGGGCTCGGCTTCGATGCGGAGATCGGCCGGCGTTTCAACGCGTGCAAGGGCCGCGGCTTCTTCAACTACGTCCAGATCGGCTTCCGCGCGTTTTTTGCCTATCGCAAGCAACGGATCACGGTCGAACCCGAGGGCGGGGCGGCGTTCAGCGTGGACGCATTTTTGGCGAGCGTGGCGAACTCGACCCAGTACGGGAACAACGCGCGCATCGCCCCGCGCGCAAGACTCGACGACGGCCGGCTCGATTTCGTGGCGTTGACGACGGGGAACCTCCTGCTCGCGCTGCCGTTGGTCATCCGGCTATTCACCCGCTCCATGCATCGTTCACGTTTCGCCCGCGGTGCGGTCGCGCCGCGTTTCCGTATCCGTCGCGCCGCGTCTGGCCCGATTCATACCGACGGCGAAATCCACGACGCCCCCGCCACGTTCGACATCGAGGTGCGTCCGCAGTCCCTGCGCATCCTTGTCCCGCGCGCGCAGGCGGCATCGCTCGCGCACTGACCCGGGGTTTCACTACTAATCTTGACCACCGACGCTGGATCGCCGTTTTCCAAGGGGAGGATTCAGCATCGCCCTCGCGCTTCGCCAACTCGCAAGGAACCGTGCCCGCATATCCGGAGATTTTCACGACCCGCCTGCACCTGCGCGCCTTCGCGGAAGCGGATGCGCCGGATGTGCAGCGTCTCGCCGGTGACCGGCGCGTGGCCGAGACAACGATGCTCATCCCGCATCCGTATCCCGACGGGGCCGCCGAGGCGTGGATCGCCACCCACGAGGCGGCCTGGGAACTCGGCCGCGGACTCGTTTTCGCGGTGACGCTCCGCGCCTCCGGCGACCTGATCGGGGCGATCGGGTTCACCATCAAGACGGAACCGCGTGAATCGGAAATAGGTTACTGGATCGGCGTGCCGTATTGGAACCAGGGCTATTGCACCGAGGCGGCGGGCGCGCTGGTCGACTACCTCTTCCAAACCTTCCACGTCGACTGCGTGCGCGCGCACCACTTCACGAGAAACCCCGCGTCCGGACGGGTGATGGAAAAAATCGGCATGCAGCCCGTGGGGGTGCAGGTCCACGCCTTCGTGAAGTGGGGCCAGCCGGAGGATGCGAAACTCTACGCGCTTACGCGGGCGGATTGGGAACAACGCCAGTCGTGGCGAGCACGTTAGGGCGCGGTCTCCGGCTCGGCCGCAGACGCGAATTGATCGATCCGGCGCGCTCGGAGACCGCGCACAACCCAGGGCAGTGAAGGGACGAAATCGTTGTCGTCCGCGGTCCACCCCGGGGTGGGTCCTCCAGAATGACACCGCCGCGACCTCCGGAGTCGGGGCGATTACCTGACCGCGCGTCAGGCGCCTGCACAGGCGTGCGCATCCGCGATGAACGCAGCGATCGCCGCTTCCGTCGTCTGCCACGAACACATGAGCCGATAGCCGTTCTCCCCGATGAAGTGATAGAACTGCCAGCCCCGCGCCTGCAGGGCTGCGGCCAATGCGGGCGACATCTCCGCAAAGACGCCGTTGGCTTCGACGGGGAACAGCAGTTTCACGCCCGGAAGTCCGGCCAGGCGATTCGCGAGCAGGCGGGCCATGGCGTTGGCATGGGCCGCGTGACGCAACCAGGAGCCGTCGCGCAGCACGCCGAACCACGGGGCGGCGAGAAAACGCATCTTTGAACACAACTGCCCCGACTGCTTGACCCGGTACGCAAAATCCGTGGCGAGTGCGCGACGGAAGATCACGATCGCTTCGCCGACCGCGAGGCCGTTCTTGGTCCCGCCCAGGCTCAGGAGGTCGACGCCCGCCTCCCAGGTGAGCGCGCGAGGAGCGACGCCCGCGGACACGACGGCATTGGCAAAGCGGGCGCCATCCATGTGCATCACCAGTCCGTGTCGGCGCGCAACCGCGGCCAGCGCCGCGATCTCGGCGGGCTGATAGACGGTGCCGAGTTCCGTTGACTGGGTGATCGTGATCGCTCCGGGCTTGGGCGAATGCACGTCGCGGCGATTCGTGATCAAGCCATCGAGCGGAGCCGGATCGAGCTTGCCGGCGGGACCACCGGAAAGCTCGACCTTGGCGCCACCGGTGAAGAATTCCGGCGCGCCGCACTCGTCGCGCTCGGCGTGCGCCTGGTCATGGCAGATGACGCTTTGATAGGACCGACACGCGGCGGCGAGCGAAAGGGCGTTTGCGGCGGTGCCGTTGAACACGAAGAACACGTCGCACTCGGTCTCGAACAGCGCGCGGACCGCCTCGACCGCGCGCGTGGTCCACGGGTCGGCGCCGTAGGACGACGCGTAACCGTCGCCGGCTTCGTGCAGGGCAGCCGCAGCTTCGGGACAGATGCCGGCGGCGTTGTCGCTCGCAAAATCGTAACGCATGGCGCGAAGGGTCGGCATCAAGCGCAACGAAGCGCGCGGGCGCGAGACTGTTTCAGGAACGGCGGTGGCATTGTCCCTGCGGTTCAGAGCCGCGCAACCGCGTCCGGGAGTGCGGCACTGCGCGCCGCTTTGTTTCTCCTCGTCGCCGACATCCGGGAGACGCACCCCGCGCGCGCCGATCTTTCTTTTGGCCAATGACGGGCTTTGGTGCATAGTGGGTTTTCCCGGAATATGTCCGAGCACGGCACGTCAGGCGCGAAGGTGAACCTGTATCTCGTCGGTTTCATGGGAACCGGCAAGAGCACGGTGGGGCGTGTCCTGTCGCAGCGTCTCGGCATGAACTTGATCGACAGCGACGCGGAGATCGAGCGGCGCGCCGGCATGTCGATCAGCGATCTTTTCGCGCAGAGGGGAGAGGCGGCGTTTCGTGAACTCGAGCGCGAGTTCGTGGAGAACGGTCATCCGACGGAAGGTTGCATCGTTTCGTGTGGCGGCGGCCTGGTCCTGCAGGAAGGCATCATCGAGCGACTTCGGGAACGCGGCGTGATCGTTTGTCTCACGGCCCGGCCCGAGACGATCTTGTCCCGCACCCAGACGCACCGCATCCGGCCGTTGCTCGCCGTCGACGATCCGCTGGGGCGGATTCGGGAACTGCTGGAGAAGCGCGACCCCGTCTATCGCGCGGCCGGGACCCAGGTGCTCACGGATTACCGGCCGTTGGGTGAAATCGTCGCGCACGTCCAGCGCGTCTACCTGCGCGAGGCACGCGAGTTTCGGAAAAGTTCGATCGCATGACGCGGGAGGAACGCGAGCGTCTGCGCACCGCGCTCGCCGCGCCGGGCTTCGACGTCGTGCGTTTTGCGGCCGTCGATCCGGGCGCACCCGCGACCAAGGACGGTTTCCAGGCATGGCTCGCGGCGGGGCATCACGCCGACATGAACTGGCTGCCCGGCACCGCGGAAAAACGCGCCGACCCGCGACAGGTGCTGCCCGGAGCGCGAACCATGATCGTGCTGGGCGTCAATGCGCGGCCGGCGGAGGCTGCGTTGGCGCAACAGCGCTGGGCAAAATACGCCCTCTGGTCCGACTACCACGACACCATCGGCCGCGGGTTGCGCGCGGCGGAGACCATCCTCGCAACCGCATGCGGCCTCACCCGCGACGACTATCGCGCCTACGTCGACACCGGCCCGGTGATCGAGCGCGGTTGGGCGGCGGCGGCGGGTATCGGCTGGCAGGGCAAGAACGCCATGCTGATCTCGCGGGACCATGGCAACTGGCTGCTGCTCGCCGCCGTGCTTGTGCGCTGCGATATTCCCCCGGATGAACCGCTGCGCGGCCGGCGGGCGGGACCCGACCTTGGGTCGGGAACGTCGGACGATTCGTCACCCGCCGAGGCGGCCCGGGGGCCAGGTCCGGCCGTGCCGGCGAGACACATTCCGACGGTTGGTCTGCATTGCGGTTCATGCACGCGATGCCTCGCGTCATGTCCGACGAACGCCTTCCCGCGACCCGGTTGGGTGGATGCGCGGCGCTGCATTGCATACCACACGATCGAAAACCGCGGGATGATACCGCGCGAGTTGCGCGCGGGGTTTGGCGGGCGCGTCTTCGGATGCGACGTCTGCCTGGACGTCTGTCCCTGGAATCGCTTTGCCCAGGCCGGGCGCAGTGTCCTGGTGCATGCGCGCACGGAACTTGTCGATCTGACGCTGCTCGACCTGCTCACGATGGACGAGACGCGGTTTCGCGAGGTGTTTCGCAAATCCCCGGTCAAGCGCGTGAAGTTGGCGGGCCTCCTCCGCAATGCGTGCGTCGCGGCGGGCAACTGGCACGATTCGAGCGAATGGCATTTCGGTGGCGGCGAGGATCGAAGCGCGGTGGCACGGGCGGTCGAACGGCTTTGCGGGCACGAGTCACCGGTCGTGCGCGCGCACGCGGTCTGGGCCCTGAATCGACTGATCGGCGGGGACGCGGCTCGCGTGCGACTGGCCTCGTTGCAGGCGGACGAACGTGACGCTGCCGTGCTGGCGGAATATCAAGCTGGCCTCACGAATCTGCCAGCGGAAACCATTGCTCGACCGCGACCATGAAATCCGGAGGAGGGCGCACCGGTTCGTTCTGGTGATTGAGAAACGCGTGCATGGTGCGGGCGGTTGCGAGCAGCGCATCGCCGCGGGTGAGTCGATAGTCGAGATTGATCCGGACGCTGGGTTTCTCGCGCAGGGTCGTCTCGATGACGACGACATCGTCATAGAGCGCCGGTCGCGTGTAGCGGATGTTTACCTCGAGTACCGGCAGGCGATAGCCGAGGCGTTCCAGTTCCGCATAGGGGAACCCGTGTTCGCGCAGCAACTCGGTGCGGCCAATCTCCAGCCACGGCAGATAGTTCGCATGGTAGGCAATGCCCATCATGTCGGTTTCGGCGTAACGCACGCGGATCTGGCTGCGGTTCGTCAGCATGGGCGAAGGGCGGTTTTGTCGAGGAAAGGAAACCGGTGTGGCGGGCGCCAGCGAATTGGCACTTACGCGCCACCTCGACCTGGCGCAGAGGGATCTGGCCTACGGGCGCGCAACGCACGAATCAGGCCCCTCTCGAAAGGAGGATTCCTGGCGCTGTCGGACGTCGCATTTCTTGGCGCGCAGCGCACAAAACTGGTCCCCTCTCGAGAGGGTTGGCGCGCAGCACCGGGGTGTGTTTCGTGTCGAAACGAGATCTGGGTGATCCCTTGGACTCGTCCCGGCCCTTGGCGTCCGCGGGCGACCCATCGAGCTTTCGCGCGCCGGGAAGAAGGGGCTCCGTTTCCGACAAACCGTGTGGCGGCCGCAACATTTTTTGTCCGATTGCCGGGTGGCTCCTGGCTCCGTTTTGCGGGGTTTCCCTTCCGACAAACAATGTGGCGGCCGCCACATTGTTTGTCGGCGTCAGCGGGAAGCTGACGTATCAAAAGACGTGGCGAATCGTGTCGAGGAGTCTCCTGAAGATATTTGTCGGCGGCGTCGTTGTACCGGACTGCTCCAACAGCGGTGCGTAGTCCGCAATGAAGTCGGCGTTCGTCACGAGGATCGGCAGGCGGACATTCGCGCCCGGGATCACCGGTTCGACATCCTTGGCCGAGAAGACCGGCGCGGGGGCGGACAGGGCAACCGGTACAAAGTTGATCTCGTTCACCACGTAAGGCTCGACCGTGCTGGCGTCGCCGGCGGGCGGTGGCGGCGTGTCCTCCACCGTGGTCATCCGCGCGGCCGGTTGCGCGGGCCCGGGCGCGGGATGCGACGGCGCCGCGACGAATGGGTTGAGCATGTCGTCAGCATGCCTTTCCGGCGCCTTGTTTTCGAAATTGCACCGCAACCACACTTCGGTGAGACGCGACGCGGCGCGGTCCCGGTCGTCCGGAAACTCGATGCGCAGGAAATGCGTGCCGGCGGGCAGGTTTTCGACCGCGCGGTAAAGGCGCATCCACTTCGCCTCGAAGCCCGTGATTTCCTCGTACTCGGCGTCGACCGGCGCGAGTTCGTCCCATGCGGCGCCGGCCGAGAAACGAAAGTCCGTGGCGAGCGCGCCATAATGATGCGTGTCCACCTCGAAGCCGAGCAGGTCGCCGGGAACATAATACATCACCCAGGCGGCCTTGCCATCGATGACGCGCACCCAGCGGCGTCCCTGGGGATAATCGCTCAGATCCTTCGCGACCGCTTCGAAATCGAGATTGGTCGACGCGGCGAACCAGAGGCTGTCGTCGGCCAGGATGTCCTGGATCCACTCGCCGTTGGTGGGTTCCGGAGGCAGCGGATCATCGGCCGCGACAGCCCCGGAAACGCAGGTGAGGGCCAGGGCGCCGATCGCGACGAGCAGGCACGCCGACAATCTCGAGGGACGCGTCCAGTGCTCGCCGGGGTCCGACGCGGATACGCGTGCGGTGACGATCTCGTGGGCAAAACGGAAACAAGGCGACATGCCGGGGCCTACTGATTGGCGAAGTCCGCCGGGTTTCAAGTCAACAGCGATGGTTCCGGGACCTGACCGGCGGCGTCACGCGCGGCGATCAGCACAATGGCGCAGGTGACCGAAGTCTCCGGCACCCCGGCCAGGATTGCAGCGGCGCGTCGATACCATCGCATCTGTGGCGCATAGCGTTGGGCGGCCGATTGCCGGCTCGCGGCGTCGGGTCCCACCTGATTGGTCTTGAAGTCATACACGTGGACCTGATGGACGCGTCCGGCGTGATCAGGTTCCACGACGACCCGGTCAAAACGGCCGGTGATCCACGCACCGTCGAGCACGATTTCGAAACTGCGTTCGCGCCAGACCGTGGGGAGCGGTCGGAGGGCCGTTGGAACACCTTCGCCAACGCCGGCGCATCGAGACTCGCTCGCGCCAGGGCGATGGCGTCGGGAGAGAGACCCGCGGCACGCTGCGCCGATTCCCAACCGGCCGCCTGCCCAGGGTTCCACCATTCCACGGCGGCCAGGGCGCTGTGCACGGCGAGACCGAATGCGGAGGCGTCGCGATCGGTCTCCGCAAATAGAACCGCGCCGGACAACGTCCCCGTCTCGATCGCAGAAGCCTGCCGGGCCGGCAGGCGCACACTGCGCCGGGTCCGCGCACGATCCACGGGTGCGATGGTGGGGGTCGCCGGCGGCGGCCGGCCGGTCGGCTTCACCTGGCAAAACCACGCGGGATCTCCCGTGCTGAATCCGGCGGTGAAGGATTGGTCCCCGATGCGTACCGGTTCCGTCTCCTGGCCGAGCGTGGTCGTGAGCAGCCGGGGAAAATTCTGCGAGACCGATTTTCCCACGGGTTCGGTGATGACATACAGCCCGCGCTTGGCGCGCGTCATGCCGACGTAGAGCAGGGCGAGCTTGTCGTAGCATCCGTCGGCTTCCGCGGCGGTGACGTGGGCGCCGAGGATTTCGTCGTGGTCACGAAAGATCCGCGGCGGCAGGTCGAAGACCCAGGACACTTCGCGTTCCGGCGTGCGTTGCACGGCGAGGCCTTCGCGGCGTTGGGCGAGGCGGTCGCCTTCAAGATCGGGCAGGATGACGACGTCGAACCCGAGGCCCTTCGACTTGTGGATCGTCATCACGCGCACGACATCCGCGGTTTCCGGATCGCGCACGGTGTGCCGCTCGAGGAAGGCGAGAAACTCGGCCACGTCGCGCCCACCGGTCTCGTCGAAGAGGCGGGCGGCCTCCGCGAGCTGACGACCGCGTTCGCGGCTGAACGCATCGGCGGCGGCGAGGGCCGGTTCGAGTTTGCGCAGCCAGTGTTCGACCGTGCCGGCAAAGCCGTCGACGTGGATCCGGCGGAGCAGTGCGTCGGTGAGGGCATCGGGAGCGTCGACCCCGTCGGCCGTCATCGCGCGGAACAACGGCGTCATGCGCACGTGTTCGCGCGCCAACCGGTCGCCGGGATGGGCGGCGGCCTTGAACAACGCCATCACCGCGGCGGTCAGCGGATTGTCCATGGAGACGTGCAGGTCGGATTCCGCGACGGCGGTCAGCCCGGTCTCCCGGCGGAGAAAATCGGCCAGGCGGGCGGCCGTGTCGTTCTTCTGCACGAGGACCGCGACGGACAAACCACGCTCGAGCGGCCGGATTTCCTGCAGCAGCATTTGCGTGCCGGCGAAGCGAGCGTCTTCGTCGTCGACCAGCAACCACGCCGCGTGACCGACGCGATCGGGGCGCGCGCTCGTGTGGTCGCGCCATTCGTGCGACCAGCGTTCGGCGGCTTCGCGCGGAAACAGGGACGCGAGGACGGCGGCGTCGCCCAACACCCGGTTGACCATCGCGAGCACCGCCGGCCCCGAGCGAAAGGAACGGTCGAGCCGGCGTTCCGCAATCGCCGGCCCGGCTCCGGGAGGAAGCACGCCGGCGCTGGCGCGATTGTAGTGAGTGAAGATCTCGCGCAGCAGTCGTGCATCGCCCTGCCGCCAGGCGTAGATCGCCTGCTTCACGTCACCGACGTAGAAAAACGTGCGCTGTCGCGAGACATCCTGGACGACCTCATCGATCAGGTTGCGCAGGACCGTCCACTGCCCGTGGCTGGTATCCTGGAACTCGTCGAGCAACCAGTGATCGAACTGCCCGTCCAGTCGCCAGTCGAGCAGGAGGCGGCGATGCGAGACATCGTCGGTTTCCGAGCCGCGCGTCAACAGCGGCCCGCCGGCGCCGGGTTCGAGGAGACGTTGCACATCGGCAAACGTCAGCTTCCCCGCGCGGCGGACGAGATCGTGGTAGAACGACTCGTATCCGTTCAGGACGGCGTGGATGCCTTGCGTGATCTCGAGGCGGCGGGCGAGTTCCGCGCCGATGATCGCGCAGACGAGCACGGCAAGGGTTTCGCATTCGTCGGCCCCGAACGTGACCTTGCGGCGTTCGATCGTGATCCCGGCCTCGCCCGCGAGCACGGCCTCCCACGCATCGAGCGTGTTTTTGAGAATGTAGTCCACCGGCTTCGGCAGGGGTGCGCCGGGGAGCCAGTCAGCCAGGGCGGCGAAGAAGAGTTCCCAGCGCCCACGCTGCTTGACGTTGAGATCGGAACGCGCGGCCAGGCGCTGCTGCAGCGCGGTTGCAGCGCGGTTGGCGTCGCCGCCGCCGAGCCAGGGGCAGCCGGCCGGCCAGATGCGCGCGGCATTGCCCCAGGCGTCACGCTCCGGCGCGGCCAGAAACACCTCCTGATGCGCGTCGAACAAGCCATCGAGCCGAGCGGCGAGTTGCTTTTCCTCGACACCAAAGGTCGCGCGCTTGAAGGACTCCATGAACGCGCGCTGGGCGGCGTCGGGATCGCCGCTGGTGCGCGCGAACATCCGGCGCAGGACGCGCCGGCGCTCGATGCGCGCGGAATAATCCTGCAGGATCTCGAAGTCGCCACTGAGTCCGAGCTCGAGGGGAAACGCACGCACGATGCGCGCGAAGAACGAATCGAAGGTGCCGAGCGCGAGTCGCGGCATGACATCGATGACCGCGCGCAGGAGCCGGCGAAAATCCCCGGGTTGGAAATGGGGCGCACCGGTCTCGGCTGCCAGCGTTGCCGCGAAGGTCGGTTCGGTCGCGGCGCGCGCGAGCTTCTTGAGAATCTCGTCGAAGAACTCGCCGGCCGCCTTGCGCGTGAAGGTCAGGGCGACGATGCGCTCCGGCGCCGCACCCAGCGCAAGCAACTGCACGAAGCGATTCGTCAGCGCGTAGGTTTTTCCCGAACCCGCCGACGCCAGGATCATCTCGTGGCGAGGCGAGTTCATTGCCGACGATTGGGCACTGTCGGAGGGGCTTCACGCCCCGCCGGGTCGCAACGTAAAGCCGCGCGTCCTTCCGCAACGATCGACCGCATGGATCCACGGCCATGGGGAGCCGACCGAACCTGGATGCGGGTCTCGGTGACCCCGGTGATTCCTCTGTGCCACAAACCTTGCGAGTATTGTTTTGCTGCGAACATCTCTTGGAAGCGCTCAAGCCACGACAAGTTCGATGCTGATGAGAACCACGGATTCCACAGATGACACAGATGCGGACAGAAAGTATCCACGAATTCACACGAATGACCGGCATTCGTGCGCATTCATGTGTATTCGTGGGCTCATAATCCGAACTCCGGTATCTGTGTCATCTGCGTAATCTGTGGTTCAACTCCCGTCCTGAGCTTGGGTTGCGGCTGTGCGGCGTTGGGCGCTCCGTGGCCTGCCTTCATTTTTCCTCCCATGCGACGCTGGCCGCGGAGCCCTGGTGGAAGAGCGACGCGAAGTCGTCCTCGCGCGCGTCGAGTTCGGCCGGCGGCCAGAAGCGATCCGCGGCGACGGCGGCGGCGACGCCCTCCGCACAGCGCTCCGCGGCGGCCTGCCAGCTGGCGTCGTATTCATCCCAGAGCGACACGGCCGTTTCCGTCGACGCCTTCGGCAGGTTGAAGTAACCGCACTGGATGGCGGGACCGAACTCCGCGGCGAGCGCGCGGCGGTAGAGCGGCAGTTGCAGATCGATCCACCCGAACTCCTCGCCGCCGAGGTCGAGGCGGGCGAAGTCGGGCAGCGTGTTCCGACTCTCGCCGCGCCGTGGTCGCCGCACGTGGGCCTGGCGCGGGTGCACGGGCCTGTCCGAGGTCTTGTAGTCCAGCACGCGCACGACCCCCGTCGTCTCCTGGCGATCGATACGGTCGATCTTGCCGACCACGGTCAGGCCGTGCAGCGCGAGTTCGAACTTCCATTCCACCCGCTCGATCACCCATCCCTCGGACCGTTGTCGCGCCTGCACGTCGGCGGCCTTGGCGAGTCGCTGGCGGGCCGACTCAAACTGGATCAGCAAAGGCAGGGTCAGCTCGGTCCCATACCGGGCGCGCGCCGCCCGGTCGAGGCGGTCGATCAGGAAGGCGCGCAGCACGGCGGGGTCGGTGCAGGCGCGCATGGCTTCATCGCGACCCATGGCCTCGAGCGCCGCGTGGCACAGCGTGCCGAAGTCGCGTGCGTCGAGTTCGGCCTTGTCCGGATCCACCGGCTCCATGTGCCGGCCGTAGCGAAGATGAAACCGAAAGGGGCACGCGAGATAGCTGCGAAACGCCGTGACCGAGAGGCGCGTGATCGCGGGAGCCGGGGGGGCGCCAGTTGCCACGCGCGCTGCCACGACACCGCGCTGTGTTCCGTGGTTGCGTCGCGAAACAGGAAAGCCACGCGCGCGGGCAACTCGGCGTCGCCACAGCGCAACAACAGCCGGGACGGACGCAACGGATCCCCGGCGGCCGACGTCCGGCCGAACAGGATGTCGACCCGGCCCTCGTGCGTGCGCGAAGTCGCGAGCGCCTCCAGCAGGTAGGCATCGCGAGCGAGGCGGGCGGCATTGTGCTTGAGACCGAGTTGTTCCCGCAATGCCTCCGGCAGGAACGGGTCGCCCACCACCGCCGCCGGAACGCGGCCGTCGTTCAGGCCGGCGATGATGAGGTGCGGGGCGTCCTCCCAAAGCAATTCGAGCCAGCCCTGGAGCTCGACCGCCCCGGCGGGCTTGTCCTCGAAGCGGCGACTTTCGCCGAACGCTTCAAGTGCGATTTCCCACGCATCGAGCATCGCCACGCCCGGAAAAAGGCGGGCGGCGTCGGCGGTCTCGCGCATCGCGGTCATCCATTCCGTCGCGGCATCGACGGCCCGCGCGTCGTCGGGTCGCTCGAACGCGAACTCGCGGGCGCGGAAGATCGTCGCGAGCGCGCCGCGGACATTTTCGGGAAACGGGTCGCGCCCGAGCCCGGTGTGCAGCCCGGACGAACGCGTCCAGCGCGGGAGGCAATTCCGGATGATCGCGCGAAAAGGCCGCGGCGTGCTGCCGGGCCGCGGCCAGCGATGGTGGCAGGTGTCGCGCCTGCATGTCGTCGAGGCCGGCGAGCAGGCGGGCGGACGAGAACGCCGGGCCGATGGTCGCGCGCAACCACGCCAGCACATCCGGACAGCGGGCGAGCGCGGCGACGGTGTCGAAACTCGTTTCGCGAGCGAGCGTGAGCAATCGATGCAGCAAATAATACAGCGGCTCGGCACGCCGGGGGCGGCCTTCCGGGTCGTAGGCGACGACTCCTGCGCGACCGAGACCGTTGTGCAGCGGCGCGATGATTTCGGGGTCGGCCACCCCGAGGGCGAGCCAGCCGTCGGCAGCGGCACCGTCCGCCGCGGCGGCGGCGACGCGCTCCGCCTGCGCCGCCGGATCGGCGCAGAGATGCACGCGGTTGGCGAAATCCGGCGGCGACCATTCGCGCATCGCCCACGCTTCCGGGCGCGGCCGGCCCCAGGCATCGAACAGCTCGCGGGCGGAGGGTTCGGGCGGACCAAACACGGCGACGTCGACCGGAACCGCCCGCGCCCAGGCGGCGAGCAGCATGACCGCGGCCGCCTGTGGATCGGGTGTCGCCAGCAAGACGATACGCCGCACGCCGGGCGGCGGCGAGGCCCGGGCGACGGCCGCGATGCGCACCGCTTCGGCATCCCGCCGGCCGCGACGCGCCAGCGCCTCATCGTAACGGGCTTCGAGGGTCGCGAGTTGGGTCCAGCGGGCCACCTCGGGAAAGCCGCCCTCGCCACCTGCACCGCGCGCCGGCACATCGGCCATGCGCAGGTTGTTTTCGGCGAGCGTCTGTTGCAGGTGAAGAAACGCGCGGGCCACGCGAGCGGCCCAGGCGAAGTTCCGTACGGGCGGGGCGACGGGAAAGACCTCGTCGAACGCCGCGAGATCGATCGATCGCAGCACCTCGACCCAGGCAAGCAACGCCTCGAGGCGGGTCGCGACGCCTGCCTCCGGGGCGACTTCGCGAAGCAAGCCGTCCGGCGACAACACCCGGGGCGGGAACACCGCCTGGCCTTGCCGGCCGGCGTGAGCGGCCAACGCCTCGCGCAACCGGCGGCCGGTCTGCCGCGTGGGCACGACGATCAGCTGATCGGAGAGATCGAGTGGAGCGCCGCCCTTCCACGCGCCGGCGAGCCACGCGACCGCCTGCGGCAGCAGCGGTTCGTTCCAGGACAGGATGTGCAGGGTGGGCGGGGGCACGGCAAGACACGTTCCGCCTCGATCGGCATCGCGCAGACCCGCGATCAACGGAACTCGCGCACCAGATCAGCGACCTGCTGGAGCTCCGGCAGGAGCGTAAGCATGGGCTGGCCGCCGTCCATTTTCATCGTCGTGACCGACACGCGCTCGCTCTTGTGATCGCCGGCTTCGTAGGTGAAGCGGGCGACCACGTGCCGCAGATCGCCTTCGGTCACGTAGCCGAGCGGCTTGACCTTGGCGTGCTCGAACGTGCTGACACCGGCGACGCCGGAGGTGGACATCCACTTGATGAAAATGGCCACGAAATCCTCGTCGTCCTTGAATGGCCGCAACTGCTTCGGGTGATAGGGGTCGGCAAACATCGCGAACTTCTGGTGGGTGCGGCCGCTTTTCACGCGCCGCTCGAGCTCGGGCTCGAGATCCTTGCGAAACTCCGCGAGGTCGTCGGGGTGCATGAAACGCACGGCCGCGGTCAGGCCCTCTTTTTGCACCGCATCCACGTACGCGACCAGGGTTTCCTCGGGCGAGCGGGCCAGCGCTGCGGCGGGCAGGCTGGCAAGGACAATGGACAGGAAGGCGAGGCGCAGGAATCGAATCATGATGGCAGGGGACGAACGAAATCCGGACACGCGCGGATCAGGGACCAGCGTGCGACCGACCTTCGGGATGTCTAGGGGCAAAGTCTGGAAAGTTCCGCGCTCGCCAACGGCGCGGCAAATGCACCGCCGCCGCACCACGGGCGCATGTCCGGGTGGTTCGGTCTCGGCATTTCCGGGGTCGATGATTTACTCGCATCAACCCCATGCGCTTTCGCCACTTGTTGGTTCTGGGTGCCTGCGGCCTGGTCGCGGCCCGCGCGGAGGAGCCTCCGTCCACGCTTGCCGAACTCGGCCGGGACGCTGAGCGCGAATTACGGACGAACATCCTCCCGTTCTGGCTGCAACACGCGCGCAATCACACCCGTGGCGGCTTCTTCGGCCTGATCGCGGCTGATCTGCGCGCCGATCCCGATGCAGCGCGCGGTTCCCTGCTCACCAGCCGGATTCTCTGGGCGTTTTCGGCCGCCTATCATCGTTATGGCGATCCCGCGTACCTGGAAATGGCTGAATGGGCCTACGACGACCTGGTGCACACGATGCTCGACCCCCGACACGGCGGGGTCTTCTGGTCGGTCCGGGCCGACGGCACACCGCTCGACACCCGCAAGCACATCTACGCCGAAGTGTTCGCGATCTATGCGCTGGCGGAATTCCACCGCACCGGTGCGCCCGCGGCGTCCGATGCCCTGGCGCAGGCAATCGCGATCCACCGCGCGCTCGAGACGCATGCGCATGATCGTGTGCATGGCGGCTACTTCGAGGAAATGGATCGCGCCTGGAACCGCCAGGGCGACCTCGGCCCGCGGCGGCGCCTGATGGGCGGCGAGGCTCCGAAATCCCAAAACGCGCACCTGCACATCCTCGAAGCCTATACCAATCTCTATCGGGTGTGGCCCGACGCAGGTTTGCGGCAGGACCTGCGTGAACTCGCGGATGTCATGCTCACGCGCGTGCTCGATCCCGCCACGCATCATCTGCGGCTGTTCCTGGACGACGACTGGACGCCACGCTCCGACGAAATCTCGTTCGGCCATGACATTGAATTCAGTTGGTTGATTTGCGAGACCGCGGAGACGCTCGAAGATCCTGGACTGATCTCGCGTGCGCGCGCCGAGGCGGTGGCGATCGCCGCCGCGTGCCTGCGCGAGGGCGTGGACGCGGACGGGGGCATGTTCAACACCGCCGGTCCGCGTGGCCTGCGCGACACCAACAAGGATTGGTGGCCGCAAGCGGAGGCCGTCACGGGCTTTATCAATGCATGGCAGTTGTCGCACGAAGCGCGTTTCCTCATCGCAGCGTGCAGGACTTGGGGATTCATTGAGCACCCGCTGGTGAATCGGGAGAAGGGTGAATGGTATCGGTCCACCGATCGCGCCGGACATCCTGATCGGAGCAGCCCGCCGGCCAGCATGTGGAAATGTCCCTACCACAACTCGCGTGCCTGCCTCCAGGCGGCCGGACGCGCGCAGGGCAAACCTGCAGCCAGCGCGGGCGTGGAAAAATAGACGCGCCTTGTCGTTCTCCTGTCATCGCCTGCTGCGGGCGGAGTCGACGGCCGGTTGCGCGCCCGCTGCGTGGACCACTCACGCCGCGCCGGGCTTTCTCCCCATGCGGACGAGACGCGCGGACGCCGATGTTGAATGATTTCGATGATTTCGCCGACCGATTCAGCCACCCGAGGTTTAAACCTCTTTGCGGCGCCCTTGCAGGGGATCCAGCGCGGGATGGCGCAGGCGGGTGAGGCCGTGCAGAAGATCGCGTCCGGCGACCTCAGCCCGGAGAACATCGTCCAGCAAATGCAGGCCGAGGTGCTGGTGAAGGCCAACGCCACCGCGCTGCGCACCGCCGACGAAATCCTCGGCGCGCTGCTTGACGAGAAAGCCTGAGCCGGAGCCGGGCGTTCGCGCAGCGACCGCGCCCGGGGCCGAAGCCACCGATCGGATGGTAGGGGGCCCTTTGGGCCCGAGCGTAAGGTCCAAACTTCGGCGTGACCCACAGGGCCAGCATTACAGTTCCAGACTGAATGTCATCCCCGACAAAACTTGTGGCGGCCGCCACAAGTTTTGTCGGGGATGACATTCAGCCGGCTGGCAGCAGCCGGGTTTCGAGGCGGGGGCTTTGGTGTAGTGTCTGATACACGACGCAATAGCGCTCGGTGAGTTCCAGCAGTTTCTGTTGCTTCTCGGCGGGCGCATCGGTCTCGAGAACGACGCCGAGACGGATCGCGGTGAACCCCACCGGGGCATCCTTGGCGACACCGAGCGTGCCGCGAAAGTCGAGATCGCCCTCGGCCGTGAGGCGGGCGGCGCGCAGTTCAATGCCGATGGCGGTGGCGACGGCGTTGAGCGTGACTCCGGCGCAAGCGACGAGGGCTTGGAGCAGCATGTCGCCGGAACACACCTGGAGGCCGGAGCCGCCGGTGGCGGGGTGCAGACCGGCTTCGACGAGGGCGCGGCCGGTCTCGATGCGGCACGCGACATTGTCTGCCAAGGTGCCGGTAGCGCGCAGGGTGACGACGCCGGCGCGCGGATCCTCGCGATAGCGCTGCTTGAGCGGTGCCTGAACGGCACGAAGTTCGTCTCCAGTCATGATCCGTGGGCGGCGGGGCAGCCGCAGGCATGGAAAAATGGCGCACCCGTAGGGACTCGAACCCCAAACCTTCTGATCCGTAGTCAGACGCTCTATCCAATTGAGCTACGGGTGCGCAAAGGAACGGCGAGGGAAAGGGGTGCGTTTCGCCCAAGCAAGCTGATTTTTGGGCGTACGGGATCGGCCGCCGGTTCGGAAGCGGCTGTTCTGGAGGGACAACCTCGGTGCATCGGATTCCATACCTTCGTCTCAGCCTCGAAGGATCTGATCAGCGTGCGGCAACAAAACGCCCGGTCGGGAACGACCGGGCGACACATCGAGCGAACGTGGAGCGGCCTTGCGGCTTGTCAGAGTTTCGGCAACTGGGCCGGGATGTCCACGGGCTGCGGTGGACGGTGGCGTTTCACGCGTTTCAGGCGGGAACGGCGCCGGATCATGCGATCAAGCTTGTCCACGAGCTGGTCGAGGGCTTTCAGGCAGTCGTCGGACGCGACCGAGCAGTTCAGGTCCGGCCCGAGGATTTCGATGTGTCCCTTGGCGATGAACTGATTTTCGGGATCGTTGCGTTTATCCCATTCGAGTTCTACGCGGAGGCGCACGATGCGTTCCTCGTGGCGGAACAGGCGGGTGACTTTTTCATGGGCGATATTCTTGAGCGCATCCGTGAGTTCCATGTGGATCCCGGTGAGGATGAACTCGTGACCGTTCACTTCGTGGTGGTGTTTCGTAGGCATGGTCTTGGTCAGATCAAGCTGCGGGACAAACCCGGGACCCACCCACACGGATGGCCGGAGATTGCACGGGGGAAAATCGAGCCGGGACGGACCTCGGCAGTGGCCGGTGGGGGGCGCGAAGGTGTTTCATCGCCACGGGAAAAGAGGGTATCGCATGGACCGGCGTTTGCAACCAAGATGCAGTCCTTGGAGCCGGCGGTGTGCGCCGGGCGGACGATCGCGTAATCCGAAGGGGCCGGAAACTCATGTCCACCCTGTGCTTCGGCGCGCGCTGTCGACAACATGAGACAATTCGGCGGCAAAACGAACCGTCGTGACCGAGTTTCGAGTCGCGGCGCATCGATCCACATGCGGAGGTGTCACCATCGCGATGGCTGAAAGCGCTCCCGAAATCCGACTGATCAACCGCGAGGACTTTGCGTCGTGGGTGGTGCAGGATGATGCTGCCCTGTTGGTCGTGAACAAGCCGCCGTTCGTCGTGGTGCATCCATCGAAGGCCGGACCGTGGTCGAGCCTCGTCGGGGCGGCGCGCGAGTTCACCGGCCTCGCGCGGATGCACCTGGTGTTCCGTCTCGACCGCGAGACGAGCGGTGTCGTCGTGCTGGCGAAGGAGCGGGGCTGGGCAAGCCGGCTCCAAACCGCCGTGCAACAGCGCCGGGTCGCGAAGCGCTACCTGGCGATCCTGCACGGGGAGTTCTCCGGCGAACGGGTTGTCGATGTGCCGATCGGCCCGGATCTCGGCAGCGTGGTTTTCGCGAAGCGCCGGGCGGCGCCCGCACCGGAAGCGGTCCCGGCGCGCACGATCTTTCGCGCGCGGGCGTGCGCGGGCGGCTTCACGATCGTCGAGGCGGAACCGGTGACGGGTCGCACGCATCAGATTCGTGCACATGCGGAGTGGCTTGGCTATCGCGTCGTGGGCGACAAGATATATGGCCCGTCGCCGGCGTGCTTCCTGGAGTTTCTCGAGGGAGGGTGGAACGCGTCGCTTGCGCAGCGGTTGCTGTTGGATCGGCAGGCATTGCATTGCGCCAGCATGACGTTTCAGCTCGCCGACGGACCGCTCACGTTCACGGCGCCGCCGACCGCGGATCTCGTTGCGTTTGCGCGAGAACGCATGGGGTTGGATCTCGGCGCACTCGCGACCGGCGCGTAACGGCCGCTGGCGCAGCCGCCGCCGCGGCGTTTCGGAAGCGGATCGAATTCGGACAGCAGGCGTCCAATTCCATTTGCGTCACGATGGGTTCAATTTCACGCTTTCGAGCGCAACCCCTCCTCGATGAACGCATGGTGGCATTCCCTGTCCGGCGCCCAGCAGTTCTTCTATGCCATCGCCATTCTGGCGTCGGTGATTCTGATCGGACGGATGATCCTCGGGCTCATCGGCCTGGATCATCACGCGGACGGCGATGTCGGTGACGACCATGGTTCGGGATTGGGCGTATTGTCGCTGCAGTCGATCGCGACGTTCCTCGTTGGCTTCGGCTGGGTCGGGGCGTTGTGGCTTTCGCGCGGCTACGGCATTTTGATCGCCGTGGTTTCCGGCGTCATCGTTGGCGTGGCGATGATGGCGGGGATCATCTTCCTCATGCGCGGAGTTCTGCGCCTCCAGGACTCAGGCACGCTTGATTATCACAACGCGATCGGTCTCACCGGCACGGTCTACTGCGTCGTGCCGCCAGAGCGACAGCCGGGTGGTCAGGTCGAGGTGTTGCTGCAGGGTCGGGCGGTCTTTGCGGACGCGCTCACCGACAGCGCACAAGCCCTCAAGACCGGATCAAGCATTCGCGTCGTCTCGGTCGTCTCGCCTTCGATCCTGCTGGTCGAGGCGGCCTGAGTTTCCCTTTCCCACCCCCATCATCCCATGGAACTCCTGATTATCGTCGGCATCGGCGCATTTGTCGTCTTCACCTTTCTGATCTGGGTTGCGTCGCGTTACCGCCGCTGCCCGTCGGACAAGATCCTGGTCGTTTACGGCAAGGTCGGCGGAGGCAAGTCCGCCAAGTGCCTGCACGGCGGCGCGGCGTTCGTGTGGCCCGTCATCCAGGATTACCAGTACCTGGATCTCACCCCGATCCCGATCGAGATCAAACTCGAGGGCGCCCTCTCCAAGCAGAACATCCGCGTCAACACGCCCTCGACGTTCATGGTCGGGATCTCGACCGAGCCCGGCATCATGGAGAACGCCGCCGAGCGTCTGCTCGGGCAAAATCTGAACGAGATCCGGGAACTGTCGCGCGACATCATCTTCGGCCAGATGCGCGTCGTGATCGCCACGATGAACATCGAGGAGATCAACGCCGATCGCGACAAGTTGATCGCGAACATCTCCACCGGCGTGGAAGTCGAGTTGAAGAAGGTCGGGTTGCGCCTGATCAACGTCAACGTCCAGGACATCACCGACAGCTCGGGCTACATCGATGCGCTCGGCCGCGAAGCCGCGTCGAAGGCGATCAACGAGGCGAAGATCAAGGTCGCGCTGGCCGACCGTGACGGCCAGATCGGATCCTCGGAGGCACAGCGCGACCAGCGTGTGCGCGTGGCGAACGCCAACGCCGAGGCGACCAAGGGCGAGAATCTCGCGGGCGTTGACGTGGCGAATTCCAACTCCTCGCTGCGCGAACAGAAGGCGGACGCCGAGCGGCGCGCCTCCGCCGCCGAAAAGGTGGCGCAGGCCAAGGCCCTCGAGGCCGCCTACGCGCAGGAAGAACAGGCGGAAAAGCAGCGTGCCGAGCGCGACAAGGCGACGCAGTATGCGAACGTCGTCGTGCCCGCGGAGATCGCAAAGTCACGGCTGGTGGTCGAGTCCGACGCCGAGGCCGAGCGTATCCGTCGCACCCAGACGGGCGAGGCGGACGGCGTGCGCCTGCGCAAGCAGGCCGATGCCGACGGCATCAAGCTCGTGCAGCTCGCCGAAGCCGAGGGCATGCGGGCCAAGCTGACGGCCGAGGCGGACGGCATCCGCCTGAAGTTGCTCGCCGAAGCCGAGGGTACCGAGGCGCTGCTCAAGAAGAAGGCGGAGGGCTTCCGCAACCTGATCGAGACCTGCGGGGGTCCCGAGGCGGCGCGCCACCTGCTGGTCACGGAACAGATGCCCGCGCTGGTGCGCGAACAGGCGGAGGCGATCTCCAATCTCAAGATCGACAAGGTCACGGTCTGGGACACCGGCAAGAACGCCAACGGCAGGAACTCCACGGCGGATTTTGTTTCCGGCCTGGTTGGCGCGCTGCCGCCGTTGCATGAACTCACCCGGAACGTCGGCATCAAGATGCCGACGTTCGCCGGGGAAGCAATTGGTGAAGGCGACGCGCCGGCCGAGGACCGGATTCCACCCCTGCCGAAGTCGAAGACCGACGGAAAGTAGACGCGTCCGCCACAGGGGAATGGCCGGCGTACGTCCCCACGGCGGGCCGATGCGTCAACCGGACTCGGAAGACCTCGCCGCGTGGCTCAAGCGCGGGCGGCAGCACCACGCCACCGCCGTCGGTGCTGACCGCGAGCCGGGCGACGGTCACGCTTGCGAAGCCCGCCTCGGGACGAGTTGCACCCGCGGGCGCCGCCACGTCCTCTTACCGCTTGCTCCCGACGAGTGCGCCCCGACCATGGGGCGACCATGTT
This sequence comes from uncultured Verrucomicrobiae bacterium, assembly GCA_963797435.1. Lineage (GTDB taxonomy): Bacteria > Verrucomicrobiota > Verrucomicrobiia > Opitutales > Opitutaceae > CAWCPJ01. The sequence continues at coordinate 379,957 of CAWCPJ010000001.1, read as the reverse complement.
TATCGATGAGATCACGGTGACGGTGAAGGCGGGCGACGGCGGTCGTGGCTGCGTGAGCTTTCGCCGGGAAAAATACGAACCGTGGGGCGGCCCGAATGGCGGTGACGGCGGCCGCGGAGGCGATGTCATTCTCGAGGGCGACCACGACGTGAACAATCTCAACGATTATCGCTTCCGGCCGAACTGGCGGGCCGGCCACGGGGAACATGGTCGCGGCGCCGATCAGCACGGCAAGGACGGCACGCCCGCGGTCCTGCGCGTGCCCCCCGGCACGATTGCGTACGATGCGGAAACCGGCGCCGTCGTCGCCGAGGTCATGCAGGACGAGGAGGTCTTCGTGCTCGCCAGGGGCGGCAACGGCGGTTGGGGCAACACGCATTTCAAGACCTCGACCAACCGCGCGCCGCGCCGCGCGAATCCCGGTCAGCCCGGCGAGAGCGGCACGTTCCAACTCGTGCTCAAGAGCATCGCCGACGTGGGGCTCGTCGGCTTCCCCAACGCCGGCAAATCGAGCCTGACCAACCTGATCACGCGGGCGCGTCCGAAAACCGCGGCCTATCCCTTCACGACGCTCCATCCCCAGATCGGTATCGTGGAAGACGCCGCCACCCTGGAGCGGATCACCCTCGCCGACATCCCGGGACTCATCGAAGGCGCCCACGAAAACCGCGGCCTCGGCCATCGATTTCTTCGCCATATTGAGCGCTGTGCGCTGCTGCTGCTCATCATCGACATGGCCGGGATCGATGGTCGCGATCCATCCGACGACTACCGCCACCTGCTCAACGAACTCGAGCTTTACGACCCCTCCATGCTGGAAAAGCCGCGCCTGGTGGCGGCGAACAAAATGGACGAGGAGATTGCGACGAAATTTTTACGCAAGTTTCGGCGCCTCAATAAGGTGGATGTCGTGCCGATATCCTGCCTGACCGAGGAGGGGATCCCCAGGCTGAAGGAATCACTGTTCCGGCGGGTGCAAGCGTCGCGAGTGAGTTCCTGAGGTCGGGCGGATCGCCCTCGCGGCGATCCCTTGCCGACCATGTCTGAATCCTTCCGCCCGATCATCATGCGCAGCAACCGCCTGCTCGGCGCTGCGCTGGTCGAACGCAACCTCATCACCGTCGAACAGCTCAACGATGCGACGGAGCGGTTCCTGCAGGTGCTCGATACCGCGCCGGAACTCGACGCGTCGCTGCTCAGCGTGCTCCTCAACGAGACCCGGGCCTTCAGCGAGGAGGCGATGCTCGAATACTTGGTCGACGACGTGCAGATCGGCCTGATCGACGTGCGCGACATCGATTTCAACGACGACCTGAAGCTGCACCTGCGAACCGGCCCCTGCCGGGCCACCTGGTCGGTGCCGTTCGACCGGGATGAGGACGTGCACTTTATCGCGTCCGCCTACTACCTGAGCCCGGCCGTGCGGCAGTATTGGGAAAAGCAGCTCGGCGGCTCGATCATCTGGTTCGGCTCCACGATGGAGTCGATTCGCGACTTCCTCGAGAAGCTGCAACTCGAGCGCGCGATGCACGCCGGCGTTGCCATGCCCGCCGGCGCCGCGTAACGCCCGGGTCGGAGATCAGACGGCAGCCGTCAAAACGCATCCCGGGCCCGGAATGTCACCTTCGCCGCCACCGATCCGCACGCCGTAAACCCCATTGGTCCCTCAGCCCTTTTTCTGCCATGCCGCTCGGACGTCTGCAGACCGCCATCGTCGACCATCTCGTCAAGCTCGGCCGCCTCACCAGCGAGCAACAAACCGCGATCGTCACCGCGCCGAAGGAACTCACCGGCGACGCGCTCGAACAGCTCCTGCGCGACGAATACCAGATCCAGAGCCAATACCTGTTGATTGCCAAAGCGCGCGCCTTTGGCATGTCGCCGTTCAATGCCTCGCGCGTCCGCGTGCACAAGGGCACGTTCGAGAAGGTCAGTATTGAATTCTGTACGCAGCACCTCGTGCTGCCCGTGAGCACGATCGGCGAATACGTCGTCGTCGCCTTTGCCAATCCGTTCCAGCTCACGGTCTCGAGCTCGATTCAGGATCTCACGGGCAAGCGTGTGATTCCGCTGCTCGCGCGGGAGAAGGAAATCCGCGACAAGCTCAATGCGGGGTCGGCCAAAAACGACGAGCGTTTCCAGGAGGTGGTGGACGCCGTCGGTTCCGAATTCAAGGATTCGTCGGACGACCTTTCCGCCGACGACATGGACAGCGAGGAGTCGGCCCCGATCATCCAGCTCGCCAACCAGATCGTCGAGGACGCCTATGTCGTCGGGGCGAGCGATATTCACATCGAGCCCGGCGAGAAGGAACTGACCATTCGTTACCGCGTCGATGGTCTCTGCCAGACCAAGCTCAAGCTTCCCGCGCGGGTCTCGCCCGCGCTGGTCGCGCGCCTGAAGATCATGGCGGACCTCGACATCGCGGAACGGCGCCTGCCCCAGGACGGCCGTATCATCTTCAAGAATTTCACGAAGAAGAACATCGACGTCGACCTGCGCTGTTCCACCGCACCGCTCAATCACGGCGAGGGCATGGTCATGCGTCTGCTCGACAAGCAGAAGTCCACGCTGCCGTTGACGGCGCTGGGCTTCTCCGACGGTAATCTCCGCAAGTATCGTGAAGTCATCCGCCAGCCCTACGGCATGATCCTGCACTGCGGGCCGACCGGTTCCGGCAAGTCGATGACGCTCTATTCCGCGCTCGAATGAAATCAACGCGCCCGATCTTTGCATCCGCACCGCGGAGGATCCGATTGAATACACGCTGCCCGGGATCAACCAGATGCAGATGAACCGCCTGATCGGGCTGACGTTTGCCAGTGCGTTGCGCGCCTTCCTGCGGCAGGACCCCGACATCATTCTCGTGGGCGAAATCCGCGACAAGGAAACCGCGAACATCGCGGTCGAGGCCGCGCTCACCGGACACTTGCTGTTGTCCACGCTGCACACCAATGATGCGCCGAGCACCATCGCGCGCCTCACGGACATGGGCATCGAGCCATTCATGATCAGCTCGTCTTTGTTGTGCGTTTGCGCCCAGCGTCTGATGCGCCGGGTGTGCAAGGTCTGCCGGCGGGCTTACGAGCCCGAAGGCCGGGAAAAGGAGATCCTCGAGAAGGCGATCGGCTGGTCCGGACAGATCTACAAGGCCAATCCGAAAGGCTGCGCGCGCTGCAACAACACCGGTTTCAAGGGCCGGGTGGGCATCCACGAACTGATGACGATTTCCGAAGACTTGATCGAGGCGATCAATCGCGAGCGGGAAAGCGCCGAACTGAAGCGGATCGCGGTGCATGATGGCATGAAGACACTGCACCAGGACAGCATGTTGAAAGTGCGCGAAGGCATCACGACGATGGAAGAAGCCTTCTGCACCGTCCCGCCGGACATGTAGCCGCGCCGAACCGCGCTTCGCGCGGAACGGCCCGGGATCAACGCCCAAAGCCGAGCGGGTCTGGTGCGTCGGGCCGGAGCTCGCCTCCGCGCCGGGTCTCCAGGGGGAACGGATCAGCTCTCTCCTTGGAGGAGATCGGCGGCCGCGGTTCCTTCGGCGTCGCGGCCACTGCACGACGTGCTGCACGGCAGTCCGGGACCACGCGCAAGGTGGTGAGACGTGTTTGATCCCCAAACCGCATGACACGCTCTACCATCCCCACCGCATGCGGAACGCCCGCCACGCCTTCGCCGGGTTGATCCGCCACCAGTGGCGCGCGTAGCGCCGGAAGTATTCGCGTGGCCACTCCACTCGTCCCCACGGTGCGGCCTGCGCGGCGCAGCGCCGGCGAAAGATCACCGTGTTGGCATCGTCGTGATCGTGCCGGCCCGGCGAACGCCCGGGGTCGTGGGCGACGATGCTCTCGTGACTGACGTAGATGCGATGTCCGGCGAGCCGCAGGCGCACGCACAGGTCGACGTCCTCCATGCCGTTCCGGTATTCCTCGCAGAAACCGCCCACCTGTTCGAACGCAGTGCGCCGCACGAGCAGGCAGGCGGCGGTGGCGGCGTTGCGTTCCCGCCAGGGGCCGCGAGGCGGGCGCTTGCGGTTCTTGTGCGCCTGCGTCGGCAGGCCCTCCGGATCGAAAAAGATCCCGGCGTGGTCCACGAGTCCGGTGGTGGGATTCATCTGGATATTGCCGACCGCGCCCGCCGCGGGTGCCCGATCGAGCAGGCGGCGCATGGGTTCATACCAGCCCGCGCGCAGGCCGAGGTCGTTGTTCAGAAAACCGAGCACACCGCCGGTCGCGACGGCGGCCCCCGCGTTGGCCGCCCGCGCAAAACCGCCGTTCTCCGTCAAACGCACGGCCCGAAACGGCGCCGGCAACGTGGCCAGAAACTCCGCGGTGCCGTCCGTGCTGGCATCGTCGACCACGATCGCCTCCCAGGTGGCTCCCGGCACCGTCGCGCCCAACCCGTCGACGATCGCGCGGGTGAGGTCGAGCCGGTTGTAGACAGGAATGATGAACGAAACGTCGGGCAACATGCGCGGCGGCAGTCGGTAGGGCATGAAGTCCGCCGGGGCGATTCGCTGCACGACTTTTCCGACGGAACTGCCGGTGCGCATTTGAGTCGTCGTTCTCCGGAGTTCGCGGGAAGAAGGTGTCGCTGATGGCCGGAAACCCTCGTGTGCGTCGCTGGACCAGGCGCCTCGCGCTCGCCTGCGCGAGCGTGGCCGCGTTGTGCACGATCATCGCGCTCGTGGCGTGGTGGCTATTGCCGCTGATTGTCCGGAAGGGGTTCGAGCGTGGTGCCGCGTCCCTTGGTTTCGAACAGGCCGGGATCGCGGTTGATCGGGCCGACCTCGAGGGCCTGCGGGCGACGGGAATGCTGCTGCGGATGGGCGGACTCGAAGTGACGCTGGATCAGGGTGCCGCCGACTATGCAGTGAGCGGGCTGCTCGGTGGCCGCGTCTCGCGCGTCGCGATCGACGGGCTCACGGTGAAACTCGACTTCACCCAACCCCGGCGCGGCGTGTTGCCCGACGCGGTGACGGACTTGGAGGCGCATTTCGGCGGCGGCGGGGAACTCGTCTGGCCGGTCGATGAACTTCACCTGGAACATGGCCGCCTGATCCTCGTGCTGCCCGGCGGCACACGCACGATCAACATCTCGGCGACCGCATCGCGACAGGCGGACGGACGGATCGCCTTCGATGTGCACTCGGAGAACGTTGACGAGGAACTGCACGCCAGCGGCGTGGTGCGCACCGAGACAATGGACGGCGAAGTCACGCTGCACCAGCTCGACGTGGAGCCGGGATTCGTGCTGGCCGTGGCGCGGCAGCTTGGGCTTTTCGAGTTGCCGCGCGACGCGGTGATAACCTCGGAGCGCGTGGCCATGAGCGGCACGACCACGCTGCGTGGCGGGATTCCCGTCGACTTTTCCGGTCGGGTCCGCGCGCCCCGCCTGCGTGCTTCGCTGGGGGCAAACAGCGTGGCACTTGATGACCTCGATATTGCGCTGAGCCAGAAGGCGGATGCCCGGCCGGCCGGTTCGGTTGCCGCGACGGTCCGTGGTTCGGGCGCACCCGAAACCTGGCGACTCGAACCCGCGCACGTGCGGCTCGAAACGGCGGACGGCAAGATCAAGGGTGGAATTGGCGAACCCGCTGCCTTTGCCTATGGAGACAAAGCACGCGGGCGGGCCGCGGTCCATCTGGAGGCGGGCGTTCCGCAGCTCGGCGGTCCTGCCCATGGCGAACTCGCCGTGGCCCTGGACGGACTTGAAACGTCGGCCGGTCCGCTGGCGCCGATCACCATGGGTGTTTCCGGTTGGAGCGATCGGCTCGTGGTCACAGTGCCGGAGCTGCGTTTGCTGCGCGAGAACGTCCCGATTGCGGTCACCGCGGTTCGCGCGACCGTGAGCAACCCGCTTGATGCCACGCGTGCGGTCGAGGGCTCGTGCGAGGTCACGGCGGACGCGAACGCGACGCGCCTGCTTCCGGCAAGCTGGAAACTCACCGAGCCAGCCCTGCCGGGGCCCGTGGTAAGAGTGGACGTTCACGCGACATCGGGAGACACCGGAACGACCGCGACGATCGTCGCCCGTTCACTCGTGCCGCGCGTTCGCGTGACCGCGGGTGAAGACGTCTATGCCGCCACGCCGGGTCTGGAGCTGACCATGCTCGCAGATACGACTGGCGCGTCGCTCGCGGGCGGTCTTAACCTCGACGCGATCGCGCTGCCACCAGCGCTGCAAAAGCTGGCGGTAAATGCCGCCACGATCGGCCTGGAGTTGCCGAAGACGAGCTACGCGACGCTGGCGGCGCTCGCCGATGAACAATCCACGGATGACGGCTTCGCGCTCACCCTGAAGGCGGCGATCGCGCGTTCGGCCATGACCGCGGACCTTGCGCTTGCGCTGCGTCAACCGGCAGGAACGAACACCTGGAAGGCCGGCGGTACGCTTGCGGTCGGCGGCATCAACGGGACGTTCGCTGGCGTCACCCTGACCGAACTCGCGGGGAACGCAGCGTTGGATTCGGGCACGTTTTCCACTGCACAACTGCGGCAGTGGCTCGCGTCCACGGATGCGCGCGCGCTGGCGCAGGACCTTGTCCCGAAGGTCGGCGTGGACGTCTCGGTTTCGGCCAACGCGATCGCGTTTCCAGGACAGGGCCGCGCGGAATGGTTCGCGGCGAAGTTCACGAAACCGGTCGCGCCCGACGGTGGACCGCCAGTGGCGGGCTCCTTGTCGGCGAATGCGGGAATCGTGCGCGCCGGCCCCGAGACGATCGAACAGCCGGCGGTGGCGCTCGATTTCGCCGGCGACATGGAAGCGCAGGATGTGACCGGGGAGATCAAGGCGTTGCTCGAGGGTGCGCCACTGGACCTCGCGGTGCGCCAACATGCGACCTTCGACTGGGACAAGCAGGCGGTGCAAGGGGAGGGCACGTTCGTCCTGAATCCCTTCACGTTCACGAATTCGGATGTCGTGACTCGTTGGATGCCTGCCCTGCGCGGCGTTGTCTTTAGTGGCACGGTGGCGGCGCACGCCGCGATGCACTATGGTGGTGAAGACGGTTGGGACGGCTCGGCCCGGGTCCAGCTTACGGATGGCATCGTGAACGATCCGCCCCAGAAAGTGCGTGGCGACGGTTTGTCGGCCGACGTCTCGGTTCCGTCCTTGCGCGCGCTCCGCACGAAACCCAGCCAGCGGGTGGCGCTCGCGCGGCTGCAGTTTGGAGACATCGTCGCGCATGACGTGGAAGCGCGCTTTCGCACCGACGGTCCGGCGGTGATCCACATCGAGAGCGTGCGCATGGGCATCTTCGACGGCGAACTCACCGCGGAACCATTCTCGCTCTACTTTCCGGATCCGGATGTGGCCCTCGACCTGCGAATGCACGATCTCGACGCGAACGAGTTGGTCCGGACCTTTCAGATTTTCGACGGCGACCTGACCGGGCGCCTGCAGGGTCGTCTCCCGGTCGGTCTGCTCGCCGGGCGGCCGATCATCGGCGAGGGTTATCTCGAACTGGAGGAAAACCATCCCGCGAGGTTCAGTTTCGACACCGCCGGTTTCTTTGCCGCCGGCCTGCCGAAACGTACCCTGGTCGAACAACTGAACCGGCTGCCGTACGAACTGGTCGACGACGGCCTGCGCCAGTTGGAGCTGCGGAAGTTCCGCGTCGACCTGTTCCGCCGCGATCGTCCGGGCACGCCCGTGGACATCAGCTTTGCCGGCACCGCCCACACCCGACGGGCGGACGTCCCGATGGATATCGACGTGCACATCAACGGCTCGATGCGGGAGGTCCTCGAGAAGATCCTCGATGTGGTCATGAAGTAGCGTTGCTGACGATGGTGGACTTTGGAGGAAGGAGCCCCTTTGTGGATTGCCGGGCCCCCGTTGCCAGCCTCACCCTTTCCCCATGTCGATGAAACGCGTCCTCTTGCTGCTCCCCGCCGCCCTCGTGCTGCTGGCGTCGCCGGGATGCCTGCACGTCACCACCCACAGCACGATCGATCCCGTGCACATCACGCTGGATGTGAACCTCAAGGTAAAGCTGGACCGTGAACTCGCCGACGCGTTCGGCGACATCGACGCCGCCTCGAAGACCGTGAATTGAATGAACCGCGCCTCCATGACGTCTCACCGCCGCATGTCGTCCGCCCGCTCCATTACGTTTCCCGCCATGAAACTCATCCACATCTTCTTGTTCGCCGTGTTTGTCGGTGCGCTCGCCACGCCGGCCTTTGCCCAGGACGATCAGGCCGCGATCCAGGAGCGCATGAAGGCCCGCGTTCCGCAGATCGATCAACTCAAGCTCGCCGGCCTCGTCGGTGAAAACAACCTGGGCTTTCTCGAGCAGCGGGGCCAGTTGACGCCCGAGCAGACGCAGACGATGAACGCGGAAAACACCGACCGCCGCGCGCTCTACAACATCCTCGCCAACCGGCTCGGCTTGTCCGCCGCCGTCGTCGGCGCCCAGCGCGCCACCACGCTGCGCGATCGTTCCGCGCCCAAGGTCTGGCTACAGGGCGAGGACGGGAAGTGGTACCAGAAATAGGCGTCTCCACGCGTGGCCGGGTTCGCCGCCCGGCGCTTCAATTGCCCGTCGCCATTCCGGCGGCGGGTTTTTTGTTGCCGACCATTCCCTCCCGTTCGGTGCCGGAGCTCCTCCCGTCGCGTGCGGAACAACCGCCGGCGTTGGAGCGCAAATTCAGTTGCGCCGTCCAGCCGGTTTTGGCGCGATGACCGTCCCCGTTCGTCTCCCGGGCCCGGCCCGGCTTTGTTGTTTCGTCCTCCTTTCCCCTTCCTTCCATGTCCCTCTTCATCGGCATCGATTCCGGCACCCAGTCCACCAAGGCCGTCGTCCTCGACCTCGATACGCGCACCGTCGTGGCCGAGGCACGCGCGCCGCATCAATTGATCGAGGGACTGCCCGTCGGTCACATGGAACAGCACCCGCGGGACTGGACGACCGCGCTGGATTTCGTGATCGCGGAAGTCGCCGCCAAGGTCGATCGCGCGCGGGTGCGGGGCATCGGCATCTCCGGACAACAGCACGGCTTCGTGCCGCTCGACGCCGATGGTGAGGTGATTCGTCCGGCGAAGTTGTGGTGCGACACCAGCACCATCGCGGAGTGCGAGATCCTCACGAAGAAGCTCGGCGGACCCAAGGCGGTGATTCGCAAGGCCGGCCTGTTGTTTCTGCCGGGTTTCACCGCGCCGAAGATCCTGTGGTTGAAACGCCACGAGCCCGCGAACTACAAGCGCCTGCGTCACGTGTTGCTCCCGCACGACTACCTCAATTTCCACCTCACGGGAAACTACTGCATGGAGTATGGCGATGCATCCGGCACGGCATTGATGGACGTGCGCAAACGCACGTGGTCGGCGGCGGCGATCGACGCGATCGACCAGAATCTCCGGGACTGGCTGCCCGAGCTTTCGCCGTCGCACGTTGCGGCGGGCACGTTGCGATCCGAACTGGCGCATCAATATGGGCTCTCGCCCGACGTGGTCGTCAGCGCCGGCGGTGGCGACAACATGATGGGGGCGATTGGCACCGGCAATGTCGTCCCCGGCGTGGTCACCGCCAGCTTTGGCACCAGTGGCACGATCTACGCGCACGCGACGAAACCGGTCGTCGACCCGGCGGGCGAGATCGCGGCGTTCTGCGGCTCGACCGGTGGCTGGATGCCGCTGCTCTGCACGATGAATGTCACGACCGTCACCGAGCAGGTGCGCGCGGTGTTCGGCTACGATCACGACGCCCTGAACGCGGCGGTTGCGGCGGCGCCCGCCGGTGCCGGCGGCCTTGTGCTGCTGCCCTACCTGGCCGGCGAACGGACGCCCAACGTGCCTGACGGTTCAGGCGTTTTGCTTGGCCTGAACCTACGAAACTTCACCGCCGGGTCCGTGGCGCGGGCCGCAATGGAAGGCGTGACAATGGGCATGAACTACGGCCTGCGCCGACTCGCCGAGCTCGGCGTCAAGGCGAAAGAGATCCGGCTCACGGGCGGCGGTGCGAAGTCGTCGGTGTGGCGGCAGATCATGGCCGACGTCTTCGGCGTACCAGTCGTCGCGATGGTGGCGGACGAAGGTGCGGCCTTGGGCGGTGCCATCCAGGCCGCCTGGTGTGTCGCGCTGCGTGAGGGAAATCGAAAGGCGAAGATCACCGACTTTACGACCGGCACGGTCGCGCTGAACGAGCCCACTCGCTGCCTGCCCGACAAGGCGAACGTGAAACGCTATCGCGAAATGCAGGCGCTGCAGGATCAGATCAGCCTGCTTGTGCGTCCCGCGTTCACCGCGCAGCGCAAGCTCGTCGGTGCATCCGGCGAACGCGGTTCCAGCGCGCGATAGCCGAACCGGCAGGGATGTGATTTCCCCATAGCCGCGTTTGCACTCCGCGTCCCGGAACGACCAGACCGGGCGCGAAGCAAACCGGAACAAATGTGGCCGAGCAACGGACGACTCACTGCGCCTTCGTCGCCGCGATCCAGGCGCGCACCTGCTCCTCGAGCAGGTCGAGCGGCACGGCGCCGTCACGCAGCACGACATCGTTGAACGCGCGCACGTCGTATTGTTTTCCCAGCTCACGCTCGGCGAGGGCACGAAGCTCGAGGATCTTCAACATGCCGATCTTGTAGGTCGTGGCCTGACCCGGCCAGGTGATGTAGCGTTCGACTTCCCGGACGACCTCGGCCTCGGAAAGCGAGGTGTTGGCGAGGAAGAAGTCGATCGCTTGTTGGCGCGTCCAGCGCTTCGCGTGGATTCCCGTGTCAACCACCAGCCGCACGGCGCGCCACAACTCGTTCATCAGGCGACCGAGGTCGGAATAGGGATCCTGATACAGGCCGATCTCCTTGGGCAGGCGTTCGGCGTAGAGGCCCCAGCCTTCGACGTAGGCACCGAACCCGCCGAACCGCCGGAAGCGCGGCAGCCCCTTGAGCTCCTGCGCGATCGCGATTTGCATGTGATGCCCGGGGATGCCCTCGTGATAGGCGATGGAGGCAAGTTGGTAGGTGGGCATCTCGTGCATGTTGTAGAGCGTCACGTAATACATGCCGGGCCGGCTGCCGTCGGGCGCGGGCGCCTGATAGAAGGCCTTCGGCGCGGACTTCTCGCGAAAGGGCTCGGTCGCTTTCACGACGATCGCGGCGCGCGGCTTGCGCAGGAACAGTTCATCGAGGTGGGTGCGCATCTCGTCCACGACCGCCGTGGCGCGCTGCAAGTACACCTGCCGGCCGGCCGGCGTATCCGGGAGGTAGAAACGAGGATCCTCCCGCAGGTGGCGAAACAAGGCGGGCAACTCGCCGGTGAATTTGAGCCGCGGCCGCAGCGCCCGAATCTCGTCCTGGATGCGCGCAACCTCGCGCAGGCCGATCGCGTGAATCTCTTCCGCGGTGAGCGCGGTCGTCGTGAGGTCGGCGAGCCGGTAGTCGTAGTAGGCGGCGCCTTCCGGGAACTTCCAGACGCCGTCGTCATCGGTGGCGACTTTGGCCACCTCGTCCCACCGGGCGAGCAGGTGCGCCACGGCGGGTCGCACCACCTCGACGAGGGCGGCGCGGGCATCGGCCAGGAGTTTCGCCCGGGTCGCTTCGTCAACCTCCGGGAGCGCGGCGACCTTGCGCTGGAAATCCGCCCACAGCGGGCTGTCGGCTCCCGAGGCGTCGAACGGCGCGCCGGCGATCACGTTGCGGCCGACTTCCGCCGCACGGGGGAACACCCAGCGCGGCGGCACGATGCCAAGGGTTACCTGCGCATCGAGATTGGTCGTGATCTGGGCCAGCACTGTATCCAGTCCGCGGAGCCGGGCGAGGTAGGCCCGGGCGTCCGCCACCGTGTTCACCTGGTGGCTGTTGATCAGGAAAGCGGGCAGGTAGGAAAACGGCCCGCCGGTCTGGTCGATTTCATACTCGTAGTGCCGGAAGCGAAACGAGCGGACGCGCTGTTCGGCGTCGTAGACGAAGAGCCGGTAACTCAACCGGGTCGCGTCATCGAGCGCGGCAAAGTTGATCGTGCGTTGCAGTTCCGCGAGAGAACCGAGCCGGCGCGCCAGTTGCTCCGAGGCGGCCGCATCGGAACGATCGTCCCAGCGGTCGTAATTCGTCTTGATCCCGAGTTCGGTCTGAAACTCCGGGCTGTGCTCGAGCTCCGCCTGAAAAGCGCGTTCGAACACATCGGCCGCCCGCGCCGATTCCGCGGCGATTTGTTCAGGCGTAAAGGAGGTGGCGGCCGCCGGCGCCGTCGATCGTCCAAGCACGATCAAGCCCAGCGCCGCCAAAGCGCAATGAAGTCGAGTTTTCATCAGGTTTGGTGATTCGCGGTCCGGCCGCGTAATGGTGGTGGCGAACGCTAGCGCCGGTTTCGCGCGAATTGCACGTTCGATCCCGGGACGGCCGGGCATTTCCCATGAGCGAAAGTTAATGCAGTGGTTCGGATGGCTTGGCTGGTTGCGCCCGCGCGCGGCCCGCATAGGCTGTTGACCATAATCAATCGCGCGGGTCGCGAATCTGCGATGCTGCGCATTGGCCGACAAACGACTGAGCCCAAAACCGATCTGTCCTCGCCATGTTCGCTCCTGAACCACAACCGCAGCTCTCGCCCGTGCTGCGTCATCGCCTGAAGGAAAAGTTTCCGAAATTGCAGGACGACGACCTGCCGCTGTTCGCCGTGACGGAGGCGGAACTCATCGAGCGGATCGTTCGCCGGACGGGACGGACCCGCCCCGCCGTGCGTCGCGTGCTCTACGACATTGGCGTGTTCGTGCGTCCGCGGATCGCGGTGCATGAACTACACGCTTCGCGCAAGCCGGAGGAATCGCTCGGTTCCGGCGTCCCCGACGACACCGGGCAGTCCGGCACGATGGGTCTCGGGCCGGCTTGGTAGCCCGGGCACGCGACCGCGGTCGGCTGGGGACCATCCGTCGCTGAAGCTATGGATGGCGGACAGCCGAGCTTACCTTCGGTTATGGCCGCAGGATGCGGCATGGGTACCAGCATGCCTGGAAACTTCACACGTTCGGCCACGTTTTCGCGGAGCTCAAACGCGGCTACAGCGAGTGCGCATCTGGTGGCTGCGTTGGCGTGTAGCGACAACGTGGCTGGGTTTTCCCTCGGACGGTGAGATTCTCAGCCTCGCCGCGCGGGAGGCACTCCGTCCACGTGGCCATGATATGGGCACACGCGGCGACACCCTCGCCGGAAAGCGGCAGGAGTCGTGATAACTGAGGAAACAGCCTCGCCCGCTGCGGGGCGTTGCGCTTAATGACGGGCCATGTCGTCAATCAATGACTTCCTGCTGGCGAACCGACTGCGCATCGCCTCGAACCCCTGCATCAGCCCTGACTTCTGCCTCGATTGGGCGGACTTGAGTGCGAAGCTCGCGCGCGGTGTCGGGGTGAAGGCATGGCCCAAGAGCGGATTCGAGACGGCCGCTGGACGCTGGCTCCTGATCGAGGATACGACCACGGGGGATTGCGCGTGGCGACTGGAGGCGACGTCGGAGGCAACCGTCCCGGTGGCGCTACTCGACGAGGGCGTTACTTTGCCGGATGGCGCGACGGCGTTTCCCGCCACCTTTGCGAATCTGCTGCGATTGAAAAACCTCGTGCAGGAGGCGAACCCGGCATCGACCATCTTCCCGACCGCGAAGGGCCGACTCGGACAGAGCACGCTGGGCGTGGGCGCGCGTTTCACGACACTGCACTGGCCGGCGGTGGAGTGGGCGATGAGCGCGCTTGAGATTGGTGTCACCGCGAACCAAAACTCGATCCCGCGCGAACTGGTTTACGATGTCGACGCGATGCTCGAGGGCCGGCTCGACACCGTGCCGTTTCCCTTCATCGGCACGAGCGTGCCGGAGGGACACCAGGGCCAGAGCGTGGAGGGCATGAGCCACGGGTGTGTGCTTTCGAAGCTGAAGACCGGGTTTCATCGTCGCGGCATCGCGTGGAGCTTCAACGCGGACCATCAGCCGATCGGCGGCAAGTTCGACGATCGGGAGGATCCACTCGTCGCCGGATGCGTGCTGGCGAGTTACATCACCTTCGATCTTTCGCCGGAACTGGCGCAGACGCCGCGTCCCGAGGAGGCGACGGCGGCACCGGCGGTGGCGCCTGCGGGCATGCCGGAGTCCCTGGTGCGACAGGTGAAGGAGCGCGTCGCTGCGCTGGGCCTGGAACTTGCCGAGCCCGCGTTGTTGCGGTCTGCTCGCGTACGTCTGGCCGGCGATGCAAAAGCTGAAGCGTCGCGACGAGAAATACGCGGCGGCGCGGGCGCGTTTGTTTTCCACCCAGGTCGGCCGCGAATACCTGCGGGAACTGTCAATCGACGAGCTGCCGGGCCTGACGACCCCGGCGACGACCGCGGTGATGCTCGCGCTGTGCGAGGCGCTCGAGCTGAAGATCCATTTCGTGGCGCCGGCGTTTGGTTTTCAGAAGAACATGCCGTACCCCGACAACGGCGCGCTGCGGGCGTTGATCGAAAAGCAGTGGACGGTATGCCGGCAGTTCGGTGCCAGCATCGGTTTCCATTCCGGCTCGGGCAAATCCGCCGACAACTACCGGGTGATGGGCGAGGTCACGGAGCAGCACCTGGAGATCAAGACCAGCGGGCGCTACACCTATGAGATGGGACGGGCGCTGTTTGCGTCGAAGAACCCGTCCGACCAGGCGCTGTGGCGCGACTGGTATCAATTCACGGTCGAACTGGCGGTGAAGGGCTCGTTCAGTGCGGACGCCACCGAGCGACAGATGGCGCGCGTGTTCGTCACCGATGCGCTGACCAAGGCGGGACAACCCGTCGACGTCTTTGCCGACGAGAACGCGACGCGAGCCGCGATCGCGCGACTGCCGCCCGGGCCCGAACACATGTTCTGGTTCGAATACAATTTCCTGTTTGTGCTCGCGGGTGGTGGCCGGGCGGACAAGCGCGCGCTCGGTGATCATACTGCGGCGGGCTACCGGCAGCGGGCCCGCTTCTATTCCGTGAGCGACGAGGCGCGATTGCTCTATGCGAAGAACGTGGCCGCTTATTTGATCTTCCTGGCGGAGAGCACGGGCCTGGCGGCGCCGGAACGTTGTGCCGCCGCGGCGAAGCTGCTCGCGACATATACGACGTTCGACGCGATGCTCGGGGACGTTGCGCGATAACGGGACTGACGCGTCATTCAGGTGATGGGGTCGTCGATGTCGCGTGCATCGTGATGCCGGCGATGAATCCCATCGACCGGGAAAACGCAGTTCACAGAAGGTAACGAAGGTGACAAGGACCTCCCTCACGCATGGTTGTCCTGCCAAATGTGTGGCTTCATCGCATCACCCTGAGATGAGGGTCCGAGATGGCGCGTTTTTCCTACAATGCCACGTCCTTGCCCTTTTCCGCCGGTGGTGCGCTGTAGAACGGGACGATCGTTTCGCGGCGCAGCCAGCCGGCGCCGGGATGCGTGGCGTCGACGTGATCCCAATCGTCGAGAAAGCTGCCACGGCGCACCACGACCGCGCCGGCCGAGATGGGCGAGGTCTGCTGGTGCTCGGCAAGGTCCGTGGGAATGGAACGCAGTTCCGTTGATTTCGCGACAAGGCCGGCGGCGGGATCGCCGAGCGGACCATAAAGGAATTGGCCGGTGAAGCCCCCGACGGACGTGACGACGCCGACCGCCACCAGCGTGAAGCCGACGCGCACGCGCCACGTGCGACCACGGCGGGTGTAGAGGGTCGTGACGAGCACGGTCAGGGCGATGGCGACCACGCCGCCGCCGGCGAAGA
This sequence comes from uncultured Verrucomicrobiae bacterium, assembly GCA_963797435.1. Classification (GTDB taxonomy): domain Bacteria; phylum Verrucomicrobiota; class Verrucomicrobiia; order Opitutales; family Opitutaceae; genus CAWCPJ01. The sequence goes on along the minus strand of CAWCPJ010000001.1, from coordinate 364,236 downwards.
ACGCAAGTTCCCATTCACCGGGAGAGAGAAATGTGACGATCCGGTCGAGCCACGAGCCTTCGACAATGCGACGGAGCTGGGGATCGACGCCATCCAGGTGGGTGAGGGCGAGGCGCAGGTTGGCGCGAATCGAGGGTTCACGCGGGTTGAGCAGGAACGCGGCGGTCCAATGCGCCGTCGCTTCGGCCCAGTCGTTATCCTGGGCACAGGCGAGGGCGAGGTTGTTGCGCAGCGCCCAGTCGCGCGGGTGCGCGGCGACTTCCAGGCGCCATGCCGCGCGGGCGGCGGCGAACTTGCCCTCGCGGTAGGCCTTCAAGCCGGCGTCGGCGGCGTGCGCTCGCGCCGTGCCGGTCGCCGCGAGCAAGAGGGCGAACAGCAGGCATGTCGCGGTCGGTGTCCAATAGCGAAGGCGCAACGGCAAGGGCGGGTTGGAGCGCCGCAGGCGCACGGTGCGGGCGGCGGCGAGCGCGCGATTCGCCCAGTCCGCTGGCAGCGCATGCGCGGCCGCAAAGATCGCGAGTTCGGCGTCACGCCAGAGTGCAAGCCAGTCGTCGGGTCGTGGCGCGCCGCGCTCCCGTTCGATGGCGGTGGCGAGATCCTCGATCGTTGGCGTGGCGCGATCGATTCGCCAGAGTTGCGCCGCGAGCTGGCGCCAGGTCAGGAGACTGGCGGCGTCAGCCGCGGCGCCGGTTCGCGCGAGTGTTCCAAGCAGGCGCAGGAGCTCGCGCTGGGCGGTGCGGCGAGCCTGGTACGGATCGCTTCGGTTCATCAAACGCCAGGCGAGGCCCAACCACACGACGACAGGCACGGCCAGGGCGAGCGGGAGCCACCACCACCAGGCGAGTCCGTGGGGCGCGAAGCTGAGGCCACTGGATCCCAGCGGTTCGCGCGGCAATTGCCCCGGCGCGGACAGGTCCGGCGGCAGCGGATGCGAAGCTGCCGGATTCGATCCCGGTGCGCCGGTCTCGGCGGGCGTCGTCGCTTCCGTTGGCGATGGCGTGGTCGGAGAGGGCGCGCTTGCGGGCGGTTGAATGGTCACGGTTACTGCCGGAATCGGGCTCTCGCGGTAGGCGCCGGTGGCGGTGTCGAACCAGGCGAACTTCACCGGCCCGATCGTGTAGGTCCCGGGACGCGTGGGCACGAGCACGGCATCCTCGGTGACGGATCCGGAGAACAACCGCCCGTCGTCCATCTTCTGCCGCGGCTGGGGTTGCACGACCTGGAAGTCGGCAGACACCTCGCGCGCCGGGAGCGCGGGGTTCGCCGGCCAGTTGCCGACGCCGCGCAGCGTCATCGTCCAGGTGATCGGTTCGCCGACATGGGCGGTTTGCGGCACGATCTTGGAGTCCAGCTTGAAGTCGCCCACCGCGCCGGTGAAGCCGGCGGGCGCGGGCGAGGGCAGCGGACGGACCGTGATCTCGGGTTGATCGCTCGCGATCGTGAACGACTCGATCCGCGGTTGCGCAAAGATGAAGCCGGAACGCTCGCCCGTCTGCAGGTTCACCGTCTGGCGGACCGGTGCGAGCTTGATCGAACCCGGCTTCGTCGCGGCGAACCGGGTGTGATAACGTGCGCCCGCGCGGGTTTCGCCGCTGACGGTTGCCCGCACATCGTCAAAGTCACCGAACGACTCGGCCAGGATGCCCTCGCTTTTCCACTCGGGGGCGGACGCGATCTGGGGCCGAAACCGCGGCGAGGCGAGCAGCGTGTAGTCAAGATTCACCACCTCGCCCGCCCACATCGTGGTGCGCGCGGGCTGCAGCGAGCTGGTGACGATGTCGGAAATCTTGAGCGTGCTCTGGCCGACCGTGGCATCGCCGATCGTGAAGCGCACTTCACCCACCGCGATCGTGCCGTGGTCCGTGCGGACGTCGAAGGCGGGAATGACCACGTCGTCGCGACCGGTCGGTTGCACGGGATAGCGGAGAACGACGCGCGAGCTCGACTGGCCGAAGTTGATCGAGGTTTCCTGGGAGACGGAGGGATGTTCGATCTCGAGGCCGGCGATGGCCGGCAGGTCGACATCTCCCTGCGGAGCGCAGTCCTCGAACACGAGGTCGAGTTCAGAGGTCTTGCCGAAGCCAAAGACGCCGTGGTTGGGCTCCCAGTACACGCGTTGGGCGCAGGCGGCGGCGGGCAGCGCGAGGCTGAGGAAGCAGGCGAGGGAAGCGACCACAACCCGAAGGAGCGGCTTTGTGCCGCGATGCCCGCCACATGACATCGGATCGGGGCATAACGCCCCTCCGACGTCGGCCAGCACGCCCGGTCGCGTCGATAAAAGCGGCGACCAGACGCTGCCATCCACAACGCGCGAGCTTCTGCCTTCTGGCCGCTGACTTCCGACCGCTGATTTCTCTCGCATGACCATCACCAGTCCTTGCCGTGCTGGGCCTCCTGCTTGCCGTCGCCTTCCATCAACTGGAACAGTCGGGCCGGCGAATCCTTTTCCGCTGCCTCGCGCATCCGTTGCTGCAACACGGCGCTCTCCGCATCGGTGGGTGGCGGCGCCTGGTTGGTGGACCGACCGCCGATCTTGCGCATCTTCGGTGATTCATTGGGGCGCTGCGACGGAGGCGGATTGGCGCTGTCGGTCGGTGGCTTCATTTCGCCCATTTTTCCTTCCGCGGTCCTGGCCGGTGTCGGTTTTTCCTGGGACTGGCTTTGCTTTTGTTCCGAGTCGGCTCCGGACTGCTTTTGTTGCGCATCCTGCTTCTGATCTTGCTGCTGTTGCTGTTGGGACTGCGATTGATCCTTTGACTGTTTTGACTGATCGGACTGCTGCTGCTGTTGTTGTTGCTGCTGGTCCTGCTGCTTCTGCTTGTCCGATTCCTTCTGTTGTTCCGGAGGTGGCTTCTTCTGATCCTGCTTTTGTTGCTGCGGAGGCGTTGCGAGCAATGCCTGCAGGTCCTGGCGGAGCTTGTTCCAATCCGTGAGCTTCGGGTCGGCTTGTTCACCGCGGTCGACCGCGGCAAGGGCGTCGCGAATGGCGCCGGGTTCCACGTTTTGCCGGTTCATGTGCGCACCGGTGCCGTAGACGAGCGTGCGATCGGCGAGTTCGCGCCAGTCGCGGGCGGAAGGAGAGGGGAGCGCCGCCAGGCGGGAAATCGTCTGGCGCACGCGGGCTTCGGGCGCCTCCTCCTTTTTCGCTTCGGCAGCGCGGGCCGCCGGGAACGGGACAGCAAGCGCCAGGATGAGCAGGGCGGCGATCGTCGTGGACGCCGTGGCCTTCGTCGACGTGGCCGCCGGGACCGGTCGACGCAACGTCTGCGGTCGCGGGCGCACCGTCACCTCGCGCCACAAGCCGAGGAGCGCGAGCAATACGGCGGGGGCGAGGAACCACTGAAACCGTTCGATGTGACGTTCGTTGCGCCGCGTGGCGAAACGCCCCTGCTGGCCGCGGGCGACGGTCGCCTCGAGCAAGGCGGGCAGGTCAACCCATTCGCTCGCGTTGCGGTAGGCGCCGTGGGATTCGCGGGCGAGCCCCTGTAGGGTGCCGGCTTGAAGGCGCGAAAGCACGACCGCGCCGCGTTCGTCCTTCATGTAGGCGCCATGACCGTCGGGAATGAAGCCACCCGCGGGCGTGCCGACGCCGAGGGTCAGCACATGAATGTCCCGGTGCTGCAATTCGGGGAGTTGTTCGCGCCAGTCCTCGGTCTGGCTTTCCCCATCGCTGAGCACGATGAGGAAGCGATCGGTCTGGTTGTCCTTGCCGAAGGCGCCAAGCGCCGCGCGGAGCATGCCGGTGTAGTCGGTGCCGCCCTGGGGCATGTAGGCGGGATTCAACTCGGGAAGAAACTCGTGCAGGATCTGGTAGTCGGCGCTGAGCGGCACCTGCACGAAAGCGGTGCCGGCGAACACGATCAGCCCGACGCGTTCGCCCTGCAGGCCGTCGAGCAGGCTCTGCGTGAGGAGCTTCGCGCGTTCGAGTCGCGACGGTGGCACGTCGGCCACCAGCATGCTGCGGGAAAGGTCGAGTGCGATCATCACCTCGCGCGCGCGTTCGACCACGGGTTCGTCGACCTTGCCCCACTGCGGGTGGGCGAGGGCCACCAGCGCGATCGCTACGCCGGCGAGCAGCAGCCAGGGCCGGCGGCCGGTGCGGCGGGCGGGCGCGGGTTTCACGCCCGATGCGGATGCGACGACCCGGGCGATGCGCGGCCAGCGAGCGCGCCGGCCGATCCGCGCGCGTGCATCGATCGCCATCAACCCGAGGATCAACGCAACCACGCCGATGCCGGCGAGACCCCAAAGCCACCACGGTTCCGAGAAGGTCATGCGTGAGCCTCCTGCCGGGCGAGCCGCGCGGCGCCGAGCAATGCGATCACGAGCAGGCCGATGCCGGGCAGGGCGAGCCAGGGAAAAAGTTCCTCGGTCACCACGGACGTGCGCGCCTCGAAGTCGATCTTCTGGGCGCGGTCGATCGTGGCAAAGGCCTCGTCGACCGCATGCGCCTCGTCGGCGCGGAAGTAGCGACCACCGGTCTTTTCCGCCATTTCGCGCAGGAGGCTTTCGTCCACGTGGGAGTATCGAGGTTCCGTGCCCAGGCGTCGCCCGGACTGGTCGAAGACCGGCATCGGCACGAAGCCCTCGCGGCCGGCGCCGATGGTGTAGACCTTCACGCCGCGCTGGACGGCGAGCTTGAGGACGTCGTGCGGATCGAGGAGCCCGGCGTTGTTTTCGCCATCGGTCAGCAGGACGACGAAGGCGCCGTCGCGTTTCCGGCCGAGTTCGCGGCGGCCCTGTTCCAGACGCGAGAGCGCGACGCCGAAGCCGTCGCCGATCGCGGTTTGATCCTCGACGAGGCCGATGCGCAGGCGGCTGGTCTGTTCGCGCAGCCAGGCGTGATCGAACGTCAATGGTGCGAGCGTATAGGCGCGGCCGGCGAAAACGACGATGCCGATGCGGTCGTTGGCCCGGCGATCGATGAAAGCCTCGAGCACGGGCTTGATCGCCTGCAGCCGGTTGATCGGACGACCATCCTTTTGAAAATCCTCCGCATACATGCTCGTCGAGAGGTCGACCGCCAGGATGATGTCATAGCCTTCCTGCTGGGTTTCGTGTTTCTCGTCCACCAGTTGCGGCCGGGCGAGTGCGGCCACGAGCAACGCGATGCCCAGATAACTCAACACCGCGGGCCACGACGTCAGCGCGGCGGGGCCGGGCCGGTGCCACTCCGCGGCGAACGGGACGACGAGCACGGGCGATCGCCGCCACTCGCGCAGGAACGCGACGAGCGGCACCAGCAGCAGCGCGAGCAGCCACCAGGGATCATGGAGTGACCAGTTACTCATGGCTTCGGTGCCGGACGGGAAGGACGGGCTTCATCGTGCGGTGGCGGCGACGCGTGCGCGGCGCCGGAAGAAGTTGACCATGGCCTCGAACACCGGTTCGTCCGTGCGCAGGGCGAGCCGGTCGAGCGAATTCGGGAGGAGCGAACTGAAGTGGGCGTCGCGTTTCGCGACCCACTCGGCATGGGCCCGACGCTGCGCGTTCGAACGGGGATTGAGCGTCGTGATCCGTCCGGCGAGCGGGTCGAACACGGAGAGGTTCGCGACGTCCGGCAGTTCCCGATCCCACGGGTCGTCGGCGCGAAACCCCATCGCCTGAAAACGCCGGCGCAGGACCCGCCAGCCTTCCGGCTCCGGTCCCGGTGCATACGGGCCGAGCCAGAGCAACACGCTGTGCCTCGGTGCGGCCCGCTGCACGAGCGACCACGGGACCGTGACTTCCGGGCTGGCACCCGGCAGCGGGGGCGGTGGCTGCCCGAGCAGTTGGGCGGCCGTGTGCATGATCACGGCGCGGCCGGGCAGGGGACGCTGGAACCAGTGACCCGTCGGGGAGGCGTAGATGAGACCGACGCGATCGCGGTTCACGGCGCCGAGCAGCATCAGCAAGGCAGCGAGTTCGAGGAGGGTTTCCCGCCGCGTGCGATCGGCTGAACCGAACTGCAACGCCGGCGAATCCTCGAACACGAGCAGCAGGCATACCTCGCGCTCCTCGACAAATTTCTTGCGATAGGGTTCGCCGAGGCGGGCGGTGACATTCCAGTCGATGTCGCGCACGTCGTCCCCGAAGGTGTACTTGACCACCTGGTCGAACTCCATGCCCCGGCCCCGAAACGACGAGCGATATTCCCCGGTGAGCACGGTGGCCACGGCGTGCCGGACGCGCCATTCGAGGCGGCGCAGCAACGCGAGGTTGCGCGCGCTGTCGGTGGACGACGGACGAGCAGCCGGCGCCGGCATCAGTGATCGGATCTCCCGCGGTCCTGGAGACGCCCACCATGCGTCCGCACCTTGAGGAAACCTCCGGACGCAGTCCGCGTGCGAGCCGGCTCCCGCTTTGCCGCGAGGACCATCATGACGCGCGCTGGTGCACGGCACCTTCCGGCACCGGCGTGCGGTCGAGCACCTGCCGCAGGATGGCGTCGGCATTGAGTCCTTCGGCCTCGGCTTCGTAAGTCAGGCCGATGCGGTGGCGCATCACGTCGAGGAAAATATCCTGGATGATCGCCGGTGGCACGTGATCGAGAGCGCGGAGCCACGCGAGGGCCTTGCCGGCCTGGTAGAGGCCGATCGAGGCGCGGGGCGACGCGCCGTAGGCGAGCAGCGGGCGCGTGCTCGCCGCGCCGCCTCCACCGCCGTGTCCGTTGTTGACGCCAACGGCAATTGCCCGGGTCTCGCGCACCAGCGCGAGGGCGTAGTCCTGGATGCTGTCGGCCACGTGAATCGCGTCCACCTCCTCGCGCAGGGCGAGCAATTCGGCGTCGTTCGAGACGGCGGCGAGTTCCGGTTGCCTCGTCACCTGGCCCCAGCGGCGCATCATCTCGCGCTCATCAGCCTCCGCCGGGTAATCCACGACGAGCTTGAACAGGAAACGGTCGCGTTGCGCCTCCGGCAGCGGATACGTGCCCTCCTGTTCGACGGGATTCTGTGTCGCCATCACGAAAAACGGATGCGGCAGTCGGTGCGACGTGCCGCCGATCGTCACCTGGCGTTCCTGCATCGCCTCGAGCAGGGCGCTCTGGACCTTGGCGGGAGCGCGATTGATTTCGTCCGCCAGCACCAGATTGGCGAAGATCGGGCCCAGATGCGGGACGAACTGCCCGCTGTGCGGCTGGAACACCATCGTGCCGACGACATCGCTCGGCAGAAGGTCGGGCGTGAACTGGATGCGCTCGAATTTCAGTCCCAGCGCCGCACCCAGGCTCCGCACGAGCAGCGTCTTCGCCAGACCGGGCATGCCTTCGAGCAGCACATGGCCGTTGGCAAGCAGCGCGACCAACAGGCGTTCGACCACGGTGGCCTGGCCGAGGACGGCCTGGCCGATCTCCGCGGTGACTTTGCCGGCCCACGGACGGGGGGGATTCATAAGCCGCTAAGGGAAAAAACGACGGAGCGCTTGGCAATGCCTTACGGCGGGTGATGCGGGTTCGGGGCCGCACTTTTCTCGTGCTGGCAGGTTTCCACGAGCGCCGTTGACCTGGGCAAGCGTGGCCCGGTTTTCCGTCGGACCATGGGATTTCCCGTTTACAGCGTGACCACGTGCGTTTTTTCGCCGTCTTCCGCCATCCGGTTCCCGCACCCCCACGTGTCCGGTTTGCGGCTGACACCCTCATTTCCATGCAAGGCAACCTTCCCCCGATCGTTCACCACGTTTTCTTCTGGCTGAAAAACCCGCATTCGCAGGCGGACCTCGACAAGCTGCTCGCCGGCCTGCGGACGCTCGCCGCGATTCCGACGGTGCGCGCGCTGCACCTCGGGGTGCCCGCTCCGACGGAAAAACGAGACGTCGTCGACGACAGTTACAGCGCCTCGGAACTGTTCTTCTTCGACGACATCGAGGCGCAGAACACCTATCAGGCGCATTCGATCCATCAGAAATTCGTGCAGGATTGCTCGCCGCTCTGGTCGAAGGTCGTGGTCTATGATGTGACGTCGGCGTGACCGCCGTACACGCCCGGCAGTCGGCGTGAGGATCGGCGGGAGAGTGGACAGCCCGGCGGGAGCAGCTGCAGTTGCGTTTTCCGTAGCGGAACGCGCGAGCGTTCCATTGCGGAACTGGTCCCCACGTGCGGATTCACCGCGGAGGGCGTTCGCCGATGAAGCCGCTTTCATGTCGGCAGGAGCAACGGCAAGACCATGGCGGCCGTAACTTGCACGGCAACGTCTCCAATTCATGAGGCACGCGACATCAGTCGTGCTAATTGCAGGGGAAAATGGGGAGACTACGATGCTTTTTGCAGGAAAACTCGGCACACGACACGTGAAGTGCGGTCGGACCCGCGGATCTACCTTGAACCGTCCCGAGCGTGACGCCCCCGAGCGCTCCCAACATCACCGACTGCCAACGACGTGGTTGAACATATCCGCTGCCGCACCGACCAACCTTCCCGAAACGAAAACGCCGCTTGCTCCCCGAGCCAGACCTCGCTGATCCGCCCCAGGATTTCTGCGGGCGGCAATCATCGAAGACGGATGATTGCCGCGCTCGCCTTCGCGGTTTTCGCTGCCTCCGCGCTGGCGAGCGACATTCGTCTCACGTGGCGGGACAATTCCGACAACGAGGCGGGGTTCCGCATCGAGCGCAGTTCCGCTCGTGAAAGCTGGAAGCAGATCGCAAGCGTCGGTAAGAATTCGACCAGCTACATCGACACTGATGCGCGGCCGGACATTCTCTACAGCTACCGTATTCGCGCCTTCAATAAGGCTGGCTCGTCCGGCTATTCGAACACCGCGTCCGCGCGCCTGCTTGCGCTTGCCGCCGACCTCGTGGGACCAAGGATCGCCGCGATCGCGAACCAGAGCGTACCGCTCGGAACCACGGCCCACGTGATTCCCATCAAGATTACCAGCATGGGAGTGAATCCAAGCGGGCCGGTAGTGAAAATCGCGTCGTCAAATTCAGCGGTCGTGCCGCTATCCGCCCTCCAACTGAATGGTACCGGCACGAGCCGCACGTTGACGGTGGACACATCGGCCGCACGCGCGGGTTCGACGACGATCACCATCACCATCTCCGACGGAGCACTGGTGACGAAGCTCAATTTTGAGGTGAAGGTCGCTGTGACCGAAGCAGCGCCGGTGTTCACGGTCGCTCCCGCCTCCACGCACGTCGGTGCGGGAGCGCAGTTTGTGTTGCGCGCGGCCGCCAAAGCGCCCGGAACCGTTGCATACCAGTGGTTGCAGAACGGAAACGAGATCGCGGGTGCGACAAGTCCTGAGCTCGTCATTCCCAGCGCCCAGCGTTTTCACGCGGGATCCTACCGGGTGCGCGCCACTTCCGCGGGCCTGTCGGTGATGAGCGAGAACGCAACCGTGACGGTGGATTCCGCGAAGGCCGGCAACTCCCGGTTACTCAACCTGTCCACGCGGGCCTGGTGCGGAAAGGCCGACAATGTGCTCATTCCCGGCTTGGTGGTCTCTGGGACAGGAACGAAACACCTGCTCATACGCGCGGTCGGACCGACCCTGACCCTGGCGCCGTTCAACATTCCGGTGCCGTTGCCGAATCCCCGGCTGACATTGAAGACGTGGACGGGCCGCGACTATGCGAACATCGCCCAAAGCACGGACTGGAGTTCCCGCGTGGACACCAAAGCCGTGCAGACGGCGGCCGCAGCCGTCGGTGCTTTCGAACTCCCCGGGGAGTCCAGGGATGCCGCGTTGCTCGTGTCCCTTTCCCCTGGACAATTCACCATGGTGGTCGACGACGAGGCTGATCGGAAGGGCGTGTCATTGGTCGAACTCTACGATGTCGATCCGAATTCGTCGGGTGCATCCCTGTCCAACCTGTCGAACCGCGGCTACGTGGGCACCGGAGAGAACGTGATGATCCTGGGCTTCGTGATTTCGCAAGAGGGCCCTTTGACGCTCCTTTTACGGGCCATAGGTCCGCAGCTCGCCGGGGCGCCTTACCACGTAGCCGGCGCGTTGGCCGATCCGATCATGGAGATTTATGGTGCAGACGGGTCGGGAGAGCAGCGCTTGATCCTGTCCAACGACAACTGGGAGGACAATCCCGACCACGACTACACGGCCAGTGTATCGGCTGGCCTGGCGACGTTTCCACTGTTGCCGGGCGGCCGTGACGCCGCTTTGGTTGCGACCCTATTGCCGGGGGCGTATACCTTGATCGTCCGGGGCGCGCCGATCACGCCTGGCGGAAATCCGGACGTCGGCGTGGCGTTGATGGAACTCTACACTGCCCCGTAGGTAGTTTTCCGGTGGTGACGGGCCGAACGGGCGAACTTCGCTGGCGCGCGACCGGAGGATCGCGCCATTGGAGAGGTGAAAATCACGCCTCTTCGGTCGTGTCTCGCCGGTAACTACACAGAGGCGGTCGCCGGGATTCCCGCAGCCGCTCGCGGGAAACACTCAGGTATTCGCAATTAGCGGTCAAATGCCCGGAGGGGTCTTCAGCGTGGACTCAACCATTCGAAGGGATGCGCTTAGTGAAGAACTGCGCATTCAGCAAACAGGGTGGTTGGAGCGGTCTTTCCGGACTTCTTCGGTGGGGTGGGGGACTTCTGCTCATGCTGGCCCTGGGCGCGAGCGAAGCCCGGGCGGTGCAGGTTTCCCTCACCTGGGCAGACGGCTCCAACAACGAGTCCGGTTTCAAGATCGAACGCGCCACCGGTTCCGGTGCATTTGCCCAGATTGCCACCGTGACGGCCAATGTCGTCTCCTACATCGACACCGGCGTGAGCACGGGCGGCACCTACAATTATCGGGTTCGTGCATACAATTCCGCGGGCGATTCAGGTATCGAACACGGCCTCGGTGATCCTTCCGCTGTCCTCGAATCAGCCTGATGGTATCAACGGTTCAATCACCGGTTCGGCGGGCGGGGGCATGGCTTCGATCGCCCTGGGTTCGTCACTGAGTGGCGCTTTTTCCCTGACGTTCCAGGCAACCCCGTCGAGCGGGAACATGGACGGGGTGATCGGTTTGGCGCTCGGACAGCCCGCCGACTACGCCGGACTTGCTGCAATCGTGCGTTTTTCTTCTGCGGGCACCATTGATGCCCGCAACGGCGGGACCTACAGCGCCGCTTCGACGGTTCCATACGTGGCTGGCGACACCTACGCCTTTCGCCTTGTCGTCGATGTTCCCGCACACGCTTATTCGATTTACGTGACTCCCCCTGGTGGCACTGAGATTGCCTTGGGCAGCAACTGGGGCTTCCGCACGGAACAGGATGCCGTCTCCAGTCTCGACACGTTGAACGTCCTGGTGGGACCCACTCCGGCAGGCGCGTCGGTGACCGTCTCGAATATGGCAATCGCCCCGGTCGCGGCGAGCAACACGACACCCACGGTCGCCAGCATCGCGAACCAGACGACCAGTTCCGGCGGTCAGGTGGGACCGATTTCCTTTACGATTTCCGGCTCCAGTTCGGCGCTGACGGTGTCCGCGTCCTCGTCCAACCAGACGCTGGTACCGGATTCGAACATCGCGATCTCCGGTTCGGGCGCCTCCCGGTCGATCACGGTCTTTGCGGCCAACGGACAATCCGGATCGGCGACGATCACCGTCAGCGTGAGCGATGGCCTGAACACCAGCACCTCGAGCTTCACCGTGACTTTTGGCGGCGCCACATCCGACGGCTCCGGCATGCTGAATCTGTCGTCACGCGTCATGTTCCGGCAAGGGTCCGGGAGTCTGATTCCCGGCTTCGTCGTCTCCGGGACGCAGAACAAGCGTGTGCTGTTGCGGGTGGTGGGTCCGACACTGCAGGCCGATCCTTTCAACATGGCCGGTGCCCTGCCGGATCCGCAGATGACCCTCAAACGCTGGAACGGCGCCGCGTTTGTCGACGTCGCGAATAACAGCGACTGGGGCTCGAACGCCAACGTTGCCGAGATCCGCCAGGTGACTGATCAGGTGTCGGCATTTCCGCTTGTGGAAGGCAGTCATGATGCCGTGCTCCTGCTCGATCTTGCCCCGGGCCAATATACCATCATGGCCGACGATGCGACGGGCGCGGATGGACTCGTGATCGTCGAGATCTACGACGCCGATACCGGCACTTCGGGTTCAAGTCTGATCAACATGTCGAACCGGGGCTACGTCGGCACGGGCGGCGAGGTGATGATCTCGGGTTTTGTCGTCTCGCAGGAGGGACCGAAAACGCTGCTGATCCGGGCCGTGGGACCGGGATTGGCGCCGGCGCCCTACAACGTCGCGAACACCGTCACCGATCCGAAAATGGATATCTATCGACGCAATGCCGATGGCACGGACACGCTCGTGCTGACGCACGATAACTGGAGCCAGGAACCGGACGCCGCCGAGATCGCCGCGGTGGCCACGCAGGTATCCGCGTTTCCGCTGCCGGCCGGCAGCAAGGATGCGGCCGCGGTCGTGACGATGAATCCCGGCGTCTACACGGTGGTCGTTTCCGGCGTCAACGGTGCCACGGGCAATGCGCTGGTCGAAGTCTACAGCGTCCAGTGATGACGCGATTGCCGTAAGTACTCAGCCGCGGTTGCAAGGCGGGGTTGGCGGGTGGACGGGAAGAAACCCTCCGAGACACGGTTGCGCCTCCGGGTTCCCACCCGCGTGATGAACCGCGTCAGTCGCGGTTCGTGTCGCCGCGGGGAACACCGAGTTTCTCCATCAACTCGTAGAAGGTCGGCCGGCTGATCCCGAGATCGACCGCCGCCGGTGCGATCTTGCCCCCGTGCTTGCGCAGGGCCGCCGTGACGAGCTCGCGTTCAACGTTTTCGCGCGCCTCCTTCAGGCCGATGACAGCGACTCCGGTACCGGCGCCGTCCAGTTCCAGATCGGCCGCGCTGATCCGTTTCGATTCAGTCATGATAACGGCGCGACGCACGCGGTTCTGCAATTCGCGCACGTTGCCCGGCCAGGCGTGACGCAGGATGGCGCGGAGGGCATCGGCGCCGAACGCAATCCCCGTCTTGCCGGCGTCGGCGGCGTAACGCCCGAGGAAGGATTGGGCGAGCAAACGAATGTCGTCGTCGCGCTCCCGCAGGGGTGGCAAAGTCAACTCCACGACAGCAAGCCGGTAGTAGAGGTCCTCACGAAATCCGCCCTGCGCGATCACCTTGCTCAGGTCCGCGTTGGTCGCGGCCACGACCCGGGCGTCCACGGCGATCTCCTGGCGGCCGCCGACCCGCTCGATGCACTGTTCCTGGAGGAACCGGAGCAGCTTGACCTGGAGCAGGGGCGGCAGTTCGCCGACCTCGTCGAGGAAGAGCGTGCCTCCGGCGGCAAGTTCAACCCGACCCTTGCGCTGCACATGCGCCCCGGTGAAGGCACCCTTTTCGTGTCCGAATAGTTCGCTCTCCAGAAGATTTTCCGGGATGGCGCCGCAGTTGATGGCCACGAAAGGTCCCGTCCGGCGCACACTGCGCTGGTGAATCGCGCGTGCAACCATCTCCTTGCCCGTGCCGCTCTCGCCGAGGACGAGGACGGGGGCATCCGTCGTCGCCACCTTGCGCAGTGCTTCGAACACCTTCTGGATGCGCGCGCTCGTTCCCAGCATGCCCTCGAAGGCATCATCCTGCATGCGGAGTTGCAGTTCGCGGTGCTCGCGCTCCAGGGTGGCGACATGGAAGGCACGGGTGAGCAGAAGGCGCAGCAGGTCCGTGTCGACGGGTTTGCAAAGGAAATCATAGGCTCCCTGGCCGATTGCGCGCAGCGCCACCTCGCGTTCCGTCTGTCCCGTCACCACGATGACCTTGCATCCGGGATCAAGTTCGATGATCCGGTTGAGCACCGCGAGGCCTTCGTCCGGTGTGTTCGGGTTCGGAGGCAGGCCCAGGTCAAGCAGCACGACGGGAGGTCGCCGGCGGGTGAAGAGCGAGACCGCGTCCTCCTGGTTGGCGGCCGGCACGATCTCGTAGGCGCCGGAAAGCGCCCATTTCATTTGGGTGCGAATCTCGTCATCGTCGTCGACGAGGAGCAGTACAGGTTTCACGCGCTCGGTTCCGGACATGGCAGGCTAATTCGAAACGTGGTGCCGCGCCCCGGGGCGCTGTCGACATCAATGCGGCCACCATGGGCTTCGACGATCATCTTGGTTTGAAACATGCCGATGCCAAGACCACGTTGCTTGGTGGTCTGGAAGGGGCGGAAAAGCGACTTGCGAACGAACTCCGGATTCATCCCGCATCCCGTGTCGGCGACGGCCAGCTCGACTTTGCCGTTCTGGCGATGGGTCGTCACCCGGATCGTGCCCGTTGTGCTGATCGCCTCGCGCGCGTTGAGCAGCAGATTCGCGACAACTTTGCGCATCTGTTCGGCGTCGAGCAGGACCGGGGGCGTCGGCCGCAGGTCCTGAGTGACCGTGATCGCGTCCGAGGCGGGGAATTCCGCGAGCGCGCGGCGGACGAAATCGTTCAGGTCGGTTGCCGTGGGTTGCACCCGCAGCTCCTGGCGCAATTCAGTCAGCCGGCTGATCAGGCTGTTCATGTGGTCGACGGTCTTGGCGCAACCCCGCAGCGCATCTTCGCGAAACTCGGCCTCGTGGAAGTGCTCGGGCAGGTTGCGCAGCAGGAGATTCAACGTGTTGGCGGCGTTCTTGAGATCGTGGACGAAAAAGGTGGCCATCAGCTGAAACGACTCGAGTTCCTTCACCTGCAGCAGGCGCTGCGCGAGTTGGGCATTCAGCAGGCTGGCGGCCACGTGGTCGCCGACGCACTTGAACACGTCGAGATCGGCTGGCGTGAAAATCTCACCGCCCACGCGATCCCCCACCATGATCAAGCCCAGGAGTTCACCGCGCGCGATCAACGGAATGGCCACACGATGGCCTCCGGTGGTGAAGGCGTTGGGATGCCAGTGCTTCAGTGCCTCCGTCCACGGGACCTTGACGTCTTCAAGATCGATCGCCTCGGGGTGATCATGGAAGTAACGCACAAGATCCGACACCGCATGGGCGTCCGCCAGCGGTTCCGGCGCGTCGGCCGTCGCCGAGTCGCTCGATGCGGCGATGATCAGCGCGTCGCGGCGATCTCCCATGATCCAGGCGGTTACCCACAGGACCTCGAACGTCTCGGCAATCAAAGCCACGACGTTGCGACAGAGGGAGGTGCTGTCTTCCGCGGTGGTCGCATGAGCGGCGAACTTCTGCCAGGTCGTGCGAAAATCGACCCGTGGCCGCTGGAAATGGCGGCTGACAAATCGCCTCAGCCGCATGCGCGCGTGGTCGGACTGGATGACGAGGGCGAGGACCACCAGCGAGAGCAGCACGACGAACGCTTGCAACGGGAAATGTTCCGTGGCGCCGAGGGTGGCCGCAAACTTGGCGAGCACGCCCACCACCAGCAGGTATCCCCCCGCGAGGATCACTGTGATCGAGCCCCGCAGCACCGATTGCGAGGGATACAGATCGGCGGAGAAGTGACCGGCGCGCACGAATGACCGCACCATCAGGATTTGCGCCAGCAGGAGCGCCGCGGTTTGGATGCCGACGAGCGACAGGTCCACTGCGTTGTAGAGGAGAGCCTGACTGCTGGTGTAGATGCGAACCACGAACAGCACCATCAGACCCAATAGCATGTACTTGATCCGCCAGCGCGTCATGCCCACCGCGGTCCGATAGGTGCGCTCCAGGTCCATCAGGGCGAAGATGAAACCCATCAGCAGACCGACGTGCACGAGCAGTCCGGGCCATCCCAAGGTCGCCGTCGACCGGTCCAGCGTGATGTCCATGACCATGTCCCGCCAGAAAAGGCTCGAAAGAAGCGTCGCGGCGACGAACCCGCCGGCGATCATGTACCGCTGGCGCGACAGGAACTTCCGGGCGTTGCCCCGGGCATAGACGAGACTGAAGAGCAGCCAGGTCGCGGGCAAAAACGATTGCACGATGTGTGCGGCGGTCTGCCAGAAAAGCACGTCGGCCAGGGTGTCGCTGCGCAGCGTCAGCCCCGTGAACACCGCCTCGGCTCCCAGCAGGACCATGCCGGCGGCGAATGCTCCGCGGTCCAGGGTGCATCGCCCGCGCAGGACGGCCACGATCGCCATGACGGCGCTGACCGCGGCGGCGACAAAAGCGAGTAAGGAAAGAAAGGGCACGACAGGGCGACCGCGGACCCGTGTCCGCAGCCAGCCTTCTAGTGTAGCAATCTTCCGGCGGAAATACTTTAGGGACGATCCCTACCGCCCCCGCCGGGGAACTCGCAGTGCGGTGGTTTCGGCCCCTACCGGTTAGCGGCGTGCACGTCGATCCACTGACACCAGGCCCAGCCGCATCGCCTCACGGGTGAGGTCGGCCGTGTTCCGGGCGCCAAGTGCGTGCATGATGTTGCTGCGGTGGTTTTCCACCGTGCGCACGCTCAAGCCGAGACCGTCTGCGATTTCCCGGCTGCTGTGCCCGTTGGCAACGAGCGCCAGCACCTCGCATTCCCGGGGGGAAAGGCAGGGGACCGTGGATTGTCCCGCTCCTCGAACCACGGCGGGCAGCGTCTGCAGGATATGGTCCCCAAAGAACGGCTGACCAAGCGAGACAGCTGCGATGGCGCGGTCGAGCGTGTCGATGCCGGCACACTTCTCGACGAACCCGCAGGCTCCGAGTTCGAGCGCGCGGCGCACCGTGGCCGCATCGGTCAGAGCGGAAAAGATCAGGATCTGGGTCTCGGGCGTGCGGGTGCGGACCTCGGCCACCGCGTCGAGCCCGTCCTGATCCGGAAGATCGAGGTCGAGAATGAGCACGTGCGGCTTGAGGCGATCGCATTCCTGCGCGACCTCGCGGCCGCTCGAGGTTTGCCCAACCACTTCGTAGCACGCCGAGGCGATAAGGTGGGAAGCCAGCAACTGGCGCAGGGCGAGGTGATCTTCGACGATGAGGACACCGACCGGCTTCATGCCCTTGGGGCGATCAGCGGTGATGACCGTGACCCCGTCAACCTCGGTGATATCAGTGGGAGACTTCATGGACAATGGCTGCCCGGGCGGCTGCATGCGACGAAGCGGCCATCGCTGATACGCTGATAAGCGACGTCGACATCAGAGGTTCGGAAGCCGGGGGATCGGACCGGTCCGGGTGCGGTTGCATGAACGATGGGCATGATGAGCAAATCTGCCATCGACGCTGGAAATTCACCTCTAAGGACCGTGTTGGTAAACACGGTAAATCCGACGTAATCCCACGCGAGTCCATGTCGGCAAGTGGGCCGAAACAAACGGGTTCCCACGCCTTGTCGCGAGAGCAGCGATCACGGCGGCGCCCGCGTTTCTAGTGCGGCGTTAGCGTCGGTGGCTGCGCAGCTCATCCATCGAGATTTTGCCCGCGATGTCAGGCGGCAGCTCGTTGTCGGTCTTGAGGACGGTGACGGGCAACTTCGTTTTCACCGACACGCTGTTTTCCTTCAGAAACTTCCCGCCCACCACCTCGCAGGCTTCGGCAAAACTCTTGGCCGGATACTTCTGACCGCGGCGCGTGGCGTTGTACGTGTGGGCCGACCGGACCAGTCGTTCCGCAGCCGTGGCCGGCGCGTCGTTTTCCGGGATCTGGAGCACCCAACCCACGAAATCCTCGTCGGGAATGTCGCCGCGCGGATCGGAAAGCACGATTACCCACTGTTTCTTCACCTGCGGCTCGCGCTCCGCGGCCGCCTCATCGGCGGCCTTTTCAGCCGCGCGCGTGAGCTGCCGCACGATCCGGTCGACGGTGGACTTGTCCAGGTCGTTTTCCTGCAAAACTTCGGCAACGAGTTCGATTTCGATCTTGGCCATGGGGAGTCGGGTGAAAGGTCAACACGGAGCACACGCCGGGCACGAAGGGAAACCCTTTTCTGCGTCCCGCCGAGAATCCTGCCCCACCTCCCCGAGCTCGGAGCGCTCCTTTCGGCGGTGAACACCGTGGCTCAAACCGTGTTACGTACGTAACATGGTTTGAGCCAAAGTCGCCCCGGGCCGGTGGCGGGGCATCCGGATGGGGGCAAGGGTGACGTGGGGGGAGCCTGGCGGCCGGAATTCGGTTTTCGGGCGTCGCTGATTCGTGCTTGTTGAGTGGGGCATGGGTGAGGAATGGTTTGATGTTGTCGACGAACAGGACCGCGTGACGGGTCGGGAGCGGCGTGCGGTCGTGCACCGGGACGGGTTGCGCCATCGGGCGGTTCATGTCCTGGTCTGGGACGAACAGGGGCGGCTGTTCCTGCAGAAGCGATCGCGGCGCAAGGATTCGGCGCCAGGGGCGTGGGACTCGTCCGCCTCGGGCCACGTCGACTGCGGCGAGGGGTACGATCATTGCGCGCCGCGCGAGCTGCGCGAGGAACTCGGTTGGGTGGCGCCGGTGCCGCTGGAGCCGCTGTTCAAGCTGCCGGCATGCGATGAACTCGGGCAGGAATTCGTCCGGGTCTATCGCGCCGCCTGGGACGGTCGGGAGTTTGGGCTCAACCCCGACGAACTCGAGACGGGCGCCTGGTATACGCCGGCCGAAATCAATGCGCGGCTGGCACGGGAGCCGGCGGCCTTCGCGCGGAGCTTTCGCTATATCTGGTCGGAAATGCGCAGGCGAGGACTGGTGGACGCCTGATCCTCCGCCGACGCTGCCCTGCATCGATCGTGTCATGTATTGACGCGCCGGGCAGTGCCATTCTCGAGAAGTAATGGAGGGGCGACTTTTGTCGTTCGCGGTCCACCCAGGGGTGGCCCCGTCCGGAATGACGCCCTCGTGCATTGACGCGTCGGGCGTCGGCGGCAGGCTGCGCGCTGCATTTTCCCCTCATGGCTGGAAACCTCTCCTCGATGTTGCGGGCCGCGCTCGGGATCGGCGTGTTCCTCAGCCTGTGCTGGGCGTTCAGCGAAAACCGCCGCCGCATAAACTGGCGTCTCGTGGCCGGGGGCATGGGCCTGCAGGTCGTGCTCGCGGTGCTGTTGTTGAAGGTGCCCTTCGTGGCGGGAGGGTTCAAACGCGTGGCGGGTTTCTTCGTCCACCTGCTGGATTTCAGCAAGGAAGGAGCCGCCTTTGTGTTTAGTCCGCAGTTGCTCGATCAACACCAGGCCTGGGGATACATCTTCGCGGTGCAGGTGCTGCCGACGATCGTCTTCTTCGCGGCCTTCAGTTCGATTCTCTACTATCTCGGAATCCTGCAGCGCGTGGTATTCGCGTTCGCGTGGATGATGAACAAAACGATGCGCCTCTCGGGTGCGGAGAGCCTCGCCACCGCGGCCAACATCTTCATCGGCCAGACGGAGGCGCCGCTGATCATCCGTCCGTATCTCGTCGAACATGAGCCGGTCGGAGATCATGACGCTCATGACCGGCGGCATGGCGACCATCGCCGGCGGGGTGTTCGTAACCTACATCGGCATGCTGGGCGGCGAGGACGAGGCGGCGAAGCTCGCGTTCGCGACCCATCTGCTCACGGCCTCCATCCTTTCCGCGCCGGCCGCGATCGTGGCGGCGAAGATGCTCGTGCCCGAGATCGCGGAGATCAACACCGAGCTGCTCGTGCCGCGCGAGCGGTTGGGCTCAAACCTGCTCGACGCTGCGGTCATCGGCACGACCGACGGCGTCAAACTTGCCGTCAACGTTGCGGGTGCGCTGCTGGCGTTCACCGCGCTCGTGGCGCTGCTGAACTGGATGCTTTCGGCCGGTGTCGGCGAATGGACCGGCCTCAATGGAGCGATCGCCGCGTGGACCGGTGGCGCCTACACGAGCTTTTCCCTGCAGTTTGTGCTGGGGTTGATCTTCGCGCCGGTGGCCTGGCTGCTCGGTGTTTCGCCGGGCGACTGGATGTCGGTGGGACAACTGCTGGGCGAGCGGCTCGTGCTCAACGAATTCTTCGCCTACGATACGCTCGCCAAGATGCGGGCCGCCGGCTCGATGACGGACTCGCGTTCGATCATCATTGTCACCTACGCGCTCTGTGGCTTTGCGAACCTTGTCTCGATGGGGATTCAGGTCGGCGGCATTGGAGCGCTGGTGCCGTCGCAGCGCACCCAACTCGCGTCGCTGGCCTTCAAGTCGATGATCGGCGGCACGATCGGGTGCCTGTTTACCGCGTGTCTGGCCGCGTTTTTGGTGTAGCGGACTGACACGGAACCCGCCAGCATGCGACCATGGCAGAACGGCTTCGAGGGCGAACGATGATCGGGCTGGCCGCCGTGCTGATCCTGGCCGGCTGCGCGGTCTCGACCACACATCGCGGCGAGGTCGAATTCGGGCGGATGCGGGTGACGACGACGGTCGAGGAAGTTCCGCGTCTCGCGACCGTCCCGGACATCAGCTACCCGGAGGTCCTGCTGGCGCAGGGCATCGAAGGCACCGCTGAGGTGTCGTTCGTCGTGGACGATTTCGGGGTGCCGCGCGATCTCGCGATCGTCTCTGCATCCGCGCCGGGATTCGGCGATGCCACGATGCGGGGCGTGCGACGCTTGCGTTACGTGCCGGCGACCCGCGATGGCAAGCGTGTACGCTGCGGCGTGCACGTTACCGTGTTCTTCAAGATCCACTGAGCTGCGCGTTCCCCCATTCATGCCCCTCACTGTCCTGCATCATCCCGTCGTCGACCAATGGATGACGCGCCTGCGCGATCGCACGACGGAGCCGGCGCAGTTTCGCGTGCTCTGCAAGCGGCTGACGAATTTTCTGGTGATCGAAGCGACGCGTGATCTGCCGACCCGGGAGTTGGCGATCGCGACGCCGCTGGAAATGTCCGTCGGGCGCGTCCTCGCCAACGATCTGGTTGTCGTCCCCATCCTGCGGGCCGGGCTCGGCATGCTCGAGGCGGTGACCGATATGTTTCCGCGCATCACCGTCGGCTATGTTGGACTGGAGCGCGACCATACCACCGCGGTGGCGCGCACCTACTATTGCAAGTTGCCGCCGGTGGGCGGGCGAACCGTGCTGATTGTTGATCCCATGCTCGCGACCGGCGGATCAGCGGAGGCTGCGGTCGACATGTTGTCGAGCGCCGGGGCCCGTGACGTCCGGTTGCTGGCGCTGGTCGCCGCGCCCGAAGGCGTGCAGCGATTGCAGGCGCGGTTTCCGAATCTCGCGATCTTCACGGCGGCGCTCGACCGCGAGCTCAACGCCCAGAAATACATCCTGCCCGGCCTGGGCGATTTCGGCGACCGCCTCTACGGCACGGGTGCGACGGAAGAGAACTGAGCCGCGGAATTCCCCACCGCCTGCGGCGCGACCAAAGGCAGGCCGGGGCCTTGGGACCGGAGCTTTCGATGCCTCAGTTGAAGTAACGCACGTAAGCGTTGCGCCGCAGGCGCTCGAGCCAGCGTTCCTGCGCGTTGTGGGCCATCTGGCTGACCAGCGTGCTTTCAATCTCATCACGCACGTCGTCGAGCGGACGAATGCCGGCCAGGCGCTTCTCTTCGATGAAGAGAATGAAGATGTCCTTCCCGAGTTTGATCGGCTGGCTGAAGTGCCCCTCGTCGAGCGCGAAGGCCGCGGTGGCCAGGTCCTCCACGAGGTCCTTCTTGGCGATCCAACCCATGTCGCCACCCTGATTCTTGTGGCTGTCCTGCGAATACTGCTTCGCGAGTTCGCCGAAGTCCTTTCCCTTTTGCAGCTCGCTCATGATCGTGTCCGCGGTCTGCTGCAGGACGGCCGCGCTCTCGTCGGCCACGGGTGAAAGGCGGATCAAGCGGAGATGGACGGCGTCATCCTGGAAGAATTTGTCCCGATGTTCAGTGTAGTAGTTTTCGATCTGCACCGGGCTGACCATCGTCTCCGTCTTGCGCTTCTGGGAGCGCATGTACTGGACGATCATCTCGTCACGCACCATCTCGCGATATTCGAGGTGCGTTTTGCCGATCTCCTTCAGGTAGGCCAGGAACTTCGAACGATCACCATCGAAATCCGTGATCATCCGTTCCTTGATTGAATTATCGACGTAGTTGTCGGGGATGCGGCGCTTCTCGTCGGAATAGAAGTCCTTTACGATCAGCGCCTCGTCGACCAGGTTCTGAATGACGGTGTCCTCGAGCTGCTTTAGGGTCCGGTCGAACTCCTCCTGATCTTTCGACTCGCTGATCACCTGGGGCAGCAGCGGTTCGATCCGGCGCTTGATGTCGCCGACCGTGATGATCTTGTTCTCCACGATCGCCGCAATGCCGTTGGCGAAACGGGCGCCGATTTGAGGCGGGTTTACACCTCCCTCGGCGGCCGGACCGGAAATGGGTCCGGCCACGCATGTCAGAACCACGGCGAGACAAAAAGAATAGGGGCGAAGCATGGAACCTTCAGAAAGACAGATTGTTAAGAAACGTGCTAATTTCCCTTAACCTTAGGAGGGGTTGGCGGGCGGTCAAGCGGGGAAACCTGGAACCCACCATCACGAAATCGTCACGGCGGGAACTGACCCGGCGCAGCTTGAGACGATTGCCGTCCGTCTCGACCGACAGGATGCGTCTCAGTTCCGCCAGGCAACGGATCTCGGTGACGGCGAGGAGCGCGCGCACGCGTTCCGGGGGCGGACCAAAGCGGTCTTCAAGGTCGGCGGCAATCGTCTTCACCGCGGCGAGATTCTCCGCCATGGCGAGACGCCGGTAGAGGTCCACCCGCAGTCGCACTTCCGCGATGTAGTCCGCCGGAATCCGCGCTTCCATCACCGGACAAGCGCCGGCCTCGAGTTCCTGGTCGCGCAACACCGTGTACCCGTCCTGATTGCCCGTGTCGGCGGGAGCCGCCGTGTCCGCCTGTAGTTCGCCAAGCAGGATGAAGTCCAGCTTGACGCTGGCGCGGATCGCCTCGGCCGCGGGCTCGCCCTTGAGGCGCGAGATACTCTGCCGGAGCAACTGGCAATACAGCTCGAAACCCACGCCGACGATGTGGCCGCTCTGTTCGGCGCCGAGCAGGTTGCCGGCGCCGCGCAGTTCGAGATCGCGCATGGCGATCCGAAAGCCGGCGCCGAGCTGGTTGTGCTGGCGGATGGCGTGCAGGCGCTTGCGCGCGACGTCGAGCAACCGCGAATGCCGGTGCAAGAGCAGATAGGCGTAGGCCTGGTGGCGAAAACGCCCGACGCGGCCGCGCAACTGATAAAGCTGCGACAAACCGAAGCGGTCGGCGCCTTCGATGATGATCGTGTTGCAGTTTGGGATATCGAGGCCCGACTCGATGATCGTCGTGCACACGAGCACCGCGGTGCGTCCATCGACGAACCGCAGCATCACGCGCTCGAGTTCGTGCTCGTGCATCTGGCCATGACCCACGTCGATGGCCACGTCGGGCAGCAGTTCGCGCAGCCGGCTGGCGACGAGATCGATGGTCTGCACGCGGTTGTGCAGGTAGTACACCTGGCCGCCCCGCCGCAGTTCGCGCCGGATCACGTCGGCGACGAGTTTCTCGTCGTATGACTTCACGATCGTCTGGATCGGCCGACGCTCCGCCGGCGGCGTCTCGATCACGCTGAGCTGGCGGGCCCCGGTGAGCGCGAGGTAGAGCGTCCGCGGAATCGGCGTCGCGCTCATGCTGAGCACGTCGACGTTGCTGCGCCAGTGCTTGAACACCTCCTTGTGCTTCACGCCGAAACGCTGTTCCTCGTCGACAATCACCAGGCCGAGTTCCCGGAACTTCACGTCCGCCTGGATCAGCCGATGCGTGCCGATCAGGATGTCGACACGCCCTTCGACCAGGGCCGCGAGAATGCGGTTCTGCTCGGCACGGGTGCGGAAGCGGCTCACCATTTCCACGACGACGGGGAATCCGCTCATGCGTTCGCGGAAGGTGTTGAAATGCTGCTGCGCCAGCACGGTCGTCGGCACGAGCAGGGCCACCTGCTTGCCGCTCATCACCGCCTTGAACGCCGCGCGCAGCGCCACCTCGGTCTTGCCGAAGCCGACATCTCCGCAGACCAGCCGGTCCATCGGCTCGACCTTTTCCATGTCCGCCTTCACGTCCACGATGGCCCGCATCTGGTCGGGGGTTTCCCGGTAGGGAAACGTCGCCTCGAACTCCCGCTGCCAGTCGCTGTCGGTGGCAAAGGCAAACCCGGGATGATGCGTGCGCTTCGCCTGCACCTCGAGCAGTTGCGCGGCGTAGTCGAGCGTCGCGCGTTCCGCGGCGGCCCGGACCTTCTCCCAGCGACCGGAACCGACGCGGCCCAGCTGCGGGCGGCGTCTTGGTGAGGCCGACGTAACGACTGACGAGGTGCGATTCCTGCAGCGGCACGTGCAAGGTCACGCCGGCGTCGAACTCGAGCGTGAGCACTTCGCGCGTCTCGCCGCTCATCTCGAGATGACTCACGCCGCGATAGATCGCGATGCCATGCTGCAGGTGGACGACGAACTCGCCTTCGACGAGCTCGGAAAAATCGAGCAGTTGGTCGACCTGCGACTGGTTGACCTGCGCCTTGGCCCGACCCCGGGGCCGCCGCCGGCGGCGACAGCCGAAGATCTCCGCCTCGCTGACGACGACGAGGCCGCTGGCGCTCCGCAGCGCAGGCCAGCCCGGGCGTTCGTGCCCGTCGCGAAATGCGATGCGAAAGCCCTCGTTGATCGTGCCGGTGAGAAACGTCGGCGTAACATCGGCCAGTCGCTTGTCTTCGCGCAGGAGCTCGAGCACGCGCGCCTCCTCGCCGGAACGTGGCAGAACGATGCAGATGCGTTCGCCCGCGCGCGACCATGCAGCCAGATGACCAAAGAAACGTTCGCGTTGCGCCTGTTCCTCGATCAGGCGCTCGTCCGCCAGTCGCATGTCATTCGACATCGTGCGATAGGCCGACAGCGAATCCGCGTCGTAGGCGACCGGTTCCGCTTCGCCTTCGGTAACGGTGCCCAGATCGAGATCGGAGATTTCGGTCCAGAGATCGTCGCATTCAGCGCGCGTGGCCAGCATCGACGACCAACCGGTAGAGCGGGTCTCCGCCCCGCCTTCGGCGAAGGGCGGGTCGGAGGCCAGCCCTCCTTCGGAAACCGCCGCGGCGACGTCCTCGGGCTCGACGATCAGCCAATGGGCGACGTCAGTGAGGTGATCGATGAGGGTTGCGGTGACCGTGGCACGCGCAGCGCCCGGAGGTGGGGCGACCGTGACGACCGTGGCCGCCTCACCCGAGCGCTGCGTGACCGGATCGAACTCCCGGATCTCCTCGATCTCATCACCGAAAAAATCGATGCGATACGGCCGGTCGGCGGTGACGGGATAGATGTCGATGATGCCGCCGCGCACGGCGAACTGGCCGGGCGCTTCGCAAAGCGCTTCTCCGTCGTAATCCATCGTCCCGAGTCGTGCGACGAGTTCGCCATGCGGCAGCCGTTGCCCGACGCGCAGCGCAAGGGTCTCGCGCGCGAGATCCGCCGGCGCGGGCACCGGCTGCAAAAGCGCCGCTGGCGTCGTGACGATCACGAGTGCCGGTGTTTGCCGCGCGATCGCGTCAGCGGCCAGGGCCTCGATGACTGCCAGCCGATCGCAGGCGATTTCAAAATTCTCCGGCCCGTCCGGTTCGCCGTCGTGCAACTCGGGAAACAACATGCAGCGCACGGGCGCATGGGAACGGGCGGCGCGAGCCCGGCTGAAGAGGACGATATCCTCCACGAGCTGTTCGGCGGGCCGGGCTTCGGCCGTCAGCACCAGGTTGACGTTGTTGCCGGCGGCCGCGATGCGCTCCTCCAGTACGCAGGCCGCGGCAGCTGAAGGCACGCCGACCACGCGGGCCACCGCGCGGGGTCGACCGCCGACCGACGGATGCAGCATCGAACCCACGGGCTTAAGCTTCCTCGGTCGGCCAGTGACGCAAGGCCTCGCGGGCCGCCGACTCTTCGGCCTCCTTCTTCGAGGCCCCCGTACCCCGGCCGACGACGTTGTCACGGATCAGCACCTCGACCTCGAAGCGGCGTTCGTGCGGCGGACCGTCGATGTTGACGACGCGGTAGGCGAGCGCGTTGTTGCCGTGCCGGGGCTGCACGAGCTCCTGCAGTTCGCCCTTTGGATTCGAGCCGTGTTCAAACGTGCGGATGCGTTCGTCGATGTCGCCGAGCCACGTGAGCAGCACGCTCCGGGTGTTCTCCCAGCCGCTGTCGAGATACACGGCCGCGACCAGCGCTTCGATGGCGTCCTCGAGTGCGGCGGCACGTTCGTGGCCGCCCGTGCCGCGCTCGGCCTGGCTCACCCGCAAGACCCGGGGAACCTCGAAACCGCGGGCGAGCGCGGCCAGAAACTCGCCGCGCGTGAGCGTGGCTCGACGTCGGGTGAGGTCACCCTCGCGCTCGTCCGGGTAGAGGGCGTGCAGGCGTTCGGTGACGACCAGTTGCAGCACGGCATCGCCGAGGAACTCCAGCCGCTGGTTGTTCTCCGCGCCGGGCTCGTCCTGCTGCAGAGAAGGATGGGCGAGCGCGCATTCGAGCAGGGCCCGGTCCTTGAACCGGTGACCGATGCGCTCCTCGAACGCGATGAGTTCTGACTCCATGTCACCCATGAGCGGACCGTGGCTTATGAACTCGCGCTGCGATACCGACGCAAGCCGCGGTGGAAGAAAGTTGCCGCCAGCCCGAGCCAGGCCACGGCGGCCCCGGTGAGCCAGGCGATGCCCGCGGGGTACAGCCCATCCTTGAGCGTCACTGCGGGCACGTTCGAGACCACGATGGCGGGAAGGAGATAGACGAAGGACACCTCCATGACACCCTGCAATGCCTGGCGCGGCAGCCGCGAGACTTCGAAGAGTCCGAAATAGCCACCCTCCACGCCCTGGGCGCGATCCAGCCAGAAGGCGAGCGAAACCAGGATGACCATCACACTGAAATGGATCACGAGGCCGCAACCAATCAGGTAGATGAACGTGAAGATCTGCAGGAGGCTCACGTGCAGCCCGGGCGGGCCGATGCGTGCGATGGCGTAAACCACCACTCCGGCCGCGAGCACCGCGTTGAGCAGGCTGTCGAACTCCACTTTGCGCGTTGCGATCATGAACAGCGGATTTCCCGGCTGTGCGAGGTAGAAGTCGAGCGTGCCGTCGCGCAGGTTGCGGTCCACTGCGACGAGGTTGGTGAAAAAGAAAGCGAAGAACAACCGCGTGATCAGCATCGAAATTCCGGCGAGCAATAGCATCTCGTGCTTCGACCAGCCAGCGAGGGCGTTGATGTGATCAAAGAGCACCTCGATGAACACGAGGTTCACCACCATCCACATCGTGTCCACCGCCAGCCAGAGAAAGAAGTCGAACCGGAACATCATCGCCCGCACCGCGGAATAGCGGGCGGTCGCAAGCCAGATGCGCAAGTAGGCGAGGGGAGACATGGGGAATTATCAATCGGTGATTTTCGATTTTCGATTTTCGATTTCGGGGTCGGTGCGCATCAAGGTCGACTGCGATTCCCGGCAATCGAAATTCGAGAATCGAGAATCGAAAATCGTCTCATCCACCCACCGCCGTGTGCCGGCGCAGGCCGCGGACCCAGAGCAGGCGACCGGCGAGGAAGATCGCCACGACCCAGCCGAGCTGGATGAGGAATCCCTCCCGGATCGTCGTGGCGTCGACTCCGCCGGTGGTGATCGCAACCGGGAAGTACGCCTGATAGTAGAACGGCAGCCAGCGCAGGACGCCCAACGCTCCCGCGGGCAGCAGGTCCAGCGGAAACATCTGCCCGCTGAGCGCGGTCTCGACGGCCAGCGAAAGGATGACGAATCCCTGGATCTCGAGGAACCAGAACGCGAGCAGCCCAAAGCAAAAGGCGATGCCGAACTGGATGAGCGCCGACAGGAGAAAGGCCGGCAGCGCGATCAGGAACCGCAGGCTGTTCTCCGGATGCGGCAGAAAGTCATGCAACAACGGCAGGCAGACGAGTACCGGCACGATCATCACGGCGCCCGTGATCGCGCGACTGGCGAAGAACAGCGTGAGCCGGTAGCCGAAATAATCGATCGGTTTCGTGAGAAACTGATTGATCGTCCCGCCGCGAATTTCCTCGCCGATCTGGTAGTCCTCGTTGAACGCGCTGATGAAGTAGTTCGCGATCGTCATCACGACGAAGTAACTCATCATCGCGGGCAGCGTGCGGCCGGCAATCTCATCCTTGCCACCGTAGGCCGCGCGCCAGAGCGTGGTCACCACGGCGAGCTGCAGGAGCGAAAACAACACCCGCACGAGGAAGTTCCACCGGTAGACGAGGCCGCCCTGCAAGCCCATGGCGAAAACGTGACGGTACTTGGCGACGAGCGCGGTCATGGGTGAACGCACGGTTCGGTCACGGCTGATGCCGCACGCTACGGCTTCCATGCCGCCACGCGCCGCGTGATGGCCTCGCGCTGGCCCGAACTGAGATGCTCCATCACTTTCGACCGCTCCGTCTCGGCGTCGGTCTTGAAGGAACCCTCGGGCAGGCGCGCGACCGCGAGGCTCAACCAGTAGCAGGCTTCCTCGTCGTTCGCGGTCACGCCATCGCCGGTCGCGTACATGGCGCCGAGCCGGAACTGCGCCGTGGCCAGACCCTGTTTTGCCGCCTGTTCGAAACGTCGGGCCGCGGCCGGCCGATCGACCGGCACGTCCTCGTAGGTTCCGGAATAGATCAGGCCGAGCGTGTATTGCGCATTCGCGTCGCCGGCATCTGCCGCGAGCGTGAACCAGCGCGCCGCCCGGCCGACATCGCGCTCGATTCCGTCACCATTGAAGTAAAGCCAGCCGAGGCTCAACTGCGCGGTCGTGAATCCCTGCTTCGCGGCGATTTCGTACCAATGCGCCGCCTGTTCGAGGTTGCGCGGCAGCCCTTCGCCGCGCGCATACAGCCAGCCCAGGCGAAAGGCGCCTTCCGCGTCACCCTGCTCGGCGGCGAGGCGATACCACTTCGATGCTTCGGTGGCGTTCGGCGGCAGGCCGTCGCCGTTCTCGTGCATGATTCCCCAGGCCACCTGGGCCGCCGGCGTGCCCTCCTGCGCGAGCCGCTCCGCGCGCGCGACTTCCTGTTTGCTCGGTGCCCCCCGGAGCACGAGCACGCAAAGGACGCACGCACTCGCGACGATCACCAGCAGATCCGGCAGGCGGCCCCGAGAATTCATGACCGCCATGTTTGTCGGCAGGCATCCGGAGTCAAATCCACCGCACGTGAAATCGCCGGATCAGGAGACGCCGACGGCGCCGTCCGTCGCATTGCGCCTTCCATGCCGCCGTTCCCACGCAAAGAGAAACTGCTGCGCCAGTCCCGCGAGCGGACCGAAGTGCGCGCGACCAAAGTGGGCGACATGAGCGAGGCTCCATCCCTCGAGTCCGTAGCGCCGCACCATTGCGCGCAGCACCCAGACATCCACGGGAAACGCCTGCAGGCGACCGGCGCCAAACAGCAACACGCAGTCCGCGATCTTTTCGCCGACTCCGGACAGCGTGAGCAGACGAGTCCTTGCGTCCGCGTAGGGAAGGGCCGCGGTCTCCTCCAGCCATCCGGTTCGCGCCGCCAGGAACTGCGCGACGGCATGGACGTGGCGCGCGCGAAACCCCAGCTTGCACGCGCGCAACCGGCCTTCCGATACGCCGGCGAGTTCCGCCCAGGTGGGCAGCGCGTGCACGCCGGCCGCGATTTCACGACCGAAGTTCGCGGCGAGCAACTCCGCCATCTGCTTGATCTGGCTGACCTGCTTGGTCGCGCTGCAGAGGAAACAAAGCAAGGTCTCGCCGAACGGTTGCCGGAGGATGCGCAGGCCGGGAAACGCCGCGAGGCAACGCGCGAGATGCGCGTCGGTTCGCCAGGGCAGTTGATCCGCCAGGGCGCGCCAGTCGACGTCGGTGGCCAGGTGCCGGCGCAGGTCCGTGACCGTGCCCGCGAGCAGGTGCGCATCCAGGCCTCCGGCGGTCTCACGCACGACGGCAGACATCGGGCCGCAGGCACCGTGCCACGTGCCCCCGGCGTTACGATTCCAGCGGAAACACTGTCCACCATCGAGGGTTTCCGTGAGGACCGCGCCGGCGAGGGTATCCGCAGGGACGGGCTGCCAGATCTCCGCGACCGCCGGCGGCCGCAAGCTGGTGTGGGATTCGCGCACGAGGCGCACGTCACCCCGATCAGGTTCCATGACAATCCCGTCGCCTTGGCGGTGGTTCCTGCGCCACCAGCGGCACCACCGAACCCATGTTCAATCGCCGAGGCACGTGCCGACATGCCGCGCCGAGCGCAGCCAGGCGTGGTCGGACGGGACGAGGTTCTTCTTGCCCGCCACTTTCTCGAGCGGCATCGGCTCGGCGCCGGACCCGCGGGCGGCGACCATCACACCGGTCGTGCCCCGATGCAGGAATTCCGCGCAGGCGGTGCCCAGCCGCGTGGCCAGCAGGCGGTCCGCCGCGGAGGGTGTGCCGCCGCGCTGAAGATGGCCGAGTATTGTCAGGCGCGACTCCAGGCCCGTGAGTCGCTCGAGCTCACGCGTCAGGTCGACGGTGTGGCTGACGTGTTTGTTGTGAAACGCGACAAGCTGCGACGATGCCCGTTGTTTTGCGCTCCGCGAGCCCGCCTCTTTTTTGGCGCGCACGAGTTTCTTGATCGTGCCCGCCTGCTCCCGCGAAATTGCCCCCTCGGCGACGGCGACGATGCTGAAATGCTTCCCGGCCTGGTGGCGGTCGAGGATCGCCCGCGCGACTTTCTTCAGGTCGTAGGCGATCTCGGGAATCAGGATCACGTCGGCGCCGCCGGCGAGCCCGGCCCCGAGCGCCAGCCAGCCGGCGCGGTGGCCCATGATCTCCACGACGATGATGCGGCCGTGGCTCATGGCCGTGGAATGCAGGCGGTCGATCGCGTCGGTGGCGATGCCGAGCGCGGTGTCGAAACCGAACGAGATGTCCGTGCCGAAGACGTCGTTATCGATCGTCTTCGGCATGGTGATGATGTTCAATCCGGCCTGCTGCAGGCGCAGGGCGTTCTTTTGCGTGCCGCCGCCGCCGATACACACGAGTGCATCGAGATGGTGCCGCTGGTAGGTTTCCACGACGGCGTCGATCATGTTGAGCGTCTGTCCGCCGATCGGCATCTTGTGGGGCTTGTCCCGGCTGGTGCCCAGGATCGTGCCGCCACGCGTAAGGATGCCCGAGAGCATCGCGCCTTCGAGGGGCATGGTGCGATCCTGCACGACGCCCCGAAAGCCGTCGCGGAAGCCCAGGAAATGCATCTCGAAACTTTCCTGTCCCGCCTTGGCAACGCCGCGGATGGCGGCGTTCAAGCCCGGGGCATCGCCCCCGCTCGTGAGCACTCCGATCTGTCGCTGCATGACCGTGTCGTCGCAGGTTCGCATGCGGGCGTCAAAGCCAACGCGAAACGGGAAGGCCCTTGCCGGACGCGAACGCCCATCCCGCTCAAGCAGCGCGTGTGCGCCCACGAGACACACGAAGCACCGAAAGATCGGTGCACGATCCGCTCCCGGGTCTTGCTGGGTTTTCGTCGGTTTCGTCGGTTGTCGGATGTCGCCGCGCTCGGTACGTGGGCGACTCTTTCGGGGCGCGGGGAAAAGCAGCTCCGGGTTTGCATCACCGCAGGCGCGGTCATTGGCTGACCGACACGCGGACTTCGGCGATGCCTTACTTCGACCACAACGCAACGACTCCCCTGATGCCCGCGGCGCGGGACGCCTGGCTGCGCGCCACCGAGGACGTGTGGGCAAATCCCAGTAGTCCCTACCGGATCTCGGCGCGCGCGCATCGGTTGCTCGAGGCCGGCCGGGCCCAGGTCGCCGAATACCTGGGCGTGCCGCCGGAGGAAATCGTGTTCACCGCCGGAGCGACCGAGGCAAACAACGCCGTGCTTTCCTGGGCGGCGGACGTACTTCCCAAGAACGTACCCGTGGTCGTGTCGCCCACCGAGCATCCGAGCGTGCTTGAACCCGCCCGGGTGCATTTTGGTGAACGCATCCATTGGCTCGGTGTCACGCGGGATGGCTGGGTCAACCCGGATGAGGTCAGCGCCCGTCTGGGTGGCGCCCTGGGCGGCCTGGTGGTGGTGATGGCCGCCAACAATGAAACCGGTCTCCTCGGTCCGGCCGCGGAGGTCGACGAACTCTGCCGCCAGGCCGGCGCGTGGTACCTTTGTGACGCGTCACAATGGGTTGGTCGCATGCCCGCCCGCGGACTCGCTCCCGGGGCGTTTGTCGTCGGCTGCGCGCACAAGTTTGGCGGGCCGAAAGGCGTCGGTTTCCTGCGTGTGCCGCCGGCCGCGACCGGGTTTCACGGCCAGCGCGGTGGCGAGCAGGAACACGGCCGGCGCGGCGGCACGGAAAACTTTCCCGGCATCGCAGCCATGGTGGCGGCGCTCGAACATGCCGAAGGCGAGTCGCCGATTGAGCGCTTTGGCTGGAGCAGCGAGTTCGCGGCTGATGTCGTGCGACGGGTGCCCGGCACCCGGGTGAATGGCGGCGAGGCGGCGCGGCTCTGGAACACCGTTTCGCTGCGCCTGCCCGCCCATGAAAACACGCGCTGGGTGGCGCGGCTGGACAAGCTCGGCTTCGAGGTCTCCACCGGTTCCGCCTGCGCCACGGCCTCGGCGTCGCCCAGTCATGTGCTCGCGGCGATGGGCCTTAAGCCCGATGAAGCCCGGCGCACGATTCGCGTGAGTTCGGGCTGGGATACGACGCGACAGGAATGGCGGCTGTTGGCCGATGCGATCGCCAACGTGTGGGAGCAACTGCAAACCGAGGGCGGCGGTATGCCGCAACCGTGAGGCCGGTCTCGCAGGTCCGGCCGGACCGCGCGTCGCGGCGGCGGGTGACATCCCGGGCGCCGGCTCCAGCCCGACCGGCATGCTCCGCCCCCGCATGAAGCTTCGCCGTCTCCGCCTGTTGGATTTTCGCAACATCGGCTCGGCGGCGCTCGAGTTTGCGGGCGATCGCGTCTTCTTCCTCGGCGCAAACGGACAGGGCAAGACGAACGTGCTCGAGGCGATCGGCTACCTGAGTGCCTTGCGCGCGTTTCGCCCCGGTGACAATCGCGTGCTGATCCGCGAGAACGCCACCGAGGCCGCGCTGGCGTTCGAGCTCGAACACGAGCAGCTCGGCTCCTGCGATGTCGTCGTACGCGTGCGGGCGCGTGGCAAGGAGGTCTCGCTGGACGGTACACCCGTCCGGCGTCTCGCCGAACATCTCGGGCATTTCCCCTCGGTGTTTTTTGCATCCGAGGACATCCAGCTCGTCCGCGGTGGTCCGGCGCGGCGGCGCCGCTGGCTCGACCTGCATCTCGCCTCGCTCGACGGCGCATATTTCGCGGAACTCCAGACCTATCATCGCGCGATCGAGGCGCGCAATCGCCTGCTCAAGACCGAGGGCGGCACGCGCGAGATTGCCGCGTTTGAACAGCAAATCGCGCCGGCGGCGTGCGCCCTGGTCGCGCGCCGCACGGCCGGGGTGCAGAAACTTGCGGCCTTCGCCCGGGCCGCGTTTGCCGCGCTGACGGACCAGGTCGATGAAGCGACCGTGAGCTACCGGCCCGACGTGAATGCAACCGACCCCGCCGCGTTGCTAGAAATCTACGCGCAACAGCGTCCGCGCGACGTGCGCCTGGAGGCAACCCAGCGCGGGCCGCATCGTGACGACGTCGTGCTGCACGTGAACGGTCGCGATGCCACGCTGTTTGCGTCCGAGGGCCAGCAGCGCGCGCTGGTCCTCGCGCTCCGTTTTGCGCAGCTGCGCGACGCGCGGACAGCGACCGGGACCGCTCCCGTGGTGCTCGCGGACGACGTGTTGGGCGAACTCGATCCCGAGCGTCGTGCGCATTTCTGGACCGCGCTCGATCCGGACCTGCAGCTGTTCGCCACCGGCACCACGCCGCCCGCCGCGACCGAGGGCCGCGTCCCGTGGCAGATCGTGCACGTCCGGGAAGGTCGTTTCGAAACGTAGGGTGGGCCTCCGGGCCCCGCCGCAAGGGGCGGAGGAGCGGAATCCACCCCACGACCACCCCGGTGACGGAATGGTTACCCGTTTGCCTTCAAGGCTCCGGGGAGGTGCATCCCGCGGGATTGCGGCCGGCCACTTTCCCCTTCCCATTTGCGGTCCGACCGGGGAAAACCCAGCCGTGATTCCGCTCGAAGACAATGTCGGCGATATCATCGGCAAGGCCCAGCGAGGCCTGGGTATTACCAACGAGGCGCTGCGGGAGCAGGCCGGTGTCACCCAGGCTCAGCTTCGTGCGTTGAAAGGCGACACCCCGGCCGAGGATGTTCTGCGGAAAGTTGCGCCGATCCTGCGTCTGGGTGCGAATCAGCTGGTCGCCCTCGCCCGCGGCACGTGGCACCCTGCGCCGGTGCCGCCGATCGCGGGTTTCGCGATGTTGCACCTGCCTTTCGAGGACATGACGGTGAATACGTATTTGGTGTGGGACACCACGACGCGGCGGGCCGTGGTCTTCGACTCGGGGCCCGACGCCTCGGCGGTGCTGAGCGTCGTGCGCCAGGAGAAACTGCAGGTCGAGCTCGTGTTGATCACCCACGCGCACGTCGATCACGTCATCGCGCTGCCGGAAATCCTGAAAGCCACCAATGCAAAGGCGTGGATTCATGCGCGAGAGACGGCCGAGGAGGATTTCCCGAGGGGCGTCGAGACGTTCACGACCGGGCAGAGTTTCGTGCTCGGGCAGCTCCGGATCGAGACCCGCCTCACGAGTGGCCATTCGGCCGGGCAGACCACCTACGTGGTCAAGGGGCTTGATCGGCTGCTGGCCGTGGTCGGTGATTCGCTCTTCGCCGGTTCGATGGGGGGCGGACTGGTTTCCTACGCGGATCAATATCGCAACGACGTCGAGCAGATCCTCACGTTGCCGGACGAAACCGTGCTCGCACCCGGCCACGGACCGCTCACCACGGTTGCTGAAGAGAAACAGCACAACCCGTTCTTTACTGGCGAGCGTGCCGTCTGACCACCGCGCTCGTGCAGCGTGGGCCTGAACCCCGGCGCCGCGTTACCGCGCGAACTGCCGGAACGTCACTGTGCCAGACCTGAATCAGGAAAAACGACGTGCCGTCTATGAACATTGGATTTGTCGGTGTCGGCCGCATGGGCGGCAACATGGCCCGACGCCTCAAGGAGTGCGGTTATGCCGTGACCGCCGTCGCGGATCGAGACACTGCCGTCGCAGCGGAACTCGCCCGGGAAATCGGTGCCGAGGCGTGCACGGAACTTCCGCGCGTGACCGCGCGGGCGGACATCGTGTTCACCGTGGTGTCCGACGACGCGGCGATGCTGGCGATCTTCCGCGAGGACGGTCCCAGTTTGCTCACCGGCGCGCGCGACAAGGTGTTCATCAACTGTGCGACCATCGCACCTGCCACGCACCTGGAGGTCGACGCCCGCGTCCGCCGCGCCGGCGCCAGCGCCCTGGAGGGTTGCATGGCGTCAAGCATCCCGCAGGCGCGACAGGGCACGCTCTACCTGATGTGCGCCGGCTCGGAAGAGGCATTCGCGCGCGTGAAGCCGGTGCTGGAAAAGCTTTCGAGCGCGATGCGATTCGTCGGACCGACCGGTGAGGCCGCCAAGGTGAAGGCGCTCGTGAACATGGTCATGAACATCAACACCGGCGCGCTCGCGGAGGGGCTGGGCCTGGGCGCCGCGCTCGGGCTCGACCTCGACATGCTGCGGGAGGTGTTTGCGCAGACCGGCGCGAATTCGCAGGTCCTGAAGACCGACGGGGAGGATATGCAGAACCGGGAACACAGTTGCTACTTCTCCGCGGAACACGCCGCCAAGGACAGTCGCATCGCACACGAGCTCTCGCTGCAGGCGGGGTTGAACCTGCCGCTCGCGAAGGCGACGCGCGAACAGTACGAGCGCATGGTTGCGCTCGGGCTGGGCGACCTCGACAAGTCCGGCGTCGCGGAGCTGACGTTCAAGGGGCGGCACGCGTGAAGGCTGTTGGCTTTCGATCGCTCGGGCTCATCCGGTTTGACACGCGACCGGGAGTCGATCGGTAAAGCGATTGCGAAGGCGGACCTGGTGCCCGGGCCGTTCCCGCTCGTCGGAGCGGCGCGGACACCAGGTCCGGCCCCACCGGTCGAACGGGACGGTTCCCGCCGAGGTAGCCCGTCGTGTGATCGGCGGGACCCCGCATGACGTTCAGCGCGTGGCACTGGGTCGCCCTCGCCGTTGGCGCGCTGCTGGTCGGCCTGTCGAAATCGGGCATCCCCGGCATCGGCATCCTCGCGATCGCGATCTTCGCCAACGTCCTTCCGGCCAAGACCGCCACGGGCCTTGTCCTGCCGATGCTCATCATCGGCGACCTGATTGCCGTCGTCACGTACCGCCAGCACACCCAATGGCGCCACGTGCTGCGTCTGTTTCCCTGGACCGCGGTGGGTGTGATTGCCGGCACGCTGGCGTTGGGCTCGATCGATGATCATCAGGCCAAGGTCCTGATCGCCGCGATCCTCGTGGTGATGCTCGGCCTGCACGTCTGGCGCGGTCGCCGGACCCGCGCGGAAAAACTCGAACACGCCGTCGCCCAACACGGGATCTGGTTCGCGCCGTTCACCGGCATCATGGCGGGTTTCACCACTCAAGTCGCGAACGCCGCCGGTCCCGTAATGATCATCTACCTGCTGGCGATGCGCCTGCCCAAGCTCGAGTTTCTCGGAACCGCGGCGGTGTTCTTCATGGCGCTGAACTGGTTCAAGGTGCCGTTCATGGTCCATCTGCACATGGTCACCGTCGGCAGCCTGATCGTGAACGCGTGGCTCGCGCCCGCCGTGATCGCGGGAGCGCTCTTTGGCCGAAGCGTGGCCATGCGCCTGCCGCAAAAGCTCTTCGAACGCATCGCCCTCGGCCTCACTTTCGTCGCCGCCGCCAAGCTCTTCTGGGACGCCTTCCAGGGGTCATGAATCGCATCCGGGCTCCCGCCGGCGCGCCGTGGGCGAGAATGTCCCGTAGCCATCAAGAATGTCGCGTACGCGACATTCATGATGGCTACGGGACCGTTCTGCCGGCGATCTACTTCCAGGAAGGCGCACGGGCTGGGGGCAGCTCCCGGTCGTCGGCGATGGGGTGGAAAAGCGGCGCCGAGCGCCGCACCAACGGACGCGGTCACGCTTCTCTGGGTACCCCGAGTTCCGTCAGGCCTTGAAGTGCGGTGCCCGGCACCACTTTTTCGCGAACCCGAGCGACAACCGGTGGATGCACTCCACCGTCTGGGCGGTCGGCGGGGACGTGAGAAAATCCGGCGCCACCTGCGCACGCTGGCGGGAAGGATGGACGTGGACGCTATTTCCCCGCTGACAATGGGTGGCGGGACGTCTGTTGTTCCCGTGATGGGGCGGCTGACCACACGGCAACTCTGGAAAGCGAAACTCGAGGGCAGGCTGGCGCCGGTGCCGAACGGTTCGCCTCTGGATTCTCGAGGAGGGACGCGACCGGCGTTTCGCGGCACGATCCTCGGCATCGATCCGAGTTTGCGCGGCACGGGGCTCGCGGTGTTGGAGGTGGCGAGCGGCCGGCCGCCGCTGCTCTTGCACAGTCGCACGGTGCGCGTGGCGATCCGGCTGGGAATGCCGGAGTGCCTGGGCGCGATCTTCGAGGCGGTGGCCGAGGTTCTCGCACTTCACCCCGTCGATCATGTCGCGCTCGAGCAAACGATCTACGTGCAGAATTTCCAGACGGCGCAGATCCTTGGTGCGGCGCGCGGTGCCGCCATCGCAGCGGCGGCGGTGCGGCGCCTGCCGGTTTTCGAGTATCCGCCGTTGCGGGTAAAACAAGCCGTGGTCGGCGTGGGCCGCGCCAGCAAGGAGCAAGTCGCGCGCACGGTGATGGGACTCCTGGGCCACGGGCGCGCGCTCGAATTCGACCAGGCCGACGCGGCCGGCGTGGCGCTGTGCCACGCGTTCACCTGGCGCGGATAGGCGGCGTGCAGTTTTGCGGACGAAGAGTGGTTTTACGGGGACCGGCCCGACCAATCTACCGTTGCACCAACACGGCCCGCAGCGGTGCGCCGTCGCTGCCCACGAGTTTCAGCGGCGCGGCATACAATTCATAGAGGCCCGGACTGACGTGGCGCAGGTCGAGATTCTCGACGATCAGGATGTCGGCATCCGCCAGGGCGTGGTGCGATAGCATCCCGGAAGCGTTCATCGGATCCACCGACGGGGCATCAAGCCCGAGCAGCTTCACGCCGGCGGCCGCAAGCACGGACACGAGTTCCAGGGCGACGCTGGGATATTCGTAGGGAAACTGCCGGAGGTCGCGGCGGCAGTCCGTGTGCACGAGCAGGCGGGGCGCGGCACGCAAGTCGATGCCGGCAAACTCGGCGGGCGTAAGCTTCTTGCATCCAGCGGCGTGCACCACTTGCGCCGGACCGCAATAGCGGGCGACGTCGATCTGGTCGATCGTCGCGCCATGATCCTTGAAATGAAAGGGCGCGTCCGCATGCGTCCCATAATGGGCGCTGCTGGTGAAGCGGGAGATGTTGGCGTCGCCGCCGGCTTCACGTTTGAGCGTGGTTTGGCGGCTGAACGCCTGATCGCCGGGCCACGGTGGCAGGTCAGGCTGGAGTGGCAGGGAGATGTCGATGACACGCATGTTAAAGGAGAGGCTGGGACGAAGCCGGTATGAGGACAGGGCAGGGCGGATTCATTCGGAAGGGGCGACCGCGATGGGGGCCCGGGACCGGACGTCGCTCGTCCATCCAGGAATGCAGAGAACCGATCCACCCTGGGGGACAATGCCCCGGGAAGGGAATTCCGTTGTGTCTGCAAAAGTTGAAAATTGGCTGCAATCGTCAAACCGTTGCGTCCAATGCGAAATTTCCGTTCCGTTCTTGCGCCCGCGGTTTTCGCGGGGCTGTTCGCGTGGTGGCTGCTTCCGGCGCTGGGCGCCCAGGCGCCCGAAATTCCGCCGGCGCCGAAGGTGCCCAACGACACTGCGTCCTACCGCCGTTTCACGCTCGATAACGGCATGAAGGTGCTGCTGCTGTCGGACCCTACGCTCAACAAGTCCTCGGCGGCGCTCACCGTCGGCGTGGGATCGCTGAGCGATCCGGAAGACCGGCAGGGGCTCGCACATTTTCTCGAGCACATGCTTTTTCTCGGCACCGAAAAGTATCCGGATGTTTCCGCGTTTGACGCCTACCTGAAGACCAACGGCGGCTACAACAATGCCGCGACCTGGCCCGACCACACCACCTACCTGCTCGAGATTCCGCACGCCGCCTTTGCCGGCGCGCTGGACCGTTTCAGCCAGTTCTTCATCGCACCCCTCTTCGATACGAAGTTCACCGAGCGCGAGATGAACGCGGTCAACTCCGAGTTTCAGCGCCATCTCGAGAACGACGGCCGGCGGGCCTACCAGGTGGACTCGATGATCTATCGGCCGGGGCATCCGATGTCACATTTCAGTATTGGAAATCGCGAGACGCTGACGGGCACCACGCGGGAGGAGTTGCTCGATTTCTATCATCGGCATTACAGCGCCAACGTCATGACGCTCGCGCTCACGGGTCGCGCGAGTCTCGACGATCTCGAGCGGTGGGCGCGCGAGTACTTCGCCGCGGTGCCCGACCGCCACCTGGAACCGATCCGTTTCCCGGCCGACTACCTGCCGGAAAAGGCGGCCCTGCGGGTCGTGCGCGTCGAGGCCGTGAAGGACGAGCGCCAGCTCCAGGTGGAGTTCCCATTGCCGTCCACGACCCAGGTACCTGGATGAGCAAGCCCACGGAATTGATCGGCTACATCCTCGGCTATCCGGGGGAGGGGGGCTTGCTCGCGCAGTTGAAGGCCGAGGGCCTGGCCACGGCGATCGATACCGGCTCATACGATTTTGCACGCAGCTTCACCTCTTTCGAACTGGACGTGGATCTCACGCCCGCGGGCCTGGAAAAGTACCAGCGCGTGCTCGATCTGCTCTTCGCCACCATCGCCGACCTGCAGCAGGCGGATTATCCTTCATACCTGTTCCACGAACGGCAGTCGATGGCGCGGCTCGACGAGGCCTATCGCGACAAGGGCGAGGGCGCGGAACGGGCCGTGACCCTCTCGACGGAACTGTGGCAGTATCCTCTCGAGGTCGCCGAGCGCGTGCCGTATCTCTGGATTCGCGAAAACCAGGACGCCTACCGCGACCTGCTCAAGCAACTGCGACCGGACAACATGCTCGTGACGCTGCTCGCCCGCGGCGTGCCCACGGACAAGACGGAGCATTACTTTGGGGCGAAGTACGGTTACGTCGAAAGAGCCGGTCCCGCCTACACCTCCCTGGTCGATCCGCCCCCGGTAACCGCGATTCACCTGCCGAAACCCAATCCCTACATCCCGCATGGAGTGACGGAGCTGCCGCGCGAGCCCGTCCACTTGATCGATGAGCCGGCGCTCAGCCTCTTTTATTCGCAGGACACGGAGTTCGACCGGCCGATGGTCGCGGAGATCTTTCGCCTGCGTCTGCCGCAATCGATGGGCACCCTGGAAGACGCGACCCGCCTGAAGTTTTACGAGGCCTGCGTCAACGAGGCGCTTACCGAGACGATCGCCAACGCCGGCGAAGCGGGACTGCACATCAAACTGACCGCGGATCTCGAAGGGGTGGAGATGGATGTCGATGGATACAACGCCGCCGCCCTGCGGTTGCTCGACACGGTCATCGGCAGCCTCGTCGACTTCAAGCTCTCCGACGAACGCTTCGCCGCGATCAAGGACCGACTCGTCCGACCGCTCGAGGATTTCCGGCTGAATGAAGCCTACGGGATCGCGCTGGAGACCCGGCGGGCGGTGGTGCGTGAGGCCTATTACCGGCCCGACGAAATGCTGCCGGTCGCGAAGAAGATCGCACTGGGCGACGTGCGCGCCTTTGCCCGCCAGTTGTACCGACAAGGCCGGATCGAGGCCCTGGTGCACGGCAACGTCACCGCGGATGAGGCGGTGGCGGCCGCCCGCAAGCTGGCGACGTCCCTCAAAACCAAGGGGGTGCCACCGGCGAAGCTGATTCGACGGAAATTCCTGCAGCAACCTCCGGGCTCCGCGATCGTCACGGTCGAGCAGGTGGCAGGCAGTAATTCCGCCTTTCGCCGGGAATACGTACTGGGTGACGACTCGCCGGAGATCCGCGCCGCGACCGTCGTGCTGTCGAACGCGATCGAAGATCCGGTCTACACGGAACTGCGCACGAAACAGCAGCTCGGTTACATTGTCGGGGGAGCTGCGATTGAAGAGCTGCGCTCCCACATGGTGCTCGTGATGATCCAATCCGGCGAGCACAGCGCCGACGAGTTGATGGCCCGGGCCGAGCCCGTGGTGCAGGGTCTGCCGGACCTGGTGCGAAACATGTCCGACGAGGAATGGGCGACGCTGGTCGCCGGCGCCCGCTCGCAGCTCGAGGAAAAGGACAAGACCATCGCCGAGCGCGCTGGACGGCTGTTCTCGCTCGCCTACGACTACGCGGGAGAGTGGGGCCGTCGCGAGGCCACGCTGGCCGCGCTGGACCAACTCACCAGACAGCGCGCGGCCGATCTTCTCGCGACTGCGCTGGCACCGAAGACGCGCGAGATGCGCACCTTCCTCGTCTTCTCGCGCGACCAGACGCCGCCGGCCGGCCTGAAACCGACGTTCACCGACCGCGAAGCGTGGAAGAAGACGCAGGTGTACCAGTGATGCGGTAAGCGTCCAATCGGAACCCGGGTCAGCGCCGGCCGCGGGCTGACGCGAAACGGCCGCGGTTGGAGGAGCGGTGGAAGTTCGCTCCTCCGGAACGTCCGGCAGGCGCGGCCGCGGGACGATGCGCCGGTTCAAACGCCCGTGCCGGCACGGGTTCCACGTACGGATGATCCGGGTGTTCGGGAATCTCGAGACGGATGAGCCGCTGGATGTCACGCAGGTAATCGCGTTCGGACGGATC
Source organism: uncultured Verrucomicrobiae bacterium (assembly GCA_963797435.1). Classification (GTDB taxonomy): domain Bacteria; phylum Verrucomicrobiota; class Verrucomicrobiia; order Opitutales; family Opitutaceae; genus CAWCPJ01. Next base: position 322,557 of record CAWCPJ010000001.1, on the reverse strand, counting down.
GCACAGGGAAACGGCCTTGCCATCCGCACCGGCGCGCGCCGTGCGGCCGATTCGGTGCACGTAGGCTTCGGGCTCGTTCGGCAGATCGTAGTTCACGACCAGAGAAATGCCCTTCACGTCGATGCCGCGCGCGGCGATATCGGTGGCCACCAGCACGCGGGTGCGGCCGGTGCGGAATTCGTCCAGGGCCCGGGTGCGGGCCCCCTGCGACTTGTTGCCGTGAATGGCGTTCGCGCGGATGCCGTCGCGGCCGAGGCGCTCGGCAAGCCGGTTGGCCCCGTGCTTCGTTCGCGAAAAGACGAGGACGAGTCCGTCGCGATGTTCCCCGAGCAGGTGCACGAGCAGCCGATGTTTGTGGGCGCTGGCGACGTGACAGACGCGCTGATCGATCTTGTCCACGGTCGAGGCGACCGGCGTCACCGCGACATTGACGGGATCGCGCAACAGACGCTGGGCGATCGCCCGGATCTCGGCGGGCATCGTGGCGGAGAACAGGAGCGACTGACGGCGCGCCGGCAGCCGGGCAATGATCCGGTTGACGTCCGGCGCGAAACCCATGTCGAGCATGCGGTCCGCCTCGTCCAGGACGAACACTTCCACGAGGTTCAGATCGAGAAAGTGTTGTTCGTACAAATCGAGCAGGCGTCCCGGGGTGGCGACGAGGATCTCGACGCCGCGGCGCAGTGCATCGATTTGCGGCTGCTGGCCGACGCCGCCAAAGATCACGGCGTGGCCGATATGCAGATGACGACCATAGCGCGCGATGTTTTCGCCGATCTGGGCCGCGAGTTCGCGGGTGGGTGTGAGGATCAAGGCACGCGGGCGACCGGGCGTGCGCGTCTTGGGCGTCGCGGTGAGGCGCTGCAGGATCGGCAGCGCGAACGCGGCGGTCTTGCCCGTGCCGGTTTGCGCACAGCCGACGAGGTCGCGTCCGGCGAGCAGGTGCGGGATCGACTGCGCCTGGATGGGCGAAGGATGCGTATAATTCTTTTCGGCGAGCGCGCGCTGGAGCGGCTCGGCGAGCTGCAGGGATGCGAAGGTGATGGTGGTGTTGGGTTGCATGCGGGAGCCGCGAGCGCGGATGCGTTCGCGGCAAAAGCCGCTCACGAGGAGCGGTTGGTATTCTTGGCGTTGGCGGCAGCCGGGCGATCGCGACGGGAGTCGGCGAGGGCCGAAAGGCCGGCGTGACGATGGCGTTGGATCAACCGGACGGATGCCGGGAATCGATGAGCACTGTGACCTCTGAACGGTCTCTCATCGAAGAAACGCCCGAAGGGGAGGGGAACCCGGCATTCCAGCGATATTCGCCGGCCGGCATTCAACTAACCGTTGCGAACCGTGCGGCAGATCCGGACGAAAGCAAGCGGCATTTCTTCCGGGAGCGTCAAGCGGTTGTGAAACGGCCGCGGCCTCGTGCGTCTTGCCGGTGGTGTGAAACCCTTGCCCCGCGGGGGTGTGCCGGCATCGTTTTGCCCTCGTGATGCGCTGCTTTCTCGCGGGCTGCTTGCTGGTCGTTTCCGGATGGAGCGGCATCGGGGCAGACGGAGCCGCGCCGGAACCGATCCCGGTGGAGGACTTTGCGCGCGCGCCCGCGTTTTCCGACCTGCAGATTTCGATGAGCGGCTCGCGGATCGGCTACATCCGCGACGTCCGTGGTGTGCGTCGCCTGTATGTGGCCGGGATCGACCGACTTGACCGGCCCCGGGAGGTCGTGATCAACGAGCCGGACCAACGGCATCCCCATCGTGAGGTTTCCTCATTCACCTGGATCAGCGATGAGCGCCTGTTGATCACGACGGCGGTATCGAACGTGACGCTCTATGGCGTCTTTGCCGTCGATTGGGACGGGGGCCATCGCATTGGCATCAGCGGCCAGGAACGCGACGATCGCGAAGGAGCGCGCTTCTTCGCCACCAATGCACTCTACGCATTCGAGGATGCAGGACCCTCGATCCTCATGGCGAACAATCGCACGCAGTTAGGGGATCCCAATCTCTACCCGGACGTGGTGCGGGTGGCGACGGGGACGGGACATGTTTCCCCGGTTCTGGAAAATCCGGGCAACGTGGTCGTGTGGGGCGTCGATTTCGCCGGCGCGGTGCGGCTGGGCATCACGAGTGACGCGAGCGAGGGCCATGCGCTCCGGCTCGGCGCGATCTATCGGGCGAGTGGAGATGCGCCCTGGCGCACCCTGCTCGAGCTCGCGCCGTTCAACGATCGTATTCGCCCGCTCGATTTTGACGCCGGGTCGGGAAAACTCTACGTGGCTGCGTGGTCGCCGTCGCGGCGCTGGGCCGTGCACCACCTCGATCCCGCGACGGGAAAACTCGGGCCCGAACTCGTCGGCGACCCGGAATACGATGTGGTTGCCGATGAGTATATCCCGTCCTTTGCCGGCGTCGGCCTGGGCAGTACCGTCACCTCGGAAAAAAAGGGCGGCATCGTCGGCATCCGCTATTGCACCGACCGGATCGCGGTGCGCTGGTTTGACGACGATTACGCCGCCCGGCAGGCGACGATCGACGAGTTGCTGCCGGATACCGTCAATCTCGTGTGCGGCGCCACGCGGGACGAAACAGAATTGCTGGTGCTCGCCTTCTCCGACCGGCATCCGGGCGCGTTCTACCTGTTCGACGAAGGGCGCAAGCGGGTGCGTCGGTTGGGCGAGCGCATGCCGTGGCTCGATCCCTCCCGCCTGTCACCGATGCGGCCGTTCTCGTTTACGGCGCGCGACGGCGTGATCATCCATGGTTACCTGACCGTCCCGCTTGGCGCGACGGCGGAGCATCTGCCGCTCATCGTGCTGCCGCATGGCGGCCCCTCGGCGCGCGACGTGTGGGGATTTGATTCCTTCGTGCAACTTCTCGCGAGCCGCGGATATGCCGTCCTGCAGCCAAACTTTCGCGGTTCGACCGGTTACGGCCGCGCGTTCTTCGAACTCGGGCGGCACGAAGTGGGCGGCCGGATGCAGGACGACATTGAGGACGCGACGCGCTGGGCGATCAGCACGGGCGTGGCCGATCCCGGGAGAATTGCGATCGTCGGCGTGAGCTTCGGTGGCTATGCCGCCCTCTTCGCACTGGGCCAGAATCCCGACCTCTATCGTTGCGGTGTTTCCTTCGCCGGCGTCACGGACTGGATGGGCATCTTCGCGGAGGGGGCGAAGCGTCCCGAGTTCGCCCTCGCTCGCGCGCATTGGGTCGAGCAGATCGGGGATCCGCAGGGCGACGAGGATCGGCTGCGGGCGGTTTCGCCGCTCAATTTTGCGGACCGGATCACGGCGCCCGTGTTGCTCATCCACGGCTGGGAAGATCGCAACGTGCCGCCGGAGCAGGCGCGCTCGATGCTGGCCGCGTTGAAGCAGGCGGGCCATCCGGCGGAGAGCCTCTTCCTCCGCGACGAGGGACACAACTTCACGCTCGAGAAATCACGAGTCCGGTCCTACATGCGGACGATCGATTTTCTCGCCGCGCACCTCGCTCCGAGGGCGCGGGTGCCGGCGGCCGTTGCCGGCAGCTCCGGCCCATAGCACGCGGCAACACGCGTCTCGTCTCGGGCGTAATCGTAGCCCGCGGTCGGGTGACGGCGCCAAGCTTCACGCGAAACACCGCGGCGGGTGCGGCGGCCCTTGCCGTTCGGGACAAGTTGGATGACGCGCGCCGGCGCGACTTCGCCGCGCTCGAACTGTTGGACGCCGCGGCGGAGGCTGGCACCCGATGGCGATTGCAGGACCAGGTCTGATGGGCAGCCCGGACGGTCCTGGTTCGCCTGGTCTTTCATCACGGAGCTGCGCGAGGATGGCAGTGCTCTCGGCGTTTATCGGAAATTCTCCTCGAGCGGCGCCAGCCTCGGAGATCGCGCGTTCATTTATTTGCCGGGTCTCGGCGCTCTCGCACTCGAATCAATTCTCGATGTGACGCCATACTCAGCCGGATGGGACCTGTTGGGTCGTGCCGCAGGCTCGAGTCAAAGCGGACTGATCGACGGCGGAACGAAGTCGGCAACTGCATCGGTCAGATAAGTCCGATCTTCTCGCGGGTTAGCAGGCTGCGGATCGACGGGGCTTTCTCGGCATTTTCCTGATCAAAGAAATCCAGGTCAGCACAAACCGTGCGTCCCTCAAAAAGCGCAATGCAGACGCCGCCCTTGTGGCGAGCTGACGGATACAGAATACCCTCAGGCTTTTCGGGATGATTCAAGAGCGCGATCGCCCAAGCCTGGCAATGGGCGTAATCCCCGGTGAATGTCCCGAGGGTCGCGCTGACCGCTTTGAGTGCTCCAGCATTTGTGGCGTCGAACACCTTGAATCTTCGTTTCGCGTTCACTCCGACCACGTCGCGCGCGATCAACTTGTTTTTCGACAGCAGCCGGTCGGGTTCGGCCAGTGGTCCCAGGTCATCCCAGAAGATCTCCCAGAATACCGTGACCGTCCTGTCTCCGAAGTAGAGCACCGGGCACGCGGCACTGGAAAAGCGGTTGCTTGGAGATGGCGAGTAGAAGCACGATTCGTGTTTGTTCGCGAACAGGCGGCGCCAGTTTTGCGGCGACACGTCAGCCGGGCGCAGCTTGCGCTTGTTCAAATCCGCGGGCGGAGGAACCGGTCTCCCTTGATCCTGCGCCATGGCTCAGTCTGGATTGCTGCGACTGATGGCCGAAAGCGCTTCGTCGACGCGGTTGGTTTGAAGCAGATGCAGGTAGTTGGCGCCGCCGAGATCGGCGCGTGGCGCAGTCACGAAATGCAACAAGGCCCAACCGTTGTCGCCGTAAGCCTTGATGAGGTCCGGAATCCACGCGTGCACCGTCTTCTGTCCGGAAAACTCCCACAGCGGCAGCACGGTCCGCGTCCGATCTCCCAGCGATGGATAGCCGACCAGCTCGTTTCGCTCGACAAGATTGCGCACGTGCTGGGCCGAACAATCCAGGCGTTCGGCCGCCTTCGCCGTGCTGAGGAATGGGCCGGTGCGCGCTTGAATCGTAGGCTTGGCGCGCTCGCCTTGGAGCTCGAGCAGCTGCATCGCCAGTTCGCCCTGGGCGTTCTCTTCGGTGACTTCGCGCAAAACGCTGATTGCATCCTCGTGCGAAACTACGTCCAGCAGCGACCGCATCAGGGCTTTCGCTTTTTCTCCGGCCACCATCGGCACATGAACTTTGCTTGCGAGCTTCGCGATCTCGCCACCGTCCTTCGTTGCGAACGTCCGTTTGCGCGATCGTCCGGTTTTCGCTGACTTCCCGGAATGCGCTACAGGTGAGAGTGTGGCGGTTTTGGACATATTGGCCTTGTTGGCGAGTCCAACTTTAGGCCAACGATCGAGAGCGTCAAGCTCGCGCCACCAGGCTCGGTTCAGACTCACCGACGCTGCAAGCCTTGGCGCCCGAGGCGCGCCGTCGCGGACCGCAACCTACCAAAAAGAATCTCCGGTGAACTTCCACGCACTTTGAGCGACGTGTTAGCGGTATTGTTAGCGCTTTGCGTTTTTCGCTCCGCAACATGCTCATTATCAAAGTGGTGGGAGATCCGAGACTCGAACTCGGGACCTCTTGCGTGTCATGCAAGCGCTCTAACCAACTGAGCTAATCCCCCGAAACGCATTGCCGCGGCGTCCATCGACGGGCCCGGTTCGTGCGTGCGAAGGGGCATCAAACGAGACCGCCTGCGCCCGGAGCAAGTCCGAAGTTTTGCCACGACTTTCCCGTAACCTCAATCTCTCGGATATGAGCGCGAGGAAGCAAGGGGCCAGAAACTCGCCGGGCTTGAGCCGATGTCGTGTCTCCCGACGCATGTGCGCTTCCTCGGGGATGGGAAGCGCGATTGCACAAGATCGCGGACGACCATACGAGGTCCGCGCCATCGGTGATGGCGGAAAGGCGGTCAGTGGGGAACGGGGACTTGACACGCTTTCCGCCGGCAAAGTTACTTAGGCTGCCATCCTCCCCGTTACCCCTCCTGTGATTGGCTTTCCTGTTCTCGATCCATCCAGAAAGCGATGGAAGGAACGTCGGCCCCAGGCTCAAGAAACTCCAGCAACTGGAAATGAAATGAACGCGCTAATGACATCTCGGTTTTCTGCTGCGACGATTTTTCCCCCCACCAGCATTTCGTGTTCTTTCGGCCGGTGGCTCCAACCCCAGGATTCCGACGCCACACGGCCATGGCCACGCTGACTCCTTCGGTCCGGGCGGGAGGCGCCCGGCTGGGCATCGTTGCTGCGGTGGCGGTGCTCGCCCTTGCCGTCGCGGTCTGGCTGGCCCGGCATCCGGGTCAGCGGGCATCGGGAACGGGTGGGGGCAAGGCCGTCGTCGGGTCGGTGGTCCGTTTTGCGGATCGAAACTATGAAGGTAGCGTGTGGACGAAAAAGTACGCCGCCGCGAATCTCGGAGATCTTCCAGCGCTCGGGATCCGGGCGGCAAAACTCGATCAGATCATCGGGACCGACGACGACCGCGTCTGGGTTGTCGATCGCAAGGGGGTCGTCTTTCGTCGTTCCGACGGACATTGGGAACTGGCGGCCAATCAACCGGACGTTTCGCGGCCCGTGATCGGCGTGATCGATCGGGACACCATTCTGTTGGGAGGCCGATGGCGTTCATCGCTGTATCTCGTGCAAGCACACGGCGTGCGACCGCTGGAGGGCGAATCAGCCCAGATGTTGGTGGCGAGGCATGTGGTCACGCCCGTGGCGCCAGACCTGAGCTACATCCACACGGGTCGGCAGACGTTGCGGCTGCTCGAGGGGAAGCTCACGCTTGTCTCCCCGGGAGACCAGAAGGATTCGATCGTCGTGGACGAGTTCGGGGCGCCCGTGACCGTGGCTCGCGGTCGGGTGATGACCCCAAACGATTTTGCGTACACCGCCACTTTCGCACCCGGCGAGGTTTACGCCATATGGATGAACAGCATCTACGGGGTGCGACTGGTCGAATACCGCGATGGCGCGTGGGTCATGCTCGAGGAGCTGTCGATCCCGGGCCGGGAGACGAGCAGCCTTACGGCGGGGTGGATCGGGCGGGATGCGGAGGGAAAACTGTTCGCGGTATTCGGAGGCGCGGCCACGGCCGTCGTGTATCGTCAGGGAGACGGCGTCACGCGCTATCCGATCGGGGTTGTTTCCGGGGCTTCCCTCGGGGCGCCGATCGCCGCCTGGGGAACGGGTCCCGAAAGGTTTTATTTGATGGACGCCAGCGGTTCGATTTGGGAGCGCAGCAACGATCGGTGGCGGCCGATCGTGCGGGGCCTGCTCGATCAGAAACTCGCCTTCAACGATGCCTGGGTCGGCCCGCAGGGCCAGATCTATGCGATCACCGACGATGCGCTGTACCAACTCGAGTAAGACGGGAACACGGCCGGTTCCTATGCGGACCTTGCTCGCTCGCGATCACCGGCCCCTGCTCGCGAGCGATGCCGCGCCAAAGGCATGAATGACGTGCGCAGCAGCCTTGCTGTAAACCGGCAGGAGACTGGCGCTGTTTCGCGATCGAACCGGAGGGCGGGCGCGTCAATGGAACTCGAGAATGTCGAGTTGGAGGTGCGATCGGGGACGATGTTTCGTTCCGCGAAGAATCGGATACTTGCCGATGTAAGCGTTTCGTTGGCCCCCGGGGAGTTTGTCGGGATCCTCGGTGCGTCCGGCTCGGGCAAGTCGACCTTGATCAGAACCATGGCCGGCCTCACGAGCCCGTCGGCGGGACGCCTTGTCCTGGATGGCGCCACCGTGCCGGCGCACGATCTTCGCCGGGATCGCCGGATTGCCTATCTGCCGCAGGACGTCGTCATCCACGAGCAGCTGACGATTCGCCGGGCCCTGACCTATGTCTGCGAACTCAAGGGCGTGGGCCGCAGTCGGGTGTCGCGAAACGAGATCATCGAGGAGGTGGCCGGCCTGGCAAACATCAGGGATCGTCTGGACCTTCCCGTGCGCCGGCTTTCAGGCGGCCAGCGCAAACGCGCCGCGCTCGCTGCCGAACTGATTGGCGAACCGCAGTTGATTCTTCTGGACGAGGTCACGTCGGGACTCGATCCCGCGACCGAGGACGAGATGATGCGGTTGTTCCGCTCACTGGCGGATCAGGGGCGGACCGTGGTTTGTATCACGCACTTCCCCAACCGGCTCGCGCTGTGCGACCGCCTGATCTACCTGATGCGCGGCGAGATCGTCTTCGTCGGGCCACCGCAGGAGCTGCAGAAGTTCTTCGGCGTGGAGAGCATTGAAGAGGTCTATTTCGTCGAAGGTTCTGCATCGGCCGAGGAATGGAAACGAAGGGCCGGAAACGCCACCGGCACGGCGAAGGTGGCAGAACCAGCAGGCGCGCCATCCCCCGCGCCGCTTGCGCAACCAGCCCATCCCCGGGTTCCCGTGGCCGGCCCGGACGCGGATGGTGCGCGCGTTTCCGGCGCAAATCAGCTGGGAACGCTCGTGAGTCGCTACTTCGCCCTGCTGGCCGCGGACTGGACAAACCTTTTGTTGTTGGTCGCGCAGGCTCCCGCCGTGGCGTTGATGATTGGAGCGTGCTACCTGAGCGTTCGGGCCGATTTCTTTGAGCTTCAGGCGGCCGACACCAAGGAGGTGATCTTTCTCCTCGTCGTCGCCATCCTGTGGTGTTCGGGGATGCTGGCGGTCCGGGAGATCGTGAAGGAGCAATCCATCAATCGCCACGAGGTCCGGTTCGGCCTGCGCATGGCTCCCTACATGTTTTCGAAGCTGGTCCTGCTCGCCCTCATCTCGGTGGGCCAGGCCGCGATGCTGTTGGGCATCGTGCGTGCGACGACCGAGTTGACGGGCGATTTCGGGCCGCAATTTCTCGTGCTGGCGGCAACGGCCATCGTCGGCGTCGCCGTCGGATTGTTCGTATCGACTGTGGCCGGCTCCTCCGAACGGGCGATGACAGGTACTGCCGGTTGTCCTGATCATGCAGGCGATTTTTTCCGGCGGAATCACCCGTCCAGAGGGTGCGGTCCGGTGGCTGTCGCAGCTCACCGTCCCGGCCTACTGGGGTCTTGATGGGATGAGGTCGACCTTTAGCACGGGCCTCACCTACGCCACATATCCGAACGCGCCGGGACATTTCCAGCCGCCCATCCTGGGCACGGGTGGTCCCCTGTGGCTCGACCTCACTGCACTGATCGCTCTTGGTGCGGTGGTCGGTGTCGCCACGCTGCTGGCGTTGGAACGGAGATTCGTGAGGCCGTGACGGCGAATCACCAGAACGCAAAGCGAACTTTGCCCGGGACCATCCCGTAAACTTTCGCTTTCGACGAATCGACCGAAGGCACCTACGATTTCGGGCAGCTCGAAAGCATGGTTCGCACGGCGCGGAAACACCACGTGAAGCTGATCGTGCTTTGGTTTGGCAGCTGGAAGAATGGCGTGTCCCAATACGCGCCGGCCTGGGTGCGCCGGGACACCGCTCGTTTCCCGCGTGCCTACGACGCGAACGGCCGCCCGATGTCCGCGCTTTCCACGTTCGGTCAGCAGTCCCGGGATGCGGACAAGGCCGCCGTCACCGCCATGATGAAACCCCTGCGCAAGATCGATGAGCAGGAAAACACAGTGATCATGGTCCAGGTTGAGAACGAGGTCGGCCTTTTCGAATCACGTGACCACCGCCCCGAAGCCAACAGCGCATTTGCCGGTCAGGGATGGTCGTGGGTATGCTTGCTGCCAAGGCCGAGTCGATGTTTTCGGAGGCGCTCGCGAACGTCACGGGACTGACCCACGTAGAGCGTTCCGCCGTCGCACTCCAAAATGTAGACGAAGACGTGGTGGTGGATCGGTTCGGCGCAGGAAATCTCGTCCGGCATCCTGAGTGAAGGAGAGCGCTCGCAGGCCTTTCGACAAGCTCAACGGAGGCCTGCCATGAGTAGACAACCAAAAGCGAAAGCCCTTCGACGCGCTACGCTTGCTCAGGGCATTCGACTCCGGCCTCGCTGGGGCCCCTCAAAATGTCTTGAACTTCTCGCTTTCGAATGGCTGCCCAAGCCGGATTCAAACGCGAACCTCGGGCCGGTTTTCAGAGGTGGGATTCAACTCAAACGCCGGGTGTTTAGCTTGTGCCGAACACCGCGAGCACGGCCGAAGTCGGAGCGTGAGTCGAATGAGACACTGTGGCGCTTAGGGCCTCGGCAGAAAAGCCGACCGCGCGGGTGAATGACCAAGAGTCGACGATCGGCGATGAAGGCCGACCGTTGTCCGGCGGGGGCTGGCAATCAGCCACGCGCGCAACAAAAAGCGTCAGGCTGTAAGGATCACGGCGCAATCGGTACCGAGAACGGGGTGCGTTCACGAGGACTTTGCTGCGGTGGCCCCATTCGCGGGTGATGAACGTGGTGCTCACACATGTTCATGAAAGCCCGCGGCATTCGTCAGGGCCGATTTGGTACTAGCCACTTGGTGGAAATGTTCGGAGAGGGTCTGGGCAATCGGCCGGTACGTGACGGACAGGTCGTGGCGGCTCTTGCGATTGTCGAGGTGGATCGGGATTCCGACGTTGCGCGCGACGAATGCACGAGTGAGTTGGAACTTGGGCGCGAGCAACCACAGGATCGGTTTCGGCGCTTTTCGCCGGGGTAACGGGTATGTGTCGCCGAAGGCCGCGCGCAGTTGCTGGGCGATGGCCCAAAGAGAGCCGTCTTCACCCGAGAGGATGTAACGGCCCCTAGCCTTGGGCGAAAAGCAGGCACTGATGTGGGCCTGCGCGACGTCCCTGACGTCGACCAAACCGTACCAGACGTCGATGATGCCACTCCGGTAGGTTCCGTCGGCGAAATTCCGCATCACGGTCTGGCTCACCGCGGTGGTCGTGGCCGAAACCGCGGGGCCGAGGATAAACGCCGGGTTCAGAGCCACCAAATCCCACTGGCTCTGTTCGGCGGACATTTCCCATGCCGCTCGTTCGGCCAGTGTCTTCGAGTGGGCGTAGGGCTGATGTTCCAGCGAACTCGTCGTGTTCCAATCTTCCTCCGAGAACGGACGGCCACCGAGCTTTTCCGCGTCAGCCGAGTCGCCGTAGATCGCCGCCACACTGCTGGTCATGACGACGCGATGAACCGAGGATGAACGCGTCGCAGCGCGCAGCACCGCTCGGGTGCCGTCGACGGCAGGGCGGACCAACTCGCGGGTGGGATCGCTGATTCCCTTGAGGGCAAATGGTGACGCCGCGTGGATGACGTAGTTGCATCCGTCCGCGAGTGGAATGAACGCGCCGGCGTCATCAAGCTGCGCGGTGTGTAGCGATAGCCGGTGGCCGTGCTCCCCCGAGAGCCGGTGGAGATGCGAGTAACGCGCGGAGTCGGGCGCTGCGCGAACAGTCGCGCGGACACGGTGACCTTCCTCGAGAAGGAACTTGACGATCCAAGAGGCGAGATAGCCATTCCCGCCGGTCACGAGGAACTCGGATGATGAGCGTGGTAGTGGCATGTGACCAGCGGTAACATTTAAGTGACCGGTGTCAACATTGATTCGACAACGCAATCACTTCCCGTTAACGATCGGTCGTGTGAAAAAACGCCCGGCTACGAAAAGCGGCAGCAAATCTGCGCACGTCGATCGCTCGAAACGACCCACGCTGCCCGCGCGGCAGTCCTACCGCCACGGCAACTTGCGTGACGCACTCGTCGAGGAGTCGCTCCGGATCATGAACGAGCGATCTGATGCTTCGTTTACCTTGCGGGAGGTCGCGCATCGCATCGGCGTGAGTCATTCTGCGGCCTATCGCCACTTCCCGAGCAAGGGGGCGCTTCTGGCGGAGATCGCGTATCGGGGTTTTGGGCTGCTCACCGCTGCGTTGTCACAAACACTTGGACAAGGGAAGACGGCGGAAGAAATCGCGAGACAGCAAGCAAGGGCTTACGTCCGGATCGCGCTCAACCATCCAGCGCATTTCAGATGCATGTTCGGGCCGAGGCGCTTCACGGAAGAAGAGGGGCGGGCCGTGGATGAAGCTGGCGACCAAGCTTTCGCTTGCCTAGCCGAAGCGGCCCGCAAGTTCCAGCCATCCCGCAGCGATTCCTCGGAAAATCCTAATACATCATTGGCCATGTGGAGCATCGTCCACGGGCTCGCCCACCTGGCCCTGGATCAGCAGCTTTGCGATATGGCGGGCGAGGGCACGATCGGGCACTACGAGAGAATGGCGGACGACGTCGTCGGGATCCTGCTTTGTGGGGTGAATGGCCAGCGGCCGGAACAGGGCTGAGACTGCTGCGGGCGAGGAGATTGATTTCGGCGTAGTGCTCGGCAGTGCGCATCGGACTATTCCCTCCGGTGAAAATTGATCGGTTCAGGGTTGGACGGAAATTCCAACGAGAACATCGGTCAGAAGCGCTTGATGCGCCAACGCTGGAAGTGATTCCTACACGAGCCGCTTCCGGTTCCGTTCTCGTGCTAGGAAAAAATTTGCATGTCGCAGTTTTTTCCCGGCTGGCTGCCCACTCTCCATTCAAACGCGAACCCTGGCCCGCGCAGCGAAGCGATGCGAGCAAACTCCCGCGTATTGTTACCCACCAGAGTCAAACGAGTGCTCAATGCCTGACCGGCGATCAGCAGGTCATACGGTCCGATCTTCTGGCCGTCGCTCTCGAGCTCCTGACGAATGCGCGCGGCTTCATCGGCCGCCGCAGCGTCAAATGGCAGCACCGCTACAACAGCGAAAAGCTTCTCGAGCTTCTTGCGTTCCCGCTCAGGTTGACTGCATCGTCGCACACCCGTGGCGAGTTCGAACGCCGTGATTGCGGAGATGGCGCACTCAGCCGGACTGAGCATCTGCAAACGCGCGCAGACTTTCGGATGTCCCTTGAGCACATCCACACACACGTTTGTACTGAGCAGGTAGCTCATGCGTTCAGGCCAACCGGCGGGGGCAGGCCCCTGATTCGGTCGGTCGAACGCCCGGTCCGCGATGTGGATCTTCTCAAAAAATCCCCGCGGCCACCGTGCGGGCACGAGAGGCTCGAGGATGATTCTGTCTCCCTCCCGATGAATGGCCACCTCTTTGCCCGGGAGCCGAAAGGCACGCGGGAGGCATCGCCTAGGAACTGCCGTTCTTGAAAAGCTTGGCCGTGGCACGCCTGGCATTGATCGACCAAAGTCGTCTATAAATTTCGGCTCGCGACCGGCACCGTAAACGAGGGGGCAAGAGCCGGCGCTGAAAACGGAGTGAGCCGAATCCGTCGCCGGACAGTCATAGGGCATCGTATCCGCGCGGTCACTATCCGACGCCGGCCATCACCTGTGCCACGGCCCGCCGCCAGCCGGCGCAGCGGCGCTCGACTTCCGTTGCCGGCATGGCCGGACGGAAAACGGTCTCGTCGCGCGGGAGCGCGGCAAGGTCGGCGAATGAGGTGCACCATTTGCGCCCCAGCATCCCGACAAAGGCGGCGCCCAGGGGTGAACAATCCGGCGAGCTTGCCACCCGCAGCTCGACGCCCGTGATGTCGGCGGTGAACTGCATCAACTGTGTGTTCGCGGTCGGGCCGCCGTCGGCGTGCAACGCCTGCAGCGGCCCGCCCGCCTCCTCGCGCATCGCCTCGAGGGCATCGCGGAGTTGATACGCCATCGCTTCGAGCGCCGCACGGGCGACGTGGCGGCGATCGCTGTGGCTGCTGAGCCCGGTGATGGCCGCGCGCGCTTCCGGCCGCCAGTGCGGCAGGCCCAGACCGGAGAATGCCGGCACGAGATAAACGCCGCCGGTATCGTCGACTTCCGCCGCCAGCGCAGCCAGTTCTCCGACTTCGGCGCACGAGACCCAGTTGATCGCGCAGCCATGTCAGCGTCGCCGCCGAAGTGATGATGATGCCTTCGAACGTGTACGTCGGCGCGCCTGCGTGCGACCACGCGAGGGCGGTGACCACGCCGTGGCGGGAGAAGCGCGGCGTGGCCCCAAGGTTGAGCAGGACCGACGAGCCCGTGCCGAAGGTGACCTTCGCCCCGCCCGCCGCGAAGCAGCGCTGGGCGAAGAGTGAGGCCTGCGAGTCCCCCATTACGCCACAGATCGGCAACGGCGCAGCGAGCGCACCGTCGAGCGTGGTCTCGCCGAATCCATCGGAGCAATCGCGCACCTCGGGCAGCGCGCGCGGCGGCACGTCCCACCACGCGCAGAGTTCCTCGTCCCAGGCGAGGCGCGTGAGGTCGAAGAGCAACGTGCGGCTGGCGTTGGTGGAGTCGGTGGCAAAGACGGCGCCGCGCGTGAGCCGGTGGATGAGGTAGGCGTCGATGGTTCCGATCAGCGCCTCGCCCGACTCGAGAGCGCGCCGGATCGCCGGATGTTCGCGGACGAGCCACTGGAGTTTCGAGGCGGAGAAATAGGCGTCGACCTTCAGTCCGGTGCGCGCGTGGATGGCCTCTGCACGAGAAGCCGACACCTGGGCCGCGCAGAGGGCGTCTCCGCGACGGTCCTGCCAGACGAGCGCGGGGTGCAACGGCTCGCCCGTGCCGCGCGCGAACACGACGATGGTCTCGCGTTGATTCGTGACGCTGAGGAATCCGGGCGCGAGACCGGCGGCGATGGCGCGCTCCGCCACGGTGCGCAAGACGGCCAGCGTGTTCCGCCAGATTTCGGTGGCGTCGTGCTCGACCCAACCGGGCTGCGGATAGAATTGTTCGTGCGGCCGGGACTCCCGATCGAGCACGCGACCGCGTTCATCGAACAGCAACGCTTTGGTCGCCGAGGTGCTTTGATCGAGCGCGAGAATCGTGCGCATGGCACAGTCTCCTACGGCAGCAGGGCGCGGGCGGCGTCCGCCAGGCCTTCCATCGAGATGCCGTAGTGGCGAAAGATGTCGGCCTGCGCGCCCGTGACGGTGTCCTCGTCAGGGAAGCCGATCGATGCGGAAGCGCGGGGCCAGTCCCGCCTGGAGCAATGTGGCCGCGACGGCCTCGCCGACGCCGCCGGCGAGCATGTGCTCCTCGACGGTGATAACAGCGCGGCACTCGCGACCGGCCGCGAGCATCGCGGCGTTGTCGAGCGGCTTGACGGTGTGCAGGCTCAGCACGCGCGCGGAGATGCCCTGATCGGCAAGATGAGCCGCCGCGAGCAGCGCGTGCACGACGGTCTCGCCGTTGGCGATGAATGCGACGTCCGTGCCCGCGCGCAGCGTGATCGCCCGGCCCGCTTCGAACCTCGCGCCCGCGGGCGTCACATCGAGCATCGCGGCCTTGCCGAAGCGGAGGAAGACGGGTCGCGTGGATTCCGCGGCAAAGCGGACCGCCTCGCGCGTCTCGAAATTGTCGGCCGGGACGATGATCGTGATGTTGTGGATCGCGCGCAGGACGGCGAGATCGTGAAGCGAATGATGGGTCGAGCCGAGCGCGCCATAACTCACGCCCGCGCTGATGCCGACAAGCACGGCCGGAACGTTCGAGTAGCAGACGTCGTTCTTGATCTGCTCGAGAGAGCGGGCGGTGAGGAAGCACGACGGCGAGACGCCGAAGGAGCGCTTGCCGCAGGCGGCCAGTCCGGCGGTGATGCCGACGAGGTTCTGCTCGGCGATGCCGACCTCGATGATCTGCTTCGGCAGCGCGAGGCCGAAGGGCGCGAGCTTGCCGGAGCCGCGCGAGTCGGAGGTGACGGCGACGATCCGCGGATCGGCGGTGGCGAGGGCCTGCAGCGTTTCGGCGAACGCCTCGAGATTGGCGCGGCCTTTCTTGAGCCCGAGCTTTTCGGCCATCGCCCTGGCGGCCGGCGTGAACAGGGAGGGAGCCGGTGCGCTCATGCGAATGCCTCCCGGCATTTTTCCTCGGAAGCTTCCAGCTCCGCGAGAGCCTGCGCCAGTTCGGCGTCGCCCGGCACGCCGTGGTGCCACTTGCCGACATTCTCCATGAAGCTTACGCCGCGGCCCTTCGTCGTGTGGGCGATAATGAAGAGCGGCTTGCCGGCGGGCGGCGGTGCGGTGAGCGCGGCCGTGAGTTGGGCGTAGTCGTGGCCGTCCACGATCCGCACCTCCCAGCCGAACGCGCACCACTTTTCATCGAGCGGCTCGTTCGACATGACGTCACGGGTGTGGCCGGTGATCTGAAGCGTGTTGTGGTCAAGGATGGCGACGAGGTTGTCCAATTTGTAGTGGGCGGCGGCCATGACGGCTTCCCAGTTGGAACCTTCCGCCAGTTCGCCGTCGCCGAGCAGCGTGAAGACGCGATACGCCGCGCCGTCCAGCTTCGCGGCCAGCGCCATGCCGAGGCAGATGGGAAGGCCGTGACCGAGCGCGCCGGTGTTCATCTCGATGCCGTTGATCTTCCGCGTGGGATGGCCGACGTAGGCGCTCTGGTAGTGGCATACCGTGTCGAGGTCGGCGTCGGGAAAGTAGCCGCGGTCCGCCAGCACGGTGTAGAGCGCCTCCACGCAGTGGCCCTTGCTCTGCACGTAGCGATCGCGGGCCGGGTCGTCGACCGTCTCGGGCGAAACGTTGAGGACGCGGTTGTAGAGCACGTTGATGATGTCGAGACTCGACAGGCCGCCGCCGGTGTGGCCGGCGCCGGCGCCCTTGATCAGCTGCAGCATCCGGCGGCGGAGGGCGAAGGCCTTGAGCGCAAGTTCGTGGTCGGAGGGCATGTCAGTCCTGTGGAGCTTCGTGGTGGTAGACTTCCCAGTGAAGGTAGCGCTCGAATGCTTCGGCCAGAATACGGGCGGTGTGGGAGGCGTTCATGACGACGTGATGCTCGAAGCCTTCGCGGCAGATGTGGTGCAACAGTTTCTGCAGCTTCGGCACGCGCGCGACGGCGCGGGTGCCAAAGGTCTTCAAGTCGTCGTTCGTCAACTCGCCCTGGCCGATGTAGGTGCGGATGACTCCGGCGGCGTCGTCGGTCGTGATGCGGCCATACGTGAGGGTCGCGGCGGGCGTGCGGCCGTCGAGCGCGCCCCACGTGTTTTCGACACCGAGCGTCGAGCCGAGGATCGGGGCGTTGAGCACCTTGATGTCGGGCAGGAATGACTTCGCCCAGTTGCCGCAGTGGAAGAGCACGCACTTGTCGTCCTCCGCGCCGTAGTTGTTATTCCAATCCACGAGCGCGCTCGGTGAATTGGAGGCGAGCTGCATCGCGTACATCGTGAGCACGCCGGTGACGTCCACCTCGCACGCGCTGGGCAGGAGGTTTTCGCTCATCATGCTCATCGAACGTGCAGATGTTGCACCCGTGATTGGCCTGGAGGGACGTCCAGCATTGGATCGCGGTGGCGTCGAGATGGTTCGCGGCGACGAAGTCGTCCAGCACGACGCCGAGCCGCGCCATCTGCACGAGCTTGGCGGGCGGCACGGCGGTGGCGTTGGCGTAGGCCTTGATCTCGTCGACCTTCGCCGTCAGGCGCGCGTCCTTCTCCCCGATCTTCGCCGCGGTGCCGAGGATCTCCGAGAGGTCGACCGTGGTGACGCTGATGCCGTGACGCTCCAGAATTTTCTCGCGAATAGCGCACGGTGTTGAATGCGCCCGGCCGTGCGCCGACGGCGCCGAGGCGAACCTTGCGCAAACCCTGCACGACCCGGCAGACGGCGAGAAAATCCTGCAGGTCCGAGCGGAAGGACGCGTCGAGCGGATGCACGACGTGTCTGGTCGTGAGCGAAAATGGAATGCCGGCCTGGCGCAGATTATTGCAGACGGAAATCTTCCCGCAGAACGCGTCGCGCCGCCGGATCACGTCGAGCTTGTCGAGTTCGTCGGGATATCCCTGCACCAGCACGGGCACGTTGAGTCCCGCGAGCTTCAGCGTATCCGCCACGCCCTTCTCGTCGCCGAAGTTGGGCAGGCAGACGAGCACGCCGGCGATGTGATCGCGTTCGCGGCGGAAGAGGTCGGCGCACATGCGCGCGTCGTTGTGGGTCTCGACGCCGCCGAGTTTCGTCTCGTTCGGATCGAGCATGACGGCTTCGATGCCGAGTTCGCCGAAGAGTTTCGTGATGTCGGCCCGCGCCTCAGGTACGAGTTTGTCGGGAAAGAAATCCCGGTTGCCGAAGATGACGCCAAGGGCGAGGCGGTTGGTTTTCATGGAAAGCGAGGTTGCAGGCAGATGGTGGCGACCGCGGAATCGGGCGGAGTGGGAAGGATGTTAGCACGCGATCTTCGCCCGCTCATCGCCCTTTCCGGAAGGTTCTTGGTGGATCCTAAGGCCCGGTTGATTCCTCGACGGTGGTGATCGAAACCATTCAAGGGACGACGGTCACGATGACCCGTTGGTAGCGCGACAATGGCGGGCTGCCCTTGTCGGTCACCCGGAGGATGAAGTGGAGAGTCTTCGGGTTTCTCGACCTTCGGGGCGGTAACGTTGAAGCGGTCGACGTTTTCGGCACCGCCGGTGGACACCAGAGTCTTGAAGCTGCCGGCCTCCGGGTAGTGAAACCAAAGGAAGCTGATACTGTCGCCATCGGGATCGCGGCTGCCGTAGGCATCGAGATTGATGCCCTGACCCGACTTGACGGTGATCCGGTCCGGGTGGTTCAAGTGCGGGACGGGCGGGTGGTTGGCCTCGCCGTAGCTCCGGGTGCACCAGGCCATGCGGGCGGCAAAATCATTTTGAAAATCGTCGCGCCAGCGCCAGAGGGAGACCTGATTGCCGGTGAAGGTGCGCTCGTGCTTCTTCACCGCGCGCTTCTGGTCACTGGGCAGATACGGCTGGTAGGTATCGGACGCTTTGGTCCAGATCGGACGGGTCTCGGGCTCGGGAACCACGACGGAACCGCCATCGCCAATCGTTTCGAAACCCGGCGTAGCGAGTTCGTAACGACCGCCCCAGCCGCCCCAGTCGGGCCGGTCCGGGACGTTCAGGCCGTTCGGAATGAGACCGAGGTAGGAAGGGGTGTCGCCTTCCATGCCCCAGGCCACGTCGGGATAGGCGGCGCCGAGGGGTCCGTGGTCCTGCTGAATGTTCTTCGCCAGCCACGGGTTGCTGATCGAGGTGTTGTCGATGCCTTCGTAAACGTTGTTCATCGCGACCCACGTGGACTGCCCGTAGTCGTCGCCGGGAGTGACGATGTAGAACAGGTTCGGGAAGGTCCGGCGCATCCAGGAACCGCTGTCGTCCTGATCGGAGATGGTGTGAACCCGCAGCTTCGCGACCATGCGCTTCGCCTCCCCGGGCGACTTGGTCCGGCTGATCTTGTCCAGCGCCTGAGCCAGCGTGTTGGCGCCGCCCCACACCGAGATCCACAAGGGACGGTCGTCGGCTTCCTCGAGGACATGAATGATCCAGTCCGAGCCTTCCGTATCCATGCCCTCGCCCACGCCAGTCATGCCATACTTGGGAATGCCGCGCTTGACCACCGCACGGATCGCATCCGCCGTCGGAAAGCCGGGCTCGTGCAGCAGCAGATTCGGCTGAACCTTCTCGTAAGCGTCGATGATGGTGTGGATGAAATCCGGGCGGATGCCGTTCTGCTGCCAGCACGAGGTCGTGGCGATGATGCCCTCGATATCGATCTGGTTGGCGTAGAGCAAAAGCCGCACGAGCGACTGCTGGTCGTCGGGGTCGGCGCCCATGTCGGTCAGAACGACGACGCGAGCCTTGTCGGCGGCCGCGAGCGGCAATGTCACCGTCAGGAGCGAGATCAACAGGAAGCGAATGAATTTCATGGTTGGCAAAAGAGCGGTTGGTGCCTGCTGGTGAATCGTATCGAGGAACTCGTTTCTCCCCGGCGGACACGGCGCTGGTGGCTGATGAGAGCCGGCGGAACGAGCATGGTCAGGAATCGCGGCCGCGCGTATTCATCTTGTCGATCGCGACGGCGACGAGGATCACCGCGCCCTTGATCACATCGCGCCAGAATGGCGAGACCTCGAGCAAGACGAGGCCGTTGTTGAGCACGCCGATGATCAGGCAGCCGAGCACCGTGCCGAGCAGCGTGCCGCGACCGCCGTTGAGCGAGGTGCCGCCGATCACGACGGCGGCGATGGAATCGAGTTCGTAGCTGAGTCCCGGCGTTGGGCGTGGCGGAATTCACCCGCGCCGTGTTCACCAGGCCGGCCACGCCGGCGAGCGCGCCGCCGAGCGTGTAGACGAGCAGCTTGATGCGGTTGACGTTGAGTCCGCTCAACCGGGCGGCGCGTTCGTTGCCGCCGACGGCATACACGTGGCGGCCGAAGCGCGTGCGCTTCATCACGACCATGAAGATCGCAACCAGCACCGCGGTGATCCACACCGGCATCGGCACGCCCAGGACAATCCCCGAACCGATGAAGCTGAAGCTGTCTCCGAGCTGCGTGATCGGAAATCCGCCCGTCCAGAGGTTGGTGAAGCCGCGCGCGATGCTCAGCATGCCCAGCGTGGCGACGAACGGCGGCAGCTTGAATCGCGTGATCGCAATGCCGTTGCACCAGCCGAGCGCGCATGCCGACCGACGATGCCGATGAGGATCGCGCCCGGAGGTGTGGACGACGACGAACACATCCGTGCCGGGAATGCCGAAGCCGTTCTTCAGCAGTCCGGCCGCGACCGCGCCGGAGAATGCGAGCATCGAGCCCACCGAAAGATCGATGCCGCCCGAAAGGATGACGATCGTCATCCCGATCGACAGGCAGAGGTTCACGCAGATCTGCTGCAGGACCAGGAGGCCGTTGCCGACGGTGAAGAACTCGTCGGTGATCAGCGCAAGAACCAGCACCATCAGCGCGAGCGCCAGCACGGATTGAAAGCGCTTTGCGTGCGCGAGGAGTTGGTTGCCGGTTCACGCTGCGTGCTCCTTCCCGGCCGGCAGGGCGGCCCGCATGATACCTTCCTCCGTGGCCTCGCCGCGCGCGAACTCGGCCGTCTTGCGGCCTTCGCACAGCACGAGGATCCGGTCCGCGATGCCGAGAATTTCGGGCAGCTCCGACGACACCATCACGACCCCGAGGCCGGTGCCGGCGAGCTGGTCGATCAAGGCGTAGATCTCCCTCTTGGCATTGATGTCGATGCCGCGGGTCGGTTCGTCGAGGAGCAAGACCTTGGGTCCGGTCGCGAGCCACTTCGCGAGCACGACCTTCTGCTGGTTGCCGCCGCTGAGATTCACCACGGCCTGGTCGAGTGAAGGCGTCTTCACGCGCAGGGTGGTCACGTAGTTTCCGGCGAGAGCGGATTCCAACCGCGGACGGAGAAACCCGCTGCGCTCGATGCGCGAAAGGCAGGTCAACGTGACGTTATGCGCCACGCTCAGCGGCAACACGAGCCCGTCGGCCTTGCGGTCCTCGGGTGCGAGGGCGAGACCGGCGGCAATGGCCTTCCGGGGCGAGGTCATGCGGACACGCTGTCCGTCGACGAAGACCTCCCCGCTCGCGGCGCGCGGGTGCAGGCCGAAGATCGTCTGCAGCAACTCGGTACGGCCCGCGCCCATCAGACCGAAAATACCCAGCACTTCGCCACGATGAACGGCGAACGAAACGTCCCGCACCACGAAATCGCCGGCACGCTCCGGATGCGGGCAGGCTCACTCCGGTCACGCGCAGGACCTCGGGTCCGGGAGCGATCGATGTCTTCGGAAACAGATTGGCAAGGTCGCGGCCGACCATCATGCGGATCATCTCGTCGCGCGTGGTCTCGCGGAACGGCTTCTCGTCCACGAACCGCCCGTCGCGAAACACGGTGACGTCGTCCGCGATGGTCTCCAGTTCGTCGAGCTTGTGTGTGATGTAGATGAGGCCGACGCCACTTTCCTTCAACCGCCGGATCTGTCGGAACAACACCTCGATCTCGTGCTCGGTGATGGCCGACGTGGGTTCATCCATGATGATGACGCGTGCGCGGAACGAAATCGCCTTGGCAATCTCCACCACCTGCTGCGCGCCGACGCGCAGCGTCGAGACAAGCGTGCGCGGGTCGACGTCGAGTTCGAGCTCGCGCAACAGCGCCGCGGCCTCGCGGTTCATGCGCGCATAATCGACGAGGCCGAAGCGCTTGAGCGGCTCGCGACCGATGAAGATGTTCTCCGCGATGCTCAGTTCGGGAACGAGGTTCAGCTCCTGAAAGATGATGGAGATGCCCGCGGCCTGGGCCTCGCGCGGATTGGCGAAACGCACGGGCCGCCCCTCGAGCTCGATGGTGCCGGCATCGGGCGGAAAACACGCCCGCGAGGATGTTCATCATCGTGGACTTGCCGGCGCCGTTTTCGCCGAGCAGGGCGTTGAGCCGGCCGCGCCGCACCGTGAGGTTGACGCCGTCGAGCGCACGCACGCCGGGAAACGACTTGGTGATGCCCGTCGCGTTGAGCAGCACGTCGCTGGTGGCGGAGGATGCGTCGGTCGCCGTGCATGATGCGATCACTCGGCGAGCTGCACCGAGATCGGCACGAGCCGGAGCGGCAGGGGTTGATCGCCGCCTTGGTCCCGACCTCTGCGCAGCCGATAAAATCGACACGCGCTGCCTTCGTGCGCGATCCGCTGCAGCTCGGGCAGCACCTGTGACTCGACGCGGTGATTCAGTTCCGGCGGCGACGTCGTTGAATTGTTGCGCATTGGGAAACGCGTCGGCGTCGAGCAATCCGGTGCCGTCGCGCACGGCGTTGCCGAAGACGAGACCCAGTGGCGACCACGATGTCGGCCTTGTCGCCCGGATCGCGTTCACGGCCAGACCGATCTCGTCGGCCGTGACGCTGACGACGCGGCCGCTGCCCCGCAGGAAAAACGTACAACGTCCCGCTGATGCCCAGCGTCCGGCCGTCGCTCGCGCAGCCGCGGCGGGTTCTCGCGCGATCGCGGTCGAGAACCGCGCCGGCCTCGGCGCCCGGGCCTGCGAGGACGTCAGAGATTTCGTTCCAGAATCTCGCGACGAATTCCCCCGCGCTGAACTGCGCCCGCCGCGCGCGCCAGTTCCACCTGCGCACGGGACCGCAGGGAAATCGGCGGGAAGACGCCACGCCGAGAACGCGCGAGCAGCGCCCACCGGAGATCAGCCACCTCACGAACCGATTCATCGCGAGTCGGCAACGGACGCTTCACGGCTTCTTCCCGTAGTCGCCGTACTTGGCGACATTGTCCGGCGTGACGAGATCCACCTTGACCGGAATCTTCTGCGGAAAGTCGCGCCTGCCCTTGATGTACTCGTCCGCAAACTCCGCGGCCCTTTGCGCCATCACCTTGGGAAACTGCATGCCCGTGGCGGCGATCTTGCCCTCGGCGATCAAGCTGCACGACGTCGTCCGCGCCGTCGAAGCCGAAGACCTTGACCGTGTCGGCCTTGCCGGCGCCGACGAGCGCCTGGTACGCGCCCATCGCCATCGCGTCGTTGCCGCAGAACACGGCGACGATGTCCGGGATGCTTCTGCAGGATCGACTCCATCACCTCGAGCGCCTTCGCGCGATCGAAGTCGGCGGATTGCTGCGCGACCATCTTCAACCCCGGATAGCGATCCACCACGCTGTGGAAACCCTTCGAGCGGTTCCAGGTGTTGTTGTCGCCGACGAGGCCGAGCAGCTCGGCGTAGTTGCCCTCCTTGCCGACCGTCTTCACGAAATACTGACCGAGCTCGACGCAGCCGGAATAGTTGTCGGAGAGCATCTGCGCCGTGGCGGCGTCGGTGGAGTTGATCTCACGGTCGATGCAGAAAACGGGAATGCCGGCCTTCTTCGCCTTGAGGACGTTGGGCACGGAACCGTCGGCATCGGTGGGATTGAACAGGATGGCGGTGTAGCCGCCGGCGATGATGTTGTCGAAGTGCGCCGACTCCTTGGCCGTGTCGTTCTGCGAATCGAAGATCGTCGCCTCGTAGCCGAGTTCCTTCGCGCGATCGCGCGCGGTCTCGGCGAGCACGACGAACCAGGGGTTGTTCAGGGTCGAGACGACGACGGCGATCCGCCCGGACCCCGGCGCGGGGACGGTGGACGAGGTGGCATCGCCGGAGGGCTTGCACGCCGCCAGAAGCAGGCCGGCGCAAAGGGGCAGGAGTTGGAGGAGTCGGAACGCGGGTCGGTTCTGCATGGGGCAAATTTCCGTGGGGCGGACGGAGCGTCGTAGACCGGAGCTGCATACGGACGCTACCAAGGTGACGCACCCTAGCACGCCGTGCGTCATGCCTCTCCACGAATTTTCGCGAAATCCACCGCTTTCCTAACATCGAGATCGTCGCCGGGGGATGGTCCGAAAAGGCCGGCACAGCGCCGCGAAAACGTCCTTTCTTCTGGTGGACGCCGTGGGTAGCTTCCGACGGTGGATTCGTTTGACCCCACCCGCCGAGACTTTGAGCCGTATGGGTTTACCTGCGTGCGATGGAGCCCGTCGCCGATGCGGCGGCCCGACCATCACAACGAAGTTGAACTCAACCTCCTGCGCGGCGGCTGGGTCACGTACCTGCTGGGCGGTCGAAAAGTGAGGATCGAAGCGGGGCAACTGACTGCGTTCTGGGCCGCGATCCCGCATCAGATCCTGGATCATGGCGACGAGCCCGACTACTTCGTCGCGACGATTCCTTTCGCGTGGTTCCTGCAATGCCGGTTGCCCGACCGGATGGTGCAGCCACTGTTGCAGGGCGAAGTCCTGAGCGATCCCGCGAACGATCGGGCATCGCTGGACTACCGGATGTTTTCCCAGTGGGTCGAGGACCTCAAGGCCCCGACCGAGGACATGAAGCGGGCGGTCATGCTGGAGATGGAGGCCCGCCTGTTGCGGATGGCACTGGCCCTTCCGAGCCTCCAGAGCACGCCGGCCCGGGCCCGGCGGAAGCGGCCCGTCCTCAGCGATGGCGGACTCAACAAGGTCGAACACATGGCGTGCTATATCGCGCAGCACTACCTGGAAAAAATATCGGTCGACGACATCGGCAAGGCGGTCGGCCTGCATCCCAACTACGCCATGAGTCTGTTCCAAAAAACCTTTGGCACGACCCTCGTCGATTACCTGACCCACCACCGCGTCTCCCATGCGCAGCGCCTGCTCGCGACCACCGACGAGAAAATCGTCGACGTCGCCTTCGGCTCGGGATTCGCCTCCATCAGCCGGTTCAACGAAGCCTTCCGCCGGATCTGCGGTTGTTCCCCGCGCGAATACCGCGTCGGCCTCCGGCTGGAGGATTAGTGACCGGGCGTGGCACGGCGAAACCAGCGGCCGGCTTGGCTGCGAACGAGGCCTGGGGCGACGTATTCGCTAAGGCAATGCGCGGTATTTGAAATTGCGGAATACCACCTCGCCCTTACCGGCAGCGTAAATCGCGGGACGCAGGCTCAGAAAGCCGTAGGCGACGTTGTGGTGATATCCGGAAACCTCCATCCCGGCTTCAAAATGCTTCCACGTTTTTCCATCCGCACTGGTATGAATCGTCACGATGTGGCGGTCGTTTCTCAGCTTGATGAACACACGATGGCCGAGTTCCGCCGGCTTGGACCACCACGGTCGGTCAAATCCCTCGCGGTGCATGATCAACTTGGTGCTCGAAATGCCGAGCCCGGCGTAGAGCTTGTCGTTGTAGAAAAGAATCAGCCCGCCGCTGGCTTCGCCCCGGAGTTCCAGCTCCACCTGGATTTCGTAGGCCTGATCGCCACAAACAAAAGAAAGCGGCGAGCAATCGCGGGGAGAGCTTCCTTTGCCTTGGATGACGAGGCCGCCGTCTGCATAGCGATACCGCTTCATGTCGGCGTCGGTGCCGTTGAAAAAGCTCCACTGCAGCCCCATCTTATTTGTCGTGAAGTCGTCCGAAAACGCGAATCCGTGCGGGAGCGCCTCGCCGCCCGCTGGCTTTTTGATGGGTTGGGCGACGTCATCACCGCGGGATTTGAACCACCCGTCCGCCGTCCACTCGACCGGCTCAAGCAGCGTGGCCCGGCCCAGATTATAGAACCCGTTTTCATACGCGTGGTAGACGAGATACCATTGCGCGTCCGGCCCTTCGACGAGAGTTCCGTGCCCGCGGGACCACCATTTTTCGTCCCTCGAAGCGGTATGCACGATCGGGTTGTAGGGGGAATTCTCCCACGGACCGTCGATGGACTTGGAGCGAGCGGATACCACCATGTGGCTCGTCGGCGGCCCGGCGGTTCCCCCTTCCGCGACGATCATGGAGTAGTAATCACCCCGGCGCAGAAGCTTCGGCCCTTCGAGCCCGAATCCCGCCACAATCCAGTCTTCAGGGAATCGCCAGCCGTCGTAGACCTTCACTGGTTCGCCGATGGCTGAGAGCCCATCGGGCGCCAGTTCCACACGTTTGCCAGCCTCGAGGAAAAGAAAGCGTCTTCCGTCGGGAGCGACCGCGTGTCCCGGATCGAATCCTTTGACCTTTAGATTCACGGGCGCGCTCCACGGACCGTGGATATCATCAGCCCAGATGACATAGATGGTGTTTTCTGCCGGAAAGTAGATGTAGTACCGACCTTCGTGTTTCACCAACTCCGGCGCCCATACCGCCCCCACGTTCTTGAAGAGAGTCGGTCCCATCGGCTGCCAGTTCGCCAGGTCGCGGGAATGCCACAGAACCAGGCCGGGGTAACATTGAAAAGTGGAGAACACGATATAGTAGTCGCTGCCATCCTTGAGAATGCTCGGGTCCGGATGATCACCGGGAAAGATCGGGTTCAGGTAGGTCCCGTTCCCAAGGTCCGCTTTGCGCTGACCCTCGACTCCACGCGCCCATCGTTGGGCACCGTCGGCGCCAAGGCTGAACTGGAATGCGATCAGAAGCGAAACGGAAAGGACGAGACGAATAAATGGTTTCTTGGTCATCAGAGCAGCGATGCCCGCGGGCGTGACCGCGGATTGATCGTCCCATATGGCTTTATCGGACGCGGGTGAAGGGTGAAAATGTGGGTGGGTCGGACGGGATTGGGTTGTGGGTCGAAGCCCGCTGCTGTCGAAAGCCACGAGCATGCGGTCGCGATCAGAACCCGCGGCGATCATGCGCCCACGCGCATCTCGCTTCTGTATCCCCGCGACGATCTCGATGGTGACTGATATCGTCCGCCCAGTCTATCGGCTGACTCCGCAGACCGCTACGAGGACGTCGAACCCGAGTGCCTAACGAAACACTGAAGGGGCGGCGGCGTCGTGGACGGCGCGAAAACCCAACATCGGAGCATCCGTTCAGCCCAAGTTTGGGAAGAAACTCGCATCCCGCACTTTCTTCCCGCGTTGGCTGCCCACTCCGGATTCAAACGCGAACCTCGGAGCGATTTTCAGAGGACAGTTTCGACTCAATCCGCGATTGTTTAACTTGTGCGCCGCAACACGCGCGGACGACCATCCACCGCGTGACTCGAAAGTGACAGAACGACCCAAAGGTCGCGCGGGATAAACACATCAATAGCCTCCCCCCGGCTACTGGGCTATCGGAACGGGCGGCAATCCCGCCAACTTTTCGAGCTCCCGAAACTCTACCTTCCCGTTGACCTCGGATTCCGCCATCCAGCCGGGCACTGATCGGCTGAAGTCGTCCGTGAGATAGGGTTCCTGACCCGTGGCATAGATGAGATGGTAGGAGTCGGCACTGAAGGAGTAGCGCCCGTCAATTTCGTCCGCTGGAGTTTCCACTTCGACGGTCGCGCCCAGGTTTCCCTTGAACGTCCGCAGTACCTTGAAACTGCCAACAAGGACCTCGCGGCCGGAACCATCGGCCCCTTTCCTCGTTTCAACGCGCACGCTCGCGACGCGACCGTAGAAGATCGCGGAACTCGCCTCGAACGCCGCCGCGATCGTCGGCGACTTCCTCTTCTCGTTCTCTTCCTTTTGCGCGCTCCGGCGGCTGTAGCCCTCCTCGCACTTGGGGCACGATTCGAATCGCACGTCGACCGCCTTCGCCATCTTTGTCGAACCATCCGGTGAGGCCAGCCAGCGAAAGGCATTGGGGCAGTCTTTGAATGGCTCAAGGTCGACGGTCATGATGCTTTGCCACTGAGCGGGGACACGAATTGTCGTCTCCTCGAGCGCGACCTGGTGCAGCGCACATCTGCGCTGTCCTGCGATGACTTCAACGTACGGAGCCAAACGGTCGATCTTCGTCGGACGGGACACCTGCGTCGCCGCGATGAGGTTTCGGTGCCTCAAGTTGAGAGCTACTGACGAGCCGCTCCAGATCGCGCCGTTGACCGGCATCTCCAAGCTGACCTGCCTGGCATCCTCAGCTATCAATCTGGCCTGAAGGGCCGGGTTCGGAGGCGTGCGTACGTCCTCGGGATCCGCCCATCGCGCCTTGGTCAGCGGCAGGTAATAGAAGACACCATGGTAGAGCGGCTGCCGGTAAGAGATCGCCAGCTCCGTGCGCGAGTTGGAGGCCGTGGCACCGACGACCTCCCAACTTGCGAACACAAGGCGAAGATCGCTCGGCAGACCGACCGGGAGTTCCTTTTCGAATTCATAGGCTTCGCGAAATTGCGGCGACCTTTCGATACCGAAGAGATTACCCGAAGCCTGCACCTCGAACACTGCCGCGATTTTCTCGAGTTCGTCCGTGGTCCGGACCACCAAAGGGAGCACGACGTTCAAGTGCCCGTAGCGCCGCCGATTCGTGTCGAAGACGAACGCCCCGTCGACAACGGCGCGGTCCCCGGCGAGGCGAACGACCACATTTTCAGCCCGAGACCGGGCAATCGTCGAGTTCACCTACCGCAATCGGATTGCCGACTACGAACGATACAAAACCCGAAAGCACTGCTCCAAGTGCGACCGCCCGGGAGGCCAAAGTCGGTTTGGTAAGCCGCACTGAGATCCGGGACAGACCAGGCTCGCGCTGAGGGATGAGCGCCCATCTGGTTCGCACTACATTCGCGGAAAACGCCATGCTTTGTTCGTAGCAGCGAACATGTCCGGTTGCCAACTTCCGTTCGCCTCGAGCACCGCTCAGGGAAAGAATTGGCAAGTCGCAGTTTATTCCCTCGGTGGCTGCCCAAGCCGGATTCAAACGCGAACCTCGGCGCGGTTTTCAGAGGAACAATTCAAGTCGTCGGCTGGGTGTTTAACTCCGGCCAACAGCGCGTGCATGCCCGCAATGGCGGTATGAGTCAAAACGGGCAAATGGCACTGCCGCTCGCGCTGCATTCGAACTCTTCGCGTCTTGTCCTGGCTATTCAGGAAAACGGATTGAGCAAGCTGACGCCCGATCGCCGAAAATCTGCCGTGTTTCGAGTCACCACTGACAGTTTGTGCTCAAGCGCGGTGGCCGCCAACAGACCGTCCGTCACGGGAAGTCGCTGTTTCAAGCCAAGGCGTCCCCAACGGTCGGCGACGGCAACGGAGATGGGCAACACGCGGTCGGCGTAGTGAGTCTCCAAACCCAGCAACCAGCTCTCGAGATTTCCTGCGCCAGTCGGATTCTTGAGCCGGTGCATTTCGATCCCGCGACGAATTTCTCCCAAAGTGAGTACGCTGAGGAACGCCTCGTCCGGTCGAATGCCTGACATCCAAGACGAGACCCCTGGATTGCAGCGACTCTTGCGCAGTTCTGACAGGACGCAGGTATCAAGCAGGTAGGCCATCAAAGTTCGACTTCACGGGGACCGTCCTTCAACCGGGTGAACTCGATGGATTCGTCGGGAGGAATACCGCGGAGGTAGGCAATGAAGTCGCTTTGCGGCCCCGGTTTGTCGCCAATCAAAGCAGCCCGTAGCAATCGCCGGTGCGCCTCTTCGACCGAGATGCCTTGAGCCGCGGCCCTGCCGCGGAGCTTCTTCACCACGGCGGATTCGATGTCGCGAACGAGTAGCTGGGCCATGCGTGAATTGTGCTATCATTGATAGCGCGGTCAAGCCTTCGGTCACGCGATTGCCTCCTGAAAAAAGGGCTCAATCGCGACTTTGCGGCTTCTTGGGAAGAAATTGGCAAGTCGCAGTTTTTTCCCGAATGGCTGCCCGACATGGGTTCGAACCATGACTAGGCGAGTCAAAGTCGCCTGTGCTACCATTACACCATCGGGCATTTGTCCATCCGGGTGACGGAGCCGGCAAGGGTTGGGGTGGGGTGCGGGGGCCGTCAAGTCGCGAACCATCCGCGCCCGCGGACGGGTTGATGGCATACGCAGCGCCGCGGACGACGGCGGGTTGAAGGTCGTCACGAGACGGATTCTCCACGTCGTCCCACCAAATTCCGCTCAGGAATCGCCAAGCACTGGTGAGGCGGTCCGGGCGGGTTTCCCTAGCATGAAGCGCGCGTGTTTCCACCGTCCCAACCCGACTCTCCCCCAGCGTGAACGCCATTCTCCTTACGATCTTCGTCGGCTTTGTCCTCGTCGGATTTTTCCTCGTTTTCTTCCTCATCCACCGGCGCGATGCGGAGACGTCCAGTCCCGAACGGGACAGCTTGATGCCGCTGGAGGATGACGCCTGGTGCGTGGTGGATGGCACCGGGCCGGTGGAGTCGCGGGGCGCGCCGCTGGCTCACGACTGAGGCGCCGGCGTGCGGCGTTATCGCATTTCCCGAAGCTTCCTCCCATGAACGGACTGACCAGTACCCTCCTCGAACCCGTGGCGGCGCCCGAAGGGCCCAGGAAGACGATCGTCGAGTTCAACGATCGTATCGTCCGCTGGTTCATGATCGCCGCCATCTTCTGGGGGGCGGTCGGCATGCTCGCCGGTGTGTTCATCGCGGTGCAGTTGTTCTTCTTCAAGGCCAACCTCGAGATCCCGTGGCTGACCTTCGGGCGGCTGCGGCCGCTGCACACCAACGCCGCGATCTTTGCCTTTGTCGGCAACATGATGTTCGCCGGCATCTATCATTCGACCCAGCGCCTGGCGAAGGCCCGGCTGGCCTCCGATTTTCTGTCCAACCTGCATTTCTGGGGCTGGCAGTTCATCATCGTCGGCGCGGCGATCACGCTGCCGCTGGGGCTGACTCGCGGCAAGGAATACGCCGAGCTGATCTGGCCGATCGACGTCGATGGTCGCGCTGATCTGGGTGGTCTTTGCGGTCAACTTTTTCTGGACGCTGGCCGTCCGCCGCGAGCGCTCCCTCTACGTCGCGATCTGGTTCTACATCGCGACGATCATCACCGTGGCGATGCTCTACATCGTCAACAACCTCTCGATCCCCACCAGCCTGTTGCACAGCTACCCGGTCTTCGGCGGCGTGCAGGACGCGCTGGTGCAGTGGTGGTACGGGCACAACGCCGTGGCCTTCTTCCTCACCACGCCGATCCTCGGCATCATGTATTACTACATGCCGAAGGCGGCGGAGCGCCCGGTCTACTCCTACCGCCTGTCGGTCGTGCATTTCTGGTCGCTCGTGTTCATCTACATCTGGGCCGGTCCGCACCACCTGCTGTACACGGCGCTGCCGTCGTGGCTGCAGTCGCTCGGCATGCTCTTTTCGCTGATGCTCTGGGCGCCGTCGTGGGGCGGCATGCTCAACGGCCTGCTGACGCTGCGCGGCGCTTGGGACAAGTTGCGCACCGATCCCGTCATCAAGTTCTTCGCCGCCGGCGTCACGTTCTACGGCATGGCGACGTTCGAGGGACCGCTGCTGGCGATCAAGTCGGTCAACGCGATCTCCCACTACACCGACTGGACCATCGCCCACGTGCACGGCGGCACCCTCGGCTGGAACGGATTCATGGCCGCCGGCATGTTCTACTTGCTCGCTCCGCGGCTGTGGAACACGAAGCTGTATTCACAGAAGCTGGCCGACTTCCATTTCTGGATCGGGCTTTTCGGCATCCTGCTCTACGTCGCGTCCATGTGGATCGCCGGCCCCACGCAGGCCGCGATGCTCGCCGCCACCACCGACAACGGGACGGTGCTGCAATACCCCTCGTTCGTCGAGACGGTGAAGGCCATCAACATCATGACGATGACGCGGGCGTTCGGCGGCTTGCTCTATCTGTCGGGCTGGTTCCTGCTCGTGTTCAACATCTGGAAGACTGCGCGCTCCGGCCGTCCGGCCAACGGGGTGATCGAGGTCGACGAACCCGCGCCGGCGCCGTCGCTCAGCCTGGCGGGCACGTTCCTGAATCCTCCGGTGGTCTACGCGACGTTTGCGATCATCTTCACGATGACGTGGGGCTTTGGCTCCCCCGCAATTTCGCTGATTTCGCTGTTTGCGCTGATCACGACCGCGATTCTCGCCTACGTGCACCTGGAGGTGAGCGGCGCGACCTGGGCCGACTGGTACGAGCGCCTGCTCAACAATTCGCTGCCGTTCACCCTGCTGGTCACGGTCGCGGTGTTCACCGGCGGCGTGATCGAGATCGTCCCGCTGGTTACGGTGGATCAGGACAAGGTCGTGGAAGACCGCATCCAGATGCCCTACACCCCGCTCGAACTCGCAGGCCGCGATATCTACGTCAAGGAAGGCTGCTACAACTGCCATTCGCAGATGATCCGGCCGTTTGTCGGCGAGGTCCTGCGCTACGGGGCCTACTCGCGCCTGGGCGAGAGCATCTACGATCACCCGTTCCAATGGGGCTCGAAGCGCACGGGTCCGGATCTTGCGCGGGCGGGGGGCAAGTATAACAACGCCTGGCATGTCCGTCACATGGAGGATCCGCGGCAGACCTCGCCGGGCTCGGTCATGCCGGTCTACAAGTGGTTGCTTGAGGACAAGGCCGACATGGCGGCGCTGCCGTCGGACATCCGCGTGCAGCGCATCCTGGGCGTGCCGTATCCGGAAATGACGGATGAGGAAATCTTCCAACAATACCGCCGGCAGGCGGAGGCGATCGCCGCCGACCTGCGGCAGCCCGGGACCGACATCTACGTCGCGCCCGACAGCGAGATCGTGGCACTGATCGCCTACCTGCAGCAGCTCGGGAAATCGAAACCCTACTCGCCCGCGGTCGCGCAACAGCCGCTTGCGCCCGTTGACGGGACGAGGACGCCATGATCTCGCGCGTCACGTTTGAGGCCTGGCAACTCGTGTTCCCGACGATCGGGATCGCGATCTTTGCCGCCATCTTCATCGGGGCCGTGGTGCGCGTCCGCCGCATGAAGGCGCCCCGGATCTCGCATCTCGAAAACCTGCCGCTCGAGGAGGAAACCTCGCGCATCGAAGACCATGTCCGCTCCCGCTAAACCACCCGCCGCCGAGGACCCGCTGCGGCCGCACAGCTTCGACGGCATCCAGGAATACGACAAGCGCCTGCCGAACTGGTGGCTGTTCACGCTCTACGGCGCGATCGCCTTCTCCTTTGTCTACTGGCTCTACTATCATCTCACCGACGTCGGCATGAGCCAGCACGCGGTCTTCACGCGCGAGATGGAGGCCGTGCAGGCCGCCCGTCTGGCAAACGCGATGGGAGCGCTCGATGATGCGAAGCTCCGGGAAATGAGCGGCAACCGCACGTTCGTCGACGCGGGCCGCGCGGTTTTCAACACCAACTGCGTCCAGTGCCACCTCGCCAGCCTCCGCGGCAAGGACGAGTCTCCCGCCGCGATCGGCCCCAATCTCACGGACGACGTCTGGATTCACGGCGGCAAGCCCGGCGAGATCCGCCAGACCGTCACCAGTGGCGTGCTCGAAAAGGGCATGCCGCAATGGGGACCCGTGCTCGGCGATCGCAAGATCGTCGACGTCGTCGCCTACGTGCTCAGTCAACACCAGCCGCCGGCCAACGTCGACTCGTCGCCGTAGCGCAACGGTGCCGCCGGGGTCGGCGATCCCGGCGCGGCCTCGGCGAGGCTCGCTACAGCCGCTTACCACTCGATGCCGTCCTCCTTGCAGCAACGCCGCCAGATTCCGACCCGTGATTCGCTCACGACGGTCGCGGACGATGGTTCGCGCGTGTTCCTCCATCCCGCCGACGTGCGCGGGCGCTTCACCCACTGGCGCCGCGTGGCGGCAGCGGCCCTGATTGTGTTTTATGCCTCGCTGCCGTGGATTCCGATCCGGGGCAATCCCGCGGTGTATCTCGATCTCGACCACCTGCGGTTTCATTTCTTCGGCCTGACCCTGGCCGCGCAGGACCTGTGGCTCGGCTTCTTCCTGATCACCGGCCTCGGCTTCTCGTTGTTCTATGTCACCGCGCTGTTTGGCCGGATCTGGTGCGGTTGGGCATGCCCGCAGACCGTGTTTCTCGAACACGTCTACCGCCGTATCGAACGCCTGCTCGAAGGCGATGCCCCGCGTCGCCGGCAGCTTGATCGCGCGCCGTGGACGGCGGCCAAATGGCTGCGCCGCGGCACCAAGCACGTGCTCTTCGTCGTCGTGTCGTTGATGATCACGCACGTGTTGCTCGCCTACTTCGTGTCGCTCCCGAAGGTCTTCGCGATGATCACGCACGCGCCGACGGAACATTGGGGGGTGTTTCTCTTCATCATCGTCGCGACCGGCGTCCTCTACTTCAACTTCGCGTGGTTTCGCGAACAACTCTGCATCATCATCTGCCCGTACGGGCGCCTGCAGTCCGCCCTGATCGACGATCACTCCGTCGTCATCGGCTATGATACCGAGCGCGGTGAACCACGAAGCAAACGGCAGAGGGCGGCGGTCAGGGATCCGAGGTCGGAAGTCAGCGGTCAAAGGTCAGAAGTCGGAGATCGAAAATCGGAGACCGGAATTCGCGACCTGCCCCTGCCGACGTCCGACGTCCGTTCTCTGACCTCCGACGTCCGACCTCTGGCTTCTGCCCTGGGTGACTGCATCGACTGCGGTCGCTGCGTCCAGGTCTGTCCGACCGGCATCGATATCCGGCAGGGACTCCAGATGGAGTGCATTGGCTGCGCGAACTGCATCGATGCCTGCAATGCGATCATGGACAAGGTCGGCCGGCCGCGCGGATTGATCCGCTATGATTCGCTCAACGGCCTCGCCGGTTTGAGGACGCGCCTGGTGCGGCCGCGCACCATCTTCTACACGGTCATGCTTGCCCTCGGGATCACGGTGGCATCGCTCGGCGTGCGCGCATACCAGCCCGCCACGTTGGGAATAACGCGCATGCAGGGCGCGCCGTACTTCCTCGATACCAGGTCGGTCCGCAATCAGTTCTTCGTCCGGGTGATCAACAAGGGCGACGCGGCGATGTCGTTCACGCTGGCGGTGAAAGCGAAGCACCACGCTCCCGCCGGATTTCGCGCCACCGGGTGGGATGACCCGGTGGAGATCGCACCCGGTGGCGAGGAGGTGCGACCACTCATCGTCGTCGTGCCGCGGGCGAATTACGACGGCCGCTTCCCCCTCGAGATCGAGTTGAAATCAACCGCCGGTGGCGTGGAACTGGAGCGCGACGCGGAATTCATCGGGCCCGATCCCCGGTTGTTCAGGGAACATGAGTCTATCGACCGGTAAGCGTCTGGCGGTTCTCGTCACCACGGCATTCGTCGTCGTGATTGCCGCGTGGATCTGGCTCGTGCGCTTCGCGGCGGCGCATGGCGACAAACCCATTCCGCTGCCGCCCCCGCCGGCGCGCTCACCGTGAACGCCGACCCGCGGGCGAAGCAGCCACCGTTTCCGCAGGCCGAGGTTGCTGTCCGCGCGGTCACGGGTGCCGGGTCCCTTGGATCCGCTCCCGCTGAGACGGGTCCGAGGTCAACGATCCCGGCGTCCGCGTCCTCCGAGGCGATCTGCAGGCACTGTGGCAATCGTTTCACGCCGGTGGCTGAGCGAACCAGTTACTGCTGCGCCGGGTGCGAGTACGTGCACCGCCTGATCACCGGTCAAAAGCTCGACAAGTTCTATGATCTGCGCCGCGGGGCGACCACGCCGGTGCGGTCGGTGGTCTTTCAACCACGCGACTATCGCTGGCTTGAAGGCTTGGTAAAGCGCGCGGAGAGCCTCGCGTCCGGGCGTTCCGCCGACCCGCCCGGGCCCACCGGATTTCCCCAGGACGGACCGCATCGAGCGGAAGTCCGAGCGGACAAAAAAAGTGGCGGCCGCCACTTTTTTTGTCCGACGACGGAAAGCGAGCGATCCGCAATGCGCCCCATGGCAGCGGAAGCCAGCCTCGATCTTGATGTGCAGGGGATCTCGTGCGTCGGGTGCGTGTGGCTGATCGAGCGGTTGTGGCGTGATCATCCGGGGACGCGTGGCCTGCGGATCAACGCCACGCTGGGTCGCCTGCATCTCGCGTGGACTCCCGGGCTTGGCGACGTCGTTGCGTTCGCCCGCGAAGTGCAGCGGTTCGGTTACCTTTTGGGACCCGCGACGAAGGTCGCACGAACGGAAAGCAGCCGGCTGCTCTTGCGCGTGGGACTGTGTGCCGCCTTTGCGCTCAACGGGATGTTGTTTGCGTTGCCGGCGTATCTCGGGATGGGGCCGGATTTTCCTTTTGCGCGGTTGTTCACGGTGCTGTCGTTCAGTTTCGCCACCGCCAGCGTGGTGGCGGGGGGCACGCATTTCTTCCTGCGTTCGTGGCGCAGTCTGCAGCGTGGCGTGGTGCACATCGACCTGCCGATTTCGCTGGGGATCCTGGTGGGCTATGCGGGCTCAATCTACGCGTGGACCCAGGCGGGCGCGCGGTTCGTTTACTTCGATTTCGTGTCGACGTTCACGTTCTTGATGCTCGCCGGCCGCTGGCTGCAGCTGGCCACCGTCGAGCGCAATCGCCACCGGCTGCTCGGGATGCAGCAGGAGTTGCCGGATGTGGAGTTGGTGGAAGAGCGCGATGCACGGTCGGAGGTTGCGTCCGGGACGCGCGCGAACGAAGACGGCCCGGACGCGAGGACCCGCCCTGCGGGAAGGCACGCCGTCACCACCAAACGGGCAGTCGCGCTGGTGCGCAGCGATCGCTACGTCGTGGAATCGGGTCAGATCGTACCGGTCTCGAGCACGCTGTTGGGCCCCGCGGGTTCCATCGGCATGGACTGGATCAGCGGCGAATCGGAAGCGCATGCGGCTGCGCCGGGCCAGATCGTGGAATCGGGTGCGATCAACCTGAGTCCGCATGCGCTGCGTCTCGAGGCGCTGGAAGCGTGGCCGGCATCGCTGCTCTCGCGGCTTTCCGGGCAACCCGCGCCGGCGGACTGGCGCAATCATGTCCTGGAGCGGGCCGTGCGAGTCTACCTGTATGTGATCCTGCTCATTGCCGCGGTGGGCGGTCTCGCCTGGTGGAACGCGACCCGGGAGCTCACAACTGCGCTGCAGGTGGTCGTTTCCGTGCTGGTGGTATCCTGTCCGTGCGCAATTGGGGTGACCCTGCCGTTGATCGATGAACTGGCGGTCGCGCAGGTGCGGCGATGCGGCGTCTTCGTGCGAGCCGAGAACTTGTGGGCGCGCATGCGCCGGGTGCGCCAGGTGATCTTCGACAAGACCGGCACGCTGACCCTGGAATCGCTGGCGTTGCGCAATCCCGGCGTCCTGTGCCAACTCGCGCCGGATGCGCGGGCGGCGCTGTGGAACCTGGTGCGCGGCGCCCGGCATCCGGCGGCTTCCTGCGTGCGCGAGGCGATGCTGGCCGGCGGCTGGACGGAACCGGCCACGGGAGTCGGAACGGTTCGTGAAGAGGTCGGTTTTGGCCTGGAGTCGTGCGATGATGCGGGGCGTGCCTGGCGACTGGGCCGCAACGAATGGGTCCAAGCCGCCGGATCGCCTTCAGGGGTGAGGCGACCGGCAGGCGGGCGCGGCACCGGCGGGGCGGCGCAAGCCACTCCTCCGACCGATGCCGAGGGCGATCTCGCATTTGGATGCGACGGCGAAGTCCTTGCCCGTTTCCGGACGGCGGAGGACGTTCGCGACGATGCGGTCGACGAAGTCGCGCGATTGCGGGGCCGCGGCCTGGCCGTTTTCATCCTCAGCGGCGACCGGCAGGAGAAAGTCGAAGCCATGGCGCGACATCTCGACCTTCCGGCGGCTTGCGCGGTGGGCGCCATGACGCCGGAAGGCAAGGCCGAGTGGGTGCGTGCACGCGACGACGAGGACACGCTGATGATCGGAGACGGGGCGAATGACAGTCTCGCGTTTGCGGCCGCGGCGTGCCGCGGCACGCCCGCGATTGAGCGCGGTCTGCTCGAACACCGCGCGGACTTTTATTTCCTCGGACGTCACCTTGATGGTATCGGGTCGCTGTTCGCGACCGGGACGCGCCGCGATCGCGCGATCCGCTGCGTGCTTGGGTTCGCGATCGCCTACAATGTTGCATCCATCGGACTCGCGCTGGGCGGCGCAATGAACCCCCTGCTCGCCGCGGTGCTGATGCCGGCGAGTGCGGTGGCATCGCTGGCGATCGCGGCGGCGGTCATGCGTCGGCATTGAGGCCGGAGGAGGCGACATGTCCCGATCGCAGGCGCGCGCGCCTCGGAGCGGTGACCCATCCTTGGGGGACGAGGAATCGCAACGACAAGACAGTCTCCCGGCGCAGGCCTCGAAGCGGACGCGAAGCGGAATTGTTACGTTTTCATCCGGACGCGACGTTCAGCTTGTGAATGTGACATTCACGTTACAGCGTAACATGGCTGTCACAGAGTATGCTGAGGCAGCCGATACCCAAGATCATGAAAACCGGTCGGTTGGTGCTCTCGTTGGTGGCCGCGTGTTGTCCGGCCTGGATGGCGAGTGCGGCCGTGGATGCGGGCCAACTCGCCGCCCGGCGGGCGCTCGAATCGGGCTTGGTGCGCATCGTATCCATGGCGCCATTGCGCATGAGCGCCGGCGCGGTCGTCACGCGGATGGTCCGACCGCGTTTTCCCCACGAAATGCAGCGCGTCGGAATGCCCGGTTACGTGCGGCTGGAGGTCGCCATCGACGACGAAGGCCGTGTGGTGAACGCCTCCGTTCTGGAGTCGAGTGGCCGCGAGTTCGCGCGCGAGGCGTTGCGGGCGGTCGGCCAATGGCAGTTCGTCGCGGTCGAGGATCCCCAGCCCGATCGTCTCCGGATCGTGCGCGTCCCGATCCAGTTCGACTTGTTGGTCGCGGCGAACTGAGGGACTGGGTTCGGCGGTCGCAACGGACGTGCGACCCTATCGGCTGGCCTGGAAATTTCACACACTCGGCCACGTTTGTTCCGGTTCGCTTCGCGCCCGGTCTTGTCGCTTCGCTCGGAACGCGGAGCTCAAACGCGGCTCCACGGACAGCCCACAACGTAGCTGCGTTGGAGTGAAACGACAACGTGGCCCGGTATTCCCTCGGACTATGAAATTTCCAGGCCATCTCCCTTCTGCAGCCGCAGCGCCAGGGTGGTACAGCGGCGACGGCTGTCGGTGTTGCGCACGGCCATCGCGTAGGCGACGGGATCACCGACCACGAACACACGCCGCTTCCCGCGCGTGACGGCGGTGTAGAGGAGGTTGCGCTGCAACATCACGAAGTGCTGCTTGAGCAATGGCACGATGACGGCGGGATATTCCGAACCCTGCGACTTATGGATGCTGATCGCGTAGGCGAGGGCGATGTCACCGAGGTCGGAGCGGTCGAGGATCTGCTTCTCGCCGTCAAAATCCACCTCGAGTGTCGCGTCCTCGGGATCGGCGGACAGCACGCGGCCGATGTCGCCGTTGAAGATGCCCTTGTCGTAGTTGTTGCGCAGTTGGATGATCTTGTCGCCGGCGCGGTATTCACCGGCAGGCCCGCGCAGGACCGGCGTGTTGAGGGTGGTGGGATTGAGCGCAGCCTGCAGTTGCAGGTTCAGGTTGCCCACGCCGACGACGCCCTTGTGCATCGGGGTGAGCACCTGCACGTCTTCGCGGGGGTTCAGCTGGAACCGCGACGGCAGGACTCGCGTGTAAAGCGCGAGCACCTGCGCCAGGCATTCCTCGGGCGAAGTCGCCTGGATGAATACCATGTCATGTTGCGGATCGATCAACGTGAGGTCGTTGACCGTGGGCGGTAACTGGGTTTCGCCACGGTTGATGCCGTGCGCGAGATTGACGATCAGGCTCCAGGATTGCTGGCGATAGATTGCCTGCAGGCGCACGACGGGCACGAGCGGACAGCGGATCAAGTCGAGCAGGACCTGCCCCGCGCCGACGGAGGGAAGCTGGTCGCTGTCGCCGACGAGAATCAGGTGCGCGCCCGACGGCACTGCCTGTAGGAGCGCGGCGGCAAGGCGCGCGTCGAGCATCGAGGCTTCGTCGACGATGAGGCACTCAGTCGCAAGCGGGTGGTCGGCGTTGACCGTGAATCCGCTCTTCTCCGGATCGAATTTCAACAGCCGGTGAATCGTCTGGGCATAGCCGCCAGTGGATTCGGCGAGACGTTGCGCGGCGCGGCCGGTCGGCGCCGCGAGATGCACGCGTGCCTTCTTCGCGCGCAGGATTTCGACAACGGCGCGCAGGATCGTCGTCTTGCCGGTGCCGGGGCCACCGGTCAGCACCAGCACCTTGCTCGAGATCGCCTGGCGCACCGCCTCCTTTTGTTCAGGTCCGAAGACAAAGCCGGCACGGTCCTGCGCCCATTGCACGGCGGCATCGACCTTGATGGGCGGCAGGCATGAAGGCGCCTGGAGCAGGCGCCGGACGACTGCGGCCACCCGGGATTCGGCGCGGTCGAGCACCGGCAACTGATAGAGCGTGAGGGCGTCCGGTCCATCGAACCGGACGATATCGCGGCGTTCGAGCAACGCCTGCAGGCGGGTGCGCAGAAGTTCGGGCGTGGTGCCGAGCATCTCGGCGGCGTGAGCCACGAGTTCATCCTCGGGAAACGCGGTGTGCCCCTCGTCCTGGAGATCGTCGAGCGCGAACAGGATGCCGGCGTCAAGTCGCGGTGCACTGTCGTTGGCGAAGCCAAGATTTACCGCGATCCGGTCGGCGGTCTTGAAACCGATGCCCGGAATCTCCCGGGCGGCCCGGTAAGGTTCGCGCTGCAGGATCGCCTTCGCCTCGTTGCCGTATTTCTTCACCAGGCGCAGACACTGCCCGACCGTGGCGCCGTAGGTTTGCAGGAAAACGAGCACCTCGCGCAGCGCGCGTTGTTCATCCCAGGCCTGCTTGATCGCCGCGGCGCGCTGCGGGCCGATGCCCGGGACGTTCTTCAACAAGCGCCGACTCCTCCGAGATCACGCGCAGTGTGTCCGTGCCGAAGCGGTCGACGATCTTCTTGGCGTAGGCCTTGCCGATTCCGTGGACCAGGCCGCTGCCGAGATACTTTCGAATCCCATAGACGGTAGACGGCAGTTCCGAGCGAAAGGAATCGATCTTGAACTGGTCGCCGTGCGTCGCGTGGCGTGTCCATTGGCCGGTGAGCGCGAGGGTCTCGCCGCATTGCACACCGGGCAGGGCGCCGACGATCGTCACCTTGGCGGCTCCGTCTCCCGGTCGGAACTCGGCGATCGTGTAGTGATTCTCCTCGTTGAAGAAGATGATGCGTTCAAGCACGCCCTGGAGCGTGGTATTGGCGGCGGATTCCTCAGGCATGAGGGGAAGGAAGAACGCGAGACCTGGAGAGAACGCGGAGAGCGCGAGGACGGGTGGGTCGCGTATCAGGAATGTAGACGGAAGATGGCGGGGCAATGACCGTTTGTCGGGTTCGCGGGGTTACGCGCGTCGTCTTCCGATGCCGTCACCGTTTCGACTGATCATTCCCGGATCGCGACGTCCCGCGTTCTTCCCAGCCTTGCGTTCCTCAATCTTTGCTCCACTCGAGCATGCGCTGGATTGGGACCAGGGCCCGGGAACGGATCGGTTCGGGCACATCAACGACCGGCTGCAGGTCGCGCAAGGCGTCCCGCGCCTTTTCGATCGTGTTCATTTTCATGTAACGGCAGTCGTTGCACGCGCAGGTGTCGGTCGGCCCGGCGATGAACGTCTTGTCCGGCACCTCGCGCCGCAGACGGTGCAGCATGCCGGACTCGGTCACGACGATGATCTCCTTCGCGGGCGTTTCCCGGCAGAACTTTACCATCAGCTCGGTGCTGCAGACCTCGTCGGCGGCATCGCGCACGGCGGCGACGCATTCGGGATGCGCGACCATGACGGCGCGGGGAAACCGGTCCTTGAGTTTCTCCAGCGCGCGCACCGTGAAGAGCACGTGGGCGTAACAACTGCCGGGCCAGAGGCGCATCGGCCGGCCGGTTTGCCTGGCGACCCATTGGCCGAGGTTCTGGTCGGGCACGAACAGGATCTCGCGATCGGCGGGCACGCGGCGGACCATCTTTACCGCATTGCCACTGGTGCAGATGACGTCGCTGAGCGCCTTCACGGCGGCGGAGCAGTTGATGTAGGCGACGACGTAGACCTCGGGATGTTGAGCCTTGTAGGCGGCGAGCCGGTCGGCCGGACAGGAGTCGGAAAGCGAACATCCGGCGTTGAGGTCGGGCAGGAGCACCGTCTTGCCGGGGTTCACGATTTTCGCGGTCTCGGCCATGAAGTGCACGCCGCAGAACAGGATCACGTCGGCTTTCGCCGCCTGCGCCTGATACGAGAGGCCGAGCGAATCGCCCACGTAATCAGCGACGCGCTGGATCGCCTCGACCTGATAGTTATGGGCGAGGATCACGGCATTGCGCTGGCGCTTTAATTCGAGCACCTCTTCCTGGATCGGCGTCAACGGCTCGGGCGCACCGGAGCGCGGCGGCAAGACCAGCGGTTCGTAGTTCAGGGCGACGGGCATCGCACTAACCAAAGGCGCTGCCAGGGGGGATGCAACCGGGTTTGGGAGGAGACGGACGCCAGAGGTCAAAGGTCATAGGTCGCAGGTCAGAAGGCCGACGACAGATTCTGAGGCGAATGGGACGGACAGAGCGGATCCGTTTCGCCTGAAGCTCGCTGGCTTACGATGGGTCACGATCCGATTGCGGTGGCGCCCGGTCCTCGCTGACTTGAGGCTTCTGTTCTCCGAACTCCGACTTCGGACGTTTGACCGCCGACTTTTGACCTCTGACTTCTGCCCTGACTACCCCTCCGGCTTGAGCTGCGCGACGAGCGCCTTGAACGTCGGGAGCTTCTTCAGCGGTTCGAGGTCGGGGTCCTGCTGCATCCAGTCGGAATCCTTGTAGCCGAGCTCAATCGCGCGCTGCAGGCTGCGCAACGCATCCGCCCTGCGTTTCTTCAGCGCGAGGGAACACGCGAGATTGTAGTGGGCGGTGGCGTTGTCGGGCAGCAGGCGGACGAGGCGCCGGTCCATCTTGAGGCCGTCATCGATGCGGCCGTCCTTGGTGTAGAGCCCGCCGAGAATTTCAATCACGCCGGTGTCGCGGGGCGCACGGCGCAGGACCGATTCGAAGAACTGGATTTCGAAATGATGGG
Organism: uncultured Verrucomicrobiae bacterium; assembly: GCA_963797435.1. Classification (GTDB taxonomy): domain Bacteria; phylum Verrucomicrobiota; class Verrucomicrobiia; order Opitutales; family Opitutaceae; genus CAWCPJ01. Next base: position 279,658 of record CAWCPJ010000001.1, on the reverse strand, counting down.
CGTTCGGCTTTTTCGACATGACCGGAACCACGTTCAACGCGCGCGCGCCCGGCGATTCTTGCATCGCCCGCTGCGCCGGAATTCATTGCACGTAGCGGAAACCTGGAGGCGTTGCGACACGGGCGAGAGGCCCAGCCGGCCCGAAACGGTGGAACCGTACCATTCCATGAAAGGCGCCGCGACTTCGAAGATCTTGTCGCAGTCCATGCAGATCACCTGCGCCTGGTGTTGCGCCTCGTCCGGGTTGTTGGGCAGGTAGTATTTGAGGCTCTTGCCGATGTCGACCTCGCGCATCAGGCCGCTCTCGATCATGATCGGCAGGGTGCGATACACCGTGGCACGCGAAACGGACTCGTCGATCACGCGCGACTTGTCCAACAACTCCTCCGCCGTGAAATGCGAAGTCTGGCCAAATGCCGCGTCGAAGATCGCCATCCGCTGGCCGGTCAGGCGCAGATCGTGTTGTTCGAGGAAGCTCTTAAAGCGCTCGCGGCATTTTTCGAGGCTCACAGGCGCAATTTCCGGAGCGGGGTGGGGTGAGTCAACCCGTAAGCCGGGAACTTCTCCCGACGCATGAGCGTACCCGCCGATCCGATCGTCGCCGTCTGGCCGCTGGCGGGATTCGACAAACTGCTGCACTATCGGGCACCGGCCCGGCTGGTTCCGGCGCTGCGGCCCGGCGTGCTCGTACGCGTGCCGATCCTGCGCACCCAGCACATGGGCGTCGTGCAGGCGGTGGACGTGGTGCCGGACGTGCCGGCCACGCGGCTGAAATACCTCACCGCGGTCGTGCACACGCATCCCGTGCTGACGCCAGATTTGATGAAGCTCGGGGAGTGGATGAGCGCGTACTACGGCGCGTCGCGCGAGGCGGTCGTGGAGTCGATGGTCCCGGCCCCGGTTCGCCGCGGTGTGCAGGCGAAGTACGAGAAATACCTCGTGCGCGGCGCAGTGCCGACACCCGAGGAGATCGCGAAGCTGCAGAAACGCGCCCCGAAGCAACACGCCTTGCTGACGTTCCTCGGCCAGCAGGTGCAGCCCGTCAAGAAGAGCCTCGTCCTCTCCCGGCTGGGGGTGTCGGCGCACGCGTGCGCGGCGCTGGTCGCACGCGGCTGGGTGCGGGAGGAGTCGCGAGTGATCGACCGCGTCGCCTACGCCGACGACTTCGGGCAGCATGAGATCGTGGCGACGCGCGCCGTGCTCCTGAATCCGGAGCAGGCCGCCGCGGCGACCGCGATTCGCGAGAGCTTTGCCGCGGGCGGCTTTGTCGTGCATCTGCTGTGCGGCGTCACCGGGTCGGGCAAGACCGAGGTGTATCTCGATGCGATGCAGGCGGCGCTGGCGGCGGGTGGCACGGTGATCTTTCTCGTGCCCGAAGTCGCGCTCACGCCACAGACCGTCGGCCGCCTGCGCGCGCGCCTGTCGACGCTCGGGGTATCCGACGTCGTGGTCTGGCACAGCCATCTTTCCGATGGCGAACGCCTCGATGCGTGGGATGCGCTCGCGTCGGGCCGCGCCCGCGTCGTGGTCGGCGCCCGCTCGGCGGTTTTTGCTCCGCTGCCCGATGTGCGCCTGATCGTGGTCGATGAGGAACACGAGCCCGCCTACAAACAGGACGAGACGCCGCGTTATCATGGACGCGATGTCGCGGTTTACCGCGCGAAGCTGAACGGCGCCGTCTGCGTTTTGGGTTCCGCGACGCCCTCGGCCGAATCCTGGGTCAACGCGTCGACCGGCAAATACCGGCTGCTGCGGCTGACCAAGCGCGTCGACGATCGCAAGCTGCCGGTGATCCACGTGATCGACATGCGCAAGGAGGTCCTCAAACGCCGCGGCCCCACGGTGCTTTCGTCGATCCTTGCGGACAAACTGCTCGGCCGCTTCGCCCAGCGCGAACAAAGCATCCTGTTCATCAACCGTCGCGGCTTCTCGCGCAGCATGGTGTGCCAGGAGTGCGGCTTCGTCGCGGAATGCGAGCACTGCAGCATCGCGCTGACCTACCACCGCACGGACGAGACCCTGCGCTGCCATCTGTGTGGCGCGACGCAGCCGGCGCCGGTGCGGTGTCCCTCGTGTCAGTCCCCCAGGATCCGCTGGCCCGGCCTTGGCACCCAGAAGGTCGAACAGATCGTACAACGCCTGCTGCCGCAAGCGAAGGTGGTGCGCATGGACACCGATGCGATGAGTCAGAAGAACCGCTTCCGGCAGGTGCTGGCGGATTTTCGGATCGGGAAGATCGACGTGCTGGTCGGCACCCAGATGATCGGCAAGGGCCTCGACTTTCCCAACGTCACGCTGGTGGGACTCGTCGACGCGGACCTCTCGCTGCACGTGCCGGATTTCCGGGCGAACGAGCGCACCTTCCAGCTACTCGTCCAGGTCGCGGGGCGCGCGGGCCGGGGCGATCTCGCCGGCGAGGTCGTGGTGCAATCCTTCACGCCGCACGCCATGCCGATCCAGTTCGGGCGCCAGGCCGACGTGGACGGCTTCCTGGCGGAGGAAGTCCGTTCGCGCCGAGAGCATGCGTATCCACCCTTCCGGCATCTCCTGCTGCAGATCTTCCGCGGCCCGAATGCCGAGAAGGTCGCCTTCTTCGCCGAGCACTGGGCCAAGAAGGTCGGTGACGCCGCCGGCGACCTCGCGGAGTTGCGCGGTCCGGCGCCGTGCGCGATCGAAAAAATCAAGGACCACTACCGGTTTCAGATCTGGTACTTCACGAAGCAGGTCACGAAGTTCAACGGGCTGCTCGCCCGTTTGCAGAAGGATTTTCCGCTCCCGGATGACGTGATCTCGACGGTCGACGTGGACCCGATGAATGTCGGCTGAACGCTGACGCCTTCCTGGAGGGCCGGCCCTCTGGTCCATGCCGTCTTGGGACGTTGACGGGGAGCGGCCCGGACGCGAGGTCCGGCCCTACAGCGCACTTTCTTCGCTCCGCCTTCGCCTAGTGCCCCAGGCGTGATGCCATCGCGTAGATGATCAATCCGAGCAGAATGAGTCCAAGCGTGAAGAAGATGAATCCGAACGTGCGCATGATGTTCTTTCGGCCCTCCCAGTCGTCCTTCATGCGGTGGGCGTCGAGCTTGCCGTCGGCGAGCAGGCGCTCATACCAGCGCTTGCGTTCGTGGAGCAGCTCCGTCTTCGAGATGCGGCCGGAGAAGATCACCGTGTCCATCGGGAACTTCTCGATGCGAAAATGCGTGTTGAAGAAGTGGAACGTGAAGATGAAGCCGGCGGCGAGCAGCGCCTCGTCGGAATGGATCACGTGGGCGATGTTGATGATCCAGCCGGGCAGGAAGAGGGTGAAGAACTTCGGGAACCACAGGATCAACCCCGACACGCCGATCGCGAAGATGCCCCAGAACACGGCGAAGTAGTCGAACCGTTCCCAATAAGTCCAGCGGTCGAACTGCGGCCGGGGCCCCTTGCCGAAAAACCATTTCTGGTGCGCCACGAAATCGCGCCAGTCCTGGAATGACGGCACCATCGAATCCGGCCCGAAGACCGCCAGGCGCAGCCGGCGGAACTCGAGCTTGCCGGTCGCGGGATTGCGCAGGTGGCCGCGGCGTCGCCAGAGCGTGGTGACGAGATCCGTGAGGTGCAGGCCGAAGTAGGCGAACGTCATCACCGCGCCGAAATGGTGGAGCGAGCGCGCGACCTCCGGTCCGCCCATGAACCCGAACATGAACTTCGCCCAGTCGGTGTAGTAGAACTTGAGCGGCATGCCCGTGATCACCAGCAGCAGGAAGCTGATCACGACGAGGAAGTGCAGGAAGCGCTCGAAGGGCGAGAAGCGCGTGAACATCTCGTCGTCCTTCTGCGCCGAGACCTTCGCTTCGCGGAACGCCTTCGAGTCGGTCAGGTAGAGGTAGATCGAGCGGAACAGCCAGAAGGCGGTGTGGATGCCGAAGAACGCGAACACGCCGATCAGCAGCGCGGTCATGAACATGAACACCGCGTGCAGCTCCGGGTAGTTCTGGCCGTCGAGCGGGTTGGCGTGCGGCTGGTATTTGGTGAAGGCGACGTTGACGCCGGGGTGGCACTTCGAGCAGGTCGCGACGATGTTCTGCGGCGCGAGGTGCGAGCGCGGATCGGATACCCGAAACACGTCGTGATGTCCGTGGCAGTCGTAACAGGCGGCGACGTCGGGGGCGACGTTGGGCCGGCCCAGCGCCATCGCCTTGCCGTGGTAGGTGTCGCGGTAATGGAGCAACCGGTCCTCGTGGCATTGCCCGCAGCGGAGGTCGGAGATCGCCTTGAAGCTGGTGTTGGTCGGCGTGTCGATCTGGTGGGCGGTATGGCAGTCGGAACAGACCGGGCCAAGCTTGTCGCCCTTGGCGAGGAGCTGGCCGTGCACGCTTTCGTTGTAGGTGGTTTCGACACCGAGGTGGCACCTGCCGCAGGTCCTGGCGATCACGGCGTGGTTCGTGCGCGAGCCACGGTCGACGCTGCGCTTGATGTCGTGCACGCCGTGGCAGTCGTTGCAGGACGGCGCGACGATCAGGCCCATCTTCAGCAACGCGCGACCGTGGATGCTTTCCATGTACTGGGCGGCGCCATCCTGGTTCGGCATGCGATACTCCGCGGTCAGCCCGGGGTTGCTGTGACACTTCGCGCACGTCTGGGGCAGGTTCAGCTTGAAGACGGGCGAATCGAGTTGCTTGACCGGCACGATGTCGTGCGTGCCGTGACAGCTCGCGCACGTGGCCGCGCCCGAGGAACCCATCGCGTGGCTGACGCCGTGAATGCTGTGCGCGTATTGTTCGACAACCGACGCGTGACAGCTCGCGCACTGGGCGGGCGGCAGCGGAGAATCGTGCGGCGTTTCCGTGACCGACACATGACAATCCGTGCACGACAATCCGGCGTGCACGGAGCCGGCCAGCGTGGCCGCATGAAGCGCGGGAATGTCGTCGGGTCCGCGCAGCTTCCCCGCGGGCAACGGATCGCCCTCATGGCACATCAGGCAGTCATCGTTGGGGATGGCTTCGGCGGCTGTTCCATTCGTCAGCCCGAGCGAAGCGAGAACGAGCAGCGCGGCTGGTAGCCAGCGCCAGGAGCGGCGGAACAGCGGGCAGGTCTGACGTCGGTGTGATGCAGGCACGTTAATCCCTCGGAGAAGGCCACCTGCATCCGTACGCCGGGGGAAACGGCGAACACTGGTGTCGCTCGACAGATCAGAAGATATGACGATGTTATACATCGGTTCAAATCAATTCTTCTTATGGCAAATCCGCCATGAAGCTGGTTGGTGGCAGCGCTCCCTTGTCGCCGGAAAACGACCGATTTCGGGCCGCAAGGTCCGAGCCGGGAACGCCCCGCGGGGGGCGGGGTGCCGCCGTGCTCCCGGGTTTGCGCCGCGTCCCAGGGGCGACCTGTGCCCTTGCTCTTGTGGTGTTGTGCGCCGCCGCTCCGGCAGCCCCGGCGCCCAATGCGACCTGTCTCGATTGCCACCAGGACCCGTCGCTGACGCTGATCCGCGACGGTCGCGAGTGTTCGCTGTACGTCAGTGCGAAGGCCTTCGCGGCGTCCAAGCACGGGGAACTGGACTGCACCGACTGCCACGCGGGCCTCGATCCCGACGCGATTCCGCATCGCGAGGCGATCACGCCGGTCAACTGCCTCGAGTGCCACGGTGACCTCGGCGGTTCCCACGGTTTTCACCCGCGTATTGGCACGCTGGATCATCCGGGCACGCAACCGGATGGGGCGTGTGCGGGGTGCCATGGAACCCATGACATCATGGGGACGCACGACGTGGCCTTTCGTTTCGCACCGGCGCAACGCAGCGCCGCGTGCGGCGCCTGTCACGAAAGCGAACTCGCGAGCTTTCAGGCTTCGGCCCACGGCGTTCCCGACGGTGGCATGTATCCCGATTGCGTGAGTTGCCACCAATCGGCGGTGGTCCCCGGCGACCGGCCGTTGATTGACGTCAAGCTCGCGCAATCGCGACTGTGCCTTTCCTGCCACGTCGACTCGCCGCAAGCGGCCGCGCGCACCCGCCTGGCCGGCCGCTTTGTCGCCTCGTGGGGTCATAGTGTGCACGGACGCGCGCTCGAGGGCGGTAACGCCGACGCGGCGAGTTGCGTCGACTGCCACGGCAGCCATGAGATGAAGCGCGCGATGGTGGCGGATTCGCGGGTGAACAAGCTGCACATCACGGAGACCTGCCGGGCGTGTCACCAGGCCGAGGCGAAGCAATACATCGGCGGCGTGCACGACGTGGCGTTGCAGCACGGGGCGATGGATGCGCCCGTTTGCACCGATTGCCACGGGGAGCACCTGATTCTCGCGACCAAGGATCCGGATTCACCCGTCGCGCCGCGCAACGTCTCGCAGCAGTTGTGCGGGGACTGCCACGGCTCCGTGCGGCTTACGCAGAAATACGGCCTCGCCAGCGACCGCTTCGAGACATTTGCCGACAGCTTCCACGGCCTTGCCGTCCGGGGTGGATCGGTCGAGGTCGTGAATTGCGCGAGCTGTCACGGGGCGCATGCGATCCTGCCATCATCGGATCCGGCGTCGCCGGTCAACAAGGCGAACCTCGCCCAGACCTGCGGCCAATGCCATCCCGGGGCCAACGAGCGCTTCGCCATGGGGTCGGTGCACGTATCGATGGCACCGAATGTCGCGGCCTCGAATGGAAACGGAAGCGGCGGCGAGCCGCTGCTGCAGATCGTCGCGACGATCTACTTGTGGGCGATCGTGATCATCGTCGGTGGCATGGTGTTCCACAACGGTTCCGACTTCTTCAAGAAGATCCGTCTCAAGGTGCACGGGCACGTCTATGGCGTCGCGCACGTCGAGGAAACCGTCCCGCACCGACTCTACCTGCGCATGACACTCAACGAGCGCCTGCAGCACGGATTGCTGGTGCTGAGTTTCGTCATGCTGGTGATCACGGGTTTCATGTTGAGGTATCCCGAGGCGTGGTGGGTCGAGGGCTTGCGCACGATCAGCGCCAACCTGTTCGAGTGGCGTGGCTGGCTGCACCGGGCGGCCGCGGTGGCGATGATCGGCGCCGGCGTCTGGCATGCCTGGTACGTCGTCTTCACGGACCGCGGGCGGCAATTGATCCGCGATCTCTGGCCGCGGCGACACGACTTCAGCGAGGCATTCGGCGTCTTGCGCTACAATCTCGGCCTGGCGAAAACGAAGCCGGCGTTCGGCCGCTTCAGCTACATCGAGAAGACCGAATACTGGGCGATGCTCTGGGGCTCCGTGCTGATGTCCCTCACCGGCGTGATGCTCTGGGCCGACGAGACCACGATGGGCCTGCTCACCAAGCTCGGCTTCGACCTCGCCCACGTCGTTCACTTCTATGAAGCGGTGCTCGCAACGCTCGCGATCGTCGTCTGGCATTTCTACTTCGTGATCTTCAATCCGGAGACCTATCCGATGAACCTGTCGTGGCTTACCGGTTACCTGTCCGAAGAGGAAATGGCCGCGGAACATCCGCGAGAACTCGAGGAGTTGCAGAAGTCGGAGAAGACGCCGTCCGCCGGGGCATCGAACGACCCGATACCACCGGCCAGCGCGCCCGTGCCGTAGCCGCCGTTCCCAGTACAGCGACACGCACGTTTCGTCTTTTGTAGGAGCGGGTTTACCCCGCGATTTCGGGGCATAAAGCCCCTCCTACAAACGAGTATGTCACAAGACCTCTGTGTCGCCGTACTAGCTTCCGTATCCGTCCGGATGGTCCCGGTGCCAGCGCCAGGCGGTTTCCACGATGCTGTCGATGGTCGGGAACTTCACCGTCCAGCCGAGTTCACGCCGGGCCTTGGTGGAGTCGGCATAGAGCGACGGCGGATCGCCCGGGCGACGCGGACCTTCCCCTACGGGGACCTTCTTGCCGGTCACGCGCTCGACGGCGCTGATGATCTCACGGACCGAACTCGGCTGTCCCGTCCCGAGATTGTAGAACAATCCGGTCCCGGGCGTGGCCAGTTGGTCGAAGGCCCCGATGTGGGCGCGGCTCAAGTCATCCACATGCACGTAATCGCGCAGACAGGTGCCATCGGGCGTGGGGTAGTCCGTGCCGAAAACCGTGAGTTCCTTGAGGCGGCCCTGGGCCGCCGCGAAGGCGAGGGGGATCAAATGCGTCTCCGGTTCATGGTCCTCGCCGATCGTGCCATCCTCGGCGGCGCCGGCGGCATTGAAGTAGCGGAACACGCCGAAACTCAGGCCGTGCGCCCGGGCCAGCGCCTTGAGCGCATTTTCGACGTCGAGCTTCGTCTGGCCATAGGGATTGATCGGATGCTGCGGCAGATCCTCCGTGATGGGAAGCTGGTCGGGCACGCCGAACGTCGCGCAAGTGGACGAGAAAACGAAGCGCTTCACCCCGACGCGCAGCATCGTGCGCAACAGATGATAGGTCGCGACGGAGTTGTTGAAGTAGTATTTGAGGGGGTCGTTGACGGACTCGCCGACATAGGCGAAGGCGGCGAAGTGCATCACCAGGTCGATCGCCTCCCGGCGCAGGATCGTGGCGATGGCATCCTCGTTGCCGAGATCGGCTTCGAAAAACGGCACCTCCGCCGGCACGGCGGCGCGATGGCCGAAGATGAGGTTGTCGAGGACCAAGGGGCGATGGCCGGACGCGATCAATTGCCGCACGCAATGACTGCCGATGTATCCGGCTCCGCCGACGACGAGGACGTTCATGAGTTGAGTCGATGGTTGTTCGTAGCGACAGGCATCCCGGCCTGTCGAATCCGCGCCTGCGACCGGCACGGAGGCCCGTCGCCGCGGTTTTGCGTGCCTCGTGTATTGGTTTGACGTGCCCCGACGCCACCGAAAAGTTCGCCCTTTTCGCTCGTTCGTCGGCATTTCCCATGGTTTCGCGCCCGCCACTCAGCCGCATCGTGATCACCGGGGTCGGTCTCACCGCACCCAACGGCAACACGCTGTCCGAGTACCGGGCCAACCTCCTGGCGGGCAAACCGGGCGGGGAGTTCATCGAATTGCGCTACATCGGCCGGGTGCCCGCGGGCGTCTGCCACTTCGACGCCCTGAAATACCAAAAGAAGAAGGAACTGCGCGTCGGCACCCGCGCCGGGTCCGTCGCGATCTACTGCGCGCGCGAGGCAATCACCGACAGCGGGATGGCGTGGGACGCGGTCGACCGCCGCCGGGTCGGCATCTACGTCGGCACGACCGAACACGGCAACGTCGAGACGGAGAACGAAATCCACAACATCTCGCAATTCAACTACGACGTTAAGTTCTGGTCCCACTACCACAACCCGCGGACGGTTGCGAACAACCCGGCGGGCGAGGCGTCGCTCAACCTCGGTGTCACCGGTCCCGCCTACGCGATCGGCGCCGCGTGTGCCGCCGGCAACCTCGGCGTGATCACCGGAGCGCAGATGCTGCAACTCGGCGAGGTCGACGTGGCCATCGCCGGTGGTGTTTCCGAAAGCATCCACACGTTTGGCATCTTTGCCGGCTTCAAGAGCCAGGGCGCGCTCGCCACCCACGAGGACGCCACCAAGGCCAGCCGGCCCTTCGACAAGAAACGCAACGGCATCGTCGTCAGCGAGGGAGGGTGTTTGTTCGTGCTCGAGCGGCTCGAAGATGCGCGGGCCCGCGGGGCCCGCATCTACGGGGAAGTTGCGGGCTGGTGCGTGAACTCCGACGCCTCCGACTACGTGCTGCCGAATCCGGAGCGGCAGGCCGAGTGCATGTCGGCCGCCCTGGCTCGCGCCGGCCTCACCGCCCGCGATGCGCACATCGTCAACACCCACGCCACCTCGACCCCGCAGGGCGACATCCAGGAATGCGAAGCGGTGCGCGCGGTGTTTGGCGACTGCCCGGATACCTGGATCAACAACACCAAGAGCTTCATCGGCCACACCATGGGAGCCGCCGGCGCCCTCGAACTGGCGGGCAATCTCCCGGCCTTTTCCGACCGTCTGGTGCACGCGACCGTCAACATCGACGAGCTCGATCCGGCCTGCACTTTGCCGAATCTCGTGATCAACCAGCCCGTTGAGGCAAAACGGGTTGACGCCATCCTGAACAACTCGTTCGGTATGCTTGGCATCAACTCCGCACTGGTGATCCGCCGGTTCGCGGATTGACGCCCCAGAACCCATCCGATTGACCGACCGCCAGTATGACGAAAGACGAATGCAAGAAGCTGGTCCTGGACATCATCGCGGACATCGCGCCCGATGAGGACCTGAGCAACATCAAGCCCGAGGTGCGACTGCGCGACCAGCTCCAACTGGATTCCATGGACTTTCTCGACATCGTCATGGAGCTGCGCAAACGCCACAGCATCGAGGTCCCGGAAGCCGACTACATCCAATTGGCCTCCCTCGAAAGCAGTGCCGACTACCTCACGCCGAAGTTCAACGCCATCGGCACGAAGTAGTGCCGCGCGCGGTTTTTTCGTCCCCATTCCTTCCTTCTTCCCCGCGGCCGGAAGCGTTCCCGCTTCCGGCCTTTTTTCTTTTGCCAACTTCCCGGCCCTTGGCCGATGTCGCCGCGACGAGCACGGTCCGTCATGCCCGGCGTAGCCAGGCTTCGAGTTGGTTGGCTCCTGCGCCGCAGGCGATGCATTAGCGCCGGTGTGGCCTTTTGCGCCGGCTTGGTTGGTTACCGCGCCGCCGACCTCGCGTGGTGGGCGGCGTCATTGATGCCAAACGATTCCGCGGACACCGCGCGCATCCTGATGGAGGCGGGTGGCTGGCTAAAGGATCGCGATCCGCGGGCGGCGGAGCGCTTCTATCAGGCGATGGCGATCCGCTGCGGCAACACGTCGCTCGGGCGCGCGGCCGCGCAAATCCATTGGTTTCCGGTTTCCGCCGGAGAAAACACGCCCGCGATCCGCTCCGCCCCGCCCTGACCGACCCGCGTGAAGTCGCGTCGTGCTTTGCACGCTGCTTTCGATCACGCCCGCGGCGATGGCGTAGCGCGTGAGGCCGGCGGTGTCGTGGATGCCGAGCTTGTCCATGAGTTCCTGCCGGTGTTTTTCCACGGTCTTGATGCTGATGCCGAGTTCGCCCGCCGTGTGCTTGTTCGGCGCGCCTTCCGCCACCCGTTGCAGCACCTCCTGTTCGCGCGAGCTCAGGTGGGCCTTGGGTTCCTGCAACTCCACGCCCCGACGGCGCAGGTCGACGAGTCGCTTGTTGATCGTCGGGCAGAAAAATGTCCGTCCCGCCACGATTTCGCGCAGGGCGTGGGCGAGCAGCAGGGCCGAGGTTTGCTTGAGAAGGAAACCCGCGGCCCCTCCGGCGATCGCCCGCAGGATGTATTCGTCGTCACCGTGGGCGGACAACATCAACACGCGCGTCCGCGGGGTCACGGCACGGATCTGGCGCAAGGCGTCGATGCCATTGAGCAGCGGCATGGCGATATCCATCACGATGACGGCGGGCCGGAGCCGCCGGACGAGCGAGACCGCCTGGCGTCCGGTTTCCGCTTCGCCGACGATCGTCACGTCGGATTCTCCCTGCAGCAGGGAGCGCAGGCCCTCCCGCACGATGGTGTGATCATCAGCGAGGACGACGGTGATGGGTTTCATGAAGACGAGGACACATCAGCGCAAGGGTGGGCGAATCGCGGCGCGACGTCGATGGGGTGTCGACCTACTTCGCGGGAAGAAATCCGGGCCGCGCCAGATGGTTTCCGCGGGATGAAGGCGGCCGGCCGGTCGGGTAACACCCCATAAACCGTCGGGACCCTCGTGGCGTAAGATCGTGAGCGGCTTCGACCGTCCTGATGATCATTCTTTCCGTCTGCCTTTTTGCCGCCGGTGTCGCCCTGATGATGATGAGCGCGAACTTCCACGCCCTTCATCGCTCAAAGGTCCCCCGGCAGTTTCAAGGTTCGGCCGGCGCCAAGAGCATCTGGTCCGTCGTCCTGGGCGGCACGTTGATGGCCGCCGGCATCGTCCTGCTCGTCGTGCGGGCGGTTGCGGCACCCTGACGCATGACTGCCTTGCGCTGTGACCGGTTCGGGGTAAAGCGCATGGTCAACGGGTGTGACACCCGGTCGCTGGCGGCGCGCGGACAACCGAAAACGTGCCCGGCATGATAGCGGTGATCTCACTGTCGCTGATCGTGGGCGGCTGCGTCTTGTTCATCCATGAGACCGGCGGCGTTCGTTCTTCGGGGCCCGCCCTGCTGCGCCTGTTTACCCGTCCGCGTGCGGAACAGGAAACGTTTGTCCTGCTGGCGGGCGTGGTGGCGGTGATCATCGGCGGCATCAGTCTCTGCCGCGGCATGAACTTCTTCTGAGGGCGAAGCTCGCGGGTCGACCTGGGCAGTCGTGGGCTGTGTCCCGAAAATCCCGTCGCGAGTCGCATAGGGCGTCAGCGCCATATCGGTGACCGGTCGACGCCGGAACCTCTCCGTGCCTCCACGCTCGCTCACACACGAGCGGCCCGGACATGTAGATCAAGGCGATACCGGCCGCCGCCGAACGAGATTTCCCGCGTGGGGGGAAATGAGGCGAAGTTTACATCGCATCCGGTCGCAATGTCTCTACGTTGATCGGATGCAAATGACTACTGGCGCCGTGAACGGCGAGCCTGCCTTGATCGATTTCGATCGCAACGAATTCGCGCCGTTTCCCTTCGGGCACGAACTCGTGTTCAACGATGGCCGTCCGACCGGCTTCCAAACATCATCCGAACGGCACGCCCAGCCTTTGGCCACGCTGCCCTGGCAGGGCATCCCTTTCAACGCGAACGTCCGCGGCCACCGCCCGCGGCGCGCCCAACGCGCGCGGAATTGATTCGCCGCAACTTCCGCCGCCGGTCGCGGGGCAGCCGCTTGGATGACGTTGGTTTTCGGCCCCGCGAGCGCCAGGTCGGGTGCGCGTTGCGCGTGAACTCGGGTCTCAGCTTCCCGGAGACGAATTCTCCGGCAGCGGGCGCCGGCCTGTATCGGCGCCCCGAAAGCTGATCCGGGACTGGCTGTCACCGGTCGACCTCAGCCTGGAAGTTTCACACACCCGCCCACGTTTGTTCCGGTTCGCTTCGCGACCGGTCTCGATGGAAGAACGCGAGACTTCAAAGACTATGAGATAGAAAGACTCAGTCCAGAATTCTCGCGTTCTCGCGTTCTTTCCTTTCTCGCGTTCTTCCATCGCACCCGCTAGTTGCGTTGGAGTGTAGAGGTTCTCTCGTTTTCCAAGCAGTTTTTTGTGCGGAAAGAGGGCATGGGAATCAAGGAGTGGTAACGGAGGCGGATGCCACGACCCAAGAGCCGTGGCGACGTTGGTTGTGGGTGTGCCGCGCCTCGTCGTAGCGGGTGCCGTCCTGCCACATGCGCCAGAGGATTTTGAGCCAGCGCTGACCGAGGCAGCGCAAGGCGCAGGCGTGGCTCTGGCCTCGGTCCCGGTGGGCCCGATAGTAGGCCTGGGCCCAGGGACATTTGCGCCGCGAGTGATTGGCCCAGAGGTGGACGGTGCAGCGCAGTGGCCGGGCGCACGCCCGGCGCACGAGGTGTTTTTCGATCTGGCCGGATTGGAAGGTGACCGGCGCGGTGCCGGCGTAGGCTTGCAGGCCTGCGGCCCGCTCGAAGCGGCTGCGCTGGTCGCCGATCTCGGCGAGCAAGCGCGGCGCAAGTTTCTTGCCGGCTCCGGGCAACGAGCCAAACAGATCGTGGTCGGGATGACGGGCGAAGCGCTCGTCGATGGCGCGGCGATAGGCGAGCAGTTGGGCCTGGAGAGTTTGGAGGACGCGCACCAGCGAGAGCGCGAGCATGGTTTTGGCGGCCACGGCGGCCGGGCTGCCCTGCAGCAGCTCGGCCCGCGCGAAGATCTCCAACCGTCGCTCGGCCGTGGCCTCGCGCCAGAGGTGGTGCGCGTGCAGGAATTTTTCCCAGCGCCGGCGGCCGGCCTTGACCAGCGCGCTGGGCGTGGGAAAGGTGGCGACGAACGTCCAGGTGCCCGGACAGGTCCAGTCGGCAAACGCCTCGAGGGCGGCCGGGTAGTAGTCGCGCAGGGCGCTCTGCAGTTGGTTGATCAAACCGGTGCGTTGCTCGATCAACGCGCTTTCGTCGCGCGTGAGCAGACGCAGCTCAGTCACGAGCGGATCGTCCGGAGCGAGCGGCTTCCAGCCGTGGCCATCCACGCGCAAGGCGTCGGCGAGGCTCCAGGCGTCACGGCGATCGTCTTTGACCCCGGTCGGCGCCTTGCGTTCGCGGTAGCGTTTCGCGCTCTTGGGGTTGACCGGGTAAACGGTGTAGCCGGCCGCCAACAATTGCTCGACCGCGAGGCCCTGGTTGGTTTCCACCGCGATGGCCAGCCCCGACCCGGTCGGGGCCAGCGGCGTGAAGGCCGCGAGCTTGTCGCGCAGGTGCTGCCAGCCGTCGGCGGTGTGCGCGAAACGCAGTTCGCACACGCTCACGCCTTTGCCGTCGACCACGACGACGTCGTGGTGATCACACGCCCAATCGAGCGCGCCGAAGTACTTTCGCTCGTCCCAAGGGATGGTTTGCATGGTGGGTCGGCGGCTCCTGGTTCCGGTCCGCCTCGCGCTGATACAACGACCGTCGTGCGGTGTGGTTCTCTCAGAGGTTGGGCCGGACGCCGCGTGCGGGGTCGGTGCTCTACGCTGAGCCCTCGCAGGGCTAGCGACAAATGACCGTGTCCCCGCACGGGCGCAAGGAGCGCCACCGCCAGTATGCACCTCACCGGTGGCATCGCGAGCCTGCCAGTCCTCCGCAAGAAATCTCCGGCTGGCAGGCTCGCGATGCATCGGACAAACGGTATCAGCGACAACGTGGCCCGGGCTTCCCACGGACTATGAAATTTCCAGGTCAGGGATTTCGGGCGGCGCAGCATTTGCGGAAGTGAAAACCGTAGATCGACAGCGTCACGGCGGTGACGATGAGCCGGGGTCGGCGCAGGCATGTCCACGCCAGCAGGTTCCAGTAGTGGAAGCGCTCGCGGCCAATGATGCCGAGACGCACGCTGGCACGGGCGAAGGCGAGCAGGTTCCGCCACCGTTCCCCCCGGGCAAGCTGCGGTGGATGAAACTCGCGCAGGAACGTGCGGATGCGCCGGTAATACGGTCCCGGCGCGTAGAGGTGATCCATCAGCCGCCGGTAGCCGTCGCGCAGGGTTTCGCGATTCATCCGCGACACGAAGTTCGTGGTCCCGTCGGCGTTGTCGCCGGACGTGTCGCCCAGCAGGCGACCCTGCTGGCGCAGCCGCTCGTGTAGTTTCGTGCCGGGCACGGCCTGCAGGAGGCCGACCATGGCGGTGACGATGCCGCTTTGCTGGATGAAATCGATCTGGCGTTGAAAGATCGAGGGCAGGTCGCTGTCGAAGCCGACAATGAAGCCGCCTTGCACCTGCAGGCCGGCGCGTTGGATTCGCTTCACGTCGGCGAGAAGGTTGCGGCTCCGGTTCTGACGCTTGTTGCATTCGCTCAGGCTGGCCTCGTCCGGCGTCTCGATGCCGATGAACACCTGGTCGAAACCCGCGGCCACCATCTGCGCCATCAGCTCCTCGTCGTCGGCCAGATTGATGGATGCCTCCGTGTAGAGCGCGAAGCCACGCCGGCCCACGCGCCAGCGGATCAATGCCGGAAGCAGTTCCTCGCGCAGCGAGCGTTTGTTGCCGATGAGATTGTCGTCGACGAAAAACACGGGACCGCGCCAGCCCCGCTGCCACAGGCCATCGAGCTCGGCAATCACCTGGGCTGGCGTCTTCACTCGCGGACGGTGGCCAAACATCGCCGTGACGCTGCAGAATTCGCAATCGAACGGACAGCCGCGCGAGTACTGCACCGACATCGAAGCATAGCGCCGGAGGTCCGTCAGTTCCCAGCGTGGCGCCGGCGTGGTGCGCAGGTCGGGGAGGACCGTCGAGGTGTAGAGGCGTCGCGCCCGCCCGTGCACGAAGTCATCGAGAAACCCGGGCAATGTGACCTCGGCTTCATTGAGCACGAAGTGGTCGACATCGGGAAACTGCTCGTGCCCGACGGTGAACAGCGGTCCGCCCGCGACGATCGTCTTGCCGGCGGCGTGACACCGGGTGATGAGCCGGGTCGCCGAGCCGCGCTGGGCGATCATCGCGCTGATCAGCACGACGTCGGCCCAGGCGAGATCCGCGTCGCGCAGCGGATGCACGTTCACATCGACGAGGCGCGTTTCCCATTCGTCGGGCAACATGGCGGCGATGGTGAGCAGGCCCAGCGGCGGCAGCGCCGCGCGCTTGTGGACGAACTTCAAAACATGTTTGAAGCTCCAGAATGTGTCGGGAAACCCCGGGTAGAGCAGCAGTATCTTCATCGAGTCCTTTTCCGGCGGCCAGACCGCGGGGACGTGGATCGCCGCGGGCATGGCCGGGAGGTTGGAGCTCACCCGGGGGACGGCGTGACCAACCTGATTCCGGCAAACTACGTTTCGGGCCCGGTTGGCGCAATAGCGCAGTGGGGAGTCTCAACGTCCGGGACAGCTTGGGGCCACGTTGTCGCCAGACTCCAACGCGGCTACAGCGATAGCGGTTCCGGTAGCTGCCTGGCGTGTAACGACAACGTGGCCCGGTCCTCCCTCGGACTGTGAAATTTCAAGGTCAGGGCCCCGAGCCCGCCGAGAGGGCACGGTGGGAGGTGTTGCGTAATACCTTAAAGAAATCGGTTCCCGAAGCGCCGACCTCTGCCTACGCCTGACCTTCCTCAGCCTGCGGGCAGCCGGTCGTCGGGTCGTGATCGATTTCTGCGCGAAAGGGTTGAGGGCGGTCGATGGTGACGCCGTCCTCCGCGAGTTGCTCGCGCAACGGGTCGAGGAAGCGCTCCGTCATCTCCTCGATGGGGAAGGTGAGCTCGAGGTCGTTTTCCCCGGTCGCGTAGGCGATCACGTCGGCGAGATCCATGATGTCGTCATCGCTGAAGTGTTCGTCGATGACGGACTGGCTGCCCTCCAGGGCGGTGAGCGACGCCCAGAAGCGATCCGCGTCGGGAGCCGCCTGGAGCAGGCAGACAACGCCGTGCAGGCGGGCCCGCTGGATGCGCGCGGCGAAGTCGCTGAGCCGGGTGTAGGCGTAGGCGAGATTGGCCAGGCGCGCCTGCTGCAGGATCGCCTCACGTTGAGCCAGAAGGTGTGAAAGTTTCATGGGAGTTTCTCCTTTTGGTTGCCTGCGTTGAACCATCCGGAAGCCGGGGGGAGCCGGCTGCTGGGCATGCGTCTCCGGAACGCGCAGCCGCCGGTTCATCACCGGAAACGGTCGCGCATCTCTGTGCAAAGATCGGATCCTGCGTCAGCCGGGATTCGACTGACGACGCTTCCTTGATCACTAACAACGAACCTGAATCGCTTCCCTGACCTGCAATTCCACTGTCTCGCTGTCGGAATCAAACCACAGAGCTGACTTCACCGCGGTCTGAACACTTCCCTGATCGGACGGGCTAAGGTGTCACTTGAAGCCCCGGTTAACCAAGACAATTTTTTTGTGTTCGCAACTCGCACCCCGGTTTCACGACGCCGGCTGCCTTGGCGTCGCGTGGGGAACTGCCTGCCGGGGCGGGTTTCGCGCGGGTCGGGGGCCGCGGATGTGATTTCGCTGTTTAATCGTCCAGGCGGTGCGTCGCCGGAAGGGATTTCCACTCAGCGGCGATCAGGTCCGTCGAGAAGGGGGCATGCGACGCATCATCCCAGGCATCGCGGTCGTGGTGCTTTTCGGACTCGTCACGATGGCCCGGGCGGCGATTGACGAAAGCGAGGGGCAGTTGATGGCCCGCTTCGGCGCCGTGCAGACGCGCGCATCCGAGCGCATTCTCGAACAGGGCAGGGTGTATGCGGTGGGTGAGCGCCTGATGTTCCGCCAGCGCGAATGGCGCGTTACCGCGGTGTTGATCGGCGGGCGGTGCGCGAAAATAACCTACGTCAAGCACGGTGCCTGGACGGGGCGGGATTACGCCGCACTTCTGTCCGCGAACGCGGGACGCTGGACCTGGACGGAGATCATCGGCGCCGTGCCGAAGTGGCAACGCACGTGGCGCCGGTCGGACGGGATGGTCGCGAAATGGCGGTACGCCGGTGGATTCGCGATCGAAGGGCAGTCGTTCGTCGACGTCTGCGAAGAGGTGCGGGAGGCAGCGCGCACAAGGGTTCGTGAACAGGGCGCACAGACAGCCTCGCGGTGAAAGCACGACTGGAGCCCGCCGGACGGAGGGCACGATGTGCCCCATCGCGATCGGCGCAGGCGCCCTGCGGCGATTCGGGAAACCGCGCCGCGCGACAAATCTCAGGCGACTTGAACTGGACCGTCGCCGCTGCGGGCTAAACCTTGCGCACTCCGCCCGTCTGCTTTGCCACGATGGCCTGTTTTTTCTGGAGCTGGACCTGGTTGGCCTTCGCCTGTTTTTGCGTGGCCTGCTTCTGCACGGATTTAGGAGATCTGTCGCCCATGTTGACGGCCTTCGTTTACTGCGGTTGATGCACCTGCGGAGAGAGGGTGTCTCCGAAGGCGACCCACATTGAATCCTCTTTTGTCCGGGGTGTAAACGTCGGACGCAGGGCGCAGCCGAATCAACCATTGCGCGTGGGTCCCCATGTCTCATGGTTGCGGCATGCGACGATCCGCCGGCTTTCCGCGCATGCCATGAATTCCGCCTATTGGGAATCCGTGGCCGCAGACTACGAGCGCGAGGTGTTGAGTGTGTTCGACCATGACACGCAGGGCTTGGTGCGTGCGCGCATTGCCGCCGCGGGCCGGGCGGCGCCGGGTGGCCGGGCGGCCGATCTGGGATGCGGGGTCGGGAAGTTCACGCCGCTGCTCGCCCGGGCATTTGCGCAGGTCGAGGCGTGTGATCGCGCAGAGCGCGGCGTGGCCGCCACGCGGGCGATGTGTGAGGGCGAATCCAACGTCAACTTCTGGTGTTTCGACCTCGCCAGTGATCCCGCGCCATTTGCGCCGGTGGATTTCGTGCTCTGCATCAACGTGCTCATCATGCCGTCGCTCGACGAGCGTCTGCGGGCGTGGCGTGCCGTGACGAACCAGGTGGCGCAGGGCGGCACGCTGCTGCTCGTCGTGCCGGCTCTGGAGTCGGTGCTGTTCGAGAACTTTCGCGCACTCGACGCACACCTCGGCACGGGGGAATCATGTGCCGAGGCGATCCGCCGAAGCCTGCCGGCGGGCGTCTGCACGACCGACCTCCACCAGGGCGTGCATGCACTCGACGGCATCGGCACGAAACACTACCTGCAGGCGGAACTCGAGCACATGCTCGACGACCACGAATTGGATGTCAGGGAGGTGATCAGGCTGGAGTACGGGGCGGGCGCGGCCGGCCCGCGGCCGGGGACCTGGGACTGGCTTGTCATCGCACGCCGGCGCTGAGTGTGTCGCTGCTGCTGAGGGGATGTCCGGCGTTTGTGCTCCAGGTTGACGGGCGCGCATTCAGGCGTGGACCGTCCGGGCATTTTTCTCGAAAAGGGGGCGATGTCCGGTGCCGGTGCGTCCGCGCAAGGGTCTGACGGGCAGGGAGCGGTTGCCGGCATGGGGTGGGATTCGCGGCCTGCACACGTGCATCCGATTTCTGTCGCTTTTTTGCGCCGGCGGGCCCCTGCTACGGCGATTCGTTAGAGGCACGTTACGTGTCAGACCTGGTGGATTGTCAGTTGGAGTTCACGCTTCAGTGATGATTTGAAACCCGACGTTCGGGAACAGACTGCAGCGAGCGCGAATCGGCGAACACAACACATCATGAGCAACTCCAAACTCTACGTCGGAAATCTGTCTTTCGACCTCGACGAAAACGCCATTCGCGCGGCCTTCGAGGCGTGCGGCACCGTGACCGACGTCTACGTCGCCATGGACAAGATGACGGGTCGCCCGCGCGGCTTCGCCTTCGTGACCATGGGAACGGCCGAAGAAGCCAAGAACGCGATCGAACAACTCAACGGCAAGGACCTCGGCGGTCGGGCCCTCACGGTGAACGAGGCCCGCCCGAAGGAAGCCGGAGCCGGCGGTCGTTCGTTCGGCGGTGGCGGTGGCGGTGGCGGCGGTGGTGGTCGTCGCGACGGCGGCGGCTACGGTGGCAAGGGCCGCTATTGATCGATCCGACGATTTCGTCCTTTTGACCTGGCAGCGAGGCGCCCATGCGGCGCCTCGCTTTGTTTGCATCCGTCTGATTCGCTGATCTGCGCCAGCCTTCGACAGGTCTCGCAATTCCTGACTCTTTGCGCATCGTTTTTAGATACATGTTTCGCCTGCCTGCCTCCCGCATCAATTGGGTTACCAGTTCGTTCCTGATGGGAACAGCCTTGTGCACCGTGACCGCGGTGCCGTGGTACTTGTGGACCAACGGTCTCGACTGGTTTCAGCTCGGGATGTTTTCCGTGTTCTTCATCGCGACCGGGCTGAGCATCACGCTCGGCTATCACCGCCTGTTCGCGCATCTCGCGTTCAAGGCGAGATGGCCGGTAAAACTGTTCACCCTCGTGTTCGGCGCCGCCGCTTTTGAAAATAGCGTGCTCGAGTGGGTCTCCGATCATCGCAACCACCACAAGCACGTCGACGGCGAGGACGATCCCTACGATATCTCGAAGGGATTCTGGCACGCCCACATCGGCTGGATTCTTTTCAAGCTGAATGCCGAGCCGCCGCGCAACAACGTGCCGGATCTCGAGAAGGACCCGCTCGTGGTCTGGCAGGAGCGCTGGTATTTCGCGCTCGCGGTCGGCGTGGGCTTTGTCGTCCCCGCCTTGCTTGGGGCCTGGCATGCAGGCTGGGTCGGGGCGCTCGGCGGCCTTCTGCTCGCTGGCGTCGCGCGCGTGACGCTCGTCCAGCACATGACGTTTTTCATCAATTCGCTCTGCCACACCCTTGGTTCACAGCCGTATTCCGGCCGCTGCAGCGCGCGCGACAGTTGGCTGATGGCGGTCTTCACGTTTGGCGAAGGCTACCATAACTACCATCACCAGTTTCAGTACGACTACCGTAACGGAGTCAAATGGTGGAACTGGGATCCCACGAAGTGGACGATCTGGCTGCTGGGCCACCTGGGCCTCGTGCGTGATCTTCGCCGGGTTTCCGACGACAAGATCGTGCTGGTGCAACTCGCGGAAACCCTGCGCCGGGTCGATGCGCGGCTGGCCTGCCCGAAGCGTCCGCTGAACGAGCGCGCCGGCGAATTGCTCCGCGTCGCCCGTGACCGGCTGGCGCAGCTCGACGCCCGCTGGGCCGAACTCAAGGCGGAATACTCCGACCGGACCGATGCTCGCGTGAAGCACGTGCGTGAAACCCTCGCCGAGCTTCGCCGCGAAGTGCGCGCCGCCCTGATGCTGCTCGAACAAGTGGGGGCCCCGGCATGAGCTCGAGTTCCGCGCCCGCCGGTTCGGCCGATCGCAATCCGACGATGAAAAAGCCGGTTTCGACCGCATCTTCCCGCACCATGCTTCTCTTCATCACCGGCTGGCCCGCCTGTGGGCAATCCTTCTACGGCGAGTGGCTCGCCGCGCATCATGGCTTCCGCCATATCGATCTCGATCAGCCGCTCGGCGATCCCGACGGATTTCGCAACCTTTGGGAGGAGCGGCTTCCCGGTCGTGCCGGCGAACTCGCCGCCGCCCTCGGCAAACAACACCCGCGCTGGGTGGCGACCGGCGAGATTCCGGTCGAGCACCTGGACAATCTCGCGCCCCTGGCTGCCGCGGGCTTCAACCTGTGGTTCTTGCTGCCGCGCACCGAGTCGGTTTCACGCCTGACGTGGCTCCAGCGGGAGCGCGAACTCGATGCCGACGTCCGCCCGACCGCCTGGGATAAACAGGCGTCAGCGATTCGTGGCAGCGCCCGCAGACTGCGCCCGTTTTTTCGCGATCACTGCGTGACGACCCTCAACGCCGCGCACGAGTTGATGGATGCCGCGGAATTCGCCGCGCACGTCGGAGTCCTGGCCAAGGCATAGCCGAAGAATCCGCCGCCGCTGAGGACGACGGTTTTTCAATGGGATTGGGCAGCGGAGGCAGCCGCGCTCCGATTTGGACCACGGTTCGGTTCGCGACAAAAAATGTGGCGGCCGCCACCGGGTTTGTCGGGAACGGATACCAAGGCGGAATTGAGACCTGCCGGGAATCGGACAAAACATGTGGCGGCCGCCACATGTTTTGTCCGACTCCAAGGTCGCATGAATCTCATGAAGGAAGGAAGACTCCTCTGCTCCGTCGACCACCCGGGGCGGTTTCATTCTGGACGGTCCCCTTTGGCGGTGGACGCGGACGGCAGGCATGGAGGTCGTCATTGAGGGACGCCGTGCCTGGCGCTGCCCCTGTGCATCCGCCCGGGGCGCAGGGATCGACTTTACGATCGGAGTCCGGCGCGTCAGCTTGATGCGATGACCAGCGGCAGTTTACCGGCTTAGCGAAAGCATGAGCGGTGATTCGCATTACGACGTCGCCATCATCGGCGCCGGCATGTCCGGCCTGGCGGCGGGCATCCGACTGGCGTACTTCGGCCGTCGGGTCTGCATCTTCGAGCGGCACAACGCGCCCGGCGGCCTCAACAGCTTTTACGCACTGGACGGACGCAAGTACGACGTGGGGCTGCACGCAGTCACCAATTTCGTGCCGCCCGCCGTCAAAGGCACGCCGCTCGGCCGCATCCTGCGCCAACTGCGCATCGAGCGGGAGGAGCTGGACCTTGCGCCACAGCGGGTTTCGCGCGTCAGTTTTCCCGGTCGCACCCTCCGTTTCACCAACGATCCGGCCGTGCTGGAGCAGGAAGTCGCGCGCGAGTTTCCCCGGTCGATGGACGGGTTCCGCGGCTTGCTTGCGGCGATCCGTGGCTTCGATGATCGCCGGCTCGATTCGCCACCGGCCTCCTCGCGGAAGTTCATCGCGAATCACGTCCATGATCCGTTGCTCACCGACATGCTTCTGTGCCCGCTGATGTTCTACGGAAGTTCGCAGGAGCACGATATGGACCTCCTGCAGTTTGTGATCATGGCCAAGTCGATCTACCTCGAGGGGCTTGCCCGGCCCTTCGACGGCGTGCGGCGAATCATGCGCGTGCTGCTGGATCGGTTTCGCACGGCCGGCGGCCAGCGACGCATGCGGTGCGGCGTCCGCCGGATCGTCGCGCAGGGGAATCGCGTGGATCGGCTGATCCTCGATTCGGGCGAGGAGGTCACCGCGAGCCACGTGTTGTCGTCGGCCGGCTGGCCCGAGACCATGTTGCTCTGTGGCGAGGAGCCCGGCCCGCGGCTCGAGATGAATACGGGCCGCCTCGGCTTCGTCGAAACGATCAGCGTGCACTCGCAACCGCCCGCTTCGTGGGGGTGGAGCGACGACACGATTGTGTTCTTTAACAGCAACGATCGGTTCATCTACGAAGCCGCGCGCGAGCGGGTGGACACGCGCAGCGGCATTGTTTGCCTGCCGAACAACTTCGACTATGGCGATCGCCAGCTTTCCGAAGGCCTCGTCCGGGTCACCTGCCTGGCCGATCCCGGCTACTGGTTCCGGGCGCGAGAGGACGAATACCGGACGGAGAAACGTCGCTGGTTCGACGCGATCGAGACCCGGGCCCGCGACTTCATGCCGCCGCCAACGATGGAACCCCGGGCGACGCGCGTGGCGACCGACATGTTCACGCCGCGCACCGTGAAACACTTCACGGGGCACCTCAACGGCGCGATCTACGGTGCCCCGGCGAAGATTCGCACCGGGCGCACGCATCTCGAAAATCTCTATCTCTGCGGCACGGACCAGGGCTATCTCGGTATCATCGGTGCGCTCCTCAGCGGCATCTCGATGGCGAACCTGCACATCCTGCAACCGGGCAAGTGACGTGATGCTGTCATCTTGTGATTGCCTTCCGCACCGGAGGGGCTTTACGCCCCGATCCGTGAGCGACGCTCGAACATCGCGGCACCAAGCCGCTCCTGCGGGATGACTGGCGACGCGAAACCATCGCCCGCTCCGACTCCCACGGGCGACGCCGACTTCAACTTGGTGCAACGGGCGCAGGCGGGTGACGAGGCCGCTTTCGGCGAACTCGTCCGCGCGCACTACGAGGCGGCCTTTCGCGTGGCGCTGTCGATCCTGCGGCACGAACACGATGCGCGCGACGTCGTTCAGGATGTGTGGATCATCGTCTGGAAGAAACTCCCCGCCTTTCGCGGTGAAGCGAAGTTCTCCACATGGCTGCATCCGATCATCGTGCGGCGTTCGCTCGACCACCTGCGCAAACGCCGGCGTTGGTTTGACCGCTTTCTGCCGTTTCGAACCGACGGGGACGATCCCGACAGCGGCGCGGAGCGAACCGCCGCGTCCGCGGAACCGGTCGAGGAGGCGACTCCCCGCGACGAACTCGAGCGCGATGAACGCAGCCAGCGTTTCGAGCGCATCCTCGCCACGCTGCCGCCGAAGCACCGCACCGTGCTTGCGCTGCGCGAGATTCAAGGCCTCTCCTACGAAGAGATTGCCCAGGCCATGAATTGCCGGCCGGGCACCGTCATGTCCCGGCTCTTCCACGCGCGCCGTCTGCTGGTGCGCAAACTCAAAGAACTCCCATGCGACTAACCCGAAAAATCCTTCTGCTCCTTGCCCTGGCCCCGTGGATCTTTGCCGCGCTGCCCGCCGCCGATTCCGGCCAGACGAACCTGCTGCCCGAACACGCCGCGGAAAACGGCAGGCACGCGAAGGTGGCCGTCCAGGCCATTCTGGTTGTCGCCTCCGATCAGGGGACGACCGACCCCGGGTTGAGCGCATACGAAGCCAACCTGCGACGCGTGCTCCGCTTCAAGGCGTATCATCGCGTCGGCAGCGGCTCGGCCACGATCGCGGTCGGCGACACGGGCACCGTGCCGCTCGGAGCCGGGCAACACCTGGAGGTCGAGATCAAGAACGCCTGGAATGATCAGATCATGGCCGGCATTCGCTGGTGGAACGGCAAGCTCACCCTCGCGAACACCGCGATGATGCGACCGCGCAAATCCGCATTCAGTCCTCGCCGGCCCCGCCGCCGCCGAAGGGCAGGGGACGTATGCGGTCATCATCACGATGAACTGAAATCGAGCGTTCAGGTTTGCGGGCGCAACGTTCAGGCTGAGTCCAAGAGCGCTCGGCGTTCCGGCGCAGTCCCGTCCGCCCCGACGTGCAGCTTGCACGCCGACGCGCATTGCGGCGCTGCCGCCTGCACATTGCAGCACGGCGCGGGAACAGCGAATGGAGCCGCCCGTGCGGCACTTGCAAATTCGTGGCGCACGCAAAGCGGGGATGTCGGTGTTATGAATACAATACATCCGCTTCCGCGACACGGGTCCTTCCTACTGTCGCTTTGTAGTGCGCTGGCCCTGCTCGCAGGTTGCGCGTCCGAGCCGGAGTCGCGCGTCGTGTCCTCGCCACCCCCGGCCACCCCTCCGGCGCCCACCAACCGGACAGTCGTTGTCCCGCCGGCCGGTTCGTCCACGACCACGACCACGACCGCGGCGCCAGCGGCCGCCCCAGGCCAGACGATCATCGTGCAGCAGGCACCGCCCGCGCCCCGCGAAGAATCGATGCCCGCGCGTCCCTCGGAAGAACACGTGTGGGTGCCGGGATACTGGGCGTGGCAGTACAATCAATACACGTGGGTCGAGGGCCATTGGGCGATTCCGCCGCGCGAAGGTCTCACCTGGATCCCGCCGCGCTGGGAACAGGAAGGCAACGGCTACCGTTTCTACGACGGATATTGGGGCTGAGCAAAAGGCTCGCGGCGCACCCCGGGCCGCTACGCTGGTAGAACCGGCCCGGGCCGCCCTGGCCGGACGCTCCTTTCGCCCGTAATGCACTGCGCGCACTCTGCACGTTCGCCGCGCGGCGGGCTTGCGAACTGACGGAGATCGCGGCGGCGCGTCGGGCGCTGCAGTATTGCAAGGGCAGAACAAGGAAGAGCTTGCGTCGCGACCTGCAGCCTTTGGCCCCGCATGTGCGGTGTGGCGGGTGTTGCCCCTGAAAACCTTCATCCACCAGATTGCTGCGATTTCTCCGGCTGCGTCAGGCGGTCGCGGAGGGCAGCTGAGCACGCAGCGCCGATCTTCATCCGCCCGGGGCTGGCTGATGCTTTCCGTGATGATGGCCACGAGCGTCGCCTCGGCCCAGGTGGTCCCGCCGCTCGGCGCGAATGTGCAGCGCCTGGAAGCCGCACAACAGGACGACGGCTGGCTCGATCGCACCCATCGCAGCGTGCACCACGTCGCGGCGCGAGCCGCGCGTATGATTGATAGCTGGGCGGGTCCTCCGCTCGACCAGGATGTCTATGCGCAAGCCTCGGGGAGCATTGCCGCGGCAATCCTTTGGGACGAGTTCGACGGCTTCCAGCCCCGGGTGCGCTTTCAGATCGATCTGCCGTTGCCGCAGGTCAACCAGCGACTGCATCTTTTCGTCGGCCGGGTGAACCGCGACGAGTTCGTGACCGAACGCAACGAGCCGTCCGGGGCGTTTCCGGACTGGCGCGGCGGGGTGAGCGAGGAAGACCAGACGCTGGCGGGCTTGATCTACAGTCATCCGGACCGGCATGGCGGCTCGTTCAGCGCCGGCGCCGGGAGCGGGGTTCACTCGGCGGCCCCGGATCCTTACGTCAAGGTGGCATACCTCCGTCGCTGGGTCCCCTGGGACGATACTTTGTTCACCGCGAAGGAAACGCTGTTCTACCAGCTAAGCGAACACTTCGGCGTCACCACGCGTCTCGACTTCGAGCGCATGCTCAACCCGTTCTGGCGCCTGCGCTGGAGAGGGTCGGCGACCCTGGCCGAGGGGTCGCAGGGGGTACGCGGATACACGACGCTCACGGCCACCCGGACGCTGCCCGGCCGGCGCGCCGTCGTGTTTCGGATCGGCGCGCGCGGGGAATCGGGCGCTCCCGTCCCGGTGCGTGACTACGGCGTGAAGGTCGCCTATCGCCAGAGCATGTTGCGGGACTGGCTGGTGATGGAGCTGCGCACCAGCCTGTCGTGGCCGCGCAAGCTGCCGGAACAACCCCGCAAGCCCAGCTGGGGCTTCGGCATCGGCTGCGAGATGTACTTCGGCACCGACGAATTTTCGAGCCAGCCCGTCACGTTTTGAGCGAACGCACCGGCCGGGGCGTCGGCGGGCGGCGTCAACCAGCCGGCCCGCCCATCCTCCGATCAACTGCGTAACGGCCGGGACCGGCGACGAAGATCACGAGGAAGGCCATCAGGTAGAGAAACGCGAGTTCACCATTCTGCTGGCCGGTGAGACGCGCATGGTGCCCATACCAGAATGCGGCGAGCATGTTGATGATGCAGATCAGGGCCGCAAGGCGGGTGAAGAGGCCGATCGCCACCAGACCGGCGCAGACCAGTTCCGCGGCAATGGAGAGCGACAGCGTGAAGGGCGGCCCCAGTCCCCACGGGTCGATGAACTGTGGGGCCATTCCGGAAAAGTTCGATGCCTTGCCGAAGCCGTGCAGCAGCAGCAGCGACAGCCCGAAGCCGAGCCGCAGGACCAGCAACCCGAGATCGAGGCTGATCGGAATCATCCGCAAGCGAAGGAAGTCGAGCATCGGATTCGAGGGTTCAACTCAGCGCTTCTTCGCCTTGCGCCGGGCACGGGTTTGAGCCGCCTTGCGGGCGGCGCGCTTGCGACTGGCGGAACCCCGCTGTCGGGCCGCACGCTTGGCCTGCCGCGACAACGACGCGGTCGATGCCGTGCTTCTGGGTTCCTTCTGCAACGCCTTCACCCGCGCCCGCGAACGTTTGCGCGAGGGCTTTCGTTTCTGTTTGCCCGCTTCAAGGTCACGCCGGGCCTTCCGGCGGGTACCTTTCGACGCGCGCCCTTTCTTCGGTGGATGCAGATCGACTCCGGCACGGCGGGCTTCCGACAGCCCGATCGCGATCGCCTGTTGTGGGGAGCGGGCGCCGTGTTTGCCCGAGCGGACTTTCTCGATTTCTTCGCGCACAAACTCGCCGGCCTGCGTGGAGGCCGACTTGCCTTCGCGCGCATCGCGGCGGGCGCGCCGAATCGTCTTTTGCCTGGGCACGAAGTCCAGCGTAGCGTGCCGGCTTGCGATACGACCATCGGAGCGAGACCCCAAACACGACGGGGGGCCGGGACCGTGACCGCGAACGATCTCCGGCGCGCGGGAAGCGATGGCGGGGGCGGTCGTTACACCCGCACGCCATGGCGTGCGCGCAGAATGTCGGCGGTCCGACTGATCTCCTCGGCCATGCGCCGGGGACTCCATCCCAGTCCCCGCGCGGCTGCTTCACCGCAGCGTTCCAGAGTTGCCCGGTCGATGCGGCCGAAGAGCCCAAGGGTCGTGCGCCGGATCAGGAGATCATCGAGATGCATGACCGCTTCGTGCCGGCAGATGTAGTCGAGTTCGCCTTCGTCCCAGTCACCAATCCGGCGCCGGGCGTCCTCGCCCAGCCCTCGCGCGGCGACGTGCGCGGCGATCGCCGCGGCCGTGGTGCCGTGGCGGTCAAACCACGCCTTGACCCGTTCGCGGGCCACTCCCGTTTCCGCGGCCACCTTGGCTGCCCAGCGTTCGCGGGCGATTCCGCGCCCCGGGTGATCCCGCCCGCCGCCAATCGCCAGGTGGGCGGAATGCGCGCGGCGCAGGATGCCGATCTTCCTGAAGATACGGTCCGTGACCATTTCCGCCAGCGCCCGGAACGTCGTCCACTTCCCGCCGACAAGGGCGAGGATCGGAAAGGCGCGCCCGGGCGCGGGAGGCAGCTCGTGACACGCATGATCGCGACTGATCTCGGCGGTCGACGCCGCGGTGCTGCGCGGCAACGGACGCACCCCGCAAAAGCGCGAGATCACGCGCTCGGGTCCGATCTCGATGTCGGGAAACACCTGCCGCACGGCGGTCGCGAGGTAGACGAGCTCATCCGGTTCGCAGCGCGCCGTATCCGGATCGTCGATGCGGATGTCGGTCGCGCCGACCAGCACGCGTCCGTGAACCGGCAACATGATGCAGATGCGGCCGTCCCGGTTCTCGTAGAAGACTTCCGCGTCCTGCAGCAGTGCGGCCAGTTCCGGATGGTCGACCACCATGTGCGAACCCTTCGTGCCGCCGATGAATTCCGTGGGTGAACCCAGGCTGGCGTTGGTGCGATCCACCCAGGCTCCGGTCGCGTTGACGACGAGGCCGGGACGCACGGTCAACAGTTCCCCCGCCACCGCGTCGTGCAGCGTCACCACGCCGTCGTCGCAGCCGGCCACCCCGACGTAGTTGATGGCGCGGGCGCCGGGATGCGCGCGCACGGCGTCCATGACAACTTCGAGACCCAGGCGTTCGGGCATCGGGCTCCAGGCGTCGTAGTAGGTTGCGGTGCCCACCAGGTCCGGGTGCAGACCGGGGCGGAGGCGGCGGGCTTTGCGCGCCGAGGCGAATGAACGCCGGGGCAGGGGATCGTCGCGACCGGCAAAGCGCGCGTACATGGCCAGGCCGATCCGCACGAGCCACGCACCGCGACGGCCCGGGGCGGGCCGGCCGAGCCGGAGAAACTTGCGGATCGCGCCGGCGAAACCAGCCCAGCGCGAGAACAACGGAATGACCGTGGGCAGCGGAAATACCGCGTGCGGCGCGTTGCGGAGCAGGCGATTTCTTTCCCGCAGAGATTCGCGCACCAGCCGGAACTCGCTGTATTCAAGATAGCGCAGCCCGCCATGGATCATGCGCGACGAGGCGCTCGAGGCGCCGCCGACGAAATCGCCGCGGTCCACCAGCAACGCATCGACACCGTTGATCGCGAGTTCGCGCAGCACCCCGGCGCCGTTGATCCCGCCGCCGATGACCAGCACCGGCACTTGCGGACCGGTGCGCAGCCAGCCCAGCGTGGCGGCTCGATCAAATCTCATGGACACAGGCTACGGCAGCCGGCGGGACGACGTCACGCACCGTGCGCATGAGGCGGCAGGCGATAGGCGTTAGGCTATGGGTCGAAGGTAGGGGCCGTTCGATCCGCTGAGACCCAGCCGTCGATATCCGACCTTGATCTCACGGTCTCCGATCTTCGATGTCGGATGACTGACTTCCGACCTCTGACCTCCGACGTCTGATCTCCGAACTCTGGTATTGGGTCCGCCGTTTGACTCGACGCGGTCCCGCCGGGCGTCAGTCTTCCCACGGATGTTCCGGCATTATGCGGGCTTGTTGCTGGGCGTGCTGGCGTGCTCGACCTCCGCCCTTTGGATCAAGGCCAGTTCCACGCACCCGTTCGTGCTGTGCGCCCTGCGCCTGGGTCTGGGGGCGATCTTCCTCGCTCCGCTGGCGTGGCGCGATGCGCGCATCCACGCGGGCGCCTTCCACCGCGGACATCTGCGCCGCACCCTCGCGCCGGCGGCGGTGTTGGCGGCGCACTTCATCACCTGGACGTATGCCGCTCGCCTCACCCTCGCGGCCCAGGCCAGCCTGATCGTGAATCTCGTCCCGGTCGCCGTGCCGTTCTTTCTCCTTGGGCTGGCGAACGAGACGGTCAACCGCCGCGAAATTCTCGGCACGATCGTGGTCGTGGCGGGCGTGCTGCTCCTGGGCGGACGCGAGGGGTTCGCCGGCGGCGGTGACGCCTGGGGCAATGCCGTCTGCGTTGTCTCGATGCTGCTCTTCGCCTGGTATCTCGCCTTGGGAAGGCGTAACCGGAATTTCCCTTCGTTGTGGCTCTACGTCGTGCCGGTCTACGCCGAGGCCTCCGTGATCTGCCTCCTCGTTTCGCTGCCCTGGCTCTCCACCTTCGCGTGGACCTCGTTGCGCGAGTGGTTGCTCATGCTGGCGCTGGCGTTGCTTCCGACCATCATCGGCCATTCGCTGCTCAACAACTCCATGCGGCACTTGCGCGGTCAGACCGTGAGCCTGGCGAACGTCGGTCAGTTCGTCTTCGCCGGGGTGCTGGCGTGGTTCTGGTTCGGGGAGTCGCCCCCACCGATCTTCTACCTGGCCAGCGCGGTCGTGATCGCCGGAGTCGCGGTCGTCGTGTTCGCCGCCCCGCCCCCGCCGCGTCTGCGTTAGCGTTAGGCCCGATACGTCAGGAAGAGGCAACACCTCCCACCGTGCCGTCTCGGCGACAGGCATTGATGTTGACCCAGGGCTTTTTGTTCTGGAGCGCCAGTTCACGAAGCCTGTTCCGCTTGCGGCGGCGCAAGGTAGCGCAGGCATCCTGCCTGCTTATTCGCACGGAGCAGGCTGGAAGCCTGCGCTACTTTGCGTGCCAGCGAAAATACATCATCAGAAGTGAGCGCTCTACCGCCCGGTCACGAAGGATCCGACGCAGGGTCGCGCGGCCGGGCCTTCGGGGCGCTTGCGCCGGTCGCGCGCCCCCCGGATTGACACGACCTTCCCGGATTCACACCGTCCCGGGCGCGTGCCCCGGTGGTTTAGACGACTCAGCTTCATCCTTTTCGCGGTCCTGACGGTGGCGATCGGTTCCCTGGTTGCCTTTGGCAAGCCCATCGCGGGTATGGTGGCGCGGACGGTGATCGCCCGGATCGTGCAGGTGGCGGCGACGCGACGGATCGAATTCCGCGACGTACGTTTCGGGGAGGCACGGTTGATCGGCTTCGGAGTGGTCCGCTGCGACGACGTCTCGGGGACGGTACAGGTCGACCTGCCCGGCGAAACCCTCAGTGGCCGTCGGGCGTTCGCGTTCGCCGCCAGCAATGTCGTGGTGGACCTTGGATGGCCGTGGAGCGGTCGTGCTGCGTTCAACGTGCTGGGCGGCCGCATTCAGGCGATTGACGCCGGTGACGGGGGACGATCGGAAGAAGATATGACGCAGATTCGCGCGCAGGTGCAGATTCCGTTTTCGTGGGCGCACCCGCGTGAGTCGGTCGGGCTGGTAGAAAAGGAAATCCGGCGATTGGTTCGGGACGGACGCACGATGCTGCCCCTGAAACTTGAGGCGGTGACGGGGTTCACTGCGGCCCGCCATCGTCATGAACTCCCGATCCACACCGAAGGGGTCGCGGGTGGCGGCGTGCGGATCGCCCTGGAACGGTCCGATATCGAGCACATTTCCCGGGAGTACACGCATAAGCTCACCGCGACGGAAATCGATCTGGTCGCCCGCTATCCCCAGCGGGCGCCGGCGCTGCTGCGGTTCTGCGAACAGGCCTCGCACGCCGCGGCGAACCTCTGGCGTCGCGACCACACCTTTCCCCAGGATGCGTTCCGGCACGTTTACTGGAGCTGGTTGCTGACGCGGGAATTCGGACCGGATTTTTCCGAAGAAGCAACCGACGCCCACGAAATCGGCGCGACCTATGAATCGGGCGCCACCAATCGCCGCATGGACCTGCACAACAATGCCGTGGGTCGAGCCTACGCGATCGCCGGCGTTTCCGAACAGGAGCTCGTCAATCGAGTGCGCACGGATCCCAACGTGCTGCAGAGGCCGGACCGTTTGCCGCAAGGCGGGCCGTAAACCTTCAACGGACGCAGATCTTAAATGGTAACTGGCCGGGGTGGTCAGATTTTCCCTCCCTCGGGCGCAAAAGTCGGTGGGCGTTTGTGAGGCCCGCGCCGAAGTGCCGCGACGGATCAGGGCGCAAAACCCAGCGTCGTTGCCTTCATTGCCACGCTTGTCGATATCCGTAATCAGCCCGCGTGCTATCTCCGTTGGCGCACGTTTGGCGTCCAGGGTAAACACCAGCTGCCACTTCGGATCGCGTCGTCTGTGACCAAGCACGGTGACGGCCGGGCGACTGCTTCTTGCACAATGCCGGCTCACGTCCGCATCAAATTGACGCGATCCCCGCGCGGTTTCGACCTCACGGGGAGCCCCCTTGGACCCAATGGGCAGCCAGCACGGCGGTCATCTGCCGATTCCTGGTGCCCAGTTTGCGCCGTACATTTTCGGCATGTTTTTCCACGGTGCGCACGGTGCAGGCGAGGATCGTCGCGATTTCCGCGTCGCGCTTCCCTGCCATCAGCCAGTGCAGGACTTCGCACTCGCGCACGGTCATGCCGCTCGACCCGAACGCCAGCGTTCCGGAGGCGCGCAACTCTTCCCGCAGTCGCAGTGTGTGCCCGTGCGGCTGATGCGGGAACAACCGGACGTAAAGCCACCCGCGGGCGGATTCCGTGCGCAAGAATGCCAGCGGCGCGGGCGGCGGTCGCGCGTGCAGCATGGCCAGCGCGCCCGTCACCCATCTTCGCAGTTCATCCGGCAACTCCCGCGAGTTTGTCGAGGCTGATTGCCCGGGGAAATAAGCGCTCAACACCTGACGCAGCGGGCGCGACAGACCGATGGGGCGCAGGTCGTGTCCGAGGAGGATTTCCGGCGTTCCAAACGTCGCAACCGGATCCGTCGTGCGCCGTATCCGCAGTAGACAGGCCTCGGCGTGCCGCCGCACCGCTTCCATGAGCAAAGCTTCATCCGCTGTGAAATCACTGTCGCGGTTGACGCCGAAGCAGGCGACGAAATCCGATCCGGCACTAATTGCGGACAGCAACTGGTCCCGGATGCCGTAGGGACGAAAGAGGACATTGTAGAAATTCGTCCGCGAGAACTCGCCCCATGGGGATAGGGACGCCCGATGCATCGTCTCGATCCGGCGAGTGGAAAAGAGCCGGAGCACAAGGGGATGATCTTCGCTGGCCGGGAGATAATCCTTCGGTGGCTCAAGCCCGCCATGGACGCCGTGCTGCCGGAAGATGGATTGGTCCCACGCCAGCTCGTCGGCTTGCGAAACTATGGATCCGAACCGCTGATGCACGTCGGGCAGCAGCACCTGAAACAATGCGCGGTCGGAAGTGCAGGCGTGCAACCGGAGTACCAGTTGCGAAAACCACCGCACATCGCTGGACCGCATCGGCATCGCGCGACCTCCTCAGTTAAGGCGCAGCCCGCACGAGAACTGCGCCGCTGCATGGACCGCCGCGGTGCGAGTCGCGACGCCCAGCCTGGTCAGGATCTGCGCAACGATGGGATGGTCCTCCAGCGCGGCCAAATAACCGTCCGGCAGTTCGCGCCCGCCGAGCAACAGGGGCCGGCGATAGACGGACATATCGAAAGACAGTTCTTCGATCTGGGAAACACCGGCCCGAAAGCGTTCGTGTAACGCGGGGAGCAACCGCTGGTTCAACTCCGCCTCCGTCGTGCACGCATGGAGATTCAGGACCATGCCGGAAAACCAATGAATGTCGGTGGCGGCAATCATCACGGCCTTCCCGACGAATCGATCGCGCCCCGAGCCAAAGACTCCCGTCCAGCATGCGCAGCATCCAGCCGGTTTTGGGCGCCAAGCTTGCGCAGGACACCACCCACATGCTTCTCCACGGTGCGGGGGGAGCAGGCGAGGATCACCCCGATCTCCCCGTCTCCCTTGCCGGCCATGAGCCAGTGCAAGATCTCGCATTCGCGAGTGCTGAGACCATGTCCGCGCAAGGTGAACGGATCGGGTTGCCTCACCTCTTCACCGAAGCGCAGCAACACGGAGCCCCCGAGCTGGTGGGGAAAGATTCGTATCACCAGTGATCCGCGGGCAGACTCGATGCGCAAATAGGTGAGCGGATGCGGCGGCGGCCGGCGGCCGGCGGGCGAGCATCGCGAGCGAGTCGCGAACCCACCCGCGCAGTGAGTTCGGAAGCTCGCCCTTCAACAGCTCGGCGCGACCCTCCGGAAAATACACCCCGAGAAAATGGCGCAGCCACCGACTGACATGGGTCGGCCGCAGATCGGGCGCCAGCGTCTGCTCGCATTCAGCAAGGGGTGAATACCCGGGTGCGGAGCAGCGGATCCGCGCCAGGCTCGCGGCAAAATGCACCCGGACCATCTCCAGCAATTCGCTATCCTCTACGGCCGCCTCCTCCGTGCACGCGTGCAGTCTGAGCACGAGTTCGGAAAACCAGCGGACGTCTTGGGTGCGGATCGGCATCGGCGCAGAATGGAACTACGGAAGGGAATTGGCCCACGAATGACACGAATCAGCACGAATGAGGACGGACGGCTATGATTCGTGTCGATTGGTGTGATTCGTGAATCAATATCCGCGATTCGGTCGCGACTTCGCCGCGCCGTTCAATTCGTGGTTCCACCTCCTTTACGCTCGAGCCACTCGGCGGCCGTTCGCGCCGCGGCGAGCCGTGTCTCCACGTTGAGCTTCCGGAGAATGTTCTCCATGTGCTTGCTGACCGTGCGCGAGGCCGCGCCGAGGACGGCGGCGATGTCGGCATCGCGTTTGCCGCGCACGACCCAGTGGAGCACTTCGCATTCGCGCGGCGTCAATCCGAGCCCGCGCAGATCGTCCGGCTCCGGCTTCCGCCGGGGTGGACTCGCAGGAACGTCGCGCACACCCCCAATCACGGCGTCGAGGTGAGCCTGCAGTTCGACGGCGAGGAAGCGCTCGTGTTCGGTCAACCCGCCGCTACACCGCAGGCACAGTTGCATCGTCGTACCCCGGATCGACAGGAACAGCGTCGTGATGGGGCTGGCCGCGGGGTTGCGGACTGCACCTGAAGCGCGCCTCACGGGCGATCCGCTGCGCCCAAGCCGGTGCGGCGGGATCGAATCGGCGGGTCGCCGGGACTTCCGAGATTCGACCGAGGTTTCGCAGCGGTGGAACACGGCGGGCAATTCCGCCAGCAGCGCGGAGACACGTTGTTCGCGATCCGGCGCTGCGTAGAGTGCCGCCAGCGCATTGGAAAACGCCGCAAACGTCTCGCGGGAAAAGTCCATCTCGATTTTTACGGGAAAGATCGGAGACATGGCGCTGAAGAACGCTGAACCAAAGCAGACCTCACGCCAGACGTCCATCCCGGAAATTGGCGGAAACACTCGAGCGTAGATGTTTCCTGCCACGTCTACGTAGTTCTCCGTATTCCCTGCTTCAATCGGGGCTGATACTATCCCCGCGCTGAGCCAACGCACGACGCCCGTTCCGGGTTCCGCGCGCGCTTTCCTTCAGCCCCTCGATCCCCCGACCATGTCCCAGCTGGATTTTCCCTCTCGGTGGCGCCACGCCGTTTCACTTGGCGTCGCCTGCCGTGCTGGGTTCTCCCCGCTGGTAGGACCGGCGTTCAAGGTTCTGCATGCGTTCACCAGTGATGATATCGGGCCGGTTGTAACCGCTGATCGCCGCTTCTGAGTGTCGCAACCAATCGCCAACCCACTATCCCAAATGCAATCCGTCCATCGCTTGCCACAGTTCCTGTTCCTGTTGTTCCTCTGGCCGCTGCTGTTCACCTGCCGGACGCAGGCGTATACCGTCGCCGAATGGAACCCCGGCGGGGATTTCGTCGGGCAAACGACCTCCCGGATACTGACTTGGGGGCAAACCTTCACACCCACAGCGAGCGGTACACTCGAATCGATCACGATCTACGCGCAGC
This sequence comes from uncultured Verrucomicrobiae bacterium, assembly GCA_963797435.1. Taxonomy (GTDB): domain Bacteria; phylum Verrucomicrobiota; class Verrucomicrobiia; order Opitutales; family Opitutaceae; genus CAWCPJ01. The sequence continues at coordinate 243,418 of CAWCPJ010000001.1, read as the reverse complement.
GTTGGGACAATCTCCCGGAGTTCCCTTCGCCGCCAACGGTAACGATAACGCTGTACCGGGTCCTGGATGCGTCCACCGTCTCCGATCCCCTTGCTTCCGCGTCGGCGTCCACGGCGGCCGTGCCCCAGCTTCCCGATTCGGGACCGCTCACGGTCTTCTTCACTGGCCAGGACATCAGTCTTGTGGAGGGACAGCAATATGCGTTTTCCGCGACCTACGACACCTCCAACGACCAGCTCATAAGCTACATGAGTTTCGGTTCCGGCTATCCTGGTGGAACAATGGTCACGTTTGTTGGATCATCGTACTTTCCCCACGCGACCGGGTTCAACCTGGCCTTTGTCGTCACTGCCAGTTCAGGCGCCGAGGCGCCCACGCCGGTTGGCCTCGATGTCATCGTGACGCCGCCACCCGTGGACGAAAATGGCGAGGCCGCGGCCAACGCGCCGACGGTGGTGCTCACATTTGACGAGGTCACGGGCGCGGGAATTTCGACGGTGACCGTGCTCGACGACGGCCCGTCGCCACCGGCCGGCTTCCGACTCGCCGAGCCCGCCGTGTATCTCGAGATTTCCACTACGGCGACGTTCAGCGGCTTCCTGGAAATCGCGGTCGACTATTCGAGCCTGACGTTTTCCGGCGATGCGGCAGATCTGATTCTCGCGCACTTCGTCGATGGCGCGTGGCTCGACATCACGACTTCGAACGATGCCGCGAACGAAATCATCTACGGTGTCACCGATTCGTTCTCGCCGTTCGCGATCTTCCGACCTGCAACACCACTCGAGCAACTCGCAGACCTGGAGCACGCCGTCGCCGCGTTGAACGCGAGCACGGGCAGGATACGCAGCCTCGAAGCGCTGCTACGACTAGCGCGTAAAATGCTCTCGGATCGGCATCCAAAAAACGACTCACTCGCGATCATCCCGCTCAAGCTCTTCGCGCGGAGGGTGCAGTCGCAGCGCGGCACGAAAATCTCCGCCGCCGAAGCCGACGAGCTCATCGTCCGTGCGCACCTGTTGATTGGCATTCTGCTCGATGAGATTCAGTGCCGTCGGCATTGATCGAACGTTACGCTCCCTACCGCGCGAATTCACACCGCCCAGGAATGGGAACCGCGCCGCGAACGTTGGGCCGGATGCACCGGCTCTCCGTGCCGGCCCGGGCATGGTGCGGCATCCATCTGGAGGCTTCTGCTCGATACCAGGCCCCTGGTCGCTGGCCGTCACGATGGATGGCGCGGCGTTGACCTGCCTGTCCCTTCCGCGGCACGGGCCGGTTCAACCCCGCATGGGTCCAGCTTGAGTGTCGTCGCGCCGGGCAAAACAGCGCGGCCAGCATCCGCCGCGCATCGTTCGAACCCGGCTCGCAAGCGCCTGGCCGCAGCCACCGTGGCGACAAACTCACCTGGCGCGATGTCGTTGATCGCGTCGTTGAACATGCCACCCTGGCGCCATCGCTCTTCGAGCAAAGCGATGCGTTCCGGGGTCGGCAATCGGCACAAGTCCAGATAATCCTCGCCGAGAGCCCGCACGATGTATCGCGCCGTGATCGGGCCGATGGTGCGTGCAGCCGCTTTGAGGATGGATCGCATGGACCAGGGAAGGTGTCCGTCGATGGGACTCCGCGCGGCGTCGTCGAACCGCGGCGTCACGATTCAGGCCAGCGCTCGAAACCGGCGAGGACGAAGTGCTGATCGAAGCCAAACACCGTGCTCAAGCCCTCCCGGCGCATCAGCGCAAACGAAAGGCAGTCGGTGAAACTCGGGCGTTGGTCCGCGAACTTGTCGAGCCACCGCAGCCCTTCATGCCAGTCATCCGGCACGGTGTTCAGCCACTCGATCTGCTGCGAGGCGAGATGATCGCGCGCCCACCGGCACGCGTAGGCCGCACCCGCTTGCCGGGTCAACAGCGTGATCGCCTCGTCCAGCACGTGCTCACTTCCAAACAGCTTCACGTCGATCTGCGCCAGCGATGCCCAGGCCTCCTGGCTGGTGCGGTGGTGCTGGTCGCGCTTGAGCACCCGGGCGACCAGCGCGCCCGTGTCCACAAACAGGGCGTTCATCGCGAGGCCCGGCCTCGAGCCTCGCCGTAGAGGTAATCATCGTGCTTCTCCGCCACGTCTGGCGGCGTGCGCGCCGTGACCAGCGGGAGCCGCTCGGTGAGACGAAACAGCGGATCGCGCCGGCGCTCGCGCAACGGGTCCTGATCGCGCCCGTGTTGGGGAAGCTGGTCGCAGATCGCCTTGCGGACAAAGCTCGCGAATGAAACCTTGCGGCGCCGTGCTTCCGCCATGGCCCGGCGGCGCACCTCTTCCGGCAGCATGATGGTGGTCCGTGTCATAATGATGCCATTCTAGTGGTGCACCATATGGGGTCAAGAACCGCGGATGGGCACGGCTGCGGTATCTGACCTCTATGGATCGTGCATCTCTGCGAAGACTCCACTCGGATCAGAACCGGAATTCGTCACGCGAAGGACGCGAAGGCCAGACTTATTCAAGGTCGACCTTCGCCCCATGCGTATTCACGAAGGCATTGTTGCGGGTCTTTCCGCGGCAGGATCCGAATGATCAGATCACGACTTTCGTGTGTTTGGTGTGTTTAGTGGGCACAAATGGATTGGGCACCGCGCCGCGAACGTTGAGCTGGATGGTTGATCGCCGTCTGGTTCGCCTGTTCGTTCTGGCCCCCGTCGGCGGATCTGGCAGTCTCAAAGCTCGCGCGTTTCTCCCCTCAGGCTCGGGGGCCTCGGACGGACCAGCTCTGCGCCCGGCTCGGGTGGACAGGCAGAGCTTGGTGTCGCGGTGCGATCCGTTCGGGGATGGACCCTCCGGAACGCCCCCGTTTGGGAAGCCCCCGCCCGGTTGCGCCATGACTCCGGTTTTGACGTCCGCCCCTGGCACTGCCAGTGTAGCTCGATGCCTTTTACGAGCGCCAAGCCCGAGTTGCTGACCGTGGAGGATTATCGCGCCACGCCAGAAGGGGCGCGTTATCAGCTCGTCGAAGGCGAACTCGTCATGGCCCCCGCCCCGAATCGTTTCCATCAAGACATCGTCCTGAACCTCGCTGATACCTTGCGCACTCACGCGCGTGCCCGCGGTCTCGGCAAGGTCTACGTCGCTCCCTTCGATGTCTATCTTGGCGAGCACGATGTGTTTCAGCCGGACGTGCTTTTTGTCTCTAACGAGCGATTGCACATATTCACCGATGATGGTGCTCACGGTGCTCCGGACCTCGTCATCGAAGTGCTGTCGCCGTCTCAGGCGCAGCTTGACAAGAAGCGGAAGCGCGGCGTCTATGCGCGGGCCGGAGTGAAGGAGATGTGGCTCGTCGATCCGATTCTGCTGCAGATCCACCTCTACGATTTCGCGAAAAATTCGGTGCGAGCTGTGCGTCTGGTGGACGAAGACGAAACCTTTGAGACGCCTCTGCTGCCTGGTTTGGCGATCGCCGCGGCCGACGTTTTCCGGCGGTGAGCACCTGCCTCCGGCGCGGACTTTGGCCGGCAAGGACGCGGGACCGGATGACCCTGCACAGACCATCTCCTCGTCACGCTCCGAAGGGCTGAGGCAGTGATCATTGCGATCGTCCTGGCACTGTAGGAGGGGTTTCACTTCCGATGAATCGCGGCGTGAAGCCGCTCCTGCTTTCGCAACGATCGATAGCCACGCGCGCGGCGTAGCCCGAAAGCGTAGCCCCGGGAAATGCGCAATCTGTCGGTTCTACGTAGTCCTCCGTATTTCCAGCTTCGCGCGGGGCTGATACTATTCCGGCGCCCAGCCAACGCACGATGCCTGTTACCGGCCCGCGCGCGCTTTCTCTCCAGCCCTCGATCCCCCCGACCATGTCCGAGCCTGCTTTCGCCTCCCGGCGGCGCTGTGCCGTCTCACTTGGCGTCGCCTGCCTTTGCCTGTTAGGTTCCTCCTCTCTGGTGGCGCAGACGTTCAAGGTTCTGTATGCCTTCACCAAGGCCAACGAAGGGTACTTTCCGCGAGCCCCGGTAATCCAGGGCACGGACGGGCGATTTTACGGCACAACGTATCAAGGGGGCTACGCGGACACAGGGACGGTCTTTGCAATGAACCCTGACGGCTCCGGGTTCACCGTACCTAAAGCATTTCAACTTCTACGGCGATGCGGCGGCTGATGGTAACGCGCCGAGTGCCGGATTGATTCAAGGAACCGACGGGCGTCTCTACGGCACCACCTACAGCGGCGGTGCTAATTGGGGCACGATCTTTGCCATGAATACTGATGGCTCGGGTTACACGGTGCTCCATGCATTCAACTCCGCGCCATGGTACCCCAACGACGGTTCCGCTCCGGAGGCAGAACTCCTCCAAGCCAGCGATGGACGCCTCTACGGCACGACCTGGTCCGGCGGCACGGGAACGCGCGGTATCGTTTTTTCGATCAATCCCGACGGCTCGGAATACACGATACTTCGCCAACTCAACTCTCCGGTCGACGGTGGCCGGCCGTTCGGTGCACTCATCGAAGGGAGTGACGGAGTGCTCTACGGCACCACGTCCGAGGGTGGATCCGGCGGTACCGGTGGGGGAACGATCTTCGCCGTGGCTAGAGTCGGACAAACGCTGTCCGACGGCAGCAGCTTCAAGGTCCTCCGCGCGCTCACCTCGGCTACCGAGGGAGCCGCGCCCAAGGGCGCGCTTATCGAGGCCAGCGATGGACAGCTCTACGGCACCACGAGCACCGGCACCTTTACCGGCGCGCCCGGCCAGACGTGGTACGGCTCGGTGTTCGGTCTGAACAAGGACGGGACGGGGTTTTCCGTCCGTGCGTTTGATTCGTCCGAATATGGTTTCTCGGAGACGCGGCTCATCGAAGGCGACGACGGCCGCCTGTTGGGCGCAACCTGGCGGACAGTGTTCGCCGTGAGCAAGAACCTTGCGAGTTTCCAAACGTTGCGCGTCCTTTCGTCGAGCGAAGGCTCGAACCTCGCGGCCGATCTTATGCGAGCCGACGACGGGCGGCTCTATTCGACAGCAACGAGCGGTGGCGCGAACAACTATGGCAGCGTCTTTGGTCTGAATCAGGACGGCAGCGGATTTTCAGTAGTAAAGTCCTTCACCGCGGCGTCGCTTGGAAATCAGCCGTATGGCCCGCTCGCAGAAGCCGGCGATGGGTTGCTGTACGGCGTGACCTACGACGGAGGCGATCCTGATCCTCGCGGTGGGGTGATTTTCTCGATCGGTCGGAACGGCACAGGCTACACGGTGCGTCGGTCTTTCCAGCCCGTTCAGTTGCTCAACGGTTATCCTCAGTTCGGCCTGACCCGGGGAACGGATGGCTTGATGTACGGGACGACTGGAAGTGGCGGCACATACGGCCGAGGGACTGTTTACAGCTTCAATTCGGATACGAACACCACGGACGTGCTGCACAGCTTCGGTGTGTATCCCGACGCTTACGGTCCGACTGACAACGGCGTGTTTCAAGGCGCGGACGGACGCATCTATGGCACCGTCGCCGCAAACACGAGCATCGTCTTCGCGATGGATTCGGCGAGCGGAAGCAATTACCAGATCGTCCACACGCTCGACTATGCCACGGAAGGTTCCTTTCCCTATGGCCTGCTGATCCAAGGCAGCGATGGCCGCCTCTATGGCACGACGAGCAGCGGCGAGAATAATGGCGGCACGATTTTCGCGCTCGATGCGGACGGCGGCAACTTCACCGTCCTGCATGCGCTCGCGACTGCAACCGAAGGCGCGCAGCCCCATGCGGGCGTCATTCAGGGCAGCGACGGTCGCCTCTACGGCTCGACCTACAGCGGCGGGCCGTCTTCCGGCGGCACCCTTTTCGCGCTCGATCCTCAGGACCCGAACCCGGGCACAAACTTTCAAGTGCTGCACGCGTTCAGCTCTTCCTTGGGCGGAACATCCAAGGTGTCCTCCGCGTTGGTCGAAGGCCCGGACGGCCGGCTTTACGGCGCGACCACCACGGGTGGCGAGTTCTTCGGCGGCGTCCTTTTCGCGCTCAATCCGGACGGCACCGGTTACACTGAGCTGCACCAGATGGTGCCCGAAACGGACGGGAGCGGGCAGGGTTCGGGCACGGTCAGCCTGATGCTCGGCAGCGACGGCATTTTCTACGGCGTCGCCGGCTACGGCGGCACATGGGCGCGCGGCACCGTCTTTTCGCTCTCGCTGATCCCCGAAATCACGAGCCCTCCCACCGCGAGCGGCGTCTACGCCCAGCCGTTTGACTACACGATCACGGCGACGAATAACCCGACTGATTACGATGCGCTCGGTCTACCGGCCACTCTCGCGGTCAACAACACCACTGGCGAAATCACGGGCGTCGCGGCGGAAACCGGCGTTTTCCCCGCCACAATCGCGGCCTCCAACGATTCCGGCAGCGGCATCGCCGATCTCACGATCACCATCGCCAAGGCCTCTGCCGACGTCGCTCTTGGCAATCTCGATCAGACCTACGACGGCGCGCCGAAATCCGTGAGCGTCACCACCACGCCTACCGGTCTCACGACCGACGTGACCTACGATGGCTCCAGCGTGCCGCCGACGAACGCCGACACCTACGGCGTCACCGCGACGGTGAACGATGCGAACTACGCCGGCGCGGCGAGCGACACGCTCACGATCAGCCAGGCGAGCGCGACCGTCACGCTCGCAAATCTCAGCCAGACCTACGATGGCGGCCCGAAACCGGTGACGGCCACAACGGCGCCGTCAGGCCTGACAGTCGGCATCACCTACGACGGCAGCGCAACGCCGCCGCCGAATGCCGGTTCTTATGCGGTGAGTGCGACTGTCACCGAGCCAAACTACGTCGGTTCGACCACGGGCACCCTGGTGATCGCCCAGGCGGCACAATCCATCGATTTCCCCGTGATTGCCGACCACACCTTCGGCGACGCGCCGTTCACGATCTCTGCGTCCTCGAGCGCGGATTTGCCCGTTTCATTCGCCGTGCTCACCGGCCCTGCAACCCTTGCCGGCGACACACTCACGATCACCGGCGCGGGTGATGTGACGGTCCGCGCCTCGCAGTCCGGCGACGCCAACCATGAGCCGGCGACCGATGTCGATCGCATGTTCAACGTGGCGAAGGCCACGGCGACCGTCAGCATCTCTGACACGGACCAGACCTTCGACGGCACGTCGAAACCGGTCACCGTCGCGACAGAGCCATCTGGACTCGCGGTTGCCGTCACCTACGACGGCAGCGCCACACCGCCCACGGACGCCGGCAGCTATGCTCGTACTGGCGACAATCGACGATGGAAACTACACCGGCTCCGCCAGCGCGACGCTGACGATAGGCGGAGGCGAAGTAACGATTCGCACCCTTTGGGCTGTAGGCGACAATGGCAACGGCCAGCTCGGCGACGGCTCCACCACCCAGCGCATTTCCCCCTGTACAGGTGGCCGACAACGTCGTCGCCGTCGCCACGCGGGCCGTTCACAGTCTCTTCGTCAAGACCGATGGCACCCTCTGGGCCATGGGTTACAATGACAACGGCCAGCTCGGCGACGGCTCCACGACCCAGCGCAATTCCCCCGTGCAGGTGGCCGACAACGTCGTTTCGGTCGCCGCGGGCTACGTTCACAGCCTCTTCGTCAAATCCGACGGCACCCTCTGGGCCACGGGCGACAATAGCTACGGGCAGCTCGGCGACGGCTCCACGACCCAACGCAATTCCCCCGTGCAGGTGGCAGACGGCGTCGTTTCGGTCGCCGGAGGCGCTTCTCACAGCCTCTTCGTCAAGTCCGACGGCACCCTCTGGGCCATGGGCTACAATGTCTACGGCCAGCTCGGGGACGGCTCGACCACCGATCGCAATTCCCCTGTGCAGGTGGCCGACAACGTCGTCTCGGTCGCCGCGGGGTACTATCACAGCCTCTTCGTCAAGACCGACGGCACCCTCTGGGCCATGGGCTACAATGGCCCCGGCCAGCTCGGCGACGGCTCCACCACCGATCGCAATTCCCCTGTGCAGGTGGCCGACAACGTCGTCTCGGTCGCTGCCGGGTACGAGCACAGCCTCTTCGTCAGGTCCGACGGAACCCTCTGGGCCATGGGCTACAGTGGCAACGGCCAGCTCGGCGACGGTTCCACGACCCTGCGCCTGTCCCCTGTGCCGGTGGCCGAAAACGTTGTTTCTATCGCTGCGGGCACCTTTCACAGCCTCTTCGTCAAGTCCGACCGCAGCCTCTGGGCCATGGGCTCGAATGCCTTCGGCCAGCTCGGCGACGGCTCCACGACCCAGCGCCTATCCCCTGTGCAGGTAACCGACAATGTCGTCTCGGTCGCTGCGGGCGACAGTCATAGCCTGTACATCACCCGCAGCACGGTTGGCGAAGCTCCGTCCATCATCACACACCCCGCCGATCAAACCGTCAACGTTGGCGATACCGCCGCATTCAGCATCTCCGCCACCGGTACGCCGTCGCCCTCGTTCCAGTGGCTGATCAGCACCGACACCGGCACGACCTGGAGTCCGCTCGCCGATGACACCACCTATTCCGGCACCGCCACCGACACGGTCACGCTCTCCAGTGCAACTGCCGGGATGAACGGCAATCAGTTTGCCTGCCTCGTCAGCAACGGCACCGATCCCGATGCGACGTCCGATCCTGCCACACTAACGGTTAACAAGCTCGCCCAGACGATCAGCTTCGCGCCATTGCCTGATCGCAGGTTCGGCGATGCCTCCTTCACGCTATCGGCGGCCGCATCCTCCGGTCTGCCGGTCTCGTTCGAAATCGTGAGCGGCTCGGCCACGATCGCCGGCGACACGGTCGCCCTCACCAGCGCCGGCGACGTAACCATTCGTGCGTCGCAAGGCGGCGACGACAACTATGAGCCGGCTGCCGATGTCGATCAGACCTTCACCGTGGCACGGGCCGAGCAGACGATCACGTTTGATCCAATTCCGAACGGAACCTACGGCGACGCACCCTTTGCGATCTCGGCTTCCGTATCGTCCGGCCTGCCGGTCTCATTCGCCGTCGTCAGCGGTCCGGCGACGATTGATGGCGACACCGTGACGATCACCGGCGCGGGTGACGTTAGTGTCCGTGCATCGCAAACCGGCGACGCCAACCATGAGCCGGCGACCGATGTCGATCGCATGTTCAACGTGGCGCAGGCCACGGCGACGGTCAGCATCTCCGACACGGACCAGACCTACGACGGCACGCCGAAAGCCGTCACCGTCGCGACCACGCCATCCGGGCTCCCGGTTGACGTCACCTACGACGGGAGCGCCACGCCGCCGACGGACGCCGGCAGCTATGCTGTCCTGGCGACAATCAGCGATGCGAACTACACCGGCACGGCCAGCGCGACGTTGACGATAAGCGGAGGCGAAGCAACGCCTCCCACGCTCTGGGCGATGGGCTACAATGGCAACGGCCAGCTCGGCGACGGCTCCACCACCGATCGCCTTTCCCCTGTGCAGGTGGCCGACAACGTCGCCTCGGTCGCCGCGGGCGAGCTTCACAGCCTCTTCGTCAAGTCCGATAGCACCCTCTGGGCCATGGGCGGGAATTTCCACGGCCAGCTCGGCGATGGTTCTGCCTTCGGTCGGAATTCCCCTGTGCAGGTGGCCGACAACGTCGTCGCGCTCGCCGCGGGCGACTATCACAGCCTCTTCGTCAAGTCCGACGGTACACTCTGGGCGATGGGTTGGAATATCTACGGCCAGCTCGGCGACGGCACGAGCACGCAGCGGAATTCTCCCGTGCGCGTGGCCGACAACGTCGTCGCGGTCGCCGCAGGCGACGGTCACAGCCTCTTCGTCAAGTCAGACGGCACCCTCTGGGCCATGGGTGATAATGGTTTTGGCCAGCTCGGCGACGGCTCCACCACCCAGCGCTTTTCCCCTGTGCAGGTAGCCGACAGCGTTGTCGCGGTCGCCGCGGGCGCCTATCACAGCCTCTTCGTCAAGTCCGACGGTACGCTCTGGGCCATGGGTTACAATGCCAACGGTCAGCTCGGCGACGGCTCCACCACCCAGCGCAATTCCCCTGTACAGGTGGCCGACAGCGTTGTCGCGGTCGCCGCGGGCGGCTATCACAGCCTCTTCGTCAAGTCCGACGGCACCCTCTGGGCCATGGGCAATAATTTCTACGGCCAGCTCGGCGACGGCTCCACCACCAATCGCCTGTCCCCTGTGCCGGTGGCCGACGACGTCCTCTCGGTCGTCGGGGGCTACTTTCACAGCCTGTTCGTCAAGACCGACGGCACTCTCTGGGCTATGGGCCGCAATGACACCGGCCAGCTCGGCGACGGCTCCACTACCTCGCGCAATTCCCCTGTGCAGGTGGCCGACAACGTCGTCTCGGTCGCCGCGGGCTTTGGTCACAGTCTGTATATTACTGGCGGAGCGCCCGGCGAAGCTCCGTTGATCGACCGCCAACCCGCCGACCAAATCGTGAACGTCGGCGAAGACGCCACGTTCACGATCTCCGCGACCGGGACTCCGGCACCGTCCTTCCAGTGGTCGATCAGCACCGACGGAGGCACGACCTGGAATCCGCTCGCCGACGACACAACGTACTCCGGCACCGACACCGACACGCTCACGATCTCCGGCGCGAATGCGGCGATGAGCGGAAACCAGTTCGCCTGTGTTGCCAGCAACGGCATCGCCCCCGATGCGATCTCCGATCCAGCCACACTCACCGTCAACAAGCTCACGCAGACGATCAGCTTCGCGCCATTGCATGATCGCACCTACGGCGATGCATCGTTCGCCGTCGCGGCCACCGCTTCGTCCGGACTTCTGGTCTCGTTCGAAGTCATCAGCGGCCCAGCCACGATCGCGGCCAACACCGTCACGCTAACCGGCGCTGGCGACGTCACCATCCGTGCGAGCCAGGCCGGCGATGACACGTATGTGCCCGCGCCCGACGTCGATCAGAGCTTTGCCGTCGGGAAAGCCGCGGCGGCCATCGCATTCGCCAACACGTCACAGACCTATGATGGCAATCCGAAGCCGGTCACGGTCACCACGACTCCGAGCGGCCTGACGGTTGATGTGACCTACGACGGCAACGCCACGCCTCCGACCGCCGTGGGGTCCTACGCCGTAGTCGCGACGATCGTCGATCCGAACTACGATGGTGCCGCCAATGCCACCCTCGTCGTTGCGGCGGCACCGGCCGAGATAACTTTGGACCGCACGATCACGCTCGCGCCGAGTCAAATCAGCGGTGCGTTCGATACGCAGTCGCAGCCGGGGAACCAGTGGCGCGTCGTTCTTCCTGTAACGCCGTTCACACTCAATGATAGCGACACGATTCGCGGCACTATCTCGTTCGACAATTTCGATGGGCTGCGCCTCGCGGACGACGGCGGCGGCTTCTTCCAGATCGGAGCCACCTCGGGCCTCGAGAAACTCACGATGGAGTTTCGCAATTCCGGCGCGAATGTTGGCACGAACAATACCTTCACGCTCGAGCTGCTTTCGATTGCAGGCCCGGCGTTGGCCGACGGGTTTACGGCGACGGGCGGCAAATCCTTCACCGGCACATTCTCCAGTGGCTCACCGGACCTCGTCGCTGCGGGCGATTCGTTCAGCTTCCGTGGATTTTCCTACGAACTGCACCTGAACAGCGGCGGCCCAGTCACGATCGAGTCAATCGCACTGGAGGTGGATGCCGAGGATATCGTGCTCGATTCGGCCCCAAGTCTGACGGACCTGCTACATGCGGTTGCGTACAACGGCGGCAATTGCGCATTGCCGGGAGGATCGGTTGGCACTGCGGAGGGCTGGGAGTTTACGGTCAACGACACGGCGCAGGTTTGGGCGCTGGGGATCTGGGATTCCTTTGGCGACGGCTTGGCCGGAGCCCACGATGTGGGGCTGCTGAAGAGCGACGGAACTCTGCTCGCCTCGGCCACAGTGCCGGCAGGGACCTCGGCGGCACTCGTCGGAGACGCGCGTGTTCAGTTTGTCGCCCCCGTGACCCTGCAACCCGGAGAACACTACGTGCTTGTCGCGCTGTATGGGGTGGCGCCAGGAAGCGGTGCGGACAATCTGATCCAAGGCGGTTGCTGGCAGTTCGATCCGCTCGTCAACTTCATTCAAGGCCGACGGCAGTTCCCGGCAAACGGCGTTACAGTACCGCCTCCCGGAGTATTTCAATATGGCCCCACGCTGTTGTTTGCCGCTCGGCCGACGATCACAAGTTTGCTAACGGCGACGGGAACCTACGGTCAGACATTCTCCTACACGGTCGTCGGCACCAATACCCCTGTAGCCTACGACGCATCGAACCTGCCCACAGGCCTGACGATCGACCCGGTCACAGGCGCGATAGAAGGTGTCCCCACACAGGCGGGAGAGTTCGCCGTCACCCTGTCCGCCACGAACAGCGTCGGGACAGGCACGGCGACGCTGAGTTTGACGATCGCCAAGGCCGAGGCGACGGTCAGTCTGGACGATCTCGCGCAGACCTACGACGGTACGCCCAAGCAAGTCACGGCCACCACTTCGCCCGACGGTCTGGCAATCGAAGTCACCTACGATGGCAGCGTCGCCGCTCCGACGAACGCCGGTTCTTATATAGTTGAAGCCACGATTTCCGATCCGAATTACCAGGGCTCCGCGTCGGCGACACTCACGATCGGGAAGGCGCCCGCAGCGGTGGTTCTAACAGGCCTTACCCAAGCGTACGACGGCAGTCCCAAAACGGTCACCGTAACGACCGATCCGGCCGGACTCGCGGTCGATGTCACCTACGACGGCAGTGCCACGCCGCCGAGCGCCGCGGGCAATTACGCGGTCGTTGCAACTATAAATGATCCGAACTACGAAGGCTCGGCCACGGGTACCCTCGAGATCGCCGATACCGGCCCTCTCCAAATCATCACGCAGCCGGCTGACACGACCGCGGTCGTTGGAGATACCGCCACGTTCACCGTGGGCGCCTCCGGAGCGGGTCCGATCACGTATCAGTGGCGCAAAGGCGCGACCCCGATCGACGGCGCCACGTCGCCGACTCTCACCCTGGCCAATGTCCAGACGACAGACGCAGGGAACTATCGCGTGGTCGTGAGCAATCCGGATGGTTCTCTCACGAGCGCGGCCGCGCACCTGACCGTGATCGACCCCGTGGTGATCACGGCGCAGCCGCAGGACGCCACGGTCAATGTCGGTCAGACGGCGGTGTTTAGTGTGACTGCGACCGGCTCGGGACCTCTCGCCTATCAGTGGCGCAGGAATGGAAACGACCTGCCCGACGCCACCAGTCGCGTGCTACGGTTGCCTGGCGTGACCCTGACCGACGCGGGCGCGTACAGCGTGATTGTCAGCAATGCTGCCACCAGTGCCACGAGTTCGGACGCCACGCTGACGGTGATCGAAAAACCGGCGATCACGGTTCAACCCGTCGACGCATCCGTGGTTGTTGGGCAGACCGCGACGTTCACCGTTGAAGCTACCGGCACGGCACCGCTGAGCTACCAATGGCGCAACGGCACCACAGACATCCCGGGCGCAACATCGTCGACGTTGACGCTCGTCACCGTGCAATCAACCGATGCGGGCAACTATCGCGTCGTCGTGTCGAATGCGGGTGGTTCAATCAACAGCACTGCCGCTCATTTGACCGTGATCGACCCGGTCGTGATCACGCAGGAACCGCAGGACGTGACCGCCAACGTCGGTCAGACCGCGACGTTTAGCGTCACGGCCACTGGCTCCGGACCGCTGGCGTATCAATGGCGCAAGGGCGGCACTAACATTCCCGGTGCCACGAGCCGCACGCTACGTTTGACTGGCGCGGGGCTCGCCGATGCCGGCGTCTACAGTGTCGTGGTGAGCAATGCGCTCACGAGTGCGACGAGCATCGACGCAACCCTCACGGTGATCGAGACACCCACGATTACCACCCAGCCTGTAGACGCCACCGCGATCGTCGGGGACCCTGTCGCGTTCACGGTCGAGGCCACCGGCACGATGCCACTGAGTTATCAATGGCGTCTGGGAGCCAATGACATTCCCGGCGCCACCGCGGCGGCCTTCATGGTGGCGAACGTGCAGACGTCGGACGCCGGCAACTATCGAGTCGTCGTCACCAACGCCGGCGGGTCGGTCACCAGCGCCGTGGCCAGATTGACCATACTCGTGCCACCGGCCATCACGGCACAACCGCAGGACACGACGCGGAATGCGGGCCAGACAGCCACGTTCAACATCACCGCGAGCGGCACTACTCCGTTCACGTATCAGTGGCGCAAAAACGGCATCGAGATCTCGGGCGAAACGAACCGCACGCTGCGCATCACCGGCACCACGCCGGCAGACGCCGGCGTCTACTCCGTGGTCGTCACCAACGCCGGCGGGGCTGCCACCAGTATCGATGCCACGCTCACCATCCTGGAACGCCCGGTAATCACGACGCAACCCGCGCCGGTCACCGTCGCTGCAGGTGGTACGGCAGTCTTCACGGTCGAAGCCACCGGCACGGAACCATTGAGCTATCAATGGCGCTTAGGCGCGGCCGATATTCCTGGCGCGACCTCGACCACCCTCACGCTGGCCAATGTCCAGTCCAGCGACGCCGGAAACTATCGTGTCACCGTTTCCAACCCGGCGGGTTCCGTAAATAGCGCGACAGCCCGACTCCGTGTACAATGAGCTTACAGACGCATGGGTCGGGCCATACTTCATGCACAACGCCCGCATCCGATCTCAAACTTACAAGCTTTCATTCTGATTCCTCACTCGGGTGTGTCATGTCAACTTATCGATAAGACGCACTCCGCTTCCATGAACAACGCACCCGGTGTCCTTTTCCGTGTTTGGCAGTTGTTAGCAATCCCCCGCTGGTTGACGCCTCACACACGTGCGAACGGTCCACCTGGCAAACTGGTCCGTTCGTTCGATCCAGCTTCGTCCGTCGATGGCGCCACTTGCTCCGCCGCTCCACGAAGAAATGGGAGGAATCCCAGCGGAGGCGCTTTTATTGCTGTTGGTGGGTGCGCACGCTTCAATACCAATCGCGCCCTCGATACGAACCTCGCCAACGAGCTGGCCGACTCCAATGGCAACGTTTTGACTCCGGCCGCCCAAAATGGCGGAACAAAAGTGGTCGGCGGAACCTTGACTTCATTCAACGGCTTCAAAGCAGGTTGCCCTCCTTTAACGCGGCGCAAAGTTGCCTGCCAACAACGCGAACGTCCTCGGGGCAGCAGCCGACGCATTCCCACGATCGCCCCACCATGAAGCGAAGCGGAGCCAGTCACCCGTTGAGGGTATGAAGCCATGAAACGCGCCCGGCGAAAAATTTCAGCCGCAGGTCTCGGGTTATTCTTGCTGATCGTGTGTTTGACTAGCGTGTTTCGCAATCATCCGAAGCGTGAACCGGTCCGAGATGGCAATGACGTTTCAGATTTCGACGCTAAGAAAATGACGGACGACTTCGATCGTCAAAGACGTTCAAGAATGGCGCCTGGCGCAAACATCGATACTCCACAAACCGCCCAAGATCCGATCCTCGGGCGGATACGCCATACATCCGTCTGGGAGGGCCGAATACCACCTGAGGTCAAGGCGTTCAACGACTGGAGTGAGCGCTTTCTTGCCGCCAGCGAGCAAGAACGGCCGTTCCTTGAAACCGAAGGAATTGCGCTTGCGCACGCCCGCCGCGCAGTCATGGGAACGATGATAGGCACCGATCCACAGGGAGCTTTGGAACTGGCGGTGTCGCGCAATCGCCGCAACAAGTTACCGGGAAAAGTCGCCGAAGAACTTGAGCACTGGATCGACGGTCGCGGGGATTTGCAGGTCATGATCAGCTGCTTGGGCGAAGACGGAGGTTCGGCAATCGATAGGACGGTTGAAATCGATGGGGAGGTCTTCCGTGCATCCGTCTATGGACGCCGCACCCGGCAGGGCACCAAACGGGGCTTGCCGATCAATGGGGTGGCTTTGGATAGTCAGGTTGCGCTGTACCGAAATGCCCTGGCGGACACTTGCAGCGGAGGAAAATGCGACGATGGGCCTTGGTGGCTCCGAGGTCGCAATACGAAGTGGCGACGAGATTCACGTGTTCGCCGATTCGGCAGCATTGGCAGCGTGGGAGGAACTCGCGCTGCAGAGGGAATTGATCCCCGGGCCTGATCTCCCAGAATTGAATGAAATCAGCGGACTCTCCCGAGCTTCGTCTGACGCAACCGCCAATCTATCCTCCGGTTGGACGTTCGGGGAAAAGACCGTGCTGATCATTCGCGCGGAGTTTCCAGACGATCCCGGATTGCCGAGCGCTGGTGCGGGGGACGCAACCGATTTCGAGATCGAGAAGGTAATGAAGAAAGTGAGCACGTATTTTGAGGATGTCTCAAACGGGCGTTGCTCATTCCAGAGCACCATTCTGCCCGGAACCGTTCTTTTGTCGCGGACGAAAGAGTATTTCAATGCCGATCCGAATTCATTCGGGGAACTGGGAGTTGAGGCGCTGGAGCTGGCACGAGCCTACGACTTGGCGAATGGGGCCACGGGCTCCTACAATCCGGATCTTTTCGATCGATGGATCGTGATTTTCAAATACACGCCCGGCTACGAGTTTGGCGGAAAAGCCAGCCTCGGCGGCAAGGGCCTTTGGCTCAACGGCGGCATCGACGCGCTGGGCGCCGTCCATGAATTGGGCCACAATCACGGTTTGCAGCATTCGCACGGATGGCGTCCCACGGGAGCTTCCCCCATCGGTCCCGGCGAGCGTGAGGAGTATGGTGATCTTTTCGATATTATGGGGTCGGGCGGGTTTCCGGGAGGGCATTTCAACACCATGCAAAAATCGTCGCTGCTTTACCTCGACGCGATGGAGATGACTACGGTCACCACCACGGGAACGTATAGACTATTTCGGCACGACGACCGGGATGCGGGTAATGTTCGCGCACTCAAGATCGCAGCAGGTCCCGAAAACGAATACTGGATTGAATACCGGGCACAGGTCGCGTTCACAGGGGCGACCGTTGGTGATTTTAACCGGGAAAAGAATGGTGTTCTGCTCTATTGGAACCAATCGCCGGGCCAGATGCCACCTGATCCCTACTTGCTGGATGCAACACCGGCTTCGAAGACGGAATTGGATTTTACAGATGCTCCACTTGCATTGGGAGAGTCGTTCACCGATGCCGACCACGCCATCTCAATCACCCCGCTGACAACCGGCGGAACTTCGCCCGGCGAATGGATAGACGTGAGGGTCGAAATTGGCGTTCCAGAGATCAACCAAGCTCCGACGATCACCGTTGCTCCCCATCCAACACAAGTCGCCGCGCGATCCGATGTGACGTTCACGGCCTCCGGCACTGATGCGGATGAGGACGTCGTTCATTACTTGTGGGACTTTGGTGACGGAGTAATGAATTCATCATCCACCATTACGCATCGGTGGTTGAAAGGAGGAACGTTCGTTGTCCAATGCTGCGCGTTCGATGGGCGGGGTGGCCGCGCGTCCACGTCGTTCGAGGTTACAGTCGAAGATCCCGCCTTGAGCTGGGAAAGAATTTCACTCGACCCGATAGGAGTCGGAGCGTCGGTGGTAACAAAAGTGTTCTTCGACGGGAGCCGATTTGTGGGGCTGGCGGGCTCGACCGTCGTGTGGTCGATAGACGGGATCGAATGGCAAAGATCCTCTTACATCACAGGAAACAAACTGTTCACAGATGTCGCATACTCGGGCACCCACTACGTCATTGTAGAGTATCAGTATGATTCAATTGATGAAACAAACCTTGTGGACCCACTCGTCAACGTCCGTGCTTTGATTTTTCGCACAACTGATTTTGAGACATGGGAGGACCGGTCGCCTGAAGGGTTTAGCGGCCGAAGTGAAAGTGTTGCATACGGCAACGGCAAGTTCGTAGCAGTCGGCTGGGGTGGCCGCATCCTGTATTCATCAGACGGAGAAGAATGGACAGAAGCAATGTCAGGTGCTTCCGATTTTTTTGGCAATATATTATTTGCGGACGGGCGATTTGTGATCGGTGTTAAAAACGGCGTCACGTTAACCTCAACCGACGGAATGAATTGGGCCACTTCCTTCGTCGACTCTGATTGGGGGGCCATCGGTTACGTAACTTACCTCGACGGGGAGTGGTGTTATTCAGACGGTTCACAAGGCTGGAAGTCACACGATGGTTTCACGTGGACGCGACAACAGGCGTTTGCCGTTAACGATTGGTATTTCTTCTTTTCACTGTGGTCCAGTGCCCGTCTCGGACTCTTCGTTGCCCCGGGAGTTGGTGGAAACGTTTATACTTCGGAAGACGGACAACGCTGGGAATCGACTACGATCTTGAATGAATCCGAAATGTGGCTCGGTCCAAGGTCCCAAAATCTTTATGGTTTTGCGGAGGGAAACGGCGTGAGAGTGCTCACCGGGCCAGTCGGAATGGTCCTGGTGTCTGGAACACCAGAGCTATCGATTACCGCGCAACCGACGAATTCGAACATTTCAACCGGAGGAATCGCGACCTTCTCGGCAGGCGTCACCGGCCAATCGACGCCCACCTTTCAATGGCAGCGTAAACTGGCCGGGAGTTCGACGTGGAGTGAGTTGTCCGACGGCGGTGCTTTCTCCGGAACTTCCACCGCGACCCTGACTATTACCGGTACAACTCTTGATATGTCCGGCGATCAGTTTCGCCTTATTGCAGCCAACGATGGCGGTTCGGTGACCAGTGAAGCTGCCACGCTCACAGTCGAACCGGAGCCCGAGGCTCCACCATCGATCGCCACACAACCGGCCAATACGAACATTTCAATCGGAGGGACCGTGACCTTCTCTGTAACCGCCGACATACCATCAACGACCAACTGGCAGTGGCAACGCCAGGCGGCTGGTAGTAGCGACTGGGAGGACGTAACGAATGGTGGCGTTTACTCGGGCGCGACCAGTCCCACATTGACGATCAGCAATGTCACTACGGCGATGCTCGGCGACCGATTCCGCGCTGTGGCACAAAATAGTCTCGGTACCGCGATCAGTTCCTCCGCAAGTCTGGCAGTGTATTCTGAACAATCGCGCCTGCTCAACCTCTCGACCCGCGGTCTCGCCCAGAGTGGCGACAACGTGCTCATTCCCGGTTTCGTGATCAGCGGCAGCGGCACGAAAAGGCTCCTCATCCGGGCCGTCGGCCCGACGCTCTCCAGCCTCGGTGTCACGGCGCCCGTTGTTCCGAATCCAACCCTGGTTCTCAAACGCCTCGACAGTTCGATCACGCCAGCGGCCTACGTCGATCTCGCGGCAAACGACGATTGGCAGGGAAACGCCAACGCGGCGGAGATTGCTTCGGTCGGCGCCTCGCTTGGCGCTTTCGATTTCAAGGACCCCAAGGAATCCGCGCTGCTCGTCGACCTCGCGCCCGGCCAGTACACGGCGATTGCCGGCGACAAAACCGGGACGAGCGGCATCGCCATCGTCGAACTCTACGATGCCGACACCGGCACTCCCTCGGCGAAGCTCGTCAACATCTCCAACCGCGGTTTCTGCGGTGTCGGCGACGAAGTGATGATCCCGGGTCTTGTGATTTCGAGCGAAGGCCCCAAGACGCTGCTCATGCGCGTGGTGGGACCGACGTTGGCCAGCTCTTTTGGCGTGGGCGGTGCGATGGCCAATCCAACGCTGACGATCTTCTCGGGCCAGACTCCGATTCTCGCCAACGACGACTGGAGCGACAATGCCGACGCCGCCAATACCGCGCAAATCGCGCACGACATCGGCGCGTTTGCCCTCGCCGCGAACAGCAAGGACGCGGCCTTCGTCGTCACGCTCAATCCGGGTCCCTACACCGTCGTCGGCTCCAGCGCCGACGGCAAGGGAACTGGCGTGGTATTGGTGGAAGTTTACGTCGTGCCCTAGCCGATTCCAACGAACAGGCGAGGGGAAGAAATCGGCCGCCGGAATCGATTGGTGCCGGCACCATCACCGAGGCTGTGCAACGACGTTGGAGACGGTTCCCAATGGACCTTGCTGGCCGCGTTAATGCAGGGAAACGCTAAAAATCTTGCACCAATCTTCGTGCGAAACCATTCGGTTTCGAACGCGAATTTGGTGATATTCCCAGGTGCATGATACTACGCCGGGAGTCCGAAAGTAACGCACGCGAGGATCACTTGAGATTTGTACAACGTGCCCATCAGCGATGGCCGCTCACGAAAAACTTGCTATCGGGAAATTCGACGTCCGAAGTGCGTGCGAACTCGCAAGGGTTTTGCGTCTTGAAGAAACAGAAACGAGCGGTGTGTGGCTGCGGGACGGCATCGTCTTGCCTATAGGGGTAGAGCACATACTGCGAATACGGTAGAGGCGCGGCGTTGTCCGCGCGGACGTGACGGCGTGATGATTCGCGCATGATTACCGTGGGAGTGATTCGCAATGGCGGGAAGTACCTCGCGCAGCATCTCCGGAAAAACGACTACTGGCAGGACGGCGAGAAGGAGGTGCTCGGGGAATGGATCGGCCAAGGCGCCCAAATGCTCGGGCTCGAAGGCGTCGTCTCCGACAAACCGTTCGAGGCCCTGCGCCGGAATCGGCACCCGGACACAGGCAAGCGACTCACGGCCCGCGCGAACAAGTCGCGCATGGCGCTCTTCGACATCCAGCTCTCCGCGCCGAAGGACGTAAGCGTGCTCGCGATGGTCGGCGGTGACGAGCGCGTGCGTACGGCGTTTGTCGACGCGGCGAAAACGATCGTCGTGGAGATGGAGCGATACGCGGCCGTGCGCGAACGGCGCGGCGAGGCGCGCAACTCCGAGTCGTTTCGCCTGACCGGAAATTTTGTAGGTGCGATGTTCCTGCACGATGCCAGCCGGGATCTTGATCCGCAGTTGCACGTGCACGTCGTGCTCGCGAACGCAACCTGGGACGCCGATCAATCGCGGTGGATGGCGCTGCAACACGCCGAGATCATGCGGGCATCGCCGTATCTTCGCCAGGCCTTTTATCGGGAACTCGCTGGCCGATTGCACCAGCTCGGCTACGACACGCACGGCATGAGCCCAACCGGGTTTTCCGTGCGCGGTGTCGAGCACCTGCGCGAACGTTTCTCGAAACGGGCCCGGCAGGTTCAGAATCTCGCAGAAGAATTCGCCCGCAAGAAGGGACGCAAGCCGACGCAGCGTGAGGTGGAAGTTCTCGTGCGGGAATCACGGGCGAGTAAGTTGACCGAAGTCACGACGCCTGAGGTGCGTGCCCGGCAGCGGGCGGAGCTGAGTTCCGACGAGACGCGTGCCTTGGCCGATCTGGTGTCACGCGCTTTGATGGCCCCCGAGCGCGAGAAACGCTCACACGGCAACGCGCAGGACGTCGCCGAGTCGGCACTGCGACACGTCTACGAACGACGCAGCGTCGCGCGGCAGGGCGACGTGTTGAGCACCGCGCTCGAGTTGAACCCTGATTTCGACGACTGGCGCGATTTGCGCGACGTGATCGAATCTCATCCCGGGCTGATCCGGCGTGACGGCGAAATGACCATGCAGGCGATTCGTCGAGATGAAGTCGCGACGATTCGTCGCGTCGAGGAGGGCCGCAATACGCGGTTCAACCTGGCTGACAGCGAATCGCTGCCGTCAACGCTCACTCCGGGACAACGGACTGCCGCCTCGGCCCTGCTGGCCAGCACCGATTTCGTCAGCGTGCTCGTCGGCGATGCCGGTACGGGTAAAACGACAGTCCTCACCGCGATCGAGAACGCGCACCAAGCGACCGGCGGTCGGCGGTTCCTTACGCTCGCGCCCACAACAAAGGCGCGTGATGCGCTGGCGAGCGCTGGGTTCGCCGATGCCGACACAGTCCAGCGATTTCTGGTCAGCGAAGCATTGCAGGCCACGGTGACGCGGCGTGTAGTGCTCGTCGACGAGGCCGGCCTCCTTTCCAGCAGCCAGCTCGAAGCGCTCACGCGGATCGCGCATGAGACGCAAGCACGCGTGTTATTGGTAGGAGACACGAAGCAGCACTTCAGCGTCCGCCAGGGCGACGCGTTGCGCAATGTCGTGAAGCATACGCACACGCCCGTGGTCCAACTTTCTGAGGTGCTGCGCCAGCGTGCGGAGCCGGATCGAAGATTCAGCGAGATGCTCGCGTCCGGCAATCCCGTTGACGCATTTCTGTTCGCAGAACGCCGGGGCATGATCGAGGACGCCAGCAACGATGAGACGCTGTTCGGCCGCGCCGCGGAGCACTATGCGGCGAATCTCGCGCGCGGCGTCGATACGCTCGTCGTAATTCCGTTCTGGGACGAGATCGAGCGATTCAATGGCCACGCGCGTGCGGCCCTGCGCCGATCGGGGCAACTCGGCGACGTGGAGGTCACGCGCGAGGCGGTGAAGCCGCTCTCGTGGACCGAGGAACAGAAAATGCACTGGCCGCAGTACCAGCTCGGCGACCGCCTGCTGTTCGTGCGTGACACACGTTTCCTGAAGCACGGTATGTCCGCGGAGGTTATCGAACTTCGGCCGGATGGATTGCGCGTTCGCGGTCCGAATGGTCGCATGTCCAGGATCACGCGGAAGCAGCGCGGTGCCTACGAAGTGGGGCGAGCGCAGATGCTGCCGATCTCCGCCGGGGACCGGTTGTTGATTCGCGGGCGCGACGATGCCGAAGGTTTCGCGAACGGTGACTTCAAGACCGTGGCGAGTGTCGATGCGGCGGCCAACGAGGTTACGTTCACCGATGGACACCGCCTTCCCGCAGACTTCAGGGCGTGGACCTACGGGCACGCCGTCACGACTTATCGCGCACAAGGCAGCACGGCCGAGGCATCGCTGTTGGTGCTCGGTGACGTCTCGGCCCGCGCGCTCGTTCGGCGTCAATTCTACGTTGGCAACACGCGTTTTCGTGGCGCCCACCGCATTTACGTCTCCGACCGGGAGGCAATTCTTGCGCGCCTAACCCGCGACGATCCCGGTCGCGAACTGGCGACGGAATTCGTCAACCGCCAGCGCCTCACGCGCGCGGAGTTCGTTTCGAATCGCCGACTGGCGGGGTTGAGAGAACACCTCCGCGGCGCGCTCAGGTGGGCCACGCTGGAGCGATGGCGGCAGCTTCGTGAAACCGTTCAGCAAAAAGTCGGAATTTGAACCATGGAATCCAACCCATTCAGAAAGCCGCGACAGCACTTCGAGACCGCGGCGCATCCGCCTCACGTGACGTTCGATGATGGCACCACCTCGCGAATCAACCTGCCGTGGGTGCGGTTCAGCGAGGCGCGCTGGCGTCGGACCTGAACCGGACACGATTTACGTGGATATCGGCGAATTGCGCATCGCCATCACGGGCCACAATCTCGCGCCGCTGTTCGCCGCGATCGAAGAGCACACGCTCAAGCGCCTGGCCGCTCATCCCGGGTGGGTGCGGGATCGGGACCGAGAGATGGACACCTTTGCCACGCGCATTCGATTCGTGGACACCGACGCGCCGCCAGCGACAGCGCCGCGAAAGAGTCAGTCGCAACTCGATCTGGATCTATCCGCGCATTCGAACGTGGGGGCGAGCGGAGCGGGTGCGGCGTAGGCGCGAAAGTGGAGCGCAGGCGCACGCCGAGAGCGGAGGGCGGAGTCCGCAAAGGCGGGAGCGCGACAAGCCACCGGTGTCGCGCCCGGAGCGCAGCGAGGACGCGATCCCGGCGGAATGTGCGAGTCTGCGAGCCGATTCGCCGGAGGTGGCGGTCGCGCGACGGAGCGCGGCAGCGCGGAGATGGCGGCAGCCCGAAGTCCGCTGCGGACGGAGGGTGAGCCATGCGGGTGCCTGCTTGGCGGGCGGCATGGCGAGCAACGCCGAAGCGGTCTCCGACCGCAGCGACCGGCGTGCGTCGGAGCGCAACGTCAGCGCCGAAGCCGTGCCCGCGGAGTGAGCGGCTGATACGTCTCCGGTCATGCACAAGACACTTCACCCCAAGGACAAGATTGGAAATTGCGATTTGAGAATGGCGTATGGTTATGTTTCATGGGCAGTTACCGATTTAGGGCTCTTGACTATTCGCCATTCGCAAATAGCGAATGACTCCATGCCAACCAAACCCCAAGACGTCGTCGTCGCCCTGAAAGCATGCCTCGGCGCTCGCGAGTCGTACGCCGCGCTGGGCCACCAGCTTGGCATGAGTGCCTCGGAGATCCACGGCGCATTCCGTCGCCTGCGGGATGCTCGCCTGTTGGACGTGGATGGCAACGTGATCCGCAAGCGCCTCCGCGAATTTCTCGTCCACGGCGTCCCTTACGCGTACCCGGCCGCCCCGGGCGAGTTGACCCGCGGGATTCGGACTGCGTGGGCTGCACCCAGGTTCGCCAGTGACGCCGCCGACGAGGACGCGCGTCCAGTCTGGCCTGATCCCGAGGGTGACGCACGGGGTCAGGCCGTCGATCCACTCTATCCGTCCGTGCCGAAGGCCGTGCGCCAGGACGCCGAACTCTACGACCTGCTCGCGGCGGTTGACCTGCTACGCATCGGCCGCGCGCGCGAGCGAAAGCTCGGCGAAGACTTCCTCAACGAAAGGCTCGCAGGATGAGCAGTCTTCCTCTTGGACCGCTGCGAGCGGTGGCTGCGCGCCTGGACCCGTTGGGTGTTCCCTACTGTTTCGTGGGCGGGGCGATTGCCTCGCTCCTCGTCGATCACCCCGATCTTTCCCCCGTACGTCAAACCGACGACGTCGACGTGATCATCGAGGTCGTGACGGAGCACGCGATCGCTTCCCTGGAGCAACGTCTGCGGGACGCCGGCTTCGCGCACGACAGTTCCGCAGGCGCTCCGACGTGCCGCTGGCAATTGGGGGGCCAACTCACGGTGGACATCATGCCAACGTATGCCGGTCGGCACGGCTTGAATACGATGTGGTTTCCGGAGGCCCTGGCCGCCGCCATTTCGGTGACTTTCGGAAGTAGCACATTTCGAGTGGTGAGCCCGGTCGGATTTCTGGTGACCAAGTACGTCGCCTTCTGTGACCGCGGGAAAGGCGACTTCTTCGCGAGTCACGACGTCGAGGACTTTATCGCCGTCGTTGATGGGCGGGCTGGTATCGTCGAGGAGATCGATCACGCTGCCGAACCCCTGCGAGGCGTCGTGGTGTCAGCGATCCGGCAATGGCTCACTGCGGACGACTTCGCAGAATCGCTTTCAGGACATTTGCCGTCCGACACGGCAAGTCAGGGACGTCTACCAGGCTTGCGCGCGAAACTTCAGGCCATCGCCGAGCTGCGTTTGGCGACCTGAATCGGCGCACTCAGCCGCGCCAAAAGCTACGACGCGCGGAGTTTCTGCCCGCTACCCATCTTTCGGCAGCGCTCCTACCCAAAATTCGGCACGGACGTACCGTTGTCGGAGCACTTCAACTCCGCGAGCATCGCAGATGTGATCGACGCCGTGGAACAGTTTTCGCGCGAGCTCGGGAATTGTGAGGAAGTGATCCTCGCGGTCGTCTCGAATCTCGCGAAAGCAGTTGAAGGGCTGACGGCAGCGTCGGTGCGGCAAGCGCAATTACTCGAAGTTCTACTCGAAGCGATGCCCGCAACAACCGAGGCGCAGATTCTCGGCGTCTCGGAGCGAACGGTGCGCCGTCGCCGGAAAATACGGCGGCTGGCCAGACTCGCGGAAGCGGCGTGAATTACCTTGCCGTAGAAGCGGCCCGCTACGGAACGATCGAGAAGTAACGCTTTCCGTCTGCCTCGCTGGCCCGCCCTTTGTAGTGCTGGTAAAGCATCGATGGCGACCGGTGCGTGAGAAGAACAGCGGTGCGCGCCGCGTCTTTGTGCAGCGCGACATGAAACGTGCAAAACGAGTGTCGCAGGACGTTGCCGGGATTCTTCACCTCTGCTCGTTCGAAAGCCTGGCGCTTGAGGTCAAGGTAGATTCTTGGCGGAACATCCCAACATGCGGCTGGTGCGTGTGCGATCCACTGCCAGAGGTTGTCCGGAAATCCGTCCACGTAGTGGCGGCGTCCGGACTTGTGCTTCGCGCCCGGCAAGACGATGCCCTTTTCGGCGTCGAAAATTTCGGAGCGAACAACACGGGCGGCGCTCGTGTAGCGCAGGCCGCCGAAAGCCTCCAGCGCCAGCCGGCCAATGCAAAGCTGGTCGCTATTCGCTCGAAAAAGCCTCTCCGCGTCATCCGCATTGAGCACGTGGATCTCGCCGGCTTCGACTTTCGGTGGTTCGACGCTCAGGCTCGGATCGTCGTCGGCCCACTTCTCACGCACGGCGGTTGCGAACAGAAGCTTCACAGTCCGCAGATGGTGGCGCAGCGTGTAGGGTTCCAACGTTTCACCCGTCTCCGGATCGGTGAGTGAGGCAAGCCATCCGCGAATCGTGTCAGGCATCACGTCGGCAAGCTTCGTCGTGCCGGTGTGTTCAACAAGGCGGCGCAGATGAAGGCGCAAGTGCGAGTGCGTGTCGCGAGCCACGGAGTTGTTCTCGCGAATCTTCAAAAAGCGATCGACCGCCGTCTCGACCGTCATCGTGCCGCCACGCAGTGGGCGATAGCGAAGCCAGAAACGCGCCACCATGAGCGGATCAGCGCCGCCGGTGAGTTCCTTGAAGGTGCGCCAAGTCTCGACCTCGCGCGGATGCACCAAAGGTGCGGCTTTGCCCCAATTTTCTCGGCGCTTAAGCCAGGCGTGCGCGAAGCCCTCGCGTTCTGCTGCGCTGGAGAACGACCGTGCTCTCTTTTTGCCGCCGGGCTCACGCCAGCGGGCCAGAAAGGGCTTCGGAACACCGCTTCGTTCCTCGAACGATAGCCCCCGAGGGGGCCACTGTTCAGAATCGCCTGACTTTCCAGTGGGCGTCAGTGGGCGCTCGCCAGTGGGCGGTTCAGTGGGCGTTTGCGTGGCCGTTTTTTTCCGCATTTCCGACAATTTACCTCTGACGCTGAGAGGCAAACGCCTTTTCCGACAGTAACTGGTCGGGGTGGTCAGATTCGAACTGACGACCTCTACGTCCCGAACGTAGCGCTCTACCAGGCTAAGCTACACCCCGATTGGCAGCCGAAGCGTTTCGGGATGACCGCCTCGAGAGGGCGACACAAGAAAAAACACGTTGCGACGTGTCCACGCATCGTCCCGACACCTGGCTGAAACGGGCCGAGAAAGGGTCGCATTGCCTCCTCGGGCCACCCGGCGGAAACCCGCAGAAGGGAAAGAGCGTTCTGATTCAGTCGGGCGGTGCACCTGCCGCTATCGACGCAACCGGGTCGGCGCTCGACTTGAACCGGCGTAACCAGGTCCGGTGCTCGCAGGCAACAGCTGCATCACTTCGGCCGGGGCCCGACCGGCGCGCAGGAGGTCCGCCATGATGTTCATCGCCGGGACGACATGGTGGAAGAAGTGCTTGTAGGCGGCGCAGAGATAGTTGAGGCCGGGTTCGCCGTCGGGAGTACGCAGGAAGCGATGCTTGGGACATTCGCCGTGGCAGGCGAAGCGCACATCACACTCGCGGCAGAAGCGTGGCAGTGTGTCCGCCTTGTCGGCGCCAAACCGGCGCTGGCGGGCGGAGGCCACCATGTCGCCAAGCGACTCGTTCATGACATTGCCGAGTTTGTGGTCGGGATAGACGTAGTAAACTGATAGACTTCGAGGGGGCGGCGGGAGTTCTTGCGGTTCACCACGGTGAGCGTGTTGAACTCGACCCGGTGGCGCTTGAGGCATTCGAGCCCGGCCATCACGCGGTCGAACGTCGGCTTTCGACCCTTGTCGACGCGATACGCGTCGTGCAGCTCCCGCGGACCGTCGATGCTCAGGCCGATGAGAAACTTGTGCTCGTGCAGAAATCTGCCCCATCCATCGTCGAGCTGCGTCCCGTTTGTTTGCAGCGCATTGTGGATCGTGCGACCGTCGGCATGGCGCTGCTGCAAGGCGACAAGCCTTCGAAAGTAGTCGACCCCGAGCAGGGTGGGTTCGCCGCCTTGCCAGGCGAAGCTCACCTCGGGAGCCGGTTGCGCCGCGATGTCGTCGCGAATATAGCGCTCGAGCACATCGTCCGGCATGCGCCAGCTGCGCCTGCCCGGGTATCACCCAACCGTCGCGGGAGTGATCCAGGCACGGCTGGGTTATCTCGTCTCGGGCCGGTAATTGGAGGCCGCGATCTTCGTGCGCAGGTGGTTTTCGTAGCGTGTGGCGTCCAGCGGCAGCGTGACGGTTTCGCCGGTCCAGGCGGACAGCAACATGGCATTCGCGAGCGTGAGTGAATGAATGCCTTCGGCGGCGGGAGCGATGATCTCGGTCCCGTGCCGGATGGCGTCCGCGAAATTCTGCAGGATCTCCCGATGCTGGCCACCGTGATCGGTAAACGTCTGGACCTCCTCCGTGGTGGCGGGCACGGCAAACGG
This sequence comes from uncultured Verrucomicrobiae bacterium, assembly GCA_963797435.1. Taxonomy (GTDB): domain Bacteria; phylum Verrucomicrobiota; class Verrucomicrobiia; order Opitutales; family Opitutaceae; genus CAWCPJ01. Next base: position 215,098 of record CAWCPJ010000001.1, on the reverse strand, counting down.
CTCGGCGGAAGTCCGCATGAACTCCGAAGCCGGGATACTGTTGCGCGTGTGGGTCAGCCCGTCGGCTTCAAACAGCAGGCGTCCCCGATCGCCGGCGATCTCGAGGCGGTTCGTCCCGGGGGCCTCGCCCGAGGAACACGTGAACACCGCCGTCGCGCCCCCGGCGTATTCGAGGAACGCGGTCACCTCGTCCTCGACCTCGATGTGGTGATGGCGCCCGAAGCCGCAGAAGGCGCGAACCTGTCGCGGCATGCCGCAGATCCATTGCAGCAGATCGAGATGGTGCAGGCATTGGTTGAGCAGGATGCCTCCGCCTTCGCCGGCCCATGTCGCCCGCCAGCCCCCGGACGCGTAGTAGGCGTCGGTGCGCAGCCATTTCGTGCTGGTCCAGTGTATGCGGTTGATCGCACCGAGTTCGCCGCCGCGCACCAGCGCGCGAATCTTCTGATAGGCGGGATCGGTGCGCTGGTTGAACATCGCGGCAAAGACGCGATCCCGCCGGGTGTGGGCGGCGATCAGTCGCGCGCCTTCGGCCACGTGCACGGCGATGGGTTTTTCCAACAGCACATGCCGGCCGGCCTGGAGCGCGGCGATGCCGGTGGGCACGTGATCAAAATGCGGGGTCGCAATCAACAGCGCATCGATGCCGCCGGCGGCCAGCATCGCCCCGGCGGAGGGAAACGCCGCCACCCCGGCGTAGGGCGCCAATCGCGCCGGATCGGCGTCGGCCACCGCGGTCAGTCGCAGACCGGTGACGCCGCCCGCGAGCAACTGCTGCGCATGGGCTCGGCCGATGTTGCCCAGCCCGACGAGGCCGAGTCGAACCACTGCGGGTTCGCTGCCGGTGGTGGTGCCGTGCGCGTTCGACATCAGTTGAGGATCAAGGTGAGGGCAACGACCGTGGCAATGCCGGTGATCCCGGCCACCGCGGTGGCCACGGTGATGAGACGATATCCGTGGCTGACCGTCATGCCCGACATCTGTGTGACCACCCAGAAATAACTGTCGTTGGCGTGCGAGACCATCATCGCGCCGCACGACACGGCCAGCGTGGCGAGCGCCGGATCATGACCGGTGGCAAGGCCCATCACGGGCAGCAGGGGAGCAACCAGCAACGCCGACGTGATCATCGCGACGGTCGAGGAACCAATCGCCGTCTTCAGCGCCGCCGCGAGCAGGAAGGGCAGCAGATGCCCCCACGGCGGGTCGGAAACGGGATTTCATGCGCAAGGTTCAAAGGCCGATCCCTGTTGCGGTCAACGAATGGCTGTTGAAATAGAAAAATAACAACATGGGCCGATCCTGGCCCGGCTTTCACTCGGCTGGTTCGTGAAGAAAGCGATGAAATGAACAAGGGATTTCGTGAATGAAGTGATCGACCAACCCTCGGATTCATGCACACTGCCGCCCATGCGATTCTCCCGGCGCCCACGTTCAAGCCCCTCGATTGAATGAGCACTGGGCAGATGAGTCCAACGGCAGCGAGTGATGAGGCGGCCGGGGATTTTCGGCGCCGGCACCCCGACACCTTTGCCCGATACCTGGCCCGGCGGAAGGTCGTCTTTCTCGTCGCCTATGTCGGCTACGTTTGCGCCTACCTGGTGCGAAACAACTTCAAGCTGACGAGCGAGGAGCTGCGTCTGGCCAACGGCTGGTCGCTGACGAACGTCGGCCTGATCCTGACGGCCTTCACCATCACGTATGGTTTCGGCAAGTTCTTTATGGGCATGGTGGTCGACCGCACCAGCCTGCGAAAGACGTTTTCCCTCGCCTTGGGCGTCAGCGCCGGAATCTGCATCCTCATCGGCTTTATCAGGAACCTGCCGCTTTTGTTCATCGCGATGCTCCTGCTTGGCCTGGTGCAGGGGGCGCTGGCGCCGGCGTCGATGACCATGATCGCCAACTGGTATCCCAACAAGACGCGCGGGTCCGGCATCGCAATCTGGAATACCTCTCAGAATCTCGGCGGCGCGGGGCTGCCCCTCATCATTACCGGACTGCTGGCTTGGGCCGGACCCGGCAACCTCGCGATCGCGTTCTGGGTGCCCGGTGCGGCCGTGCTCGCGGTCAGCTTCGTCTTCTGGAAAATCGGCGGCGACCGGCCGAAAGTTGAGGGCTTGGGCACGCTCAACGACATCTACGGCGAAGCCGGTTCGCCCCAGGTGCATCACGAAAAAACCGCCTCCTATTGGGCGATCATGAAGGCGGACGTGTTTGGCAATCCCGTCCTTTTGACCGTGGCCCTGATCAACGCGTTGTTGTATTTCCTCCGGTTCGGCATCCTCAACTGGATGCCGGCCTTTCTCGGCACCGAGATGGGTTTCAGCCAGGCCCGGTATTCGATGGCGTTCAGCATCCTGGAGTGGATTGCGATTCCCGGCTCGTTTTTCTTCGCCTGGCTTTCGGTGCGCCTGCCGAACCAGCAGTCCGTCGTCGGCTGCGGCGGCCTTCTCCTGCTCGCCGGCCTGATCCTGTTCTACATGGGCAACACCAGTTACCCGCTGCTGCTCGTCTGTTCGGGGCTCATGGGAACCCTCATTTATGGACCCCAGCTCATCGTCAATATTCTCACGCTGAACTTCGTCTCCCTCCGAACGGCGGGGGTGGCCATTGGGTTCGTCGGATTGTCCGGCTATATCGTGGGCGAGATGTGCGCCAATCTCATCATGCCGATCCTGGCCGAGAACTTCAGCTGGACGGTATCGCTGACTTTCCTGGCGGCGATCGCGCTCGTCGCCGGGGTCATGTATCTGTCGCTGCGCCGGCATGAGGCCAGGACGGTCCACGTGGAAACGCATACCGCCTCCGGGCGTTGAAACGTTGTGCGGGACGACCACCATGCACGCTGCCGCCATGCGATCTTTCCGGCCAGTGAATCGGCCAATGGCAGTGGTGCTGCTGACATTGACCATGCTCATCGCGGCGTCCGGGCCGGGTAACCTGAGAGCAGAGGAGACGATGCGGACGGCAACCTATACCTACAAGACAGTCGGCAGCCTGGCGATACAGGCGGAAGTGACGCGGCGGGACGACGACGTGTTGCGCCCGGTCGTGGTCTGGATCCATGGCGGTGCGCTGACCAAGGGCGAACGCTTCGAACAATGGCGCAAGCCGCTGCCGCAACTTCTGATCAAGGCCGGCTATGTGCTCGTGAGCATCGACTACCGGCTGGCTCCGGAGACGAAGCTGCCGGGGATTATCGAGGACGTGATGGATGCCTGCGCGTGGGTCCGCCGGGAAGGCGAACACTTGTTCCACGCGAAGACGGATCAGCTGGCCGTCGCCGGCGGATCGGCGGGCGGTTACCTTACGTTCGTCACGGGCTATGCGGTTCAACCCGCGCCGACCGTGCTCGTGTCGCTGTATGGCTACGGTGACCTCGTGGACGACTGGGCCACGCGGCCGAGCCAGGATCCCGAACACCTCGAGACGAAGATGTCCGACGAGGACGTGGCGTCCTTCACGCCCGGGCCGCCGGTCTCGAACAAGTATGAGCGCACGCGGGACGTCACGCCGTTCTATAACATGTGGCGGCAGCAAGGCCGCTGGCCGGAAATGCTCACGGGTTGGGACCCGCACACCCAGACGGAGCTTTTCGCCCCCTACCGGCCGGTGCTCCATGTGAGCTCCGCGTACCCGCCGACGTTCATGGTGCACGGCAAGGAGGACATGGACGTCGATTACCGTGAATCGGTGAAGATGGCGGAGGCGCTGGCTGCGGCGGGTGTCGACCACGACCTCATCCTGCTCGACGACACCGAGCACGGCCTCCGCGGCGCGAGCCCGGAGACGCTCGACCACGTGTATCGCAAGGCCCTCGCGTGGATCCGGGGACACATGGAGGAGTAGGGCTGGTGCCCGGGCCGCATCGTCGGCACGCAGGCTCTCAGCATCCCGATACGCGAGCTCCGCGAACGGTGGCGGCTCGACGGCTGATCGACCGGCATGCCCCCTGTCGCGTGTGGTGGATGAGAGCAGGGACGCCTCGGCTCACGTGGTCTTCCCGGCATTTCCTTCCAAGGCAGCGATCAGGGAGCGGTGACACTCTGTTGCCGTCGGGGAACATTGGGGACATGGGTGTCGCCGCTCCCTGCATCCTCGCGGCCCCGCCGAGATTATGGACGGCTGATCGCCCGCGCAGCGACCGGAACGGCGGCGGAGAGTCCGGTGCGATCAATCGGCGGCGTCGCGCACGGAGCCGGACAGGATAAAACCGTTCAGCCAGAGGTCGCCTTCGCGCCGAACGAGCTTCACCACGATTGTTTTGCCGTGGCTGGTGAGCGTGAGGGGGGGCAGCGCCGCGCCGGCCAGCGAGGCGCGTCCCATGGTCGGCTGGTTTTCCAGGACCATCTTCTCATCGGTCACGACATCGAAGCGGCCGACGGCCGCCCGCCTTTTCTCCCCCATATCGCAACTGAACAGCTCGAGTACGTAGTCCCCGGGGTCCAGCCGCTTGAACGTCAGGCGAATGTCGCGATCGTCGCGCTCGCGCACGCCGTCGCGGAGGACGTACTCGAGCGCCATCCCTTCGGCGTCGGCGTCGCGGTTCCGGGATTCGTCGATGGCATCCGCGGCGCGGACCGCATCCTCGTCGCCGCGATCGCGCCAGGAGTGATCGCGATCGATCTCCACCTCGAAATCCCGGTCGAACGCGGCGGAAAACGTCTGGTCGCGATCGCCGGACCAGCGCGTCCAGCCCGGCTCCACGCGCTGGTTGTCCGGTCCCAGGTCGACCTTTACGCTCGCCCGGGCAGGAGCGTGATCCGCCGCGCGCATGATCGGGGAGCGCAGCCCGAAGCTGGCCACGGTCAGGCCGGCGACGACGCAGAGCAATCGTCCCCAACCTCGCAATGGGCGCGGTGGGCACCTTTTTCGCTCGAGCAGGCGCCGGATGCGCTGACCCGTTTCCGTGTGCGTGGCAAAGAGGGCCGACGCTGTCGCCATGCCTTTCATCCGGGTCCGTTGTTGCTCCACGATTGCGACGAGCGTCGCGGCATAGAACCGGGCTTCCGACGCATCGACCGCCACCGCGTCGTCGCAAGCAGTTTCCATGTTCCGGCGCCATTGCCGGCGCCCCCACCAAAGCAGGGGATGAAACCAGAAAAGGATTCCCGCGATCGTCTGGATCAGCAGGCCCCAGTGGTCGCGATGGCGGAGATGCGTGAGTTCGTGGCGAAGGATCCAGCGCATCTCGGGGGCAGCGGGCGCGGCGGCGGACGCGGCGGGCAGCAGGAGCAGCGCGCGCGGACCGGAGAAGATCGCGGCGGAAGCCACCCGGTCGCTCAGGATCAGCGTGGGCCGGGTCTTCAGTGCGCACCGGCTCGCCTCCCGGTCCAACGCTTCGGCCAGCGCCGGTGGCACCGCCACGCTCGACCGCGCCAGCCGCCAGACTTGCGCGAGGCGAAGGACGTGCAGCGCCAGGAGCGCCAGAGATCCCGCCAGCCAGCAGGCCGCAGGGGCCCGCGCGAGCATCGCCGGCGTCGCGCCCCGAGGCTCGCCCGCCAGCGCGGCCGGCCCTGCGGCCGTGCCCGCCCGTCCCCGCGCGTATTCAAGCTCCGGGTTCGCAGGCGTCACTGGCGGTGGGAACGGACGGACCAGCGCCGTCCTCCAGGCCGACGGCAGGAGACGGCCGGCGGCCACCGGCGGACCGGGCGCGAAGGCCAGGATCGCTTTCAGGGGAACCAGCAGCCACAGCAGCGCACACAGGCGGGCGTGCCGGCGGCGACACAGCAGGTCGGCGATGCCGACGAGGAGGGCGACGGCGCTCACTTCGATACTGCCCCACAGCAGTCGGTTTTCGATCCAGGGCATGATCATGGCGGGGCGGCGAGTCGGGCCGATTCGGGCGGGTTGACCTCAGCGGCGGTCGTGGGCGAGGAGCCGGCGGATTTCCTCGAGTTCGCGGTCGTCCACGTCGCCGCTCGCGAGCAGGTGAGCGAAGAGGGAGGCGGTCGACCCCCCAAAGAAGCGTCGCTGCAGCGTATCGAGCAGGCGCCGGACCACCGTCTCCGGTTCCAGGACCGGGCGGTATCGCTTGGGTCGCGCGGTTCCCTTCACCTGGGCGAGGATGCCTTTCTCCCGCATGCGTTCCAACAGGGTGATGACGGTGGTCTGCGCGAGTGGTCGCGCCGGCGCCAGGATCTCCCGGACGTCGGCCGCGGACGCCTCGCGGTGCTCCCAGAAGACCTGCATGATATCGGTCTCGAGCTCGGTCAGTCCGCCCGCGCGCTTCCAACGTGCCGCCATTGCCTTGGTCGGGGGTTTCATGGCCGCGGAACGAATGACCGGCAGTATGACGGTGGTCGGGTCATGGCGCAAGTTTGTCGGTTTCCGCCGGACGCGGCCCCGGCGTTTTCTCCGAGGTGTCGAACTTTTCGAAGCGTTCGAGGACGCCTTCCAGCCGGCGGAAGTATGCGCCGGTGGCAAGGTCGAGATGGACGACGATTCCGAAGAAGTCGCCAAGGTTCGCCAACAGGTCGCGTTCGGTTCCGAACAACTGGCCCCGCGCCTGGATGACATTGTCGAGGGTGTCATGGCCGGCCAGGTATGCCTGGCGCTTGTCCGCGAACACCTCCCGCCGCAGGTCACGGCTGGTCTCCAGCTCCCGGATCACGTTGCGCAGGCTGGCGGCCTGTCCGAGTCGCCGGGTGATCTCGTTCTCCAGCTGGCGCCGGCGATAGGCGATGCGGGCTTCGTACCTTGTGTTCCTCCGCCTGCGCGCGTCGGAGCGACAGGCTGAGCAGTCGCGGGTCGTTGCGCTCGACGGAGAAGGCCAGCCCCGCCCGGTATCCGCGACGCCCCGACGGGTCGTCGCCGTGCGATTCAAAGTCATAGCCCCCCACGAGGCGCCCGACGATATCCCACTCGCCCCGCTCCGCCAGTTTCCGTTTCAACCGGGCGTTGTCGCGGGCGATGCGCATCACGCGTACCTCCACGTCGGTGGCGATCGCCGCGTCGATCAGGTCACCGGGGGAGGCCTGGAGATACCGGGATCCGTAGAATTCGTGCGCGTACAGGTCCATTGTCGTGATCGACGTCAGGGGCAATCCTTCGAGTCCGAGGCGGTCGATCAGGCTGATGTGGGCCGCTGCAATCTCGCCGTCCTGCTCCACCATGCGGGACTGATAGGCCTGGATCTGGTCGCGCAGGAGATTCACGTCGCGCTCGCGCTGAGCCACTCCCGGTTCGTTGAGGAGGTTGGAGAAGTCGGTCTGGGCGTTGACCACCAGGGTGCGCAGGGCGAGCTCGTTCTGGAGGTCGAAATAGTCCTCCTGGCTGTCGCCGATCGCGTCACGCACGGTCTCGATGAAATCCAGCCACGATCCCAGCATCTGGCTTTCCTCGAAACTGCGGTCGGTGATCCGCTCGAGGCGCGTGAAGGAGCTGAAGAGGGGAAACTGCGCCTCGAGCTCCACGAACGGGTTGTGGTTGCGACCATTCTCATCCCACGTCTGTCGCAGACCGGTGCTGGCGCCGAGGCTGGTGCCGTCGAAGAACTCCTTGCTCATGCCCACCGCAACGTGTCCTTCGTCATCGCGCTGGGTCTCCCGTTCGCCGTCCACGATGGTGCTTTCCGCCGCCCGATCGATGCCCGAGTCCAGGATGAAGGGGCGAAACTGGCTGAGATTGCGTTCGAACCGCTGGAACTGATATTCCGCGGCCTCGACATCGTAGCGGGCGGCGGTCACCCGGAGGTTGTGTTCGTAGGTCAGGCGGATCAGGGAGACGGCATCCACCTGCGGGGGTTCGGCGGCGGCGGCGGCCCCCGGGGCGGCCCGGAGCGCAACCGCGAGGGGCAGCAATCGGATCATGACCTTCATGATGGAGTAGGTACCGCAGTCAGCCGAATTCTACAAGTGTAGTATTCGCCGGGGCCGGGGATCCGGAATGGGTGCGCTCGTCACATCGTCCGTCCGGAAGGCGGCTTCGGCCGGTCGCCGCGTCGCAGCGGGGTGGCGGGATGAAAGTCGCGGATGAGCTTGTCCTCCCACCGCATCGCGGCGCCCGGCGGCCAGGGGTCGTACCGCCAGGGGCTCTTGCCCGTGCGCCGGCGATCCTTCTGCGCCTTGCGGCCGAGGCCGCTGCAGTTTTGGGCGAGGACTTCGAACACCTTGTGGGCGATCAGGCGGTGTCCGAGATCGTTCGCATGGATGTCGCCCTGGCCGGAAGGCGTGCAGATCGTCCACGCCGCCGCGCCCTGGGCGGCGGAGATTTCGGCAAACAGCACGTCGCACGCAACGGCGGTGCGCCTGATCGCCTGATTGAAGCGCCGCTGGAGACCGGGTGATCCGTGGTTCCAGGAACTGCCGGCTTCCGTTCCCCCGGTCGTGTGGGCGTAGCCCCCGGCCGGCAGGTAATAGGTGTCGAGCAGTACCGATCACGCCCGGCAGTCGGTGCTTCAGGTCGGTGACCATCGCGTGCAGGTCGCGTGCGAAGGCCGCGACCGGCGTGCCCCCGCGCATGTCGTTGTAACCGTAGCTCACGATGACCAGGTCCGGTCGCTCCGCAATCACGTGTTTCCGGTAGCGTTCAAGACCGATGGGGCGCCAGGAACGGTACTCCGCATACATCGGGCACGCGGGCGAAAGGATGTCGGCGCCGAGCCCTTGGTTCACGAACGCCACGGGCCGTTCCTGGAACTCGTCGATCAAGGTCTTGAGCACCGCCGCCCAGCCCCGTTCGCGACGCGTGGCGGAGATGCCGGCGGTGTGACTTTCGCCAAGGGTCACCAGCTTGCGGAACGGTTTCGACCAGTAATCGCGTTTCATGAGACGTGCGGCGCTTCAGGAGTTGTAGGGATCGGCGGCATCGCGCAGCGCGTCGCCGAGAAAGTTGAAACTCATCACCGTGAGGATGATCGCCAGCACGGGCGTAAGCATCCACGGGTAATCCGTGATCAACTGCACGTTCATGCAGTCCTGCAGCATCACCCCCCAGCTGACGACCGGAGGGCGCAGGCCCAGCCCGAGGAAACTCAGCGCGGTCTCCCCCAGGATCATTCCCGGAATGCTTAGCGTCACGACCACGATGGTGTGGCTGAGCACGCCGGGGAGCAGGTGGCGCAGCAGGATGCGCGGGTGCCGGGCGCCGAGCAGCCGGGCGGCGGTGACGTAATCCTCCTCGCGCAGCGCGAGGATCCGGCCGCGCACCACGCGCGCGAGCTGGGTCCAGCCGAGCAGGCTCAGCACGATCGTGATGCCGAAATAGACGCCGATCGCCGACCAATCGAGCGGCATGATCGCGCCGAGCGCGAGCCACAACGGCAGGCGGGGAAAGCTGTTGATGATTTCCATCGTGCGCTGGATCACGTTATCCACCGCGCCGCCGAGGTAACCGGAGGCGCCGCCGATCATGAGCCCGAGCGCGAGGGTAATGACGATGGCGACGAGGCCGATCGACAAACTCAGGCGCGATCCCGCGATGACGCGGGAGAGGATGTCGCGGCCGTATTTGTCCGCGCCGAGAAAATGCACCGTCGGTACGACAGGTTCGGCGGCGGCTCCGTCCGTCACGTCTGGTGCGAGCTTCGCGCGGTTCACGCCAAAGAAATGGCGTTCCAGGGGCATGACACCCCACAACCGGTAGGGTTCGCCGCGCACGAAGAATCCCAGCGGGACGATGCGATCTTCGTCCGCGGCGTAACTCTGCCGCAGCGTCACCGGATCCATCTCGCGAATCACCGCGCGCGTGTACCAACCATGTTCGAGCGAGTAGCGCGGCAATTGCGGCGGGCAAAACTGGTAGTCGAGGTCGCGCATCGTGGCCGGGTAGGGCGCAAAGAATTCCGCGAACAGCGCCACGACGTAGAAGACGACCAGGAGATCAAGTGCGAGGCGGCCGATGCGGTGGCGGGAAAACCGACGCCAGATCAACTGTCGCTGGGTCAACACCCCGATCAGCGCCTTGCGCTCGCGCGGCGCGACGGCCCGGGTGGAGGCGCGGCTCATCGGCTTCTCCCCTCCATGCGGATGCGTGGGTCCAGCCACATCAGCAACAGGTCGCTGCCCAGCGTCCCGAGGATGCCAAGCAGGCTGAGGACGACGAGCATCGAGCCGGCAAGGTAAACATCCTCGTTGAGCAACGCGTCGAGCATGAGCGGGCCGACCGTGGGCAGGCCGAGCACGACCGAGACGACGGCGCCGCCGGAAATGAGCTCGGGGAACAGGCTGCCGATCGTCGACACGAACGGATTCACCGCGATGCGGACGGGATATTTCAGGATCAGGCGCAGCGGACGCATGCCCTTTGCCCGAGCGGTCTGCACGTAGGGCTTGCGCAGTTCGTCGAGGAGATTGCCGCGCATGATGCGGATCATCGCGGCGGTGCCCTCGACGCCGAGCACCACGAGCGGCACCCAGATGTGCTTCAGCAGGTCGAGCACCTTGCCCCAGGTCCATTCCGGTCGCGTGGCGTAGTCCGGGGAAAACAGACCGGTGAGATCCAGGCCCAGAAACCGACCGCCCCAGTACATCACCAGCAGGGCGAGCAGGAAACCGGGCACGCTCATCCCGACAAACCCGATGAACGTGAGGACGTGGTCGGCGGGTGAATACTGGCGTACGGCCGAGTAGACCCCGATGGGCAGGGCCAGCGACCAGGTGAACAGGATCGTGCCGAGGGAGAGGATCACCGTCAGCAACAGACGATCGCCGACGAGTTCATTCACCGGCTGCGGGCGTCGCGGATCGATCATCGAGAGGCCGAGATCCCCCTGCAACAGGCCGCGATCCTTCCCGGCAAAGGTCGTGAACCACGTGAGCCCGACCCAGTGCAGGTAACGCTGGACGACGGGCTCATCGAGATGGAACTGGGCGCGGATCCGGGCGATTTCCTGGCCGCTGACCGCGCTCCCCGATTCCTCGAGGGCCAGCAGCCGCGTTTCGATGATGTCGCCCGGCGGCAGCTGGATGATCGTGAAGGTCATGATCGAGATCACGAGCAGCATCGGGAGCAACAGCAGCAGCCGCCGCCCGGCGAACGGGTGGCGCAGGCCCAGCCCGACTGCGCCGGCGATCACCACCAGGACGAGACCGTAGCGAATGACCCGGCCCAGGACGCGGCCGGTCGCGGTGGAACCCGCCTCGTCCGCGCCGGCGACCGACGGAAGGGTGGAGCCGGTGAGCAGGTCCTCTTTGATTTGCACGCGCGCCCCGGGCGAGAGTTCCGGGTGCTCGAAGTAGAATGTCTCCACGCCGAGGTTGAGCGGCGTGTGAAACACATTCCCGACGATCCCGTGTTGCGGGACGTTCCTGAAGTCGTCGCGCACGACCGCGATTGCCGGCGGCGGCGATGCGATGGCAATCGTCCACAGCTCCCTGGCCGCCAGCGCCAGGAGCTGGTGGTGGCGCGCGATGCCGACCTCGCGCGACGGCGCGGTGAGCACGGACTCGTAGAGGCGATAGGCCTCGCGGATTGGATGACCGGGCGGCGGCCCGGTGGCGCGATCCATCGCGGCGGCGCCGTCCGCGTTGAACTGGTTTTCGTACCAGGTGCCCCACACCGGCGCCAACGGCGACAGCCGGGCCGTGGGCGGAACATCCGAGGGGTCCCACAGCGGGATGAAATCGCCGTACGCGCCGTGGATGGTCATGTCGTAGTTCGAGGCCATCCGCATGGCCAGATGGTAGCCGTCGGACACCTGACGAAAGACGGCGTGGATGCCGACCGCCGCCCAATCATCAGTCACGAACTGCGCCGGCCCGGGCGTGATGTTCGAGCGGTAGGGGATGAACCAGACCATCGGGGAACCATCCGGGAGCGTCCGGTAGCCATCGGCATCACGCCGCGTGAGATCCAGGGAGTCGAGCAGCGCGTTGGCCCGCGCGGGATCGTAGTCCGTGAAGGCGTGATAGAGTGCCTCGCTGTGGAAGGGCGAACCCGGGCCGGGCGACGTCTGCGCCGGCTCCCCGAATCCCAGGAATTCCGCGCGGACGATGGCGCGCCGGTTGATCGCCAGGGACAACGCCTGGCGAAAGGTCGCGTTGTCCAGCAGCGCCGCCTTCTGGCGCCCCACCGCATCGCCGGGTTCGTAGTGGCGGTTGATGTTGGGTATGATGGTCCAGATGCTGCGCAACCCGGGAAAATAATGGCGCACGTCGATGTGGCTGCGTTCCCGCGCTCCCATCAGCAGGCCGTAGTTGGAAAGGCGCAGGTTGGCGCTGGCGAAGATGCCCGGGAAACCACCGGCCGCGGCGCGCTGGGCCAGCAGGTCCGGGGTCATCACGTCGATCGTCACCTGGTCGATATAGGGCAACTGCCGGCCCTGGCCATCGACCGCCCAATAGTAGGGATTGCGCACGAAGCGGTACGGCGCATGTCCGCGATAGCGCCGGTAAATCCAGGCATTGATCCGCGGCAGCTCGGGATTGTCCGCGAGTTCCGGGCGGCGCAGGTTGATATAGGCCTGGTTCGGATTGTCGAAATGACCGCGCCGCATCAGCTCACGCACGCGATCGGGATCCCCCAGCCTGGGGTGGAACTTTTCGAGGTAATGCCGGGGTGCGAACAGCTGGGCGGCCCCCGTGCTCGCGAGCAGCTCGAGGAAGAAGGGATTCGGATGGGGAAAAACGAAGCGGACCGTCTCCGCGTCGACTTTCTCGAGGCGGCCGTAGTCCTGCCCGCTGCGCAGGAGCCGCGTCTCGAGATAGAAGAGCGGATAACCGAGGCCGCGCAGGTAGGTGAATTCCCACCGGTACCAGTAGTCGAAATCGTCCGCGGTAAACGGCGCGCCGTCCGACCAGCGCATGCCGCGGCGCAGGTGAAAGGTCCAGATCCGCTGGTCCTCGGACACGTCCCAGCTCTTGGCCACGTGCGGCCGGATCGGATAGCCGGAGGGCGACCAGCGCACGAGCATGACGGCCGCATTGTATTTGTTCATGCGGTCCCAGCACTCGGACTCCCACGTCACGGCATCGGACCAGATGCCACCGTAGAGACCCGCCCCGTCCGGTCCGTTGAGCACCAGGGGTTCCGCTCCGACCCGCTCCGCCACCGGCGGAAGTTTTCCCGCCTGCACGAGTTCGTGGAGGATGGGCGACTCATCCCTGGGATACCACGCCGCTTCCGGGCCGCGCGTGTAGTCCACCTCCTGCACCACGGCCGGCTGGCCGGCCGCGGCCAGCGCCGGCTGCCGATCGGCGAGAATCTGCACCGCTTTCGCGGGCGGCACCGTGCCCGGTTCCGGTTGCGCCGCCTCAAAGACGCGGCCCCACGCCCACGAGCCCGCCGCGGCGGCCGCGGCCATCAGCACGATTCGCGTGAACGGAGTGCGGAGCCAGCGCTTCATCGCGTCGCGCGGCGGCGGCTCCCGCGACGCGGGAGCCCGTCCTGGGTACTGACAAGATTGCGACGCGTCATTTCCTCGGATCGCGGTGGGCGCGGTGGCGGTGTCGCTCGGGCCGCGAAGATTTTTCCGCCGGGGCCGGGCGGTCGCTTGCGCTGCGTGGTCGCCGGGCTCACGCTGCGTTTTTTCCGTCGATGCAACGCCCGGATAAACCGAACATTTTGTTGCTGGTGGCCGACGACCTCGGCTGGGCCGACGTCGGGTGGCATGGCTCGGCCATTCGCACGCCGAACCTCGATCGCCTCGCCGCCACCGGGATCGAACTGGACCAGCACTACGTTTGTCCCCTGTGCACCCCGACGCGCGCGGCGCTGCTCACCGGTCGTCATCCCGGACGATTCGGCCGGCACGCCACGGCGCCGTCGAATGCACCGGTATTCCCCGACGGCTACGTCACGCTGGCCGGGGCGCTGCGCGACGGCGGCTATGAAACCGGCCTCTTTGGCAAATGGCATCTTGGTTCGCGCCCGGAGGTCGGTCCGAACCAATTCGGATTCACGACGGCCTACGGCAGCCTGGCCGGGGGGGTCGATCCCTACAATCATCGCTACAAGCAGGGGCGCTACAGCGTCACCTGGCATCGCAACGGCGAATTCGTGGAGGAATATGGACACGTCACCGATCTGGTCACGGACGAGGCCATCCGCTGGCTCGAACAGACGCGCGGCCCGTGGTTCTGCTATGTGCCTTTCACGGCCGTGCACGTGCCGGTCAAGGCGCCGCAGGCGTGGCTCGACGGTTACGCCGGGCTGCATTGCGACGACGATCCCGCCAGGGAACTTTCCTATCGCTCCTACGCCGCGTACGCGAGCCACATGGATCATGCGATTGGACGCCTGATCGAAACGCTGGAGCGCCGGTGCCAGCGCGAACGAACGCTCGTGCTGTTCACTTCGGACAACGGCGCGCCGGCTTCCATGCCGTATTTCTCGCTCGAGGTTTACCCGGGCTATCAACCGCCCGCGCCGCGGTTGGGCAGCAACCTGCCCTGGCGCGGTCAGAAACGACAGCTCTACGAGGGCGGGATCCGCACGCCGACGCTGGCCAACTGGCCCGGCACGCTGGCGTCCGGCCGCATGAGCCGGCCGGTCCATGCCGTGGACTGGATGCCGACCTTGTGCGCATTGACCGACAGTCGACCCTGGCGGGACCCGCAGTGGGAGGGCGTCGACATCTGGCCCCTGCTCGACCCGCAGTCCACACGAGCGGCTCCCGAGCTCGAACAGCGGGCGATCTACTGGAATGTCCGCGACGAACAATTCGCCGTACGCGAGGGGCGCTGGAAATTGATCGTGCGCGACCAGCCCGCGACCGTGGCCGTGGAGTTGTTCGACATGGACACCGACGCCCGCGAAACGACCAACCTCGCGGATGCCCATCCCGAGGAGGTCGCGCGTCTGCACGACGTCATCGCTGCGCAACGCAAGCTCGACGGCGTGTCCGCGCGACCGGAGGTCACCGGCCCCGACGTGGACAACCTGATCACCGAACCTTAGGAACGGCAGGCGCCGGAACCCGGCGCGTTCAATAGGAGATTGTTTCCTGACCAAGGGGCGGCGTGGCGGCGGGAAGTTGACGGTGCGGGTGAGCGACCGCGAAAGCGTGGGCGATGCGAATAACGGTGGTTTCGTCGTAGAGGCGGCCGAGGAATTCCATGCCCACGCCCACGCCGTCCGTGTTGAAGCCGACCGGGACGACGATGGTCGGCAGCCCGGTGGCGGAACTGATCGTATTGCCCTTGCCGACGCCGCGTTTGTCCGACGGACCGGGCGAGTTCCCTCCATCCGGCACTTCGACGGCAAGCGTGCGCGCGGGCTTGGTCTCGTGGGGATAAATGAGCACGTCGACGTGGTGGCGCTCCATCAAGCCGAGCACGAGCGCGCGCAAGGCCGCGCGCTGCTTGAGATTGGTGCGAACCGCTGCGCTCGCGCCCGGCTCGGGCTCGGTGAGATCATGCTCGTAACGACCACGCAGCCGGCCGAGAAATTTCCCGGAGTCCAGCAGGTCGCGAACGGTGGCGAAGGGAAAGCCGGGTCCGCGGGTGGAGAAGTAATACTCGAGGGCCGCCCGGCTGTCCTCGCCGTCCCCTCCGGAGACCTCCCGGATGCGCCGCCAGAGATCGACGCCGGCCCGCACGGGATCGATGACCGTCGCGCCGTCGCGGCGCAGTCCGGCGACTGCCTGTTCAACCAGGGCGACGGCCGGCTGATCCTCTGCGGCGGTTCCGAACAACTGCCGCAACACGCCGATGCGGGCGCGCGCGAGGTCGGTGTCATCCAGGGCGGCGCGGAAATCCACCGCCGGAGGCGTGTGGCCGAGCCCCTCGAGCGTTAGCAGATCTCCCGGATCGACGGTGGCGATCGCCTGCATGACCAACACCGCATCGCTGACGTTGCGCGCCATGGTGCCCACCCGGTCAAACACCAGGGAGCTCGGGATCACGCCGCGCCGCGACACGAGCCCCTCGCTCGGACAAAAGCCGACGAGATTGTTCTTCGTCGCGGGATTGCGGATCGAGGAACCCGTCTCGGTGCCCAGCGCGGCCCAGCCGAACAGCGCCGCGACGCCGACCGCGGAACCCGACGAGGAACCACCGGGGATTTTCTCCGGATTGTAGGGGTTGAGGGTCTGGCCGCCGAGCGAGCTTGTCCCCGTCGCGCCGCGTTCAAATTCGTCGAGATTGGTCTTGGCCAGGATGATCGCGCCGGCCTGGCGCAGGCGCGCAACCACGAAGGCGTCGCGCGGCGGGCGCAGGCCACGCAGCGCCTGCGCTCCACCGGTGGTGGGCAGGTCGGCCGTGTCGATGTTGTCCTTGATCAGGAGGGGCACGCCATGCAGCGGTGAGCGAGGTCCCGTGGTCCGGCGTTCGGCGTCGAGTTTGCGGGCGTCGTCGAGCGCGTGCGGATTCAGCTCGAGGATCGCGTTGAGCCGCGGTCCCGCCTGGTCGTAGGCGGCGATGCGGTCGAGGTAAACCTGGACGACGGTTTCGGCCGAAAGTCCGGCGTCGTAGGCGCGCTGCAATTCCGGGATCGTGGCGGTGGCGAGGTCGAGCGAGGCCGCGCTGACTGCGCCGGCCAGCGCAAACGGCATCATCAATGGGATGGAGCATCGCATCATGCGTGGTCCCGGGTGTTGTCATCGAGGAACGTCATGGCGTCCGGCGGAAAGGGGGCACGGTGGTCGCGGACGACGACAGGATCGTCGTGAAGACCACGCTGACGCCGAACCACGACACGCGCGACATCGTCGTGGAGGACGGCGCCGTGACGCCGCCTACTCCGGGTTGGGCACGGGGGCTGGGATGGCATTGGCGTCCTGCCGCCGTTTGCGTTGATTGAGATACCAGGCGAAGGCGATCACGCCGGCCGCGGCGGCAAAGGGCACCACCGGCACGAGCCAGCCGGGCAGGTCGGCGTATTGCCGGACCACATGATCGGTCATGACCATGTGTCCGCCGACGTGACCGAGGATCGCCGCGCCGGCATACGTGATGATCGGGAAACGCTCCATCCAGCGCGCGAGCAGACTGCTCGCGAACACGACGAATGGAATGCTGAGGCCGAGACCGAACAGCAGCAGGGCGAGGCTGCCCTTGGAGGCCGCCGCCACCGCGAGGACGTTGTCGAAGGACATGCTGACGTCCGCGACGACAATCAGGCCGATGGCCTGTCGGAGGCTCGCGGCACCGCGATCGCTGGGGCCCGCTTCGGCGGACTCCTGTCGGAGGAGCTTCACCGCGATCCAGACCACCAGCACGCCGCCGATGACCTTGAGGAACGGCAGGTCAAGCAGGTCCGCCGCCACGACCGTCAGCGCGACGCGCAACACCACCGCCGCGCCCGCGCCGAGGCCGATCGCGAGACGGCGCTGCCGCCCGTGCAGCGCGCGCGCGGCCAGCGCGATCACGACGGCGTTGTCGCCGGCGAGGACCACGTCGATCAGGATGATCTTGAGGACGGTCGAGGCGAGTTCGACCAGACCGGGCGTGGCGGCGGAGGCATCCATCGGTGATGGCGGCAGGCCGGCTATCGTGCCGGCAGGACGGCAGCAATCGACGCCGCGACGGGTTCAGCGAGTCGACGGTAGCCCGCGTCGATGAAGTGCACGTTGTTCGGTTGCTGAAACTCGGCGAGGTCGGGCTCGATGAACGCATACAGGTCGTTCACGGGTACGCCGAGTTCGCGCATCACGCGCCGGGCAATCTGGTTGTAGCCCCGCACGTCGGCATTGCGCCGCGGCGGTGAATCCGGCACCGGCGGCACCGGCGTGGTGGTGGCGAAGATCAACCTCGCCCCCGTGTGACGCAGTCGCTTGATCAGCGCGCGCACGTTGGCTTCGTAGTCGTCCGGTGACACCGAGCGATTGGTGCCGTCCCGCCGGGCGATGTCGTGCAGGCCGAAGTTGAGGTGGATGACATCCCATGGGCCGTCGCCCAGCCACCGGTCGAGCTGCTGCAGGCCGCGTGTGGTGGCGCCACCGTTCTCGGGAATCCGGTGCACGTTGGCGACGCCGGCGAGCAACGCCCGCACCGGAGGGGTGTAGCCGATCGAGATGGAGTCCCCGATCAACAAGACGCGGGGCAGGCCGGGCACGTCGGTCACCGGGGCAAAAGCCGCGGGGAAACGATCCTGCACCCGCCGACGTTCGTCGGCCAGGGCCTGCGGGTCTTCGGCGGCGCGGACGGGATTCATCGCCGTGATCATTCCGAGGACGCCCGCCGCGAACGCCAACGTCCGCGGCCGGCGAAGAGGGAACCGGGCGAACGCGCAGCGGCGCCAAGCCATGGTGCGGCACACATACGCGGGGGCGCTCACGCCTGCAACGCGAGTTCGTCGCGGTGGGCCTGCTGCCAGCTCCGGATCTCGTCGGTCATGCGTCCGACGCGATCCCGCTGAGCACCGGCGATGTTGTGCAGTTCACCCGGGTCGGTGTTCAAGTCGTAGAGTTCCGGCCGGTCGCCGTGGTAGAGGTTCAGTTTCCAGCGGTCCGCCGTCACCAGGCTGCGGCCGTGGCACGCCGCGCCGAAGTCGGCGTCGGTCCATTGCACCACGACATTGCGGGCCCGCCACGCCGAGGGATCGCGCAAGGCGCCGGCGCGCGACTCGCCATCGAGCCCCGCGGGCACGCCGTCGTGCAGCAGGTCGAGGAGCGTGGGCACGAGATCGACGAGGTTGATCGGGTCGGCGAACTTCACCTGCTGCCGCGTGAGCCACGGCACGTGGATCATGAGCGGCACGTGCGTCGCCTGTTCGTAGAAAACGCTCTTCTGCATCAGGCCGTGATCGCCGGCCATCTCGCCGTGGTCGGACGTGTAGACCACGATGGTATTGTCGGCCTGGCCCGACTCCTCCAGCGCGCGCAGGATGCGACCGTAGGCGTTGTCGACCATGTGAATCAGGCCGTAGTAGTTCGCCTTCAGCCGCCGGAAGTCATCCGGTGTATCCACCGGGTGGTTCTTGTAGCCCTTCCGGCGAAACCGCGCGTAGGTTGAGCGATGCAGCAGGCTGGCGCCGTCACCGACCGGCGTCGCGAACGCCGGTCCGGTGGGCATGGCGGCGGGTTTGTGCGATTCGTTGAGCGGCCCGTAGGTCGGCGGATGCGGTTCCAGGCTGTTGACGCTGAGGACGAACGGCTGGCCGTCGCGACGCGCCCGGAGAAACTGCACCGCCTCGTCCGCGAGGAAGGCGGTCTTCGTGTAGGGCTCGGCCATCGCCGCGGCCATGTTCCGCGAGAACAACGGGACACCGTCGGAATCCTCATCCGGTGGGAAACCATGCCCCATGAGGAAATAGTGGTAGCTGCTGCGCAGCTTCAGATCCTCCTCGTGGGTGTAGAACTGCCGGTAGATTCCGTCCTCGATGCTGCGCCATTCCTTGTAGCCGTGCTGCGCGCGGATCTCGTCGCCGAGGTGCCACTTCCCGAAGTAGCCGCTGGCGTAGTCACCCGGCAGATACTCCGGGAGGCACTTCTTCGAGGCCTCGAGGCGGATGTTGTTCTGCACGCTGCCGTGGTTGTGCGGATACAGCCCGGTCATGATCGTGCCGCGTGACGGCGTGCAGACCGGCTGCGCGCAATAGGCGCGGTCGAAGCAGAAACTTTGCCCGGCGAGTTGGCCGAGGTTGGGCGCCTTCACCGTCGTATTGCCCGCCCACGGGACGCTGTCACCGCGGTGCTGGTCGGTCCAAAGGAAGAGCAGATTCGGGCGGGCGGGACGCTTCGCGAGCCCCTTGGGGGAAACGGTGGGCGCGTCGGCGGCGGCCAGCTTGCGGCCGACCGCTGCGGCGGCGAGGGTGCCAAGCGCCGCGGCGTGCAGAAACTTTCGTCGCGTGGTGGACATGATGAATCCGGGGTTGGGAGTTTGGGTGAACGGAAAAGGATGGATCAGAGAAAACGGCGTTGAAGCGGGTCGTACCGCGCAGGCCCTGGCGGGACGCCTGGCGGTCGAGGTCGTGGTTCCCGGGCACGACGAGGTAGGGCACGACGCCGTCGAGCAGCGCGAATGCCTGGTCGGCGACAACCGATTCCTCAACGCGTCCTTCCTCGACGACGTCGCCGACGTGCGCGACGAACTTCACGTTGAGCGGCTTCACCGCGTCGCGGATCCATTCGAACTGCGTGCGGAAGATCTCCGGAAAATAGGCGGCGTAGCGCTGCGTGTCCGGCACGACAATCAGGCAGAATTCGTCCTGCGCAGGATCAACGGTGACGGGAAAGCCCGCCGGCACCACCGCGTTGTCCGCGGCGTGGAGTCCAGGGCGCGGTGCGGCCGTCGCGATGCACGCGACCGAGACGATGCCCAGCCAGGTGTTCATCATGGCAGCGTTCATTGATCGGGAAGGGTGAAGTCGTCGCCGCTGCGCGCCTGCCAGGCGCGTAGCGCGTCGTCCAGCTGCCGCACGCGATCGCCCCGGGCGGGCCCGTCCGCGAGATTGTGCAGTTCCGCCGGATCCTGGTTCAAGTTGTAGAGCTCGGGCTGGTCATCCCGGTAGCGGTTCAGCTTCCAGCCATCGGGCGTGATGAGGCTGCGGCCTTCCTCCGCGGGGTGATCGGGATCGTGCCACTCGACGGCGACGGGTCCGTCCGACCAGTCCCGGGCCGGGGAGCCGGCGGCGCGGTTCCACAGCACACCGGCACGGGAGGTGCCTTGCACCTCGACGGGAACGGCGGCGCCGGCGAGTTCGAGCAGGGTGGGGACGAGGTCGACCTGGCTTACGGGCCCGTCCAGCATGACCTGCCGGCGGCCGAGTTGCGGCGCGCGGATCAGGAGCGGGATGCGCGTGGAGGGTTCGTTGAACACGCCCTTTTGCGCGAGCGCGTGGTCGCCGCACATTTCGCCGTGGTCGGACGTGAACACGACGATCGTATGTTCCGCGGCGCCAGACGCATCGAGCGCGGCCAGGATCCGGGCGAGCGCCCGGTCGACGAGCGTGACGAGCCCGTAGTAATTCGCGCGAAACCGCCGCCAGTCATCCGCGTGGCGCAGCGGGTGGCGTTTGTAGCCGTTGGTTGCGATCTCGTGGCGCACGCGTCGCAGGTGCCGGGAACCGTCGTGGTCGCCGGGCACCCGGGCGAACGCCGGACCGGTCGGCACGCAAGCGGGATCATGCAGCGCATTGAGCGGACCGAAGTTTGGCGGATGGGGTTCGAGAAAGTTGACGCTGAGAAAGAAGGGCCGGTCGGCGCGGCCGGGCGCACGCAGATACGCCTCGGCCTCGCCGGCCAGGTACGACGCCTTCGTGAACGATTCCGCCATGGCGGCGGCAAACGGCCGGGAGAAGAGTTCCGCCCCGTCTTTGCCGACCGTGTCCGGCGGAAATCCGTTGCGGAGCAGGAACTGATGGTAGTCGCTGCGGCGCTGCCGGTCCTCGGCCCGCGCGTAGTAGTCGCGATAGATGCCGTCCTCGATGCTTCGCCAGTCCGTGAAACCATGTTGCGCGGAGAGTTCGCTGCCGAGATGCCACTTGCCGTAGTACGCGCGGTCGTAGTCGTCCGGCAGCATCTCCGCGAGCGTGCGGAGGTGCGCGGGAAGCGGGATGTTGTTGGTGATGCAACCGTGCCGGTGGGGCCACAGGCCCGTGAGGATGGAGGCGCGCGACGGTGTGCACACGGGCTGGGTGCAATAGGCGCGGCGGAACACGAAGCTTTCCCCGCCGAGCCGCCGCAAGGTCGGAGCCTGGATCACCGTATTGCCGTGGCAGGGCAGCGTGTCATTGCGCTGCTGGTCGGTCCAGAGCAGGAGAATGTTTGGCGTCCGGGGATTTGCCATCGTTTTGCCTACTCGGTGGGCCAATGCGGTGAAGGGACGTGTTCCCGGTTCAGGAAATCCGTGAGGTCCGCGACCACGACCGGATGCGAGGCGGCCACATTGCGCGTTTCTCCGGGATCGTCGGCCAGATCGTAGAGTTCCAGCGGCTGATCCGGTGCAAAGCGCACCGCCTTCCAGCGACCATGGCGCGCGGCCTGCCAGAGGCGGTCGCGGGGGAACTCCCAATAGAAGTAGCGCTCGTCCGCCTCGGTTTTCCTGCCGAGCAGGACCGGGAGGATGTTTTTCCCATCAAGCCCGGACGGAACCTTCGCGCCGGCGAGGGCGGCAAAGGTGGGAAACAGGTCGACGAATCCCCAGGGCACAGGACTGACCCGACCGGCCGGCACATGGCCTGGCCAGCGGGCGATCGCCGGTACGCGCAGCCCGCCCTCGGAGAGTGTCGCCTTGCTGCCGCGCAGGGCGCCGTTGGAATGGAAGAACGTCGTGCGATCACGGCGGACCGCGCCGTTGTCGGAGGAGACGATGAGCAGGGTGTTGGCCGCGAGGCCATGACGGTCGAGCGCGTCGATGATGTCGCCGACGTAGCCGTCCAGGCGCGTGACCATCGCGGCGTAGGTCTTCATCTCGTCAGGCCAGTCCCGATCCGCATAGGCGCCGAGCGTCGGGACCTCCATCCGGTCGTGCGGGATGGTGAACGGCAGATAGAGAAAAAACGGCCCGTCGCGATGGTCGGCGATGAACTGTACGGCAAAGTCGCGAAACAGGTCATTGCTGTACACGATGCGGTGACCATCGCGGTTTTCGGCGATGGGGCGTCGTCGTTCGTTCTCCCACAGGAAGTCCGTATAGTAGTAGGGTGCGTGGTTCTGGTTGAGGTAACCGAGCCAGGCATCGAAACCATGCTGCGTTGGCGTGCCCCGCGAACCGGGTTCGCCCACCCCCCACTTGCCCGCGGCGCCGGTCGCGTAATCGGCCGCCTTCAGCACTTCGGACACCAGGCAGTCGTCGGCAGTCAGCGAGAGGCGCAGGCTGCCCTCGCCGAAGGGCTCGAGCTCGCCGCCGACTTCGGGACTGTTGTCGCGGATGCGGGCGTGGCCGGTGTGCCGGCCGGTCAGGAACACGCAACGGGAGGGCGCGCAGACCGGTGCACCTGCATAGGTGTCCGTAAACCGCGTGCCCTCCCGCGCGAGCCGGTCGATCCGGGGAGTATGGATCTTTTCCTGACCGAAACTGCCGAGGTCGCCGTAGCCAAGGTCGTCGGCGAGAATGAAGATGATGTTGGGGCGAAGCGCCGGGGCCGAGAACGCGGCGGGAGCACCGGCCACCCCGCACAAGGTGACCAGCGTCGCCACCAGGGCGAAGCAACCGCGAGCGCCGGCTACCGCCCGGTCCGCCCGCCCCCGTCGGGTGTCCAAAAGCTGGGCACAGGATTTCACCGGCACTGGGGGCGGGCTTGCGTGGCGAACTCCCAGCCTCTTTGCAGCGCCGCCTCGCAATGCGCCACCACCGCCATCGATTCCGTGTCGTCCAGTTTCCACACTTCGCAGAACACGCGGGGACGGTTCGGCGCACTGAAGAAGCCGTGACGGTGCAATTCCAGCATCCAGATGCCGATCTTCTTTTCGTCGACGATTCCCGGCGCGCCGAACGGCAGGTGCCGGTCGCCGAACAGCGGGTGCTCGCGCTGGATGCAGCAGTTGCAGAAATGGAATTCGGCGATGTAATCGCGCGCGAGCAGGACGGCGTCGATCGGTGATTCGTCGTTCAACACCAGGTGGGCGGTGTCGAGGCAAAGCTTCAGCTCAAGGCCGCGTTCGGCGAGTTCGTGGCAGATCGTCACCGCCTCCGCCGTGGACCCGAGCGTGTTGCGTTTGTGGGCGTCGCGATCGAGCGGTTCGATCAGAATCTCGAGATTCGGGGCCCGCCGGCGGGCGGCGCTGCAGATCTGGGTCAGCGAATCCTCGAGCGCCCGCAGGGCCTGCGGGCGCGCGTTGGGATCCTCCGGCCGGGGCCCGCTGATGACACAGAGGGAGGAGGCTCCGACCTCCTCCGCATCCGCGAGCGCGGCGACGACCGCCTGGCAGGCCGCCGCCCGGTTCGCGGAATCGAGGGAGGACAGGCTCAAGCCCCGCTCACCCAGCACCCGCGTCAACGTGTAGGTCTGGGGATGGCCCTGGTCCTGGAGCAGGTTGCGCACGCGCCGGCGTTCCTTCGCCGTCGGGATGTCCACGGTCTGGTAACACTCGAAAAACGGATGCCGGGCCAGGACCTCGGTAATCGCGGCGGCGGTGGCACCCGGGGTGGCGCGCGATTGCGGCCAGGCGTTGGAGATCATGACTCCGGGCCGGATGACGGTTTCCACCGGGTCGCGGGTCGCGGGTTTCTGGCTAATTTCCATGAAAGAAGGTTTTGGGTTTCAGTGCGGTGGGAAGGGTTCAAAGACCGCCTTTCGCTCTTTGCGCGAGGATTTTTCAAGCATCAAACTGAGTATAGGCAAGTGAAATTAATCTTGAAATCTGGAACAAGCGATGAAGTAACTAGAGCAGTTCCATCGTGGACTTATCCGATTCAACCCAAGCTCCTCTGCGATTCATGACTTCAAACCGCCGGATGCAGATCCGACACCGCACCCTCGCCGGACTTGTGCGCGGATACAGCATCGCCCTCCTGCCCTTGCCTCCGAAAGGCGGCCTGCCGGCGTTCCTGTGTGGCAGTGAAGGCGAGGATTCGCTGCTCCTTTTCGAGCCTCCGGAATTTGCGCCGCGGGCGATCGCCCGGAAACCGGGCGGGTTCATCAGCACCGCACCCTTCGTGCGCGACGGACGGCGTTACGTGATCGGCACGACGCTGTTCAAGCCCGGCTTCAACGGGGAGGAGGCGACCCTGCGTCTCTATGACCTCGACGGCGACACTGCTGCGGAGCCGAGCCTCGTCGGACGGATGCCCTACACGCACCGGGTGGCGCACCTGCGTCATGCGAGTCAGGACTGGCTGCTGGTCTCCACCCTCTGCAGCGGCAAGGAGGAGCGCGAGGACTGGTCGCAGCCCGGAGGTATCCATCTCGCGGAGGCGCCCGGGAAGCTGAGCGAGGCCTGGCCGATGCGACCGATCGTGCCGGGCTTGCGCAAGAATCATGGCATGGATTTCGCCCGGCTCGGGCGCGACTCCCGGCCCGGGTACCTGCTCTCGTCGATGGACGGCCTGTGTTTTCTGCCCATTCCGCAGGACCCGCGCGGGGCGTGGCCAACCGAACGGATCGCGGAAGGCGAATACAGCGATGCGTTCGCCTTTGATTGGGACGGCGACGGCGAACCGGAGATTTTTACCATCAGTCCCTTCCATGGCCACATGCTCGCGCTGCACAAGCGCACGCCGCAGGGATGGCGGCGGCGCGTGATCCATGAAGACCTCGCGATGGGGCACATCGTGTGGGCCGGCCCGTTTCTGGGCCGGCCCGGCTTGCTCGCCGGCAGCCGTCGCGAGCGCAAGGAATTGCGTCTCTACCGGCCGTCGAGCGACGGGGGCGTGGATCCCGCCTACGAGTTGATCGACGTGGGGATCGGCCCGACGCAGTTGGCGGTGATCCCGCGGGGAAACGATGCCGTGGTGCTTTATGTCGCGGCGCACGGGTGCGACGAGGTGCGCTTGTACGAAATCAGCGACTGAACTCGCGCGTTGCTTCCCGTTGCCCATGCCCGCCAAGGAGCTCAAGAAACTGCGTGTGGCCGCCGTGCGGTCGTACCCCGCGAAGGGTGAGCTGGACGCGAACGCGGCGCGGTTGATGGACATTCTGGCGGCGATCGCGCCCCAGCGGCCCGACGTCGTCGTTACCCCCGAGTGTTTCCTCGACGGCTACCTGGTGACGCGTCCGGATGTCACCCGGGCGCGCCTGCGCCAGTACGCGATTGACCCTGCGGAGTCGCCGCATGCGCAACGGGTGGCGGCCTGGGCGCGGGAGCACCGGGCCTGGGTGATCTTGGGTTGCTCGCGCCGGGTCGAGCGGGGCGGGGTGGCGAACTCGGCCTTGATCTATGATCGACGCGGGCGCCTTGCTGGTACCTACGACAAGGTCCATTGCCGCGGCCACGACCGGAAGTTCGTCGCGGGCCGCAGCCTGCCGGTCTTTCGCGCCGACTTCGGCCGTTTTGGCGTGATGATCTGTGCAGACCGGCGCTGGCCGGAAACCGTGCGCACGCTCGCGCTGCAGGGAGCGCTGATCATCTTCAATCCCACCTACGGCCAGCATGACGAGAAGAACACGTGCGTGATGCGCACGCGGTCCTTCGAGAGCGAGACCCCGATCGTCTTCGCGCACCCCGGGCAAACGCTCGTCACGGACGCGAAGGGTGAGATTGTGCTGAACGATACCTTCGCGGTGCCCCCGTGGTCGATCGTGGAAATCAATTTGTCGCGCCCGGCCGCCCTGCGCCGTGATCCCGAATCGTTTCTCAACTCCCGACGGCCCGAAGCCTACCGCCTGTGACCTCTTGTTGCCGTGAATTCCTGCCTCGCGGGCTGCCGTGGCTGCGCCGCATCGGCCGACGCTGCGGCCGGCATGCCGGATCGCGCGCTGCCCTGGGCATGGTGGGGTGTATCCTGCTGGCCGCTCCCCGGTCGGCGGCCGCCGCTCCCTCGGTTCTCCCAGGCCAGGAGGAACCGGTGCGCTACCTCGGCGAGGTGCAACCGGAGAAGACGCGGCACGACGGACGGCTGCCGCACGCGGTCGGCGTGCACCAGTTCCAGGCATTCCGCGCCAACCGCACCCATCCCGCCGAGGGGGGCGTGGCCGGCTGGACTTACAATCACCAGCCCTACCTCGCCTTTTGGCAGGGGCGTTTCCAGCTCCTCTATCTGAGCGGGCTCTTCCAGGAGCACACGCCGCCGACGCGGACGCTGTTGTTGACCTCGACGAACAGTCGCGACTGGTCGCCACCGACGATCGTTTTTCCCGAGTATCAACTGCCGGAGATCGACCACGACGGCATCCACATCGACGCCGGGACTCCCGCCGTGATGCATCAGCGCATGGGCTTCTACACGGCGCCGGACGGCCGGCTGCTCGCGCTCGGCTTCTATGGCTACGCCGCCACGCCGCGGAACTCGCCGAATGCCGGCAATGGACTCGGGCGCGTCGTCGCCGAGGTGTTTTCCGACGGCCGCACCGGGCCGGTGTATTTCATTCGCTACAACCGCCACGCCGGCTTCGACGAGTCGAACACGACCTTTCCGTTTTATCGGACGAGCCCCGACGCGGGGTTGGTCGCCGCGTGCGATGCGCTGCTGCAGGACAGGCTCGCGACGCTCCAATGGTGGGAGGAGGATCGCGCCGACGACGGATTCTATGCGATCAATCCCAGCCAGGTCGCGGGTGCGGCGACATTCTCGGCGAAGATCACGACCTCCGCGGGGGCGGGCAAGGCCTTCGCATGGTACACCCGGCCGGACGGCGTGGTGGTCGGGTTGTGGAAGAACCGGTCCTCCGCCTTGAGCCCGGATCGCGGCCACACCTGGACTCCCATCGTGCAGAACCATTCGTTGTGGACCTGCGGCGCCAAGACCTGGGGCCAGCGGACGGCGGACGGCCGCTTCGCGATCGTGCACGACCAGTCGGCCACGCGGAAGAACCGTTTCCCCATGGTGGTGTTCACGGGTGAAGACGGCATGACATTCGACACCATGCTTTGTCTCGGTGGCGAGGTGCCTCCGCGCCGCTACCAGGGCAGTTACAAGACGCCGGGGCTGGCCTACTTTCGCGGCATCACCGAGGTGAACGCCCGGCCGCCGGGGGACGACATGTGGATCGTCTACAGCATGAACAAGGAGGACATCTGGATCTCGCGCACAACGGTTCCGATCAACGGCCGCGAGACGGCTTCCCTCCGGGAGGATTTTGAACACGCCGCCAGTGTCGCCGATCTCCGCCGCTGGAATCTCTACGTCCCGCAGCGGGCGCCGGTGAACGTCGTCGCCGAGTCAGGCACCTCCAACCACGTGCTGCAACTGGCCGACGAGGATCCCTGCGATTACGCGCTCGCCGAACGCATCTTCCCGGAAAGCCGGCACGTGCGCGTGTCATTTCGCGTGCAGGCGCGCACGGTGGCGCGCAGCAACGCGCTCGACGTCGAGGTGCAGGACCAGCGCGGCGGACGTCCGATGCGCATGCGGGTTGACGAGTCCTGGTTTTCCTTCGACAGCGGTCAGGTGGCCTCCGCACTGCATCCGCTCGACCCGCACCTGTGGCATCAGGTCGAACTCGACTTCGATTGCGCGCAGCAGTCGTACACCGTGCGGCTCGACGCCGGCGCGGTGAGCGCGCCGATACCGTTCAGCGAGCGGGTCGACTCCCTGGCACGCGTGGTCTTTCGCACCGGCCCGTTCCGCGGCTGGGTTGCGCCGCCCTACGTCGAGCATGGCAACGATACGGTGAACGGCTTCGACACGGAGGATCTTCCCGGTGTCGACGAGCGGGTCACACGATCGGAATACTGGATCGATGATCTTCAGACCGCCGACGCCGGCGCCGCGGCGGATTCCTGAACCCTCCGCCGTCACCTCACGATGCCTGCTTTGATTCGATTCCGCCGCTCAGGCTTCCTCAACGCGTTGTTCGCGCTCGCCGCGATTGTCGCGGTTGCGGCCGACGGCATGGCCGCCAGCGGCCGCGTGCTGATCCTGCACACGAACGACCTGCACGATCATGTGCGCCCGGGATACGACGGGCAGGGCGGGTTGCCCTACGTGTCCGGTTATGTGCAGCAGGTGCGCTCGCAGCGGCAGGATGTGCTGCTGCTCGACGCTGGCGACGTCGCGGAAAAGGGTGACCTCGTCGCCGCCCGGACGAATCACCTCATGACCTTCCAGGCCATGCGTCGCATCGGGTATGATGCCGTCACGATCGGCAATCATGACGAGGATGCCGGCCGCGACGGGTTGCGCCGTTTTGAGGAGGCGCTGGGCCAGCCGCTGCTGTGCCTGAACCTGCTCAAACCCGACGGTACCCCGGATTTCACGCCGTCGCGGATGTTCAACATCGATGGACTGCGGGTGGCGGTGATCGGGATGATCGTGCCGCGCGAATCCGGCAGCCTTGACTTCGCGGCGTCCGGACGTGCGCTGGAGCGCGAGGCCGGGCGTCTGGACAAGACCGCGCATCTGATCATCGCCCTCTGCCATGAAGGCGTCGAGAAATGCACCGAGTGGTCGCGGCTGGCGCCATCGGTGGATGTGTTCGTGAGCGGCCATTCGCACGAGGCGATTCCATCGCCGGTGGTCGTCCCGGAGACGGGGGCGCGGATCGTGCAGGCGGGTTGCTACGCCAACTACGTGGGCCGCCTGGAAATCGTCGTCGATCTGGACTCGGAGGAGATCACGTCCGCCGACGGCGAACTCGTGCCGATGCGCCACGATGGCATGCCCGTGGATCAGGTCATGCTCGATTGGATTCGCGCCCGGGAACAGGCGTTGTGTCCCGAAGCGGCCGCGGTGGTCGCGCACGACCAGGCGCCGGTTGGCCTGGACATCGCCTGGGTGGCGGCGGAGGCGTTGCGTCGCACCGCGGGCAGCGATGTCGCATTCTGCCATCCCGGACAGATCATCCGGAGTGCGCTGCCGGCCGGGACGGTCGACGTGAATGCCGTCTACCTCACCGGCGGCGATCGCGGTGACGAAACCGTGACGACGGAATTGACCGGGGCGGAGATCGAAGCGTATCTCGCGGCCCTCGCCGCGCGAAAGGACCAGACGGCATGGTCCGGTTTCGTGGCCCGAGCAAACGGCGGCGGTGGAACGGGGCCGGGGTTCGCGACGGATCTCGCGCGCGACCACCGCTATACCGTGATCCTGCCGGAGCTGGAGTGGACGACGCGTTTCCAGCGGTGCGTGGACGCCCAACGCGGGCACGACCCCACGAGCCCCCTGGTGGCCCGGTCGTTCGCCGTCACGCCCTCGAAAGTCACCTACACCGGCGCGGTCGCGGCATTGCTCAAGGAATGGTCGGCCCAGGGGCGCGAGCCCGCAGTCGAAGCGGCCAGACTCGTCCGAAGTCTCGGCGGAAATTCCAGCGGTCGTTGACCGCATCGCGATCTTCGCCTTTCCTGCAACGCATCCGGCCTGGTCATGTCCGCGCCTTCCCCCCTACCGGCAGAAGACCCCGGCCCGGCGGCCGAGCCGGACCGGACGCTGAAAACAGTCGGCCGCCTCGGGCGCGTGTCCATGCGCTTCATCGGCGGAGACCGGGCGGGCGCGCTGCTCATCGTGGGAGTGCTGGCGCTCAGCATCGGCCTGGTCACGACCATTCATGCCTGCCTGGACAGCTACCTGTTCCGCGGGCTGCCGTTTCCGCAGGGCGACCGGATGTTTCACGTCGGCCAGGTGGATCGACGCGACGGAAGCGTGAACCGCATGATGCCGCTGCGCGACTTCGCGCGCTTTCGCGAGACCGCGGGATCGGATATCGAGTCGTTCATCGCCTACGACGAACGCACGGTGTCGGTGCGCGCCGACGACGGCCTGCCGCGGCGCTGCGCCAGCTATGTGGTCGCGGGCGATTTCACCCGCTTCCTCGGCGTAACGCCGGCACTCGGTCCCGGCTTTGCACCCGCCGACGATACGCCCGGCGGGCGGACGGTCGTCCTGATCAGCGATCGCTTGTGGCGCGAGGAGTTTGGCGGCGATCCGGATATCATCGGTCACGTGGTGCTGATCGATGGCGCTCCCTGGTCGATCGTGGGCGTGATGGGCCCGGACTTTCGTTTCATTCGGCACAACGACATCTGGTTTCCGGAACGAAAAAACCCGGCGGTGTGGGAGGAGAATGGTTTCCAGCCGGTGACGGTGTGCGCGCGTCTACGCCCCGGGATGAAACCGCAGCACGTGACGGCGGAACTGGAAACGACCGCGGCCCGGCTCGCCCGGGAATATCCCGCGACGAACGAGGGCCTGCAGATGGTGCGCCTGACGCCGCTGCACCAGGCGGTTCTCGGAAGCACGATGGTGCGGCGGCTGTGGACCCTGCAGGCGTTTGCCGTGCTCGTTCTGTTGATGGGCTGCTGCAACGCCTCGAGCCTGCTGGCGGCGCGCTTTGCCGCGCGACGAAACGAACTGGCGGTCCGGACCGCGCTGGGGGCGACGCGCCTGCGCCTCGCGGCGCAGATCATCGCGGAGTGTGGCGTTTTTTCCGTCGCGGGCGCGGTGGGCGGCATCGCCGTTGCCGGGGTTGGCGTGAAGCTGTTGTGGCACCATCTCGCGCCGTTTGCCGCATTCTGGGTTCCGCCGTTTGCGATCACGCCCGGCGCGGTGGTGTTCGTGGTGGGGGCGACGCTCGTGGCTGCGCTGACCGCGAGTCTGGGGCCGGTCCTTTACGGATCGAGGATCGCCCCGGCCGCCGCGCTCAAGGACGACCAGCGCACCGGTGTGGGCCGGCGTCTCCGTCGATTCACCTCCGCGATGGTCGTGATCCAGGTGGGGATCGCCTTCGCGCTGCTGACGGGAGCCGGCCTGATGGTGCGGGCCGTGCAAAGCATGGAGGAGGTGCCGTTGCCGTTTGATCCCGGTCGGATTCTGACGGCGCGCGTCACGCTGCGGGGCGCAGCCGCGGAACCGGCGCGGGCGCGAGCCTTCTTCGACGGTTTCGAGCGCGAACTGGAGACAACCTGCCCGCAGCTCGGTCCGGTTGCGTTCACTTCGCGCGAGGGGATGAATCGCGTTCCGCGGGTGAAGGTCGAGACGGTGGGGGCGGAGGCGGCCGGCGGAGCGGCGAACATCCCGGGCAGTGCGGCGCGGGAAATCGTAACGCCCGGCTTCTTTTCCGTGCTCGGGGTGAATGTGCTGCAGGGCCGGGAATTCACGCGGCTCGACACGGGCGATGCGCTGTCCGTCGCGATCGTGAACCTGCCGCTGGCGCGCCGCCTTTTTCCCGGGGAAAATCCCGTGGGCCGTCGCTTTCGCGTGGCCGGCGAGTCCGAGTGGCTGACCATCGTCGGCGTTGTACCCGGTCTGAGACAACAGGGACTGCTCGACTTCTTCGACCGCGGCGCCGGCTTTTACCGTCCCTTCGCCCAGACCGACCAGGAAACCTCCTCGGTCGTCGCGCGACCGCGTCGTCCGCTGGCGGATTGGGGCGACATCGTCCGCCGGGCGATCTTTCGCATCGACCCGAACCAGGCACCGAAGGACGTCGGCACGCTGCTCGACAACCTTGCGGCGGATCTGGCGGTCCCGCGCACGGTGACCTTCCTGCTCATGCTTTTTGGCGGGGCGGCCACCGTGCTGGCGGCGATCGGCCTGTATGGCTTGATGTCCTTCTCGGTCGCGATGCGGACCCGTGAATTCGGTATCCGCCTCGTGTTCGGCGCCCTGGCAAAGGACATCGCCGGCCTGGCGACACGGCAGGGCGTGGTGCAGGTGCTGCCCGGAATCCTGGCCGGTGGGGCGGTTTCGTTTTTCGTGGCCAGGTTGCTCCAGCGGGCCGAATTGCTCGGCGCGATCGGACCGGGCGATCCCTGGGTCTACATCATTGTCGTGGTGGTGATCTCCGCGGCGACGGCGGTGGCGATCGCCCGCCCGGTCGTGCGCGCGATGCGGCTGCAGCCCTGGGAAGCAATCCGCCAGCCGTGACTGCGCCGCTCCGGCGGGATCGGAGGACGGCTAGCGCGGCTGATAGCGCTGCTGAATGGCCGGATCCGCGAGTTCCCGCCAGAGGCTCACGCCGTTGTGCAGTTGCGAAGCCCGCACCGTGATCGGGTCGTAGACGCTGTCGCCGTAGACATTGATGAGCCGAAACGTCAGTGACGGGTCCGCGGTGGCGCAGTCGAAGTCGAGCAGCCCGAAATTCGGCGCGCCGCCGTAGGGCACGCGGAGGGCCGGCTCACGCGCGGAGATGGTCGTTTCCGCCGTCGTGTCCTGGCCGAGCGGTGACGCGACAAACTCGGGGTAATCGTATCCGCCGTGGTCCGACCACGGCATCGCGTTGGCTTCACCGCGGTGGGTGTCACCGGAAAGCAGCACGACACCGGTGATGCCTTCGTCCCGGATGAAGTTGAACAGCCGGTCGCGCTCGTGCCGGTAGGAGGCCCAGCTGTCGCCGCCTTCCTTGAAGCTGTTCCAGCCGCTGCCGGACACGATCACCTTGAACGGGGCGCGGCTCGCCCTGAGGCTGCGCTCCAACCACTGGAACTGCGCCGCGCCCACCATGGTCTTGTCCGCGTCGTCCGGTGCCAGGTCCGGATCACGATAGTAACGACCGTCGAGCAGGAGGAAGTCCACGTTGCCGTAACGGTAGGCGAAAAAAACGCCGGGTGTATCCGGCAGACCATACGAGGGATTGGTCCAATAGCGCCGGAAAACAGCCAGCGACTCCTCGCGGATCGGGCTGGTGCGGTCGGAATCGTTGAGGCCGTAATCATGGTCGTCCCAGATCGCGAGCTGCGGAACGGAGCGCATCAACGGCTGTAATTTCGGCACGTCGAGCTGACGGCGATATTCCTCGGCGAGGAACTGCGGATAGGTTGTGTCGGCATAGACGTTGTCGCCCAGCCAGAGGAAAAGATCGGGCCGCGCTGCGCGCACCTGGTCCCAGATCGGCTGCACCGGGTCCTCGTGCGAACGAATGCACGAGCTGAACGCCACCGTGAACCGCCCCGGCCGGTCGGGTGACGGCGCCGTGTGAAACTGCATCGCCACCTTCTTGTCGAAATACTTCGGGCCCCTTCCGTTCACGAGCACGCGGTAGTCGTAGGTGGTCGCGGGTTTCAGTCCCGTGAGGTGGACAACCGTCGTAAAGTCGTTTTCGGGCGTCGCCGTCACGCGTGACGATTCCGTCAGCACGTCCGTCGTCTCGCCGACCAACACGGAGAATGCGTAGGGCCCGTTGAGGCGCGCCCAGATGTTCATCTCCCCGGGGCCGGCGGCGCCGAGCACCGGTCCCTGCATCAGCCGCGGCTGCCCCGTGGTGTTCGGGTGCGCGGGGTCGGCCGGGGCGGAAAGCGTGAGCACGAGAAAGACGCCGAGCGCACCGGCGAGACCGGGGGTGGAATGGGCGGGCGGACTCATGGCGCGGAGGCCGCTGTGACACGGCCGACGATGACTTCATGCGTGCGCTTGAGGATCGACCACATCACCCACGGGTCGGTCGGGTCCCAGGCGAACGCCTGGCCTTCGGCCGGGATGCTGATCGTGTCGACCCGCACGAAGGTCGAACCCGCGTCGGGGAACGCCAGCACGTAGAGTTCGGGGTTGTCGTGACCCGTGATGTAGAGCCGGCCGTCCGGACCAAACGCGCCCCCCGAGCAACTGTAGTCATGGAACTTCTCCACGACTTCGGCGGGGAACACCCACGCCGCCTCGCGCCGCCACTGGTCGTCGAACTTCACGACCTGCGTCCACGAGGGATCGCGCCCGGGCTCCTGCGCACGGTTGCCGTAGTAGGCGAAACACGCATACCACGCGCCGTCGCGGCGATCCAGCCACGTGAACGAACCGTAGCCGTGGCCGAAGCTGTGGGAATCCAGGTGCTTCAGCGTGGCCGTGTCGAAGATCTCCACGGAACCCGTCGACGGAATGCCCGGGTAGTTCGAATGCGCGCAATACAGCCGGTCACCGACCACGATGCCGGCGTTGAGGTGGATCAACGGCTTGCCCTCCTCGCATGCCCAACCCGCCACCCGCGTGCCGTCGTCGCGACGGTATTTGCCGATCGCCGAGTTGGTGATCGCGTAGAAGAACGTGTCGTCGACCGCGACGCCCTGCCGCGCCTCGGGCACGGCGTAGCGGCGGATTTCCTGGTGTGATCGGGGCTCGCCCGCAAGGACGGTCGTTCCGAGGAGCAGCACGAGCCCGGCGCCGGCGAGCGGGCGCAGCGTTGCGAGAGGCAGGCGTGGTGAAGTCATGATCGGCGATGGGTCAGAGACGTTCCGTTTTGATGTCATCGATGAGGTAGATGCTCGCCGGCACCTTGGCGTCCGCCCCGGGCCGGTCGCCGTCAAAGACACCGGGGGC
This sequence comes from uncultured Verrucomicrobiae bacterium, assembly GCA_963797435.1. Taxonomy (GTDB): domain Bacteria; phylum Verrucomicrobiota; class Verrucomicrobiia; order Opitutales; family Opitutaceae; genus CAWCPJ01. Next base: position 180,497 of record CAWCPJ010000001.1, on the reverse strand, counting down.
GCTGGGCTCGCCCTTGTCCATGATGAGCTGTCGCACATCCATCCGCCACGGACCGGTGCGAAACACGAGACGCTCGATCGCATCCGGATTGTCCTCCAGGTCGAGCTTCGCGTGAACCACTTTTCCGTCGATCGACACCGAGTAGCGTTCGTCCGGACAGTTGAGCTCGAGCACGATCCGGTGCCAGCGGCCGATGTCGGTGGCCGTGCGCTCCGCTTCAGTGCCGGCGACGTCAAAACCGATCTGGTGGGGAAGCCACCACAACCGCATCGGCCGTCCGCCGCGCGCCGTCTGCGCCTCGAATTCCAGCCCGTTCAGTCCATAAGCCTGTTGCATCACCCGGAAGGAAACGCGCACCCGCGGACTGGAAGGGATCACGTGCTCGACCTTGGCATAGTCGTATGGCTCTTCGTCGCGCAGCTCCAACACCTGGTTGGAAGCATCCCATGGATCCGGCACCAGCGCGGCCGGCGCCCATTGCGGGAGGTAAAGGTTCCAGGTCTCGAGATCGGCGAGGGTCTTCGCCTTCTCGAAGTGTTCATCCAGATGGGCCGTCGCCGTGCCCGACAGCGGAATCCTCGTCCGCGCCACCCAGAGGTCCTCCTTGTTCACGCTGTAGGTGACCCAGAATTGATCGCCGGGAGGATTGCCGTTCCCCGGGATGATGCCGCGAACATACTGGGGACCGACGCTTTTGTTCACGCCGCGGTAACGCATGGGCGGAACCTCGGCGTGGAGGTAGAGCAGGTTGTCGAAAGCGTATCCGTCCTCGCTCGACACGGCGACGAGGGGAAACCGGTTCCGGTTCGTGGCGCTGTGATCGTAGACGAGGACATACCGGCCGTCGTCGGTCCGTTGTCCCCAGATCTTTGCGGCCGCTTCGGGGAACGGGTGCCGCCCCTTCACCCAGGTCTTGCCCTTGTCGGTACTCGTGGCGGCGAGGCCGCTCTTGAACAGACCCACCGTCACGCCGTCGGGCCGCTCATAAAAATTGAACGCCTTCGGCTCGATGTAGTTGACGTCGTCCTCCGGGACGGGGCCGAACGTCAGGTCCGAGACCTTGAGGTCATCGGGGATCGGGAAGGTGAAGAAGCCATCATCCCCGCGATCCTCCTCCCACCATTGCAGCGTGATCCGCTTGTCGGCGAGCAGGGCGTCGCAGGCCGCGACCAGGCCCGGATCCTCGCTTTGCTGGTAGAACGGAAACGGCGTGTTGCTTTCGCTCCAGCCGGCGTGGCGGTTGTAGCGCACGAAGTAGATCGGACCGAGGCTGCCGTCGGCGCGGACTTCGCGGATGACCCGGCCCAGGCCCTGCCCGCGGTTGGGGCCGAAGCGGACGCTCGGGCAATAGCTGTAGAAGCCGGATGTGAGCAACCGGCCGTTCGGCGCCACATAAAAGCCCATGCGCTGGTGCATGACCGATGGCGTCCCCTCCGGCTGAACGGGCAGGTCGCGTCCGCCAAAGTAACGCGGCGGCGGCTTGATCTCGGGCAGTCCGACGACGGGAAACCCCACGACCGGATTCGTCCAATGGTATCCGTCATCGGAAGACAGAAAACCGGTGCGGCCGGGCCGGCCGTGTTCCTCCACGAGGTTGGAAACGTAGTTCATCCAGAAGCGGCCCTGCCAGTAGGCGAGCATGGGTGCGTGGTTGTAGGTCCAGCCGACGGTGCCGCCTTCCGGGGCGAGGGTGCGGTTGGCGCGAAGCACCTGGATCTTGTGCACGCCGATCGCCGCCCGGAAGCCGCCGTGATACCAGCGTTTGTCGGCCTGCTCGTGTCCGGTGTACACCACCGGCTCGTCGGCGATCCTGGCGACCGGCGGCGGCATCGCGCGGTCGGCGGAACGCGCGGTCGAAACCGGGCCCAGCGCAACCAGCGCCAGGAGCAGGCATTGGGGGGTCAAGAAGGAGGTCATGGGCATGGGGACGACTTCGAGTTGAGAATACGATCCACGGGGAACGCGGAGGGGCGGCGTGACCCTCGCCGGGTTACGGAGTGGGAAGCGTGGCGAGGTCGCACGTGCGCTCCTGCCAGGCGCGCAGGCGCGTTGTGAGGTCGCGCACGCGGGCCTGCTGGGGCGGATCGGCATGGAGATTGTGCGCTTCGGTGGGATCGCGGTTGAGATCGTAGAGTTCGCAGCTGTCGGTGGGGCTGAGGTTCAGTTTCCAACCCTCGCGCGTGATGATGCTGCGCCACGGCCCGCGAATCTGATCGTGCCACGCCTCCGGAAACGGACTTTGCGGACCGCGTTTGGGCAGCCCGTCGTCGCCCTCGAACTCCACGAACACATCGCCGAGCATGTCCTCGCCCTCTGCGCTGCGCAGCAGCGGCAGCCAGCTCCGGCCCGCGAGGTGATCGGGTCGGGGGGCGCCGAGCGCCTCCAGCAGCGTCGGCACCAGATCGATCTGGCTCACCGGCGCGCTGATCCGTCGCGCCGCGATGCCCGGCACGTGCAGGATCAGCGGCACGCGGGCCGACGATTCGTAGAGGCAGGACTTGCCCCAGAGACCGTGGTCGCCGACCAGATCGCCGTGATCCGACGTGTAGACGATGATCGTGTTCTCGCGCTGGCCGGTTTCGTCGAGCGCGGCGAGCATCTCGCCCACCGCCGTGTCGATCAGCGAACACATGCCGAGATAGCGGGAGCGCAGCCGCCGACAGCCGATGTCGGTGGTGATGTCCTCGCCGTCGATCTCGCCCTTTTCGAGGAAGTGCTCGTGGAGCATGCGCTTCACCAGGGCCACGCCGGCGGGCGGCCGTTGCCGGAACTCCGGACCGACCGGCACGTTTTCCGGCGGATGCAGATGGTCGCACGGCGAGTAGTAGGGCCGGTGCGGTTCGATGAAGCTCACATACGCGACAAACGGCTTATCGCCCTGTTCGCGGATGAACGCGCGCGCGGCGCGGGCCTGGAACATCGGCTTGGTTTGCCCGAACGGCAGGCGGGCGGTGCGCGTCACGCGAAATGTCTTCGCGCCGCAGAATTCGTACTCGGGCTCGAGCCCCTGGCCGCGCAGGTAGTGGTAGTAGTCGCTGAATTGTTCGAGGTAATCCGGTTTGCGGTAACCATCGCGATAACCGTCCGAGACACTGGTCCAATGGGTGAAGCCGTGCTGGGGGATGATCTCGTCGCCGAGGTGCCACTTGCCACTGTAGGCGCAGTGATGGTCACCCGGGAGCATCTCCGGCAAGGCGCGCGCGGATTTCGGCAGGAGGGTGTCGTTGACCGTGACGCCGAGTTGATGCGGCCACTGGCCCGTCATCAGCGCGGCCCGCGACGGCGTGCAGATCGGTTCCGTGCAGTAGGTGCGCTCGAACACAACACTGCGCGCTGCCAGCGCGTCGAGCTGCGGGGTGTGCGCGTTCGCCACGCCGTAGGCGCCCAGCGTGTCGGGACGTTGCTGGTCGCTGAAGATAAAGAGCAGATTCGGAGGACGCGCCATGGGTTTGGATCAGTGGTTTGCGGTCGCCTCACCGTCCGGAGCAGACGGCTGCGAGAGTTGCAGGTGTTCGACGGCGACTGGGCGGCCGGCCGCGGTGACCTGCCACGGCGCAGCGGAGAGCGATGCCTTGGCAGCGATCACCGTGGCGCCCAGCGCCATCGTCCATGACGGGCCGCGGCTCATCAGGCGGAGGCCCCCAGCAGCGGACGAAATTCCGCCAGGAGCTCGGGTTTCAATTCGATGCCGATGCCGGGAACATCGGGCGGCTTGATGGTACCGTTGGTTACGACAGCGCCGGGACCAAACCCACCGAAGGGCTGGAACACGCCCGGATACGCCTCGTTGCCGCCGATCTGCAAACCGGCGGCCAGGTGCAGCGAGAACTGATGTCCGCCATGCGGGATGCAGCGGCGCCGCGACCAGCCGGCGTCCTCGAGCACGCGCAGGATGCGCAGGTATTCCGGCAGTCCATACGAAAGCGCCGGGTCCATCTGCAGCGTGTCGCGCAAGGGATCCAGTCGGGCGTGCCGCACGAGGTTGCGCACGTCCGGATGCGAGAACAGGTTTTCGCCCGTGGCGAACGGCATCGGATGGCGCCGGGAGAGTTCCGCCTGCAGTGCGTAGTCCAGCGGATCGCCCGCCTCCTCGAACCAGCGCACCTCAAGCGCCGAGAGTTCCCCGGCGTAGGCGCAGGCGGTCTCCAGGTCAAAGCGACCATTCGCGTCCACCGCCACACGCGAACCGTCGCCGGCGACCGCGATCGCAGCCGTGATGCGCTGCACATCCTCAGCAAGGCTGGCGCCGCCGATCTTGATCTTAACCGCGCCGTAGCCTGCCTCGAAATAGCCGGCCACCTCGCGGCGCAGGGCGTCGATGCCGCCGTCTTCGTGATAGTAACCGCCCGCGGCGTATACGGAGACGACGTCGTCGCAGCGGCCGCCGTTGAAGCGATTGGCGAGTAACCGCCACAGCGGCTGCCCCGCGATCTTCGCGGCCAGGTCCCACAGCGCCATGTCGACCGCGCCGACCGCGGTGGAACGTTCGCCATGTCCGCCAGGTTTTTCGTTGCGCATCATCAGGTCCCAGGCGCGCAGCGGATCGATGTTGTTGCCGGCCGCATCCGTGTAGTCCTCCGGTGCGGCCCGAAGCAGCCGCGGCATCAGGCGCTCGGTGATGATCGCCGTCGCGGCGTAGCGGCCAATCGACCCAAAGCCCAGGCCGGTCACGCGCCGTCCATCCCGGATGACATCCGATTCGACCACCACGATCGATCCGGTGAGCTCGGCGAAACTGACGCGCGCGTTCCGGATCCCGGCGGGCATCGGAACCGTGCGCGCGCGAATGGCGGTGAGCTTCATCAACGGCGAAGATAGACCGCGCGCGGTCGGGTGAAGAACTCACGGGCGAACCGGCCACATTCCGGCACCCCGCGACCGGAGTCGCGCCAGCCGGCGACCGGCAGTGCGGGCTCGCGGTAGGCGGTGTGCAGGTTGACATGGATCATGCCGGCCTCGATTCGCGCGGCGAAGGTTTCCGCCGCGGCCGCATCCGCGGAAAACACGGATGCGGACAAACCGTAATTGCCGGTGTTCGCCAGGTGCAGGGCGTGTTCGCGATCACGGGCGACGGCCACGGGCAGGACGGGTGCGAAAAGTTCGTCGACGAGGACGTCCATGCCTTCGGTCACCTGATCGATCAGGGTGGGTTGCAGGAAGTGACCGCGCACGCCGTTCGGCAGCGTGGCCCGGCCGCCGCCGCAGCGGACCCGGGCTCCGGATGCGACTGCTTTCGTGATGGCGCCCAACGTTGCCTCAACGCGCGCGGCGGTGATGACGGGACCGATCCCGGTCGCAGGATCATCCCCGGGGCCGAGGCGCAGGTGCTCGATGCGCTCGACGAGCTCGGCGCAGAATTTGTCCGCGATCGGGGCCTCGACGATCACCCGTCCCGTTCCCGTGCACCACTGGCCCGCACAACTGAAGCCGCCGACCATCGCCGCTTCGACGGCCGGTTCGAGTTCGGCGTCGGCGAGCACGACGAGCGTATTCTTGCCGCCCATCTCCAGTTGCAGGCGCACATCGCGACCCGCCGTGGCGCGGGCGATCGCGAGTCCGCTCGCCGTCGATCCCGTGAACGAAACGCCGCGCAACGCGGGATGCCGCAACAGCGTCGGACCAATCTCGGCACCGAATCCCAGCACGAGCGCGGCGATACCCGCCGGAAGCGCGGAAACCACGATCCGTTCAAACAATCGATGCGCGGGACCCGGCGTGAGCTCGGATGGTTTCACCACCACGGTGTTGCCGTAGACGAGGGCGGGAAAGAGTTTCCGCAGAATCGTCGCGAGCGGAAAATTCCACGGCGTGATCACGAGGTAAACGCCGACCGGCTCCGCGCGAACTTCGCTGTGCACCGCCGCGTCGGCGGTGGAGGTGCGGTCGGGCCGCGCATCGCGTCGCGCCTGCTCGATCAGGTAACGCGCGTCCTTGAGGCCTGCCTGGACCTCGGCGCGGGCCTCGCGCCGCGTCTTGCCGTTTTCGCGCACGATCAACGCCGCGAAACTTTCCGCCTCGTGTTCGATCGCCTCCGCCAGACCGGTGAGCGCGTCGGCGCGTTGGTCGAGTGGCGTCTGCGCCCAGGCGGGAAACGCCTGCGCCGCAGCGTCCATCGTCCGCGCGCCATCAGCCGGCGAAGCCGGGCACCAGTTCACCGCCGTTTCGTCGCTCCGTCCGGGATTCTCGCGCGCGATCACCGCGTCCGTCGCGCGTAACCAGGCGCCGGCGACAAAGCCGGTGAGCGGTGATGGGCGGGGATCAGGCACGGGGCGGGGCGAATCGGGAACGGGGTGCGCTCAGGGCAGCGCGATCTCCCGCACCCAGATGTTGCGAAAGGCAATGGGGTTGTCGTGATCCTGCAGCTCGAGCGGCAGCTTGGGGGCATGGGCCTGGTAGGCCGGTGCGCCGCGGTTCGCAGTCGACCCGCGCAGAACGACGTCGTGTTGCACGACCACGCCGTTTTGGAAGACCGTCGCGCGGGCGGGACTGAGAAGTCTTCCCGCCGGGTCAAAGCGCGGGGCGATCCACACGACGTCGTAGGTCTGCCACGTTCCCGGGGCACGCGAGGCGTTGACGAGGGGCGCGTGCTGCTTGTAGATCGCGCCGGCCTGGCCGTTGATGTACGTCTTGTTGTCGTACGAATCCAAGATCTGGAGTTCATAGCGCCCCATGAAGAACACGCCGCTGTTGCCGCGCTTTTGACCGCTGCCCGTGACGACCGCCGGCGTGCGAAATTCGAGATGCAGTTGGATGTCACCGAACGCGGCTTTCGTGCGAATGTTGCCGCTGTCGGGCCGGCAGACCAGCAGACCTTGCTGGAGTTTCCATGGCGCGGGTTGGCCGGGAGTCTTGGCCGACTCCCAAGCGTCGAGATCCGACCCGTCGAACAAGACGATGGCGTCCGAAGGAGGCTGACCCGGTTCCGCCGTGATGATCGGCGGCACGGGCGCCCAGGCCTCGGTGGCCGAGGATGGCGGCTGCGTCGTGGGTTCATTGACGCCGCCCACTTCCGCGGGGTGGGCATTGCCGGCGACGGTGGCGAAGAGCACTGCCAGGACGAATGTTTTCATGAGCGTGGATTTCTTGAATTGATTCGCGGGAAAATCAGCGCTGCAGCCATCCGCCATCGGGACCGCGTGCGAGCGGCAGGAGCGCGCAGTTCTCAGCCGTCCTTGAATGAAAGCTGCGCGTTGAAACCCCAGAGCTTGTCGAGCTGGTAGAACCGATAGAAGCTGGGCGCCTCGCGCTCGAGGAACTCGAGCTGGTCGCGATGGCCGAGCCGGCTCATCACCGTCCACTCGCTGGAGTGGGGCGGGCGGCGTTCGCCATCCCAGAAACACAGGCCGTCGGCGCCGGCGTCATAGTACTTGCGCGCAAGCTTCGCAAACTCGGCGCCGGGCTGCATCCGCGGCATCAGGTCCGCCCAGATGTGCACCTTCGGTCCGGCGAGCTTGCGCCAGTGCGCCAGCGCCCTGGGATCGGCGGCGACCATCGGCAACAGGTAGTCGACGAGACCCTCCTTCAGCCAGGTGTCGACGTCACAGTTGTAGCGCAGGGGATTGTAGGCGTCGTCGACGTCGGTACTTGAACGGCGCACCGAAGAACATCACCGCGAGACTGCGCCCGGGCTTCGCATTCACCAGCGCCCGCATCTCGCGCACGAACTCCGTCACGTAACCCGCCCAGTGTTTGCGCAGGCGCGGATCCTCCATCGGCAGCTCGCGCGCGTCGGCGCCGTATTTCTCGCGGAAGCTGTCCACGACCGGCTCCTCGAACAGGACGAACGGCTGGCAGCGGTGCAGGTAGAGCGTGATGCCGTCGATGCCGTAGTCCAGCGTCTCCCGCGCCATCGCGAGCCAGTGCTGGCGCACCCCGGGGTAGGCGAGGGAGACGTTGGTGCAGGGATTGCCCTCGCGATCCTTTTTCGCCCACTGCTGGTTCTGCCAATAGAAGTTTCCCCAGCCGATCGGCTCGTCGATCATCGGAAATCCCGGTCCCATCATGCGCAGGCCGGCGAACATCTTCATGCCGTGCTCGCGCGCAAGGTCGCGGAACGTGGCGACGGGGTCGACCCACGACGGATCCCAGGTGTTGTCGGGCGTGCCAATGTCACCGACCTTCGTCGGATACATCGCAAGGTTGCCGCGGATCGCCTCGAAGATGAACACGCCGATGTCGGTGTTGACGAACGGCGCCATCTCGTCGCGATACCAGTCGACCGAGGTCGGGTGATACATCGGCGAGCCCATGGCGTGACCGCTGAACATCCCGGTGCACCAGATCATCGCGAGGTTCCGCGTTTCCGGGCGGGGTTTCAGCTGCTCCCACTGCGCGCGCTCCCCGGCGGACACGGGCACGAGCTTCACGTAGCTGAGATTGCTGAGGCGCGCGCCCGCGATGTCGCTGTATGGCTCCTCCATCGACGCGATCCACAGGCGCGTCGGGCCCGTGAACTCGTGCACGCGCCACATCGTTTCCTGGATACTGAGGTAGGTGCGACTGCCGCGGAGCGTTTTCGAATCCACGAGATCGCCATCCCAGCCGCCCTCGAAGGCGAACCGCGAATAACCCGCGTCGCCCTCGAGCTTCAACTGCACCTGGCCATAGAGCGGCCACGGCAGGTGATGCAGCCGGTCGCCCCACGGATACCGCGAGAAGTTGATCCCGACGTAGACGCGATAATACCCGCGCACGTCGATCGGCAGCGCGATCGGCGCCGCGCCCTCGCCAGGGCACCGCAAACACCATGGTGCCATCAACGCCGTCCGCGGCAAAATCGACGAGGCGCCATTTTCCCCGCACCCGGTCGCGCGAGAGATGTTCCGCCGGCTCGCAGCGGGAGAGATCGGCAAGGTGAATCGTGCCTTCGGTGGGGGTGGGGGAGGTCATGAAAACGTCAGGGTCGAAGGAGGCGGCGGGCGGAGAGTTATTTCATAAGGACGCCGAAAAATGGAACATTTTTCATTGATTTTAGTGACTGGAGTTTCAAGAACAATCTCCCCATTCACGAGGGAAAACCCTCCGCCCCATGCGTGGATTATTTCAAAGAAATAGATTGCGGACTTTTCGCGCGACTTTGTCCTGCACGGGGCGCCTGTTGATACTTCTGGCCATGGCGGCGACTGCGTCCCGCGCGGCCGCGCCCCTCCGAGTTCGCGTGCTTGCGGACGAGACGATCACATCGACACCTCTGCCTGGCAATGGCGCCAATCCATTGTGGGCCTTCGGGGCCCCGATGCTCGTGCGGCAGGGCGGCGCGGTCTGGACGTCGATCCTGGTGACGGACGCCGGGGCAAAGCCCTATTGCAACACCCACTGGGAACTGTGGCGACGGTCAGCGTCGAAAGCCGCATGGGAAAAAGTGCGCGTGGGACCGGCGGCGACAGAACGCGAGCCGTGCCCGATCGCCCTGCTCGACAACGACACCCTGGTCTTGTCCGCCAACCCGAAGGTGATGCAGCGCGGTTCGGATGCGGAGGGAAGTCGGTGGTGGTTCTGTCAGCCGGTGCTGCCGGCCTTCGCCGTGAACGATCCCCGTGACAACGACGACGTTCGTCTGTTCGCGCCCGCCTTCCCTCCCGGGACGACGTTTCGCCAGCATTCCTATCGGGGCCTCGCCGCCGACCCCGTTGCGCGCGAGTTGCTGTTGCTGATGATCGACGGGGACGATTACCAGCCGACGTTGCGGGACGCTGCCGGTGGTTGGCATCCCCTGCCGGGGCTGCATTTTCCCATTCGCGCGTGCTATCCCCAGGTCGTCCTGCGCGATCATTTCGCCTGCGCACTCGCGATCGGCGACATCGTGGAGCCCAATCAAGCGTGGAAGGAAGAGAAGTTCCGCATGCTCCAGCGCGAGTGGGACTACGCCTTTCGCCGCCTCTTCTATGCCTGGACGCCGGACGTCGCCAACGGCTTCGGGCGTCCGTTGGAGCTCGACTCGGTCGAGGACACGGCCGGTGCGATGCGCAACCTGGACCTCCTGTTGGATCGGGCGGGACGCGCGCACGTGCTCTACTTCAAGCAAAACATCCAATACGACTTCATCCGGGACCGTTTTTTTCCCGGTCAGGCGATCACGGCCTCGATTGAACATGTCGTCATCGAGGGCGGACGCGTGGTGCGGCGCGAAGCGCTGCTAACGAAAACCTCCGCGGACGGATCGTCCGCGAGGCGCGGCTTTCGCGGCTTCGGCCGCCTGCATGAACTCGCGGACGGTCGGATGCTTGCGCTGATCACGCTACAGGGCGCGGCTTCGGCCGCCGAGCCCGGGGTTATGACGATCCGGCAGGTCGAACCCACCGGGAGCCTGAATGCGGAGCCGACGCGGGTGCGGATCAGTGGGCGTGCCTTCGCGGGACAGCCATTTTTCACCAACACGCCGCGCGGCGGCTCGGCGCCGGGTTCTCACGTCGACCTCCTCGGAGCCGAGGGCGACGATGACACCATGACCCTCCGTTATGTCAGTCTCGAGATTCAATAGCCACCCCGTGGCAGGGCGGCGTGCAATCGCCTTGGCGGTGGCGCTGGTGCTGCCGCGACTCCAGGCCGCGGACACGCCCCCGGCCGACTACCAGACTGCGGGGGTCGTGGAAAGCCTCCCGGTTTTCTACCGAACCGTCGAGGCGCGCCTCGCGTTCCCGTTGTCGTGGACGTCGGGCAACTTCACGGACTTCGCGGCGTGGCGGGAACAGGCACGGGCGAAGGTCCGTCGCTGCCTGCTCGCGCCACCGCCGGACGCGCCGTGGAACGCACGCGTCATCGACGAGGAGGATCGCGGCACCTACGTTGCCCGCAAGGTGGTGCTGAACCTCACCGGCGACAGCCGGGTCCTCTTGCTGATGACGTTGCCGAAGGGTTCCGGACCGTTCCCCGCCGTGCTCCTGTTGCACGACCACGGGGCGAAGTTCGACATCGGCAAGGAAAAGGTGATCCGGCCGTGGGCCATCGCGCCGGAGAAGATCGCCTCGGCCGAGTCGTGGGTGAAGGACAACTACGGCGGCCGGTTCCTGGGCGACGAACTCGCCCGTCGCGGTTACGTGTGCCTCGCCACGGACGCGCTCAACTGGTCCGATCGCGGCGGCGGCGGCTATGAGGGGCAGCAGGCACTCGCCGGTAACCTTCTCCATCTCGGCATGTCCTTCGCGGGCGTGATCGCGTGGGAAGATTTGCGCGCCGCGGAATTTCTCGCGCAGCAAGCCGAGGTCGATCCGCAGCGCATCGCGGCGATGGGGTGGTCGATGGGCGGATTCCGCACCTGGCAGGTGGCGGCCCTCTCGCCGCACATTTCCGCCGGCGTGGCCGTGTGCTGGATGAACACCGTTACGCACTTAATGTCACCGGGGAACAATGAGACGCGCGGCGGCTCCGCCTACACGATGACGCATCCCGGTCTGCTCGACGACCTCGACTATCCCGACATCGCGAGCCTCGCCTGTCCGAAACCGATGCTGTTCTTCAACGGCCGTCAGGATCATCTCTTTCCCGCCGCGGGCGTCGAAGCCGCCTACGCGAAGATGCACCAGGTCTGGGACTCGCAGGGGGTCGGCGACCGCCTGGTCACGCGCTTCTGGGACGTGCCGCACACGTTCAACGCCGACATGCAGGACGTCGCGTTCGCCTGGCTCGACCGCGTGCTATCGGCCCGCAAGACGCCCGCGTCGTCTTCATCACCTCGTTAGCCCAGCTCTCCAGGACACCATGGATCTTGCCACCGCCGTCGTCGTCGTTTCATCCAGCCTGGCTCCGGGCCACAGCATGGCTGCGCCGGTGCTCACCGAAGAGGTCGCTCTCCGTACGGGCATCACGTGGCAGGTTATCGACTCCTGGCCGCGCGACGAGCGTCCGGTCGTCTGGCTCGGACTCGAATCCGATCTCGCGACGCTGCCCCGCGATTTGTTTCCCGAGGGTCGGCTGCCGGCCGGCGGCGGGACGGAGTGAGGGCTATCAAGTCATGACCGTGGACAATAGCCGGACCCATGGGCCCGCGCTGCTGATCATTGGCCATGATGGGCGCGGTGCGCTCTACGGGGTCGGGCACCTGCTGCGCAAGGCCCGGCTGGTTCCCGGCGAGGCCCGGGTGACTTCGGCGATCAACATCACGACCGCGCCCCGCTACGCCCTGCGCGGCCACCAGCTCGGGTATCGCGATGCCGCGAACTCCTATGATGCCTGGGACGCCGCGCAGTGGGAACGCTACTTTCGCGACCTGATCTTCTTCGGCGCCAACGCGGTCGAACTGATTCCGCCGCTGCCGCATGACAAACCCGGCGCCAGGTTCCCGCTGCCGCCCCGCGAAATGGCGGTGAAGATGTCCGCGCTCGCCGACAAGTACGGTCTCGACCTCTGGCTCTGGTATCCCGCAACCGACGGGGACTACGCGGATCCCGCCGTCCGGGCAAAGCACCTGGAGATCGCGGCCGACCTGTTTCGAGTGTTGCCGCGCATCGATGCTGTCTTCGTTCCGGGGGGCGATCCTGGGCAGACGGATCCGAAAATCCTCCTGCCGTTCCTGAAGGAGAAGGCCGCGGTGCTGAACAAGTATCATCCGCACGCGCACGTGTGGGTCTCCCCGCAGGGTTTCGGACCGGAGTGGATGGAGTCATTCATGACTGCGCTCGCCGGTCCGGACATGGAATGGCTGGCCGGCGTCGTCTATGGACCCGGCATCCGGATGTCGTTGGCCGACTTTCGCGCGCGCGTGCCGCAGCGATATCCCGTGCGCAGCTATCCCGACATCACGCACACGTTTCACTGCCAGTATCCCGTGCCCCACTGGGATCGCGCCTACGCCCTGACCGAAGGGCGGGAGCCGATCGCGCCGCGGCCGCGGGATTTTGCCTCCATCATGCGCCTGGAGGCCGACGACGTGGTCGGCTGGCTCACCTACTCGGATGGCTGCAACGACGACGTGAACAAGGCGGTCGTGAGTGCGCTGGCCTGGAATCCCGACCAGCCGATCCCGGAGGTCCTGCGCGACTACGGACGCGTCTATATTGGTGATGACTTCGCCGACGGGATCGCGCAGGGACTGCTGGCCCTGGAGGAGAACTGGCGGGCACCGTTGCTCGCCAACGACGGGGTATTCACAACGCTGCGACAGTTCCAGGACCTGGAGCGCGGGGCCCCCCCGGCCGTCCGGCAGAACTGGCGTTTCCAGATGGCGCTCTACCGCGCCTACTACGACGCCTTCGTGCACCGCCGGCTCCTCGCGGAAACCGCGACGGAACAGGAGGCACTCGAGGTGCTGGCGCGCGCGCGGGAGCGGGGCAGCCTGACTGTGATCAAGGAGGCGGACAGGATCCTGCGCCACGCCGGGGCCGCGACGCCCGGGGCGGCCTGGCGGGCGCGAACCTTTGAACTCGCCGACGAGCTCCATCGCAGCATCGGCATGCAGCTCAGCGTCGACAAGTACGGGGCCAGCGCGGTCAACCGCGGCGCCAATCTCGACATGATCGACTTTCCCTTGAACAACGCCCGGTGGCTGCTTGCGCAGTTCGCGGAAATCCGCGCGCTGGGCGACGAGGCCGGGCGGCGGCAGCGCCTGCATGACGTGGTGGCCTGGGTCGATCCGGGCCCGGGTGGGTTCCATGACGACCTGGGCAGCGTGGCGAACGAGCCGCATCTCGTGCGTGACGCCGGTTTCGCGGAAGATCCCGGCGTGATGGTTTCGCCGGCCGACGATTTCGAGCTGATCAAGGATCCGGCGTTCTACCTCGAGCACGCGTATCGGTCCAGCTGGCTGAGCCGCGCCTCGACCTTGCTGCCGACGCCCCTGCGCATGCGCTACACGGGACTCGATGCCACGGCGCGCTATCGCGTGCGCGTGGTCTATCCCGCCGATCGCGACGACTTTGTGCCGCGGCTCCGCTTGACGACGGATGACGGCCTCGAGGTCCATCCCTGGCTGACGCGGCCAGTCCCGGCTCGACCCCTGGAGTTCGCCGTGCCACCGGCGGCCACCTCCGACGGAACACTCACGCTCGAATTGCGGCGTGAACCGGCGGAGCACGGCAACGGCCGCGGCGCCCAGCTCGCGGAGATCTGGCTGCTGCGGGAGGACTGACATGAGGGCAACTGCGCCTTCTCCCGTTTGCGAATCACTCCGCGGTAGGTGTAGCGTCCGCGGGGATCGAGGTCGATCGAACCCGGACCGTCGCCGGATTCATTTCGCCAGCCGACTCAACGGCACCTTCAGTTCGAACACCGTCTCGCCGTCGATGTTCACCACCTGGCCGGTGACCGTGGGATCATCGCGCGTGGTGTCGATCCGGAGGACCTCGAACGAGTTCCTGGCGTTGTAGCTGAAGATGGCCGTGGGAATGGTGTCGTGGGTGTGCACGTTCGTGAGCTTCGCGCTGGCGAACTCCACGAAATCGTAACCGTTGGGTTGCTTGATCGCCCACACATCCGAGCGGTGGCGATCGGAGGATACGAGCACCACCCCGGAGATGTCATGTTCATGGATGAAGTCGAAGATCTCCTCTCGTTCCTTCGGGAAACCGGACCACGTGTCGTAGCTGCCCTCCTTGGAGTCGAAGGACCACGCCACCGGCGAGGCGAGAATCTTGAACGTCGCGTGCGACGCTGCGAGCCCGTCGAGGAGCCACTGCTTCTGGACCGGACCGAGCATCGTCTTTTCCTCCGCAAACGGATTGGTCCGGTAGTTGCGGCCGTCGAGCAGGAAGAAGTCGACATCGCCGATCGTGAACGTGAACCAGCAGCCGGGAAATGCTGCGCTGCCCATGGGCGGATTGTTCCACTGCCGGGCAAAGAATTCAAAGTTCGGGATCTTCCACGCGGGACGGTCCCGATACGGTCCCATCCAATAGTCATCGATGGCGCCGTCGTGGTCGTCCCAGATGGCGTAGACCGGAACCTCGGCAACCAGGCGCCGGAACTCCGGCCGCGACTGCCGGCGACTGTAGGTGGACTGGTGAAATGCTCCGGGCATGCCGGGCTGGTCGATGTAGACATTGTCGCCGAGGAGCAGCAGCGCGTCGGGCCGTTGTCGTGCGATGGTGTCCCACACCCGTTCGTGATCCGGCGTGTAGCCCGCGCCCCCACCGAAGGCGACCGTGAGCTGCGTGGGGGAGCCCGGCGCAGGGCGCGTGCGAAACGTGGTCTTCCCGGGCGGGGCGGCCATCCGCCCGTCCACGGTGACACGATACGCGTAGGTGGTGTCGGGCTCCAGTCCCCGAAGCTGACCCCGACCGACGAGATCTTCCGCGTCCGTGGTCTGGAACCGGACGCTCACCGGCTTGCCGGGCGTGCTCAGCGGCACGGCCGTCACTGCCACCCGGGCAGCCTCGGCGGTGCGCACCCAGACCCGGGCCGAAGTGTCGGTGACGTCGCCGAGCATCGGCCCGTGCACGAGACGCACCTCGAGCGTCCTTTGCAGGCGTCGGAATTCGCTCGTCGTATAAAGCGGTTCGAGCACGGAACGCGGGCCCGCGAGAAAGCGCTCGAACGGCAGCCCCTCGGCGAGTGCGGTGTGCATGGCCTCCACGGCCTCGTCGAGGCGGCCGAGCTGCGCGCGGGCCGCCGTGAGCATGAACCACGACTCCGCATCGTGGGGATCGGCGGCCAGGCGCTCCCGGCACCATTGCTCGGCCTGTTCCGCGTTCCCGCGCAGGATGGCGAGGAGCTGGCGCTGCCCCCGGCGTTTGTAGAACAGATCCGCCGGATGCTGCTCGAACATGCGTTCGTTCCAGGGATTCTCGCTGCCGAAATACGGCAGGGGATGGCCGGGTTCGTAGGCCTCGGGCGGCGCGTCCATGCCAAACGTGCCTTCGGTCTGGGCCAGGCTCGAAGGAGGAAGCGCGCAGGCGATGACGGAAACGAGGAGCGAGGTTCGGAAACGGGGGAGCGAGCGAGTCGTCATGGAGCAGATGTTTGGAGAGAGGCGGAGTGGAATGCGCGGCCACCGGCCCGCGCTGGTCCGTTGATTCCTTTTGCGGGAACGGGGGCCGGTAACCTAACGTGGAGCATGGCTCGGGTTCTGCGAACGCTGATGGCGATCGGATCGATTTTCGTCGGCGCGATCCTGGCGACGGCCGCAGGGCCCGCTTCGGTCACGCCGCCCGCGCCCGGTTTCCTGCGCGTGGCCGCGGTGCAGTTTCGCTCGGGAACGGACCTGGGAGACAACGTCACCCGCATCACGGATTTCATCGGCGCGGCCGCGGCGAAGGGTGCGCAGGTCGTGGTGTTTCCGGAATGCGCCGTCTCGAGTTACTCTCCGGAAGCGATCCGGCAGGTAACCCGGGCCGAACTCGCCGATGCCGAGATCACGGTGAGGCAGGCGTGCCGGGGAGGAGGAGATCCTTTTCGCCGACCTCGAACTCGCCAGGGCCGACGCCGGAAACGCCCTGAAGTCGCTTGATGGCGAGCCGCTCGCCGGTTGGTGGCGCGAAGGACTCAAGCACGTGCGCGTGATCGAGTGAGGTCACAGTTCGTTGAGGAGTACGGCCGAATCGACCCACTGCGCATCGCGCTCCGAGTGCCGGAGCGCGGCGGCGGGTATGGGAGCAAAAGTACCGTCGTCCGGCACGGACCATTGAATGACAAGGAAGGAACCGGAGCCCTGGGGATGGTCATAGGCGACGCGCAGCGGGATCGCCTCACCGCGCCTTCCGGCCAGCGTGATGTCGTGGCTCCCGGCCGCCGTCGCCTCGAGCACGACCTCGCCGCGCGCTGCGATCGTGACCGCCTGATCCGCGCGCACGCGCAACGTCACTTTTCCGTCGCGCGGCCAGAGGAGGAAACCGCGCCACTCTGCGGACCAGCCGCGCCCGCGCCCGGAATCGTCGCTCCAATGCAGGTCAAGCGAGTTGACCGGATCGGCACCCGCGAGACGCTTGAATCCCGGATCGCCGAAAAGTTTGCCGGCGAGTCCGGGTAGTGCCGGCTCATCGGAAAGGACCGCGCCGGGTTGCAGGCTTTGGCGATAGACCATCAACTCCCGCTCGAACAGGGGGACCAGATCGGTCCAGTGATAGGGCACCTTCTCCAGACGCGCGGGATGCCATGGCGGAACGTCGCTGAGGGAATCGTAGGCGGATTGCAGAAACGTCGCGAGCTCGCGGTAGGTCTGCAGCGAGCGCTCCAGCGGCGCGAGAAAGGCATCCGGTTTCGTTGTCGTGTCCGGCGCGGCCGCGCTGGCACGCAGCACGGCCGCATTCATTTTTTCCTGATAAAAGCGGGCCACGAGTTGAATCGCCCGGGCATCGCGGGCCCAGGCGGAGATTTCCGCCCGGTGCCGGGTGGCGGCGGCCGCCGCACCACGGGCGAGATCGGCGGCTCGCGTGGCGGACCGGACTTGTGCGGCGATGGCCTCCGGGGGCGTCGGTGCGGTGGGTGCCTTTCCGGCCCGCAGCGTGGCCAGAAAATCCGGAATGCGTTGCGCCACGTCCGGCAGGTCGAGAAACGGGATGCCCGGAGCCTGTTCGAGTTGCGAGAGGCGGATTCCGGCGGAGATCACCGTGTGGTTCGAGTCCCCCAGCCAGATCAGACGCTGGAGGGCGGGCAGCACGTCGGCGCCGGCGTCTATGGACTGGAGGAGGAGATCGGCGGCCTGCTCGTCGCCAAAGCGGAGACGGAATTGGTTGAGCCACCAGGCGCGATCCGCCACCGGATCGCGTACGGGATTCCAGGCATAGCGGGCCCATGCCGCATACCAGGACCAGTTGCGCTCCCATTCGACCACCGGCGTTTCCGGTTCGGAACCCTGCGGCCAGCGCCACGACTTGCGGGGATACAAATGCAGGCCGGTTGCGCCCGTGGCGATCGCGCTTTGGACGCAGTCGCGGATGTAGGCCGGCGGGCTCCAACGGAACGGCTCGAGATTGGCTGCCATGTGGATGTTCACGACATGCCGGCCCGTGAGGGCGGCCCACGCGCGATTCTCCGGATCGGCCCGCTTGCCGGCGATCATCTCGACGTTGAATTTCCGCTCCATCCAGATATCCGGATGCGCGTCGGCAACCCGCCGGGCGTGGGGCAGGTCGATCCCCCATGCGCGCAACCAGACGGGCCCGCGCCGGCCGCCGCGCTCCATCGCGGGCAAGAGCACGTCGTTCACCCACGTGTCGGTGTACTCGAGGTCGATCGCCTCGCCCGGCGTGATGTGGTAACCGACTTCGGGAAATTCGCGCGCAAACGTTTCCACCGCGTAGGCGGTGTAGTCGCGCAGCAACGGCGTCGGCGTGCGGATCTCGTCGGGCAGATGGTGCGCCCGTTGAAAGTAGACCGACGTGTGAATGTTGTAGAATTCAAAGACGAGCTGGATGTTGCGGCGTCCGGCCTCGGTGATGAGCCAGTGCAACATCTCGCGATTGCGCTCGAGCAACCCGGAGGGCATGCCGGCCTGCGCTTCGGGAAAACGGTCGAACGGCACGAAGTACGCGAACGGATGCCCGTTCCAGAGCGTGAGGCAGTTGAAGCGCAGCTCCGCCATGCGGTCCAGCCACCGGAGCCATTGCGCGCGGTCATAGAAGGAGGGAAACTCCTCCGGCGAGACCACGTAGTTGTAACTGCCGAGCTTCATCAACAGCACGCACGGCCCCCGCAACGCCAGGGTGGGGGCCTCGGCCAACCGCGCGCCGGCCCCAATTTCCCCCCGCCGGGAAACGTCCGCAGCGGCGGCGAGACAGCCATAAAGAACGCCGGCCGCGTCAAACCCGGTGACGCTGATCCGCGTCGATTCCGCCCGCAGAGCAAACCCTTCGGCATGTCGCGCGACTTCCGGCAACGCCGGGGACGCGGGGTCGACCGAAATCGCAACGTCGATTGCGCCGTCGAGATAGCCCGCGTCCGTGAGGGCCTTCTGCAGTTGCTCCTTTCCCCAGAGCACGCGCGCGTCCTCGGTTTCAGCGGTCCGACCGACACTGATCGCACCCGAGAGAAACGCGACGAGGCAGATCCAGGGGGTGCCCGGGATCCGGCGAGCCGCGAAGGTCCGCGGCGCGGCCGCCGGCCTCGCGCAGGCCGGACCGCGATCAACGATCCCGGCTCCAGTTGAATGGCGGGGGAGCAGGGTGGGGTTGGATCGAACGATCACTGGGGGGATGCGGTTCATCGCAGCGCGCGTTCCGCGGTGCGCTGCTGTTCGCGGGAATGCCGGAGCCAGGATGCCGGGACGGGCGCCCATTCGCCCGCTGCCGATCGCCAGGACAAGCGCAGGAAACTGGTGTAGTCCTCCGGACGGTCTGCCCGCCGCGCTTGTTCGAAACGAATCTCGCACGGTAGCGGTTCCCCCGCGGTGGCGTGGATCGCCCCGGTGGCACGCCGGCTGGTTTCCCTGGTTTGGGCGATCGTCCGGCCTGCCACCACTACGGCGGCCTCTTCGCTGGCTTCGAGGGCGAATTCCAGCTGGCCGGAAACCGAAGGGACGAGGAATCCCGACCAGTGGGCGGACCAATCCTGACCGCGCCGGTCACGGAGGGTATTCCACTCCACCACCGGGCCGGGCAGTTCCTCCACCGTCTGAGGATTGGTGAAGCCTGGACTGCCAAAGTACAGGCCGACGAGGTTTTCGCGCGCGGGGGCAAGATCGGCCGCGCCCGGTGCCTCGGCGGACTTCGGTTCCAACCCGAGGGCCGACACGGGGTGCCTGATCGTGAGCTTGTCGCCGAGGATCGCAGCGAGATCCGGCAGATCATACGTGCGCAAGGCCCCGTGCACGACGTTCATCAACTGGCCATAGGTGCGGTCCGCGCGCACGACCTCGTCCCAGGAGGTGATGGCTTGCTCGATGGTGACATGGTGGAAACGCGCCGGCTCGACGAATGCGGCATGCAACGCGGGCACGCCCACGCCGCCGATGGCGATCAGGTCGACGGGCTGGTTGCCCCAACGACGTTGCGCCTCGCGGATCGCGGCAAGGATATCCTCGGCCTGCATGCCCACGTACGATCGTCCGAGCAGGTACGCGGTGTAGATGTCCCAATAGTCGCGGCCGACCGCGGCCGTCATGCCGGGCTCGTTGGTCTGTCTCGTTTCCCCGGTGCCGCGGACATCGATCGCCAGCACCCGCCGGCCGGAGCGGACCAGGTCCTCGAGTCGGCCACCCGGGCCGAGCTCGTCGCGCCACCCGTCATCGGCGAGGAAGACGCAGGGCGGCGCGTGGCCCGGCTGGCCGGGCTCGAGCGAGACCGCGGGCAGATCCAGCGCACCGTCGGCGGAACGGAACCGCCAGCCTTCGAGGCGAAACCCCGGGCGTTCGCGCTCCCACACCTGCGTCCACATGCTGCCCGGCAGTTCCGCCAGGCCGCGAAAATGGGCGATCGCGCGCACCGCGGCGCGGCGCTCGTCTGCGGGCATGCCCGACCATCGTTGGCGACGTTCTTTCGCGGCCATGGCGGCCGACTCGCGCAGGAGATCCCGGATTGAGCGCGCGCCCGGCAGCAACATCACCTGGCCCTCCGGCGTGCAGCGTAGTTCCTCCTCGGTGAAGCGATCGCGTTCGGGCTCGACGATCACTTCGTCGCGTCCCCGCAGCCAGCGCGCGAGCCATCGGGCGGCCGCCTCGCGTTGGGTGCGGTTGTAGTTGTGGCCCGCGTCGTTCTCGAGAATGTCGATCCGCTCGGAAAAGCCGAGCCGGGTGTAGGCCCGCTTGAGGATGCGAAAGGTTTCCCAGGTCGCGTTGATATCGAAAAAGTCGTGCGTGGCCGCCAGGAGCTTCACCGGCGCCGGTGCGCGCAGAAGTACGAAATCGGGATGGTCGAATCCGAACGCGAGTTCCCCAAAGACGTTCTGCTCCCCGTCGCCCATGGAATCGCGGATCTGCGCGAGGAAATGGTGCACGTAGCAGCTGGGGGCGGCCACCTTGACCCGTTCATCGAGGGCGAACAACTGGCAGGTCTGGGTGGCGCCGCCGCTGTTGCCCGTGCACCCGAGCCGTGCCGGATCGACTTCCGGGCGTGATTGCAGGTAGTCGAGTGCCCGCATCGAGTCCCAGACGAAATAACGGGCGATGCTCTGCCCGAGCGGAATCGCCTGGATGTCGTCCAGCGTGTGGGCGCTCGTGCCCCAGAAGCGCGCCCTGCCGGAGGCATCGAGCAGCTGCAGGCGCTCGCCCTGGTCGATCGGGTCAAAGACCAGCGCCGCCATGCCGTTGCCCGCGAGCAGGGCGCCCATCGCCTGGTATTCGTCATGGGCCTTGGACGGTTGGAAATGGCCGCAGGGCACCAGGACGCCGGGGTAGGGCGGCGCGAATGCCTTCGCGTCCGGCAGGAAGAGCGCGCCCGTGACATAGAAACGGGGCTGACTCTCGAAGATCACCTTCTCGACGCGAAAGCCGTCGCGCACCAGGGTACCCGTGACACGGGGACGAAGCGGCGTCCGTGCGGGCAGGCCGCCGATGGCGTCGATGAACCTTGCCCGCAATTCCCGGCCGCGGGCGTTGCTGGCATCAGCATCGGTCCGCTCCTCGAACCCGGCCAGCCAGCGGGACCGGGCGGCGCCGACCTCGCCCAGGAGATACGCGCGCATCTGTTCCGGCGGCGCCATCGCGTTGTCCGTGCGTTCCAGGACGGCCGGCGGGGGTTCTGCCCCGGCCCGCAGCTCGGGGGCGACGACCCCAAGGCAGGCCGCGGCCAGGGCGAGAAATGCCGGAAGCCTCCATCCGGATTCAGGCGACGAAAACGAGGTCGGGAACACCGCCATTGGCGGTATTGTATTCTCGTTTAATTTCATCTTCAGGGGCTCCCCTCCCCAGCGGATCAGTCGACTCAATTCTTGGTGAAGGCTGGGTTGTCCTTTTTAAGCCATTGCTAATAAAACGAATAGATTTCGAGTGCGGTAATCCCGTGAAGTGAAATAGATATTTCCACGATCTATTTCAAATTCTTCTTGCATGAATTCAAAATGCACGTCAACTGGAAAGAATGGAGCGCCCGATCCCTGCCCGGCCGACGATTTCGGACATTGCGGAACTTGCGGACGTCGCCGTCGGAACCGTATCCCGGGTCCTGAACACCCCGGAGGCGGTCGGCGCGGAAATCCGTCAGCGGGTTCTGGATACAATCACGCGGGCGAACTACCAGCGGCTGCGTCGTCGCCGGGTGAGCCCGGGCAAGGCCGGTGGCCCGCGGCGCCAGGGCAACATCGGCGTCGTGCTTCTGGGCATGGACGATTCGCTCACGCACCTGCCCGTCATTGCGGAGGCGTTGCACGGGGTCGAGCTCGCCACGGCGGGCGACGAACTGAATCTGATGCTTTCCAATGTGCCGGGCGCGGACCGGGTGCCGGCCTTCCTCGCCCAGGGTCAGGTCGACGGCCTCATCCTGAAGAGCCCGCTGCTCGGCGACCTGGTCACCTGCGCCAGCCCGGCGCTGGTCGAAGCCATCCAGCGGCTGCCCCACGTCTGGCTGATCGGCCGCCCGGCGAACGCGCGGGGCGATGTCTGCGGCGTCGACAATGACGCGGGGGCGCGGATTGCCGCGGAATACCTGTGGTCTCGCGGGCATCGCCGGATCGGTTACCTGCATCCGCGTCCCGGCCAGACGCGTTCGGAGGACCTGAAGCTGGCCTTCACCCAGCAGGCCCAGCGCCTCGCCTTGAACCTGCGCGTATTTGAAAAAACCCTCGATGGTCCGGTCACCTGGCCGATGCCCGCCATCACGAATGCGCGCGACATCCTCCCGTTGATCGAAAAGTGGAAGGCGATGCCGGAGTCCACCCGGCCGACGGCGATGGTGGTGCCGGCGGACAGCATTGCCGTGCAGCTCTACGGCGCCCTGGAGCAGATGGGACTGAAGGTCGGGCGCGACCTGAGCCTGCTTTCCTTCAATCACGAGCGGCCGCTCGTGATGGGCCTGAAGCCCGCCCTCACGACAATCGACATTCGCGCCGAGTTGATCGGCCGGCGGTCGGTGGAGGCCCTGCTGTGGCGCATTCGCCATCCGCTCGAGGACGCCACCATGCGCATCACGATCGAACCCTGCCTCGTGGAGGGTCAGTCGGTCGCCACCTTGCGTCCGAATCGTTGAGACCGCTCGGACCAGCGGGCCTGCGACCGGAAATCGCTCTCTCTTTCTCCATGAAATCCCCCCCTCTCCTCACTTTCACCCGGCCCGCGACGCTGCTGGCGGTCCTCGCCCTGGCGCTGGGAAACGCACTCCCGGCCACGGATGCCCCGGGGCCGCGATCGTCCGCGCCCGATCTTGGCGCCTACGCCCGCGTGGTGCACGTGGACGCGGCGCGAGGCGATGACGTCACGGGCGACGGCTCCGCCGCGCATCCGTGGGCTTCGCTACCCCAGGCGCTGGAAAGGGCGGGGGTCCATGCGCCCGGCGGCCGGGTTGCGATCCTGCTGGCCGCGGGGCGCTACACCCAACCGACCGTCGCCTTGCGCGCGGGCGTCGACCTGTATGGCGGGTATGCCGATTTCTCCCAGGCGCGGGACGTCTATGCCCATCCGACCTTGCTCGACGGCGAGGAGGATCACCGCATCGCCTTTGCCGCCGACGACGTACGCCTCGACGGGCTCCAGTTTGTGCGCGGTCGCGTCCGCGGCAAGGGAGCGGCGTTGCTGTGCGACGCCGTTTCTCCCGTGATCGCCAACTGCGTGTTCGCGGAAAATCGCACGCTGATCCCCGAGCCCTGGAATCCGCCCCGGTTGCACGAAACCGCGAACGATGGTGGGGCCGTGATGTGCCTGAACGGAGCGGCGCCCCGGATTGAGCACAGCCTCTTCATCCACAACACGACCGAATGCGGGCGCGGCGCCGCCGTTGCCGCCGACGCGCGTTCCGCCCCGCACCTCGTCGGATGTGTCTTCACCGGAAACCGGGCCGGCCTCGATGATCCCATGCGCAGCAGCGATGGCGGGGCGGTGTCGTTCTTCGACTGGTCCCGCGGCGAGCTGACCGACAGCGTCGTCGTCGCCAACGAGGCGCTGACGCACAACGACGCCGGCGGCGTCTTCATCGCCCTGTGGTCCGCCCCGCGCGTGACGGACAACGTCATCGTCGCGAACGAAAGCGGGGACGACGCGGGCGGATTTTTCGTCGGTGGCCAGGAACATCGCTATGACGCCCCTCTGGACGAGTATCCATCGGCCGATGACTACACCGTCGTCGTCGCGGGAAACGTGGTGGTCGGCAACGTGAACGCCTCGCGCAACTCCGGCGCGACCCGCATCACCATGGAATCCCGCGTCCACCTGACCGGCAACGTGATCGCGGAGAACGCCGGTGGACTCTACCTCCAGCGCTCGGAAATCACCGCCGACCGCAACACCGTCTGGCAGGACTGGCGCTTCATCGAGGACAAGGCATCGCTCGGTTCCAGCACCCTGACCGGCAACGTGCTGAAGGGGCCGGCGCCCGCGGTCGAGGCGCGGGCGACCTTCACCCACAACATGGTCGAGGGACCGGTCAAGGGAAGGGACAACGTCGCGCCCGCGGACATCTTCGTCGATGACGGTGTCAGCGGCGACCTCGTCGATTTGCGCTACGACCCGGTCACCTTCACGACCGTGCTGACCACGCGGGCGGGTTTGCCGGCCGGCCCCGACTATGCGCGCCGGGTCGTGCGCCTCAGCGACGGGGACAAGGGCGGCCAGTGGCGGGTCGTCCAGCGCGCCCGCGGCACCGAAATCGTCGTGTGGGGGCGCCTCGATGCCGTGACGAAGGCGCCCAGGCACTTCTTCATCCTGCGGACCTTCACCCCCAAGCCCGACGCCCCGGCCGGTCTCGGCGCTCCGCGGCGCTGATTCGGGCGGGCCGCCGGTTCTTGCCTGCTCCTTCCGTTTGCCATGACCTATCGTTCCCTTGCCTGCCTGGCGCTGATCGCGGCCGGGCTGACCCCGCCACTGCCCGCCGCCGGGGCCTACGCCGGGCCCCAGCGGGTCAACAAGGCCATCGAGCTGCTCACGGCCGGCCAGCCGGTCTACTACTCGTACGGTTCCGGCGGATACGAGGAGGGAAAGCAGGCGGCGCAGACCTGGGCCGACATCCTCATGTATGACCTGGAGGGCGCCGCCCTGGATTTCACGCAGCTGCGCGAATTCATGCGCGGGCTGGTCGACGGCGGGCCCACGCCGAGCGGCCACCGCACTCCGGCGGTCATCGTGACCTTGCCGTTGTACGGCCTGGATGAGGAGACGGTGGTGGCGAACCACTGGATGATTCAGCAGGCGCTGGCCTGTGGCATCCACGGGCTGCATCTCTGTCACGCCCGCGACCCCAACGCGGTGCGCGCGTTCGTGCGGGCGGCCCGGTTTGAAGTGAATCGGCAGGGAGTAGGCGACGGTCTGGAGGAGGGCCTGCGCATGTTCGGCGCCCACAAGTTCGCGGCCTGGGTGTGGGGCGTGACCGCCCGGGAGTACGACGAGATCGCCGATCCGTGGCCGCTGAATCCCCGCGGCGAGTTGCTGCTGGGCGTGAAGATCGAGGATCACATTGCGCTGCAGAACACCGAGGCGACCGTCCGGGTTCCCGGGATCGCCTTCGCGGAGTGGGGGCCGCGCGACACGAGTTACGCCAACGGATTTTTCGAGATGGCCCAGGACTATGGCCGCAAGCCCGGGCTGGTGGCGCCACCCCCGTTGCAGGCCGCCGCCGATCGCGTCATCCGGGCGTGCAAGGACGCGGGGATCCAGATCCTCGACAACGTCCGGCCCGAGAATGTCGTCCAGCAGATCGAGGCCGGCATTCTCATCGAAGCCGGGGGCATCAAGGAGGCCGCCGAGATCGGTCGCCGGCACACCGGACGAACGATGCCCTGGTAGACTGACCGACCCCGCCCTGCCCGCATGAAGCTTTCCCTTTTCGACGTCCTGATCGTGCTCGCCTACCTCGTGGGCATCGCCGGGATCGGCCTCTACGTGTCGCGCGGGCAGCGCACGACGCGCAAGTTCTTCACCGCGGACCGCTCGATCCCTTCCTGGGCGGTGGCCTTCACGCTCATGGCGACGATTGTCGGCAGCGGGACGTTCGTCGGCCACCCCGGCACGGCCTACGAAAAAGGCATGATCCTCTTCCTGCCGCACATGCTCCTGCCGGTCGTGCTGATCATCGTGTCCATCTGGATCGTGCCGTTCTACCGCCGGGTGGTGCAGATGAGCGCCTATGAGTACGTCGGGCGTCGTTTCGGACTGGCCAGCCGCATCTACACGAGCTTCGGCTTCCTCGCGGACCGCACGTTTGATCTCGGCGTCACGCTGGTCACCACCGGCATCGCGCTCTACGTCTTCACCGGCTGGCCGCCGGTCTACGTGATCCTCGGGACGGGGTTGTTCACCCTGTGCTACACCATGATCGGCGGGATCACGGCGGTGGCGTGGACCAACGTGGCGCAGGGCATCGTCCTGTCGGGGGGCGCGCTGCTGATCCTGGGGCGCGTGCTCCTCGCCCCCGAGGTGCACGACCCGGTCGGGATCATCCGCACCTCCTGGGAAGCCGGCCGCTATTCCTTCGGCTCGTGGGAGTTTTCCTGGCGCATGTTGTTCGACCGGGACGTCACCACGATCTGGATCTTCTTCCTCGCCTACTTCATCCAGTGGAGCCGGCGCTACATCACCGACCAGCACATCATCCAGCACTACCTCATCGCCCGGACCGACCGCGACGCCAGCCGCGGCGCGTTCCTCGGCGCGCTGTCGTGCCTGCCGATTTTCTTCACCTTCATGTTCATCGGCGGCAGCTTCTACGGTTTCTTTGCCCTCAATCCGGGCGATGCCGGACCGGCGAAGCCGGACGAGGTGATGCCGTATTTTCTAGCTCACTACATTCCCAGCGGCGTGCTCGGGCTGATCCTGGCCGCGATCCTCGCGGCGGCGATGTCGTCGGTCAGCGCCGATCTCAACAGCATCGCCACCGTGCTGACGACGGATTACTTCGGCAACATCCTGCCGCGGGCCTCGGAACGCGTGAAGTTGCTCTTCGGTCGCGGCATGGTCCTGTTCGGCGGCGTGATGGCCTCGACCATCGCGGTGCTCTTGCTGCCGCGGGACGGATCGGAGCCGCTGATGAAACGGGCGATCGTCGTCGCCACCATCATCTCCGGGGGCACGCTCGGGCTGTTCTGCCTGGGCTTCCTGACCCGGCGGGCGACGCGGCTGGGCGCCTACGCCGGGATCGCCGCGTGCCTGCTCTTCACCACCTGGGCCCTGCTCTCGCAGCCGGAGGCGGACGGTGGCCGGGTGGTGGACTTCGGTTTCAACTGGGACATGAACCCGATCCTTATCGGGGTTCTCGGGCACTTCGTGCTCTTCGGGACGGGCTACCTGGCCAGCGTGCTCTGCGGCGGTTACCGGCCCGAGGACGTCGAGGATCTCACGTTCTGGAGCAAGAAGAAGCACCACCCCGTCGCGGGGCCGGTGATCTGAGGCATGGCGACACGGCCCAACATCCTGTTGATTGTGGTCGACGACCACGGCGTGCACCAACTCGGCTGCTACGGCAGCCCCTGCTACCGGACGCCGCGCATCGACTCCCTGGCCGCGGCGGGGGTGCGCTTCACGCAAAGCTACAGCACCGCCCCGGTGTGTTCGCCGGCCCGGGCCAGCCTCTACACCGGACGGCATCCCGCCCGCCTGCATCTGACCAACTACATCCCCGGCACGGAACCGGCCAACGCCCGACTGCTCACGCCGCGGTGGCGACCCTATCTTCCGGTGGAGGAGGAGACGCTGGGTCGCGCCTTCCAGCGCGCGGGCTATGCCACCGGGCATTTTGGCAAGTGGCACCTGGCGGTCGACTACCGCTACGAAAAGGGGCGTCCCACTGATCCCGAGTCGCATGGTTTTGAGGAGGTCCTGGTCACCCGCAAGCCGACGGCCAACGCCGACCCGGAAGGCGATCCGCACCATACGGAGGCCATCGCGCGTCGCGCGTCCGCGTTCATCAGCGCCCCCCGGGATCGTCCGTTTTTCTGTGCCGTCGCCTACAACGCCCTGCACCGGCCGGAACTTGCCCCGGCCGCGGCGCTCGCGCGTTGCGCCGGTCGTGCCGATGCCGGGGACGGTTGCCACCGCCCGGTGCTGATGGCCATGATGGAGGCGGTCGACCGTTCCGTCGGGCTGCTCCTCGATGCCCTCGACCAGGCCGGCCGGGCGCGCGACACGATTGTGGTCTTCACCTCCGACCACGGGGCGTTCGATCGCAGTGTCGAGCGCAAGCCGCTGCGGGGGGCCAAGGCGGATCTCTACGAGGCGGGTATTCGAGTGCCTCTGATCGTGCGCTGGCCGGGCCGGATAAAGGGCGGAGCGGTTTCGGATGTGGTGATCCAGAACAGCGATGTATTCTGCACCCTCTGCGACCTGGCCGACGTGGCGCCGGCCCGCCCGACCCCGGACGGCGTCAGCCTGCGCGACGTGTTGTTGGCGGGAGCGCGCGAGCTGCCCGCCCGCGACCTGTACTGGCATTTCCCCCACTACCATCACTTGGGATTGGGCCCCTGCGGTGCGATTCGCTCGGGAGCCTTCAAGCTCATCGAGTGGTTTGACGGTTCCATCGGCGGGGCGCCGGAGCGCCCACCCTACGAGTTGTTCGACCTCGCCGCCGATCCCGGCGAGCACCACGACCTCGCGGCCGGGAAAGCGGAGACGTGTGCCCGCCTGGCCGGACGGTTGCGCGCGTGGCGGCGTGAGGTCGGGGCCCAGGAGATGACCGTGAATCCTGATTTTGACGCGACGCTGGGGCCGACGCTGCCGCCGCCGCCAACGGGTGATCCAATAAATCCCTACGGAGAATGAACACGATTGTCTTTCAGCATCCTCGCCGCCTGTTCTTTGGCAACGGCTGCATGGCTCGCAGCGCCGACGAGTTCGCCACGGCCGGCCGCAAGCGGCTGTTCGTCGTCACGAGCGAATTCATCCTCGCCCATGTCGAGAAAGCTGCGGCTGCCTGGCGCGCGGGTGGTGCCGAGGTCTCGATCTGCGCCGAGGTGAATCGCGAGCCGGAAATCGCGTTGTTCGAGAGCGTGCTGGACACGGCACGGTCGTTCGCACCCGACGCCATCATCGGTTTCGGGGGCGGCAGCGCCCTTGACGTGGCGAAGCTCGTGGCGGCATTGTACGATGGGCGCCAGCCCGTGCGCGACGTCTTCGGCATCGATCAGCTGAAGGGGCGCGCCCTTTATCTCGCGTGCATCGCCACGACCGCCGGCACCGGCAGCGAAGTCTCGCCCAATGCGATCCTGCTCGATGAATCCGAGCGCCTGAAGAAGGGCGTGGTGAGTCCGCACCTCATGCCGGATGTCTCCTTCGAGGATCCGGATCTCACGCTGACCGTGCCGCCCGCCGTGACGGCGGCGACGGGCATCGATGCCCTCGTGCACTGCATGGAAGCGTACGCGAACCGGTTCGCCCATCCCGTGGTTGACGGCTTTGCCCTCGAGGGGATGCGCCGCATCGGCCGGAGCATGGTGACGGCAGTCGAAAATGGCGCTGATGCCGCGGCCCGGGCGAACGTGATGCTGGGCGCCTACTACGGCGGGCTTTGTCTCGGCCCCGTCAATACCGCGGCCGTGCACGCCCTGGCCTATCCGCTCGGCGGCGAATACCGCGTGCCGCACGGCGTCGCCAATTCGCTGCTCATGCCGCATGTGTTCCGGTTCAACCTGCCGGCGGCGCTCGAGCGCTATGCGGACATTGCGGTGGCGCTCGGCGTCGCGCGCGGTACGGACGCGAAGGAAACCGCCGCGGCGGGACTCGCCTGCCTGACCGACCTGTCCCGGCGCTGCCGGGTGCCGCAACGTCTGCGGGACGTGGGCGTGCCCGAGGCCGATCTGCCGCGGCTGGCGCGCGAGGCCATGAAGGTCACGCGTCTCCTGAAGAACAACCCGCGCGACGTCACCGTCGCCGATGCCGAAGCCATCTACCGGGCCGCCTACTGATGTCCAACTCCACCCCAACCTGGAATCGCGCGCGACTGCGCGGGTTCAGCATCGTGCCGATGCTGACGCCGTTTCGGGCCGACGCGTCACTCGACGAAGCGGCGGTGCTGCGCCTGGCCGGCCACATCATCGCGGGTGGCAGCCAGGGCGTGCTGGTCGCCGGCACGACCGGTGAAGCCGTCTCCATGCCGCTCCCGATGCGTATCCGCGCCGTGGAACTCGCGGTGCAGGCGACGGGGGACCGGGGCGCCGTCTTCGGCGGCATCGGCGACAACTGCCTGGCGCATTCCGTTGCCTTGGCGGAGGCGTACTTTCGGGCCGGCGCCGTGGCGGCGGTGATGCATCTGCCGTCGGTACTATCCGATCGCGGCGGAGGAAATGGAGCAGCACCTGCGGGCGATCGCCGACCGCGTGTCCGGACCGCTGTTTCTCTACAACATTCCCCAGACCACGAGGCTCTCGCTGCCGTTCGATGTCATCGAGCGTCTCAGCCACCACCCGCGCATCATCGGGATCAAGGATTCCGAGCCGGACGGGGATCGCCAGGAAAGGCTCGCGCGCCAGTTCGCCGGCCGGAGCGACTTCGCCGTGTTCTGCGGTTCGGTGCCGTTTACGTCGCGCGCGATGCAGGCGGGAGCCGACGGCTACGTGCCGAGCGCCGGCAACTTTGTTCCGGCCGACGCGCGCGCCCTGATGGATCGGTGGATCGCGGGAGACGCGGCCGGCGCCGCGGACGCCCAGGCGCGGGTCGACCGGGTGTCGGCGACCTACCAGAAGGGCCGTCCGGTTGCCCGGGCGCTGTGCGCGATGAAGGCGGTGCTCGAACTGCTGGGTCTCGGGCAACGCCACGTCCTGCCGCCGCTGCTCCCGTGTGCGGACGCCGAGGTGGAGGAGATCCGCGCCAACCTGCGCGAGGTCGGCCTGTTGTCATGACCGGATCCAAGCCGATTCTTGCGGTGACGATGGGCGATCCGGCGGGTTCCGGACCGGAGCTGATCGTGAAGGGCCTGGCCGACCCCGCCGTGCGCGCCGCCTGTCGGCCGCTGGTCATCGGGGACCTCGGCGTGATGCGCGAAGCCGTCCGGATCACGCGTGCGACGGTCGCGCTGGGCGCGGTCGCGGCGCCGGCCGAAACCCGCGATGATCCCGGCGCGATCGACGTCCTCGACCTGGGCAATGTTCCGCTGGCGAAGCTGCAGCGCGCCACCATCAGCCCGATGTCGGGCCAGGCGGCGTATGAATACATCCGCCGGGCGGTGTCGCTGACCCAGGCCGGGACGACCGACGCCGTGGTCACGTCGGCGCTCAACAAGGCTTCCCTGCATGCCGCGGGGCACCGGTTCGACGGGCACACGGAGCTGCTGGCCGAGCTGTGCGGGCGCCCGCCGGTCACGATGCTGCTGGTCGCGGGGAAACTTCGTATCTGCCATGTGAGCACGCACGTGGCGCTGCGCGAGGCCATCGCGCGCGTCACGGTCGACCGCATCCTCGCCGTCGTGCGCCTCGCCCACGCCGGCCTCCGCCAACTCGGCATCGCGCAGCCGCGGCTGGCGGTGGCCGGCCTCAATCCCCATGCGGGCGAGGGCGGGATCTTCGGCGACGAGGAAATCCGGATCATCACGCCGGCGGTGGCGGCGGCGGTCTCGGCGGGCTTCGACGTGGCGGGACCGTTCGCCGGTGACACTGTTTTCTTCCGGACCCTGCAGGGCGAGTTCGACGCCGCGATCGCCATGTATCACGATCAGGGGCACGTGGCGGCGAAGATGCTCGGGATCTGGCAGGGGGTGAACGTCACGCTCGGCCTGCCCATCATCCGCACCTCGGTGGAACACGGGACCGACTTCGCGAACGCCGGCCGGGGCACGGGTGATCCGCGCAGCCTGGTCCAGGCCCTGTTGCTCGCGGCCACGATGGCCCGCCACCGTTCGCCGGCGCCCGGATCGTCCGCCCGGGCCCCGGCCTGACTCCTGTTCCCCACTTGCGCACGTCCCTCATTCCTGCCCTGGCCCTTCTGCCGCTGGTCGCCCCCGTTGTCCTTCCTGCCGGGGCGGCGGAAACCGTCGCCTTCTGGGCCTTCGACGAGGCCGTGGGCGCCTATCCCAGCAGCGCGCTCGCCGATCACAGCCATCACGAACTGACCCTGGTGCTGGGCCCCGGGGGCAGCATCGTCCCGGGAAGGTTCGGCAACGCCCTGGCGGCGATCCCGCAACCGGAAGTTGAATACCCGATGGGCGGCCCGCTGTTTGGGCTGATGTCCCTGCCTCCGCCCGCGGGCCGCTCCGTCCCGCCCTTGAGCTGGCGCAATGCGCACTTCGCCGCCCTGCTGACCAGGGGGGAGAATCACCTGCGCAAGGAGGTCGCCCAGCGCAATCCGACGGAGACCGGCGTGAATCTCGGCGCGTTCGACTGGACGGTGGAGTTCTGGTACCGGCCGCGGCCGGGCGCTCCTTCCGAAGCGGACGGCGTGGTGCTGGAAATAGGGGAGGGGCCGCGGGGCGAAAACGACCACGTCACCGCGCTGCTGCTGAATGCGCGACGCACCGGTTTCATCCTGGTCAACCAGCCGGCCGGCACCCGCCTGGAGATCCCCTCCGAACCGACCGCGCTGCAAAACCCCGGTGCCTGGACGCATGTCGCGTTTGTCTACGAGGCGGGCGCGCGCGAGCTCGTCCACTACATCGACGGTCACCCCCAGGGGCAGCCGTTGACGGTGACGATCGCGGCGCTGCCGCGCGGCCCGGAAGCCTACCTCAGCATCGGTCGCGACGGGGCCTGGCAGCGGCCGCTGCCGGGGTTGCTCGATGAACTGCGCATCTCGCGGGGTCGCGTCTACCCCGCGGCATTCCCGCCGCCGGGCAGCCTCGTGGCCGATCCCGACGCGGGCGCGCCGGCGAAAAAACCGGAGGTGACGCAGCCGCTGCTGTTCCCGGCGGGAACCGGCGCGGAAACCCCCGTCGACCTCGGCGGGCGCAAGTATCTGTTTCTTGATGACGCATTGTTTCCCGTACACCACGACGTGGCATTCGTGCCGACGCCGCCCCGTCGGGTCGAACGGGTGTTGCCGTTGCCGGGTTCCTACCGAAAACATGCCGTGGTGCTCGAGGACGAGCAGGGCGTCGTCCGCCTGTATCTTCCCGCCGGAAAACAGGACCGGCTGGCGGTGTTCACCTCCCGCGATGGAGTTCATTTCGAGGCGCCCCATCTGTCCGCGCTCGAGCCGGACTACCCGAACCTGGTGACGGAGGAGTCGGCGGGGACGCCGTCCGTGTTCAGGGATCCGCTGGCGCCCCCGGCCGAGCGCTGGAAACTGGTCAGCGGCGACGAGGGCGAGGGCATCTTCGTCTTCACCTCGTCCGACGGCTTCACCTGGAAACGCCTGCCGACGGCCGCGCTCTCCGCCCGTTCGGGTTCGCAGACGAACATGTTCTATGACGACCAGCGGGGGGAGTATGTGGGGTACCATCGCACCGACAGCGGCACGAACACCTTCGGCAAGACCGAGCGGCGTTTTGTGATGTCGGTGGTCGACAGCCTGCGACCGCCCTGGCCGTTTCAGCCGCTGACCCAGGCGGACTACCGCCAGATTTCCGCGACCATGCGCCTGCACGACACCCGGCCATGGTACCTGGACAACGGACCGCTGACGCCGGGTGGCGTGGGGGTCGAGTACCCCGTTGTTTTCCGGCCCATCGACGGGTTCGATCCGCCGGCGACGGACATCTATGTGCCCAAGGCGGTCAAGTATCCGTGGGCTCCCGACGCGTATCTGGCGTTTCCCTGCGTCTATTTCCATTACGAGGAGGCCCAACCCGCCACGCGCGGCGTGCTCGGCGATGAGGAACATCGGCGCGGTTCGGGACCGATCGAGACGCAGCTCATGACCAGCCGCGACGCGTTGCACTGGAAGCGGTATCCACGACCGGTCTGGCTCGATGTCGGGCTGACGGACGGGTGGGACGTTCACCAGACCTACATGGCGCAGGGGATGGTGCGGCGCGGGGACGAGATCTGGATGTACGTCTTCGACGACGTGGAGTACCATTCCCCTTTCGGAAAGAAGGACCCGCAGCGCGGCGTGTTCCGCACGGTGCAGCGCCTGGACCGGTTCGTCGCGGCCGAGGCTCCCTATGATCGGGAAGCCATGCTTTTCAGTCGTCCCTTCACGTTCTCCGGGCGGCGCTTGCAGCTGAATGTGGATACAGGCGCGACCGGTTTCGTCCAGGTGGGCCTCCTGCGGGGCAACGGCCTCCCGATCGCGGGGTACGGCTTGAACGACTGCGTCTACATCAACGGCAACGAGCTGCGGTACGACGTGCAATGGCTCGGCCGGGGCGCGGACCTGTCCGCCTTCTCCGGCCAGCCCGTGCGGTTGGTCGTGCGCATGCGCGGCGCCCGGCTCTTTTCCCTCAAGTTCGTTTCCCCATGAAGCACCTTGTCCCGATTCTCCTGGCCTTCGCCATGAGCGCTGCCGGGGTCCGGGCCGACCCCGTGGCCCTGTGGCTGTTCGACGAGGCACCGGGGTTGTATCCGAGCAGCGCCCTCGATTCGTCGGACGGACTCGACGCGCCGCTCGTGCTCGGGCTGGGGGGCACGATCGTGGACGGTCATTTCGGCCGCGCGTTGTCCACGCAGCCGCACCGCCCGGTGGTCATTCCGGCCGAGGGCCAGGCGACCGCGTCCCTCGCCCCGCTGCCGGTGCCGTCGGGACGCACGCAACCGCCGCTCACGTGGCACAACGCCCAGTTTTGCGCGCTGATGACCCAGGGGCAGAACCACCTGCGCAAGGAAGTGAGCTTTGTTAATCCCACCCGGAATGATCTCAACCT
The DNA here is from genome assembly GCA_963797435.1 of uncultured Verrucomicrobiae bacterium. Lineage (GTDB taxonomy): Bacteria > Verrucomicrobiota > Verrucomicrobiia > Opitutales > Opitutaceae > CAWCPJ01. The sequence continues at coordinate 145,833 of CAWCPJ010000001.1, read as the reverse complement.
CGGCGAATTCGACTGGACGGTCGAGTTCTGGTTTCGCGTCAACGATGCGTCGGCGCCTTCGGGCGTCGTGATCGAGATCGGGGCGGGACCGCGCGGGGAGAACGACCGGGTGACGCAGCTGGCGTTCGATGCGAGCAAAGCCATCTTTGAGCTGTTCAACGAGCCGGCCGGAACGCGGGTGCAGCTGGCTTCGCCGCGCCAAGCGTGGGCGGATGGCGCCTGGCATCATGCGGCCTTTGTCTACGCCGTGGCCGATCACCGGCTGCAGCACTTCTTGGACGGGCTGCCCGCTGCGGCCGGTGCCGCGACGCTGCGCCGGTTGCCGCCGGGGGAGGAGGCCTACCTGAGTGTGGGGCGGGACGGACACTGGGCCCGGCCGTTCCCGGGTGCCCTGGACGAGCTGCGGATTTCGCGGGGCCAGGTCTACACGAAGGCATTCACCCCGCCCGGGAGTTTCGCGCCGCCGAAGCCCGACGTGAAGCTGGTCAGCAGCGGACCGTTGTTGTTCGCCCCCGATGCGGTCCGCGCGGACGTGATCCCGCTCGGCGGGCGCAGGTACGTCTTTTGGGATGACGCGCTGCTGGAACCGAACGATGCGCTCACCTACCGGGTGCACCCGCCGCGTCGGGTGGAGCGCGTCATCGAGGGCATCACGACGCCGTTTCGCAAGCACCTGACCGTGGTCGAGGACCAGGACGGATTGATCCGGCTCTTCAATGGTGGCGCGGATGATTATCTCGTCGTGCGCACCTCCCGCGACGGGGTGCACTTCGAGACGCCCGACACGGGCATCCACCACCAGACCGATCACAATGTCGTGATTGCCGAACCGGCGCCGCTCGGACGTCCGATCATCGATCCCAACGGGCCGCCGCAAGACCGGTGGAAGTATGTGAGCGGCCTCGAAGGGCGCGGTGTCTATCTCTACACGTCGCCGGACGGCTGGAAGTGGACCCGGCAGCGCACGGCCGTGCTGCCGTTTCGCTCCGGCTCGCAATCCAGCTTCTTCTACGACGACCAGCGGGCGCTTTACGTGGGTTATCAGCGCACGGGGTTCCCCCGGAATCCGGCCGGGGGCACACGCCGCGAATTCGTGCGTTCCGAAACGCGTGACCTCTACGCACCCTGGCCATTCACGCCCCAGACCCAGGCCGAAGTGTGGGCGATCGCGAAGCGCCGGCCGCTGCGCATGCCGCAGCCGTGGTGGCTCGACAACGGTCCGCTCACGCCGGGTGACTTCGGCGTCGAACTACCCACCGTCTTCGCCCCGGACGACCGGATCGATCCCCCGGGCACCGGCGTCTACGTGCCCAAGGCGACGAAGTACCCCTGGGCACCGGACGCCTATGTCGCGTTTCCGGCGATGTATTTCGACTACGAGGAACCGGACCAACCGGCCACGCGGCGAACCTTGTTCGATCCCAAGCGCAGGCTTGGTTCCGGCCAGCTCGAAGCCCAGGTCGCGATCAGCCGCGATGGCATGCACTGGCACCGGCTGCCGCGGCCGGCCTACGTCGCGCCCGGTCGATACGAGGGATGCGACCTGCACCAGATCTACATGGCCGAGGGACTTGTCCGCCGCGGTGATGAAATCTGGCAGTATTTCTACGGGCAGGAGGAATACCACTCGCCGCACGAGCGGAATCGCGAGGGCAACGGCGTGTATCGCGTGGTGCAGCGACTCGACGGTTTTGTGTCGGCCGATGCGCCCTACGACCAGCTGGTCACGGTCACGACGCGTCCCCTCGTCTTCACCGGTCGCCACCTGCAACTGAACATCGACACGGGCGCCATGGGTTATGCCCAGGTCGGATTCGTCGACGCGGACGGCAAGGCCATCCCGGGATTTGGTCCTGACGACTGCGTTTTCATCAACGGCGATTTTATCGCGAAGGACGTCGAATGGCTGGACCGCGGCACCGATGTTTCGGCGCTGGCGGGGCGAACGGTCCGACTGGAATTGCGCCTGCGGGGCGCCTCAATGTATGCGCTGCAGTTCGTCGAGTGAATCCGCGGGTTCCGGATCCGGAACGGTGGGGGCCGCCCTGCCTCGCGTGGTCCTGGCTGATGACCTCAGTGGCGCGCTCGAAGCCGGAGCGGCGTTCGCGCGCCGCGGCTGGCGGGCGATCCTGCCGGTGACGGACGCGGCCGCCGCGGAACCATGGGCCGGCGATGAGATCCGCATCATCAACTCCGATTCGCGCAATCTCCGGCCGGACCAGGCGGCCACACGCGTCGCCACGCTCCTGGCGAACATCCCGCGGGAGTGTCCACTATTCAAGAAGATCGATTCAACGCTCCGCGGCCCGGTCGCCGCCGAACTGCGCGCACTGCTCGAGGCATCGACGCCGGAGGCGTGGATTGTCTTGAGCCCGGCCAACCCGGCCGCCGGTCGCACGGTGGTGGACGGCCGGCTGCTGGTGCAGGGGCGGCCCGTGGCCGAGTCGGAATTTGGCGCCGATCCCCTCTGGCCCGTGGGTGAAAGCAACGTGGTCGAATTGTTGAAGGCGGGCGGCATCGAAAACGTGGTTCCGGTGTCGGGAACCGAGTTGGATCAGGGAGGCGACCACCTGGCCGACGTCCTGCGCCGGGCGCGTCGGGGTGGCGCGCGCGTGTTCGTCAGCGACGCCCGCACCATGGACGACCTGGTCGCGATGGTGGTCGCGTCCGGTCGGATCGAATCCCCGGCCCTCTTCGTGGGCTCGGGTGCACTGGCCAACGCCGTGGCGGCGGGCGGACCGGGCCCGGCGGTTCCCATGGCGCTTCGGACACCGCAGCTCATCGGCCGCGACCTCGTTTTCATTTGTGGCAGCAAACATCCCCGGAGCCACCGACAGATGGAGGTGCTCGTGGAACGGATCGGCGGGCGCAGTCTGACCGCATCGCTCGAGACGCTGGACATCGATTACCTTGCGAGGCTCGTCGCGGCCGACTTGTCGCGAACGCATGTCGCCGCCGTGACCTTTTGCACCGACCAGGAGCTTTCACCCGATCTGGCCCGGGATTTGAACGCCGCCGTCCATCGCGCGATCCGGCGCATCGACCGGGTGTGTCGTCCGGCGGCGTGGTTTGTCACCGGCGGAGACACCGCGCGGGCCCTTTGTCGCGCGGTGGAAACGGACCGGATCGAGGTGCGGGCGGAAATCGCGAGCGGAACGGTCACGGCCGTCATGCGCTGTCCGAACGGCGACAGCTGGCTTGTCACCAAACCGGGCGGGTTCGGTGGCGAGGATGCCTTGTGGCAGGTGCACGAATGGTGGCAGCACGTGGAAGTGGTGAAATAAATCGCTATTTCCAGAAGCGGTGGCCGGTCTTTGTGCCAGAGGCGTAAAATCACCGGTTATAGCGAAGATCTTTTGAAAAACGTCCTCGACTATTGCCCGAAGACGGCTATTTCAAAATGAAGTTACTAATTTCGACCGAAGTATTTCATCGCATGCGGTGAAGTCTTCGCCCGCGAAACCGGCGTTCCGATGAACGTCGTTCCCCAGCAGACCCAACCTGACGTTCCCCTAACCCCCAACCTTGTTCCGGGCGATCGCGCCGCCGGAATGATGACTCCTCACAACCCTAGACTACGCAACCATATGAACTCTCGTTTTTCGTTTCATCGTTGCTTGCGAGCGCTGGTCGTTCCCCTGTGCGTCCTTTCCAGCGCCTTCCTTGCCCGTGCCGGCGAGATCACCGGCCGTGTTGCCGATGCCACCAATGGTGGATTCCTCTCCGGAGCTGACGTCACCCTGGTGGATCGTGGCCGTTCGACGACCACAAACCGGGAGGGCCGGTTCAGCTTTGCCGATGTCGGGCCCGGCACGGTGTCGGTTCGGGTCGACTACCTGGGCCTGGATTCCAAGGTGGAGAGCGTGACGGTCCCCAGTACCGGTTCCGTCACCGTCGATCTCTCCCTGGGCGAGGGGATCGTGACTTTGGGCGAGTATGTCGTCGAGGGTTACCGCGAAGGGCGGTCGAAGGCGCTCCAGCAAAAACGCTCTGCCGAGGTCGTGATGGACGTCATTTCCGCGGACGCGGTGGGCAACCTGCCGGATCGCAACGTCGCCGAGGCGCTCTCCCGGGTGCCCGGGATCAACCTCGATGTCATCTCCGGTGGTGGCGAGGGGCGGTTTGTCAGTATCCGCGGCATCGAACCCAACTTCAACAACGTCACCCTCAATGGTGCGACCATGGCCGCCCCGACGGCGGGCGGCCGCGAAGGTCGGGCGATGCCGCTGGATGTCGTGAGTTCGTCGCAGATCTCGCAGATCGAGGTGATCAAGTCGCCGACGCCGGACATGGACGGCAACGTCCTGGGAGGAACGGTCAATATCAAGACGGTCAGTGCCTTCGACCGCGAGAAACGGTTCCTCTATGGCTCCGCGGAGATCGGCAAGAACAAGGATGCCGACGGCAGCCAATATGAAGGGCAGCTCACCTACGGCGATACGTTCGCCGACGGCAAGCTGGGCATTGCCCTGTCCGGAAACTATTCGAAGCGGCCGTATGTCGTCCATGCGATCCAGGCCAATTGGGACCAGACCGACGACGGCCAGTGGTACGTCAGCACGCTCGAACTCCAGCCGACCTCGGGCGAGAAGGTGCGCAAGGGCATCGATTTCAACCTCGAGCTGCGCCCGAGTGCCGGCGTCGAGTTGTATCTGCGCGGGCTCTACAACAAGTTCACCGAGGATGAGCGCAACCAGGAGTTCATTCAGGAAGCGCGGCGCGACCCGGTCTTCATCGCCGACAAGATCGAAACCTTCGACCGGATGCGTTTCGAGCAGCGCGACTTCCGGCGGGAGGTCGACCAGACGGTCACCAACATCACGGCGGGCGGCAAGTTCAGGATCGGCGACTTTACCTACGAGGGGGATGTGACCTACTCGCGGGCCAAGGAGGACGTGCCGTTCATCCGCTCGGTGCAGTTCCGGACGGGCAACGTCAACATGCCCCAACCCTTTGGCATCGACTTCAACAGCTTCACGCCGTCGTTCAACGCCCAGGGCATCACCTCCGGTGATCCGTCGATCTTTCCCCTGCGCCGCTACCGGCTCGAGAATTCCTTCCGGGACGAAAAGACGTGGACGCCGCGGTTTGATGTCCGCAAGGACTTCCACGACCTGTTCGGGGGCAGGAGCGGCTACTTCAAGACCGGCTTCAAGTACACGCACCGCCACCGCTTCGTGGACGACAACTCCGTGCGACCGGTCAATGGCGACCTGACGATGGCCGACATTGCGCCGCCCGGCCCCGGATACACGTTCATGGACGGGCGTTATATGTACCCGTCGACACTCGACGTAGATACAGCCGTTGACTACTACAACGCCCACTCCGGCGACTTTGAGATTGATGACGCCGAATCCGCGGCGAACTCGACCGAGGACGACTACGACATCACGGAAAAGATCCTCGCCCTCTACGGGATGGCCAGCGTCGACCTTAGTGAGCACGCAACCATCCTGGGCGGGGTGCGCTACGAGAAGACCAATGCCACGCTGGCCGGACCCGAATATCGGGAATTGAACGGGGATTTCGCGGGGGTCGTGATCAACACGAGCGATTTCAGCTACGACAATTTCATGCCGAATCTCCAGTTCCGCTACCGGATCAACGACCAATCGATCATCCGGTTTGCCGTCACCGCCACGATCGGCCGCCCGCAATATGAGAAGGCGGCGCCCAAGTCGGTGCTGGAGGTCGAGGAGAATCCGGATCCCGACAATCCCGACGTCATCCTGCGCTCGGGCGTGCTCGAAATCGGCAATCCGGATCTGAGCCCCTACGAATCGTGGAACTTCGATGTCTCCTACGAATATTACCTGAAGTCGGGTGGTCTCCTGTCCGTCGGCCTGTTCAAGAAGAACATCGATAACCCCATCTATCAATTCCATCAGGAGGATCGGGATGTCACCTACAACGGCTTCCTCTTCGATTCCCTGTCGACGACCAAGCAGCTGAACGCCAAGTCCGCGACGGTGGATGGCGTGGAGTTGAATCTGCAACTCCCGTTCGCGGCATTTGTCGACAAGGGCTTCCTCGCCGGATTCGGGGTGGATAGCAACGCGACGTTTGTGCACTCCACGACCGATCTCTTTGACCGGCCGAAGGGCAGCATTCCCTTCTTCCGCCAGCCGCGGAACATCTGGAATGCCGGGTTCTACTTCCAGAACTACGGCGTGACCGCGCGCATCGCTTACAACCGGCAGACCCAGAGCCTGCGCGAACTGGGCGATACTCCGGACGACGACATCTGGGATTCCGGGCGCGAGTTCACCGATTTCCAGGCGAGCTACAAGATCAACGAGAATCTGTCGGTGTACCTGAACTGGCAGAACATCTTCAAGAGCCGGCAGGATCAGACTTCCGGCAAAAACAGCGGCCGCGTGCGGCGGGCGGAATTCTACGGCGCCTATCTGCGCGGCGGAGTTCGCTTCCGGTTCTGATCATGGGCGGTGACGGCATGCTGGATGTCACCGCAGGCAGATTCGCGGGTCCGGTTCCGGATGGCCGGACCCGCTTCTCCGGGTGGAGAAACGCGATGCCGTCGCTCGTTCCGATGAGCCTCTTTCTCGGTGCGCTGATGGGCTGCGCGACCGTCGCGCGGACGGAGGAGGTCTATTGCCGCTTCGCCGATGGCGTCGGCGTCGGGCACTATGGTCGGGTCGAGGCGGACCGGGTGCGGACGCTGGATGCGGCGCCCTGGGCCGGCGGCCGCGAAACCGGCGAGTCGATGGCGTTGTCGAACGCCCGGCTGCTGGCCCCCAGCGAGCCCCGTAATATTCTTTGCCTGGCCAATTCCTATGCGGGCAAGGAACCCAGCCCGCCCACGTTCATCCGCTGGTTTGCCAAGTCTCCCGGCGCCGCGGCCGCGGATGGCGACACGGTGGAAATCCCGCCGCTGGTGGATCAGCTGAAGTCCGAGGTGGAGGTCGTGATCGTGATCGGGCGGCGATTGAAGAACGCGACCGAGGCGGAGGCGCGGTCCGCCATCTTCGGCTACACGGTCGGGAACGAGATCTTTGGCTTCGCGGAGTCGTTCCAGCACGTCAACCACGAGGATCCCGATCATCCCGAGGTCATGCTCGCGGCCGGCTTGAAACTCGGTGACCACTTTGCGCCGTTCGGACCATTCATTCACCGCGGCAGCGCCTGGCCGGAGGCGCGCCGCACGCTCACGATCAACGGCAACGTCGTCTATCAAAACGATACAAAGGGCTTTCTGTACAGGCCGGAGAAGGCGGTCAGCGAACTATCCCGCGTGCAGACCCTCGAGCCGGGCGATGTGGTGTTTACCGGGACAACGAAGTCTTTCGTGCTGAATCCGGGCGACGATGTCGTGGCGGAAATCGAGGGGCTCGGCCGGGTGCGCAATCACATTGCGAGGTAGCCGCCCGCTGACTGCCCGTGCACCCCATGATGATCGAAAATCGGCACCCTGGCGTTCGCTTCCTGACGTTGCTGGCCCTGGCGGCGGCTGGGGTCGGCTCCTTGCGGGGGGCGTCGGCGGAAAACGCTTCCCACCCAAACTCCGTGGGCTTGCGGATGGTGGCGATTGCCCCGGGTTCCTTCACGATGGGGGCGACCAACGACACGCCGGCTTCGCTCGGCGGTCCGTCGCTCACGCCCCGCGGGGACGGGGACGAACGGCCGGCCCACAAGGTGACGTTGACCCACGCCTACGCCATCTCGGCGACGCCGGTGACGCGGTCCGCCTTCCGGCAGTTTCGACCCGACTTCGTCGGGCTGGACTGGTTCGAGCCCTACGCAACGGGCGTGAGCTGGGAAGATGCGATGGCCTTTTGTCGCTGGCTGAGCGCCCGCGAGGGCAGACCCTATCGCCTGCCGACCGAGGCGGAGTGGGAGTACGCGGCCCGGGCGGGAACCAGCACCCTGTTTTGGTCGGGTGATCGGCCGCCGGAACGCGGGGCGACGAATCCGTGGGGCCTGCAGGACATCGGCGCCGGTATTCCCGAATGGTGCTGCGACTGGCACGGTCCGTATCCATGGAATGAACAGGTGGACCCGGTGGGTCCGGCGAACGGGATTGCCCGCATCGTGCGCAACAGCGGTCTCGAAACGCGCGAGCCCGATTCCGACGAGACCCACCCGTCCCACCTGGGCTTCAAACCGACGGCCTACCGGGCCATCGATCCCTTTTACCGGCGGTCGGCGAATCGCGCCAGCATGCTGCCGCAGGCGGAGTCCCGATCCGGCCACGTCGCCCATTTTATCGGTTTTCGAATTGTGCAGGCGCCTCTGCCGGCGACGCCGCCCACGCCCGCGCCGGCGTGCTTTCCGCTCAGCGGTGTCCTGCAGTCCCGCATCGGCGTGGAGGAGGGGCCGCCACCCGACCAACCTTATTTTCACGCACGCCCGATCCTGCCGATCCCGCCGGAAAATGACCAGGGTGGTGGCATCGCCGCCGTGGGCTTGCACCCCGGCGTCATGGCCCACCTGCACAGCGCGGGCTTTGCGGTGATGCCGAACGGCGACTTGTTGCAGATCAGTTTTTCCGCGTCGACCCGGCACACGGAGTACGAGCCCAACACCACGATGGTCGTCACGCGACTGCGCCACGGAGCGGCGCAATGGGACATGCCGGATTTGTTCTATGACCTGGCCGACGTGAACGACCAGTCCGCGCTCCTGTGGAACGACCACGGCCGGGTGTGGTTTTTCGGGGGCGGCCGTTATCAAGGCGACGTGCGGTTCAAGTTCGCCACGTCCAGCGACAGCGGCGCCACGTGGAGCCGGCTCACGCTTCCCGACATCACCCGCCAGACGGCGTACGTGGAACCGCAACCGATCACGTCGGCGTTCCGCGCCGGGCCGGACGAGACGATCTTCTTCGGCTCCGACGCCAAGGGCGGCTCGTCCATGCTCTGGGCAAGCTCCGACGATGGTGCCAGCTGGCAGGATACGGGCGGGCGGACGGCGGGCCGTCACACCACCTTCGTTGCACTGCGCGATGGTCGCATCCTCGGCCTGGGCGGCAAGAACACCAACATCGACGGTTACATGCCCAGGGTCTATTCCGCCGACGGCGGTCGGACCTGGTCGCGGCCGGAGCGCACGAACTTTCCCGCGCTTGGCGCCAACCAGCGGCCGGTGATCCTGCGGCTGCAAAGCGGCCGGCTTTTCTTCGCCGGCGATTTTCAGCAGATCCGCGGAGACAAGGTTGCGCCGGACGCGGTGCACGAACGCGGAGCCTACGTGGCGTTGTCGGACGACGAGGGCGGGACCTGGCACGTCAAACGACTGGCGCTCGCGCTCCCCCACGAGGTTCGCCAGATACCGAAGGTGAATCCGGATTGGGGCGGGGCGGAAAATGATTTTGCCACCATCGGATACTGTGCCGCGGCGCAGGCGCCCGACGGCGTGATCCATCTGATGACGTCGATGAACCACCCGAGTCAGCACTTCGCGATGAACGAAGCGTGGATTCTCTCCGACGTCACCGGCGAGGCGAACGCGACCGTGACCGGCCCGGCCGCGGGCCCGGTCGTGCAACATGAAGAGCGTTACGCCGACGGAACCCTCAAGGCCACCTGGGGCAGCCGGCGGGCCGCCAACGGTGAGTATGTTCTGCAGGGCCCGCAAACATGGCACTTTCGCGACGGGCAAAAGCAGTACGAGGCGACCTATGCATTCGGCCGCAAAGTCGGAACCGAAACACGGTGGGATACCGCCGGCCGCCGGCTCTGGACCTGGGAGCATCGCGACGATGGTACCAGCATCTGGACCCACTTCTGGTGGAACGGCCGGAAGAAGGACCAGTCCACCTGGCGCGACTTCCGCGCTGATGGCGCCGCCACGCAGTGGTCGCCCGAGGGGCGCGTGCTGGCCCGGCACATGTTCAAGGAGGGCTCCCTGCTCGAACCTTGAAGCCGCGCGTGAAAGCGCCCGACCTGCCCTTATGAAACGCCCTCAACCGACTCTCCTTAATCGCCGCTCGTTCCTCGCCGCCGGACTCACGGCGACCGCCGTGACCGCCTTGCGCGGCGCCGATGCTCCTGCGCCCTCGCTGGAGCGGGCCCAGGAGAGCGGCGACGTGCGCAACCTCAGGATCACCGATCTCAAGACCTTCCTCGTCGACGCCGGCAACGACGAGAACTGGGTGTTCGTCAAGATCTACACCAACCAGGGCATCACCGGCCTGGGTGACGGCACGCTCTCGGCCAAGGGCCGCACCATGGCCGACGCGATCGCGGAGCACAAACGCTACCTCGTGGGCAAGGATCCCACCGCGATCGAGCGCCTGTGGCAGGTGATGTTCCGCGGGCCGCGCTACCGCGGCGGCCCCGTGTTGATGGGCGCGATCAGCGCGATCGAGATCGCATTGTGGGACATTCTTGGCCAGGCGGTGGGCCTCCCGATCTGGCGTCTGCTCGGCGGCAAGGCGCGCGATCGGGTGCGCCTGTATTGCCACGAAGGGTACCTCGAGCGCATCAGCCATCGCCGGAAACGGCGCCCGAAGAGTCCGGAGGAGGAGATCGAACTCTGGAAGCAGCGCCAGGCGGAGGGCTGGACCTGCGTCAAGGGCGGCTTCTTTCCCGTAAGCTCGAAGGCGGTTGATTTTCGCGAGGCGATCCGCGAGGGCGTGGAACACCTGGCGAAGGTGCGGGAGGCGGTCGGGCCGGACTTCGACATCATCGCCGAGATTCACGGCAAGGCCCCGCCGCCGATCGCCATCGAGTTCTGCAATCGGGTGGAGGAGTTTCATCCGCTCTGGGTCGAGGAGGCCACGCAGCTCGAGAGCGAAGTCCTCGCCGAGGCGCGCCAGATCCGCGCCCAGACCCGCGTCCCGCTCGGCACCGGCGAGCGCCTGTGCACGCGTTACGAGTTCGCGCCGCTGTGCACCGAGCGCCTGGTCGATGTCATCATGCCCGACGTCATCCACTGCGGCGGCATTCTCGAGATGAAGAAGATCGCGGCGCTGGCGGACACGTTTCGCGTCCGCGTGTCGCCCCACAATCCGCAGAGCGACGTCAGCACGATGGCCTCGCTGCACGTGTGCATGTGCACGCCCAACTGCGACCTGCTCGAACTCGGCAGCGGCCACGATCCGTTTTGGAACGATCTCTTCCACGGCGGCGCGCTGCAGGTGGAAAAGGGTTACGCCCTGCCGCCGGAGAAGCCCGGCCTCGGCATCGACCTCGATGAAGCGGTGGCGGCGAAATATCCCTATCAGGAAAAGGACTACGGCATCCCGGTGACGCCGGATGGCGCGCCGACCGATCGATGACGGCGTCCGTGCCCCCAACTGCACGCGCGGGCGCATCGCGGTTGCCCGCGGCGGTTGCGCTCCCGCTCGGTAGCGCGCTGCTGGTCGTGCCCGGCCTGGCCGCGGCAACGCCTGCGGAACCGTCGACTTCGCGGCGACCATCTGGGCCCCCTGGCGCGGGCGATGCGCGTTCCCCGGGTCTGCTTCACTTCCCCATCCATCCACTCCCCATTCGCCTGACATGAGACTCCCCCATGTTCTCCTTGGCCTGGCGCTCGGCCTCTCCGGCCTCGCCTCCTTTGCCAGCGCCGCGCCCAATCTCCAGCCGGCCTCCGCCAGGAATATCGTCGTCTATTACGAACCCGGCCGGTTCGGCGGCTGGCCCGCGAACAACGGCGCCTGGAACTGGGGCGACGAGATCGTGGTCGGGTTCTCCCGGGGCTATTTCGCGGACAAGGAATCCGACCATTCCTACGACCGCGACAAGCCGATGGTCACCGCCCTCGCGCGCAGCCGCGACGGCGGCGAGACCTGGACGATCGAAGATCACCCGGAATTGCAGGAGACCCAATCCAGGCCGTCGCCGGGCCACATCAAGTTCAGCGATCCGAATTTCGCGATGCGCGTGTGGCACGACACCTTTCAGGTCTCCTACGATCGTGGACGCACCTGGGAAGGGCCCTACCGGTTCCCGGATTTCGGCATCGGCGAGCTGACCTCACGCAACGACTACCTCGTGCAGGGCCCGAAGGATTGCCTGTTCTTTCTCTCCGTGAAGGACGAACAGGTGCAGGCCGGCATCCAGGACCGCGCCTTCTGCGCGCGCACGACCGACGGAGGCAGGACCTTCCAGTTCCAGGGCTGGATGACGGGCAAGCCTCCGACCGTGCGCTCGGTCATGCCGGCGACCGTGCGGGCGAAGAATGACCATCTCGTCTCGATCATGCGGCGGCGCTTCGACCTAGAGTCCGGCTTTCGCAACGACATCAACTGGCTCGATGCCTACGGGTCGCCGGACGAGGGCAAAACCTGGCAATTTCTCGCCCGTATCGCCTACACCGACACGTCGATGCACAACGGCAATCCGCCCAGCCTCGTGCGGCTGCCCGACGGCCGCCTGGCCGCAGCCTACGGCGTGCGCGGCGCGCCGTTCGGCATCCGCGCCCGCGTCAGTGATGACAACGGCGCGACGTGGGGCCCGGAAATTCACCTGCGGGACGACGCCCGCAAGTGGGACATGGGCTATTGCCGCAGCGTCGTACGTGCGGACGGCAAGATCGTCACCATCTATTACTTTCTGACGAAGGAACGCTTCGAAAACCACATCGAGGCGACGATCTGGTCACCCCCGGCTCCGTGACCTTTTCGCACACCTTCCATCGTCCCTGGGTGCATCGGCCGGCTGCGCCGGTTCCGCGGGTGGCCATCCGCGCTGAGGCCGGGCCCCGGTCGGCCACCTCGGCACCACCTCGGACGCAGACCACGTGCCCCATGTTCTCCCATCGCCTTCTCCTCCTGCTCCTGACCGCCGGCCTGGCCCTTGCTTCCGCGACGGCGTTGCCTGCCGCGAACGCCCCGGGCGTCGACGAACACACCGTCGCGCTCTGGCTGTTCGACGAGCCGATGTATCCGAACGTCATCCTGACCGACGCCGGACCGTTCGGCTACGATCTGCGGTTACAGTCCGCCTACGCCGCCTGGTGGCTCCAAACCGAGGGCAAGGGCGAGCCGCCGGCCGAGCCGCTGCACGTGGCGGGCAAATATGGCCTCGTGCGGGGAAAATTTGGTCGAGCCCTCTACCTGCCGGATGCGTCCATTGGAAACGCCCTTTGGGCGGACAATCGTCAGCGCTACAGTTCGGCATCCATGGTAGGGCAGGGCATCGCCGTGCCGGAACGGTTCAATCTCGGCTACCTCGACTGGACGCTGGAGTGCTGGTTTCGGGCGATGGGGCCCCAGGAAAAGGCCGCCGGGCTGTTCGACCTGCGCAACGAGGCGGATTATCCGCGAGGCATCCCCGCGGAGAATGCCTTGCGCCTCGCGCCGGGGCGGAAGGAGTTCGTACTGACCAGCGCCACCACCAGGCCTCCTCCCCAGGCGAATGTCGGTGATCCCGGCGCGAGCTACTCGTTCACGGTCCGCATCCCCACGGATTCGATCCGGCTCAACGACGGCGCCTGGCATCACGTCGCGTTTTGTTATACCGCCGATGAACGGCAGGTTCGTCACTACGTCGACGGCCGGCTGCAGCCGTTGCCGGAAAAAGGCGGATTCCTCCCGATGATCGGCGTGCTGACCGACCTTCGCATTGGGACGGGCTGCAATGCCTTGCTTGATGAATATCGTATTTCCGACGTGGTGCGTTATGCCGGCGCCGAGATTCCACCGCCGGATACCTTCTCGCGCAACCACGCGGGGGAACCTCGGCCGGCGAATCGTCCCGATGGTCCGCCGCTGTTGTTTGCCGGTGACCATCCGACTCCGGCGACGGTGGCCCTGGGTTCACGCAAGCACGTCTTCATCGACGGGGCGCTGGTCGAGTCGTCGAACAACCTGGCTTTCCGGCCCCAGCCGCCCCAGTCGCGCGAGGTCACCGATTTTCGCAACACCAAGGCCTGGGAGCCGACTCCCCGCATGGGTTCGACGATCCCGGATGTCTGCAGTGTGTGGGACGAAGGCGATGAAATCCGGATGCTGTACACCAACTCCGGCATGTGGGGCGGCAAGCCGCACGCCTTCTGTCTCGCGGTGTCCCGCGACGGGTTGCACTGGGAAAAACCCGTCCTGAATCTCCACGAGTGGGAGGGAGATCTCGCCACGAACATCGTCCTCCCGAATGCCGGACAGGGGTCGATCATCAAGGATCCCAACCCCGCGACCCCCGCGGCCGAGCGCTACAAGCTGCTCTCCTGGTCATACTATCGCGGATACTACCTCTATACCTCACCGGACGGGATCCATTTCCAGCGGAACGAGACCGTGGGTCTGCCGTTCGACACCGATGGGAGCACCAGCTTTTTCTGGGATGATCAGAAGGGACTCTATCACGCCTATTTTCGCTGCATCTCCCGGGACCGCCGCGTAGGCCGCCGTGCCGGCCACGACGAAATCACGGATCTCTTCCAGCCCTGGCCGTTCCAACCCGTCGACCGGCCCTGGATCGACGACCTCGTCCTTGCGCGGCCCGCCCTCGGCGAATTGCCGATCATTGAAACCGGTGGACAGGTGTATCGGTTCAAGGCGCACAAGTATGCGTGGGCGCCCGATGTCTATGTCGCGTTTCCCTGGCGTTATCTCCTCGAGGGCAATGTGCGACCGGGGAGTTTTCTCATGGTCAGCCGTGACGGCACGAACTGGACGCGCTACGAGGAGCCCTACTATTTCCCCGGCGGCTGGAAGCTGGAGGGCAACGAAGTGCTGGAAGCACTCATGGAGCACGGCATGATCCGTCGGGGCAGCCAGCTTTGGCAGTTTGGTACGGTGCGATTCACGGAACATGGCGGCGCCATCTATGGCGGCGTCGAACATGACGGTGGAGTCCATGACCGGCTGTTGCGGCTCGTGCAGCGGCTCGACGGATTTGTCGCCGCGCAACCCGACGAACCAGGCAAGGGTGTCGCCACGCTCGTGACCAGGCCCCTGACCTTCTCGGGCGAGCATTTGGAACTCAATGTCGACGCCTCGGGCGGATTTGCGCGGGTGGAACTCCAGGACCCGAGCGGCCGCGCGCTTTCCGGCTTCGCCCTCACTGATGCCGTCCCGTTACGCCAGGACGGTACCGCCCTGACGGTGCGCTGGAAATCCGGTGCCGACTTGTCTTCGCTCGCCGGGAAGTCCGTGCGCGTGAAGATCGAACTGAAAGCCGCACGCCTGTTCGCCCTGCAGTTCCGCTGAGGCCCAGGGCGAATCACTTCATGCCTCCGGGATTCACGAATGTCCGCCATGGAGCTGCCGAAATCTTCACGAGCCGGGAGCGCCCTCGGCCGGGGAGGGCCCGATCGGGCTTGGCCCGGCATGCAGTCTCCAATCGCGGAGCGGCGGAAAACGGAGGAAACTCTGGCCAGTGAACTCGGAACTTGAACCAAAACAAGAATCGACGACATGGATGCCGACGTTGATCGCGCTCGGACTGGTCTTGTCCATTTTGCCGGCCGTCGCCATGGCTGACCCGCTGAAGATCGCGATGGCGCAGATCTTCTGCCTCGATGGAGACCGGGCGGGCAATCTTGCGCGAATCGAAAATGCGCTCGTCGAAGCCAGGGCGCAGGGAGCCGCATTGGTGGTGTTTCCGGAGTCATGCATTTTCGGCTGGGAGAATCCCGTGGCCCACGAACGCGCGTCTCCAATTCCCGGCCGGGATTCTGATGAGCTGTGCGCCTTGGCGAAGAAACATCATGTCTTTCTTTGCGCGGGCCTGGACGAAAAGGACGGGCGGAATCTCTTCGATTCGTGCGTGCTCATCGACGACGAAGGCCGCCTGCTTCTGAAACATCGCAAAGTGAATGTGCTGCCGCATTTGATGACACCACCATACTCGGTGGGTGACGGTGTGCCGCAGGTCGTGGACACCAAGTTCGGGAAGATCGGCCTCTGATTTGCGCCGACAGTTCGCTCGAAATGCTGGCGGAGATGGCGAAACTGAAACCGGACTTGCTGCTGTTCCCTATGGGTGGGCGGCGCAGGAGGATGGCCGGCACACGGGAACTCGCTGACTGAAGTCGTGCAGAATGTGGCGAGAATCGTTACTGCCCCGTTATCGGGACGGATCTCGTGGTGCGATGACCAACGGACCGTGGCGCGGACGGACCTACGGTGGACAAAGCGTGGCCGCAGGCAAGGACGGGACGGTGTTGGCAAGAGGCAAGGATCGGGATCGGGATGTCATCATCGTCACCGTGGATCCGACGGCTGGTGCCAAAACTCGAGGGAGCCCTTGAACCGCGGTTGCACATGGCCCGCCCCCACCGGCATTTCGACCGGCGGCCGAAACGGAAGATGTGTGCTCCCGGTCAGACGCGGAAGCGAAGGCCTGGGTTCATTCGTCGATCGCCCGTGTTCGTATCAAGATGGAGCTGGCGAACCGCCATGATTGAACCGGGCATGAAGACCTGCTGCGCGCCCGGCCGGACGGAAACCGCGACGGAGATGTCGACGGCGCCCGCGTTTCAGCGGGTGACGTCCGGTTCCACGGACGGCATGAAGCTGATCCCCGGCGGCGAATTTCTGATGGGCAACGAGCGCGACTACGGTTTTCCCGCGGACGGCGAGGGGCCGGTGCATGCGGTCGCGTTGGATTCGTTCTGGATCGACGCGTGTGCGGTGACGAACGAGCAGTTCAACGAGTTCGTGAACGCCACGCGTTATCGTACGGAGGCGGAGCGGTTCGGCTGGTCATTTGTCTTCTTCGGGCACCTCTCGCGGAAACAGCTCGAGACCGCCGAGCGCGTGTTCGTGCAGGGCAGCGAATGGTGGTGTCGCGTGGACGGCGCAACCTGGCGTCATCCCGAGGGGCCGGGTTCCAACATCAAGAAGCGCTGGCAACATCCCGTCGTGCACATGTCGTGGAACGACGCCCAGGCCTACTGCACGTGGGCGGGCAAGCGCCTGCCGACGGAGGCGGAATGGGAATACGCCGCGCGCGGACGCCAGCCGCACCCCGATCGTTTTCCGTGGGGCGACGAGCTCGAGCCCGGCGGCCGGCACCTGATGAATGTCTGGCAGGGCGTGTTTCCCACGCAGAACACCGAGGCCGACGGCCACTTCGGTCCCGCGCCGGCGAAGAGCTACAAGGCCAACACGCGCGGCCTCTACAACATGACGGGCAATGTCTGGGAATGGTGTTGGGACTGGTTCGACCCGGGTTACTACCGCACCTCGCCGTCCGGAAATCCCACCGGTCCGAACCACGGCGAGCGTCGGGTCATGCGTGGCGGCAGTTACCTTTGCCATGCGAGTTACTGCAACCGCTACCGCGTCGACGCCCGCAGCAGCAACACGCCGGACAGTTCCACCACCAACCTCGGTTTTCGCTGCGTGCGCGATGCGTGACCGCGGACCGGCGCAGCGGAGGTGTTCCGTCATCTCGGAGCGAGTTCGCCCGCGAACCCGGCGAAACGACCCTGCACATGCAGGCTTCAGATAAAAGTATCCGGAGTCTTCCTCGGCCCGGCGCTCTGGTCGCGCACGAACCGAAAGATTCCCTGGAGCGTGTGCGAGACACCGGGCGTGCTCGTCGGGACGATCCATCGATGGCGTATGCGCAGGTTGAGCCGTCCACCGTTGACGTGCGTCAGCACCAGCCGAACCAGGATGTGGATACCGGCTTCGGTGGGTGAAGGAGACACCTCCACGTGCATCCCCTCACCGACGAAGGCGAACCTGCTGCAGGTCAAGTCCGTTGAGAAGACGTTGAGTTCCGGCGCGTTCTGCAATGGCGGCACGTTCATGATGCGTGGCACGTCCTGGTCGAACCCGCGGAAGTAGTACAGCACATTCTGCCGCCGCGCGAAGTCAGTGATCTCGAAGAAGCGATCCTTCGAATGGATGCTCCGGAGCTCGGCGCCGGGCTCGCTCGGCACGGCCGACTCGACGCGACGGATGTTCACCAGGTCTGCTCGAGTCCGCTCCCGCCCGCCGGAACAGAGTGACAGCTAGCTACACCCGTTCCGGAATGGCGTACGGCGGCCGCTGGGTGCCTTTGAGCAGGAAGCGCGCTTGCTCGAGGATCTCGCTGTCGCGATCCTGAACGCCGGAGATCCCGTCGGTGCCCGATGACAACTCGAGCCAGGGGCCGATGGTGAGAACGGGCTGGCTTGGATGAAACTGCTTCACGCGATTCCCCCGCTTGTCGTAGACCGCGCCGCCGACGTGCGCCCGCTCGCCCGAAGCGGGGAATCCGCCGCAGAGCCCATCCGAATGGCCCCGTGAACGTTTGAAGCAGACACGCTCCCACGGTTCGTAGTCCCGCCTTCAGGCGGAGGAGAGGCGTCCGCATTTCGGCTTCAGCCGGCTGAAGCCGTGACTACGAACCGACTATCCGGAAAGGCTCTTAAGCGCTTCGAACCGGCCCTTCCCCCACGGATCACGTCACCCGCAACGCCACTATCGGGTCGACCGTCGTCGCGCGTCGTGCCGGGAAGTAGCAGGCCGCGGTCGCCACAGCGGTGAGCAACAGGGGGACAGCCGTGAACGTCAATGGATCGGTGGCGGTGACGCCGAACAGCAGGCTCGAGCCCGTGAGTCCGAGCCACCAGGCGCCCACGAGCCCGACCGCGATACCGGCCAGGCTGAGTGTCAGCCCCTCACCGATCATCATCCGGAAGATGTCGCATCGCTGCGCGCCGATGGCCATGCGCAAGCCGATTTCCTGCGTGCGCGTCGCGACGGAGTACCGGACGAGCCCGTAGATCCCCACCGCGGCCATGAACAGCGCCACGACTGAGAAGCCGGTCAAGAGCGAGGTCTGGAAGCGACGCTGCGCGAGGTAGCTTCCCAGCTCCTCTTCCAGCGACGTCACCCCATGGATCGGCGCTCGCTTCTCTACGCGATGGATGGCTGCTCGAAGAGCCCCGGCCATCGCCTGTGGATTGTCCCACGATGTTCGTATGAGAAGGTTTGCCCGCTGGGGAGGGTTCTGCACGAGCGACTCGAAGATCTGCGAAACCGGTTCCCGCTCCTGCCCCTGCCGCCGCATGTCGGCCACCACGCCTACAATCGTGTACCACGGTTGGTCGGAATCCCGAGCGCCAAATTTGAATCTCTTTCCGATGGGATCGCCACTGGGCCACGAGCGGCGGGCCATCGCATCGTTGATGATCGCAACCCGCGCGGCATCGGCACCATCCGTGGTCGAAAAGTAGCGGCCGCGGAGCAATGGTGTCCCGAGGGTGGTGAAGAAATCCGCGCTGGCCTCGTCTCTTGTGAGCCGCAGGCGCTCGGACACCATTCCGTCGTCCCGTTCGACAGTGACGACGTGTTCCCTGGGATTCGCAGTGAAGAGATCACCGATGAAACCGGCGCTCTCCACCCCGGGAACCGCCTGAAGCTCTTCGAGGACTCGGTGGTAAAGGTCGAGCCGTTGCGCGGAGACGCCGATCGCCTCGCGAGCCGTCGCGGCCTGGAAGGCCGTCGGAGTGGAGATCTGCCACCCTCCTCCCCGGAGGGACGCAAGTCGCGGCGCAACGCTGCAATCGCGGGAGCCAGTCCCACCAGGATTCCGGCCAGAAGCGAGATGCCGAGGGCCCAGCTCAGGACTCGGGGATCGAGGCTCACTTCATTCAGACGCGGCAAGTCGCCTGGGCCGAAGGCACGGATGAGGCGGATGCCTGCCATGGCGAGTAGTGCACCAATCAGTCCCGAGACGGCGGCGAGCAGTACGCTTTCGGTAAGCAGTTGTCGCACGATCCGTGCAGCACTCGCTCCCAGCGCGGCGCGAACCGCCATCTCTCGCGCGCGGGCGACGCTGCGCGCCAGCGAGAGGCTCGTGACGTTGGCCGCGGCAATCAGGAAGACGCAAAACACGGCGCCGCCGAGCATCCACAACGCCAGCCGCGTTTCGGGTCCGACCAGGTTAAGACTCAACGGGACGACTCTGATGTCCCGGTTCCTTTCCACGGCCGGCAACTGATCGTTGAGGTGCCGTGCGATTGCGCTCATCTCCGCCTGGGCCTCCTCGAACGTCACGGTCGGTCGAAGTCTTCCCATGACGAACCACCACTCTCTGCCCCGAACGCTCTGGCGGGTAGGGTGGGGCTCCCACACGTCTGCATCGACCATCGCGACCTGGAAACCGACAGGGAGGATGCCGATGATCCGCGAAGGACGCCCATCGAGCTCGAGGGTCGCTCCGAGCGCATCGTGTGAGCCTCCGAATCGCGCTTGCCAGAAGTCATCACTGATCATGACCGGCCGTGGCGTCTGCTCGGCTTCTTCGGTCGAGAAGCTACGTCCCTGGGCGGGATGAATGCCGAGAAGTGAGAGCAGGTTGGGAGAGATGCTGGCGGCGGTGATCTGTTCCGCCCCGTCTGCTGCCGTCAGCGTCCTGGAGACGGAATCGAACGTGGCCATGTCCGCAAAGCTCCAACTCTGACTCCGCCACTGTTCGACATCCCAGAGAGCTGATCGGCCGTCGCCAAGGTTCTGCGTCGGATCCTCGGTCCACAACATCGCCAACTGTTCCGGGGAGCGATACGGAAGGGACCGGAGCAGAACCGCATTCAGCACGCTGAACATCGTGGTGTTGGCGCCGATGGCCAGCGCCAGCGTGCATGCCGTGGTCGCCGTAAAGGCTGGACTCTTGCGGAGCGTGCGAAGCGCATAGCGCACATCGCGCGGCAATTCCTCCAGCCACATGAATGACCGGATCTGCCGGTACACCTCCTTGGTTTGCGTCACGCCACCAAAACTGCGCTGGGCTGCCCTGCGCGCCTCCTCCGGGGAAAGGCCCTGCTGAATGTAATCGTCGGTCGCTTCGGCAAGATGGCTGGCGATCTCATCGTCGATCTCGCGATCTGTTGGCAGCCTACACCTCACAGCTGTTGGCTGTCAACTGGTCTGACGATTGGAGGGCTGGCTAGAACCTGTCCCAGAAAGGCGGCAAGCAGCCGCGGACGGCCACGCTTTCGCAAGGCTCAAGCGCAGCTACACGCAGCCGCGCTGGGATGTAGCGACAACGTGGCCCGCATCTCGCGTTTCTCGGACAAGCTCCAGTTACCCTGAAGCATGGATCTCACCGACAGAGGGCACTGATCAAACGGCTCTTCGCGGAGCGCCAAACACCTAGGCTTCTCCGACG
Organism: uncultured Verrucomicrobiae bacterium; assembly: GCA_963797435.1. Lineage (GTDB taxonomy): Bacteria > Verrucomicrobiota > Verrucomicrobiia > Opitutales > Opitutaceae > CAWCPJ01. The sequence continues at coordinate 124,819 of CAWCPJ010000001.1, read as the reverse complement.
CGTTGCACCGGAGACGGTCCCGCCCAAAACTCAGGGCTGAAAGCGAAACGAGAAAAGGTCGGCATCGTGCATCCGGAAGCGGAGGCGCACCGGTTTGCCCGCGAGCGCGGACACGTCCGCACCTTTGGCCCAGAATACGACACGGCTGATTTCATCGCCGATGATTTCGGGGCAATCGTTGAGCAGGAAGCCGTCAGTCGGCCGGCCGGCGGCGTCCTGGATTTCAACCCGGATGCCACCGGCGGCGCTGGTGGCGTAGTTGATTTCCAGGGCCGTGCCGGTGAAGGTAAACGGCTTGGTCACAAGTTCGCCGCCCTCGTAAGGGGCGCTGGCCGCGGCAAAGCCGTCCAGCCGCAGGACCATGCGCTCGAGACAGGCGCTTGTCTGGGCGTAATGCCTCTGGACGTAGAAGGACATCTCGTTTGTGCCGGTGGGGACGATCCCGATCGCAGCATAGTTTTCGCGGGACGTCCAATTGCGGTAACCGATGCCGGGACGGACGAAGCTCTCGCGAAAAGTGAAGTCGTACCGGGTGGAACCCGCACGCGTGGTGAGCAGCACGGTGTCGGAAATGTTGCCCACCCCGCCTCCTCTCTCATCCGGAAAGACGGTGCGGGCCTGTTCGGCGGTCAGCCCCTGCCGATTCATCATGATGCGGGCCTGCAGGGCGATGTAGATCTGCGGGGCGCGAAAGTAGGGCTGCGTGTTGTTGACGTAGAGGTGATGCTCCGGCCGATCGGTGCCGGTGTCGCTGTAGGTCATGGGCACGGGCTTGGACCAGTGAAGGAAGTCGGAGGACGTCGACCGGGCCGTGGCACGGATGCCGCCGTCCCTGAGATCGCCGCCGACGGCATGACGCTGATAAAGCACGTACTGCTGCTCCGCTTCCGACCAGAACACCGCGGTGGAGCCGTCAAACTGGTTGAAAAGCCCGGGATCCTTGTGCGCGACGGGCTCTTCACTGACCAGCCGCCAGTGGATGGCGTCGCCGGAGACATAGCCCAGGAGACCGTGGTCCGGGAAGATCGCATCGGTTTTGAATCCGATCACGTCCGCTCCCAGCGTCTTCATGTAGGCCTTGTATTGCTCGGACGGCACCTCCATGACGGCCTTGTAGAGCTCGCTGGCCGGAACCCCGGGGCGGGTGTCGATGAAGGGGGTGAAGGCTTCGCCAAACGGCATGACGATGTTGTTGGCCTTGGACCCGTTGAAGATCGGCAAATGCCCGAGGTTCGGCTTGGTCCAGTGGATGCCGTCCAGGCTCTCGGCGTAACATGTCCTGCCCCGGACGCGGCTCTCCCCCTCCTCCGGCATGCTCTGGTCATAGCCGCGATAATACATGCGGTAGATGGGCCCGTCCTTGAAGACCGTGGTGAAGTGGCTGAAACGACTGTCGGCGACACCGTCATCGTAGCGGATAGCCACCCCACCGTCGCGGGGGTGCTGGAGCTCGAGTTCGACGCCATCGAGCCTTTCGATAAGGAAGTGATCGACGAAGAGTTCCCGGCGGGAACCAAGCTCGATGGGCTGATTCTCGGCGGCAGCCTGGACCTGCCCGGAGGACGCCAGAACCAGGAGGCAGGCCAGACCATGGAGCAGGGATGCCTGGAGCGAACGTCTCGTCTGTCGAGCCTGCATGGGAAGCGAATACGCCCCTCGGGCTTTTTCCCGTCAATCGTGGAACTGGCGCGCGGTCCGTGGGAGCTGTAAGTCTCCCTGCCGCGCTTTGTTTGACCGTTCCGGGCGCTGGGGCACGGGTCCGCTTCGCACGGGTGCCGGGCTGGCGAGACGCGGGGACACAGAGGCTCGGCAAACCAGGCAGCCGAGCCCAAGGTTAATGCTAACGAGGTGGCTGTCCCCAACCGACCGTTCCGCACCGAGAGACCGGCGGGCGGAACCTGGCCCGGCGTGCGCCCACCGCCCGCCCTCAGCAAGTGGAGTGCGATGCGGAGCGCGAGGCTTTCCTTGACGCCCTAACTGTACTAGGTCAGATAGGACAGTCGATGCTGCCGTTCACGGTTAAGATCCGCGCGGGCCTGCCGCCCGCGGAGCAGGTTGTGTTTGCGGTGAAGCGTGCGGTGATGTCGGGGGGGTTGCGGGTGGGCGACCGGTTTCCGTCGGTGCGCACGTTGAGTCAGGAATTGCGTATCAATCCCAACACGGCGCACAGGGTCGTGGCCCAGCTTGTGCGTGAAGGCGTCCTGCTGGCCACTCCGGCGGTCGGGACCACGGTGGCAACGCCACCCCCGGGCTCGAAACGCGATCGGGCGGCCTTGCTGGGACCCGACCTCGAGCGGCTGGTGGTTGAAGCCCGTCGGTTGGGGCTCGGTTTGGGGGAAGTGCAGGCCGCCGTCGGGGCGCACTGGCGACGGCTTACGTTCGAGAAATGAATCCATGCATGTAATCGAGACCCGGAACCTCACGCGGCGCTTCGGTCGAACCGAGGCGGTGCACGACGTCTCGCTTCAGGTGCCGGCGGGCGCCGTCTACGCGCTGGTCGGACCGAACGGCGCCGGCAAGACGACGACGATTCGGCTGTTGATGAACCTGCTGCATCCGCACCGCGGTCGCGCCCTGGTGCTCGGGCGCGATGCGCGACGGCTGCGGGTGGAGGATCGCCAACGGATCGGGTACGTTGCAGAAGGGCAGGGATTGCCGGGATGGATGACGGTGCGCCAATATCTGGACTATTGGCGGGCGTTTTATCCGCGATGGGATGCGGCGCTCGAAGGGCGGTTGGGCGAGGCGTTCGCGCTGCCGGGAGATCGTCTGCTGCGGACGCTTTCGCGCGGCATGGCGATCAAGACGCAGTTGATCTCGTCCCTCGCCTATCGGCCCGAGTTGCTCGTGCTCGATGAGCCGTTCAGCGGGCTCGACGCGATGACGCGCGATGATCTCGTGCGCGGCCTGCTGGAGCAGGCGGGAACCGGCGGCTGGACGGTGTTGGTGTCGACCCACGAGTTGTCGGACATCGAGAACGTGGCCGATCATATCGGCATCCTGCGCGAGGGACGGTTGTTGGTGAGTGAGCCGCTGGATCGCCTGCGTTCGCGCGTGCGTCGCGTGGAACTTGTGTTTGGCGATGACCCGCCGGAAACGTTGGTTCCGCCGGCCGCGGTGACAGGGTTTGAGCGCGCGGGCCGACATGTGCGCTGGGTGGATTTCGACTTCAATGGGGAAGCCTCGGAGCACGCGCTGACGGCGCGGTACCCGGGAGCGTTGGTGCAGGTCGAACCGTTGTCGTTGCGCGAAGTGTTCATTGAATATGCCAGGAAGGCCGCCGACGGGAGGAATGCATCATGATGCTGTTTTCGCATATGTTGAACAAGGATCTGCGCGAACATCGCTGGCTGGTGATCGCGTGGCTCGCGTATCAACCGATCTACGAGTGGAGCTACCTGCACATGCTCCGTTTCGCCGATGAAGGCGCCTTCGCCGGCTGGTCCCTGGCCCTGGCGTTGCGGTTGTTGGGCGGGGCCGCAGTGATCAGCGCGTTCGTGCACGGAGATCCGACGACCGGACCTCGCGCCGCGTGGCGAACCCGGCCGGTCGGATGGGGGAGGCTGCTGGCTGTGAAGCTTTCGCTGCTGGGCGCCCTGATCGTGTTCGTTCCGGCTTTGATGCGCGCGATCGGTTTCGCAACGCTGGGCTTTCCGATCACGAATAGCCTGGAGGCGGCGCTCTTTGCCGGATTGTTCGCGACCGTATTGGGGATCACGGTCATTGGCGTCGCGGTGGTGACGCCGGGTCCCCGGACGTTTTGGACCGTGATGGTGGCCGCCTTCGCCATCCTGCCCGCGTTGACCTGGGGACACGGCATAAACTTCCTCGTGCCCAAGGCGGCCACCGTTGCGGCGCTCGCGTGGCCCAACGTCCTTGTCTTTGTCGCCGCGGGCGGTGCGCTGGCAGTTTCTCAATATCGAATGGCCCGCACGGCAACCAGCGTTGCCCTACTCGCCGGGCTGACGCTGCCCACCTTGGGTTACCTCGGTTGGACGCTGCGCTGGCCTATGACGGAGGAAGACGTCGACGCGATCGAAGCAGGCAATCGAAGCATACCTGTCGAATTGCAGCACTTCCCTGCGCCGACGACGGGGCATGGGGAGGTCAAAGAGGTGAAATGGGACATGCCGCCCGAAGGACAACCGCGACTTCGGATCACGCCACGGGCAATCCCGGCTGAGCCCAACACGGTTGCGCTCGTCACCGGGCTGGAGGCGACGCTACGTCGGGCGGATGGATCGGTTTGGCATTTTCAATCCGCGCAGCCGAACGTGAGCGGCGATGGCCGGCGCCTGCCGGGATTGATTACCCATGAGAGCCTGTCTGCCGCGTTGCAGCTTCCGTCGGTATTTTGGGTCGACCGTGCGGACGATGGCTCTCTGCTCCTGGAACGGAGCGGTTCCGGCGAACCGAAGCCACCTTCCGACTGGCAGTTCGCGGATCACGTGGAGGTGCGAGGTTCGGTGGCGTACCGCCGCTTTGTCCCGCTGACCCGGATGCGTTTCGCGCTCGGCGCGTCTGTCCGCGTCGCGGGAGCGGTTCAGACCGTTTCGCGACTTCGGATCGAGTCGGGTACACTCGTGGTCACGATCACGAACCTGCAGCCGCAGCCTATTTTCCACCGCCATCTTGGCTGGGTTGCCTTGCCGAGTTTCTTTGTGGCGGTTCTGAACCGCGCGCGTCGCGAGGCGTTCGTGCTCGGACAAATCGACGGCTACTCTACGAATCTCTACTTCCCTGGTATCGGCTGGGAGGGAAACAACCTGTTTGTGCCGGTCCAGAGCTTGCGCTGCCAGGATGGCGGCTCGCCGCTCGACTCGGCGTGGCTCGCGGAGGCTGAACTGCTCATCTATCGCGCGGAGGGCACGCTGGGAAGCGGCGGCGAGGATTTTGGAGAAGCATTGCTGTCACCAGTCTCAACACCGTGAACGCAGGTCAGGCGGGATCCCGTTAAGGCATAAATCGCCGAGGAAAAACTCCACCTACGGGGGCCAGGCTCGGGCGGGCTGGGACGCTTGTGAGGTGCCTCGAGGACGCGATGAAGAAGCGGATGAAGTAAAATAAGAACGCGGGAAATAATCGGGCGGCAGCTTGGATTGGCTTGTCAGATGTCTCGGCACGGGAAAGAGTATTTGGGCAACAACCCCGAATGAAATAAAGTCAATCCATGCTTGAACGAGTCGGCGTGATGTCTGTGCGCACCTCCGAGACCTGGCGTTGACGGGTCCGTCGCAATCTCAACGTGCAGGGTTTCGCGCCCCCACGGCGGAGCCGGGCGACGACGACGGCATGGGACCTCGCCACATCGTTTGTCCATGAGCAAAACCCGTATCACTTCCCTCTCATTCTTCGACGCGGAGTCGCCGCTGTCGCGGCCGATTGCCGATGCGACACACGAGATTCCGTCGATCAACTTCATCGTTGCCCGGCTGACGCTGGCCGAAGGCACGGTGGGCGAGGGCTACCTCCTCGCGTTTCACTTCAATCCCGCCGCCATCCGCGGCGCACTGGCGGATGTGCGCGTGCTCGCGATCGAGCGCGAGGTGCACGCGATGAAGGCGTTCAACCGCGCGTGCGACGAGTCTTTCGAGTATTTCGGCGCGACTGGACTTCTGCGCTGGGCGCGCGGTGTCGTGAATCTCGCGATGTGGGACGCCTGGGGGCGCCATCTCGGCAAGCCGGTCTGGCAGTTGCTCGGAACCCATGCGGAACGCGTGCCGGCGTACGGCAGCGGTGGCTGGCTTTCCTATTCGAACGACGAGCTGATCGCGGAGGCGACCGGCTACGTGAAGCGGGGATTCACCGCCGTGAAACTGAAAGTTGGCGCGCGGGAACCCGGACGGGACCTCGAGCGCATCGCGAAGGTGCGCGAGGCGGTGGGCCCGCACGTCCAGGTGATGATCGACGCCAACCAGGGCTTCGACTATCCGGCCGCGCTGGAGCTCGCGAAACGGGCGCAGCCTTACGGCATCCACTGGTTCGAGGAGCCGCTCCCGCACACGGATTTTGATGGCTACGCCGCCCTGCGGCAGAATGCCGGCGTGGCACTGGCGATGGGGGAACGGGAATACGATCTCGTGCCCCTGCGGGAACTCGCCCGCCGCAACGCCCTCGACCTCTGGCAGCCCGACATCCTGCGGCTCGGGGGTGTCGAGGGTTGGCTCGAATCGGCCGCGCTCGCGCGGGCGCATCACCTGCCGGTGCTCGCACACTACTACAAGGAATATGACGCGCCGCTGGCGTGCACGATTCCGAATGCCTTCGGCGTCGAGTCGTTCGACTGGGTCGACGGCATCATCGATCGCCCCCTGCGGATCGAGAACGGCTTCGCGTATCCGTCGGCCGAATCCGGCTGGGGATTTCGCTTCAAGGACCGTGCGCTGCGGGAGATCAAGCTGTGAAAGCCGCCGCGATGCAGCCGCAGCGCCTGTTTTCCCTGCGCGGCACGAACGGAATCGTGACGGGTGGCTCGAGCGGACTCGGGCTCGCGATCACGCGCCTGCTCGCCGGTGCGGGCGCCCAGGTGCACGCATTGAGTCGTTCCGGCCGACCCCAGAGCGGCGGCCGTGTCCGCGGTGTCAGCCGACCATGCGGTGGATGTCACCGGACACGGAGGCGTTGCGCAGCGTCGTGCGCGACGATCGGGCGGGAGGACGGCATTGATTTCGTCGTCTCCAACGCCGGCATCACCGTGCGTGCGCCGTTCCATCGCGGACGGCGCGAGGATTGGGATCGCATCCAGGCGGTGAACGTCACCGCGGGTGCGGAGCTGGCGCGGCTTGCGTTTCCGTTCCTGAAGCGTTCCTCGCATCCCGGGCGCCTGGTCTTCATCTCGTCGATGGCCGCGCACCTCGGGTTCGACGAGGTCACGCCCTATTGCGCCAGCAAGGCCGCGGTGGTGGGTCTGATGCGCGGTCTCGCGGTCGAGTGGGCGCGCCACGGCATTCTCGTCAACGCCGTCGCGCCGGGCTGGTTTCCCTCGGAGATGACCCGCCGGGTCATGGACGCGAAACGCCGCGCGAAGATTCTCGCGCGCATGCCACTGCATCGCTTTGGCGAACCCAACGAACTTGCCGCCGCGGTTTTGTTTCTCCTCAGCCCCGCCGCCACCTACATCACCGGTCACGACCTCGCGGTCGACGGCGGGGCGCTGGCGTTTGGGTTCTAGCGAGGCAAGACTCAGACTTTTCAACCACAGATGAACACAGATGGACACAGATGGGTTGGATTCGATCCGTTTTCAATTGTGGGCAAGATCCGCTCTCGAGAGGGGTGGCGCGCAGCGCCGGGGTGTGTTCTGGTTGCGATATTCACGATGGTGTGCCTTGGCTTCCTGCCGGTGACCGCCGCCGATCAGCGCAACCTCGAACCGCCCGGCACGGAGACGCACGTGACGATGCCGGCATACGAATCACTGGCGGCGTGGCAGACGCGGGCGGCGCACCTGCGCAAGCAGGTGCTCGCCGCTGCCGGGCTCCTGCCCCTGCCGGAGAAGTCGCCCCTGCATCCGCAGGTGTTTGGACGGGTCGAGCGCGACGGCTACACGATCGAGAAAGTGATGCTGGAAACCCTGCCGGGATACTATCTCTGCGGTAATCTGTATCGGCCGACCAGTGACGGCCGGCATCCCGGCGTGTTGTTGATCGACGCCTTCCAGACGGGAGCGGCGGTGGCGCCGCGGCCGGAGCGCGCGCAGTATTTTCTCACGTTCAACAAATCCGACGACGCCAACCGCGTGCAGGACATCCTCACGGCGATCGCCTACGTGCGGCAACAGGGTCGAACGCAGGTCCGTCTCGTGGGTCTCGGCCGCGCCGGGATCTGGTGCGTCTTCGCCGCGGCCGTGGCGCCATTGCCGATTCCCGTGCGCACCGACCTCGCTCAGTTCACCGGAACCGACGACGACTTTATCCGCGCGTTCTTCGTGCCGGGAATCCAGCGCGCGGGCGGCCTGGCCGCGGCCCGGCGACTGGTGCAACTCGAGGCACCGTAGTCTCCAGCGTTGCGCGCCGTCGGCTCTGCGTCAGCGCGCGCCGTCAACTCTCTCCATGTTCTCCCCCACCTGTTTTCTCCTGGCTGCTGGCTCTCGGGGTGTCACGCGACATTACGGAATCCATACCGGCTGCCGCGGCCGCCGATCCCTCTCCGTTTTTGGCGCCCTGACGCTCGCGACGGCGATGCACGCGGCCGTGCCCCTCGACTACAATGTCGTCGAGTTCGGCGCCGTCGGCGACGGCGCGACCTCGTGCACGACAGCCATCCAGCGCACGATCGATGCCTGTGCCGAGGCCGGCGGCGGCCGGGTCGTGCTGCCGGCCGGCACGTTCGTTTCGGGTCCGGTGTTCCTCAAAAGCAACATCGAGCTTCATCTGTCTGCCGGCGCGACGCTGCTCGGGGCGACCGCCTTTACCGACTACCCCGTCATCGCCGGCCGTTGGGAAGGCATCGAACGCGACATCCACGCCGCGCTCGTCACCGGACTGGATGCCGCGAACGTGAGCATCACCGGAACCGGCGTGATCGACGGTCGCGGCAAGCTCTGGTGGGATGCGGCGCGGAAAACAAATGAGCTGCGCAAGAAGCAGGGCATCACCGAACGCGAACCGCCCAATCCTCCGGGCGCGCCGCTGCAGTATCCCCGTCCTCGGCTGATCTACCTGCAAAACTGCCGGGGTGTGCGCATCACCGGTGTCACGGTGAAGGATTCGCCGTCGTGGACCATTCATCCGGTGTATTGCGACGATGTCGTCATCGACGGCGTCACGATCACCGCGCCGGAGGATTCACCGAACACCGATGGCATCGACCCGGATTCCTGCCGCAATGTCCGGATCGCCAACTGCCGGATCGGTTGCGGTGACGACTGCATCATCATCAAATCGGGCTACAACGCCGATGGCCGGCGCGTGAATCGCCCGTCCGAGAACATCACGATCACCAACTGTACGCTGGGCCCGGGCGTGGCGGCGGTCGGGATCGGCAGCGAAACCTCCGGCGGCGTGCGCGACGTCACGGTGTCCAACTGTGTCTTTGTGGGCACGGCCAACGGCCTGCGCGTGAAAAGCGCGCGCGGCCGCGGGGCCTTCGTCGAGAATTTCCGCGCCACGAACATCGTGATGCGCGACATGCGGGAAATCGCGCTCTCGATCACGACGTACTACGACAGCCGCGACGACAATCCGCGTCCGGTGGACGAGACGACGCCAACGTTCCGGCGGCTGCACTGGAGCAACCTCATCATCGACGGGGCGGAACGGGCGGGCGTGTTCGAGGGCCTGCCGGAGCGTTTCCTCGAGGACATTCGTTGCGACGCTGTCACCGCGCGCCGCGTCGAGCGCGGGCTCAGTTTCCGCTTTGTCGACGGCCTGCACCTGGGCGATGTCAGCATCGACGTCGACCAGGACCCGCCGGTCGTGATCAAGCACAGCCGCGCGCTCGAACTGGTGGCCGTGAGCACCCGGCGACCGTCCGCGGACGAGCCGCTGCTTTCCCTCACGGACGTCCAGGATGCCACCATCCGCGCCTGCCGGCCACCGCGCGGCACCGGCGCTTTTCTGCGCCTCGACGGCCGGCAGAACGCGGGAATCGTGCTGCAGGGGAACGCGCTCGAGCGATCGAGCACGCCGACGGCCTTTGTTGACGGAGCAACCGCCGACGCCGTGAAGATCCTGCGATGAAGAGGTCGGGGTGGATCCGCGTGGTGTGGGGGGCCGGCTTGCTGGCTACCGTTGCCCGCGGGGCGCCGATCGGCGACGTGCTCGACGTGGTGGCCGGCGCGCGACAGGCAACCGTTCGGGCGGAAGGGGGCTGGGTGCGGGTTGAGTTTCCCGGCACGAACACGGTTCATATCCGCCCGGCGCGGCGGCCGCCGCGCCGGGACCCGATCCATGTGACGATCCGGAAGCCAGCCGCGGCATCCGAAGCCATGCCGATCCGCTCGGCCGGCAGGCTCACAGGTGAATGTTCCATTCCTGGCGAAACCCGGGCGGACGAGCTTTTTCCCGCGCATCCCCACCGACTGCAGTTGGGTTGCGAATCCTTTCCGGACAACACCAACCTTCGATCCGATTCCCCATGACTCGAACCCTCGCCTTCGCCGCGATCCTTCTGCTGCTGCCCTCACTTCGATTGGTCGGCGCCGACGATGCCTCGGCGCCCCGCGACCGGATCAAACTCGCGTTGCTGCGCGGCGTTCCGGAGAAATGGAATCTCGAGAAGAACTTCGCCGTGGTGCGCGCAGCGATCCCGGCGGCCGCGGCCCACGGCGCGGACCTGTTCGTCACGCCGGAAGGCTGGCTCGATGGCTATGCGAGTCCGGACCCCAAGTCGACGCCGGCGCGACTGCGCGCCGTGGCACAGTCGCTGGACGACAGTGCCTACCTCAAGGAAGTCGCCGCGCTGGCGAAACAACACGGCATCTGGGTATGCTTCGGCTTCATTTCGCTCGAGGACGGCCGGATCTACAACACGGCCGGGCTGTGGGACGACAACGGACAGCGCGTCGGCGTGTATCACAAGACGCATCTGCTCGATCACGATCTGCAATACTCGCCGGGGGAGAGCCTGCCGGCGTTTGCGAGTCCCTGGGGACCGCTCGGCATCATCATCTGTGCCGACCGGCGCTGGCCCGAAACCGTCCGTGTCGTGCGCCTGCACGGGACGCGCCTGATTCTCAATCCGAGCTACGGATCGCACAGTAATCTCAACGAGGCGATGATGCGGACCCGCGCATTTGAGAACGGCTGCTACATCGCCTTCACCCATCCCGAGGAAGGGCTGGTCACCGGTCCGGACGGGGAAATTGTCGCCAAGGTCGAGGACACGCCGGAGGGCGACAATGCCTGGGATCTGCTCTGCGTCGCTCTCGACCTCAGCGTGGTCAACGACCACGGTCATCTCGAGCATCGAAGACCTGACCTCTACGAGCCGTTGGCAAAGCGCTGATCCTTGCTGCGCGCAGTGCGCGTCCGTCCGTACCGGTGCCACTCGAGAGAGAACCCCTTCAGTCCGTTTGCGATCGTCGGACAAAACTTGTGGCGGCCGCCACATGTTTTGTCCGAAGGCTCCGGCGCCTTCTCAGTGAAAACGACTTCGGCGTCGGACAATCCGTGTGGCGGCCGCCACATGGATTGTCGGCGTTTGAGGGTGGACCATACGTGGGGGCTGCAAGCAAGGAAGGACGTCATTGCGGCGGGGTGGCTTCCGGGCCGGTGGGAGGGACCTTGGGCTCACTGTTCCTGGACCGCACGCGGTGACCAGATCGTGGCCTCGATGTGTTGCTCGCGAAGGCGGTCGGTCCCCAGCCAGTAGACCGTGACGAGGCGGCCGTCGGGACGGACCACCATGCGCGGGTAACCCAGGTCCCAGTTGCGAGCATCGTCACGCAGGCTGATGAAGTCGCTCCAGGTCGCGCCGTTGTCGTCGCTGATTTTCGCGCGGATGCCGTAGGGTTCGCCGCGGTAGCCATAGGCGACGACGAGCCGGCCGTCATCGAGCCGCACGAGCGCCGGGGGATTGCCGTTGCGGTTGTCCTCATTGCCACGATCGGTCGTGGCGACCTTGCTCAGGAACTCCCACGTGCGTCCGCCGTCCCGGGATTCGTAGGCGTCGATCCAGTTCTGCTCGATGTTGGGTCCAGGTTGGTCGAGGTCAAAGCGTCGCCGCATGACGGAGACGAGGTGTTGGTCCGAGATCCGGACCGTCGAGGGCATCACGGAGCGGACCACCAGCGGTTCGCCGGTCATCCAGCCGAGGAAGTCAAACGTCGCCCCGCCGTCGCGCGTGCGTGCGGCAAAGGCGCGATCCTTGTAATCGCCCGCGTTTACCTGGGGGATGCGCGCGGAGATGAAGAACGTGCAGTCATGCGGGCCATGCACGAGGTAATCCGTACGCGCGGTGAGCGACTTTGCCGGGATGTCCGGGAACGAGGGCAGTTGCCACGGCCCGGACCAGGTGTGGCCGCGATCCGTCGAGGTGAAGAACCGGTCGCGCAGGGCGATGGCGGCAAAACCGGGACTGGTGAAGTCGATGTTGCCGGGGCACGATTGCGGTGCACTCGGCGGGGTGAAGTTCTTGAAGAGCGGATTGCCGAGGTCCGGGTGCGGTTCGAACGTCCATGTCTCGCCGCCGTCCAGGCTGCGCGCACCCGCACCGTAGCTCGGTTGCTGCAGGTCGTAGGAGTGAAATTCGTCGTCGCCCTTCGGCAGGTAGTGGGCGATCTGGAACATCACGAGGATTTCATTGCCCCAGCTCCAGATGCCGCCGTTGGCCGGGGTGCCCGCCCACCAGGCGGGATCGTGGTAGACAATTACGTGCCGGGGCGACGATGGTCGGAGCGGTGCCGCGAAAATCACGGGCAAAACGGTGCCCGCTGCCACGCCACGGGCAAGACGTCGGGCTTGGAAGAGCTTCATGAAGTGGGAACGAATGCCCGGCGCAGACCGGGCGGGTTGCGCGTTGCGACGAGTCATCGGGTGGTGGGGCAGGGCGCCTCGCGTTGTTCGGCCCGGAGCCGGTGACCCGACAGGATGAGGTTTTCAATATCATCCGGCCGATGTCCGCCGAAGATGAGACTCCAGGCGTATCCGACGCCGAACACCACGAAGTGACCGAACACGCCGATCAGGATCGGATTCATTTCCCAGTTGAAGCCGAAGTCGACCGTTCGACTCCCGTGGTCGTCCGCCTGGGAAAGCAGTGCCCACGCCGTGAACAGCAGGCACGCCACGATGCCGGCGTAGGCGCCGGCGCGGGTGCCGCGGCGCGTCAGGAAGCCCAGCGCAAACAGCCCGAGCGAGCCACCGGAGATGATCGTGGCAATGGTGATCGCGCGAAGGATCAACGGCGCCGAACCTTCCGTGGGGACGAGGAGGATGGCGATCGTCGTCGCCGCAACGCCGCCGGCCACGACCATGCCCCGGCCGAACCGCAGGCGCGTGGTTTCCGAGGTGGTGGGACGCAACCTGGCGAAGTAGTCCGTGGTCAGGACGGTGGCGATGCTGTTGAGGTCGGCGCTGACGGATGACATCGCCGCGGCGAGAATGGATGCGAGGATCAATCCAAGAGCCCCGCTGGGCACGTAACGAGACAGGAAGTACGGCATGACCTCGTCCGGCCGCGCCGGCCCGGGATCATTGCCGTTCAAGGCAAAGAAGCCATAGAGGCTCGCACCGATGAACATGAACACCGCGAACACCGGGAGGCAGGCAAACGCGCCCAGGAAGGCGCCGCGACTGGCGCCCCGATCCGTCCGCGCGATCAGGTAATGTTGCACGACGTGCTGGTCCGTGACGTAGCGCCGGCTCCATTGCACGAGGTAGGCGAAGAAGAGCAGCACGATGCCCGGCGTCCCGGCATAGAGGCTCGACCAGGAAATGTCCCAGGAGCCGAGCGCGTATCTGCCGGCCGCCCAGGACGAGTGGATGATGCCGGCCGGGTCGCCGACTTCCGGGGCAAAGAGGACGCGGCCAAGGATGAACAGCGCAGCCACCGACAGGATGATGCCCTGCACGACGTTGGTCCACGCGACCGCGGTGATGCCGCCGATCATCGTGTAGCAGAGCGTGAACAGGCCCACGCCGAGGATGACCGGCGCCGGTTTCCAACCCGTGAATACGTAGAGCGCGATTCCGGTGGTGACGAGGGTCACGGCGAGGTCGAAGATCCGGTCGGCGAGAAAGCCGAAACTCGCGTAGATGCGCGTGCCGATGCCGAAGCGGCGTCCGATGTATTCGTACGCGCTCATCTGCACGACACGACGATAGAACGGCACGATCCAGATCGACACGAAGATCAGGACCAGCGGCAGCGACAGCTGGGGCAGGAGCAGGATCATGCCTTTCTCGAACGCCGTGCCCGGATGGCCGACAAAGGTTCCGCTGCCCACGATCGTCGCCATCAACGTGAAGACCACGACCCAGGTGGGCATGGTACGATCGGCCGTGAAGAAGCGCCGCGTCGTCCGCATGCCCCGCGACAGGAAGATGCCGATGCCGGCGATGCCGGTCAGATAAATCGCCACGACGAGGAGATCGAGGAGCGTGAGTTTCATCGGGCCGGATGCCGCATCACTACCGGTGCCGGGGTTCGATTATCACCCGGCGAAACGGGCGAGCCGCTTGGTCCCGTTGTCGATCCAGTCGAAGTCCAGCTCCACGCCGAGACCGGGACCGTCGGGGACGGTGAGATACCCCTCGCGATCGATGGCGTAGGGGTTGTGCTGGAAGATCGGGAAGTAAAGGGGGAAGACCTCGAGGAACCGGCAATTGGTGAAGGCGGCGGCGACATGAAGGTTGCCGACGTCCAGCAAGGGCGCGGCGGCCGCGTGAATCTCGAGGTTGAATCCCCTCGCTGCCGCCATCCGCATGGCCTGGGCGAGTCCGGTGATGCCCGCCTTGATGTGGCAGTCGCCGCGGACCATGCCGCAGATCTCGCGATCGAGATAAAGCGGGAGCCGGTCGAGATCGACGCTCTCGCCCGCAAGCAGCGGCGTGCGCAACTGCCTCGTCAACTCGCGCAGCCCGTCCACGTGATTGTCGTGGATCGGTTCCTCATACCAGGTGAAGTTCAGTTCATCAACGACCCGGCCGACGGCGAGCGCTTCGTCGAGCGTGTAACGGGAGGTGGCGTCGGTCATCAGTGGAAAATCCGGTCCCACCGCCTCCCGCACCGCGCGCAAGCACCGGGATGTCCTCTTTCGGGCCCGCCCAGATGTGCAGCTTGTAACCGTGATACCCGGCGGCCTTCACCGCCGCCGCCTCGCGCGGGAAGCCATCGAGCGAGGGAAAGAACCGGGTGGAGGTCTGATACGCGGGAATGCGCCGGCGCTGCAGCCCGAGCATTTCCGCAATGGACTGGTTGCGCGCCTTGCCCAGGAGGTCCCACACGGCAACGTCGACCATGCCAAGCAGCGCCTCGGTGACGTTGCGCAGGTCGCGCAGCTTCATCTTCAATTCCCTCCACAACCGGCTCCAGTTGTTGAGATCCGCGCCGAGCAGCCGCGGCGCAAGGAAGTCCTCGATCAGGCAGACGATGGCGCGGGCTTCGTTCTGCTTGCCATAGGCCATGCTGTGACCCGCGAAGCCCTCGTCGGTCGTCAGGGTCAACAGTGGGAACGGCCAGAGGACGGTTTCGCCACGCGGCAGGGGCTGGCCCTTGTACCACGCGGAGGCGTCGATCTCGAGGATGCGGGTTTCGAGGCTGGTGACTTTCATGGGATGCGGAAACCGGGGTGGACTCAATAACCGCGCGCGCGGTCCACGAGGTTGAGCAGGGGTTCGCCGCCGACGTAACGACGCAGGTTCTCCGCGAAAAGCGCCGCCATGTGGTCATCGTAGCGCGGCATGATGCCGGACACGTGGGGCGACAGGATCACGTTGTCGAGCGACCAGAGCGGGCTGTCCGGCGGCAGCGGTTCGTTCGGCGAAGACATCGAGCGCGGCCCCGCCGATCCGGCGTTCGCGCAGCGCGCGCAGCAGGGCGGTCTCGTCCACAATGCCGCCGCGACCGATATTGATCAGCAGGGCGTCGGACCGCATCCGCCGAAGCTGTGCCTCGCCGAAAAGTCCGCGGCTGCTTGGCGTCAGCGCCGATGCGATGACGACGTATTCGGCTTCGGGCAGCAGGTCGTCGAGACGATCGGGACCCACAATATGCTCGGGGATCGTGCCGTCCGGATCACCGGTGCCGGGAATCGTATAGCCGTGATCGCGGCGCTGCGTGGGATCACGTTTGACCGCCAGCACGCGCAGGCCGAGCGCGTGGCTCTGCCGTCCGACTTCACGCCCCACGCTGCCATAGCCAACGATCAGGATCGTCGCGCCCCGCAACTCGCGGCCGGGAAAACTCACGAACGAGCGTTCCGGCCACGCCTTGCGGCGCTGCATCTCGACGTAACCACGGAAGTCGCGCGCCAGCGCGATCATCATGCCCGTCACGTATTCCGCCATGGCAATCACGTGGATGCCGCTCGCGCTCGTGATCGCCACGTGCCCGGCGTTCCACACGGCGCTGCCCCGCAGGATGTCGATGCCCGCGCTGCGTCCCTGAAACCAGCGCAAGCGCGGCAGACCCTCCAGCGACGCCGGCGACCAGGTGGAAAACAGAACCTCCACCTCCGGGGACAACACGCCCTCGAGTTCGGCCCGGTTGTCCGTGAACCGGTACTCCACCGTCAACCGTGGGGAGATGGCGCGCAACGTTGCGAGATGTTCGTCGGTCAAGCTGCGCGTGCAGAGCACGTGGATGGGGTCAGGGGAACTCATGCGTGGTGGCGAAAGATGATCGTCGATCGGAATCGGTCGGGGGATTCTAGCGCCGCACGGCGATCCGACACCTTTCCAACTGTTGCCGGCTGTATCGGAGCTCCTGGTCCGACACCGGCGAGGCCGGGTGGCCGACCCACGACCACATGATGTCCATGGAGCCTTCCTCGCCTTCCGATTGCAGGAAGCGCAGAATGATCGGCACCGGTTCGCCTGCCTGCATGGCGAGACGACCATGGGCCGTGCCCGGAAAGGCCGAGCGCGGGAGCACGACCTTGCCGTCGACAACCAGTTCGACCTGCCGGTTGGTGGTGGCGGAGAACTCGACCGCGCCGTCGACGGGGCCGAGGAGGAATCCCCGCCATTCCGCGGACCAGCTCATGCCGCGCCCGGTCCACGAGCCGCGCAATTCGTGGCGCACGTCAACCTGCCGCGGGTTCTTCAAGTCGCCGCTGCCAAAAAGCAGTCCAACCAATCCGGACTGGGTCGGCGCGGCAAACGAGGGAGCGGCGGGCTCGTCCGGGTTGGCGACCTCGAGATTCAGCAGGTTGACCGGCGCGGCCATCGTGAGCCGGTCGCCGAGTGCGGCAGTGAGATCAGGGAGGTCGTAGGTACCTGGAGGACCCCAGGCACGAAGTTGTCGCGCATGTCGAAGCTGCGCTCGAGCGTGAAGAGATCATTCCAGTTTCGAGGGGCGTGGCGCACCGTGACATGGTCAAAGAGGTCCGGAGCGAGCACGGCGGCGTGCAGGGCGGGCACGGCCATGACGCCATCAGCCACCAGGTCGACTTTTCGGTTTGCCGCCAGACCCGCGTTGATCAGTTGGCGCGCCGCGAGCAGCACATCCTCGGCTCGATCACGCACCGGAGACTCGCCGAGTTCATAAAGCGCGGCCCATTCGGCCCGTGTCAGGCTGCCGACATCGTCGACCGGGACATCCTGCGCTGCCTCCCGTGCGTTGCTGGTTCCGAAGGCGTGGGCGACAATCACGGTGCGGCGCTCACGCACGAAGTCGGCGATTGACGCGGAGTCCGGCGCCGGACGCTCGCCCGCGAGGAACAGCACGGGATTCCGGTCCGCCCGCGATGAGGAATGCCGAGGTTGCCATTCGATGAGTTCGACGGTGACGGGCCGGTCCTTCCGTTCGAGCCGCCAGGCACGGACATCATAACCGGGCGGCGCCGCGGTCCGCGCGGGCACGGTGACGAGTCGGGCGGCAACCGGGCGATCGCCGATGCCGGTGGCGCTCCGGATGCGGTCGCGCAATTCGTCGCCCGGTCGGCTGTCCGCGCTCCTTCGCGAGACGCGCCGCTTCCTCACGGAAAATATCCCAGATCGAGCGCGCGCCCGGCAACCGCAGCACCTGTCCGTCGGGGGTCGCGAACAGATCCCGCTCCGGAAGAATCGTGATTTTCGATTCGTGGACCGACCGCTCTTCGCCGGTCAGCCAACGTAGCATCCACTCGACCATCGCCTCGCGATGTTTTTGCGAGTAACTATGCGGCACATCGTCCTCCACGAGATCGACGCGTTCGGAAGCATCCTGGCTGGTGAATGCGCGCTTGAGGGAGCGAAAGGTCGCCCACGTGCGCGGGGTGGAATTCGTGTCGTGGGTGGCCGCGAGCAACAGGACGGGCGCGGGCGGACGGGACAGAAAGAAGTCCGCGTGTTCAAATCCCTTTGCCAACAGGCCGAACAGGAGCTGCTCGCTGTCGATCTCGCCTCCCGTCGAGGCATGCCACAGTTCGTAGTGAGCCTGGCTGATGTAACAGCACGGCGCCGCCACCTTCAGTCGCGGATCCAAGGCGTAGAGAAACGCAGTCAGCGTGCCGCCGCCGCTATGCCCGGTGACACCCAGCCGTGACGCGTCGACCTCGGGTCGGCCGGCGAGATAGTCGTTGGAGCGCATGCCGTCCCAGACCATGGTGCGAGCAAGACTGCGGCCGAGCAGCAGGGCCGCCATGCCTTCCTGCATGTGCGCATTGACGCCGTCGTTGATCACCTCGCCGTTCTCGTCGAAGCGCTGGATGCGTTCGCCCTGGTCAAGGGGATCGTAGACCAGCGCAGCGATGCCGTTGAGCGCCAGCAGGGCCGCGGCCGCCTGATACTCGGAAAACGCCTTCGCGACCCGGGCATGGCCGCACGGTATCAGGACTCCGGGCACGGGGTGCGAGGCGGAGGCGTCGGCCGGCAGGTAGAGCGATGCGGTGACGTAGAAGCCTGGCTGGCTGGCATACCGCACGGCCTCGATGCGGTAACCGGGCAGCGTCCGGACCGGGCGCACCTGAGCGTCGAGATCACAACGCGTTGCCGGCAGGCCGCCGATCGCGTCCAGGAGAAAGGTCCGCTGCTGCGCGCTCCGTTCCTTCCAGTTTCCCGATTCGATACATCTTTCGAACTCGGCCTGCCAGGCCTTGGCGGCCGCCTGGGTGCGGTCCTGCAACCACGCGGTCACGCTGTCGGTCGCGTCACTTGCATCCGCCGCCATGGTTCGCGCCATCGCGAAGGCCAGGAAACCGGCGAACGCAATCCGCCGCCAGCGTCCGTCCGGATCAGTCATTTGCAGGTGCCGTGATGGTGACGCCGTTGACAAAGGCATTGCTGGTAAGCGGAATGTCCGCCGCATCCCGCACCGGCCGGCCGGCGATGACGAGGTTGTCGATGCGGACTCCGGAGATGCGGTGATCCGCGTCGAGACCCTCCATGCTCGAGGGCGCCGGCCAGGGCTCGAGCGCGACGCAGTCCTTGATCAGCACGTCGCGAATCCGCCCCTTGCCGTTGCGGTTCATGATGTAGAAGTCGATGAGGCGGAGACGACCCTCGATGAACAGCCTTTCAAAGCGGTTGTTGATGTAGCGGATGTTCTCGGCCGTGCCGCCGTCCTCCAGGTAGACGGACATGCCGCGGTCGCATTCGACCACGTCATTGTCCTCGAAAAGGACGTTGCGGATCGTGCGGTCGTCGTTGAGCTCGGTGCCAATCTTCAAGGCGGATCCCTCGGAGATGGCGACGTTGTGGCGGACGACGACATCGTCCACGTCCCGGGTGAGCCCGGCGTTGGCGGTCACCTTGACCGCCACGAAGTCGTCGTTGCAAAGGAAGAAGTTGTCTTCGATCAGAACATGGGTCGAGGCGTCAGGATCGATGCCGTCGCTGTTCTTCACCTCCATGTTGGCGATCAGCTTGGCGCCGCGGACGACGACGTGATCGGAATAGAGTATCTGGAGGTTCCACGCCGGCGAGTTTGCGAACGCGACACCCTCGATGCGGACATTGCGACTCTCGATGATCTTCGTGTTGAAGATGAAGAATCCCTGCGGCCTGAGAACCCCGCCGTTGCCGTCGATGATGCCCCGGCCCCGGACGATAACATTCTCCACGCGGTCGAGGAGCAGCAGTTGACGATAGGAGAGTTCCTTTCCTTTCCGCCAGTGATGATCCGGGTCATGGACCAGGTCGGCTTCAACCCGATCGCGGCACTTTGGGTAGTCGTCACGCAGGGGCGAACCGAGGATCCGCGCTCCGCCTGCGAGGTACATCGTCATGTCGCTTTTGAGCGGGATGGTGCCCGTCAGGTAGATGCCCGGCGGAAAATAGAGCACGCCATGCGCCGGGACGGCCTCGATGGCGCGGCGGATGGCGTCGGTTGCCAGGTGGCGGCCATCGGTGGGCGCGTCGAAACGGGTGACGTCGACCACGCCGGGCCGCCCCGGTTGCGGGGGATCCTCTTCCGGGGCCTCCGCCCACAGGAACAGCCGGGGCAGGTTGTTGACGTAGACGACGAGCTGGCGCGGCCGGTCGAGCGAGAATCGGATTTCGCGGCCGCCTTTCTCGACCTGGCTGCGAATCCCGTAGCTGACCGGGCTGATGCGGTAGGTCGTGATCGGGTCACGCACGCGCACGACCACGTCGGCCTGGTCGTGGAAGGTGAATCGGGCCACGTGCACCTGAAGGACATGGTCAACCCGGACCGGCACGCCGTTGACCGCGACCTGGAATTGGTTGCTCAGGTCATAACCGACGGCCGGATACACCATCGGCGCGTTGGCCGTCGCGCCCATGAGCCGCAAGCCGGCAGCGAGGGAGAGGGAGAGGGCGAGGGCGAGGCGGTGTCCCCGGGGGACTTGTGGACAAATCCAGGGTTGGGCAGTCATGGTCAAGAAAGCTTCCGCACGTGTTTGGCTCCCTGGCGCCACCAGGTGGCGAGGGGCTCGGCCTCGAGCGAGCGCAGCGCGTTTTCCGCGGTGGCGTCGGCGAGGTTGAGATCCGCGACGAGGACATCCTCGCCGAACTGCGTGGCCTCCCGGAGAACGTTGCCGTCGGGACCGACGATGCGGCTCTGGCCGTGGGACCCGCCGAGATCGGGATCGGCGGGCGCGTTGGCATGCACAATGAAGACACCGTTCTCCGCGGCGCGCGCCTGGATCTGCGCGCGATACGGGTTCATCTTCCATTCCTTGCGCAGCGAGGCCTCGTGGGAGAGGTAGAACAGGACGCGTGCGCCGGCGAGCACGGGCAGTCGGCACAATTCCGGATAGCGCGAATCGTGGCAGATGAACACCGCGCCGCCGGTGGGGCCGCAGGGAAACACGGGCGACGGTCGCGATCCGGGCCGGCATTGCCACGCGCGATCCTGGCCGACGAGATGCACCTTGAGGTGGCGCGCGCGCCGACGCCCGTTTCGATCAATGATCAACGCGGCGTTGTGGAATCCGTCGCGGGTGCGCCAGGGAATGCCCACGAGTGCGGCGATGCGATGGCGCCTGCACGCGGCCGCGATCCGTGCCTCCGCCCGGCGCAGTTGCGGCGCGCTTAACGCCAGGATCGCCGATGCGGTGTACCCGGTCGCGGCGCATTCGGGGAAGGCGACGATTTGCACGCGGCGCCTGGCGCAGCTCGCGATGAATGACTCGATCTTCGCGACGTTCTCGTCGAGCGACGGGGTGGAACGCATCTGGACCGCGGCTACGCGCAGCGTGGGGGCGGGGCGCGACATCGCGGGCGTGGGTGGGCTGGCCGCCCTGGAGCGATTTGGCAGTTGGCGCTTGTTCATGGGCTGGGGTCTGATCTCACGCCGGGAGATGGACAGAACTGGAACGCGTACAATTTCGCGTCCTTCAATTCGACGGCGAGGCGGACCGGGCGACCGGCCAGCGCCGCGAGATCGCGGACTGATTTCCACGTCACGATCGCCGCGGTATTGTTTTCCCGCGCGGGCTGACAATCGGCGAAGGTGAAGCCGGAGACCGCGTGGCCGTCCGCATCGCGCAATTCGGCGCGCGTGGAGCCGCCGGCGGCATCGACGTTCAGCTCGAGGTGATCGCCGGCGAACACCAGCGGCTTGGTGACCAGCGTGCCGGTCCCGCGGGCGGGATCCTCCGGTGTGACCGCGACAAATCCGTCGAGGCGTTGCACGAGGCGCAGGAGCCGATCGTGGGTGCCGCCGCCCTCCTCTTCCTTGCCGCCATACAAGGCGCCGGCGTGTTCGGTGAAGCGCGCGGTGCCGTACTGCCAGATTTCGTTTCCGCGGCGGATCATGCCGTGCTCCATCAACGCTTCCATCACCTCGCGCCCGTCGAGCTTCCAACCGCCGGGAAAGTAGTAGGGCTCCTCGTAACGCGTCCAGGTGGTGCCGTTGCGGCTCACCATGAGGAAGCCGCCGGGGCTGACGTTGCCGGCGGCCAGGTATCTCGCGGTGCGTAGGGCCCATGCGCCGTAGGCGGATTGGAGCCGGAGATCGTAGCCATAGCGGCTCGCATCCGTGAGAATTACGTCTGGACAGGTCGGCTCGTCGAACAACCAGAGGGCGACGGTGTGCGGGTCGACCCCCGGGGAACCCGCGGCGACGGCGGCGTTTCCACCGGCAAGGGCGACGAACGCGGTCGACGACAAGGCCAGGCGGTGCCGCCAGCGGGAGTGAAACCGATGCGCAATCATCATCGGTCAGCCCGCGTTCGCGGGGATTTCTGCGCTCAGGCGGCGCGCATATTCGGCGAGTTCCTCGACCCGGCGGGTCTCCGTAGGATCGAGCTCCGGCGCGGGGATGCGGATGCGCGTCGTCGCAAACACGCCGTCGGCCTTGAGCAGCGCCTTGGTGAACCGCCACTGGATGCTCTGGTGCGTGGCCATGAAGGTGAGGCACGGAAGCAGGCGATGATAAAGGGCGACGGCTTCGGCGCGCCTGCCCCCGCGATGCAATTCCCAGACGCGTTGGTAGACCCCGGTCGTGTAGGTGGAGAGAAACGCATGCACGCCGCGATCGAGCAGCTCGATCAGGTCGGGTCCCGCGGTGCCGAGTCGGAGCGAACCATTCGTCGCTTCGCGGATCGCGCTCAACTTGCGACAGCGGTCGGCGGTCTCGACCTTGATCCACGTGAAGCACGGGATCTCGCGATGCAGGCGCGCGATCAAGGGCACCGGCAACGGCGCCGCACCACGGTCCAGATCCTGGATCATGAGGAAGCCGGGGTTGAGTTTTCCCAGTGCGTGCACCTGCTCGACGTAGGAGCGCTCGTCCTCGAAGCGAATGTAGGCGAGCACGCCCTGGCAGCCCAGGTCGATGAAACGCCGCACATGGCGGAGGCGGCCCGCGGGATCGGGATCCGTGGCGCCGCCGATCACGGGGACGCGGCCGCCGGCCTCCTCGAGCAGCGTGGCGACGATCCGCTCCCGCTCGTTGTCGCTCAGTTGATCGACTTCCCCGGCGACGGCCGGCGCGAGAAATCCGATGGCGCCCTGGGCCAGCACCCGGCGCGCGTAGCGCCGCAGGGATTCGACATCGATCCGGTTGTCGTCCGTGAACGGCGTGGCCGGCACGGCCACGATGCCGTCGAAGTTGCCGGGGGGCCTGCTCACGTCGCGGGGTCTCCGGAGACCTGCGATTTGTCACCCGCCCCACGGTCGCGGCCAACCATCGGCATCGGCAGGCTGCGACCCGACAGGGGCCTCGCCGGACGTGGAAATCGGAACATCATCGTGTCGGCCCGATTCAGCCGAAGTTATTGAATGAATACCGGGTCGAGTAGCCCATCAGCGTCTTCAGGGCCACGCGGCGGTAGTAGGTTGCAGCCTCGACCTCGAGTTGGTCGAGGCGGTCGCGGTGGCCGAGCTGGCCTTCCACCGCCCATTCGCTCAGCCGCGGCGCGCGACGCTCGCCGTCGTTCAGGCACAGGCCGTCGGCCCCCGCCTCGTAGAGGCGGCGCGCCGTCTGGACGAAACCGGGGCCGGGCTGGGCGCGCGGCATCACATCCGGCCAGATGTGCACGCGATCGCCGCCGAGCGCACGCAGGCGCTCGATCATCGCGGTATCCGCATGCTGCATCGGGAAGAGATACTGGACGAGGTTCTCCTGGATCCACGTCTCGACATCGCACCCGTAGGTCTTCGGATTGAAGTAGCCTTCGGGCGGCCGCGTCCACGCGGTGGAGCCAAACTGGTCGCCGGTCTTGAACCGCTGGTCATAGCGCGTGGGGCACCCGAAGAACGTTGCGCCGAGCGCGAGCCCCGGACGCACGCGGCCGAGCAACTGCCGCACCTCGCGCACAAAGCTCGTCACATACGACGCCCCATGCTCGACCCATCGCGGATCGTCCTCGGCCAGGTCGCGGGGATCCTCGCCGTAACGCGCCCGAAAATCGCGCACCGACGGCTCCTCCCACAGGACGAAGGGATGGAACCGATGGAAGTAGAGCACGACGCCGTCGATGGGGTGGGCGAGGGCCTCCTCGAGGAGGGACTGCCAGTAGCGGCGCACCTCGGGATAGGCGAGGCTGAGGCTGGTGGTCGGCGTGCCGTCGCGATCGCGCTTGGTCCACTCCTGGTGCGCGAGGAAATGCCGCGCCCAGCTGATCGGGTAGCGCTGCATCGGGTAGTTCGCCCCGATCATGCGCATCGACGCGAAGACCTTCAAACCCGCCTCGTGGCCCAGAGTGGTGAACGCGTCGAGCGGATCCACCCAGTGGTCCGGCCAGTGGTTGTCCTCGGTGCCGACGTCGCCAATCGCCGTCCGAAACGCGCAGAGGTGACCCCGAATCGCCTCGAAAATGAACACGCCGACGTCGTTGTCGACGCACGGCTGGAGTTCGTGGCGAAACCAGTCCAGCGACGTGGGATGATAGTCGAACGTCCCGCGGATGTGCCCGGTGAGGATGCCGCTGCAGTAGATCTGGGCGATGCGGCGGGTGCCGGTACGAGGTGATTGTTGTTCGCGCCAGGTCGCGGCCTCCGCAGCCGTCAGGGGTTCGAGCCGCACCCAGGACAGGTTGGCGACGTCGCGCAGTTCCGGGTTGTTGTAGGGATCCCCGGGCAGGCGCAGGTGCAGCGACTGGCCCGACAGGTCGGCGGTCTTCCAGTAGGTTTCCTGGATCGACCGGTTGATCATCTTTCCCTTGCCCATCCGGGACCCGACGCGGCCCTCATCCATCACCGCCTGTTCCGCCGCGACGCGGGTGAAGCCGCGATCGGCGGTGAGGCGCACCTCGATCTGGCCGTAAAGCGACCACTCGGCGTAGTGGAGGTGATCACCATAGCTCGACTTCGTGTAGTTGATCCCGAGGTAAACCCGGTGCGGACCCGATGTTTCGAGCGGCAGCTCCAATTCGGGCGCACCCAATTCCGGATCTGCGAACAGCATCGTGCCCTTCAGGCCATCCTCGGTCTCATAGTCAACGAGCCGCCAGTGGTTCGGACGTTTGCCGCGGCTTAACGCGGACTTCGGAGCGCAGAGCGAGAGATCGGAGATCAGCTTCGGTTCGGACGGTGGATTTGTAGGCATCAGGTGGGCGGCTGCGATGGTGGTCGACGTCATTTCCGGTAGCGGCGGCAGCAAAAGGTCGATGGTGGCGGCAGGGAGGAAAGACGCGGTGGTCTGTGAAACAAAAGGTTAGTTCAGCAGGCGGTTGGAGAGTAAATCAGCGCAAGGATCTATGGAGCGTTCGTCGGTTATGGATGATGCCTGCAGAATAGTTCAAGTGAATTAGCATTTGAAGGATTGACCGGCGGTGAAGTAAATGGCTACCTTTTTTGCACACGGCTGCGAACGTTTCGTTTCCGTCCTCCCCGACCCGATCGATGAAAGAATCCGTTCCGCTGCCGGCTTGTCTTGATCCCTGTGCCATCGGGGGCGACTCCTTCTGGGTGCTGCTGCAACGGCTGGCGCGCAACCGTCCCGCCCGTTTCCGGAGGTGAACGCTGCGGTCGTGATGTGCAGCGCCGTCGCCGGCGGGTCGAACGACCGGGTTGGTCGTCGGGCGGCCGCCTTGGGTCTCGCGGCCGCCCTGGCCTGTGCGAGCGGCAGCCTCGCCGAGGCAGTGGAACGTGCGATCGCTTCGGTGGACGGCGACGGCCGCGCGCTACCGTGTCGTCTGCTCGTGCGGCAACCCCAAGCAAGGTAATGAACACGAATTTGCTCCACTGTTTCCCCGGATCGATGCCGGCCCGGCCGGGATGTCCCCTGCGGCGGCCTCGTGCGCTCCGCGTCACCGTCGCCAGTTTGCTGGCGATCGGGGCGTTGGTGGCCCGGGGTGATCCGCCCGAGGACGTCAGCGCGTGGCCGGACCCGCCGGTCGGCTTTGATTGGGACCAGCTTGGCCCGCATACCAAAACGGTGGATACGTCGCACTACGCCGAGGTCCGCCACGTGAGCGTTGCCACCGGATCCGACGACCGGGGCGATGGCTCGGCGGCCCGGCCGTGGCAGTCGCTGCATCGCGCATTGGCGAGGATCCCGGCCACCGGGCGCGTCGCCGTGTTCGTCGCGGCCGGCACCTACGCGGAGGAAACCCTCACTCTGCCGGAGCGCGTGGATTGGTTCGGGGGATTCGAGCCCCGGCAGTGGCAACGCGACGTATCGCGTAATCCCACGGTGCTTTCGGGGCAGAAAAAACAGCGGGTGCTGGTCGGCGCGGACGACTGCCGCCTCGACGGCTTTGTCATCGAAGACGGGCTCATCCGCGGACCCGGCGGCGGTCTCCTCTGCGACCATGTTTCTCCTGCCATCGCGGATCGTGAAGGCGGAGGCATCGGCGGGACTCATAGTTGGATGCATGCCCGGAACAACACCGTGGTGTACAATGAGGCCGCGAGGGACGGCGGCGGCATCCAGATCGTCAATGTGAAGAATCCCTTTTTGCGCGCCTCGATTTTTCGCAACAACATCATCCTCGATAACAAGTCCGACCAGCTGCACCTCGAAGGCGCGGTCGATGTCGCCTACAACATCGTCCATCCGGGCGGTTACCAGGATGGCTACTATAACTTCGACGCGGACACCGGCTTCCGGGACGACGGCCGCCGGTTGAGCATCCGGTCCGTGCGGCCGGATCCCGCCCGTTTCACCACGACGCTGTCTGTCGCGGAAACGCTCGGCGCGGGGGAACTGACCGGGCGCATCATCCGGCTGGGCGAGTTTTGGTCGATGGTGCGCGCCAACACCGCCGACGAAGTCACGGTGTGGGGAACAACGGTTCCGCCCGAGGCCGCGTCCGCGCAGGTGCTCCCGACCTTTCACCTGACCGCGGAATCCAGGGCGGTCCATGCCGGCGCGTATCCGGACTTTCCGCCGACCGATATCGACGGGGAACCGCGTTACATGCCGAACATCGATGCCGGCGCCGACCAGTTTCACCCCACCTTTGCACCATGATGCGCCATTGCTTTCTCCTTCACCTTCTCGCAGTCCTCGGTGCCATGGTGGGCGGGGCCGGAGCCGCCAAGGGAGCCGGGACGACGCCGCAGCCGACGGGCGAGCACTTCGCCGGTTTCCTCGGCAAGGCCTATAACGAGCCGGACTTTCGTCGGATCAAGCGCGTGCTGGAGCCGGAAGCGCGGCTCGACGAGTATTTCGACGACGGTGTCGGCCATGGCCTCGATTGGTCGGGGGTTTGGGAAGGTTACATTGTCGCGCCGGCCACCGGTCGATTGTCGCTGCACCTCGAGGCGTGGAAGCCGACGGTACTGGATATGTGGGACCGCGGTTCCGTGCGAGCCGACGGCTCGTCGAATGCGCCCGCTCGTCAAACGCTCACCCTGTCCGTGACCAGGGGCGAAGCGCTGCCGTTCAAGATCTCCTACGCGCATGCCCACGGCGGTCGCGGCGGCTGGAAGGTCACCTGGAGCATCGACGACGGCACACCGGAGCCGATTCCTGAGTCCGCGCTGTTCTTTGATGAGCGGGTGGCGAACAACTATCACTGGAAGCCCGATCCGGATCGGGCCGCAGTGGATTGGGCGCGCTTTGCCACGGTCGAGAAACACGACGTGGTCGTTTTCCATGAACCCGGCCGTGCGGCGGGCTGGCCGGCGAATCAGGGCTTCTACGCATGGGGTGACGAGATCCTGCAAACCTATGACAAGGGGTATTCGCTCGACCGGAACCTGAACCATTCGATCGATCCCACGCGGCCCGGCGACGATTGCCAGGCCCGCAGTCGCGACGGGGGCGAAACCTGGAACGAGGAACCGTCTGTCGAGGAGCGACCGGCACCGGGCGAGTCGTCGTTTCCTCCGGCCGGGCTCGGCTTCGACGATCCGGGTTTCGCGCTCAAGACCTACCACGATCACTTCTGGTTTTCCCTCAACCGCGGGCAGACCTGGCGCGGTCCCTATCGCTGGCCCGATCTCGGGATGGGACCGTACACGAATCGCACGGATTACATCCGGTTGGGACGGCGGTCGGCCTTGTTCGGGTTTTCCGCCGAGGACCCGGGCATCGAGTCGCAGCACAACGACCGCTGCTTTTTTGTTCGCGCCGGCGACAACGGTCACGAGATGCACGTGCTGGGCTGGCTGACGCCGTCCGATGATCTCGCCCGAGCGGTGATGCCCTCCAGCGTCCGGCTCGGCGACGGCCATTTTCTCACGGCGGTGCGTCGGAAGCTGGAGGAGAGCTTCCCCGACGCGCCGCCGATTGCCCGCAACTGGATCGAGTTGTTCGAAAGCACGGACGGCGCGGAGACCTGGCGATCGTTGGGCGAGGTGGCGGAGACCGACAACGGCCGGCAGAACGGCAATCCGCCCTCGCTCGTGCCCCTCGGCGGGAAACGCCTCGCCGTCATCTACGGTTATCGCGGCGTGCCGGAGACCATCCGCGCCCGCCTGAGCGAGGATCTCGGTCGGACCTGGAGCCCGGAGATCCTGCTGCGCCGCGACAGCACGAGCTGGGACATGGGCTACGTGCGCAGCGCCGTGCGCGCCGATGGCAAGGTGGTGTCCATCTATTATCTGCCCACGAAGAAGCGTCCGGAACTGCACTTCGAGGCCACCATCTGGGATCCGGGGACGTATCAGGCGCCCGGGCACATGAATTCCGCGGATTCCTGGAGGAAAGATTTCCCTATCGTCCGCGGACGGGACGGAGCCCGTCCCCCCAGCCGGGGCCCTGGCCCGCGGCACCTCCACTGACCCAGGCATGAACATCGACTTTATATATCCGATGTATCGGCCCTTCGCCGGGTGGTTGCGCGAACGCCTCGGCGGCGGGCATCGACTCCGCTTCCCCGAACCCGCCGGGCTGGAGGATTCCGCGGTCGTCCATCCCGATACGGACGTGCTGGTGACCGCGCGGTTCCCCGCCGCCTGGGCTCCGCGTTTCCCGGCCTTGCGCCTGCTGCACGCGGCGGGCGCGGGCCTCGACAAGATCGCGCTCGACGCCCTGGCGCCCGACGTGCGGGTGTGCTGCACGTTCGGCCACGGCACCGCGGTGGCGGAACACGTGGTGATGGTGATGCTGGCCCTGCTGCGCCGGCTCCTGCCCGCTGATCGCGAACTGCGGTTCGGCCGCTGGCTCAATCCCGCGTATGATGCCGGGGTTCCATTGCCCGGCACGCTCGCGGGAAGGTTCGCGGTCATCCTGGGCACCGGCGAGATTGGTGTCGCCACCGCGAAGCTGGCGGGTGCGCTCGGCGTGCGTTGCTGCGGGGTGAATCGCACGGGGCGGATGACGGCGGGCTCGCCGTTCTCGCGGATCCGGCCGCTGTCGTCGCTGCGCGAGATCCTGCCGGACGCCGATTTTCTGGTGGTCGCCCTGCCGTTGACGGACGAGACGCGCGGCTTGATCGGCCGGGAGGAGATCGCGCTGCTGCCCTCGAGCGCGTTCCTCGTCAACGTCGCGCGTGGACCGATCGTCGATGAAACCGCGCTGTTCGAGGCGCTGCACAGTCGGGTGCTGGCCGGTGCGGCCCTCGATGTCTGGTATGCCCATCCGGCTCCCGGAGCGACGCGCGGGGCGCCGTCGCGCCTGCCGTTTCGGGAACTCGACCACGTCATCATGACACCGCATGTCTCCGGCTTCACCCAGGAGACGTTCCGGCAACGCACGGAGAACATCGCCGCCAACATCCTCGCGCTGGCCGCCGGTGGCGAACTGCGTCACGAGGTGATCCGGACGGGCCGGCCGGTCGCGTCATGAAAATCCGCGCGCTCGAAACCCTCCAGGTTCCCGACTACCCGAACCAGCTCTACGTCCAGGTGCACACGGACGACGGTCGCACCGGCCTCGGCGAAACCCGCAACGGGGCGTCGGCGGTTGCGGCCTGGATTCACGAGTCCGCCGCCCCCGCGCTGCTCGGCCAGGAGGCGCTGGCGATCGAGCGCCACTGGCGCGCACTCAATCCGATGCTCGGCTTCAGCAGTGCCGGCGCGGAATGTCGCGGCCGGTCCGCGCTGGACATCGCCCTGTGGGATCTTTTGGGCCAGGCCGCCGGCCAGCCGATCGGGCAGGTGCTCGGTGGCGTCGTGCGCGACAGCATTCCCGTCTACAATACGTGCGTGGGCCCGGGCTACACGCGACGCATTCCCCGGGTGGCGCGCCTGCTCACGGAAAACTGGAACCTGGGCGGGGCCACGGTCGAGAATCCCTTCGAGGATCTTGCGGCCGCGCAGGCGAACGCCGGGGAACTCGCGCGCAGCCTGCTCGATCAAGGCATCACGGCCATGAAAATCTGGCCGTTCGACGCCCTCGCGGAGCGGACCGACGGCCATCACGTCACGAACGCCGAACTTGACCGCGCCCTCGCACCCGTGCGGCGGATACGCGAGGCCGTCGGCGACGGGATGGAAATCCTGATCGAGATGCACGGCCTCTGGGATCTGCCGAACGCGGTGAAGGTTGCAACGGCGCTCGAGCCCTGGCGTCCGTATTGGTATGAGGACCCGCTCAAGGCCGATGACCCCGGCGCCCTGGCGGAGTTCGCCCGCCAGTTCCGGATTCCCACGGCCGCCGGCGAAACCCTCGGGACGCGCTGGGGATTTCGGGACCTCGTCGAACGCCGGAGGGTTGGTGTCGTGATCGCCGACGTGGGCTACGCCGGCGGCATCTCCGAGGTGAGGAAGATCGCCGCGCTCGCCGAATGTCACCAGCTCCCGTTCGCGCTGCATGACTGCACCGGCCCGGTCAACTTCATCGTCAACACGCACCTTTCCGCCCACCTGCCGAACGTCGCTCTCCAGGAATTTGCGCGCGCTTTTTACCATGGCTGGTATCGGGAGATTGTCACGGTCCTCCCACCGGTGGAGCAGGGAAGGGTGCAACCGCTCGACGGTCCCGGGCTCGGCGCGGCGCTGCGTCCCGAGTTCCTGCAACGTTCTGATCTCATCCGTCGCCGGACAGAGATTTCCTGATTCGATCATCACCACGCCAACCTTCGTCTTCCAACCAACATGCGCCCACTCTCATTCCGGACCCTGATCTGCACCTCCATCGCGGCCATCGCTTCGCTGTTCTGCGGCCGGGCCGCCGCCGTTGCATCGGGAACGTCGTCGTCATCAGTGAAGGTTGCAGGGTTGAAGATTCTGCCCACGCTCGGCGACAAGGCGGGCAACTTCGCCCGGTTTGAGCGCTTCGCCCGCGAGGCCGCGCAGGCTGGCGCGAAGGTGCTGGTCACCCCGGAAGGTTTCCTCGACGGTTACGCGGGCAACACGGGCTTCTTTCCCGAAATCACGCCTGCGCGCCTGCGCGAGCTCGCCGAGCCAGCGGACGGCCCCTACGTGACACGCGCGCGCCAGCTCGCCCGCGAGCTGGAGGTGTTGCTCGTGTTCGGTTGTTCCGAAAAGCGCGGCGACCAGGTGTTCAACACCGCCTTCCTGATCGATCCGGATGGCAGGACCGTCGGACGCTACTCCAAGTCGCACCTCGATGCCGTGACGGAAGCGCTCTACGCGCCCGGGACCGAGTTTCCCGTATTCTCCACGGCGGTGGGCCGCGTCGGCATGTTGATCTGCTTCGACCGGCAGCCACCCGAGCCCGCGCGCATCCTCGGGGTGCGCGGGGCGCGCCTGGTGTTGATTCCCGGATACAGCCGCAACGTCGGCGAGGTGAACGAGGTGCTCTTGTTGCGCGTGCGGGCCTTTACCCCATCGCCTGGGTCTCGCCCTACAACGTCATGCTGATCGATCGCGACGGCAATATCCTGGCGCAGGACCAGACGCGCGACGACAAGATCATCTACGCGACGTTCGACTGGTCCCCGCCCAAGGAGGAACGCAAGGCAATCGCGACCCGGCATCCCGAGTTCTACGGACCGCTGGTCGTGCCGCGAGCGATCGAACACTAGGGCAGCGACTCCGAAGATTCGGCACAAGGTAGGGCGGGGACTCCGTTCCCCGCCGCGGCGGCCAACGGAGTGGCCGCCCTACCATGGCATTAGGGTCAGCGGTCGGTCAGCTGTCACTCCCGGCTGCGCGCCAGCGCCGAGCGGGTGGCGCGGAGCATGGCGGAGTTTTGCGCTGCGCCTTCGGCTTCGAGGCGCTCGAAATCGGGATGCGCGAACATCGGTGACTGCACGGGCGCGACGCTGCTTTTGGCTTCTGCGCCATCGCGGTCCTCATCAGTGGCGTCTTTCATCATCCCCGCGAGGCCGGCGACAATGCGATTGTAGTTGTCGAGTTGGCGGCGCAGAGCGCGCGTGTCGCGTGCCGGCCAGTAACCGCCCTCGTCGGAAATCCGCACGCTCACGCCGGCGCGCTGCCAAAGCAGAGCGAGGTCCACAACGGCGCGGTGGCATTTCCGAAAGTGCGGCCAACCACGCAGGCTCGCGTACTGAGTCTTGCACGCGCTGGCAAACGACCAGCCGCGCGCGAGTCGCGTGCGCTGCAACTTGCCGTACGCGTCGGTCACTGTCGCGGGATAGCGACTCAGCCCGAGAATCAACGCCTCGCAGCCTTCGCCCGGCTCGACTGCAAAGCACCAGCCCGCAAGCGGCGGCACCTCGACGCCGGTGCTCGTTTGCGCGTCGAGTTTGATCAGCATCCAACGTGCCGTAAACGGTTGCTCCTGCACGGGAACGACCGGCCCGACTCCCGCGAGCCTGCGGTTGCGCACGAGACGCGTCGCCGCGCGATGCGCCTCGCGCACGAGCAATTGCGCGGTGTGCTCCGGCACCGCGCGCGGCAAGCTGAGTTCGATGTGAACAGTGAGGCCCATGGCTGGCTCCGGTCGGCGCGTCAGCGCACAAACGTCCCCGCCGTGTGGCCGGGACGGGCGCGGCCGAGGGCGACAAGTGTGTCCAGGATTTCCGCGACGTCATCCTCCTTCGCGCGTGCAAACTTCTTGGCCAGTTCCGCCGCGCTGTTCGGCGCGCTGGCGGCGGCGAGCGCGGCGTCGACGGCCTTTGTTCGCTCGGGAAGAGTCGCCGGCCACGGCGTCTTCCGAGTTCTTTTTGTAGGAGCGGCCTTACGCCGCGATGCGTCGGGGCGTAAAGCCCCTCCTACATCCGTTTGTCCGGTCAGGTACAAATCCGTCTGGCCTCCGACATCCGATCTCTGACTTCTGTTCTGAAACTCTGGCCGCAGCCAGCGCACGAGGCCACGCGCTTCCTCGGCCGCCCGTTCGGCGTTGAGCGCCACGACGCGCTCGAGAATTTCCGCGTCGCTCAGCGGCCACGGCCAACCGTAGGCGTCGGCGACAGCGGCATCGAGGTCGTCGTGCAGCTGCTTGAGCGTGGAGACGAGCGCAGTGTCGTGGATGGCGCGTTCCTTCGGCGTCAGGACACTTTCCTGGAGGGCCGGGCTCCCGCCCGGCCGTGGCGGAACGGAAGTTCCGCCCTCCAGGCTGTCGCGTCGATCAGCCGCGCGGAGTTTTTCGAGGACGTTGTAGATGTCGGTAAGCCCGAGCCCATGCTGCGCCTGCGCGCGCTTGCGATGTGCATCGAGTTCCTCGGCGAGCGCCCGGATTTTTTCCTTCTGCTTCTCGGTGCAGTCGGGAAAAGGGAATTCGCAGTGATGAACCCAAATCGTCGGGCTGCTTTCGCGCGAACGAGGCCGGCCGCCTTGTTCCACCAGTACATCACGTAGTCCGCTTTTTCCGGAATGTCGGGATAAGATTTCCAAAGAGCCTCAACGTAACCATCGCCGTTTGCCTGACGAATCATCCAGCCGCCGATGAACGGCGGGTTCCCCACGATGAAATCCGCGCGCGCGTCGGCGGGCGTGCCGTCGTCGCGAGCCCGCCGGGGATCGGACACGATGATGCAGCCGACCAGCCCGAGGTTGATTTCCTCCCCGGGGTTGACGTGGCTGTGATACAGCCACGCCTTGGAACTCGGCTCGTTGGGCAAGGGGCCGGCCGACGCATCGAGATACCAGACGTAGGTGAAGCGACCGCCCGCGGCGATCGCGGCGCCGCGTCCGGGCGTGTCGCCGTAATAGGCGCCCTCGCTGTCGTGGTCGTAGCGCACGCCGTGGGGATGCATCGACAGCGGCATCGAGGTGCGGTTGAGGAACGTGACTACATATCGTCACTCATCTCGCTCAGGTGCAGCGTGCGGTTCAGGACGGTTTCGCCTTCAATCGTGGCGACCTCCATCGTCAGCGTCGGATCCGACGCGCTGGGATCGATGTGCAGCACGGCGAAGGAGCAGCCTTCGTACAGCCAGAGCGGGTTGCCGGAGGCCCCGGCGCCCTTCGTGTTGGTGAGACGGCTGCACATGAGTTCGTAGAGGGGGTAACCGCGGTCGCGCTGGTCGAGACGCAGGTCGGCGCGGTGACGGTCGCCCGACAACAGGAGCACGCCGTTGATGTGCTGGTCCGCGAGAAAGTCATAGATCCCGGCGCGTTCCTCGGGAAACCCGTTCCAGTCGTCGTTGGCCCGGATGATCTTGCCGGTCGCCGGGTCGGTCTCGAGTTTGGCGTCGAGCGCCCATGGCGTGCTCGAGACGAGGATCTTGAAGGTCGCGGTCGACTGCTGCAGCGCCCGTTTCAACCACGCGAGCTGCACGGGTCCCAGCATCGACGGATTCGCCTTGAGCCAGTTTTCGCGGTAGTAGCGACCGTCGAGCATGAACACTTCCGCCTCGCCAACGCGGAAGTTGCACCACACGCCCGGTCGTTCCGGCTCCGCGCCGTAGGCGGGATTGTTCCAGTTGCGCCGGAAAAGCTGGAACATGGTCGGCTTCCAGGCCGGCCTGTCCGGATACGGCCCGAGAAACAAATCATCGATGCCCGCGTCGTGGTCGTCCCAGATCGCATAGACGGGAACGCCCGCAACCAGTCGGCGGAACTCCGGTCGCGATTGCCGGCAATAGTAGGTGTAGTCGTGAAACGGTCCCGCGGGTTCAGGGAGGTCGATGTACACGTTGTCTCCCAGGAGCAGAAACGCATCGGGCCGCCGCAGCGCGATGACGTCCCACATGCGTTCGTTTTCCGGCGCATACATCGCACATCCGCCGAACGCGATCCGGACGGGGCGCTTGTCGTCGTCGGGAATGAACGTGCGCACGGTCCATTGCGGCCACCGCGGCACGGCCACGCCATCGATCACCACGGCATAGTCGTAGGTGGTGCCGGGCTGGAGTCCGTCGACCGCGATCACCGCCGTGAAATCCCGCGCGGGATCGCTGGGTGCCCGGCCGACCGCATCCGGCTTGTCGAAGTGTCCCGTGCGGCTGAGGCGGATTTCGACGTTGGCGGCGTTTTCCGTGCGGACCCAGAATCGGGCGCTGGTGGGCGTCACCGCGCCCAGCAGCGGGCCGTGCACGAGGCCGTGGGTTCGGCCGGCGACACGGGATTCTGAACGTCGCAGTGGTGCGCAAGGTATCGAGCAGCGTCCGCGGCCCCGCGAGCAGGCGCGTGACGGGCAGGCCGAGATCGAGGAGCGTGTTCATCTCGCGCTCGGCGTCCGCCACGTCGCCGCGTTGCGCGAGGCCGATCATGAGGGCGAAACGCGCTTCGAGATCCGCGCCATTTCGTTCCAGTCGCTGGCGGCAGGCCGCGATCGCCATGTCCGTGCGCCTCTCGGTGAGGTCGAGGATCGCCCGCTGGCAGAAACGATCGGGCGTGTTGTCGGACGCCACGAAGAAGCGGCGGTCCCAGGGATTCTCGCTGCCGAAGTAAGGCAGCTTGTCGCCGGGAAGATAGGCCTCCGGCGGGGCGTACTGGGGGAGAATGCCACGATCGCCGAGCAGGAGCGGGGTGGTGGCGAACAGGGCAAGCAGGGGGAGCAGGAACTTCTTTTTCATGGGTGACCTGGGGCCGGAGGTGGCGGTGAATTCGGGGGCACGTCCGGCACCATGGGCAGTCGTTGCACCGCGATCAGGCGCACGGGACCGAGCAGTCCGGAGTCGGGGAGGGGATTGAATCCCCGCTCCTTTTCGGCGAGATACTTTCCGATAATCCCCCAGTCGCGGCAGTTGGCGTCGGAGTCAAAAGTGTCCGGAACGCGAGGCGCGAGCGGACGGGCGGGACCCGTGATCCGGGCGATGTCCGGCGCGATGGGCGGTGTCTCCGTCATGCCCGCGATCCGATTGATCAGCCGGTTGGTGACGCGAACCCGCAGCTCGTTGCGGCCGGGTTGCAGGAGGGTCGTGACGTCAAACCGATACGGCCGCTTCCAACGTACCCCCGCCGGTTGATCGTTGACCTGCAGCTCGGCGATGTCGCCCACGGCACCAAGATCAAGTTCCCACGACACGTCGGACGGAGCGGCGCCGGGTTCCCAGTGGAGCGTGCGAGTGTACGTGGCCGTACCGGAGAAGTGCCGCGTGGCCGGATCTGCGGTCCACGACGCGAGGTGATCAAGTTGATGGGTGCTGACACCTCTCACCACGCTGGCATGCGGTCCCCTCTCCTCAAGGAGAGGCCCAGTCAGCTCCCCTCGTGAGAGGGTGCCGGCGGCGGATCCGAAATCGACCGTCCAGCCGGTGTCCAGCGGCACCTCAGACGGCAGCTTTTCGACGACAAACGTCCGGACCTGCGTTCGCCCTCCCGCTTCGAACGTGACGGCGTAACGGCCGGGGTGCGCCCCCTCCGCGATCACGCCGGTTGCGCCGTCGCTGCGAAGGCGCGGCAGGTCGGAAGCGATGACGCGCACGCCCGGTTCGCCAGGTTTGAACACGACGAAGCATGTTTCCAGCGAATCCAACGTCAGCCAGACGTCGGTGCCATTCTTCCGTTCGCGCCCGACCACGGCGGGGGTAACCACGCCCGTTTCCGGATCCCAGAGCTCGGCGGATTTGCCGTGCACGCGGAAGCGGATCGGACCCGCGAAATCCTCCGCTTCGAGATTGGTGACGAAGTAGAGATCGAGGTCGCCCGCGCGCCGGTGGAGGAACGTCAGGCCGTTGCTTTGGCGATCGCCGGGCAGCGCGAAGTCCGGATCCACGCGCGAGCGCAACCGGCGGATCAACTCCGCGCGACCGCCGGCCAGCGGCGGCTGAGGACGAAAGAGCTCGTCGTCGCGAATGTAGGGCTTCTCCTGCTCCTCGTCCATCGGGTAGCCGTTGACGCGAAACGTGGCGCCGCCGCCTGGAAATGTGCGCCCGTTGCCTGCGGGACCGAATAGGTCCGCGACGAGCTCCCGCAGCGCGCGATCGCGTCGTTCCCAATCCCGCATGCCGGGGGCACGGTCGGGCAGACCGTTGAGCGCGATCACGGTCCCGCCGGCCCGCACGTAGGCGTCGAGCACCGCCAGGGCTTCGGGTGGCATGAATTCGATGTCCGGCAGGATCACGGCACGGTAGCGCTGGGCGCCGATGGCGAGGAACGATCCCTCCACCCGGGCGCGGTGCAGCAGCACGTCGTTGTTCACCGGATCGAAGTCATAGCCGTTTGCGACCAGCGTCGTGCCCAGACGGGCGAACGGCACCGTGCGCCAGTTGCCACCCCAGACCCCTTTCTCCGACCAGAGGTCGTCCTGCGGCGAATACACGAGCAGGTCGCCGCAGAACTCACCCTGGCGCAGCAGGACGGCGCAACGGGTCAGGTAGTGGTTGAAGCTGGCAAAGTGGGGCCACCACGTATTCGCCGGGCTGATGCGCGTGGCCCACGGGAAGTCGCGCGAGGGCACGATCTCCGCTTCGGGCGTATGCCAATAGCCGTGCCCATAGAACTGCGTGACGCCGTCCCGGAGGAAGCCGTCCGCGGCAATCTTCATGTCCTCGAGCGACGCGCGGTAGCGTTGCGGATTGAGCACCGTGAACGCCTCCGCGGAAAGGACCGACCCATGCCCGTAGAAGCGCAGGCCGGCGGCCTCGCACTTGCGCGGATAGGTGGAGACGGCGAAGATCTGCATCGACTTTTCGGTCTCCGGCCGGGAGCACCGGCCGGCCGACTCGATGACTTCGCCCGGGAAGGTATCGACCGGCTCGACCCGCGCATCCACGCCGTGGGATTCGCACCACTCCACGAACGGCCGCAACAGGCCGTCGAGGGAGCGCCGGTGGAGGAAGGTGTTGAGGTCGTGCCGCAGGCGCGGCGTGCGAGCTCCGATGTCCCACCAGATCGCCGGTAGCCAGGTCGTGAAATCGTAGCCAAACTCCGCCGCGAAGTCCGCCAGCACGCGTTGGCTCCAGAGCACGCTGTCCTCGATGGGCTTCACCTCGAAACTGTCGCAATACAGCGAATCCAGGGTGCGGCCAAATTCATCCCCGAGCGCGGCGTGCAGACGGCCGCCGAGGGTCTCGATGAAGCGGCGCATCGCGTCGGGATTGAGAGTGTCGACCATCCAGGGCGGCGGTTCGAAATTCTGTGCCTGGTTGATCTGCCCCGTGTATTTCGACTGGAAGACCATCAGTCGCCACGTGCCCGGTGGAACCGCCCACGAAAACCCCTTACCTTCCACGGGCGCCGGCAGCACGGTCAGGCTGTCACCGTCCAGGCCGCCGTCGGGGGTAACGCGACCGGCGACGACGGCGACAATCGCCTGCTCGTCCGGTGCCGGGTTCGGCCGCCACGGTTCCACCGGCGGTGTGACCGGATCGACCGGCGGCACCTGATAGCGCGGCAGCGGGCCCGCAAATTCGGCGGGGCCGGAAACGTCAACCCAGCTTTGGACAAGCACCTTGCTGCGATCGGCGGGCGGCACCCAGTTGCCGCCAAACGACCAGCCGGCCTCGGTGAACGTCAGGGCGACGTCCATGTCGAGTTCGCGTGCCGTCGCGAGGGCATGCCGGACGAGTTCAAACCAGCGGGGAGACAGCGGGGCGACGTTGCCCTGCTGGAACACCTGCCAGTAGGTGACGATTTCCACCCCGCCGATGCCCTGGGCGGCGAGCGCGTGGAGATCCGCGTCGATGCCGGCGGGCGTGATGTTGTTTCCCGGCCAGCCCCAGCGGACGCGCGGTTTGTAGGTGCGGGAGGGATGTTGCCATTCGCGCAACACGGCCTCGCGCCCCGCCGGCGGTGGCGGCGCCGCGGCGCCGCTCGCCGCCGCCGGCACCAAGCCGGGGAGTGCAAGCGCCGCGAGCCATGATAAAGAACAGGCCATACGGCGGCCGAATGTCATCATGATCACAGGTGGATCGAGGTTCAGGTGCCGTAGGGATCGGCGGCGTCGCGCAGGGCGTCGCCGAGGAAATTGAAGCTCATCACGACGGTGATGATCGCGATCACCGGGGTGAGCAGCCACGGGTGCGCGGACACGGTCTGCACGTTCATGCAGTCCTGGAGCATCACGCCCCAGCTCACGATCGGCGGGCGCAGGCCGAGGCCGAGGAAACTCAGGGCGGTCTCGCCCAGGATCATGCTCGGTATCGACAGCGTCATCACGACGATGATGTGGCTCATCAAGCCCGGCATCAGGTGGCGGAAGATGATCCGGGCGTGACTCGCCCCGAGGAGGCGGGCAGCGACCGCGTAATCCTCCTCGCGCAGCGTCAGGATGCGGCCGCGCACCACGCGGCCGAGTTGGGTCCAGCCGAGCAGGCTGAGCACGATCGTGATCGCAAAGTACACCGCGAGCCCCGACCAGTCGCGGGGCAGGATCGCGCCGAGCGCGAGCCACATCGGCAGCCGCGGGAATGCATTGATGACCTCGATGCTGCGCTGGATGAAATTGTCCACGCCGCCGCCCACGTAGCCGGAGATGCCGCCGATGACCATGCCGAGCGTCAGCATGATCACGATGGCGACGAGCCCGATCGACAGGCTGATCCGCGAGCCATAGATCACGCGGGTGAGGATGTCGTGGCCGTATTTGTCGGTGCCGAGGAAGTGAACCACGGGCGGACCTTTCGCCTCAGCGCGCGCGGCGAGAGCGTCGGGGTCGACGCCGAAGAAATGCCGGTTCGCCGGAATCAATCCCCACAGCCGGTAGGATTCGCCGCGCACGAAAAACCCCAGCGGAATGACCGCCTGCAGATCCTCGTGGTAGTGGCTCTCGAGCGTCAGGGGATCGGTGACGCGCTCCATCACCGGCACGTGCCAGCCTTCGGCCAGGGAGTAGCGCGGCACCTGCGGCGGACAGAACAGGTTCTCGAGATCGCGGGTGTGGGGGTTGAGCGGCGCGAAGAACTCCGCGAACAACGCGAGCGCGTACATGCAGATGAGCACGTCCATGGCGATGCGGCCGAGGCGGTGTCGCGCGAACCGGCGGCGGATCAACTGCCACTGCGAAAGCGTCGCCGTGCTGTTCGCGCGCGGCGGCGGGGCCGGCGATTCCGGCGGCGTCGGCGGCACGGGCGAGGGACGCGTGGCGGTGGTCATGGCGTCACTTGCTCCCCCGGGTCATCCGGATCCGGGGATCCAGCCACATCAAGAGCAGGTCGCTGACGAGGGTGCCGAGCACGCCGAGCAGGCTGAGCACGACCAGCATCGAGCCGGCAAGATAGATGTCCTCGTTCAACAGCGCATCGAGCATCAAGGGGCCGACCGTCGGCAGGCCGAGCACGACGGCCACGATCGCACCGCCGGAAATCAGTTCCGGGAAAAGCCCGCCGATCGTGGAGATGAAGGGATTCACGGCCACGCGGACGGGA
The DNA here is from genome assembly GCA_963797435.1 of uncultured Verrucomicrobiae bacterium. Lineage (GTDB taxonomy): Bacteria > Verrucomicrobiota > Verrucomicrobiia > Opitutales > Opitutaceae > CAWCPJ01. The sequence goes on along the minus strand of CAWCPJ010000001.1, from coordinate 84,372 downwards.
TACTTCACGATCAGCCGGAACGGGCGCACGCCCTTGGCGCGGGCGGTCGTGACGTAGGGTTTGCGCAGCTCGTCGAGGAGGTTGCCGCGCATGATGCGGATCATCGAGGCGGTGCCCTCGACGCCGAGGATCACGAGCGGCACCCAGATGTGTTGCAGCAGGTCCAGCACCTTGCCCCAGGTCCATTCCGGCCGGGTCTCGTATTCCGGGGAGAACAGCCCGGTCAGGTCGAGGTGCAGGAACCGCCCGCCCCAGTAGATGATCAGCAACGCGAGCAGGAACCCGGGCACGCTCATGCCGATGAACCCGAGGAACGTCAGGATGTAGTCTCCGACCGAGTACTGGCGCACCGCGGAGTAAACCCCGATCGGCAGCGCCAGCGACCACGTGAACACGATGGTGCCGAGGGACAGCAGGATGGTCAGCATGATGCGGTCGCCGACAATCGTGTTCACCGGCTGCGGCCGGCGGGGATCGGTCATGGACACGCCGAGATCCCCTTCGAGGAGCCCGCGGTCGGTATCGTTGAACGTGAAGAACCAATGGACGCCGACCCAGCGCAGGTAGCGCTGGACCATGGGTTCATCGAGATGGAACTGATGCTTGATCCGCGCGATCTCCTCCTGGCTTACGCGCGTCCCGCTGTCCTGCAGCGCCAGCAGGCGCGATTCAATGATGTTGCCCGGCGGGATCTGGATGATCGTGAACGTCATCACCGAAATGATGAGCAGCATCGGGATGAACAGCAGCAGTCGCCGGCCGACGTAGGGATGCCGGAGACCGGCGAGCACCAGGCCGGCGAGGACGACGGCGAGGATTCCGAAACGCACGACCTTTCCCAGGAGGCTGCCGTTCCCGCCGCTCTCGACGACCGCGGTGGTCAGGTAGGGGGCGGGCTCGGGGTGGGTGATGTCGTATTTGAGTTGTTCGATCGCGCCCGGGATCTCCGGCGGATCCGCGAAGTAGAACGTTTCGGGCGCGAAGTTCAGGGGGCTGTGAAAGGCGGTGCCTTGAATGCCGCGCCGGGGAACGTTGCGAAAGTCGTCACGCACGAGCGCGATCGCCGGCGGCGGCGTGCCAATGCCGATATTGTAGAGGTTGTCCGCATCGATGGACAGCAGCTCCTGGAACCGGGCGATGCCGGCGGCGCGCGTCGGCGCCGTGAGCGCGGCTTCATAAAGCGAGAGCACGCGACGCAGCGGGTGGTCCGGCGGCGGCGCGGTCGTGCCGGCACTTGCGGCTTCGGTTCCGACGTGCAGCTGGTTGTCATACCAGGCGCCAAACATCGGCGCGTAGAGGGCAAAGCTGTCGACGGGTGCAAAGGTCTTCGGCTCCACCACCGGCACGAAGTCCGTGTAGGTGGGCGAGACGAAGAAGTCGTAGTTGGCCGCCATGCGCACGGTAAACGCGAGCCCTTCGGAGGCGAGCCGGTCGACGGCGCGGATGCCGACCGCGGCCCAGTCGTCGATGACGAACTGGAAGACACCGGGCGCCAGAAAGGTGCGATGCCAAAGCAACCAGACCATCGGCGAGCCGTCGGGCAGGGTCCGAAAACCATCGCTGTCGCGCGTCGTCAGCCCGATGGCATCGAGGAGCGCATTGGCGCGGTCGGGATCGTAGGCGGTGAAGGCATGCTGCAGCTTCTCATTGTAGAAGGGCGAACCGCGGCCCGGCGCGGGCTGTGCCGGTTCTCCCATGCCGAGAAACTCCGCGCGGATGATCGCCTTGCGGTTGATCGCGAGCGACAGCGCCTCGCGGAACCGGAGGTTGTTGAGCAGTTCCCACTTCTGGCGGGCCCCCTCGTCACCCGGTTCGTGCCGCCGGTTCAGGTTGGGCGAAATGGCCCAAAGACTGCCCAGCCCGGAAGTGTAATGCCGGATACGGAAGCCGTAGCGCCGGCCGGCGGTCATGTAGAGTCCGTAGTTGGCGAGATTGAGATCCTGGGACTCGAACACCGCGGGCAAACCTCCGGAGGCCGCGCGAATCGCCAGCAACTCCGGCGTCAACACCTCCTCGGTGACGGCGTCGATGTAGGGCAGCTGATTGCCGGCCGCGTCGACCGCCCAGTAGTAGGGATTGCGCACGAACGAATGCGGGGCATGCGACCGGTAGTGGGCGTAGACCCACGGGCCGATGCGCGGCACCTCCGGGTTGTCCTCGCGGCGCACCTCCAGATAGACCTGGTTCGGCGACGTGAAACGCCGCCGCCGCATGATCTCGTGAATGAGGGCCTGGTCGCCGAGCTCGGGATGAAACCGCTCGAGGTAATGTTTCGGGGCAAACAGCTCCTTCACGGAGGTGCCGGCGAGCATTTCGAGAAAGAACGGGTTGGGCCGGGGAAAGACGAACCGCACGGTCAGGTCGTCCACCTTCTCCACCCGGCCGAATTCATCGCCGCTGCGCAGCAACCGGTAGCCGTCGTCGTTCAGGGCGTAACCACGTTGCTGGAAGTAGAGCACCTCCCACTGGTACCAATAGGTGAAGTCGTCGGCGGTGAAGGGGTGCCCGTCGGACCACTTCATTCCCCGACGCAGTTTGAAGGTCCAGGTGCGCAGGTCGGCGGAGACCTCCCACGACCGGGCGACGTTCGGGACGATCGGGTAGCCTTCCGGGGACCAGCGCACGAGATTGACGCCGCCAAGGTAGCGGTTCATCCGGTCCCACACCTGCGAATCCCAGGTGACCGCGTCGTTCCACACGCCGCCGTAGCGGCCGATGCCGTCGACACCGTGGATCACGAGCGGCTCGGGGCCCGTGCGTTCCGCCACCGGGGGCAACCGGCCTTCCTTCACCAGGTTCGCCAGCACGGGCGCCTCTCCCCGGGGATACCACGGAGCGTCGGCTCCGCGGGAGTAGTCGGTGTCGGGATCGATGAGCGTCGCCGGATGTGCGGAAAGGTCGTTCTGCCGCTCCGCGTCCAGCGCGGCCACCTGTGCGGGGGACACGGGCTCCGGCGCCTCCGTCCCGGGCCGGAAGAGTTTCCCCCAGAGGGCGGTGCCCGCCACGAGGATCGTGCCCGTGACGAGGATACGAACGACGGGGTAGTGGAGGAGGGGCCGCAGCTTCACGGTTCGGTTTTTTCGTCATCGACGTCGGGCCCCGTCACCTCCGCGCGCACGGACGTGTGGTCCCGCGAACGGTGCGCGGCGATGGCCGCCTGGAGCCTCGCAACGACACCGGTATGTCCGGGCGCGACATCGACGGCTTCCCCCGGATCGGCCTCGAGGTCGAAAAGCTCGAGCGGCGGCAGGTCCGCACGCTCGCGCACGATGAGTTTCCAGCGCCCCTGCCGCACGGCGAATTCCTGATCGCGCCGGTTCCAGTAGAGCGGTCGCTCGGCCAGCTCGGGGCGGGTGTCGGCGCAGGCGGGATCGAGCAATGGCCAGATGTCGACGCCGTCCCAACGGGCGTCGGCCGGCGTGCGGGCGCCGGCCAGGCGGCAAAACGTCGGCATCCAGTCCGCGACGTGAACCAGCCGGCTCAGGCGCCCCGCGGGGAGTCGGCCCGGCCAGCGCGCCAGCGTGGGGGTGCGGATCGCGCCTTCGTAGAGTTCCCCCTTTTTGCCGCGCCAGGGCAGGTTCGAGCCGGTGCGCGGCGACGCCGGCTGGTGGCCGGGATATTTCCGCGTGGACGACGCCGGGGTATTTTCGGGCGAACCGTTGTCGGACGTGAACACCACCAGCGTTTGATCGCTGATGCAGCGGCGCTCCAGGGTTTCCAGGAGCTGCCCGATCGCGAAGTCCATGTGACTCGCGTAGGCGGCGTAGGTGCGGTAGGAAAGGTCCCGGTCCGGGTCGTCGTCGAAGGTGGTGCCGGCATAGCGATCCAGCCACGCCTGCGGTGCCTTGACCGGGAAGTGCACGGCGGTGAAGGGCACGTAGCAAAACCACGGGCGGGTCTGGCCTTCGATCCACCGGATCGCCTCCGCGGTGATGAGGTCGGTGACGTGGCCCGGTTCCTCGACGAGGGTGCCGTTGCGGTGCCACGTCACGCTGTACGGCCCGGTCTTATAGCGGTGGTTGTAAGGATCCACGCCGCCGGCGAGGCTGCCGTAGGCGGTGTCGAACCCGTGATGATTGGGCCCGAATTCCACGCGGGACCCGAGGTGCCACTTCCCGAACAGACCCGTGGCGTAGCCGGCGTCGCGCAACACGCGCGGCAGCGTGGCGTAGCCATCGGGAAACACCGGTGCATTCGAGGGTGACGTCGCGTGGGTCCCGAAGCGGCTGGGAAACCGTCCACTCAGCAGGGCCGTGCGGGTTGGCGTGCACACCGGACACACGTAGTGCTGGTCGAGTTCGAGTCCCGTCGCGGCAAGCCGGTCGAGGGTGGGCGTGCGGATGGCGGAGGCATGGAAGCCGACGTCGCCCCAGCCGAGGTCGTCCGCGAGCAGAAACAGGATGTTGGGCCGTTCGTCAGTCATCGTGCGCTGGCGGTTGCTTCGATCCTAGCCGTCCTTGTAGGAGAACGGCACGGAGTAACCGGCAAGCTTTTGCAGGGGCACGCGGCGGTGCAGCCCGGACGCAAGCTTCTCCAGCGTCTCGAGGTCGTCGCGGTGGCCGAGGTGTCGCATGATCGCCCAATGGCTGGCGTGCGGGGGCCTGCGTTCGCCATCCCACAGGGCCAGGCCGTCGGCCCCGGCCTCGTAGAATTCACGGGCCATGGGCACCGACATTTCACCCGGCATGACGCGCGGTTGCAGGTCGGGCCAGATGTGGAGATCCCGTCCGCCGAGTTCGCGCCAACGGCGGATCATCGCGGGTTCCACGGTGGGCGTCGGCATCAGGTAGTTGATCAAACCCTCGCGCAGCCACGTCTCGACGTCGCAGTTGTAGCGGATCGGGTCGTAGTTCTGCACGGTGTCGAACTTGTAGGGCATCCCGTAGACGGAGACGGCGAGCTGGCGCCCGGGCTTTTCGTCGAGCAGCGCGCGGACGTCGCGGAGGAATTGCGTCACGTAGCCGGCCCAGTGGCGCAGCAGCCGCGGGTCGTCCATCGGGAGTTCGCGCGGATCCTCGCCCTGGGCGGAGCGAAACGCGTCGACGACGGGCTGTTCGAACAGCGCGAACGGCTGGCCGCGATGGAAGTAGATCATCACCCCGTCGATTCCGTAGTCGAGGGTCTCGCGCAGCAGGCTCAGCCAGTGCCGGCGCACGCCGGGAAATGCGAGGCTGACATTGTTGGTGAGCGATCCGTCGCGATCGCGCCGTGCCCATTCGGGATGCTCCTGAATGAAGCGGCCGCGGCCGATCGGCTCCTCGACCATCGGCAGCCCCCGGCCCATCATGCGCATCGCCGCGAAGAACTTCAGGCCGTGTTCCCGGGCAAGGTCGCGAAATGCCGCGAGGGGATCGATCCAGGCGGGATCCCAGCGGTTGTCGGCGGGGCCGAGGTCGCCGATGGCAGAGTGGTAGGTGCAGAGGCTGCCGCGGATGCACTCGAGCATGAGGATGCCGACGTCGGTGTTGACGAAGGGCGCGATCTCGTCGCGGAACCACTCGCGGTTCGTCGGATGGAACATGGGCGAGCCGATGGCGTGCCCGGAGAGCATGCCGGTGCACCAGAGCAGCGCGAGGTTGCGCGTTTCCGGGTGTGGCCGGAGGCGGTCCCACGCGGCTTGCTCGTCAGCCTCCACCGGCACCAGCTTGAGATAGGAGAGGTTCGCCAGCCGCGCGCCCGCCACGTCGGAATAGGGCGGCTCCATGCCGGCGATGGTGAGGCGGGTCGGCCCGGTGAACTCGTGCACGCGCCAGAACGTTTCCTGAATGCTGGTGTAGATCTGCATGCTCTTGCCGACCCGGCTGCCGCCCGTCTCGCCTTCCATGCCGGTCTTCAGCTTCCAGCCCGAGTCCACCTTCCAGCCGGACTCGAGCGCAAACCGCGTGAATCCCGGATCGCCGTCAAGCTTGAGCTGCACCTGGCCGTAGATCGGCCACGGGGAGTGATGCAGCAGGTCGCCGCCGGGGACGCGCGAGTAGTTGATCCCGGCATACACGCGATAACGGCCGCGCACGTCGATCGGCAGCACGAGCTCGGGTGCGCCTTCACCGGGATAGGCGGATACCATGGTTCCGGCGACGCCGTCCTCCGTCGCGTAGTCGACGAGTTGCCACGTGCCGCGCGCGCGTTCACGCGAGAGCGAGGCCGCCGGCTGGCACGCCGACAGGTCGGAAAAGATCAGGGCGGAGGCGGGTGAGTTTGTCAGGGACGAAGGCATGGAACGGATGACATGGCGGTGGGCTGGCGGAGGGCGGGAGGGCGCGGGGGCGGCGTCAACCGTCCTTGAACGAGAAGGGCACGGAAAAGTCCCACAGGCTGGTCAGCGGGACGGAGCGTTGAAAGCCGGGGGCCTCGCGCTCGAGGAAGTCGAGTTCATCGCGATGGCCGAGGTGTCGGAGGACCGCCCATTCGCTGGCGTGCGGTGGCCGGCGCTCGCCATCCCACAGGCACAGCCCGTCCGCGCCGGCGGCGTAATAACGCCGGGCGAGCCGCGCAAAGTCGGCCCCCGGTTGCATCCGCGGCATCAGGTCGGGCCAGATGTGCAGCCGGTCCCCGCCGAGTTCCCGCCAGTGGGCCAGCGCCGTCAGGTCGGCCGAGGGCGTGGGCATGAGGTAGTCGACGAGGCCCTCGCGAATCCAGGTATCAACGTCGCAGTTGTAGCGCAGCGGATCGAAAGCTGCGTCCTGGTCAAACTTGTAGGGCGCGCCGTAGAACGAGACCGCCAGCTCGCGACCGGGCTTCTCGTCGACGATCGCGCGAATCTCGCGCACGAACTGCGTCACGTGGTCCGCCCAAAGCTGGCGCAGGCGCGGGTCATCCATCGGCACCTGTCGCGCATCATCGCCGTAGCGGGCGCGAAACGCCTCGAGCACCGGTTGTTCGAACAACACGAATGGCTGGCAACGGTGCAGGTAGAGCATCAGCCCATCGATGCCGTAGTCGAGAACCTCCCGGGCCATCGCCGCCCAGTGCCGGCGCACGCCGGGGAATGCCAGGGACACGTTGTTCGTGGGCCGGCCGTGCTGGTCGCGCTTCGCCCACTCCCGGTGTTCCCAATAGAACCGGCCCCGGCTGATCGGCACGTTGATCATCGGATAACCGGGACCCATCAGGCGCATGCCCGCGAAGGCGCGCATGCCGTGCTGGCGCGCAAGGTCGCGGAACGTGGCCAGCGGGTCCACCCACGAATCGTCCCACTGGTTGTCCGCCGTACCGACGTCGCCCGCGCGGGTGCGATAGATCCCGAGATTGCCCCGGATGCATTCAAAGACGAAGAGGCCCACGTCGCTGCGCGCGAAAGGCGCGATTTCGTCGCGAAACCAGTCCGGGCTGGTCGGATGAAACATGGGCGAGCCCATCGCATGACCGCTCAACATGCCGCTGCACCAGAGCAGCGCCACGTTGCGTGTGTCCGGCCGGGGTTGCAGGCGCGTCCACGCCGCGCGTTCCTCCAGGGAAACGGGGACGAGTTTCAGATAGCTGAGGTTGGCCAGCCCCACACCGGCGACCGTCGGGTAGGGCGGCGGCATCGCGGCGATCTCCAGTTGCGTCGGACCGGTGAACTCATGGGCGCGCCAGAATATTTCCTGGATGCTGGTGTAGACCTTGTAGCTGCGTGCCACCTTGGCCTCGACCAGCTCTCCGTCCCAGCCCCCTTCAAAGGCGAAACGCGAAAACCCCGCGTCGCCCTCCAGCTTCAACTGCACCTGCCCGTAGAGCGACCACGGCAGGTGGTGCAGGAAGTCGCCGGTCGGGAAGCGGGAATAATTGATGCCGACGTAGACGCGGAAGCACCCCCGCACATCGATGGGGAGGGAGAGCGGTGGCGGGTTCTCTTCCGAAGCGGCGAACACCATCGTCCCCGCCACCTCGTCGGTCGCGTAGTCGACCAGTCGCCAGCATCCGCTCACGCGCTCCCGGGACAGCGATGGGGCCGGCTGACATTGGGAGAGGTCGGCGAAAATCGTGGTTGGAGCGGAAGCAGGCATCAAGGGGGCGAGGGGCGCGCCAGCGACGGTCACACGGCGGAGGCCGTGCCGGGTCAGTCGGTGATTCCGGAGCTGATCCGCCGGGCGGACGGACAATGGAGAACGGATGGCGGGAGTTGGTTCAATGAAAAAAGCGTTGAATCATCCACGAAGGTGATTAATTCATTCCCTTGGTCCATGGTCAAGGTGTTCCCCAAGCATGGTCAGCGGGTTTTGCTCCGCTCATTGTCGTCGATGAGCCGCGCGGCGGAATTATTTCATTTGTTCATGTCTGGGGCCTTGCGAATAGTTCACGTCCGCGCCGGGGACGGCAGTCCTCTTCCGCTGGCACGCGTGCGTCGCCTTGCCGCCGTCGTTGCGAAGGGCGGAGCGGGTGGCAGCGGGAAGGGTCCTCCAAACCCGAACCCGAGCGCCGGCCGCGGTGAACCGCCCGATTTTCAGCCTTTCACGCGAGCGTGATGTTGTGCACGTTCAACCCTGCCACGATGTCCAAAAAGTCTTCATCCAAAAATGGTGCGCGCAAGGTGCTCCCGGCGCGCGAGGTTTCTGACGGGCGACCGGAGATCTCCGATGACCGTCCGATCACGCTTACCGATGTTGCCCGGGAGGCGGGCGTGGCGGTGGGGACCGCATCGCGCGTGCTCAACAACGTCGCCAACGTGAATCCGGAATCGCGGCGGCGCGTGATGGAAGTTGTCGCGCGGTTGAACTATCGCCGCCTGCGCCTGCGCCGGGCGAGTCGCAGTGGCGGGGGGCGCGACGGCGACAGCCCGCCCTGCAACATCGGCCTTGTGCTGCTGGGCATGGACGAGACGTTGGTGCACGTCCCGGTGCTTTCCGCCGTGTTGCACGGCGTCGAGGCGGCGGTGGCGGCACTCAATGGCAACCTGCTCTTCGCCAACCTGCCGAAGGGAGACCGCGTGCCGCCGTTCTTCAAGAACGGGAACGTGTCGGGTCTGATCGTGAAGACCTCGCAGTACGGGGCCTTGCCCGACCCCGAGACGAGTCCGCTCGTGAAGAGCATCCTTCGGCTGCCCGTCGTCTGGGTCTGGGCCAAACCGGAAGGGGCTCCCGGCGACGTATGTAATTTCAACCACGAGATCGCCGCCCAGCTGGCCGCGACGCACCTGCGTGAATACGGGCACCGCTGTGTGGCCTACCTGAATCCCAAGAAGGGCAAGACCTCGCTCGAGCACATCAAGAAGGAATTCCAGTTCGCCTGCACCAAGCAGGGCTTGCAGCTGAGCTTGATCGAATCGGCGAGCGAGTGGATGACGACCTGGCCGGAGCCGGCGCTGTCCGGTCCCGAGGACCTGTTGCCACTCGTGGACCAATGGCTGGCACTGCCCAAGGACCGGCGGCCGACGGCGTTCTTCGTGCCGGCGGACAACTTTTCCATCCAGGTGAGTGCCGCCTTGCAGCAGCGCGGGATGCGCATCGGGCGCGACGTCAGCCTGATTTCGCTCAACAACGAGAGTTCCCTCGTGCAGGCGATGAATCCGACGCTGACCACGATCGACGTCAACGCGCCCCGCATCGGCGCGCGGTGTGTCGAGCAGGTGCTTTGGCGCATGAACCACCCGAACGACCCGGTGAGTCAGACGATACTGTTGGAGCCGTTCCTCGTCCCGGGTGGATCGGTGATGCGGCTGGCGGATTGACGCCGACGCCACGGCGGTCGTCCCACCAACGTTCCCCGGGGCCGGTGGATCGAGAACCGTACCGCGTCAGAAGCTTTCCGCCGCGCCGCCGTCGACGGGCAGGACGGCGCCGCTGATGAACTCGGCCGCGGGTGACGCCAGGAACACGGCGGTCCAGCCCACGTTGTTCGGGTGACCGAACCGGCCGAGCGGCGTGCGCGCGAGGATCCGCGCCTTGCGCGCCGGATCCCCCGCCAGCGCCTGATCCAGCATGTCCGACGCGATCCATCCCGGAGCGATCGCGTTGACGCGCACGTTGTGCGGGCCCCATTCCGTGGCGAGCGCGCGCACAAGTCCCAGATACGCCGTCTTGGCGGTGGAATAGGCGACCACGGACGGCATGCCGATGAGCGCAGTCATCGAAGCAATGAAGATCACCGACCCGCGGCGCCGCTCCACCAGGCGCCGTCCCACCTCCCGGGTCAGCGCGAACGCGCCCGACACGTGGGTCTGCAGGACTCTTGCGAACTCCGCATCCGACGTGTCGGTGGCCGGCTTCTTCAAGTGCACGCCCGCGTTGTTGATCACCACCGTCAACGGTCCGGCGACTTCCTCGGCCTGCGCGACGATCGTCGGAACGTTCTCCAACTGCGTGATGTCCCCCGGCACCGCGGTCGCGGCGTTCCCGAGTTCGGTGCAGGCGGTTGCCAGCACGTCTTTCCGCCGTCCGACCAGCACGACGCGTGCGCCGGCCGCGACCAGGCAGCGCGCCATGCCGAGTCCGAGCCCGGATCCACCGCCGGTGATCAGGGCCGTTTCTCCGCCGAGATTGAATGCGGCGCGGGGATCGGGCAGCGGCCGGGCGCTCATGCGCGGCAGCCGGCCGAGAGCGACGGCGTTTCCTGGTGTTTGTACATGATGAAGTATTCGCGATGGCCGAGACGCTCGGGCTTGCTCGGTTCGCCGCCGGCGACGCGGATGACGAGTTCCTCCAAACGGCGCCCGGCTTCGGCGAGGCTGAGGTCGTTGCGCAACACGCCGCCGGCATCGAAATCCATGTCCTCCTCCAGCGCGCGATACGTGGCGCTGTTGCCCGTCACCTTGATCAGCGGCGCCACCGGGCTGCCGATGACGCTGCCGCGGCCCGTGACGAACAACACGATCTGGGCGCCGGCGCTGATCAGGTCCATCAAGCCCTCGGTATCGTTGGGGTTCGTGTAGCCGAACTGCATGAAGTGTTCGTCCGGCACGGTATCCATGATCCAAAGTCCGGGGCCGCGCGGGGCCTCGGCCACGCGGATCACGCCCTGGATCGGCTGCGATCCGCCCTTGGCGAACGCGCCCAGGCTCTTCTCCTCGATCGTGGTGAGGCCGCCGGCGAAGTTCCCCGGTGAAACCGAATACTGGCGAACGGCCTGGCAATAACGCTCGGCCTTGGCGTAGGCGGCCGTGAGTTGGGCCCTCGCTTCCGCATCGGCCGCCCGGGCCTCGAGATGGTCGCGCAGCCCGATCATTTCGACGGTCTCCTCGAAAATCGCGGTGCCGCCCGCGTCGACCAGCCGGTCGAAGAACGCGCCCACCGCCGGATTGCCGGCGAGTCCCGACGTGCCGTCGGAGCCGCCGCACTCCGCGCCGACGGTCAGATCCGCGAGGCGCATCGGCACCCGGGGCGTTTCGGCGCGGATGCGGTTTCGCAGGCGAGCGATGGTTTCCTTGCCCGCGTCGATCGACCGGCTCGTGCCGCCGGATTGCTGGATGAAGAACCATTCCGCCGGGCGACCCGAGGCGGACACGACCTCGGCGATGCGACGCGGCTGCGTGTATTCGCAACCCAGCCCGACCGCCAGCACCGCCCCGACATTCGGGTGGCGGGCGAGGGCGAGCATCAGCCGGATCGCATAGGGATTGTCGTAGCAACCCGGGAATCCGATCACGTGCACGTCGTCCTCGCCGGCGCCGATCGCGTGCGCCACGTGCTGCGCACACTCCACGGTGTAGATCACCAGGACGAGATTGCGCACGCCCTTGCGGCCGTCGGGGCGCAGGAAGCCCGACCAGGTGGATGGTGCTGCGTGCGGCTCAGACATACGCCGAGGAGGTATCGGTGGGTTCGCCGCTGTGCGGATCCAGCGATGCCGAGCGTTGATCGAGGTCGCTGGCGAGGTTGTGCAAATGCACCCACGCACCGCGCGGGATCGCCTTCGTCGCATGGCCGATGCGCACGCCGTACTTGATGACGGCGGCCCCGGGCGCGAGGTCGGTCAGCGCGACCTTGTGGCCGGCGGCGACGGTTGCGGGGAGGGTGACGGTATCTGCGGTGGCCGCGCCCAGCACGCGCGCGTCTCCCGTGCCGTCCTCGAGCATGGTGGCGACATTGTCGGCGGGATGAATCTGGAAACAGGCGCTCACGGCGAGATCGATCATCGTTGCGATACCTTGTGCTCGATGCAGTTCGCTGCAACTGCGGGCCAGTCCACCTCGACGCCCAGGCCAGGCCCTCGCGGCACGTGGATCATGCCGGCGTCGTCAATCGGGCAGGGTGCCGCCAACGGAAACCGGAAGGCCTCCTCCGGAACCAGCAGCTCGAAGTACTCGCAGTTCCGGACCGCGCAGCTCACGTGCAGGTTGGCGATGTCCATCAGGCCCATCGTCGTGGTGTGGATCTCACAGCGCAGGCCGTGCGCCTCCGCGAGGTGCGCGATCTTCAGCGTGCCGGTGATCCCCGCCTTCCACGAGACGTCCGCCCGCACGATGTCCACCGCGTCCTGCCGGATCGCCTGCGCCACGCCCCAGGGGCCGCCCCGGGTCGTTTCCGTCCCGGCGATCGGGATGTCGAGCGCGGCGCACAACTGCGCATACTTGTGCAGCTCGAAGTCGCGGAACGGTTCCTCGAACCAGTGATAGTCCAGTTGCTCGAGATCGCGACCGACCCGGATCGCGTCCTCGAGCAGGAAGGTCTGGGTGACGAGGCTCGAGCGCGCGGCGAGGGCGGAGGCGTGGCCGTGCCGTCCGTCCTCCGTGCCCAGGCGCAACACCACGACGTCCCAGCTCATCGGACTGCGCCCGGTGCGGGCGCGGTCGAACAAGCCGTCGGGCCGCCGGCAGCGCCAGGTTTCCAGCGAGGTCACGACGGGATTGGCGGCGGCGCTCACAGGATGCCGAATTTCTTGAAGGCGTCGGTGGCGCGCATGCCGTTCTCGATCGCGTGGCGCACGGTCTTTTCGCCGCGCGCCTTGGTGAGCGCCTGGGCGATCACCTCCGGCTCGAGCGCGCGCGGAATCATGACCACGCCGTCGAGATCACCGAAGACGAGATCGCCGGGTTCGATCCAGACGCCGCCGATCTCGATGGGACAGCGAAACGCCGCCACCGCCGTGCGCACGGCGGAATCCTGCGCATAGCGACCGCGACTGAACACCGGCCAGTCCTGTTCCAGCACGCGCGGCGTGTCGCGATGATAGCCGTCGACGACCGCACCCGCCGCCCCGCGGGTGCGCGCGGCCGCGGTGAGCAACTCGCCCCAGTAGGCGCAACGCATCGCGCCGCCGCCCGCGACGTAAACCTCGCCGGGCCGCAGGTCGTCGAGTGCCTCCGTCAGCAGGCCGAACGGTTTGGGCTGCGGTCCGTGCACGTCGATCATCAGGACCGGCATCGCGCGGCCGACGACGCGCATGGTGTCGCGCAGGGGCTGCACGGGTGCGGGTAGAAACTGATGGTAGCGCCCCAGCGCGTCCAGGATGTCGCCGACGACCGGGGTGTAGAGCTCGCGTTGGACCAGCGCGAACAGTTCGGGATCATCGGCCCAGGTGGATGAGGACGTCATGGAAGGCGGCGATCAGGATTCCTTCGCCGGATCGTGGTAGAGATGACAGGAGACCTGTCGCGGTCCGCCGGCCACCGGGCGCAACTGCGGCACGAGCCGGTCACACGGCGCGAAGCACTCCGGGCAGCGCGGATGAAACGAGCAGCCGGGCGGCAGGTTGCCCGGGTCCACGATCTCGCCCTGCACGTTGAAGTTCATGTGCTCATCGGGATTCGGACTCGGCACCGCCGACAACAGCGTGCGCGTGTAGGGATGCTTGGGATCGGTGAAAAGCTCCGCGCTCGTCGCGAGCTCCACGATCTTGCCGCCGTACATCACGGCCACGCGGTTACACAGGTGTTCGACCAAGCTGAGATCGTGCGCCACGAAGATGTAGGTGAGCTGCAACTCCTCCTGCAGATCCTGCAGCAGGTTGATCACCTGCGCCTGCACCGAGACGTCGAGGGCGGACACGGCTTCGTCGGCCACGACCAGGGAGGGATTCATGACCAGCGCGCGCGCGATGCCGATGCGCTGGCGCTGGCCGCCGCTGAAGGCATGGGGATAGCGCTGGCGATGCTCGGGCTTGAGGCCGACCCGGACGAGCATCTGTTCGACGCGGTCGGTCAGTTCGCTGCCCCGGGCGAGTCGATGGATCACGAGAGGTTCGCCCACGATGTCGCCGACCGTCATGCGCGGGTTCAGCGACGAAAACGGATCCTGAAAAATCATCTGCACGTGCGGCCGCAGCGGGCGCAGTTCGCGTTCGCTCAATTGCGCGAGGTCGACCGTGCGTTCGCCGAGGCGCAGCTCGACGGTGCCGGCGGTCGGCTGGAGCGCGCGCAGGATGCAGCGCGCCATCGTGGTCTTGCCGGAACCGGATTCGCCGACCACGCCGAGGGTCTCACCCGGGGTGAGATCGAAGCTGAGGTTGTCGACCGCCTTGACATGACCCACGACCTTGCGGCCGAAGCCGCGGCCGGCGATCGGGAAGTGCTTGCAAAGTCCGCGCACGCGGAGGAGCGGCGGCGCGGCGGTGGTGTTGTTCACGAGGTCCGCGGGTTGGGAATTCATGCGGCACCTTCCGTTTCCGCGATGATCTCCTCGGCGCGATGGCAGGCCACGAGGCGCCGGCGCACCGGTCGCAGCTCGGGCACCGCGCCCACGTCACACCGGCCAACCTGGGCCCACTCGCAGCGCGGGTGAAACGGACAGCCGGGCGGAACGCGCGACAACGCCGGCACGCTGCCGCGAATCGACGGCAGTCGCTTGCCCGCGCCGGTGGCGCCGGGGATCGACTGCATCAGGCCGATGGTGTAGGGATGGCGGGGCGCCTTGAGCACGCGGTCCACCGCGCCGTGCTCGACCACGCGCCCGAGGTACATCACCGCGACCTGGTCCGCGGTTTGCGCCACCACGCCCATGTTGTGCGTGATGAGCAGGACGGAGCAGCCGATCTCCTGCTGCAGTTCGCGGATGAGTCCCAGGATCTGCGCCTGGATGGTGACATCGAGGGCGGTGGTGGGCTCGTCCGCGATCAGCACCTCCGGCCGGCAGACGAGGGCCATCGCGATGACCGCGCGCTGGCGCATGCCGCCGCTGAGTTCGTGGGGATAGAAATCGATGCGACGTTCCGGTGCCGCGATGCCGACGCGGCCGAGCATCGCAATGGCGCGCGCGCGGGCCTCCGCCGCCGTGACGTCCTGATGCAGCCGGATCGCCTCGACGATCTGGTTGCCGATCGTGTGCACGGGACTCAGCGCGGTCATCGGCTCCTGGAAGATCATGCTGACGAGTCCGCCGCGGACTTCATAGAGCGTGTCGGCCTTCTCGGGCAGGGCCGTGATGTCGATCGTCGGTCGTCCTTTCGGATGCAAGAGGATGCTGCCGCCGGCAATGCGGCCGGGGCGCTGGATCAGGCGCAGGATGGAATGCGACGTGACGCTCTTGCCGCATCCGCTTTCGCCGACGATGGCGAGGATGCGACCGCGCCGGAGCTCGAGGCTCACGCCGTCGACGGCGCGAATCACGCCTTCGTCGGTGTGGAAGTGCGTCTGCAGGTTGCGCAACTCCAGCACGAGGTCGGCGGGCGGCGCATCGGGTTCGGTGGCGGGAGGGGAAACCATGGGGTGAAAAATGCGAAAGCGATCAGGCGATTTCATGGCCGCTGGCGAGCAGCTCACGGAAGAAACTGCTTTCGCGCGCGACGAGCTCGTCAAACGCGCCCGTCTCGATGATGCGGCCCTGGTGCAGGACGATGATGCGGTCGGCACTGCGCACGGTGCTGAGGCGATGGGCGATGGTGATGACCGTGCGGCCGGCGGCCAGCCGGTCGAGCGCCTCCTGGACCGTGCGCTCGCTGTCGTAGTCAAGCGCGCTCGTGGCCTCGTCGAGAATCAGGATGCGCGGATTGCGCAGCAGGGCGCGCGCAATGGCAATGCGCTGGCGCTGTCCCCCGGAGAGACTCACGCCCCGTTCGCCGACGCGGGTGTCCGCCCCCGCGGGCAGGTCGCGGATGAAACCCTCGGCATTGGCGAGACGGGCCGCCTCCCAGACCTCGTCCTCGGTGGCGCCGGGTTTGCCGAAGCGGATGTTGTCGTAGATCGTGCCGGAGAGGAGCAGGTTTTCCTGCATCACGATGGCGCACTTGCGGCGGAACGCCCGCATCGAGATCTCGGCCTGCGGCACGCCGTCGACGAGGATCCGGCCGTGCGTCGGCTTGTAGAGACCGAGGATGAGATTGATGACGGTGCTCTTGCCCGAGCCGCTGGGACCGACGAAGGCAACGTGGTCACCAGCCCGGATGTGGAGGTCAAACCCGGCCAGGACCACGGGCCCTTCCTCGCGGTAGGCAAACGAGACGTCCTCGAAGTTCAGTTCGCCGCGCAGGGGCTTCAGCTTGCGCGTGCCGGTCCAGTCCTCGACGTAGCCGGAGTCGAGCAGCCGCTTGATGCTGTGGAAGCTCACGCTGCCGAGGCTGAACGTCTGGCTGAACTTCGTGATCAGGTTGATCGGCTCCGTGATGTGCGGCAGCGCGGAGATGAACGCCAGCAGCGTGCCGAAAGTCATCGTGCCGCGAATCGTCAGGATCGCGCCCACGACGACGACCGCCACCTGCAGCAGCTTGGTCAACACGAAGGCGGTGGTCGCCATGCCCTGGTTGGCGAGCAGTTGATTGCGCCGGCTCTGCGTGAACACCTCGCTGGTCTCGTCCATCGTCTCGACCACGGATTTCTCCTGGCCGAAGCCGCGCACCAGCCGGATCGCGGAGATGAACTCGCTGGCCATGCCCGTGAGACCCTCCTGCGCCCGGCGGGAGGCCTCGTTGTGGAACGCGACGCGCCGGATGAAGGTGATCCGGACAATGAAGATCAGCGGCAGGATCAGGATGATCACGAACGTGAGCTTCAGGTTCAGCCACGCGAGCGGGACGAGCAGCGCGGCGGAATGCAGCAGCGAGGGCAGGATGTCCTGCACCATCGGAATGACCGCGCCCTCGACCTTCTGGGTGTCGAACGAGTAGCGCGACAGCAACCGGCCGACCTGCACGCGATCGAGAAAGCCGAAGTGAATAAACTGCAGCTTCATGAACACCCGACCGCGCAGGTCGGCGATCATGTCCGGAATCCGGGTACTCAGCAGGCGGATGCCGGAGAACGCGATCGCGGCATGGATGGCGACGAGGCCCACCGCGACCAGGCCGACTTCCAGGGCCCCGGTGAAATCCCCGGCCGCGACCTTGTGGTCGACGATGTACATGAACAACAGTGGCAGCGGCGCCACCACCGCCACTTTCACGGTCGCGAGCACGAAGATCGGCCACAAGCGTCGCCGCGACGCCCATACGTACTGCCAGAGGCCGGTGGCGGTCAGGGTGTCGTTGGCATCGGTCGAGGAAGCGGCGGCCATAGGGGGAAGTTACTTTTGGCACCTCGCGGCGGAAACGGCGAGCCGGTAGACACGATGGTGCACCCGACGGCGAAAGGCGGGCTCGCGTCAGCGGTTTGGCGGCGGATGTGGCGTCTCCGGAAAGTCACACAGGGTCGGGAGAAGGTTGGCGTGATCGATCGGTTGCGGAGTGGAGAAGATGTTCTTCGCGTCGTGTCCGACCGTCACTCAAATCCAGGGCCGGCCTCGAGGGGAAAGCGGGGATCGTCGGTGTGCGCAGCGTCCATCTGGTGCTCGAGCTCCCGGACGAGTTCGGGATGACGCGAGGCGAGATCAGTCGTTTCCGTCGGATCGCGCGCGAGATCATAGAGTTCAGCGGGTTCGCCGCCCCGCTGGATCAGCTTCCAGGGAAAACGCTGCAACGCCTGCTGAGGTACGACCATCGGCTCGTCCCGCTTCGCGAGCTCCCAATAAAGATACTCATGCGCGGGTTGCGGGCGACCCAACAACGCGGGCAGGTAGGAAACGCCGTCAACGTGCGCCGGTACGGGTTGACCGACGAGCTCGCACACGGTCGGCAGAAAATCCCAGAATGCGCTGGGATGATCGGTGACGGCGTGCGGGGCGATCGTGCCGGGCCAGCGGGCGATCGTGGGAATCCGGATGCCGCCTTCGTAGAGGTCGGCCTTGCCGCCGCGCAGACCGCCGGAGGAATCAAGCAGCGCGTCGTTGGCGTCGCCGAACGGCCTGGCGCCGTTGTCACTGGTGAAGATGACGAGCGTTTCCCGGGCTAGGTCCAGCGCGTCGATCTGCGCCACCAGGCGACCGACGTCGCGGTCCAGCCGACGGATCATCTCGAGGTAGGTTCGTTCCTTGCTCGTGAGGGTGGCGCCCCGCGGCAGCTCCAGCGGCGGGAGCTCCGGGTCCGGCGGCGGCGGAACGTAGAAGCCGTGCACGAGATTGAAAGGGTAGTAGAGAAAGAAGCGGTGGTCCCGGTGTTCCCGCAGAAACTGCAGCGCCTCCTGCAGGCAAAGCTCGGGACCATACTGGTTCCGCCAGTGGCCGTAGTTGCCGCGCAGCGCGATCTTCTCCGCGTTGCGGTAGATGAACTCGGTATAGTAGCGCGTGCCGTGCGTGTTGTGCAGGTAGCCAAAGAAATGATCGAAACCCTGCTGCCACGGCACGCCGGTCGTGCCTTCGTCGCCCAGGCCCCACTTGCCGATCGCCCCGGTGACGTAGCCCGCCTGATGAAACACGTCCGCGACGGTCACGGCCTCCGGTCCCAGCGCCGGGCGAATTTCACCGCCGTCGGGACCGACCGCGAGGTTGTCACGGATCACGCAATGTCCGGTGTGCCGTCCGGTGAGCAGCGTGCAGCGCGACGGGGCGCAGACGGCGCTGCCGGCGTAATGATGCGTGAAGCGCATGCCTTCCACGGCGAGACGGTCGATATGGGGCGTGGCGATGAGTTGCTGTCCCTGGTAGCTGACGTCGCCCCAGCCCAGGTCATCCGCCAGGATGAAGACGACGTTGGGCGGTTGGGGGACCGGCGGGGTTGAGCCGGGATCGGCCGCCGCCAGCGTGCCGGCCACCGTCGCCAGGAGCGCGGGAGCGAGGCGGGCAATCGCGCGGAATCCCGCCCGGGGCCAGCCCGGTTCGTGCGGCCGGAAACCATCTTCGGAGAAACGGCGCGCGGAACCCGGGATCGCGCCCGCAGAGGAAGGATGAGACACGTCCATGATGCGAGAGGTGGATGCGAGGGTTTCGTTGTGCCCGGTCTCGGGCGGTCGGAACGAAAGACGGGCGAAGGATTGTCGTCGGGCCTGGTCGCGCGGCGGGCGGATCTGCATCCCGGAAGCGGACTGCCTTGCCCCGCCGGTCGGCAGAACAAGGCAGTCGAACCAACGCAACCTGGAGGGGCGAGTCGGCCTAGTCGCCGAAGAAGTAGTTCAAGCCGATGGAGTAGGTGCGACCGACGTATTCGTATCCCGGATAATCATTTTGCTGGCCGGACAGGGAATTGCGGTCGAATCCCCAGAAGGTCCGATAGGGGGCATCGTTGAGGTTGCGCGCCTCCGCGAAGATCTCCACCCCCTGGTTGATCCGGTAGCTGAGCCGCGCGTCGAGCTGGCCGCGGCCGCGGAGCCATTCGTCCACCCGGGAACTGGAACCGATGAAGGCCAGGGCGTCGCCCTGGAAGTGCCAGCCGAGGCGCGCCTGCAGGCCGTTCTTCTCGTAGTAGGCCTCGAAGTTCTCGACCAGGTTCGGCTGCCGGAAGAAGCGGATGTTGTCGTCGGGCCGGCTGAAGATGGTGACGTGGGACTTGATCGACGTGACGTTGAGCGAAACGCCGAAACCGTCGAACGGTTCGGGCAGGAACTTGAAGTCGTTCTGGTAGGTGAACTCGAAGCCCCGGATCCAGCCGCTGTCCGCGTTGAGCTGCGTGCCGACGGACAGGCTCGAGAAGTGAACTCCCTGGAAATCGACGACGTCCGTGCCATTGACGGTGTTGCGGGTGATCCCGGTGCCGGTGAGGTCGACCGACGTGTCGGTCGTGGGGTCGTAACCATAGGCGTAAATCGGATTCTTGATGTCCTTGTAGAAGAAGCCGAAGCGGATGACGCCGGACCGGTTGGGCAGGTAGTAGTCGGTGGAGAGATCGACGTTGCTCGACTTGTAGGACTTCAGGTCCGGGTTGCCCACGCTCAGCGATCCCGTGAAGATGTCGGCCTCCGGCCCGGTCGAGATCCTGATCTTTCCCTTCGGGGCCATCGCGATGTAGTCCGGGCGGCCGACCGTCGAAGTGAACGAGGCGCGAAACAGCAGGTTGTCCCGGGCTTCCCAGCGCACGAGCGCGTCCGGCAACACACTGGTGAACGTGCTGTCATAGGGGCCGTTGCGGATGATCTCGAACGTGCCATCGGGATTGTCCCTTTCCAGGGGGGACGACACGCTGGCCTTGGTGCGTTCGACCCGGGCGCCGGCGATGACATTCACCGCGGGGGTCACCTTGTAATTACCCATCAGGTACGCGGCGGTGATCTTCTCCTGCAGGTCGTAGTCATCCTCGATGGAGTTGGACGCCGAGTCCTCTTCGCGGAAATGCCACAGGTCCGGGTTCTTGATGGCGGTGGCGGGATCGGGCGTGCGGGTGAACTCGTTCCACTGCTCGTCGAGGGTGCGGCCGACATACTCGTCGAATGCCGCCTCCCACGTCCGGGGATCGTCGGTGGCGCCGAGCTGGCGGGCGTAGACCGCGGGACCGGTCGGAAAGCCGCCGTAGATGTTGGCGGCGTCGCGCCCGTAGGGCATGCCATTGAACGTGTCGGAAAGGAAGATGTTCGGATTCGGACCGCCGTTGAGGGTGGTGTTCGGTTCGTAGCGCATGGACTTGTCGTCGACCGACTTCTTCCGGTCGAGGAACTTGACCCCCGCCTTGAGAAAGCCGGGACGGCCGGCGATGTCGCGATCCCATTGCAGGTTCAGGTCATAGGTCTGGGTCCGCTCCTCCACCTGGGAAAATTCATGGCGCATCCGGAACAGGGGATAGAAGGAAAGGTCGCCAATGGTGCCCGTGCCGGGCCACCCGTAGGTTGGGTCATTGTAGGCGGTGTTGAACACCGGGAAGAAACCGTCCTTGCCGAACGTCATCGCGGCGTTGCTGGGAACGTTGCCCGCCCCGTTCTTGTAGTTCGCGTTGGTGAATTCCTCGGCGTAGAGCCCCGTGCCCGGCTTTTCTTCGCGCGCCTTGGTGAAGTTGACGTCGCCGTCGATCGTCCAGCCGTCACCAAACTTTTGCTTCCCGCCGAGGACGATCTGGCTGACCGGCCGGGTGACGTCGTCGCTCGTCGTTTCGGTATTCACCTCACCCTGGGTCGTGTAACCGCTGTCCGGTGACGTGAAGATCGTCCGCGCGGGGTTGAGGCCCAGGCGCAGCCGCAGGTGGGCTTCGTCGAGGGTTTCGTGGTATTTCGTGTAGTAGCCGCGCAGCCACACCTGCGTGTTTTCGCCGGGCCGCCATTCCAGGTTCGCCGTCGCGCCCCGTCGTTCGCGGACGCCGAGGAATTCCTTGATCGACATGTCCTTCGCCTGGACGATCACGCCAAAGGGATTCGTCGCGCCATCCTGCCCGAAGTAGTCGTTAAACCCGGGACCGAGCACCACCGGGTTTTCCCAGGCCACGTCGGCGGTGTTGTACTCGGTGTGCAGGTAGTTCAATCCGAGCATCAGGCCGAACTGTTTGTCCGGTCCGAAGGTGGTGCCGAGGTTCAGATCGGCTTCGCGGTTGGGGACACCGCTGAGTCGCGCATCATTGACGCCGACCTTCGTCGATCCGTACAAAAACGGGCCCGAGTGGTCGTAGGCGGAGGGGGAAATGATGTTGATCGTGGCGCCGAGACCCTGGGCGTCCATGTCGGGCGTGGGGACCTTCACGACCTCCACCGCCGACATGGCGTTCGCGCCCATGATGTCGAGCGGTGCGGCCCGCCCGCTGCGGCCATCGACGTCGGAGACGGCGATCGTCGCGCCATTGACCGTGACGTTGTTGAGGTTGGGGTCGACGCCGCGGACCGAGACGTAGCGCCCGTCGCCATGGGTGCCCTGCAGGTAGACGCCCGGCGTCCGCTGCAACGCCTCGGCCAGATTCGAATCGGGCAGCTTGCCGACGGAATCGACCGAAAGGATATCCTTCAGGTTCGGAGCCTCCCGCTGTTGCTGCCGGGCCTTGGCGAGACCTTCGCGATAGCCTTCGACCCTGAAGGTCTCGAGGACAACCGGCTGATCGTTTGTGGGTGGCGCGGATGACGCCCCCGACGTCGTGGTGGATTGGGCCCAGCCGGGAAGGGCGCCCGCCAGCAGGCAGGCCAGGCAGAACACGCCCACGCGGGGGCGGACGCGATGTCGCGATGGTGGGAGGACAACAAGAGGCACTGGAGGTACTGGAGTAGATGGGGAGCGCATCGTCGGATTCGTTGGGGGAGCTGACAGCTTGGAAAGTTTGGCTGTGAACTAACCGTTAGTGTCAATGAATGAAAACCTAGATGCAATGAATGATAAAATGCGTCAAGTGAGATTTAACCAAACATCATGAAACAAGCGCAGCTTCAGCGCTCCCCGTGCGGATCGCCGAGGCCGTCATGCCTGCGAGCTACCGGTCGTCCGTCCCGGCGTGCACACTTGAACGCCAGGCTTTCGCACCAGCATTCCCGATCGGCATCAACTCACTCGACGCGATCGCGCGGCGGTCGTCTGGAGATCCCGAAACCGGGACACAGGCAGGGATGCCGGCGCGACGACTCTCGGCGCCGCCGCCGCTCTTCAACTTCCGGGTTTTACCGCCGGGATCGCGGCGAGCTCGGGTGGAAGCTGGTCGGCCGGATAGGTGGGGAAACTGAGTTCCAGCAGGGACGTCACGGGAACGTCGAACTGCACCTGGCCCGAACTGCGGTCGACCAGCACGGCGACTCCCGTGACCTGCGCACCGGCGGCGCGGGCGAGGGCGAGGCATTCCTGCACACGTCCGCCGCGCGTGATCACGTCCTCGACGATCAGCACGCGCTCGCCCGGTGCAAACGTGAAGCCACGCCGCAACACGAGGACGTTGTTCTCCTTTTCCGCGAAAACGAATCGCGTGCGGCAGCGGCGCGCGACCTCCTGGCCGATGACGAGTCCGCCCATCGCGGGGGCCAGGACGGTGGCGAAATCCCGGCGGCCGGCTGCCTCGAGGCGGGCCACGAGCAGCTCGGCCAGGCGCTCCACCTCCGGCATGTACTGGCAGACCTGCGCGCATTGGAAGAAGTGCCCGCTGTGCAGCCCGGAGCGCAGCAGGAAATGACCGGTGAGCAACGCGCGCGTGCGCTTGAAAATCTCGAGAACCTCCTGGTCGGTGGCGGAAGGCGGGGTGGACATGGCGCGAGCTTGAGCACGTGCATTTTCCGAAGAAATCATTTTTTGCCCGGGCCCGGGAATTTTGTTAACCTGTCCGGCATGCTGCCTCCGCCGTTATTGGAAGACGAACTGGGCGACGTCCTGGAAAAGGCGCTCAAGCTCGCCGGCTTGCGGGAGGACGAACTGGCGGCGCGCAGCGGCGTTGATGTCAACCGCATCAAGGATGTGCTCGACTATCGCTACGATTTGTCCGCCGCCGATCTCACGGCGCTGGCGCGCGTGCTGCGGTTGAACGAGGCCGGCGTGCAGGCGATGGGCCGCGCCCTCTATGCGACGCCCGACCTGCCGGAACTGCCCTTTCGTCTGGAAGTGCTTGCGATGCCCTACGGCGTTGGCGTGGTGAACGCCTACCTCGTGCGACCGCTCGCCGGGGACGAGACCGCATTGCTCGTCGACAGCGGCCATTGTCCCCACGCGCTCGAGCGCGCGTGGCCCAACGATGCGACGCGGCTCGATGCGCACCTGGTGACCCATTGGGATGCCGATCACACGGGCGGCTGTGGCGAGATGCTCGCGCGTTTCGATCTGCCGTATTGTTGTGGCCCCGGGCCGGCCCGCGAGGGCGTGCGCGTGCTGGCCGACCACGAGATCGTCTCGGCGGGACCGTTCCAGGTGGAGGCGCTTTCCACGCCGGGTCCGGCGCGCGAACATCTCTGCTATCTCGTCAGCCTGCATCAGCAACCCGGGGCCCGGCGCGTGTTGTTTTCGGGAGACTTGTTTTTTTGCGGCTCGATCGGCGGCGGGTTTTTTGAGCCGCGCTCCGTGCTCTACCACGCGCGGCGTCTCTGGCGCACGCTCCCCGGATGCACGATCGTCGCGCCGGGACACGGCCCGCTCACCACCATCGCGCACGAACGCACGAACAATCCGTTCAGCGATTGAGGCGTTGAACGTGCAGGAGCGTGCTTGCACGCGATCCGTTGGGGCCGGGCCTTTCATCGCCTGCAAGCAGTCTCCTACATCCCGTTGGCATGGGACCGGAGGGCCAGCCTTACCCGTTCTCTCAATCGATGATCGGCTCAACGGATCGCGTGCCAGCACGCTCCTACATGATCGGATTTGCCTGTTGCGTCATGCGCGTCCGTAACAAGGTTGCCCCGGCGATGAAATGGCGCGGCGTCATGGTCGGTGTTGTGGCGTTTGGTCTGGCCGCCGTATCGTCGGGTGCGAACGACGCGCCCGCGGTCGATGCGACGGCACTCGTCCGCAGGTCATTCGATCACTATCGCGGACTCGCCTCCTACGAGCGCATCCGGATGACGATCCACCGCCCGGAGTGGGAACGGACCCAGTCGCTCGAGGGCTGGACCCGCGGCGAGCGCGACAGCGTGATCGTGATCACCGCGCCGCCCCGCGATCGCGGCAACGGCACCTTGAAGCTCGATCACCAGATGTGGACGTTCAACCCGCGCGTGAACCGCGTGATCAAACTGCCGCCCTCGCTTATGAGCCAGTCGTGGATGGGATCCGATTTCACGAACAACGACCTCGCGAAGAGCGACAGTGTCGTCGTCGACTACGAGCACACGCTCGAGTCCACGGAAACCCGCGATGGCCACACGATCCATCGCATCCGCCTCGACCCGAAACCCGGGGCGCCCGTCGTGTGGGGCCACGAGGAACTGTTGTTGCGCGACGACGACATCCTGCTCGAGGAACGGTTCTACGATCAGGACGGCCAGCTCGTGAAAACCCTCGTGGCGTCCGAAATCCAGATGCTGGGCGGACGTTTGCTGCCACGGGTGATCACGATGGTCCAGGCGCACGACCCGCAGCGCTACACCCGCCTGGAATACGAGCACCTGGAATTCCGGGATTCCCTGCCTGACCGGTACTTCTCGGAGGCATTTCTACGCAATCCGCGGGAGTGAGCCGATGCGGATGCTTTCGCCCAGGATCGTCGAGGTAGGGCGGGGACTCCGTTCCCCGCCGGCGCGATCGCGAGGGGCGGCATGGCCCGGAGGGCAAGCCCGACCGGGCGTTCGTCGGCGATCCGGGTCGCCGTCCTTCCACCGGGCAGCATGACCTCCGACCTCACGCTTGCGTGGCGCAACCTGCGGCGCAACCGCCGGCGCACGCTACTTTCCGCGGGTGGCATCGGGTTCGCCGCGGCGCTGCTGGTGTTCGTATTCTCGATGCAGGTCAGCCAGTACCAACTGATGCTGCGCGCATCGGTGAGCAGCGGCACCGGCTACCTGCAGGTGCAGGCGCAGGGGTATCTCGACGAATCCCACATGTGGCTCGTGGTGCCCGATCCCGGCCAGGCGGTCGCGAAACTGCGTGCCGAGCCGCGCGTGACCGCCGTCACCCAACGCGCGGAAGGATTTTCCCTGCTGGCGAGCTCGAGCCATGCGCTGGGTGCGCTGGTCATCGGCATCCAGCCCGACACCGAGGTCACGGTTTCGAACATCGCCACGCGCGTGCGCCAGGGAAAATTCCTGGCCGCCGGATGACTATGATCGCGGCGTGATCGGCGCCTTGCTCGCGCGTAACCTCGGCGTCGGGCTCGGCGATTCGGTGACCATCCTGGGCAATGCCCGTGACGGATCGGTGGCCGCGGGCGAGGTCGTGATCACGGGCATCTTCGAAACGGGGCAGCCGGAGTTCGACCGGGGCATCCTCTACGTGCCGCTGCCGTATTTCGACGAGGTCTATCGCATGGACGGCGCGGTGCACCGGGTGATTGCGCGCAGCGACAGCCTGTGGGGCCTGGGGCCGGTGGCGGATCGCGTGACGCACGAACTCGCGGACACCGGCCTTCCGGGGCATCCGCCGGTGGCGTTGACGTGGCGGCGCTTGTTGCCCGGCGTCCTGGAGGCCATCGAACTCGACATGTTTGTCGGGGTCTTCATGTACGTGATTCTCGTGCTGGTGGTGGCGTTCAGCATTCTGAATACGTTTGTCATGACCGTGTTTGAACGCACGCGGGAGTTCGGGGTGATGATGGCGATCGGCACGACCCCGTGGCGGCTGGTGCGCGTGTTGATGCTGGAGTCGGGCATGCTCACCCTGCTGGGCATCGCCGGCGGTATCGTCGTGGGGGCCATCATCACCGCCTGGGTCCAGCGCGTCGGCATGCCGCTCGGCAAGGAATTTGGCGACATGATGGTGCAGTACGGCCTGCCACCGCGCATCCATCCCGAGTTGTCGATCTGGTCGGCCACGCTTGGGCCCCGCCGCGATCTTCGCGCTGACGATGCTGTCGGCGGCCATTCCCGCGCTGCGGGTGCGCCGGATGCGCCCGGTGGAGGCGATGCGCGCGGCATGAACGGCAGGTACGAAACTGGGGCGGGACTTCGACCCGCTCGACCGGACGGAGGCAGGTCCGAGACCTGCCCTACGAGGTTCTGGCGATGACCTTCCTGATCGCCTGGCGCAATTTGTGGCGGCACCCGCGCCGCACGGTCCTGATCCTGGCGGCGGTCGTCGTCGGCGTGTGGTCGATGCTGTTCTACAGCGCATTCATTCGCGGGTTTGCCGGCCAGATGCTCCGGCAAAACATCGCGAACCTGACCGGAGACCTGCAGGTGCAGGCGCCCGGCTACTTCGAAAACCCCGTGCTGGAAAACCTGCTGCGCACGCCGGACCTCGCGCGGACCGCATTGCACGACGTGCTGCCACCGGGGAGCCGGGTCACGGCCCGCCTGCGGATCGGCGCGGTGTTGCGCAGTGAACACGGTGCGTTCGGCGCGACGCTGGTCGGAATTGTTCCCGCCGAGGAACGCGGCCTGTCGTTCATCCCGGATGCGATTGCCGAGGGCTCGCTGTTGCCGGACGACGCGCCGAATGGCATTGTGGTCGGTGCGGCGCTGCTGAAGCGCCTCGAGACGCGCCTCGGCCACCGTCTGGTGATCGATGCACAGGACGCGCACGGCCAGATTGTGTCGCGGGCCTTCACGATCGTCGGCGTGTTCCGGGCGCAGATCGAGGCCACGGAAAAGGAGTTCGTCTTCTGCCGGCGCGACACCCTGCAGCAGATGCTCGGGCTCGAAGGCACTGTGAGTGAATTGAGCGTGATGCTGCCCGAAGGCGTCGCGCCGGAGCCGATTGCAGCGGCCTTGCGGGCGCACCTGCCTGCGGCGGCGTACCGCGTGTTGACGTGGCGCGAACTCGTGCCGTTCGTCGGCGCATACCTTGATAGCATGGGAGTGTTCTCGCTGATTTGGAACATCATCATCTTTATCGCGATGGGCTTCGGCCTGGTGAACACGATCCTGATGGCCGTGTTCGAACGCATCCGCGAAATCGGCCTGGTCCGCGCCCTCGGCGTCACACCGTGGGGCGTGATCGGCGGTGTGCTGATCGAAACCGCGATGCTCCTCATCCTGGGTTTCGCAATCGGCAGTGTCGCCGGCGCCGTCACGGTCGCGAGTCTGCATGGCTCGGGGTTGGATTTTTCCCGGTTTGCCGCCGGCTCGGAATACTGGGGCATGTCATCGATGGTCTACCCACGTTCGACGCCGATGGATTATGTGCGCGCCGCCGGTACCGTGCTCGGACTCGGCCTGGTCATGAGCCTGTACCCCGCGGTGAAGGCCGCGCGAATCACGCCGGTGCAAGCCATGGCCCACGTCTAGGAAACAACCGCATGGATTCCACTGCCCGTCCGCCCGCCGCCGCGCCGATCGTCGTGATCGATGGCGTCAGCCGTATTTATCATCAGGGCACCGTCAACGTGCCCGCGCTGACCGAGGTGAGTGCAACCATCGCGCCGGGCGAGTTCACTGCGCTCGTCGGCCCGTCCGGCTCGGGCAAGACGACCTTGCTCAATCTCATCGGCGGGCTCGATCAACCGGACGCCGGTTCGATCACGGTCGCGGGACGCCATCTCGAGTCGATGTCTTCGTCGGAGATCACGCGGCTGCGCCTGCAGCAGATCGGTTTCGTGTTCCAGGCCTACAACCTGATCCCCGTGCTCTCGGCCCTGGAGAACGTCGAATACGTGATGCTGTTGCAGGGAGTCGGACGCGAGGAGCGCCGGCGTCGCGCCGCGGCCGCAATCGAGGAGGTCGGGTTGGCGGGACTGCACGCGCGCCGGCCTCCGGCGATGTCCGGCGGGCAACAGCAACGCGTCGCGGTCGCGCGCGCCATCGTGAGCAATCCGGCGATCGTGCTCGCGGACGAACCCACCGCGAACCTCGACTCCCACACCGCGACCGAGCTGCTCGAGCTCATGCGCAACATGAACACGCGGCATCAGGTGACCTTCGTCTTTGCGACGCACGACGAACTCGTGATGCGCTATGCGCGGCGCATCCTCCGGTTGCGCGACGGCCGGATCGTCGCGGACGAACGTCGCGAGTAGTGTGCGTCCGATGGCGACAGCGTTTCCGAACGGTCCGGGGAGCGCGCGCGTCCCGCGTGCCGCTTTCGGCGTCTCGCCGAAATGCAGGCTTCGGGCCCGGGCGGGACGCCCGGGCAAGCACGCGGGACGCATGCGCTCCCCGGACCATTCCAGGGGGCGCGGGTCTGCCGTGCTGTGCGTGAGCCTCGCGATGGCGGGAGCGGCGGGATTCAGTGCGCGCGTCGCCGCCAGCCAGACTGCCGGACTGCATGTCACCCTCGAGACTCGCGCCGGCCTGGCCGCTGACGAGTCGCGCTGGGCCCGCGCGGGCGATGATTCCTCGCTCTATGACCTCGCGGCCACCGCCCGTCCGCTGTGGTCGGCGCAACACGGCGCGCTCGCGTTCAACGCGGAACTGGAACTCACCGCGGTCAACGGTGACACGCTCGAGCGTTCGCGGCTGGCGGCCTTTGCTTCACCGGATCGGAACCGTGGACCTTTTCGATCTCTCGCGGGACTGGTCGAATGGTGCCCGGCATCGGGATACCGCACGGCTGGATCGCCTGTCGGTGGCGTGGACGCCGCCGTGGGGCACGGTGACGGTCGGCCGGCATGCGGTGACGTGGGGCGGCGGACTTGTCTTCAATCCGTTCGACCTGTTCAATCCCTTCGCGCCGAGCGACGTGATCCGCGACTACAAGGTCGGCGCGGACATGCTACACGTCGACATTCCGCTCCCGGATGGCGGACTGCAGTTGCTGGCCGTGGGGCGGCGCCATCCGCTTACGGGCAGTGCGACGGCCTCCGCGTCGTCGTTCGCGGCGCTGTGGAAGAGGCACGCGGGACTGGGCGAGGTCGCCTTGATGGGCGCGTGGCATTACGACGAGCCGGTGCTGGGCGCCAGTGTCGCGGGCCTGCTCGGGTCGGCCGCCTGGCGGGTCGACGCCACGTGGGTGCGGGTGCGTCCGGTGGGTTTCACGCAGACCGAGGACTACGTTTCCGCGGTGGCGAACCTGCAGTATTCCTGGACCTGGGCGGGCAAGAACGTGTTTGGGTTTGTCGAGTTCCACCACAATGACCTCGGGCATGCCGACTACCGTGCCGCGCTGGGGGATCCATATCTGCTCACGCAAATCAGCCGCCAGAACGTGTTCCTGCTCGGCCGCGATTACCTCGCGGGCTCCCTCCAGGTCGAACTGCATCCGCTCGTGAATGCGTTCGTGAGCGTGATCACCAACCTGCGCGATCCTTCCGCGCTGGTGCAGCCGCGCGTGTCGTGGAATGTCAACGACCGCATGCAATTGCTCGCCGGGCTCGACCTGCCGATCGGCGGCCGGGGCAGCGAGTTCGGCGGTTTCGATCCCGGCGACGGACGCGGCACGACACGGGCGCCCACTTCAATCTACCTGCGGGCGACGTGGGACTGGTGAAGAAAACAAGTTTTCGAACCAGAGGACCCAGCGCGGCTGGGCCTCAACCCGAACTCAGGAAAGGAGTTGAACCACAGATCACGCAGATGGACACACATGGCCGAGTGCGGAAGATGAAACCACGTTGAGCCTCTCGTAGCTGCGTTGGAGTCTTGCGACAACGTGGCCGCACGCCGAATGGCTGCATTTGGTTGCGGCCTTCGGTCGCCTGGGGCCTCTGTGACTCAAATGTGGGATCTTGCTTGCCCCTCGACTGGCTCGGGGCCCTGAGCCTGCCGATCGGCGGCCGGGGCACCGAGTTCGGCGGTTTCGATCCCGGCGACGGACGCGGCACGACCCGGCCGCCACATCGATCTACCTGCGGGCGACGTGGGACTGGTGAAAGTCCGTAGCAGCCGACGTCAGGAGGCTGTCGGCCGCTGCACCTTCGCCCTCCGTCGTCGTGACTTCGGCTGCTACCAGGGCTTCGGCCGCGCCGCGACCGCAACCTCGCCTGTCGGCCGAACCGTGCATCCGGCCAATAGCCATCAACGATGTCGCGTACGCGACATCGTTGATGGCTATCGTGCCTCGCAAAACCACAACCTCCAAGACCGCTTGGTGCGACTGGTCGTGGCTGTTCGGTGACGCCGGCCGCAATCGATGGGCCGTGCTGGCTTGCGTTGGGGCACCGCAGCGGCCTGGCCGCGAGCTTCGGCGCCGTACGTTTGGTCGCTACGCGGGCCCTTTCGCCACGTAGGCTTCCAGCGCTTCGCGCGTGATCCGGTAGGGCTTCGCGCAGCGTGGGCATTCGATGCGGATGGCGTCGTCGCCCTGGAACAACGCGTCGGCATCCTGGCGCATGGTCGGCGCGAGAACCTCGAACATGCGCTGCTCGTTGCAGCCGCACTGCCAGGCGTAGCGCCGGCGTTCGAGCGGCACGATCGTCTCGGGGGCGAGGGCATCGCGCACGCGGGCACCGGTTGCGTCGATACCCTGGAGCCACGCGAGGTCGCAATCGGGGTGGGCCGAGAGCAGCACGAACTCCTCGTCCCCGAGGGAAAAGAAACGGCCGGGGCGCTGCTCGCTTTTCGTGAGGAACGTCTCGGCGGCGGCAAACACTTCCGGGCCCGTGAAGTCGATCACGCTGCGGCGCTTGGGGTCACGGCCCCGGACGGTCTCGAGGTACAGGAGGTTGTTCGCCCCGCGCTTCACGTTTTCCGTGAAGATGCGACCCGCAACCGTGTCGGCCTGGTTGTCCGCGGTGGTGAACAAGTTCAGCAGCGGCTCCTGCAGGTTCATCGTCCAGGCCAGGTATTCGTTCCGCGGACGCGATCCCGCATACAGCACGGTGACGGCGAGCAGGTCCTTGAACGGACGGTCGTGCTCCGGTGCGATCTGCAGGCCGCTGTCGGCGACGTGCAGGTAGTATTCGAGATAAAGATCCGTGAGCCGGGCCCGCGTGAGCAGCACGTTGCGGTGGCGCACGAACTCACTGGTCACGATGATGCCGTCGGCGGGAGGAATTTCAGCGCTGGCCATCTTTGGCGGGTCGGGTCCGGCGGCGGGCGCGGGGCGCCGCCGTCGCGGCGGAGGGGGGCGGAGTGGCGGAGGGTTCCGGCAGGTCGCGGGCGCGCAAACCGATCACCGCATCCGTGCCATCGGGCAGGTCGAACACGTGGTGCCGCAGCTCGGGAAACTCCTGCAGCAAGGCAGCCCGGAGGTCACCATGTTCCAGCACCAGCATGCCGCGTGGATCAAGGTGGGCGCGGGCTTCGGCGATGATGCGGCGCACGCAGCCGAGTCCGTCGGCGCCACCATCGAGCGCGAGTTGCGGTTCGTGTTTCAACTCGGGTGGCTGTTCCGCCAGGAGGTCGGACGGTTCGTAGGGTGGATTGGCGATGATGAGGTCGTAGGGCAGGGGCGGGACGCCGGCGAAGAGGTCGGACTGCAGCAGGTGCACCCGGTCCGTCAGGCCGTGGTCGGCGACGTTGCGTCCCGCGACGGCGAGCGCTTCCGCGGAAAGGTCGACCGCGTCGACGATGGCCCGGGGAAACGCCCGCGCGGCAAGAATCGCGAGGCAGCCGCAGCCCGTGCCGAGATCGAGGATACGACCGGGGGACCAGCCGCGCCCGGCCCACCGGCGCACCGCCCCCGGAAGCAGGCTCGCGATATACGAGCGCGGAATCAACACGCGCCGGTCGACGTAAAACCGCAGGCCGGCCTGCCAGGCCTCGTGCACGAGGTAGGGCACGGGGACGCGACGTTGCACCCGGGCGCGGAGCAGGGCGCGCAACTCATCGCATTCCGAGCGCGTCAACCGCGCGCCGAGAAAGGGCGTGAGATCCTCGGGTTCGAGGCCGAGGAAACGGCCGACCAGAAACATCGCCTCCTCCTGCGGGCCGTGCAGCCCCTGGGCGAACGCCAGCGGCTCGCGCGTGAAACAGGTCACCGCAAAGCGCAGCCAGTCGCCGACCGTCTGCAGCCTCTTGGTGCCGGCGAACGGGGATTTCCGGGCCTTGGCCGATCCTGATGCGCGTGGCATGCGGAAAGAAGTAGGGCAGGTCTCCGACCCGCCTTCAGGGAACGTCAGCGTGGCGTCTCCAATGGCGGGTCATGGATCCGCCCGACTGGTGACCCGGCGGTCACGTTTCAGCCCTCGAGCACGGCCGCCTTGACGATCTTCTGGGTCTCCACCGGACGATCGTTGCCGTCGGTCGGCTGGCCTTCGATCTTCTGGACCTTGTCGTAGCCTTCGACGACCTCGCCGAAGATCGTGTGGCGCATGTTGAGCCAGGGCGTCTTCGCCGTGGTGATGAAGAACTGGCTGCCGTTGGTGCCCGGTCCGGCGTTGGCCATGGCGAGCAAACCCGGGCGATCGAAGCGCACGTCGGGCGTGACCTCGTCCTCGAAATTGCGGCCCCAGAGGGATTCGCCACCGCGGCCGGTGCCGGTGGGATCGCCGCCCTGGACCATGAACTTCGGGATCACCCGATGGAAGATGATGCCGTCGTAGTAACCCTTCTTGATCAGGCCGGTGAAGCTTTCGCAGGCCTTCGGGGCGATGTGGGGAAACAGCTTGAACTCGACCTTGCCTTGGGTCGTGTCGAAGACGACGCGGAGGTTGGCGGAATTGGACATAAGTGGCCGAGTGTCATCAGACCCTGCCGTGGTGCAAGCGCGGAGGTCCGGATCGCGTGACGCGAGGATGCCCGCGCGACGCCCCGGAGCCGCAGCACTCTTGCCACCCATTGCACCTGTCAGGGCGATCGGCGACAGGAGCCAGATTGATGATACGGCCGTATCATCAATCTGGCGGACCGGACCTGAGTCCGAGATTCATGCGACGCCAAAACAAAAGGCCGTGGCGACCTCCGCCCCGATAGTGTCTTCGGCATTGACCGGCTGTTGCGGCGGCCAATACCGTCGCCGGTTTCTCGCCCGCAATCGCCCGCAACCAAACAGCCCAGGGAACCCGAGTGAAAATCGAGCTCAAGGAAATCTCCGAGACACGGAAGCAGATGGTCGTGGCGTTCGAGGCCACGGAAGTCGACCAGGAGCTTAATCGCGTCACGGGAGATTACGCGAAGCATGTTCGCATCCCGGGCTTTCGCCCCGGCAAGGCGCCCGCGGCGGTCGTGCGCAGGCGTTTCGAGAAGGAGATCACCGCCGACTTCAAGCAGGCGGTCGTATCGAAAGCCTATCGCGACGGCCTGAAGGAAACGGGTCTCGAGGTCGTGACCATCGTCGACGTGCCGGAAACGCCGATCGAGCCCGGCGCGCCCGTCGAAATCGCGATCACCGTGGAGGTGCAGCCGAAGTTCGACCTGCCCGAGTATGTCGGGCTACCCGTGACGGGTGTGAACACCAACGTGAAGGACGAGGAGGTGGATGCCGCCGTCGAGCAGCTGCGGCGGGAAGCGGCGGAATTCAAGACCGTTGAACGCGCGGCGGCGGCCGGTGACTACGTGAAGTTCGGCTTCGAAGGCCGGATCGGTGAGCAGAAGATCGCCGAACTCGTGACGGACCGGCCGATCTACGGATCGATGCCGAGCACGTGGGAAGAGGCCGGTTCCGAGGAGGGCCTGCTCCCGGGCGTCGGCAAGCAACTGATCGGGCTCGCCGCCGGAGAGACGAAGGACGTCGAAGTCGTCTTTCCCGAGAAGTTTCCCGTCGAGCCGCTCGCCGGCAAGACCGCAACCTACGCCGTTACGGTTCAAGAGGTTCGCGAGCGGGTCCTGCCGGAACTCAACCAGGAGTTCCTCAAGGTGCAAGGCGTCGAGTCCGTTGATCAGCTTCGGGAACGGATCCGTAACTCACTCACGATGCGCAAGGAAGCTGAAGACCACGCCGAGCGTCGCCGACAGGCGGCCGACGCGCTCGCGTCCCGGGTGGAGTTTCCGATTCCCGAGACGCTGATCGAAAGCGAGTCCGAAGCGATCCTGCGCCAGCTCATCGAGCAAAACATGCGGCGGGGCATCCCGCAGGAGGAACTGGAAAAGGCGAAGGAGGAGCTTTACGCCACGTCCCGCAAGGCCGCGATCGAGCGCACGAAGGTGCGAATGTTGCTCACCCGGGTGGCCGAGGCCGAAAAAATCCAGATCGAGCGGGACGATATCAACCGCGCGATCTACCGCGAGGCCCAGCGCTCCAACGAGAAACCGGAAAAAGTGGCCAAGGACCTTGAAAAGGACCGCGAACGGGTTGCGGTACTGCAGCAGAACATCCTCGTGGACAAGGCCCTTGATTTCCTCGTGTCCAAGGCTAGCGTCACGGCGCCGTAAGGCCTCTAGCGCATCACCCATCCAACCCATTTCAAAGTCGTGAGCTACTACGTTCCCATCGTTCTCGAAAACACCGGCCGCGGCGAGCGCAGCATGGACATCTACAGCCGCCTGCTGAAGGACCGGATTGTGTTCATCGGCACGCCCATCAACGACGACGTGGCCAACATCGTCATCGCCCAGCTCCTGTTCCTCCAGATGGAGGATCCCAAGAAGGACATCAACCTCTACATCAATTCGCCCGGCGGGGTGGTGACCGGCGGCATGGCGATCTACGACACGATCAACTTCATGTCCTGCGACGTGGTGACCTATTGCATCGGCATGGCCGCCAGCATGGCGACCGTGTTGCTTGCCGCGGGCAAGAAGGGCAAGCGGCACGCGCTGCCCAACAGCCGGATCATGATTCACCAGCCCACCGGCGGAGCCTCGGGCCAGACCTCGGACATCTCGATCCAGGCCCGCGAAATCCTGCGCTGGCGGGCGACGCTCAACGAGATCCTTTCCCGTCACTCGGGCAAGGCCGTCGAACAGATTGAAAAGGACTCCGATCGCGACTACTATATGTCTGCTCAGGAAGCGCTGGCCTACGGTCTCGTCGACCACGTGATCGAGAACAAGAAGGAAGCCGTCGCCCTGATGAAGGGTGCCGCCGCCTGAGTTCGCTTTACCCCGTCCTCCCAACCCCGCCCGTACCCGACCCATGGCCAAATCCTCCCGAATGACGCTCTGCTCGTTCTGCGGCAAATCGCAGAGCGAGGTCCGCAAGATGATCGCCGGACCCGGTGTGTACATCTGCGACTCGTGCGTCTCGGTGTGCAAGACGATCATCGATCGCGAGCTGAAGGCGCCGGCGCCCGATGCGCGCCCCTCGTTCCGTCTCGTCAAGCCGGGGGAGATCAAGAAGGTCCTCGACGACCACGTCATCGGCCAGGAACACGCGAAAAAGGTCCTCTCGGTCGCGGTCTACAATCACTACAAGCGGCTGATGTTCGACCAGCAGCTCGGCCCGCACGAGGGACCGACGATCCCGGCCGAGTTTTCCGAGATCGAGGTGGAGAAGAGCAACATCCTGCTGGTCGGCCCGACCGGCTCGGGCAAGACGTTGCTCGCCCGGACCCTGGCGCGCATCCTCGACGTGCCGTTCGCAATGTCCGATGCCACGACCCTCACCGAGGCGGGATACGTCGGCGAGGATGTCGAGAACATCGTGCTGCGCCTGCTGCAGGCTGCGAACTACGACGTGAAGCGCGCGGAGTGCGGGATCATCTATGTCGACGAGATCGACAAGATCGGCCGCAAGACCGAAAACGTTTCCATCACCCGTGACGTTTCCGGCGAGGGCGTGCAGCAGGCCCTGCTCAAGATCCTCGAGGGCACGACCTGCAACGTGCCGCCCCAGGGCGGACGCAAGCATCCGAATCAGGAATACATCCAGGTCAACACCGCCAACATCCTGTTCATCTGTGGCGGCGCGTTCGTCGGGCTCGACCAGATCGTGCAGCGCCGGGCGGGCAAGGGCACGGTCGGATATGGCGCGAGTACGGTGACGGAGATTTCCGGCGAGCAGATCATGCGCGAACTCCAGCCCGAGGACCTGTTCCGCTTCGGCATGATTCCCGAGTTCATCGGCCGTCTGCCCGTCGTTTCCGTGCTCGACACGCTCACCGAGGAGGACCTCGTCAAGATCCTCCTGCGCACGAAGAATTCCATCGTGAAGCAGTATTCCAAGCTGTTCGCGATGGACGGCGTGAACCTGCGTTTCACCCGCGAGGCGATCCGCGCCATCGCGCGGCAGGCGCTCGTGCTCAAGACCGGCGCCCGCGCGCTGCGCTCCATCATGGAGAACCTCATGCTCGAGGTGATGTACGACATTCCTCATCGCGAGGACGTCGCCGAGGTGGTGGTGGACGAGAGCGTGGTCATCAACCGCAAGAAGCCCCAGGTTCGCAAGCTGCCGAAATCCGCCCGCAAGAACGCGGCATAGGCGGCCGAGCCGATCGAGGAGCCCGCCCGACTAGCTCCTGTTTCCCTCCTGCCCTTATCTGCGTTCTCTGCGAAATCTGCGGTTCAATTCCGGGCCGCTCGATGCCAATCCTTTTTGACCGCAGATGGCGCAGATTGACGCAATTCCTAACGATCAGAAGAAATGGCCACAGAAGTAAGGCTCAAAAGGCTGTCCGCCGCCTTACCAGTGCCCGTGTTCGCCGGCGCTGAGCGATTGCGCGAACTCCACCAGCAATTGAACGCACTGCTCGATGTCGCGAAGGTCCGCGACTTCGCTCGGCGTGTGCATGTAGCGCAGCGGGATTGAAACCAGCCCGGTGGCCACCCCGGCCCGGCCGACCTGGATCGAATTCACATCCGTGCCCGACGAGCGTGGCTCCGCCTCGAACTGCACGGGAATCTTCGCGCGTTCGGCGCACTGCACGAGCCGCTCGCAGACCCACGGGTTGATGTTGGGTCCACGGCAGATCGCCGGTCCACCGCCGAGCTTGAGGTCCGGCATCTTGCGGTGGTCGCAATCCGGATGATCCGTCGCATGGGTCACGTCGACGCCGATCGCGATGTGCGGATTGATGCCGTAGGTCGCCGCCTTCGCGCCGCGTTCGCCGACCTCTTCCTGCACGGTGCCGGCGGCCACGATCTGGGCGGCGAGCCGCTTGCGATCCTGCGCGAGACGGATCAAGACCTCTCCGACGACGAACGCGCCGGCCTTGTTGTCCAGGCCCCGCGCCGTGGCCAGCGGTCCGTGCAGCATGGCAAAACCATGATCATAGGTCCCGGCATCACCGACCGCCACGCGCGTCAGCGCTTCCTTCCGGGTGGTCGCACCGATGTCGATCCACATCTCGTGCACCTCGGGCACGTGCTTGCGGTCATTTGTGTCCATCTGGTGCACCGCACGCTTCCCGGTCACGCCGAGGACGTTTCCGTTGGTCGTGCGGATGACCACGCGTCTGCCGGGAATGAGCACGCGATCATGCCCGCCGATGGTGCGGAAACGCAGGAATCCTTCCTTGTCCGCGCCGATGATTTGCAGCCCGAGTTCGTCGATGTGTCCCGCCAGCATCAACACGGGATCGCCGCCGGGGTTCAGGGTCGAAATGCGGTTGCCCATCGCATCCCGCACGGTGGCGTCGGCCCGGGGCGTCACGTGCCGATCCCAGACCGCCTGCGCCTCGAATTCATATCCGGATGGGCTGCGGGCGTTGAGCAGGTCGACGAGGAATGGCGGGGGCGTCGGGGCGGCTGACTTCGCTTTGCGGGCCATAGAGGCGGGAAACTGGCACGATTCCTCCCGCTGCGAAACAGGAAACCGCGCCGGGAAATGTAACATTGTGCGGCCGCCCCGCGGCGCACGGCCTTTGTTTTGGCGTCGCATGAATCCCGGACTCAGGTCCGGCCCGCCAGATTGATGATACGGCCGTATCATCAATCTGGCGGGACATTCAGAACGCCAAAACGAAAGACCCTGCCCGCCACGGACAGGCACGCCCGCCAGGATGAACACCTCTCACCACGCTTGCGCGCGGTCCCCTCTCCTGAAGGAGAGAACTGATCAGCTCCCCTCTTGAGAGGGGGGACCGCCCGCCAGGGTGGTGGGGTGTGTTTATGCTGCACGACACGCTTTGGTGTGCGACCCTCGCTTCCGCGCATCGCGCAACGTCGCGGCTTGCCGCGAACCGGCGGGCCGTCGATAACCCCCGGTTTTCCCATGGATGTCCTTCCAGCCATTGATTTGCGGGGCGGTCGTTGTGTGCGCTTGCTGCAGGGCCGCGCCGACGCGGAAACGGTATACTCCGACGACCCCGCGGCGATGGCGGCATCCTTTCGCGACGCGGGAGCCGCGTGGGTGCACGTGGTCGACCTGGATGGCGCCTTCAACGGCGAGCCCGCCAACGCGGATGCCGTGCGGGCGATCGTCGCCTCGGGGCTCCGCGTCGAACTCGGTGGCGGCCTGCGTGATGCCGGGACGGTGTCCCGCGTGCTGGCCGGTGGCGTTTCGCGTGTCGTTATCGGCACCCGCGCGGCCGGCGATCCGGCATTTGTCGCCGAGCTCGTTCGCGCCCATGGCGACCGGATCGCGGTCGGCATCGATGCCCGCGATGGACACGTTGCCGTCAAGGGCTGGGTGGAAACCACCGGCGTGCAGGCGCTCGACCTCGCGCGCGCGATGGAGCAGGCGGGTGTGCGCACCCTCATCTACACCGACATCGCCACCGACGGCATGTTGAGTGGGCCGAACATCCCGGCCCTCGAGGCGATGCTCTCGACGGTCACCTGCAACGTGATCGCCTCCGGCGGCGTGGCGACCCTCGCGCACATCGAAGCGCTTGCCGCTCTCGCGCTGCGCCACGTCAACCTTGCGGGCGCGATCACCGGCAAGGCGATCTACGAGCGCACGCTCGACCTCAAAGCTGCCCTGAAGGCGGCAGCCGGGTAGGGCGGGGACTCCGTTCCCCGCCGCGTCGAACAGGCCAGTCGCGCGCCGCCCTCACCGACGCGCGCAGGGTCGCGCGACCACCTTGAGGAGCCGTGCGGGTCCGCAAACGTGTCGTCACGACGGCGGTGCCTCTGCGCCTTTTGCGCCTCTTTGCGGCCTCACCGCGGTCTGCCGGTCCGGAGATTCCCGCGCTACATTGGCTCCGCCGCCACGTGCGTGCCGGCCATCTGGTCCGCGATTTCCTCGAGCGGGTAGGTCAGTACCTCGGCGAGCGTTGGATGATACCACGGTGCGCGGAGCATGTCCTGCACGGTCAGGCCGCCCGCGAGGGCCATCGCATAGACATGGATCAACTCGCCTGCGTCCCGGCCGACGATGTCGGCGCCGAGCAGTTTGCCGGTTTCCGGATCGGCGAGCACCTGGATGCGGCCGAACTTTGCTTCCATCAGGATCGACTTGCCGTGATCCCAGAAGGGATGCGAACCGAGCAGGAACGGCGTGCCTGCGCGCTGCAACTCGTGTCTCGTGCGGCCCACGACCGCGACCTGCGGATCGGTGAAGACCACCTGCAGGAGGGCGTCGTAGCTGATCGGCGCGACCGATTGGCCGAAGGCGTGACGCACCGCCAGTTCCGCCTGCTGGATCGCGACGTGGACGATCTCGTGCGGACCCGCGCAATCTCCCGCGGCGTAAACCTGCGGATTGCTCGTCTGCTGGAATCCGTTGGTGCGGATGTGTCCGTCCGATAGAAGTTCGACACCCGCCGCGGCGAGGTTGAGTGAGCGCACCTCCGGGTCGCGGCCGAGCGCATTGACGAGATGGCGGGCGCGCCGCTCGTGTTCCCGTCCGTCTTGTTCGAAGACGACCGTGTATTCACCGGCATCGAAGATCACTCTCTTGATCTTTGTTCCGGTGAACAACTCCACGCCGTCGGCCTGCATGGCCGTCTGGACGATGGCGGTCGCCTCGATGTCGATTTCCTTCAGCACGTGCGGGCTGCGCTGGATCTGGGTCACGTGCGAGCCGAAGCGGGCGAGCATCTGCGCGAGTTCGCAGGCGACCACACCGCCGCCGAGCATGATCACGCTCTCCGGCACGAAATCGAGTTCGAGGACGTCGTCGCTGGTCCATGGTCTCGATTCCCGCAACCCCGGCACGCCGGGCCAACTGATGCTCGACCCCGTGGCGATCAGGATGCGATCCGCAGTGATCACGCTGCCGTCGGAAGCCTCGAGACGGTTCGGTCCCGTGAAGCGGGCGCAGCCGCGGATGAGGTCATACCTGCCGGACTGCAACTGGTGCAGGCGATGTTCGGCAAATTCGCCGATGATACGGAGCTTGCGCGCATGCACCGCGGCCATGTCGGCGGCCGCGGCCGGGATCTTCAGTCCGAGTGCGTCACCGTGCCGGGCGTGATGCAGGACCTCGGCGGTGTAGATGAGCGTCTTCGACGGCATGCACCCGCGCAGGATGCAGAGGCCGCCGAGTTCCTGGGCGCCGTCGATGATGGCGACGCGATCGGAAAATTGCGCGGCGAGCCGGGCGCCATTGAAACCGGCGCTGCCGCCGCCGATCGCGACAAAGTCGTAGTGTTTTTCCATGAAGGGAACGGGAGGGTCTGGGCCACGACGCGCCGTCGGGCGGCCGGCGCCGGCCCCTCGTCAATGCGGATAGCAGATGGATTGCGCCACGTCCTCAGCCACCTCGGGCGAGAGCAAGGTGCGGATGATCTCGAGCGCGAAAGGAATCGCCGTGCCGGCACCGCGCGAGGTGATGACGTTGCCGTCATGCACCACGGCCTTGCTTTTCAACATGTCGGGCAGCTCCGGTTCGACCGAGGAATGTCCCGTGTGTTTGCGGCCGAGCAGGACACCGGCGTCCTTCAGCACGGTCGGGGCCGCGCAGATCGCCGCGACCAGCCGTCCGGAGGCCGCCTGTCGCTCGACCAGTTCAATGACCAGAGGTGTTGCCCGCAGGTGCTTGACGCCCGGGCCGCCGGGCAGGACCAGTGCATCATAATCCCATTCGAGTGCGCCGGTGAGGTCCGTGTCGGTTTCGAGGGTGATGTTGCAGCGCCCGCAAACCCGGCGCTCGGGGCCGAGGCTGGCGACCGTGACGGTGATGCCGGAGCGGCGCAGGAGATCGATGGAGGTCACCGCCTCGACTTCCTCCACTCCGGTAAACACGATGACCAGGGCCGTGCGCGCGGAATTTGCCATGGGTGGTTTTTGACACCCCCGGCGGCGCGCGACAAGTAGCTAGGTGATGGCCGGTTCATCCTGCAGACGCGTCCTGATCCTGGGGTGCGGTTACGTGGGCACCGCGTTGGTCGATGCCCTGCGGGCGCGCGCGTGCGCGATCACCGCGCTGACGCGCAATCCGGCGAAGACGAGTACGTTGCAGGAACGGGGCGTGCGCGTGATTGTCGCGGACCTGGCGGCGGCGAGCTGGCACGCGGACGTTGGCCGTGACTACGACGTGGTGGTCAACTGCGTGAGCTCCGGCGGAGGAGGACTCGCGGGCTACGAACACTCGTATGTGGGCGGCATGCGCAGCATCCTCTCCTGGGCCGCGGCGGGGGTGCCGGCGACGTACATCTACACGGGCAGCACCAGCGTCTATCCCCAGGGACATGGCGAAACCGTCACCGAGGATTCGCCGGTCGGGGCGGGCGGTTCGGAAGCCGCGAACCCGCTGCTCGAAACCGAGGAACTGGTGCGGACCTCGGCTTGCTTCGTCCGCTGGTTCATCCTGCGACTCGCCGGCATCTACGGTCCGGGACGCCACTACCTGCTCGATCAACTGCGGAACGGTGCGACCGTTTTTCCGGGCACCGGCAGGCACCGCCTCAACCTCGCGCATCGCGATGACATCGTGGCCGCAATCCTCGCATGCATCGATGCCGCGGAATCAGTTCGCAACGACGTCTTCAACGTCGCCGGTGATACCGCCGTTCCCAAGGAAGCGGTCACCGCGTGGCTCGCGCAGCAGCTCGGGGTTCCCGCGCCGGTGTTCGCGCGCAATGGCGGGGAATTGCCGACCGGCGTGCCGCGGGTTCGCGGCCGCAGCGGTCCGGTGCCCGACCGACTTGTGAGCAATGCGAAGTTGAAGCGCGTCCTCGGCTGGCAGCCGCGGTTTCCCGATTTCCGCGATGGCTACCGCCAGATCTTCGCCGAGGAAAATGGAAATCGTGAAACCTGAGAATCGGGCTTCTGGAATCGGGCATTGCACTGCGCCGCACCAGCGGTTGCTGCGTGAATCGGGAACATCACTGATTCTCACGCAGAAGGAAGATTCCAGATCTCAGATGTCCGATTCTCGCTTTCAAGATTCCCCGGCCCCGGTGCAACCGCCTTGACCCCGCGACCTGCCGGCCGGACCGTTTCGACAAACCTCCAACCCTCAATCCCGCACCCATCATGCCCGGACTCGGCAAGTTCATGAAGCAGGCGCAGAAGATGCAGCGCCAGGTCGAGGAAACGCAGGCCGCGCTGGCCGCCCGTGAACTCGAGGTCTCGAGCGGCGGCGGGGCCGTCGTCGTCAAGATCAACGGCCACGGCGAATTCCTTTCCCTGAAACTCGACCCCGAGTTTCTCAAGGAGGATGCCGCCCTGGTGGAGGACACCGTGCTCGGCGCCGTGCGCGAAGCCGCCGCGAAAGCCAAGACGCTCAGCGAAGAGGAAATGCGCAAAGCCACCGCCGGCTTCCAGATGCCGGGCCTGATGTGAGGCGACTGCCGGGTCGGGAGATTTCACACCCTTGCCTGTCGTCGCGTGGCCGAGAACGCGGACAGCCTGTCTTCCGTTGCGCTTGGACAAGGGACGATGGCGACCCAGCCAGAGTCCTTGAAGACCGAAGCGCATTGCGTGACGGTGTTTTCAAATCGTGCATTCCTGCAATGATTCCCCTCTACAAGCCAATTTGTCGCGGAACTCCCATTCGGCTATGAGCGACCGTGTGCTTCTGCGCCTTTTGCGCTTCCTTGCGGCCATTGAGTTGGGCTGCGGGTCCTCCCGCAGTGGGAACCGGTCGAGCTTTTCCCGATCCGATTTAACCGCAGATGACGCAGAGGGCGCAGATGATCGAAAGTGTCTCTGACTCTATCCGCGAGATCTGCGGAATCTGTGGTTAGATGTCTGGGGTGCTGCCTCTTTGGATTCATTGGCATTGCCCCTGCGCCGCGGGATGCGATGACCTGCCGCGATCCGCAATCGAAAATCCGCCTTCCAAAATCGAAAATCCCATGACTCCCGCCTTTGACGCCCTGGTGCAGCGCCTGCGCAAGCTGCCGGGCATCGGGTATCGTTCCGCGGAACGCATCGCGCTGCACGTGCTCGTGGAGCGACCGGCCGCGTTGCCGGAACTCGTGACGGCGCTGGGCGATGCGGGACAGCGGGTGCGGCGCTGCGCCACGTGCGGCAATCTCGCGGAATCCGAGCAG
The DNA here is from genome assembly GCA_963797435.1 of uncultured Verrucomicrobiae bacterium. Lineage (GTDB taxonomy): Bacteria > Verrucomicrobiota > Verrucomicrobiia > Opitutales > Opitutaceae > CAWCPJ01. Next base: position 40,740 of record CAWCPJ010000001.1, on the reverse strand, counting down.
TGCGAAATCTGCGCCAATCCGAACCGCGACACGGCGCTCGTCTGCGTCGTCGAGCAAGTGCCGGATCTCGTCGCCATGGAGCGCGCGGCGTCCTATCGCGGCACCTATCACGTGCTGCACGGCAAGCTGTCCCCGATCCACGACGTCGGACCGGAGGACCTGAACATCGCGAGCCTGCTGGAACGCGTCGAGGCGGGCGGGGTGGCGGAACTGATCCTGGCGTTGTCCAACGACGTCGAAGGCGAGGCCACCTGCCATTACCTGGGCGAACAACTCGCGGGCAAGGTCACGCGCCTCACGCGCATCGGCTTCGGCCTGCCCAGCGGAGGCGGCGTCCTCTACGCCGACTCGACCACGCTCAAGAGCGCGCTGGAGGCCCGGCGGCAATATCTGTAGGGCCGGCGCTCGTCGACGCGCCGTGCAATGGGGACGGGGCCGCCGCCGGATGTAGCGGCCGAGGTCACGAGGCCGGCCGCTGGCCACCCGCCGGATTTTTGATTGCTCCCACACCCGCGCCCGGTACTCCTGACGACGCTTTCGCGGGTGTAGTTCATCGGTAGAATGCGAGCTTCCCAAGCTTGAGAGGAGGGTTCGATTCCCTCCACCCGCACCATTCTTCGCTCGCAGCGCAGCGGAGAGCGAAGAATGCCCTTCGAAGTGAAGCGCGAGCGGAACGAAGAACGGGCCCTCCCCTCGCGAGCTACGAATGGCTGCGCCCCGCCGATCCCACCCGATGTTCTACGTTTACTTGATATGCAGCGAAGCCCATCCGCGCCAGATCTACGTCGGCTTTACCGAAAATCTTCGCCAACGTTTGTTGGCCCACAACGCGGGAAAATCTCCTCATACTTCAAAGTTTCGTCCGTGGCGACTGGAGGCGTATTTGGGCTTCGTGCATGAAACCACGGCCCGCGCGTTCGAAGCCTATCTGAAAACGTCCTCTGGGAAAGCCTTCGCCTCGAAACGACTCTGGCCTGCAAGTCCGCCGCGACCGCGACGACCGGCATCCGGTCGTTCGAAATGAAGCGGCTCGACTGGTCGAACTTCCGCCGGAGAACTAGCGACGCCCGTGCACGGCACGCCCGGCGGAGCTGCACAGCAAAGCCTGGGCTCCGTCATTCTTTCGGCAGCTACCGCCTCGCCGAGTGATCGTCACCCGGCGAAGTCCCGCACGCCGCGCATGCCGGGACGAAGCCCGGGCTCAAAGACGCCGCGAAGGTCTTCTACGAGATGGGCAACTCACCCCGCATGGTTTTCAAGCACTACCACGAACTCGTCGCCCCGAAGGAGGCCGAGCGCTACTGGAGACTCACGCATGAGCCGGCCCTCGCCCTGCAGGCGCTGGCCGCGCCGGCCAAGTCGGCGTACAACCCACGATCTCGAAGGGCGAAATATGTCTGACGATTCCAGCACGTTTTCGGGTGGGACAGTCATCATCCTTTCCACTAAGTTCGCGGGGAGGGGCACGGTGGTGGTCTTTCGGTCGACGTTCTTGTTTAGATCGGAGAAGTTGCCCGTTTGACGACATTTCGGCGCATCGGCTACTGATCAGGGGTCAATCGATTAGGAATCCGCGCAATCGTGAAATCGTTCTCGCTGAATCTTTTTGCCTGAGCTCGTGCTCCCAGATCCGCAAAACCCGCCATCCCGCGGAGCGCAACGCGCGATTCACTTTTCGATCTCGCGCCCGATTGGCTCGGATCTTCTTCAACCAGAAGTCTGCATTGTTCTTCGGCCAGGATGCGTGTCGTGGGCATCCGTGCCAGAAGCACCCGTCGACGAAGACCGCAAGGCGGTACCTCGGGAAAAGGAAGTCCGGCCGACCTAAGAGTGTAGATCCACGCCGCCACCCGGTGATTCGCGCGGCTCGCATCAAGACTATCAACCGCAACTCGGTGTCTGCGTTTCGCGCCCCACGAATGCGCGACATGACTTCGGAGCGTTTCCGTTTCGTAAAGACGTCGGGCATGAGGCTCTCACGCGGAGGCTGAAAGGATTTCCACCAGCCGGCGCAGTTTCTTCAATCCCAGACCACGCGTATTCCGCAACTGCTCCCAAGTCTTTTCTGCGTAGGAGTAAATGGGATCACCGCGCCGGTTGAGAACCCAAGTCTTGCCGGTAAGAGCTTCCAATTCGCCCAACGATCTTGAATCGTTGATGAAGGTGTGGCGTACACGCTCCCACTCTGCGGCCAGACCCGCGCGCGTGACCTGGCCGACGAGATCGGGCGCAATCTATTCACAGAGGCCGCCACCTGACAGTGCATCGAACTTCCGGTGATGGCGAACCTGGCGCCGGAGATTCTGGCGGTGAAGATTCTCGTCGAGCAGAAGGACGTGTTCAACCTCGCCTATGACCTGCTCAAGGTGCTGAAGGTCGATTTGTTCACCACCTACCGCGGCAAGGAGGCCAGGGGGATCGACGACTTGCCGGCCAAGGTGGAAGCCTATCGCCTGAAACTGGCCGCGCATTTCAAGGAGTCGAAAGACAGCGAGGAGGTCATCATCCGGATCGTCGTGGACGACGCCGTCACGAACCTGATCATCTACCACGAGGACAACGCGCGCTCTGAGCACAAGTTCGACAAGAACCCGGACGGCACGCGGAAGATCTGCCCATTCTCATTCCGGGCCGCCAAACAGGACGTGCTCACCTACCGGCCGCATCGAGATCGCCACGCGATGTCGGCCCGGATTTCGTCGAACGTGCGCACCCTTCAGAATCATGTCGGCCTTGTCCATGGCCGGGTGCTTGAGGGAGCCGTCGCCGTGCAGCACCGGGTTCGGGCTGGGGTTGATCTCGGGATCGAGGAACTAGGCGATCAGCATGGTCAGCGTTTACCGGGTGGCCGGTGTTTGGCGGCCGGGCGCCGTGAGAGGGTCACGCGCTCATACGCGCCACGCTTCTGGTCCTCCGGGTGGGGCTCGATCGCCAGCACGGTGATGTCGCCTTGGTCGGGCCCGTAGGCCCAGAACACGCGTCCGGCCGCCGGGGTGCGATTTTCCAGGTAGGATTGGAAAATCGTGATCCCGTGCTTCCGCGTCAGGTCGTCGATCTCGTGCGAGTTGAGGCCGGGATGACGGGGATTGGCGGCGAGAAATCCCAGGGTCTTCACCAGCTTCTTGAAGTATCTCTCCTCCTCGCGGTCGAGCTTGCCGGCGAGCTGGCGGGTCGAAAAGTCGTTCCAGTGCGCTTCCATCTCCGGCACGCCCATGCGAATCTGGAAGGGCATGAAGGAGCCTCAGGCCTTGAGGAACCGGGTCAGATCGATCGGGGCCGAAGCCACCCCCTGTTTCAGATTGGCCGCCGCCGCATCGAGCATCTTGCGCGTCCGGGCGGGCAGCGCCTGTGGCGGCACCAGCACGCGCGGCTCCAGCAGGTAGCTGCCGTTGGACAGCGCCTTCACGTGATAATACTTGGTCTTTGCCTTGCGCAGGCTGATCCGGCTCTTGGCATCGGCGGCGACATCGTAGCGCTCGACCACGGTGATGCCGCGGGCGCGCTTGCGGGGGGATCTGGTCGCGGTGGGCATGGGGGCAAATTGGTGGGAATTCCCACCGCTGTCAATCGCCCGGGACCGTGGCTGACGCCGGGGCCGTTACTGCCTCCGGAATCCGGCGCTGACCGGTGACGCACTCGTGGATGAGGGATTGGCGGTAGGCGGGGAGGGTGGCGATTTGCTGCTCAATCTGCTCAAAGAGTCGGCGAAACTCAGCGTCCTTCTGTTGGACGCAGGCAGCGATCTCCTTCTGCTCGGCAAGGGCCTTGATCTCGAGGTAGCGCGCTGCGCGTTCCATTTCTTCGGAGACCCCGAACATTCTCTGCCGGCTCATGCTCTGCCAGCCCGGCCGCTGGTCGCCATCGCGGGCGCGACGCGGGATTTCGCGGCGGAATTCGTCGAGTGCGCGCTGCCACAACTCTCGATCGTCCGCGAGGTCCCCTCCATTCGGGATTACGCTTGTCTGGTGGGAGGTCGGCTCACTGCGAGTCTATCCAGGCTGACCCGACTCCAGCTCGTAGAGCATGCGCCAGATCCGGTCCAACTCACCACGTTCCACCACCTGCATCGGGGTCGAGCCGTCAAACGCCGGGTTGGGCGCCTTCAGCCAGCGCCCGATCTCGGCGGGCTCCATGATGCGGCCGAGACCATCGAGCAGGCGATCCATCTCGACCAGCGCCTTTTCCTGCTTCGGCGAAGGCGTTTCGCCCTGGCTCCACTTTGCCACCGAACGCGGCGAAAAGCCGGTCAACCGCACCAGCACCGGCTGGGGGAGTTCGAACTTGTCACGGTAGACCTTCAACAGGTCGGAATAGTTCTTCGCCCCGCGATGGCCGAAGCGAAAGCTTAGCGCCGGGCAGGTCGGACGGTTTTTCTTTCTGGTCGCGGTGGCCATACTTCTGCCTGCAAATAAACCTGCACTTTTGCAGGTTTCAAACCTTGGTTTTGCCGCCCAGCCGGATCAGTTTGGCTGCGTCCGCCACGCTGAGCCGGTCCCCGGCGTGATTGCCGGGGAAGATGATGCCATTGAGGCCGCGCCGCTCCGTTTGTGTCGGCGGTTCTTCGTGAGCGCCGGGCTTGGCGCGATGCTCGCGCTGTCCTCGGACCTCAGTTGATCTCGAATGGAATTTCCCAGCGATAACGCGCGTTGACGTGCTGGCCGCCGCGCAGCGGCGCTTCAAACACACACTGTTCCGCTGCGCGCACGGCAGCGGCTTCAAATTCGGGATTCGTGGCGCTGACGACGCGCTCGACCTCGACCCGTCCAGCCGTATTGATGATGACGATCAAGACGACCTCGCCGCTCGTGCTCGTGCGCCGCATCTCGTGCGGATACTCGGGCAGGACTGTTTTCAGGCGGCGCGGCACACGATCGAGATCCTTCAGGTCGAAGAGACGCAAACCACCGTTTTGTGCACCAGGGCTCGGCGCCGTCACGGACGGAATCGTCAACAAACCCACGCTCGTGAGCGAAGGATCCAGCGTCGGCCGCATCGGCTGCGTAAGGCTCGAAACCGGAACGACGCTTGGTATATCCAGCAGCGCCGGCGGCGCGAGCTGAGGCACCGCCGGCGTATCGTCAACGTCGACGAGATCGATCCGCTCGGGGGGCTCGAGCGCCGGCATCTCCAGGCGGATGGTTTCCTCGGCTGGAGCCTTGGCGATGAGAGGCGGCTCCGGCGCGGTGTTGTTGAAGCCAAACAGCACTCCCACGTGTAACCCCGCGGCAGCGACGGCGGCGATCAACTGATCGCGCCGGTACCGGCGCCGGGTTCGCCGACGCCGGCTCTCGCCGGCGTCAGGCAGCGGGGTCCACGGGGTGGCGGGCCAGGTTGCGGCTGCGCCGGGGCGATGAGCAGCACGTTGAGCATGGGTGGAATCGGATACGGACATGGTCGTGATCGATGGATAGGATCGGGAAACCTATTGCATCCGATATGCCGACGGGCGAACGCCCCAAGCCACGTGTCACGCAAGCTTTTCATGGTTTGACCGGCCATCCCCCGTGTGGCGACGCTGGCGGCTACGAACGCAACATTCCTGTGACTGGTGCGCTGGAGCGCTGACACCGGGGCATGCTTCTGCGATCTTCGGACTCCTCGAGTTGTCAGCTTATGACGAACCGAAGTCTATTGTCCCCAGGCGTGGCGCGCCAACCATGCGTTCGCATCGGGCTCCTGCTGCAAACGCTGGCCCGCGAGTTCCCGGAATGTCGACTGGGCACGCTGGAAGCCGCACTCAAGTCGGGCGTGGCGGCAACCGGTTCAGCCGGAACGACGGCGACGCGACTGCACGTGGCCCGGATGCTGTTGAACGCCTGGCGTCGCGATCAACATTGGTCGGCGAATCGCAAATCGGTCCGGCGAGGTAGGTCACACAGCCCGAGGGAAAACCGGGCCACATTGTTGTTGCACTCCAACGCAGCTACCGGGAGCGATCGTAGCACGCGACCCTCTTCGGTTGCGGTCGCAGGCCGCGTTGGGACGTTTCCAGGCTAAGGCGCACCCCGATCGAGCTTGAGAGCCTTGAACTGCTGGCGCGCCGTCTTCAGCCTTGCCTTCGCTTGCTTCACAAGAGCGCGAGCCGCCTTGAGGCGCGCTTTCGCGGCGCGAACCTTGCCCTTGGCACCGGCGCGCTTCGCCGCACTGGGGCGGGATAGAGGAGGAACAGGACTCCGAGAGCGGGCGACGGTCCGCCGAGGGGAACTGGGCATGGAACTTTGGATGCGAAAAAACCGAAGGCCGCGCGGCCCGTTTGACTCGAGACGCAGTGCGGTGATGCAACTGAAGATCCGCGGTTTGGGCAACGACACGAATGTGACGTTTTGTGGGCCGAGCCCCTGGTGCGCAGGTTCCGGCAAGGATTGCGCGATCCGTTGGTCTTCCGGTGAACGCGGCCCATGGCCAGTTCGACGAGTCTGCTGATTTGGTCTTCCCAAGAAGCCGTGGGCTTGGGAAGCTCGGGTTCATTTTCGCCGAGCGAATCGATCCAGTCCTGTAGTCATGAAATCACACGCGGCATTCCTCACCAGCATCGACTATTGCGTGCGGGAACATGAGACGGTGCCGGCCGCGATGTCGCGGATAGCGCGCGAACAACTCGTCGGAGCAATGGCCGCGTCAAGTGATCCGTCGATGGCGGAACCCGAACGGATACACGAGGCCCGCAAGTGCTGCAAAAGGTTGCGGGCAGTCATTCGCCTGGTGATGGGGCAGGATGGTGCATTTTTTTCGGAGGAAGACGCCTTCGTGCGCGACGCCGCTCGCGAACTTTCGTGGCTGCGGGATACCGACGCGATGCTGGATACCTGCGCGAAGCTGCGGGCCTCCTGCCGGAGCCCGGGTGTGAACCGGTATTTGTCACGCATCCAAAGTCGATTGCGTCGTCTCCGACGGCGTGCGGAGCGTGGGCGCGAACCGGAAGCGCGACGCTTGAAACGCTTCGCGGTCCGCATGCGCAACGCCGCCGAACGGGTTCTATTCTGGCCGGTGGCCCGCGCCAATGAGGGCGATCTTCAAGCCGGTTTTGAGGAATCGTATCGCGGGGCCCGCCGCGCCTTTCGTCGCGCCTTGGCGGAACCGCTTCAGGAGAATTTCCACGCGTGGCGCAAGCACGTGAAGCGGCATGGCTATCACCTGCGTTTGCTGCGGGAGATCTGGCCGGAGGGGGTGCGCGAGCGACTCTCGGAAGTTGATCGATTGGGGGAATTGCTCGGTGCGGAACGCGATGTGGCGATGCTGGCGGACTTGGTGGCCGGCGGCATCCGCAGCCTCCGCCCGACGCGCGACGAGGCGGCAGTGATCGAGTTCGTCGAACAGCGCCGCGTTGGACTGCTCGCGGATGCGATTGAGCGCGGTGAGCGTCTGATGGCAGGTGGGCCTGCGGACCTGTTCGCTCGTTTGCGCAGCGGATCAGAAGCAGCCTAGACGCCTGGAGAATGAGGGATCGACCCCCGCTCTCCTGCCGGCGTTTTGTCGAGGAGGTGCTTGATGCCGCGTCGGTCGCACGCGGAAGGGAGTCCCTTCCGGATCGCAGACGGGCCCTGGCCGGCGTGCTTGTGCAGCGGTACGTGCCTGAGCTAAGGGTGCTTGGCGTCGACCTGCGTCGACTGATCGTGGGTGACGTCGACGGCGGGGCTTCGGCCGCACCAGAACAGGTGCCCGGATTTCGCGACGAACTTACGGCGGGTGGCCAGGATGGTGAAGTGCTCCGGCACCTTGCGGCTGCCGCGGCCTGCCGGCTCATGCGCCGGGACCTGTTGCGGATCGCCGAGGATGTCCTGGACTACATCCAGGGCATCGCGCGCGCCAACCCGACGGAGGCGGGAGCGGAAATCGCCGGCAACCGCGCCGGGGCCGACATGGGCCGGTTCCTCGACGCTTATCTGCGGCGAACGTGCAATCGTGTGACGTTGCGTCGCCGGCTCCGGCGATTGCTCTGCGGCGAGCAACCAACGCGAAAGAGGACGTCGCAGCGGTCCGCGGTTCGCTGAACCGTCGCCGACAGATTTTGTCGCGAACGATTCCCATTTGTGCCGGCCGCGTGGTCGTCGACCATGCGGCTGGGATTTTTCCCCACTGGTGAAGGGCGAAGTCCGGGCGAGTGTGGCATTTCATCCGCACCGGACGGTGAGGTGATTGTTCAACCAATCCGTCTCGCCTCATGAAAACCTTCCTGCCCCATGCGCTGAACCGGCGGACTCTTGCCGGTGCGCTTTGTATCGCTGCCATCGCGACCGGTGGCTGTGTCTTCTTCCCGCGTTCCCAGCATCACCGCTCGAGCAGCGTGGTGGCGTTCCTGTTTCCGAACCAGGAACCTCCGCCGCAACAACCCGACTTGCCCGTGCTGAAACTGCCGTTGCGCGTCGGCATCGCGTTCGTGCCCGACGAGGCGCAGGGCGCGGAGCGCATCACCGAGTCCCAGAAGCAAATGTTGCTGGAACGGGTCGCATGCGAGTTTCGCAGCCTGCCGTTCGTGCAATCGATCGAAACGGTTCCCGAACTCTACCTGCGTCGGGGCGGCGGCTTCGAGAACCTGGACCAACTGCGGCGACTGCTCGGCATCGATGTGATCGCGCTGCTCTCCTACGATCAGGCGCAATTCAGGACCGGAGAACAAGCGCTCCATCACCTACTGGACGATCGTGGGCGCGTATTTCGTCAACGGGAACCAGAACGATACGCACACGCTGATGGAGGCGACGGTCTACGATATCGCGAGCCGGACCCTGCTCTTTCACGCGCCGGGCGTCGACCTGACGCGGGCGTCGTCATCGCTTGTCTATGCGGAAAGCAAGTTGCGCGAGAACAGCAGCGCGAGCCTCGATCGCGCGACCAACGATCTCGCGCGCAACCTGGATGCGGCGCTGACGCGATTTCGCCAGGACGTGAAGGAGGGGCGCGCGACCGTAAAGGTGGAAAACCGTCCCGGATATTCGGGCGCGGGTGCGCTGGACGGCGTGAGCGTGATCAGTGGTCTGGTCGGATTGGTGGGCGTGGTGCTCATGCTGCGGATGAAGGAGGCGCGGCCCCATCCAGCAGGCGGAAGCGGCAACGATGCCGTTGCTGCGTAGCGGGTGTTCCAGGGGATTCGGTCGCCGTCCCGGTTCTTCGTAGTGGGGCCTGCTGGCAGGCGATTCCTTCGTCCGAGCATGCCCGAGGCATTGTTGGAAATTGTAGGAGCGGGTTTACCCCGCGATGGCTCAGAAGAATCGCGGGATAGACCCGCAAGGAATCGCGGGATAAACCCGCTCCTACACGTCGACGATGACTATTGCGATGCATCGCTTCCGGTTTCCTTGGGTCGTCCTTTTCGGAGCGGCCGTTGCGGTGACGCTGTTCGCGTTCCCGGTGGTTGGTGACGCCTTGGAGTTTGATCGCGTCGCGATTGCGCGCGGTGAGTTCTGGCGGCTGCTCACCTGCCATTTCGTACATTGGACACGTGATCATCTGATCTGGGATGTCCTCGCGTTTGCCGGGTTTGGGGCGGTCGTCGAGGGGTCTTCGCGGCGCCGTTTGGTTGTCACCGTGATCGCGGCGGCGGTGGCGATCGGGCTCGCGATGGAATTGCTGATGCCCGCGCTGCTGCGCTACCGGGGATTGTCCGGCGTGGACTCGGCGTTGTTTGTGGCCGCGATCCTCACGCTGTTGCGGCGGGCGCGGGCGCTGCGTTCGCCGCTGGCGATGGTGTTGCTCGTCGGGGCACTGCTGGGATTTGGCTTCAAAACGGCCTACGAATTCGTGACGGGGAACGGGCTGTTGGTTGGCGCAAATCCTGGATTCGTTGTCGTGCCGCTGGCGCATGTGGTCGGTGCGGTGGTCGGGATGTTGTCGTTCGGAGTGGTCCCGTGGCGTCATCGTCCGCGACCGCCCGGGAACGCAGAAAGGCGGCGCCTGGAAACCCAGCCAGGCGCCGCCCCGTGCCCTGCAGGTGATCCAGGCCCGAATGCACCGGATCACCGAATGAACCCGAATCAGAACTCGTAGGCTTCGACCAGACCCACGCCCGTCGTGTCGCTGGCGCCGGAAACGCGAACCGTGTAGGCGCCCGGCTTCAGGACGACGACCGTGGCGGCGTCGTGGCTGCCCGGAGCAAGGGCAAAGGCGCCCACGGCGTCGGCCACGTTTTTGACGAGGAGCGAGTTGTTCCAGTCGTCGTTGGCCGCGACGACGTTGCCGTCGGCGTCGACCACGTCGAGCGTCGGATCCGCGAGGGCGCCGTTGAGATAGGCGTCAAGTCCCGGACCCACGCCGCGCACGAGCACGGTCTTCGGCTCGTTGCCCTGGATGACGAAGCCACCGATGAGGATCCCATCGCCGGTGGCGACGTAACCGCGAGTGGAGATGTTGACGAACTTGCTTTGCGATTCGAACGGCAGGGGTTCGCTGAACATGAAGTCATCGGTCGCGACCACGTCCGCGCCGGCACCGTCGTTGTTGCCCGGGCCGAGCGCGAGATTGCCGTGCGTGATGCGGACGCGGGCGACGCGTTCGCCGCCGTCGAAGAACACGCCGAGGAACGACAGCCCGTTGTTCGCCGCGGCCGGACGCCAACTGCCGAGCGAGTTGCCGTCGACATCGAAGAACTCGAGCGATGAACTCGTGGCGTCGTCCACGTCGCAAAACACCACGCCCATGCCGCTGATCGTCGCGGGTGTCGTCGGGCTGCTTTGCACGGAGAAGTCGCAGTCGATGACCGTGCTGCCCTGGGCGGCGAAGAGGCGCTGGGCGCTGAAGGTCTGGAACTGCGTCGCGTAGTCGGGATTGATATCGCCGAAGCGGACGGCGGCGTGGTCGGGATTGTCGTCGTCGGCGCTCATCAGGAGTCCGGTGCCGGGCGTCGAGAACTCGACACCGCGCGCCGCCTTCACCTTGAAGAAGTCGCCCGGCATCAGGTTGGGCGAGGAGACCGTGTCCGGCGCGCCGTCCCAGTTGATATTGCGGAAGCCGTCGGCGAACGGTCCGGCGTTGCCGCCGTTGTTGGCGCCGCCGAGGCCGAGGGTCGTGCGGAACTGCGTGACCGCGTCGCTGATGGAAGCGGCGTCGGGACCGGCAACGGACACGACCTGGGCCGCGCCGTGCAGCAGCGCCGGCAGCGCCAGCGCGGTGAGGGAACAGAGAACGTGCAGTGATGATGTCTTCATTTTCTTGTGTGTGTTGGGAGTGTTGCGAGGGCTCAGCTTCGAGCGGAGCTGCCGAGGTCGGCCGCTGGCCGCGTGGTTGACGGCGCCCACCAAGTCGCGACGCTGCACCCGTCGCGAAACGTTAACCGTAACAGGTCTGTTACCTTCGACACGCAGCGCTGCTGCCAACGGCCGTGCCGTATCGATGCAGTGAATTTGTAGGGCCGGACCTTGCGTCCGCGCCGTTACCTTTCGACGAACTGTCCGTCGTAGCCCGAAGAGCGAAGTCGAAAGCGGCACGGACGCGAGGTCCGGCCCTACAACCGATCGGGGCTCGGGTTGCGATGACGATCGAGGGTGTGTGACGGTCCGTTCGCGCATTCCCGCGACGAATGCTGTCGAATCGAGGACTCGAGGTCGGGTCGCGTGTCCCCACGCGACCGCGGTCGGCTGGGGACAGCCGACCCTACCTTGGTTGCGGCCGCAGGCTGCGGTGGGGAAAGTTCCCGGCTAGAACCGCGTCGTGAACTGCACGGCGACGGCGTGGGTGAATTCCTTCGGCGCGGGTTGCTCGTGCTGCGGGCTGTATTGGAGCTTCAATTGCGTGTGCGCGGATAACCGGTGGATCAGCGCGAAGTCGATGCGCCAGGTGTCGCGGCCCCACGCCACGCGGCGGTTGTCAGCGGTGGTCACGTGCGAGAACGACTGCTGGTTCCAACGGACGGCGCCGGAGAGCTGCGGGGCGAACTTGTACTTTGCCTCGACGTAGTAGCCGAACGTGCTGACGTCGCCGATCGCCGGGATCGCGAAGCGGGACACGTAGGCCTCGGCCCAGAATTGCACGTGATGATGGGCGAAACCGACGTCGCCGCCGAAGACGCTTTGGTGGTAGTCCCGCGCTTTCGTGGTCGGATCTGCCGTGGGGATCGCCGTGCGTGAGAGATAGGTGCCGCGACTGGCGGAGACACCGAGATTCCAGCTTTCGTTCGGTCGATAGCCAAGGCGGCCGCTGAACGTCGGACCGCCCCAGGGCCGGTCGTTCGGGTCCCAGTTTTCCGGCCGCGAGGAAAGGGCGGCATTCTTCAGTTCCACGGCGTACTCGAGGTGCTCCAGCCGGCCGGCCATCGCCACGCCGCTGGCGTACGCGGGTCCCCAGATCACGGGCAGGCGCTTCTGCTTGTCGCTGGCGACTCCGGCGCTGTCCGAGGCGGGTTCGACATGCGCGCGTTTCAACAGGAGCGCGGCGGAGCCCGTCACGCTGCGGTCCCACATGCCGGTGAGGTTTTCGAAAATCAACGGCGCGGTCACGAAGGGATTTTCCCACGAGTGATGGCGCGGCGACCACGCGCCAAAGACCGTGGCGAATTTGCCGGCCTGGAGATTGAGCCGGCCGTCGGCCAGGACCGCGATGCGCAAGGCCAGCTCGTCGAGGCGAACCCGGGCGGATTCGTCCGCGGGATCGAGGCCGCGGTCGACGCGGGCTTGGGCGAAGATGTACGCGCGAGCCCCGAGTTGCGTGTCGAGGAACGTGGTGAGTCGCGGGTTTAAAAGGAGATCATGGGAGCTGAACCGCAGGTCCGAGCGCGTGTCCGACGTGTAGTAGCCCTCGAGGTCGAGCAGCCCGCTCACCCGCGCGCGCACGTCGCCGTGGGCGGCGGAGAACGTCAGCGCGTCGCCCACCCGGTCGAGCAGATCGTCGCCCGCGGCGGCGATCGCGGTAGCGACGCAGCCGAGCAGGAAGAGCAAGGTGCAGAAAGCCTTCATGCGGTGGCCGGGGCCGACGGCAGGGCGCGGAAGCGGACCTCGAATTCGGTCCAGGTTTCGTCGGAGCGAAGCAGGCGAAGGTCGCCATCGTGGAGCCGGGCGAGCTCCCGTGCGAGGTTGAGGCCGATGCCGTAGCCCGGGATGTTCTCGCCCATGGCGGCGCGGTGAAATCGCTCGAAGATGTGCGACTGCGCCTCGAGCGGAATCGGGCGTTGCGTGGTGTTGCCGATCGAGACGATTGCGTGGCCGTCGGCCGACCGCGCCGTGATCTGGATGCGGCCGCCGGGGCGGTTGTACTTGCGGGCGTTTTCGAGCAGGTTTTGGAGGATGACGGCGATGTAGCGTTTCTCGCCGGCGACGCGCAATGACGGCGGGCAATCGGAGTCGACCGCGAGTTCGAGTTCGTCGGGCGAGGCGCTCAGGTCGTCCAGCGCCGCCGCGATCAGCAAACCAAGGTCCACGTCGGCGAACCGGATCTTCAACTGACCCGCATCCATGCGCGAGAGCAGGAGCAGATCGTCGATGATCGTGGAGAGGCGATACGTCTGGTGGATCAGCGCGGAAACTTCCTCGACCTCGGCGGCCGGAATCGCGCCGCGGGCCAGGATCTCGTCGAGCCCGGCGCGCAGCACCGTGACGGGAGTCTTGAGCTGATGCGAGGCGTCGGCGGAAAAGCGGGCCACGCGCTCGAGTTCCGCGCTCGTCGATTGGAGCTCGGCCTCGGCCCGCTGGCGTTGCGTCCGTTGTTCGCGCGAATCGTGGGCGAGGGCCGCGACCGGCCGGGCGAACCGAGCGGCGAGGTGGTGGCTCGCGACGAAGCCGCCGAACAGCAGCACGCCGCCCAGTCCGAGGATGCGCCACGTGGCGCGACGTTGCCGGGCCTGCATCTCGGTGAGCGGAAAAACACAGACCTCATAGCCGGCAGGAAACCGGGAATCGGGATTGAGTTGTTTGAAGAAGACGAGATGGGGAGCGCCATCGATCGTGAGGCGCTCCCGTCCGGGGGCGGGCGCGCTCGTCGCCGGACTTGCGGACCGCGCAAGCGCGGCGAGCAGCGAGTCGCGCGCGGCGGGCGCGAGATTCGGCAGGCTGAGGGCGGAGCCCGTCCAGATGCCGCTGGCGAAACCCGGGAGCGTGTCGCTCTGGGTCGTCAGGCGGACGGGTTCGAAACCCAGCACCAGGGCGGCGATCGGCGCGCCCGTCTCGCTGGAAATGATCGGGGTGGCGATGATCTCGCTGATCTCGCGCGTCCCGGCGGGGCCGGTGATGTACCCGGTCTGTGGATGATCGATAATGCCGGGCAGATGGATCTGCCGGTCCTCCCCGGGTGACAGTTCTCCGCACGCATCGTCGTCGGCCGGTGGCGCCAGGACATCGCCGTTCTCGTCAAGAAAGCGATAGAAGCGGGCGCGCAGGCTGTAGGCCGGTCCCTCCGGGAGCGGCTCGCCGGAGGGAGCCACCGCGTCGCGCAATTCGTCGCGGGCGCTGAGGTAAAGGAGATCGAGCGCGCCATCCTCGAGGGCCGCGTGAATGCGCGGCCGGCGTGCGAGCGCGCGACAGCGTTCGAGCAGCGCGGCGTGACGGAGCTCCTGCACATGGTGCAGTGTCGCAAGGCCGCCTTGAAACTCGCGCTCGAAACTGCGCTCCTCGTCGGCGGCGATGCCGCGGCGGGCAACGGTGAGTCCAACGGCGCCGAAGCCGGCGACAAGCGCGAGCAACGCTCCGAACAAACGCAAGCGAAAGCGCGTCGCCTCGGGCGGTGATGACGCCGGCCGCGCCTTCACGGGAGGTTGACCTGAAGCGTGCCGTCCGCCGTCAGGTCGACGGCACGTTCCAGGGTCGTGCGGCTGTTCACCCACGCCTTGAGCGTGAAGTGGCCGGCCGGCAGGTCGGTGAGTTGAAAATGGCCGCTCGTGTCGGTGATGACGAAGTGTGGCGTGGCGAGCACGAGAATCACGGCGCGCATATGCTCGTGGATGTCGCACCGCAGCGTGACCAGTCCGGGCTGGTCGAAGACCTGAAACGGCACGGGTTCCTCGCCCTTGCGATAGCGGCCGAGATCAAAGCGCTTCGGTTTCGAATAGGAAAAGACGTTGTGGTAAGTGTCGTCGAGATTGGGGAACTCGACCTTCGTGCCGACCCGCACGGGCAGGAGCCGGGGCTCGAAATCGAGATTGCGCTGGATCATCTGGAGCACCGCGGGGTTTTCGGGTGGGGGAAAGTCACCCTCGAGATACACGACCGCGACCGGCGGATTCGTGGCGATGATGCCGCCTTTTGCGACGATTTCGTAGCGCTGGTTGACGACGGGCGCGGCCGCGGGGGCGTCGGGGAGTGCAACCGTGCCGGTGATGGTGGACTGTGCGTCGATGACGACGGGCGCGGCGATCAGGGATGCGAGCGTGCAGAGGGTAAAGCGGGAGATCATACGAAAGAATCGTGCAGAGCAGGTAGGGCGGGTCTTCGACACGCTCTGGTCCCAAGCAGGTCGGAGACCTGCGCTACTTGGTGAGAACCATTCATCTATTCCGGCGACCGAATCGTGTAGCCGACGGAGCGCACGGTGTGCAGCAGCGGCCCGGCGAAACCGGATTCGATTTTCTTGCGCAGACGCGCGATGAAGATCTCGACCGTGCGGGTGTCGTATTCGTGATCGCGTTGCCAGACGCTCTCGCAGAGTTCCGTGCGGGAAAAGACGCGCCCGGGCTCCTGCATCAGCACCTGCAAGAGCTCGAATTCCCGGGGCGAGAGCGCGATCGCCTGTCCGGCCCGATTGACGCGCCGGTGGTGCACGTCGAGGTGCAGGTCGGCGACGGTCAGCAGGTCGTTGGTGGTCGGCACGGCGACGCGGCGGCCCAGGGCTTCGACGCGGGCCACCAGTTCCTCCATGGCGAATGGTTTCGATACGTAGTCGTCGGCCCCGGCCTTCAGGCCGCGCACGCGATGCTCGACGTCACCGCGTGCGGTGAGAATCAACACCCGCGCGGGCGACGTGGCGGCGCGGAGCTGCCCGAGCACGGCAAGGCCGTCGAGGTCCGGCAGATTGAGGTCGAGCACGATCAGTTCCGGCGTGGTCTCGAGCGCGATGCGCAGCCCGTCGGCTCCGTTGCCCTGCGACGTGACGTCATGGCCGTGTCGCCGGAGGGCGGCGACGACATGGCGGGCGAGTTGGCGCTCGTCTTCGATTACGAGGATTCGCATGCAGTCCGGGGGGCGGAGTCGGTGGGAAACCGTCGGGCTATGACGTCGGATTGGCGGTGTCGTCTACAGTAAAATCCGCGGGGGCGGTACCGGCTTTCGGCAAAACGTGCGGCGGTGCGTTGCGTTTTCCAGGCTAAGCATTCCGTCGAACCGCAATTACGCTCGTCGCCCAATCCGTCGATCGGTTGTAGGGCCGGACCTTGTGTCCGTGCCGCTTCCACCTTCGCCCTTCGGGCTACGACGGACACGTCGTCGAGAGGTAACGGCACGGACACAAGGTCCGGCCCTACAGATTCGACTGCATGGATACGGCTTAGGTGCTTCTGTGGGTAATTCGAGGCCCCCGAGGCGTCCCTACCTGTTACCTGATGGTTCCTGGCGCCGGTGCCGGGTCGCGGCCGCCGCGATGCAGGTCGGGGGCGATCAACATGTAGGCGGTGGGCACGACGAAGAGCGTGAACAGGGTGCCGAGCGACATGCCGGTCGCGATGATCAGGCCCATGTTGTAGCGGCTGGCGGCGCCGGCGCCGCCGGCGAAGACCAGCGGCATCACGCCCAGCACCATCGCTGCCGTCGTCATGAGGATCGGCCGCAGGCGGACGCCGCAGGCGTGTTCGAGGGCGGCGCGTTTTTCCTGTCCCTCGTCCTGGAGCTGGTTCGCGAACTGGACGATCAGGATGCCGTGCTTGGTGATGAGCCCGACGAGCGTGATCAGGCCGACCTGCGTGAAAATGTTCAGCGTGGCGAACCCGAGAAACGTGAACACCAGCGCGCCGCTGATCGCGAGCGGCACGCTCATCATGATGACAAGCGGTCCGCGGAAGCTTTCGAACTGGGCGGAGAGCACGAGAAAGATGATCACCACCGCGAACGCGAAGGTCACGTAGAGCGCGCCGCTTTCCTGCACGTACCTGACGGGACTGTCCCGCATAGTCGGTCTGGTAGTCCGAGGGCGCGACCTGCGGCATCTGGGCGTTGAACCAGTCGAGCGCCTGGCCGAGGCTGACGCCGAATCGCGGCACGGCGGAGATCGTCGCGGAGTTGAGCTGCTGGAAACGCTTCAACGTCTGCGGCTGCACCGTCTGCTCCAGCGAGGCAAACGTGCCGAGGGGCACGAGTCCCCCGGAACGCGTGCCGACGTAGTAGTCCAGGATCTGGTCGGGGTTGAGCCGGTCCGCGCGCTGGACCTGCGGGATCACGCGATAGCTGTTGCCCTGGATGTCGAAGCGGTCGACGTACGCGCCGCTGAGCAGGGAGCCGACATCGCCCGCCACCTGCGTCATGTTCAGGCCGAGGTCGGCGGCGAGGTTGCGGTCGACGCGCAGGTTGACCTGGCGCTGGTCGAACTTCAGGTCCGAGTCGGCGAAATAGAACAGCCCGCTTTGCATCGCGCGCGCGACGAGTTCATTCGCCACCTGTGAAATGCGCAGAGGTTCATCGGTCGACTTGATCACAAACTGCACCGGGGCGCCGGCACCCGCTCCCGGCAGCGGCGGACGGAGGAACGCGATGCTCTTCAGGCCCGCGATGCCGTTCAGCTTCTGGTTCACGAGGGGCAGCAAGTCGATCGAGCTGCGATGGCGCTCGCCCCACGGCTTGAGCACCATGCCGGTGAGCGCGGTGTTCGAGGATCCGAGACCGACGATCTGGAAGATGTTGTTCGTCTCCGGAAAACTCCGGTAGGCGTCGATCACCTGCTGGGCATAGCGGGTCGTGATATCGATCGAGGCGTTGGGGGCCGCGGTCGCCTGCGAGATCACGATCCCCTGGTCCTCGTCGGGCGCGAGTTCCTTCTGGGAGAACTTCAGGAAGGGATAGCACGCGAACAGCACGATGAGCGCGAAGACGACCACCACCGGCCGGGCGTTGAGCGTGCCGTGCAGGAGGTGCTCATACCGCTCGCGCAGGCGGTCGAAATTGCGATCCAGCCAGCCGGCGAAACCCTGCTTGCCGGTGTGGGGGCGCAGGAGCTTCGAGCACATCATCGGCGAGAGCGTCAGCGCGATCACGCCGGAGACGACCACGGCGCTTGCCAGCGAAAACGCGAACTCGCGGAACAGGGTGCCGGTGAGGCCGCCCATGAACCCGATCGGCGCGTAGACCGCGGCGAGCGTGATCGTCATCGCGATGACCGGCCCGCCGAGTTCGCGCGCGCCCTGCAGGGACGCCTCGAGCGGCGTGCGGCCTTCCTCGATGTGACGGTGGATGTTCTCCACCACGACGATCGCATCGTCGACGACCAGGCCGATCGCCAGCACCATGGCCAGGAGCGTGAGCAGGTTGATCGTGAACCCGAGCACGAGCATCAGGAAGAACGCGCCGACCAGCGACAGCGGCATCGCCACCACCGGAATCAGGACCGAACGCAGCGTGCCGAGGAAAAGGAAGATGACGATGATGACGATGAGCAGCGCCTCCGAGAGCGTCACGATCACCTCGTGGATCGAGTCATTGATGTAGGCGGTGGCATCGTAGGGCACCGTAAGGTGGGTGCCGGGAGGCAGGATGGCCTCGATCGAGGGCAGCACCGCGCGCACATCCTTGATCACGGTGAGCGCATTGGCGGTGGGCAGGACATTGATGCCGATGAACGTGGCGCTTTCGCCGTTGAAGCTGACCGTGTTGTCGTAGGACTCCGCGCCGAGCACGACGTCGGCGACATCCTGGAGGCGAATGACGGCGTCGTTTTCCTCGTGCACGATGAGTTGCTTGAATTCCTCGGCGGTGTGCAGGCTGGTGGAGGCGTTGATGTTCACCGCGAGGGCGTCGCTCTTGGTGGCGCCGACCGCGGCGAGCGCGTTGTTGGCGGCCAGCGCCTGGCGCACCTCCGCGGGACTGAGGTGAAACGCCGCGAGCCGGTCGGGCTTGAGCCAGATGCGCATGGCGAACACCCGTCCGCCGAGCACCTCCGCGCTCTGCACGCCCGCAACCGAGACGAGCTTCGGCTGCACGACGCGCGTCAGGTAGTCGGTCATCTGGTTGCGCTCGAGCGTCCCGCTGTTGAAGCTGAGATACATCGCCGCGGTGCTTTCGCCGACCTGCACGTCGATCGTCGGATCCTCGGAGCCCGCCGGCAACTGGTTGCGCACGCGGTTGACCTTTGACGTGATCTGCGTGAGCGCGGCGTTGGGATCGTAGTTGAGCCGGAGGTGCACCGTGATCGAGCTGAAATTCGGCGCGCTGTTGGACTCCATGTAATCGATGCCGTCCGCGCTCGCGATCTGTCGTTCCAGCGGCGTGGTGATGAACCCGCGGATCAGTTCGGCGCTGGCGCCGGTGTAGACCGTGGCAACGGTGACGACGGCACTGTTGCTCACGGGGTACTGCCGGATGTTGAGCGAAAGCATCGCCTGCAATCCGATCAGCAGGATCAACAGGCTCACCACCGTGGCGAGCACCGGCCGACGGATGAAGATGTCGGTAAACTTCATCGGCTCGGAGTAGGGCGGGTCTTCGACCCGCTCGGGTTTCGCCTCGGCGCCAGCGTGCCGGTCGCCGGGTTCGCCGGGGTTGAACCACGGTCGGCGACCGCGGCGAAAACGGGAGGCCCGAGCCGGTCGGAGACCTGCCCTACGGCGGTGTCAACGACGCGCCGAGGCGCAGCGACCACGCGGCCGCTGTTCGTCTTGCCGGTCAACTCACTCATTCGGCGGCGTCGGCGACGGGCTGTCCGGCACCTGAACGGAGTTGTCGACGCGGACGGCCGCGCCGTTGCGGAGCTTGAGCTGGCCGGCCGTGACGACTTCGTCGCCGGCGGAAACACCCTTGGCGATCGCGATCTGGTCGCCGCGCGTGTCGCCGAGCTGGACGAACACCTGGCGAGCCTGCAGCGCCGGAGCGGCCGGTTGCGCGGCTTGGCCTGGCTCCGGAGCCGATGACGCACCGGGCGGGCCGCTGGCGTTCTTCGCCGGCTCGACGATGTAAACTTCGTCGCCGTAGGGATTGGCGCTGACGGCCGTGATCGGGACCGTGATCACGTTTTCGTTCTGCGGCAATTGCACGGCAACGTCGACGAACATTCCCGGACGCAGGTGCTCGTCGGGGTTGGGCAGCGTCGCCTGGATGTTGAGGCTGCGGGTCGCGGGATCGAGCCGCGCGTCAAACGCATTGATCGTGCCGGTGAATGTGTGCCCGGGGAGCGCGTTGAGCGTCACCTTCACCGACTGCCCGGCGGTGACCTTGCCGGTATCCGACTGCGGCAGGGTGAAATTGACATAGACCGGATCGAGTGCTTCGAGCGACACAATCTCGGTGCCACTTCGCAACACCTCGCCGACGTTCACCTGACGGATGCCGAGCCGGCCGGCGAAGGGTGCGGTGATTGATTTCTTCGCGATTGTCGCGCGCAAGTTGTCGACGGCGGCCACGGCTTGATCGAACTGCGCCTGCGCGGTGTCGAGGTCGGCCGGCGAATTCACGTTGGCCTGGCGCAGCTCCCTGGCGCGGGCCAAGGCCTGCTGGGCGAGCGTGACACCGGCCTTCAGATTGCGCAACTGGGCCTCCTCGCTCGAGATGTCCAGCTGCACGAGCAGGTCGCCCGCGTTGACGTGGTTGCCCGATTGAAACGGGATCTTCGTCACGCGTCCGTCAACCTCGCTGGTCAACATCACGCCTTGAACCGCCATGATCGAGCCGACCGCATGCAACTCCGGCTGCCAGGTCTCCGCTTTCGCCTTCGCGGTCGAAACGGTGACCGGGGGCGGTTTCTCGGCCGCCATCGCCTTGCCCGTCTGGATACCCTTGTAAATCCACCAGCCGAAGATGCCGCCCAACAGGACAACCATCACGACGAGCATCAGAATCATCTTCTTCCACATAAGCGAGCGAGCTGGTCGTTCGGAATATCCAGCCGCGCAAAGGGAAACACGATCCCTTGGAAACTCGATGCCTAAATCGGTTAATTCAATTTCCTCAAACGCGATCTTCGGCCTATGAGCGGTCGTTGCCTTTCGCGATGCATCGCGCACGTTCCGGCGCACGGTCGTGGCATTCCGCGACTCATCATGTCCCGCCGAAGGTGCAGCGACGAATCAACCCATTCAGCGGTTTTGGGAAGAGACACGGCGAACGTCCGCCACGGCCTTTTGTTTTGGCGTCGCATGAACCTCGGCCTCAGGTCCCGCCCGCCAGATTGATGATACGGCCGTATCATCAATCTGGCGGATCATTGGGAACGCGAAAACGAAAGGCCGTGGAACATCCGCACTCCCGCGGGGCTCCAGACTGGCGTCGCGCCGGGGCGTCGCCCAGCCTCGGCCGCATGCGTTTCCGACGGATTGCCCCGTGGTGGGTTGCGGCCGCGCTGGCCACGCTCGTCGCGCCGGCCGGCGCCGCTTCGCGTGCGCTCGAACTCGCTCCGGCTGGTGAACCGAAAGGCAAACACGTCGTGCTGCTTTCCGGTGACGAGGAATACCGCAGCGAGGAATCGATGCCGATGCTCGCGAAGATCCTCAGCCAGCGCCACGGCTTTGCCTGCACCGTGTTGTTCGCGCTCGATCCCGACGGCACGATCAACCCGGACAACCTGCGTTCACTCGGCGATCCGGAGGCGCTCGACTCCGCTGACGTGATCATCATGGCGCTGCGATATCGGAATTGGCCCGACGCGGTGATGAAACACTTCGTCGATGCGTTTCATCGGGGCGTGCCGATCATCGCCCTGCGCACGTCGACCCACGCGTTCAAACCGACGGGCGGCGCCTATCAGGATTTTGCGACGTTCGGGAAGCGCGTGCTCGGCGAGGAATGGGTGGACCACTGGGGGCATCACAACTACGAGGCGACCCGCGCCGTGATCGAGCCCGGCGCAGGGAAGCATCCGCTGTTGCGTGGCGTCAGCGACATCTTCGTGCCCACCGACGTCTACGAGGCCTATCCGCCCGCGGACGCGACGATCCTCTTGCGCGGCCAGGTCCTGCAGGGCATGCACCCCGACGACCCGCCCGCCGACCACATGAAGCGGCGCACGACCGACCACGTGGAGCAACCGGTCAACGACCCGATGATGCCCGTGGCGTGGACGCGCCTTTATCACAACGATGCCGGCCACGAGAACCGCATCCTCTGCACGACCATGGGCGCGGCCGCCGACCTGCAAAGCGAGGGGCTGCGGCGCCTGCTCGTCAACGGTGTGTATTGGTCCCTTGGACTCGAGGTGCCGGCGCACGCGGACGTGCGGGTGGTCGATCCCTATCATCCGAGCTGGTTCGGCCCGCACTCCAGCGGCTTTCGGCGAGGCCGGACACCGGACGACTACGGTTTGGAAAGGTAGCGCAGGAAATCGTGCCGGGCAAAAGGCTCGGGATCGCCCAGGCGCGCCCGGCATTCTGCCCGATTTCGGGAGGTCCGGATCGAGCCGTTCCAGTGACCGCACCGGCGTCGCGACCGGTGGAACGGATATTGCGAACGTCGCGCAACCTTTCGCCTCCCGTGTCACCGCACCTTGCTTTTCGAAGAGTTGTCGGACCGCCGTTACGGTGGTGTCAGCGTCGCATCAACGCGATCCGGATATTCGCCAACTGGCGCACCTACCTGCGAACCTTTGACCGCCGGGACGACGGCGAGACGATCCTTCGCACGCGATCGGGATTGAGAATCATCGTCCGGCACAACCGCTGGGACGTGAAGATCGTCCGCGAGCAGTTCGTCGACCGATTCTATCTCCGGCACTTTCGGCCTCCGGTCAATCGTGCGCCGGTCGTGGTGGACGTCGGTTCCTACATCGGCGACTTCGCCCTCTACTGCGCGCACGAACTCGGCGCGCGCGTGGTGGCGTATGAACCGACGACGGAAAATCGCGTGATGCTCGAGCGCAACGTGGCCTTGAACCCGGGCCTGGCCGAACGCATCACCGTCGTGCCGAAAGGCGTGGCGGCGACGGCGGAAGTCCTGGCCAACGTGCAGGTGCACGGGAGCGAAATCCACGTCTCGTCCTATTTCTATGCCGACGATCCCGCGGTGGAGCAACGGTCGTTTCCCTGCGACACGCTGGCGGAGGTCCTCGATCACAACGAACTCGAGTACGTCGACCTGCTGAAGGTGGATTGCGAGGGGGGTGAGTACGACATTTTCCCCTCCACGTCGCGCGAGGTCTACGATCGCATCGGGTCGATCGTCTTCGAATGGCACAAGGTCGACAATCTGGAGCAGCGGCGCGCGGAGATGGTCCACAGCCTGCGCGCAGCCGGATTCGCGGTCGCGTTTCGCGGTCTGCTCGGCTACGCCTTTCGACACTCGCAGCCGTGAAGGACGCGGCGGCCGGGGTGGTGCCCGTGGCCTGGAGGTTTCACGTAGGAAATGCGTCGGTGCAACGACGGTTGTGGACCCCGCACTGGAACGGTCGCGAGACATCCGGGCCGGACGAATCGCTTTAATCGCGAATCGAAGGCGTCGTGTTCGAGGGCTGACAGCTGAAGCCGCTCTTGCGATGGGTTGCCGATGTCTGATTCCGGGGGGCGCTTCGCGCCGCTTTGGCTGAAACGCGCAAAGACATCCGCGGCTCTCGATCCGGGAACCCTTTCCGCGAACCGGCTACTCCCAGGATTTCACGAGGTCGCCGCCCGGCTGCGAAGGAGAATAAAAGATCACGCCGGCGCGGACGAACTCACCGGTCAATTGAGGCGCATTGAGGCCATTGATGGCCGGCGCCGCTGTGTAGTCGCCACCGTTCGCCTCCGCATCGATCTTCACGAGACCATCGTAGGTTTTGTCCATCAGGACCACGATGGCTGTGTTCCCGAACGCGTCCTGCAGTTGGTTCGACGCATTCAGGTCGTTCTGAGAGAAGCTGCAAAACGGGATACCCTTGTGTTGCCTGCTTTGTAACCGGGATCCGCCGAAACCAACGCCGTCCCATTGAGTTTCTTTCCCGTCAGCGTCTCAACAAACTCTGCTGTCTTCGTCGCGTCATCGATCTTTCCATCCGCAAAGGTGAAATCCGGATAGTACCCGTACTCCTGCCGAAACCCTTCGATCGCCGTCGCCCATTGGGAGAACTGGACCTTCGTCTTGGTGCGTTTGGCCGAGTTATTCGCGCCGGTGACGGTCGGGATCAGGATCGCCATGAGGATGCCGATGACCGCGATCACCGTGATCAGTTCGATGATGGTGAAGGCGCGACTCTGGTTAGGGGCGCGATTTGGGGACGGCATGACTTCTGCCTACTCCTTAACCCCTGCGAAGCAAGGCCGCACCGGGGGCCGAACCGTCGGTACGGGGGCCCCGCCATGGCTGAAGCCACTGCGTGGGGTCGAAGAGTCTGGTCGGGGCCGTCCCATTCCTGGCGGTGTCATTCTGGAGGGTCCACCTCTGTCCTCCTGCCCTTGTCTGCGTTCTCTGCGATATCTGCGGTTCAATTCCGAGCCGCTCGATGCCAGTCCTTTATGACCGCAGATGGCGCAGATCGACGCAGATTCCAAGTCACGGAAAATTACTGCGCAGAAGGGCCGTTCTGGTCTTTGCGCATTTTTGTGGAGAATCGCGGCCCCCCGGCACGGAGGTCGTCTGTCCATTACAACCCATCCCGAGACTAACTTCTCCGCTGAGTTCCCATTGCCGCCGCGAACGCGGGCCGGATTTCCGGTAACCTCCGGACGGGTGGGGCGGTTATCTCTGGCAACCAACCCATAAATTGTGTGCCGTGTTCGCTTCAACCGCCATTTTCGCCACCCGGTCCGGGTATTGCCCTGTGATTGAGGTTGCTCCGCCAGACCCGCAAGCGATGTCCGACCACGCGCTCATGCTCGAAGTGCGCGACGGGGAGGTTGCGAAACTCGGCGAACTGTTCACTCGCCACCAGTCCGCCCTGTTTGGCTTTTTCGTGCGCCTGACGGGAAACCGTGCCTCCAGCGAAGACCTTGTGCAGCTCGTCTTCTACCGGATCCTGCGGTACCGGCACACCTATCGCGACCACGGCAGCTTTGCCGCGTGGATGTACCACATCGCCCGGCGGACGCTGAGCGACTATCGCCGGCACGGTGCCCGTGACGAGCCCCTCCTCGAGGCACCCGCGGTGGAACTCGTGGCCGACGAGGCGCCGCACGCCGGCCAGTCCGCCACGGCCAGCGACGACGCGCATCTGCTCACGTGCGCGCTGCAACGCCTGACGCCGGACGAGCGCGAGATCCTCATCCTCGCCCGCTTTCAGGAAATGCCGCACGCCGACATTGCCGACGTGCTCAACATCTCGGTCGGCGCCGTGAAGGTGCGCGTGCACCGCGCCATGAAGGAACTGCGGCGCGCCTTCCTGCAATTGAGCGACCTGCCTCCGCCGCCGCCGGCTCGACCGGCGACTCCCGGACTTTCCAACCCATGAAATGCGACGACGTCCAGCTGCTGCTCGCCGACTACGAAGACGGAACCCTCACCGCCGCTGAGGCCGACCACGTGCGCCGTCATCTCCAGACGTGCCCCGCCTGTGCGCGCGAAGCCGAGGCGCAGCGCCGCTTGTCCGCCGCGTTGCGGGCCGGCCCTGCGCCGCAACCGGGACCGCGCCTCGGTGCGATGTTCCACACCTGGCTCGAATCCGAGCGCGAGGCCGCCAGCTTTCGGCCCGCCAAACAGGAACACCCACGGGTGTCGTGGTTGCGCACCGTGATGGGCGCAGGCGCGAGCGCGATTGCGGCCTGTGTGTTGTTTGCCGCGGGGCTGTTGATCGGGGTTCGCGGCCTGCATCCAGACTCCCAGCACGCGTCGGCGACCGCCCAGGAACTCGCGAGCCTGCGCGCGGAGGTGCAGAACATGAACAAGGCCGTGACCTGGTCCGTGCTGCAACAGTCCACCGGCGACCGCCTGAAGACCGTCCTCGCCTCCAATGGCGCGCCCGCCGGGGCGCAGTCCCTCAACGAGCTGCTCGGCATCGTCGCCTATGACCCGAGCGCCACCGTGCGCCAGAACGCGATCGAGGCATTGTATCGGTATGCCGATGACCCGACAGTGCGCCGGGCCGTGGCGACCGCGCTGCCGCGCGAAAGTTCGCCGGTGGTGCAACTCGCGATGATCGACCTCCTCGCCTCCACGCGCGATCCGGCCGCGGCCAGTGCGCTCGCCACTTTTGCGCACAGCGACGCGTCCAATACCGCCGTGCGCGACGCCGCCACCTACGCGCTCTCCCGGATGTGAACTCCGCCCCCGTCCGCCGGCGATCACCCACTTTCCCAGCAACGTCCATGAAAACTTCAAATCTTCGTGCCCCTTTCCTGACAGCGGTCACTCTGCTCGCGTTCGGGCTTCCCCCGGCATGGCCGGTGAATCGACCATCAAGTTCAGCGATCCGGCCAAGCCCGGGCACCTCATCGTGCGGCTCGGCCTCGGCGACGCCTCCATTTCCGGCGCCGACACCGACGGGGTGATCATCAAAAGCGATCAGGCCCCGAAGTCGGAGGAACCACGCACCGGACGGTTTGCGCCGTCTCGACGGCGGCGGGGGATTATTCTGCCGAGGAGAAAAGACAACGTGATCACCGTCACCCTGGCCAGCCTGATGGGCGGCCGCCATCGCGACTCGTCCGACGTGTCGATCACGGTTCCGCGCAACACGCGCGTCACGCTCGAGCGTTCGGGCCCGGGCGATACGGAGGTGCGCGACGTGACCGGTGACCTGGAGATTCGCGGCGCGATCGGCGACATCGAGCTCGGCGATGTGGCGGGCGGCGTATTGGTCGAGTCCGTGAACGGCGACATCAACGCGACATTCAAGCAGCTCGTCGAAGGCCATCCCGTTTCGATGACCGTGGTGCATGGCGACGTGGACCTGCACCTGCCGGCCGACAGCAAGGCCAACGTGCGTTTTCGGACGCTCCGCGGCGAAATGCTCACGGACTTCTCGGACCAGGAACTGCAGACGCATTTCGAAAACTCGAATGTGTTTTCGAATGACGATGCGTCCTCGGGCGACGAGAACATCGACCGGGCCAAGTCAGTGGCCGACCAGGCCAAGCAGCGGGCGAAGGACCTGGCCGAAGCGGACAAAGACCGGGCCAAGGCGGAAAATGACCGGGCCAAGGCGATGGCGGATGAGGCGAGAGTCGCCGCTGCGGCGGCGGCGGCCCAAGCGCAGCCTCCACCGCATCCGCCGGGCGTAAGGGTGAACGTGGGCACGGACGTCGAGGTGACGGTTCCACCGATGCCACCCATGCCGTCGATGCCGCCGATGGCCGGCGGGAAGCTCGTGGTCGGCAAGCTCAACGGCGGTGGCACGGATCTGATCGTGACCTCGATCACCGGCGACATCACGCTGCGCAAGAAGGAGTGACGCATGGAACCGTCGCAACGTGGCCGCGCCGAGGAAGCGTGGGACAGGCCTCGGTTGGGCGGACCAGAGACCCGGAAGGCGGCATGCGGGAGGCGGTGCTGTGAGCGACGGGTGGAAGCGAGAGTGTTTGAAGCGAAAGGGCCCGTCTCCACAAGGGAGGCGAGCCCATGAAACGAACTGCCGGAGCTGGAGCTTACTTCTGCCTACGCCGCTTGAGAGCGACAAGGCCGAGCAGACTCAGACCCAAGAGTGTCAGCGTCGAGCCGCTGTCCGGCACGCGTGGAGTTACGGTGGAACATGCCTTGAGGTCGACCTCTTTGAGCCAGGCGTCACCGCAGTTCACCGACACCGAGTAAGTCAAAAGACCGTCCTGGAGGTTCGCGAGCAGGTTGCCCGTCGAACCGCTGACCGTCTTCCAGTCGTAGAAGAGGATGTTGCCGTCCACCTCGCCAAGATTCACGGTCTCGCCATCGAGGACGGCCGAAGCGTACTCCTTTGGGTCGCCGAGCCAGATTCCGCAAATCTTCAAATCGCCGAGAAACGCGTCGTCGGCAAAAGCAAAGTTGATTCGCGCCCAAACGACGTCCTCGGTCGCAGGGTTAAAGCCGACCCCGGTGAGATCGAACGTATTTGTATAAGCCGGCCCTCCTTGGGTCAGATACCGGTACTCTGGTCCGGCCAGGTGTGTGATCGTGTAGCTGGCGGCGTGTGCAGCCGTCCCGAGCGCCGCGGCAGTCAGGGCGCCAAGTAGCAGTTTCGTATAAGTTTGCATGGGATTTGTGGGTCCTACGCGGTGTTGCAGTTGCCAAACCATTAGAAAACCAGCATACGTTGCGCCACGAGCGTGCCTGCCGCTAATAGTGGATCCTTGATGTCGTTACGATCTGCTGTTCAGCTTGATGGGGTGATTACGAGCCATCCCATGTATGCGATCTCCTCGATAGAGTGACGACGAAACTGTAACGGGTCGCGACATCCACGAGGGCCGCCCTTTTGGTAGCAATTCGCAACGGACCTTGCATGAGCTACTTATGATCCTGCGCCATCTGTCGGTTTTCCTTACGGCAAAGGGGGGCTTTCCAGCGGCCTCGAAGCCTGCTGCAGCGGCGCAGCTTCCGGTGAAACCCGCTGAGAAAGTGGCAACGGTGCGGTGGCTTGAATCGCGCCGAACAGGACGTGCTCTCGCGGGGCCCCCGTCCGTCCTTTAGGCACTCCATTAAGTTCCGATTTCTGGAGAAAACGTGGACGAGGTGGGCGCTAATCTTGAGTCCGAAGCGGACAAGCTGTTATGATGGCAGTTAACCCCATGAACCCCTGCTGCGTGACTCTTTCGTACGTTCGGCGCTGCGCCGTGATCGCGTTCACGGCTTTCGGCGCCTGCTTCGGCCCGCTGCTCGCCGCGCAATCCGTGCCTTCGGGCGGTGCCTCGCTTGTCGGCGTCGCCGACATCGCGATCAACGGCAGCTTCTACTCCAGTTCCGTTGGCAGCGGCACGGTGGCCGTCCGCACGACCGTGTCGGTCACGGGCGAGCCGTTTTCCCAGGCGGCGCGATTCGATGTGCAGAATCCGACCGGCGAGTTCTACAGCAGCGCGGTCACGGCGCAGAGCAATCGTGCCACGGCTGACGGTGACGTGGTGCTGCTGCATTTCTTCCTGCGGGCGATCGCCAGTCAGGACGAGACGGGCAGCGTGTTTTGCCAGGTCTACGTCGAAGGTCCGGGGCCGGACTATACCAAGTCGGTTTCGCAACAGGTGTCGGCCGGACCGGATTGGATGGAGTATTTCGTGCCGTTCACGGTGTCCGGGAGCTATGCGTCCGGCGACTTGGGCGTGAAGTTCGGTTTCGGTGCCGCGGCGCGCCCGCAGACGCTCGAACTCGGCGGCGTCGAAGCGATCTGGTACGGCAAGACCCGCACGATCGACGAGATGCCGCGCACGTCGTTCCGCTACGACGGTCGGGATGCGGATGCGCCCTGGCGGGCGGAGGCGGCGCAGCGCATCGAGCGCTATCGCAAGGGCAACTACGAGGTGCGCGTGGTGAATGCCGCGGGCCTGCCGGTCGCCGGGGCCACGGTGCGCGCACGCCTGCGCCAGCATCAGTTTCAGTTCGGCACCGCCTGGGTCGCGGCGCGCGTGATGGACCAGAGTTCGACCGACAACCAGACCTACCTCGCGAAGCTGCGCGAGTTGTTCAACGCCGGCAGCACCGAGAACGACTTGAAATGGCCGCCGTGGGACGGCGAGTGGGGTGAGCAGCTACAATCAACCGCAGACGCTCGCAGCGCTCGCCACGCTGCAGGATGACAATTTCCACCTGCGCGGTCACGTGCTCGTATGGCCGTCGAAGCGCAACCTGCCCAACAGCGTCTCGTCGTTGATCGACAACTCCGACCCGGCCGTGCTGCAGCACGTGCTCGATCATATCGACGACATCGTGCCGGCCACGAAAGATTATCTCGAGGAATGGGACGTGATCAACGAGCCCTACGACAACCACGACCTGATGGACCTGTTCGGCAACCACGTCATGGTCGACTGGTTCAACGAGGCCCGGGCGCAGCATCCGACGGCCCGGCTTTTCATCAACGACTATGGCATCATCTCCGGGGGCGGGCAGAACACGACCAAACAGCAGTTCTACGAGGACACCGTCCGCTACCTGCTGGACCAGGGGGCGCCCGTCGACGGCATGGGTTTTCAAGGCCACTTCGACGCGTCGCCCACCGGCATCCCGCGGGTCTTGTCGGTGCTCGACCGATACGCGCAGGCGTTCCCCGACCTGAAGTTTCGCATCACTGAGTTCGACGTCGACACCGACGACGAGGAACTCCAGGCGGACTACACCCGCGACTTTCTGACCGCGGTATTCAGCCAGCCGCAAGTGCTCGGATTCCAGATGTGGGGCTTCTGGGAGGGAGCGCACTGGCGTCCGGGCGCCGCGATGTACCGGCGGGACTGGACGGAAAAGCCGAACGGCGCCGCCTATCGCGATCTCGTCCTGAACCAATGGTGGACCGACGACACGCGCACCACGGGCGCGGATGGTCGCGTGCGCGGACGCGGTTTCCTCGGCGACTACGATCTCACCGTGGAGGCCGGCGGGCAGTCGTATCCAGGCACGCTCGACCTGGCGACGGACGGCAGCGTGGCGACCGTCATCGCGGACGTGCCGGTGGACGCGAAGCCGCAGGTCACCGTCCAGCCCCTGGGCGCCACCGTGCTGCCCGGCGAGGACGTGACGCTGCATTGTGAAGGCGCCGGCGATCCCGCGCCGCAGCTCACGTGGTTCAAGAACGGCGTCGCGCTCGACGAGCACGGCACCGACCTCGTGATCACCGGTGCGAGTGCGGCGGACGAGGGCGCCTATCACGCGGTGTTCAGCAATGACCTCGGCACGGCCACCACGCGCGACGCAAAAGTGGGGGTGCGGGCGCTTGCTGCGCGCACGGAAAAGCTGGTGAACATTTCGACGCGCGGCCAGGTGGCGACCGGCGCGGGCGTGATGATCGCGGGCTTCGTGCTCGACGGCGACAAGGACGTGTTGATCCGCGGCATTGGTCCGCGTCTGGCGGACTACGGCGTCACGAACTTCCTGCCCGATCCCAAGCTGGAGATCTACCGCTCGGGCGAGACCGCGCCCTTTGACGAGAACGACAACTGGGATCCGGCGCTGGGCCCAATCATGGACAGCGTGGGCGCGTTTCCATTGGTGCCTCCGGGCACCGACGACCGGAAGTCATCCGCGCTTCATCTGACGCTGCCGCGTGGCGGCTACACCGTGCACCTGTCCGACGTCAACAACGCCGGCGGCGTGGGCATTGTCGAGGCCTACGATGTGGCGACGGGCGAACCCCTGAAGCTCGTCAACATCTCCACGCGCGGCGTGGTCGGCACTGACGGTGACATCATGATCGCGGGCTTTGTCATCCAGGGCAGCGTGCCGCAAAAGGTGCTGATTCGCGGAGTCGGTCCGGAACTCAGCCATCTCGGCGTCAGCGGCGCCCTGGCCGACCCGACCATCACGATCTTTGAGGCGATTGCCGGAGGCTCGCGAGAAATTGCGTTCAACGACGACTGGGCCGTGGGTAACGATCCCGTCGTCGTGGCGGCGACGGCAAATGCGGTTTCCGCCTTTGCGCTGACGGACTACAGCCGCGACGCCAGCCTCGTGGTTTCGCTCGAACCCGGCACCTACACCGTCCACCTCGCCGGCGCAAATCGCACCACGGGCATTGCCTTGATCGAAGTCTACGCCGTGCCGTGAGTCTCGCCGGAGGCCTGTCCATGCAGTCGGCGTCAATGTTCACTCGTGGCGCGCGACACCGATCGGTTGTAGGGCCGGACCTCGCGTCCGTGCCGCTCCATGGGAGGTAACGGCATGGACACAAGGTCCAGCCCTACAGGTCCGACTGCATCGTTACGGCCGAGGTGGGAGGTGCTGGCTCCTTGCCTCGGTCTGAGGAAGGTCGTTAGCCTCGCGCGTTTCCGATGATCGAAGCGTTCTACTATTACCTGAGCAATTTCCTGAGCCGCTACGTCACCGGCGAACCCGTTGCGCCGTGGGTTCTCCAGCTTGCCGGCATCACGCTGCTGGTGCTGGTCGCGGCAGTGGCGAACTGGATCACGAAACGCATCATCCTGCAGGCGATCCGTGCACTCGTGCGGCGCACCCCGATGGCCTGGGACGACGCGATGTTCAGGGCCGGGGTGTTCACACGACTTTCCCATGTCGTGCCGGCGGTGGTGGTGGCGGTGTTCGGACCGGACGTCCTCGGCGAGACACCGCAAGCCCTCGCGGTCGTGAACGCAGCGGTCGACATTTACCTCATCGTGATCGGCGTCGGCGTGTTCTGCGCCTTGATCAACGCCGTCGTCGACCTGACGGCTCACGGCGAGTTTGGCACGCGCGTGCCGGTGAAGGGATTCGGCCAGGCGATCAAGCTCGTCGCCATCATGGTCGGCGGCATCTTTGTGCTCTCCGCGCTGCTGGGGAAATCGCCGGTCTTCCTGTTCTCCGGTCTCGGGGCCGTCACCGCCATCGTGCTGCTCGTGTTTCGCGACACGCTGCTTGGCTTCACCGCCGGCATCACGATCGCCGCGAACGAAATGGTGCGCATCGGCGACTGGATCGAAATCCCGAAGGCGGGCGCCGACGGCGACGTCATCGACGTGACCCTCACCACGGTCAAGGTGCGCAACTGGGACAAGACCATCACGACGATCCCGGCCTACGCGCTGGTGTCAGACTCCTTCAAGAACTGGCGCGGCATGCAGGAGTCGGGCGGCCGGCGGATCAAGCGCGCGATTCCGATCGACATGAACACGGTGCGCTTCTCCACGCCGGAACAGATCGAGCGCTGGGCGCGCATCCGGGTCCTGCAACCTTACCTGCAGGCGAAGCTCGAGGAGTTGAAGCAGGCGAACCAGGAATCGGCGGACGCAGACGTCTCGGTGCTCGCGAACGGCCGGCGTCTCACGAACCTCGGCACGTTTCGCGCCTACTGCATCGCCTACCTCCGCCGGCACCCGCAGATCCACCAGGAACTGACATTTCTCGTGCGCCAACTGGCGCCGAACGATCGTGGCCTGCCGCTCGAGATCTACGTGTTCACGAGTGATATTCGCTGGGCGGTCTACGAAGCCATCCAGGCGGACATCTTCGACCACCTGCTGGCGGTGATCGGCGAGTTTGACCTGAAGGTCTTCCAGATGCCGACGGGGCGTGATGTGCAGAGCGCCGCCGCCCGGCTCAACGCCGCGGCCATTACGGCGTCGAACACCTGAGGCTCGGAATCCTTTCGGACCGCTGAACGCGGGGTACCGGTGTTCGCCGGCACGGGACGAGGAAATCACGTCGTCTGCGTCGGCTGTCCTTCGGTAGCGTATTACGTGACATTCTACCGCCGCTGCCCGGCGACCCGGTGTCGAGGGGGCGCGTCCGCGTGGCCGTTCCTGGATCGCGATGATCGCTTCGATTCGACGCGATTTGCGCGACAACATTCGCAATCATGAATCCTTCGGCCACATTTCGACGTATTCCATTGGTGATCCCCGAGTCGAACCCGTCGCAACGAGCATGAAGGCAATACACGGATTGGTTGGGCTGGCCATCGGGTTGATGGCCGGGGGGCTGGAAGCTTCCGAGATCGCATATGAATCCTATCCGGACGTGGCGCTGCCGCGGCTGGAGTCGGTCGTGAGCACCGGTCTCGAGGCACGTTTCCTCGTTGACGGAGGTCTGCTCCTGAGCGGCGGCTTCGCGTGGGTGAACGACCAGGCGCGGGCGAATTTCGTGCGCCTCAAGGGCGATGGTTCGATCGACGAATCATATCACCCGGAACTTGCGCCGAATACGTGGTACCGTTCCGCGGCAGTCGCGGTGCAGTCGGACGGCACCGTCTATCTCTTGCGCGGCGAACAGGTGTCGGCGGCCACCGTCATCCGCCGGCTCGATCCGGACGGGAGCACCGACGACACCTATGCACTCGCAGCCGGATGGACGGAGCCTCCGGCCGGAAATCAAGCCGCTTACCTGACGTCCATCACCGCGGGCGCCGCCGACCGCCTGCTGGTCGCCGGCAGCTTCGACACATTGGGCGCCGTTGCCGCCAACCGGGTCGCGCTGCTCCGTGCCGATGGGACGATTGATCCGGACTTTCACTGGACGCTTCCGCTGACGGCGCAGTCGGTCGTCCCGCTGGCCGACGGCCGCTGGATCGTCGCGGGACCGGTCGACCTCAACCAGGCGCTGCCGGGAGAGGAGGCGAGCAATCTCGTGCCTGATCTTCCGCGAGTCGCCATCGTGCGCGTTCGGACCGACGGCAGCCCGGATCCGGATTTCACGCCGTACGTGGTCGGCGGTTCGTGGCTCTACGGACCGCAGGCGCTCGTTCTCGACGATCAGGGTCGACTGGTATTTGCGGAGTCGAACGCCTCGAGCACGGAATTCGCGCTGCAGTTGACGCGACTGCTGTCCGATGGCTCGCCGGATGCCTCGTTCGCTCCGATCCTGCCGGAGATTCGCCAGGACCAGGTGACTTACCTCGGCCCGGGCATCGCGGACATTTCGCCGGGAGGCTCGCATGCCGATGATGGCACCAACAGCTTCGTCTGGCTGCCGCCGCAAGTGGGCCGAATCGTGCCCGCGGGCAACGGCGCCGTGATGTGCTTTGCGAACTGGCTTGATGATTCCCTGCACGGCGTGGTCGGAATTGCCGCCGACGGAACCATCGATGCCGCGATCGTGCCGTATTCGGGCGCGCGATTCGGGCGCTGGCTGCAGCGGGACCACGCGGGA
The DNA here is from genome assembly GCA_963797435.1 of uncultured Verrucomicrobiae bacterium. Lineage (GTDB taxonomy): Bacteria > Verrucomicrobiota > Verrucomicrobiia > Opitutales > Opitutaceae > CAWCPJ01. Next base: position 6,106 of record CAWCPJ010000001.1, on the reverse strand, counting down.
AACTGGTGGGGCGATTTCGCGTCCCTGGAACTGGCGCCGCCCGTCGTCGGCCTGCGGCGACTCGCGGCCGACGGCTCGCTCGATCCGGATATCGTCGTCAACGTGACCGAGGCAGGACGCCCTTTCACGGTCACGGCTCTGCCCGATGGCGCGGTCGCCGTGCAGGGGCGCTTCGATCTCGCCGGCGGCATCCGGCAGCCCGGGCTCGTGATTGTGGAAGGCGACGGCACCGTTCGCAACAACCGCGCGCCGGATGCATTGCCCTGGCGCAGCACGACCATCGTGGCGGCGCTGCGCGATGGCAGCCTGCTCGTGGAGCCCACGCCGTCGCCGGCCAATGTCCAAACCACGGCGGACTCGGTGAATCCAGGTTTCCTCGATGGACCGCGGCTCGGGCGTTTGTTCGCCGATGGCTCCTGGCAGGTTCTCGTGCCGGCGGACTCGGGTTACTTCTCCGCGATCACGGGGTGGCTCGACGCGGACGACCGCGTCGTCGTGTTGGCGCCGGGACAGACCTACTCTCCCAGTGCTGCGTTCGACCGCGATCTCATACGGTTTCTCGCGGACGGAAGTCTCGATGACTCGTTTCACCCGGAAGGCGAGTCGGGGGTCGTGCCCGACATCCACGCTGCCGCCCTGGCGGATGACCGGCGTGGTGCATGGGCCGTGAGCTGGAATGCGTCCCACCAGCATCTGCTCCGGCTCGACGAATCCGGCCACGCGGTCAAAACCATCGCCTTGATGCCGCGCGAAATCGCGCCCTACACGCGCAGCACCAATGCGGTTGCCAGCGCAACCGGGGGCGCCGTGATTGGTGGTGGATTCGATCGGATCAACCTGGTCGAAAGCCCGGGGCTGGCGCGGATGCGAGAGGATGGAAGCATCGAGCCGGACTGGGGCGGCTGGTTGCTGCCGGACTCGTCGGTGACGGTACTGCGCCGACTGGACAACGGCCTGTTGTTTGCAACTGGATACTTAAGGACACCGGTGGGTGAAAAGAGCGCGTTGCTGTTCACCGCGGACGGGTTGCCGTTGCCGAGCCAACCGGACCTGCCTTATCCCGGGACGAACACGAGTCAGGGCCTGCTGTCGACAGATGGAATCTGGATGGCGCAGTTGCCCGTCGACGACGATGGCATGCCGACGGTCGTGTTGCGATGGAAGGCGGTCGACACACCCACGATCCACGTGGTGCCGTCGATCGACGCGATTGCGATCGGCGAGAGCATTACGCTCGACGCCGACTGGTTTGGCGTGCCGTCCCTGGGCGTTACGTGGTATCGGAATGGTCAGGTCGTGGACCTGCCGTCCGGCGCCCGATACACCTTCACGGTCACGAAGAGTGACGTGGGCGTGGTCTACTGGGCATTTGTCGGCCTGGAGGGCGGGGGAGGCTACTTCACGCAACCATGGGTGCTCGCGCTGCAGGCGCCGAAGGTCCGGCTGGTGAACGCCTCGATCCGTGCGGTGGCCGGGACGGGCGACAACCGGTTGATCGTAGGGGCGGTCCTCGACGGCATCGGCACCGGACGCATCCTCGCGCGGGCCTTGGGACCGGCCCTGGATGATCTTGGCGTCGGTGGTCACGCCGGCAACCTGACGTCCAGGCTCGTCCTCCCCGGCGGGACCGAGGTCGCGCCGCCTGAAGACTACCGTCAATCGCGGGACCTATTGCGCATGACTCACCCTGACATTGTCGCCGCCGCGCTGGCCAAGGGGGCGCATGATCCGGCGTTCAATCCCGCTTCCGGCAATGACCAGATGATCTATGAGGACATCGCCACCGGAACCTATCACTTCCATGTCACGCCCTGGCTCGACAACGGCACCGGCGTGGTGCTGGGCGAGCTGTTCATGCTCAACGCGGGCGGAGGCGGACGGGGGGATCTGACGGTGCGCAACTTCTCCGGTCGCGCGCCGCTGCTGGCGGGAGACGGGGTCCTCATCGGTGGCTTTGTGATCCAGGGCGATCATTCGATGCGCCTGTTGCTGCGCGGCATCGGACCGGGCTTGCTTGGCTACGGCATCGAGACCGCCGCGATGAATCCCCGCCTCGACCTGTATGCCGGACCGGACTTCGTGAGTGGCAACGACGACTGGAGTGCCACGACGGAAAACCGTGACGCGGTCGAGGCCGCGAATGCGGCGGCGGGAGCATTCGCCCTTGGTGAAGGCTCGGCCGATGCGGCGATGGTCGTCGAGCTCAACCCCGGCCTCTATACCGTGATCGTGCGATCGGACAATCCTGACAATGTGGGGCGCATCGTATTGCTTGAAGTCTACGCGCTGGAATAGGCCCGGCATCGCTCGACCCTCGACGCCATGCCCGTGCCTCGTCGGCCCAACGAAGTCGTGGACCGCGATTGCCTGCAGCAAATGGCCGCGGGCGACGTGGCGGCGTTGCGGCGCTTCTACGCCGCGCACGTCGCGCGCGTGTGGGGCTTCGCGCACCGACTGCTCGGCGACGACCATGAGGCCGAGGAAGCGACACCGGGCCCGTCTCGCCGCGGTTTCACACCTGCTCCGGGATCTGCCACGCGCCGCGCTGCGTTTCCTTGAGGAGGTAGCGGGCGCGGGCGAGCACCGCCTCGTCGCCCCCCTCGACACCGGCGACTCCTTCGCCGGGTCCGTCGATCTGCACCCAGGGCCCGAGCGTGATGGGCACGCGGGCGAGGTCGATGCCGTGGAGGCCGAGGTGACGGTGCATGTCGTCCAAGGCGTCGCGGGCGGAAGGAAACGCGTCGATGGCCTGCCGCGTCACGGCGAGATCCGCGTCGTGCCCGAGGCGATGGGACATGTTGCCGAAGTGGCAGAGCATGGTCGATGCGTGTCCGGTCGTGATCGGCGCCGCCAGGTCATCGACGTGTCGGCTGCGCACCGCGGCGAGAAAATTGGCCATGTGGCCGCCCCCGCCGTCCCCGGAGAATTGCTGGATGCGTTGACCGTCGTAGCTGTAGGCGGCACTGCCGGTGTATCCGCTGAGGTAGCCGCCCTCACACAGCACGGCGAGGCCATTGGGTCCGCGCATGCTGCGAAACGAGTCCATATAGGAAACGTCGGGTCGGGCCGGAAGGCCGCGGGATTCGAACAGGATCGGCACGCCGTCGCCATAGTCGTAGATCACGAGTTGCGCGTTCGGGGTTTCCGCGACGTCGTCGACACCGTAATGTCCGCCCAGGCTGAGGGCACGCCCGGGCAGCGTGGTGCGATTGGTGATGCGCCGCGCCAGGTCGAGCACATGGATGCCGTTGTTGCCGAGTTCGCCGTTGCCCGTGCGCCAGACCCAGTGCCAGTCGTACTCGAGCTGGTTGCGCACGAGCGGCACCATGGGCGTGGGGCCGCAGAACATATCGTAGTCGAGCCAGTCTGGATACCAGGGCAGGCGCCGGCCGATGGATTCCCGCAGCTTGTAGCAAATCGTGTGCACGGCCTTGATCGCGCCGAGCTGGCCGGCCTGCAACCACGCGATCGCTTCCGGCCAGCCGGTGTCGGAGCGGTACTGCGTGCCCGCCTGGACGACCCGCCCGTATTTTGCCGCCGCGGCCACCATCTGCCGGCCTTCCCATACGGTGTGCGACACGGGCTTTTCCACATAGACGTCCTTGCCCGCCTGGCAGGCCCAGACCGTGAGCAGCGCATGCCAGTGATTGCTCGTGGCAATGACCACGGCGTCGACGTCGTCCCGCTCGAAGATCCTGCGGGCATCCGTGGCGGCAGACACCGTGATCGACTGCGCCTTCAGTTTCTCAACCTCTCGCGCGAGGATGTTGGGGTCGACGTCGCAGAGCGCGACCACGCGGGCGCCGGGAATCTCCCGCAGGTGCGTGATGTGCTCCGCACCCTTGCTGTTGAGGCCGATCACCGCGAGGCGGATGGCATCGTTGGCCCCGATGGGCCGGGCCCAGGTCGACGGGGTGAAACGCGCGGCGAGAGCGGCGCCCGCCGCCAGCGCGGACGATTTCAGGAAGGAGCGACGATTGAGTAGCGGCATGGGGAAAGGGTAGAACAGGCTCCAGCTTGTCGTGGCCGCCCCGGTGCGACAAGCGACGACTCTGCTGGTCTCCGGATGGTGCATCGCGGCGCTCGAAAGAGCCGGTACTGGTATCCGCCCCAAATTGGCCACGGGGGCGCGCCGGATGCAACATGATGCGACGCACTTCGGAATGGGCGGTGGTCGCTGCACATCTTCGGAAGTTTTTCGCCGTCAGGGGATGCATATCCGGGGATCGGCGGTAGGGTGCACGTGTCATGACGATCGAACAAGTGAACACCCTGGGCGTGTTGAACGGTCTGCTCGCGACCTGTGGCGGCAGTCACTTCGGTTACAGCGCGGCCGCGGCCGACCTCGATGACTCCTCCCTGAAAGCCCTTTTCATCGCGCTGGGCGAACAGCGAGCGGGATTCCTGCGCGAGCTGCACGGCACGGCGGATCGCTTTGGCGGCGCGGATCCGGACGCGAATCAGATGGAAGCGCTGTCGGGCAAATGGAAGCCGCTGCAGGATGCAGCGGCGTCGCGTGATACGGCGGGAGTGCTGGCGATTCTCGTGCAGGCGGAGAACGCCGCCCTGACGGCCTACAACCATGCGCTGGACGAGGAGAAGTTGATGCCGGATGCGGTGACTCTCCTCGAGCGGCAACGCGACGCGATCACGCAAGCGCGCGACCAGCTCGAGCACTTGAGTGTGGAACGGCAGAGCGCGAAAGCATCATCGCGCTGAGCCGCGGCGGGCTCGGGGCACGCACGCCAGGTCCGGCCCGACCACGCGGTTGGCTGAACGGGCTGATGCTTTGCCTCGTGCTCTCCATTTGCCGCCGGCGTGGGAAAGAGATCTTCGGGACAGCACGCTCGCGCGGAATCTTCATCGTCCGAGGGAAAACCGGCCACGTTGTCGTTACCCTCCAACGCAGCTGCCGGGCGCGACAGAAGAACGCGAGACAGCAAAGAACGCGAGAACGTGAGAATCCGGGACTGAGTCTTTCTATCTCAGACGTCTTCGAAGTCTCGCGTTCTTTCATCGACAAGACCGGTCGCGAAGCGAACCGGAACAAACGGGGCCGAACGTGTCTCGGCTCGAATCTCCGTGACCTCTGTGTCCACTCCCTGGGTTGCGGGTCCTCCCGCGGTGCGAAAGTTCCAAGCTAGAGGCTTGCGGGGGCGGTCGCAGGCAGCCTCAGCTCGCCTGCGCTGCGGGTGTCGCCGTGGGTACGGGCTCGAGGGCACGAATGGCATCGGCCGCGGCAGCTGCATCCTCGGGTCTGTCGAAACCGAGGAAACAGACAAACTTCCGGCCGATCACGCTTCCGGTGAAGCCGCGCAGGTTGATCCCGGCGTCGCCGACGGCCCGGGCCAGGCGGGCGCCAAAGCCGGCCCGGTTGGTGCCCTCCACCCGCAACGTGGTGATTCGCCCGGCCTCGGAAAATCCGAGGCTGGCGGCGGCATCGCGCACTCCGGCCTGGCCCAGCGGTGTGACGAACACGACGCCCGTGCCCGGCTTGTCGGCCTGGCGCCGGGCGATGATGCAGTCGAGTCGCGCGCCGGCATCGGCGAGGCCGGTGAGGGTTCGCGCGAGGCCGTTGGGCGAGTCCTCGATTTCGGCGGCCCAGACATCGGTGGCGGTAATCTTCAGTGTCATGATGCTACTCCTTGGTGCTTTCCTTTCTCGTGGACGGCAGCGGGGTGCCGATGGCGACCTCGCTCCGCGGCTGAGGCGCTCCAAGCTACTACCACCGCGCACCGACGGTATCCGGCCAATCCCCCAGCGCGCGTTGGTCCGGCGCCCGGATGTCGCACCGCCCGTGCGGGACTAGGTTGTGCACGTGAGCCGCCGTCGGGAACGGCGCGAGTAGATTAGCAGACGGAGTCAGGGCTCCGAGGGGACACAACCACGCATGGCGCGTCTCCCGGCCGCGGCCACATTGCATGCCCGGGCGAACCGCGCCGCGTTGCAGGAAGCAGCGGCTTGGCGCGTGTGCGATTCCAAACCCCGAAATTTCACGCTGACGACCACATTTGTTCCGGTTCGCTTCGCGACCGGGCGTGTCGCTCCGCTCGGAACGCGGAACTCAAACGCGACTCCGGCAAACATGTACCGGTAGCCGCATTGG